>OZ245800.1:2390000-3254958 GCA_965228215.1 uncultured Maricaulis sp. | reverse complement strand
GGATGCGCTTGACCCGCTGGCACTGCGCGTTCAAATCGCTCCAGAACGACCGGCGCGAGTGCCCGAGCTATGAGAGGACGATCTGATGAGTAAACCGGACAAGCCCTACCGCAAACTGGATGTGGCCGGCCATGTGTTGAGCCCGGAAACCCAGATGATGAGTTATGGGTATGATCCCAAACTCTCCGAGATGTCGATCAAACCGCCGGTTTTCTTGACGTCGACCTTCGCCTTCGCCACCGCCGAAGATGGCGCGGCCTTCTTCCGGGTGATCACCGGCCAGGCCGAGGCGGGTGACCCCGAGGGCGGCGGGCTGATCTATACGCGCTTCAACAATCCCAACATGGAAGTGCTTGAGGACCGCCTTGCTCTGTTCGATCGCGCCGAAGAGGCCGCAGTCTTTTCGTCGGGCATGGCAGCCATCTCGACAACTTTGATGGCGCTGGCCCATGCCGGTTCGGTAATCCTGCAATCCACTCCGCTGTATGGCGGCACGGAGAGCTTGATCCGAAAATTCCTGCCCAACTATGACATCAAGAGCGTCGACTTCCACGCCGGCGCCGACGAGGCAAAGATCCGTGAGGCAGCTGACCGCGCCATGGCGATGGGTGAAGTGTCGGTCATCTATACCGAGACCCCGACCAATCCGACCAACGACCTCGTTGATCTGGAGGCGTGTCACCGAATTGCGGATCTCGTCGAGGAGAAGCAAGGGAAGCGCCCGCGTATCGTTGTAGACAATACATTCCTTGGCCCTGTCGGATCCAATCCGCTGGAGCTTGGTGTTGATGTGATTGTCTATTCTTTGACGAAATACATCGGCGGTCATTCTGATCTCATCGCCGGTGCCGCGCTCGGCAAGTCCGATGCGATGGGTCTGATCCGCAGCCTTCGCGGTTATCTTGGCACCAATCTCGATGCCCATACATGTTGGATGTTGCTGCGCTCGCTCGAAACCGTGAAGATCCGGATGGAAGCCGCTGCCAACGGTGCCCGAAAGGTCGCTGAATTCCTGCGCGATCATCCGAAGGTCCAGCGCGTGCGCTATCTCGGTTTCCTGGAAGAGGGTAGCCGCGACGCCGCCGTGTTGGCGAAGCAGTGCTCGTCAGCGGGTTCCACCTTCGCCTTCGACCTTGCGGATGAAGCTGCGGCCTTCCGCATGCTCAACGCTCTTCAGGTGATGAAACTCGCCGTCAGCCTTGGCGGCACAGAGACCCTGATCTGCCATCCTGGCTCGACCACGCACCGCGGTGTCGACCCCGAATTGCGCAAGGCCCAGGGCTTCACCGACGGCCTCGTTCGCATCTCGATCGGTATCGAGAATCCCGACGACCTGATTGCCGATCTCGCCCAGGCGCTCGAACACGCCTAGGCCCGCATCTACACCCCTGTGGAGATCTGTCCGCAGGGGTGTACTTCTGCGGTCTATGGGCTATCACCCTCTGATGTCCAAGACTGTCGAACTGAATGCCGACGAACGCGCGGTTCTCGACTGGATCGATACGCGTTCGGATCACATGATCGAAACCGTCAAAGCCTGGTCGGCGATCAATTCCGGTAGCCGGAATGCCGACGGGCTGGAGCGCATGCGCGCCTGTCTGGAAGACGCCTTCTCCGAGCTCGAGGAGGGCGAGGTCAACGCGGTCGATCTGCCGCCCTCGACCGTCGTCGAACCAGACGGCACGGTGCGCGAACAGGCCTATACGCCGAGCTTCCATTGCCGCATCCGCCCCCAGGCGCCGATCCGCATCGTGATGACCGGTCACCACGACACGGTCTTCCCGAAAGACAGCCATTTCCAGTCCACCGAATTGTGGGACGAGGATACGTTGAACGGTCCCGGCGTGGCGGACATGAAGGGCGGTATCCTGGTGATGCTGCACGCCTTGCTCGGCTTCGAGCGCTCGCCCTGGAAGGACGAGATCGGCTTCGATGTTCTGATCAGTCCCGACGAGGAAATCGGCTCGCTCGGCTCGGCCCCTATGCTGGCTGAACTGGGTGCCGGTGCTGATCTGGGCATGACCTATGAACCGGCCCTGGCGGACGGTTCGCTCGCCGGTGCGCGCAAGGGGTCGGGCAATTGGTCGCTCAAGATCAGCGGCCGAGCGGCCCATGCCGGTCGCGAGCACCATCTCGGTCGCAATGCACTGGCTGCTGCCTGCATGTTCGGACTGGGCCTCGACGAGCTGAACGGCCGTCGTGAAGGCGTGACCTTCAACCTGGCCCGTATCGACGGCGGTGGCCCGCCCAATGTGGTGCCGGACAATGCGGTCGTGCGTTTCAATATCCGCGTGAATACCGAGAATGACCGGATCTGGGTACTCGCCGAGCTCGACCGCCTCCTGGACGAAGTCCAGGTGAGGGACGGTATCGAGGCGGAACTCCATGGCGGTTTCACGCGCCCGCCCAAACCCATGTCGCCCGCGAATGCCCAGATGTTCGAATGGACCAAGACCGCTGGTGCGGCGCTGGGCCTGCAGATCCGTTGGCAGGATACGGGCGGTGTCTGCGAGGGAAATAATCTCTGGGCGGTCGGCTGTCCGAATGTGGACACGCTGGGTGTGCGCGGAGCCGATATCCACTCCGACCGTGAAATCGTCAAACTGTCGAGCTTCGCCGAACGCGCGAAACTCTCGGCGGTGATGCTCATGAAGTTCGCCCGCGGCGAGTTCGACGCGCGAGCAGCGCGTGCGCTCGCAAAGTCGGCTCAGTAGCGTTTTTTGAGGGGAAGACCATGCTGATCGTCCGTGCAGCCACGACCAACGACCACGATGCGCTGATCCGTCTGGCCCGTGAGGCCGGAACGGGTTTCACCAGTCTCGCCGTTTCCGACGAGGTTTTGCTGGAGCGGCTGGAGAAGTCCGAGGCGGCCTTTGCGTCTTCGGGTCAGAAACAGACTGAAGATACGTACCAGCTCATGCTGGAAGACACCGAAACCGGCCAGATCCTGGGCTGTTCCGCCGTCAAGGCGATGGTCGGTGTCACCAAACCCTATTGGGACTTCAAGATCCTCACCCTGGCGCAGCACTCCAAGGAGGCCGATCGCCGGTTCGACATGGATGCGCTTCTGCTGGTGAATGATTTTGCCGGCGCGACCGAAGTCGGCACGCTGTTCGTATCCGAGGCCGGGCGCGGTACCGGAGCTGGACGCCTCGTGGCCCAGTCACGCTATCTCCTGATTGCGGCCGGCCCGCAGCGTTTCGGCGAGAAAGTCCTCGCGGAGCTGCGCGGTGTCGTGCACGACGACGGTTCCTCGCCCTTCTATGATCACGTCTCGCGCCCCTTCTTCCGCATGGATTTCGACGAGGCCGACAGGCTGAGTGCCAACAGCGACAATCAGTTCATCCTGGAACTGGGCCCGCAGCACCTGATCTACATGGACCTCCTGCCGGACGTTGTCCGCGATGTCGTCGGCAAGACGCACAAGGATGGCGGTGGCGCGCTTAAGCTCCTCGAGTGGGAAGGCTTCCACTATGACCGCTATGTCGACGTGTTCGATGGCGGGCCGTTGGTCTCCAGCTGGACCGAGAATATCCGCACCCTGCGCGAGAGCCGCGAGGTGACGGTGAAGTCGGCAACGACGACGGGCGGAACGCAGGGCCTGTTGTCGACCGACCGTTTCGACGATTTCCGCACCTGCCAGGTCGAGGCCTATCTGGACGGTGATGTGCTCGGGATTTCCTACGAAGTCATGCAGGCCATGAATCTCAATGATGGCGACCGCGCCCGTTTCTGGCGCAAACAGGGGTAATTGATGCAATTCATCCAGGGTGAATGGCGCGAAGGCGCCGGCGAGAATTTCCAGTCGATCAATCCGGCGGACAATGCCGTGATCTGGGAGGGCAGGGCTGCCACGCCTGCCGAGGTCGATGAAGCCTTTGCCGCGGCCCGAGCGGCTTTCCCGGCCTGGGGGCGTCGCTCCATCGAGGATCGGACCGCCATCGTCCGCGCCTACAAGGCGGAGCTGGAAAAGCGCAAGGATGCCATCGCCGAACTCATCGCCCGCGAAACCGGTAAACCGCTGTGGGAAACCGCCGGCGAGGCCGGGGCCATGATCGGCAAGGTCGACATCTCCCTGGCGTCCAATGACGAGCGCACCGGCGGTCATCAGGCCGATACGGCGTTCGGCTTTGCCAAACTCGCCCACAAACCCCTCGGCGTGATGTTTGTGCTGGGCCCGTACAATTTCCCCGGACACCTGCCCAATGGCCATATCGTGCCGGCGCTGATCGCGGGCAATACGATCGTTTTCAAACCCTCCGAGATCACACCGGCCGTGGCCGAGGAAATGGTCCGGGCCTGGGAGGCCGCCGGTCTGCCGGCCGGCGTGCTCAATCTGGTGCAGGGTGCCCGCGAAACAGGCGCTGCGGCACTGGACAATGCGGAACTCGACGGCGTGCTGTTTACCGGGTCCTGGGGCACCGGCAAGTTCATCCACGAGAAGTTTGCCGGTCGGACAGGAATCCAGCTGGCACTGGAAATGGGCGGCAATAATCCGCTCGTCGTGTGGGATGCCAAGGACGCCGAAGCTGTGGCCAGTATCGCGGTACATTCCTCCTATATCTCGGCCGGCCAGCGCTGTTCCTGCGCGCGCCGCCTGATCCTGCCGGAAGGCCCTGCAGGTGATGCCGTGATCGAGGCGCTCGCCGACATGGCGGGCAAGCTGACGATCGGCCGCTGGAATGATGATCCGGCGCCCTTTATCGGCCCGCTCGTTTCCGAGCGTGCAGCCCAGGGCGTGCTGGCCGCGCAGGAAGACCTGATCGCCCGCGGCGCGAAAGTCATCCGCAAGGTGGAACCGGTCGCCGATCTCGGCCCGGCCTTCCTGCGACCCGGCCTGCTGGACGTGACGGGCGTTGACGTGCCGGACGAGGAAGTCTTCGGTCCGCTGATCCAGGTTGTCCGCGTCAATTCCTTCGACGCGGCCATGGATGTCGCCAATGACACGGCCTACGGCCTGTCCGCCGGTCTGATCTCGGACGACGAAGCGCTCTGGGAGCGTTTCTGGGTCGAGGCGCGTGCGGGCATCGTCAACTGGAACCGCCCGACCTGCGGCGCGGCCTCGAACATGCCGTTCGGCGGACCGGGTCAGTCCGGCAATCTTCGTCCCAGCGCCTATTACGCATCGGATTACTGCGCCTATCCGGTGGCTACCCAGGCCGCACCGGGTGTCGAACGCATGGCGATCAAGGGCGTCGACGCCTAGATGGACGCCGTGGAAGCGAATTTCGACGGCCTCGTCGGACCTACCCACAATTACGGGGGCCTGTCCGAGGGCAATCTCGCTTCCACCCGCAATGAGGGCCAGAAATCATCGCCGCGCCAGGCGGTCCTGGAAGGTCTCGCCAAGATGAAGGGGCTGGCCGATGCCGGCCTGGTCCAGGGTGTGCTGCCGCCCCAGGAACGGCCCTTCCTGCCGGCCCTGCGTGCCATGGGCTTCGATGGCAGCGACACGCAGGTGATCGAGAGCGTGGCGAAGACCGCGCCGCGTTTTCTCAAACTCACCTCGTCGGCCTCATCGATGTGGGCGGCCAATGCCGCCATGGTCTCGCCATCGGCGGACACGCGGGACGGACGGGCGCATTTCACACCAGCCAATCTGATCACGACGCCGCACAGATCGATCGAGGGCGGACAGACCCAGCGCGCACTCCAGGCCATTTTCCGGGATCCGGACCACTTCGAGGTTCACGCGCCCCTGCCGGCCCATTCAGTTTTCGCTGACGAGGGCGCGGCCAATCATGTCCGCCTGTGCGATGATCACGGCGATGCCGGCGTCGAGATCCTCGTTTATGGCCGGGACGGTTTCGAGGCTTATGACGGCAAGTTTCCCGCCCGCCAGACACGGCAATCCTGCGAGGCCATTGCGCGCCGGCATGGGCTGGACGCGACCCATACCGTTCTGGCGCGTCAGTCCCGCCAGGCTATCGAGGCGGGCGCCTTCCACAATGACGTGGTCTGTGTTGGCAATCGCAATTGCCTCTTCTTCCACGAACAGGCTTTCGACGATCGTGATGGTCTCAAGCGCGAGATCGAGGCGGCGGCTTCGGGGCGGTTTGAGCCGGTCTTCGTGGTGGTTCCTTCAGCAGAGGTTTCGCTCGAGGACGCAGTGGTTTCCTACCTCTTCAACAGCCAGTTGCTGAGCATGCCGGGTGATGACCGCATGACGCTGCTGGCGCCGATGGAAACCCGGGAAAACGACGCGACGCGCGCCTATTGTGAACGCCTTGTCGCCGGTAATGGTCCGATCGGAGCGGTGAAATTTGCCGAGGTGCGCCAATCCATGCGCAATGGCGGCGGTCCGGCATGCCTGCGCCTGCGCGTGGTGCTGACCGAGGCCGAGCTGGCGGCGGTCAATCCGAACACGCTCATGAATGATGCCCTCTATGCCCAGCTGACGGGCTGGGCGGAACGCTATTATCGCGATGCGCTGCACGCGGCGGATCTCGCGGATCCGGCCTTGCTGGTCGAGTCACGGACAGCGCTGGACGAGCTGACGCAAATTCTCGATCTGGGCGGTGATTTCTATCCCTTCCAGAGGGGCTGAACTGCGTATCCCGGCTGACAGATCGGCCGGGAATCTGTCAGAGTGTATACATGTCTTTCGGGGAGGCTGGACATGACTGAAGGTCGGCACGTGCCGATCATTCTGGTCGATGACGATCCAGACGAGCATTTCCTGTTCCAGGCGGACCTGGGAGATGCGGGTCTGGAAATGGATTTCCATGCCTTCACGCGCGGCGATGCCGCCCTCAAATTCCTAGAGGCACGCGGTCCCGCAGGTCCCGTCCTGGTGCTTACGGATCTGAGCATTCCCGGCGGTGATGCCGCGGACTTCATCCGCAAGGCGGTCCCGCATCTTGACGGCGGCAGTATCGGTGTGTTCTCGGGGGCGAAGAATCCGGATGTCGAAGCCGAGTGCCGGGACGCCGGATCCAGCTTCTACATCGTCAAACCGATCAAGCTGGACAAGATCGAGGACATCGTCGCCGATCTTCCCGGCATGCGGATCCAGCCGGGTGACGCCGGCAAGGTCAGGCTCGTTTCGGGCTGATCAGACCGCTTCGGCATTCCCCAGCAAGCCACCGGCCTGCGCATATTCCTGCGTGCCTTCGGAATAGACCTTGTCGCCTTCGGCCAGGTCCGACGGTTTGTATTCCGGCAGGAAGGGAAGCTTCTCGTAGATCGGCGCGAAGTCGGCATAGGTCGCTTCCATCAGCTCGTCATAGCTGTCGATCACGAAATAGGTCTGCTGGAAATCATCATACCGGTAGTCGGTGCGCATGATGCGTTCCAGGTCAAAATGTATACGATTTGGCGACCGGCCCTCGAGGCAGAAGATCGACTCGGTCTTCGACGAGACAATGCCCGCACCATAGATTCGCCGGCCTTCCGGCGTGTTGATCAGGCCGAATTCCACCGTGTACCAGTAGAGACGCGCCATATTCTTGATGGTGTCGAATTCCAGCGAGCGCAGACCGCCCTTGCCATAGGCCTGCATGTAGTCGGCGAAGACCGGCTGGGTGAGCAGCGGGACGTGTCCGAACACGTCATGGAAAATGTCCGGCTCGGGCAGGTAGTCGAGCTTGTGGCCGTCGCGGATGAAACGGCCAGACACGAAACGCCGATTGGCCAGGTGTTCGTAGAATTCCTTTTCCGGGATCAGTCCCGGAACGGTCACGACTGTCCAGCCCGTCAGTTTTTCCAGCTTCTCATTGATGCGCCGGAAGTCTGGAATCCCGCCTTCGCATAGATTGAGCATGTCCAGCCCGTGGAAATGCTCGTCGGCCGCGCGCCCCTTCAGGATCTTCATCTGGCGATTGTACAGCGTCGTCCAGATCGCATGTTCCTCGGGCGTGTAGAGGTCCCATTTCTGGTCGATGGTAAAATCGGCGGCCGGCGCTTGGTCGGCCACGATGGGATCATTGACGGGCATGGTCCACTCCGGGTCACGGCGATTTAGTTACGTTTGAAACTAATATAGTCCGAATCCGGGTTCGAGGGAATGGCTTGCGGCTGCAGAAACAAGAAACGCCGCCCCGGTTCCCCGGAGCGGCGCCTTGCTGTGTTGTCCGGCTCGTATCAGCCCGTGCAGAGCACGTTGACGATGGCTTCGCAGCGGCCGGCGCGGCATTCGCGGTCCTCGCCGAGGAACCAGGTGCGGACCCGGTTGTAGCGATCGACATCGAAGTGTTCCGCGCGATTCATGCCCGCTGCACGGCAGATGCGGTTGGCAGTCTCCTGGTCACAGCGATTGCCGCGGGAATTCATGCAGCGATCGATGCCGTAGCCGCGATATTCCGGGCGCGGGAAGAAGATCGCATCGACACCGCGGACACCGCCATCGATATCGCGGAAGCCGCCGCCGCCGCCGCCACCGCCGCCGCCCGGATAGCCGCCACCCGGGCCGCCATAGGGGCCGTCGATCCGGCGCATGGACGTGATCATGTTGTGCATGCCGTACTGGCGCAGGTCCTCGACGAAATTGCCGTCGAAATACTCGCAGCGGCCGCGGAAATTCGCGTGTTCACAGACTTCCCATTGCTCGCCGCGAGCGAAGACGATGCTGTCGGCGCGGTCATTGAAACCGAGACTGGTCAGATTGGTGATGTCGCGATCGATAGCGATGCGCTGACCGGTATAGTCGGCACCGTCATACAGCCAGACGCCGGATTGCGGACGATTGCCGCGGCGATTGGTCTGGTCCGGTTCAGCCGAGCTGATCTGGCGGTCCATACCGCCGCCGATGACGGGAACATCACCCGTGATTTCCATGCAGGCGCCGCCGAAATTGGCGTGCTGGCAGACCCGCCACGAGCGGCGACCGCTGAATTCGATCGAGCGGGCGCGGTCATTGAAGCCGAGACGCGTGAGATTGGTTTCGCGTCCGTCCAGCGTCACCGAACGTCCCGTATAGTTGGGGCCGGAATAGAGCGTCAGCGTCTCGTCGCCCCGGCGACCGCGACGTCCGCCACCACCGCCGCGATTACCGCCCTGGTAGAGCGGACGCAGTGACGTCATCTGGTTGTCGAAACTGCCCAGCGAAGGCGTATCGGCGTCCAGCGTCGTACAGCTGCCGCGAAAATTGTCATGCTGGCAGACTTCCCAGGTGCCCGAGACAACGCGGACCGAGCTGGGCCGGTCATTGAAGCGGTCGCGGGTGAGATTGTTGATCTCGCCGCGCACGGTGAGGCTCTGGCCGCCGTAATTCGGCAGATCGTAGAGGATGATTTCCTGTGCGTTGGCTGCAGCGCCCAGGCCGGTCAGCGAAAGACTGGCGGCGGCGATGCCGGCCAGTGCTGCAAGGCGTCCTTTGAGGCTCATTCGTGGTCTCCCTCGGTTTGACTTACGCGGTATTGTGGCCAGTCTCGCCTGTCCTAGCTGAACGAGGCCGGAGCAGGGCCTTCAGCCTGCGTTCATCTTGGCGGCGTCCCGACGGGCCCCGGACCGTCAGTATCCGATCGCCGAGCCGTCTTTGCGCATTTCCGAAGCGGCGTGATAGACGCCGGTCTCCGGATCCCGCCAGATCGCCTGATAGCCGCCGAAACCGCCATCACTCGGCGCCAGGACATGGCCGCGGCGCTCCAGTTCCGCGCGGACATCGGCCGGCACGCCGTTTTCCAGGTGCAATTCGCCCACTGTGGTTGCCGCACCGATCCCGTCGGTGGGTTCGGTCGAACCATCGTGACGCCAGCGCGCCGCGTCTCCGGCCTCCTGAACGTTGAGGCCGAAATCGATCATGTTCACAAGGACATTCACATGTCCCTGGGGCTGCATGGCGCCACCCATCAGGCCGAAACTCATCACGGCATCATCGCCCTGCGTGACCATCGCCGGGATGATCGTGTGGAAGGGACGTTTGGCCGGGGCATAGACATTGGGATGGCCTGGCTCGAGCGAGAAAAGCTGACCGCGATTCTGCAGCATGAAGCCCAGGCCGTCCGGCACGAGGCCCGAACCCATGCCGCGATAGTTCGACTGGATCAGCGACACCATCATGCCGTCACTGTCGGCCACGGTCAGATAGGTTGTGTCGCCGTCTTCCAGGATGGCCGGATCGCCGGGCGCTGCGCCTTCCATCGCCTGTTCCATCGAGATCAGGGCGCGTCGCTGTTCGGCATACTCCTCGGAGACCAGCGCCTCGACCGGAGCGTCGAAAAAGTCCGGGTCGGCGTAGTAGCGGGCGCGGTCCTCGAAGGCGAGGCGTTTGGCCTCCACCATGACATGCAGGGAATCGGCACTCATGAATCCCATCGAGGCCAGGTCATAGCCTTCCAGGATCTGCAGCATTTGCAGCGCGGCGATGCCTTGGCCCTGGGGCGGCAATTCCCAGACGTCATAGCCGCGGTAATTCACCGAGACCGGATCGATCCATTCGCTGCGGTGAGCCGCCATGTCCTCATAGCGCAGCGGGCCGCCGATGCGCTGCATGTAGTCGTCGATCGTGCGGGCGATCTCGCCCTCGTAGAAGGCATCGCGGCCACCTTCGGCCAGCATGCGATAGGTATTGGCCAGATCGGGATTGCGGAAGATTTCGCCCTCGCGCGGAGCCTCGCCATCCTCGTTCAGATAGGTCGCGCGGGCATTCTCGAATTCCTCGATCATGCCGGCATCAACGGCGGGCTGGAAGCGTTCGAAATTCATGTTCCAGTAGAAGCCGATCGTCTCGGTCATCGGGAAACCGTTCTCGGCGTAATCGATGGCAGGCTGGAGGATGTCGGCCATCGGCATGCGGCCGAAACGCTCATGCATCGCGAACCAGCCATCGACTGTGCCGGGTACGGAGACGGGCAGGGAGCCGCCGGGCGGGATTCCACCCCAGGCCTCCGACCGGGCCAGCATGTCGTCATAGCTCAGCCCCATCGGCGAGCGACCGGCGCCATTGAGACCGTAGACCTGGCGGGTCTCCGGATCCCAGAGGATGACGAAGATATCGCCGCCGATCCCGTTGCCGGTGGGCTCCATCAGACCGATCGCGGCATTCGCTGCAATGGCGGCATCAACGGCATTGCCGCCGGCGCGCAGGATGTCGATGGCCACAAGGCTGGCCAGGGGATGCGCGGTCGCTGCGACGCCGTTTTCGGCGATCACCGGCGAGCGGGTCGCGAAATGGCCGCCCGACACGCGGTCGCCGGGATAGAAGGTTTCGGGCTGGGCGTGGGCCTGGTCGAAAGCTGAGAAGGTCATGAGGGCGAGGGCCGGGATCAGGAAACGTGTCATCATGGGCCGCATCTAAGCGCGGCCCGTGATGACTGCCAAGCCGGATCTCGGACAGGGATCCGCGATCTAGCGGTTTCCGTTGCCGTCATCATCCTCATTGCTGGACGACGAGCGCCCGCGGCTGAGCAGGCCGCGCAGCAATTGTTCGGCCGGATCGACGTCCTCTTCCTGGGGCTGCTCCGACGCTGTATCGCCGTCTTCGGCGGGCTCGTCATTTCCGCCGATGCCGAGCGCGTTCATCAGCCCGTCGCGCAGCATGTCCTCGGGCGAGGAGGCCTGGCCGGACCCGCCCAGCGCATTGGACAGGGCACCGCTCAGCAGGGCCTGGCCTACGGCTTCCGTGTCCACGCCGACACCGACATCATTGAAGGTGCCGCGAATGCGCACCGGAACGACGATACCCCGCATGTCGCGGTCGCCGCCCTGGCCCTGGATGGAGGCCACCGCCCGCGGGCGCAGGCGATAATCCAGCGTCTGTTCGGGCAGGTTCACCCAGCCTTCGCCGGCCACGCGCAGCAGCGGGCTCAGCATGGCGAGGTCGCGATTTTCCGCACGGCCATTGCTCATCGTGAACGTGCCGGAGAGTTCAGAGAAATCGGTCGACTGGTTATCGCCCGTGCTCGCCTGTTCGCTGTCATCGCTGGAACCGGACGCATTCGGCGCGGCGAAGAAGCTGTTCACATTGCGGATCGTCTCCGCGATGTTGATGCCCACAATGGCGCCGTCGGTGAATGAGAAACGGCCCGACCCGTCGATCGAATTCATGATCTCGGCCTGGCTGGCACCGGAGGCCAGGAAATCGAAATTCATCGTTCCCGTCCCCTGCAGGCGTTCAAATCCCGCGGCGGCGATCAGGAAGGGCTGGGCGTCGAGACCGGTCAGCTGGCCTTCAAGCGAGAAGGAGGGCGTTGACCGGCGGCCATTGGCGACGATCTCCGCCCGGCCGGTACCGCCATAGAGGGTGAAATTGCGAAGCACCGTCTCGAGACGGCGATTCTTGATCTCAAATCGCAGGGCGGTGTCCGTGATCTCGATGTCGCGGAACTGGAAACGGTCTGCATTGATGCGGATCTGGGCGTCGACAATGCCCAGACCGGCCAGGTCGATCCGGTCCTCGCTCCAGGGCGGAACGCCGCTGGTCTCGGCCGGTTCGGCCGGCACTTCCGGCAGATAGGGCGTCACATCCAGTTCCGGAACCTCGAGATTGCCGCGAATGCGAGGGCGTGCCCGGTCGAGCTCGACCGTCACCGCGCCCGTGGCGGCGATATCATCCAGGCGCAGACGGTCGGCGGTGAGGTCGATGCGGCCCGGCTGGACCGTCAGCGCGCCGCTGGCGGAAAGATCGCGCAATTGCTCGCCCGGCGGCATGTCCGTGCCGGCAAAGGCGGCAAGACGGCGCAGCGACGGCACGTCGAGCGTGGTCCGCCCGCTGAAGGCCAGGTCGGCGGCTTCCAGGAATTCACCCTCGAAGCCGAAACTGATCAATTGCCCACCCAGATCGAGCGAGAAGGGCGTTGCGCGGCCCTCGAAGAAATCCCGCAGCGAGGCGATTTCGGCGCCGAATTCCAGGGCCTCGCCATCGGCGTTCAGCGATCCGGTCAGCACGACGGGCTGGTCGAGCGAGGGCAGGGCGACGGCGAGGTCGAGACCGCTGATGCGCCGGGTCTGCATGCCGTCATCGAAGGTGATGGACGCGTTCTCGATCCGCACATCGCCGAATGTCGTCTCGATCGGCAGGGCGCCGGGCCGGCGGAAACCGCCATTCGAGGCCGGTGCTGCAGCCGCAGCCGCCGCATCGGCGGGTGAGAATGTCCAATTATTGCGATTGCCACGCTGGATCAGGCGAATGCTGGGATCGACCAGCACGAATTCCTGGATCTCGATCGTGCGAGAGAGGAGGGGCAGCAGGGCCACCGCGACACGCATCTCCCCCATTTCCGCGAAAGCCTCGTCGCCGAAACCCTCTTCATTGGCGATGCGCACATCCCGGGCGCGCACCTGGACCTGCGGCAGCAGGGCGAGGCTGATATCGCCGGCGAGGATCACATCCCGGTTCAAGGCCTCGCGCGCCGCGGCCTGGACCTGGTCGCGATAGGCGGTGGCCGGGATGAGCGGCGGAATGATGAAGGCGGCACCGACCACGAGGACGATGAGAATGAGAAGAATGCGGATCAGTCGGGACATGAGGCGGGCTCCGGACAGAAATGACACAACCAACGCTAACAGTATGAAATGTCGTTTTCTTGGCGAGACGCGGGCGCGCTGCCGCGCTAGTCTAAGGGCAAATCTGGGCAAATACGAAGGGGAATAGACCATGAGTCAGGGGAAAACCGGATCGTTGATGCAAAGACGCGAATTGCTGATGGGGCTGGCCGCCGGCAGCGTCGTGCCTTTCGTGGGTGGTTGTGCCGAGAATTCCGCACTGGGCCGCAACCAGCTGATTCTCATTTCCGATGGCCAGCTGGCGCAATTGTCCGACCAGGCCTGGCAGCAGAGCCTGCAGCAGGAGCGCGTGCTGCGCGATCCGCGTTACACGCGCCGGCTGGAACGTGTCGGCCGCCGCGTCGTCGACGCGTCCGGCCAGGGTCATCTCAACTGGGAATTCGTGGTCTTCGACAGTCCGACCGTGAATGCCTGGGTCCTGCCGGGGGGCAAGGTCGGTTTCTACAAGGGCATTCTCGACATCATGGAGACGGATGATCACCTCGCTACCGTGATGGGACACGAGGTGGGCCACGTCGCCGGCCGTCACAGCGCCGAACGTGCCAGCCAGCAGGTCGCCGCACAGGTCGGGTTGGAACTCATCGGTGCCGCGCTCGGTTCGCAGAGCAATATTCAATACAATGAGGACATGGCCGCGGCCCTGGGTGCCGGTGTGACCTTCGGTATTATCCTGCCGTACTCGCGCCAGCACGAATACGAGGCGGACCGGCTCGGCGTCGATTACATGGCGGCCTCGAGCTATGATCCGCGCCAGGCCATTGATTTCTGGGTGGCGATGTCGGCACAGAACAATGCGCGCCGCGCGGAATTCATGTCCACCCACCCGTCTGACGATAATCGCATCGCCGCGATGCGCAGCCATATCAGCGCCCGCGGTTATGCCTAGACCCTGACAGGCAGGTCCGGCGCGCCGCGTAAAACGCGCCGGATCGCCTGCACAGGCATGTGAATTGCTGCGCCTGAAAAACCCCTGAATGCTCTATTGCCAGCGGGGGTCGGGAGCGCTAGTTTCCCGCGCCTCACGGCAGGGTTCCCCTGACCGGTGTGCGTGCCGCCTTAGCTCAGTTGGTTAGAGCGCTAGATTGTGGATCTAGAGGTCCCCCGTTCGAACCGGGGAGGCGGTACCATTTTTCTCCGATCGCGATCCGATGCTCAGTCCACCGGGAAGTGTTCTTCCAGGAAGCGTGTCGATTCCGCCAGCACGGCCTGGCGGGCGGTGAGGGTGCCGAGATAGTGGTCCTCGCCCTCCAGCTCGACATAGCGGAAATTGCTGCGGCCGCGCATGACATTGGCGAAGACCTGGCTCTGCTCGACGCTGACCGTGGTGTCTTCCTCGCCATGCAAGAGCAGGACGGGGGCGGTGATCTCGCCGGCGCGGTCGACCGGGGTGATGGAGGCCTGGGCCTCGGCGCTGTCGAACACGGTGCCGATATAGTTTTCCCAATAACGCAGGCTGACGGCGTCGCGGCCGCCGCGATTGCGGGCAGTGCCAAGCATTTCGAACGGATCGGTGACGGCGCTGACTCCGACCACGCAGCGCACTTCGCCGGGAGCGTGGATGGCGGCCATCAGGGCAGCATAACCGCCATAACTTGCACCGATCACGCAATACCCGTCATCGCGGGCATGGCCCTGTTCCACCAGGTGGCGGGCGCCGTCCAGCATGTCCTCGATCATGCGATCGCCGAACTCGCCATAGCCGGCATTGCGGAAGGCGTCGCCATAACCGGCCGAGCCGCGATAATTCGGCTTGAGCACGATATAGCCGAGTGAGGCGTAATAGCTGGCCCACCAGTCATATGTGGCATCATCGCGCGCTTCGGGTCCGCCATGCGGCAAGAGGAGGAGCGGGCGCGGAGCGTCGTTTTCCGACCAACCGACAGGCACGGTGAGATAGGCCGGGATTTCCATGCCGTCCGAGGCGGAATAGCTCATCGGGATGACGCGGGAGGGCAGGGCCGCGGCGATGGCCGGGGCTTCGCTGCCGATGGGTTCCACAGCGCCCTGGGCGGAGTCGAACAGGTAGAATTCGTTCGGCACGCCGACGGCGCGAGTCATGAAGGTGAAAACGCTGCGGTCATCGGTCCAGGACAGGAGTTCCACCTCGGAGCCGAGGGCCCGGCCGAGCGCGCGCTGGGTCGAGGCGAGGTCGTCATCGACCAGGATCTGACCCGGCAGGTCGTCATTGTAGTGGAAACCCACCAATTCTCCGGTGCGGTGGTCGATCTCGGCGCCCAGGCGTCCGATCTCGCGGCCGTCATAGGTGAAGGCCTCCAGCGTCCCGGATTCCAGGTCGAGCCGGCGCAGGCCGCGATGTTCGCCGGACGGGAAATCCACGGCCAGCCCGTTGCCGCCATCGATCAGCCCGTAGATGCGCGGCGTCGAGCCGAAAAACTCGCCCTCGAACAGGACATTGTCGCGGTCGATACCGCGCTCGATCGCATACCGGCCGGTCCGCGTATTGTAGCGTTCGCGCGCCATGATCGTGCCGTCCGGAGCCAGAACGTAATCGCTCGTGCCGTTTTCCTCGCCGGTCCCGCTCATGCGGCGTGACTGGCCCGAGCGCAGATTGACCCGGTAGAGCCGGGCGATCGGCACCGAGCGATTGGACTCCGTGCGCACGAACCCGCTGATCTGCATCACCGCGTGTTCGTCATCACCGTCGAGCACCGAGACGATGTTGTTGGTGTGGGTGTATTCGTTCTCGTCGCGCATGAGGCGGGCATTGGTCTGCCGGTCCACGCCCAGGGCAAAAGTCCGGTAGAAGGCCATCGTCTCATAGCCCGAGGAGGTATAGACCTCCTCGGTATAGTTGATCGTGTAGGCGAGATAGTCCGGATTGATCCAGTAGAAGTGGAGGATGCGCCCGAGCGGTGTGCCCACTTTTCCGGTCGGGGCTCCCGTGCGCAGATCAAACAGGCAGATCTCCCGCTGACCGACATCCGGGAAGGTGCAGCCCATGGCCAGCATGCCGCCGTCCGGCGAGATCTTGGCGTCCCAGTAATCCTCCGGCATCGCGAAATCCTGCAATTGCGGCTGGGCGATTGCGGGAACGGACAGGCTGACGAACAGCAGGAAAGCTGACAGGGCGCGCATGGGACTCGATCCTCCGAATGAGCGCACAGCAGACCCGCAACCGCCAGTTAAATCAAGCACTCGTGTATGGCGTGTCGCTTTTTTATTGCTACCTGTGCGAGCTTGGGTAATCTGCGCGATCAAGTATTTCTAGTGCCACATTATCAATGAGTTGGATCATGCGCTTCATCCTGGCATCCGTTCTGTTTTTTGTTGCCACCACAGGTTCGGTGTCGGCCCAGGCGAACTACATGTCCCACCAGGATTTGTGGGCGATGGAGATCGAAGGTGTCTCGCTGGACATGTCGGCGAGCGAGCTGGATGCGGCCCTGCGCCAGCGCGGCTGGAGCGGCGGGTATCTGGATCCGAACAATCCGACGCTTGCCGGAACGGCTGAATTCCAGTCACCCTTCTTCGAGCGCAACGGTTCCGAACTGATCGCCTTCCGCTTCCGTGATTTGGACGGCTCGATCGGCGTGTGGAGCATCCGCATGATCGAACCGGCGCCGGGCGGTGCCCAGAATGTGCGCGATGTGTCGGCCGCGCTGATCGCACAGCTGGGCGAGCCCTCCGTCACTACGGAGCTGGGAGATCTCTCCAATCCGTCGATCCGGCTGAAATGGGCCTCTGGTTCGCGCATGCAGGTCAATAGCGGCCGCAATGCCCCGCAGGACGTCATCGTCTACGAGGCCTGCAATCTGGACCAGCGCAATGCCTCGACCGTGGAAGGCTGTCCGGAGGATATCCAGACGCGTTTCCAATATCGCGTGGCCTATCTCCTGCGCCAGAACCCGACCGAGATCGAGATCACCGTCCGGCCACACGAAACAAGCTATTCCATGAAGGCCCAGGGCTTCCTGAGCATCGTCGAGGCCGGTGAATTGTCCCGGTCGGAACGGCCGGTCGAAAGCGCCGCGGCCACGACCGGCGCAGGCGAGTAGTCGCTCTCCGGAACTCGGTCGTCTCCGCCACGGGGATCTATTTGATCCGGGTGGTTTTCCGAGCTTGATCCAGGAGGCGGCGGGGGAGGGGGCCGTTAACCCCCGCTTAAGAACTGGCCTGCGGCTTGCACTGGTAGCCCCAAGCAACGGGGTTAGTGCCATGCCGGCCATACTTGTCATCGATCACAACCGGGCGAGCCTGCCGGTGGCGCGTGCCTATTCGCGGCTCGGATTCGACGTGATCATGGGCGTGGACGGGTATTGCGACTATGCCAATCTTTCCCGCTTCTGCCGTGAGACCGTGGCGATGCCGGACCTGGTGGAGCGCCCGGACGCCGTCTTCCGGCGCTTGGTCCAATTGTGCGCTGAGCGTCCGGATCTGACCGGTATCGTATGTGTTGACGAGAGTGCGACGCGGCTGTTGGCCGAACGCCGGGCGGACGTGCCGGGTCAGCTGACGGTTTTTGCCGCACGTCCGGACAATATCGTGTCTGCCTTCAACAAGGACGAGTCGTCGGCGCTCGCTGAATCGCTTGGCATTCCGGTCGCCCCGCGCATGGTCGTGGACAATCTCGATGATCTGCATGCCGCCGGGCGCGAGCTTGGTGCGCCGCTCGCGGTGCGCGCGGTCGAGAGCAATCATGATCTGTGGGGCGAGAAAGTCCTGATCTGTCACACGCTCGAGGATTTCTACGAGCGTACCCTGTCCTGGCCGCGCGAAGGCCATCTGCAGCTGATGGTGCAGCGCTACAATCCCGGCTATCGCCACAATATCTGCTGGAACGCCATCGATGGCCGGATCCATTCCGCCATCGAGATGAAGGTGCTCCAGACCACCACGGGTACTCGTTCGGGCTATGGAACGCTTGTCGAGACGGTCGAGCCGCACCCGAAACTCCAGCTTTACGCGGCACGCCTCGCCGAGGCGTTGGGCTATCACGGCTCCGGTTCGCCGCAATTCCTCGTCGATCCTGTCCGTGGCGAAATCAGCTTCCTGGAAATCAATCCGCGCCTGGATGCCAATATCAAACTGGCCCAGACGGTGATGCCGTACATCGAAACCGGCGCCCGGATCGTGAGCGGCGAGATCAGCGAGGTCCAGGCCGACCCCTGGGCCTATGCGCGCGGCCGGCGCCTGTTCTGGATGAAGGGCGAGAACCAGACCCTGCGCACGCTGCGCAGCCAAAAGCGCTGGGCGCAAATGGCCGGCCGGGCAGCGATGATCCCGCTGAACAGTCTCGCGCCCTGCCACGCCCTGTTCAGCTGGGATGACCCGCTGCCGGCTTTGGCCAGCCACCTGAATCCGCTCGTGCAGAAACTGCCCCGGCGTATCCTGCCGCAGGCCCTGCGCTGGTCAGTGGAACCGGAGGGCGCCTAGTGGGACTCGCTGGCGCCCGCGTCGGCCTCCGCCTCGCTCCGGGCCTCGACGAGGGCCCGTGCTTCATCGAGACTCTCGACCTCTTCGATCGTATCGATATAGCAGCGATAATTGCCTTCTTCGGCGTAGACATATTCCGAGTAGGGCGCGTGCAGCGTGGTGGTCGACGGGAAGCTGGTCGCGAGGCGATAGCCCCAGCGAATGGCATTGCAGCGATTGCGCAGCGTCACGAGATAGTGGCGCGACACGCCGCCATTGAGCACCAGGTGCTGATTGTCGATCACCGAATAGCCGTTCACGTTGACGAGGCGGACGCGGTCCGCAGACGCCGTTGCCGTAACGGACGTCGCCAGCGCCATCGCGGCTGCCAGCGTCAGTGGGGTCAGTCGTTTAGAGATCATGGCCTTGCTCCGATCTGACTCATCCCTCGCAGGTATGGAAGGATATCATCCGCTGGCCCGGCGGCAAGTAGCGTTAACGAGAGATTAGCGCGCGCGGGCGGAGACTGGAGCCGAATCGAATCATTCGAATGGAGCCGGTCTTGGTCAGCCCAATTCCCAGCGATAGCCAGGATGCCACACGCGGATTGATCCGCCAGGCTGCCCGCGAGACGGGCGCCGATTTCGACTTCTTGGTGAATACGGCCGCACGCGAAAGCAATTTCGACACCCAGGCCCAGGCCCGGACGTCGAGTGCAGCCGGCCTGTTCCAGTTCATCGAACAGACCTGGCTGGGCATGATGCACCGCCATGGCGAGGCACATGGCTATGGCGAACTTGCCGGCCAGATTGAGCGGGGCGCTGATGGGCGTTTCTCCGTCAACAATCCGGAAAAGCGTCAGCAGATCATGGATTTGCGGTTTGACGCGGCCGCGTCGGCTCGCATGGCCGGCGAGCTGGCTTCGGAGAACGCTTCCGTCATCGAGAGCCGGATCGGCCGCCAGCCCTCAAGCGGTGAGCTCTATGCCGCGCATTTTCTCGGCGCACAGGGTGCAGCCGGTCTGATCGCCGCTGTCGAGCGCTCGCCCTCGATGCGGGCTGACCAGTTATTCCCGGCCGCAGCAGCTGCCAACCGACCGATCTTCTATGACGGCAATCGACCGCGCTCTGTATCGGATGTGCTGTCTGTTTTGACCCGCGAGCCAGCCGCAAGTCGTTCCGCGGCTCCTGCCCGGGGCCTGCAGGCCGGAACGGGAGCAGGATCCGCAGCCGGTGGCAGTGCGGTCGGTGGATCTGCCGGGTTCTCGGCAGGGCATGCGCCCTATACCGGTCCGGTGAGCCCGGGCGTGCACCGGGTCGGGCATGGCGAATTATCGCCGACACTGGTCGAGATTCTCGCGTCTCTCGATGCCCCGAAGAGCGCCCGGGTTCGCGAAACGTAAAGCGAGCCAAGCTCTGGAAATCTTTCGTTAAGCATGCCTGCCTAACCTGTAGGCTATGGGCGAGGAATGAGTAGGCAATGAGCGTCGTAGCACTTCGGAACCGGCTGACAGAGAAGGACGTGCACCGCTTGGTGCGCGGCGAGCGCGATGAGGATCGTGCCCTGGCAGCGCGGAAGATCTGCTCGCGCATTGATGTCGCCAATCTCACCGACGCCGAGCGCGAAGCCGCGCGCGATATCCTGGAACTGATCGCCCGCGATGCCGCCGAACTCGTTCGCCGCGCCATGTCGGTGACCCTGCGCAATTCCCCGAACCTGCCGCACGATGTCGCGAAGCGTCTGGCCAAGGACGTCGATTCCGTTGCCACGCCGGTCCTGCTGTCATCCCCGGTCCTCACGGACGAGGACCTCATTGACGTCCTGCAGACCACCACGACAGCCAAACGCTGTGCCGTGGCTGCGCGCGAAGAGATTTCGGCCATTGTGGTGCACGAGATCATCGATGGCGGAGATCCCAAGGCCGTCGGTATTGCTGCCGCCAATGACGGTGCCGATTTTGATGACGCCGCCTATCAGCGCGCTTTCATGGATTTCTGCGAGAACACGAATGTGATGGACGCATTCGTCTCACGCTCCCATCTGCCGCTGGCGATGACCGAGAAACTCATCTCGCAGATCTCGCAGGAAGCGATGGAGCGGATGGTCAAGAAACACGCCCTGCCGCCGCAGCTCGCTGTCGAGATTGCCGAGGGCATGCGCGAACGGGCCACGGTCGATCTCGTCGACCAGGCAGGCCTGGCGCACGACCCCAAGCATTTCGTCCAGCAATTGCGGATGAACAGCCGGCTGACACCCTCCCTGATCATACGGGCGATGCTGCGCGGGCATATCGTGTTTGTGGAGCACGCCTTTGCGGAATTGGCGGGCATCAGTCACGCCAAGGCCTGGCTATTGGTCCACGATGCTGGACCGCTGGGGCTGCGGGCGGTCTATGACCGTACGGGCATGCCGCGCCGTCTCTACCCGGCCGTTCGTGCTGCGCTGGACGTCTATCATTCGCTCGAGATCACCCAGGACGCTGCCGGCCGCGAGCATTTCCGCCGCAGCCTGGCCGAGCGTGCGCTGACGCGTTTCCAGGGCGTGCCGGAAGAGGATCTCGACTACGTCCTCGACCGCATGGACGAGGATGTTCAGCAATATCGAGCCGCCAGCTAGGCCAGACCTGCTTCAATGTCGGATCAAAAAAGGCGCTGCCCGGAGGCAGCGCCCTTTTTGTCAGGCCATGATGCCGTGTCTCAATTGTCTTCCCAAGGCTGGGCAAAGGCGAGGGTCTGTTTCTCCAGTTCCGCAGCCAGTTCGGCGGCAACGGAATCATCTTCATTGCGGATGTTCTGCGAGAGCGCAGCCCGGATGGCATTGACGTGGGCCAGGGCGAGGGCACGCGGTGCCTGGTCGCGCTTTTCCTGCTCGTCGATCAGCTTGGTCAGCGAGGCTGCAAGTCGGGTCACGATCGGGAATTCATACGTCGTACCCAGGCCGCGCAGGTCATGGGCGCGAATGAAGAAATCTTCCCCGGCCTTACCTTTCAGGCCTTCCGACGCCACCAAGCGTGCGGCTTCCTCCAGCTTGCCGACCTCTTCCTCAAGCCAATTGCCGAATTCGTGCTTGAGATCCTTCAGGGCGTCTTCTGCCTTTTCGATCAGGTGCAGATCGCCTTGGCTGATCGGTCCGCCGATCTTCGCCTGAAGCAGGTTCGGCGCAGAAATCATCTCCACATCGGGATTGGGCTTTGCCATGGGGATTTCCTCTAGCTGAGTGCAGCTTGGTTGAAATTGCCGGTGCGCGCGTCATCGCGAGGATGAACACGTCGATCAGGACCGAAAAAGTCCTGGGTCTGGATGAAGGGCCGGTCATCGGCGATCACGTCGCACAGACCGCGTGCGAGACTTTCCGCCGTGAACGGTTTGACCAGGAAGGCGTTCACGCCGCAATCCTTGGCCTGGTTGAGCTTCTGTTCGTCCGAATAGGCGGTCAGCATGATGACCGGCATGTAGGGATTCGGGCTCAGCTGATGATCGCGCAGCGTCCGGACGAGGTGCAGGCCGTCATGCGGTTGCATCTTCCAGTCGGTGATCACGACATCCACAGGTTCGGTGTTGAGCGTCTCGAGGGCACGACTGACCGTACCCGCCTCGATGACCTTTGCGCAGCCAAAAGCCTGCAACGACACGCGCAGCAATCCGCGCAGGGCGGCATTGTCGTCCACCACGAGTACGCGCAGATTTTCAAAGCGATGCGATGCCTTGATGGCCATCTGAGTGCCGCTCTTCGTCAACTTCTTCTGCGGCGACAATAGGCGCGGGTGCTTAACACCGCCCTAAATCCGGTCAACTTTCGAACTGTTCGACCAGAATGCGCTCGGCCAGGGCGCGGCCCTCGTCGAAGAGCATGGTGAGGGTGACATCGCTGGCTTCCTCGACCTCGACATGAGTGACTTCGCGGAATTCCTGATTGTCGGCGACTGCGGAAATCGGCCGGTGTCGGGGTTCGCTGATCTCGAAACCGACCTTGGCAGTGTGGGGCAGGAGAGCCCCGCGCCAGCGACGCGGGCGGAAGGCACTGATCGGCGTCAGGGCCAGGACCTTGGAGTCCAGCGGCAGGATCGGTCCGTGAGCGGAGAGATTGTACGCGGTCGAGCCGGCCGGTGTAGCGACCAGGACGCCGTCGGCCTGCAATTCGCCCAGCCGGTCAGTGCCGTCGATGCGGATCTTGATCTTCGCCGTCTGGCGGGTCTCCCGCAGCATCGACACTTCATTGATCGCCAGCGCCTCGAAGGTCTCGCAATGGATATTCTCGCCGCGCATACGCAGCGGTCGGATACGGGCTTCCTCGGCCCGCGCGATCCTCTCCGGTAGATCATTCTCCGCGAAATCATTCATCAGGAAGCCAACCGAGCCGAAATTCATCCCGTAGACCCGGGCCCCGGTTGAAATGGAGGTGTGCAGGGCATCGAGCATGAGCCCGTCACCGCCCAGGGCGACGATCACCTCAGCCTCCTCGATCGGCGTCACGCCGTAGAGGGATTCCAGCTTGGCCCGGGCTGCCTTGGCGTCAGGCCGCGGGCTGGCAAGAAAGGCCAGTGACTTGGGAGGCGTGTTGGTCAACGGAAATTTGCCTGTCAGATCAGGCAGTCATTCAAACCCTGCTACCCATTTGGCGCAAGACTTTCGCCGCTTTTTCCTTGCCGTACATCCGGAAAATATTTGCGGCGCCGTTCATGGCATCGCCTTCCAGGGCCTGGTGGATCCGACCGGCATGCTGCAATCCGCGGTGCACGACCGGGTAGGCCGTGCGGTCGAGAGCGGCGGCCTGGCAGGCCATGGCTGCGGCGCGGACTCCGCCCATGGCCAGAGCAACGCGCCATTGCGAGGTCTTCACATCGCACAGGCGGGCAATCGCGTGGTCGAAGAGGGCGAGATCGCCGGACTTGAGTGCTGTCAGGGCAAACTCGCCACTGAGCTTCCCGGCATCTGCCGCCTCGTTGACGGCTTTCTCGGCGAGTTTGTCCTTGTCATCGGACGCGGAGCCGAGCGCGGCTTCGACCGCTAGTTTTTCCACGGCGTCCTTGTCGAGGCCGAAGCGGCGATACAATTCCTCGCGCCAGTTTTCCGGCAGCATGATCGCCAGTTGTGTCGCGTATTCGTTCGAGATGTCGTGGCGCCGGGCGAGCGCCTCGCGGAGCTTGAGATTGTCCTTCGACGCGGTCAGGCAGGTCGAAAGCGTCTTGTCGCTGATCTCGGCGGTGTCGTTATTCGCCAGCGCGCGGAGCACGGCAGGCTCGGCCGGTTCGGACAGGGAATCCGTAACCTTCACGGCGAGATTGGGCCGGCGGGCGAGATGTGTGCGGTGATCGACCGAGCCGAGCTTGGCGATCTCCACCATGTCCTGGTCCGTCAGGCGCTTGGATTTCTTGATGATGACCGAGGCAACCTCGATCTCCTCGAAGGCGAGATGCTTGATGGCCGCATGCGGTGCCCAGTCACAGACCGAGAGTTTTTCGGCAACGGCTTTTTTCGAATCCGTGGGAACCTGCTTGGTCAGAGTGACCAGGAGTTCTCCGGCCACGGGTTCGGCTGTCGGCGAGAGCGGCTGCGCCACGCACAAATCCGTGACGCCGAGCGCAAGCTGCTGGCGTTGTCCCGGGTCTTTAAGCCGGGCAAGCTGGGCTAGGGTCTCGGCAGGGCTTGCAACCATGTCTTGCGCTTACATACGATCACTGGATCGCAACAATGAATCGAAACGCCTTGAAAACTTGTTAATTTTGCCCGTTACAAGGAAAGCTGCTCGTGGACGGAATGGTCATAACTAATTTACTTGAGAAATATTCTCGCGTCAGGAGTGAAACTGAAGCATTGATCAAGGGTCTGAGCGCCGAGGATATGGTGGTCCAGACCATGCCCGATGTCAGTCCGACGAAATGGCACCTGGCGCACACGACCTGGTTCTGGGAGACATTCCTGCTTCGCGAGCAGATCGCGGACTACCAGGAATATGACAGTCAGTTCAATTACTTGTTCAATTCCTATTACGAGCAGATCGGCGAGCGCCATGCCCGTCCCGAGCGCGGAATCCTGACGCGGCCCTCACTGGACAAGGTGATCGGCTATCGCCGTCACGTCGATGCGGCAATGGCGGGTTTACTGTCTGGTGACCAAGAACTGAATTTGGCAAAGATCGAGCCGATTATTTTGCTTGGACTGGCTCACGAGCAGCAGCATCAGGAATTGATGCTGACTGACCTCAAACATGTCCTGTCTCGTCATCCCTTTGCGCCTGCCGCCTATCCGCCTCCCGGAGGGGTGTCCGGGGCCGCGGCACTCGGCTGGCGGGAATTTGCGGGAGGGATCCATCGGTTCGGCCATGACGGCGAGGGTTTCGCGTTCGACAATGAGGGCCCGATGCATGATGCGGTGCTGACGGATTTCGCGATCGCCGACCGCCCCGTGACCAATGCTGAATACCGCGCCTTCATCGAGGATGGCGGGTATGAGACGCCGACCTTGTGGCTGTCCGACGGCTGGGCCCGGGTCCTGGCCGAAGGCTGGACCGCTCCCCTCTATTGGCGGTCCGGCGAAGATGGTTGGCGGGAATTCACCCTGCATGGCGAGCAGGCGCTCGATCCGGATCAACCGGTGACCCATGTCAGCTATTACGAGGCCTCGGCCTTTGCTGAATGGGCCGGTGCGCGCCTGCCTGATGAGCGGGAATGGGAGCTGGCCGCCCGCGAGGCTGCGGGGCAGGACGGGCGTTTCGCCGATCCCGGCCTGTCGGCGCATCCCGGTCCCAGCCCGACCGGTGACGGTTTGCGGCAGGCGCTCGGCGGCGTCTGGGAGTGGACCCGTTCGGCCTATGCCGCCTATCCGCGCTATCGCCCCGCGGCCGGTGCCGTTGGCGAGTACAATGGCAAATTCATGTGCAACCAGTTTGTCCTGCGCGGCGGATCCTGCGCCACGCCCAGGGGACATGTCCGCCTGACCTACCGGAATTTCTTCCCGCCAGACGCCCGCTGGCAATTCTCCGGTATCCGGCTGGCCAAGGATATTTGACCTCGCGGCCCTTTGGGTCATTCTTGCCGGCGTTGGCGATATAGCAAAATAGGGGAAACCCCGATGGATGATCAGATGACCGCCTCGGTGCGCGAACAGGTCACGGAAGAAGAATGGAATGCCCGTGTCAGCCTCGCGGCGCTGTACCGGCTGGTCCGGATGCATGGCTGGGATGACCTCTTCTTCACCCATATTTCAATGCGTGTGCCGGGACCCGACGAGCATTTTCTGCTCAATCCCTTCGGTCTGCTGTACGAGGATGTCACCGCGTCGAACCTCGTGAAGGTCGACCTGGAGGGCAATGTCCTGCCGCCCTCTCGCTATGGCATCAATCCGGCCGGATTCGTGATCCACTCGGCCATCCACGAGGCCCGCGAGGACGTGAAGGTCGCCCTGCACCTGCATTCCGATGCCGGTGTTGCGGTCGCCGCCCAGAAGCGTGGCCTCCTGCCGATCTCCCAGCTCGCGATGAATATCTTCAATGATGTCAGCTACCACGAGTATGAAGGCGTGGCGCTGGAATCCGAGGAGAAGGTCCGGCTCGTCGGCGATCTCGGCGAAAAGAATCTGATGATCCTGCGCAACCACGGGACGTTATCAGTTGGCGACCACCCGTTTAGCGCGTATGTTCGCATCTATCTACTTGAGCGTGCCTGCAAGGTGCAGGTCATGGCCCAGGCCGGTGGAGAGCTGATCGAATGGGATCAGAAGATGCAGGACCGCGTGTTCGACCAGTCGTCGGAGATCGCAAGCAACGAATTCTTCAAGGAAATCGCCTGGGCCGCCGTGCTCGACCGCGTGCGTCGCGAAAGCCCTGGCTTCGATACCTGATTGCCGCCGGCATCGCAGCGGGTGCCCCGGCATCTGCTGCGGCCGGAGCCTGGCCCCAGAAGAAGGGCGAAGGCCTCACCATCATCACGACCCTCTATGACCGAGCCGACCGGGCGCGGGACAGTGATCGCGAGATCGTTGATGACGGATATTTCTACAAGGACGAGATCTCGCTCTATGCGGAGCTGGGTGTCAGCGACCGGCTGACGGCGGTTGCGCGCATCGCCTGGCAGGATGTCCGCCGGCAGGACGGGCCGGATTTCGATAGCGCAACGGGTCTGTCCGCCAGCGAGCTTGGCATGCGCTGGGCGGCTTTCCAGGACGATTCCTCGGTCATTTCCTTGCAGGCGACCGCGCTCATTCCCGGCCAGGGAGAGAATGTCTCCAACCGGCCGCTCGGCGATGGCGGCCAGGCCTGGGAGGTTCGGGCGCTGTGGGGCAGGGCGATCAGCGAGACGGTGTTCACCGATGCGCAACTGGCCTATCGCTGGCGCGATGCCGCCAATCTTGACGAAGTCCGCCTCGACGCGACGCTCGGCTGGAGACCGCGGGAGAACTGGCTGTTGATGGGCCAGGCTTTCGCCGTTACCAGCGCCGAGGCGGGGCGCCCCGGACGCCCGGCCTTCGATCAGTTGAAACTGCAGATGTCTGCCGGCCGCCGGATCGGTCGGGCGGAATATCATCTGGGAATGTTCGTCACGCCTGCCGGCCGCAATACGATCGAGGAGCGCGCCGTCTTCCTCTCGGTCTGGCGCCGGTTCTGACCTATTGCGCCGTTTCGACGGCGAGATAGGCGATCACGTCGCGACGGGCGTCGGCATCACGCAGGCCCACGAAACTCATGCGATTGCCGGGCACCATGCTGCGCGGGTTTTCCAGCCAGGCATCCATCGTGGCGGCATCCCAGACCAGGCCGGACTCAGTCAGCTGGCGCGAATAGGAAAAGCGTTCCTGCGCAGCGGCGGGAGCTCCCATGATGCCGTACAGATTCGGCCCCACCGTGTGGCGTCCGCCCTCATTCAGCGTGTGGCAGGACTGGCAGCGACGGAATTGCCTCTGGCCATTGCTCAGATCGGCGTCGGTATAGGCCTCGCCCAAGGCGGCGAGAATGACGCTCGGGTCGGGACCATCCGCGACCTCCGCGGCAGCACTGTCCACCATGTCTGTGACAGTCTCGGCCGGGTCGGCCGGCGCGCTTTCGGCCGTATCAACCGGAGTGTTTGCCGTCTCTGTCGAAACGGCAGGCGCATCTGCCGCCGGCGGCGTCGCCGCGGTTTCGGGTTCGGTTTCCGAATTGCCACCTCCGCAAGCGGCGAGGAGGGCAGCGCTGGCAACGGCGGTGAGAAGGCGCAGGGACATGACGAGACTCCGGCTTGGATGCATTCAATCGACAGATATAACCCGTTCCGCACTGTCTGGCATGTGGCAGGATGACGCCGTGTGCAGTGCCGCATTTCCGCCCGCCGGCGACTGTCCCGCATCGCGCCCAACTCCGACAACTGGGTTGAATTTTTCGCGTATTCGCGGTCCAACAGAGGCGAGGGACGCGTCGGGACCTTCGGGGAGGTCCGCGTTGACGGGGACGATATGACAGGTGACGTCGGTCGAAAGGCCGTCATGGTGTGCGGAGCCGGACATTCCGGATCCACCTTGCTCGGCATGATTCTGGGTAGTCATTCGGCGGCTTTCTACATGGGGGAAGGCGGCAAGGTCCGATATCTCCATGACGAGAAGAAGCCGATGCGCAAGCGCGTCTGCAAGATCTGCGGCGCGGATTGCCCGGTCTGGTCGAAATTCCGATGGGATACGAGCCGCGCGCTCTATCCGCAGGTCGCGCGGCATGTCGATGCCGAAATCATCGTCGATACGACCAAGAACGAGGCCTGGATCGAGACTCGCTCCGCCGAGTTTGTCGCCGCGGGCGGGCAGGCCTGCCTGCTGCTTCTGACGCGGGATGGCCGCGCGGTCGTGAACTCTCGGATCCGCAAATATCCCGAGCGCGATCCCGAAACGCAGATCCTCGACTGGAAGGCGAAGATGGAGCGCAGCCAGGCGCTGTTCGACGCTTTCGAGGGGCCCAAGACCGTGGTGCGCTACGAGGATCTGGCCGTTGATACCGAGCGTGAAGTCCGCAGGATATGCGACGCCATTGGGGTGGAATTCGAGCCGGGAATGCTCGATTTCGCCGCAACGCCGCATCACGTGCTCGGCGGCAATAGCGGCACACAATACATCGTGGCGCGGGAACGTTTCGAGGACCCGGACGCCGCCTTCGTCAGCCTGAATTCACGTACGCGGGACTATTACCGGGACCATTCCGGCGGAATCGAACTGGACCTGCGCTGGAAGACGGAACTGGCACCTGTCCATGAAGCCCTGTTTGACCGCCTGGCCGGTGGGCTCAATGAATCAATGAAGTGGGAGGCCTGAGTCTGTCATGGCCAAGATCGACCTCGTATTCCGGCAGATTGACGAGCGCACGCGCGACGTTGCGCTCGAACTCGCCAAGGAACACATCCGTCCCGACAATGTTCACATCATCGACGATGTCCGCCCCTTCACCGAATGCGTCAACCAGATGCTGCGCATCGATCATGATTGCGACTACGTGGTCTATGTCGATGCCGACTGCCTGATCCTCGAGGATTTGCGGGCCTTCATCGAGCGTTGTGATGCGCCCTACGTGGATTCCTATGTGACGGACCGGTTCCGCGGCCGCCTGCATTGCGGCGTGCACATCACGCGGATCGACCTGGTCCGGCGCATGGCTGCGACCGAAGTCCCGGCCGATGACATGAAATACGTGCTGCGCCCGGAATCCCGCCTGCGCAACCTGGCAATGAAACCGATGGGCATGGCCAAGCAGTTCCGGAATTTCGACATCCTGCACGACTATTTCCAGAGCTATCACCACATCTTCATGAAGTACGCGCTGCGCGAATTGCGCAGTCGCACGAAAATTCAGAAACCGCGCCTGACGCGGTCCATGGAACGCTGGAACACCAATGGTGAGTTCTGCGATCTCTCGATGGCGCGGCACGCGGTCGAATACGCGCGCGCCAAAGTGCCCGAGAGTGCGGACCCCGCGGAGGTCCATGCCTTCATCGAGGCCCTGCCGGAGCATGCCACCGCCGAGATGGAGCGTCTGGGCATCGAGGAGAAACCGGCCTTCACCCGCGAGGAGCTGGATGCCTGGCTGGAGGAGAACCGGACCCGCATCACCTACGGATCCTCCGGGGAATCCAAGTCGAAGATCTTCGGTCTCGGTCTGAGTCGCACCGGTACCCGAAGCCTGACTTCGGCCCTGCAGGTGCTCGGTTATGATTGCTCGCACTATCCGATCGACGAAGACACCTATACCGAGCTTTCCCACGCTCAATACGATCTGACCCTGCTGAAATATTATGACGGTCTGACCGACATCACGACGGCGCCTTTTTACCGGGAGTTCGACAAGCTCTATCCGGGTAGCAAATTCGTCCTGACCGTGAGGGAGAAGGAGGGCTGGCTGCGCTCCTGTGCCCATCACTGGTTCAACCGGCCGGCCTTTAAGGAAACCGATGACCCGGACGATCTGGTCCATCTGCGCATGCGGCAATTCCTGAGATCTGCGGTGTATGGCTGCTACAATTTCGACCCGAAACGCTTCTCCGACGTCTATGACCGCTACGTCCGCGAGGTGATGGAATATTTCAAGGACAGGCCCGAGGATCTCCTGATCCTGGATGTCTGCTCCGGCGAAGGTTTTGAAAAACTCGCGCCCTTCCTCGATCGGCCGGTTCCGTCGGAACCCTTCCCGCACAAGGGCGGGGTTCTCTCCCTCAAAATGCTCGCGGGCGAAGAACCCTCCGCCAGCCAGGTTGCCTAGGCAGGTATGACCGCGGCCCCGGCCAGTCATGAAAGACCGCCGCCCGGTTTCGCGGCATCGCTCGCCTACGCCCGGCGGACACTAGCGCTTGTCTGGGCGACCGCGCCCGGTCTGACCCTGATGACCGCAGTCCTGGTCGTGATCGCGGCCCTGCTGCCCGCGGCAGCACTCTACGTGTCCAAACTGGTCGTCGACGGTGTGCTCGCTGCCATCGATCAGCAGACCGAGGCCAGCCGGTCCGCGGCGATCTTCTGGGTGGCGGTGGAAGCGGGCCTGCTGGCGCTGCTCCTGGCCGCGCGGCGTCTCCTGGTCTTCGTGAAGGCGCGTCTGCACGCCGAACTCGGTTTCGCGGTGAGCCTGTCCATCCTGCGCAAGGCCGAGGCCTTTTCGCTGCGCCAGATGGAAGATGCCGATATCCAGCAGCAATTGGCTATGGCACGGCAATTCGCGACCAGCCGCCCCTATGGCCTGGTCAATCGTATTCTCGACGCGACCCAGCATGGTCTGACCCTGATCTCCATGGCGGCCCTGCTGGCCGGTTTCTCGCCCTGGCTCATCCTGCTGATCATTCTCGGCGGCCTGCCGCTCTTCGTGGGCAATCTGAAGTTCTCGGGCACCGCCTATCGTTTCTATACCGGCCGCACGCCGCAAATGCGCGAGCGGAATTACCTGGAAAGTCTGGTGGCCGGCGAGGCTTCGGCGCGCGAGCGGATTCATTACCGGCTCGGGCCGGAGATCATGCGCCGTTTCCAGGCCCTTTTCGGAGCGCTCTACCGGGACGACCGCCGGCTGCAATCGCGCCAGGCCTGGGCCGGGGCGGGCCTTGCCATCATCTCATCCGGGGTTTTCCTGTGCGGCAAGGTCTGGATCGTCTTGGAGACGATTGCCGGCGTGATCACGCTGGGCCAGATGACGATGCTGGTGGGCCTGCTCAAACAGGGCCAGAACAATGTCACGACCCTGCTGAACGCCTTCAACGGCATTGTCGAGGACGTACTCTACGTCTCCAATCTCTATGCCTTGTTGGAACTGCCCGAAGAGCGGCGCCATGGCGGTGCCTCCGCGGGAGACCAGCCGGGTCTGGGCCTGCAGTTCGAAGATGTCAGCTTCACCTATCCGGGCCGCGATGAGCCGGCGCTTTCGGGCGTCACTTTCGCAATCAGCCCGGGGCAGCGTGTGGGCATTGTCGGCGCCAATGGATCAGGCAAGTCGACCCTGGTGAAATTATCGGCGGGGCTTTACCAGCCCGACAGCGGCATCATCCGCCTCGACGGGCGTGATGTGCGCGAGTGGGACCGGGACGTGTTATCTCGCCGGATCGGTCTCATGTTCCAGCCGCACGCGAACTACAAATTCAGCCTGCGCGACAATATCGCGGCCGGTGACGAATTGCGCGAGCTCGATGATGCCGAGGCGATGGCCGCCGCGGAGGCAGGTCTGGCCACCGGCCTGATCAATGATCTGCCGTACGGGCTCGAACAGAAGCTCGGCAAGCGTTTCCTCGACGGGATCGAATTGTCCGGCGGCCAGTGGCAGCGCCTCGCCATGACCCGGGCCTTCATCAACAAGAGCGCCGATATACTCATCCTGGACGAGCCGACCGCAGCGATGGACCCCGAGGCCGAGGCCGAGTTCATGCGCCGCGATCATGGCGGAAAGACCGTCATCCTGATCAGTCACCGCCTCTCCAACCTGGTGGCTGCTGACCAGATCCTGGTGCTGGAAAAGGGACGAATGGCGGAAATGGGCACGCACGCCGAACTCGTATCGGCCGGAGCGGTTTATTCCCGTCTCTTCGAGCTGCAGGCCCGTCCGTACCGGGATTGACGCCCGTGCCCGCGCCGGTACGGCGCATAGGATTATGCTAACCATGCATTGTTTATAAGTATCGTTCCGCCCGCGGATTCGGTGAACTCCCCCGTCTGTCCAAGAACAGGCATGTGAGGAGTACATCCCCGGTGGGACGCATAAACGTGAAAATCAACAAGAAGACGGGGATCGCCGTCTCGACCCTGGGCGGAGAACTCGCCCGGAACAAGGTTGCCGCATCCATTGCGCGCTTTGCCGATTATCTTGAAGAGCATGAATTGCGCGCGATCGTCATCGATGCGTCCGGCGTGGACCTGCCCGACGAGACCGGCCTGTCCCTGGAGATGTGGCGCGACGGTCTGGAAATGCTGCCCGCCACCCAACGCATTGCTTATGTCGCACCGCCCCGTTTCCGGGAAACCCGTGAAACCGCCGTGCGCCTGGCCGCCGGCAAGGCCGCCCACGAACTGGAAGTCTTCGCCAGCCTCGACGAGGCCCTGAGCTGGGCGCGGGTGGAATAGGGCTCCCAGAAACTCTCGTCCCTAATTGTCGAGTTGCGCGCTGGCTTTGTCGCGCAGACGATTCCGTCTGCCTGCTGCAGCACTCGTGAATGACGCAATTTGCAACATCATGCTGATGTGTGTGTCGCATATTGCAATTCGCTCGTCGTAACCTGTTGATTTCTCGACATTCAGCTGGATGCGCTCTGCGCGTATCCTGTGAGGGAAGGAGATATGACATGGCAAGGCAGATCGAATTGCTGTTGGCAGCACAGAGCGAGGCAGGGCGTTGGCGCCGCGACGCGGTGTTCAATGCCGCGACGAACCGCAATTGGTGCGACGCCCGCATCGTTGACCGCTCGGATCAGCTGGCGGCTGGCCCGAATTCGGCGCTTGTCGTGTTCGATGCCGGTATCCGGACGGCCGAGATCATGCTCGCTGCCGTCAGCCGCGGCCTGCCGGTGGCGACGGTCGGTTCCGGTCATCATGCCCGGCCGGAAAGCCTGCGCCGCATGATCGAGGCCAGCGGCACACTGCATTTCCCGTTCAGCCGCCGAGCCGCCCGGAACCTGTCCAAGACCGGTGTCACCCGTCGCAGCATGACTGTCAGTCTCGACCCGCTGCTCGATCACCTCGCCGAATGCCGTCCCGCTATGGGCGAGGCCTGCGACATTGTCGTTGCACTCGACGAAACGCGGCTGCTGAATCGCGAGGCCCGGATCATCTGGTCCGCGCTCGACAGTCTCCACCGCAAGGGCGCGATCGAGCGTGTTCTCTGGTTCGGCACGGGTCCGAGCCGGTGTGAGCCCAGCGCGGGTATCAAGTGCGTCGCCATCGAGTCCGGCGAAAGCCTGCCCTCTCTCGTTTCTTCGATCGACTCCGGCCAGATCGTCATTTCGGACATCGACTGGGTGATGGATCTTGCGCCGACGATGCAATGGTCGCTGCTGCAGGTGCGGCCGGATGCAGACCGTCCCGAACTGGCGGCGCGATGCCAGGCCCGGATCTGCCCAATCGATCTGGAACGCTTGCCGGTCGACATCCTCGCCATGCTGATGCGTCCCGGTGTGGACAGGAAACACCGCATCCTGCCGCGCCGGAGCGAGGCCAGCGACGGCATTCTCGATGGTCTTGAAGCGCTCGTCCTGTCCCGGCGGTTCGCGACGGCCCGGCCGGCGGTATCCGGCCCGGCCCGAAACCTTGCCCCGAGCCCGATGGGAGGCGTGTCATGAGTTCAATCAATACCCGGCAGCTGGCCCGCCAGAAACAGGCCCAGACCCTCCAGCTGTCCCCGCAACTCGTGCAGGCCATCGGTCTGCTTAACCTGCCCCATGACGAGCTCGAGGCCTACCTGGAGGACAAGGCGCTGGAAAACCCGTTCCTGCGCGTCCGCCGCGACACCTCATTCCGGTCGGGTCCGGTCGCCGGCGCGAGCATGTCGGAGATCATCGAAGCGACCCACGCCGCCGAAAACAGTCTCGTTGACAGCCTCTGTGCCCAGTTGCGTGCGATGCAGCTCGCCCCCGCAATCGAGAGGCACGCGCTGGAACTCGCTCACGAGGTGGACGAGGCGGGTTATCTCCCGGGCGGCGACGCCGGGATCGAGACTGGTCCGGCACTGATCGCCCTGCAGGCCTGCGAGCCGACCGGGGTGGGTGCGCGCGATCTGGTTGAATGCCTCGAGCTGCAGCTGACCGCCTCGGGCTGGATGTCACACGCCTGGATCGCCCTGCTCGACAATCTGCCGGCGCTGGCCCAGAAGCGAACGGATATCCTCCTGCGAGCCTGCGGCGTTGATGAAGCCGAGCTGGCGGAGATGATCGCCACGCTGCGCCGCCTGGACCCGAAGCCGGGCCTGGCCTTCGAGACCGCCGAGATCAGCCCCCGAACGCCGGATGCCGGTGTCAGGCAGGGCCGGGACGGCAGCTGGGAAATCGTGCTGACCGCCGACGATACGATCCATGTCGCTATCGACACCGAAGCAGCGGACAGCATCCGCAATCGGGCCTGGTCCGAAGACGATATCGCCTACGTCCAGCGCCAGATCGACGAGGCCAACTGGCTGACCGACTCCCTGCGCCGCCGGTCGGAGACGCTGATCAAGGTGATCAGTGCGATCTGCGCCGTACAGCATGACGCCATTCTTCATGGCTTGGAAAAACTCCGCCCCTTGAGCATGCAGACCATCGCCGAACGCATCGGCGTGCACGAGTCGACTGTGTCGCGTTGCGTGTCCGGCAAGACCATCGCGACGCCGCGGGGTCTCGTTGTCCTGCGGGATCTGTTTGCCGAGGCGGTCGACACAAGCGACGAGCGCTTGATCACCCATCACGAGGTCGAAGCCGAGATCACCCGCCTTATTGCGAGTGAGGCCGCGTCATCGCCCCTGTCCGACGAGGCGCTTCGCGAGGCTCTGGACCGTGCGGGCATCCGCGTTGCGCGACGCACCGTCACGAAGTATCGCGAACGCCTGGGCTGCCCCGCATCGCACCTGCGCAAGCGGTCGCGTGAATTCGCGGAGCGGCTGGGGGTCTAGTCTCCGGCCTGCTCGGCCAGCACCTGCCATTGCTCGCGTTTGCGGTAGATGGTGGACGGCGCGATGCCCAATTGCTTGGCAGCTTCGCTGACATTGTCACGGCACAAGGCGATCGCGTGTTCGATCGCTCGCCGTTCCGTCATCCACAAGGGCTCTACCCGGACATCGACCTGCGGCGCGAAGGCTGCGGGCATGACCGGCGTTTCGGCAGGATCCGCAAAGGCGGCCTGTTGCGGCGCGGCCGCAACCGGAGCGGTGGCCTGGTCGGCCTGGAAGTTGAGATCTCCGGCCGCGATGGATTTTCCGGAGGCCAGCACGACGGCGCGGCGCATCATGTTCTCGAGTTCGCGCACATTGCCCGGCCAGCCATAGGCGAGCAGGGCCGCTTCCGCATCCGAGGTCAGTTCCAGCGTGCTGCGCTGCTCGTCCTGGCAAGAGCGCTGGATGAAGAATTCCGCGAGCAGGAGAATATCGGATCCGCGTTCACGCAGGGCCGGCAGTTCGACCGGGATGACGTTCAGGCGGAAATAGAGATCCTCGCGCAATTGCCCGGCACGAACCGCCCCCCATGGATCGCGATTGGTCGCGGCGATGATGCGGATATCGGTCTGGCGCGGGCGCCCGTCACCGACGCGGCTGTAGGTGCCTGTCTGCAGGAAGCGCAGGAGTTTGGGCTGCAGCTCGATCGGCATTTCGCCGATTTCGTCGAGGAAGAGCGTGCCGCCGTTCGCGAGCTCGGCGGCGCCGGCGCGGTCGGATGTGGCGCCCGTGAAGGCACCTTTCACATGGCCGAACAATTCGCTCTCGATCAGGTCCTTGGGAATGGCGCCGCAATTGACCGCAATAAACGCGCGGCCTGATCTCGGGCTGGATGTGTGCACGGCCCGAGCGGCCAATTCCTTGCCGGTACCGGTCTCGCCGGTCACTAGCACCGAGGCATTGGTGGGGGCGGCCGTGTCGAGCGTGCGATAGACCGCCTGCATGGGCAGGGAGGCGCCGATGAAATCGCCGAAAGCGCTCTTGGGCTTGGCTTTTTCATAGGCCTGTACGGTCTTGCGGAGCGCCGCTGTCTCAACGGCATTCTTGACCGTCGTGACGAGGCGTTCGGCGCCGAAGGGTTTGACGAGGAAGTCGGTCGCTCCGTCGCGCATGGCCTCGATGGCCGTGTTGATGGAGCCATTCGCGGTGATCACGACAACAGGGGCCGTAATGCCCCGAGCGCGCCATCCACGCATGAGTTCGAGTCCGTCCATGTCCGGCAGGCCGACATCGAGCAGGACGCAGTCGACGGCGCCGGCACCGATGGCGCGTTCCGCCTCGGCGCCGGTTTCGCAGAGATCGATCGTCGAGGCGTCGCGCTGGAGCTGGGCTTCATAGGTGCGCGCGAGCGAAGGGCTGTCTTCGACAATCAGGACTCTGCCAATGCTCATCACGGTCTCCTTGGATCTAGCTCTTGCCGGTCTCGAGTGCGTCCAGGAAGACTTTCGCTTCCCGGTTAAGTGCCTCGAAGCGCGTGGTCAGGGATGTCAGGTCCACATTGTTGCGCAATTCCGCTTCCAGCGATTCCGCGCTCTGGCTCAGGGCGTTGGCCGCAACATTCGACGCTCCGCCCTTGATGGCATGGGCGTGGTGAATGAGCGTTTTTGTGTCGTGTTCCTGGCGTGCCAGGCGGATTTTCTCGAGGCGGTCCGACAATTCTTGGCGGAAGATGTCGGCGACGAAACGGTATCCGTCCTCGTCGTCGCCCCATTGCTCGAGCCGCGCCTGCTCGTCGATCACCTGGGTCTGGGCGGTGTCGCGTTCGGGCAGCCAGCGGGCGAGGATGCGGCTCAGATGTGTGGGCCGCACCGGCTTGGTCATATAGCCGTCCATGCCCGCCTGTTCCGTGGAATCCTTGATTTCCTTCAGCGCGTGGGCGGTGAGGGCGACGATGGGCGTGGTCACGCCCTGCTGGCGCAGCAGGCGCGTCGCCTCGAGACCGTCCATGACCGGCATGCCGACATCCATCAGGATGAGGTCATACTCGATCTGGAGCGCCGCCTGGACCGCGGCAGCGCCATCGGTGACCGTGTCCGGGGTCAGGCCCAGGCGCGACAGCATCGTGGTGGCGACCGCGGCGTTGGTCGGGCTGTCCTCGGCCAGGAGGACGCGTCCGGAAAACTCCAGCGTCTCTGATGACGGGCCGCTATTCTGGCGGTTCTCCGACGTGCTGAATTCCACCGGGATCTCGAACCAGAACATCGAGCCTTCATCAGGCCGGCTTTCCAGTCCGATCCGACCGTTCATCAGAGAGACGATATTCTTGCAGATCGCCAGGCCGAGGCCGACACCGCCGGCTTCGCTGCGGAAGGATTGCGCCCGTTCGAACCGGTTGAAGAGATTGGCCTGGTCCGCTTCGGGAATGCCCGGACCCGTATCCAGGACGCGGAAGCTCAGCATGGCCTTGCCATTGCTTTCATTCACTGCTGCATCGACCGAGACGCGTCCCTGGTCGGTATATTTGATCGCATTGCCGACGAGATTGATCAGCACCTGCTGTACGCGGCCGGCATCACCGATGACCTTCTGCTCGACGCGCGTCGGGCGCACATCCAGCGACAGGCCTTTCTCGGCGGCCCGCATCGAGAAGGTCTCCTGGACCTGTTCCAGCAGGCTCGCGACCGAATAGGGTTCGGACACAAAATCGACCTGGCCAGCCTCGATTTGGCTGATATCGAGCACATCGTCGATCAGCAGGAGCAGGGCGTCCGCGGAGCGTTGCGCCATTTCCAGCAATTCCACCGACTTGTCGGGCAGGGAGCCGTGATCGATCAGGCTCAGTGGTCCGATCACGCCATTGAGCGGCGTGCGCATCTCGTGGCTCATATTGGCGAGGAAATCGGTCTTGGCCGCGCTCGCGCGCTCCGCCTCGTCCCGGGCGTCGCGCAATTCCCGCTCTGTCCGCGTGCGTTGGGACACGTCGCGCACCACGCCATGTACCAGGGTCTCGCCCTGGCTTTCGTAACTGCGTGCATTGACTTCGGTGGGGATGACGGTGCCACCGGCACCGAGAAAATCCAGATCGGCCCGGACCCATCCTTGCGATTGCAGGGTCTTGATCGCATCCCGGGCTGCGGGGTGGGAGGATTCCGGGTGGAGATTGGCGACGCTCTTGCCGATGAGGTCGGCCCGGCGTTGTCCGACGAGTTTTTCGGCCTGCAGGTTCATGTCCCGCAATTCGCCGTCCAGCGTGTGCACGAAGATCGCGTCACCGGAGCGTTCGAACAGGTCCTGATAGCGCTGTTCCGAAGCTGCAAGCGCTTCCTGGCGGTGTTTCTCTGCGGTGATGTCGCGAAGATAGGCTGCGAAATATTTCGCGTCCTCGACCTCGACGGCCGAGACGGCGAGTTCGACGAGAATTTCCTCGCCATTCTTCCGCACGGCCGGAACCTCGATACGCTTGCCAAGCACGGCGTTCTCGCCGGTCTTGAGGAATTTCGCCATGCCGGCGTGGTGGGCATCGCGCAGGGCAGGGGGAATGATCACGTCTGCCAGGTCGCGCCCGATCACCTCTGATCTGTCATAACCGAATGTCTGTTCAGCGGACTGGTTGAATTCGATTATCCGGCTGTCGGAGTCGATCACGATGATGCAATCGAGTGCTGCGGTGAACAGAGCCTCGCGAAGTGCGAGATCAAGCTGTTCCCGGCCCTTGTCGGAAGCGGTGCTCAAGCGTGCCTCCAGATCGGTTGTAGTGTTGTGATGCGCCACGTCTTCCCTCCTGACCAGACAGGCAGGGAATTGCAATTCGGGAACCCGCGGCGGGCAAATTGCGATAGATGAAAAATCAATCGCTTAGCCATATTCGGCACGCAGAGGAATCGCGAAATGCAATAGATCATTGCACAATGCAACACTGGTTCGTTGCATTGTGCAATGAGTTTTCGCGATTTGTGACCGGTCAGTAGGCGCCGCGGCCGGCCAGGACCGCCATCGGGGTGCGGAGCAACAGGCTGATATCCGTCCAGATCGAGCGCGTCTCGAGATACTGGACATCCAGTTCCACCATTTCCTGGAACGGGATGTCTGCCCGTCCGCTTACCTGCCAAAGTCCCGTAATGCCCGGCTTGCCGGCGAGGCGGCGCATATCGCGTTCGCCGTATTTGGCGACTTCCGACGGAAGAGCGGGGCGAGGGCCGACCAGCGACATCTCGCCGGTCAGGACGTTCAAGAATTGCGGCAATTCATCGATCGAGTATTTGCGGATGAATTCACCCACCCGGGTAACGCGCGGATCCTTGCGCAATTTGAAAGTCACGCCGTCATTCCGATCATTGGCGGACTGGAGTTCGGACAGGCGCGCTTCGGCGTCCTGGGACATCGAGCGGAATTTCAGCATCGTAAAGGTCTCGCCATTTTCGCCGACGCGGGTCTGGCGGAAGAGGGCCGGACCGCGGCTCTCGGCACGGATCAGGCCGGCGGTGACAAGCATCAATGGGCTGAGTGCCAGCAGTGCGGCGCTCGCGCCCAGAACATCGAGCCCGCGCTTCAGGCCATTGCTGACGCGGGTGCGCAATGTCGAGCGGCGCCAGGCTTCCCCGACAGCCCGTCCGACGAAGGCGAGATTGCCCACCAGGTAGCGTCGCCACATGCGACGCGGTTCCTGGGCGAGGCGATAGGCCCATTCCATGCGCATGTCGCGCACCCATTTCGGGGCGCGCCGGGTTGCGCCGGAGACGAAGTCGAACAGTCCGCCGACACCCATTACGACCGGGGTGTCGAGCCGGCCGGCAATGCGAGCCAGCCACACATCCTGGCTCGGCACGCCCAGCGCGCAGAACAGGACTTTCGCTCCTGAGGCATTGATCTGGTCGATAAGCGCGTCCTCGTCCTGCGGTGAGAAATAGCCGTCGGCGAAACCGGCAATTTTCAGCGTCGGGACGGCCTCGCAGGCGTTTGCCGCAACCTGTTCGGCGATGCCGGGGCGGCCGCCGAGCAGGAAAATGCTCTGCTCGCCTTCGGCCAGTTCCTCGCAAAGCGGGATGAAGAGGTCGGTGCCATTGAGATTGTCGCGGAAAGCCTTGCCGACCATGCGGGCGGCGATCTCGATGCCGATACCGTCAGGCAGAATGGCGTCGCAGGAGGCCAGGGCGGATCGATATCGCCAGTCCGTACTCGCAACATTGGCGCAATGCGCATTCAGGAAGGCGATGCGCGTGGGAATGTCGAGCATGGCACGCTGCGCGATCCAGCGAACCATTTGCGGCTGGAACTCGCTGACAACAGGAAGGTCAAACAGGCTGACATGTTCAGCCGTATTCGTGGGTGCCTGCGGGACCGCAGAAATGCTGGGGGCAAAATTGCGGACGCTGGCAATTGCGCTGTTCGTGCGTGTCGAGATGTCGACCATCGGGCTCTCCCTACAAAAACTGTTCGAACGACAGGCTTCAAGTGGGATGCCGATTGATGCGTGTTTCGGAAGTTACTGAAAATGCATGGAAAATAATGGAATTCCCCGCCGGGTTGAATGGCGGTTTTCGCAAGCGGCAGTACAAATCGATGCATTTTGCGAATCGCATTTGCAAATCGCATCGATGTCGCATTCCGCACCTGGGCGATATCTCTCTAAGCGGTTGAAAAGTAATATCTAAAATAGTTTGTGCTATTTGGCGCTCGTCTTGAAGTGTCTGGGGCAGAAGGAGTACCCGGCATGTTCAAGACGGCCCTGACATCAATGATCCGCTCGCGCTTCCTGGCGAATATCGGCTGGCTCACCGGTGGTGAGATGGTCGCACGCCTGACGCGCATGGTAACGGCCATCGTGCTCGCGAGAAATCTGAGCCCGCTGGAATTCGGCATTGCGGCCGTGGCGATCACCACGTTCGAGATCGTCCGCATCTTCCATGAAAACGGAATCGGTGCCGCCATCATCCGCGCGCCCGAAGGTCAATTGCAGGCCCTCTGCAAGTCGGCCTACCGGCTGGGCTGGGCAATCTGTATCGCGCTGGCCGTCATCCAGACGGTCGCCGGGGCAATCATCGCTCAAACCACCGGGCGTCCCGAATTGTTCTGGATGATCGCCGCTCTGTCCGGTGTCTATCTCGTCATGCCGGCCGGTCTGGTTCATTGCTGGATCCTGCAGCGCGAGCAGAGAATGGCGCGTATCGCCAAGATCAATGCGGTGCAGACCGGAACGGACAATCTCCTGACCGCCGCGCTTGCGATTGCCGGACTCGGTCCCTGGGCGATCGTCCTGCCCAAACTCCTGACCGCGCCGATCTGGCTGGTCGGTATCCGCTGGGGCCGCCCCTGGCGCCCGGACCGTTCGGTGGAGGCCGCCTCCTCGCGTGGGCTGCTGACCAGTGCTGCACCGATCCTGACCAGCGAAGTCGCCGGCGCTGCCCGCCTGCACGCCGACAAGATGATCATTGGATCGGTCTTCGGCCTGGAAGTACTGGGCGTCTACTACTTCGCGTTCAATGCCGGCCTGGGATTGTCCGGTGCTCTGAACACGGCATTCAAGTCCGCGATCTACCCGCATCTCTGCGAAGCCTCGCGCCGCGATGGCAGCGCTCTGTCGAGCTTCGACAAATCCATGCGGACCGGCGGTCTCCTGCTGACGGCGATCTTCATAGCGCAGGCCGTGGCCGTGCCCATCTATCTGCCGATCCTTTTCGGTTCCGAATGGGCCTTTGCCGCCGGACTGACCGCCATTCTCTGCCTGTGCGGCCCGGCGCGCCTCCTGCTGGATGCCTGCGGTCTGCTGCTGCGGGCCAGCCACCAGGCGCTCTGCGAGACGCTCGGCGTCGTCTTCGCCAGCTCGATGGCGCTGGCCGCCCTCGCCATAGGCGCACAGGTCAGCCTCGAAATGGCGGGCCTGTCCATGGCTGCCAGCCTGACCCTGGCGGCGCTCATCCTCTTCCCGGTCAGCCGGCAACTCGTGTCCGGCGACCCGCAATTCCAACCCCTCAAGGAGATCAGACCATGAGTGAGCAACCCTATGTTTCCGTGATCATGCCGGTCTTCAATACCGGCCGGCGCCTTCTGCCCTCGATCTCGACGGTCCTGGCGCAGACCTACCAGGATTTCGAACTCATCATCGTGGATGACGGCAGCACTGATCATACGCCGGGCGTGCTGCATGGCCTGCTCGGCATGGATCCGCGCATCAAGCTGGTCAGCCAGGAAAATGCAGGTCCGGCAGCCGCCCGCAATCGCGGCATCCGCGCTGCCCGCGGCAGGATCATCGCCTTCATCGATGCCGATGATCTCTGGCACCCGAACCGCTTGCAGATGTGTCTGGGGCATTTCAGCCGCAATCCGCAGGCCGGTATCGTCTTCTCGCGGGTCGGTTTCTGGGATGCCGAGAGCGGCAAGGTGAGCACGATCACCCGCCATTTCGAACGGCTTGATGTCACGGACCTGCTGGCCGAGAACCCAATCTGCACCACGTCGAACATCGTCGCGCGGTCCAGCCTGCTCGGCCGTCTCGACGGGTTCAAGGAGAACCTCGCCTATATCGAGGATCAGGACCTGGCGCTGCGAGCTGCCGGCCTGACACCCTGGACTGTTGAAGGTATCGACGCCGTGCTGGTGAAGTATCGCTGTGCGGATGACAGCCGGTCCAGCCAGCTCGCCGCCACCGCCGAATGCTGGCAGCAGCTGATGGCGGAATCGCGTGCCTTCCTGCCTCGCGCCGTCCAGGCCCGGACCAAGGTCTTTGAAGGTGCCTTCTATCGCAATCTGGCCCGGCGTGCACTGCGCCCCGGCGGTTCTGTCGCCGAGGCGGCCCGGGCGATGTGGCAGGCCTTCGCCGCAGACCCTTTCATTCTCGTCAGGGCGCCGAAGCGCACCGCGAAAACCCTCGCCGGCCTGTGCCTCTTCGCCCTTCCCCTGTCACAAACCCGGGAGATGGTTCAATGATCCGACCAATCGTCAGCGTGGTAATGCCCGTCTACAATGTCGAACGCTATGTGGGCGACGCTGTTCGCAGCGTTCTCGCGCAAAGCCACACCGATTTCGAACTGCTCATCATCGATGATGGCGGGCAGGACAATTCAATCGATGTCTGCCGCGCATTCGTCGATCCGCGCATCCGCATCATCACGCAGGAAAACCGCGGTCTTGCCGGCGCCCGCAATACCGGCATCCGCAATGCCCGTGGCGAATTCATCGCCTTCCTGGACTCAGACGACATCTGGCATCGTGAAAAACTCGCCAGGCATGTCGCGCATCTCCGACAGGCAACCGACGTCGGCGTCAGCTATTCCGGCGCCCGCCTGATCGATGATGTAGGACGGCCGATGGGCGTCGAGCAGAAGCCCAGGCTTCGCAATGTCGCCCCAGAAGACATTTTCCGCCGCAACCCGATCAGCAATGGATCGACCCCCGTGATCCGCCGAGCGGTTTTCGACGATATCGGCCATGCCTCCTTCCGGCCCGGTGAAACCAACTGGTTCGACGAGAGTTTCCGCCAGTCCGAAGATATCGAGTGCTGGATGCGGATCGCACTCCTCAGCGCCTGGAGATTTGAAGGCGTGTCCGGCGCGTTGACGGATTACCGTGTCAATGAAGGCGGTCTGTCCGCAAACATCACCCGGCAGTTCGAGAGCTGGCTTCGCATGCGCGACCGCGTGCAGTCGATCGCACCGCGTTTCGCCGCGAAATGGGGCGACGAGGCCGAGGCCTATCAGCTGCGCTATCTCGCTCGCCGCGCCGTCCAGATGCGTGATCGGGGCATGGCCCTCGACCTTGCGCTCTCGGCTCTGAAACGCTCCCCCCGGATCCTGGTCGATGAGCCGGTCAAGACCGTGCTGACCATCGCCGCCGCAGCAGTGCTGCGCTTCAGCAGCGAAGACATTTACGGCCAGGTCGAACGTCTCCTCCTGGCTCGCCCCAAACACGCCTGATCCTCCTTCGCATTGCCAGGCGTGCGGAAGCGCAGTGACCCCCATCACTGCGCTTCCTTTATTGCGTCCGGTCGCGGTCGTCAGGAAACCCGGACGGGATCGAGGCAGGACCTGTCGGTGAAGACAAAGAAACCCGGCATGCGACGGGCGTGCCGGGTTCTTCGTTTTGGCGGTCTGTGGGGTGTGTCAGGCGATGTCAGCGTAGATCGAGCGCAGCTGGCGCGCCGACTGGGCCCAGTTATAGATCCGCTCGACCTTCAGCGCTCCCGCTCTGCCGGCGGCGAGCATGCGGTCCGGATCATCCAGCAGGATCAGTATGCGGTCGGCGATTGCACCAGCATCCTGGTCGACCAGCCAGCCGTCATGTCCGTGGCGGATGACCGAGCGCATCGCCGGGATGTCCGCAGCGATGACGGGTTTGCCGAAACTCCAGGCTTCCAGATAGACCACGCCGAGACTTTCCTCGGTCGAGGGGACGCACAGCAGATCGCACGCGGCGATCGCGGATTTCTTTTCCGGGTCCGAGATCGAACCGGTGAACACCAGGCGGTCATCCGACAGGCCGGCCGGGCGTTCGCCCGGACCAGCGATGACGAAGCGCGTGGCCGGATGTTCCTGCCAGACCCGATCCGCCGCAGCGATCAGCTGGCGATAGCCCTTGTAGCCGGTCAGGCGGCCCAGGAAGAGGATCACGGGCGCATCGCCCAGATCCCAGCGGGCGCGGAATCCGTCCGGGTCCGGCTTGGACAGGTCGAAGAGCGGCGCCATCGGGCAGACATGGACCTTGTCCGCGTCCGCGCCCTGGGCGGTCAGCCATTCGCGCTCATACTCGGTCATGGCGATCAGCGCGTCGGCGCGCTGGTAGAGGCGTTTGAATTGCGGGGAGGACCAGGCAGTGCCCTCCGGTTTGGTGGTGTGAGTCAGGGGTGTGAACACGAAGGGCTTGCCCGTATCGGCCAGGGCTTCGAAACCCGCTGTGAAACCATTGTAGACGCCGTGCACGACATCGTGCTCGCGGGTCAGCTGGCGCAGGCGGGGCGCCAGGTCCCGGCGGGCCAGCATGTTGAAGGCACGCCGGGCCGGACGGAGACGGTCAGCCGTGCGGGAAAGACCGCGCAACAGGGCTGCGTTCGGACCGGAGGAAGACAGGGTATGAACCGACATGCCGCCATCATTCACGATGCCTGACTGTGCCCGGGCATAGGCGAAATCGGTCACTGTGTCGGTCTCGGCATTGAAGCGAAGGATGTCGATGTCGATATCCTGGCTCAGCTCCTGGGCGAGGCGGCGCGAATGCAGTTCGGCGCCGCCGGTTTGCGGCCAGTAGCGGGGGACCATCATCAGGGCTTTGGTCGAGGTCATGAGATCGGCTCCAGTGTGCGACGCTTCTCGGCGGCTTCGCCCATCGCAATTCCGCAGATGAGCAGGCCGGGCCAGAGCAGGTAGGCGAGGATTTCGAGGTTCTCGCCGACGGTGAACAGGGTCAGCAGGATCATGATCGCCAGGGCGGTGCGTCCTGCCCGGCTGGACAGGGAGAGCAGCGCGAACTCGATCAGGCTCCAGATCAGGGGGATGACGAGGGCGATCACCCCCACAATGCCCTTCACGAACAGCAGGCCAAACCAGGTGTGATGGCTGCCGATGGGCATATATTCGACGTAGTGGGGGCCGCGTTCCACAATGCCATGCCCCCAGACAGGTGCCTCGTGATACCAGCGGTCGACGGCGATACGGCCGAGCGCTTCACGCACCCGGGTGGAATCAGCACGCATGCCCTTCACGCCTTCATAGGCGGCAAGGAGTTGCGAGATGATCGGTTGGGCCAGCAGGCCGGCGATCGCCGTCGGGATGGCGGCGCCGAGCCAGAGGACCGAGCGGCGCAACTGGCTGATCGCGAAGGCTGTCGGCCATACGACCATCGCCGTCGCGAGGCCCAGGCGCGATTTGGACAGGAGAATGATCGTCAGGGCGGAGATGATACCGATGGTCTTCCAGACCTTGCGGCGGTCCTCGATCGCCAGGATCAGATACATGTTGGCGATGATCGCGGCCGCGGGCGACCAGGGCGTGAAGTAACGCCAGCGCGGCATGCCGTCGCCCGGATCGATCGAGTAGAGCTGGACGGCGAAGAATTCCGGTCCCGGTCCGCCGATATAGCGGAAGGGCGATACGAACAGCACTTCCGGCAGTCCGACCATCGGGGCCAGGAGCAGGAAGGGTGTGACCAGCAGCGACAGCAGGGCGGTGATCGAGGCGGCGCGGATCACCGTCTCGAAGCGGATGTCCAGGCAGGCACCGGCAAGGGGGAACATGGCGAACAGCGCCCAGCCCTTGGCCCAGCCGATCGAGGACTTGATGGTCTGTCCGGTCGACAGGCCTTCCGATACATGACCGACCAGGAGCGCGATCTCCATCACCACCATGCCGGCGATCCAGATCCACACGCCGATCGGGATCGGGCGCGGCTGCTGGTGGCTGCCCAGATAGGTGCGCAACACGATGATGGCGACGAGGCACACGCCGAGGACAGGGCCGACGACGTAGAGCCCGCCGATCGCGTAGATCGGCCAGGTCGCAATGAGCGCGAGTGAGATCAGACGATCTTCCACAGAGCGCGGATCAGCGGCAGGCGCAACCACAGCAACAGGACTCCCATCATGTAGAGAAAGAAACCGCCGATGGCGGCCGCAGCCGCGATCTTCTTGGACGGTGAGGTGGGCACATCCGGGCGTACCGGCTGTTCCAGCAATTGGGCCAGCGGATAGGATGTGAAGATGTCGGCACGGGCCGTGTCGAGGCGGGCGAGGGCCGAGGCAAACACGGTCTCGGCAACCTGGTGCTCGCGCAGCAGGGCTTCCAGCTCGGCAGCCTCGGAGGCCTGGGCCTCGATCCGCTCACGATTGCGGATAAGGCGGCTGCGCAGGGCGACAGCCTCGGTGCGGGCACCGGACGCTTCCGAACTCAGATCCACCATCTGGCGCAGCAATTCGGCGCGTTCGGGATCGATATTGATCTCGGCCAGGCGCAGGGCCCGGTAGCCGGCAACGCCCAGCAGGGCTTCGCCGCGGGCTGCCATGGCAGCTACCAGGCCGGAATGCCGGCGGGTCTCGGCCTGCATGTCGGGGTGATTGCGGCCATACATGTTGCGATAGCTCGCGAGTTGGGCAGCACTCGTGGCGAGGGCCTCGCGATGGGCCTCGAAGGTCGGGTCGCCGCGCAGGATCAGGACGCGCGAGGCGACTTCCTGCGGCAGTTCGATCATGTCCGAAATCCAGGTGGCGCGGGCGGACAGTGAGCGGGCATTGCCCAGGACATCGTCCAGCAGGCGCTGGATCTCGTCCGTTTCCGTCACCAGAGTCTGGAATTGTTCGATCGAGATCAGGCCGGTGCGCGACTGGAAATTGATGATGTTCTGGCGCGTTGCGACCACATTGCGCTCATACTCCGCAATGCTGGACCGATAGGCCTCGTCGCGGGCTTCCAGCTCCTCGTCACGCAGCGCGTCGAGCTCGGCCTGAAAGGAGGTCAGCAGGGCGTTTGCCGATGCGTAGACCTCGTCCGGATTGTCCGACGTCATGCGCACATAGATCAGGGGCGTCAGATCAACCAGGCGGACCCGGGCCTCGGGCAGGGCGCTTTCGGACAGGCCCAGCGTTTCGGCTGCGGCACCGCGCACCCGGTCTGACCCGAGCAGGCGCTTGTAGTTCTGCGTCGGGCTCAGGGACGGGCTCGAGAACGGCGAGGACGTCATCGAATTGGTCTGACCCAGAGAGTTGAGATTGACCGAAGTTCCGGCACCCGAACCGGGCAGGATCAGGGTGAAACCGCTGGTGTAGGACGGCGGCGTGCCGAAATAGTAGGCGCTGCCGAGGCCGCCGAAGACCAGGCAACCGGCCAGGACCACCAGCATGTAGCGCAGCCAGCGTCCCTGCTCACCGAAGCCCAGCAACAGGCGCGAGAACATCGCGTTTTCGGCCAGCTGCTCGAGGCGGGAGGGCGTGCGGACGTCGGTCATCGGGCCGCTCCGCTCAGAATGGTCAGATTGATGGCCGGCGTCAGCACGCCGGAGAAGGCACTGATCACGTCGCGGATATTGGTGACGTGGGAGTCGTAGCAGGCCAGGGCGTCATACGGCAGCAGGACGGGGTTGAAGCTGTCGCGATCGGCGCGGCGCACGAGATCCTCGATCGAACGTGCGATCACCTCGCTCTCGCCTGTGACCGGGTTGCGCGAGATCAGCACGGCCCAGCGATTGGCATTGGTGGCCTGGGTGCCGCCGACGCAATTCGATGCGACCAGTCCCTGCAGGAAACGCGTGCCATAGGGCAGGTTCACCGCATCGCGATTGATCGCGGACTGCGAGTTCGATGAGGCCGGCGTCGTCAGGTTCGACATGAAGACGCGGATACCGGGCAGGGTGACGCGGGACGGACGAGCCAGGGCTTCCTGGAAACAGCCGCGCGACAGGACGTGGATCTGGTCGCCGGCGGTCAGCAGCGGATCCTCGAAGCGCTGGCCGGTCATCGCGCCGGAGAGGTCGTAGATATAACGCTGGCCGGCACGGACGATGACGACATTGCGGATGTCAGCGTCCGGACGCAGGCCCGCAGCGCGGGACAGGGCGGCTGCAAGCGTGCGCCCGGAACTGACATCGCCGCCGGCGTCGACGCGCTGCGACTGGACGCTTTCGGCGCTGCCATCATTCAGGATCACATCACCCGGTTCGAAGACGGCGCCGCTGACATGCACCTGGATCGGTGCGTACTGGGCGATGTCGAGATCGAGCTGGACAAAACCGGCGCGGAAGATGCGCTGTTCGACAAAGCTGCGGGCCAGCAGGGCTTCGACGGCCTCGATGCGGAAACCGGCCGCCGGGATCGGTTCGATATGCGGGACGTAGAGCATGCCGTCGGGCGCGATGATGTACTGGCCCTCGAAGATTTCGCCGGCCGGCATGGCCAGGCGCAGCATGTCGCCGGGCGATAGCGGCGGCGAACCTGTGCCGCGCGTGCTGGCCATGATGACCGACGAGCTTGCCGACACGGGCAGGTCCGCGTCGGCACAGCGTGCCAGGTCACCGTAGCGGCCATGCCCGGACAGGGGAATTTCCCGGGCGGTCTGCATCGGCTGGCGGGTGGACGTGTAGGCGCCCGTTGCGAGGTCGACCGTATTGCGCGGTTCCTCGAAAGCGGTCGCGCAGGCGGACACGGCGAGAGCAAGGCTTGCGATCGCCAGAGAAGCGGGGGAGCGGCGGCGAGTCATCAGCGCAGCTCCGCAACCGTGCGACGCTGCAGGGCAGAGCCGATGAAACGGGCCAGTTCGCGAGCCATGTCCTTGTCGCGGCAATGAACCGCACGGACCGAGTGTTCGCCCTCCTGGTATCCGTCGATCTGGATGGCCGGGGCGATATCACGGGATTCAACGCGCTTGAGAAACTCGAAGATGGCGCGATCGAAAGTGCGCAATTGTTCTGCGTTCTGCAATTCGAATTTGGTCATGGCTCTTCCTCCTGCCCCATGGAGGAGCAAGCGGTACGCCAGACCGAAAGTCAGAAAAAAATGAATAAAAACAGCGTACTATAAATCTGTTGGTTGGCGTCGAATGCCAAATGCAAATCAAGTCTCGCATTTTGCGAGTTGAAAATTGCAATTTGCGACAATGCCGAATGCGTCGATCTCGGGCGATGAAAAAATCGCATATAAAACAGTGGAATAGGTCGTTTCGATCAGTGTTTTCGTCTGGCATGCGCATTGAAACACCTCCCGTCAGAAGGAGGTCGTCATGTCCGACACGCTCAATACCAATCGCTCGACTACCCGCCCGGTATTCCTGCTCGTAGATACAACTGTTCTCGCCTGGCTGGCCCTCGCGGTCGGAGGTCTGGGCCTCGCCCATCTCGGCGTTCTCGCCGCCGTCTATGGCCTGGGCATCGAGGATGGCTGGGGCGTCGTCACCCTGTTCCATCTCGATCGCGAACAGAACATCCCCTCCCTGTTTTCGGGACTGGCCCTGGGACTGGCATCATTGATTGTCCTCATGTCGGCCAAGACCAAGACAGGTGACGCCCTCGAGGTTCGCGCGCGCTGGCTGCTGTCCGCCGCGCTGCTTTTCCTGGCGCTGGATGAATGGGTGTCGATCCATGAACGGCTGGACGCCTTCATGAAGACGCTCGGCGATTTTTCCGGCGCGCTGAGCCATGCCTGGGTTCTGCCGTACGGGATCGGACTCGTGGCGTGTCTCGTCGTGCTCCTGCCCTGGGGGCTGCGCCAGTCGCGCGCTGTCCAGTTCAGCTTCGCCGCTGCCGTCGCTGTCTACGCCGCCGGAGCGCTCGGTTGCGAGGTATTGCACGCCTGCTACATCGCCGGAGACCTGCCGCAAGGCGTGCCGATCACGCCCCTCGGTGGAGACCTGATCGCGACGCTCGAGGAAATGCTGGAACTGACCGGCCTTCTGCTTCTGATCGGGGCAAGCTTCCGCCTGCTTGCAGAGAGCGGAGGTCCCGCGCTCGTCATGCTCGCAAGCAGTCGCACCCAGCCCGGAGCCGAGGAGTAACGCCATGAAGACCGTTCTTGTCACCGGCGGAGCCGGCTATGTGGGCAGTCATTGCTGTCTCAAACTGCTCAGTGCCGGCTATTGGCCGGTGGTCTATGACAATCTGTCGACGGGGTACCGGGAATTCGTGCAATTCGGACCGTTCGAGCCCGGTGACGTCCGGGATACCGCCCGGCTGGCCGCCGTGATGCGACGCCATCGTCCGGTCGCCGTACTGCACTTCGCTGCCGACATCGAGGTTGGCGCTTCAGAGATCCATCCCTCGCGCTGTTTCAACAATAATGTCGGCGGGGTCGCCAGCGTCCTTGCCGCGTGCGAGACCGCAGGTGTCGAGACACTGGTCTTCTCCTCGACCTGCGCGATCTTCGGCGAGACGAGCGAGGCTCGGATTTCCGAATGTGTGCCGAAGTCGCCGGAAAGTGCCTACGGCCTTTCAAAGCTGATGGCCGAGCAGATGATCCAGGCAGCCGAAGCCCGCACCGGGCTCCGCGCGGCGCGCCTGCGCTATTTCAATGCGGCCGGTGCCGACCCGCTGGGCCGGCTCGGTGAGGCGCATGAGCCGGAAACGCATCTCATCCCGCTGGTTCTCGATACCGCGCTGGGGCTGCGCGATCATATCAAGGTCTTCGGATCGGATTATCCCACGCCCGACGGCACGGCCGTGCGTGATTACATACACGTGCTGGACCTGGCCGATGCCCATGTCCGAGCGCTCGAGCAATTGCTGGAGACGCGCACGGGGTTCTCGGCAAATCTCGGAACAGGTCAGGGGTCGAGCGTGCTCGACGTTATCCGTTGCGCCGAACGGGTCAGCGGCAAACCCGTGTCCGTGATCGAATCTGACCGCCGCCAGGGCGATCCGTCCCGTCTCGTGGCTGACCCGGCGCGAGCCGCGGAACTGATGGGCTGGACGGCCCGATACGATCTCGAGGCCATCATCCGCGACGCCTGGATGTGGCACAGCATCCACCGCGCCCAGCGCCTGGAAACTCGCCTTGCGGCAGAATGATGCCGAAGAGGATGGTGCCGGCTGAGGGACTCGAACCCCCGACCCCCTGATTACAAATCAGATGCTCTACCAGCTGAGCTAAGCCGGCACCGGTCCGGCGCGATGGCCGGGTGAGGGCGTCTGATAATGCGAGCGGGCGGAAGGTGCAATATCGCGCTGCGGTTCAGGTGCGCGGCTCGGGCCTGCGTTGCGGCCATGCCCGGCCGGCGCGACGGGCGCGCCGGCAGCGGGTTGGTCGAGGCTGTGGCCTCAGTCCTTGACGGCAACGCCATCCATGAATGTCAGAACCACTGCGGCAATGACGAAACCGACCAGAAGGTGGGCACTGTCGAGCACGAGCAGCATCAGCGGCTGGGCCGCGTAGACCGTGTCATAGGCCATGGTCGGCACGGCAAAGCCGAGCCAAAGGAAGAGGGCGCCCTTGATGGCGTCCATCAATTCGGTCTTGCCCATTTTCTTGAGCGCGACCGACAGGAAGAAGGCCGTGGCCAGCGAGATCAGGAAGCCGAAGGCCATGCCTCCGGAACCTGCCGCTTCCATTTCGGCGATTTTCTCCGGTGTGAATCCCCACAGACCGATCCACAATTCCGCGAACAGAAGGCCGTAGAAAACAAATCCGGTCATGAAGAGTGCGATGGCCGCCACGAGCACGGCGATGATATTGGTCCCCAGAATACGAGGCATGGGTATTTCCTCCCCTTGAAAGGACGGCTATGTACGCCGTCTTGCCTGCGAGCTCTCCCGGCTCGCGTCCCAGGCGAAATAGAGCACAGAATTCCCCTCCTAAGGAAGACGTTTCGCGATGTCCCGTATCCTGATCACCAGCGCCCTGCCTTACATCAACGGTGTGAAACACCTCGGCAATCTCGCTGGATCCATGCTGCCGGCGGATGTTTATGCCCGCTTCCAGCGCCTGCGCGGACATGATGTGCTCTATATTTGCGCCACCGATGAACACGGCACGCCGGCCGAGCTGGCTGCAGCCGCCGCGGGCGTCGACGTCCAGGCCTATTGCGACGAACAACACGACATCCAGGTGACGGCCGGCGAGGGCTTCTCGCTGAGTTTTGATTTTTTCGGACGTACCTCGAACACGCCGAATATCGAACTGACCCAGCATTTCGCCGGAGTTCTGGAAGAGAACGGCCTGATCGAGGAACGCGTCGAGGAACAGGTCTTCTCGATCGATGATGACCGTTTCCTGCCCGACCGCTATGTCGAGGGTACATGTCCGCATTGCGATTTCGAGCGCGCGCGCGGCGATCAGTGCGACAATTGCGGCCGTCTTCTGGAGCCTACGGATCTGAAGGAACCCTATTCCAAGATCTCGGGCTCGAAGAATCTGGAAGTGCGCGAGACCAAGCATCTGCATCTCCTGCAGACCAAGGTGGAATCGAAGATCCGCGACTGGGTGGATGCCGCCCATGCCTGGCCGAGCCTGGCCAAGTCCATCGCCTATAAATGGTTGGACGAGGGCCTGCGCGACCGGTCGATCACGCGCGATCTGAAATGGGGTGTCCCGGTCACCAAGGATGGTGCAGCGCGCCCGGGCTTCGAGAACAAGGTCTTCTATGTCTGGTTCGACGCTCCGATCGGCTATATCGCCGCGACCGCGGAATGGGCCCAGGCCGAGGGCGGTGACTGGGAGAGCTGGTGGCGTACCGACAAGGGAGCCGAGGATGTCACCTATGTCCAGTTCATGGGCAAGGACAATGTCGCCTTCCATACGGTCAGCTTCCCCGCCACGATCATAGGTTCGGACGAACCCTGGAAGACGGTCGACAAGCTGAAAGCCTTCAACTGGCTGACCTGGTATGGCGGCAAGTTTTCCACCTCGGAGAGCCGAGGCGTCTTCATGGACCAGGCGCTGGAAATCCTGCCGGGCGATTACTGGCGCTGGTATCTGACAGCCAATGCGCCCGAAGGCTCCGACTCGGCGTTTACGTGGGAGCATTTCCAGTCGCTGATCAATACTGACCTGGCAAACGTGCTGGGCAATTATGTCAACCGTATCCTGCGCTTCAACAAATCCCGCTTTGATGCGGTGGTGCCGGAAGGCGGCGAGTGGGGTGCGGACGAGGATTGGCTGGCCGGTGAGATGGACACGCGTCTCGCGGCGGCTGCCGAGCATTTCGAGGCCATGGAATTCCGCAAGGCCGCCGGAGAGGTCCGTGCGATCTGGGCGCTGGGGAATGAATACCTCACCCGCGCCGAGCCGTGGACGAAGTTCAAGACCGACCCAGCCGCGGCCGCGATCGGCGTACGCACCGCACTGAATTACATGACGGTTATGGCGAAGGTCGCCCAGCCGATCATCCCGAACGCCGCCGCGACCATTCTCGACGCCCTCGGTGTTGTGGAAGCTGACCGCGCCTGGCCGCAGGGCAAGGCGGAGGATCTGCTCACGGCGATGCCGGTCGGCCAATCGGTCGAACCGCCCGAAGTCCTGTTCAAGAAGATCGAGGCCGAGGATATCGAGGCCTGGTCGGAACGCTTCGGCGGCGCGGCATAGTCGCGACGGGTCGGGGAAGGAGGGTGCATGCGCTCAGCTGAACGCGTGTTCTTCTACGGGTCATTCATGAACCCCGAAGTCCTGCGCGAGGCAGGCTGGTCGAACCCAGACGCCCAGGCCTGCGTGCTTGAGGGTTGGGATATCCAGTTTCAACCGACCGCAAATATTTTCCCGCGTCCGGACCACCAGGTTTGGGGTGCGGTCGTGACGGCACCTTGTGACCTGCTGCGCGCCCTGTATGACCCGGCGTCCTCACAACTCGACCAGATTTATGCGCCGATCGAGATTGAGGTCGAACGAGCCAATGGCGAGGTGGAGCCGGTCCTGACTTACGTCGCTGACCTGCGTGCCGCTGAACCGGCTGATTTGTCCTATGTGATGAAGATCATTGAGCCAGGTCGGCAATACCGCTTTCCGCGTCTCGATCTGGAGCGGTTGCTTCATCTCGCGAGAGGCGAGGGAATCGCCTGATCTGTCGTCTAGCCGACAGTCAGGCCATAGCGCATGCTGACCAGGATGATGCCCGTGATTTGGGTGGCGACATTCATGATCACGTTGAGCACCAGGATAATGCCTGCGAACACGCCTGATCGCACAATGCGTCCCCACAGGGTTTTGCCAGGGGAGGCGCCCCGGAACATGGTCACGGAGTCGACGAGCCAGGCCAGGACGCCGATCGCCCATCCGAACGCAATCATTTGTTCTGGCGCGAGAAGTGACATGCTCGGTAGAACAAAAAGCATCACGGAGGCGCTCGGGATCATGATCGCGATTCCGAGCCGAATTCGTAGGCTGAAACTCGTCTCCCGCCCCCAAAACCGGAACAGGGGCAGGATGAAGAGAAACGTCAACAATTGCACGACCGGGAAGCTCGCGAAGATCCAGACCGCCGCGATTTCGCCGACCGCTTCATAGGTCATCCCGTCCCGCAGTACGACGCCCGCATCCCGGAAGCCCTGCGCGAACGCCGCCACCAGAGGGGTATCGCTGCCAAGCCACAGGAATTGCAATAAGGATGAGAGTGCGATGAGCGACAGCCAGAGACGCACCGACGGTGTGAAGCGGCCCTCCCAATCAGTGTCTTCCGCAGCCTTGAATTAGGCGTGCGGATTGCGCCAGACGGTCGCGATAGAATGCAGGCCGCGAATGTTGAGGCTGAACAGGTCGCCTGCAAGATCGTCGATACCGATAGTCTTGGTCATGGCCGCCTGATCTGTCTGGGCGCTGCAATCGCGGGCGCGCCGGGAATCCCTAGAGTTCTGAATTGGTAGGCCAGGACCGCGGAGGCGTCCATCCTCATGCGCGATTGGCCGTAGTCCGGTACCGTCGGCGTTGACCTTTGCGCCGCGGATCGGTCGAATGCGCGCTGAAAACCGGGGGAGACATCGAATGCGTCATTGTTTGCTGGCAGTTTCGGGATTGGCCTTGATGGCGTGTACGCCGTCCGGTCAGGAGGACATCGAGGCGGAAACACCCGTCGACGAAGCCCAGGTCGAAACCGTCGCCGAGGCCCCCGATTTCAGCGGTATCCCCGATTGGCGGGCGGTTGATCCGGAGGACCTGCTCCTGATCGAGGTCGAGGATGGTGTCATCGCGATCGAGCTTACCGACGCCTTCGCGCCCGCGCATTCCGCCCGCATGCGCCAGGCCGCGCGCGATGGTTTTTTCGACGGGCGCAGCTTCTACCGCGTGATTGACGGATTCGTGGCACAGGGTGGTCGCGGCGAGGAAGCGGATTCCATCGACCTGCCGCAATATCCAGAGCTGGAGGGTGAATTCGTCGTCGCGAGCGAGACGGTGACCTTTACGCCGATGATCGACCACGATCTCTATGCGCCGCGTGTGGGCCATGTCGACGGGTTTCCCGCTGCCCAGAACGAGGATGGCAGCGAGACCTGGGCGATCCATTGTCCGGGCACGGTGGCGATGGCGCGTGGCAATGATCCCGATACGGGCGATGTCGAATTCTACATCGTCATCGGCCATGGGCCGCGTCATCTGGACCGGATCATGACTGTCTTCGGTCGCGTGATCGACGGCATGGATCATGTCCAGGCGCTGCGCCGTGGCGATCCTGCAGTCAATTCGGGCGTGATCGCCGAGCCGGAAAACCGGGATGGGATCATCAGCGTGCGCGTGGCCGCCGATCTGCCCGAAGTGGACCGTCCGGCCTACGAGATCATGCGCACCGATGGCGAGGCCTTCCACAATGGCAAGACGGCCCGTCGGAATCGCACGCACGAATTCTTCTTCGAGACGCCGCCTGCGGTGATCGAGGCCTGTCACATGCCGGGCCCGGTCCGCCGCAGCGAGGCGGGATAGGGAGCGCGCCCGCCGCGAATACGATTTTTCCTGGTTTGGGGCGGGGAATAGATTGACCTCGCGCCGCCTCGCGGGTCGAATACGCTTCGACAAAAGGGGCCGTAAGGCAGGGAAGGGTCGATCATGAAACGCTATTTGCTCAGCGCTGCTGCTGCGCTTGTCCTGGGTGCGTGCTCGGGTGGTTCGGGCGAGGGGCCCGCGGACGAGACGGAAACCGCCGCCGCGGGGTCTGACACCGCAACCATTGCTGCTGTGGAACCCATCCCGGGCGATGACGCCCTGCGCCAGGCCATCGTGGCTGACTGGGATACGCATCTGCGCGACCTCTACGAGCATTTTCACGCCAATCCGGAACTTTCCCGCATGGAGGTGCAGACAGCCGCGCGCCTCGCGCAGGAGCTCCGGGATCTCGGTTTCACTGTCACCGAACAGGTAGGAGAAACCGGCGTGGTCGCCGTCATGGAAAATGGCGAGGGACCGACCCTGATGCTGCGGGCAGACATGGACGGCCTGCCGATCCTCGAGGAGACGGGTCTGCCGTATGCCTCGACCGCGCGCGGATTGAACCAGTTCGGTGTCGAACAGCCGATCATGCATGCCTGCGCCCACGACACGCACATGACGGCGCTAGTCGGTGCTGCGCGTCAGCTGGTCAATATGACGGATGACTGGTCCGGAACGCTGGTGCTTATCGGCCAGCCGGCGGAAGAGGTCGGCCTCGGTGCCATCGCCATGCTCCAGGACGGGCTCTACGAGCGCTTCCCGCTGCCTGATTTCAACGTGTCCTTCCACACGTTTGCGGCCACGCCGACCGGCCAGATCACCTATCATCCCGGCTATGCCATGGCGAATGTCGATACGGTCGACATCTACGTCCAGGGGCGCGGTGGTCACGGTGCATATCCCCACACCACGAAAGACCCGATCTATCTCGCCTCGCAGATCGTGATTGCGCTGCAGGGCCTCATGTCGCGCGAGATCAGCCCGCTCGAGCCGGGCGTTGTGACGGTCGGTGCCTTCAATGCCGGGTCCAAGCACAACATCATCGGTCCGGAAGCGCATCTCCAGCTGACGGTGCGGTCCTATTCGGACGAGGTGCGGGATCACCTGCTCAACGGGATCCAGCGGATCGCCGCATCCCAAGCGGCCTCCTACGGGTTGACGCCGGACGAGTATCCGCGCGTCGAGATCGAGGAGACCTACACGCCGGCGCTCTACAACAATCCCGATCTCGCGGCCCGCGCCGTGGCGACCATGCAGACCCGTTTCGGCCTGGATGCCGTGACGGAAGTCCCGCCGATCATGGGCGGTGAGGATTTCTCGCAATATCACCGCACCGAGGAAAATGTGCCGACCTTCATGTTCTGGGTGGGCGGCACCACGCAGGCCCAGCTCGACAGCTATATCGAACAGGGCATTACCATCCCATCCAACCACACGCCTTTCTTCGCGCCTGACGATCCGCTCAGCACGATCACCCAGGCCACCGAGGCGATGACGGCCATTGCGCTGGATATTCTCGATCCCGACCAGGAGAGCTAGATGAGCGACAATGTGCGGCGTGCCTGGTCAGGCGCGCCCTGGGAGAAGGAGGTCGGCTATTGCCGGGCCCTCCGCAAGGGACCGCATGTCTGGGTCACAGGGACGGTGGCGCTAGACGAGGAGCGCCGTCCTTTCGCGCCCGGGGATCCCGAGGCCCAGGCCAAGCGCTGTTTCGAGATCATCGAGAAAGCCCTGCAGGATGTCGGGGCGGAATTGAAGGATATCGTGCGTACGCGCATGTATGTGACCGATATCGGTCACTGGGAGGCGTTCGGCCGTGCGCACGGCGCCTTTTTCAAGGACCACCCGCCCGCCACGACGATGATCGAGATTTCCAAATTCATCGGGCCGGATTTCATGATCGAGATCGAGGCCGACGCGTTTGTCGAGGACTAGGCCATGGCCGATCTGACCCTGTATCACTGTCCGCGTACCCGCGGTTTCCACGCGCTGTGGGCGCTCGAGGAGACCGACGTCGATTATGATGTGAAACTCGTCAATGTGCGCGACGAGATCCAGAGCGAGGCCTATCAGGGCATCAATCCGATGCGGAAAGTCCCGGCCATTGCCGCGGGCGAGACGCTGATCACGGAAAGCCCGGCTATCGCGGCCTGGCTCGCGGAAACCTATCCCGATGCCGGCCTCGCGCCGCCGCTGGGGGCGCCGGAGCGCGGTGACTACCTGCGCTGGCTCTTCTTCTGCGGCGCCTGTATCGAACCGGCTTTCATCGACAAGGCTTACAGTCGCGAAACCCCGCGCGCCACCTGCGGCTGGAGCAATGTCGAGTCGGTCATCGAAACGCTGGAAGAGGGGCTGAGAGATCGGACCTATCTCGCCGGCGACCGGTTCAGCATGGCCGATCTGATGATCGGGTCGACGCTCAATTTCATGATGAATTTCAATCTGCTCGAGCGGCGCGAGCCGTTTACGACCTATGTCGGCGGGCTGGTCGAGCGTCCCGCCTTCGTGCGCGCCACCGAGAAGGACCAGGCCTGGGCGGTCGAGGTCTTCGGCGAGTGATATTCACAGCATCGCGACTGGATCGCGTCCGGACCCGGGGCTAGGGTCCGCACCACCCGTTCCGGGACGATTTCCCGGGGCCAATTCTGGGGAGACACCATGTCCTTGATTCCGGCTGATAACGCGGTCGCCGCCGTCGCCGCCCTGTTCGCCATCGCTGCTGCGGGCTTCCTGATGGAGAAGACGCGCATCGGCGCGCTGCTGACCGGCGCGGTCTGGGCGATCCTGTTCGCGATCATCGCCTCGAATATCGGTCTCATTCCCCAGTCCTCGGCCGGCTATTCCTTTGTTTTCACCTATTTTGTGCCCGTCCTGATCCCGCTCTTCCTGATGAAAGCGGACCTGAAGAAGATCTTCTTCGAGACCGGACGGATGACGCTGGCCTTTCTGCTGGCCTCGCTCGGCACGGTCGCCGGTGCGGTGATCGCCTTCATGCTGGTCGATATCGGTGAATACCAGGCCGCCGCGGCCGGTACGTTCACCGCCACCTATATCGGCGGGTCGGTCAACTACGCGGCTCTCGTGGACCTCACGGGACTGCGCGAGGCCAATCCGGCCTTCGTGTCGGCCGCGACCGCTGTGGACAATCTCTATTCCGGCCTCTTTCTGGCCCTGCTGGCCGTGCTCCCGGGCATCAACTGGGTGGCCAAGCGTTTCGTGGATCGTGATCACAGCGAAGCTGACGTAGCGGTCGAGGAAGAAGGCAAGCCGACCGCAGCGACGCTGGCCTATGCACTCACTTTCGCGCTGATCGTCGTGGCCGTCGGCGACTGGCTGACGGCTTTCCTGCGCGAGAATGTCCACAGTGGATGGGGCAATTGGCGCTACGCGATCATCACCATTCTCGCCCTGATCCCGGCGACGGCCTTCCCGAAAACCATGGGCAGGATCCATGGTGGCTACGAGATCGGTATCGCGCTGAGCTTCGTCTTTTTCGCCGCTATCGCGGCCGGTGCGGACCTGCAGGCCGTGATCAATGAAGCCCCGCTGCTGATCCTGATCATCGCCATCCTTCTGGCTGTGCACGGCGCGGTCCTGTTCGGCCTCGGCTCCCTGTTCCGCTTCTCGCTGCCCGAGCTGATTACCGCCTCCAACGCAGCCATTCTCGGCGCCACGACGGCACCGGCGCTTGCTGCGGCAAAGGGCTGGAAGGATCTCGTCACACCGGGCGTGTTGGTGGGTGTGTTCGGCTACGCGCTGGGCACGATCATCGCCACGGCGGTCTACCAGATCTGGCCGGGCTGATCGCAAATCCGGGCTGCAACATTACCCGGGTTTCACAATTCGGTCAGCGCGCGGAAGACGGTCATGCGTCACACCTGCATCCGAATGGGGCGCTTCGCGCATCCTAGGGGGCAGAACGGACGATAAGAGGGATCTCTCCATGACCTTGAAACACGCTTTCCTGATCGGCTCGGCCCTGGTCTTTGCCGGTGCCGCCGCTGCCGCCAGCACGGCCATGTCCACCACGACGAAGGCCACGGCCTTCCAGTCGGGCGGCCAGAGTTATGACAGCGATGCGGTCCGCATCGAGAATTTCATCGGCCGGGTCGAGATCCGCAACGGATCCTCCGACGCCGTGACCGTCAGCATTTCCAATTCCGGCGAACATGTCTCCGATCCCGATGTCACGACGGACGGCAATACGCTGGCCATTGACGGCGGCGAGAGCATGCGCCGGCTGAACTGCAATTCCCGTAACAACCGGGTCCGCATCGGCCGCAATCGCATGAACATGCATCCGATCGAGGAATATCCGCTGATCACGATCACCGCGCCGGCCAGCCTGGCTCTCGAATTGCGCGACAGCGCCTTCGTGGGCGAAGCCGGCAATCTGGGCTCGCTCGACCTGTCGATCAGCTCCTGCGGTGATTTCGAGGCCGGTGATGTCGCTAATGAAGCCAGCATCCGCATCGGCGGATCGGGCGATGTCGTCATCGGCGAGGTCGGCGCCGGCCTGGACGTCCGCATCAGCGGCTCCGGCGATGTCGATCTGGACGGTGCCGGCGGCGATACGGACATTTCCATCTCCGGCTCAGGCGATGTCACGGTCGGTGATGTCGACGGCAATGTCGACATCGGCATCAATGGCTCGGGCGATGTCGAGTTCGGCGATATCGGCGGCCTGTCTGTTCAGGTTTCCGGTTCCGGTGATGTCAGCGCCGATTCCGTGAATGGTGCCTTCGGCGCCCGCATCAATGGCTCCGGTGATATCCGGGTGTCGCGCGGCCGTGCCGAACCGTTCGAAGCCACGATTTCCGGCTCCGGAGACATCTATTTCGGCGGTACCGCCGTGGATGTCGTGGTCAATGAATCAGGCTCGGGTGATGTCGAGATCAACGAGCTGGACGGCTCGGTGAACTGGCGCCGCAATGGCCGCACCATCCTGCGTGCGGGCGTTGCCGACTAGGCCAAACCACACATCCAGAAGCGATCATGGCGCCTTGCGATTCGCGAGGCGCCATTTTGCTGCCTCGTACAGCGAGATTGCCGCGGCGTTGGACACGTTTAGGCTCTCGATAGCGTCCGTCATCGGGATGCGGACGAGACCGTCGCAATGCTCCGCGACACGCGGGCGCAGGCCCTTGTCCTCGGATCCCATCACCAGCACCAGTCCCGGGCCGATGCCCGCACCATCCGGTCCGGCCAGGGCGTCGGCCAGATACGTATCGGCTTCCCCGGCCAGTCCGAGGACGGTGCGCCCGGCCTTGGAGAACTCGGCCAGCGTGTCCGCGATATTCGTCACGCGCACATGGGCGACACGTTCAGCCGCGCCGACCGCGCTCTTGCAGACCGTACCGAACAAGGGCGGGGCCTTGCGGTCTTGCATGACCACCGCGCGCACGCCGAAAGCCGCCGCCGAACGCAGGATGGCGCCGACATTGTGCGGATCGGTGATCTGGTCGAGCACCAGCAGGGTGCCGTGTGTGGGATCGGTCACGGCAGCGACCGGTTCGGAGGGCAGGGCCTCGGCGAGTGCAGCAAAGCCCTGGTGCACGGCGCTCGGCGGAAGATCACCGTCCAGGCGTTTCGGCTCGCAGACCTCGTGATCCGTGCCTTCGGGCAGATCGCGGGCCGCATTCCGGGTGACGCGCAGAGCGATCAGTTTGCGGCGCGGATTTTCGACAGCGGCCAGCACCGCATGCCGGCCCCAGATCCAGCCCTGATTGCCAGTGTCAGCAGGCTTTCTGCGGGGGCTGTAATCGGTGCGTTTGCGAGTGTTGCGCATGGGAGGCTTCGTCATTATAGTCCGCGCTCCTGATTGGGACGGTCTTCAATTTCGTTGAGGCATAACACGCCGAGACGCGGTGGGAGACCTTTTGATTCAGGCGCTGGACAGTGGCACTCGACGCGCTGCCGGTTGAACCCTGTGGAGGGGTGGTCGAGTGGTTAAAGGCACCAGACTGTAAATCTGGCCGCGAGAGCGTACGTTGGTTCGAATCCAACCCCCTCCACCACCCTTCGCCCTGCGGGCTTCGGGTGGCAAGCCACCCGCAGCGCGCAAACGAGCGAAGCGAGTGGGCGAATAGGTGCCCTACGAAGCCTTGGCGTAGTAGGGCTGCGACACTAATCTCAGATCGGGCGCGTTGGGGTTTCCGCAGGAGCGGTGACCGATGCATTACGTCTACCTCATCGAAAGCAAGACCAACCCCGCACAGCGCTATGTCGGGGAAACGGCGAATGTCCAAAAGCGCTTAGCGGCGCACAATGCCGGACAGTCACGACACACGTCCAAATACCGGCCGTGGCGGCTTGTGACCTGTCTGGCGTTTTCGGATGTGAGGAAGGCACGGGATTTCGAGCGGTATCTCAAGACCGGATCGGGACAGGCGTTCTCCAGCAAGAGGCTCTGGTAACCCCCATCTGCATCCGCACCGCACTTCCCCTCTCGACGCACAGGCGCGAAACGGCTAAACGGATCGACCCTGAGCGCGGGTATAGCACAATGGTAGTGCAGCAGCCTTCCAAGCTGAGGATGCGGGTTCGATTCCCGCTACCCGCTCCATCCTTCGCCCCCGATCGTGATCGAGGGCTTCGGGTGGCGAGCCACCTGCAGCGCGCTTTCTACCGACTTTCCTGAAGACACCGCCCCGCCGCGCTTGTGCCGGCGGCGCAAATGTCCTGTGCTTCCAGCCAGTCGAGTATCGCAGGGACGAGTTCCGGGTGGAGGTCGTGTTCCAGCATGGCGTATTCCAGCGGCGAGCCGGTTCGTGCAGGCATGAGGAGGTGGTTGGCGTCCTCGAATACGATCGTCGTGCTGTTCTCGAGGCCGGCATTCAGGGGCGGGTGGTGGATGTCGGGGGGCAGCACGGGATCGAGCGCACCGCCGACGATCAGCACGGGTTCGCTGACCTGCGGCAAGAGCGGGGCCGGGTCGAAATCCAGCTGGCCGACATGCCAGGTCGAGGCGAAGAGACGGGCCTGGCCCTCCGGATCGCGCGGCACAAAGGCGTAACGCGGCACCAGTGCGGCACCCGGGCCTGCCAGAAACGCGGCCAGCCGGTCGATATCTCCGGCCCGGCACAGGGCCGTGAATTGATCGAAGGCGGCGAGATAGGCATCGATCGTGGCAGCATCGGCATTGCCGGCCTCCAGCATCCCCGTCATGCGTTCGCGCAGCGCGGTCTCGCCGGAAATGCCCGGCGGTGAGCCGAGAATGAGGAAATTGCCCTCGCCGGATGCGGCGACATGCAGGGCGATGCCGGACCCTTCAGACAGGCCGTAATAGCCGATCCTCTCCGGCGGAATGTCCGCGGTCGAGGCAAGCATTTCGGCCGCCGCCGCGGCATTGCGGGCCATGGACGGGAAATCATGCCGGGTCCAGTCCCCGTTGGACTCGCCCGTGCCGGGATCGTCGAAGGAGAGGACATGAATGCCGGCCCGAGAAAGGGCCTCGGCAAGGCTTGCAAAAGGGGCGTGGGTGCCGAAAGCAAGATTGCGGTCGGTCGGGCCGGCGACGCCGAGCAGGACCAGGCCGGGGCCGTCCGGATCGCCGGGCCACCAGCTTGCGGCCAGAGTCTCGTTATCGGGAGCCGGAATGTACAGCTCGACGGGCGAGACCGTCTGCGCAGACGCAGCGTCCGGCGGGCAGGCGAGAGCCAGGCCCGCAGCCAGGCATGAGATCAGGGCAGAAAGTCTCACTGGACATCCTCCTCGAGAAACAGTTCGGCAATCGGGGTTTCGAGCGCCCGCGCGATGGCGAAGGCGAGCGACACTGACGGATCATGCCGGTCATTCTCGATCGCGTTCATGGATTGGCGAGAGACTTTCACGGCCTTGGCCAGGGCGGCCTGAGAGAGGTTTCGGTCCTGTCGGACTTCATTGATACGGTTCTTCATCCGCGAATCAGGCGCAGCCCGCTCCAGCTGAGAAGGAAGAGCGCAAAACAGATGGCCCACAGGCTTCCGGCGTTCTGGGCGATCAGGTCGGCCTGCCCGATCGCCGTCAATCCGAGCAGGCCGGCGCTCAGGCCGGTGAAGGCGAAACCGGCGGCGGACAGATTGCGGGCCCGTTCTACCTCATCGCCCAGCAGGACGTGAAGAAAGACCAGGGTGCCCGCCACCAGGACGAGCGCGCCGTAAAGCAGGCTTCCAGTCGGGGCAGAAGCCAGCGCCAGCAGGCAGGCCAGGAAGGCGATGCCCAGGGTCAGGTCCTTTCTGGATAGTGTCGGCATGGTGTCTCCTGTGGGTTTGTTGTTGGGCCCAGCATATGGAAAGAAAACTTTACGTGTCAAGAATTCTTTCCATACCCATTGTCCGCCTCGCGAAGCCACTGACGGTGCGGGCGGGGAGGGTTTGCGGATGATCCGGAAAACAACGTGCTTGCATTGGGGCTTGCCATGCCCGCCCAGTCTTGTGTATCAGGCCCGCACATTGCGGGAATGCGTTCGGTATTTCCGCCGTTTCATCCACTCAGTCGATCGGCCATTCGTCTCCGGATCGACATCGTACGAGGTAGATCGATGGCGAAGGAAAAGTTTGAGCGGAACAAGCCGCACGCGAACATCGGCACGATTGGTCACGTTGACCACGGCAAGACGACGCTGACGGCGGCGATCACGATGGTTCTGGCTGAGGCCAGCGGTGGTGAAGCCAAGGGTTATGACGAGATTGACTCGGCGCCGGAAGAGAAGGCCCGCGGTATCACGATCTCGACGGCTCACGTTGAGTATGAGACGGACAACCGTCACTACGCGCATGTGGATTGCCCGGGTCACGCTGACTACGTGAAGAACATGATCACGGGTGCAGCCCAGATGGACGGCGCTATCCTGGTTGTGAACGCTGCTGACGGCCCGATGCCGCAGACGCGCGAGCACATCCTGCTGGCTCGCCAGGTTGGCGTTCCGGCCCTGGTTGTCTTCCTGAACAAGGTTGACCAGGTGGACGATGAAGAGCTCCTGGAACTGGTTGAGATGGAAGTTCGCGAACTTCTGTCTTCCTACGAGTTCCCGGGCGACGACATTCCGATCGTTGCCGGTTCTGCTCTGGCGGCTGTTGAAGGCCGTGACGAGAACATCGGTAAGGAGAAGATCCTCGAGCTGATGGCTGCCGTGGATGAGTACATCCCGACGCCGGAACGTCCGAAGGACCAGCCCTTCCTGATGCCGATCGAGGACGTGTTCTCGATTTCCGGCCGCGGTACGGTTGTTACGGGCCGCATTGAGCGCGGTGTCGTGAATGTCGGCGAAGAGATCGAGATCGTGGGTATCCGCGAGACTCAGAAGACGACGTGTACGGGCGTTGAGATGTTCCGCAAGCTGCTCGACCAGGGCGAAGCTGGCGACAATGTCGGCGTTCTGCTGCGTGGTATCGACCGTGAGGGTGTTGAGCGCGGCCAGGTTCTGGCCAAGCCGGGTTCGATCACGCCGCACCACAAGTTCGTGGCTGAGGCGTACATCCTGACGAAGGAAGAGGGCGGCCGCCACACGCCGTTCTTCACGAACTACCGTCCGCAGTTCTACTTCCGTACGACGGATGTGACGGGTGTTGTGACGCTGAAGTCCGGAACCGAGATGGTTATGCCGGGCGACAATGTCGAGATGGATGTCGAGCTGATCACGCCGATCGCGATGGAAGAGAAGCTGCGCTTCGCCATCCGTGAAGGCGGCCGCACCGTCGGTGCAGGCGTCGTCTCCAAAATCGTCGAGTAAGCGCATTCGACTTGCCGCGACGCTTCGGCGTTCCGGTCTATATTTAAGAAGCAGGGCGGTTCCGGACAGGAGCCGCCCTGTTTTACTTTGTGATGTGAAGTAATCAGGCTGTTCCGTTGGAGGAAGTCATCCCTCCCGGACCCCTCGAATGCGGCTCTGTGGATCGGCCTGGAGGCGTGGTTTTGAGGTCAAAACGCGTCTTTTCAGGCGCGGTTGGGAATGCGCCGGGATGCTGGACGAACGGTGCTTCCGGCACGATGAAGCGAGGATGCGTCTGGTCTCGAATCTGGTCGGAACGGCGGTTGTAACAGCCCGCGAAACGCCTTTTCAGGCGTGCAGATAGCGCATTTCGATATACGTCTTCTAACGCGACCGGACAGCGATCGGGAATCCCCTGGCGCGTGTATTCGCTGCGACGAATGACGGGTAGAACACGATGAGTGAGACTAATCTGTCACAGTGGGTCCGAAAACCGGGGTGAAAATGTGGCTGTAACGGTCCTGTTGCATTGACCGAGGCTGACCGGCACCCGTAGCTTCACCGCAAGACGGGGAATCGTGTGCCTCGTTGAGGGGGAAGGGACGTCAACGATAACAATGTCAGGGACGAACACTTCCCATGAATCGTCATCTTACTCGGAGGGATAAAAGAGTGAGACGCAATACTATGAAGGCTTGCCTTATGGCGAGCACGCTCATCGGCGGACTGGCTTACGCAGCACCGGCGATGGCTCAGGACGGAGCAAGCGACGATACGATCGTCGTGACGGGCTCGCGGATCGCGCGCCAGGACTTCGTTGCTAACAGCCCGGTCGCTACCGTGGACAGCGCACAGTTCGAGATGACCGGTACGGTCAACACCGAATCCCTGCTGAACACTCTGCCGCAGACCATTCCGGGCCTGGACCGTACGTCCAACAACCCGGGTAACGGTACTGCCACGGTCAACCTGCGTGGTCTCGGCTCTGGCCGTACGCTGGTCCTGATCGACGGCACGCGCGCCATGCCTGGCGGTGTCGGCGGTACGGTTGACATCAACACCATCCCGGCTTCGCTCATCGAGCGCGTTGAAGTCGTGACGGGTGGCGCCTCGGCCGTTTACGGTTCCGACGCTGTTGCCGGTGTTGTGAACTTCATCCTCAAGGACGACTTCGAGGGTGTTGAGTTCAACGTCGGTTACGAGCAGTCCCAGCGTGGCGACGCCCGCTTCCAGACTGGCTCCGTCACGATGGGCGGCAACTTCGACTCCGGTCGCGGTAACGTCGTCATGAACATGGGCTATGTGAACCGTGAAGAAGTCTTCCAGGGCGATCGCGACTTCTCGCGCACCGCACTGGGCGGTACGCAGCAGTCCCTGCCGCTGATCCCGCTGGGCTCCTCGGGTGTTCCGGCTGGCCACGTCTTCAACTTCGCTGGTCCCTACGACTGGACGGCCGCTGGCCTGTTCGCTTCCGGTTCCTGTCCGGAAGGCCTGACCGACACGGGCACGGCCTGTGTGGGTGGTCTGACCTTCAACGCGGACGGTTCGCCGACCCCGTGGATCAACGGTGGCCCGAACAACACGCGCTACAACTACGCTCCGGTGAACTATCTGCAGCTGCCGCAGGAACGCTACAACGCGACCATCCTCGGCAACTACGACATCGCCGACGGCCTGAACATGTACTCGCGTGTCACGTTCTCGCAGAACGCAGTTGACCAGCAGCTGGCTCCGACGCCGGCCTTCACGTTCCTGGACGTTGACCTGGACAACCCGAACATCCATCCGGACACGGCAGCTCTGCTGGCACAGCCGGGTGTTGCAGCGGGTAACATCGGTACGCTCTTCCTCGGCCGCCGCATGGTCGAAGTCGGCCCGCGTCGTTCCAACGACACGCGCACCGTGTTCCAGTTCCAGCTCGGCCTCCGTGGCGATTTCAACTCGAACCTGTCCTGGGATGTCTACTTCCAGTCCGGTCGTTCCATGGAATCGTCCGCCATCGAAGGCGACATCTCTCAGCCGCGCCTGCAGCAGGCATTCCTGTCTGATGACGGCATCAACTGTAACGACACGTCGAACGGCTGTGTGCCGATCAACGTGTTCGGTGAAGGCAACATCTCTGCAGCAGCAGCAGCCTTCATCTCCACGCGCCTGAACTCCGAGAGCGAACGTAACCAGCAGGTCTTCTCTGCTACGATGTTCGGTGACACCAGCGGCTGGATTGAGCTGCCGGGTGGCCCGATCGGCGTCGCTGCCGGTTTCGAATACCGCGCTGAAGACGGTGACTTCCGTCCGTCGCAGGACCTTGCTGCCGGCACGCTGCTCGGCTTCAACGGTGCTCCGCCGGTTGGTGGTTCGTACGACGTGTACGACTACTACGCGGAAGCCCTGCTGCCGGTTCTCTCCGGTCAGCCGATGGCTGAAGTCCTCGAATTCGAACTGGCTGCTCGTTACTCGGACTACTCCACCTCCGGTGGCGCAGACGCGTACAAGGTTGCCGGTCGCTGGGGTCCGGTTCCGGAAGTCACGTTCCGCGGTTCGTACAACACCGCAACGCGTGCTCCGAACATCGGCGAGCTGTTCTCGGCTGTCTCCAACGGCTTCCCGGGCGCTGCTGACCCGTGTTCCGTCGGTCCGCTCGGCACCTACACGCCGGGTGATGCACGCCTCGACGCACTCTGCCTCGCCACTGGCGTCCAGGCAGGTGATCTGGGTGTCTTCTCCCAGCCGAACGGTCAGATCGAAACGCTGACCGGTGGTAACCCGACGCTGGGTGTTGAAACCGCCGAGACGATCACGTTCGGTGCGATCTTCGAGCCGAGCTTCGTTGATGGCCTGACGATCTCCGTCGACTACTTCGACATCGAGATGGAAGACATCATCGCTGCACCGTCTGCCCAGTTCATCCTGGACAGCTGCTACAGCGTTGGTACTCAGGCTGGTCAGGGTAACACCGACCCGAACCAGGCGTTCTGTCAGCTGATCACGCGCTTCGCGGGTGGTTCGCCGATCGACACGATCTCCGCTCAGCTGAACAACATCGCACTGGCTCGTACGACCGGTATCGACGTTCAGCTTGACTGGGAACTGGGTGAGCTGCTGCCGGAAATCATTCCGGGCGACTTCGCCATCGGTTTCCTGGGTACGTACTGGGAAGAGAACTCCTCGCAGCAGAACGCGGCCGCGGCCTCGGTTGACTGTGTTGGCGTCTTCTCCGGTTCGTGCGGTGAGCCGAACGCCGAGTGGGGCCATCGCGCCACGCTTGACTGGTACAATGGTCCGCTGAGCGCTCAGCTGATCTGGCGCCACATTGGCGAAACCACGTCTGAAGACGGTAATGATGTCCTGGATGCCGAGAACTACTTCGACATGTCCGGTTCCTGGGAAATCAACGAGACCTACAGCGTGACGGGCGGTATCGACAACCTGTTCGATACGAAGCCGCCGATCCTGGGTAACAACCAGGAGCAGGCCAACACGTGGCCGGCCACGTACGACGTCTTCGGACGTACGTTCTGGGTCAACCTGCGTGGTCGTTTCTAGGCCTTACCCCTAGAAACTCCGAGATTGGGCGGCGAGCTTCAGGGTTCGCCGCCCTTTTTCTTTTCAGGGACTTGTACGCAGGATCGCACTGCCATCGAGGCTGCTCGAACGCCCCGGATTGAGCTAGGATCGGGTATGGCTCTTGTAGACACGTTCAACCAGGCCGTCCGTCTCTACCAGGACGGCAAATACGCAGAGGCCGAGGCCCTGTGTGCGCAGATGCGCTACGCCACGCGCCCGGGGCATAATGACGTCCTGCGCCTGTCGGGCATGGTGGCGCGTCAGTCCGGTGCTCTCAACGAGGCCGAGGACTATCTGCAACGCGCGCTCCGGCTGGTCCCGCAGCATCATGAAACTCTGAACGTTTTGGGGCTGTTACGCCTCGATCAGGGCAAGCCGGCGGAGGCCGGAGATTATCTCGAACGCGCCCTGAAATGCCGGCCGGGCTATCTGCCCGCCGTGATCAATCTGGGCCGGGCCTGGAGCGAGGCCGGCCGCGCCGACGAGGCCGTCAGCCTGATGGAGGCGATGGCCCGGGCGGGTCATGCTGGGCCCGAGCTCGTCATGGCGCATGCCCGGGCTCTGCACGCGGCCCGCCGGATCGACGAGGCGATCGCGAAACTGGAACCGCTCCTGACGGCGCAGCCGGAACCGAAGGGAGCCCGCAAGCTCCTCGCCGAATTCCTGATGGAGACGGGCCGCGATGCTCGCGCACTGGACATCCTGCCGGCGGGTTCGCCGGATGTGGACCTGGCCTGGGCGCGCATGCGGGCGCTGGTCCGCACGCTGCAGCACGATGCCGCCATCGAGGAGGGGCAGCGCATTCTTGACATCCAGTCCGGCCATGCCGATGCCCTGCAATCGCGCTCGCAATTGCTCTGGATGACCGGCCGGGCCGACGAGATCCGCAGCATGTTCGAAACCTCGATCCAGCGCGATCCGCAATCGGAAATGCTTTGGCTGCATTACATCAAGGTCCTGACCCAGATGGCCGAGATGGACGAAGCGCTCGTGGTCGCGGACCGCGCGACGGCGGAGCTCGGCCAGCGGCCCGGTATCGAATTCCTCAAGGCTGATGCCCTGATCGAGAAGGGTGACGGGGCTGCCGCCCTGGCACCGGCCGTCTTCGCGGCCCGCAATGCCAAGAATGATACCGAACTCCTGGCCAATGAGGTCCGCGCCCTGCTGATGACCGGCAAGGGTGACGAGGCAATGCCCTTGATCCTGCAGGCGCGCGATGCCATGCCGCTCAGCCAGTTCTGGATCGCCATGGAGGCCACTGCGGCGCGCCAGACCGGTGATCCGGCCTATGAACGCCTGATGCAGTACGACAAATTCGTGCGGCCCTGGCAGCTCGACACGCCGGACGGTTACGAGAGCCTCGACGCGTTCAATGCCGCGCTGCTGGAACGCCTGCTGGAATTGCACAGTTTCCAGCAGCATCCACTCGACCAATCCCTGCGGCTGGGCTCGCAGACCAGTGTCGATATCAAGCATTCGGACGAAGCGATCTTCCAGGCCTTTTTCGCCTCTCTCAAGAAGACGATTGCCAAGCATATCGCCTGGCTTCCGCGCGACGATACGCACCCGCTGCTCTCACGTATTTCCGGGGATTTCCGCCTGACGGGTGCCTGGTCCGTGAAACTGTCGCCGGGCGGCAATCACGTCTCTCACGTGCATCCGGAAGGCTGGATCAGCTCCGCCTATTATGTACACGTTCCCGATGCTGTTGCCGGTGCCGGGGATCGCGAGGGCTGGATCAATTTCGGCGCGCCGCCGTTTGATGTGCCGGGCGCGAACGAGCCGGAACAATTCATCGAACCCGCGGCAGGCACACTGGCGCTCTTTCCTTCCTACATGTGGCACGGCACCGTGCCGATCCGAAAAGGCAAACGCGTGACCATCGCGTTTGATGTGGTACCCGAATGACATCCCAAGACGACAGCGCCGCCTGGTCCTCCTTCTGGACAGGGGCCGACGGATCCGACGCTGCGGTCCGTAGCACCGATAGCGCAGCCAGTTTCGACCGGTTCTGGACCGGTGTGTACGGGCGGACCTTTGATCGCGCGCCTGGCGCGCGCTGTGCGGACCTGGCCTGTGGCGCCGGTACTGTCGCCGCGGCGGGCGACCAGCTCGCGGCGTTGCGCGGTATCGACGGGGCACATTTCATCCTCGCGGACTATTCCGAAGCCGCCGTGCAACAGGCCGTCAGCGCCATGAAGACGGTCGGGACGACGTCGATCGTCGCAGATGCCGGCCAGCCCCTACTGGAGCCTGGCAGCCAGGACCTCGTGACCAGCCAGTTCGGCCTGGAATATGCCGGCGAGAAAGCTTTCGAACATGCCTGGTCCGGCGTTTCGCCGGGCGGCGAAATGGTTGCCCTGATCCACATGCATGACGGGCCGATCTACGAGGAATGCAAGACGAATCTGTCCTGGCTCGACCATCTGGTGGACTCGAATCTGATCGGGCGTTTCAAGGCGCAGATGGATCTGACCCGCCGTTTCGAGCTCGGCAAGGCGGATCGCGACGAGACCGTGAAGCACGAGAATGAGCTCGTCACCGATACCAATGCCCTGATGGCCGAGATTTCCCGGACCGAACCGAATCCGGCGGCGGCCTTCGTCTACCGCCTCCTGCAGGACATGGTTTTCCTCTATCAGCGCCGCCAGGCCTATTCGATCGAGGAATCCGACAAATGGCTGGACCACCAGGCCGGCGAGGCAGAGGCCTATTCCCGGCGCATGTCGTCGATGATGGCGGCCGCCATGACGCAAGCGGATATCGAGACGCGTTTCGCGCTCGATGACGTCGAATCCCGCACCGTCGAGGCTTTCAGCATCGATGAAGAGGACCGCCCCTGTGCGTGGATGGTCTCGTTGACGCGGGCAGCGGGCTGAAACCCGTTACCAGCCGAAATGACGGGCGTAATTGCGCCAGCGTTCGCGCCGGCTGGCCGTGATTTCACCCGAGGCGGCGATTGCCGAGAAGCCCCGGAGCCCGCCGGGCCGTGCCGGGTCGAGGACGGAATCCGTCCACTCCAGAGAGCAGAACTTGAACAGATCGCGCGCCTTGGCAGCTGGCTCGCCGACGAAGGCGTCATAGTCGAACTCGAACCAGGCCGGCAGCCTGTCCTGCCATGTCCGGGCGAGCGTTCCGGCCTTGTCGAGCGCGTCCGGCATGGTGTCGATCCGGTTGGCGTAAGGATAGTCGACCGGCAGGTTCTGGAAGAAGCTGGAGACCATCACGTCCTTGCGATTGCGCCTCAGATGGACGAAGCGCGCGTCCGGGAAGAGGGCGCCCAGCCAGCCGGCGGCGTAGAGATAGGCGGGCGTCTTGTCGACGATGACGCCCGACGGGCCTGCGAGCGTCGCCCAGGCGGATCGTTCGTCCCGGGCGATCTCTGCCGCGCGGGTCAGTGCAGCGTCTCTTGCTGCTTCAATTCCCGCCGTATCGGCGATCTGCAGCAGGCGCAGGAATTCCGGCATCAGCGCGCCGCGTTCGCCCAGCCCGGCCACAGCCTCGCTGCCGGAGAGGAGTTTCTCCGTCAGACTGGTGCCCGAACGGGGTGGGCCGACCACGAAAACGGGGCGAGGCGCTTCAATTGATCCGCGGGTCTCGCCCTGGATCCGGGCGATGCAATCGACATCGAAGATCTCGGAGGCGAGGGCATGGAGCCGGTCCCGGTCGGCGGCCAGCGTGCCAGCCTCGGCGCGCAATTCGGCCTGTCGTTGATTCGTCTCGTGCGCTGTCTCGAAGGCTGCGTCGTACTCCTTGTTGGCGTCATATGCCCGGGCGAGAGCATAACCCAGCGCAATCGCGGCGGACGGTTCCAGCGTATTGCCGGTCAGGACGGACCGGGCGCGATCGAGCACCGTTTCGGGCTTGCGGCCGGGCAGTTCCAGCAGGGTGCCAACCGCGGACACGCTGGCAGGATCACTCTCGAGCGCGCGGCCGGCGAGCGCGGACGCGTCGTCGGCACGCCCGGTATAGAGCGCGATCTGGGCCGCGACCTCCATCGCCGCAACACTGTCGGGGGCGAGGGCGAGTGCGCGTTCGGCATGGGCATTCGCGCGCTCGGGGTCATTGAGGCGCACATTGATGCGGGCGAGGGCGGTTGCGTCCTCGGCTGAAGGATTTGCTCCGGCGACGGATTCCAGTGCGGACCGGGCGGTGACGAAATCCCCTCTCGCGAAGGCTGCTTCCGACAGAACGCGCAGGGCGTCCCTGTTGCCGGGCTCGGCGCGTAACCAGGCCTGTGCCGCCCGGGCGGTTTCCGGATAGGCGCGTGCCTTCAGCCCGGTGTGGACCAGCAGGCGGGCGAATTCACCGGAGACCGGGACGCGCGCTGCAGCCGCGCCGAGATGCTCGAAGGCCGCGGCATCATCACCGCCTTGCGAGAGCGCTAGCGCGAGCTGGATCCGGAAACGCGGTTCGTCCGGCTCGGTCGCGACTGCGCGTTCAAGGCGTGCGAGGCCTTCACCGTGCTGCCCGGACTGAAATTGCGCCGCGCCGAGCAGGCACAGGGCCTCGGCATCATCGGGCCGCTGATCCAGGGCCTCGCGATACAATGCCATGGCGCCCGCCAGATCATTCTGGACCTGACGATTGATGCCCGCATCGAGCAATGCGTCGAAACTCTTGCCGGAGACCATATTGGAAGAAAGCAGCCGTTTGCGAAGGCGCCGAACCTATCAATGGGTTAGGGCCGGCTCAAGGCGCCGGACTGCCCCCGGCAGGTTCGCCGGATAACGCCGACAGATATTTTTTTGCAGTGGACTGTTCCCATATGCCCAAAGCCGTTGTAGAGAGCTGCGCTTCGGATGTAGCGGCGGCTTTATCCGTGTGCGCTGTCGCGTGCGTGGAAATAGGGGTGTAGCTCAGTTGGTAGAGCATCGGTCTCCAAAACCGAGGGTCGGGGGTTCGAGTCCCTCCGCCCCTGCCATGTCGCGTAACTGCATTCGGAGCCTTATGGGCGGTTGAACGGACGGTCCCCCGGGACCAGATGGAATTGAATGACACGCAAGAAGAACGATAAGACACCTGCAGCCGCCAAGGCGGATGACGGAGCGACGCGCAAGCGGCGCACGAATCCGTTCCAGTATCTGCAGGAAGTGCGCAACGAGGCCCGCAAGGTCACGTGGACGCCGCGCAACGAGCTGATCGTCTCGACCATCATGGTCCTGATCCTGTCATTGATCGCCATGCTGTTTTTCTGGGGCGTGGATACCGTGTTCCAGATGGTGATCAATTTCCTTCTCGGAATCGGTTGATTGGAGGGCTGTATGTCTGCCAAGTGGTATATCGTGCACGCCTATTCGAACTTCGAGAAGAAGGTCGCTGAGGCAATCCGCATTGAAGCGGTCTCGAAGGGTCTCGACGAGAAGTTCGAGGAAATCCTGGTTCCGACCGAGGAAGTGGTCGAAGTCCGCAAGGGCCGCAAGGTCAATGCCGAGCGCAAGTATTTCCCCGGTTATGTCCTGGTGAAGATGGACATGACCGATGACGCCTATCACCTCGTCATGAATACGCCGAAAGTCACCGGCTTCCTGGGTTCCGGCAAGAAGCCGATCCCGGTCTCCGAGAATGAAGTGAAGCGTATCCTCGGCCAGATGGAAGAGGACGCCGAGCGTCCGCGTCCGACGGTCACCTACGAAGTCGGCGAGACCGTCAATGTCATCGATGGTCACTTCCAGAGCTTCAACGGTGTTGTCGAGGAAGTCGACGACGAGAATGGCCGCCTGAAAGTGGCTATCAATATTTTCGGCCGCGCAACGCCGGTCGAGCTGGAATACGCGCAGGTCGAGAAAGTCGAGTAGCGCAAATCGTTTGCGGGAGGTGCCGGCGCAAAGTCCATGCCGGGCCGTACCGCGAAACCCCGGAACCGCGAAGGGCGCGGTTCTTTAATGGAGTGGGAACATGGCCAAGAAGATTGACGGCTATATCAAGCTGCAAGTGCCTGCGGGCGCTGCAAACCCGTCCCCGCCGATCGGCCCTGCACTGGGTCAGCGCGGCGTGAACATCATGGAATTCTGCAAGGCGTTCAACGCGAAGACGCAAGAGATGGAAAAAGGGATGCCGATCCCGACGACCATCACCGTCTTCTCGGACAAGTCGTTCACTTTCGTGATCGCGACTCCGCCGGCCAGCTTCTACCTCAAGAAGGCTGCGAAGCTGCAAAAGGGTGGTTCCACCCCGGGCCAGGCTGTCGCCGGTTCGGTCTCGATGGCCCAGTGCCGCGAGATTGCAGAAGCAAAGATGAAAGACCTCAATGCGAACGACCTCGACCAGGCGACGAAGATCATCGCCGGTTCCGCCCGTTCCATGGGTCTCGAGGTGACGGAGTAAGACGATGGCCAAGCTGGGAAAACGTACCGCTGCTGCGCGCGAAACGATTGATCGTGATGCAGTCTACACCGTCGACGACGCTGTCTCGAAGGTGAAAGCCAATGCCACCGCCAAGTTCGACGAGACGATCGAACTGGCCATGAATCTGGGTGTTGACCCGCGCCACGCCGACCAGATGGTCCGCGGCGTCTGCAACCTGCCGAACGGCACGGGCCGCTCGGTCCGCGTTGCCGTGTTTGCACGCGGTCCGAAGGCTGAGGAAGCCACGAAGGCCGGTGCCGACGTGGTGGGTGCCGAGGATCTGATGGAACAGATCCAGGGCGGCAACATCAATTTCGACAAGGTGATCGCCACCCCGGACATGATGCCGCTCGTCGGCCGTCTGGGTAAGGTCCTCGGCCCGCGCGGCATGATGCCGAACCCGAAGGTCGGCACGGTCACGATGGACGTCACCAAGGCTGTCAATGACAGCAAGGGCGGCGCTGTTGAATTCCGCGTCGAGAAGGCTGGTGTCGTGCACGCCGGTATCGGCAAGGCAAGCTTTACTGAAGAAGCCATTGCACAAAACGTGCGGGCTCTGGTAGACGCTGTCATGAAAGCCAAGCCGAGCGGCGCCAAAGGCACCTATGTCAAGCGTATCGCCCTGAGCTCCACGATGGGCCCGGGCGTCAAGATTGACACCGCCGACGCCATCACGGCCTAGGCTAACGAGTTTGGTCCGGTTCCCGGAAAGGGGGCCGGGCCTGTTCGGCTGTGAGGAAAGCAATTTCCGATCGGCCAACCTGTCCGAGATCGCAGGGGGTCTGCCCAAGGGCCGACCTTAATTCAGTACGGACCCTGTGTGAGACAGAGCGAGATCGATCTGACTGCCTTTCGGCGGTCTGTCGGTTCGAGCCCTGGGACAGGAATGCGCCTGACGGCGTGTTCGATCCTCGGGAGAGGTGAGGGCGCACTGTCGCGGCGTTTTTCACCGGGCTGCCCATGGTGGGCAGTTCATGCAGGGAGTCCGCAAATGGATCGCAATCAAAAAGAAGCTTCCGTCGAAGAGCTCAAGGGCATCTTCGCCGAGAGCGGATCCGTTGTCATGACCCACTATTCGGGCATGACCGTTGCGGAAATGACAGAACTGCGCGGCAAGCTCCGTGAGCTTGGCGGCACGTTCAAGGTGGTTCGCAACCGCCTCGCCAAAATCGCCCTGAAGGATAATCCGGCTGGCGAAGCTGCTGACCTGTTCACGGGTCCGGTAGCCATCGCTTACTCGGAAGACTTCGTTGCGGCGCCGAAGGCGGCGGTTGAGTACGCAAAGGATAACGACAAGTTCGTCATCCTGGGCGGTTTCATGGAAGAGGAAGTCTTCGATGCTGCTGGCATCGACGCGCTCTCCAAGATGCCGTCGCGTGAGGAACTCATCGCAACCATCGCGGCCCGTCTCACGGGTCAGGCATCCCAGGTTGCCCAGCGCCTCATGGCGCCGGCACAGGGTCTGGCAGGCGCTGTCGGCGTCATCCAGGAAAAAGCCGAAGCATAACGTCATTCTCCGCTTATCGAACTGACATACCGAACGACTAAGGAACTGAAACAATGGCTGATGTAGCTAAACTCTGCGACGAACTTCTTGGCCTCACCATCATGGAAGCCAAGGAACTCAACGATCTTCTCGAAGAAAAAGGCATCAAGGCCGCTGCTGCTGTTGCCGTGGCTGGCCCGGCTGGCGGCGGTGACGCTGGCGGTGCTGCTGCTGAAGAAAAGGACGAGTTCGACGTTGTCCTGACTTCTGCCGGCGACAAGAAGATCAACGTGATTAAAGAAGTCCGCGCCATCACGGGCCTGGGTCTCAAAGAGGCCAAGGAACTGGTTGAAGGCGCTCCGAAGCCGGTCAAGGAAGGTGCTCCGAAAGCCGAAGCTGAGGAAATCAAGGCCAAGCTGGAAGCTGCCGGCGCTGGCGTTGAGCTGAAGTAATCACGCCTCTGGCGTGAACTGCACGGTGCTACGGGCGCGTGGGGTGATCCTGCGCGTCCGTTAGCCCGTCTTTGCGTACTGCGGATCCCCCACTGCCGTTCCAGGGGGTCTGTTGGGAGGGTTCGGGCGCCCGTCCGGATCCAGGAGCGGTAACGCGGGGATTATTCTCGCATTTAGTTGCGCAGGCATTCTGCGAAGGGAGCCGACATGGGTCTGTCGTTCACCGGCAAGAAGCGAATTCGCAAATCATTTGGTCGCATTCCGGAAACGGTTGCGATGCCGAATCTGATCGAAGTTCAGAAAAGCTCGTACGAGCATTTCCTGATGAAGGAGATGCACGCTGCGGAGCGTTCGGATACCGGCCTGCAGGCCGTTTTCAAATCGGTTTTCCCGATCAAGGATTTCTCCGAACGGGCCGTTCTTGAGTTCGTGTCCTACGAGTTCGAACCGCCCAAGTTCGACGTTGAAGAGTGCCAGCAGCGCGACATGACGTACGCCGCGCCGCTGAAGGTCAAGATGCGCCTCATCGTGTTCGATGTGGACGAAGAGACCGGTGCGCGCTCCGTCAAGGACATCAAGGAACAGGACGTCTACATGGGCGATATCCCGCTCATGACGGACAAGGGCACTTTTGTGGTCAACGGCACCGAACGTGTGATCGTTTCCCAGATGCACCGCTCGCCGGGCGTCTTCTTCGACCATGACCGGGGAAAGACCCATTCCTCGGGCAAATACCTGTTTGCCGCCCGTATCATTCCGTATCGCGGTTCCTGGCTCGACTTCGAGTTCGACGCCAAGGACGTGGTGCACATGCGCCTCGACCGTCGCCGCAAACTGCCGGCAACGACGCTGCTCTACGCGCTCGGCCTCGACAAGGAAGAGATCCTGTCGACCTTCTATTCCACGGTCTCCTACAAGGGCACCAAGAAGGGCTGGACGGTTCCGTTCGTGAAAGAACGCTGGCGTGGTGTGAAGCCGCAGCGTGATCTGGTGGACGCCAAGACCGGCGACATCATCGCTCCGGCGGGCAAGAAGCTCTCTGCACGCGCCGCCAACAAGCTGGCCGAAGATGGTCTGGCGAATCTGCTGGTCGCGGATGCCGACCTCGTGGGCGCCTACCTGGCCGACGATCAGGTCAATGGCGAAACCGGCGAGATCTTCGCTGAAGCCGGTGACGAGATCACCGAAGAGCTGATGGAGACGCTGAAGGAAGCCGGCGTCAAGAAACTCGAAATTCTCGACATCGATCCGGCGACCGGTGTGGGCCCGTATGTCCGCACGACCCTGGCCGCCGACAAGAATGACAGCCGCGAGCAGGCACTGGTGGACATCTACCGTGTCATGCGCCCGGGTGAGCCGCCGACGCCGGAAACGGCCGAAGCCATGTTCCAGGGCCTGTTCTTCGACAGCGAGCGCTACGATCTTTCCGCGGTCGGCCGCGTGAAGATGAACATGCGTCTCGACCTGGATGCTCCGGACGACATGCGCACCCTGCGCAAGGAAGACATCCTGGCCGTGCTCAAGACCCTCGTGGACCTGCGCGACGGTCGCGGCGAGATCGACGATATCGACAATCTCGGCAATCGCCGTGTGCGTTCGGTCGGCGAACTGATGGAAAACCAGTACCGCATCGGTCTGCTGCGCATGGAGCGCGCCATCAAGGAGCGCATGTCCTCGGTCGATATCGAGACGGTCATGCCGCACGACCTGGTGAACGCCAAGCCGGCTGCTGCCGCCGTGCGCGAATTCTTCGGTTCGTCCCAGCTGTCGCAGTTCATGGACCAGACCAACCCGCTGTCGGAAGTCACGCACAAGCGTCGTCTCTCCGCACTCGGCCCGGGTGGCCTGACCCGCGAACGTGCCGGCTTCGAGGTGCGCGACGTGCACCCGACGCACTACGGCCGGATCTGCCCGATTGAAACGCCGGAAGGCCCGAACATCGGTCTGATCAACTCGCTGTCCACCTATGCCCGCGTCAACAAGTACGGCTTCATCGAGAGCCCGTACCGCAAGGTCGAGGGGGGCAAGCTGACGGAAGAGGTGCAATACCTCTCCGCCATGCAGGAAAGCCGCTATTCGATCGCGCAGGCCAATGCCCACGTGAACACGAAGGGCGGACTGGACAATGAATTCGTCAACTGCCGCATCGCCGGTGATGTGACGCTGGTGCCGCGTGAGGACGTGGAATACATCGACGTGTCGCCGAAACAGGTTGTTTCGGTCGCTGCGGCGCTCATTCCCTTCCTGGAAAACGATGACGCCAACCGCGCCCTGATGGGTTCGAACATGCAACGCCAGGCCGTGCCGCTGGTGAAGGCGGAAGCGCCTCTGGTGGGTACGGGCATGGAATCGGTTGTGGCCCGGGACTCCGGTGCTGCGATTGCTGCCAAGCGTGCCGGTGTGGTCGAGCAGGTCGACGCGACGCGTATCGTTATCCGCGCCACGGAAGATCTCGACCCGGCGAAGTCGGGCGTCGATATCTACCGCCTGTCGAAATTCCAGCGTTCCAACCAGTCCACCTGTATCAACCAGCGCCCGATCGTGCGCGTGGGTGACGCGGTGTCCTCCGGCGACATCATCGCCGACGGTCCGTCGACGGATCTCGGTGAACTGGCGCTCGGCCGCAATGTGGTCGTCGCCTTCATGCCGTGGAACGGCTACAATTTCGAGGACTCCATCCTGATCTCCGAGCGTATCGTGCGCGACGACGTCTTCACCTCCATCCACCTGGAAGAGTTCGAAGTCGCCGCCCGTGATACCAAGCTGGGTCCGGAAGAAATCACGCGCGACATCCCGAATGTCGGCGAGGAAGCCCTGCGTAATCTCGACGAAGCCGGCATTGTTGCCGTCGGTGCCGAGGTCGGCCCGGGCGACATCCTGGTCGGCAAGGTCACGCCGAAGGGCGAAAGCCCGATGACGCCGGAAGAAAAGCTTCTGCGCGCCATCTTCGGTGAAAAGGCCTCGGACGTCCGCGATACTTCGCTGCGCATGCCGTCCGGTGCCACCGGTACGGTCGTCGAAGTCCGCGTCTTCAACCGTCATGGTGTTGACAAGGACGAGCGTGCGATCTCGATCGAACGCGAAGAGATCGAACGTCTCGGCAAGGACCGCGACGACGAACTCGCCATCCTCGAGCGCAATATCTATCAGCGTCTCGGCGATCTGCTCGTCGGCAAGAAAGCGGTCTCAGGTCCGCGCGGTTTTGCCAAGGGCAAGGTGACCGAGGAAGCGCTGGAAGAAACCCCGCGCAGCCAGTGGTGGCGCATCGGTCTGGACAATGAAAAGGCCATGGGTGAGGTCGAGGCGCTGCAAAAGCAGTATGACGACTCCAAGGCCCGCCTGGACCGGCGCTTCGAGGACAAGGTCGACAAGCTCCAGCGCGGCGATGAAATGCCGCCGGGCGTCATGAAGATGGTCAAGGTCTTCGTTGCCGTGAAGCGCAAGCTTCAGCCGGGCGACAAGATGGCCGGCCGTCACGGCAACAAGGGTGTCATCTCCAAGATCAACCCGATCGAGGACATGCCCTTCCTGGCCAATGGCGAAGCTGTCGACATCGTGCTCAACCCGCTGGGCGTGCCCTCGCGGATGAATGTGGGTCAGATTCTCGAAACCCATCTGGGCTGGGCCTGTAAGGGCCTGGGCGCTCAGATTGGTGACGCCTACGAAGCCTACAAGCGCGACGGCAAGGTCAACCAGATCAAGGACGAACTCGTTCGCGTCTACGGCAAGGACCACGAACTGCCGGAAACCGATGCAGAAGTGGCCGAGCTCGGCCGCAATCTGCAGAACGGTGTTCCGATCGCAACGCCGGTCTTTGACGGCGCCCGCGAGCCGGACGTGGCCGACATGCTGGAGCTCGCCGGTTTCGAGCGTTCCGGTCAGGTCACGCTGCATGACGGCCAGACGGGTGAACCCTTCCGCCGCAAGGTGACGGTGGGTGTCAAACACCTGCTGAAACTGCACCACCTGGTGGACGACAAGATCCACGCCCGTTCGATCGGCCCGTACAGCCTCGTCACCCAGCAGCCGCTGGGCGGTAAGGCACAGTTCGGCGGTCAGCGCTTCGGTGAGATGGAAGTCTGGGCCCTTGAAGCCTATGGCGCAGCCTACACGCTGCAGGAAATGCTGACGGTGAAGTCGGACGACGTGGCCGGCCGTACGAAGGTCTACGAGGCCATCGTGCGTGGCGACGACACGTTCGAAGCCGGCGTTCCGGAGAGCTTCAATGTTCTCGTGAAGGAAATGCGCTCACTCGGTCTGAACGTCGAACTGAAGAACGGCTAAGGCTGAATTTGATTTGAGCGGGGCGGGTTGCCGCCCGTCCCGCAGACCCCTTTTTGGGAGACGGCAACATGAATCATGATGTCATGAACATCTTCAATCCGGCCGCCGAAGGCCCGTCCTTCGACCGGATCCGGATCGCCCTGGCCAGCCCGGAGAAAATTCTCTCCTGGTCCTTCGGCGAGGTGAAGAAGCCTGAAACGATCAACTACCGGACCTTCAAGCCCGAGCGCGATGGTCTGTTCTGTGCCCGGATCTTCGGTCCGGTGAAGGACTATGAGTGCCTGTGCGGCAAGTACAAGCGCATCAAGTACAAGGGCATTGTCTGCGAGAAGTGCGGCGTTGAAGTGACGCTGGCCCGCGTTCGTCGTGAGCGCATGGGGCACATCGAGCTGGCAGCCCCGGTTGCCCATATCTGGTTCCTGAAATCGCTGCCCTCCCGCATCGCCATGATCCTCGACATGGCGCTGAAGGATGTCGAGCGCGTCCTGTATTTCGAGAGCTATATCGTCATCGAGCCGGGTCTGACCCCGCTCCAGCCCTTCCAGCTTCTCTCCGAAGAAGAATACATGGAAGCGCAGGACGAATATGGCGAAGACGCCTTCACCGCCGGTATCGGTGCTGAAGCTGTCCGCGAAATCCTGATCAACATGGATCTCGAGTCCGAAACGGTGAAAATCCGCGAGGACATGAAAGAGACGGGTTCCGAGCTCAAGCTGAAGAAGTACGCCAAGCGTCTCAAGCTGATCGAGAACTTCATCTCTTCGGGCAACCGCCCGGAATGGATGATCCTGACGGTCATTCCGGTGATCCCGCCGGAACTGCGCCCGCTCGTTCCGCTGGACGGTGGCCGTTTCGCCACGTCCGATCTGAACGATCTCTATCGCCGGGTCATCAACCGTAACAACCGCCTCAAGCGCCTCATCGAGCTGCGCGCGCCGGACATCATCATCCGCAACGAAAAGCGGATGCTGCAGGAATCCGTCGACGCCCTGTTCGACAATGGCCGTCGTGGCCGGGTCATCACGGGCGCCAACAAGCGCCCGCTGAAATCCCTGTCCGACATGCTCAAGGGCAAGCAGGGCCGCTTCCGCCAGAACCTCCTGGGTAAGCGCGTCGACTATTCCGGCCGTTCGGTCATCGTGGTCGGCCCGGACCTCAAGCTGCACGAGTGCGGCCTGCCGAAGAAAATGGCGCTGGAACTGTTCAAGCCCTTCATCTACGCGCGTCTCGACGCCAAGGGCCTGTCCGGTACGGTCAAGCAGTCCAAGAAACTGGTCGAGAAAGAACGTCCGGAAGTCTGGGACGTGCTCGACGAGGTGATCCGCGAGCACCCGGTCATGCTGAACCGGGCGCCGACGCTTCACCGTCTGGGCATCCAGGCGTTCGAACCGAAACTGATCGAGGGCAAGGCTATCCAGCTGCACCCGCTGGTCTGCGCCGCGTTCAACGCCGACTTCGACGGTGACCAGATGGCTGTTCACGTCCCGCTTTCGCTGGAAGCCCAGCTGGAAGCCCGGACGCTGATGATGTCGACCAACAACATCCTCTCGCCGGCCAACGGCAAGCCGATCATCGTGCCGTCGCAGGATATCGTGCTGGGTCTCTACTATCTTTCCATCGAGAAGGAGAACGAGCCGGGTGAGGGCATGGCATTCGCCACGCGTGCAGAGATGGAAGCCGCCCTCGAGGCCGGCGTCATCACGCTGCACTCGAAGATCAAGGCGCGCTGGGACGGTATCGATGCCGAGGGCAATGAAGTCCGCAAGGTGATCGAGACCACGCCGGGCCGGAAAATGATCATCGATCTGCTTCCGCGTCACGAGAAGGTCCAGCCGGACCTGGTCGGCGAGCTGCTGACCAAGAAGGCCATCGGTGCCCTGATCGACGTCGTCTACCGCCACTGCGGCCAGAAGGCGACGGTCATCTTCTGTGACCAGATCATGGGTCTGGGCTTCAAGGAAGCCGCCAAGGCGGGCATTTCCTTCGGCAAGGACGACATGCTGATCCCGGACGCGAAGGCGGATCTCGTGGGTGCCACCCGCGACCTCGTCTCCGACTACGAGCAGCAATACGTGGACGGTCTCATCACCAAGGGTGAGAAGTACAACAAGGTCGTCGATGCCTGGGCCAAGTGTACGGACAATGTGGCTGACGCCATGATGGACGAGATCTCCAAGACCAAGGTCAGCGAAGACGGCCGTACGGACGAGGTGAACTCGGTCTACATGATGGCCCACTCCGGTGCTCGTGGTTCCAAGAACCAGATGAAGCAGCTGGCGGGTATGCGCGGCCTGATGGCCAAGCCGTCCGGCGAGATCATCGAGACGCCGATCATCTCGAACTTCAAGGAAGGCCTGACCGTCCTTGAATACTTCAACTCGACCCACGGTGCCCGTAAGGGTCTGGCCGATACCGCCCTGAAGACCGCCAACTCCGGTTACCTGACGCGTCGTCTCGTCGACGTCGCCCAGGACTGCATCATCACCGAAGAGGATTGCGGCACGTCGGAAGGCATCGAGCTGGACGCTGTTGTCGACGGCGGTGAAGTCGTGGTCTCCCTCGAGCAGCGCATCCTCGGCCGTACGACGGCGGAAGAAGTGAAGCACCCGGGAACCGGCGATGTGATCTGCCCGGTCGACAGCTATATCGACGAGGATCTGGCGACCGAGATCGACCAGGCCGGCGTCGTGAGCGTGTTCGTGCGCTCCCCGCTGACCTGTGAGACGCGGGTTGGTGTCTGTGCCACCTGTTACGGCCGCGACCTGGCGCGCGGTACGCGGGTCAATATCGGCGAGGCTGTCGGCGTGATCGCGGCCCAGTCGATCGGTGAACCGGGTACGCAGCTGACGATGCGGACCTTCCACATCGGTGGTACGGCGCAGGTCTCCGAACAGTCCTTCGTCGAAGCGACGAACGAGGGCAAGATCGCCTTCAACAATCCGTCGACCGTGACGAATGCAGACGGCGACCTCATCGTGATGAGCCGCAACATGCAGATCGCTATCGTTGATGGTGACGGCAAGGAACGCGAAGCCCACAAGCTGGGTTACGGTACCAAGCTGCGCATCAAGGAAGGCGACAAGATCGAACGCGGTCAGCGTCTGGCCGAGTGGGACCCGTATACGGCCCCGGTCGTGTCGGAAGTCGGCGGTACGGTTCGCTTCGTGGACATCACCGAAGGTGTGTCCGTGAAGGACGAGACCGACGAGGCCACGGGTATCTCCTCCAAGGTCATCATCGACTGGCGCGGCGGTACGAAAGCCTCCTCCATCCAGCCGGCCCTGGTTATCCAGGACGAGAAGGGTGAGCCAATCACGCTCGCCAACGGCAATGCGGCCAGCTACATGCTCGCCGTGGGTGCCATTCTCTCGGTGACCGATGGTGACACGGTCCGTCCGGGTGATGTCATCGCCCGTATCCCGACCGAAGGCGCCAAGACGCGCGACATCACCGGTGGTCTGCCGCGTGTTGCCGAACTGTTCGAGGCTCGCCGTCCGAAAGACCATGCCGTGATCGCCGAGATCACCGGCCGGGTCGAGTTCGGTCGCGACTACAAGAACAAGCGTCGCATCGCCATCGTGCCGGAGGACGATCCGGAAGGTCGCGTCGAATACCTGGTTCCGAAGGGCAAGCACCTGACGGTCCAGGAAGGCGATGTGATCCAGAAGGGCGAATACCTGCTCGACGGCCACCCGGCGCCGCACGACATCCTGCAGATCCTGGGTGTCGCGGCTCTCGCTGATTACCTGATCAACGAGATCCAGGAGGTCTACCGACTGCAGGGCGTGCCGATCAACGACAAGCACATTGAGACGATCGTTCGTCAGATGCTGCAGAAGATCGAAGTCCGTGATCCGGGCGAGTCCGGTTTCCTGGCCGGTGAACAGGTCGACAAGATCGAATTCATCGAGACCAATGAGAAACTGGAAGCCGACGGTAAGCGCATGGCAACCGGTGATCCGGTCCTGCTGGGTATCACCAAGGCTTCGCTGCAGACGCGCTCCTTCATTTCCGCGGCTTCCTTCCAGGAAACGACGCGTGTCCTCACCGAGGCCGCCGTCCAGGGCAAGGAAGACACGCTGGAAGGTCTCAAGGAGAACGTCATCGTGGGTCGCCTGATCCCGGCGGGTACGGGTGCCATGATGCGCCAGTACCAGTCGATCGCAGACGAGCGCGATGCAGAGATGCTCGCGGAGCGTGGTGCCGAGATCGAGGAAGAGGGGCTTCCGGCGGAAATCGCCGAGGCTGCCGAAGCCGAGGCCCAGGCCGAGGGCGACGCCGTATAGGCCTGTCCTGTCTGAATAAATCACAAGAAGACCGCCGGATTTCCGGCGGTCTTTTTTGTGCCCGGTGTGGTTAACCTGAGCAGGCTCAGAAAAAGTCTGAACGAGCGCTTGACGGAAGCGAGTCGCATGCGTAGGTTCCGCGCTCGTTTGAAGGACGGGCCGTAACCACGCGTGGTTAGACGTCGTCCACGGCAACGGAACAACCCAGACACCGTCGTCCGGGCCCTCGAGGTCTGAGCGTCGGCGTCGTTTTTTGCGTCCTCAGCTCACTAGGGGCTGAAGGGTGTGCAAGAGAGATTAGGAACGGATACGAGCGGGATGCCGACAATCAACCAGCTCATTCGCAAGCCTCGCAAGGACAAGCCGAAGCGCAACAAGGTGCCGGCTCTCCAGGCTTGCCCTCAGCGCCGCGGCGTTTGCACGCGCGTCTACACCACCACGCCGAAGAAGCCGAACTCGGCCCTTCGTAAGGTCGCCAAGGTGCGCCTGACGAACGGTCACGAGGTCGTCAGCTACATTCCGGGTGAGGGGCACAACCTGCAGGAACACTCCGTCGTGCTTATCCGCGGCGGCCGTGTGAAAGACCTTCCGGGTGTCCGTTATCACATTCTTCGCGGCGTCCTCGACACGCAGGGCGTCAAGGATCGTCGCCAGCGTCGTTCGAAGTACGGCGCCAAGCGTCCGAAATAAGGGAGACGTCCATGTCGCGTCGTCACCGCGCAGAAAAACGCGAAATTCATCCGGACCCGAAGTTCGGGGATCGCGATCTGACCAAGTTCATGAACTACATCATGCTCGACGGCAAAAAGTCGGTCGCCGAGCGGATCGTTTATGGCGCGCTCGACATCGTCGAGGGCAAGCTCAAGCGCGAGCCGGTTCGTGTCTTCCACGAAGCGCTCGAAAACGTGTCTCCGGAAGTCGAGGTTCGTTCCCGCCGTGTTGGTGGTGCGACCTACCAGGTTCCCGTCGAAGTTCGTCACGACCGCAAGAAGGCGCTCGCCATTCGCTGGCTGACCGCTGCCGCTCGCGGCCGTAACGAGAACACGATGCGTGAACGTCTGGCCGGTGAGCTGATGGATGCCTCCGCAAACCGCGGTGTCGCCGTCAAGAAGCGCGAAGACACGCACCGGATGGCGGAAGCCAACCGCGCCTTCTCTCACTATCGCTGGTAGCGGCGTAAAGCCCGGATCAAGGACCTAGGAACATGGCCCGCGAATACGCAATCGAGGATTACCGTAACTTCGGTATCATGGCTCACATCGACGCCGGCAAGACGACGACGACCGAGCGCATCCTCTACTACACCGGTAAGTCCCACAAGATCGGCGAAGTCCATGACGGCGCCGCGACGATGGACTGGATGGAGCAGGAGCAGGAGCGTGGCATCACGATCACGTCCGCTGCGACGACCTGTTTCTGGAACGGCAAGCGTCTGAACATCATCGACACGCCCGGCCACGTTGACTTCACCATTGAAGTCGAGCGTTCGCTGCGCGTGCTCGACGGCGCCGTGTGTGCCCTGGACGCCAATGCCGGTGTGGAGCCGCAGACCGAGACGGTCTGGCGCCAGGCCGACAAGTACCAGGTCCCGCGCATGATCTTCGTCAACAAGATGGACAAGCTCGGCGCCGACTTCTTCCAGTGTGTCGACATGGTTGTTGACCGCCTCGGCTCCGTGCCGCTGCCGGTCCAGCTGCCGATCGGTTCGGAAAACGAATTCGAAGGCATCATCGACCTGGTGAAGATGAAGGAACTCGTCTGGCACGGTGAAAACCTCGGTGCCACCTGGGACGAGAAGGATATCCGTCCGGAACTGGCCGATCAGGCTGCCGAATGGCGCGAGAAGCTCATCGAGAATGCCGTCGAGCAGGACGAGGAGGCCATGGAGGCCTATCTGGAAGGCGAGGAGCCGTCCGAGGAGAAGCTCAAGGAGCTGATCCGTAAGGGCTGCATCAACCTGTCCTTCGTTCCGATGCTCTGCGGTACGGCGTTCAAGAACAAGGGTGTCCAGCCGCTGCTTGATGCTGTTGTCGACTTCCTGCCGAACCCGATCGAGATCCCGGCCATCAAGGGTATCGACGTCAAGACGGAAGAAGAGACCACGCGTCCGGCTTCCGATGACGAGCCGACCTCGCTGCTGGCCTTCAAGATCATGAACGACCCCTTCGTGGGCTCGCTCACCTTCGCGCGCATGTATTCCGGTCACCTCGAGACGGGCGTGTCCCTCCTCAACACGGTGAAGGACAAGAAAGAGCGTATCGGCCGTATGCTGCTGATGCACTCCTCCGAGCGTGAAGACATCAAGGAATGCTACGCCGGTGACATCGTCGCCATTGCGGGCCTCAAGGACACGACGACGGGCGACACCCTGTCCGATCCCATGCATCCGGTGATCCTGGAGCGTATGGAATTCCCGGATCCGGTGATCGAGCTCGCCATCGAGCCGAAATCCAAGGGCGACCAGGAAAAGCTGGGCGTTGCCCTGCAGCGTCTGGCTGCCGAAGACCCGTCCTTCCGCACGAAGTCGGACGAGGAATCCGGTCAGACCATCATCGCCGGTATGGGCGAGCTGCACCTGGACATCCTGGTTGACCGCATGAAGCGTGAATTCAAGGTCGAGGCAAACATCGGTGCCCCGCAGGTGGCCTACCGTGAATCCCTCAGCCAGGAAGGCACGATCCGCTACACGCACAAGAAGCAGTCTGGTGGTTCGGGTCAGTTCGCTGAAGTCGAGATCATCTTCGAGCCGGGCGAGAACGGCACGGGCTTCACCTTCGAATCCAAGATCGTTGGTGGTTCTGTTCCGCGCGAATACATCCCGGGCGTCGAGAAGGGCCTCAAGTCCGTCATGGATACGGGCCTGCTTGCCGGTTTTCCGGTCATCGACGTCAAGGCGACCCTGGTCGACGGCAAGACGCACGATGTGGACTCCTCGGTCCTGGCCTTCGAGATCGCAGCCCGCGCTGCCTTCCGCGAAGCCAAGAACGTGTGTGCACCGAAACTGCTCGAGCCGATCATGAAGGTCGAGGTCGTGACGCCGGACGAGTACACCGGCGGCGTGATCGGTGACCTGAACTCCCGCCGCGGCCAGATTGCCGGGCAGGAAATGCGCGGCAACGCCACCGTCGTGAACGCGATGGTGCCGCTGGCGAACATGTTCGGTTACGTCAACAATCTGCGCTCGGCCACTCAGGGCCGCGCCCAGTTCACCATGCAATTCGACCACTATGAGGCTGTGCCGAAAGCGGTTGAGCAAGAAGTTATCGAGAAGTCGGCCTAAAGCCGGTTTCCTGAAGAGTTACGAACGAAAAGAGATTCTGGAGCGAGACGATGGCGAAGGAAAAGTTTGAGCGGAACAAGCCGCACGCGAACATCGGCACGATTGGTCACGTTGACCACGGCAAGACGACGCTGACGGCGGCGATCACGATGGTTCTGGCTGAGGCCAGCGGTGGTGAAGCCAAGGGTTATGACGAGATTGACTCGGCGCCGGAAGAGAAGGCCCGCGGTATCACGATCTCGACGGCTCACGTTGAGTATGAGACGGACAACCGTCACTACGCGCATGTGGATTGCCCGGGTCACGCTGACTACGTGAAGAACATGATCACGGGTGCAGCCCAGATGGACGGCGCTATCCTGGTTGTGAACGCTGCTGACGGCCCGATGCCGCAGACGCGCGAGCACATCCTGCTGGCTCGCCAGGTTGGCGTTCCGGCCCTGGTTGTCTTCCTGAACAAGGTTGACCAGGTGGACGATGAAGAGCTCCTGGAACTGGTTGAGATGGAAGTTCGCGAACTTCTGTCTTCCTACGAGTTCCCGGGCGACGACATTCCGATCGTTGCCGGTTCTGCTCTGGCGGCTGTTGAAGGCCGTGACGAGAACATCGGTAAGGAGAAGATCCTCGAGCTGATGGCTGCCGTGGATGAGTACATCCCGACGCCGGAACGTCCGAAGGACCAGCCCTTCCTGATGCCGATCGAGGACGTGTTCTCGATTTCCGGCCGCGGTACGGTTGTTACGGGCCGCATTGAGCGCGGTGTCGTGAATGTCGGCGAAGAGATCGAGATCGTGGGTATCCGCGAGACTCAGAAGACGACGTGTACGGGCGTTGAGATGTTCCGCAAGCTGCTCGACCAGGGCGAAGCTGGCGACAATGTCGGCGTTCTGCTGCGTGGTATCGACCGTGAGGGTGTTGAGCGCGGCCAGGTTCTGGCCAAGCCGGGTTCGATCACGCCGCACCACAAGTTCGTGGCTGAGGCGTACATCCTGACGAAGGAAGAGGGCGGCCGCCACACGCCGTTCTTCACGAACTACCGTCCGCAGTTCTACTTCCGTACGACGGATGTGACGGGTGTTGTGACGCTGAAGTCCGGAACCGAGATGGTTATGCCGGGCGACAATGTCGAGATGGATGTCGAGCTGATCACGCCGATCGCGATGGAAGAGAAGCTGCGCTTCGCCATCCGTGAAGGCGGCCGCACCGTCGGTGCAGGCGTCGTCTCCAAAATCGTCGAGTAATTGAACCAGTAATTTCCGGGGCGTCGGCCGAAATCGGCGCCCCGGATTGCTCTTTAGAAAGCACTAGACACGGGATCGGTTTGATGGAACGTCAAAACATCCGTATTCGCCTGAAGGCGTTCGATCACCGGGTATTGGATAATTCCACCCGGGAGATCGTCTCCACGGCCAAGCGTACGGGCGCCAATGTGCGCGGCCCGATTCCGCTGCCGACACGCATCGAGAAGTTCACGGTTCTCCGTTCGCCGCACATCGACAAGAAGTCGCGCGAACAATTCGAGATCCGTACGCACAAGCGCCTTCTCGACATTGTTGACCCCACCCCGCAGACCGTGGACGCGCTGATGAAGCTCGACCTGTCCGCTGGCGTGGACGTCGAGATCAAGCTGGGAGCGTAACAATGCGCACGGGTGTAATTGCCAAGAAACTGGGCATGACCCGCGTGTTCTCCGAAGACGGAGCGCACGTTCCGGTCACCGTCCTGGCCCTGGAAAACTGCCAGGTCGTCTCGCACAAGACTGCGGACAAGGACGGTTATACGGCCATGCAGCTGGGTTCCGGCGCGGCCAAGGCCAAGCGGACTTCGAAGGCCATGCGCGGTCACTTCGCCAAGGCGAACGTGGCTCCCAAGCGCAAGCTGGTTGAGTTCCGCGTTGACGAAGACCAGCTGATCGAGATCGGCGCCGAACTGTCTGCAGAGCATTTCGTTCCGGGACAGCTTGTCGACGCAGCCGGCATTTCGATCGGTAAGGGTTTTGCAGGTGCCATGAAGCGCCACGGTTTTGGCGGTCTGCGGGCCACGCACGGTGTGTCGATTTCTCACCGTTCGCATGGTTCCACGGGTCAGTGCCAGGATCCGGGCAAGGTCTTCAAGGGCAAGAAAATGGCCGGTCACATGGGTGCAACCCGCGTGACCACGCAAAATCTCGAAGTCGTCCGTGTCGACGCCGAGCGCGGCCTGGTGCTGGTCAAAGGCGCCATCCCGGGTTCTGCCGGCGGCTGGATCGAGCTTCGTGATGCTGTGAAGGGTCATGGCGGTGCCGACCTCCCGCTTCCGGGCAAGTTCCGGACGCTGGACGAAATGAATGCTCCGGCCGCTGACGAAGCGCCGGCCGCGGAAGCCGAAGCAGAAGCTCCGGCCACCGAGGCCCCGGCTGCGGACGCGACCGACGGCGAGGAAGGAACGGAATAATGAAGGTCGAGGTAAAAACCCTCGCGGCGAAGGACGCCGGTGCCATCGAGCTCGACGATGCCGTTTTCGGTATCGAAGAGGTCCGTGCCGATCTCCTTCAGCGTGCCGTGAAGTGGCAATTGGCCGCGCGCCAGCAAGGCACGCACAAGACCAAGGGCCGTTCCGAAATCGCGCGTACCAAGAAGAAGTTCGGTCGCCAGAAGGGCGGCGGCGGTGCCCGTCACGGTGCCCGTTCGGCTCCGATCTTCGTCGGTGGTGGCCGGGCTCACGGCCCGCGCGTGCGTTCCCACGCACACGATCTGCCGAAAAAGGTTCGTTCGCTCGCTCTGCGTCACGCCCTGTCGTCCAAGGTCGGCGCCCAGTCGCTCATCATTCTCGATGAGGCCGTGCTGAAAGCTGCCAAGACGAAGGATCTGCGCGCGTCTTTCGAGGGCCTCGGCCTGAAGAACGCCCTGATCATTGACGGCGAGACGGTCAACGAAAACTTCGCAATGGCGGCTCGCAACCTGCCGTGCATCGACGTTCTCCCGGCCCAGGGCCTGAACGTCTATGACGTGCTGCGTCGCGATACGCTGGTGCTGACCAAGGCGGCTGTGGAGAAGATCCACGATCGTCTGAGCGCGAAGGAGGCATAATCATGACTGCTACGTCGCGCCATTACGACACTATCCTGGGTCCGGTGATCACGGAAAAGTCGACGCTTCTGTCCGAGGACGGAAAAGTCGTTTTCTACGTGCCCCTCTCGGCCAACAAGAAGGAGATCGCCGAGGCGATCGAGTCCCTCTTCAAGGTCAAGGTCACGGCTGTGAACACGATCAAGATCCACGGCAAAACCAAGCGCTTCCGCGGTATCGTCGGCAAGCGTAATGACCAGAAAAAAGCGGTCGTGACTCTCGCCGATGGCGACACGATCGATGTGACGACGGGTCTGTAAGATGGCTTTGAAAACATTCAAACCGACATCTCCGGGCCGCCGCGCTCTGGTGCTCGTGGATCGCTCCGCGCTGCACAAGGGCCGTCCGGAAAAGACGCTTGTCGAAGGCCTGACCAAGTCGGGCGGACGCAACAATAAGGGCCGCATCACGTCCCGCCGCCGTGGCGGTGGTGCGAAGCGCCTTTATCGTCTCGTCGACTTCAAGCGCCGCAAGTGGGACGTTCCGGCTACGGTCGAGCGTCTGGAATATGATCCGAACCGTACGGCGTTCATCGCGCTCCTCAAGTATGAGGACGGCGAGAAGGCCTACATCCTGGCGCCGCAGCGCCTGGAAGTCGGTGACACGGTGATCGCGGCCGCCAAGACGGACGTGAAGCCGGGTAACGCCATGCCGCTGAAAGCGGTTCCGGTCGGCACCATCCTCCACAATGTGGAGATGAAGCCGGAGAAGGGTGGTCAGATCGCCCGTTCCGCCGGAGCCTATGTCCAGCTGGTCGGTCGCGATGCGGGCTATGCCCAGATCCGTCTGGCCTCTGGCGAGCTGCGCATGGTGTCCGACAAGTGCATGGCCACCGTTGGTGCCGTGTCCAACCCGGATCACCTGAACATCAATCTCGGCAAGGCTGGCCGCAACCGTAATCTCGGTCGCCGTCCGTCTGTCCGCGGTGTCGTCATGAACCCGGTGGATCACCCGCACGGTGGCGGTGAAGGCCGCACGTCCGGTGGTCGTCACCCGGTGACGCCGTGGGGCAAGCCGACCAAGGGCGCGAAGACGCGGAAGAACAAGTCCACGGACAAGTTCATCATCCGCTCGCGTCACGAGCGCAAGAAGCGATAGGGAGCCTGCAATGCCTCGTTCAGTCTGGAAAGGTCCCTTCGTTGACGGATATCTGCTGAAAAAAGCAGAGAAAAGCCACGAGGGCGGCCGCAAGCAAGCGATCAAGACATGGTCGCGCCGTTCCACCATCCTGCCGCAGTTTGTCGGTCTGACCTTCCAGGTCCACAACGGAAACAAGTTCGTTCCCGTTCTGGTCACCGAGGACATGGTCGGTCACAAGCTGGGCGAATTCTCGCCGTCGCGGACCTATTACGGTCACGCTGCCGACAAAAAAGCCAAGCGGAGATAAGAGATGGGTCAGTCCACCAATCCCCGCCGCGTTGCCGAAAACGAAGCGCGCGCCAAACTGCGGATGATCCGTATCAGCCCGCAGAAGCTGAATCTTGTTGCCTCGATGATCCGTGGCAAGAAGGTCGAGCGCGCCCTGGCAGACCTGGAATTCTCGCGCAAGCGCATCGCCAAGGACGTCAAGAAGACGCTCGAAAGCGCTGTGGCCAACGCCGAGAACAATCACGGTCTGGATATCGACAGCCTCGTCGTGTCCGAAGCCTTCGTCGGCAAGAACCTGGTGATGAAGCGCTATCGCGCCCGCGCACGCGGCCGTGGTGCCAAAATCCTCAAGCCGTTTTCCGAGCTCACCATCGTGGTGCGTGAAGTCGAGGAGGCCGCATAATGGGTCAGAAGGTTAATCCGATCGGTCTGCGTCTCGGCGTCAACCGCACGTGGGAATCCCGCTGGTATGCGGGCGCCGGCGAATACGCCAAGCTGCTGCACGAGGATCTCAAGATCCGCCGCATGCTGAAAAAGCGCCTCAAGAATGCCAGCGTGTCGAAGATCGTCATCGAACGTCCGCACAAGAAGTGCCGTGTGACCATTCACACTGCGCGTCCGGGTGTGGTCATCGGCAAGAAGGGCTCCGATATCGAAGTCCTCCGCAAGGAATTGTCGAAAATGGTCGATGGTGAGGTCTTCCTCAACCTGGTCGAGGTCCGCAAGCCGGAAATCGACGCCAATCTGGTGGCCGAGTCCATCGCCCAGCAGCTCGAGCGCCGCGTGGCTTTCCGCCGCGCCATGAAACGCTCTCTGCAGTCGGCGATGCGCATGGGCGCACTGGGTTGCAAGATCGTCTGCGGCGGCCGTCTGGGCGGCGCGGAGATCGCCCGTACCGAGCAGTATCAGGAGGGCTCCGTGCCGCTCCACACGCTGCGCGCCGACATTGATTACGGCACCGCCGAAGCCAAGACCGCCATGGGCATCATTGGCATCAAGGTGTGGATCTACAAAGGCGAGATCATGGAACACGACCCGATGGCCCAGGAGCGTCGCCTCCAGGAGTCGGGTGAGCAGCGCGCCCGTTCGGGCCGCCAAGCCGCGTAAGGGACTGGAGCAATGCTGCAACCGAAACGCACAAAATTCCGCAAGGCTCACAAAGGCCGGATCAAGGGCAATGCGAAGGGCGGCTACACGCTGAACTTCGGCTCTTATGGCCTCAAAGCCCTGCAGCCTGAGCGCGTTACCGCGCGCCAGATCGAAGCAACTCGCCGGGCCATCACGCGTCACATGAAGCGTGCCGGCCGGGTGTGGATCCGCATCTTCCCGGACGTGCCTGTCACGAACAAGCCGACGGAAGTCCGGATGGGTAAAGGTAAGGGTTCGGTCGAGTACTGGGCCTGCAAGGTCAAGCCGGGCCGGATCATGTTCGAGATCGACGGTGTGCCTGAGGATGTCGCGCGCGAAGCGCTGGCCCTCGGTGCTGCCAAACTGCCGGTCAAGACCAAGATCGTCGCCCGGATGGGCGAATAGAGGAGACTGGAACGATGGCTGACAAGGCACTCAAGCCGGTCGACGTTCGCGCCATGACCGATGACGAGCTCCAGGACAAGCTCCTGGATCTCAAGAAAGAACAATTCAATCTGCGTTTCCAGCAGGCCACCGGCCAGCTGGAAAACACCGCTCGCTTCAGCCAGGTGCGCAAGGATATCGCGCGCATCCGGACCACGCAGGTCGAGCGTAAAGCGCAGCAAGATCAAGGGAGCTAGGCGATGCCCCGGCGTATCCTGCAAGGCACCGTTGTCAGCGACAAGGGCGCCAAGACGGTCGTAGTGCGTGTTGAACGGACGTTCCTGCACCCGCTGCTCCGCAAAACTGTCCGCCGCACCAAGCGCTATCACGCGCATGATGAGGCACAGACTCACAAAGTGGGTGACAAGGTCCAGATCGTGGAGTGTGCACCCAAGTCGAAACTCAAGCGGTGGGAGGTCGTTCCCGCCCAGGCTTAAGAGCCAGGCGTGTTCGAACCGAACGTTTAAGGAGGATCAGCCATGATCCAGATGCAGACCAATCTGGACGTTGCCGACAATTCCGGCGCCCGCCGTGTGCAGTGCATCAAGGTGCTGGGCGGTGCCAAGCGTCGTTATGCCCATGTGGGCGACGTGATTGTCGTCTCCGTCAAGGAAGCGATCCCGCGCGGACGCGTGAAGAAGGGTGACGTCCGCAGGGCCGTCGTCGTTCGCGTCGCCAAGGACATCAAGCGCAAGGACGGTTCCGTCATTCGCTTCGATTCCAATGCTGCGGTGATCATCAACAACAATAACGAGCCGATCGGCACGCGTATCTTCGGCCCGGTTCCGCGCGAACTGCGTGGCAAGAACCACATGAAGATCGTGTCCCTGGCTCCGGAGGTGCTGTGATGGCCGCGAAGATCAAGAAGGGCGACAAGGTCGTCGTCCTCGCCGGCCGCGACAAGGGCAAGACCGGCGAGGTCGTTCAGGTGATGCCGACGGAAAACCGCGTCGTCGTTTCCGGCGTGAATGTGGTCAAGCGCCACACGCGCCCGACGCAGGCGGACCCGGGTGGCATCAAGGAAAAAGAAGCCGCGATCCACGTGTCCAACGTGGCCGTTGCGGATCCGAAAACCGGTGAGCCGACGCGTGTCGGTTTCAAGACGCTTGAAGACGGCCGCAAAGTCCGTTTCGCCAAGAGTTCGGGCGAGGTCATCGATGTCTGATTACACGCCGCGTCTTCGTACGAAATATCGCGACGAGATCCGCGATCGTATGAAGGACAAATTCAACTACGCCAACCCGATGCAGATTCCGCGCATCGAGAAGGTGGTGATCAATTTCGGCGTCGGCGAGGCCGCCCAGGATTCCAAGAAGATCAAGGGCGCTCTCGAGGACCTCGAAGCCATCGCCGGCCAGAAGCCGGTGAAGACGGTCGCCAAGAAATCCATCGCCGGCTTCAAGCTGCGCGAGGAACAGGTTATCGGCGCGAAAGTGACGCTGCGCCAGGATCGTATGTACGAATTCCTGGACCGCCTCATCACGATCGCTCTGCCGCGCGTCCGCGACTTCCGCGGACTGAACGGCAAGAGTTTCGATGGCCGTGGAAACTACGCGATGGGTTTGAAAGAACACATCGTTTTCCCTGAGATCGACTACGACAAGGTCGAGAAGATCCGGGGTATGGACATCGTCGTCTGTACGACGGCGGACACTGACGAAGAAGCGAAGGCCCTGTTGGCCGAGTTCGATTTTCCGTTTTCGAACTAACGCAACAGGAGAGCAGAGCCGCGAGGGTTCTGCACGCAGGAGGAAGTAAATGGCGAAGAAAAGCGCTGTTGAACGCAATCAGAAGCGAGCACGTCTGGCCAAGCGTTATGCGGCCAAGCGAGCTGAGCTCAAGGCGATTGCGCGCAACCAGGAACTGCCGGTCGATGAGCGTTTCGCCGCTCAGCTGAAACTGGCCGCATTGCCGCGCAATGCAGCACCGACGCGGGTGCGCAACCGGTGTGAAGTCACCGGCCGTCCGCGTGGTTTTTACCGCAAGCTGCGCATGTCGCGTATCGCGCTCCGTGAACTGGCCAGCAACGGGCTCGTCCCGGGCATGGTCAAGTCGAGCTGGTAAGAGAGGGAGTAGAACATGTCTGTGAATGATCCTCTCGGCGATATGCTGACGCGCATCCGCAACGCTCTGATGCGGAACAAGCGCACGGTGAGCACGCCGGCCTCGGCCCTGCGCCGCCGCGTGCTCGAGGTCCTGAAGTCCGAAGGCTATATCCGCGATTACGCGGAAGTTGAGCATTCGACCGGCTTCAAGGAGCTCGACATCGAGCTGAAATATTTCGAAGGCGACTCGGTCATCAGCGAGATCAAACGGATCTCCAAGCCGGGCCGTCGTGTGTATTCAGGTGTTAAGGACCTGCCGCTCGTCCAGAACGGCCTCGGCATCGCCATCCTCTCCACGCCCAAGGGCGTGATGTCGGATGCGACGGCGCGCGAAGCCAATGTGGGCGGCGAGATCCTTTGCCACGTGAGCTAAGGGAGAGCGCCAATGTCACGTATCGGTAAACTCCCGGTCGAACTGCCGTCCGGCGTCACAGCGACGCTGACGGACACCGGTCTCACGGTGAAGGGCCCCAAGGGCGAACTGTCGATGGCGTTCGTTGAAGACGTCACGGTCAGCCAGGGCGAAGACGGTCTGGTCGTCGCACCGCGCGACGAGTCCAAGCGTGCCCGCGCGATGTGGGGCATGCAGCGGGCTCTGGTCGCCAATCTGGTCGAAGGTGTCTCGAAAGGTTTCGAGAAGGACCTGGAACTGGTCGGCGTCGGTTACCGCGCACAGATGCAGGGCAAGTCCCTGAAACTGTCGCTCGGCCTGTCCCACGACGTGATCTACGACGCACCGGAAGGTGTGACGATCGCCTGTGGCAAGCCGACCGAGGTCAAGATTTCGGGTGCTGACAAGCAGAAGGTTGGCCAGGTGGCCGCCGAGATCCGCCGCTTCCGTCCGCCGGAGCCCTACAAGGGCAAGGGCATCAAGTATGCCGGCGAGTACATCCGCCGCAAAGAAGGCAAGAAGAAGTAGGGCAGGCTATGAAAACGCAACGCGAAAAACAGGCCCGTCGCGCAGAGCGCAACCGGATCCGTCTGCGGAAACTCGCAAACGGTCGTCCGCGTCTCTCTGTCTTCCGGTCTTCCAAGCAGATTTACGCCCAGATCATCGACGATCAGGCTGGCAAGACGCTCGTCGCCGCCTCTTCCATGGAAGAAGCTGCCAAGAAAGAGCATGCCAAGGGTGCCGACACGAAGGCTGCTGCCATCGTGGGCAAGCTGATCGCCGAGCGCGCTATCAAGGAAGGCGTCAAGGACGTCGTCTTCGATCGTGGCGGTTACATCTATCACGGGCGTGTCAAAGCGCTCGCAGAGGCGGCCCGCGAGGGCGGCCTGAGCTTTTAAGGGAGCGGACGCATGGCTCAGCAAAAAGAGCAAGAACGCGGCCGTGGCCGTGGCCGCGGACGCGGTCGCGAACGTGATCGTGATCAGGAACAGGACGAGATTGTCGACAAGCTCGTCCACATCAACCGCGTCGCCAAGACGGTGAAGGGTGGCCGGAACTTCCAGTTTGCCGCACTCGTCGTCGTCGGTGACCAGAAGGGTCGCGTCGGTTTCGGTCAGGGCAAGGCCCGCGAAGTCCCGGAAGCTATCCGCAAGGCAACGGACGAAGCGAAGAAGAACATGATCCGTGTTCCGCTGCGCGAAGGCCGGACCCTGCACCATGATTGCCGCGGCCGTCACGGCGCCGGCAAGGTCGTGCTCCGTGCAGCGCCTCCGGGTACCGGTGTCATCGCCGGTGGTCCGATGCGTGCTGTTCTGGAAACGCTCGGTGTCCAGGATGTCGTGTCCAAGTCCATCGGCACGTCCAACCCGTACAACATGATCCGCGCCACTTTCGACGCGCTCAAAGCCCAGTCGAGCCCGCGCTCGGTTGCGGCAAAGCGTGGCCTGAAAGTCGGTGATCTGGTGAACCGCCGCAATGACGGTGCGTCTTCGCCGGAAGCGATCGAAGCGTAAGGACCTTACGTCATGGCCAAGAACACCATCCGCGTGCGCCAGACGGGCAGCCCCATCCGCCGTCCGCAAGATCAGCGCGCAACGCTCGTCGGCCTCGGTCTGAACAAGATCGGCCGCGTGAGTGAACTGGAAGACACCCCGGCTGTCCGCGGCATGATTGCCAAGGTCGCCCACATGGTGGAAATCGTCGAAGAGTAGGTCCCTCGGGAAACCACTCGTTCGAATGGAGAACGATATGCGTCTCAATCAATTGAGCGATAAGGCTGGCGCCACGAAACTGCGGACCCGTGTGGGTCGCGGTATCGGTTCGGGCAAGGGCAAGACCGGTGGCCGTGGTGTCAAGGGTCAGAAATCCCGCTCGGGCGTGAGCATCAAGGGCTTTGAGGGCGGTCAGATGCCGCTCCACATGCGCCTTCCCAAGCGCGGCTTCAACAAGCCGAACCGCAAGCAGTGGGCAGAGGTCAATGTCGGCCGTCTGCAGAAAGCCATCGATGCGGGCAAGCTCGACGCCAAGAAGGCGATCGATGCAGCTGCCCTGATCGAGGCTGGCGTGCTGCGTCGTGAACTCGACGGCGTGCGCCTCCTTGCGAAAGGCGAACTGAAGACCAAAGTTGAGATCACCGTAGCCGGTGCCTCCAAGGCAGCTGTCGAAGCTGTCGAGAAGGCAGGCGGCAAAGTGAATCTTCCGGCAGCCAAGGACGCTGAATAAGCGTCCCCGGCCGCCGCGCGCTCTGAGGAGACATCATGGCTTCAGCCGCTGAACAGCTTGCAGCGAACATGAGTTTCAGTTCCTTCGCCAAGGCGAAGGAACTGCAACAACGTATCCTGTTCACGATCGGGATCCTGATCGTGTACCGCCTGGGTACATTCGTTCCGATTCCGGGGCTCGACATCGAGCAGTATCGCCTGGTCTTCGAACAGAATTCCCAGGGCATTCTGAGCATGTTCAACGTGCTGGGCGGTGGTGCCGTCGAGCGTATGGCGATCTTCGCCCTGAACGTGATGCCCTATATCTCGGCATCCATCATCATGCAGCTGATGTCTGCGACCATTCCTTCTCTCGAAAAGATGAAGAAGGAAGGTGGTGAACAGGGCCGCAAGAAGATCAACCAGTATTCGCGTTACCTGACCGTCGTTCTGGCCACCGGCCAGGCCCTGGCGATTGCTTTCGGCATGATCACGCCGGACGCCAACGGCAATACGATGGCGACCGATCCGGGCATGTTCTTCGTGGTTTCCACGGTGGTCACCCTGGTCGGCGGCACGATGCTGCTGCTGTGGATGGGTGAACAGATCACCGCCCGCGGCGTCGGCAATGGCGTGTCCCTCATCATCTTCGCCGGCATCCTGTCGGCCGTGCCCGCCATGATCGGTGGTGCCTTTGCAGCGAGTTCCACGGGCGCCATGTCCGGCGGTGCATTCCTGTTGGGCGTCGTGATGGTCATCCTGGGCCTGGTCCTGGTGGTCTTCATCGAGCGCTCGCAGCGCCGCCTCCTGATCCAGTATCCCAAGCGTCAGCAGGGCAATAAAATGGTCGGTGGCGACAGCTCCTTCCTGCCGCTCAAGCTGAACACGGCCGGCGTTATTCCGCCGATCTTCGCATCCTCGCTTCTGCTGCTGCCGGCAACGGCTGCGGGCTTCCAGGCCCAGTCGGGTCCGGAATGGCTGCAGACCACCGTCGCTGTGCTTGGCCCGGGCTCGCCCTGGTTCATGGCGGCGTACGCGGCGATGATCATCTTCTTCTGCTTCTTCTACACCTCCATCGTGTTCAACCCGGAGGATGTGGCGGAGAATCTGCGGAAGTATAACGGTTTCCTGCCGGGCATCCGTCCGGGCAAGCGGACGGCGGAATATCTCGATTTCGTCCTGTCCCGCCTGACCCTGGTCGGCGCGCTCTACCTGACCCTCGTCTGCGTCGTTCCGATGCTGATGACGGGCGGCGCGAATATCGCGCTCGGCGGCACGTCCCTGCTGATCGTTGTTTCCGTGACCATGGACACGGTTTCGCAGATCCAGTCGCACATGTTCGCGCACCAGTATGAGAGCGTGATCAAGAAGTCGCAGCTGCGGGGGCGCAAGCGATGAACATCATCCTGTTCGGACCTCCGGGCTGCGGCAAGGGCACGCAGGCCAAGCGTCTGGTCGCCGAGCGCGGCTGGGTGCAGCTGTCCACCGGTGACATGCTGCGGGCTGCCAAGGCCGCCGGCAGCGAGCTGGGCAAGCGCGTAGCCGCGATCATGGATGCCGGCAATCTCGTTTCCGACGAGATCGTCATTGAACTGATCCGGGAGCGTTTGCCCGAGGCGGAAGCTGCCGGTGGTGCGATCTTCGACGGTTTCCCGCGTACCGTCGCCCAGGCCGAAGCGCTTGATGCGCTGCTGGCCGAACGTGATACGGCGGTCGAGGCTGTCGTGGAAATGAAGGTGGTCGACGAGGAAATCGTCTCCCGCCTGGTCAAGCGTGCCGAAGAGGAAGGCCGTCCGGATGATACCGAAGAGGTGATCCGGAATCGCCTGGATGTCTATTACAAGCAGACCGCTCCGCTGATCCCGTATTTTGCCGAACAGGGCAAGATGATGGAGGTCGACGGAATGGGCTCGATGGATGAAGTCGCAGCGGCAATCGCAGCTGCATTGGACAAGAAGTGAAATAAGCGTGTCGCAACCCCATTGACGGGGATGCGAGGCTGACTGTAGATAGCGCCCTTCGCGAAACGGGCGAGCAGAAGCGGCGACCGAAAGGTCGTCCTTTGGTTCGTCCGTGAACGGCGTTCTGAATTAGGAGATGGATCGTGGCCCGTATTGCCGGTGTCAATATTCCGACCAATAAGCGCGTAGAGATCGCGCTGAGCTATATCCACGGCATTGGCCCGGCCAAGGCGAAGGAGATCTGCGAGGCAGTCTCCATCACGCCCGAGCGTCGCGTTGCCGATCTGACCGATGCGGAAGTCCTGCAGATCCGCGAAGTGATCGACCGCGATCACATCGTGGAAGGTGATCTGCGCCGTGAAGTCGCCGTCAACATCAAGCGTCTCATGGACCTGGGTAATTATCGTGGCCTGCGCCACCGTCGCGGCCTTCCGGTCCGTGGCCAGCGCACGCACACGAATGCGCGCACCCGCAAGGGTCCGGCCAAGCCGATTGCCGGCAAGAAGAAGTAGGGCCTAGATCATGGCTAAGGATACGAGCCGCGTTAAACGTCGCGAGCGCAAGAACATCACGTCGGGCGTTGCTCACGTGAATGCCAGCTTCAACAACACCATGGTGACCATCACGGACGCCCAGGGCAATGCAATCTCCTGGTCCTCTGCTGGTCACATGGGCTTCAAGGGTTCGCGCAAATCGACCCCTTATGCTGCCCAGATGGCCGCTGAAGATGCCGGCAAGAAGGCTATCGAGCACGGTATGAAGACGCTCGAGGTCAAGGTGTCCGGTCCGGGTTCGGGTCGCGAATCCGCTCTGCGTGCGCTCCAGGCTGTGGGCTTCACGATCACGACCATCCAGGACGTGACGCCGATCCCGCACAATGGTTGCCGTCCGCCGAAGCGCCGTCGCGTCTAATCGCGGCGCCGGAGAGTAACAGCGTCTGTAGTTTGGCCTGATAACGCGCACCCGTCTGGACGTGCGCGACTGACGAAGGGGCAGTAGGAACGTGATCGAGAAAAACTGGCAAGAACTCATCCGCCCGATGAAGCCGGAAGTAGAAGCGGGTCATGACCCGGAGCGTCACGCAAAGATCGTGGCGGAGCCGCTGGAACGCGGTTTCGGCATGACGCTGGGCAATGCCCTGCGCCGCGTGCTGCTGTCTTCCCTCCAGGGTGCGGCGATCACCAATGTCCATATCGATGGCGTGGTGCACGAGTTCTCTTCGATCGACGGTGTGCGTGAAGACGTCACCGACATCGTGCTGAACATCAAGCAGATCGCCCTTCGCATGCATGGCGAAGGTCCCAAGCGTGTTGTCCTGCGCAAGTCCGGTCCGGGCGAAGTCACTGCCGGTGACATCGAGGAAACGGCCGACGTCGAGATCGTGAACAAGGACCTGGTCCTGTGCACGCTGGACGAGGGCGCCGAGATCCGCATGGAATTCACGGTCAACACGGGCAAGGGCTATGTCCCGTCCGAGCGCAACCGTCCGGAAGACGCACCGATCGGCCTGATCGGCGTCGACGCTCTCTACAGCCCGGTCAAGCGCGTCTCCTACCGTGTCGAGAACACGCGTGAAGGCCAGGTCCTGGACTATGACAAGCTGATCCTCGAGATCGAGACAGACGGTACGGTCAAGCCGGACGACGCTGTGGCATTCGCCGCGCGCATCCTGCAGGACCAGTTCCAGATCTTCATCGATTTCGAGGAAGCCGTGGAAGCCCGCCCGGCCGAGGACGATCGTCCGGAGCTGGACTTCAACCCGGCCCTGCTGCGCAAGGTCGACGAGCTGGAACTGTCTGTCCGCTCGGCGAACTGCCTGAAGAACGACAATATTGTTTACATCGGCGACCTGATCCAGAAGTCCGAGGCGGAAATGCTCCGTACCCCGAACTTCGGCCGCAAGTCGCTCAACGAGATCAAGGAAGTTCTCGCCCAGATGGGTCTCCACCTGGGTATGGAAGCGCCGAACTGGCCGCCGGAGAACATCGAAGAACTCGCCAAACGTTTCGAGGATCACGTCTAGGCAGCTGCCGAGAGGCACCTGAACCGGACCTGAGGAGAATTAGTCATGCGTCACGGCATCGCACACCGCAAGCTCAACCGTACGACCTCGCACCGTAAAGCCATGCTGGCCAATATGGCCGCATCGCTGATCGAGCACGAGCAGATCGTCACCACCCTGCCGAAGGCCAAGGAACTTGCGCCCTTCATGGACAAGCTCATCACGCTCGCAAAGCGTGGTGACGTGCATGGCCGCCGCCTGGCCATGTCCCGCGTCCGCAATGAAACGCAGGTCAAGAAACTCTTCGACACGCTCGGTGGTCGCTACACCGACCGCGACGGCGGTTACACGCGCGTCCTGAAGGCCGGTTTCCGTCACGGCGACAATGCGCCGATGGCTGTCATCGAGCTCGTCGACCGCGACCCGGCTGCCAAGGGCGCAGCCGACCGCGCACGCCTCGACGCAGAGGATGGCATGACGGAGGAGTAAGCCTCCTGTCATCGAAGGTTCAGAACAAGGCGGCTTAGCTTTTGCTAGCCGCCTTTTTCATGCCCGGAATCCTACCTATATGAGTGCCATGATCAGACATTTCTTCATCGCTACCCTGCTTGCGACCGCACCGGCTGCCGCCCAGGAGCTCGATCTGGCCGGAGGCCAGGGCCGTGTTGTTCCCGACAGCCGTACCGAGATGCAGCTCTCCTTTGCACCGGTCGTGCGCGAAGCCGCGCCTGCCGTCGTGAACGTCTACACAAGTCGCACCGTGCGCCAGCGCGTGTCCTTCTTCTCGAACCGGACACGTCCGCGCGAACAGAATTCCCTCGGATCCGGCGTCATCGTTGATCCGTCGGGCGTGATCGTGACCAATAATCACGTCGTCCAGGGTGCCGACGAATTGCGGGTCGTGCTGGCTGACCGGCGCGAATTCGAAGCCGAGATCCTGCTGACCGACGAGGCCACCGATCTCGCCGTGCTGCGTGTCGACACGGATGAACCGCTGCCGGTCTTGCCGTTTGACATGACCGGAACCGCCGAAGTGGGCGATCTGGTCCTGGCCATCGGCAATCCGTTCGGGGTCGGGCAGACCGTCACCAGCGGTATTGTTTCCGCACTGGCGCGCACGGATGTCGGTCAGACTGATTTTGCCTCCTTCATCCAGACTGACGCGGCCATCAATCCGGGCAATTCCGGCGGCGCACTTGTCGACATGGATGGCGAGCTGATCGGCGTGAACACGATGATCTTCTCCCGCTCCGGCGGATCGAACGGGATCGGTTTCGCGATCCCGGTCGAGATGGTGCGCCGTGTCGTCGATACGGCGATGGGCGAGGGTGAGCTGATCCGGCCCTGGCTGGGCGCGCGCCTGCAACCGGTCACCAATGACCTGGCCGGGATGTTCGGTCTCGACCGGCCGCGCGGTGCGTTGGTCAACGAGATCTATCCCGGCGCGGCGGCGGATGATGCCGGCCTGCGCCAAGGCGATGTCGTGCTGGCGATCGACGGCCAGGACGTGAACAATGAATCCGGTGCGCGTTTCCGCCTGGCCACCCGGGCCGCAGGTGAGGATGCGCGTTTCACCGTGCTGCGGGACAATGAGGAGATCGAGCTTCTCGTGCCGGTCCTGCCGGCTCCGGGTGTTGCAGAACCCGACCCCGTGGAGATCGACGGTCGCAATCCGCTGTCAGGTGCCTCGCTTGTCCGGCTGTCGCCGGCCTTCAACGAGGCTGTCGGACTGGACCCGTTTGTCGAGGGCGTGATCGTTTTCAACGTCCAGCGCCGTTCGCCGGCTGCCTATTACGGCTTCCGTCCGGGCGACCGGGTGATCGAGCTCATGGATGAGCGCATCGATAGCGTCGAGGATGCTGAACGTGTCCTGTTCGATTTCGAGGGCGTGGCCGAATGGCCGCTCGTGATCGAGCGGCGCGGCCAGCGCTATGATTCCTCCGTGCGCCTCCGCCGGTCCTAGCCGCGCTCGGCCTCGGGCTTGAGCGCCACGAGGCTCCAGACATGTCCGAAGGGGTCGCGCACCTTGCCGTGGCGGCCGTAGAACTCTTCCGCGCAATCGCGCAGCGAAGTCGCGCCGGCGGCCACCGCACGTGCATGCCAGAAATCGGCGTCAGCAACGTAGAGATTGATCGTCACGGTCGTGCGGCCGTCGAGGCTGGGCGGAGCGATCGTGCCGATCATGGCTTCATGTTTCGGGAATTCATCGGCCAGCATGAGCAGCCCGCCATTGATGCGAAGCGTGGCGTGACCCAGCTTGCCCTCCCAGTCGAAGCGTTCCAGCTCCTCGGCCTCGAAGGCATGTTTGTAGAACTCGATCGCCCGTGCTCCGTCGCGAACGCTGAGATAGGGCGCCACGCCCTCCTGCAGCGGTGTATCCGCGTTCGACGATGTGTTGGCGGGCCTGTCCAGCGTTTCAGCCATCGGTCTCTCCCGGTTTCAGCGGATGGGCGATTGCCCAGACATAACCCCAGGGATCGCGGACGCGGCCGTAACGATCTCCCCAGAACATGTTCTGCAATTCGGCCTCGACGACCGCGCCCGCATTCACGGCGCGTTCGAACCAGCGGTCGGCATTGTCGACCTTGAGGTGGAGGCAGATCGATTCCGGTTTCGGCGCAGCAAGGCCGCCGCGATATTCCGGGAAATCATCGTGCAGGAAGACCGAGCCATTGTTCAGCCGGAGATGCGCATGCAGCACACGTCCCGAATCATCCAGCATCTTGAAGGCCAGTTCGGCTCCGAATGCCTCATGGTAGAAATCGATCGCCCGCAAGGCGTCGGGCGTGGTCAGGTGCGGGGTTACTCCGGTCACCGGCCCGGTATCCTGGACGCCCTCTGCAGGCTTGTCCTCGGTGAGCGTTGCCATGCTTGCCTCCCTGATTGTGCCGCCAGATTACCACGATACGGGCCGATGCCCGAAGCGGTTCCCGCCCGCGCCGAACCCGCCTAGGCTCTCGGCATGAGCGATCTGTTCGAATCCGCCGGTCTCGCCGCCGATGCGCCGCGTCCTCTCGCAGACCGCCTGCGGCCCGCGTCGCTGGACGAGGTGATCGGCCAGGATCATCTGCTGAAGGGGCGGGGGCCGATCGCGCGCATGCGCGAGGAGGGCCGGCTCGCCTCCATGATTCTCTGGGGTCCGCCGGGCGTGGGCAAGACCACAATTGCTCGCCTGCTGGCCGATGATAGCGGACTGGAATACGAGCCGCTCTCGGCGGTGTTTTCCGGCGTCGCCGACCTGAAGAAGGTTTTCGAGCGCGCAAGGGCCCGCCGCCACAGCGGCCGGGGCACGCTGCTCTTTGTCGACGAGATCCACCGTTTCAACCGGGCCCAGCAGGACGGTTTCCTGCCGGTGGTGGAAGAGGGCACGGTCATCCTGGTCGGCGCCACGACCGAGAATCCGTCCTTCGAGCTGAATGCGGCCCTGTTGTCGCGCTGCCAGGTCCTGGTGCTGAAACGTCTCGACGACGAAGCGCTGGAATTGTTGCTCCAGCGCGCCGAGACCGAAATGGGCCGCAAGCTGCCCGTGGACGAAGCCGCCCGGGACTACCTGCGCGCCATGGCCGATGGCGACGGACGATATCTGCTGAACCTGGTCGAGGAGGCGTTCTCGCTGGCCGGCGACACGGTGATCGACCCGGCCGGTCTGGCGGAAATGCTCAACAAGCGCGCGCCGGTCTACGACAAGTCGCGCGAGGAGCATTACAACCTCATCTCGGCCCTGCACAAATCGGTCCGGGGTTCCGATCCCGACGCAGCGCTCTACTGGCTGGCCCGCATGCTCGAGGGTGGTGAGGATCCGCTCTTCCTGGCACGGCGGATCGTGCGCATGGCGGTCGAGGATATCGGCCTCGCTGATTCCACCGCGATCCATTCCGCGCTGGCAGCCAAGGAGACCTATGACTTCCTGGGTAGTCCGGAGGGAGAGCTCGCTCTCGCCCAGGCCGTGGTCCACCTGGCCTGTGCCCCCAAGTCAAATGCGGTCTATATGGCCTATAAACGCGCACAGAGAGCCGCCAAGGCCACAGGCAGCCTCATGCCGCCCGCACACATTCTCAACGCTCCTACGGCGCTGATGAAGGAACAGGGCTATGGCGCGGGCTATGAATACGACCATGATGTCGAGGGTGGCGTGTCGGGCCAGGACTATTTTCCGGACGATATGCCTGACCGGCCCGTCTTCTACGAGCCCAAGGATGTCGGCCGGGAAGCAGCGATCCGTGAACGGCTGGCCCGCTGGCGCCAGGTCCGGTTGGACCGCCGGGGCCGTTAGGCGCGCTTACTCCGCCACGTGAGCCAGGACCTCGATCCGGATCTCGACCTCGTCGCCGATTAGAGCCGCGGCGATTTCATTGCCGAATTCCGCGCGCGAGATCGCTCCGGTCATCGAAAAGCCGACGCCTTCGCGACCCTGCATCGACGGATCCGGGCCCATACGATTGAGATGAACCTCGAACGTCACCGGGCGGGTATTGCCCCAGATCGTCATGTCGCCCGTTACATGGGCGCTGTCTTCGTCGATCAGCTCGACCGAGGTGGAGCTGAAACTGATCGAGTCGTGGGCTGCCGTATTGAGCCAGAACTGGCTGTTCACGGCTTCATCGCGTGACGCCAGCCCTGTCCAGACTGTCGGAGTATGCACGCTCGCCGTCACCCGGCTGTTGGCGGGATTGTCCGCATCGATGACAATTTCGCCGGAACTGTCGGGGAAAATCCCGATTGTGTCGGCATAACCGAAGCGTTCGACGGCGAACATGATATGCGTATGCCCGGCATCGATCGTATAGGTGGTTTCCTGCGCAAGGGCCGGCAGGCTGGTGAGTAGGGTGATGCCTGCGGCTGCTGTAAGCTGGCGGAACATGTCAGTCTCCCCGTTAGTTCATAGCGGTGGATTGCAGTTAATTCTATTTTGTAGAATAAATATCCGACCGGCAATTTAATTCTGGGCAATGAAGGTCAGGCGCGATGGCGAAGGGCGATAATCTCGGCGAGTTTGAGATCCTGGTTCTGGCGGCATTGCTGCGCCTAGGCGAGCAGGCCTATGGCGTCGCCGTACGCCGCGAACTGGAAGAACAGGCGGGACGGACAGTCTCGATCGGCGCCGTCTATGCGACGCTTGAACGACTGGAAGGCAAGGCGCTGGTCCGGTCACGCATGGGCGAGGCCAGCGCCGAGCGCGGCGGCCGGGCCAAACGTTACTTCCAGATCGAACCGGAGGGCGAGCGCCGGCTCAAGGCGTCGCTGGAAACCCTTCGCCGCATGACTGACGGGCTGATCGCTTGGTAGAGCCCGTCCAGCGTCCGCCCAGGCTCGCCGAGGCCATCTTGCACTGGCTGACACCCGCCGGCCTCAGGGAGCCCGTGCTGGGCGATCTGGAAGAGGAATTCCACGACCAGTGCAGCCGGTCGACACCGCGGGCGGCCCGCGCCTGGTATTGGGACCAGGTGCGCAGGTCCTCGCCGCACACTGTCGCTTTGCTGATGCGGGCCAGCCGCTGGCTCGCCGTCATCCTGGCCGCCGGTCTGGGATACGCCGCCTCAGGCCTCCTTTTGACGGTCTTCTTCGCCCTGTTTCGCCAGGCCTATGAGATCAATCTCTTCCAGGGTGTGATCCTGCTGGCCCTGGGCGTGCGGATGGGGCTGGAATTGATCGCGCTGACAAGCGCCGGCTTCCTCGCCGGGTTGGTGCTGGCGACGGCGGAGCGGCGAGGCGCGCTGATGCTGGCGGGTACGGCACTGCTCGTGGCGCTGCCGGTCCTGGTTCCCGACCTGCTGGCACTCCAGGGTGTCGAGGTGGCGATTGCCCGCAATTACGTCTTCACCAAGGCCGCACTGGGCCTGCCCTTCCTGGCGGTGGGGGCCTGGCTGGGCAGTCGCGTCCGGCTGCGCTGATCAGCCGTCCTCGCTATCGGAAACAGTGCAGGTGGTGCCGTTGACCGCGGTATAGGCGGCCCACGCATCCTCGAAGGGTGACAGGCCGATTGCGGCGCGGCGTTCATCAACCGGCTCGCTGTCATCCAGCGGCCAGGGCCGGATTTCGCCGTCCACGCAATCAACCGCCGTACCGTAAGGCTGGGGCCGGCTCTCGGAGACCGCGTGATTGTCCGCCATTACGGCATAGTCCTGCCCGTCGAACAGGCCTTCGATCGCGACATTCTCGAGCGCGGCGATGATCCGGCCGGTGGCGGCCTCGTCCCGTTCCGCCCAGCGCAGGACATCTCGGGCCTCACGTGTGCGGTCATGCCAGAGGATCACGAATTGTTCGGGGTCGAGCTGGGCGATGGCCCAGGCAGTATTGTCAGCCTCCACAAGGGCGATTGTCTCGCGCGTGCCGGCGAGGATTTCGCCATGCGCGCCGGCATCGAGATCCTGCCGTCCCAGAACGGGCAGGAGGAGTTCGGCGAGATAACGCTCCCGCGCCTTGCGGGCGGCGAGCTCGGCGACGAATTCGCCATAGGCGGCATATTCGCCATTGATCTGGTTGATCAGGGTCGGTGCATCGGTCGGTGGCGGGAGCGGAGCAGGCTCGTCCTCGACCGTGATCGCCGCGTCCTGGCTGTCGCCGGCATCCGTCTCGATGACCGTTTGCTCGTCCGCATCCTGGACCGGAGCGGGGTCTGCAACGTCCTGGGCGAGGATCAGGGCTGACAGGGCGAGGCTCAACATGCGGCGACTCCATCGATTGAACGTCGCAGTCTAGCGGCCATTGAGGCGAGACCAAGTCGGAATGCCGGTCTGCCTTCCGGACAAAACAAAAGCGGGAACAGGGAGGGACCTGTTCCCGCTTTCGATTGGGGGAGGGGATCTGTGTGGGCCGGGGGGAGCGGCCCCAAGTAAATTCGTGTGTTATGCGACCGCGCCGTTGAGGGCGATCGTCATTGCGCCGAAGACACCTGCCACGAAGAGGACGTTGATCACCGTGGAGAGGGTTTGGGTAATGCGGGACATGATATTTTTCCTTCTGTCGTCACTGCGGCCGGGCCCTCCCGGCTCGCACCGCGTAAATAAGGGGTTACCTCGATTTCGGTAGGTCCATTTTGCCAAGGCAGATATGCACAAATGCATGCAAATTAATTACAGTTATGAAATTACGGATTGGCAATGTGGGTATTCGGAAGGCGGCAACCCGCTTGTCCGGCTTGCCAATCCGGGCGCCACGCCCTATCGAGCCGCCATGTACAACCTGCTTCTCATCGGTGCCGGCGGAGCGCTCGGAGCTGTGTCGCGCCATCTGGTCGGCCGCGCTGCGCTGAAATGGCTGGGTCCCGACCAGCCCTGGGGCACGCTTGCCGTCAATGTCGGTGGCGGTCTGCTCATGGGATTGCTGATCGGCTGGCTGGTCGCGACTGATCGCGGAGACGAGCATTTGATGCGTTATTTCGGCGCTGTCGGTTTCCTCGGCGGGTTCACGACTTTTTCGGCCTTCTCGCTGGAACTGGCCCTGATGATCGAGCGCAAGGCCTGGCTCAATGCCTTTGCCTACGCGACGGGCTCGGTGGTCCTGTCCCTGGCGGCTCTGATGGCCGGCATGATGCTGGTTCGCAAGGTGATCGCATGAGTGGTGTCCAGACAGTCACGGTCGAGACCGGAGAGGACGGGTCGCGCCTGGACCGCTGGTTCAGGCGGCGTTTCCCGCATGTGTCCAACGGCATGGTCCAGAAACTCTGCCGCAAGGGCCAGGTCCGCGTTGATGGCGGACGGGTAAAACCCGATACGCGTGTCAGTGCCGGCCAGCAGGTGCGTGTGCCGCCGCTGCCGGATCCGTCCACCAAGCCGCAGCGCGCCAGCCTGAGCGATGCCGACATCGCCTACGTCAAGGGTCTCGTGATCTACGAGGATGACGACCTGATCGCCTTCAACAAGCCACAGGGCCTGGCCGTCCAGGGCGGATCGAAGACGACCCGCCATCTCGATGGCCTGCTTGACGCCTTCGGCGGGGGCCTGTCCCGGCCGCGCCTCGTGCACCGGCTCGACAAGGACACCTCCGGCGTCCTGGTGGTCGGCAAGACGCCGGCATCCACGGCCGCGCTGGCCAAGGCCTTCCAGTCTCACCGGACTCGCAAGACCTATTGGGCCGTGGCCATCGGCGTGCCGAAACCGCGCCTCGGCGAGATCAAGGGTTTCATGAAAAAGACCGCCGGTGCCGGCGGTGATCCGGATCGCGAGATCATGGTCGCAGCGACCCATGGCGATGACGGTGCCCATCACGCGCTGACGCGCTACACGGTGATTGCCGATGCCGGCCAGAAGGCCAGCTGGGTGGCGCTGCGCCCGGTGACTGGGCGAACGCACCAGTTGCGAGTCCATCTCTCGGCCATGGGCACGGCCATTCTCGGCGACCGCAAATATACCTGTCACCGGCCTGCGCCCGAGGATCTGGGCCAGCGCCTGTGCCTGCACGCCCGCCGGCTTGAACTGCCGCGCAAGGGCAAGCCGCCCCTGGTCATCACCGCCGACCTCCCGCCGGCCCAGGCCAAGGTCTATGGCAAGCTGGGTTTCGAACTCGGCGAGATTGATGAAGACTCGGTCGAGGAACAGCTGGCGTGACCGGCCCGCTCAAACTCGCAATCTGGGATATCGACGGCACCATCGTCGACAGCCGCCAGGTGATCCAGCGCGCCATGAACCGGGCGTTCGAACGCGCCGGCCTCGGCGGGATCGCGTATGAGCGCACACGCAGCATTGTCGGGCTGGAACTGACCGAGGCCGTCGGCCGGCTCGCCCCTCCGGATCTATCCGCGGAACGGGTCAGTCAGCTGGCGACCTATTACAAGGAAGCCTTCGTCGAACACCGGGCCGAAACCGGGTTTTCCGAACCGCTCTACGAGGGCGCCCGCGAGACGATCGAACGCCTGGCCGATGAGGGCTGGCTGCTCGGTGTCGCGACCGGCAAGGCCCGGCGGGGTCTGGATATCGTGTTCCAGCATCACGACCTACATCGTTTTTTCGACACGCTTCAGACCGTGGATGGCGGTGCCGGAAAACCGCATCCGCGCATGGTGATTGACGCCATGAAAGACACGGGTGTCGACGCCCACCAGGCGGTGATCATCGGCGATACACGGTTCGACATGGAGATGGGGCGCAATGCCGGCATACACACCCTGGGTGTCAGCTGGGGCTTTCATACCGCGGACGAGATCGCCGAGGGCGGTGCCCATGCGGTCCATCATGATTTCGACGCGCTGAACCGCGCACTGGACGGGTTCGGGGCGAGTGTGGAAGAGAGCGCGGCATGAGCGAGAATTACGAAACCAAGCCGGGTGTGAAGATCCCGAGCCGCGAGAACAGCCTGCCCAAGCGTTTCTACGAGACCGTGTCCGTGGAACCGGGAGAGGGCGGTTGGGCTGTGCTGCTGGACGGTCGCGCGGTGAAGACGCCGGCCCGGCAATCCCTGGCCTTGCCGACCCGCGCCGCTGCCGAGATCATTGCGGCCGAATGGGCTGCCCAAGGCGAGCGCATCGATGCGCCGAACATGCCGGCCACGCGCCTCGTTTTCGTGGCCCTGGACCACATGGAGGCCGCACATGACGCGACGGCGGCCGAGATCACCAAATATGCCAGCACGGATCTCCTGTGTTTTCGAGCACCGGAACCGGCCGACCTGATCCGCGCCCAGGCCTCTGCCTGGGACCCGGTCCTGGGCTGGGCCGAGCGCGAGCTGGGTATTCACCTCGTGGCATCGGCCGGTCTGATGCCGGTCGAGCAGGACGCTGTCGCCCTGGCGACCGTGAATGCCCGTGCGGCCAAGCTTGATGATCTGCGCCTGACCATTCTCGCGCACACGACTTCGGGGTGTGGATCCGCGATCCTGGGCCTGGCCTTGCTGGAAGGCGAGATCGATGGCGAACAGGCCTTTGCCTTGTCGACCGTGGATGAGCACTACCAGATCAGCCAGTGGGGCGAGGACCATGAAGCGGGCCAACGCCTTGAGCGGCTGAAGACGGAATTGGTGGCGGCCGACCGGCTGCTGCGCGCATTCGACGCGCCCGACACGGTTTGAGCGGATCGGTTGAACCGGTAGTCTAGCGCGCTAACAGGTATTGGGAGGGCAGTGTCATGGCCGAAACCGTGACCGACACAACTGGCAAGACGGGTCCCGGGGGGATTTTCGATTTCGACGCGCTGCGCCGTGCCGATGTCCGCCGCGAGCCCTACAGCTATTTCGTGGCTGACGGTGCGCTGACCGATGGCGAGGCTGAGGGCGTTCGCCAGGATTATCCCGAGATCAACAAGCCGGGCTATCTGCCGCTCTCCAAGCTGGAAGCCTCCGGCGAGTTCAAACGCCTCATGGACGATCTGAATTCGCCCCTGCTGGCCGAGATCCTGACCGAGAAGTTCGGCGTCGATTTCACCGACAAGCCGCGCATGATCACGGTCCGCAAGATCTCCCAGCTGTCCGACGGGCCGATCCACAACGACTCCAAGTCGAAAATCCTGACCATGCTGACCTATCTCAATGCCGAGTGGGACGGCACGGGTGCCGGTTGTATCCGCGTACTCAACGGGCCGAAGGATTTCGATGACTTCACCGAGGAAGTTCCGCCCCTGCAGGGTTATGTCTTCGCCTTCCTGCGCGCTGACAATTCCTGGCACGGCCACCTGCCCTTCGAGGGCGAGCGTTATGTCGTGCAGACGACGTTCCTGACTTCCCAGGAAGAGCTTGACCGCAAGGAAAACCGCGGCGGGCTGCAGTACTGGCTGAAAAAGCTGAACCCCTTCCAGTAGCGACGGGCCGGCCCGCGCCATGACCGTCATCATCTCGGACCATGACCCGGCCTGGCCGGACCTGTTCGCACGCGAGCGTCCCGTGCTCGAGGCGGCGCTGGGGGCGTGCCTGGAGGTGATCGAACATATCGGCAGTACATCCGTGCCGGGATTGGCAGCCAAACCGGTCATCGATGTCCTGGTGGGCGTGGACGATATCGCAGGGGTGGACACGCGTGCCGACGCCATGCGCGAGGCCGGTTATGAAGTGCTGGGCGAGAACGGCTTGCCGGGACGTCGTTATTTTCGCAAGCGCAACGCTGCCGGTGAACGTCTGTTTCACGTCCATGTCTATGCCAGCGACAGCGAGGCCTGCCATCGCCACCTCGTGTTCCGGGATTATCTGCGCGCCCAACCCGGGCGGGCGGCCGAATACGGGGCGTTCAAACGCAAACTGGCGGCGCAGAACCTGCCGGACCGGGCGTCCTACGTGTCCGGCAAGGCCGATCTCGTGGCCCGGATTGAGGCTGAGGCGCTGGACTGGGCGCAGGCGCGAGACGGCTAGACGCCGTGAATGGCAGCGAATTTGTCGAGCCGGCGGAACGCTTTGCCCGGCCATTGCGAAACGCGGCCCAGCGGCAGGCTTTCTGCGAAATTCTCGATGCGGTTAGCGATCCCCACCGTGCTGGCCAGCAAACCCGGGCGGAACCAGGTGCCTGAAACCGTGTCGAAACCGGAATTGGCGAAACGCTGTTTGAAACTGTAATCGCCGCCGCCCATCTGGATCTGGGTGATGCCGTCTGCCGACAATTCCCTTGCCAGTTCAACGAACAGATTGAGACCGGGGGCCAGGCTGGAATGGGCCGGGGCGTAGACCGGGAACCAGTAATGCAGCACGGACTGCGAGCGCATGCCGAAATGCGCGGCCGCCAGCTCGCCATTGACTTCCAGTGTCGACAGGAGGCCCGACAGAGCCTCCGTGCGGGTCTCGAACAGGGCATCCAGCAGGTCATGCGCCCAACCGCCCCGGAAGACGTCCAGGGCCCGGGTGCGCCGGTATTGATCGCGCTTCATGCGCAGGGCCATCTCGAACACATCCTGACGACGGTCATCGATCCGGAAGACGGCAGCATCTTCCAGGGCGTCGATCTTGCGCCGGCGTGAACGAAGATTGCGCATCGCCTTGGCGTCTGCATGGCGTCGGCCGTCCATATAGGCCCCGAACCCGACCGAGAGATCGACCACCCAGGAGGTCTCTCGTTCTCCGCCCATGCGGGAAAACCCGCTCTGGCTCGCCAGCGCGCCATGGAAGGTGAAAGCGCTCAGCTGGGCCGCCTCCAGGGCCGGGCGCGGGTCGAGAGAGTTATCGTCCGTGATCAGGGCCTGGTGATCACCCATCGGTCCGCCCAGGGGGCGCATATAGCCGGTCCGGGACAATTGCATGGGCAGGAAACCGCGCAATGTACCGTTTTGGGTAATCAGGAGGGCAGCGGTGTCGGAGCGAACCGAGGCGACCGCTTCGGCGAATTCCAGAGTGAAATACGGCGAGGCAAGTGCCGGATTCCCAAGCTGGAACGCACGCCAGGCATCGCGCTGAAACGGCGTCAGCGCCGAAATCGCTACAATGTCCGTGCCCATGGAAAGGCCTCGTTAAGAAACTGACTGCCTTTCCAACTGCAATCACCACGCCAATCCGTCGCTTTTGTCCTGACAAATTCAGGAGGGGCCGGCCCGGTGGAAATCCGGGCGGTTTCTGCAGGCTTGATTGCCCTTTGTCGCCAACCTCTGCTATGCGGCGTTCAGAAAGCATTTCGGAGGGGATTCCTGTCCATGAAGGAAGTGATCGAACAGCTCGAGGCCAAGCGCACCGCAGCCCGCCTCGGCGGCGGTGAAAAACGCATCGAAAGCCAGCACGCCAAGGGCAAGCTGACGGCGCGGGAACGCCTCGAACTCTTGCTCGACGACAATTCCTTCGAGGAATGGGACATGTTCGTCGAACATCGCTGTGTCGATTTCGGCATGGAAGACAAGAAATTCCCCGGCGACGGCGTGGTCACCGGCCACGGCACGATCAACGGACGGCTTGTCTACGTCTTCTCCAAGGATTTCACCGTCTTCGGTGGCTCTCTCTCGGAAACCCACGCCCAGAAGATCGTGAAGATCCAGAAGGCGGCGATCCAGAATGGCGCGCCGGTGATCGGCATCTTCGACGCAGGCGGTGCCCGTATCCAGGAAGGTGTGGCTTCGCTGGCCGGTTATGCCGACATCTTCCTCCAGAACACGCTGGCCTCCGGCGTCGTGCCGCAGATCTCCATGATCATGGGCCCGTGTGCAGGCGGCGATGTCTATTCGCCCGCCATCACCGACTTCATCTTCATGGTGAAGGATACCTCCTACATGTATGTGACCGGCCCGGACGTGGTGAAGACGGTCACGAATGAGGAAGTCACGCACGAGGAGCTGGGCGGCGCCTCGGTGCACGCCAAGAAGTCCGGCGTGGCCGACGGCGCGTTCGAGAATGATCTGGAAGCCCTGGTCCAGCTGCGTCGCCTGATCGATTTCCTGCCGCTTTCCAACCGCGAGAAGCCGCCGGTGCGGCCGACGTTCGACAATGCCGATCGTGCCGAGCCGAGCCTGGACAGCCTGGTCCCGTCCAACCCGAACAAGCCCTATGACATCAAGGAATTGATCGAGAAGGTGGCGGACGAGGGCGATTTCTTCGAGATCGCGCCGGATTACGGGTCCAATATCGTGGTCGGTTTCGGCCGCCTCGATGGTCAGCCGGTCGGTTTCGTGGCCAATCAGCCGATGTCGCTCGCGGGCGTTCTGGATATCGATGCGTCGCGCAAGGGCGGTCGTTTCGTGCGCTTCTGCGATGCGTTCAACATCCCGATCATCACCTTTGTGGACGTGCCGGGCTTCCTGCCGGGCACCAAGCAGGAATATGGCGGCCTCATCAAGCATGGCGCCAAACTCCTGTTCGCCTATGCCGAGGCGACCGTGCCGAAACTCACTGTGATCACGCGGAAGGCCTATGGTGGTGCGTATGACGTCATGTCGTCCAAGCATCTGCGCGGCGATGTGAACTATGCCTGGCCGACGGCCGAGATCGCCGTCATGGGCGCCAAGGGCGCGGCCGAGATCATCCACCGCAAGGATCTCGGTGACGAGGCGAAGATGGCCGAACACGTGAAGGAATACGAAGACCGTTTCGCCAATCCCTTCATCGCTGCGGGCCGGGGCTATATCGACGACGTCATCATGCCACGGAATACGCGCAAACGCCTGATCGCGGCCCTGCGTACGCTGCGCTCCAAGAAGGCGGAAAACCCCTGGAAGAAACACGACAATATCCCGCTCTAACGCGGGATCAGTCGCGGACGGCTTTTTTCAGCATGTCCGGATAGCCTTCCGAGACACAGGCAAAACCTTCGTAATACCCGCGGGATCGCAGGGTCTCGTGAAGCCGTGGCAGGTGATAGGGCGGCACGCTCGCGAACATGTGGTGTTCCAGGTGGAAGTTCACATTGTTCGGCGCCACCACGAGTCTTTCCCACCAGCGTGCCCGCGTGGTGTGCGTATTGCGCCGGGGCTCGATGTCATAGCGGTCCATCGCGACGCCGTGCTCGCCGATATTGCGCAGGCGCATGATCGCCGGAAAGACGAACAGCCGCGCCACCCACCACAGCGCGTAGGCCCACAGGGCACTGGCTGCCAGCAATGACGTGATCAGTACGGCATGAAAGGCCAGGAAGGGCGCCTTGGCCGCGAGGCCGGGTTTGCGCCAGCTGCCGATCAATTCACGAATTCCCGTCTGCCCGGTCAGGTCGCGGATGAATTTGCGGCGCAGGCTGGCCCGGCTCACGGGATAGCCTTTCACCAGGCCCTGATCGGGATCCTGGTCGGTGCCGGCATGTTTGTGATGCTCGAGATGATAGGCGCGATAGGCCAGAAACGGCGCGTCGATGGCCGCTCCACCAATCCATTTGCCCGCGAACTCATTCATCCAGCCCGTCCGGAAAAGCGATTTGTGGGCGCAGTCATGCATGACGATGGCAAAGGCCAGCTGACGCCCGGCGATCAGCAGGATGGACAGGATCACGGTCAGCGGATTGGACCAGAGGATCGCCAGCGCAAAGGCGGCGCCCAGCAACAGAAGATTGCCGGCCAGCATCAGTCCGCCGCGCAGGTCGGAGGTTTCGGACAGGGTGCGCAATTCCTCGCGCGACAGGGCCTCGGACAGTTTCATCCAGCCAGTCTATCCGAGCCGGTCAGCCGTTCCAAACCGACGCCGCGATCAATCGCGACCGGCGAGCGCTTGCCGGATCGCCGTGATACGTGACCGGCCCACGGGCAGGGTCTGGCCATTTGTCAGCGTGATCGCATAGCGACTGCCCTCGGCTGAGGCGAGGCTGGCAATGCAATCGATCTTCACGGCATGAGAGCGATGGACGCGCAGGAAACTCCCGGCCGGCAAATCATCCATGAGGGCTTTCAGACTGCGATTATCAAGCTCCCAGCGCCCGTCAGCACGATGGATCTCGGTGTAGTTTCCGGACGCCTTGAGATGGGTGATTGCGGCCAGTGGGATGAAGATGGTCTTGCCAGTCGCCTGGACGTCAATAACCGGGTCTTTGGCGGGTGCGCCGGAGACACTCTCGGCAACCATGTCGACGAGGATGGTCCGCCGCACGAGAAGAACCGTGCCGAACAGGCTCGCCGTGAGGGCGTAGAGGGCGCGGTCGAGATAATCCCCGGGCAGCTGCATGGCGTAGACGGGGATAACGGCGAGGGCGAGCGCGAAGGCCAGAGCGTCGGGCTGTTCCCGCAGGCCGCGGATGAAGGCCCAGACCGCGGCGGCGCCGATCAGGATGACGGAAAACCAGCTCGATCGATGATCCCAGCCGCTCTCGCTGAAGGCCTGGGCGATGGCGAGCGTCGTGACGACAGCAGCGAAGATCAGGGTCACGCGGCGCGTCGCGTTGCCGGGCCAGGGCCAGCGCCGGGTCACGAAATTAAGCAGGACAAGGCAGAATGCGCCGATCCCGGCAAAACTGATCGCCTGCCTCGGCTGGTGCCAGTCATAGGGATAGGCGATGAAGGCACGCGAGATTTCGGCGCCGATGGCGATGAGCAAGGCCAGCATGCCGCCGGCCAGCCAGGCGGGCAGGGCTTCCCCGCTCGACCGGGAGAGCAGGACGAGCGCGCCGCCGATCGCGAGAATGGCGCCTGTGAGCACGAGCGTACCCAGATAGTAGCGCAGGGATCGCCGAGCATCGGCCACATAGGGGCCAACCTGTAGATTCTGGACGATCAAGGCGGGGGTATAGCCGGCCCGCGTGCTGGACAGTCGTAGCGCGATCTCATTGCCGCTCTCGCGCAGACTGCCGGGCGGGATGGCGATCGCCGTGTCGATTGGTCCAGCGCGCTCTGCTCGCGGATCGGCTGCGGGTTCTCCTTTGAAGCCGATCAGGGCGCCGTTCCAGAAGACCTCCGCCGAGAAGGGGCCGGACAGGTGGATGGAGAGCGGCTGGTCGAGATCCGCTGGCAGGGGCGGGGCTGCCCATAGGATCCAGTCGACGCCGTCGAGGCTGCGGATCGAGTAGAGGGACCGGTCCTCCCAGGCGGAGGCGGTGCGGTCCAGTTCATCGAGGTTGGCAGCATCCTGCTGCGAATAAAGGACCTCTGGCGGGTCGAAAGTTTCGAAATTCACCGTGTTCGTTGCCAGGAGAAGCAGGATCATCAGGCCCTGGGCCAGCAGGAGGTCCAGCCTGCGGATCCGCGCCAGCAGGCCATGCCATCGATTGCTGAGACTTTCATCCGCCATGCGAGCCGTTCGCCCTTTTATGCTTTCGCACGCCTGCCTCCGCCTGCAGTGAGGCGGTCATCGGCAGCCTGCCGCCTACAAGACAGCAGGGCACCGATTGGACAGTCAGAAGAGGACAAAAATCAATGTCGGTAAACCGGTATGCCCTTGGCGCGCTCGCCTTCACGCTCGCGGCGAGCCCAGCCATGGCTCAGGACAGCGAGGCTGTATTCGACCGCCAAGCAGCCCAGGCGCTGTTTGATGAATACGCTGCACAATTTCCCGCGCTCAATGCCACGGTCATGCGGGACGGCGAGATCATCTGGGAGGCCGACGGCGGCAATAATGTCGGCCCGGCAGATGGCGTGGAAACGGACTATAATTTCTACTCCATCGCGAAAATGCTGACGGGCATGGCCTATGCCCGGCTGGAGCAGGAAACAGGGCTGGATCTCGACCAGTCCGTTCGTGCCATCGATCCGGAGCTGCCGGCCGCCTATCAGGACGTCACGCTGCGCCAATTGCTGAGCCATGCCGGCGGCGTGCGCCATTACCGGTCGGAAGCTGACTGGATCGGTTTCGCGGATCGGCGCTGCGACACGCCTGCCGACGCGCTGGGGCATTTCATCGACGATCGTCTTGCCAGCCGTCCTGGTCGCCGCAATCGCTACACCACCTACGGCTTCGCCCTGTTGAGCCATCTCCTGCTTCGCATCACCGGAACGACGGATTTCGATGCCGCCATGCAGGCGTCGCTGGGCGAGCATTACCAAGTCCGCACGGATCACGACGAAGCAGAAAAAGCGACCGCCTATGTCGAGGAGGGCGGCGAGACGGTGGTGTTCGAGGGGCTGAACGCCCAGTGCAAGTTCGGGGGAGGTGGCCTGATCGGCAGTTCGCGTGATCTCGCCCGGATGGGGTCCGCCTTTGCCGCCGGCGAGATCGTCGATCGCGAGCGCCTGCCGGGCCTGTTCGAGCCATTCGTGACGACGCGCGGCGAGGAGATCACCTATGTCTACGGCATGGGAACAGGATATTCGCAATCCATGCAGACCCATTACGCCCTGCATTCCGGTGGCTCGCCGGGGGGGCGAGGCTTCCTCGCCGTGTTCACCGATTACGAGGTCTCGGTTGCCCTGACGGCGAATTTCGATGGTCCGAGACTGCCCGATGCCGCGATCGGACTTGCGCGGCTTGCCGCCGGTCTGCCGCTCGAGGATGAGGCGGAATAGAGCGGTCTGTCCCTTCTTCATTCCCCCTGCTAAGCTGTTGGCTGCGAGGGGGAATGAGGACGATCAGTGGATCGACGCAAGTTCATCGCGGCCGGTTTGGCCGGCGCGCTCGTCCCGCGTGGCGCTGCCGCTGCGATAGATGATTCCGGACTCGACAAGCGTATCGCGGTTATCGGTGCGGGCGTAGCAGGGCTTGCGGCTGCGCGGCGTTTGGCGGACGCCGGTGCGAACGTGGTTGTGCTGGAGGCCGGCGACGAGGTCGGTGGCCGGGTAAGAAGCCGCGAGAACTGGTTCGGCCAGACGGTCGATCTCGGTGCGTCCTGGATCCATGGGGTGACGGGCAATCCGGTAAGCGAGCTCGCGCAAACTGCCGGTATCGAGACTGCCGCGATGGATTACGACATCGCCCGCGTCTATGGCGAGACCGGTGGGCGGCTGAACTCCCAGGCGCGCGAGAAACTCTGGAATGACGAGGACTGGCTGGACCGGTTTGCCGAGCGGCCGCTCAGCTTCGCGATGGCCGAGGCCTGTGAGGTCGAACCGCAGGGTTCGCTTCTGGACGCCTTGTCGAACCGTTTCAATCTGGACACGGACAGCCCGGCCAAGCGGCGGCGGACCTATTTCCTGTTCAACACCCACATCGAGCACGAATACGGCGCCGACGTGGAAGTCTTGTCGCGCTGCTTCTGGAATGAGGGCGCACACTTCTCAGGCGGCGATGCGCTTGTCCTGAATGGGTATCAGCGCCTCGCACTCGACCTTGCCGGCGGTCTGGACATCCGGTTCGGCCAGCGCGTGAACCGGATTTCCCTGCTGGCGAATGGCGGGGTCGAAGTCGCGACGGATGAGGCCAGCGAGCCGTTCGACCTGGTGGTCGTGGCGCTACCGCTGGGCTGTCTCAAGGCGGAGACGGTGAGATTTGAACCCGGCCTGCCGGAGTGGAAGCGCTCAGCGATAGACGAGATCGGTTTCGGCCTGCTCAACAAATGCCTGCTGCAATTCCCGGTCACCGACTGGCCGGAGCGCTGGCAGATCTTCAACCGGGTCGCCGCAGACCGTGGAGCCTGGACCGAATTCGTCAATCTTTCGGCCTTCGACGACCAGCGTTCCATGCTGATGGCGTTCAATGCCGGTCGTTTCGCGCGCGAGCTCGAACCCGCCAATGACGCGGACACGGTTGATCAGGCCTTCGAAGCCCTGCGAGGCATGTTCGGCAATTCCCTGCCGCGACCGGACGGTGCCATAATCACCCGCTGGGGACAGGACCCGGACACGCTGGGAAGCTATTCCTTCGCGGGACTGGAAACGCGGCAGGACAGCCGGCCGCGCCTCGCTCAATCTGTGGAAAACCGCTTGTTCTTCGCGGGCGAGGCAACTTCGTCGAGCGCGCCCGGAACGGTCCATGGCGCGTTGATATCCGGTTGGGCTGCTGCTGCCGACCTGATCGGCAATCATCGTTGAACCTGCGTTCCAGCACAGCATGTTTCGCGATAGTCCGCGTTTTGGCGACCGGTGCAGACGACAGGCGGAATCCCTCGCGAGGCCCCCAAGAGTGAAGCTTATTCACGTGTGACCGTGAATCCCCACTCGTTAAGGTAATTTGTTTTGCCCCTTGCGGCAGGGCGTTGGCCTGCCCATACCGAATGCGCGTGTGAGGGACGAACACCATGTCAGGGTCCAGAATTGCAGCTGCGATGATCATCGCGCCGGTCATGTCGATCGGCGTGTTGTCCGTTGCAGATGCGTTGCTGCCCTCGGTACGCAAGTCCACAGTCATGACCAGTACGATGACCGTGACGCAGCCTGACCAGACGCTGCGGCGCTGGGCCGAGCGCACGGTGCAATACGTGCCGGCACAGGGCTGTCGCGTCAGTTCGGTCCGCCTGTCGGGCCGCTTTTCGGCCAATATTGATGAGGATCCCGTTGCGGCTGCCGTCCGCTCCGGTCCAGGCCTGGGATATCCCAGTATCGATACCGTGCGTGATGGTGAGATCGTCCTGGTCTGCCAGGAGCGCGCGTCCGACGAGGCGGAAGGCCGGGAATGGGCCGGCATCGTCTACGGCCGTCTGCCCGAGCGCTGCAATGTGTCAGGCTCGTCGAACGGACAGCGTGTCTATTCGGGCCCTTGCCGCAATGGCTGGATCGAGCATCGCGATCTCGACCAGGGCCAGCAGATCGCCTCGGACAGCGAGTAGTCTTGCCGCCTATTTCCGCTTGGGCATGGCCCGAGCTTCCAGACCGCCGATGATCACCGCCCAGAGCGGTAATCCGGCCAGCAATCCGGCTTGACCGTCCAGCAGGGTCACTGCTGCTGACAGCAGCAGGACGATCGCGCCGAGCTTCACGCGATTGCGGGATAGGGGTTCCCCGGTGGCATCCGCGACACTGGTCACGGGCGGGAAGGTCAGGATGATCAGGGCGTAGACACCGCCGATCAGCGCTGCGGCGATCGCCCAGCCGGAATCCAGGCTTGCGATCGGCTCCATGACCAGCCGGCCAAAATCACCGTCCTGCTGGATCATCGCATAGACCGTCGCGGCCAGCGCCGCACCGGCGAAGGCGAAATTGAGTGTGCGCGACTTGTCGAGCCGCAGATCCAGGATCATGGCGAGAGCCGCGACCGCGCCGAGCGCCCAGTGCCCGTCGCGCAGGACCGCCATCCACGCGAGCAGCGTCACGATTGCCAGATCGCTCAGTCGCGCTGCCGGACCAACCGTGCGGTTCACCACGCGCGTTGCCATGAGTGTCATTGCGAGGCTCCAGATCGCCGGAGACCAGCCAAGACCGACGGCCGCCACCGCGAGAGCCATGGCGACAAAGGCCGCGGCATTGCGGTCCGGGTCGATCTCGCGGCCGAGCGCCCAGCTGATGAAGGCCGTCACCATCGCGCCCACACCGGTCCAGATCGCAGGCGTGAGGCCGCTGTCGCGCACGAAGATCTCGACGGCCGCGATTCCGGCCGCAATCACCGGCAGGAGAATCAGGACAGCGAGATTGCTGGCGTATTTGGGTTCCAGCGGTCGCGCGATCGACGACACCTTGTAGACGGCATGGCTCATTGGATTTCCCCCTTTTGCGCAAGGCTATAGCAAAGCAGCGCACTTGCCAGTCCGGGCGTGCAGGGGCTTCCACCAACCCGACTTCCGGCCTATTCAGGGTGGCAGACAGGGAAGGGACAGGGATCAGGATCCGCCATGCTGCCGCAACTTGCCGTTTCCAGCCTGATGGCCATCGGGACCGTCGCCATCCACATGCTCGGCCTGGGTGTGTTGATGGGCTTTATGCGCGCCCGGTCCCCGAAGATCCGTCCGCACCAGAACCCCTGGCGCCAGGCGGTGTTCATCATGCTGATCGTGCTGGGCCTGTTTGCGATCCACACCGTCGAGATCTGGGCGTATGCCGTGCTCTACTACGTGCTCGGCGAGTTCGAGACGATGGAAGCCGCGCTCTACTTCTCCACCTCGACCTTCACCACGCTGGGTTATGGCGAGATCGTCATCGAAAGCCGCTGGCGCCTGGTGGCGGCCATTGAAGGCTTCAACGGCTTCCTGCTGATCGGCTGGTCAACCGCCTTCCTGGTCACCGTGATCGGCCGCCTGCGCAATGTTGAATTCGAATGGCTGGACCGTCTGCGGGACGGGGATTGAGCCTCCATCTCACACGGCCGCTTGCCGCCCATGGGCGAGCCACGCTAAACCCCGGTTATCCGGGCGTTCGCCCACTCCGCTAGGGGCCAGCATGTTCAAGAAGATCCTGATCGCCAATCGCGGCGAAATCGCCGTTCGTGTCATCAAGACCTGCAAGCGACTGGGTATTCCCACGGTCGCGGTCTATTCGGAGGCGGACGCCGATTCCATGGCCGTCGAAATGGCCGACGAGGCCGTTTTCATTGGCCCGCCAGCTCCGGGCGAGAGTTATCTCGTGCTCGACAAGATCATGGACGCGATCAAGCAGACCGGGGCCGACGCGGTCCATCCGGGTTTCGGCTTCCTGTCCGAGAATGCGGCCTTCCCGAAAGCGCTCGAGGAAGCGGGCGTGGCCTGGATCGGCCCGAATGTGAACGCGATCGACGCCATGGGCGACAAGATCCGGTCCAAGCAATTGGCCGCCAAGGCCGGCGTCTCGACCATTCCGGGCGCGGACGGCGAGATCAGCGATGTCGACACGGCCATCGCAGCTGCCAAGGCCATCGGCTATCCGGTCATGCTGAAGGCCTCCGCCGGTGGCGGCGGCAAGGGTATGCGGATCGCACGCTCAGAGGATGAAGTCCGCGAGGGTTTCGTCTCGGCACGGAACGAGGCCAAGACGGCGTTTGGCGATGACCGCATCCTCATCGAGAAATTCGTCGAGGAACCGCGCCATATCGAGATCCAGGTGCTGGGCGACAAGCACGGCAATGTCATCCATCTCAACGAGCGCGAATGCTCGGTCCAGCGCCGGAACCAGAAAGTCCTCGAGGAAGCGCCGTCTCCCTTCCTGGACGCCAAGACGCGCAAGGCCATGGGCGCCCAGGCCGTCGACCTCTCCAAGGCCGTCGATTATGACAGCGCCGGAACGGTCGAATTCATCGTCGACAAGGACAAGAATTTCTACTTCCTGGAGATGAATACCCGCCTCCAGGTGGAACATCCGGTGACGGAGCTGACATGCGGTCTGGACCTCGTCGAACAGATGATCCGGTCCGCCGCCGGTGAGCCGCTGGAGCGCAAGCAGTCCGAGATCGGTATCGATGGCTGGGCTGTCGAGGCCCGTCTCTATGCCGAGGACCCGTATCGCGGTTTCCTGCCCTCGATCGGCCGCCTGAAACGCCTGGTCGAACCGGCGGAAGGCAAGCTGGGCAAGGGCGAGCTGCGCATCGACAGCGGTGTACGCGAAGGCGACGAGATCTCGCTGTTCTACGATCCGATGATCGCCAAGGTGATCGGCTACGGCAAGAATCGCGAAACGGCGATCGACACGCTTGCCGCCGCACTCGATCGCCTTCACATCGAGGGCCTGCAGTCGAATTCGCCCTTCCTCTCGGCCGTGCTGGACGAGAAGGATTTCCGCTCGGGCCGTATCCATACCGGATATATCGCCGAGCATTTCCCGGAAGGCTTCCACGGCACGCGCCCGCGCGACAATCAACTGATCTACATGGCGGCGTCCGCGGCCTATGTGCACGAGGTGTTTGCACGCCGCGCATCGCAGATCGAGGGGCGGCTTGCGCCGGCCGATCTGGCGGACACGCGCGAATGGGTCGTGCTGATGGACAAGCGCCAGATCCCCGTCGAGATCACGCTGGGCGAAGCCGGCGAGGCAGAGATCTGGATTCCCTCGTTGCAGGGAGATCGCCTGACCTTCAAGACCGACTGGCGTCCGGGCGGTCATCTGATCGAAGGCGAGGTCGGTGGTGAGGCCTTCGCCCTGGAATTTGCTGACCGGACCGAAGGATATGCACTGAGACATCGCGGCTTCTCCGCGACAGCCTTGGTCTGCACGCCCCGCTCAGCCGAACTCCACGCCCTTCTGCCCGAGAAGGAGAAGGCGGATACGGCCAAGCTGGTCATCAGCCCGATGCCGGGCCTGGTGGTCTCGATCGATGTCGAGACGGGTCAGGAGGTCAAGGCGGGGGAAGCCCTGCTGGTCGTTGAGGCGATGAAGATGGAAAACGTCATCCGCGCCGAGAAGGATGGCACGGTCAAATCCGTCAATGTCGAGCCGGGTGCCTCCGTGGCGGCCGACGAATTGATGATCGAATTCGAGTAGGAGAGGCGGCGTTTTTCGCCTCTTTCGCGAATTCGACTGGGAAAATTCTGGTTCTGCGCTAGTCTGCGTGTCTCATTCCGGGGAGGGACACATGGACTTCAAGGCATTCATCATCAATCCGAACGACATCACCCGCATCCTGTTCGGCGCGGGCGGCAAGCTCAGTCCGATGGAATTTGCGCAGGGCCTGGTCTTCATCATCCTGGTCGGCTGGGCGATCAACATCCTCACCCTGGTTCCCGGCCTTGCCCTGATCATGGGCTTTGTGGGCTTGGTGGTGGGCCTCGTCCTCGCATTTGGCTGGGTCTGCATATTCTCCAAGCGTTTCCATGATGCCGGCAAGTCCGGTTGGCTGACACTGGCCGCGATTGTTGCGGCGATCATTCTCTTCATGATCGTCGGAGCGATTCTCAATCCGATCTTCGGCGTGCCGACCGTTACAAGCCTGTCCGATCTGTCGGCCATGCAGAACATGGGCGCTGGCCTGATCATCAAGAACATGCTCACAACAGCGCTCGTGAACGGTGCGCTGGGCTTCTACATGTTCCGGCTCAAGGCGGCTGCCTGAAACCGCGACCAACGGCCCATTTCGGCATTGACGCCCGCTGTGCGCGCGGCAGTATGACGCCCTGTCTTGTCTAGGGGGGCGTGATGAATCCGCTTGTTCTTTTCCTGCCGAGTTTCAAAGCTTCGACCACGGCCTATCTGCTGGGGATCGTGATCCTTGCGGCCGCTGATTATGCGCGCCTGCAATTCGGAATTCCGTTCATTCCGGGCTGGATCGGCATGATCGCCATCTGGTTTTTTGTTTTCAGCCTGCATGCGAACCGGCGTCGCGCGGTCGAGCAGGGAATCGGGCTCGCCTTCCTGCCTGCGCTGCTGGCCATTGTCGCCAAGGGCATCGGTTCGGCCGTCGGCTTCTTCCCGGGGATCATGAGCTCGATGACGCAGTTCGCCGAGGAAAACGGGATCGATACGTCAGACCAGGCAGCCTTTACCGAGGCCATGAATGATCCGGGTTTCCAGCAGTCCTACCAGGCCTGGCTGGAAGCAAATCCCGAAGTGATCGGGCAATTGCTCTCGGGAACCGCGATGCCGTCCTTCATTGGCTACTGGATCGTCATTGCGATCTTCGCCATCTGGTTCGCCCAGATGAAGCGTAGCGGCGGATCGATTGCCGACTCTCCGGGTACGGGCGAGGCCGATGGCGGATCGGGTGATTCCGACTGATCAGGCCGTAAATTCTTCCAGACTGGGTGCGGGCGCGGCCCGGACATCGCCGAACAGATTGATGAAGGCGAGGTGCAGGGCCGCGTCGAAATCCGCCATGTCGGAGGATTTCCCGAGCGCATCCAGACTGGTCACGCCGTAGAGCGGATTGCCGATGCCGCACGGCGTGATACCGCCGAAATGACTCAGATCCGGCGTCACGTTGAACGCGATGCCGTGGAAGGAGACCCAGCGGCGCAGGCGGACACCGATCGCCGCGATCTTGTCCTCGCGCCCTCCGCCCTGGTCGACCCAGACACCGACACGTCCCTCGCGCTGGCCGGCCACGACGCCATACTGCGCCGCCGTAACGATCAGCCATTGCTCGAGCGTGGCGATGAATTTGCGCACATCGCGGCCGCGCTTGGTCAGGTCCATCATCACATAGGCCACACGCTGTCCGGGGCCGTGATAGGTGTATTCGCCGCCGCGGCCGGTCTCATAGACCGGAAACCGGTCGGGCATCAGCAGATCTTCAGGCTTGGAACTGGTGCCGGCGGTGTAGAGCGGGGGGTGTTCGAGCAGCCAGATCAGTTCCGGGGCCTCGCCACGGGCAATCGCTGCGGCGCGTTCTTCCATGAATCGCACAGCGGGTTCATAGGGGGTCAGACCTTCGGAAACGGCCCATTCGGCTGGAAGTGATGTCATATTTTGCGTTCTTAACGCTGCGGAAACCGTATGGGCCAAACATCGTGCCTGTAACCCCGCGCTGCAAGTCTAGGAGTGTTGCGTGAGTCAGATCGGAGCCGTCGAAGTCGAGATCGCGGTTCTGCTGGGCCGGTCTCAGATGCCGATTCAGCAGTTCCTGCGCATGGGACGTGGTGCCGTTATCCCTCTGGATTCCGGTGAAGACGACCAGGTCTGGATTCTGGCCAATAATCACCCGATTGCACGCGGCGAGATCGTGATCCAGGGCGATCGCATTGCGATTTCCATTACCGGACCGGCAGACTCCAACGAATTTTTCGCAGCTGCATAAGCTGTTGCAATTGCCTCTTCACAAGCCGGGGGGATGTTGCTATCTCCCGCGCCTCTGGCACGTGCGGTCGTGGCGGAATTGGTAGACGCGCAGCGTTGAGGTCGCTGTGGGGTAAAACCCGTGGAAGTTCGAGTCTTCTCGACCGCACCATTTTCCTTCTTACAGATCATCCTCCGGTTCCGGGCCGGGCAGGGCGCCATTGCTGTAGGCAGCCGATACGCTTGCCACACTGGCCAGGGCATAGCCCATGAACACGATCCGGAAGGGAAGCTCGATCGTCATTGTCTCGAGCCAGTAGGCGCGACTGCCCGCGATGTCCGGGCTGGACAACAGGCCCAGGCCCGCGCGGTCCGCATAGACGGTCAGTGAAAGCATTTTGTCGCCCGCCAGAATCGCCAGCGCTGCCACGGCCAGGCTCGCCAGGGCGATCACCCAGAGTGCAGCGGACAGACCGATTCCCTGGTCCTGGGCCTGTCGGAAGGCTGTCAGGAACCAGGCTTTGCGACCGAGCACGGCGGCGGGATAGAGAAAGCTGAGCCGGGCAAACAGGATCGATCCGAGGCCTGTCACCAGCCCCATCATCGCACCGATACCGATCCGGACCGGATCGGCGACAATGCCCATATATCCGCTGATCGCGAACAGGACCGCGCCTGCCAGTATGGCCAGCAGGACAAAGGAAAAGAGCAGGAGCGAGAGGCTGATCGCCCGCAGGATCACATTCCACAAACCTCCATCGGGCAGGCGGATGCCGTGCAGGCGGGCCGCATCGCTCAGGAAGAGCCGGTGTCCGGCGAAGACCAGCACGGCGAGAATCAGCGGATCGGCGATCAGCGGCAGGACATGCCAGCCTCCCAGGTCCGCCAGTACGCCGGAAAAGACCGAGGCCAGCGCGGCCGAGAGGATGATGCCCAGCGCTGCCTGCCAGTGCCGGCCGAAACTGGCGCCGGCATCGCCCAGTATCCGCAGGCCCCTGGGCCCGGTTTTCGTGAACAGGGGAAACAGTCCGAACAGGAGAATCAGCAACACGGCCAGGCCAAGCCCGCCAAGTCCGCCCAGCAGAATCAGCCGGGTCTCCGCATCGATGTGTTCGACTGTCACTGCGCGCCACCCCGATTTCGACACTTTTTTTTATGGTTTGGCCCCAGTTTCAGGTCAATGTGATTGAGGTCTCAATGTCCCGGGGCTAAGACACAGGGACAGCCCGCTACCGAGACCCAGCGCCACGATTCTATTCCTCAGGATGAGACCGACATGAGCGAAGCCGCTTTTGACGAAGAACTCCTTCAGGACTCCGCCGGCCGGGCCCAAACCGATCCCGAATTCGTTGCCGAACTCAGCGATGCGATTTCGCTGCAGGACGCCGATCTTGTCCGCCGCCTGCTGGCGCCCCTGCACGAGGCCGACATCGCCGACGTGCTGGAACAGCTGTCTTCCGGCCAGCAGGAAGCGCTGGCGGGGCTGACGCCGGATGTCTTCACCGGTGAGGTGTTGACCGAGCTGGAGCCGGACTCCCGCGAAGTCGTGATGGAATATCTCGACGCCTCGCACCTGGCCGCCGCGATCACCGAGCTCGACAGTGATGATGCCACGGAGGTTGTCGAGGAGCTCGACGAGGAGACGCGGGCCGCGGTTCTCGAGGAATTGGACGATGTCGACCGCCAGGCGGTCGAGACCAGCCTGGCCTTCGACGAGGAGACGGCCGGTCGTCTCATGCAGCGCGAATTCGTGGCTGCGCCGGAATTCTGGACCGTCGGCCACGCCATGGACCACATGCGCAATGCCGCGGAGGAGATGCCCGACAAATTCTTCGATCTCTTCGTGGTCGATACCGGTTTCCGGCCGGTCGGCGAGATCCCGGTCTGCCGCCTGCTCGGCGCGCCGCGGGACATGCCGCTGACCGAATTGATGGAAAAACCCCGCATCCTGGTCGCGCCCGAAACCGACCAGGAAGAGGTCGCCTACGTCTTCCACAAATACCACCTGGTCTCGACGCCCGTCGTCGACAATGCTGGCCGTCTGACCGGCATGCTGACGCTCGACGACATCGTCGGCGTCATCCAGGAGGAGAACAAGGAAGACCTGCTGGCCCTGGCCGGCGTGAACGAGGCGGGCCTCGCCGATACGGTCCTCCAGTCGGTTCAATCCCGTGCGCCCTGGTTGCTGCTCAACCTGGCGACGGCCATTCTCGCATCGGGTGTCATCGCGATGTTCGAGGCGTCGATCGCCAGCAAGGTCGCTCTGGCCGTCCTGATGCCGATCGTAGCGTCCATGGGTGGCAATGCGGGCACGCAATCGCTCACCGTGGCCGTGCGGTCGATCGCCGAACGCGACCTGACAGCTGCGAACGCGGCGCGGGTTGTCTGGCGTGAACTGGCCACCGGTGTGTTGAACGGTCTGATCTTCGCTGCCGTGATGGCCGTGGTGACGATCGTCTGGTTCTCCGATTACGAGCTCGCGGCGATTATCGCGATCGCCATGGTGCTCAACCTCGCCTGCGCCGGATTGTCGGGTATATTGATCCCGTTGGGATTGATGCGAGTGGGTGCCGACCCGGCCGTGGCCTCATCGGTTTTTGTCACCACGGTGACAGATGTCGTAGGCTTTCTCGCATTTCTGGGGCTGGCGACACTCATCCTCTTGTGATGAAATCGCGAACGGGTCTGGGCGAATTGGTGGTGGAATGCTTCGTGTTCTGAAGATTGCGGCCGTAATGGCCGGTGCCTTGCTCATGGCGGTCCAGCCGGCCGCTGCGCAGGGGCGTTGGGAAAGCACGGCACGGCTCGATGCGCCGCGCGCGGGTCTTGCGGTCGCGGTGCTCGATGGGCGGCTCTACGCAGCCGGCGGGTCCGGACTGACCGAACCGCGCGTGGAATTCGAATCCTATGATGCCGAGCTCGAACGCTGGATGCCCGAGCGTCCGCTTGTGCTCGGACTGGAACGTTTCGGCATGGCGGCCGTGAATGGGCGTATCTATGCCGCTGGCGGATATGCGCAGGGCGAGGACGGTGTCGGTCCGACGGCGGCCATGTGGTCCTGGTCGCCTGATGGTGGCGTCTGGCAAAGCGAAGTCGCCATGCCGGGCCCCAAGGCCGATTTCAGCCTGATCGCCCATGAGGGCGAGTTGTACGCCATTGGCGGGACACGGGATGACGGGGCCGTCTATGTTTTCAATCCCGAGGAAACCAGCTGGCGCACGATTGACGTGCCGGCCGGGCTGACGCGCCGCGGCGCTGCAGCCGTGGTTGCCGGAGGGCAGATCCATGTCATTGGAGGATCGCTGGCCGGCGAGGTCCAGACGCGGGTGGATGTTTTCGATCCGGCTGAGGAGGCGTGGAGTCGAGCGCCAGACCTTCCTGATGCCCGCAGCGGTGTTGCCGCCGCGGTCTATCAGGGCCGGATCCATGTTTTCGGAGGGCGGGCAGCGGACAACCGGACAACGCTGGCCATGCATTCCTCCCTGCAGCCGGGCGGGGCCGCCTGGGCCAATGAGCCGGATCTGCCGTCACCGCGAACCTCGGCCGGCGCCGCGGTACTGACAAACGGCGTGTATCTTGTCGGAGGCGGTAGTGGAGGTGGGTTTTTCGCTCCCTTCACAGCACTTGATGCCACCGACATTTTCGTGGATGAGGCGAGTTAGGACGCGCGGCGCCGAGATTGCAGGTATGTGATGCATGGGCAAAGCGGCGTCTCGAAACAAAACACTATGAAACCGCGACTGAAATCCACACCAGCCGCGCGAGAGTTGATCAAGCGGTACCAGCCTTATCTCGGGATAGCCGAGAAAGGGGCGGATGGGCATTGGTCTGTTGGCTATGGCCACAAGGCCGCTGCGCGTGACGGCGTACGTGTCACCGAGGATGAAGCCTCCCTCCTGCTGATCTACGACATTCTCCAGATCGAGGAGGCGATCGACGGCGTCATCGCCGGCGAGCTGAGCCAGCAACAGCGTGATGCACTTGTCTCTTTCGTGCACGGTGTGGGTATTCCCGCGTTCAAGCAGTCCGACGTCGCGCGTTATCTCTTCGAAGGGCGTTCGATGGCAGCCGGTGAGGCGATTGCGCTCTACGGCGAGCAGGATACGGATCGTCGCGAGGCAGAGAGCGGTCTCTTCCTGACGACATTCGCGCCGCCCAAACGGCCGCCGTCTGCGCCGAAGAGGGACGCACACGAAGCGGCCGATACGGTCGAACTGCAGATCAAGATTGAACACGAGCCGGCCGCCATGCCGGTTGCCGCGGAGGCCGAGCCGGTAGCGCCGGCCCCGCCGCCCATGCCGGATTCGGCCCAGTCCCGCCGTGAGGCCGAGGACGAGATCGCTCGTATCCTGGCAAGTGTCGGCAGTCTTCCAGCCGCAGATCTGGCCGGTGAGAGAATCGCCGAAGCCCCGTTGCACCCCGCCGAACCGGTGATGGATGTCGCGCTCGAGGCCGTGGAATTGCCGCGGACCGAGCCGGAAGCGGAAGTCGAGCCTGAGCCCGAAATGTTGGCCCCGCCGGTGGAAGCCGCGCCGGAGGCCGAAATCGACCCTGAACCGGACTCCGAACCGGATTCCAAACGAGAGCCCGCCGAGAAAAATGACCGGCCGAGCCCGGCACCGCTGGGTTTTGCCGCGGCGCCGATCTTCGCTGCGGTGCCGCTTGATCGTCTGGCAAATACACCCACCCCGGCCGAGGACGCGTCCCTGGACGCGGCGGATCCGGGCGAGGCTGACACGGCCGACGAAGAGCCAGTCGCTGCGGAAAAGGCCGAGGCGGCTGAAACTCCGGTGATCGAGACGCCTGTCGATCCGGTTCTCGCGGATGACCGCGACCCGGTCGAGGCGGCTGTGGCCTCCTTTGCGCCGGAAACCGAAACGGATACCGCGCAGCGCGTCATCGACCGCATGGTCGAGGATGTTGCGCAGGAAGAAGAGGCCGCTCCGGCTGCCGAGGCGTTTGTTGAGCGCCATCTGCCGATCGGAAAGGCTCTGGGATATGTGCTGGCCGGAGAGCTGGTCGGTCGCATCGAGACCGAGACCATCGAGGACGAGCCGGCAACAGACCTCGAACCGGAAGCCGAGACCTCAGCTGTCGAGGACGCTGGAGATACCGCCGAGGCCGAGCCGGAAGCGCTGGAAGCCCAGCTTGTCGCCCGGATGGAAGAGGACCTCGTGGACACCGAGGCAGAGGCCGCGGAAGAGGCCCGCCTGGAGGCCGAGGAATTCGAGATCGTGGAAGCCACGATCGCCAGCCAGACGGAAGACACACCGCCGCCGCACCCGGCAGACACGCCGGCCGATGCCGCCGGCGAAGTCGGTGAAGTCGAGGTGGAGACCGATGCGCAGCGTCCCAATGCGGACGTGCTGGGCGAGGACATCATCGCGTCCGATTTCGATCCGATCCAGGACCAGGACTTCACCCCGCAGGATCTCGCTGGCGGTGAGACGATCGTGGCGGACGAAAAACCGACCAAGTCGGAGGGCGGTTATGGCCTGGGCTATTTCCTTATTGCCCTGGCGTTTGCCGTGGCCGCGGGCATTGGCTGGCTCTGGGTCGCCTTCAACTGGCAGCGCGTCGTCACCGAGACCCCGCTGAATCTGGAAGTCGCCATGGCGGTGTTCGGCACTGCGGGCATGGTGGTTTGCCTCGTGGTCGGCTTCATGGACCTGGGACGCAAGCTGAAAGCGCGTAAGGCCAGTCCCGCCGAGTGATTTCACCCGGCATCTGAAACCCACAGCAAGATTGTGCCGTAATTCGCGCCGGGCTTTGGCTTGACCGTGCGTACCCGCGTGTTACATCGCGCGGCATGATCCCGAACCAATACCCCTCTCTCGACTTCGATCTCGGTGAAATGGCGGACATGATCCGCGACACCGTGCGTTCCTTTGCCAGCGACGAAATCGCGCCGCGTGCGGCCGATATCGACCAGAGCGATGTCTTCCCGCCGGACCTCTGGCAGAAGATGGGCGAGTTGGGCCTGCTGGGCATTACCGTTGCCGAGGAAGATGGCGGTTCGGGCCTGGGCTATCTCGAGCATGTCATCGCCATGGAGGAGATCAGCCGGGCATCCGCTTCGGTGGGCCTGTCCTACGGCGCGCACTCCAATCTCTGCGTTAACCAGATCCGCCGCTGGGCGAATGAGGAGCAGAAGGCCCGCTACCTGCCCAAACTGGTGTCGGGCGAGCATGTGGGTTGCCTGGCCATGTCAGAGCCGGGTGCCGGTTCGGACGTCGTTTCCATGCGTCTCAAGGCCGAGAAAAAGGGCGATCGCTACGTCCTGAACGGTTCCAAGATGTGGATCACGAACGCGCCGTCCGCCGACACGCTGGTCGTCTATGCCAAGACCGAGCCCGAGGCTGGCTCTCGCGGCATCACGGCCTTCCTGATCGAGAAGGACTTCAAGGGTTTCTCCGTCGCCCAGAAGCTCGACAAGCTGGGCATGCGAGGTTCCGAGACCGGCGAACTCGTCTTCGAGGACTGCGAAGTACCCGACGAGAACATCATGGGTCCGCTCAATGGCGGTGTGGGCGTGCTGATGTCCGGCCTCGATTATGAGCGTGCCGTGCTGGCCGCCGGCCCGATCGGCATCATGCAGTCCTGCATGGACGTGGTGATGCCCTACATCCATGAGCGCAAGCAATTCGGCCAGTCGATCGGCGAATTCCAGCTGGTCCAGGGCAAGATGGCAGACATGTATGTGCGCATGAACGCCACGCGCGCCTATGTCTACGCTGTGGCCAAGGCCTGCGACCGAGGCGAGACCACGCGCAAGGACGCGGCCGGTGCCATTCTCTACGCGGCAGAATCCGCGACCCAGATGGCACTCGATGCGATCCAGCTGCTGGGCGGCAATGGCTATATCAACGAATACCCGACCGGCCGTCTTCTGCGTGACGCCAAGCTCTACGAGATCGGTGCAGGCACGTCGGAGATCCGCCGCTGGCTGATCGGCCGCGAACTGTTCAACGAAAGCGCCTGATCCGGCATTTGTTTCGATGACCTTGAGGGCCCGGCGCGCTAAGCTCGCCGCAGCCCGGAGGCCGTCCATGAAACATGTCGCGTCGATCACGACTGCATTCCTGATGCTCACCGCCTGCGCCGATGCGCAGAAGACCGAGACCTCGACGGCGGGGCCCGAGCCGATCCTGCGCGCGGAGAGCCGGATCGAGCTGTGTGTGCGCCGCTACGAGAACCGCCACGAGCAATTCGCCAACTGTGCCGGTGCCCATGCCCAGGCCTGCATGAATTCCCGCGAGGATGGCGAGACGACCGTCGGCATGATGCAGTGCTCGATGGAGGAGGCCTCAGCGTGGGACGAGCGTCTGAACGCCACCTATGCTGCCCTGCAGGCGGAACTGGACCCGGTCGTTTTCGAGGCCCTGCGCGACGCCCAGCGCGCCTGGATCGCGTCGAGGGATGCCGATTGCGCGCTCGAGATCTCGCCGTATGAGGGGGGATCGATCCAGCGCGTCATCGCAGCGGGTTGCCAGCTCGACCTGACCGCCGCTCGCGCACTGCAACTCGAGGAATGGCAGGCCGAATTGCCGCCTTTCTAGGGATCAGTCGTCGTCAGCCGGCGCATCCATCAGGCCCAGCTTCGATTTCAGCTTGTCGCCGATACCCGCCAGCATGCCCTGTGCGGCGTCATAACCGGCCTCGACAACCTCGTCGAAGCGTTCCCACTCACGGATATCGACATCGGTTTCCGGCAGGATGAGCAGGTCGGCAGCCTCGCGGCCGATATCCCGGTGATCCTGCACGCCCACCGTGGCCGCGCGCATCAGCAGGGACGCGATCGGCGGCAGGGTCTTGAAACCGTGATTGCGCACCCAGCCGACAAAATTCGGCGGATCGATGAAGTCCTGCGGGTTGAGACCGTGGGCCCGGGTGACGTCGCAACCGATCACTGCGCCGCGGTGGAAGGCGCGCATTTCGCGTGCCGGGAAGTTCGTGAAGACCGCGCCATCGACCAGGATATTGCCGTCCTGAACCACCGGCGGCAGCAGGCCGGGAATGGCGATCGAGGCACGCAGGGCATCGCGCAGCCGCCCGCCGCGATGCACATAGGCCCGTCCATTGGCGAGATTGGAGGACAGGCAGAAGAAGGGACGCGCGAGATCCGCGATCTCCAGCTCGCCGAAATGTTCCTTCAGCCGGTCATCCACCTTGCGGCCCTTCGCGAGCGAGACCACAGGCAGGGACCAGTCGTCCAGCGGGTTGGAATCAACAAAGGCTCGGCGAACGCGGTCTTCCAGCTCCGCGTCACTCCATTCCAGCCCGATTCCGGCCGCGATGATCGCGCCCATCGAGGCGCCGCCGACGAAGTCGAGCGGTATGCCGGCCTCGCGCAGGGCCCGGATGGCACCGATATGGGCATAGGCTCGAGCTCCGCCGCCTGAGACGACCATACCGATCGAGCGCCCCACGAGCGTGCGCGCGAGGCGGTCGGCATCGCTTCGATTGTATTCCTGACGCCAGTGGAAGACCCGCGACGCCTCGGCCGCGTCGGACCATTCCTGCGGCCGGACCACAGGCTGGACACCGCCGAAGTGTAAAAGCACGACGTCGAGAAGTTTCAGTTTGGCCGCGGGTGAAGGGTCGTCGGGCAGGAGGGGGCGAGACGGGTGAGCGTCGGCGCGGGCGAACAGCCACATCCGGTCGGCCCGCCCCATGGCGCGCCGGGCCCAGTTCGCATCACTCATCCGCGCAGTCAGCAGGACGATGTCGTAATCGGCTTCCAGCGCGTCGAGCTTCTGGCCCGACCAGTCGGCACAGCTCTCATCACAGATCACGCAGGAATGGCCGAGACGTTTAAGGGCTGCTTTCAGTTCGCCGGCACGATAGTCCAGATCGATGGTCGGCGAGGTGGAGATGAGCGCAAAGACTTTCGGTTCCGAGCCGGAATGGCGGTCATGGCCGCGCAGCCGCGCCAGCATCATGCGGGCCAGTTCGCGCATCAGGCTGGCATGTTTGCGCGTCAGGCGTTCGAAACTGGCCTTGGGCAGACGGACGAGCTCGCTGTCACGTAGGGCGTAGACGCTGGCACTGTGCGGAGTTTCATCCAGCAGGGACATCTCGCCGACCGGTTCGCCGGCGCGGATGTAGCCGATCAGGTCGGGGCGTCCGAGCGCACCATTGCGGAAGGCGGCGAGGGCGCCCGAGCGCACGAGGTAGAAGGCATCGGCATCATCACCCTCGCGGAACAGCATCTTGCCCGCCGGAAGGCAGAACCATTCGACCTCGTCCTCGACCGCGTTCAGGGCCGATTTCTCGACTCGGTTCAGGAAGGGCAGGAATGACAGATTAAGTGGCATCTAGCGAGGGCAAGAGACTGATTTGTCGACCAGTCTACGCGCTCGCCTTGAACCGGTGAAGAGGGATTGGATGAAGAATATTCCGCTGATCCGGACGCTCAGAAACGCCGGCGCAGGACGAAGTGCGCGACCGGTTTGACCGAGCGGGCATTGGTCTCGCCAACAGCGGCACGGTCAACGCTGTCCAGATCATCGAGAACCTGAACAGATTCGACACTGTCGAAACCCGCAACTTCGAGCCGGTCCTCGCCGCGATCGCGGAAATAGGCACCGCCCTCAAGGGTCAGGCTCCAGGCATCGATCGTGCGCACGGTGACACCAGCGCCGAAATAGCGCGTCAGGGCATCGATCCGGTCAGCCGTGGTCGTTTCGGTCAACTGGCTGTGCGGGAAAGCGGCCCAGGCCGGGCTGTCATCCAGCTGGGTCCATTGCGGCAGATCCGATCCGTCCAGATTGCGGACGGCGCCGGCAGACAGGAAGAATTCATCGCCGAAAGGATAGAAATCGACCTGGCTCGCGATCGCGGAGAATTCCGCGTCCTGCGAGGATTCGTCGGCGATCACCGAACGCGTCGCGTCGGCAAACTGGCTGGTCACGCGCCAGCGGAATGTGCCTTCAGGGTCCAGCGGGACGCTGTCGGCATTCATCGTATAGGCATGTTGCGCCCACAGCTCGGAATCCGAGGACTGCATGGCGGATGCGGCCGATGTCGTCGTAACTGAAACGATGGCGGCCAGTACTACGCTCTTACGCATGGACACCTCCCTGGCGGCACTCGTTCTCCGAGTTTGTCCGCCGTCCCGTACAGCCTGCGTGGCGCGTCTGAATCAGACGTTAAAGCTAGTTTCGCAATTCTCTCAATTCGTCGTTCGTGCCTGATACTAGGCAGGTTTTGTGACGAGACGAAGACCGGATTTTGAGTTTTCGACGGTTTCCTAGGCCTGGCAGGGCCCTCGAAACCTGCCGAAAGGCGAACCGGCCACCGATGTGTGCGAATCAGTGACCGGTTCTGCGCCGCCCTTCTGGCTAGGGAGGGACAGGGCGGCGGGGGGTTATTCGAGATAGGGTAGGGCATCGACCCAGACGAGATTCGGGGCGCCCTCGATGAACTCGTCCAGCAGGGCCTTGTGGCCGGACCCGTAGATCACCAGGACGCGGTCTCCGGGTTCCGAGATCTGCGCGATATTGGCGTAGATCCGCATATTGCGGCCCCACCAGCGGATCATCTGTTCGGCGCCGGCCGGATTTTCTGCAGACCCCATCTGGGCGAGGAGGAGATAGAGATCATGCATCTCGACGGTCTCCGCCGTGTTCTGGAGACGCAACCGTTCGCCGACCGAGAGTTCAAGCGAGCTGACAGCCTCGATATGAGTCTGCACGCCGGCGATGTAATTCTCCCACTCGGACAGGAGACGGGTCTGGCCCGCGGCTTCTGCGCTGCCCAGCATGGCGTTGAAATCCATTCCGTCATGATAATCGACCGCATACAGGCGATCATGATCGAAACGGGCAGCCAGGCGCATGCCGATCTGCTGGCGTTCATTGACGCCAAGCGTCTCCTCGCCGGCCCGGAAACGGGTGTAGCGGGCGTTGAATGCGTCTTCGTGTTCCGGTGTCAGTTCCACAAGGATCTTGGTGGGGGCGAAAACCGCCAGACGATCAAGCACGTCACCGATTTCGGCCTGGCGGTGGTCGGAGAGAAAATCATCCACTTCCGGGTTGATCACGTCCTGGCCGCCACCGGTGAAATGGAATGTGCCGAGCACCATGATCTGCGGCCGATCATCGTCTGCTGTCGCCTGGGCTTGGACGGCCGTCGTCGTGGTGAGTGCGAACGCGCACAGGAGAAGGGCAGTCTGGCGAATCATCGGGTCGGGCTCCCTCGGGCTCTTGAAGCTTGTTTCTGTCCCCAAGATGCGCCGGCGTGCCGTTTTGGATGCACGCGTGATTGCGCAAAACCCGCCCTCCGGGTTAAGGAGCGAGAGAATTCCTTTCCGCCGCAACGGCTTTTCAGGACATTTCATGACCCAGCTGACCACCGCGCTTGATCCGCAATCCGCCAGTTTCCGTGAAAACGCAGAGGCCATGGACGGTCTGATCGCGGATTTGCAGCAGAGAACGGCCGAGGCGGCGACGGGCGGATCCGAACGTTCGCGGGAGAAACACCTGTCCCGCGGCAAGCTTCTGCCCCGCGACCGGGTCGAGGGTCTGCTGGATGCCGGTTCGCCATTCCTGGAGATCGGTGCCCTGGCGGCGAACGGGATGTATGAGGGCAATGTCCACGCCGCCGGCATGATCGCCGGGGTCGGCCGGGTTTCTGGCCGGGACGTGATGGTCGTCTGCAATGACCCGACCATCAAGGGTGGCGCCTACTACCCCATGACGGTCAAGAAACACCTGCGCGCCCAGGAAATCGCCCAGCAGAACCATCTGCCCTGCGTCTACCTGGTCGACAGCGGCGGTGCGAATCTGCCGCACCAGGCCGAGGTCTTTCCGGATCGCGAGCATTTCGGCCGCATCTTCTACAACCAGGCCAACATGTCGGCGATGGGCATTCCCCAGATCGCTGTCGTGATGGGATCCTGTACGGCGGGCGGTGCCTATGTGCCGGCCATGTCGGACGAGAGCATTATCGTACGCAAACAGGGCACGATCTTCTTGGCCGGCCCGCCGCTGGTGAAGGCCGCCACTGGCGAGGTCATCTCTGCCGAGGATCTCGGCGGCGCCGATGTGCACTGCCGCACCTCGGGCGTGGCCGACCACTACGCGGCGAATGACGAACACGCGCTGCATCTTGCGCGCCGGGCTGTCGCCAATCTCAATTCGGTAAAACGCGCCGAGCTCGACATCACCGATCCGCGCGAGCCGGCGCTGGATCCCGCCGAGCTCAACGGCGTTGTGCCGGCTGATATCCGTGCGCCCTATGACGTTCGTGAAGTCATCGCCCGTATCGTCGACAATTCCGAGTTCGACGAGTTCAAGAAACTCTATGGTGAAACCCTGGTGACGGGTTTTGCTCGTCTTTACGGCATGCCGGTCGGCATCATCGCCAATAACGGCATCCTGTTCTCGGAGAGCGCCCAGAAAGGCGCACATTTCATCGAACTGTGCGCCCAGCGCGGCATTCCGCTGATCTTCCTGCAGAACATCACGGGCTTCATGGTCGGCTCGAAATACGAAGCCGGGGGCATCGCCAAGGACGGCGCCAAGCTGGTGACGGCGGTGTCGACCTATCGCGGGCCGAAATTCACCGTAATCATCGGCGGCTCCTATGGTGCCGGCAATTATGGCATGTGCGGCCGGGCCTATTCGCCGCGTTTCCTCTTCATGTGGCCCAATGCCCGGATCTCGGTGATGGGCGGCGAACAGGCCGCGGCGGTGCTCGCAACCGTCAAGCGCGATGCCATGGAACATCGCGGCGAGGACTGGTCTGCCGAGGAAGAGGCCGAGTTCAAGGCGCCGATCCGTGATCGCTACGAGGCCGAGGGCAATCCCTATTACTCGACGGCGCGCCTGTGGGATGACGGCATCATCGCTCCGGCGGACACGCGCCGCGTGCTGGGCCTGTCCCTGTCGGCCTCGCTCAACGCCCCGATCGAGAAGACGAAGTTCGGTATTTTCCGGATGTAGTTGGCGATTGCGCGTGTGGCGCCGATCCAAATTTGCCTGATCAGCGTATCTCCTTTGAACCAAGGAGATATCCATGCGCGATCTGATCATTGCTGCTGTTGCCCTGAGCGTACCTGCCGTTGCTGTCACGGCGCCCGCATCTGCTGCGGACGAGCCGCCGCACACGATCGTCCTGCGGGACGGTTCCATTGAGATCCGGGACTATGCCCCGATGATCCTCGCCCAGATCGAGGTCCAGGGCTCCATGGGCCGTGCCGGCAATGCGGCCTTCCGTCCGCTGGCCGGCTATATTTTCGGCGGCAATACGGCGCGAGACGGTAATGGCAATGACGAGATCGCCATGACGACGCCCGTGACCCAGACGCGTTCCCAGGAAATCGCCATGACCACGCCGGTCACCCAGACCCGGGCGAGCGAGGATATCTGGCAGGTCGCCTTCGTGATGCCGGCCGAATGGACGATGGAAACACTTCCGGTGCCCGATGATGCCCGTGTCGATCTCGTGGAAATGCCGGCACGCCGCATGGCAACGATCCGTTTTTCCGGCGGCCCCAACATGGAGCGCTTTGAACGCCATACCGAGGAATTGCAGGCCTATATCGCCGAAGCCGGGTACGAGATTGTCGGTGGGCCGGTCTATGCGCGTTACGACCCGCCCTGGGTGCCCACGCCCTTCCGTCGCAATGAAGTGATGATCGAGATCGCCCCGTCGTGAGGCTGGGTGGATCCGGCCTCGACATTAAAAGCGCGCAATCTGTCCGATTGCGCGCTTGACGCGATTGCCAGTGGGCGACACCGTGACGGTCCGTGTTGACCGGATTTCCGGAGTTGCCCGCCATGACATTTCCCCCGAGCCTCCTGTCCGCTGCTGCGGGCGGTGCCCTGATTGTCTCGGCCGGTATCGCCGGCACGGCCACGGCCCAGGAGGAGATGGGTCTCTACGATGCCGCTATCGCCGATCTGGAGGCGCAGCTCTCGGCCGAAGCACCGCCGGGCGTGTGCGGCTTCGTCTTTCAGCGTGTCGCGGAGGATGCCCCGGTCTTCCGTTATACCGGTGATGAGAATGGCGGCGCCTGGCGCGATGGCGATGACGCCCTGATCGATCTAGAGGAGGTGCCGCTTCCGCAGGATGGCGCCGAGATGATCGCGCTGCGCCTGTCGATGTTCGATTCCTCGCAGGACACGCACTTCCTTCGCGATGATGACGGAATTGCCGTCTTTGCCGTGACCACCGAGGAATTCTCGGTCAACGGCATGGGCCAGGAAGTGAATATCGCCGAACATCTCGCCGGCGAGGTGGGCGTCGACCGGACGACCGGTCGTCTCAGCCATGTGCGCTACTACGCGCCGGAATCATTCAAACCCGCACCAATCGCTCGCTTCCGGACATTTGATCACCGCGTCGACGTCGCTCCCGCCTGGGAGGGCGGACCGCTGGTCCGAACGCGTACCCGTACACAGATGACGGTCTCGGCCATGTTCCAGACCCACGAGCTGGACGACCAGCTCCGCTTTTTTGAATTCGGTGCCTGCGAATAGGGCTGTCGGCGTGTTCGCGCCGGGATGGAATTCCGGCCGCACAACTCAATTCAAAAGCGGAATAATCCATTCCGGCCGTGCACCGGTTCCTCTCGTGACAAATTCTTAAGAACAGTTAATACTTCCATCTTGACCCGGAGGGTGGACCGGGCAGGGGAGTGAGATGCCGGACTTTGTTCAGCAGGCCTTGGCCTTCGCGCGCGAGGGATTTGTCGAGGTCAATGCCGTCTAGGGTCTGTTCATCGCCGCAATTGCGGCCTTGCTGCTTTCCAGATGGTCCCGTCTTCCGGTGATCGCGGTCGGTTCCGTGATCGCTCATATCGCGCTGGACGTTCTGTCACCGGTGTTTGCCGAGGTTGGCGATCTTCGCCTGCCGCCGCTGCTGGAACCAGATTACTGGCGTTATGTGGGGTTGTTGGGAGTTGGGTATCTGATCGTTGTTGGAATCCTGTTCGCGATCAAACGGGTGATCGTAAAAGGTTAATCATTTTCCCCTGAGAGGAGAACTCGCTTCCCAAGGGGGTAAAATCGAAACAACGTTCACGTAACAGCCGTATCTTGGGGTAAGTTACGGCTTGTGTATTTTTGCGGGAGGGGACCTGCGCAATGGAATTTATCGATCAAATCATGGGCTATCTTCAGCCTGCAATTGACTTCTTCATGCCAGGACTTCTGGCCCATGCTGGTGATGGGTCCGTCGTGAACTGGATGCCGCTCGGCATTCAGCTCGGTGTCATCGCATTGGTGCTTGCACTGCTCATGCGTGAATTCGGCGCCATCCTGATCTTCACCGTGGTTGGCACCATTATTCACGTGATCGTCGATGTCGTGATGCCGATGGTGCGCGGTGGCGGAGCCGGTGATTTCGACTTCGCGGCTTTCGCGACGCAATTCACGGACATGACCTATCTGAAATATCTCGGCGCGCTTGCCGTGATGTATTTTATCGGCATTATCATTCTGTCGATTTTGAAGGGCCTGGTCTTCCGCGGCGACTGACGCGCTTGATCAGACCAATTACCGAGCCTGCAAGGCCGCTGGTTATCCAGCGGCCTTCTTTTTTGCCTGACGCGCAGGTTGCGGCGCGAGGCCGGACCTGTGCGCTTTGGCCCTCTTGGCCCCGCGCTCGCGCGGCGCTAAGCCTGTGTCCAGACCAAGCACAAGGAATCGCGCATGTCCGAGGAAGCCCCCGTCCGTCTCGATGTCAGCGAGGCCGGTGTCGCCATTGTCACGCTCAACCGGCCGGACAAGCACAATGCGTTCAACGCCGATGTGATCGCGGCCCTGTCGGACACGTTCGAGACGCTGCGGGCAAATACGGATGAGGTGCGCATCGTCTTCCTGCGCGGCGCCGGCAAGAGCTTTTCCGCCGGGGCGGACCTGGAATGGATGAAGGCGGCGGCCCACTACACCGAAGCCGACAATGAAGAAGACGCCATGGCGCTCGCGACCATGTTGAAACGCCTCCATGACCTGCCCCAGATGACGGTGGCCCTCGTCCAGGGCGCAGCCATGGGCGGTGGGGCCGGCCTGCTGGCCGCTTGCGATGTCGGCGTCGTGATGAAAAACGCCAAGATCGGATTCTCCGAGGTGAAGCTGGGCCTGACCCCGGCCACGATCTCGCCCTTCGTCATCCGCGCCATCGGGCCGAAATGGGCCCGTGCCCTGTTCGCGAGCGGCGAGGGGTTTGATGGCTCCTTCGCCTATCACATCGGTCTGGCGCAATACGTCGTCGAGAGCATGGAGGAGATGACGGAGATCGAGGAACATCTCGCCAGCCTCGCCTTTGCAGCCGCGCCCGGAGCCGTGGCTGACGCGAAGAAGCTTGTCGACGACGTGGCGGGCAAGGCGATTGATCATCCCTTGGCCGTGCATACCGCCAAGGCAATTGCCCGAAGACGCTCATCCGATGAGGGCAAGGAGGGGCTTACGGCGTTCCTGGAGCGTCGCAAGCCGAACTGGGCAGAAGGATAAGCGTACGTGAAAAGCGCCAAAGTCGGAGTCATCAAAGCTGAGTATTTCTAGCGGGCCACGTGAGTTTCTTCATGTAAAGCGTGAAGCTTTTCGTGCGTGGTTTGTGCGCGGAAGGTTGACCGGTTACCTGTTCGAATTCCTGTCTTTCGGCATCAAACAGGCCTGGGCGTGTCTGTTCGGCGGATTAATGCTGGCCCTGCTGGTGGGCAGTTTTCTCTGGTATCCCGATGACGCTGCCTTGCCGCGTTACGACTTCCTGACCCTGTCAGCGCTTGCCATCCAGATCGCGCTGTTGGTGAGCAAGCTGGAAACCTGGGAAGAGGCGCGGGTCATCCTCGCATTCCACATCGTGGGTACGGTGATGGAAATCTTCAAGGTGGAAGCAGGTAGCTGGGTCTATCCCGAGGAGAGTTTCCTGCGCATTGCCGGAGTGCCGCTTTTTTCCGGTTTTATGTATGCGGCTGTCGGATCATATCTCGCGCGGGTCTGGCGCATCTTTGAGTTTCGCTTCGATCGTTTCCCACCGATGTGGGCGCAAATAGCTTTAGCTTCAGCAATTTACGTCAATTTTTTCGCGCACCACTATATCGTTGATGTCCGGTACGTCCTCTTTGGGATCACCCTCGTGGCCTATGGCCGGTGCGTCGTCTGGTTCCGCCCGGATGATGAGCACCGCCCAATGCCGCTCGTTATCGGTTTCCTATTGGTGGCGCTGTTTATTTGGTTTGCGGAAAACCTCGGTACTTTTGCCCGCGCCTGGATCTATCCAGGCCAGCAGGATGGTTGGCATATGGTGTCGCTGGCCAAGCTGGGATCCTGGTATCTTCTGATGATCATCAGTTTCGTCCTTGTCGCAGCTGTGCAATACCGTCGCAAACCCGATCCGTCCGACCATGCTTCCTAGAGCGGGGCTTCCATGATCAAGACTCTCCTCATTGCCAATCGCGGTGAAATCGCGCGTCGTATCATGCGCACGGCGCAGCGCCTGGGAATTCGTTGTGTTGCGGTCTATTCGGACGCCGACGCCAACGCTCCGCATGTTCGCGAGGCCGATGAGGCGGTGCGGCTGGGACCGCCTCCGGCCGCGGAAAGCTATCTGCTTGGCGATGCCATCCTGGCGGCCGCCAAACAGACCGGTGCGGACGCAATCCATCCCGGGTACGGCTTCCTGTCCGAGAATGCCGATTTCGCCGAGGCCTGTGAGGCTAATGGAATCACCTTCGTCGGCCCGTCCGGCAGTTCGATCCGGGCGATGGGTTTGAAGGACCAGGCCAAGGCGCTGATGGAGAAGGCTGGTGTGCCGGTCACGCCGGGTTATCACGAGGCGGACCAGGATCCGGCCGTGCTGAAGTCTGCTGCTGACAAGATCGGCTATCCGGTCCTGATCAAGGCCGTCGCGGGCGGCGGCGGCAAGGGCATGCGCAAGGTCGATGAGGCCGGTGCCTTTCTCGAGGCGCTGGAGAGCTGCAAGCGCGAAGCGATCAAGAGTTTCAGCGATGACCGCGTCCTGATCGAGAAATTCATCACCAATCCGCGCCATATCGAAGTCCAGGTCTTCGGCGACAGCCATGGACGTGTCGTGCACATGTATGAGCGCGACTGCTCGCTGCAGCGCCGGCACCAGAAAGTCATCGAGGAAGCCCCGGCTCCGGGCATGACGCCCGATGTGCGCGCCGCGATGTGTTCCGCCGCTGTCAACGCTGCCAAGGCCGTCGATTACGTCGGTGCGGGCACGGTGGAATTCATTGTCGACGGATCCGGTGCGCTGCGCGAGGACGGTTTCTACTTCATGGAAATGAATACCCGTCTCCAGGTCGAACACCCGGTGACAGAAATGGTGACGGGTCTCGACCTGGTCGAACTGCAGCTGAAGGTCGCTTCAGGCGGTTCCGTGCCGCCGCAGGACCAGATCAAACTGTCTGGCCACGCCATGGAAGCGCGCCTCTACGCCGAGGACCCGGTCCAGGGCTTCCTGCCATCGACTGGTCCGCTGGATCGACTGACCCTCCCGGAGGAGGAGGACGGTATCCGCGTCGATACCGGTGTCGAGGAGGGCGGGGAGGTCTCGCTCTACTACGACCCGATGATCGCCAAGGTGATTGCCTATGGCCGGACGCGGCGTGAATCCGCGCTGAAACTGGCGGAATCGCTCGACGAGGTCGTTGTCTATCCCGTGCGGACAAATGCAGGCTTCCTCCGTCGAGCCGCGCTGCACGAGGAATTCCTCGCAGAGCGCCTGGATACCGGCTTCATCGAGGCCCATCTCGGCGCGCTCATTCCGCCGGCGATCAATCCGCTGCTGGCCGCTTTTGCGACCATTGCCGCCCAGGACGGCCGTCCCTTCCTGCAGCTGGATGATGACCCGTTCGCAGCCGGCGATGGCTGGCGGCTCAACGCCGCGCCGCGAATCCGGCAGCGTTTCACGGTCGGCGATACGGATATCCGCATCGAGATGCAGGCCGAGGGTGCCGACGCGATCATCGCCGTGGGCGATGACGAGATCAGCCTGCAGGCCCTCGCGCCCAATCTGGTCGACGAGACCGGCTGGATCGCGGCAACGGTCGGCGGACAGGAAGTGCTCGCCGATGTCGAATGCATGGATGACGGCATCCTGGTGTCTTCGCTGGGCGAGACGAGTTTCTTTGCCTTCCCCCATCCCGAGCTCGCTGCAGAATCCGCCGAGGCCGGAGGCACGATCAAGGCGCCGATGCCGGGCAAGGTGCTCGCCGTGAACGTCACGCCGGGCAGCCAGGTCGCCAAGGGCGATGCGCTTCTGGTGCTCGAGGCGATGAAGATGGAACACGCCCTGGCCGCGCCGCGTGACGGCGTGGTTGGCGAACTTACCGTCGAGGTCGGCGCCCAGGTGGCCGAAGGCGATGTCCTTGTGGCGCTTGCTGAAGACGAGGTCGAACCCGCCTGATCATGCATGGCGGGACGCGACTTCCCGCGTCAGGCGAAATTGGCATCAATCCTGCTCATTGATCCCCTGCCAGATCGGGAGTGGGTCAATGAGCGACAATTTCATGCAACGTTTCGGCAGCCAATGGTCGGAGGAATCGGTTCGCGATTTCCGCAAAACGCCCATGGTGGTTCGTCATAACTATCATGAACATCACGCTTTTTCGGATGTAGCCCTGGCCAATCTGCTCGAGCGCCATCCGCGTGACATGATCGATTTCTGCACGATGGGCGAAGATGCCACGGACCGGGACAGCTGGCGTGCCGGAGACCCGGGTGACCTGTCTGGCCTGGAGCTCATTGACGCGGTCCGCCGCGGCAAGCTCTGGATCAATATCCGCCACGCGATGGACCAGGACCCGGAATACCGTCCGATCTTCGACGCCATGATGGCCGACATGAAAAAAGCCGATCCGCGCTTCAAGCCGCTGGTCGCCGAAGCCGGTATCCTGATCTCGTCGCCGACGGCCCAGGTCTTTGCGCATTCCGATGTTTCCGAGACCATGCTCTGGCACATGCGCGGCGTGAAACGTTTCCGCACCTATCCGCCGAAGCTTCCTTATCTCAATCTCGATGACGTGGAATCGGTCCTGCACCATGACAAGACCGAGGACATTCCCTTCGACCCGGCCTGGGACGAGGACGCGTTCACAGTCGATCTGCATCCGGGCATGGCCGCCAACTGGCCGCTGCACGGGCCGCACCGGATCGAGAACCAGTCCGGTGTGAATGTCTCCGTGCCGTTCGAGATCTCGACGCCGGAATCTCGCCGTCTCAACGCGGTCCTGTTCGCCAACGGTGTCCTGCGCCGGCATTTCGGCCATACACCGAGCTCGACCGCGATCCATGGTCTTGGCGCCCAGGCCAAGATCGCATTGAACGCGCTGTGGAAGCTGAAGATCAAATTCTTCGGTGATGACCGCCGTCCCATGCCCAAGAGCGAGACGACGTTCGAGATCGACCGGGATTCCGAGGGCGGGTTCACCGATCGTGAAGCGGCCTGAACGGCCCCAGCTCTGTTAAGTCCTTTACTGAGATGAGCCCGGCATCGGATTATGCCGGGCCATCAGTCCTGAACGAAGAGTGCCGTCCATGAAATATCCCGTTGCCGCAATCCTCGCCGTCTCCTGCCTCGGCATGCCGGTCCAGGCGCAGGACGCGATGCCATCCTTGCTGGCTGAAGCCCTGGCCCAGTCGGCGGTGGAAGGGGATCCGGCGCAGTGGGAATTCACGGTCAATTTCCGCAGTGATGGCGGCGACCTGGTGGCCCGTTTCGATGGTTCACGCCCGGAAGAGGACCGCTGGACGCTGGTGTCTCCGGCTCGTGAGGACTTCACCGAGATCCACGAGGAAGTCTGGTCCGACCTGACCGAAGATGACGAGGATGATTCCGGTACGTTGTTCTTCCACGTCACCGATGCGGAATTCGACTGGGACAGCGCGACCCTCGTGGGCGAGACCCCGGAGGCCGTGACTTTCGGTTTCACGCCGGATGCCAGCGAGGCCGACGAGGAGGACATGGTCTTCCTGGAAAACATTCGCGGTGAGCTGACGATCGACCGGGATAATGCCGAGGTCAGCCAGATGCGTCTTTACGCGCCTGAGAGTTTCAAGCCGCACTTCGCGGTCCGCATCCGGGAATTCGAGGTCGTGCAGACCTATAGCCGGATAGAGGGCATGCCGCGTCCGGTCCTGACCCAGATGACGCAGAATGTGCGGGCCAGCGCGATGATGCAGACTTTCAACGAGGATTTCTCGATCGAATTCTCGGATATCCGCTATTCCGGCAATTAGGCCGTCTTGCCTTGTCGTGTCATGGCCGACACCAGCATGGCGATGACGATCACCTCAACGATGATCATGCCGTAACCGCCTTCGCCCTTGTAATAGGGGTTCGAGGTGTTCAGCACCCACAGGCTGACATGGGTCAGATAGGCCAGCATGACCGGAAGCAGCGTCCAGCGGCTGCGCCGTATCGCCATGTAGAAACCGACCGCCAGCCCGGCACCGACGAGGTAGACCGCGACGATGACAAGCGGGTCGGCAACCCTGACGGCATTGCTGATATCGATATCGAGTATGCGGATATCGGCATCACCGAGCAGCACGCTGCTGATCGCTACGACCCACAACGCGATGTAAGCGAGTTGCAGGCTGAGCAATATGATGGCGACCCGCCATTCCGGACCCTTGTTGAGCGGGCTGGTTGCCGAACTCAATCCATCCCTCCCGGTTCCTGTTTCGACTCGGTCCGCAATACTGTCCTGAATTGCCGCTTTCGCCAATAACAACAGGAGGTCGCGGCCGGGATTGTTTGACCCTGCCTCGGAGTCGGCCTAGGTCCGACACATGGTCGTTCATCTGGTCAAACTCTGCGTCGGCGTCTCGTCCATCGAGCAATTGGAGGCTTGGCGCAGCCAGGAAATCGCACGTCGTCGGGCGGCGGGTGAACCGGAACTGATCGCCCATGTCACGCGCATGACCCCGACCCGAAAGGACGAGATCGAGAATGGCGGATCGCTCTACTGGGTGATTAACGGCACGATCCAGTGCCGGTCGGAAATCTTCTCGCTCGAGACCTTCACCGATGATGATGGCATCAAGCGCTGCGCCATCCTGATGACGCCCGAACTGATCCGGACGGCACCGGCGCCGAAGCGGCCCTTCCAGGGCTGGCGCTATCTGAAGGCGGAAGACGCTCCTCGTGATCTAGAAGGTCCGGGCGAGGGCGGTGACAGCCTGCCGGCGGACCTGCGTTCACGCCTTATGGAAATCGGAGCCTGGTAGGCCCGGTGGTCGAGCTCAATCCTCAGCCAGGCGGATCTCGTAGAGTTCAGGCCACATCTTCCCGGTAATGTAGATCTGCCCGGTTTCGGCATTCCAGGCGATGCCATTGGCGACCGCGTCGCGATCTCCCCGCACGCTTTCCGGCACGATCCCGGCGACATTGACCAGGCCTGTCACAACGCCGTCCTCGGGATTGATGCGGAGGATGAGCGTGCTCATCCAGACATTCGCCCAGATCTCGCCATCCACCCATTCCAGCTCATTGATCTGGCGGGCCGGGCGGCCATTCAGGGTGACGTCGATTGTCCGGGTGAGCTCCATGGTCTCCGGATCCAGAACGCGGATCTCCGGCGTGCCGTCGCTCATGTAGAGCGACGTGCCGTCCGTGGTCAGGCCCCAGCCCTCGCCGGGATAGGAGAAGCTGTCGATCTGTTCGAACGTTTCCGCGTCGAAGATAAAACCCTGCTGCGATCTCCAGGTCAGGTAGAAGATTTCATCACCGATCCGGGTACTGCCTTCGCCGAAAAAGGGCATGGGGAGTAGGGCTTCCTGCTCGATCGCTCCGTCTTCCAGACGGATACGGCGCAGGCGGGATTCACCGACCTGGCCGGTGGATTCGTACAATTCGCCGTCGAAGATGAAGAGGCCCTGGGTAAAGGCGTCGGTTTCGTGCGGATAGGTGGCGATGATCTCGGCATCATGCCGTTCCAGCGCCGGCTGGGCGCAGCTCATGGCCGGCAGGGCCAGTGCGAGACTGGCGGCAAACGTCAATCGGATCACGGTCTTCCCCGTTCTTCATCCCTCGCGCCAGAGATTAGCGCCAAATCGGGCATCAGGAAGGCGGAACCGCGCAATTATCGATCAGGCGTGTCGAACCCAGTCGCACGGCACCCAGGACACGCAGGGCGCTGCCGGCTTCCGTCTCGGCATGGGGAGCCAGCGTCCGGGCGCTGCGGACATCGATGTAATCGACACTCTGGAAGGTCTCTCCGGCAGTTTTGCGGGCAGTTTCCAGCGCGTCGGTGATGACTTCACCGTTTGCGATGGCATCCGCCAGCTCGCGAAGGATGACGTTCAATTGCCCGGCCGTCTCGCGATCACCATCCGAGAGATAGGCATTGCGCGACGACATGGCGAGGCCGTCGCGTTCGCGCAGCGTCTCGCCGCCGATAATATCGACCGGCATGTCCAGATCGCGCACCATCTGGCGGATGACGAGCAATTGCTGGTAATCCTTTTCACCGAACACGGCGACATCAGGCGTGACCTGGTTGAAGAGCTTGGCGACCACCGTGGCGACCCCACCGAAAAAATGCGGCCGCATCTCGGCTTCGAGGCCCAGGGCGGCGCCTTCCGGATGCAGGCGCGTCGTGAAGCCCTGCGGATACATAATCTCGCGTTCGGGCAGGTAGATCAGGTCGCACCGTACGGAGGTCAGTTTCTCCGCATCGTCCATGATCGAGCGCGGATAGGTCTCGAAATCCTCGTCCGGGGCAAATTGTTCCGGATTCACGAAGATCGAGGTCACGACGCGGTCGCAATGTGCCTTGGCGATACGGACCAGCGAGACATGCCCGTCATGCAGGGCGCCCATCGTCGGAACGAAGCCGATCGTTAACCCCTCGTCGCGCCAGGATTTGATTCGAGCGCGCAAGGCGGAAACAGTTGTTGCGTGAGGGATTTGCTGATTGATCATTGTTTATCCGGCGACAAGGGAGACCGGGGAGTATCACATGCGCCTAGGGAGGCAAGCCGTGCGACTCGGTCTAGATACACAGGCATGATGAAACGCTCAGTTCTGATCTGTTCTCTTCTGCTCGGCGGATGCGTCACCACGTCCGAACCGGAGGCAGTGACCGTGACCGCCAGCGTTGCCGATACGCGCAACGCGCAGATCGCTGATGCGACAGCACGCGAACTTGCACATCTGGCCCGGTTCAACCCGGACCGCCTCGACAGCGTGTCCGGTGAATTGCGAGCTCTGGCCGCAGCGCTGGTCGGGCAGTCGACGGTTCCGGCCGAGGACAGCGTCGTGCTGCTGGACAACGCCGGGCTGGCCCCGCCACCCGCCGGTTTCGAACAGGCCGCGAGCCTGCGTCACGGCATTCACCTCGCCTCCTACCGGGTCCACGGCAATGCGGTGTCGGGTTGGGCCGAATTGCAGGCGCGTTTTCCCGGTGTTCTCGGCGAGGCACGGGCCCGGCTCGAGGAAACCGTGATCGACGGGCAGGGCGAGTATCTGCGCCTGAAGGCAGGTCCATATGACACGCTGGCACAAGCTCGGGCCGCCTGTTCGCCGATCGAGGCCGAGGGCTATTACTGCATGCCGGTCGACTTCTCCGGGGCGGATCTTGCAGCGACCGACTAGCGGTTCGGCCACCGAGAGCAGACCGGGTCTGCGCGCCCCCCTGTTACCCGGGCCGGTTAGGCACTAGATTTGCGCTCATGACCACGCATCCTTCCTTCCGTCTTCCCTCGCGCCCGCTCGGCAAGGTGCGCGACGGCGTGACTGCGGCCCAGGTCATCGTCGTGGGCAATGAGAAGGGTGGTGCGGGCAAGTCGACCGTGGCTATGCACCTGTCCGTTGCGCTAATGCGCATGGGCAAGCGTGTCGGTGCGATCGATCTCGACCTGCGTCAGCGTTCCTTCGGGCGCTATCTGAGCAATCGTCGAACCTGGTGCGAGAAACACGGTGTGTCCCTGCCAAGCCCCGACGAGGTCATCCTGGCGCCCAGCGTCCAGCGCGATCTCGATCTGGTCGAGGTGGAAGAGACCGAACGCTTCAACACGGCGCTCACGGATCTGAAGACCCGTTGCGACTTCGTGATCATCGACTCGCCCGGTGCCGACACGCTTTATTCGCGCCTCGCCCATTCGGTCGCTGATACGATCATCACGCCGGTCAATGACAGTTTCGTCGATTTCGACCTCCTGGCCGAGATCGATCCGGACACTTATGAGGTGGGCAAGCCAAGTGTCTACAGCGAGATGGTCTGGGAGTGTCGCAAGCGGAAGGCGGCGCTGCACAAGACCTCGATCGACTGGATCGTGATGCGCAACCGCATGGCCATGCTCGATGCGCGAAACAAGCGCCGCGTCGGCGAGGGGCTGAAAATGCTGTCGCAGCGTATCGGTTTCCGGCTTGCTCCGGGTTTTGCCGAACGTGTCATATACCGCGAACTCTTCCCGCTGGGCCTGACCCTGCTCGATCTGACCGAGGACGGGTCGGCGGTTGCCTTCACCATGAGCCATGTCGCGGCCCGCCAGGAATTGCGTGACCTGCTCATCGTGCTGAAACTGCCTGGTCTTGAAGGCCAGGCCATTCCGTTCTGATGCTGGGCTTCGTCGCAGGTCTCGTGATCCTCGGTGGCTTCCTGGGCGCGGCCTGGTGGTTTGCCAATCTCAATCCCGACAAGGCGGCCCGCAATACCCGTCTGCTTCTCGGAGGCGGCGCGCTTGTGGCCGGCATCGTGCTGACCTTGCGTGGCGCTCCGGCACTGGGGGCCCCCATCGGCATGGTGGGGCTGGGCATGCTGGGCGTCTCGATCGGACAGAACCGGCGGGGATCGCAGGGCGAGCCGCCGGCGCGCACCCAGCAGGCCATGTCCCTGGACGAGGCGCGCGACATTCTCGGCGTTGGGGCCCAGGCCGATGCGACGGAGGTCCGCGAGGCCCATCGCCGCCTGATGAAGAAACTCCACCCGGATACCGGAGACGGGTCGCCGGGCCTGGCCCGGCGGCTCAATGAAGCGCGGGATCTTCTCCTCAGCCACCTTGATAGCTAAGCCTGTATGGTGAACGTTTGCAGCTATAGGTTGCAGGGCATTCACACATGTTCGGGTTTGGAAAATCTCGCCGACATTCCGGTTCCGGAAAGCAGGCCCAACCGTCTGCGGAACTGCCGGATCAGACGCTGGAACTTGTATCACCCGAGCTGAAATCGGCCGATGGCCTGCCGCAAAGCGAGATCGCGAGGCATCTTGCGCGCAATCTCCGTGAGATGAGCGAGCTGGCCCTGCGGGCCCGGCTGGAGCGTGCGGCCTGTCTGATCGAGATGGCGGCGGATATCAGCCAGCTCGAAAGCGGACCGTCGGAACGCTGACGCTCTCGGGCCGATCCTAGTCGCAAAACCTGGTTCGGGGGCTCGCCTATCCTAGCGGGACTGGATCAACCCGCCGGGCAGATGGGTGACGGCACCACTCATTTCGAGCTCCATCATCGTACTGGCGACAACGCCGGGCGGCAGGCCGGATTGCCGAGCCAATTCATCGATCGAGACCGGTGTCGGTGAGACCAGGTCGAGCAGGTGTTCGCCCGGGCTGCGCGTATCGACGCGATCGGGCGGCGGACAGGCTTCGGATTCTTCCAAGCCTTCGTCGTCCCTTACGTCGACACCGGGTGCCAGATCGATTTCGTCCACCGCGTATTCCCGGACAGTCCGGGATGCGGGATCACCTCTTTGCGGGCGCTGGGCGTTGGCCAGGATCTGCAGGATATCCTCGACGCCCTGAACGAGATGGGCACCGTCCTTGAGAAGCTGGTTGCAGCCTTGCGCCCTTGGATCGATCGGCGAACCGGGGATCGCCATCACATCGCGGCCCTGTTCATTCGCCAGGCGGGCGGTGATCAGCGAGCCGGAGCGGGGCGCGGCCTCGACGACCAGCGTCCCCAGGGACAGGCCGGAAACGAGGCGATTGCGGCGCGGGAAGTCCCGGGCGGTGGGCGAATAGCCCAGCGGCATTTCCGAGATGATCAGGCCGGTCTCGGCGATGCGGGCATGGAGTTCGCCGTGTTCGGGCGGATAGACATGGTCCGGCCCGCCGGCGAGCACGGCAATCGTGCCGCCCGCAAGCGCGCCCTGGTGCGCCGCGCCGTCAATGCCGCGCGCGAGGCCTGACGTGATGATGATGTCCTCGGCTGAAAGACCGGACGCCAGTTCACGGGCAAAGCGTAGACCGGCGGCCGAGGCATTGCGTGCGCCGACAATTGCGCAGGCCGGGCGATGCATCAGCTCGATCCGGCCTTGCGTGACCAGGATGGGCGGCGGGTCGGCGATACAGGTCAGAGCCGGGGGATAGGCCGGAGAACAGCTCTCGACGATCCGGTAGCCCGCCGCAAGTGTCGTTTCGAGCTCGCGTTCAATCAGATCGGGGTCGGGCAGACGGGGCGGCGGCATGCCGCGGTCGCGGGCCAGGCCGGGCAGCGCATCAAGCGCGGCCGAGGCACTGCCGTAGCGGGAGACAAGTCGATGGAAGTTTACGGGGCCGATGCGCGGCGTTCGGGCCAGGCGCAGCCAGTGAATTCGGTCGGAATGCGATAAGTCGCGCGGTGTCACCCGGCCTCCGTTTCTGCCCCGGTCTCGCTGGTTGTTTTCTTCGATCCGAAGGCCGGCTCCTCGCCCTTGAGCAGACGTTCGATATTGGCGCGGTGCAGCCAGTAGATCAGCAGGGTCAGGACGCCTGCCATGATCGCCACATCGGTGCGGTCGAGCAGATAGGCGCTGACCGGTGCCGCCAGCGCGGCAACAAGCGCGCCGAGCGATGAAATGCGCGAAATGGCCGCCGTGATCAGCCAGGCGCCGATCACGATCAGGCCGGTGGGCCAGAACACGACCAGCATCGTGCCGACAAACGTCGCCACGCCCTTGCCGCCCTTGAAGCCCAGCCAGACCGGGAAGCAATGGCCGATGAAGGCCGCAGCGCCCGCGATCAGGCCCGCCTGGGTGCCCAGGGCATAGCCCAGCACGGCCGCGGCAATGCCCGCCTTGCCCGCGTCGAGCAGGAGGGTGAGAGCAGCCAGGTCCTTGCGCCCGGTACGAAGCACATTGGTGGCGCCGATATTCCCGGAGCCGATCTCGCGGATATCGCCCAGCCCGGCCATGCGCGTCAGGACAAGTCCGAACGGGATGGAGCCGAAGAGATAACCGGCTATTGCAGCAAGGGCGTAAAAGAGCATGTCCATCGATCTACTCGCTATGGTTGTAGATAATGTCTCCGCCCACGACAGTTTGCAAGACCCGGCCCTGGAAACGTCGTCCGGCCCAGGCGGAATTGCCGCGTGCGGATTGGAAATCATCCGGGTCGCAGACCCAGGGCTTGTCGCCGTCGACGAGAATGAGATCGGCCGGAGCGCCTGCGCTGATGCGTCCCTGGGGCAGGCCGAGGAGTTCGGCCGGACCGATGGTCATCGGACGCAGGGCGTCGAGCAGTTCCAGCTGGCCGTCATGCACAAGGCCCAGCAGCGAGCCGAGCACGGTTTCGAGCGCCAGCGTGCCGGTGACGGCCGTCGCATAGGGCTCGGCCTTGTCGTCGAAGGGCGTCGGCCGGTGATCCGAGACGATCGCGTCGATTTCGCCGGCAGCAACGGCGTCGACAAGGGCGCGGCGATCGCTTTCGAGGCGGAGCGGCGGGATCATGCGGAACGCGCCGTCCAGATCGCCGGCATCGACCTCATTGAGCGTCAGATGTGCGATGGCGACCGTCGTCGCGATCTCGATATCGCGGCTGCGTACATGGCGCAGGGCGTCGAGGCCCGCCTGGGTCGACAGGCGGTCGATCAGCAGTTTGCCGCCGGAGAGTTCGGCCAGCGACGCATCACGCTCGATCGCGATGCGTTCCGACATGGCCGGCTCCGACGGCAGGCCCAGGCGCGCCGCCCAGTCGCTCTCGGTGGCGACGGCACCCGCGGACAGGCTGGCATCGGCCGGACGGACCGAGACCCAGAGATCGAACTGGCTGGCATAGGCCATGACGCGGCGCATGGTCAGCGTGGAGGCAATCGGATGATCGCCCTGGCCGACATAGGCCGACCCCGCGCGGGCCATCAGGCCGATCTCGGCCATGTGTTCGCCGTCGAGGCTGCGCGTGGCGCCGGCCGCGGACAGGATGCGGACGGGTCGTGTGGCCAGGCCCCGCTGCATGCCGGCCAGCCCGTCAGGCTTGTCCAGCGGCGAGATTTCATTGGGCGCGAGCACGACCGTGCCGACACCACCGGCCGCAGCGGCCGAGCAGAGGCTTTCCAGCGTCTCTCCATCGGGCGTCAGCGCGGCTTCCTTGGCGACCCGCAGATCGATCAGCGCCGGCGCGAGAATGCAGCCGCGCGCATCGATGATCTCGTCGGCGCCGCTCGTATCGATATCGGTCCCGGTCTGGGCGATCAGTCCGGCTTCGATGAGGACACCGCCCGGACCGTCAAAACCGGAAGCCGGGTCGACCAGGCGGGCATTGATGATGGCGACGGACCGGCTCATGCGTCAGCTCCCGCGCGGATCGTGTGTCCGATCAGTTCGAGCACCGCCATGCGTACGGCAACGCCGGCCTCGACCTGGTCGAGAATGACGCTCATGTCCGGATCGTCGGCAAGCTTTGAATGGATCTCGACGCCGCGATTCATCGGACCCGGATGCATGACCAGGACATCCGGCTTGGCGCGGTTGAGGCGTTCATGCGTCAGCCCGAACAGGTGGAAGAATTCCCGGCCCGACGGCACGAAACCGCCGGCCATGCGTTCCTTCTGCTGGCGCAGCGCCATGACGGCGTCGCAGCCCTCCAGGGCCTCGTCGAGATCGTGCAACACCTCGACACCCCATTGGTCGACATCGGTCGGCAGCAGGGTAGGCGGTGCACAGAGCCGGATCTCCGCCCCGAGAATGTTCAGCAGGCCGATATTCGAGCGCGCCACGCGGCTGTGCAGGATATCGCCGACGATGAGGATGCGGTGACCACCCACTTCGCCGCCCCATCTCTGGGCCAGGGTGAAACTGTCGAGCAGGGCCTGGGTCGGGTGTTCATGCATGCCGTCACCGGCATTGATCACCGACAGCCCCGTCTTCTCGGCGAGAAATTTCGGCGCGCCGGTCGCGTTGTGCCGGACGACCATGATGTCCGGCTGCATGGCCGCGAGCGTGCGGGCCGTGTCGGACAGGCTCTCGCCCTTCTTCGCCGAGGAATGCTCGATCGCGAAGTTCACGACATCCGCGCCGAGCCGCTTCGCCGCCATCTCGAAACTGCCCTGGGTCCGTGTCGAGGCCTCGAAAAAGAGGTTCAGCACGGTCAGGCCACGCAGCGCATCCGAGGATTTGTCGGGCGTGCGATTGACGGCCAGCCAGTGGGCGGCACGTTCGAAGATGATTGAAATATCGAGAGGATTGAGATCTGCCACCGAAATGAGGTGGCGGTGGGGAAAGTCGTAGGAGAAGTCTGCGCGGGTCATCCCGCCTCCCGGATATCAGCCCTGAACAAGGTTTGCGGCGGTATAGGGGGTGTTGGGGAAGGGGGCAAGTTTTCTATAGTCACGACATGACTCGAATTCGCTCCATGTCTGCTGATGATGCCGACCAGGTGCTCGCGATCTACCAGGCGGGCATCAATACCGGCCATGCCACGTTCGAGCGCAGCGCCGGTGAATGGCCCGCCTTCGATGCCGGCAAGCTGGAGACACCGCGACTGGTCGCCGTGGACGAGGATGACCGCGTACTGGGTTGGGCCGTGCTCTCTCCGACATCCTCGCGCTGCGTCTATGGCGGTGTGGCCGAGGTGACCATCTATGTCGCAAGCCGGGCGCAGGGTCAGGGCGTCGGCAAGACGCTGCTCGATGCGCTCGTACAGGCTTCCGAAGCAGCCGGTATCTGGACACTCGTTGCCGGCATCATGGTCGAGAATGAAGCCTCCATCATCTTGCACGAGCGCTGCGGTTTTGAACGCCTGGGCGTTCGCAAACGCCTCGGCAAGATGGGTTTCGGCCCGATGGAAGGCGAATGGCGCGACGTGCTGCAGATGGAGCGCCGCAGCGACGTGGTCGGTGTCGACTAGCGCCTGAGCAGGGCCAGCAGGGCCGCGCCGGTCGCGGTTTCATGCATTGGCTGATCCAATGCCTCGAGATGGGCGTCCACCTCGGCATCACTGAGCGGATCCCCGCGTCGCAATTCCACCAGCGCACCGGCATAGGCCCGGTCCCATTCAGGATGCGGCTGCAGGCTGACCACCCGGCCGGTGTCGTAGATCAGGCCTGCATGCGGACAGAAATCCGATCCAAGCCATGTTCTCGCGCCGTCCGGCGGCGTGATGACCTGGTCCTGGTGGCTGGCCGGCAGGGAGACTTTTTCGGGCAGGGCCGCGAACGCTCCTGACCGGTCGAGGACGCGATAATCCTGCCGGCCGAGCCCCCAGCCTTTCTCCGACTTGCGCACATCACCGCCCAGGGCGTCAGCGATGATCTGGTGGCCGAAACACACGCCCAGCATCGGCGTGCGGGCGGCATGGGCGGTGCGGACGAAAGCGCGCAGCGGGTCGATCCAGCCGGTGTGGTCGTAGACGCCGATAGCCGATCCCGTGATCATGATCGCGTCCAGGGTCGCTGGGTCGGGGAAGGCATCACCATCGAGAATGTAGTGATAGCGAAAGCTCAGACCGGCATCGAGCCCACCGAAAAACCGCTCGAACTGTGGCTCGTAACGGGCGAAACGGTCCCGCGTCGGCGGCGGGGATGTATCGATCTGGATGATGTCGATCTGCATGGCATCCTCCCGTGGGGCCGGTGTAGGTGAATCGCCCGGGCTTGGAAACTCCGCTTGACCTGCGGGCCGCTATCTTTTCTCGTGCCTTGCATGAAAGCTCTGCTTGCCTCGATTGCTCTCGCCGCGGCGCTGCCCGCGACAGCTGTCGCCCAGCCCGAGGCCGAACCGCGCTGCTCGGTCGAGCTCATCGTATTGGGCGTCGCCCAGGACGGCGGCGCGCCGCAGTTCGGAAACAGTTTCGATCCGGCCTGGGAAGATCCCGGCCTGAAGCGGCTCGCGACGTCGATTGCCGTCGTGGATCGGTCGGAGAACCGGCGCTACCTGTTCGAGGCCACACCCGACATGCGCGAGCAGATCTACCGGCTCGACGAAATCATGCCGGTCGAGGCCCGTCCTGGCCTGGACGGGATTTTCCTGACCCACGCCCACATGGGGCATTATGTCGGGCTGATGTATCTGGGTTTCGAGAGCATGGGGGCCAGCAATGTGCCGGTCTACGCCATGCCGGACATGACCAATTTCCTCTTCACCAACGGACCTTGGGATCAGTTGGTGCGCTACGAGAACATCACTCTGCAACCGCTGGAAGACCGTGTCGGGGTGGAGCTGGGCGAGCTGACGGTGACCCCGTTCGAAGTCCCGCACCGCCAGGAATATACGGAAGTCGTCGGCTATCGCATCGCCGGGCCGGACCGGTCCGCGCTTTTCATTCCCGATATCGACAGCTGGGAGGACTGGGATGAATGGGGTGTCGCCATCGAGGACATGATCGCCTCGGTCGATGTCGCCTATCTCGACGCCACCTTCTTCGCCAATGGCGAGATACCGGGCCGTGACATGTCCAGCTTCCCGCATCCCTTTATCACGCATTCGATGGAGCGGTTCGAGCCGCTGGCAGATGAAGAGAAGGCGAAGATCCGCTTCATCCATTTCAACCACACCAATCGCGTCCGCTTCCCCGACAGCGAGGAGCGCGCGACCGTGCTGGCCGCCGGATATGGTCTGGCCGATGAAGGCGAGCGCTATTGTCTCGGGGACTGACAGTCGCAACGCGCCCGCAGCTGATTGCCTTCTGGGCGGGTTTCGCGCTGTTCACCGGCGTCGCGCTCTATGATCTCTACTGGTTCTGGATCGACACGCTGGCGCGCCTGGGCATGCTGCCCGAAGGTGTCATCGATTTCGATATCCATGCCTGGATCGCGACCATGCCGTTGAGCAGCAATCTGTTCTTCTACGCGAACCTGGCCTGCAAGATCCTCGGCCTCGGTTTGCTGGCGCTGCGCTCGCGGCCGGCCGTTTACGTGATCGGCCTGTCGGTGCTGTTCCATGTCGTCGACTGGGTGGGACTGTCCGGCAATCCCTATTACGACGGGTCGCTGGACGGCACGATCTCCATGGCGGTGCAATTGCTCGGCATGATCCCGCTGATCTACCTCTTCTCCTCGCAGGGACTGCGCGAGACCCGCTAGCCCAGCACGGCCAGCCAGAAGGGGATCGTGATGAAGCAGAACAAGGCCGACGCCGTGATATCACCGGCCGAATAGGGCGCGTCGCCGCCCAATTGCTTGGCGAGGACATAGGCCGAGGCTGCACCCGGAGACGCTCCGGTCAGCAGGAGAATGGTCAGCGGCACGCCTTCAAGGCCAAGCGCCAGCCCGATCCCGTAGAATACCAGGGGCGCGATCATCAGCTTGATGAAGACGGACAGGCCGAGCAGTCGCGGCCGCGCGCGCATGGCGCTGAAATTCAGTCCGGCACCCACGGAGAGCAGGATCAGCGGCAGCGCCGCCCGTCCGAGCATGGCAATCGTGTCCATGATCGGCAGGGGGACGGGAATGCTGGCGAAATTCACGATCGCGCCTGCGCCAGAACCGAGGATCAGCGGATTGGTGGCGATGCGGTAGATCACCGACCGCCAGTCCGGCTTGTTGCCGTCGCCCCAGACCGAGAGCACCGCCACGCACTCCATGTTCACGAGGGGGATGGAGACCGCCATGATCAGCGCCACCAGCACTTCACCTTCGGCTCCGAACAGGGAGAGGCCCAGGGCCAGGATCAGAAGGCCGTTCCAGCGGCAGGTGGCCTGGAAGAGACTGGTATAGGTCGGCCCGGGAATACGCAGGACGGGTTTGAGGGCGAGAGTGATCGCGGCCATGGCCAGGAAGCCCAGCATGCCGGCGATCAGGAAACTGCCCAGGCGTACATCGGAGAGATCGGCGGTGGCGATCGATGTGAAGAGAATGGCGGGTGAGAGCCCCAGATAGGCGAGGCGGGAGATCGGCCCCCAGCTGTCGTCGGGAAGCAGGCTGGAGCGGCGCAGGGCCCAGCCGATGAAGATCACCCCGAAAACCGGGAAGAGGGCAGTGAAAAGCGAACCCGTCATGTCACCTCGTCTTTGCGATGCGCGCACGCTAGGCCGGTTTCCGGCCTGTCACCAGTAGCGGATGTGAAAACCAGGATCCCGCAAATGCCGGGAGGCCGGTCAGTCGTCGCCTGAAAGCGTTTCCAGCCGGTCGAGGGCGCTTTGCAGGATGTTGGCGGCCGCGTGGGCGTCGATGACATCCTTGCGCTTGTCGCGCCGCATGCCGGCGGTAATCAGGGCCTCTTCCGCCTCGAAGGTCGACAGGCGCTCATCCTGGAAAACGACCGGAAGATCCCGCAGGCCGATCAGATTGCGCGCCAGGGCCCGGGCTGACTGGGCGCGCGGTCCCTCGCTGCCGTCCATGTTCACCGGCAGGCCTACCACGAGGCCGACAGCCTGGCGCTCGTCGAGGAGGGCAAAGATGCGCTGTGCATCGAGGGTGAATTTGGTCCGCCGGATGGTCTCGACCGCCGTCGCCAGACCGCGCGAGGCACCGCAAGCCGCCACCCCGATCGTCTTCGACCCGGGGTCCAGCGCCAGCAGGGCGCCATCTGGCATGTCTTGGAGCGTGATGACCGGCATGAGGCAGCTGATGCGAAATTGCGTTCTGACCGTCAAGCTTTCTTGCACCTGCGAAAGCGGATTGCTACTCAAGCCGCTTCGACTATCCGGAGTGATTTCCCATGTCCGTGACCGCTGATGATGTGCGCCGTATCGCGCGCCTGGCACGCATTGCAGAACCGGCTGACCGCCTCGACGCCCTGACGGGTGAGCTGAACGGGATCCTGAAATGGATCGAACAGCTCAACGAGGTCGATGTCGACGGTGTTGAAGCCATGACCACGCCGGTCAAATTCCCGCTGCCGCAACGCGAGGACGAGATCACCGATGGTGATTGCCGCGACCGTGTTCTGGCCAATGCCCCCAAGTCCGACGAAGGCTTCTTCGTCGTGCCGAAATCGGTGGAGTAGAGACAGATGAGCGATCTTCTCAAACTCACTCTCGACGACGTCACGTCCAAGCTGAAGGCCCGCGAGGTCTCTGCCGTCGAGCTCGCCGAGTCCGCCCTGGCAGCCTGTGAGGCCGCCCAGCCGGCGCTCAACGCCTTCACGGCGTTTGATGCCGACAAGACGATGGCCATGGCCAAGGCGTCCGACGAGAAACTGGCAAAGGGCGAGGGCGGTCTCATCGAGGGCGCTCCGCTGGCCATCAAGGACCTGTTCGCGGTCGAAGGCGTCTCCACGACGGCCTCCTCGAACATCCTCAAGGGCTTCGAGCCGACCTACGAGTCCACCGTCACCCAGACGCTCTGGCACAATGGCGGTGTCTTCCTGTGCAAGACCTCCATGGACGAATTCGCCATGGGGTCGTCCAACGAGACGGCCAATACCGGACCGGTCGCCAATCCGTGGAAAGGCGCCAAGGGCGAGACCCTGACACCGGGCGGATCATCCGGCGGTTCCGCGTCTGCGGTCGCTGCCGATCTCTGTTTCGGGGCGACGGGTACGGACACCGGCGGTTCCATCCGCCAGCCGGCGGCCTTTACGGGCACGGTAGGCGTTAAGGGCACCTATGGCCGGACCTCGCGCTGGGGCGCGGTGGCGTTTGCCTCCTCGCTCGATCATCCGGGTCCGTTTGCCAAGACCGTCAAGGACAGCGCGCTCCTGCTTCAGGCCATGTCCGGGCATGACCCCAAGGATTCCACCTCCCTGCCGAATGACGTGCCTGATTTCGTCAGCGCGGTCGGCCAGTCGGTGAAGGGCCTGCGCATCGGCGTGCCCAAGGAATACCGCATCGACGGCATGCCGGCCGAGATCGAGAAGGTCTGGCAGGACGGCATCAACTGGCTCAAGGCGGCCGGTTGCGATATCGTCGAGATCTCTCTGCCGCACACGAAATACGCCCTGCCGGCCTATTACATCGTGGCTCCGGCCGAGGCGTCGTCCAACCTCGCGCGTTATGACGGCATGCGTTACGGCTTGCGCGAAGAGGGCGAGGATCTGACGGGTGTCTACGAGAACACCCGCGCCGCCGGTTTCGGCGAGGAAGTACAGCGCCGTATCCTGATCGGTACCTATGTGCTGTCGGCGGGTTATTACGACGCGTATTACCTGCGGGCCCAGAAGGTCCGGACGCGGATCCTCCAGGACTTCGACACGGCCTTCAATCATGTCGACGCGATCCTGACGCCGTCGGCCCCGTCGGCGGCCTTTCCGCTTGGTGCCAAGTCAAACGATCCGATCGCGATGTATCTCAACGACGTCTTCACCGTGACGGCGAACCTGGCCGGTGTGCCGGCGATGTCGGTCCCGGCCGGGCTCGATGGTGACGGCCTGCCGCTGGGGCTGCAGATCATCACGCGCGCGCTCGACGAGGAGACGATGTTCAAGGTCGGTGCCGCGGTCGAGGATGCGGCAGGCTTCACGGCGAAGCCGGAGAAGTGGTGGTAGCGCCATGAGCGAGCAGGAGAACTCCCTCGCGGACATCATCGTCAATCGCGCCATTATGGGCGTGATCGGCGGCATGATCCTGTTCTTTGGCGTTCCCATGCTGATCCAGGGCGTGGACGCGATCATGGCGGGCCTCGACGGACAGCCCTTCAACCTTTGGACCGCAGGCGTCGTCATCATTGGCGTGATCCTGCTGATCCTGGGCCTGGGCATGCTCTGGCTGGCTGTGAAACCGCCCTACAGGGCGTCGAAATGACGGCGCCCGCACACCCGGCGATGAAGCTGGCGGCACCGTCCTTCCTGGCCGGTGCGCTGCTCGTCCTCGCGGGTGTGGTGATATTGCGCGGCATCGTGCCGCTTGAACCGACAAGCCTCTGGGCCATCGCGCTGATGGTTCCGGGAGGCGGATTGATCCTGTTTGGCCTGACCGTGCGAGCGGCGGGCCAGATACTGGCTGCGGCCCAGGCCGTGCCGGAAGAAGACCGTCCCGGCTGGGATGATGATGAGGATGAGTGAGATGAGCGAGCAGACCTATCGCATTGCCGGCGCGACCGGTGACTGGGAAATCGTGCTGGGACTGGAAGTCCATGCCCAGGTGGTCTCCAATGCCAAGCTCTTTTCCGGAGCGGCGACGGCCTTCGGTGCGGCGCCGAATACCCAGGTCTCCCTGGTCGATGCGGCCATGCCGGGCATGCTGCCGGTGATCAACCAGCACGTGGTCGAACAGGCCGTGAAGACAGGCCTCGGTCTCAATGCCCAGATCAATCTCTGGTCCCGTTTCGACCGCAAGAACTACTTCTATCCGGACCTGCCGCAGGGCTACCAGATCTCGCAATTCCAGTTCCCGATCGTGGGTGAGGGCGAGATCGAATGCGAGCGCGACGACAATTCCCGCTTCATCGTGGGCATTGAACGCCTGCACCTGGAACAGGATGCCGGCAAGTCGATCCACGATCTCGATCCCAGCCACACCTATGTCGACCTCAACCGTTCGGGCGTGGCGCTGATGGAGATCGTCTCCAAGCCGCACATGCGCTCACCGGACGATGCCTCGGCCTATGTCGCCAAGCTGCGCACGATCCTGCGCTATCTGGGCACGTGTGGCGGGGATATGGAGAAGGGTCAGCTGCGCGCCGACGTCAACGTCTCGGTCTGCCGTCCGGGCGATTACGAGCGTTTCCGCGAGACCGATGATTTCTCGCACCTGGGCACGCGCTGCGAGATCAAGAACGTCAATTCCCTGCGCTTCATCCGCCAAGCCATCGAATACGAGGCCCAGCGCCAGATCGATATCCTGGAAGAGGGCGGAACGATCGACCAGGAGACCCGGCTGTTCGACGCCGGCACTGGCGTGACGCGCTCGATGCGATCCAAGGAAGAAGCGCATGACTACCGCTATTTCCCGGACCCGGACCTGCTGCCGCTGGAGCTGCAGCAGACCTGGGTTGACGAGATCAACGCCGATCTGCCGGAACTGCCGGACCAGAAACGCCTGCGCCTGATCAACGAGCTGGGCCTGTCGGAATATGACGCCTCTGTCCTGTCCGCCGACAAGGACCGCGCCGATTATTTCGAGATCGTCGCCGACGGCCGCGATGCCAAACTGGCGTCCAGCTGGGTGAATAACGAACTCTTCGGCCGTCTCAACAAGGAAGGCCTGGGCATCAATGACAGCCCGGTCTCGGCCGACCAGCTCGGCAAGCTCATCGCGCTGATCAAGGACGGGACCATCTCCGGCAAGATCGCCAAGGACGTGTTCGAAATCCTCTGGAGCGAGGGTGGCGATCCGGCGGCGATCGTGGACGAGAAAGGCCTCAAACAAGTCACCGATACCGGTGCCATCGAGGCCGTGATCGACCAGCTGATCGCGGACAATCCCGACCAGGCTGCCCAGGTGAAGGAAAAGCCCAAGGCCATGGGCTGGTTTGTCGGCCAGGTGATGAAGGCCATGCAGGGCAAGGCCAATCCCCAGGCGGTCAACGAGATCCTGCGCAAGAAGCTGGGCGTCTAGGAGATGAGCGAGGTCAGACCGGTCTCGCTCTTCCGCCTTCTCGGCTTTGCTATCATTGCACTCGGAGTGGTATTCCTGCTCTCGGTCTTCGCGCTGAGTGCCTGGGAGCAACGCGCCTGCGACAGTGGTCTCGAATTCCGCATGGATGAAGCGGGCACGCTCTATTCAGCCACTGGCGACTTCCTGGACGAGACCCGCTCTCGCGCGGCTTTCGACGCCGCCGGCCGCGATGGTCTCTCCTGCGCAACGCTCAGCGTCCATGTCGACACGGATCTGGGTTTCATCTCCGACGCCCAGCGGGCAGCAAAGCAGGCCGGTGTGCGCCTGCGGGTGGATTTCGAGACGGACTGACAAGGTCGTGCGATCCGAAGCCTGAATAATCGTATTCGTGGCCAGATTGTAATCTGTAGATTAGCAACTCGGAAAGAATGAGACGTTCAGCTGCCTGCGCGACCGGCGCGGGTGTGCCCTGAAAGCCGGCGTGAACTCATTACTGAGTGAACTCGGGGCGCGTACATGGGGTGCGCGCCCCGTTTTTGTGTCGGCATTCAACCGATGCGCGAAATTGCGCTAAGATATTCGCATCTAGGGAGGGCCAGGATGCGAAGAGATTTGGAATTGCCAAACACTATGCCTGCGATGATGGTGGTCGCAGCGTTAATCACCGCGACGGGGATCGTGACCCAGACCGCCGCTCCCACGCGGGCGGATACACCGCTTCAGATCCAGTCCCTGGGCGAACAAGATTGCGCCCATGTGGATTCCGCGAACCGGATCGAGATCTGTGTGCCCTGGGATGGCAGCCTCGTTGATCCGTCGCAGGCCGCTGACCTGACAGCGCCGCACTGGGACACCGACGGGATGCGCGCAGCGCTGGCGGCACCGGTCGTCGAGACCATCCACGCCTATGAAGCGCTGTTCTCCGGCGTGAGCGGGACATCCGACAGGACGTTTCGCATCACGGTCGAGGATTTGCCGATGATCGGTCCGGACAGTTTCATGTATGGCATCGTGCCCGATGATGCGATGGACGAGAATGCGGATTGCAATCTCTCGCTGGACGGGTGGTTACAGGATCCCGCGACAGGGAATTATTCGACGAATGTGATCCCCGGCACGGCGTCCCTGCAGCTGGATATCCAGCTATCGGTCGTTGATCACGAGCTGTTCCACTGTTTCCAGCGTTTTCTAATCGGATCGCCGGATACGGGCTTGCCGCAGTCCAGGAATTGGCTCTGGGAGGGAACGGCCATGTGGGCCGAGCATTTCCGGCAGCCGAACCGTCAAAGCGAGTGGGGCCCGTTTGATGAATGGGTGAACCAAGCGCACCGGCCCTTCCTGCAGCGCGATCATGATTCCGGTTATGCCTATGTTTTCGGCGCGGTGAACCAGGGTCTGAGCTCTGCCGCGATCCGGGATCTGCTTGTCTCCGCAGCAACAGCGTCGGATCCGGAATCCATTTTTGTCGGGACCTATCTATCCGCCATTGGAGGTCCGGAGAAATGGCATGAAGTCTCCCTCGCCGGCTGGAACCGGGAGCCAGCCACGCCTTTCACAGAACCTGGCGTCGAGATCTATGACCCGCCTCAATTCGATGTCATCGATATCGAGGAATATGATGATGGCACGCTTGAGCACTCGCTGCCGGCACTCAGCCGCTGGAACCAGAAAATCCACCTTCTGCCGGCGGGAAATGGTGAACAGCCCAATCGCCTGCATCTCGATCTCAGCCAGGTCAGTGCGGACTCCAATCTGCATGTCAGCGCTCTTGTGCAAACGCTCGATGGCTGGGTTTCCCCGCCCATCCTGCTGACGGGTGTGGATGCGGTTGATTTTTGCGGCGAAGAAATCGGGCCGTGCGGTGAGGAACCGCCTCAGCATGAGCGCCATCTCGTGGGCAGCGTCAAATCCGTTACCCTGATCATCACATCCGTGGCGACCGAAGCGACGGACATCTCCATCGACTGGGACGCGTATAATCCGCGTCTGGACGGGCGCTGGAGACGGGTCACCGCAGATCTCGGACCGCACGCGCCGATCGCCGTAATCGGAACCGAGTTGGAATTCCGCGAAGTGGACAGACAATTCGAGGAACAGTCCGCGCAGGCCGAATTGCTGGAATTCGAGACCTCGGCCCACGCCGCCATCGGACTGGCGGGTTATGCCGGAGATGACAGTTGGGATTGCGTGATGGAGGGCGCCTATATCGTGTCGATGCGCACGCAATACCCCGTCATCGATGCCGCCAATGCGCAAGGCACGGTCGGACAGATCACGCCGGTCGCCGAACTCGTCGACTGGAATAATGACTGCGAATATGTCGGCGTGAACAGCCATATGCCCGAACCGCTGGACGTGTCGGGACTGCATATTCCGGTCGCTGCTGCCGGCCCTCAACGCCGCTTTAACTTCGAGATCCGCGCAGAAGGCCGGGAATTGGAATTGCGCCTGCCGCATCGATCCTATGTCTATGAACGGATCGATGAGTGAGGATTACATCAAGCCGATTTCCTTGAGGCGCTGGAACAGGAAGTCGTGGGCCGTGATGGGTTCCGGGGCTTCCACGTCGTCGCGCTCGCAACCGGGCAGGGTCTCGATGAGATAGTCCGGGCGATAGTGCAGGAAGAAGGGCATGGAATAGCGCGAATGCTCGGTGCGTGCGCCCTTGGGATTGATTACCCGGTGCTGGGTGGAGGGCAGGATGCCGTTCGTGGAGCGGGACAGCATGTCACCCATGTTTACCGCGAGGCAGCCCTTGGGCGGATTCATGTCGACCCATTCGCCCTCGCGCGTGAGGACCTGCAGGCCCGGCTCGTCGGCACCGAGCAGGAGGGTGATCGTATTGATGTCGCCATGCGCCTCGGCGCGGATGGACCCGCCTGTATCGCCCTGGACAGGCGGATAGTGCAGGAGGCGCATCACCGAATTGCCGTCCTTGACCGTGTCAGCGAAGAAATCCTCGTCGAGGCCCAGATCCAGTGCGATGGCCTTGAGGACTTTTGCGCCCAGGGCGTCGAAGGCCGCGTAAAGGCCGTGGATCGTCTCGACCCAGTCCTCGATTTCCTCGGGCACGAGATTGGGCGCCATGTCGGTCTCGTATTTGTGTCCGGCGGGCAAATCGCGGCCGACATGCCAGAATTCTTTCAGATCGACATGCTGGGCGTCCTTGGCGATCTCGGTGCCGAACGGCGTGTATCCGCGTGCACCGCCGCCGCCCTCGACGAAGTATTTCTTCTTCACCTCTTCGGGCAGGGCAAAGAATTTGGCCGCCGTATCGTAGGCGCGCTGGATCATCGCTTCATCCAGACCATGGTCCGAGATAGCCGCGAAACCGTATTCGCGGAAACTCTTGCCAAGCTCGCTGGCGAAACGGGCCGGGTCCGTCTCCTGGAGAGACATGGAAACGGGCGGGAAACGGGTGAGCGTGTCTGTGTCGGTCGTCGAGGCAGTCATGACGGATACCTTTGATTTCATTTGATCCGGGGATACGCCTTTCAGCCCGCACTGCCAAGAGTCACAAGGTCGCACGCCTTGTGTCTCCCGCAGCTGTGCAGCACAAGTCACAGGGGCGCGGCGGTCTGAACACGCGGCTGTGAAGGGGCGGGGGGCTTGATCGGATCGCAGGATCGCCCACCTGATGCGCAGACAGGCATGCCGGTGAGACATGCCAGACAAGCAAGGAGTGCCGACATGGCTGCACCGATCGAACTCTATTACTGGCCCACGCCGAATGGCTGGAAAATCTCCATCGCGCTGGAGGAAATGGGCCTGCCCTACGAGCTCAAGCCCGTGAATATCGGGATCGGCGAGCAGTTCGAGCCGGCCTTCCTGAAAATCAGCCCCAACAATCGCATGCCGGCGATCATCGATCCAGACGGTCCCGGCGGCGAGCCGATCTCCGTCTTCGAGAGTGGCGCGATCCTGCAATATCTCGGTCGCAAATCGGGTCAGTACTATCCGGAAGACCCGAAAGCCCGGGCCGAAGTCGAGCAATGGCTGTTCTGGCAGATGGGTGGTCTGGGACCGATGGCCGGCCAGGCGCATCACTTCCGCTCCTATGCCAAAAAGATCGAGCCGGACGAGAGCAAGCTGGAATACGGTGCCAATCGCTACACCAACGAGGTCAACCGTCTCTACGGCGTGCTGGAACGCGCCCTGTCGGACGGCCGCGAATACATTGCCGGCGAGTATTCCATCGCCGACATGGCGATCTGGCCGTGGATCCTGCCGGAAGGCCAGGGTCAGGACCTGGATGATTTCCCGAACCTCAAAGCCTGGGTGGACCGCGTCTATGCGCGCCCGGCGGTGAAAGCCGGCCGGGCCCTGGGCAAGGATCTCGCCCGTCGTCTGGACGAGGACAGCGAGGACATGAAAAAGGCCCGCGACGTCCTGTTTGGCCAGAAAGCCACGGTCTGAGTTTTTTCGCGCCAGAATTTCGCCGGTGAGGCGTAGAGGCTTGCCTCCTCAAACCGGACACTGAACTGTGTCCGGGGGAATAGGGGGCCGCCCATGGCTGGCAAGAAGACCAAGCAAGCTGATGCGGACTCCGCATCCGCGCCGGAAACGGTGCCGGATGCGGGCGCCTATCGGCGTGCGGGTCTGACCGAGCCGGAGGCCGAACGCCTCGTGCGGACCCGGGAATGCCGCGACGAGACGCAATCGCCCTGGGAAGCCTCACCCATAGGTATTGCCTTCTGGCTGCTCTGGCGGGGCGTGCTGAAGGGTTTTCAGAGCCTGTGGATCCTGGTCTCGCTGCTGATCGCAGCCTGGTTTGGTGCGCAGATCATCGACCAGTCCGGCGGCATCGCCGGCATCACCGCTGAGGATCCGACACTTGAGGACCGGCTGAGCGCTGCGCTCAATGCCGTACCGCCCGAACCGGCGGCCGCCCGTGAATTCTGGCAGGACAGTCTCGAGGAAGCGCTGCGGGGCGATGCCCTGCGCCGGGCCGACATAGAACTCTTCGATTCCATCGCAGCGGCCGGACCCGATCTGATCGGCCGTGAACGCCTTGCCCTGGAACTCATCGCCGGCGGGCCGGACATCGAGGCCGTGCAGGCGGAATTGCTGGCCGGACCGGCCTGGCGCCGCCAGCAGGATCTCGACCTGGCCTATCGCCGCGAATTGCAGCGTGCCCGCCATGCGCAGATCAATCCGGAGGAACTGGTCTTTGCCTCTGAGCAGATCCGCACGCGCTATCAGCGCGGCCTGTTCAACTGGTCGATCGCCCACACAAGTGCCGCGCGTTTCTTCCGGGGCGAGACCGGCGGTCAGCTCGAATTGACCAGCCTGCCCGGTCTGGTGTCGCCCGAACGCCGCCAGGCCCGTCTCTATGGCGGGCTGCGGCAGTACGCGCTGCAAGTCTGCGCCATCGCACCGCGCCAGGTCGCGGCCGGGCAGCCGCCACTGGCGGGCTGTAATGATGCCGTGCTGCCGCGCGCGGGTGCGGATCCGGTCTCGCTGGGTCTCGCGGCGATCGAGGCCGGCATGATCCGGCTCAGCCTGTCCGACAGTATCGCCCAGCGCGGTGCCCAGATCCTTCTGACCGGGCATATCGCGGGCCGTTTGTCGCCAGCGATGGAGGACCTGCTGGCCGACTCTCTGTTGGCCGTCTTCGATTCCGAGACCGCCTATACGGTCTTCGTGGAGAGCGGCCGTCAGCCCGGCCAGGTCTTCGCGGCGCCCAACCGGGTCCGGCGCAGTTTCCAGCACGCGGTCGATGCGCGGAATCACGACGCCGTCGCCGGTCTCAACCGTCTGCTCGAACAGGCGGCCCGTATCGGGCGTACCAGTTCGGTGACGAAGGCCGTCCGTGTCCTGTCGGCCGTCGATACGCTGGACGAGGCCGAGCGTCTGCAACGCCTTTCGGTGGCGGCAGGGGAGCGGCTTCTGGCGGTTGAACATTTCCTTGGCGACGACATGTACGCGCTGATGGATGGATTGCCGCCGCGGCCCGAACCGGACCCGCGCCTCTATCATGGCCTGGTCGCCGGACTGATCTCGGCCCTGATGGTGCTTTTGCTGACGATTTCCCGCCTGACACGGCCTGCCCTGGTACGCGATGCCAGCCGGCTCAACGCGCTGGATGCGCGCATGTCCCGTTTATTCCTCGGTAGGAAAGACTAATCGAAATAAACATTTACGGCGAATATTTCTTCTGATTTTTAACCTTACCGAAATTCTTCTCCACCACGATCCAACTCGTTCGATGGCATTCGGACAGGATGGTGGCGCGAATGACAGGCCGAAAAAATTGGCCGCATTCGCCGAGTGAAAAGGGGAAGACTCATGGCGTTCACTGACGTCGAGACGGCACAGGCCCACGAAGCGGTTTCCAGCGACCCGACGGGCGAAGATCTCTGCAAGCTGGGTATTCTGTACTCAACCGGCCAGGGCGGCGAAATCGATTACATCGAAGCCCACAAATGGTTCAATCTCGCGGCTCTCATGGGTTCCGAGCCGGCGAAATACTATCGCCAGGAAATCTCTGACCAGATGTCCAATGGTCAGGTCGCGGCAGCTCAGAAAGCTGCGCGCGAGTGGCTCTCGACGCGTCACTAGGACCGTCACCGCCATACCTGTTCGATTGCCGGCGAGCCCCTCGGGCTCGCCGCTTTCACAAGCGGACAGGGTTAATTCGTGATCTCGTTGGCGATGGCGTAGGAAAAGGCCTGGTCCAGCGGCAGCACGCCATACACGTATTGCTGCATGAAATTGGTGACCTCGGCGACTGTCGAACGGGGCACGAAGACAATATCATGCCGGCGCAGCTGGATCTGGTCGGAACCGCGACCGCCATCCAGGGCGCGATGCAGATTGACCTCCCGCATCATCAGACCGCCGCCGGGCGCGCGTCGCAGGACGACGACCTTGCCGCGTGCGGCTGAATCCTGGAAACCGCCTGCCAGCATGACCGCTTCGAGCGCGCCGATCGCGCTGGGCATTTCCACAAGTCCCGGCGTATTTACCTGGCCACCGACGATGATGTTCTGCGGTCCCAGCGTACTGCGGCGAACTTCCACGATCGGATCGCGCAGCATGTCCTGGTTATAGGCGTCTGCAATCACGTTCGCGATTTCAACATCCGTCCGGTCTGCCACCATGATGTTGGGCAGGAGAGGAAGGCTGACCCGGCCGTCCGGTCCGATCAGCGCCGTCCGCGACAATTCGGGGGCTGTGTGCACCGTCACATCAATCGTGTCGCCCGGGAAAAACCGGTAGGCGGGATCGGTATCGGCCCATTCGGCAAACTGGCCCTCGGGCAGGACGAGCGGAGGCTCTTCCCGCAAGGGGTTGAGATTGCTGACACTATTCATCGCCGACTGCATGGTCGAGGAGCAGGCTGTCAGGGCGATACAGGTCGTGGCCAGGAGGACCAATTTGTGCGGCTGCATGAAATATCCTCGGGACTCGGATTGGGCCGCAGTGTCAGCCCGCTATGGATAAGAAAAAATTAAGCGCCCTTGCCGCTTTATGAAGGCATGATGCGAACCTATCCGACATCGGGCCAGCCGATCGGGCGAGACACGCTGTCCGCAAAGACGGACCGCGATGAGCTTGACCTGTTCGATGTCCTGGCACTCGCCTGGTCGGAAAAAGGCTTTATAGCCATTGTTTTTGCTGTGCTTTTCACGCTGGGCGTGATCGCGTCACTGACTCTTCTGAAACCGAGCTACACCTCCGAATCGCGTCTGCTGGTGATACTCGAAGAAGACCCCACGCCGAATGCGGCCGGTGCCGGCGGTGCGTTCATGCTGCCGCAGATCATGCAGTCGGAAAGCGAACTGCTCAATTCTGAGGCCGTACGGCGGATTGCGCTCGAACGCCTGGGTGCGGAAACCGTGCTGGGCGAACCCGTGACCGGTGACGCCAATCGTTCGGCTATGAAGGTTCTGCGCGATGGTTTTTCGGTCGGCCGCGAACCGAATTCCTCGGCGATGGTTGCAAGCTTCGAGAGCTCGTCGGCAGAACGATCCGCCCTGATCCTCAACGCGATGGTCGATGCCTATCTCGCCTACCGCCAGCAGATCCTGATCGAATCCGGTACCGATTCCCTGGTCGATCGCCGCGAGCGGGCCGATGTCGTGGTCGCCACGGCCCAGGCGTCGCTGGATGCATTCCTGTCCGAGAACGGGTTGGCCAGTTTCGAGACCGACAAGACGGCAGCCGAGACCGCGGTTGCGGCGATCAGCGATCGTCTGCGCACGGCCCAGGCTGACCGGGATGCGGCCCAGGCCGGAGCGGCTGCGCTGCGGGAGCGCCTCGCGAACATTCCGGAGAACATTGCGCTATACATCGACAACAACGCGCCCGGCAGGCTGCTCGAATTGACGGTCGAGCGTGAAGCCCTGCTGTCGCGCTACCAGGAAGGTGCACCGCCCGTTCAGGCCATCGATCGCGAGATCGATGCCATCCAGGCGCTGATCGCCGGCGGCGGAGTGAATGGTCTGGGCGCCATGCGTTCCGGTCCCAATCCCGTGCGCCAGGCCATGGAAACGGATCTGACGACCCGGCTCGCCAACGCCCAGGGCGAAACCAACCGCATTTCGGCCCTGCAATCGCAATTGTCTGCCGAACAGGCGCGCGTGGCGCGTCTTCGCGGTCTGGAACCGGTCTATACACGCCTGTCCCAGAACGTGACCGCCGCCGAGGAGGCGGCTGCCACGCTGGCCGGACAGGAAGCTGTGGCCCGTGCGCGAAGCGCTGTGGGTGCAGGTGGTGCCGGCACGGTCCGCGTCTTCGACCGGGCCAGCGTGCCGCTGGAAGGCTCCTCGATGAAGAAGCTGGGCCTGATCGCGTCTTTCGTTCTCGCGGCTGGCGTTGCTGTTTTCCTCGGCCTGATAAAGGCTTACTGGAATGCCTATCTCGCGGGCAATGCACGTTTCGCCCAGCGCCAGCAGGCTGTCGCGGGCCGCGCTCCGCGGGGTCATCAGAGCCATCAGATCCACCAGGCTCATCCGGCCGCATCACCGGTTGACGATCTGCCTGTCCTCGCTCGGATCGCGGACCGGTCCGCCTGAGGATTTCGTAAGCACGGCGTTAACCCTGAATCGCGCACTCTGGCCGTGAATTACCGCTAGCTTGAGTCACGCGCGTCATGAATCTCACCGCCGACCTGTCGCAATTGATCGATCAGCTCGAACCCATCGCCCGTCCGGGCGGCCAGGGCCGCGCGCTCATGGTCATGGGATCCCGGCGCGAGGCCGGCACGTCGACCGTGGCCCGCGAAATCGCCCGTCTGGCCGCCTTGCGGTCCCAGCGCGGTGTCTGGCTTTTCGATCTGGATTTCGGCGGCAATGAACAGGCGGAAGCCGTGCGCGTGCAGGGACAGCCCTTCGATGCGAGTTTCGGCCGCGATCCATTCTGGACTGTGCGCAGTGGCCAAGGCCGCGCCCGTGTCGTGGCACGCCGCTCGGTTGTGCCCAATCTCTACGTGACGCAATTGCAGGCCGAACCGGGTGCGGTGCAGGGCATCGCCCTGGGCGCGCGGCCGGACTACTGGGCCGCTGTCCGCCAGTCGATCGATCTGGCGATCATCGACGCACCGGGCAATTCCAAGGCACCGCTCTCGCTGGTTGCTGATCTGGACGGTGTCATCCTCGTGGCTGATGCGCGTGATCCCAATCCGGCCGGGCTGGCCGCCCGCCGCGAGGCAATCGAGGAACGTGGCGGTGTAGTTGCCGGGCTGATCCTCAACCGGTCGGGACATATGCGGAGTGCGGCGTGAACAGCCGGCTCGCCATCGCCGAGCCTGACTTCCTGACGGCATTGCGACGCTCGCCGTCGTTGGGTTTCCTGACCACGCTCGAGCTCGGCCTGACGATGGTCCTGCTCTTCCTGTTCTCGCAAGCTCTGATCGGTCCGCTCTTTGCCGATGAGGCCAACCCTGATGCGTCCGCCATCCTACGGCTGATGTGGCTGCCGGTTTATGCGGTGACGATCATCCTCATGATTGCGCGACCCGGCGCCATTTTGCGCTCGATCTTCACCAACTGGCTCGTGCTGGCGCTCGTTGGCCTGACAGCCGTCTCGGTGATGTGGTCGGTCGAGCCTGGAACCACCAGCCGGCGTTCCTTCGCCCTCATCATGACGACCCTGTTCGGTCTCTGGATGGCCTCACGCTGGAACTGGCGGGAACTCATCCTGATTATCGCCGGAAGCTTCGTCATCCTTGCGGTTCTCAGCACGTTCATGGCGCTGGCCGTGCCCTCGCTGGGCGTGGATCACGAGATCCATGTCGGCGCCTGGAAGGGCGTGTGGTGGGAGAAGAACACGCTCGGCGCCCGTATGGCGATCGGTGCTGTGGCCTGTTACGCAGCCGCGCGGATCGACCCCAAGCATTTCTGGATCTGGCTGGGCTGTGCCGCGCTGTGCACCCTGCTGGTCATCATGTCGACCTCGAAGACGTCCCTGCTGGCCTGGTTGCTCGGCACGGGCGGCGCGATCGGCATCGCGTTGAGCCGGCGCGGTTTTGGTTTCGCAGCCCTGATGCTCTTCATGCTGCTGACGGGATTCATCACCCTCGGGCTGACATTGCTGATCGCGCCGGTTGAAGCTTTGGAAGCACTCGGCCGCGACGCGACGCTGACGGGTCGGACGGACATCTGGGTGGTGCTGGTGGACCAGATCCGCGACGCGCCCTGGACCGGTTATGGCTACATGGCCTACTGGGCGGCGGATTTCGGACCGGTATTCTGGGTTCGCCAGGCGACGGCCTGGGACGTGCCGACAGCGCACAATGCCTGGATCGAGATTTCCCTGGCGATCGGAATTCCCGGCGCCATGCTCATGGCCTGGATCTATCTGCGGGCCCTGGGGCGCGGTCTTAAACGCCTGTTCCGAGGTGGCGAGACTTATTGGGTGCTCGGTTTCCTCGCCATTATCGGCATTGTCAGCATTTCCGAGAGTAATCTCATGCTGCAGAACTCGCTGAACTGGGTGCTCTTCATCGCCACGGCGGCCAAGCTGGCCGATCGTCGCGAACCCTCGGCCTAAACCTGATCTGTCTGGGCCGCGCTGCCATAGAAGCGCGGTTCAAATTCCCCGAACCAGATGAGCTTGCCTGCGGCCTGGACGGCCCGGTCGATCAGGGCTGCGGCCTGCGGCGCCCGGAACAGGGTCGCCAGACCGGCCAGCGGTGCGAAGACCGCGAGCTGAGCCGCGCCGACACCCATCCAGAACGCCACTCCGGCCCAGTCGGGGCGGTCGGCGCGGGCGCAGGTCTGGGTCGGTCCCTGGCCGAAAGCGAAACTACGGGCCAGAAGGTGGCGCCAGCTCGTGCGGTTCGGCGGCACGGTTTCCACGGCCCGCGCTCGGGCGGACCAGGCGTAGCTCGCTCCCTGATCAGTCAGCATGGCAAAGAAGACATCATCCTCTCCGCCGGTCTCGTTGAGGGCCGGATCAAAGGCCTGTTCAGGCAGATCGAAGGCTTCGAGATCGACAAGGGAATTGCCGCAGCCGAACGGTGCGTCCAGCATCGTGTCCTGGTCGGATCCAACCCGCGAATACAGACGACGAGCAAGCGCGCCGCGCAAGCCACCGGCGCTGGGCGTCTCGCCCTTGAGCGGTCCGAACACGACGTCGGCAGACTGGGCCTCGGCCGTTTTCATCAGGCTGTCGAGCCAGGACGGAAAGGCAATCTCGTCGTCGTCAAGGAAGGCGACATAACGGCTCTGTGCCGCTGCCAGGCCTGCATTGCGGGCATTGGACACGCCCGGCCGAGGTTCCGCGACGTAGCGGACCTCGAAGCGTGCCACAGCGGCGACGTTGCGGACGATGGCCTGGGCACAGCCTTCCGGCGCGTTGTCGACCACGATCAGCTCGTCCGGCGCGCGCGTCTGCATCAACACGCTCTCCAGCGCGGCACGCAGACCTTCCGGACGCCGGAAGGTCGGGATGATCACCGAAACGCTCATGCTTTTTCTCCCGCCAGTTCAAGAGCCTGGGCCATGGTCGACACCCGTGCGCCGGATCGTTCGACCGCGTCGCAGACCGCGGCGAACTGCTCCGGTGTGCAGCCCCATTCCGTCGGCTTGTCCTGGATGTCGTGCGTGTAAAAAACGAGCCAGCCCGGCGCCTGGACGAGGGCTTCCGCGGCCTCGATCGCACGCTCGATACCGGCCTCGCCGCCATCGATCGGGACGGCGCGCAGCAAATGCCTGTCAGCGCCGGCGCGATTGATGCCCGGGCGGACGCCCCTCAGACTGGCAAACCGGCTGCCCAGCGCCCGTTTCACGTCCGGACGGGCTTCGCCATAGGGATAGGCGAACGACACAAGCTCGCTCTCGACGCCCATGGCCGCGAGGGCCCGGGCATTGCGCTCGACGCTCTGCATCACCTCGCGCAACGGAGCTGTGGCGCAATCGAGATGCTCGTAGGTGTGGCAGGCGATCTCGTGTCCCGCGGACGACAGTCGCGACAAGTCACCCGGATCGAACATCTCGCCATGATGGGTGATACCGCCGGCATAACCGGCCGATGCGTAGTAGGTACCGGTCCAGCCGTGTTTCTCGAGCAGGCCGGCACCATGGCTGGCCGCTGATTTGGGAAAGTCATCGAACGTGAAACTGACGATCGCATGGTCCAGCTGCAGGGGCATGGGATCGCGCCCGGCGAACCGGGCCCATTGACGATTTACGCGCGAAACAAGTCCGCTGGATGGAATATAGGGAGCGTTCATCAGATGGCCTCCGCAGTCCAGCTGGCGCGCCAGAGCTTGAGCGCGAGGGTACGCATGCGCGTCGGGACGCTGTCGGCCCGGACGATCGCGGCCCACATGCCGCGCAGGAATTTCTGAAAGGGGACCGCACCGAGCGCCCGAGCCGCCCGGGCTCCGGGCAGATCAGACAATTGCGGATGTTTCTCCAGCAGGCGCCCGTAATTCACGGCACCCACGCGGAATTTATCGAGCAGGCCCTGGGCCGGCTGCAGACCACCATGGGCGGCCGGATTGTCCAGATGCACAAGGCGATGGGCACGCGAGGCGCGAACCGCCCAGTCGACATCTTCCCAGCCCCAACCCGTGAAATTCTCGTCGAAGCGCACATCCCGCATCACCCCGGCGCGAACCAGGAGATTGCTGGAACAGAAAGCCGTGGCACCGATACCCGCGCGGCGTTCGGCATCCTTCTCGTCGCTGACGGCAGACATGGCCGCGTGCACGCGCAGGGCCGGATCATCGCTGTGATCGGTGACAAACCCGCCGAAGGCCGCGTCGAAATCATCGCTTTCGATGCGTTCGAGATAGGCGTCCAGGAAGGCATCGTCGACCGGGCGCATATCGGCGTCGAGATAGAGGAGCCAACGACCGCGAGCCGCGCCGGCCAGGATATTCCGGCCAGCCGCGCGGCCGGCATTGCGCGACAGGGTCAGTAGGCGGGCCGGGGCGGACAGGGCCCGGACGCAGCGTGCGACCGACGCGTTCAGCTCGGCATCCGGGCAGCCGTCATCGAGCATCACGATCTCGATCGATTTGCGCGTCCCGATGAGCGGGTTCAGCGCGGCCGCCAGCCGGCTGGGATCATCCTTGTAGAAGGGCACCAGGACGGACAGAACGATATCGCCACCGGCCTTGGCAGCCGTGTTTCCGGTCTCGTCGATCTGGATTTCGCTGGACGTGGTCAAGGACGAACCTCCGCGGGTTTGAGCAGGGATTTGGCCGAGGACAGCCAGGAGCGGCAGTCGGCAATGTTGAAGGCGTAGGCTGCGGCCGCGTAGACAATCAGGCCGGTCGCGGCCTGCGCGACCAGGCGGATCCATGCGGTCTCGATGTCGGGCAAGGCGTAGACGCCGGCCGCCATGACGAGGCTGGCGCAGGCGGCCTTGATCCATTCCATCCAGGGCAGGGGCAGGCGGAAATGGCGGCGGCCCAGCACGGCACAGATGATCAGCGCGATGAAATAGGCGATCACGGTTGCGGCTGCGGCGCCGGCAATACCGAACATCGGGATGAAGAGCAGGTTCAGGCCGAGATTGAGCGCGGCGGCTCCGGCCATGATCAGGGCCATGACACCGGTGCGGCGCTTCAGCGTGAAGGCCTCGTGGAAATAATAGGTCATCATGCCGTTCATCAGACCGGACAGGGCGATCCAGGGCAGGATCACCGCGGCTTGTTCGCGGACGCTCTCACCGATCACGACTGTCGTCAGTGCGTCGGCCACAAGAGCCAGACCGGCAGCGGCGGGGAAGGCGATCAGCGCCATCAGGCCAGCGGCCCGTTCGGCGACATCCTTGGCGGCCTGTTCGCCATCGCGTTCGAGCGCCTTGATGGTCAGCGGCCAAACGGCGGCGCCGAACCAGATGAAGATCACATCGATGAGGCGGTCCGCGAGACCGTAGCCGGCGGCATACATGCCCACGGCACCCTGGCCGAGGAAGGCGGCGATCAGGAAACGGTCACCGACCGACAGCAGGTGTTCGAAAACGAGGGAGACCGAGATCGGCGCACCGTAACGGGCATAAGCCGCAGCGCGGACGACCTGGCGGCGGCCACCACGGGCGCGGCGCAGCATCACCGGAAGATCGACGACCAGCATCAGTGCGGCAGCGAGCGCGGTCCCCGCGAAAATACCGGCGGCGCCCAGATCCGTGACGAAGATCAAGCCGATACCCGTCACGAAACCGAGCATCAGATAGCCGGACTCCAGGGCGGAATACCGTCCGACATGACCGGAAGCCCGATGAGTTTCCATGCCGATCTGGAGCAGGGCGCGCAGAAGCAGCGACACACAGGCGAAAACCAGTGCCGTCTTGAGACGGGGGTCGAAGGGTACGAAAATGAGAATGGGGGCGATGATGGTTGTGCCCACCAGCATCATGATCCCGTACATGCCGTAGGCGGTAGCGAAGTGATCGCGCAGGCGATTGCGCTGTTCGGCCCGGGCGTGGAATCGCGCGATTGCCGCTTCCAGCCACGTAAATACGCCCATGTGGATGAGCGAGAGCAGGGCCATGGCGAGGGCGTAGCGACCGTAGTCATCGGCGGACAGAAGGCGCGTGAACACGGCAACGCCACCAAATCCCACAAGGACCTGCGCAGCCTGTACCGGCATATACCCCAAAAGATGACGTCCAAGCATGGCACGCTCCACTCGCCTGAAGGGGGAAGCCTGCAAGATGAGTGCCGCGTCGCAGGGGATTGTGTACCGGCCGGATTCTGTTCACCTCGCGATAAGAAGCCGCTGCATAAAATGCGCCAATCTTGAAGGCTGGATTCGGGCAGGGAGGCCGGGTCGGGGATGATGGAACTGGCAGTAGATCTGAAGCGGCCGAGCGAGCTTACGGCAGCAGAATCAGACGCCTGGCGGGAGTTCGTGAAGAATGACCCGGCCTTGCGTAGCCCCTATTTCGCGCTGGATTTCGCCGAGTGTTGCGAAGAGGCACGCGAGGACACGCGCGTGATCGTCACGCGCCGCAAGGGACGGATCTGCGGCTTTCTTCCGCTGCACACCGGGAAATTCGGATATGCGCGACCGCTGGGCGGCCCGCTGGGCGATGTGCAAGGCGTGATCGCGGAGCCCGGCGAGGACCTGCCGCTCGAGACGCTGATGCGCGGAGCCGGCCTGCCGATCTTCGATTTTCACAGCGCGTTGCTGAGCCAGTCGACCTTCCGCGATCTCCCGGTGAGCCGCGACGGGTCGTGGATCATGGACATGTCGCAGGGCTATGAGGCCTGGGTGGAATCCCGCCGCGCTGTTGCGCCGCGTGTGATCAAGGACATCCGGACCAAGCGACGCCGTCTTGAAGCGGCCGAGGGCGGGTATGTCTTCGTGATGGCTGACGGGCGACCGGAGGCCGTTGACCTTATGTATCGTTGGAAGCGGGAACAATACCAGCGCACCGGCGTGTTCGACGTGTTCTCGGTGGAGTGGACCCGCAAGCTGATCAGCGCGATCCTCAAGCGCCAGAGCGACACGTTCAGCGGTCTGTGCTCGACCCTCTACGTCAATAACGAGATCATCGGCGTGCATGTCGGCATGGCGAGCGACCGCCTGTGCCATTACTGGTTCCCATCCTTCAATTCCGATTTTGGCCGATTGAGTCCGGGCGTGCTTCTGCTCGACGAGATGGCCCGGACAGCAGCCGCGATCGGCCATGACGGGGTCGAGCTGGGGCCGGGTGATTTCCGCTTCAAGCGCGATCTCTCAAGCTACCAGGTCGGTCTGTGTTCCGGCCGGGTGATGCTGCCGTCCATGCTGGCGGCCACGTGCCAGGCGGCGACGGCCGCGGCGCAGGGGATTGAATCCATCCCGATCGATGCCGTTTCCCAATTGCCGGGCAAGGCGATGCGCAAGCTCGACCGCCTGGCAGGTTTTTACGCCGCATGAGCGAGATCAGCCGCCGCCGCGTCCTGACGGGCGCGGGTGTGGCAGGCCTGGGCCTGGCATCCTGCGCCGATGCGAGTGATCGCCGGATCGATCTCTGGGACAATGCGTCCGGCCCTTATCTGCGTGGCGCCTGCATCGCACAGCGGCGGGTCTATCCGGAAATCGACGGACCGGAATTCATGGGGCAGGGCGCGGTCGGCACGCCGGTCACCGATGAGGCGCTGGCCGCCCTGTCCGGTGCCGGAGCCAATCTGCTGATCCTGTCGCATCCGGGTATATTCACGCCCTGGTCGCCCTACGAGCCGGACCCGCTGGTCGAGGACCATCTCAACGATATCGTGCGCCGCTGCGAACTGGCGGGTCTCTATGTGGTCATCGGCTTTCGCTCCGGACCGGGGCGATCGGAATTCACCTTCCAGCGCGATGGCGCGGGTGACTGGTTCCCCGCCGAGATGATCAATGATGATGTCTGGCGTTCGGCCGAGGCCCAGGATGGCTGGGAGATGATGTGGCGGCGGACCGCCGCGCGTTTCCGGGCCAGGCCCAACGTGGCGGGCTATCTCCTGATGGTGGAGCCCAATGCCAACCAGGCCGCGCCGGGACCGGATGGCGGCGATCTCGATGAATGGGATCCGCGGCGGCTTGCCGACACCGTCACCGGGACCCTGGCCGACTGGCCGGCTCTGGCCCGACGACTGGCGGGTGCTGTCCGGGAGCATGATACCGAGACGCCGATCCTGATCAGCCCGGACGGGTATGCGAACCGAAATTTCATTCCGCTGATCGACCTGCACAGCGCTCCGGGCATGGTGCTGGCCGTGCATGATTACGCGCCGCGTGCCTATACACACCAGGATCGTGGTGCCGGCTTGGAATTCAGTCGCGGCGAGGCCGTTTTCGAACCGCCGGACGCCGAGCGCTGGATGATGGGGGAGTTTGGCGTGGCGCGCTGGGCGCCGCAGGCCGGACGCTATCTACACGAACGCGTCAGTTCACTGGAGCGTGCCGGTGCAGGCTGGGCGATGTTCCGCTGGGACAGCGGCTGGCGCGTCTATGAGGACCGCGAGAATTTCTTCAACCCGGTATACGGCACCGACCCGGACGCGGTAACGCCCCCGGGCCGGTCGAGCCTGATGCGGGATTTGCGGTCATTGTGGGCGCGCAATCACGTCCGCCCGCCGGAATTCATCCGGCGCTAGCGGATATTGATGCGGTCGCCCAGCAGGGCCGGACCCGTCCGCAGCATGATCCAGAGATCAAACCAGAAATTGGCCTTGGCGATATAGTCGAGATCCCAGCGGATACGCTCGCGCGCAGATTCCGGCGTATGCAGCGGACCGCGTGATCCATTGACCTGCGCCCATCCTGTAATGCCCGGCTTCACACGATGGCGGTGGGCGTATTCCGAGACGAGTTTCGCGGTCTCGGTTCCGCCGGTCTTCATCGACGGCGCGTGCGGACGCGGGCCCACCAGGGACATGTCTCCGGTCAGCACGTTCCAGAATTGCGGCAATTCATCAAGGCTGGTCTTGCGCAGGAATTTGCCCAGGCGCGTGACACGCGGATCATTCAGCTCAACCTGACGCACGGCCTTGCCGGTTTCCGGCCGGGTCTCGTGCCGCATGGAGCGGAATTTCAGCACGGTGATCATGCGGCCGTTAAAGCCCTCGCGTTCCTGACGGAACAGGGCCGGACCGCGGCTGTCCAGGCGGATAGCCAGGCCGATCAGAAGCATGACGGGCAGGGCGGCGGCGAACAGGAACGAACCGATGACGATGTCCTGCAATCGCTTGGCGATGAGATGGCCAAGGCGTTGCTCGTCGCCGCTCATCCGGGCGGCCTGGACGCCGACAATGTCTTCCAGGCTGGTGGCGCTCGGATCGAAACCGTCAATGTCCAGCAGGAGACAGACCGGTTGTGGCAGGGCGCGCAGCTTGCCCAGCAGGTGCTGGACGCGTTCCTCGGCCTTGGGCGAGACCGTCAGGACGATCTTGTCGACCTCCGGCAGATGCGACCATTTGAAGAGATCATCCGTGTCGCCGAGATAGGGAATGCCCGCGAGCTGTGACGGCGCGCGTGCGCGACGGTCGTCGAAGACACCGACCAGGTTTACGGCCCGCGAGCCGGAATTGCTGGCAATGAGCTTGCGGGCATTCGGCGTCGCGCCGATCAGGACCACGCTTGTTGCGAGGCGGCCGGCGCGTCCCCAATGCGAGATGAAACCGGCATAGACCGTGTGCAGGAGGGTCAGCGCGGCAACGCTCACCAGCGCGAAATCCGTGATCGGATTGAGCGGCACAACGTGCAGGGTGCGCGCGAAGAAGATCGCACTGACACCGCCCAGTCCGGCGGCGATGATGGCCCGTGCCACGCGGAAGGGCGAGGGCAGGCGCGGGTCGACGCGGTAAAGATCCATCGCGGACATCAGCCAGGCCGTGAACGCCACGAAGCCGAGCATCGTGAGGACATGGGCACCGGACACGCCGGCGAGACCGCCTTCGCCCATGCCCTGCAGGGCGACCGCTGAGAACACGCCCAGGGCTGTCAGGTCGATGACACGCAGGACCAGTCCGACAGCCCGGCGATTGAGCCGGTTCTGGGGAGCTCGTGCCTGAGCGCGCATCTGGGCACGCGTCAGCGCGGCCGCATCCGCCATGGCGGGGCGGAAATTGTCCGAAGTGTCATTGGCCGGTCCGGTCGAAGCCGGTCGCGGAGAGCTGGAAGATGTCACGGTCGATCCCCTTTGCTTGAGGGGAGACTAGCCGCGCAGCCGAAATATTTCGTTGAGAGACGTGGTGAATGAAACCCTAATTTTCCCGGCCGTAACCCGGTTCCCTTCGCGGATCGCCGGGCGGGTAGAGCCAGACGCGGGAGCCCGGTGTATTCAGCATGCCGATCGTCGACGTCGGGCGACAGATATCCAACGGTTCCGGTCCATAACCGCCCGGAGGCGTCGGCATTTGCGCGTTGCAGAAGGCGGTGCAGCGATCACGTTCGGACCGGGCCTCCTCCGCCGTGCAGGATACGGGACCCTGGCTGGTCTGACCGCGATAAGTGCCACCATTCCAGGTGTATTGCGTGAGTTGTCGCCAGTCCTCGAGCTCGGGGTCGGGTGTGTTCAGCTCGTCCATGCCCGCTTCCATTTCGGATATCCTTTCCCGCAGGACAGCGAGACGCTCGGCCTGGCTCTCGGTCGGCCGGCCGGGCAGGACTTCGGTCAGTTCGAGCGGCGGTTGGGGATCGAAGCCGGTACCGAAATGCTCATAGACCTCGCCGGTATTGGTATTCGTGTACACATAGGTCGGATTGTCCTCGATCTCTGCTTCGATAACCGTCACTTCCGCACGGGCAGAGACGATCAGTTCCTCAAGCGTCTGGATCTGGGCGGCGATCACTTCGGGCGAAGCGACATCGTAAAGAGACACGACTTCCAGGGCGAGGTCGCGCAGACGGACACCCAGATCGGCCGTATCGGCCATGTGTTCGCATCGGGCCACGCATTGCTGGAGTGTGGGTGGGCCTGAAAACGCGGTCACGGCCTCGCACTGGCTGCGCCATTGCCCGATCCAGACCCGGCAGATCTCGGCCTGTTCTCCGCCCAGCTTGTCGCAGACATTGCCGGGTTCGTAATCGCAGGCATGCCGCGCCGTGCGGTAGCCGCCGCTGGCGATCAGTCGTTCGCGGGCAGCAAGCAGTTCGGCGAGGCGGCTGTCGGCTTCGGGCATGCCCGGCATGTCCGCGGGAATATTGCCGACCTCGGCGTCTTCGGGCTCGGCAACCGGTGACAAATCCGGTCCTGTTCCCTCAAGACCGTCATCATCGTCGCCATAGGGAATGTCTTCGTCCTCCTCGAGCATGTCCTCAAGGTCTTCGCCATCTCCTTCGTCGATGAATTCGCGGATATTCTCTGGTGCCGGGCGGCAATAATTCGCGTTGCATCGGACAAGATTGGCGAGTGCAGCATCCCGCTCGCGGATAGCGTTCCGGACGATCGCGTCCAGCTGTTCGTATTCGAGCCATAACGGGCCGCCGGCTCCAGGAACACGGGTTCGCGTGGTCTCGAACACAGTCTGCGTGGGATAGAAATACTGTTCGAGATAGACATCGAGACGATGGGTTTGGCGGAGACATTCGCCGTGTTCTGTCAGGTCAATATCGCCGAGATCGACGCCGATGCTGCGGAAATACTCAAGCGCCTCGTCTGCTGTAAAGAGAATGGAATCCCAGAAACCGAATTCCGACCGGTCCTGGTAAAGAATTCGGCCGTTCGCCCAGACCCGGTCCCAATAGGACGTCGAGAACCCTGCCTCGTCGGAGCGGTAATTTTCCCGCAACAGCCGATAGCGCAGCTGGACCATGACCTGATCACGGGCGTTTTGATACGCCGTGTCGACATCGATCGTGTCGTCGGGATCCCAGCTGCTGCTGCCCTCATTATAGCGATCGCGCAACGCTTCCGGCATCGCGGCAAGCGTGCGTTCCTCCATGGTTTCCTCGCTAATGCCGAAGTGCTCGCGAACATCTGCGTCGGCCCAGAGGGTGAGGTCCAGATTTTCGCGACGTTGGGCGCGCACGCGATCCCTCGCAGCTCGATACTCCGAGGACTCTCGGTCGACGTCGATAACGCCGGGATAGCGATATCTGGGATCTCGGTAGGGGTCGTAGAAGTCGTCGCCGCCAGCGTCCTGGAGGAGCGAACCGAGCTGATCGTCGTCAAAATACCTGGCGCATGCTTCCAGCTGCTCCTGCCGCAGTGCATCCCGTTCTTCCGTAACGGATTGCATCTGTGCTTCGGCCTCCCTAAGGCGGGCAAGGCGGGCACCGAAATCCGATGCGGCAACAGTGTCGAACCGGTCGAATCCATGACGGTACCGAAAGTTGGTGAAATTGGCCTGTGCTGTCTGCAGCGCCTGCTCTGCCGCGCTGAGACTTTCGCCGGCGCCGTTGCACGACCGGCAGGAGGAGCTCGCGCCGGTAACCGCCGTCCCATCAGTCAACAGGCCAGATTCGCGACCGTGGCATTGCATTCGGCAATTGATCAGATCGCGCACCAGAAGATCTCGCGTTTCGTTCATCTGGCGCAATTCACCGGCGAGAACGGCCGGGTCATTCGATAACCCGGATGAGGATTCCAGACCGCCGGCCTGGACGAAATCGAGCTTGGCGCGTCGCTCGGCGATACGGAAATCCATGACTTCCAGCATCTGTGCTTCCGGACAATCGCATCCCTGCGCTCGCGCATCTGATGGCGTAGCGACGGTCAGCACGGCAATAACGAGACACACTGCGAACGCATGGAAACGCATGGCAATTCCCCCTCTGCCTGCGGGTCATGTTAGACCAAGTCACAATCGAGAGTGGGAAAATCTCGGCATTTCGGGATAAGCAATTGCCAGCCATGCATTATCGGCTGTCCGATGTGCGCCTTTCCCCCTAGCCAGACGCGGGCAATCTGCCTAGGAAGCCGCTCGACCGAAAACCCGCATTTGCACTGAGGCCGACCCGATGATCCGACCCACGCTTGCCGCCTTTACCGAGCGCCTTGCCGCGTCTGTCCGCCATCGCGGGGAATTGCCGCCGCTGACTCTGAACCGGATCCGGATCGAGGTCCTGGCGGGTCTGACCGTGGCCCTGGCCCTGGTGCCCGAGGCCGTGGCCTTTGCCTTCGTGGCGGAAGTTCCGCCCCTGGTCGGGCTCTACGCCGCCTTCATCGTCGGCCTGATTACCGCCGTGTTCGGCGGCCGCCGCGGCATGATTTCTGGTGCCACCGGCGCCCTGGCAGTCGTGATGGTGCACCTCGTGCAGGAACACGGCATCGAATATCTCTTTGCGACCGTCATCCTGATGGGTCTGCTCCAGATTGCGGCGGGCGTGCTGCGGCTCGGCAAATTCATTCGCATGGTGCCGCACCCGGTGATGCTGGGCTTCGTCAATGGCCTGGCCATCGTGATCGGCCTGGCCCAGCTGGAACAGTTCAAGACGGTCAACGACGCCGGCGAACACGTCTGGATGACCGGCATGCCGCTCGCGCTGACGCTGGGCCTTGTCGCGCTCACGATGGCGATCATCCACTTCATGCCCAGGCTGACCAAGGCCATTCCGGCGCCTCTGGCCGGTATCGGCATCGTGGCGCTGCTCGTCGTGGTCTTTGATCTGCCGGTGCCGCGCGTGGGTGATCTCGCCTCGATCGAGGGCGGGCTGCCGCAATTCCATATTCCGTTCGGCGAGGGCATCGGCGCCTATGGCGATGCGCTTGTCCCGCTCACTCTCGAAACGCTCTGGATCATCCTGCCCTATGCGCTGATCCTGTCGGCGATCGGTCTCATCGAAAGCCTGCTGACGCTCAATCTCGTCGGCGAAATCACGGGGCGCCGGGGCGGTGCCTCCCAGGAATGTGTCGCCCAGGGCGCCGCCAATCTGGTCACCGGCTTCTTCGGCGGCATGGGCGGTTGCGCGATGATCGGCCAGTCCATGATCAATGTGAAATCCGGCGGCCGTCTGCGCCTGTCGGGCATCGCCGCGTCGCTGTTCCTGCTGGCTTTCATCCTCGTCGGATCCGGCTTGATCGAGCAGATCCCGCTGGCGGCCCTGGTCGGCGTGATGTTCATGGTCGTAATCGGCACCTTCGCCTGGCAGAGCCTGCGCATCATGCGCCGCATCCCGCGCTCGGACGCGTTCGTGATCATCCTCGTGACCGTCGTGACGGTGATGCATGATCTGGCGATCGCCGTGATTGTCGGCGTGATCGTGTCCGCGCTCGTCTATGCCTGGAAGGCCGCAGCCCACATCCATGCCCGCGAAAGCGAGCAGGAGGACGGGTCCAAGGTCTACAAGATCGACGGACCGCTCTTTTTCGGTTCGGCCACCAGTTTCATGGAACTCTTCGCGGTGGAGGAGGATCCGGATCGTGTCGTGATTGATTTCGAGGAATCGCGCGTGGTCGACCAATCGGCCCTGCAGGCCATCGAGGATATCGCTGCCAAGTATGAAGCCGCGGGCAAACAGGTCGAATTGCGTCATCTGAGCCGCGATTGTCACCGCCTGCTCTCGAAGGCCGGTCAGCTGATGGTCGATTCCGATGACGACCCGCAATACGGGCTCGCCGTGGACTACCGCGTGCGCCTGGGCCGGATGGGTAGCGGCCACTAGCTCCGCGACCCGATTACCGGGCCGACAGGGAATTCACAGAAGGGTGAGTTTGTCGGCCTCGCCTGATCGCCCTAATCTCCCTGCGAACTGACTCGTGAGGGGATTACCATGTCTAGATTTCTGGCGGCGCTGACGGCGTCGACTATTCTTGCGTCTGCGCCCGCCTGGGCCCTGCAGGAGGCTGAGGCTGCGGCCGAGGATGCTGCAGAGGAAGAGGCCGCGCCCGAGGGCTGGGATGTTGCCAATCCCCCGATGGAGACGCGGGAGATCCCGCTGAATGTCACCGAAGGCACCTGGATGAGCCTGGACGTCAGCCCTGACGGCCAGACCATCGCGTTTGACCTGCTCGGTGACATCTACACCATGCCGATCACCGGCGGTGTGGCGACGAATATCGCGTCCGGACTGCCCTGGGAAATCCAGCCGCGCTTTTCGCCGGACGGCAGCCAGATTGCCTTCACCTCGGATCGCGGGGGCGGCGACAATATCTGGGTGATGGATGTCGACGGCGAGAATGCCCGCCAGGTCACGCAGGAGAATTTCCGCCTGCTGAACAATCCGACCTGGTCACCGGACGGCCGCTATATCGTCGCGCGGAAGCATTTCACGACCTCGCGTTCGGCCGGTACGGGCGAGATCTGGATGTATCACGTGCTTGGCGGGTCCGGTTCGGCCCTGGTCGAGCGTCCCAGCGCAAGCTTCCAGAAGGAGCAGGGCGAGCCGATCTTCTCGCCGGATGGCCAGTACATCTATTTCACGCTCGCCGTGAGCCCGGGCAATACCTTCACCTATGCCGATGACTCCAATGGCGACCTGTTCAATATCCGCCGCTATGACATGGCGACGGGCGAGGTCGACACGGCCGTGGACGGTGCAGGTGGTGCCGTGCGGGCCGCACCGTCGCCCGATGGCCGCTACCTGGCTTTCGTGCGTCGCGACCAGATGCAGTCCGGCCTCTACATCAAGGATCTGCGTTCCGGCGAGATCCGGCAGGTCTATGCCAATCTCGACCGCGACAACCAGGAGACCTGGGGCGTCGTCGGCATGTATCCGAACATGGACTGGACGCCCGACAGCGAGTCGATCCTGTTCTGGGCCGGCGGCGGCATTCACCGCGTGAACATCAATACCGGCGACGTCGCCAATATTCCCTTCGAGGTGAATGATACGCGCGAGATCATCGATGTGGTCCGCCCAGACGTTCCGGTTGCGCCGGATACGTTCGAGACGCGCATGCCGCGTTTCACCTCCGTCTCGCCGGACGGCAGCCAGGTCGTGTTCGAAAGCCTCGGACGTCTCTACATCATGGCGACCGATGGCGGTGAGCCGCGCCGGCTGACCCGCGATGACAGCGATCGCCGCGAGATGTTCGCCTCCTGGAGCCGCGATGGCCGCCGGATCGTCTTCACGACCTGGGATGACCAGGATCTAGGCTCGGTGCGCACGGTTGGTGCCAATGGCCGCGGCGAGCGCACGCTGACGCGCGAGCCGGGCATCTATCGCCGCCCGCGCTTCTCGCCGGACGGTGACCTGGTCGTCTTCGAGAAGGATGGTGGCGGTTTCCTGACCTCGGATGAATGGTCCGAAACCACGGGTATCTTCCTCGTCTCGTCGAATGGCGGCGAGATGCGCGAAATCGCCGGCAGCGGGTCCAACCCGCATTTCGGTGCGGCCAATGACCGGATCTTCTTGACGCGCCGCAATCCGGCACTGGAACTCTATTCGGTCAATCTGGAGGGTTTCGACGAGCGCGTGCACGCCAGCGGCGGCATGACTGGCGAATTCCACGTCTCGCCTGATGAGCGTCATCTTGCTTTCCGGGAAAACTACGACGCCTGGATGATGCCGATGCCGGTCGGCCCGCAGAATATTGCCGTGTCCAGCAATTCGGGCGCGCTGCCGGTGGTCGAACTGTCCGGAAATGGCGGTACGGACATTCACTGGTCCGAGGACGGAAACCGCATCAACTGGACGATGGGCGCCGAGCTCTTCTCGGCAACGATCGCCCAGGTCCGCCCCAATCCGGGCGGTGACGACGCGGAGGCCTACACCCCGCCGCAGCCGGGCGAGGGCATTTCGCTTGCCATGACGGTGGACACCGACCGCCCTGAAGGTGTTGTCGCCCTCGTGGGTGCCCGCCTGATCACGATGGCGGATGCTGAGGGTGGTGTGATCGAGGATGGTGTCATCGTCATCGACGGCAATCGCATCGTTTCGGTCGGTGCCAATGGCGATGTCACGATCCCGGAGGGTGCAACCGTGGCCGATGTCAGTGGTCACACGATCACGCCGGGCTTCATCGACGCCCACGCGCATGGTCCGCAGGCTTCCGACGGCATCATTCCGCAGCAGAACTGGTCGACCATCGCCCATCTCGCCTTCGGTGTGACGACGATTTTCGACCCGTCCAGCTCGGCGAATTCCATTTTCCCGGCCGCGGAATACCAGCGGGCGGGCATCCAGCTCCAGCCGCGGACCTATTCCACCGGCGAGATTGTCTATGGCGCCCGGGCCCCGGGTTTCCACGCTGCGATCGATGGTGAGGATGATGCCCGTGAACACGTCTTCCGCCTGCAGGCGCAAGGTGCCCACGGCATCAAGAACTACAACCAGCCGCGGCGCGAACAGCGCCAGCAGGTCACCTATGCGGCTATGGAAGCCAATCTGATCACCGCGTCCGAAGGTGGTTCCAACTTCCACATGGACATGTCGATGATTGCCGACGGCAATACGTCGATGGAGCACAACATCCCGGTCTCGACCCTCTATGAGGACGTGTTGTCCTTCTGGGAACAGACCAGCGTGGCGCTGACGCCGACCCTGACCGTCACCTATGGCGGTCTGGCCGGTGATCCGTTCTGGCGTCAGGCAATGAATGTCTGGGAGCATCCGATCCTGTCGGAGCATGTGCCTGCGCACATCCTCCTGCCGGCCACGGTGCGCCGCACGACGGCTCCGGAGAGCAATTTCGCCGACGCGAACTCGGCGGCCTCCGGCCGCCTGCTCGCGCAGCGCGGCATCCACGTCTCGATCGGCGCGCACGGCCAGCAACAGGGCCTGGCGGCGCACTGGGAGATGTGGTCCTTCGCCCGCGGCGGCATGACGCCACTGGAAGTGCTCACCACGGCCACGGTTGCTCCGGCCCGCCATCTCGGCTTCATCGATGACATCGGGACGCTGGAAGAGGGCAAGCTGGCGGACCTGGTCGTGCTGCGTGCCAATCCGCTCGAGAACATCTACGAGACCGACGAGATCGCCTATGTGATGCTCAACGGCCGGATGTATGACCCGGTCACGATGAATGAAGTGATTACCGGTGATGAGGCCCGCGAGCCCTATTACTGGGAGTAGCCGCTACCGGATACGGATTGACGGGGCGCCTTGGGCGCCCCGTTTGCGTTCAGCCCGAGCCGAAACGCTCGGTGAGGGCGGTGCGGACATCCCGCGCCCGGCGCCGGCTGACCGGCGTGTCGATCCCGTCAGCCTGGTGCAGGCGATAGCCGCTGCCGTCCTGCTCCAGCGACACCGCATAGTCGAGATTGGCCAGGTAGGAGCGGTGCACGCGCATGAAACCGGCAGGCAGTTTGCGCTCGAGCTCGGCCAGCGTTTCGTCGTGCAGCAGAGTGCGTGCGTTTGCCAGCAGGATCTCGCAATAATCATCCGCGCCCGCTATCCGGATGATATGGGCCGGATCGACGAAATCGGCTCGACCCGGATTGCGAACGATCAGCCGTTTCTGGCCGCGTCCGTCCTCGCGATTATCGAGGGCGCGGTCGAGGGCCCGGGCGAGACGGTCCGGCTCGACGGGTTTGGGGACGAAATCCAGCACGGCATGCCCGAAGGCCTCGATGGCCCGGTCCGGGAAGGCCGACACGACAATGACACGGGCCAGGCCGATATCGGTCTGGAACAGGTCGAAACCATCATCGCCCGCAAGGTTCAGATCCAGCAGGATGAGATCGATAGGCTGGGCGTCGAGCAGAGTGCGCGCATCCTCGAGATCAAAGGCGTGATGAAGACCCGTGAGCGCATCACCCAGCGCGTCCCGGCTCAGGCGTTCCAGCCTGCGGGCGGCGACAGTCTCGTCTTCGATGATCAGGATCTGCATCAGCTCGTCCCGGGCAGGTCGATCAGGCTGCGCCATGTGCCCTGGTCCGTGCCGTAGGCCTGGAAATCGGCGCGCTCGCCGAACGCATTGGCGAGGCGGCCGCGCACATAGGCATGGCCTTGTCCGCTGCCCTGTTTGTGCCGGCGTGACCGGGCCGGCGGCGTCTCGAATACGAGACGGACCTCCGTCCCGACGGTCTCTACCGAAAGCGTGAAAGTGCCACCCTCGGGAAAGCGGTTATGGCTGAAGGCGTTCTCCGCCAGCGTGTGCAACACGCCCGGCGGGATGTTGATGCCTGCAGGATGTTCACTCACCTCCAGCGCAAAGGGCGTGTCGGTCCGGTAGGACATCACCGCCAGATAACTCTGCACCAGGCCCAGCTCCTGGCTCAAGGGAATGAGATCGCGATCACTGATGCCGGCCAGGTCTCGCATTTGTTCGCCCAGCGCGTGGATCATCTTCACCCCGGTCTCCGGATCCGATTCTACCCATTCTGCCAGTGAATTCAGCGTGTTCATCAGGAAGTGCGGGGCGATCCCCCGACGGACCAGTTCAAGCTCCAGCCGACTCGAGCGCCGGTCGGCCTCGTCGCGTGCCTTGCGGACACGGCGCATTGCGAGGATCTGGTCGACGAAGAGCACGCCGCACAGTGCTGTGATGGCCAAGAAGAGGTCGCGGTCCAGAAGTCCGGCGCTGCGGTAGAAGACCAGGCCGATGAAGATCAGGAGAGCGAGGGCGGTGATGCGGGCGGCCCAGTCGCCGCGCCAGGCCGGTCCGGCGAGGGCGATCGAGGAGACGCCCAGTCCTATCAGCAGGGCCATCAACGACTTGCCGTCAAACCCCGGCATGAAGGGCGCGATCAACAGGCCCAGGCCTGCTGTGGCAACGATGTAGTATCGCGCACGCAGCAGCTTGAAACGCACCGTCACGAGGGCGGTCAGCGTAACAGCGATACACCAGGACATGATGCCCACAAGGATCAGTCGCGGCACGTGCAGCGGATAGGCGTAGTCAAAGAAAACGCGGGAGGATTCCGCCCAAGCCTGAACGAGGGCAAACCCGGCCAGCAGGCTCAGAAGGAGATTGGCGGTACTGCGCCGGTCATAGGCGTAGCTGGTAGCGAAATAGCCGATGGCCACCAGCAGCGCGCCGGCGGCAATCAGCGTGGGCAGGTAATAGCGCAGGAAGGATTCCGCGGCCGTCCGATGTCCCGCGATCCCGACGACATGGACCGGTCTGCGGGCGTGGATCCAGCCATCATGGGAAGACATCCGGATCGCGAGCAGATTCTCGCCGGGATTGATCAGGTCGGGCGACAGGTAGAATTCTGCATCCATCCGGCCGGCAATCTCGTTGGTCCGATCCGGGCCCGGCGTACCATTGCTGCCGAGCAATTGTCCGTTCCAGTAGACCTCGCTGGATGCCATCGCCGAAATCAGGACGGCCATCGGCCCGGTATCCGGCATATCGTCGAGATTGATTGTGGTTCGTAACCAGATCTCGGTGCCCTGCGGGTCGATATCCTCCAGGACGACCTCCTCGCACGCGCTGTCGTCGAAGCCGGGCAGCATGGCATCGTGCATCTCTACCGGGCATTGCCTGTATTCCCAGGCTACGCGCATGGAAATCGGCTGTGCTTCCGAGGCGGCCGAACCAATCACTGTAATCAGGCTGGCGAGCGCAAGGAGCAGGAGGAATCGAAGGATCTGCATGCCCCGAGCATAGTCGAGTGAGAAAATTCCGCGATTCCGGTCGCCGCCCCCGGACAACCGTTCACCGGCAATCGCTGGAATGGACGACCGCGTGGATCGAGGCTGAGGCTGAGCATTATGGAGCCTTCCCCCATGAAACATCTCATCACCATCTGTCTGCTCGGCGCCCTGATGAGTGCGCCGGCCTGGACCCAGAACGCCGAAAGACCGCTCAACGTCACCACCGAAGCGCATGTCTTCGAATCCTCCGACGGTCGGTCCGTTGATGCCGAGCTCGGTCGTTTTCTCGTACGTGAGAACCGCGCTGACCCGGACAGCCGCCTGATCGAGCTGGCTTATGTTCGCTTCCCCTCGACCTCGGACAATCCTGGGAACCCGATCGTCTATCTCGCCGGAGGGCCGGGCGGTTCGGGCACGAATACAGCCCGGGCGCGACGCTGGGACATTTTCATGGCCCTGCGCGAACAGGCGGATGTGATCGCCTTCGACCAGCGTGGAACCGGCCTCTCGAATTCCCTGCCGGACTGCGTCGACACCACGCCGCCGGCGACCGACATGCCGCTCACACGTGAGAATTTCGTCGCCTATTATCGCGAGGAAACCGCGCGCTGCCTGGCCTGGTGGCGGGAACAGGGCATCGATATCGCGGCCTACAACACGCAAGAGAGTGCCCATGATATCGACGCGCTTCGCCAGGCACTGGGTGCCGACCAGGTCGATCTCTGGGCCATCAGCTATGGCACGCATCTCGGCATGGCATATCTGCAGTCCTACGAGGCCAATGCCGGACGCGCGGTCTTTGCCGGATTCGAGGGACTGGACGACACGGTCAAACTGCCGGCGCGATCCGACCAGCTCTTCGCTCGTATCCAGGAATTGATCGATGCCGACCCGGTCGCCAGTCAGGTCTATCCCGACCTGGCCGGAACGATGCGGCGTGTGCATGAACGCCTGGAGGAGGAACCGGTCGCGGTGACCTTCACGCCGCGCGGTTCGGATGAGGCCGTCACGCTCAATATCGGCGCGTTTGCGATCCAGTGGCTGACGGGAGCCATGGCGCGCGACCCGGAGCCGATCGGCCAATTGCCGGCGCTCTATCTGGGCATGGATATGGGCAATTACGACATGCCGGCCCAGATCATCCAGCAATTCCTGTTCAGCGGAGAACCGCGCATGCGGGCCATGTCTACGGCGATGGACCTGGCGTCGGGCATCAGCCCGGACCGTCTTGCCGAAGTGGAGGCACAGCGTCAGATAAGCCTGCTCAATGACGCGCTGAATTTCCCGATGCCGCATCTCGTCGGTATTGCGCCGGAATTCGACCTCGGAGACGATTTCCGCCATCAGGACGGTCTGGACACGCAGATCCTCTTCATCAACGGTACGCTGGACGGCCGCACCTTCCCGGAAGCCGCCCGTGAAGCGATGCAGAACCTGCCGAACGCGCACCAGATGATCGTGGTCAATGGCGGTCACAATATCTACGAGGCTGACCCGGCGATGCAGGACATCGTGAGGACCTGGTTCGCCTCGGGAACGGCGCCGGATCAGCTGGACTGGCCGGCTCCGCAATTCCTGATCCCCGGACAGAATTGACACAGTGCAGGCAGTGAAAAAATGACGGCCCCGGTTCATCAACCGGGGCCGTCGCGCCATCCTCTCGGGGAGGGACCGAACTGCCGGGCCGCGATATCCCGTCCTTGCGGACACCCGCTCGCGCAGTCCGGGCGGGCGGATATCGCTATCCTTCGGCAGTTTGCGGGGAGGAACGAGAGCTGCCCGACGCTCACTTGGGGTGTTGAGCGTTGTGATCGGCGGGCAAGCCGATTGTCCCGTTCTGTTTCCCCCCGGACCACAAATGAGGACCTGTTCAGGTTTGCAGCATCCGCATTCGGTTGCAAGAAAAAAGCGAACGCACTGTCGCGGGGATCAATGAGTGCCCCATCGCGGATTTCCTGCTGCTGGACCTGAGGTTTGCCTGGGCTAGTCTCTTGTCCGAGGGAGAAGCGGTCTATGGCGAATATTCTCAAATGGGCGGGTCTGGCGATCCTGGCGTTGGTCCTGGCCGTCATCGGTGTGCAGGCGTTCGGCTGGGTCGGGGCGCAGTTCGAATGGCGCGCCTTCCGTGCCGCGGCAACGGAGGATGCGGCAGGGTTTGACGTCCGTATCGTGCGGGATGAATTCGGTGTGCCGCACATCTATGGCGAGACTGATCCGGACACGGCATTCGGCCTCGCCTACGCCCATGCGGAAGATGACTGGGAGACCATCCAGACCACGCTTCTGGCCGCGCGCGGACAGCTCGCCCGGTATGCCGGAGCGGATGCGGCCCCGACGGATTATGTCGTCCAGTTGCTTCGCATCGGTGAAACGGTTGAGACGCGGTACCGCACCGATCTTTCCGAGGAAGCCCGCGCGGTCGTCGAGGCGTATGCGGCCGGCCTCAATCTCTATGCCGCGGAGAATAAATCGCAGGTCTGGACGTCGGCCATGCCCGTTACCGGGCAGGATGTCATCGCGGGTTTCGTTCTACGCACGCCCTTCATGTACGGGCTGGATGCGGACATTGCCGAACTCTTCGAACCGGAGCGGCAGCGCAGCGTTTCGCTGGGTGATGCCGATACGGCTTTTCAGCTGGTGGACGAAGCGCGCCTGCCCCTTGGCTCCAATGCCCTGGCAGTGGCGCCTTCTCGCTCGAGCGACGGTGCGACCCGTCTCCTGATCAATTCGCACCAGCCTTTCGAGGGGCCGGTTGCCTGGTATGAGGCACGCCTTCAGTCCGGTGAAGGCTGGGACATCGCCGGCGGAACCTTCCCCGGCGCACCGCTCATCCTGCACGGCCATAACCGCGATCTCGGCTGGGCGCACACAGTCAACCTGCCGGATCTCGCCGATGTCTACGTGCTGGAGACTGAGGGAGACCGCTATCGGTTCGGCGATGAATGGCGCGATCTCGAACACGGTGTCGCGCGCCTGGATGTGCGTATCTGGGGTCCCATTCGCTGGACCGTCAGCCGGGACCTCTGGTGGTCGGAACACGGTCCGGTCGTGCGGACGGATCATGGCGATTACGCCTTGCGCTATTCGGGCATGGAGGAAATCCGCCAGGTCGAGCAATGGTATGCCATGAACCGGGCCCGCAACTGGGAGGAATGGCGCTCCGCCATGGAAATGAACGCGATTGCCTCCCTGAATGCGGTCTATGCCGATCGGGAGGGTCATATTGCCTATCTCTACAATGCCCGAATGCCGGTGCGTGAGACAGGCTATGAATGGCGAGACTATCTGCCCGGCGACCGCCCGGAACTGGTCTGGCAGGACTTCCACGCCTTTGACAGCCTTCCGCTCTATCTCGACCCCGAGGCCGGATGGCTGCTCTCCGCGAACCAGACGCCCTTCGATGCAACCGACGTCGAGGACAATCTGGATCCGGCATCGGTTCCGGCGGAATTCGGGATCGAACCGCGCATGACCAATCGGGCCTATCGCGGCCTGCCGCTATTGCGGGAGCTTGATCAGATCAGCCGGGAAGATGTTCTGCGCATCAAGTTCGACAAGGCCTATGCCGAAGACTCGGCCGTGGGACGATTGATCGATGAATTGCTGGCAATGGATTTCTCCGGCAATGACCGGCTGTCTGACGCGCAGGCCCTGCTCGGCGCATGGGACCGCAACACCGATACGGGTAACAGGAATGCCGCCATCGGCGTGCTGACGGCCGTGCGCTGTATCGGTAACCGCCATACCGACGACCCCTGGCTGATGGATCCGGCCGAAGCCCTGGCGGCGGCGGCGGATGAATTGATCCTGCACCATGGCCGGCTGGATCCGGAATGGGGCGAGATCAACCGCATGATCCGCGGTGATGTCGATCTGCCGCTGGGCGGCGGTCCCGACACTTTGCGCGCCATCTATGGCGCCGGTGACGGGCTCGACGAGGATGGTCGTATCCGGGCGGTTGCCGGGGACACCTACATCATGCTGGTCGAATGGGATGCCGGGGGAGAGATGCGCTCGAGCTCGATCCACCAATACGGATCGGCGACAATGGACAGTAGCTCGCCCCATTTTGCCGACCAGGCCCCACTCTTTGCCCGCGAGGAATGGCGGGAGATGGATTTCAGCATTCGAGAAGGTGGATACCGACCTGGCCGATAACCGGTCGCTCCAGCGGCAATAAAAAAGCCCCGGACGCGAAGTCCGGGGCTTTTCTCAAGGATGGGCAATCGCCTAGTTGAGCGAAGCGCGGAAGGACAGGCCGAACACGCGCGGCTCGTTGACGAAGCCGGTATTGTTGTTGAAGTCGATACCACCGACGAGGTTTTCCTCGTCCGTGATATTGCGGACGAAGAAGGCTGCTTCGTAGTCGCGGCCATACATGTCGCCGGCATAACCGAGGCGCAGACCGCCTTCGAAATTGCCGCTCGAGTTGAACTCGGCCGACTCATACAGGAAGAGATTGGTATCGCCCTGCCAGAACCAGTCGGTGTAGGCGAACCATTCGCCGTGATTGCCGGCCGGGATCGAGTAGCGCGCCGTGAAGTTGAAGGTCATGTCCGGAGCCTGCGGGAACGGATTGCCGTCCACGCGGGCACGGGTCTGGCCACCAACGACGACCGTCGGGTCGAGAACCGTACACTGGGCACAGATGCCGACGAGCAGCGTGTCGTCCTGCAGCTCGGTCTCGTTCCAGGAGAACCCTGCCGTGACGTAGAGATTGTCGCTCAGCAGGAATTCGGAATCGACCTCGAAACCGTAACCGACGCCCTTGTCCGCATTGACCAGCTGGACGAGGTTGCCCGCGCCGCCAACAGCGGAGAGCTGAAGGTCGGAGACTTCGTAGTAGAAGGCCGTCGCGTTGATGCGGGCACGGCCGCCCATCGGTTCGGACTTGATGCCGGCTTCGAAGGAGATGCTGGTCTCGCTGTCTGCAGACGACGGAGCGCTGAAGAAGGCGATGTCACGACCCTGGATCGACGGGCCGCGGAAACCGCGGGCCACGCGCGTGAAGAAGGCCATGTCGTCGGACATGTCGTAATAGGCCGAGATGTCCCAGGAAACCTGCTCGTCAGAGACACGCACCGGACCGCGCGGGATCACGGATTGCAGCGTGTCCAGGCCCTTCTCGTCGCTCGTGTAGCGGATACCGCCGGAGAGTTCGAGGCGATCGCTGGCCTGGTGCGAGGCCTGGCCGAAGACGGACCAGAGCTGATTGGCGTGACGCACCGTGGTCGGCGGCGGGAAACCGCCATTCGGGCCGAGCGTGGTGATGCGGAACTCGCTGTCGAAGTAATAGGCGCCGACCTGCCAGCTCGTATCGCCGGACGTATCGGATGCGAGGCGGAATTCCTGCGTGAACTGCGACAGGTCATCAATGCCGTCCTGGGTCTCGGACGGGAAGGGGATAAAGCCCGGGCCCGTGACCATATTGCCGCCGTCGATATCGCCGAGGGAGAAGCCCTTGGTGTTCTCGAGACCGGTGATGGAGGTGAGCGTCAGATCGCCCTCATACCAGTTGGCCGTCAGGGAGGCGCCCCAGGAATCATAACCCTGCGGGTTGTTGAAACGGGAATCGAAGAACACGCGATCGCGATCGAAATTGGCGTTCAGCTCATTGCTGCCCGGCGTCAGGATATTGGCGCGGAAAATGGCCGACGTGCCGCTCAGCGAACGGGCGTGCACGTTCAGCAGGGCGTCGAAATCCGGACCCGGCGTCCACAGGAACTGGATGCGGCCGGCGAATTCCTCGTGACCGCCCATGGCTTCGTTCTCGCCGGTAAAGGCGTTGTCGATCCAGTCTTCGCGGTTCTGGGAGAGGAAGGAGACGCGGGCGCTCAGCTTGTCCTCGACTAGGGCACCGCCGATGGCGGCCTCGACATTCGTCGTGCCCAGATTGCCGACCGTCACGCTGACATAGCCGTCATTTTCCTGGCTCGGGCGGACGCTGTCGAACTTGATGATGCCGGCCGTCGTATTGCGGCCGAAGAGCGTGCCCTGCGGACCGCGGGACACTTCCATCTGCGCGATGTCGAATAGCGGGAAACTTTTCAGGATCACGTTTTCCTGGACGACACCGTCCATGATCACGGACACCGGCTGCGAGGCGGCCAGGTCGAAATCAGTGTTACCGAAACCGCGGATATAGAAACGCGGAGCCACGCGGCCGTTGGAGCTTTCGGCGTAGAGGCTGGGCACGCGGGCAGCCAGGCTCAGAATGTCGGCGCCGCCTTCGGTGAAGGGTGCCAGGTCCTCACCGCTCGCGGCGGTGACGGAATTGGGAACATCCTGAATGTTCTCTTCGCGGCGCGTCGTCGTCACGATGATCGTGTCGACCGTTGCCGTTGCCGTGTCCTGGGCCATGACGGGAGCCGCAGAGGCACCGGCCAGGGCGATGGCGGAGACGCCGGCCCATTTCCAGGATTTTGTGATGATGTGTGCGGCTTTCACGTGAAGCCCTCCGTGATCTGGCAGTCCGAAATGCGGCGAACGGCGTGTCCGTCGCAATTGGGTCGCTCCGTTAACGGATATTGCAGCTGCGTGACAGGGATATTTGTATGCGTTTTTGCGGATGCTTGCGGAGTGTTGATTGTGCGCATCAGCCCGATGAGCGAAAACGCGGAGTTAGGCGGCGCCTGTGTCGCCGTCTGTGTCCCCCTCTGCTTCCCAGAGCGGGTGTTTGGCCATGATCTCGATGAAGCGGGGCGAGGCAAGATGAGCCTCCAGCCAGGCGGAAAGAGCCGGATAGTCCTGGGCCTCGAACCAGTCGCGATCAGCATTGGCGAACTGGCGCACAAAGGGGAAGATCGCCGCATCGGCCAGGCTTGTCCGGTCGCCGAACAATTGCGGGCTCTCCCGCAGTCGCGCGTCCAGCCTGGCCAGGAATTTCGCACCCTCGCGGCGGTGATGTTCCGGATCGGCGTCGTCATAGCGGACCGAATACTTGAACCGGTCGAGATGGTGTTTGAACGGGCCGTCATTCTCGTCGATCCATTCGAACATGGCCTCGCCCGGGGCCAGCCAGTCCTCCGGGTCCGACTGGTTCAGCGCCCACATCATCACATCGCGGCTTTCTTCGATGACGCGCCCATCTTCCAGTACCAGGACGGGCACTGTGCCCTTGGGTGAGTGGGCCAGCATTTCGGCCGGCTTGTCGCGGAGCAGGATTTCGCGGTGCTCGACCGCCGTGCCGCTGACATGGAGAGCCATGCGTGCCCGCATCGCATAGGGGCATCTCCGGAAGGACCAGAGGATCGGCCGGCCGGTCGGAAGGTCAGCGCTCATGACTCCTCCCGGTGGCCGACATGGCGTTCACCGCGGGAGAGCGCCAGCATTTCCTGTCGATGGCGTTCGGCATATCGCTCGCGCTGCTCGGCCGATCGCGCCTCCGCGCAATGCGGACAGGCGGAACCGGGCACATAGAGCGGCGATTTGAGATCTTCGGGAGCCAGGGGTTCGCGGCAGGCATGGCAGATGGCGTGTTCGCCCTCGACGAGGCCGTGACCGACCGCGACGCGGCGGTCGAAGACAAAACACTCGCCTTCCCAGAGGCTTTCCGCCTCCGGCACGGTCTCGAGATATTTCAGGATCCCGCCCTTGAGGTGATAAACCTCGTCGATCCCCTCATTCTTCACGAAGGCGGTGGCCTTCTCGCAGCGAATTCCGCCGGTGCAATACATGGCGATGCGCGCATTCGGGCGGGTTTCGCGGAACTGACGGAACCAGTCCGGGAATTCGCGGAAACTGGTGGTTTGCGGGTCAACGGCGCCGGCGAACTGGCCGATGCGGACCTCGTAATCATTCCGGGTGTCGATGGTGACGACATCGGGTGCCGAGATCAGGTCATTCCAGTCCTCGGGCTCGACATAGATGCCGACGGCAGCGTTCGGATCGACACCGGGCACGCCCATCGTCACGATTTCCTTTTTCAGGCGGACTTTCATACGCAGGAAGGGTTGTTCGCTGGCCCAGCTTGCCTTGTGTTCCAGATCGGCCAGGCCGGGCAGGGTGCGCAATGTGTCCAGCACCTCGCGAACTCCGGCCTCGGGGCCTGCGATCGTGCCGTTGATGCCTTCTTCCGCGAGCAGCAATGTTCCGAACACATCACGATCTTCGCACGCCGTACGCAGGCGTTCCTGGAGGTCCGGTGAGGGATCCAGCGGTACGAATTTGTAGAGTGCGGCGACGAGAAAGCGCGGCATGGGCGGACATCCTGAACGAATATCCGCCCCGTATAGCAAGCCGCGGGGCCGCCGCGTAGCACCGAAGTGAGTCCGGTGGTCTAGCCGAGCACGTTGTGCCCGCGTCCAGCCATGCAGTTCAGCACGATCTCGCGTCGTTCGCCGTGAGCATCGGCCGCCCCGCTGAGCCCGCCGGCCGCCGCTCCACCGAGCATGCCGTCGAACACGTCCTCGGAATCCGAATTATTGGTCAGAGCACCCAGCGCGCCACCGATCAGCGCGCCGGCCAGCATGGCGGTGCGCGTGTCGCCGTTGAGATATTCGCGTTGCTGGGCGATGCGCTGGCAATCGGCCAGATCGTGTTCGTACTTGGCGTCCTGCGGCCCATCGACGATCGGCCGGTAGGCCGCTCCGGTATTGGCGCAGGCCGTGACGGCAAGACTGGACAGGGCGAGGAGGGCGAGGGTTTGCGTCTTCATGTGAGTACCGTGCATGTGTCTGTTGTCTGGCAGATGCAGGCTGGAGAGCCCTCGTGCTCCGGCGTCCCAAACACCGGCCCCGTCCGCATCTGTGCGAGAGCTTTTTCTAGACCGGGCAGGCCGGATCTTCCGTACAGCGTTTAACAGAGCCGGATCAGTCGGCGAGGCGGCCGCCGACGTCCAGGATCTGTTCGCGAAGCCAGGCGTGTTTGGCTGAACGGTGCGTGCGCTCATGCCAGAGCAGATTATAGGTCAGCGGACTCGTCTCGAACGGCAGCGGGCACCAGGCAAAATCGCTCATGATCGACGTGCTCAGCCGTTTCGGAACCGTCGCAAGCAGGGCCGTGCCCTTCATCAGGCCGGGCAGTTCGGAGATACTCGGCATAATGATGTCCACGCGGCGCTGGATCCCTTCCATCACCATGGACTGGTCCACGAAACTGATATCGGCATCCCAGAACTGGACCTTCACGTGCGAGGCCCGTGTGTAGGCTTCGATACTCGCGGGAGCATCACTGAACTCCGGATCGTAGAAACAGACGATCTCGTCCCGGAAAATCGGCCGTCGCCAGATATCCGGTTCGTGCAGGCCAGCGACCGGCGAGACGGCCAGATCGATCGTCTGCGCTCGCAGGGCGGAGCTGTTGTCGAAACGCTCCCAGACAAAGCGGAGTTTCAGATTGGGCGCCTGTCGCGCACAGGATTTGTAGGCGTCGAGCAGGAGAATGGAACGTTCATAGTCCGAGGCGGCGATCGCGAATGTGTCGTCGATCTGCGCGGGTTCGAACTCGTCCGGCTCGGCCATGCGCTTGAGCGAACGCAGGGCTGCATTGGCGTAGGGAATGACACGTTCGGTTCGTTCTGTCGGCACGATGCCGCGGCCGGCGCGCACGAATAGCGGGTCGCCGATACGTTTGCGCAATCGGTCCAGGCGGTGACTGAGGGTCGACTGGCTGATCGCCAGCTGGTGGGCCGCCCGGGTCACCGACCCCTGTTCATATATGGCCAGCAATGTGCGCAGTAATTGCCCGTCGAGATCCAATGTATCGATATCATTCATGTAGAATATGTATCTCATTCAATTGATCGATGGAATAGAAGTTTTCTAGGGTTGCGACCATCAGTTCGGGCGTTTCCGGAGCTTTCCGGGCGTACGATGATTTGCCGGGCTGGCCGCCCGGCTGAGAATGCCTGACAGGACCAGCGGACGGACTCGTCGCTGGTCCTTTTTTCTTTTGCGGACGTCCGGTTCAGGTTGAAAACTCGTTTTCTGAGGCGAGTTTCTGCGTGCGCGCGATGCCGGGCCTGCCTATGCTGTCCCCAGAACAGGGGGAATGGGCATGACGAAGCGCGCACTTGGCGGCCTGATTCTGGCCGCCGCAATTCTGGCCGGATGTTCGCAATCGGACGAGGGACAGTCTGGTCCGGAGCTCGAAGCCAGGCCGGCAGATGCCGCCCGCGCGCCGGTCGAGGCTCCGGCCGCATTCGAATTTCTCCGCTATCGCATTGATGTCAGCCAGGATGCGCCGGAACTCTGCGTCCGGTTTACGTCCGCACTCGACGCCGAGGCGGACTACTCGGCCTATGTCGCCGTTGAGCCTGAAACATCGCTCGCCCTGCGCGCCAGCGGTGAGACGCTTTGTGTCGGCGGTCTCGCCTTCGGGGAAGGCCAGAGCGTGACCCTGCGCGCCGGCCTGCCTGCCGCAGATGGCCGCGCGCTCGAAGCCGATGAACGCTTCGATATCGAGTTCAGCGACCGCCCGGCCTATGTGGGCATCGCCGGAGACGGCATCATCCTGCCCCGTATCGACGCGGACGGGCTGGCGCTTGAGACCGTGAATGTCGAGACCGTCCGAATCCGGCTCCTGCGGATCAATGATCGGGCCCTGGCCTTCCGTTCGATGACATCCGGTTTCTCTGCCGGGCAGGGCGAATACAACTGGCTGTCCGGCGACGAGGACCCCACGGCCGTGTCGGAGGAGATCTGGCAGGGTGAGATGGACACGCCAGGCCCGGCCAATACTGCCGTCACGACAGTCTTCCCGATCGCCGAAACGATAGGTCGGCTTGAGGCCGGCGCCTATTTCATCGAGATCAATGACGCTGCCGAATTGTCGGCCGGGGATGGCGAGCCCGCCCGGGCCCGTCGCTGGCTGATGATCACCGATCTCGCCTTTGCGGCCTATCGCGGGGAATCCGGTCTAGATTTCGTTTTGAGGTCCCTGCAGACCGCCCTTCCGGTCGAGCGGGCTCGAGTTGACCTGATCGCCGCGAACAACGAAATCCTGGCATCGGAAACGACCGGGCGTGACGGGCGAGCGCGCTTCGACGCGCCGTTGATGCGCGGCGAGGGCGGACTGCAGCCGCGATTGCTGGCCGCCTACGGGCCGGACGGCGATTTCGCGGTCCTGGACCTGCGACGCAATCCCGTTGATCTGTCGAACCAGAATACTGGCGGCCGCCGCCGCACGGCCGGCCTGGACGGTTATGTCTATTTCGACCGGGGCATCTACCGGCCCGGCGAGACGGTGCATGCCATGGCGATGATCCGTGACACTGCCGCGCGAGCGGTGAGCGACAGGCCGGGTCAGATGGTGCTCTACGGACCTAATGGCATCGAGGCTGATCGCCTGCGTTTCGACGCCCTGGACCAGGCTGGAGCCGGCAATTGGTCGATCGAGCTGCCACGTCAGGCCGCACGCGGCGAATGGCGCCTGGTGCTCGAAGCCGACGGGCAGGGCGTCATCGCCCGCGAGACGTTCAGCGTGGAGGATTTTGTCCCGCAGCGCGTGGACCTGGATCTGAGTGCCGAAGACGACAGCGCGATCCTGGCCGGGCAGACCCGGTCGGTGGAGGCTGCCGTCCGTTTCCTGTACGGGGCGCCGGGGGCGGGTCTGCCTGTTGTCTCCCGCCTGCGGGTGGAGACAGACCCCAATCCTTTCCCGGACTATCGCGAATTCAGTTTCGGTCGGCATGACCGCGCCTTCAGGGAAATCAGCCGCAATCTGCCCGACACGGTCGCCGACGGAGCTGGGCGCGCTGTCATCCAGATTGATCCGGCCGGTATTGGCGAGACGGCATCCCAGCCGTTGCGCATCCGCGCCGTGATCGAGGCCATCGAGCCCGGCGGCCGTCCGGTTGCCGATGATATCCGCCTGCCTTACCGGCCCGCGGACTTCTATGTCGGCCTGTCGCCGCAGTTTGACGGGCGCGCCGTCCGCAATCAGGAAAACCGGTTCTCGATCATTGCGCTGGATGCCGGCGGTTCTGTCCGGTCAGCTACGCTGGACTGGCAATTGCTGCGCATCGACTGGGATTATGACTGGTACCGCACGGATGGCGGGCGCTGGCAATGGCGCCGCACACGCCATGTCGTGCCGATCGAGACCGGCGAGGTCGTGATCGGCGACGCTGCCGCCGAACTGTCCCTGCCGCCGCTCGACTGGGGTGATTACCAACTGATCCTCACGGATCCGGACACCGGAATTACCGCCAGCGACCAATTCTGGGTGGGCTGGGGTTCGCGGGCTTCTTCTGGCAGCGACGCGCCGGACCAGGTTCGTGTCTCGGCACCGGAAGACCCGACTACGCTCGGTGATGAGGTCGTGGTGACGGTCCTGCCGCCCTATGCCGGCGAGGCTGAAATCGTCATCGCCACGGATCGGGTGCTTGAAACCCGGTCGGTCACCATGCCGGAGGAGGGCGCCGAGCTCAGCTTCTCGGTCGACGAGAACTGGGGCGGTGGTGCCTATGTGATGGTGAGCGTGTTCACGCCCCGCGATGCGGTCAATCAGCCGCGACCGCGGCGCGCTGTCGGTGTGGCTTATCTGCCCGTGGATGTCGGTGGTCGGGATCTCGCACTTGAGCTCGAACTTCCCGATCTTGTCCGTCCCCGCCAGACCCTGACCTTCGACGTGACGGCCACGGGTGATATCGGCCGCGATGCCTGGTTGACCGTCGCCGCGGTTGATGAGGGCATTCTGGCACTCACGCGCTTCCAGTCGCCAGACCCCGCGGACTGGTATTTCGGCAAGACCGCGCTGGAAACCGAACTGCTGGACGACTATGGCCGCCTGCTGGACCCGAACCAGGGTGCCGCGGCCGACGTCCGCTCGGGCGGTGACCAGATCGGTGGGGCCGGGCTCACCGTCGTGCCGACACGCACGGTCGCGCTCTTCTCCGGTCCGGTGTCGATAGACCGCCAGGGACGCGCGGAAGTCTCGCTCGACATCCCCGATTTCAACGGCGAGCTGCGGCTGATGGCCGTGGCCTGGACCCGCGACGGTGTCGGCGGAGCCTCGCAGGCCCTGACGGTTAGGGACGCCATTCCGGCAGAACTCATCCTGCCGCGCTTCCTGGCTCCCGGTGATGAAGGACAGGCAACGCTGACCGTCGACAATGTCGAGGGCGAGGGCGGTGATTTTGTCGCCCGTATCGCGGCTGCGGGCGCGGTTGATGCGGATCGCGAGGAAAGTTTCCGGCTGGCCAGCGGTGAGCGGCTCGACAGGACCGTCGGGATCTCCGGCGCTGATGCCGGGATCGCCGATATCGGCCTGGCTCTCTCCGGGCCCGATGAGTTCCGGATTGCCCGCAGCTATCCCCTGGAGGTCCGGTCCGCGTGGTTGCCGAGTACGGAAATCGAGCGGGCCCGTCTTGATCCGGGCGAGAGCTGGCAAATCGGTTCGGATGCACTCGATGCCTATCTGGCCGGGACAGGCCGCCTCAATGTGAGCCTGGCCTCGACGCCGCTGGACGAGAATGCGCTGCTGCGCTCGCTCGATCGCTACCCCTATGGCTGTACCGAACAGCTCACCAGCCGGGCCATGCCGCTGCTCTATGCCGATCCGATCGCACAATCGGGTGACCTCGACCCGGTGGCGGATGCGCGTATGCGGGTGCAGGACGCGGTTTCCACGATCCTGAACCGCCAGGCCTATGACGGCGCGTTCGGCATGTGGCGTGTGGGCGACCGGGCGAGTTCGACCTGGCTGGGTGTGTATGCGACAGACTTCCTCGCACGCGCCCAGGCAGCGGGTTATGTGGTGCCCGAGGCGGCCATGGAGCGGGCCTACACCCTGCTTCAGCACATCGCTGCCCAGCAGTCCTGGCGCGCCAACGGCTATGACGCCACCGTCTTCAGCTGGCGGGGTCAGACGGACAGCAATGAAAGACTGGCCCAGCGCAGTTCTGCCTACGCCCTTTACGTGCTCGCACGCGAAGGACGGGTGGACGCATCGCGCCTGCGTTATACGCACGATGAAATGCTGGACCGGATCGCCAGCCCGCTGGCCCGTGCGCATATCGGTGCGGCGCTCTATCTGAGCGGTGATAGGGCCCGCGCCCGCAACGCGTTCGAAGCGGCAGAAGAGGCACTCGGCTACCGGAATACCGGTGACTGGTATCAATCGGCCCGGCGGGATCTCGCCGGCGTTCTGGCATTGGCGGCCGAGGCCGGGCAGACCGAGCTCGTGGGGCGTCTGGCGGACCGGGTTGCCGTCGAGCTCCCGGAGCCGGCCCGCCTGACCACGCAGGAGAAGGCCTTCCTTCTGCTCGCAGCCGAGGCGCTGGGGGCATCGGACGCCATGCAGGTGACGGGGAGTGGCGAGGCCGCGATCGACCAGCCGTCCGAACTCGTCCTGGACCGGCAGGGGCTGGATGCAGGCCTGGTGCTGACCAATGAGGGTGAGAACCCGGTTTGGATCACGCAGACCGCGATCGGCGAGAGCATTGCTGCGCCGGGACCGGCCAGCGAGGGTGTTGCGATCGATAAGGCCGTGCGCGGTCTCGACGGCCAGCCCGTGGATCTGGCTGCGGTACGTCAGGGAGATCGCATGATCGTCGATCTGACGATCCGCCCCGGAGAGGAACGCACCATCCCTGCGATCATCGTGGATCTCCTGCCGGCCGGGTTCGAGATCGAGACGGTCGTAACGCCTGCCGAGGCAGGCCGGAATGGCGTTTATTCCTGGCTCGGACCGGTCAACGCACCGCGCATTGCGGAGGCACGTGATGATCGATTCGTCGCGGCCATCGACATGACGCGCCAGCGCACGGTGCGCCTGGCCTATGTCGTTCGCGCGGTGTCGCCGGGGCGCTATGCGCTGCCGGCAGCGGTCGTTGAGGACATGTACCGTCCCGACGTGTTTGCGCGCAGTACGGTCGGCGAGGTGGATATTGCTGCAGCCGACTGACACCGCCACATCGCGCAGGATCATGCGGGCCGCAGCCGTCCTTGTGGCGGTGCTGGTCAGCGTGATCGCGCTCGACCGGCTCTTTCCGCCACCGCTTGAGCGGCTGGACGCGGTCGGATCGGTGGTACGCGACCGTGACGGGCGTGTACTGCGGGCCTTCCCGGTAGAGGACGGGAAATGGCGCCTGGCTGCCCAGCTCGACGCGATCGATCCGGACTTTATCGACGCTCTGCTGGCCTACGAGGATGCGCGCTTCTACCAGCACGGAGGGGTCGACGGGCAGGCGGTCTTGCGTGCAGCCCGGCAGAATCTCGGTCAGGGACGTGTGGTGTCAGGCGCCTCGACCATCACGATGCAGCTCGCCCGCCTTCTGGAGCCGAGGCCGCGGACCTGGCTGGCGAAGATCCAGCAGGCCGTACGCGCCATCCAGATCGAGGCGCGCCTGGACAAGCAGGACATCCTGGAAGCCTATCTCACCCTGGCGCCCTATGGCGGCAATCTGGAGGGGGTCCGGGCGGCCAGCTGGGCCTATTTCGGCCGCGAGCCCGATGATCTCACCCCGGAACAGATCGCTCTCCTGATCGCCCTGCCACAATCACCGGAGGCACGCCGGCCCGATCTTCGTCCGGACGCAGCGATTGCGGCTCGTGGGCGCGTGCTCGATCGCCTCGCCTCGCTGGGGCATGTCGATGCCCGACAGGCGCGCGATGCCGCGCAGGATCCGGCCCCGCAGCGTCGAGCCTTCCCCTCGACCGCATGGCATGTCGCCGAGCAATTGGCTGCGCAGGCGCAGTCCGGGTCTGCGACCGGCCGGGAGATCGTCTCCACACTTGATCACGCCCTGCAATCTGTGCTCGAGGAATATCTCGCGGAAAGCCTCCCGCTGGGCGACGAGCACGCCCAGATCGCTGTCCTGGTCGTCGAGACGGAGAGCCGCGCAGTGCGCGCCGCCGTCGGTTCCGCGAGCCGTGAGCGGGCTGGCGGGTGGATCGATCTCACCAACCGGCCGCGATCTCCCGGCTCGACGCTGAAACCCTTCATCTACGGGCTGGCCTTCGACGACGGGCTGGCGGCAGCGGGAACGCGTATCGCCGACCTGCCCAGGCGTTTCGCCGGCTATCGTCCGGATAATTTCGACCGGCGTTTCCGGGGCGATGTGACGATCAGCGAGGCGCTGCAACATTCCCTGAACGTGCCGGCGGTCACTGCACTGGATGGTGTCGGCGCTCGGCGCTTCTCTGCGGCGCTGGATTATGCCGGCGCCCGGCCCGAACGGCCGCGCACGGCGGGCCGCGATGACGGCCTGGCCGTCGCTTTGGGTGGAGCGGGTCTCAGCGCGCGCCAGCTGGCGGTGCTCTACGGCGCGCTGGGGGATGGCGGACGGGCACTGCCGCTGCGCTGGACCGAGGATGCGCCGGTGGAAACCGCCGCCTATGCCGTGCTCAGCGAGGAGACGTCGCGGGAATTGATCGAGATACTCCGTCGCGCCCCGCATCCGGCCGGACGGATGCCGGCCCATCTCGCCCGCAGTGCGCCCGATATCGCCTTCAAGACCGGCACTTCCTACGGATTTCGGGACGCCTGGGCGGCGGGAATCAGTGGCGGTTTCACGATCATCGTCTGGACCGGGCGGGCCGATGGTGCGCCCCGCGAGGGCATGACGGGGCGCGAGATCGCGCTGCCTTTGCTCTTCCGCACGGCAGATCTCGCCCACAGCCTCTTGCCGGACGTGGCGAATGATTTTGACGAGGCGGAGTTCGGGGCGCCGGACACACCCGTCGCGCTCCGGCAATTCCAGGCCGATCCTGCGCCGCACATCCTGTTTCCACCGGATGGCGCGGAAGTCTGGTCCGACAGTGAGGGCCGCGGTTTCGTTCTGGCAGGGCAGGGGGCAAGCCGCCTTGCCTGGTATGCTGACGGTCTGCCGGTCGTGCGCAATGCGGCCGGCGATCCGGTCTGGTATCCGGACGGCGAGGGATTTTTCGAGATCTCGGCCGTTGATGCCCGCGGTCGCGAGACTCGCTCGCGTGTGAGGATCAGGTCAGCCGGCTAGCGCAGCGAGTTTTCCGCCGCACGCCGCATCACCGCAGCGATCTGGGCCAGACCCTCGTCCAGGGGCGAGCCCTGCCGCCAGATCAGGGATACCCGCCGTCCTGCATCGGGGTCATCGATGCGCCGGAAGTGAAGATTGCGATCCTTCTGGGCTTCGCATTTGACGTAGAGCTCGGGCAGGATCGCGATTCCCGCACCCAGCGCCGCCATATGACGAATCGCATCGAGACTGGTGCCTTCGTAGTCGGCGCTGACAAAGGCGCCCGCACGATGCGCCAATTCCTGCACCAACAGGGTCAGGCGGTGGCCGAGGCCCAGGGTCAGGAAGGGCTTTCCCTCTAGTTCCTGCACGGTGACGGGATCATCGGTCTGCGCGAGCTCATCCTGCGGTTCGACGGCGATCCAGAGACCTTCCTCGAACAAATGCTCACCCTCGCAGCCCGGATGATCGTCGGGTGTGGAGATCACGGCATCGAACAATCCACCCTCGAGAGACCGGGTCAGATCATTGGTGGGTTCGTCACGGATGCTGAGGCGTAGGTCCGGGAAGCGCGAGTGCAGCAGCTTGGTGCAGCGGGGCAGGAGATAGGGGCCGACGGTCGGCAGCACGCCCAGCCGGATCCGACCGTACAGCCCGCTCCCGCCATGCGAGGCGAGTTCCTTGAGGTCCTCGACCTGGCGCAGGATGTAGCGCGCGCGGGCGATGATCTGTTCGCCCAGCGGTGTGGCGATGGCGCCCTTGCGCCCGCGCTCGAATACAACCGCACCCAGCTGGGCCTCGGCCTCGGCGACCTGGGTGGACAGGCTGGGCTGGGAAACGTTGAGCTGACGCGCAGCATCGGCGAACCGTCCGGTATCGGCGATGGCGACAAGATATTGGAGCTGTCTGAGGCTTGGTTTCATCTATAGAAAAAAGCTAATCATGCGATAAACAATATATACTATACCTAATCGTTGCAAGCTCGTAGAACCGCATCATCACGAACCAATGGAGATGAGTGATGACCTGAAACAGCGGTTCTGACCCTGCGCCTCGCACTGTTCCCGATCCCCGGGCTTGCCTCACAGCGACACGCAGACCGAACCGCAAGACACCTCTCGCGCCCGTGTCCCCGGTTGCGAGAAACGGTGCAATTCACAGCGGCGATCCTGTCTCAACCCGCTCGCCGCCAGTCCCTGGATTGCGCCTCCCGACACCCGGCCGCCTGCACGCTGTCCCCGCGCAATGGCCGGGTGTCCTTTTTTGTAGAGATTGAAGGAAGGAAGAGCCCATGTCCCGCGCCCTGTCACGGCTCCGCGAATTCCTGCAGCTGGAAAGCGCTGCGGGTATCGTCCTGATCATTGCCGCCTGCCTGGCATTGATCGCCAGTAATTCACCCGTATCCGGCGGTTATTTCGCCGCGTTTTCCTACCCGCTGATGATCGGGTGGGCGGAATGGAGCCTGACCAAACCCGTCGGTGTGTGGATCAATGACGCGCTGATGGCGGTTTTCTTCCTGCTGGTCGGACTTGAGATCAAGCGGGAGATGACCGAGGGCGCCCTGGCCAGCCGGGCCAAGGCAAGCCTGCCGGCGATCGCGGCGATCGGCGGCATGGTCGGTCCGGTCCTCGTCTTTTTCCTGATCAATCAGAACAGCCCCGCAACGATTGATGGCTGGGCGATTCCGGCTGCGACGGACATTGCCTTCGCGCTGGGCATTCTCATCCTGATCGGTGCACGGGCGCCGACCGAGCTGAAAATCCTGCTGCTGGCGATCGCCATCATCGACGATCTCGGTGCCATCTCGATCATCGCGCTGTTCTACACTGAGAATCTCGCCCTCGAACCGCTCTTCTACGCGGCCGCCGCGACGGCGGTCCTGTGGGGGCTCAACCGGTCGAAGATTGCGCCGCTCTGGATCTATCTCCTGGTCGGTGCACTGCTCTGGTATTTCGTTCTGAAGAGCGGCGTGCACGCCACGCTGGCCGGCGTGGTCACCGCGGCCTTCATCCCGGTGCGCGCCGGCGGCGGATCGCCGCTGATCAAGCTGGAGCATGCGCTCCACCCCTATGTCGCCTTCGCGATCCTGCCGATCTTCGCTTTTGCTAATGCCGGTGTCGTGCTGTCCGGATTGAGCTTCGCCGACCTGCAGGCCCCGTTGACCCTGGGCATCGTGCTCGGCCTGGTCATCGGCAAGCAGATCGGTGTCTTCGGTGCGATCTGGCTCGCGGTGAAGGCCGGCTGGGCCCAGCGTCCCGAGGGCGTCAGCTGGCTGCAGCTCTACGGCCTCGCCTGCCTGACCGGTGTCGGTTTCACCATGAGCCTCTTCATCGGCGGCCTGGCCTTCGACGAGGCGACACGTCTCGCCGAGATCCGGATCGGCGTCCTTGCCGGATCGGTGATCTCGGCCGCGATGGGTGTCGGAGTGCTGCTGGCAGCCTCGCGCAGCCCCGCGCAGGCGGGTCCGAAATCCGGCTCCTCCTCCTCGCAACCCCTGGCTATCGGAGACTCCCAATGATCGATGTCAACGGAATCATGAATGCGCTCAATTCACCATCCGGTCGCAATACCGCGATGGTGGGCGGGGGCGCGGCGCTCGCCGGCCTGGCAACAGGCATGCTCGCTGGCAAGTCCGGACGCAAATTCGTCGGCAAGGCCGCCAAATATGGCGCGGTGGCGGCCCTCGGCGGTCTGGCTTTCCATGCAATCAACAAGCACCGGCAAGGCGCCGCCGCCCCCGCTGTACAGGCTCAGACCCAACCGGCACCGGCGGCTCCGGCTCCCGGCGATTACGCCGCCGCCCAGCCCGGTACGGCCTATCTGCCCGCCGACAGCGAGACCGAACGCCGCGAACGCCACGCAAAATCCCTCCTGCGTGCGATGATCGCCGCCGCCAAGGCGGACGGTTCAGTCTCGGAAATCGAACGGGCACGGATCAGTCAGCGTCTCGACTTTGCCGGCCTGGATGCCGAGAGCCGCGCGTTCATGGAGGCGGAAATCGCGTCGCCGCTGAATATCGAGACCGTTGTGTCCGGCGTCGAGAGTGTCGAACACGCCGCTGAGATCTATGCGGCTTCACTGGTCGCCATCGACGCCGATGGCCCGATCGAGCGGTCCTACCTGCAGTTGCTGGCCGCCCGGCTGGCTCTGGACCCGGAACTGGTCGCCGAGATCCACCGCAGCGCCGATGCCGGCCAGCCGGCGACCCTGGCCACACGACAATCCGCCTAGGACCTGACGACCGAGGACGATCGCCATGAGTTTCGACACGCTGATTTCACCGCCGGTGCTGTTTTTCGGACTGGGTGTGCTGGCTGCACGCATGAGGTCCGACCTCAGCCTGCCGGAATCGATCTCGAAACTGCTGTCGCTCTACCTGATCATGGCGATCGGCTTCAAAGGCGGCGTCCAGATGGGAGCCGGCGGCGGCTGGGTGATTGTCGGCGTTATCCTTGCCGGCGTCGCCTTGTCCGCAGTGATGCCCTTCATCTCCTTCGTCGCCCTGCGCGCCTCCTCGCGCCTCACGCAGACCGATGCCGCGGCCATCGCGGCGCATTACGGATCGATCTCCATCGTGACCTTCGTGGCAGCCAGCGACATGATTGCCCAGAGTTCGATGACGGCCGGCGGCTATATGGTGGCGGTCGCCGCAGCGATGGAAGCTCCCGCCATCCTGACCGGGCTGATCCTCGCCCGCATGGGGCAGGGGCAGGGCAGGCAGGTGGCGTCACTGGGCGCTGCGGCGGCCCCCCCGGAAGAAGGCCGGGGCTCGGTGGTCCGGCATGCGCTGACCAACGGCTCCATCGTGCTTCTGTGTGGCGCCTTTGCAATCGGCTGGCTCACCGGGGATCGCGGCATGGCCGCCGTCGAGCCTTTCTTCGTGGACATTTTCCGCGGAGTGCTGTGTCTCTTCCTGCTGGACATGGGCCTGGCGGCTGGTCGAGGCCTGAGTGCCAATGGCAGCCGGATCGCTCTGCCGGTCCTGGCCCATGGTCTTTACATGCCCATCATCGGAGCCTCGCTGGGACTGGGCGCGGCCATGCTGCTCGGCCTCGGTGCCGGCGATACGGCCCTGCTTATGACGCTGGCTGCGTCGGCGTCCTACATCGCGGTGCCGGCAGCCCTGCGTCTGGCCCTGCCGAGTGCTGGCCTGTCCGTACCGCTGAGCCTGTCCCTGGGCGTGACCTTCCCGTTCAACATAATCCTGGGCATTCCGATCTACATGGCGGTCGCTGCAGCCGTTGCCGGCTAGGCGATCACAATTGCCTGATCGGTCTTGGTTTCGGGCGTCAGCAAAACCATCTTGTGCGGGCATGACTGATCATGCGCAGACTAGCGAGGTGACCCCATGTCCGGCACATACAAAAAAGACTCCGATGCCATCGCCCGGCTGAGCCCGGAACAGTATCGGGTAACCCAGGAAAACGGCACGGAACGCCCTTTCACCGGCGAGCACAATGACAACAAGCGAGCCGGTCTCTACGTGGATATCGTTTCCGGCGAACCGCTCTTCACCTCGATGGACAAGTTCGATTCGGGTTGCGGCTGGCCGAGCTTCACCAAACCGGTGGAGGGCGAGAATGTCAGCGAGCTGCGCGATACGTCACACGGCATGATCCGCACGGAAGTCCGGTCCACGCATGGTGACAGCCATCTGGGCCATGTTTTTCCGGACGGACCTGCGGATCGCGGCGGGCTTCGTTACTGCATCAATTCGGCGGCCTTGCGCTTCATTCCGGCCGAGGATCTGGAAGCGGAAGGCTATGGCGCCTACGTGACGCTGTTCGCAGCGGATGCCGAGGGCTGACACGCTATCGCGGGGCGGGACTGGCCTGCGGCGATCAGTCCCGCTTCTGCCCCCGGCGGCATCGCGTTATAGGTCGTTGACAATTATCAAGTCGGCCGGTCCGGCACCCTGTCGTGAAAGGCTTCGCACGCGGCACGGGCTCGGGCTAGACTGACGCCAACAGGCCAGCGGGACACGTATTTTGGACCGGATGATCCCAACCGGGCAGACCACGCCCTTGATCGACCCTTTCGGTCGCCGCATCAGCTATCTGCGGCTGTCGGTGACGGATCGCTGCGACCTGCGCTGCGTCTACTGCATGAAGGCCCGGCCGGAATTTCTGCCGAAGGCGGATCTGCTTTCGCTCGAGGAGCTGACTGCCGTCTGCGATGCCTTCATCCGGCGCGGGGTTTCCAAGATCCGCATCACCGGCGGAGAACCGCTGGTCCGGCGCGACGTGATGACCCTGATGGAAAATCTCGGCGCACGGCTGGGCGTGACCGGCCTGGAAGAGCTCTGCCTGACTACCAATGCAACGCAATTGCCCCGGTATGCCAGACGCCTGGCCGAGATCGGGGTGAAGCGGATCAATGTCTCGCTCGACACGCTCGATGCCGACCGGTTCCGCGCGCTGACCCGCGGTGGACGGCTGGCGGACACGCTCGCGGGCATCGATGCGGCCCAGGAGGCCGGTCTGCTCGTCAAGATCAATGCCGTCGCCCTGAAAAACGGCAATGAGGACGAAATCGCCGACATGGTGCGTTGGGCGCATGGCCGCGATTGCGATCTCACCCTGATCGAGATCATGCCGATGGGCGAGGTGGAGCAGAAACGCTCGGACCAGTTCCTGCCACTGTCCGCCGTTCGGGACCAACTGGCGTCGCAATGGACGTTGACCGATCTGCCAGACGGGACCGGCGGTCCGGCGCATTATGTGCGGGTTGAGGAAACCGGCGGACGGCTCGGCTTCATCACGCCGCTGACCGGGAATTTCTGCGCCGGCTGCAACCGGGTGCGAGTCACCTGTGCGGGCCAGCTCTATCAATGCCTGGGCCGGCAGAATCATCTCGACCTGCGCGGTGCTCTGCGTGAAGGCGGACCCGAAGCGCTGGACAGCCTGCTGGACGCGGCGATGGCGGCCAAACCGCTGGGCCATGATTTCCGAATCGATGACGGGGCCGCAGAGGCCGCGGTCGCCCGCACCATGGCTCATACCGGGGGATAAGATGGCGCTGACCGTCCGTTATTTTGCCGCCCTGCGCGATCGCATGGGCACAAGCGAGGAAACGCTCGACACGGCAGAGCTCGGCGCTGCCATTGCCAGCCCGGAGGCCCTGGTCGACTGGCTACGTGCCCGCGATGACGGCGCAGAGGCGCTGTCCGAGGCATCTGTTCGCGTGATCATCAATGACGAGATCCGGTCCCGCGAGCATGCGCTGGTGGACGGCGATGTCATCGCCTTCTGCCCGCCCTTTTCGGGAGGCTGAGATGGTTTCGCCGCTGATCCGGGTCCAGACCGACACGTTTGACGCCGGCGCGCTCTACGATGCCATGGCCGGCCAGGATCATGATTGCGGTGCCCTGGCAAGCTTTGTGGGTCAGGTCCGTGGTGGCGGAAACCTCATTGCCCTGGAGCTGGAGCACTATCCCGCCGTCACTGAAAAGGCGCTCGAGCGTATCGCTGGACACGCGATTGCGCGCTGGAGTTTGCGTCGGGCGGTGATCATCCACCGGGTCGGGCGCATGCCGGTGGGCGATCCGATCGTGTTCGTGGGCGCGGCCGCGCCGCACCGGCGCGCAGCTCTGGATGCCGTCAGTTTCATGATCGATGTCCTGAAAACCCAGGCACCGTTCTGGAAAAAGGAATACACAACGGGCGGTGACCGCTGGGTCGAGGCCCGCGCAGAGGACGACGCAGCCTCGGCTCGCTGGCTGCAGGATGAAGAGGATATTCCCGCATGACGACTATCCCGGACCAGGTCGGCTTCGCCGTCATGACGGTGTCCGATACCCGCGACAGCAAGACCGACAAGACCGGTCCCTGGCTGCGCGAGGTGATCGCTGCCGACGGTCATGCCGTGATCGATCACGCAATCGTGCATGACGAGATCGATGCCATCCGCGCTCAGGCCCGCGCCTGGATCGAGAATCCGCGCATCCATGCCGTGATCGCGACAGGCGGCACAGGGCTGACCGGGCGAGATGTGACACCGGAGGCCCTGCGCCCGATGTTCGACAAGGAGCTGGAGGGCTTCTCCGCCGTGTTTCACATGGTGAGTTTCAAATCGGTGGGCGTGTCCACCATCCAGTCGCGTGCGACCGGCGGAATTGCCGGCGGAACGTATGTCTTTGCCATCCCGGGTTCGATGGGCGGCTGCAAGGATGCCTGGAATCATGTGCTCAGCCAGGAATTCAACCGCGAACACCGGCCGTGCAATCTGGTCGAGCTGATTCCGCGCCTGACGGAGGTCTGAAATGACGACGAAACGTGGTCTGACCCACCAGGACGCCGATGGCCGGATCCGCATGGTGGATGTCGGTGACAAGGCGGTCACGGCGCGTCGCGCCCTGGCCGGAGGCCGGATCTCCATGAGCGCCGAGGCCTTTGAGGCTGTGCGTGACGGGCAGGGGCCCAAGGGCGATGCCATCCAGACTGCAGAACTTGCGGGCATCATGGCTGCCAAACGCACCAGCGATCTCATTCCGCTGTGCCATCCGCTGCCGATCAGCAAGGCGCGCGTCTCGATCGAGCCGCTGGACGCGGAGAATGCGTTCGACATCCGCGCAGAGGTCCGGACCGACGGGCGGACCGGAGTGGAAATGGAGGCTCTGACGGCGGCTTCGGTTGCCGCGCTGACGCTCTACGACATGGCCAAGGCACTCGATCCCGCGATGGTGATCGGCCAGGTCCGCCTGCTCGAGAAAAGCGGTGGTCGCAGCGGTGACTACATCCGGGACGCAGCGGTCGGAGACGAGGAAGAATGATCCGTGTCGATGACGCCCGGGCGCTGATGCTGGCTGCACTGCCGGTGCTGGGCGAGGAAAGCATCGCCTATGACGCTGCGCCGGGACGTGTGCTGTCGCAGCCCATGATCGCCCGGCGGACGCAACCGCCTTTCGCGGCCTCAGCCATGGATGGCTATGCGGTACGGTCAACCGACATGGGCGATACGCCTGCACGGCTCCGCCTGGTCGGCGAGTCGGCGGCCGGGCACGGATCGGATACAGGTCTGACCGCCGGGTGTGCGATGCGTATCTCGACGGGCGCACCTGTGCCGGACGGTGCTGACCAGGTTGTCATCCAGGAAAATGTGGCACGCGAGGGTGACACCCTTGTGCTCAACGACACCGCGCGTCCGATGGCGAATATTCGCCGTCCCGGTGTTGATTTCAGCGAGGGCCAGGCCCTGCTTCCCGCAGGCACCCGTGTAACACCCGATGCGGTTGCGCTGGCGGCCGGAGCCGGGCTGACGGAACTGCCCGTCGTGCGCAGACCCCGGGTCGGTATCCTCTCGACCGGTGATGAATTGGTGGAACCGGGCGAACGGACCGGACCGGACCAGATCATCAATTCCGTGTCGCGGGGTATCGACGGGCTTGTGCGCGCCGAGGGCGGTGAACCTGTCTATCTGGGTATTGCCCGTGACAGCGAGGCGGATGTCCGGCGATGTCTCCAGGCCGGAGCCGGTCTCGACCTCGTGGTCACGATTGGTGGTGCTTCTGTGGGCGATCACGACCATCTGCGGGCCGTGTTCGCTGCGGATGGCGGATCACTGGCCTTCGAGAAGATCGCAATGAAACCCGGCAAGCCGACCTGGTTCGGCAAGCTTGGCGACACGCATTTCCTGGGCCTGCCGGGCAATCCCGTGTCAGCCCTGGTCGCGGCAAGGCTCTTCCTGCGTCCGGCGCTTTGGGGCCTGACGGGACGGGGCGAGCAATTGGTCTATGAACAGGTCGAGATCGGTGCTGATCTGCCGGCCAATGGCAGCCGCGAAACTTACGTGCGGGCCGCCCGGGACCCCGCCACGGGACGGGTCTCGCCTATCGACAACCAGGATTCCTCGGCGCTGGCTGCGCTGGTCAGATCGGATTTCCTGCTTCGCCGCGAGATCGATGCACCCGCTGCGCGGGCCGGCGATCGCTTGCCGGCCCTTCGCGTCTGATCGGATCAGTTCGGGTAGTAGGTGGGCGAGCCCGGTCCGACCGGCAGGTCCAGTCCGAACGTCCACAGGAAGAAGAATGTGCTCCAGCCCAGCATGAAGATGATGGAATAGGGCAGCATCATCGCGATCATGGTGCCCACGCCCAGATCCTTCTTGTAGCGCGTGGCCCAAGCCAGGATCAGGCCGAAATAGCTCATCATCGGCGTGATGATATTGGTCGTTGAATCACCAATCCGGTAGGCCGCCTGGATGACTTCCGGCGAATAGCCGATCAGCATCAGCATGGGCACGAAGATCGGTGCCGTCACGGCCCATTGCGCCGAGGCCGAGCCCAGCGACAGATTGATCACCGCACACATCAGGATGAAAAGGAAGAAGACCAGCGGCCCGGTCATGCCTGTATCCTGCAGGAATTGCGCGCCGGACACCGCGATGATGGCGCCCAGATTGGTCCAGCCGAAAAACGCCACGAATTGCGCGGCAAAGAAAACCAGGACGATGTAGAGGCCCAGCGAGGACAGGCCGGTAGCCATGCCGTCGATGATGTCCCGGTCATTCTTCATCGTGCCTGCGCCGCGGCCATAGGCGAAGCCGGTGGCGACGAAGAAGATCAGGATCCAGACCACGAAACCCCGGAAGAAGGGCGAATTGAAACGATCACCCGTATCCGGATTGCGCAGGATGCCCCATTCCGGCAGCACGGTAAGCGCCATGAAGGCCAGGACGCCGAGCAGGGCGAAACCGGCCCAGGCCAGGCCGCGGCGCTCGCCATCGGTGAGCGGCTGCATCATGCGGTCGTCGAGAATGGTGCCGTCGGACTCTTCCGGATTGTACGGCCCCAGCTTGGGTTCGACGATGAAGATCGAGACCAGGGAGCCGATCGCCGTGATCAGGAAGGTCGAGGCAACCATGAAGAACCAGTTGGCCGTCGGCAGGACGATATAGTCCGGATCGATCAGCTGGGCGGCTTCCTGGGTGATACCGGCCAGCAGCGGGTCGATCGTACCGATGAGGATATTGGCGCTGTAGCCGCCGGAGACGCCTGCAAACGCTGCGGCCATGCCGGCCAGCGGGTGGCGTCCCAGTGCGTAGAAGATCGCGCCGGCCAGCGGGATCAGAACGACATAGCCGACTTCGGATGCCGTGTTGGACACAATGCCTGCAAAGACGATGGCGACCGTCACGACGTGGCGGGGAGCGCCGAGAACCATGGCGCGAACCGCGGCGGACAGCATGCCGGACTTTTCGGCGACGCCCACGCCCAACATGGCGACCAGCACCACACCCAGCGGTGCGAAACCGGTGAAATTCGTTGTCAGATTGGTCCAGATCCGCCGGACGCCATCGCCATTCATCAGGCTGACGGCGCGGATCATGCCATCGTCCGCCACGCCCCGTGCACCGGCCGGGCGAGGGTCTTCGACGGAGAGGCCGAAATAGCCGAGCAGACCGGAAATCAACACGATGCCCACGGCCAGCAGGAAGAAAAGCGTGACCGGGTGGGGCAGGAGATTGCCCAGCCATTCGACCCCGTCGAGAAAGCGGGTGAAGGCATTGCGCTTGGGCGCGGCCGGCTGGGATTGAGCGTCTGACATGCGAGAACTCCGGGCGTTCTGAAATATCAATCCGAGACAGGACGGCGAAAGAGCGGGAGATTCAACCCTGAAATTACAGGAATTCTCCGGCCGTGGTGACAGTCCGGAACTGGACGTGCCGCCTGCCGCGGGGCAATCTGCGCGCCTCACCCATCCGGAGATACCTCCTACATGCTGTCCAATCTCAATGCCTTGGCGGGTATTGCGGTCATCCTGCTGATCGCTGTCCTGGCTTCGACCAATCGCCGCAAGATCCGGCCGCGCGTTGTTCTCAGCGCTCTGGGGCTGCAAGTCCTGATTGGGGTTCTGGTCCTCTTCCTGCCGGCAGGTCAGGCCTTGCTGCAATCCCTGTCAAATGGGGTCACGGCGCTGCTGGGATTTGCCACGGCAGGCATTGAAATGGTGTTCGGACCACTGGTCTCCGAGGCGGTTGGTTTCAGCTTTGCGCTGAACGTCCTGCCGGTGATCATCTTCTTTTCGGCCCTGATGTCGGTGCTCTATCACATCGGCGTGATGCAATTCGTCGTGCGCTGGGTCGGCTTTGCCCTGAACGCGATCCTGGCCTGCGGGCGCGTGGTGTCGCTGAACGCAGCCGCGAACATTTTCGTCGGCCAGACGGAAGCGCCGCTGGTCATCAAACCTTATCTCCAGAAGATCACCCAGCCGCAGCTGTTCGCCATCATGACGTCCGGTCTGGCCTCGGTCGCCGGTACGGTCCTGGCGGCCTACGCCCAGATCGGGATCAGCGTCGAATACCTGCTGGCCGCCAGTTTCATGGCTGCGCCGGGCGGTCTCCTGATGGCCAAGATCATCATGCCGGACGATGAGGATGACGAGGAACAGGACCTGATCAAGGTCGGCAATGCCGAGGATCGCCACGCCAACGTGATCATGGCCGCCGCCGTCGGCGCCAAGGACGGATTGCACCTGGCACTCAATATCGGCGCCATGCTGATTGCCTTCGTGTCGCTGATCGCCGTGCTCAACGGTCTGCTCGCCATGATCGGCGGACTGGTCGGTTTCGAGGGTCTGAGCGTCCAGAGCATTCTCGGACTGTTGTTTGCGCCGCTGATGTGGGCGCTTTCCATCCCGTGGTCGGAAGCCCAGGCTGCCGGTGCGATTGTCGGCGAGAAAATCGTCATCAATGAATTTGTCGCCTATCTGTCCTTCTCGGGGGTGATGGAAGATTTCTCGCCGCGCGCCCAGGCCGTGCTCACCATCGCGCTGTGCGGTTTCGCCAATCTCAGCTCCGTCGGCATCCTTCTGGGCGGGCTCGGCAGCCTGATCCCGGATCGTCTGGCCCAGATCGCGAAATTCGGCCTGCGCGCTGTTCTGGCGGGTTCGCTCGCCAATCTAATGAGCGCCGCGATTGCCGGCGCGCTCTTCTTCGGCTGACCTTATGACGCGTCCGATCATCATCGATTGTGATCCCGGGATTGATGACTGCGTCGCCCTGATGGCGGCGCTGGCATCGCCCGAGGCGCTGGACGTGCGGGCGATCCTCACCGTGGCCGGCAATGTCCCGGTTGATGTCTGCACGCGCAATGCGCTGGGCCTGGTGACGCTGGCGGGACGGACCGATGTCCCGGTCTTTGCCGGCTGTCCGCGACCGATGGTCGTGGAACCGGTGTTTGCCGATCACATTCACGGGGAATGCGGTCTGGGCCAGGCGGAGCTACCTGAACCCTCTGTCACCGCCGGTGAGGAACACGCGGTCGATGCCCTGATCCGCCTGCTTGGGAACGCCGATACGCCGGTCACGATGGTGATCACCGGTCCGATGACCAATCTGGCGGTCGCTTTGGTGAAGGCGCCGGAAATCGCCAATTCGATCGACCGTCTCGTCATCATGGGCGGGGCGCGGGAGGCGGGCGGCAATATCACCGCGTCTGCCGAATTCAACATCTACGCCGACCCGCACGCCGCCTCGATCGTCCTTGCCTGCGGCCGCCCGATCACCCTGATCGGTCTTGATGCGACCCTGCAGCTGCGCTGCACGCCAGCGCGGATGCACGAGATGGAAGCCGGTGCCCATCCCGCCTGCATGATCGCGCATGAGATGATCGGTCACGTCAATCGCATCTATGGCGATGTCTACGGAGCTGAGGGGGCCGCACTGCATGATCCCTGCACGATCGCCTATCTGCTCGCTCCGGAACTCTTCAGCCATCGCCGAGCGGCTGCCGCCGTCGAGACCGGTGAGGGCCTGACCCGCGGGCACACCGCTATCGATATCTATGCCGGGCCGGAGGTCGCGGGACAGATCGACTGGGTGACCCAACTGGAAGCTGACCGTGTCTTCGACCTACTCCTTGAGCGCATGAGGCGCCTGTGAGCCGGCCGCGCATCTATATCGCCGGTTCGATCAATCTGGACCTGGTTGTGCAATGCGATCGCCTGCCGGGCCCGGGCGAGACCATTCTCGGTGGACATTTCTCCCGCCATCCAGGAGGCAAGGGCGCGAACCAGGCTCTGGCCGCGCGCAGGCTGGGCGGAGATGTCGGCATGATCGGCTGTGTTGGCCGCGACAGCGAGGCTGAGGCCGCACTGAGCCTGCTGGACGCAGCGGGTGTGGACCTGTCGGGTCTGACCCGGTTGGCACATTCCCCCACTGGTGTGGCGCTGATTGCCGTCAGCGCGGAGGGGGAGAATCAGATCGTGGTCGCGCCCGGTGCCAATGCCGAGCTCGGTCCCGACAATCTTCCCGAACGCATTGATGGCGCCCTGATCGGTCAGCTGGAAATCCCCGTCGATACGCTGCTGGCCGCGGCCCAGCGCTGCAGCGGCCTGGTCGTGCTCAACCTGGCGCCGGCGCTCGCCGTGCCGAAAGCCCTGCTCGAACGGGCTGATGTGCTTGTGGTCAATGAGAGCGAGGCGGAATTCTATGGCCTGGACGCATTGCTTGCATCCGGTGGCCTAGTCGTTCTCACCCTCGGTGCTGAAGGCGCCGTGATGTATCGCGACGGCAAGGAATTGGCGCGGGCTCGTCCTCCCGCCGTCGAGGCGGTGGACACGACAGGCGCCGGCGACACATTCGTCGGCGCGCTTACGGTGGCCCTGATCGAGGATCAGTCGCCGGACAAGGCCCTGGCCTTTGCCTGCGCCGCCGGAGCGGCCAGTTGTCTGGGGGCAGGGGCGCAGACGGCGATCCCGGATCGCGCGGTCGTCGACGGCATTCTGGCCGGATAGACGCGCTCAGCCCGCGCGCTTTTCCGTTTCGATGCGAATGAATTCCGGCAGGTAGTTCGGCGTACAGCCCTTCGGCGCGACTTCCTCCTTGTAGAGGCCGAGCCGTTCGCCCAGTGCAATGCAGCGCTCGCGGTATTCCGGTTCATGCACGCCCATCCAGGCCGCACAGAAATTCATCGTCCACTGCACGATCGGCTCCTCGGATCCGAATTCGCTCTCGAGGGCGGACATGAGTTCGGAGGAATTGCCTGGCGGTGTCTGTCCCGTCCAGCGCAGCCTGGCCTGGTGATACCAGAAGAGCCGCCGCAAGACCGGAAGCTCATGATTGGCCCAGGTCTCGATCTGCCGGCTCAGCGGTTTCGACTTCATGAGCTGGTTAGCCAGAAGCCATTCGGAAATATGAGTCGCGTCCTTTTCCGGTCCGGCATCGAGATCAGCCGCAAGCGTCTCGACCATCTCCCCGGTCATCTGCTTGCGGTCCATCAGGAGCACAGCGAGCATGCGTGGCTGCAAGGCGCCGGATGCCCAGAGTTCGAGGGCGAGGGCGTGATCTGTCTTGATCTCCTTCGCCCGTTTCTTGATTGCGCCGCGGGCATGATCTCCGGTCGAGAATTCCGCGATCAGCGCCTTGGCGCGCGATGATACCGTCATGATCAACCTCCCCGGGATTTGCCCCCCGGGGAGTTTACACAAGACGGCAGCCCCGTCGAAACCCGTCAGGTCTCGACGTCATCGCGAAGCGTGCGTGAGGCCATGTAGAACGCCGGAATCGACAGCAGGCCCATAACCCCGACAGTAATAAGCGCGAGACGCAAGCCTTCCACGGGACCGTACTGCACCGCGAAGATGTCACTCGCCACACCGGCAATGACGGGACCCAATCCGAGACCGATAAGATTGATCACGAAGAGGATGACAGCAGAGGCGGTCGCGCGTGTACGAGGTTGGACGAGGCTCTGCACGCTTGCGAACACCGGACCGTACCAGACCGAGCCCAGCAGCGTGACGATCGCCAGTGCAGCCAGAGACATTACTGTCGATCCGCTGAGCATTGCGAGAAGGAAGGGCGGGAAACCGATCATCGCCGCGATTGCGGGGATGCCGGCAAACGCGCGGGCATCGCGGGCGACGAACCGGTCGGCGAACTGTCCCCCGGCAAAAGTACCAATAGCTCCAAAAATGCCGATCAGCAGGCCGAGAGCCAGACCCACAAATCCGATTGCACCGAGTTGCGTACCCAGAACGTTATTGAACGTTTCTGCCAGCCCCTGGAGTCCCTCGGCGTGAACACGCAGATAGAACGAGCCGTAAAAAGACAGATGGCCATACGCGACCATCGCGTTGACAGCAGCAGCGAGTGACATCCAGAGAAAGGCCGGCTTTCCGGCGAGTTCGCGGATCGCATCTGAAACGGACGGATGATCTGCCGCTTTGACCGAAGGCGCATTTCGCCGCGGTTCGGGCAAGGTCAGCCAAGCGAGGATCGCGAGCAACACACCCGGTGCGCCGGCAACAAAAAACGCGGCCCGCCAACCGTAACTATCTGCAATCAGACCGCCGAGCGCCATGCCGGCGAGTGATCCGAGAGGGATCCCCATCGAGTAGAAGGCGATGGCTGAGGCGCGCTTTTCGGCCGGCGTGTAGTCGGAAATCAATGAGTGAGCTGGAGGGGTGCAGCCGGCTTCTCCGACGCCAACACCAATACGGGCCATGAGGAGCAGCGCGTAATTGCTCGCGAGGCCGCATGCCATCGTGCAGAAGCTCCAGACGCCGACGGCAACCGAGATGATCTTCACCCGGTCGGCGCGCTCGGCGAGGCGTGCGATCGGCAGGCCAAGGAAGGTGTAGAAGACCGCAAACACCAGGCCGGTGAGAACGCCCAGCTGCCAGTCGGCAAGTCCGAGTTCGAGCTTGATCGGCTCGGCCAGGATGTTGACGACCTGGCGGTCGAGGAAGTTGAGAATATAGATGACCAGCAGAAGTCCGAGTGCGTATCGCCGGGGCCCTTCGGCCAGCGGCTGGATGGCTTCGGACGCTGGCGTTTTTGCCGTCTCACTCGTGTCGGTCATGTTTCTCCCCAGAACCTGCCGTCGTGATGTGTCGTCATTGATATAGACTTGTGGCCGGAGAGGGAAACGCCGTTTCGATCAACGGCTTCGTTCAAGGTCCTCGAAGAGGTCCGCCATCACCGGTTTCGGTGTCCGGTCCAGGTGGAACAGGCCCCAGTGCTTTTCCGGCTCGTCCGGATCGGGGGAGCCTTTCCAGGGCTCGTCGAAGGCCTCGAAGACGAAGGTCAGGATGTCCTCGCTGTCGGCCCACGCCATAAGTTCCGCGTAGTAGCGGGCCTGCAGGGCTTCCGAGGCGTTGTGCGGATCAATACCGCGCCCGTTCGAGCGCGTGGTCCAGCCGGCCTCGGTAATGATCACCGGCTTGTCGGGATACCGGCCCTTCACCGCGTAATAATTCTCCTGCGTATAGGCGAGCGCTTCGTCGACCGATTTGTATTCCCAAACCGGATAGGTGTGCACGCTGATCACGTCGAGATGGCGGGCGAGCGGCCTGAGCTTGTCGGCCCAGGGCACGTAATTCTCGCAGAAGGTGACAGGGTGGCGGCCGCGCGCGCCGACGCGCCTGGCGAAATGCACGAGGCGATCGACAGGGACCATGTGGTCATTCCATTCGACACTGGCTTCATTGCCGATCGACAGCGCCAGCACCTCGCGGCGATAGCGGCGGGAAAGGGCGATCATACGGTCGGCTTCGCGATCGTTTTCACGCCTGTTGGCGGCCAGGGTCGCGTCGTCATACTCGCCGCCCCAGGGACAGGCGGGATTACTGACCTCCGCGCCCAGTCCCATGCCCAGCATGACCTGCAGCGGCAGGCCTTCGCGGCGGATCACGTCCAGCACGATTTCGGCGTGACGGGTACAGTCATAGATGCGCAGATATCGCCAGTGCCGCGCGAGAATCTGCAAGTCCTCCCGGACTTCCTCATAGGACGGGAAAACGCCGCTGGGCGGGCTCTGGCCCTCGCGATAGCCGGAATAGCAGATGGCATTGGCATACGGCGGCGCAAACCTGCGCCCGCGGGACCGGAACAGATTGAACATCAGGCGGCGTAGTATTTCGGATTGCCGTCCTTGTCCCACAATCCCCAGAAGGCCCCCACATCACCTTCCTTGGCGACTTTCCAGGCCTCGTCGAAACCGGCGAAGTAGAACAGGTCGATGCCTTCCTTGCGGGTCCATTCCACGGCATCGATGAAATACTTCATCGCATTGATGCGGGAGGGTTCGGCGCCGCGATCACGGGTCCCGATATTCGGCCAGCCGGTCTCGGCGATGATAACTTTCTTGCCGTCGGCAACGCGCTGCGCGCGGCGATACATTTCCCGCATGTAGATATGGGCATGCTCGATCGGATAGCCCTCCCAGAACGGGTAGCAATTCACCAGGATCACATCACAGGCCTCGGCCACGCGCGGATGATCCTCGAACAGGAAATACGCATCGACATAACCGACCGGGATGTCGACTTCCGCCTTGGCCCGCTCGATGAGCTCGATCAGGGCGTCCTCGTCCAGTTCTTCGCGAAGCAGGACTTCATTGCCGATCGCCAGGATGTCGGCTTCGCCGCGCTTGGCGATCTCGATCGCCTTGGCCAGCTCGGCCTCATTGGTCTCCGGATCATCATCGATCCAGGCACCGACCATGGATTTCAGCCCGAACTCACGGGCAATGCCCGGCGCGTGTTCATTGCCTCGGGAACAGGAAAAGGTCCGGATCCATTGCGTGTAGGGCGCAAGCATGGCGAGCCGGTCGCGGATCTGTTCCGGGCTGACATCCGTGAGATTGTCCTGTCCGTCGACATAGGGGCTGAAACCGAGACCATGCAGGCCTTCGCCCACAATGCTCTGGATACGGCGACCCAGTCCGGCTTCTCCGAGACGTTCGGCGTCGATACCCGCCAGGGCCAGCTTGCGTTTGTAGGGATTGGACATGCGGCAATTCCGATGATTGCGGGCCGCGTGCAGGCGCCCCGGAGGAACAAATCGACCCTCGTATGACAACGTTGTCACTATTTGTCCAGAGGGAGTGGCGATTTCACCGGTGAGGCGGGTTGTCAGCAGTTGATGGCGCGGTCGAAATCCGGGCGCAGGCGGGTTTCCCGGCTCGAGATGTCCGCGGCAACGGCGCAGCGCAGCGTGTCATCCAGGCGATCATCACGGGCCAGATCCGCAGCGATGTCTCCGGGGGATTCGCGCCGGGTGATCAGTTCGATCCCGCCATCCGCGACCGTGTCGAGCCTGAGCGCATCACCCGCCTCGGACCAGCGCGGCCATTCAGGGCCGAGCCCGTCCGCATCGCCGGGGATGCCGGTCGCGGCGAACGCGCTCCAATAGGCGCCCATGGCTTCGGCAAGCATGATGCGGCCCTCGGCATTTCGGTCGTTGAACAAGACGCTGTCGAACGAGCCGAAGAGCTCGAAATGATTGAACACGAAGGGGATTTCCATGGCGTGCGCCGCACCGAGCAGATCCCCCGTATCGGTCAGAAGCACCGAACCGCCTTCATCCCAGTCGAAGCGATAGCTCCACAATTCGGTATGCCCGTTCGCGGCGAGGCTGGAGAGCAATTCGTCGACGGCGTTGTAGCGCCAGACACGGCTGGGATATTCGACGGCAGCGTTATAGGCATCCCGGTCGCGCGGCCAGACCAGCGGGCCCAGCCGGCGTGTCAGTCTGTCATTGAAGACCGTGTAGAGCTTCATCTCGTCGCGATTGGTGCCGGTCAGCAGCGGGACACGGGCGAACCCGTCCGGCGAAGCGGCAGCGGCCCGGATGCCGCCGAGCGGCAGGGTCACGCCATCCTCGATCATGCGAGGCATGGTCAGCAATTCGCCGTCTTCGTCGCGATAGGGCGCAAAAACGGCTTCGGGCGAAAGCAATCGGAGCCTCTCGCCGGAGGCTTCCGCCCCTACCATGGCCATGACAGCCGTATTGGCCGGGACATCATCCTGTCCACCGCCGGCCTCGGCAATATCCCGGGCGACAGAAGCCGAACCACCGCTTTGCATGATGGCCCGGTGAAACAGACCGCGCGCCTGCGGCATCGTCATCAGGCCGGAGATATTGTAAGCGCCGGCACTTTCACCGAAGACGGTCACGCGGGAGGTATCGCCACCGAAGGCGGTGATATTGCTCTGGATCCAGTCGAGCGCCGCCACGAGATCGAGCAGGGCGAAATTCGCCGCCTCATCGTCCGGCATTTCCGCGCCCTCTCGCAGGGCCGGGTGGGAAAGGAAACCTATCGGGCCGAGCCGGTATTGCACGGCCACCACGATCACACCCTGCTGGCTGGCGAGGGTCGAACCGTCATAGGCCGAGGACGAGCCCCAGGTGTTCGATCCGCCGTGGATCCACATCATCACCGGTAGGTCATCGCCGGCGGCCGCGTCGCGCGGCGCGTACACGTCCAATGTCAGGCAATTTTCATCGCCGATTAGCACACCGGGATCGTAGCGCTCACCGGCCGAGAGATTATTGGTGACCTGCAGACAGACCGGCCCAGCGTTCAAAGCGTCCTGTACGCCGTGATGGGGAACAGGCGGCCGCGGTGCCCGCCAGCGCAGATTGCCGATCGGCGGCGCGGCATAGGGCAGGGCCATCCACACGGCAGCGCCGTGCTCGCTTTCGAATCCTGCGAACCGGCCCTGGTCGAGATTTCGGACCAGGTCATCGGCCGCCACGGGCACGAACTCGGCCTCGTCCACCGAGGAACAGGCGGATACGGCAAGAACGGACAGTCCAAGAATGGCAGAACGCAGCACGATGAAACCCTCCCCAGGCACTACCGCAAAGCTGGTGCTGCGGCAGGGCCGGGTCAAGTCGATAGCGATCTGCGGGAGGCTGACGTCTCGCTAGAGCGGATAATCACGCTCGGGGTCGATGCCGCAGGTCTCGAGGTATTTGCGCAGGGAGCGAACCTCGTCCTTGGGCAGGCTGTGATGGGCGTGATGGAAATTGGCGGTATGCCCATTGAGCGTCACGGAGAATTTCGCGCCGCTGCGTTCATGCATTTCCGCGCCGAGATCGGCCAGCACATGCTCCACGTCTGCCGGCGCGAGATTGGCCGGTTCGGGATGTGCGAAGAGGGCGTGCAAGGTCTTGCGGTGCTTGTGATTCATGGCTGTCTCCTGTGCCTGTCCCTTCAGGCTAGGACCGCACTCCGGCCAAGACGATGCGACGAAACGGCCCGCGACCTTGCGCCTCAGGACTCGCCGTCGCTGGCGACCACTTGTAGCGTGGCGAAAGAAAACAAACGGGAGGGTCGAATGAGTTCTTGGAGGGCGCCGGGCAAGACGGCAGTGATCACCGGAGGGGCCAGCGGGCTCGGACTGGAAGCCGGGCGGCGTTATGCGCAGGCCGGCATGAATATCGTCATGATTGATCGGGACAGTGCCGCCATCGACGCCGCAAAATCTGATCTGAACGCGCTGATGAGCGATGATGCGGACGTGGTGGCGATCGAGTGCGACGTGACGGATTTCGACGCCGTCGAGAAAGCTGCCGACACGGCCTTCAAGCATTTCGGCGGTGTGCATTGCCTGATGAACAACGCAGGCACCGGATTTCCCGTCGGTCAGCCCTGGGAGAACCGCGAAGCCCTGGTGCAGACGCTGGAGATCAATCTCTGGGGCGTGATCAATGGCAGCCAGGCCTTCATTCCGCGCATGCTCGAGACGGGCGAGGCGGGCGTTGTCATCAATACCGGGTCCAAACAAGGCATCACGCGCCCGCCGGGCAATTACGCCTACAATCTCTCCAAGGTTGGCGTGCTGGCCTATACCGAGAGCCTCGCTCACGCCTTCACCCATCTGGAGGGTTGTTCGTTGAGTGCGCATCTCCTGGTGCCGGGTTTCGTTTACACCCCGCTGATCTCGAAACACATTCCTCAGAAACCGCCCTTTGCCTGGACGGCCGAGGAGACCATCGATTTCATGCTCCCCTGCCTCGATCGCGGGGATTTCTACATCATCTGCCCGGACAATGAATCGCCGCGCGAGGTCGATGAGAAGCGCATGCGCTGGAGCGCGGACGACATCATCGAGAACAGGCCGGCCCTGTCGCGCTGGCATCCTGAGCACAAGGACGCGTTCGAGGCCTTCATGAAGTCCTGATCCGGGCCGGATCGGGCCTTGCAGACATCGAAACCGGAGCGTTGCGCGCGGAAAGCCTTGCCAAGACGCGCGACTGCCCCCAGTTTCGATAAGTGAACAATGTTCATTTTTCGCGGAGCCGTCATCCCATGCAACTGGTCAGTGATGTGATCCTGGAGGACCGATCCCAGATCGATCCGGTCCATGAAGCGGTCTATCCGCGCCTCGAGGGTTTCGAGCTCTGGGATCCCAATGCTTGGACACAGGGCCAGCCGCATGACTTCTTCCGTCGCATGCGCGAAGAGGCACCGGTGATGTGGTCGCGCGCCGATGCCAAACGGGCCGGCTTCTGGTCGGTCACCCGGTATGAGGACATCAAGGAAGTCGAGCTTAACTCGGAGGTCTTCTCGTCCGAGCGCGGCAGTATCAACATGTTCGTGATGCCGAGGAAGGAATGGAAGCCCAAGAAACTGGTTCCCGCCGCCTTCAACTCGATCATCAATCTGGATCAGCCGCACCATATGGACATGCGGATCCAGCAGAAGGACTTCTTCATCCCGCGTTTTGTCGCCGAGCTTTCGGGCCGCGTGGAGGCGAAGGTCGATGCCCTGCTCGATGAGCTGGAACGCCAGGGCCCGGTCGTCGATTTCGCCAAGGTCTTCTCGCAGGAATTGCCGCTCTTCACTCTGTGCGAAATGCTGGGTGTGGACGAGGAGGACCGGCCGAAAATCATCAAGTGGATGCATTATCTCGAACTGGCCAACCAGTATTTCGTGAGTCCCTGGCCATTGCTGACGCGCCGACCCTGGTTCCCGCTGAAATTCTTCCACTATGTCAACGAGATGTTCGATTACGGCGAGCGCGTCATGGCCGATCGCCGGGCCCGGCCTCGCAAGGACTTGATGACCGCGATCGCCAATACGCAAATGGCCGGAAAACCGCTGCCGCAGGAATATCTCGACGGGTCCTGGCTGCTGATCATTTTCGCCGGCAATGACACCACGCGAAACTCGCTTTCCGGCACGATCCGGCTGATGACCGAGTTTCCGGAAATGCGGGCCCGCGTGCTGGAGGACCCGGACCTGATTACCCGCATGTCGCACGAGGCGATCCGCCTGATCTCGCCGGTTCAGCACATGCGCCGCACGGCGGTGGAGGATACCGAGCTGAACGGTCAGCGCATCGCGAAAGACGAGAAAGTGATCCTCTGGTATCCGGCCGCCAATCGCGATCCGTCTGTCTTCGCCAATCCGGATCAATTCGATCTCGACCGCGAGAATTTCGACAAGCACATCGCCTTCGGCCACGGCCCCCACAAATGCCTCGGCCAGAAGATCGCGCTCATGCAGCTCGAGATCGCCTTCCGGAAAATCCTCGAACGCTTCCCGAACATCCGCTGGACCGGCAAACAGACCATCGCGCCCAACACGCTGGTGCATGGCGTGTCGAGCCTCGAGGTGGATCTGCGCGGGTAGGCGAGGCGCCCATTCACGGTCGTAGTCGGAAGTTCGCAATCGTCGACATGACGAAAATCATCGCGCTGAAACCGTAGAAATTCCCCTCCATCATCGTGGGCACCGTCCACGCTGTCGCGACGAGAATCGCGACCTCCGCAAGGATGAGGGAAATTGCCCACAACACAGACATTCTCCGGTGAGCGTCGGAGACGATGGCGATCTTGAGGTTGGGACCCAGCAACATTCCGAGAACGAAACTCGCGGACACGAACAATAACGCCAGAACAACTTCAAGAGTGGGAAGCATGGATGGGCAGGCTCCGACCTATTTGCGGCCGAACAGGATTTGGGACCCGACGATCAGGCAGAACATCGCAACGCCGACAAAAATGAAAAAGCTGGCCGCGAGCTTCACAGCCGTCACCGGAGAGAGGGTGAGCGTCGGCTGGAAAGACGCGAAGACACCTGCGGCGATCATGATGATACTCGCAAAACCTGTTATGAACGTTGCAACCTTGAGCGAGGCGACGACAGACTGGCGAAGAAATTCGAGGGTCACGACACTGTCCTCTTGACCCGCACCGCCAGCGCCCACGCCGCAATATTCGCCGCGACAATCGCCGCCATGGCCGTGAAGAAGCCCAGGCCGGTTTCACCATCCGCGAGGCCGAGCGGCGAGAAGAGCACGTAGAGCGCCACCACCATCGACAGGAGCGTGAAGGCGACCGGCCGGGCGTGGCGCCAGGGTGTCATGTCGACCCGGTGTGTGTCGGCCAGGGTCCAGGCCTCGGCGCGCGGGGCGATGCGTCCGGCGATCAGCATGATTGCGACCTCGATCACGAACAGGATGGCGTAGACGTGCAGGAAGTGCAGCGTCACCACGTCGGCCAGGGCGAACTTGATCAGCCCGTAGGCGATGACGTGGAAGACGATGACGATCTTGGCGGCGATGGCCGGCGTGTGCCGCGCGAACAGGCCGACGATCACGATCACCACGATGGGGATGTTGTAGAAGCCGGTGAAGATCCGGATGATCTGCCACAGGCCTTCCGGCGCGAACCACAGCAGCGGTGCCACGCAAAAGGAGAACAGCGCGATGACGACGCTGGCGATCATCGCCACGCGTATGGCCTGGCGGTCCGAGAGCGGGGATTTCCGGCTCGGTGCGTAGATATCCAGCGTGAACATGGTCGCGGCGCTGTTGAGCAGCGAGTTGAAGGACGAGAAGACCGCGCCGAACAGAACGGCAAGGAAGAAACCCATCATCCAGACCGGGAAGACATCGCGGATCAGCGCGGGATAGGCCTGGTCGATCGAGGCCAGTTCGGGACCGTAGAGATGAAAGGCGATGACGCCCGGTATCATCATGAAAAACGGCACCAGGACCTTGAAAAAGCCCGACAGCAGCACGCCTTTCTGACCCTCCGCCAGGCTGCGTGCGGCCAGGGTGCGCTGGATCACGTATTGATTGGCGCACCAGTAGAAGAGATTGGCGAAAATCATGCCGGTGAAGATCGTGCCGAAGGGGATGGGTGAGTCAGCCCCGCCGATGGCGTTGAGCTTTTCCGGATGATCCGCCACCAGGCGTGCCAGCCCGTCCCACGCATTGCCTTCGCCCAGCAGGGCCAGGCCAAGAATCGGCACCAGCGCGCCCACGATCAACAGGCCGATCCCGTTGAGTGTATCCGACACCGCGACCGCCTTGAGCCCGCCGAAGACCGCATACACAGCGCCGACAATACCGATCACCAGTACGGTCAGGACGAGGGCTTCGAACTGGGAAATTCCGAACAGGGTGGGGATGTCGAACAGGCGGATGACCGCGATCGAGCCTGAATAGAGAATGGAGGGAATGGTCACCAGGCCATAACCCAGCATGAAGAGCAGGACGGAGAGCCGCCGTACGTCCGCATCAAACCGGCTGGCCAGGAATTCGGGCAGGGTGGTGAAGGCGCTCTTGAGATAACGCGGCAGAAAGATCAGCGCCATCGCCACCGTCGCCACCGCGGCCGTGACTTCCCAGGCCATGCTGGACATGTCGAAGCCATAGGCCGAGCCATTGAGACCGATGAGTTGTTCTGCCGAAAGATTAGTCAGCAGGAGCGAGCCGGCGATGAACAGACCGCCCAGATGGCGTCCGGCCAGGAAATACCCGTCCTTCGATCCAATTTCCTCGCGCGCTTGGCGAAAGGACCACCAGGCAATCAACGCCATGACCCCGGCACAGCTCACCAGCGCCAGTATGATTTCGGATATGGACAAAAAGCGCTCCCCGCAGCTGAAACGAGCTTAAGCACAGACCGGCAGGTTTTTGAAAGGGTGACGCGGCGACGGCGAAATCGGACGAATCCCTCGCTTTCCAGATTTCGGTTGCCAGTCAGAAGCTTGTCTTGAATGCTGCGACCAGGCATCGGGGGCGAGACATGATCCTGCAGAACTTATCCAGAGCCATCCGCGAGCAGGACTGGTTCGCGGCCGCGGTCGAATTCGTGATCGTGATCGCCGGTGTGGTGATCGGTTTCCAGGTCAATGCCTGGAATGAAAACCGCGACGCAGACGTGCGTGCCGCCGAGCTGATGGGGCGGATCACAGAGGAATTTCGAACCCTCGAAACGACCCTGATCCGCTCCGAAGAGATCGCGACCGCCTATGAGGCCGCCACCGAAAATGTCATCCGGGCCATCCGCGAGGACACGGTGGCGACAACGGACCCGGAGACGATGACCGAATGGCTGGGCCTGGTCCGCCATGTCGGCCGGCCGCCGACCCGGTCCGCCGTCTTTGCCGAGATGGTCGCGTCGGGAGAGCTCTCCCTCCTGCCGACGGAATTGCGCACGGCCTTGTCGCGCTTCAACCAGACGATCGAGCGCAATGAATATCTCTGGCCGGAGGCGGCAAGCCACCTGACGGGTTCGACAGCCCTGTTCGACGCTGTCGAATACACATCCCTGAACGATCCCCGCCGGGCCTTGTCCTTCGACCCGGAACTGGTTCCGCTGGCTGAATCAGACCTGGAGGCACTCGTCATCTACCAGGGCGCACTGAGATACGCGATCAGCGACAGCCTGGTCAGCGCCCGCGAAATCCTCGCCCTGGCCGACGAGTCTGGCGAAGGAGACTGAGGGCGGGGCCGTTGATCGACGCGGATAGCTAAGCGGAAAGGGGATAGTGGCGGAGAGGATGGGATTCGAACCCACGAGACGGGGACACCGCCTACTCCCTTAGCAGGGGAGCGCCTTCGACCACTCGGCCACCTCTCCACCTGCGGGTTTAATCGGCTCGCGCGCGCTCTTCAAGCACGAGGTGCGGCTGGATGTGCAAACCGCCGCGCTGAGTGCAGCGCGGCGGTCTGGAATGCCTGGTTTTTCCGTGCTCCGGATGGAGCCTCTAGAAAAACGCCTGCAGCCCGGTCTGGGCGCGACCCAAGATGAGGGCGTGCACGTCGTGGGCGCCTTCATAGGTGTTGACGGTTTCCAGATTGACCATGTGGCGGATGACCTGGAATTCCTCGGAAATACCATTGCCGCCGTGCATGTCGCGGGACATGCGGGCGATGTCGAGCGCCTTGCCGCAATTGTTCCGCTTCATCAGCGAGATCATTTCCGGTGCCGCGGCGGCCTCGTCCATCAGACGACCCACGCGCAGCGAGCCCTGCAGGCCCAGCGTGATCTCGGTCTGCATGTCGGCGAGCTTCTTTTGGAAGAGCTGCATCTGGGCGAGCGGTTTGTTGAACTGCTTGCGGTCGAGACCGTATTGGCGCGCGGCATGCCAGCAGAACTCCGCCGCGCCCATCACACCCCAGGAAATGCCATAGCGGGCGCGGTTGAGACAGCCGAACGGACCCTTGAGGCCGGCAACGTTCGGCAGAAGGGCGTCCTCGCCCACTTCCACGCCATCCATGACGATCTCGCCGGTGATCGAGGCGCGCAGAGACATCTTGCCGCCGATCTTGGGCGCCGAGAGACCCTTGGCGCCCTTGTCGAGCACGAAACCCTTGATCTTGCCGTCATGGGCATCCGACTTGGCCCAGACCACGAAGACATCCGCGATCGGAGAGTTGGAGATCCACATTTTCGAACCGGTCAGCTTGTAACCGGTGGCGGTTTTCTCGGCGCGGGTCTTCATGCCGGCCGGGTCGGAACCGGCGTCCGGCTCGGTCAGGCCGAAACAGCCGATCCACTCACCCGAGGCCAGTTTGGGCAGGTATTTGCGGCGCTGTTCCTCGGTGCCGTAGGCATAGATCGGATACATCACCAGCGAGGACTGGACCGACATCATCGAGCGATAGCCGCTGTCGACGCGTTCGATCTCGCGGGCCACCAGGCCGTAGGCGACATAACCCAGTTCCGCACCGCCATACTCGGCCGGAATGGTCGAGCCTAGCAGGCCCAGCTCACCCATCTCGCGGAAAATCGCCGGATCGGTCTCTTCCTTCGCGTAGGCTTCGATCACACGCGGCTGGAGCTTGTCCTGCGCGTAACCGCGCGCCGCATCGCGCACCAGGCGCTCCTCCTCGGTCAGCTGGTCGTCGAGACGGAAGGCATCCTCCCAGTCGAACTTGCCGAGATCCGGGGCGTCCTTGGCTTTGAGCGGTGTGATGACGGTCATGACGGGTTTCCCTGACGATAAACGACGCGAAGTCCGCGCGCGGCGAAACTAGCGCTTTCCCAGTGCTAGGCGAAACCCGTTTTTGCCGCCGAACGCAACCCTTGCGCCGTCAAACAGCTGCGATTGGCGCTGCGACCCGGCACACAATTCGACCGTGAGCGCTAACGTCAGTGGAAAATTCGGAGACGGGTGTCCGGGATCCGCACGAAAGCCGGCGGCGAGGGGAGTGGTGTGCGGCGGCGAACCGTCCTAGAGGTGGGACCCTGTCGCATGCTGTTCGGAGGGGAGCCGGATGAGCCAGCAATCCATCATCATCCTGGTGACGCTGATCGCCTACAAGCTGGTCCTCGTGGGCGTCGGGGTATGGGCCTCGCGCCTGAACCGGACGGAATCCGACTTTTTCCTGGCGGGGCAGGGCGTGGGTGCCTGGGTCTCCGGGCTGAGCTATGCGGCCTCGACCTCCTCGGCCTGGGTGCTCCTTGGATTTTCCGGCTTTGTCTATGCCACCGGCCTGTCGGCACTCTGGATGGTGCCGGGCATATGGGGCGGCTATGTCGCCGTCTGGCTGTTCTTCGGAGCCAGATTGCAGCGCGAGACCGGCGAGCGCGGCCATGTCACGCTGACCGATTTCATCACCGACCGGTCCAGCGGCCCGTCGCGCGCCGCCATCGCCTGGTCGGCCACGGCGATGATCGTCTTCTGTTTCATCTTCTACATCGCCGCCCAGTTCGGGGCCGCGGCCGGCGCCTTCGAAACCCAGTTCGGCATGGGCCGGACCGAGGCCGTGCTGACCGGCGCCGCCGTCGTGCTCTTCTACGCCCTGCTCGGCGGCTTCTGGGCCGTCTCGATCACCGACATGCTGCAGGGTTTCCTGATGGCCGTCGTCGCGCTGACCCTGCCGCTGGCAGCGCTGATCGCAGCCGGAGGGCCGTCCGACATGTTCGCGACCCTCGCGGCCACAGCGCCCGAGGGCTATCTCGACATCACGGGCGGGCAGGCGGGTTTTGTCCTGGTCGGGTTTGTCCTGGGTGTCTGGGGCGTGGGAATCGGGGCGATGGGCCAGCCGCATCTGCTGGCACGCCTCATGGCCGTGAAGGATGACACGGCCCGGCGCCGGGGTTTCACCATTGCCATTGTCTGGGCCGTGCTCGTTTTCACCGGCATGACCATCCTCGCCCTGGCCGGACGTGCGCTCGTGGGCGGGGGCTCGAACGGCGAAGCGCTTTTCTATCAGCTTGCCGGGGATCTGCTTCCGCCGGTCCTTGCAGGGATCGTGATTGCCGCCGTGCTGTCGGCCGTCATGTCGACCGTGGACAGTATTCTCCTGTCGGCCTCCGCCGCCGCCGCGCATGATACCGGCATCTCGCGCCGGTTTGCCGGCCGGGAAGTCCTGGTCTCGCGCATTGTCATGAGCGCTATTGCCGGTCTCGCCATTGTCTTGACCCTGACCGTGGAGAGCACGATCTTCGCACGCGTTCTCTTTGCCTGGTCGGCGCTGGGTGCTGCTTTCGGACCGATTGTCGTCATGCGTGTCATCGGGCGGGAACCCGGAGGATGGGCAATCCTGGCCGCGATGATCCTGGGCTTCGGCATCACGGTCTTCTTCAACGCGATGGGCCAGCTCGACCCGGCCGCGCTGCCCGCGCCGGGCGCGCTGGCGGCGGAATGGGCGCGCCTGCCCGGAGATCCGTTTGAACGGGTCTTCCCCTGGATCCCGGCTCTGCTGGTGTTGTGGTTCGGCAGTCGCAAGGCGTGAGGCCGGGGTCGATTCACGCGCGAAAAGCGGTACCGCGGCGCGACCCTGCGACACCTCGTACCTTGACCTTCCGGCCCAGCCGTAACAAGTCCGGCACATGATTGCCGAACTTGGACATTTTGCCCTCATCCTGGCCGGGGTTGTCGCCGTGCTCCAGGCTGGACTGACCGCAGCGGGTCTGATGCTGCGCGATCCGATCATTCACGGTTTCGCCCGGGCCGGTGCGGTCGCGCAATTCACGCTGATCGCCGCGTCATTTATCTGCCTGACCTGGCTCTTCGCCGTGTCCGATTTCTCGCTGCAGGTGGTGGCCGACAATTCGCATAGCGCCAAGCCCTTCATCTACAAGCTGACGGGTGTCTGGGGCAATCACGAGGGCTCCATGCTGCTCTGGGTGCTGATCATGGCGAGCTATACCGCCATACTTGCCTGGACCTCGGACCGCGTGGCCTCGCCGCTGATCAGCTGGACGTTCACCGTCCAGTCTGCCGTGACGGCCGCCTTCATCGCCTTCCTGGTGCTGACATCCAACCCGTTCGAGCGCCTCTGGCCGGCGCCGCTGGACGGCAATGACCTCAATCCGCTGTTGCAGGACCCCGGTCTCGCTTCGCATCCGCCGTTCCTCTATGCGGGCTATGTCGGTTTCTCGATCACTTTCGCCTTTGCCGTCGCCGCCTTGATCGAGGGCAAGGCCGATGCGCGCTGGGCGCGGATCGTGCGTCCCTGGGCGCTGGCGGCCTGGTCCTTCCTGACCATCGGCATCATGCTCGGCGCCAGCTGGGCCTATTTCGAACTGGGCTGGGGCGGCTGGTGGGCCTGGGATCCGGTCGAGAACGCCTCGCTCATGCCCTGGCTGGCGGGCACAGCCTTCATCCACTCGCTGCGGGTGATGGAGAAACGCGACACGCTGAAGGCCTGGACCATATTGCTGGCCCTCATGACCTTCTCGCTGAGCCTGGTGGGCACCTTCCTGGTGCGTTCGGGCATCATCACCTCGGTGCATGCCTTCGCGACCGACCCGGAACGTGGCGTCTTCATCTTGCTCATCCTTTGCGGTGTCATCGGCGGATCACTTCTGATCTACGCCCTGCGGGCGCATGTCCTTCGCCCGACCGGCACATTCTCGACAGTCAGCCGCGAAAGCACGCTCCTGCTCAACAATCTCTTCCTTGTGGTGTCCTGCCTGCTCGTGCTGATCGGGACCTTCTATCCGGTCTTCATCGGCGCCTTCAGCGACGAGACCGTGACGATCGGCGCGCCGTTCTACAATGCGACCTTCAACAAACTCCTCTGGCCGCTGATGGCCCTGGTGCCGATTTCGGCCATGCTGGCCTGGAAGCGTGGCAAGCTGGACCGGATCATGGCCCAGCTCTGGCCGGCGCTGCTGGCCGGTCTGGCGATGGCCGTGATCGCGCTGTGGCTCTACAATCCGGATGATTTCATGGGGGCCGCCGGCGCCGGCCTGGCCCTGTGGATCGGGGTGGGTGTCCTGGCGGATCTGCGCGCCCGGATCAAACTCTTCGAAATTCCGTGGGCCGCAAGCCTGGCACGGGCCAAGCGCCTGCCGCTGGCGATCTGGGGCATGACGGTGTCGCATTTCGGCCTGGCTGTCGCGATCTTCGCCATTACCGGCGTGAGCGCCTGGAAATCGGAGACGCTCGGCTATCTCCAGCCCGGCGGACAATTGGAGCTCGGCGGTTACACCGTCATGCTGGCGGATGTCCGCCCGGTGGAGGGTGAGAATTATATTGGCGAGCGGGGCAATTTCATCATTTCCCGCGGTGGCGAACCCCTCGGGGATCTGCAGGCCGAACAGCGCTTCTACCCGGTCCGGGGCATGGCCACGACGGAATCGGCTGTGCTGACCCGCCCGCATGTCGATGTCTATGTGACGATCGGCCGGGAGGTCGAGGGTCTGGGCTGGCCAGTGCACGCCTATATCTTCCCCTTCGCAGTGTGGCTCTGGATTGGCGGCGTGATCCTGGCGCTGGGCGCCGTGATGGCCATTGCGGATCGCGGACGGCGATCACTCGGCAAGCGCGAAGCCGTACCGGCGGGAGGGACCTAGATGAACCGCATTCTCCTCACGATACCGGTGATCCTGTTCGCCATTCTCGGCGTCTATTTCGCCATTGGCCTGCGGGAAGATCCGCGCCTGCTGGAATCGCAGCTGATCGATGAAGCACTGCCGGCCTTCGACCTGCCGGCCATCGAGGGGCATACGACCGGCCTGTCCTCTGACGACCTCCAGGGTCATGTGAGCCTGCTGAACGTGTTCGGGTCCTGGTGTCCGCCCTGCGAGATCGAGCATCCGATGCTGATGCAGATCTCGCGCACCGGCCGCGTGCCGATTTACGGGATCGACTGGCGTGACCAGCCCGGAGCGGGATCCGCCTGGCTGGCCCGCAACGGCAATCCCTATGCCCGGGTCGGCGATGATCCGGACGGACGCCTCGCCATCGACCTGGGTGTAACCGGCGCGCCGGAAACCTTCCTGATCGGTCGTGATGGCCGCGTGAAATACCGTCATATCGGCATCATCACGCCGGAAATCTGGCAAGATGTCCTGATCCCGATGATCGAGGAATTGGAGGCCGGATGATGCGTTCTGTGCTTATCGCCCTGGCGCTTCTCCTGTCCGGTCCCGGACTGCTGGCCGCGCCTGCCGTCGCTGCGCCGGATCCCGCCGAGGTCATGGAAGACCCGGTGCTGGAGGACCGCGCCCGGCGGCTCTACACGCTGTTGCGGTGCGTGGTCTGCCAGAGCCAGAGCCTGGATGATTCCAACGCGACCCTGGCCGAGGACATGCGCGGTGTTGTGCGCGAGCGCCTTCTGGCGGGCGAGAGCGATGACGAGATCCTCGCCTTCATGCGCGAGCGTTATGGCGATTACGTGCTGATGCAGCCGCCCTTCCAGGCGAGTACGGCCTTTCTCTGGCTGTTTCCGGTCCTTGGACTGGTCTTGGGAGGCGCCGCCATGTTCGCCTTCATGCGCCGGCAACAGCCGGCCGAGGCCGATGTGCTGGACGATGATGAGGCCGAGGCGCTGGCGCGTCTGCGTGACGAGGAGGGGCAGGAATGATCTGGATCCTGATCGCCGTCCTGGCCTGTCTGGCCATGCTCGCACTCGCCGCGCCCTTCCTGCGCCGCGACGCGATGGCCGCCGAGAGCGGGCTGGGCGTGTTCCAGGGGCAGCTTGACGAGGTTGAGCGCGACCGTGAGATCGGCCTCATCTCGGACGAGGATGCCGCGATCGCAACCCGCGAGATCGAACGTCGCTGGCTGGCCGCGTCGCGCCGCCAGGACGAGGAAGGCCAGCCGAACGCGAAACTGCGCCAGGGCGGGCTTGCCGTCTCGGTTCTCAGCGTGATTGCGGCCGTAGCGATCTATTTCTCGCTGGGCCGGCCGGAACTGGTGGGAGTCGAGGCACCGCAACAGGCGGAAATGCCGCCGGAGATCCGCGAGGTTTTCGAACAGGTCGATGCCCTGGCGCAATACCTGGTCGAAAATCCGGAGAACCCCGAAGGCTGGACCCGGCTCGGCCAGGCCTACATGGCGATGCGCCAGTACGGACTGGCCGTACAGGCCTTCGAGAACGGGCTCGATTACCGGCAGGATGATCCGCTCCTGTTCTCGCAATACGGAGAGGCGCTGTTCTTCTCGCAGGGAGGCCGGATGATCCCGGCAGCGCAAGAAGCCTTCGCGCGAGCGCTGGACCTGGACGCTAATGAGCCCGGCGCGCGTTTTTACATGGCCGAAGCCCTGTTCCAGTCCGGCGATATCGCGGGCGCGCGCGAGCTGCTGGAAAGCCTGCGCAGCGATTTCCCTGATGATGAAACCCTGGCAGAAGCGATCGAGGCCCGCCTCGAGGTTTTCGAGACGGGCCCCGTTTCGGAGTAAACGGTCGAGTGCGCTAGATCGCGGTCTCAATCTCGTTCACAGAGGTTTCCTCGGGCTGTTGCGCATCATTTCGAACCCAGCTCACGAACAGGTCAATCTGACGTTCCGCTTCAGAATAGACATGGTCCGGGATCGCAGTGCGCTCAGCCACTTCAGCGCGTACAGGTTCCGGGCAGGCAAGGACGCCCGCAATCATTCCAAAGCCCGCAAGCAACAAATAGAAACCGCCTCGCATTGACGCCTCCCCAGCCGTGAATCGCGTTTCCGATAACATTACCGAACCGTAAGACAGACGGCCGGTCCATCCCGAGAAACGATAAAAAGGCAGAAATATGGCCGGTTATTGCGAGAATTTGCGATGAGCGGGCCGTTTCCCCGAGGGCGAATGGGCGCGTCGCGGGGGCCGGTTTGATTAATCCCAGCGCTGCAATGAGGCCGAAAAGGCCCGATACAATGACGAATAGGTGAGTGAAGCTCGATGCAACACCTTAGAGTTGCTTGGGTTTTTCTTTGTATTGCAACTAAACTCCGTCAACGCGGCCCTCGCGAATCATGGATGAGCGCCCGCCGCGACCACCGATATCTGCGAAGGGGTTTGATGTCGGACGACCAACAACCGATAGTCGCGGTCAGCAGCGACACGGCCCAGCGGGCTATCCTTGACCTCGTCAAGCTGAGCACCGCTGAACACTCCGATCATGTCGAAACCATCGACAATCTTCTTCGCGCCCTGAAATCCTATTTCGATCTGCCGCTGGGTATTGTGAGCCGTATCGACGGCGACCAGTACGAAGTCGAATACGTGTCAGACCAGACCGGCGAGATCCAGCCCGGACGGGTTTTTTCCCTGCCGGAGACTTATTGCGAGCGTGTCATCAGCCTTGAGCGGCCGCTCTACGTGCCCGAGGCCGGCAAGAGCCTGTTCTCCGGTCATCCCTGCTACGAACAGATGGGGTTGGAAACCTATGTCGGGGCCAGGATCTTCGTCTCTGGCCGCGTCTACGGGACGGTCAATCTGACGGCTCCGCAAGTGCGCCAGCGCCCCTTCAGCGCTGACGACATGCTGGTGTTCGAAACGGGAGCTGCGCTGGTGGGCCATCATGTCTCGCTCCACCATGCCGAGGAGCGTTACCGGCTTGCCGTGGAAGGCGCGAATGCGGGCGTGTGGGACTGGGACGTGGTGACCAATACGCATTTCTGGTCGACCCGATATCGCGAAATGCTCGGGATTACTGACCCGGCCTTCGTGGCCAGCCGCCAGGCCTTTCTCGACCGCATCCATCCCGAGGACATCGAGAAGATCCGCGAACTCGTCACCGCCGAGCCGCAAAGCCACAAACCGCTGGAGCTGGAATACCGGGCCCGGCACGAGGACGGGCACTGGGTACATGTGCTCGCGCGCGGGCAGGCGATCTGGAATGCGGCGGGCAAGCTCGTGCGCATGGCGGGTTCGGTCGAGGATGTCTCCGCACGTGTTGCCGCCGAGGAGAAGGTGCGCGAGAGCACTCATCTGCGGCGCATGGCCGGCAAAATGGCTAAGCTGGGCTATTGGCATTACCCATTCCCGGACGGTCCGCCGATCTGGTCCGACGAACTCTATGAATTGCACGGCGTCACCCGGGAGAGTTTCGACCCAGCCAGGGACGATCCGATGCAATTCGTGCATCCCGACGACAAGGCGGCGCTCGCCGATCTCGACCGGCGGACGCTGGAAGCCGATACGCCGCAGGAGCTGGAATACCGCGTGGTGCGAAAGGATGGCGAGATCCGCAATTTCCTCGCGCGCTCGCAATGCCAGTGCGACGAGACCGGTACGCCGCTCAGCCTGTTCGGCGTCTACCAGGACATCACCGAGGTGAAACGCGCCGAGAAACACCAGCGCGACCGGGCCCGCATGCTTGACCTGGCGGGCAAGGCGGCGAAGGTCGGCTATTTCGAGATCGACCTCGCCAGCAAGTCGGTGGAATTGTCCGACGAGCTGATCCCCATGTTCGGCTTCAATCCCGGCCAGGAGAGTTTCGATCTCGACGACCTGGTGAGCGTGACCCATCCCGATGATCGCGATCGCGTGGGCGAGGCGATCGAGGCAGCGGTCGGTGCCGGCGAGCCGCAAATGCTCAGCAAGCGAATCCGGCGGGCCGATGATGGCGAGGAACGCCTGGTCCATACCTGGCTTGAGCGGTTCGTGGACATTCATGGCCACCCCGATCGCCTGTTCGGTGTCACGCAGGACGTGACCGAGCAGCGCGAGGTGGAATTCCGCCTGCTCGAACAGGCTGCGGAACTCCAGCGAACCAATGAGGAGCTCGGCCGTTTCGCCGTGGTGGCCTCGCACGATCTGCAGGAGCCCCTGCGGAAGGTCTCGTCCTTCGGCGGCATGCTGGCGAAACGCTATGCCGATGCGCTGGATGATGACGGGCGCCGGATCGTCGACATCATGGTGGATGGCACGACGCGCATGCAGCTGCTGATCGATGACCTCTTGCGATATTCCAAATCCTCCAATGCGGAAATGGACCTCGTCGATATCGATCTGAACGCGATGTTCGCCGAATTGCGCGATGACCTGTCCGTGGCAATCGAGGAGGCGGGGGCGAAGATGACCGTGGGCGATCTGCCGGTCATCCGCGGTGACGCCGCCCTGGTTCGTCTTCTTTTCCAGAATCTGGTGAGCAATTCGATCAAGTATCGCGGCGAGTCGCCGCTGGAGATCGGGATTTCCTGCCTTCCCGGTGAATCGCAGTTCCGCATCGAAGTGAGCGACAACGGAATCGGCTTCGACAACGCCCATGCTGATCGGATCTTCGAGATGTTCAAACGCCTACATAGCCGGGCGGAATATCCCGGTACCGGGATCGGTCTGGCCCTGTGCCATCGCATAGCGCAACGCCATGGCGGGAAGATCGAGGCGGACGGCCGCGAAGGCGAGGGCGCCCGCTTCTGCGTGTCCTTCCCGGTTGACGGGCCGCCATTGCACTCAAGAGTGGCAATCCAGCAAAAATCACCAACGTAAACTTCCGATTTGACCCCGCGGGCAACTCCCTTGAATGTGCGGTCCAACCTGCCGCTGACCCCAAATTCGCGAGTTCCCAATGTCGTCACAAAACCGGATGATCGCCCGCTCGGAAGCCATCCTGCAATCCTGGAGCAATCTGAACTGGGCGAGTGTCTTCTCGGCCATTCTCTACCCGGCGTTGGGCCTTGTCCTGCTCGCTGTGATGCTCATCCTGGGCCTCGCCCTGGAAGGCCTGACCCTGCACTGGTGGTATGCGCCGATCGCCCTGACCACGGGCGCGCTGACCATCGTCCTGTGCAATCAGGGGATCGGCCCACTGCACCGGATCTGGCAGCACCGCGCCGGCGAGATCAAATGGCCGGCCCAGGTGATCGTCATGTTCAACTGTATCCTGGCGATGCAGGGATCCCTCAAGGACTGGGTGAACTATCACAGCCAGCATCATCGTTTTGCCGACCAGCCGGGCGACCCGCACAATCCGGGCGAGAGCAAGGTCTGGGCCTGGGTCGGCTGGATCCTTTGGCGTGATGACCGCGACCTCGACCGTCCGATGCCGATGTGGCTGAAGGAGAACAAGGTCGTGCTGTTCGGCGACCGCTTCCACATCACGCTGTCACTGGTCCTGCACCTTCTCGTCCCGGCCCTGGTCTACGCCATCGTGGCGCTCGCCGGCGGCTCGCTGATCCTGACCGCGCTCATCCATGCGAGCATCGTGATCGGGCGCGGCATCCAGTTTCACGCCACCACTCTCGGTGTGAATGTTTTCGGCCATATGCGCACGCCGCTCTGGTTTGATTACATTTTGGCCTTGCTAACAGGGGGTGAGGCGCTGCACGATCATCACCACGACCATCCGCGCAGCGCGCTCCATCTTCCCAAGAAGGGAATCTGGAACCGCATCGTTGATTACAACGGCACCTTCCTGCTTGTTCTTCGCAAGCTGAAACTGGCCAAAAACCTGGAGATTGCACCGCAATTCAACTGAGCAGGGACGTGTTCACCATCGCGTCGAGGACGGAAAAATCCGCCCGACGCGTTTACGCTGGCGTAAACGTCACGTGGATCGATAAGGGGAGTTAGATGTCTGATCTGGAAGCCTTCCGTCAGGAGGCCCGGGAGTGGCTCGAAGCCAATTGTCCCGAGGAAATGCGCAAGCCCATGAAAGACGAGACCGATGCGGTCTGGGGCGGACGCAATGCGAGCTTCAAGTCTGATGCTCAGAAAGTCTGGCTGGAGCGCATGGCCTCCAGGGGCTGGACGGTGCCGGAATGGCCGACCGAATATGGCGGTGGCGGCCTGTCCAAGGCCGAAGCCAAGATCCTCAAGGAAGAGATGAAGGCCATCAAGGCGCGCTCGCCGCTGATGTCCTTCGGTATCTGGATGCTTGGGCCGGCACTGCTGAAATACGGCAATGAGGACCAGAAGAAGGAACACCTGCCCAAGATCGCCCGCGGCGAGATCCGCTGGGCGCAGGGCTATTCCGAGCCGAATGCCGGTTCCGACCTCGCGGCGCTCATGACCAAGTGCGAGGACCAGGGCGATCACTATCTGATCAATGGTCAGAAGGTCTGGACGTCCTATGCCGACCAGGCGGACTGGATTTTCGTGCTGGTGCGGACGGATTTCGATGCGCCCAAGCATGAGGGCATCAGCTTCGTGCTCGTCGACATGGACCAGCCGGGCGTCACCACCAAGCCGATCAAGCTGATCTCCGGCAAATCGCCGTTCTGCGAGACTTTCTTCGATGATGCGCGCTGCGAGAAGTACAATCTCGTCGGCGAGAAGAACAAGGGCTGGACGATCGCCAAATACCTGCTCACGCACGAGCGTGAGATGATCGGCGGATCGGGTGCCGGTTCGGGGGCCATGCGTCCGATGGGCGATATTGCCGTCCAGCAGCTCGGCCTGAACGAACACGGCACGCTGTCGGACCCGGTCATGCGCACCGATGTTGCGCGTGCGGAGATCGACGGCCTGGCTTTCCTGTCAACGATGGAACGCGTGACCGACGAGGCCAAGTCCGGCCAAGGCGTGGGCGCCAATTCTTCGATGCTCAAATATTACGGCACCGAGCTGAACAAGCGCCGTTTCGAGCTGATGATGGACAGCGGCGGGCATGACGCGCTGGAGTGGGACGGTGAGGGCGATGTCGCCCGTCACTGGCTCCGCACCAAGGCGAATTCGATCGAGGGCGGCACGTCCGAAGTCCAGCTGAACATCATTTCCAAACGCATTCTCGGCCTGCCGACGGCCTGATCAGAACCTGGGAGACAAGAACAATGGCGATGGTTCTGAACGAAGAAGAGAACATGCTGAAGGATGCCGCCCGCGGATTCCTGGCGGACGCGGCTCCGGTGAGCCAGTTGCGCAAGCTGCGCGACGATGAAAGCGCTGACGGTTTCGATCGCGACACGTGGAAAGGCATGGCCGAAATGGGCTGGGCCGGCGTGCTCGTGCCCGAAGAGCATGGCGGGGTCGCCATGGGTCATGTCGCCGCCGGTGTCATCGCCGAGGAGATGGGCCGGACGCTGACAGCATCGCCCTATCTGTCGACGGCGATCATGGGTGCCACGGCGCTGTCGCGCTTCGGTTCCGAGGGCCAGAAATCGGCCTGGCTGCCGCGCATCGCCGAAGGCAATGCCATCACGGCGGTCGCGGTCGATGAAGGGCGCAAGCACAATCCGGCCCACGTCACCACGACGGCGGAACGGTCGGGCAATGGTTTCAAGCTCAATGGTCGCAAGACCTTTGTCGCGGAAGGCCATATCGCCGACATGATGATCGTCTCTGCGCGCACAGCCGGCAGTGAGGGCGAGGCTGACGGCATCACGCTCTTCCTGGTGCCGCGTGACGCCAATGGTGTCTCCACCGAGCGGGCCACGATGATCGACAGTCGCAATTCGGCAGCTGTCACGCTCGACAATGTCGAGCTGGACGCCGATGCCGTTCTCGGCGAGGTCGATGGCGGACATGGTTCGCTGGAAGCCATTCTCGACGCGGGCCGTGCCGGCCTGTCGGCGGAAATGTCCGGCTCGGCCCAGCAATGCCTGGAAACGACGGTCGAGTATCTGAAGGAACGCAAGCAGTTCGGCCAGATCATCGGCACCTATCAGGGCTTGCAGCATCGTGCGGCTCATCTCTATTCGGAGATCGAACTGGGCAAATCCATCGTCATGAAGGCGCTCCAGACGCTCGACATGGCGCCGGATCACGCGGCGATGATGGTCTCGGCGGCCAAGTCGAAACTGGGTCAGGTGGCACAGCTGTCCGCCCAGGAAGCCATCCAGATGCATGGCGGTATCGGCATGACCGACGAGTACGATATCGGCTTCTTCATCAAGCGTGTCCGCGTGGCTGAAGCGCTTTACGGCGACAGCAATTACCACACGGACAAGTTCGCGCGGATGCGCAACTACTAGGACATCCACTCACCAACGACCTGGGGAGGACGTTGCATGGAGTATGCTGGCAAGACGGTTGCCATTACCGGTGGAGCCCGGGGTATCGGGCTCGCCATGGCGCGTGCTTTCCACGCGGCCGGGGCGAAGATCGCCCTGGCGGACCTGCAGGGCGCCGAGGAGGCTGCGGCCGAATTCGACGGCTATGGCGCGACGGTCGATGTGACCGATGAAAGCCAGATCAAGGCCTTCCTGGACGACGCGGAAACCCGCCTCGGCCCGATCGCGGCCTATGTCTCCAATGCGGGCATTCTGCGCGTCGACGCACCCAGCTGGGATGCGGCTGCGGCATCGGATGCCGACTGGCAGGCCAGTTTCGAGGTCAATGTCATGGGCGCTGTCCGCGGTGCTCGCCAGGCCTGGCCGCGCATGAAGGCTAATGGCGGCGGCGTGTTTGTCATCGTCGCCTCGGCAGCCGGTTTGCTGGCCCAGATCGGGGCCTCGTCCTACACGGCGACAAAACACGCGGCTGTCTCCTTTGCGGAGAGCCTCGCTGTGGCCCATGGAGATGAAGGTCTGCAGGTGGTCTGCGTGTGTCCTCAGGCGGTTCGCACCGACATGCTTGGCGGGTCCGAGGATGGCGGAATTGCGGGCGCCGACGGCATTGTCGAACCGGAAGATGTCGCCCGCGAGACCCTGGCAGCGATCGAGGAAAAACGCTTCCTCGCCCTGCCGCACAAGACGGTTTCCGAATACGAGGCGCTGCGGGCAACCCAGCGCGACCGATGGCTTGGCGGGATGCGCAAATTCCGCCGCATGATGATGGGAGAACGCGGTCAGCCGGTCTAGGCCGCCGCGTCCGAAGGAGGAAGAATGGATCTTGGCGTTTCCGAGCGAGTGAAACCGCTCATCGATCAGGTGCGCGCGATGGTGCGTGACGAGATCATGCCGCTGGAAGACGAGTATCACGCCGAGGTCGGCAAGGCCGCCGGCGGGGATCGTTTCGCCTTTACCGATCGCCAGAACGAGATCCGGGAAAGCCTGAAAGCCAAGGCGCGCGACCGCGGCCTGTGGAATTTCTGGCTGACCGACAGTGATCGCGGCTACGGGCTCAACACCGTGGAATACGCCTATCTGGCCGAGGAAATGGGCTGGTCCTTCCTGGCGCCGGAAGTGTTCAACTGCGCCGCGCCCGATACCGGCAATATGGAAGTCATCGAGCGCTACGGCACTGCCGAGCAGAAGGCCAAATGGCTCGGCGGTCTGCTCGAGGGCAAGATCCGCTCCGCCTATCTGATGACCGAGCCGGACGTGGCTTCGTCCGACGCCACGAACATCAATTTCTCCGCCGTCGAGGATGGCGATGAATGGGTGCTCAACGGCGAGAAATACTGGGCGTCCGGTGCTGGTGATCCGCGCTGTGCCGTCTATGTCCTGATGGCTCGCACGGATGGCGAGGACGCGCCGCGCCACGGCCAGCACTCGCAATTCCTGGTCGATGCCTCGACGCCGGGTATCGAGATCCTGCGTCCGATGACGGTCTTCGGCCATGACGATGCGCCGCACGGCCACATGCATATCCGCTTCACGGATGTGCGCATTCCCAAGGATGCGCTGATCCTCGGCCGCGGTCGCGGTTTCGAGATCTCTCAGGGCCGTCTCGGGCCGGGCCGGATCCATCACTGCATGCGCGCCATCGGACAATCCGAGCGGGCGCTGGAACTGCTCTGCCGCCGTTCGGTCAGCCGGACCGCTTTCGGCAAGCCGCTGGCCCGCCTGGGTGCCAACAAGGACATCATCGCCGAGCGCCGCATGGCGATCGAACAGGCACGCCTCCTGTGCCTGAAAGCAGCCTGGATGATGGACCAGGGCGATCCGCGCGCGGCTGCACCCTGGATCTCCCAGATCAAGGTGATCGCACCGCGCGTCGCGCTCGATACGGTCGACGAGGCCATGCAGATGCATGGCGGTACGGGCGTCTCACAGGACACGCCGCTGGCCGGCATGTGGGTGGCGCTGCGCACGCTGCGCTTTGCCGACGGTCCGGATGCGGTGCACCGCATGGTGATCGCCCGCAAGGAACTCAAACGCTATGTCAACGAGGCGATGGAAGGCTGAGATGAGCGAACGCAAGCCCGCCCCGACACGGGAACAGCTGGAACAGATCTATGCCGGCATCATTGCCCAGGAACCGACTTTCGCCATCGGCGAGGTCGAGGTTCTGGGTGTGAAACAGCGCGGTTATGTGAACGCGCCGCCGGATCTCCGCTTCCTGCTCCTGATGGCGCTGGAACATGCCGACAAGACTGCCGTCGTGCTGGAAGACCAGCGCTGGACCTATGGCGATCTGGTTGGCCGTTCGGTCGCCGTCGCGGTCGGGCTTGTCGAACGCCATGGCATCACGCCGGGGACGCGCGTGGCGCTGGCCATGCGCAATTCGCCGGAATGGATGGCGGCATTCCTGGGCATTATCGCCGCGGGCGGTGTCGTGGTGCCGATGAATGGCTGGTGGACCAGCGAGGAAATGGCCTACGCGCTGACCGATTGCGGTGCCAAGCATGTCATCGCGGGTTATCGCCAGGCCGAGCGCATCCAGCCGCACAAGGAAAGCCTGGGCCTGACCATTATCGGTGGCCGCGGCGAGGTGCCGGACGTCGATGACACACTGGATGCGATCATCGCGGCGGGTGCCGGAAAGCCGCATCCCGAGATCACCATCGATACGGACAGCGATTTCGCGATTTTCTACACGTCGGGCTCGACCGGAGCACCCAAGGGCGCGGTGCTGACCCATCGCGGCGCGGTGACGACCGTTCTGTCTTTCGCCCTCCTCGGCGCAGGTGTGAAGGTCGCCAATGGCGGCGAGGATTATTTCGGCGAGACGCCGGGCATTCTGGTCTCGGTGCCGCTCTTCCACTGCACCGGTTCGCACGCCGTCTTCATGATGTCGCTGCTGGCGGGCCGGAAAATGGTCCTGATGCGCAAATGGGATGCGGGCGAGGCGGTCGAGCTGATCGAGCGCGAACAGCTGACCAATGTGGTTGGCGTGCCCACCATGACTCACGAGATCGCGCTGGAAGCGGAACGCCGCGGCGCCTCGCTCGACAGTCTCATGGACATGGGTGCTGGTGGCGCCAAACGCCCGGCGCCCCACGTGGAGAAACTGGACAAGGTCTTCCCGAAATCCTGGTCCTCCACGGGTTACGGCCTGACCGAGACCAATGCGCTGGGAACCTATAACGGCCTGCATGACTACCAGTCCAAGCCGGGTTCGTGCGGCCGTCCCATCCCCGCCGTGACCGATGTCAAAACGGTCCGCGAGGACGGGTCCGACGCCGATATCGGCGAACCGGGCGAGGTCTGGATCCGCTCACCCGCCGTGTTCAAGGGTTATCTCAACCTGCCCGAGGCGACGGCAGCGGTGCTGACCGAGGATCGCTGGTTCAAGACCGGCGATGTCGGCGTGATCGACGAGGATGGTTTCCTGTCCATCGTCGACCGGATCAAGGATATGATCATTCGCGGCGGCGAGAACATCTCCTGCCTCGAGGTCGAGGGCGCCTTGTCCTCGCATGACGACATCATCGAGGCGGCCGTGATCGGAATCCCCGATGAGCGTCTCGGCGAGCGTGTCGGCGCGGCCGTCCTGCTCAAGCCGGACAGTGATCTGACGGACGAGGACATCACCGAATTCCTCAAACCACAGATCGCAGCTTTCAAACTGCCGGATCATTACTGGCGCATGGATGGCCCCTTGCCGCGCGGCGGCACGGGCAAGGTGGACAAGCCGGGGCTGCGCAAGGCCCTGCTGCCGGAAGCGGAGACAGTCTGATGGCAATCGTGAAACCCGCAGACGTCGGCAATCATGTCGGCCAGGAAGTCGGCGTGTCCGGCTGGATCGAGATCGACCAGTCCCGCATTGACGTGTTCGCGGACAATACCGAGGACCCGCAATTCATCCACATCGACCCGGACCGTGCTGCGAAGGAAACCCCGTTCGGCGGCACGATCGCGCACGGCTTCCTGAGCCTGTCGATGCTGTCGCGCATGGCGATGGATGTCGGCTTCGTGCTCGACGGCATCACGATGGGCATTAATTACGGGTTCGAGAAAGTGCGTTTTCTCCAGCCGGTGCGGGCCGGAAAGAAGATCCGCGGTCGTTTCACGCTGGAAAAGGCGACCGAACGCAATCCCGGGCAGTGGATGCTGCAATACAATGTCACAGTCGAGATCGAGGGCGAGGACAAGCCCGCCCTGATCGCGCAATGGCTGACCATGCAGGTCGTCGGCTGATCCCCAGAGGAAAAGACAATGAGTGATATCCGTTTCGACGGCCGCGTGGCCATTATCACCGGCGCCGGCCACGGGCTGGGCCGTTCCCACGCCCTGATGATGGCGTCGCGCGGCGCGAAGATCGTCGTCAATGATCTGGGTGGTTCGGTCGATGGTACGGGCTCCGGCTCGGCTGCCGAGGATGTGGCCGCGGAAATCCGTGAGGCCGGCGGCGAGGCCATTGCCCACCGCGCCAATGTCACGAAGGCCGACGAGGTCCAGGACATGGTGGACGAGGCGCTGAAAGCCTTCGGCCAAGTCGACATCCTGGTGAACAATGCCGGTATCCTGCGCGACAAATCCTTTGCCAAGATGAGCCTGGAAGACTTCCAGACCGTGCTGGACGTACACCTGACCGGCTCAGTGACGTGCACGAAAGCCGTCTGGGATCACATGCGCGAGCGCCAGTACGGCCGTATCGCCATGACGTCCTCGTCTTCGGGCATTTACGGCAATTTCGGCCAGTCCAATTACGGCGCCGCGAAGATGGGCCTCGTCGGCCTGATGAATGTGCTGCATCTCGAGGGCGCCAAGTATGGCATCCGCGTGAACGCCCTGTCGCCGACGGCGGCCACCCGCATGACCGAGGGTCTGATCCCGGAAGAGGCGCTCAAGCTGATGACGGTGGAGAGCGTCAGTGCGGGCCTGTGTTATCTCGTCAGCGAGGACGCGCCTTCGCGCCTGGTGCTCTGTGCGGGTGCCGGCGGTTATGCCGCGACACGCGTCTATGAGACGGACGGCATCTACCTGCCGCCGGAAGACCAGACGCCCGAAGGCGTGGCGCGGAATATCGATGCCATCATCGCGGCCGACGGTCAGCAGCTCTACGAGCAGGGCGGTCAGCAGACGATGAAATTCCTCGGCAAGGCCGCCGCCCATTTCGGCGTGAAACTGGGCTGATCATGGGCGTGTTCGACGAGGCGATCGCGCTGGAAGAGACGGAACGGGACGAGGGTCGCGTGGTTTTCCGCGGCCAGGTCCATCCGGCCTTCCAGAACATGATCGGTCCCTATGGGGGCTGGAGTGTCGCCGTGCTTGCGCATGCCTGCCTGCGCTCGGTGGACGAGGTCTATGAACTCGTTTCCATCACCACAGACTTCATGAATGCCGTGCCGGACGGACCCTTCACGATCGAGGTCGTGTGTGACCGGGCCGGTCGGGGCACGCAATTCTGGACCGCCAATCTGATCTCCGACGCCGGCAAGGGTGTCAGCAATCGCGCGACGGCCGTGCTGGCCCGTCGCCGGGAAACCGTAGAGTGGACCGAGGGCGAGAAGCCCGACGCTCCGGATCCGATGGATTGTCCGCGCGTGGAATTTGTCGGCTGGATGCAGCCGGTGCAGATCCGTCACGCGATCAATCCGCCCTTCCAGGGCAATGGTGATACGCGCTCGGCGGCCTGGGTGCGCATGGAGGAGGGGCGTCCGCTGGACGTGCCGGCCCTGACCGCGCTCGCGGACACACCGGCGCCGCGCCTGTTTCACGTTCTCGACGGGCCCGACCCGATCGCAACCATATCCATGACCGTCTACATCCATGCGTCCCGGGAGGACCTGGAGGCCGTGGGCGGAGATTTCATGCTCGTGGAAACCAATGCGGCCCGGGGTGGCCGCGGATTTTTTGACCAGTTCGCGCGGATGTGGAGCCGCGATGGACGCCTGATGGCCACCACCCAGCAAGTCGTCTGGTACCGGGCCAAAGCAAAAGGAGCTTAGCATGCGTGAAGCTGTCATCGTATCAACGGCGCGCACGCCGATCGGCAAGGCCTATCGCGGCGCGTTCAACGACACCTCCGGTCCCGCCCTGGGCGGACATGCGATCAAGCACGCTGTCGAGCGCGCAGGCGTCGATCCGGCCGAGATTGACGACGTCATCATGGGCTGCGCCATGCAGCAGGGCTCGACCGGCCGCAATCCGGGACGTAACTGCGCCATCCGCGCCGGGCTGCCGACATCGGTGGCCGGCATGTCGATGGATCGCCAGTGCGCCTCCGGCATGATGGCGATCGCCACCGCGGCCAAGCAGATCATTTCTGACGGCATGACGGTGACGGTCGGCGGCGGTCTGGAGAGTATTTCCCTCGTCCAGAACGAGCATATGAACAATTTCCGCGCCGCCGATGAGTGGACGCTGGAACATCAGCCGGCGCTCTACATGTCCATGCTGGAAACGGCGGAGATCGTGGCGGATCGTTATGGCGTCTCCCGCGAGGCCCAGGACGAATACGCCGCCCAGTCCCAGGACCGCACGCACGCGGCCCAGCAAGCCGGCAAGTTCGACGACGAGATTGTGCCGCTGCCCTCGGTCATGAAATTCTTCAACAAGGAGACCAAGGAAGTCTCCGATGTCGAGGTGACGCTGGAGAAGGATGAGGGCAATCGTCCCGGCACGACGGCGGAGAACCTCTCCGGACTGAAGCCGGTCTTCAAGGACGGCCAGGTGATCAAGAAAGGCCGTTTCATCACGGCCGGCAACGCCTCCCAGCTTTCCGATGGCGCATCGGCCTCGGTGCTGATGGAAGCCAGGGAAGCCGAACGCCGCGGCCTGCAGCCGCTGGGCATTTATCGCGGCATGGCCGCTGCCGGCCTCGATCCGGATGAAATGGGTATCGGCCCGATCCACGCCGTTCCGAAACTGCTCAAGGCCAATGGCCTGACCATGGATGATATCGGCCTGTGGGAACTCAACGAGGCGTTCGCCGTCCAGGTCCTGCATTGCCGCGACACGCTGGGTATTCCCAACGAGAATCTCAATGTGAATGGCGGTGCCATCTCGGTTGGTCACCCCTATGGCATGTCAGGCGCCCGCCTGGTGGGTCACGCACTCATCGAGGGCAAGCGCCGCGGCGTGAAATTTGTCGTCGTGACGATGTGCGTCGGCGGCGGTATGGGTGCTGCCGGCCTGTTCGAAGTCGCATAGGAGACATCAGGATGAAAGCGCTCTATTGCCGCGAATTCGGACCGGAAGAGAATCTCAAGGTCGAGGATGTCGATGATCCGGTTCTGCCGCCGGGTCATGTGATGATTGATGTGAAGGCGGCGGGCCTGAACTTCCCGGACCTGCTCTGTGTCCGCGGCGAATACCAGTTCAAACCGCCCACGCCCTTCGTGCCGGGCGGAGAGGGCGCCGGCGTGATCGCCGCCATGGCCGATGATGTCTCCGGATTCGAGGTCGGCGACCGGGTCTGTTTCAACGGTCTGACGGGTGCGTTCGCCTCGAAAGTGGCCTCGCCGGCGCCCGCCGTCATCAAGATCCCGGACAGCATGTCCTTCGAGGAAGCGGCAGGTCTGACCGTCGTCTATGCAACGTCCTATTACGCCCTGAAACAGCGCGCGAAACTGCAGGAGGGCGAGACCGTTCTCGTACTCGGCGCCGCGGGCGGAGTGGGCCTGGCGACAGTGGAGCTGGCCAAGGCGATGGGCGCCAAGGTGATCGCGGCGGCCTCGACGGACGAGAAACTCGCCGTTGCCAGGGAGCATGGTGCCGATGAGGGCATCAATTATTCCAGCGAGGACCTCAAGGCGCGCGCCAAGGAATTGACCGGCGGGCAGGGCGTGGACGTGATCTATGACCCGGTCGGTGGTGAACTGGCCGAAAGCGCTTTTCGCGCCATCGGCTGGGAAGGCCGTCACCTGGTGATCGGTTTCGCCTCCGGGCCCATTCCGAAACTGCCGCTGAACCTGCCGCTCCTGAAAGGCGCGTCGGCCGTCGGCGTGTTCTGGGGTGCCTGGGCCATGCGGGATCCGAAGGGGCATTACGGAAACATGCGCGAGCTGTTCGACTTCTATGAAGCTGGAAAGATCAAGCCGCACGTGGCCTCGACCTATCCGCTGGAGGACTTCCTGACGGCGTTTGGCGAATTGTCCGGCCGCAAGGCCATCGGCAAGGTCATCCTGACGCCTTGAGAGTGCTCGTCTTAGCCTTCCGGCCGAACCGCCCTAGTTCAATGGATTGGAGCAGGATGGCCGGAAGGACATGATGCAGCAGCGATATTCCCGCGAGTTGTACCGGCTGACACTGGGTCTCTCGATCTTTGTGCTCGCCTATATCCTGATGTGGCTTGGTGTCGCCGTGGGATTTTATGGCGGCTGGCTGACGGGACGTTTCTTCGGCATGGATCTCGCCGCAGCGTTCGGCACGGCGGGAACCGGCATGACCGTATTCAGTATCGGGATTTCCATCCTGATCTCCGCCGGCGTGCTGGCTGGAGTTCTCTGGCGTCGCCGCTGGGCGCTCTATCTCGAAATCCTCGCGGTCGTGGTGGCGACCATTCTCGGCTTCACTGGGCGCTGGCAATGGCCGGAATACGATCTCTGGACCAATGATGTCGTCTTCGCCATCGGCCTGGTCCTGCTCGTCCTCGTCGGCCTGATGACGGCGCGGGGCGAATTACGTTGAGCATTGGATGCGCGCGGAATGACGCCGAATTGATCTTGCCGCATATCGACATAGCTTGACCCGCAACAGCGGCGCGCGAAGACTGCGCCGACGAAATCGGGGAGAGTTTCATGCGATCGATCGGACTTGTTTCACTGGCCGCCCTGGCCGTGTCGGGTACAGCCCTGGCGCAGGAGCACGCCCCGCCGTCGGAAGTCCTGGCCGTGCATGATTACGTGGCCGCGGTCTCTGCCGAGCGCATAGAGGCGGACATCCGCACCCTCGCGGAGTTCGGCACGCGTCACACCCTGTCGGAGACGGAAAGCGACACGCGCGGTATCGGTGCCGCCCGCCGCTGGATCCATGAAGAATTCGAGCGCATTTCCGCCGATTGCGGCGGTTGTCTGGAGGTCATGTATGTCTCCGGCACGACCTTCGGCCATGCACGCATCCCCGAACCTACCGAGATCGTCAACGTCGTGGCGATCCAGCGCGGCCGGCTGGATCCGGACCGCATGGTGGTCATGTCCGGTGATATCGACAGCCGGGTGACCGATCCGCTGGACGGCACGTCCGACAGTCCGGGTGCGAATGACAATGCGTCCGGCATGGCCGGTGTGATCGAGGCCGCGCGCGTGTTGAGCCAGCACGAGTTTGACGGATCGGTTGTCTATATGGGCCTCTCAGGTGAGGAGCAGGGCTTGTTCGGCGGCCAGATCGTGGCCTCGCACGCGCTCGACAATGGCTGGCGCATCAAGGCCGTGCTCAACAATGACATGATCGGCAATATTACCGGTATCAATGGTGTGACGAACAACACCACGGCCCGGGTCTTCTCCGAAGGCACGCGTGCGACCGAAACCGTCGAGGAAGCCCGTCTGCGCCGCTTCACCGGCGGCGAGGTGGACAGCCCGTCGCGCAATCTGGCGCGCATGGTGGACCGCACGGCCGATCAGTACATTCCCAATCTCGATGTGATGATGGTCTACCGGCTCGACCGTTTCCGGCGCGGCGGCCATCACCGCCCGTTCAACGAGGCGGGCATGCCGGGCGTGCGCATCATGGAGACCAATGAGCATTACGACCGCCAGCACCAGGATCTGCGCACCGAAGACGGCCGCGAATATGGTGACACGATCGACGGTGTCGATTTCGACTTCGCCGCCAAGCTGACCTCGCTGAACGTCGCTGTCATGGCGCAGATCGCGGGCGCTCCGCCGATCCCGGCGAATGTCGAGGTGCAGGGCGCCGTGCGTCCGTCGACGACGCTGAGCTGGACCGTGGCCGAGGGCCGTGCGGCCGAGAACCTGGCCGGTTATCGCGTGCACTGGCGCCTGACGGACGCGCCGCAATGGACGCACAGCCGTTTCGTCGGCATCACCGGCGAGTTCACGCTCGAGAATGTCGTGATCGACAATTACTATTTCGGCGTCTCCGCCGTGGCGCGGGACGGGTCGGAAACCCCGGTCGTCTTCCCGGGACCGGCGGGCTCGTTCGGCGAGTAGGCCGCACCACCATCCGAATCGAAAATAGGCCGGCGATCAGGGATCGCCGGCCTTTCTACTCGAAGGGGTATTTCTAACGCGGTACGATCGTGTAGGTCACCGTATCTCCGGTCGCGGCATTGATGCCGGTCCAGCTGTCGCCGAGGCTCACGCCTTCCTGCAGCGGCTGGCATCCGCTCTCACCGGTCGAGCGCACGACGCAGATTTCTCCGTCGACGATCTCCCAGGTTCCGCTGATACCGATATCGGTCGTGTAGCTTCCGTCGGATTCGAAATAGGTGTGATACGTCACATCACCGGCGGAAATCTGCAGCGCATTCTCAACGAGTGCGTCCATGGGACCGGCTTGCACGGCAAGCGCGGCCAGGATTGTGGTCAGGGTCATTCAGGATCTCCCCTCAATAAGACCTAGCAGTGTGAGTTCAGGCAAACCGGGCCCGGCATGCCTGTGTGCGCCACGCGCAGTCTAGCGAGGGATTTCGCGCATCTCAATAGTTTGCAGGCGAGACTTCGCCTGACAGGGGAGTGTGCCGACGGGGCGTCAGGTGCAGGTTTCGGGCAGGGTCTCGATCCATTCGCGGATCAGGTTCACGCCTTCAGCATGCACCAGCGACCGGCCCAGTTCCGGCATCATCGAACCGGGATCGGTGATCTCCATCCGGTAGAGGAGGATGGAATCATCGGGATGACCCGGCGTGATCGAATAGAGGCGATTGCCGGTTCCACCGCCAGCCGCGATGGGAAGTTTGCACAGTCCCAGATTGACGTCCGCCGGTGCATCGGAATTGAGGTGCAGACCCGACGTGTCCGCCGGTCCGACCGGGTTGTGGCAATGAGCACAATTGATGTCGAGATAATCGCGGGCCCGCCGGTCGAGATCGGCTGAAGCGTCGAGATAATCGACTGCGGCGTGGATGTCCGAGACGTCCGGCGCGGCCGACAGATAGCCCGCCAGTTCAAGCTGGGCGATCTGGTTCCGGCTTTCGCCTTCATAGCTGTAATCGCGATTGAGATGGCGCGGCGCCGGTCCGATCGGCTGGACAGCGCGGGTCGTGTTGTTCACCGCGTGACAGCCGGCGCACTGATTGGCATTGGGCACGACATAGGCGAAATCGCTGTCCTCGCCGGTCGCTGTAACCGCCTCGACCCGGGCGACATGACCGGCCCGTGCCAGGACGGCATCGGTCTGTTCGTCATTCCAGACATAGGGCAGGGCGGTCCAGCCCGCCTCGCGGCGCACAAGGATACGGGTTTCCATCAGGCGGATATTGGCGAGGTCAAGCCCGTCCTCGCGCCAGCCGACGGCCTGTTCGCTGGTCAGTTCCAGACGCTCGCCATCCTCGCTGAGCGGATAGTAGAAGGTCTTGGTGATCACCGTGCCGACAGGGAAGTCCAGCACATCACCCTCGCGATACTCCGCGCTGACACCTTCCGGCATCCAGATCGTACGCTGTTTGTGCGCGTAATCCGTGAAGAGCGGCGTGTTGAGATCATAGGCCAGGACACGATCTGCCAGGTCGAGCGAACGACCGTTCGACTGCATCATGCCCCATTCGCTCAGGAGAGCGGGATTGTCCGACGCATGATAGGTCGGTGACTGGCCGCCACAGGCCGCCAGTCCCAACGCAAGCAACAGGCAGACGCGTCGCAGCATCTAGCGCGCCGACGGAAGATCGACGGCGGGTAGCGGCGCCAGCTCGCACTGGTGCTGGTCCGTCACCACCTGCGGCGAGGCGTATTCGTTCGGGCCGTCCGCATTCACGATACCGCTCTCGCCATTATTGAGGCAGATGCGCAGATCAGCCGGCATCGCGCCGTCGACCATCTTGCCGGCGTCGTAAAAACCGTCCCACAACACGTCGGGCATGCGGCCCAGCGGTCCGGCGACGAGCAGTTTGAGACCCTGCAGGTCCAGCCCGTCCGGATTGTCACCGCCACCCTCGAATGCATTGCCGTGGATGTAGATGCCTTCCGGATAGGGGTCGAAATCATCCTGCGCGGCGTAACCGGAATAACCGGTGGAATGCAGGGAGGAGATGATCACGTTGGCGGTGCGATTGTCCGCGATGCGATTATTGAAGATCTCGACCTGGTCATTGGAGTTCACGACGATGCCCGAGCCTGCCGGAATGCTCGCGACGGGCGTGCCTTCATGGCCGAAATTGCCGGTATTGTTGCCGAAGACGTCGTTTTCATAGACGCGCGTCTGATAGCCCGGTTGCGGCAGGTTCGGCATGTTGAACACCAGGATGCCGCCCGTGTTTTCCGTCGCAATATTGCCGTAGACATCCGCGCCGATCGTGTTCTCGATCTCGATGCCGGCGACATTGCGTTCGGCGCGATTGCGGCGCACGACGACATTGCGCGACTGGCCCACATAAATGCCGGCATCCGAGGCGCCGATGGCGATGCTGTTCTCCACGAGGACATTGCTGGTCTGGACCGGATAGATGCCGTAGGCGCCGTTTTCGGTCCGCGGTCCGGCCGTCCATTCCACGCGAATGCCGCGAATGATGATGTTCTCGCCCTCATTCACCTTCAGCCCGTCGCCGATCGTATCCTCGATGGCGAGGTCCTCGATGGTGAAATCGCTGGCCGTCACCAGGAGGCCTTCAGCACCCTGGATCTGGTTCTGGAAGGAGAGGATGGTGCGATCCGCACCCTGGCCACGGATGGTCACGCCATCGACGGTCAGGCTGAGACTGCGGTCGAAGGAGAAGACGCCTTCGGGAATCTCGATGACATCGCCCGGCTGGGCGTCGATCAATTGCTCGATCAGGATAGACTGGTAGTCACGGTCTGCGCCTGACAGGTCGCGCTCCTGCGCGCCGCATGCAGCCAGACCAAGCGCCAGCGCAAGTGCGCCGGTGGCAAGAAGTTTCGAACGCGTATTCTGGAATGCCATGAAGCTGTCCCCTCGGTAGTCCCGTGGAGAGACTACCGGGTGAACAGCGTTCATGTCGATGGCCGAACGTCAGGAAATCGACAGATTTCCTAGCCGGTTTCCTGCAGTGACAGCCCCGGACCGGCCTTGATGGCGATGTCCTTGTGGGTCACCTGTTCGCCTTGGTGATTGGCGACACGGACGGGAGCCAATTCCTCGCCGGTGCGCGTGTCGTAGAGCACGACGGGCATGTTGTCCCGGCCGTAGATCCACTCATCGCCCCATTGCTGCATGGCCATGAGGATCGGGAAGAGGCCTTCGCCGCGACGGGTCAGGACATATTCCTGACGCTGACCGCGAACGCCGACTTCAACGCGTTCCATGATCCCGTTGTCGACCAGCTTGTTGAGCCGGTCCGTGAGAATGTTTTTCGCGATACCAGTGCTGTCGTGGAAGTCGCTGAACCGGCGGGCGCCCTTCATGGCATCCCGAACAATCAGCAAGGTCCACCAATCGCCGACCTGGTTGAGTGTCTGTGCGATCGCACAGGGCATCTCGTCAAAGCGCTTTCGCCCCATATGCGTTCCCCAAAAACTAAGGCGCTTGTACGCCACTTTGCCTACAGGACCGATCCTGCCGGCTCATTCGTCCCGCCGGCGGGTTGGTCATCCCAATCTGGACTCTAAAGCTAAGTTTTAAGTGTGGACTCGATTGTCTCGGTCCTGTTCTTCTTGGTGGCCTACCAGATATCGCGGGTCAGCATACAGAGTCGCGAACGATTTGCGACCCCTTTTCTCGTGCGACCAGATTTTATTCGACAAGTGGCGGAAGAACAGATGACGAGCCCTTCTATCAACAGAGTAAATAGGTCGGACAAATGACCCCTGTTGATATTGACCAGCTGCGAGTTGTTCTGAATGCCGAGACCCGTCTTGTCATGGCGTTTATTCTGTTCGGCATGATGTTTACGGTAGCGTTATCGCTGAAGCCTTCCGACTTCACGGCGGTGGCCCGCGATCCCTTTCATGTTCTCGGCGGCGCGATCGCCCAGATCCTCGGCCTTCCGATTCTCACTCTCGGCCTGATCCAGCTCATCAACCCGCCCGCCAGCGTCGCTTTGGGCATGATCATCGTGGCCTGTTGCCCGGGCGGGACCATGTCGAATGTCCTCACGCATTTCGGGCGCGGCGATACCGCCTATTCTGTCTCGCTGACCACCGTGTCGAGCGTGTCTGCAGCCCTTGTGACACCGGTCTCCATCATGTTCTGGTCGGGGCTTTACCTGCCGACCTCCAACCTGGTTCAGAGCCTGGATGTCGACCCGTTTTCCTTCGTCAGCCAGACCTTCGCCCTGCTGGCCATGCCGTTGGCGCTGGGCATGATCCTCGCGTGGAAGACGCCGGTCTTCGCCGAGCGCTTGCGCTCGATCCTGACACCGGTCGCTCTGGCTCTCCTCATCGGTCTGATCGTGTTCGGCGTCTGGTCGAACTGGGGCATTGTTCTCGCCGCCGGCGCTCTGATCGTGCCGCTGGCGATCCTGCACAACTTCTCCGCTTTCCTGCTCGGCGCCGGCGCCGCGCGAGCGCTGGCTGTCGGGCCCGCGAGGCGTCGATCCCTGACCTTCGAGGTCGGAATTCAGAATGCCGGTCTCGGCCTGCTGATCCTGCTCAACCAGTTCGACGGGCTTGGCGGTGCTGCGGCCATTACCGCCTGGTGGAGCGTGTGGCATCTCATCGCGGGCGGTATGCTGGTCCTGGGTTTTCGGGCTATTGATGCCCACAACAAGAAATCGGTCGATACGGGGAGTATGTCCTGATGTTTGATCTCAAGATCACGGGTGGTCGCGTTCTGGATGGATCGGGCGACGAGCCGCGCCGTGCGGATGTCGCCATCAGCGATGGCCGGATCGCCGCGATCGGGACGGATCTCGGTCCGGCGCGCGAGACGATCGATGCCGCGGGCCAGATCGTCACGCCGGGATTTATCGACATCCACACGCATTATGACGGCCAGGCCAGCTGGGATCCGGATCTCCAGCCCTCGGTCAATCATGGTGTGACGACAGCCGTGATGGGCAATTGCGGTGTCGGTTTCGCGCCGGTCCGCGAGAGCGACCACGACAAGCTGATCAAGCTGATGGAAGGCGTCGAGGACATTCCCGGCACGGCCCTGCACGAGGGCCTGACCTGGGAGTGGGAGAGCTTCCCCGACTATATGGACGCGCTGGCGCGCATGCCGCGCACCATCGATATCGCCGCCATGATGCCACACGACCCGCTGCGGGTTTACGTGATGGGCGACCGCGCCGTCTTTTCCGAACACGCCACCGAGGCCGATATCGCGGAAATGCGCCGCCTGACGCGCGAGGCGCTGGAAGCCGGTGCCATCGGTTTCGCGACGGGCCGGTCGGACGTTCACAAGACCGCGGATGGCGACTGGACGCCGTCCTCGGAAGCCACGCGCGACGAACTCACGGGTATCGCCAGGGCCTTCGAGGGCCTGGATCATGGCGTGGTCCAGGCGGTCAGTGATTTCAATCTCGAGCGCGGCGAACAGGATTTCGACGAGGAATGGCAGATCGTCGCCGACTACGCCAAGGCGTCTGGACGGCCCTTTTCCTTCTCGCTGATGCAGCGCGATTTCGCACCGGATCAATGGCTCAAACTGATCGAGCGGTCCGAGAAGCTGAAGGCAGACGGTGTGGATGCCCGCATGCAGGTCGCGCCGCGCGCCATCGGCGTCTTCCTGGGCCTGCAATGCACTTTCCACCCCTTCATGGGCTATCCGAGCTATCGCGAGATCGCCGACCTGTCCTTTGATGAACGTCTGGCCCGCATGAAAGACCCGGCCTTCCGGGCGCAGATCCTGTCCGAAGAACACCAGCAATTGTCCGGCGAGGGATCGTCCATCCCGCCGCTTGCCGACCTGTTGATGGCGCATATCGAGATGGTGGCCGAGAAATTCTTCCAGCTCGGTGATCCGCCGGATTACGAACAGCCGCAGGAAAATTCCCTGGGTGCCCGGGCCAAGGCCGAAGGCGTGGATCTGATGGCGAAGATCTATGACACGCTGCTGGAGCGCGATGGCCAGGAGCTGATCTACCTGCCGCTCTATAACTATACCGAGCTCAATTACGACAATGTTCTCAGGATGATGGAGCACCCGCAGGCGCTCTACGGCCTGTCCGATGGCGGCGCGCATGTCGGCACGGTGTGTGATGCGTCCATGCCGACCTATATGCTCACCCACTGGACCCGTGACCGCTCACGCGGCCGCAAGCTGGACCTGCCGCGCGTGGTGCGCATGCTGACGGGCGCGCAGGCCGATTATCTCGGTATGACGGATCGCGGTTATCTGCGCGAAGGTTTGCGCGCCGATCTCAATGTCATTGATCTCGAAAATCTTCAGATGGAACCGCCGCACATGGAGCAGGACCTGCCCGCCGGCGGCCAGCGCCTGCTGCAGGGTGCGCGCGGCTATACGGCAACGATCGTGGCCGGCGAGGTTGTGATGGCGGACGGCAAGCTGACCGGTGCCCGCCCGGGCGGGCTCTATCGTGCCGGACGGCAGATGGCGGAGGCGGCGGAATAGGGATCAGCCCAGCGCAATCCGCGCCTTCTCGGTGAGATCGGCCATCGCCTCGATATAGGGGAAGGGGCCGTGGCTGATGCGAGCGACGCCGAGGCCGGCCAGGGTCGGGACATCCGGCACGCCCGGTTTCATCATGATGTTCACGGGCAGGTCTATGCAGTCGCAGGCAGTCTTGATGAGATCCGCATCAGCGAGGCCGGGCAGGAAGATGCCGCTGGCCCCGGCCTTCGCGTAGAGGCCTGCGCGTTCCGATGCCTCGTCAAGCAAACCGGCATGACGCCCGGCATCGCTCTCGCGCAGGAAGAGATCGGTGCGGGCATTGATGAAGAGCGGAATATTGAGCCCGTTCGCGGTCTCCCGGACAAGGGCGATGCGATCGGCCTGTTCATTCCCATCGCGCAGTCCCGAACCGATGATCTGGTCCTCGAAATTGATGCCGACCGCGCCGCTCGCCAGCAGGCGTTCGATATTGTCACGCAGACCGTCCGCGCTGTCGGCAAAACCGGTTTCGAAATCGACGCTCAGCGGCAAATCGCAAGTCGCTGTCATGCGGTCGACAATGCGCAGGAGGAAGTCCAGTGGCAGGGCCTCGCCGTCGGCATAACCCTGGGCCGCAGCGACAGACCAGCTGCCGGTCGCGAGAGCCGCAGCGCCCGCATCCGCCACGGCCCTGGCCGTGCCGGCATCCCAGATATTGAACAGGATCAAGGGTTTGCCGGGTATGTGCAGGTTTGCGAACGACTGGGCTCGGTCTGCCTGGGTCGAGGTGCTAGCGGTCTCAGTCACGAGGGTCGGTCTTTCGGTTGAAGGCCCGGTTTTCATGTTCGAGCAGCCAGGTCTTGCGCCAGATCCCGCCGCCATAACCGGTCATCGAGCCATCCGCACCAATCACGCGGTGACAGGGGATGACGATGGCGATCGGATTGGCGCCATTCGCCCGGGCGATTGCGCGCACGGCCGAGGGTTTGCCGATCGCGGCGGCCTGTTGAGAATAGCTGCGGGTCGAGGCGGTCGGTATGTCGCTGAGGGCTGACCAGGCCGCGCGTTCGAATTCGGTTCCGGCCGGGGCGAGGGGAGTGTCGAACCGGTCGCTCCGGCCCTCGAAATAGGCGTCCAGCTCGGCGGCAATCCGGTCGATCGGCGCATGCCGGCCAAACGCGATGCCGGTTCCGGCCTGGCGCTGGAGCTTGGTCAATTGCCGCGACAGGATGGGCCGGTCGAAGAATTCCAGCAGGCGCACCGCGTCACGATCGGCGATGGCCAGGATCGGTCCGATGGGAGTGCGCAGCCAGTCGGCACGAAGATCAGTAGTACTACCGGCCTCGCTCGGAGCATGTCCCAGAAGACGCGTGAAGGCTTCGCGAAACCCGCTGTCACTCTCGAAACCCGCATCCAGCTGGGCATCGATAACGGAGCTGCCGGAGGCGATATTCTCGGCGGCGCGGCTGACCCGGCGCAGGCGTGCCATTTCCAGGAAGGTCAGGCCGAACTCCCGCTTGAACGTGCGCCGTACGGTCGAGGGATCATAGCCACGCTCGACCAGGTCGTGCTCGCTCCAGCGTTTGTCAGGCTGGGCTCCGAGGGCTGTCACCAGATCCTCGATCATCGGCGCCATCTCGCCGGTCTGGCTCATCGGCTTGCAGCGCTTGCAGGGACGATAGCCGGCCTCGATGCAGTCCGAGACGGAGCGGTAGAAGGTCGTGTTCTCGCGCTTGGGCTTGCGGGCCGGACAGGTCAGGCGGCAGAAAATCCCGGTCGAACTCACCCCGACAAAAACGAAGCCGTCATAGGACGGATCCCGCGCCAGGAGCGCGTCGTAGAGCACGTCATCCGACGGCGGATCAAACAGGGTGGCGGGCGGTGTTGTGTTCATGCCGGCAATCTAGCAGAGCCGGACGGGCCATGCCGCCGGAAATCGGGCAGGTATTTCCCGGACCGGTGTTTCGCGTCGTCAGCGCACGTAACTCGCACCATTGATATCGATACAGGACCCGCTCGCGCTTTCGCAGGCGCCCGAAGCAAGGAAGGCACACATGGCCGCGATTTCAGTCGGTTCGGCCATGCGACCGATGGCGATCTCGCTCTTGGCGGCGGCCAGCCCGGCCGCGTTCTGCGGTGCCATGCGCGTATTGATCCAGCCCGGGGCGAGGGCATAGGCGAAGATATTGTCGCGACCCCATTGGCGGGCGATCGTCTTGGTCAGGGCCAGGACAGCGCCCTTGGACGCGGCATAGGCCATGTGATCCTTGTCCTCGCCGCGATAACCGGCCCGGCTGGCGATATTGATGATCGAGCCGCCGCCGCTCTCCTTCATTTCGGGGATCGCCGCGCGGCAGATATCGGCCAGGGCCATCAGATTGACCTGCAGCAGGCCGGCCCAGTTGGCTTCCCAGGTCTCGTCGGTCGCATCGATCGGGGTCGGCCAATGAATACCGGCATTGTTGATCACGATGTCCAGCCGGCCCGACGCCAGGTGAAGCGCGTCGTCATAGAGCTGGCGTCCGGCACCGGGCATCAGAAGGTCGGCCTGGACGGCACCCAGCGCGCGCGGGCCGATCGCCTGCACGGCAGCGTCTGCCTCGACCATGTTCTGATTGCCATGCAGCACGACTTCGGCGCCCTGGTCGGCGAAAAGATGTGCTGCCGCCAGGCCGACGCCATGGCTGGAGCCGGTGATCAGGGCGCGCTTGCCCGCGAGAGGTCCGCTCATTGTGTGTCCTGCTGAATGGGAAGTCCGGATCTATTTCAATTGCCGCTTGGCAACCGCGTCGTAGAACTTCCCATAGGGCGGGGCAAGCAGCCGGCTAGGATGCCATTTCCCGGTCTCCAGCACGGAACGGTCATGCGTGAAGATCCGGAAACCGGCCTCGCCGTGATAGGCGCCCTGGCCCGACGCGCCGATGCCGCCGAAGGGCAGGTCGGGCACGGACAGATGCAGGATATTGGTATTGATGCCCACGCCGCCCGACAGGGTCTCGTCGAGAATGCGCTGCGCCTGGCCGCTGTCGGTCGTGTAGATGTAGAGCGCCAGCGGGTGATCACGGTCCGCGATGTAGCCGGTCGCACCATCGAGCTCGGCATAACCGATCACCGGCAGGACCGGCCCGAAGATTTCCTCGGTCATCAGGCGGCAATCGGCCGGCGGATTGAGCACGACCGTCGGCGGGATTTTCCGCGCGGCCTTTGCGGCCTCTGCATCATGGTCCGGCTGCAGGATTTCCGCACCGCCTTCGCGCGCCTCCTCGATCATGGACTGGAGGCGCTCGTAGTGGCGCTCCGAGACGATGGAGGAAAAGGCGTCATCGGTGGACGGGTCGCTGAACTGGGTCTGGGCGATCTCGATCACGGCCTCGCCGATCTCGCGCTCCGATCCATTGGGTGCCAGCACGTAATCCGGCGCAACACAGGTCTGGCCCGCATTGAAGAACTTGCCCCAACCGATTGATTTTGCAGCGCTCAACATCGGGTAACCCGGAGTGAGTACGGCCGGCGATTTGCCGCCCAGTTCGAGCGTGACCGGGACGAGGTTTTCTGCTGCGGCCATGGCGACCAGGCGTCCGACCTGGGTCGAGCCCGTGTAGAAGAGATGGTCGAATTTTAGCTTGGTGAAGGCTTCGCCGACTGCCGGCCCGCCCGTCACCACCGTGACATGGTCTTCCTCGAAATACTCGCTGATCAGACGTTTCATCAGCTCGGCCGTGGCCGGGGTATATTCCGAGGGTTTGATCATCGCCCGGCAGCCGGCTGCAAGCGCGGCCACAAGCGGCGCCATGGCCAGCTGGAACGGGTAGTTCCAGGGTGAAATGATGCCGGCAACACCGACCGGTTCACGCCGCACATAGGCCTTGGCCGGCTGCAGGTTCATCGGCACGCCGACACGCTTGGTGCGCGCCCATTTGGCGAGGTGTTTCTTGGTGTGCGCCACGTCCTGGATGACGAAGGCGATCTCGCCGATCACGCTCTCCTGCACGGCGCGGTGACCGAAATCCTCGCTGATCGCCTGGGCGATTTCGTCCTTGTGCTTGCGGCTCAGCGTGGCGATCCGGTCGAGGTCCTCGCGGCGCTTTGACAGCGGCCGGTGACGTTCGGCCCGGAAGGCGTCCTTCTGGGCATCGAGGAGCATTTTCATGCGTTCGATCTGCTTGGCTTCGGCTTCACTCATGAAGGCTCTCCTCAGGCATTGTCCTCGGCGATCATCGCCGCGGCGCGCGTGGCGATCATGATCGTGGGTGCATTGGTATTTCCGCCGACCAGGCGGGGCATGACGGACGCATCGACCACGCGCAGGCCCTCAATGCCTTTTACACGGCACCGGCTGTCGGTCACGGCGAGGTCGCCGCTTCCCATCGCGCAGGTCGAGGTCGGATGATACAGGGTTTCGGCCCGGGCCCGAACATCATCGGCGAGCGCGGCCCGGCCGTTCACGTCTTCGCCCGGGTAACGCTCTGATTTGCGGTCGAAATCAAAAGCCGGCGCGTTGAGAATATCGCGCACTTTCGACAGGCCGTCCGTCATCACGTCCAGATCGAACTCGTCTTCCAGATAGTTCGGCTGGATGGCGGGGTGATCATAGGGATCGGTCGATTTCAGCGTGATCTCGCCGCGGCTCTTCGGATAGAGCTGGCAGACATGCAGGGTCACGCCATGGCCCCAGGCCTTTTCCAGCCCGTGCGGATTGGAAATCGCCGGAATGAAGACCAGCTGCAGGTCGGGCAGATCCTCGGCATAGGCCGAGCGGATGAAGGCGCCGCCCTGAACGGGATTGACCGTGAACGGTCCGTCCCCGCGCAGCGCCCAGCGTCCGACCATGTAGAGATGGTTCGGAATGGAGCGCAGCGAATTGCCGATCGAGATCGAGGATTTCGTCCAGAGCTGGGCGGTGACGTCCAGATGGTCCTGCAGATTCTTGCCGACGCCGGGCAGGTCATGCTCGACCGAGACACCGGCCTCGCGCAGCTCGTCCGCCGGGCCGATCCCGGACAGGAGAAGCGTCTGCGGCGAATTGATCGCGCCGCCAGACAGGATGACTTCCTTGCGGGCCGTCAGCACGGTCGTGGTGCCGTCGATATTGACTTCCACCCCGGTGGCCCGGCCGTTCTCGATGATGATGCGACGGACCATGGCCTTGATCGTGACCGTGACATTCTCGCGATCCATGGCCGGGCGCAGGAACGCGTCGGCGGCGCTGCAGCGCTTGCCGTCCTTCATCGTCACCTGATAGGGGCCGAAGCCTTCCTGTTGCGGTCCATTGAAATCGTCATTGCGGCGGTATTGCAGCTCGTCGCCGGCCTGCAGGAAGGCCTCGGTCAGCGGGTTGAGCGGAGCGATGTCGGACACCCAGAGCGGACCGCCTTCGCCGTGCAGGTCACTGCCGCCGCGCGTCTGGTGCTGGACTTCCTTGAAGGCGGGCAGGGCATTGTCCCAGCCCCAGCCTTCGGCACCGTAAGTCTTTTCCCACTCGTCGAAATTCTCTTTGGCACCGCGCATGTAGTGCATGGCGTTGATCGAGGAGGACCCACCCAGCGTCTTGCCGCGCGGCCAGAGCAGTTTGCGGTCGTTGAGATGTTTTTGCGGTTCGGTCCAGTAGCCCCAGTTGAAATCCTCTCCCGTCACCGCGAATTGCAGCAGCATGGGCGTACGGATGATCGGACTGTCATCGGAGCCACCCGCTTCAAGCACGCAGACCGAAACCGAAGGATCCCGCGACAGGCGTTCTGCGACGGTACAGCCCGCTGAACCGGCGCCGGCGATGATGTAGTCGTATTCCAGATCACTCATCGGGATTTACCTCGCCTTCGGCCGCGTCGTCCGGAGGATCTGCGCGTTCGTCCAAAGCTCCGCCGTAATGAGCGGAGAGGGCACGCATCGCTGTCAGGCTCTCGGCCGTGCGCGGTCCCCAGGTCGGGTCGGCGGCAGTGCGGGCGATGACAATGCCGCGGCGTTCATCAACCCAGACATACTGGCCGTAGACGCCGGCCATGAAGTATTCGCCGTCATGATTGTCCGGCACCCAGAAGTGCAGACCATATCCGCGATGGCGGTAGCGCGATTCCGGACCGGCGGCCTGGAAGGGCGCGTTGGGGCGCGTGGCCTGGTTCACCCAGCCCTCGGGCAGGATGCGTTCGCCGTCCCAGACACCGTCCTGCAGGTAGAACTGACCCATGCGGGCATAGTCCTCGAGCTTGGCATTGAGGCAGCAATAGCCAATTGCCATGCCGTTATCGCCGGGCGTGTTCTGGTTCCAGTAGGCCGATCCGGACATGCCCAGCGGGCGCCAGATCTTCTCTTCCATGACCTCGGCGAGCGGGGCGCGATAGATGCCCCGCACGACAGCGGAGAGAACCTGGGTATTGGCGCTGACATAATGCAGGTCCTCGCCGGGTTCCCGGTCGCGCTCGACGGCGGCCACGATCCCGTCGATATCGCGGCGGAAGATCGCGGCGCCGATGAAGAGATTGCGGATATCCGAACCCGGCGCGCTGTAATCCTCGTTGAAATCGACCCCGGCCGACATCATCAGCAGGTGGCGCAACGTGGTCTGGCCGTAGGGCGTGCCGCCGTATTGCGGGGCGAACATCTCGGCCGTCTGGTCGAGATTCGCGATATGGCCTTCCTCGAGCGCGATGGCGATCAGGGTGGCGACGAAACTCTTGCCGACCGACCAGGATGTGTGCCGTGTCTCGACATCGGCATCCAGCAGGTATTCCTCGTGCACGACGACGCCGTCGCGCATCACGATCAGGCCGGTTGTGTCGGATTCGGCCATCCATTCATCGATGGACTTTGATCCGCCGTCCCAGGCGTAGCTGACTGTCTCATTTCGCGTTTCACGCGGCAGGGGAGTCGCAGATTCGCCCGTATTGATTGTCCGGTAGGGGAAAATCTCGCCCATCGAGCGAAACGTCTGCACATAGCGGTCGGGTGAGATGGCAGCCTGGATCCTGGCGGGCGAATACTCGGAACCGGGGCGGAAATACCAGCCGCCGAAGGCGCCTGCGACAAGGGCGATAATGCCCGCTAAGCCCATGAAAAATCGTATCATTTATCTCCCCTGAGCGCAAAAATGAACGCTGTTCACTCGGGAGACTAGCAGAGTTTCTCAAGTGGGGAAAAGACCTGAAATTCCGATGCTTTGATTTCTGCAGGTGCGGTATGCATGCATCACGAAAGGCATCTTTTTTGCGGAAAAGCGACAAACAGGCTGACAGCTTGGCTTTGCAGTGTTCAAATACAAAACATGTTGCGCGGATCGGTTGGTACAAACCGCGTATCGAGGGGAGAAAAAATCCTATGAAAATGTTTTCAAAGGCGGCCGCTCTGGGCACGACCGCTATTCTCACTGGTCTTATCGGAGCGTCCGGCGCACTGGCGCAGGTCGATACGATCACCGTCACCGCGCAAAAGCGCGAGCAGACGCTGCAGGACACGCCGGTTTCCGTCGCTGTCGTGACCGGCGAGCAGATCGAGCAGTCGCAGATCCGCGACTCCGCTGATCTGCAGACGCTGGTTCCGGCGCTTCGCGTTGCCGAGTTTGCCACGTCGACCAATACGGAATTCAATCTGCGCGGCATCGGTACGTCGAGCTTCAACCCGGGTCTGGAACCGTCGGTCGGCGTCTTCGTCGATGGCGTGTATCGCCCGCGTTCCGGCGCAGCCATCAATGACCTGCTTTCCATTGAGCGCGTCGAGGTCATCCGCGGCCCGCAGTCCACGATCTTCGGTCGTAACACGCCGGCCGGTGTTGTCAGCTTCATCACCAAGGCTCCGGAGTTCGACTTCGGTTATGAGGGTGAGCTCACGATCGGCAATTACGGCCAGCGCGTCCTGCGCGGCACCGTGACCGGTCCGCTGTCCGACAATCTCGCCTTCCGCTTCGACGCGACGAGCCACACGAATGATGGCTATGTCACCGCGACGGACGGCCGTGAGGTCAACAACCGTGATCGCCGCAATTATCGCGGCCAGATCCTGTGGGCAGCCGGCGACAATACCGAAGTCCGCTTCATCTATGATTACGGCGATATCGACGAGAATTGCTGTGCGGCTCCGTTCGCGAATTACGACCCGATCGACGCCGCTGCGCTCGTGGGTCTCGGCGGTACGCTGGTTCCGGCCAACCCGAATGGCGGTTCCATCGCCATCGACGGTGCGCTGAACACCGAGCTGGTCACGTCGGGCTGGTCCGTCCAGGTCGACCACGACTTTGACGGCTTCACCTTCACCTCGATCACGGCCAGCCGTGATTATGATGAAAACCAGATCTTCGACGCCGACTTCTCGGACCTCGACCTGGTGAGCCTCCGCAATATCCAGAACGAGTACGAGTCCTTCACGCAGGAATTCCGCCTGACGTCGACGGGCGACCGTGAAATCGACTGGATGATCGGTGGTTTCTACTACGACAACGAGCTGAACTTCGACAACACGACGCCGTACGGCGCCGCGGCCCGCGCCTTCTTCGACGCGGCATCCGCTGCCGATCCGACGGCCCAGGCCCTGATCGCCGGCTTCGGCCTGCCGCCGGGCTCGGGTGGTGTCGACCTGCTCGAATTCTTCCTGAACATGAACCAGCTGGGTGGCGTGGGTAATTTCGTTCCGCTGCCGTCTGGTCAGGCTGCTCTGCCCGTGGTTCCGGCCGAAGGCTATATCGCCACGACGCACGGTCTCATCCGCGAGCAGTATCAGTACAACACGGAAGCCTGGTCCATCTTCGGTCAGTTCGACTTCCACCTGGGCGATCAGCTGACGCTGACCGTCGGTGGTCGTTACTCCGACGAAGACAAGAACATGACGACGAACATCAACCAGTTCGATCCGATCTCGACCTTCTCGATGGTCGACATCGCTCGTGACCTGCGTCTCGTGACGCCGGGCACGTGTGATCCGGTTCTGTTCGGTGTCGTCGGCGGTGACGCCTGTGCCTACCTGGTTCCGGCCCTGCTCTTCCAGCAGGCTGGTGCTGCGGCAGCTGGTGGCGATCCGACGCTTCTGAACACGCTGCTGGCGCTCGGCATGTCGCCGACCACGCCGCTCACGGCAGCCCAGGCCGCAAACCCGGCCTTCAACCCGCTGCTGGGCTTCACGGCGTTCCAGAACTTCCCGCCGGTCAATTCGAGCGTCTTCCCGACGTCTCGTAACGACACGAACCTCTCGGGCAATATCATCCTGTCCTACGACGTCTCGGATACGCTGAACCTGTATGCGAGCTATGCGACGGGCTTCAAGCCGGGCGGTTTCAACGTCTCGACCAACGCGGCCTTCACGGGCGTGTTCGAGTTCCAGGAAGAAACGGCTCGTTCCTTCGAGGTCGGTGCCAAGGGTGCTCTGTTCGACAACACCTTCCGTTACGCGGTCGCCTACTTCAATCAGGAGATCGAGGACTTCCAGACGAACAACTTCGTCGGCAACGGTTTCGCACTTGAGAATGCCGGTTCCATCGAAGTGTCCGGTATCGAGTTCGAGGGCCAGTGGGCTCCGACCGATCGCCTGTTCTTCACGGGTGGCTTCACCTACCTGCTCGACAGCAAGTACGGCGAATACCGCTTTGCTCCGTGTCCGGACGGCTTTGCCGGTACGGGCGTCTGGGCAGCCGGTGACCCGAACTACGCACTGTGTGAAGCAGGTGCCGAGCGCACCAACACCGCTGGTGTGACCGCGAGCTTCAACGACCTCTCGGGTCGTGACCGCGGCAATTCGGAACTCGTGGGTGCCCTGACCGGTACGTACACGGCTCCGATGTCGGAGAACATGGAATGGTTCCTCCGCGGCGAGATGACCTACACGTCGGAATTCCTGCACACCACGTCGCAGGACCCGCGTCCGTTCGCTCGCCAGGATGCCTTCACGCTGTTCAACGCGTCCGTCGGCTTCGGTGCCGATAACGGCGCCTGGGGCGTGCAGATCTGGGGTCGCAACCTCACCGATGAGGGCTACACCAAGGGTGGCTTCCCGTCGGTCGGTTACCTCGGAACCAGCTACAACGCCTATCCGGGTGATCCGAGCACGTACGGCATCACGCTGCGCCTGCGCGGGTAAACACCGTTCAGTTTAGGCTAGGAATTGGGGCGAAGGCTGTTTAGCCTTCGCCCTTCTTCTTTGTGGAATCGCCCATGCTCGAACTCATCTTCCTGGCCGGATCCATCCTGGGCATCGCGGCCATGGTCTTCATCAATTCGCGGCTTTCGATCTGGACGCCGGCGCGGCTCGATGATCTCGACGATGCACGGCAGCGTCTCGACACGGATGCAGTCGGCTTTGATGCCGGGCAGGGCGTGATCGACCGTGAGGGCAAGGGCGCGCTCGTGGAACATGCCGACAACAGCCAGATCGGCCTGCTGGCGGCTCGCGGCGACACGATTGTCATCCGCTATCTCACGCCGGGCACTGTGCGCGCCGCCAAGCTGGACGGTGAGGGCGGCATGCGGATCGCGCTGGAGGATTTCACCTTCGCTCCCGTCAGCCTCGACCTGGAAGATACCGACACCGCCCGTTTCTGGGCCGACAAGCTCAACGCAATGCAGGCCGGATCATGATTGTCCCCGAATTCGCCCAGGGTTTCGACCCGATCAAGATCGCCGTTCCCTTCTTCGTGATCCTGATCATCCTGGAAATGTGGTTTGCCCGGCGGACCGGCGCGGCCCGTTTCGAGCCGCGCGACAGTGCGGCCAGTTTGATGATGGGGTTGGGTAATACCGTCTCCAGCCTGATCTATGGCGGCATCATCTTCACCTGGCTGATGTTCGTCTATGAATTCCGCCTGCTGGACATTCCCTTCGCCTGGTGGGTCTGGCCGATCGCGCTCGTGATCGATGATTTCTTCTATTACTGGTCCCATCGCTGGGCGCACACGATCCGCTGGTTCTGGGCCGAACATGTGATCCACCACTCGTCCCAGCACTACAATCTGACCACCGCACTGCGTCAGCCCTGGACCGGCCTGTTCACGCTGAAATGGGTCTGGCTGGGATCGGCGATGGTGCTCATCGGCTTCCACCCGGTGATGGTCGGCATCGTCGGTGCTGTGAACCTGGTCTACCAGTTCTGGATCCATACCGAGGCGATCCGCAAATGCCCGGACTGGTTCGAGGCCGTCATGAACACGCCGTCGCACCACCGTGTGCATCACGGCATCAACCCGATGTATCTGGACCGCAATTACGCCGGCATTTTCATCATCTGGGACAAGATGTTCGGCACATTCCAGCCGGAGCTGGAAGACGAGACGATCCGCTATGGCATCGTGAAAAATCTCGGCACCTACAATCCGCTGCGCATCGCCTTCCACGAATGGCTCGCCATCGGCGACGACATGCGCCAGGCCGGCAATGTGAAGGACGCCTTGCTCTACCTGCTGGCACCGCCGGGCTGGTCGCCGGACGGATCCCGCGGCACGTCCAAACAGATCCTCGCCCGCTGGAAGGCCCGCGAGGGGCAGGGCGGCGACACTGCAGCCTCCAGACGCGCCGACCCCGCCGAATAGACATCACCGCGGCCCCGAGCCTTCTTCGCGCGTGATCAATCGCGCCCGGATCAATTATTATGACCCCGGCCCGATAGCGCTTGCCTTGCCCGGCAAATTGACGCACGGTGAGAAAGTGAACATTGTTCACCAATACGGTTTGGCCGAATAGGCCTTGGTCGACCTGGGGAGGTTTGAACCATGGGTTCGCTGCGCGATCTCTATCCGATGCCGGATATCGACAAGAGTTGGTCGGTACCGCAGGAATACGACACGCTTTTCGACTGGGAGTATGACGAGGGTCGCACGACGCTCATGCATCTCTACCAGAAGGGCAAGGACATGCAGTGGGATGCGGTCAACCGCATCGACTGGGATCTCGAGCTCGATTTCGAAAACCCGATGGAAATGCCGGACGAGGCCAATGCGCTGTTCGGTTCGCCCATGTGGGAGAAGATGACGGACGCCGAGCGCCGCGAAACGCGCCGGCACGGTCAGGCCTGGAACATCTCCCAATTCATGCAGGGCGAGCAGGCGGCGCTGATCTGCGCGGCCAAGATCGTCCAGGGTGTGCCGGATCTCGATGCGAAATTCTACGCCTCCACCCAGGTGATGGACGAGGCCCGCCATGTCGAGGCCTACAAGAAACTCCTGCAGAAATTCGGCGTCGCCTATCCGATGACGCACCCGCTGCAGACCCTGGTCGACGACGCCCTGCGCGACAGTCGCTGGGACATGACCTATCTGGCGATGCAGGTCGTCATCGAGGGCCTGGCCCTGGCCGCCTTCGGTACGATCCGCGACATTGCCCAGAACCCGCTGGCCAAGATGGTCAACGCCTATGTCATGGAAGACGAGGCCCGCCACGTGGCGTTCGGCCGTCTTTCCCTGCGCGAATACTATCCGGAACTGACCCAGGCCGAGCGCGATGAGCGCGAGGAATTCCTGGTCGAGGCCTGTTATCACATGCGCGACCGCTTCACCGCCAAGGAAAGCTTCGAGGTGCTGGGCCTACCGGTGAAGGAATGCACCGAATGGGTCGAACAGTCCGAGATGATGAAACTCTACCGCACGCTGCTCTTCCAGCGCATCGTGCCGGTGGTGAAGGATATCGGCCTGTGGGGTGACAAGATCCAGAAGGCCTATACCGACATGGGCGTCATCCACTACGCCGACCAGGATCTCAATGAACTGGCCGAGCAGGATGAGAAGATCGCCGCGGAAATGGACAAGATGGGCCACACAGACGTGCGCACCGCCTATGTCCACGCCGTCGCCGGCATGGCCGAATAGGATCTCCCTCCGATCCGAAGCGTCTCACGAAAAAGGGCTCCCGCCGGGAGCCCTTTCTTCGTTCCAGGTAGACCGCATCCGACCTCTAGAATAGTTCGATCACGCCGGATTCTTCCTGCGGGGCGCCGCTGACGAGGGCGGATTCGAGGTCGGCAAGGGCGAAGGGTTTGTGGACGACGCCGTCCATGCCTGCTGCCAGATAGGTCTCTGACTGGTGATCGAAGACATTGGCGGTGATCGCGAAGACCGGCATGCGGCTGCGATTGAGCTCGGCTTCCATCTTGCGGATGGCACGGCAGACCTCGACACCGCTCATTTCCGGCATCTGGATATCGGTGAGCAGGAGATCGAAGGCCTGGTCGCGATAGGCCTCGATGGCAGACGCGCCGTCCTCCACCAGGGTCACCACGGCCTTGTAGCGTTCCAGCATGGCCTTCAGCACCATGCGATTGGTCGGCACGTCATCGGCCACGAGAACGCGCATGCCTTCGGGCACATCGGCCTTGCAATAGGCTTCCTTGTCGATCTCGTCCTGGGCGTCCGGCAGTTCGATTTCCGAGGGACGGGCCGGCAGGGTCAGGATGAAGGTCGAGCCCACATCCGGTTCCGAGGTCGCCATCAGGTGACCACCGCACAGATTGGCGAGGTTGCGGCAGATGCTCAGTCCCAGTCCCGTGCCGCCGAACCGGCGGGCCGTGCTTTCATCGGCCTGGGAGAAGGGGTCGAATATCCGGTCGAGCGTCGCGGCGTCCATGCCGATGCCGGTATCGGTGATGGTCACGCGCAGCAGCTGGCCCGTCGGATTGGTCTCAACCGAGCCGCGGATCTCCACCCCGCCATCGCTGGTGAATTTCATCGCGTTGGAGACGAGGTTGGAGATGATCTGGAAGGTCCGCGTCGGATCGCCCTGATAGGTGCGATCGAAACACTCATCCATGTCGAGGGTGAAATCGAGGAATTTGCCCTCGGCCATGGGCGTGTAGAGCGTGATGATGTCGCGCAGGACCTTGCCCGGGCGATAGTCGATTGTCTCGACGGTCATCATTCCGGCCTCGATCTTGGATAGGTCGAGAATGTCGTTGACGATGTTCACCATCGACTGGCCGGCAGATTTCAGGCCTTCCACGGAGCGGCGCTGTTCCTCGTCCAGCTCGGTGCGAGACAGAAGGTCGGCCAGGCCGATCACGCCGGTCATGGGCGTGCGCAATTCATGGCTCATATTGGCGAGGAAGGCGGTCTTGGTATTCACCGCCTCTTCCAGCTTCTCACGGGTGGCGGCATTGTCCCTCTGCATGCGCAGACAGGCATGAAGCGCGGCTCCGCCAGCCAGCGTACCGAGACCGGCCAGCGCGGCGAACCACATCATCGGATAGCGGATTGCGGCGACCGATTGCGGCGAGAAGACCTGCGCAAAGGCGATCCCGGCCAGCAGGAGCGCGATGACGGACGTGCCGGCGATCAGGACGGGCAGGACCAGATCCCGCCGTTCCTTCGTTTCAGAACGGGCGCGGGCGGTGTTGTGCGAAGTATTGATCATGGACCAGCCGGAGAGATTGCAAGTCCCGACTCAGTAAAGCGCTTGGCTTCCTGATTGGTTAATCCGTGCCGAAACTGTAGGGCGAGGCCTTCAGCATGTGTGGATCCATCTCCAGCTTGCGATTGAGCGGCGGGAAGGCGCGCTGGGCGCAATCCTCGCGCTCACAGAGGCGGCAGGTAATGCCGACGGGCGAGGGTGCGGCCGCTGCGATCGGGTCGGCATGCACGATCTTGCCGGCGTGGGACCAGTCACAGCCCAGCGCGATGGCATGCAGGACAGGCGGCTGGCCCATCGGAGCCTGGCCGGTCTGGCCGCGCGCCAGGGAGAGCAGGCGCGTCCCGTCCGGCAATTCGAAACACTGCGCCAGGATGCGCTCCGGCAGGCGAAGCGCGTCATAGAGATTCCATTTCGGACACCCGCCGCCAGACCGGGCAAACGGCATGATGCCGCCGCCGAAGCGTTTGGAGACATTGCCCGCGCCATCCAGCCGGATCATGAAGAAGGGCAGGCCGCGCGCGCCCGGTCTCTGCAGCGTGGTCAGCCGGTGGCAGATCTGCTCATAACTCACCTCGAACCGCCTCTGCAGCCGGTCGAGATCGTATCGGGTCTCCTCGGCGGCCTTGAGCACGGGCGTGTAGGGCATCAGCACGGCGCCGGCGAAATAATTGGCGAGACCGATGCGGTAGAGCTTGCGTGCCTCGGGTGAGGGCAGGTCGGCGGCGTCGGCGAGACTGTCCAGCAGGCTGCCCAATTCCAGCGACGCCAGGACGACGGCGATCTGGAAGGGGCGCGAGATCAGCGGCAGAGATTCAGACAGCAACAGGCGGCGGCCGTGGAAGTCCAATCGCCGGCGCGCGCCCGCCATGATCTCCTCGTCGAGCACCTTGACCGTAAAGCCGTGTTCGGACTGGAGATAGCGGGCGAGGGCGGCGCCTCGCTCGCGGGGCTTGGCGGCATCGAGGCGGGCGCCAAGCGCTTCGGCGGCGTCTTCGAGTTCAGGAAAATGGTTCTGGCGGCTGTCGATCGCGTCGCGCACGCTCTCCAGCACCGCACCGGGTCCGCCCAGCGCTGCGCCCGGGCCGGACATGCGGGTGGCGAGATCGGCTGTGGCGGCATTGGTCTCGCGATAGGCCTGGTAGAGCCGCGCGAAGGCCTCGGCCGCCCGCGGCTGCGAATCGGCGAGCTCGTTGAGCTCCATCCGGTCGAGTTCCATGCCCGTGAGGACCGGGTCGGCCGCAGCCTCCTGGAGATCGGCGATCAATTGCCGGTCGGATTCGGTGGCAAAGGCGCGCACATCGACGTCGAACGCGTCGGCGAGGGCCAGGAGAACACGCGCGGTGACGGGGCGCTGATTGCGTTCGAGCAGGTTGAGATAGCTTGCGGAGACGCCTAGCGCCTGCGCCGCATCGGCCTGTGTCAGCCCGCGTTCGCGCCGCAGCCGTCGCAAGCGGGCGCCGGCAAAGATCTTTTCGAGAGCGTGTTGTTCGTTCTGCATTGTGTTGAAATTTACAACACAACACCACGACAACGTCAATAACACACAACGTGTCCGCTTTATAGGAAAAGGCATATCGACACGCGTTCTGCAGTTTGACAGATTTTTCGCAACGCAACATGCAGAGCGAGTGAAAGCCATGACCAGTTTCAAGGATCTTGTCCCCAACGCCGCCGATGATCGTTTCGACGGCATCGAGCGTCCCTACACGCCGGAAGATGTTCTCAAACTGCGCGGGTCCGTGCAGATCCAGCAGACCCTGGCCGATCGCGGAGCAAACAAGCTCTGGGAATTGCTCAAGTCCGAACCCTTCGTCAACGCGCTGGGCGCGCTGTCCGGCAATCAGGCCATGCAGCAGGTCCGCGCCGGTCTGAAGGCGATCTATCTTTCCGGCTGGCAGGTCGCTGCCGACGCCAATACGGCCGGCACCATGTATCCGGACCAGTCGCTTTATCCGGCCAATTCCGCGCCGGAACTGGCCAAGAAGATCAATCGCGCCCTCCAGCGCGCCGACCAGATCGAGGTGTCCGAGAAGGGCGAGGCCTCGCGTGACTGGTTTGCACCGATCGTGGCCGATGCCGAGGCCGGTTTCGGCGGCACGCTGAATTGTTTCGAGATCATGAAAGCCTTCATCGAGGCGGGTGCTTCCGGCGTCCACTTCGAGGACCAGGTCGCAGCCGAGAAGAAATGCGGTCACCTGGGCGGCAAGGTCCTGATCCCCACAAGCCAGCACGAGCGCAATCTGGCCGCTGCCCGCCTCGCCGCGGATGTCCTGGGCGTGCCCACCATCACCATCGCCCGCACGGACGCGGAATCGGCCACGCTGATCAATTCCGATGTCGACGAGCGCGACCATGAATTCATCGATTTCGAGGCCGGCCGGACGCCGGAAGGCTTCTTCCGCCTGAAACAGGGCATGGGTGTCGAGCATTGCATCAAGCGTGGTCTGGCCTATGCCAAGGTCGCCGACCTCCTGTGGTGGGAAACCTCCAAGCCGAATCTCGACGAGGCGCGCCGCTTCGCCGAGGCGATCCAGGAAGCCTATCCCGGCAAGATGATGGCCTATAACTGCTCGCCGTCCTTCAACTGGGAAGCCAATCTCGACAAGGCCACGATCGAGACCTACCAGCGCGAGCTGGGCGCCATGGGCTACAAATTCCAGTTCGTCACCCTGGCCGGTTTCCACAGCCTCAATCACGGCATGTTCGAACTGGCTCGCGGCTACAAGGACCGCGGCATGGGCGCCTATTCCGAGCTGCAGCAGGCCGAATTCGCATCCGAGACGGATGGATACACGGCCACGCGCCATCAGCGCGAAGTGGGCACGGGTTATTTCGACAAGGTCAATCTCGCTATTTCCGGCGGCCAGTCCTCCACGACGGCGATGGGTGAGTCGACCGAGACGGCCCAGTTCACGGTCGCAGCGGAATAAATCGCGGGTCTGTTTGACCCTGGCGGGGTGTGCCGCCCTCACAGCACACCCCGCCAATTCAAGAATAAAGGGAGAGAATCATGACGCATATTTCGCCCAGCGGTGTTGAAATCCTCGGCCATCTTGAGCCGGGTTATCGCGAAATCCTCGATCATGACGCGCTGAGTTTCCTGGCGGGCCTGCACCGGCGTTTCGATCGCCGCCGCAAATCCCTCCTACGCAAGCGTAAGGAACGTGCGGCCGAACTGGACGCCGGCGCCTTCATGATCTTTCCCCACGAAACCGCAGATATCCGGGCGAGTGAATGGACGGTCAGGCCCGCGCCCGCCGATCTGCAGGACCGGCGTGTCGAAATCACCGGTCCTGTGGATCGGAAAATGGTCGTCAACGCGCTCAATTCAGGTGCGAAATGCTTCATGGCCGATTTCGAGGACGCGACGGCACCGCTCTGGGACAATCTCGTCCAGGGCCAGATCAATCTGCGAGACGCGATCCGTCGCGAGATAGATTTCACGGACGAGAAATCCGGCAAGCAATACAAGATTGGTGATGCTGCTGCCGTGCTGATCGTGCGACCGCGCGGCTGGCACCTGGAAGAGCGCCACGTCCTGATCAATGGCGAGCCGGTGTCCGGCAGTCTGTTCGATTTCGGTCTCTATCTCTTCCACAATCACGAGGCGCTGAAGGCCCGCGAGACCGGTCCGTATTTCTACCTGCCCAAGCTGGAGAGCCGCCACGAGGCGCGCCTGTGGAGCCTGGTCTTCCAGCATGCCGAGGACGAGCTGGGCCTGGAACGCGGCACGATCCGCGCCACGGTCCTGATCGAGACCCTGCCGGCAACCTTCGAACTCGACGAGATCCTCTACGAGCTGAAGGACCATATCGTCGGTCTCAATTGCGGCCGCTGGGACTACATCTTCTCCTACATTAAATGCCTGAAATCACATCCGGAATACGTGCTGCCTGATCGCAGCTCCGTGACCATGACCGTGCCCTTCATGCGGGCCTATTCACGGCGCGTCGTGGCGGTCTGCCACCGCCGGGGTGCCCACGCGATGGGCGGCATGTCTGCCTTCATCCCGGTCAAGAATGACCCGGCGGCCAATGCCGCAGCCCGTTCAAAGGTCGAGGAGGACAAGCTGCGCGAAGTGCTCGACGGACATGACGGAACCTGGGTCGCTCATCCGGACCTCGTGCCGGTGGCCAAGGAGATTTTCGACACACACATGCCGTCGGCCAATCAGATCGACCGGCCGGCCGAGGAAGATGTCCGGGTCACCGCGCGGGATCTGCTCGAAGCCCCGGCGGGCGATATCACCGATGCCGGAGTGACCGGCAATATCGATGTCGCCATCCGCTATGTCGCCGCCTGGTTGGGCGGGAGGGGCGCTGTGCCCATCCACGGCCTCATGGAAGATGCAGCGACTGCCGAGATCGCCCGGGCCCAGTTGTGGCAATGGCGCAAATTCGGCCGGACCACCCGTGAGGGTACCGTGTTGAGCGATGGCATCATTGCTGCCCGTATCAATACGATCGGCAATGGATTGGTGGACGAAGTCGAGGGCGACGCCGAATTGCAGGCCCGCATCAAACAGGCCACGCAAATCCTCTCCGAGCTTGTCCTGGCAGACGAGTTCCGGGAATTCCTGACACTGCCGGCCTATGACCGCATCACGGCCAATCTCAGGCAATCGGTCCGTCTGGCCGAGTTCGAGGAAGACTTCTGATCAGCGCGCGGGCGAGGCCATGGACGCGATCCAGGCCTCTGCCTGCGCCACATCCGTGAAACTGCGGGTGCGACCGCCCATCAGGACATTCTTGGTCTCGAACAGCATGGCCTGGTCTTTCTGTGCGTCGGCATGGAAGACCAGGGCGGCCACGGCCTCGCGGCCCATGCGAGAGAACCAGTCATCGATGGCCTGCATGAACTGGGCGGCCGTCATTATCAGCTGACAATCGCTGAAATCGACCAGGAAGGCGCGTTGTGCCTCCACATGGATCGACAGATGTTCAATAGAAACTACGAGTTCCTGAAGCGAAACCTCGCCCGAACAGGTTACGACGACAGCATCGTCACCCTCACGCGCATCAACAGACACCGGCATGTCGGTACTACACCACTCAGATTTGTCCCGCTGCTGGTCTAGCAGGGTTCGCTGGGTTCTGAATATTTCTATGCAGCGCTTTTGACAGCTGGGAGGTCTAGCCCGTGACCGGAGCCGGCTGATACTGGCGATATCCACACATGTCCGCGAGTTTCCAGCCCGTCGCCGTCTGTTCGAAACGGCAGGTCATGTAGTCGCGGCGGACCACGCCATAGGGGAAGGCCGGGCGGGCATTCGCCGGCGTGTCGATGGCCGGGGCGGCGCGGTCGAAAGCGCGTTGCGGATAGACCAGGACCTGTCGGCTCGCATCGGTGGCCACATATGTCGGATCATCAATGATGCAGAGCGGCGGCTGCGAGAGCAGGCCGATTACCGAACCGCGTGTCACGCCCTGGGAACCCCAGACATGGGCCCGGATGGACGGGTCGCGGCTGATGAAACGATTGCGCAGCGTGCCCGGGGCCAGCGTATCGGCGACCGCGGTCTCGTTGTGGCTGATCATGGCGGCGAAGGCGGCCATTTCATGTGCAGCAGGCGCGCGGCAGACTGGGCCGGTATCCGTGGCGCAGGCCGATACCGCCGCAGCGGCGGCGATGACAGCAAGGGTTACGCGTTTCATTGGTTCTTCCGGTTTTCGATCAGGTCGTCAACGACGCTCGGGTCTGCCAGCGTAGACGTATCGCCAAGATTTCCAAAGTCGTTTTCCGCGATCTTGCGCAGGATGCGGCGCATGATCTTGCCGGAGCGCGTCTTGGGAAGTCCAGGTGCGAACTGGATCAGGTCGGGTGTTGCGACCGGCCCGATTTCCTGGCGCACCCATTTCTTCAGAGCGTCCACATCCTCGGTCTCCGGATCACGTCCGAGATTGAGCGTGACATAGCAGTAAATACCCTGGCCCTTGATCTCGTGCGGATAGCCGACGACCGCGGCCTCGGCGACATCGGGATGGGCCACCAGGGCGCTCTCGATCTCTGCCGTGCCCAGGCGGTGGCCAGACACGTTCAGCACGTCGTCCACCCGGCCGGTGATCCACCAATAGCCGTCCGCGTCGCGGCGGGCCCCGTCACCGGTGAAATAATAGCCCGGATAGGTCGAGAAATAGGTGTCGATGAAACGCTGATGATCGCCATAGACGGTACGCATCTGGCCGGGCCAGGATCGCGTCAGGACCAGATTGCCTTCCGCCTCGCCCTCGGCCGGCAGGAATTTGCCCTCATTATCGACCAGGGCCGGCGTGATGCCGAACATGGGTGTGGAGGCCGAACCCGGTTTCAGCTCGACAGCGCCGGGCAGGGGCGTGATCAGCACGCCACCCGTCTCCGTCTGCCACCAGGTGTCCACGATCGGGCAACGGCTGTCGCCAACCACGCGGTGATACCAGGACCAGGCTTCCGGGTTGATCGGTTCGCCGACCGTGCCGAGCAGGCGCAGCGAGGTACGGCTGTGTTTCGTCACCGGCTCGTCGCCCTCGCGCATGAGGGCGCGGATGGCGGTCGGTGCCGTGTAGAAGATGTTGACCTGGTGTTTGTCGACGACCTGCCAGAACCGGTCAGGTCCCGGCCAGGTCGGCACGCCTTCGAACATCAGCGTCACGGCGCCGTTCGCGAGCGGTCCGTAGACGATGTAGGTGTGGCCCGTCACCCAGCCGACATCGGCGGTGCACCAGTAGATATCGCCGTGTTTGTAGTCGAAGACGTATTCATGCGTCATCGACGCCCAGACCATGTAGCCGCCCGTGGTGTGCAGCACGCCCTTGGGTTTGCCGGTAGAGCCGGAGGTGTAGAGGATGAAGAGCGGGTCTTCCGCATTCATCGGTTCCGGCGGACAGTCGGCGGACTGGCGCTCGACAAGTTCGTGATACCAGACGTCGCGGCCGTCCTTCCAGGCGATCTCGCCGCCCGTGCGGCGTACGACCAGGACCTTGGCGTCGACATGGGTGATTTCCAGCGCGCGGTCGACATTCGCCTTGAGCGGAATGGGCCGGCCGCCGCGCACGCCCTCATCTGCGGTGATGACGAAAGTGCTCTCGCAATCGGTGATGCGTCCTGCCAGCGCATCGGGCGAAAATCCGCCGAAAACCACCGAATGCACGGCGCCGACGCGGGCGCAGGCCAGCATGGCATAGGCCGCCTCGGGCACCATCGGCATGTAGATGGTGACGCGGTCACCCTTCTTCACACCCATCTCCTTGAGCCCGTTGGCCAGGCGACTGACATGTTCGTGCAGCTCGCCATAGGTGATGCGGCTGTCGACCTCCGGATCATCACCCTCCCAGATGATCGCAGTGTCGTTGGCGCGTTCGGGCAGGTGGCGGTCGATGCAATTGGCGCAGGCATTCAGCGTGCCGTCGGCATACCAGCGGATATGAAGATTGTCCTTGTCCCAGGAGACGTCATCGACCTGGGTCGGCTCGCTCATCCAGTCGATCCGCTTGGCCTGGGCACGCCAGAAGTCCTGCGGGTTCTCGATCGATTGCCGGTACATCTCGGTATAGCGGGCAGAATCGATATGCGCCTCCGCCGCGAAATCGGCGGGAACGGGATGGCGTTCGGGATCGTGAAGGGACATGGCTGGCAGCTCCGCAAGGCTGGTTCGCGCGGATCGTAGACCCGGAGCTGCGCTCTGCAAACAGGGCGGATGAAGTTTGTGCGGCCGGTGCTGCTGCAGACCTATTCGGCGGCTTTTTCCTGCTCGGCGCGCATCGTTGTGTCCGGGTCAAGTGTCCGCATGGCGGCGTAGTGCGATAGAAAGACCTCGCCGGACAATTCCTCGAAGAAGCCCACCTCGCGCAGCTTGTCAGCGACCGGGCCCTTCACCTCCGATAAGTGTAGGCTGACCCCGGCATCGCGCAGGCGTTCATTGATCGCCCGCAGGCTGGAGAGAGCGCTGGCATCCACGAAATTTACTGCCGGGAAGAGCAGGACCACGTCCCGCGTGTCGGGATGGGCCGCGACTTCCTCGGCCAGGAGGTCTTCCAGGAAACGCGCATTCGCGAAATAGAGCGCTCCGTCCACGCGCAAGGCGATCACGCTCTGAGACGTGATCACGTCATGGCGTTTCACATTGCGGAAATGATGCGTGCCCGGCACCTGTCCCACACGGGCCCAGTGCGGCTGTACAGTGCGTTGCAGGATCAGGCCGATTGAGACAGCGACGCCGATGGTAAGACCGATCTCCACGCCCAGGAACAGCACGCCGAACAGGGTGAGGAAGGCGGCCGCGCCGTCTGCAGGCGAGTATTTCCACGCATGCCAGGGTGCCAGGAAATCCGCGAGCTTGTAGATGGCCACAAGGATTGTGGCGGCCAGGACGGCGCGCGGCAGATGGTAGAAGGCCGGGGTCAGGAAAATCGCCACAACGAGAATGATCGCAGCGGTGAAAATCCCGGCGAAGGGTGTTCGCGCACCGGCCTGTTCATTAACCACGGAGCGGGCGAAACCGCCGGTGACGGGATAACCCCCGGTCAGGCCGGCTGCGAGATTGGACGCGCCGAGACCATAGAGTTCGCGATCCGGATTGACGCTTTCGCGATGCTTGGCGGCCAGGGACTGGCCGACGGAAACGCTCTCGATGAAGCCGATCAGCGAGATCAGGGCCGCTGGACCGATCAGTTCGCGCCAGACCTGGAGTTCGGTACTGGGAAAGACAAAGGGCGGAAGCCCCGTCGGCAGCGCACCGACGATCGGCAAGCCGGCCTGGGAATTGAGGCTGAACATCCAGGCGATGGAGGCCGAGACGATCACCAGGATCGCCGGAGCGGAGCGCGAGATGGCGCCGGCCGCGGCCTCGCTGAGCGATGTCCGGTCCAGCAGGTCGGGCAGCCAGTGGCGGGCGAAGAGCAGGAAGACCACTGCCGCGATGCCGAAACCGACAGCGACGGTGTTCACGGCGCCGAGTTGCGGACTCATCGACAGGATAAGCTCCGGGATCGTCGCGCCGGAGGCCTGGATACCCAGAATGTGTTTGAGCTGGCTGAGAATGATCAGCAGGGTCGAGGCAGTGATGAAGGCGCTCACGACGGGCCGGCTGAGGAAATTGGCGACACTGCCCAGTTTCAGGACGCCGAAGAGGATCAGGAAAAGGCTCGACAGCAGGGCGAGGGCACCGGCCGCCGCCATCTGTTCGACCGGATCGGTCAGGCCGAGATTGGCAATGGCCGCTGCGGTCATGAGTGAAACGACCGCGACGGGGCCGACGGCGAGGGCGCGGCTCGATCCAAACAGCGCATAGGCGACCAGGGGCGCAATCGAGGCGTAGAGACCGGCCTGCGGTGGAAGGCCGGCCAGAAGTGCATAGGCCAGGCTTTGCGGAATCAGCAGGATGGCCGTGATCAGGCCCGCCAGCGCGTCATCCGCCAGCATGGCGCGGTCATAGCCTTTCAGCCAGCCCAGTCCGGGAAGATATCGCTGCAGCCGCTCCAGCATGTCAGACCGCGTTCAGCGGGATTTTGAGATAGCGCGTGCCGTTGTCTTCCGGCTCGGGCAGATCGCCAGCCCGCATGTTCACCTGCACCGAGGGCAAGATCAGCGTCGGCATGGAGAGCGTCGCGTCGCGCTTGGTGCGCATGGCCACGAAGGACTCCTCATCGGCATCGCCGCCGACATGGATGTTTCGCGCCTTCTCCTCCGCGACCGTCGTTTCCCAGGCGTAGTGATCGCGGCCCGGTGCCTTGTAGTCGTGGCACATGAACAGCCGGGTCTCGCCGGGCAGGGCGAAGATCTTCTGGATCGACTGGTAGAGCGTGCGGGCGTCGCCGCCCGGGAAGTCGCAGCGCGCAGTGCCGAAGTCCGGCATGAAGAGCGTATCGCCCACAAAGGCCGCATCGCCGATGACATAGACCATGCAGGCCGGTGTGTGGCCGGGTGTCCAGATGGCCTTTGCTTCCAGCTCGCCGATGCGGAAAGTCTCGCCATCGGTGAAGAGATGACCGAATTGCGAGCCGTCATTCCGGAAACCCGCTTCCACGTTGAACAGGCCGCCGAAGACCTTCTGCACGTCCTTCACGTGTTCGCCGATACCGATCCGGCCGCCCAGCTTGTCGCGCAGATAGGGCGCGGCGGAGAGATGATCGGCATGGACATGGGTTTCGAGGATCCAGTCCACCGTCAGTTCGCGGTCGGCGATATAGGCCAGCAGCGTGTCCGCCGAATCCGTGCTCGTGCGGCCGGAGGCGGGACAATAGTTCAGAACCGAGTCGATAATGGCCGCCCGACCCGTCGCCGGATCCGACACGATGTAGGTGACCGTATAGGTATCCTTGTCGAAAAAGGCTTTGACGTCAGGAATTTGGGTCATTTTTCTCTCCGGTTCGGCGCCAGAATATGCGAGCGATGTTCAAAGGCATATATAATGTACTTGCATAACTTTGCAATAACGCACATATTGTCGCACAGATAATCAACTTGCTAGCCGATCACCGCACGAAAGGGGAGAAGGCATATGAGTGAAATCCGGAGCTTTGATCCCGAGGCCGTCCAGGCCGCCCTTGATGATCGCCGCATCGTGCTGATCGATGTCCGCGAACCCGCCGAATATGCCAATGAACGCATCGCCGGCGCGGTGCTGAGCCCCTTGTCCAGCCTCGACCCCATTGCCCTTCCGCGAGCCGACAGCCGCGAGATCGTGCTGCATTGCGGTTCCGGCGTACGGTCCGAAAAGGCCCTGAAAATGTGCGAGAAGGCCGGGGTGAAGATCGCCGGGCATATGGCCGGTGGAATCATGAAGTGGAAATCAGCCGGTTATCCCGTCGAAACTGCCGACGACAAGACCGGCTTGTCCGTGTCCCAGGCCGTGATGGTGACGGCGAGCACGATCGTGCTGGCCTCGATGGCCTTGTCGCTGGCCTTCAACCCGCTCTGGCTCGCCCTGGGCGCCGCCGCAAGCGCGATGATGATACAGGCCGCCTTCACGGGTTTCTGCCCGGCAGGCAAGGTCTTCACCGCGCTGGGCTTCCGGCCGGGTTAGCGGTTTTCCGCTTCTCCCGGAACAGGCCGGACCCGGTCCGGCCGATATCCGGGATTCACCGTTCGTCTCAGGGCTTGCACAAACCGGCACGCCCCGGACTTCACCCGGCACAAGGCCGGGCTCATCCGGGAAAAGTGTTGGCTGTTTTCCTCGTCATTCCGGCGAAAGCCGGAACCCAGAACACCGGTCGGACTGGGTCCCGCCTTTTGTCGGGATGACGGGCGTGGTGGTCGAGGGTCGAACCAGGCGCGGTCCGCGCAAACCGATCTACCCCTCCGGCGCGCAATAGGTCGCGTAGAGCGTTTCCATCAGAATACGGATTTCCGGACTGGCCAGGCGGTAATAGATCGTCTGGCCGTCTCGTCTTGTGGCTACCAGGCCCTTGTTGCGTAGGATGGCCAATTGCTGGGACATCGCCTGGGCCCGCATGTTGAGGGCCTCGGCGAGTTCGCCGACCGAGTGCTCGCGATCCATCATGGCGCAGAGCGCCAGCAGGCGATTGCCGTGGGCAAGCGTCTTCATCAGGTCGGCGACCTGGTCTGCCTGCGGTTTCATCGCTTCGAAATCGACGCTCATATCTGCAAAACTCTGTAGCTACCGTTATAATGTAGATAAGCGAGCGCGTGGCCGCAAGTGTTGCCAGTCCTGCGCCGGTATCCTGCGCTTTCTTTCCCCTCACTGCATTTGTAGTATTGTTTTAGCGCGCTAACACGCTATATCGCCTTCCGAACCGATTGGAGACGGCCATGACCGCTGCAAAATCAGATCTTGAACCGCTGAGCCGGGCCCTGCTGGCCCTGAAGGACCAGGCCGAGTGTGAACTCTTCCTGCGCGACCTGCTGACGCCAGGCGAGATCAAGACGCTGGTCGAACGCTGGCGCGTGGCCAGACTGCTCGACGAGGGCGGTCATTCCTATCGCGAGATCAGTGAGTTGACGGGCGCGAGTACGACCACGGTCACCCGCGTCGCTCGTTTTCTCTCCCAGGAGCCCTGGCAGGGCTATCGCCTCGTTCTCGACAGAGTGAAGGAACAGACATCGTGAGCCGTTTGCGTATCGCCGTACAGAGCAAGGGCCGTCTCGCCGAGGGCGGGATGGATCTCCTCAAGCGTTGTGGACTTCGTTTCGCCTATGGGCGCGACAAGCTGCACCAGCGCTCGGAGAACATGCCCGTCGACCTGATGCTGGTCCGGGATGATGACATCCCCAATTTCGTCGCTGCCGGGGCCTGCGATTATGGCATTGTGGGCGAGAATGTCCTGACCGAGGAACAATTGGCCGGAGGTCGGGCCCAGGAAGTCGAGATCGCCCAGCGCCTCGGTTTTGCCGCCTGCACGCTCAAGCTCGCCGCGGCCAAGGATGGCGATATCCGCGAAGTGGCGGATCTTGAGGGCAAGGCTGTCGCGACCTCCTATCCGGCGATCACGCGGGCCTTCCTTGAAGAGCGTGGCGTAAACGCGGAGATCGTCGAGATGCGCGGTTCGGTCGAGGTCGCGCCGCGTCTCAATATTGCCGATGCGATCTGCGACCTGGTCTCGTCCGGCGCGACGCTAGAAGCCAACGGGCTGGCGGCCTTCGAGACGGTGTTTCAGAGCGAGGCCGTGCTGGTGCGTCGCCGCGAAGGTCGCGATGCTGAGAGCGATGCGACGGCGGAGATCCTGATGCGGCGTGCCGATGGCGTGCTGGCGTCCGCGCAGACCAAATACATCATGCTCAACGCACCGACCGACCGGCTGGAAGCCATCAAGGCGCTCCTGCCGGGCGCCGATGCCCCGACCATTGCCCAGGTCGCCGGCCGCGAAGATGTGGTTGCCGTACACGCTGTCTGCCGTGAGCGCGTTTTCTGGGAAACGCTCGAAGCGTTGAAGGCCGAGGGCGCGCGCGCCATTCTCGTCCTGCCCATCGAAAAAATGCTGGCGTGAGGCACAGATGCTGAAAACGCTCGATTGGACCCGCGCCGAAGACGCGCAGCGCCAGGCCGCCCTGGCGCGTCCGGAAACCACCAGCCAGGCCGCCGGCGCAGCAGCGCAGATCGTGGACGCCATTGTCCAGCGCGGGGGTGATGCCGTGCGCGAATACGCCATGCGGCTGGACGGGCATGCCCCGGCCGATTTCCGCGTGTCCGCCGAAGCCATCGCCGAAGCCGTCGACGCCTTTGCGCCCGAGGACGCCGAGGCCGTGCGGGCCGCAGCCGATGCAGTCCGGCGCTTCCACGTCCGACAGGGCTATCGCGAATATTCCGTCGACACCTGGCCCGGTGTGACAGCCAGCCGTCGTGCCCGTCCGGTCGATGTCGCTGCGCTCTATATTCCAGCCGGCAGCGCGCCGCTCGTATCCACCCTGATCATGCTGGCCGTGCCGGCCCAGCTCGCCGGTGTGGGCCGGATCCTCGCCGTGACGCCTCCGGGCCGGGATGGCGCGGTGGATGCTTCCGTGCTCGCGGCTGCGGGCATTCTCGGCATCGATGAAGTCTATGCCATCGGTGGCGCCCAGGCGATCGCAGCTCTCGCGACCGGAAGTGCGGGCCTGCCGCGTGCCGACAAGATCTTCGGTCCGGGCAATGCCTATGTGGCGGCCGCCAAGTCGATTGTCTCCAGCCTGCCGGGCGGTCCCGGTGTGGACCTGCCGGCCGGACCCTCCGAGGTGATGGTGATCGCTGACGAAACGGCAGATGCCGAATTCGTTGCGCTGGACCTCCTGAGCCAGGCGGAACACGACCCGTCCGCCCAGGTGGTGCTGGTCGCGTCCAGCGAGGCCGTACGCGACGCGGTAGATGCGCGGATCGAAACGGTTCTCGAAACCCTGCCGCGCGCGGACATCGCCCGGGCGGCGCTGGCCAATTCGGTCTGCCTCATCACGCAGAACCGAGAGGAGATGGTCCAGATCGCCGACACCTATGCGGCAGAACACCTGATCATCCAGACGGCAGACCCGGAAGCCCTGGCAGATCGTGTCCGTCACGCCGGCTCGATCTTCATCGGGCCCTGGGCGCCCGAGGCCGCTGGTGATTATGCCGCCGGACCCAATCACACCCTGCCCACGGGCGGTGCGGGCCGTGCCTATGGCGGTGTCACGGTGGAGAGTTTCCAGAAGACGACGACCATTCTGCGGGCGACCGCTGAAGGCGCCCGCAATCTGGCGCCGACCGTCGAACGCCTGGCCGGACTGGAAGCGCTGGACGCGCACCGTCTCGCCATGGCGGTGCGCCGCGAGCGGGCCGAGGCCGAGGCGGGCGAAGCCGCCGATCCCTGCGATCGCCCCCGTGCCGCCAGCAAGCGCCGCAAGACCGCGGAAACCGACATCACGGTCTCGGTCAATCTCGACCGGGATGGACCCAACCGGATCCGCACGGGTATCGGCTATTTCGACCACATGCTCGACCAGATCGGCCGGCATGCCGGTATCGCGCTGGATATCGATGCGCAGGGTGATCTGGAGATCGACGCCCACCACACGATCGAGGATGTCTGCCTGACCCTGGGCGAGGCACTACGCGAGGCGCTGGGCGACAAGCGCGGCATTGCCCGTTTCGGGTTTGAACTGCCGATGGACGAGACCCGTTCGGGCGTGTGGATCGACCTGTCCGGCCGGCCCTTCGCGAAGTTCGAGGGTAAAATCCCGCCCGGCATGGTCGGCGAATTCCCCTCCGAGATGACGGCCCACGCCTTCCGCTCCCTGTCCGAGAGCATGGCCGCGGCCATTCATGTCCGCGTAGAGGGCGAGAATGCCCATCACATGATCGAGGCCTGTTTCAAGGCCTTCGGCCGGGCTCTGCGTCAGGCTGTGCGTATCGAAGGCGATCGCCTGCCGTCCACCAAGGAAGCGCTGGCATGACCCTCGCCAGCATCGATACCGCCATAATTGATACCGGCTGCGCGAACATCGCCTCGGTCCGCTTTGCGCTGGACCGGCTCGGTGCGGATTACCGCATGGCGAAAACGCCGGACGCGGCTGCTGATGCGCAGCGTCTGATCCTGCCCGGTGTCGGTTCGGCGGGTCCGGCCATGGCGCAGATGCGCGCCTCGGGCTGGGCCGGCGCGCTGCAGGACGATACGCGTCCGCTGCTGGGTATCTGCCTGGGCATGCAGATGCTGTTCGAACGCTCGGCCGAGGATGATGTCGACTGTCTCGGTCTCATCCCCGGACGCATCGAGCGTCTGCCGTCCGATCCCGCTTTGACCTGGCCGCACATGGGCTGGAACACGCTGGAGCGGCTCGTTCCCTCCGAGCCGCTCCTCGCCGGTGTCGAGGCCGGCAGCCATGTCTATTTCGTGCACGGTTATTTCAAGTCCGCCGGCCCGGCTGCGGTCGCGGAGACCTCCTATGGCGCCGATATCGCGGCCATGGTCCGGCATGGCCATGTCGCGGGCTGCCAGTTTCACCCTGAACGATCTGCCGCGACCGGGGCCCGCATCCTCGGCAATTTCCTGGAGCAGGCCGCATGATTATATATCCCGCAATCGATCTTCTCGAAGGCCGTGTCGTCCGCCTGCACAAGGGTGATTTCGGGGCCGTCACGGATTATGGCGACGATCCCGTCGCTGTCGCCCAGCGTTTCGGCAAGGCCGGGGCGGTCTGGCTGCACGTGGTGGACCTGTCCGGCGCCCGCGACGGTGAGCGCCGCCAGGCGGATGCGATCCGTTCGCTCTGCGAGACCGGCCTGCGCATCCAGACCGGCGGTGGAGTGCGCACGGAGGAAGATGTCGAAGCGCTTCTGGCCGCCGGTGTCGAACGCGTCATCATCGGCAGTCTGGCCGTGAAATCTCCCGCCAAGGTCGGCGAATGGCTCGACCGTTATGGCGGCGACCGGCTCTGTCTCGCCCTGGATGTGCGCAAGTCCGGCCGTTCCTACCGGCCGGCGCTGCAGGGCTGGACCGACATGATGATGACCACGCTGGACGCGGTCATCGAGGCCTATAAGGGCCGGGATCTGCGCCACGCCCTGGTGACCGATATCGACCGGGATGGCGATCTGAGCGGGCCGAATGTCGAGCTCTATCGCGACCTGTGCACGCGCTATCCATCGATCGACTGGCAGGCCTCCGGCGGTGTGTCCTCGCTGGAGGATCTCGGCGCGGTGCGTGAAGCGGGCGCGGCCGGTGTCATCACCGGCAAGGCGCTCTATGAGGGCAGGTTCGAGTTGGCGGAGGCCCTGGCATGCTCGCCCGGCGTATAATTCCCTGCCTGGACGTGCGCGACGGCCGTGTGGTCAAGGGCGTGCGGTTCCGTGATCACGAGGATGTCGGCGATATCGTCGCCCTGGCTCGCCGCTATGCGGAGGAGGGGGCGGACGAGCTCGTCTTCTACGACATTGCCGCCAGCACGCGTGGAGAAACCGTTGAACCGGAATGGGTCAGCGCGGTGGCGCGCGAGATCGATATTCCCTTCTGTGTCGCCGGCGGTATCCGCACGATCGACGATGCGAGGGCCCGCCTGTTTGCCGGCGCCGACAAGATCTCCGTCAACACACCGGCCCTGCAGGATCCGGCACTCATCGACCGGCTCGCCGCCGAGTTCGGCACGCAATGCATCGTCGTGGGTATCGACAGCCGGCTGAGCGAGGGCGTGTGGGTGGTGCACCAGTTCACGGGCGATCCCGACAAGACGCAGCGCGCCGGCCGGCGCACGCTGGACTGGGTCGCCGAGGCACTCGATCGCGGCGCAGGCGAGATCGTGCTCAACTGCATGGACCAGGACGGTGTGCGCGACGGGTATGACATCGACCAGCTGAAGGCCGTGCGCGAGATCTGTTCCACACCCCTGATCGCCTCGGGCGGAGCCGGTCGAAAAGACCACTTCAAATCCGTCTTCGAACAGGCCAATGTGGATGGTGCGCTGGCGGCCAGTGTTTTTCACAAGGGGCTGATCGGGATCGGTGAATTGAAAACCTATCTCGCTAGTGAAGGGGTTGGGGTACGCCCATGATCAAGTCGGATTCCATCAATTGGGAAAAGGTGGACGGTCTCGTGCCGGCCATCATCCAGGATGCGGCGACGCGCCAGGTCCTGATGCTCGGCTACATGAATGCGGAGGCGCTCGAACAGACCATCGAGACACGCAAGGTCCACTTCTTCAGCCGGACCAAGCAGAGGCTGTGGAAGAAGGGCGAGACCTCCGGCAATACGTTCAAGCTCGTCACGATGAGCCTGGACTGCGACAGCGATACGCTGCTCGTCGAGGTGAAGCCGAAAGGTCCGGCCTGCCACACGGGTACGGTGACCTGTTTCGGGGATGATCCGGCTCCGGGCCTGGGCTTCCTCGCGCACCTGCGGGCCATCATCAAGAAGCGCAAGAAGGAAAAGCCCAAGGGCTCGTATGTCGGCGGTCTCCTGGCCAAGGCGCCCAAGCGTCCCGCGCAGAAAGTGGGCGAGGAAGGCGTTGAAGTCGCAATGGCAGCCGTGTCCGAGGATGACGAGGCGCTGACAGGCGAGGCTGCAGACCTGCTCTTCCACCTCATGGTCCTGCTGGAAAGCCGCGGACTGAGCCTGGAGGATTGCGTCGATGTGCTGCGGACGCGCCACGCGGTGAAGGCCGCGAACAAATAGTCGCGAGCAGGATTGCCAGACCGGGGCGCCGCGCTAGTTTGCGCCGCATGAAACGCCTGTTTGTCACCAGTTCCGTCTGGGCCGCCTCCGCCCTGTTTGCTGCGTCTGCGGCTGCCCAGGATGTCGTCATCATCACCGGGGACCGTCTCGGCGAGTCCGCGCAGGATACCGTCCTGCCGGTCACACGGTTTGACGACGAGACCATCATCACGACGGGTGCACATCACCCGGCCGAACTGCTCAACCGGGCGCCGGGTGTCTTCCTGCATCGCGGCAATGGCGCGGAACATCTCACATCGATCCGTTCGCCTGTCCTGACCGGCGGTGCCGGCGCCGGGTCCTTCCTCTATCTGGAGGACGGCATCCCGCTGCGCGCGGCGGGTTTTGCCAACGTCAACGGCCTGTTCGAGAGCCTGTCCGGCCTGTCCGGATCGGTGGAAGTCGTGCGCGGTCCCGGACCCTCGCTCTATGGCTCCAACGCCCTGCATGGTCTCGTGAACCTCGCCACGCCGTCTCCGGCGGAAACGGCAGATTATTTCGAGATCGAGGCCGGATCCTTCGGACGCGATCGCGGTCGAGGCGTCTGGACCCGTGACGGCGACCAGGTCGACACGCTGATCGGCCTGTCCGGCCAGCATGAAGATGGCTGGCGCGATGATGCAGGTCTTGACCGGATCGACGCGCTCTTCCGCGCTGACGGCGATATGGGCGAGGTGAGCTGGCGTTTCACCACGGCCATCATCTCGCTCAACCAGGAGACGGCCGGTTTTGTCTTCGGAGCCAACGCCTATGAGGATCCGGCCCTGCGGCGCGGCAATTCCGATCCGGAAGCCTATCGCGACGCCCGGGCCGTGCGCTCATCCCTGCGCCTGGAAGGCGCTGCCGGCGAGGGCTGGCTCTGGTCGCTGACGCCCTATGCCCGGTACAACGAAATGGATTTCCTGATGCATTTCGTGCCCTCCGAGGCGCTGGAGGAGAGCGGTCACACCAGTGCCGGTCTCCAGGCGGCCCTGGTGCGTGACCGCGAGACATCCCGCATCACCTTCGGCGCGGACCTGGAACGCACGTCCGGCTATCTGCGCGAAACGCAGGAGCGGCCGACCATCTTCTCCTTCGTCCAGGGTGATCATTACGACTACACGGTCGATGCCGACGTGTTCGCGCTCTATGCGCAGGGACGATGGGAGCTGGCGAGTGAGGTGACACTGCATGCCGGTGTGCGCTGGGAATCCACGGCTTTCGATTACGACAACAATCTGCCCGCCAACACGGTCGGACGTTTCCAGCGCCTGGCCGATCGCGAGGACAGTTTCGACGTGGTCACGCCCAATCTGGGCCTGAGCTGGCAGGTCGATGAGAGCGGCGTGCTCTTCGCGCGGATCGCGCGAGGCAGCCGGGCGCCGCAGACGGCGGAACTCTATCGTCTCCAGGCCGGGCAGATCATCGATGCGATCGAGCCGGAAACGCTCGACAGTGCCGAGATCGGCTATCGCCGCGAACTGGGTAATGCCGGCCGTTTCGAGCTCGTCGCCTACACGATGCGCAAGGAGAATGTCTTCTTCCGCGATGCCGATGGCATCAATGTCACCGACGGCAAGACCCGACACCAGGGCATCGAATTCGAGCTCGCGCTCGACGTCACCGACCGCCTGACCAGCCGGATTTCCGGCAGCTGGGCGCAGCACGAATACGACTTCAACCGCCCGGTCGGCCGGGCCAGCGAGGTCATCGTGAAGGGCAATCAGATCGACACGGCGCCGGAATGGCTCTGGCAGGCCGGGCTCGACTGGGCCGCCACCGACACGCTGACCGCCAGCCTCGACTGGGTCCATGTCGGCGAATACTTCACCAATGCCGCCAATTCCCGCAGCTATGACGGACATGACGTCTTCCATCTACGCGTTCGCAAGGATCTGGGCGACGGGTTGGAAATCTTCGGCACGGTGCGCAATCTGACCGATGAATTCTACGCCGAACGCGCTGATTTCGCCTTTGGCAATGATCGCTATTTCCCGGGCGAGGATCGCGCATTCAGTCTGGGACTGCGCCTGACGCGCTAGTCCTCGGTGTCGAGCCGCCAGCTCAGGTCCAGGCTCAGCTCAAAGGGCTGGCCCATGCCTCCGAAATCGACGGGATCGATTGTCATGGCCTGTGAGTACGTCACCGGAACTTCCGCTTCATTTCCAGCGGCCAGGAATTCGCGAAAGAAATAGGACAGGGCCAGCGCGGATGGATTGTTTGATTCTTGCGTATTCAGCCGGCCCGTCGAGTGCGGCAAGCCGGGCGGTTCGCTGAAGATCAGCAAATGCTTGCCCGCGAGATCCGGACGGCCTTCAAAGCCCAGCCTGTAGGCGATGGCCTCGGGCGGATCATTCGACTCCGGATCAAATTCGTACTGGCTCTCCGCAAAACTGTCATAGACCGGCTCGACAGTGAGATTCAGCGTACCAGTACTGCCGGGCACGACGTTGACCAAAAGCCCCTCGAAACTGTCGCTTCCGCCGAGATGCCGGGCCACCGCGCTGTGACCGGCGCCATGATAGCCGTTGTCCTGGATGGTGATCTGCCATTCCCCGCTCGACTGCCAGCTCCAGTCATTGCCGCGCTGTGTCATGGCATAGGTCAGTTGGCCGGTATGAGCGTCAGGAACATCCCCGCAGACTTCGAAACGAGCGATGCCGGGTGGCAGGAAATTTACGCTTTCAAACATGGGGAGCTGGTAGTCCTCAGGCGCCAGCATGGCCGGGGGATTTGGGATAATGGGCGGAGTTTGCGGTGGTGCCAGGGGTTGCAGCATCACCATTTGCGGTGCGCCGGTTGGACGCTGTGCCGTGAGGGTTTCGGTCAGGGTGCCGCTGACGATCACACACCCGCCGTCCGGATCGGGCACCGGCTCGTACAGATCGACGGCAAATTCCGTGAGTTCGAATGTATCGCCGACCGGATCCAGGGCCAGAAGCATGCAGGGGCGCAGGTTCGGACATGTCAGCTGGCCCCATTCCTGGAGGATCAGCGGGATGGTCTGTCCTGGAACCGATATACTGGTCGCACCGACCCCGGTCATCGCCATGATGTTCAGGAACGGGCCGGTCCGGCGATTGAGATTGTAGGGCCGATTCTGAGGTGCGATCCCGTAGTAGGCAGCCAGTTCCGGACTGTGCGGCCCCATTAGCGTGATCATGCCTGGAGCGGGTTCGAGCGGTGTAAGCAGGCGCGCGGTCAGATGCTGAGCGTGTGCCGGCGCGGTCAGCGCCGCAACCATCACCAAGCCTGAAACAAGATATCCGGCACGCATGGCAGATCCTCCCGCTCTGTGGCTAGCCTCAGCTGACCTGCCGGGCGGGTCAAGCGCGGTATCGGATTATGCCCTCACACACCTGTGCAGGGGCCGGAATTGCGCTAGGTTTCCCGCATCGATCTGGAGGAGGGCGTCGATGCAGAAGCTTCTGGGAAAAACGCTGCTGGGACTGTCGGCAGCCGTGATGCTGACGGCCTGTTCCGTCGCACAGGACAGCGCCGATTATGTGCCGGCTCGCGGTGATGCCGACTGGGAGCGACGCGACGCAGCCGAGATGGGCCTGGATGCCGCCGCGCTGGCCGATGCCGTCCAGTTTGCCCAGGACAATGAAACATCCCCGCCGGACGGCTGGGACGGTGTCGATCCGCGAGACCTGGCCACCTGGGTGCCGCTGCGCTGGGCGTTCGAACCGCATTCCAGCCCGCTGGGCGAGCTGCGCTATCGCGGGGGTCCCGCCGGTATCATCCTCAAGGACGGCTATATCGTTGCTGAATGGGGCGATCTCGACCGGGTCGACATGACCTTCTCCATCTCCAAGACCTTCCTCTCCCACGTGGTCGGCGTGGCGGTCGATGAGGGCCTGATCGCGGATGTGAATGACCCGGTCTCGCAATATGTCTCCGACGCGCGTTTCCACACCGAGCACAATGCCGCCATCACCTGGGACCAGATGCTGCGCCAGACGTCCGGCTGGTGGGGCACGCTGTGGGACAAGCCGGCCTGGGCTGATCGCCCGGCGCGTGACAATCCGGCCCGCGATCTGGTCGCTGGTCCGCCCGAGCCCGGCGCCAACTGGGAATACAATGATGTGCGCGTGAATGCGCTGGCGCTGGCGGCCCTGCATGTCTGGGAACGTCCGCTGCCGGACGTGCTCGCCGAACATGTCATGGACCCGATCGGATCTTCCGGCACCTGGGAATGGCATGGCTATCGCAACAGTTATGTCGAGCTGAACGGCGAAGAAATGTGGTCCGTCTCCGGCGGCGGTCATTGGGGCGGCGGCATGATGCTGTCGGCCTATGACCAGGCCCGTCTGGGCCTGCTTGGCATGCGCCGCGGCGAATGGGATGGCGAACAGATCCTGTCGGATGCCTGGTTCGACGCCTCGCTGACCCCCACCGATGTCGCGCCGCACTACGGCTACATGAATTTCTTCCTCAACCGGCCCGACGTGCCCGGTGCCTCGATCAGCGTCGAGGAGGCCCCGGCCTCCAGTTTCGCCTATCTCGGCGCCGGCGCGAACATGGTCTATGTCGATCCCGACAACGGCATCGTGGCCGTGGTCCGCTGGATCGAGGCCCGCGAACGCGGGGAGTTTATCCGCCGGCTGATGGCGGCGGTGGAGGAGTGAGGTTAGCCCGCATGCCAAGCTACACTTCTCCCGGAAGAGGCCGGGCCCGTCCCGGCTGATATCCGGGGCTCACCGGTCGCCGCAGACCGGTCAGCCGGCGTAAGCCCCGGACTTCGCCCGGCCCGGGGCCGGGCTTATCCGGGAAAAGTGGGTCACTCCGTCCGCCTACCCCGGAACAAAACGCTCCGTCATCCGGTGGCGATCGCCCGGATGGGTGAGGCGTGCAAACGTCACGACGGCCTCGCCCTGGAAGGTGCGGCGTTCCAGGACCAGGCAGGCAGCCCCAGGTTGGCAATCGAGCCGTTGGGCGAGGCCTGTATCCGCATTGACGGCTGAAACCGTGTGTTCGGCCTCGGTCCAGGGCGCGGCGGAGAGCATCCAGGCGCCCGGTGCGTGTTCGGAAAAGTCCTGGTCGGAGGCCTCGGGAAGCAGGGCCAGATTGATCCAGCGCTCCTCCAGTTCGACGATTTCGCCATCCCCGCGGTGACGGCAGATCACATGCTGCAGCCGGGCTCCGGCGTCCAGGCGAAGGCGTCGGGCGGTGTCCGCATCGGCGGAGACGGTCTCGTTGACCAGGCATTCATAGCTGTAGGCCTGGCCGCGCGCCGGGATGGCGGCCGACATGTCGACGATTTCGAGCATGGCCGAAGGCGAGGGCGGGGCGGCCACGAAGGAGCCGGCGCGGCGCTTGCGCACGATCAGCCCGTCCTCGGTCAGTTCGCGCAGGGCCCGGTTCACGGTCATGCGTGCGGTGCCCAGATGGGCGGCAATGTCTTCTTCCGGCGGGATGCGATGACCGGGCGGCCAGTGACCGGTGCGGATCGGAGCGGCGAGGGCGCGCTTGATCTGCTCATAGACCGGACCCGTCCCGTCCAGCTGGAGGTGGCTCTGCCAGGCACTCATGCGTCGACGGCTTTCAGGATGTCGGTCATGGCGGCAACATAATCCCGCTCGACCTGGTCGCGGCAGAGCGCGCGTCCGTCTGTGACGACAGGCTTGCCGCCGACATAGACATCGCTGACCTGGCGGCTGTCGCCGCAGAAGATCCAGCTGTCCAGCGCGGCATCGCCCGAACGACCGGCCAGGACGGAGTCATTCCTATCAAGCACCACGAAATCCGCGCGCGCGCCCACTGCGATCCGGCTGCTGTTCTGCTGCAGGGCCTGGTCGCCGCCGGAGAGGCATTCGGAGAATAGCCTGCGCCCCGTGCTCTGGCCCGCTCCGGCCAGCACATTGCGGCGCCGGTCGGTGAGACGGCGGCCATATTCCAGCAGGCGGATCTCCTCGGGCAAATCGATGCGGATATGACTGTCCGAACCGATGCCGATCCGGCCATAGGCATCGAGAAATTCGACGGCCGGGAAGAGGCCATCACCCAGATTGGCCTCGGTCAGCGGGCATAATCCTGCCACGGCCGCAGATTCTGCCAGACGGATGATTTCCGAGGCATCGAGATGGGTCGCGTGAACCAGGCACCAGCGCTCATCAAACTCCTGATTATCCAGCAAATGCTGCACCGGTCTCGCAGAAAATTCTGCGCAGCAATCCTCGACCTCTTTTGTCTGTTCCGCGATGTGGATATGGACCGGTCCATCGCCCGCCAGGGGCAGGATTTCGGTGATGTCGGCGATCGATGCTGCGCGCAGCGAATGGGGCGCGATGCCCAGCACGCCATGGGGCAGGGCGGCGACATGTTTGCGGCAGGAGTCCATCAGCCGGGCATAACGATCCGGATCATTGATGAAACGCCGCTGGCCCTCATGAGGCGCCTGTTCGCCAAAACCTGACCAGCGATAGAAAACCGGCAGCAGCGTCATGCCGATCCCGGCCTGGGCGGCGGCGCTGCAGACCGCGCCGGCCATCTCGCCGATCTCGCCATAGGGCGAGCCGTCGCGATCATGATGCAGATAGTGGAATTCGCCCACGGAGGTGAACCCGCTCTCAAGCATCTCGCAATAGACCAGCGCCGCGATCGCGCGCGCATGCTCCGGGGTGAGATGGTCGTTGAAGGCGTACATGATCTGCCGCCAGGACCAGAAACTGTCCTCGCCATCTCCGCGACGCTCCGAGAGCCCCGCCATGCCGCGCTGGAAGGCGTGGGAGTGGAGATTGGCCATGCCCGGCAAAGCGAGGCCATGGCGGACTACACCGCCCGCGACGTCGCTGTCCGGAATGACGTCCGAAATCACCCCGTCCGCATCCACGTTCACGCTGACATCACGGGCCCATCCGTGTGGCAGGAGGATCTGGTCGAAGTGAAATTCAGTCATGTCCGCATTTCCCGTCTGGACAGAGGGCGATTCTGGGATTTTATTGTATAGACAATTACGACATCGCAAAGGCTCGCACAATGCGTTTCGACCGGCTTCTGACAAATGCTCGCATCGCCACGATGGCCGAGGGCGACACGCCCTACGGTGTGATCGAGGCGGGCGCGATCGGTATCAGCGGCGACCGTATCGCCTGGACCGGGCCGATGAGCGCGCTCGATTCCGAGGCCGATGCGGTCGATGATCTGGAAAATCGCTGGGTCACGCCGGCCCTAGTGGATTGCCATACCCATCTTGTCTTCGCAGGCGATCGTTCCGACGAGTATGAGCGCCGCCTGGCGGGCGAGAGCTATGCCGACATCGCCAAGTCCGGCGGAGGTATCCGCAAGACGGTCGAGGCCACGCGCAAGGCCGGGGCTGCCGAACTCGCTGCCGGAGCCCTGTCGCGCATGGATGCCTACGCCACCGAGGGCGTGGGCACGATCGAGATCAAGTCGGGTTACGGCCTCACCATCGACAGTGAGCTCGCCATGCTCAAGGCCGCGCGCTCGCTGGGCCTGGTGACCGGCATGCGCGTACGCTCGACCCTGCTGGCCGCCCATACCATTCCGCCGGAATATGAAGGCCGTTCGGGCGCCTATATCGACGAGGTCTGCATCCCGCTGGTCCGCGAAGCCGCCTCTGCCGGTCTCGCCGATGCCGTCGACGCCTATTGCGAGAACATCGCCTTTTCGCCGGAAGAGACGCGTCGTCTTTTCATTGCTGCCAAAGCGGCGGGCCTGCCCGTCAAACTTCATGCCGACCAGCTCTCCGATACCGGTGGTGCCAAACTGGTCGCCGATTTCGAGGGCCTGTCCGCGGACCATGTCGAATACACCAGCGCCGAGGGTGTCTCTGCGATGGGCGAGGCGGGTACGGTCGCCGTACTTTTGCCTGGTGCTTTCTACGCCATTGGAGAGACGCAGAAACCGCCCATCGCCGCCCTGCGCGATGCCGGGGTGAAGATGGCCGTCGCCACCGACGCCAATCCCGGTTCCTCGCCCATGCTGTCCATTCTCACCGCCGCCAACATGGCCTGCACGCTCTTTGGTCTGACGGTCGAGGAAAGCCTCGCCGGGATCACCCGCGAGGCCGCCCGCGCGCTGGGCATGCTGGACGAGGTCGGCACGGTGGAAACCGGCAAATACGCAGATCTCGCCGTCTGGGACATCGAACGCCCGGCGGAACTTGTTCAATGGATCGGACGCCGGCCGCTGCATGGCCGTGTGCTTGGAGGAGAATGGCTGTGACGGCTGTGATCATCAAACCCGGACACATGCGCCTGGCAGACTGGCGCGCCATCTATCGCGGCGCCGATGTGTCGATCGACCCGGCTGCACAGGCGGATGTCGATGCCTCGGCCCAGACCGTCCAGGACCTGATCGCCTCGGGCGATGCGGTCTACGGTCTCAATACCGGTTTCGGCAAGCTGGCCCAGACGCGTATTGCCGACGAGGAGCTGGCGACGCTTCAGAAACGCCTCGTCCTGTCGCATGCCGCCGGAGTTGGCGAACCGCTGCAGGCCCGCATCGTGCGCCTCGTCATGGCGCTGAAAATCTCCAGTCTCGGACGCGGGGCCTCGGGCCTGCGCTGGTCCACGCTGAAGGGCCTGGAAGCCATGCTGGCGGCCGATTGCCTGCCTGTGATCCCGTCCCAGGGTTCGGTCGGTGCGTCGGGTGATCTGGCGCCGCTGGCGCATATGAGTGCAGCCCTGATCGGTCATGGCGAGGTCACGCTGAAGGGCGAACGCCTGCCCGCCGCTGACGGGCTGGCGAAGGCGGGACTGAAACCTGTCGAACTGGGCCCCAAGGAAGGCCTGGCGCTTCTCAACGGCACCCAAACCTCCACGGCGCTGGCGCTGGCTGGCCTGTTCGAGGTCGAGGCGGGCTACAAGGCCTGCCTGGTCTCCGGCGCCATGTCGGTCGACGCCGCCAAGGGCTCGGTCGCGCCGTTTGATCATCGCATTCACGATCTGCGCGGTCATCAGGGTCAGAAGGACGCCGCTGCGGCCCTGCGAGGCCTGCTGGAGGGGTCCTCCATCCTGACCAGCCATACCGGCTGCGAGAAGATCCAGGACCCGTACTGCCTGCGCTGTCAGCCCCAGGTGATGGGGGCTGTGCTGGGCGTGCTCCGCCAAGCTGGGGAGACGCTGGAAACCGAGGCCAATGCCGTCACCGACAATCCGCTGATCTTCTCGAAGGAAGGCGATGCGATTTCCGGCGGGAATTTCCATGCCGAACCGGTGGCCTTTGCTGCCGACCAGATCGCCATGGCCGCCTGCGAGATCGGCTCGATCAGCGAGCGCCGCGTCGCGCTGCTGACCGATCCGGCCGTCTCGGGCCTGCCGGCCTTCCTGACGCCCAATCCGGGCATCAATTCCGGCTTCATGATCGCTCATGTCACGGCGGCGGCCCTGGTCTCGGAGAACAAGCAGAAAGCCTATCCGGCCTCGGTCGATAGCATTCCCACCAGCGCCAACCAGGAAGACCATGTCTCCATGGCCACGCATGGGGCTTTCCGCCTGCTGAAAATGGCGGAGAACCTGCACAATGTGATCTCGGTGGAATTGCTGTGCGCCGCCCAGGGCATGGATTTCCACGCACCCGTCAAATCCTCGGACATCCTCGAGACCGCCAAGGCGAAACTGCGCGCCGACGTGCCAGCCTATGGCGATGACCGTTATTTCGCCAGCGATATCGAAGCAGGTGCGCGACTGATTGCCTCGGGCGAGCTGATCGCCGATGCCGGTGAACTGCCGGGCGTGGCCTGATGGACGTGTTCGACCTCATCCGCGGCGACAGCCCGCTGGTCGTCTCCATGCCGCATTCCGGTCTGGAACTCAGCGAGGGGCTGGCCGATCGGCTGACTGAGGGCGCCGCAGGCCTGCCGGACACGGACTGGCATATCCCGCAGCTCTACGACTTCCTGGAGCCTATGGGTGCGTCGGTCATTCGCGCGAAGTATTCGCGTTACGTCATTGATCTCAATCGCAATCCGACCGGCCAGTCGCTCTATCCGGGCCAGGCCACGACCGAACTTGTGCCGACAACACTCTTCGATGGATCGCCGATCTATCGCGACGGCACGGCACCCGATGCTGCCGAGATTGAGACCCGCCGCCAGGCCTATTTCGATCCCTATCACAAGGCGCTGAGCGAGCTGCTGGCCGAGACCCGGCAACGGCATGGTTATGCCGTCCTGTGGGATGCGCATTCCATTGCCAGCCAGGTGCCGCGCTTGTTTGAAGGCAAGTTGCCGGATCTCAATCTGGGCACCAATTCCGGCGAGAGCTGCGACCGCACGGTCGAGCGCTGGGCGGTGAAGGCGATGATGGATGGACACAGCCATTTCGAGACGATCGTGAATGGCCGGTTCAAGGGTGGTTGGATCACGCGCTCCTATGGTCGTCCGGACCAGAATATCCACGCCCTGCAGATGGAAATCGCGCAATCGGCCTACATGGCCGAGACCGCACCCTGGACGTTCGACGAGGACAAGGCCGCCATCCTGCGCGCCGCCCTCAAGGATATCATGAATGCCGCCCTGGATGCGGCTCGCAATCTCTATTCCGGAGAGAAGACATGACGAATTCCCGCCTCGACAATGCCCGTGTGATCCGCGCCAAACACGGCTCCGAACTGGATGCCACGCACTGGGCCGCCGAAGCCCCGCTGCGCATGCTGATGAATAATCTCGACCCGGATGTCGCGGAGAAGCCGGAAGAACTCGTCGTTTATGGCGGTATCGGCCGGGCTGCGCGCGACTGGGAGAGCTATGACCGCATCGTCTCGACCCTGAAACGCCTCAAGGAAGACGAGACGCTGCTGGTCCAGTCCGGCAAGCCTGTTGGTGTCTTCCGCACCCACAAGGACGCACCACGCGTTCTGATCGCCAATTCCAATCTCGTGCCCAATTGGGCGAATTGGGAGCATTTCCGCGAGCTCGATCAGAAAGGTCTCATGATGTACGGCCAGATGACGGCCGGTTCGTGGATCTATATCGGCAGCCAGGGCATCGTGCAGGGCACTTACGAGACCTTCGTGGAGGCCGGCCGCCAGCATTACAATGGCGATCTCACGGGCAAGTGGATCCTGACCGGTGGCCTCGGCGGAATGGGCGGCGCCCAGCCGCTGGCCGCAACCATGGCCGGCGCTTCCATGCTGGCCGTGGAATGCCAGCCCAGCCGGATCGAGATGCGCCTGCGCACGGGCTATCTCGACAAGCGGGCCGACACGCTCGACGAGGCGCTCGCCATCATCAAGGAGGCCTGCGCCAAGGGTGAGGCGATCTCCGTGGGCCTGTTGGGCAACGCGGCCGAGATCTTCCCGGAACTCGTCCGTCGCGGCGAACATCCCGACATGGTCACCGACCAGACTTCGGCCCACGATCCGGTCAACGGTTATCTGCCGCTGGGCTGGACGCTCGAGGAATGGGAAGCCAAGCGCGAAAGCGATCCCGAAGCCGTTTCGGCCGCCGCCAAGAAATCCATGGCCATCCATGTCCAGGCCATGCTGGATTTCTGGAAAAAGGGCATTCCGACCCTCGATTACGGCAATAATATCCGCCAGATGGCCCAGGATGAGGGCGTCGAGAACGCCTTCGACTTCCCCGGTTTCGTGCCGGCTTATATCCGTCCACTCTTCTGCCGCGGTATCGGTCCCTTCCGCTGGGCGGCCCTGTCGGGAGATCCGGAGGATATCTACAAGACCGACGCGAAGGTGAAGGAGCTGATCCCGGACAATCCGCATCTTCATCGCTGGCTCGACATGGCCCGCGAGCGCATCCACTTCCAGGGTCTGCCTGCGCGTATCTGCTGGGTCGGACTGGGCGAACGCCACCGCCTGGGTCTGGCCTTCAATGAAATGGTCGCAAACGGCGAGCTCTCGGCTCCTGTCGTGATCGGCCGCGACCATCTCGACTCAGGCTCGGTGGCCTCACCGAACCGCGAAACCGAGGCGATGATGGACGGCTCTGATGCCGTCGCCGACTGGCCGCTGCTCAACGCACTGCTCAACACGGCTTCGGGCGCCACCTGGGTCTCGCTGCATCATGGCGGCGGCGTGGGCATGGGCTATTCGCTGCACTCCGGCCAGGTCGTCATGGCCGACGGCACACCGGAAGCCGCCGAACGCGTCGGACGCGTCCTGTGGAACGATCCGGGCACCGGCGTCATGCGCCACGCCGATGCGGGTTATGACATCGCCAAGGACTGCGCGAAGGAGCAGGGCCTGGATCTGCCGAGCGTGGATTAGGGGCGGGGGCGTTCCAAGCAAACACGCCTCATCCTGACGAAAGTCAGGACCCATGGCGCTGATCGAGCCTTGGGTCCCAAATCCCTGATTTTCATCAGGGCAGGCAAGTTTGGGATGAGGGGGTAAGCGTCAGTGAAGGGGCGCGATAAGCCGGAAACCGCCTTAACTCTCTTGCCAGCCAGTGCGCCGTATCGAAGTCGAGCGGTCAAGGGCGCTTTGCGCCGCTACGCGGTTTCACCCTTGAGCGCTCGACTTCGATACGGCTTCGTCTCGGCATGAGATGTAAGGGCTGGTGGGGCTTCACGCCTTCCGGACGACCGCAGGGAGATCCGGGATCCAGAATGGCGTCTGGAGGCGGTCAGCCCGCCTTGCGCTCACCGATCTCGTTTGGCTCACAAAGGTCGGCGTCTTCCACCGCATCCAGCCCCACGCTCTCGATCCACTCCGGGACGCTTTCCAGAAACGCCGGGATTTCGTGCTCCGGCATCGGCTTGGCGAGCAGATAGCCCTGGATATAGCGCGCGCCGAATTGCGAGATCTGGCGCATTTGTTCCGCGTCCTCGATGCCTTCGACCACGCAGACGAGGTCGAGGGATTTGGACAGCGAGATCAGGGTCTGCAGGATTTTCGAGGCGCAAGGATCGCCCAGCAGGGGTTGGACGAAGCTCTTGTCGATCTTCATCTTGGTGACCTGCAGGCGCTGCAGATAGGCGAAATTGGAATAGCCGGTGCCGAAATCATCCAGCGCGATGGTGACGCCGGTCGCGCGCAGTTCCGCCAGGGCGCGGGCAGCGAAATCCTCATCGGTCAGCATGGCGGTTTCGGTGATCTCGAATTCCAGCCGGCTGGTATCGATGCCGCTCAGCCGGACCTGGTCGATCAGGGTGCGAACACTGGTCTCCGACATCAGGTCGTGGGCCGAGAGATTGAAGGCGAGGCCCAGATCCTCCGGCAGGCGATCCAGTGCCTTGAGCGCCTTGCCCAGCAGGACCCGTGTCACACGGCCCATCTGGTTGGTGCGTTCGGCGGCAGCCACGAAGACGTCCGGCGGCACCGCTCCCAATTGTGGACTGTTCCAGCGGGCCAGCGCCTCGAAACCCGGGACCCGGCGGCCGTCCATGTCGAATTGCGGCTGGAAAACCAGGGAGAGTTCTTCTTCGAGATCCGCCTTGCGCAGGGCGCGGTCGACATGGTGCACATTCACCAGGTCGGCCTCGTGGCGGTCCGAGAAGACCACGGCTGCACCGCGCCGGTCATTCTTAGCGCGATAGAGGGCGTGATCGGCGCGCTCGATCATCTCATTGGCTTCCAGATCGGTGCGTTCGCAGACATAGACGCCCGCCGATCCGGAAATACGCACCACACCGGCTTCCAGCGTGTAGGGCAGGCAGATGGCGTCCACGATCCGTGTCGCCAGCCGGCGCTCCTCTCCCGGCCGGGAGGGATAATCGACCAGGAGAGCAAATTCATCACCGCCGAGGCGGGCGGCCATGCTGCCGGCGGGGCAGGTGGCCTTGAGCCGTTTGGCGACCGAGCGCAGGAGTTCATCACCCGCCCCATGGCCGTAGACATCATTGACCGGTTTGAACCCGTCGAGATCGACCAGGACCAGCACGAATTTCCGGCCGGTGGCAGCCAGTTTCTCGCGGCGGGCGTTGAAGGCGTCAAAGAAGCTGCGGCGATTGGGCAGGCCGGTCAGCGTGTCATGCGCCGAGACACGCAGGGCTTCCTCGCGTTCGCGGAGGGCTTCGGTCCGCGCCGTCACGGCATTCAGCAGGGCACCACGAACAAGGGCGACCGCGCCTGCAGCGCCGAGCGAGCAAGCCACGACAACCGAGATGTATTCAAACAACATGTCCGGCATGTGCCAGTGCACCAGGATGAGCATGCTCGCGGCACACAGCGAGGTCCACAGCCCCACCATGCGCAGATTGTGGGTCAGAATGGCGAAGAGCGGCATCATCAGGCCGAAATAGACGAGGTTCTCCTGCTGAAACCGGATCAGCATGTGAACCGTTGTATTTATCAGCAGGGCCGAGCAGATGATCGCGCAGCAGATTTCGAGCTGCAGAGCGGTACGGATCTCCCGGGTCCGGTGCCACATCACGGCGCTGGTGAAGGCGAAAATCAGCGCCAACGGACCCATCACCATCATCTCCAGACCATCAGAGATAAAGAAGCGCTTGGCGGCGTTGAACAGGAAATAGCCAATACCCGCCAGACCCGCGCCGTTCACGATCGGCCGGTAAGTCTTGACGAGCTCGTCCTGTACGCTGGTGGATTTGCCTGAAAGCTCCACGCCTTGTCCCACACCGTTCTTATTGTGAGCAGGTCTAACGTGCTTGAATTAAAAGCCGGATAAGACCGGGTCATAGAATATGCAGGCGGTTGCTCCGATCCTATCTCGGCAGTGTCATCGACGGGCCTTCGCCGGGCGGGAGGGCCTGGGTCCAGTAGATGGCCGTCATCAGATTGGCGAGTTCATAGCCGTGATTGATCAGGCGATCGATCTGGTCGGCGGGCAGGGGTGAGAGACCCACTTTCTGGACCGCGGCCTGCCAGGCGTCGCGATTGTCCAGTGCGGCAGCGGGGCGTGGATCGACGGCGCCGACTCGCTGGGACATGCGCCAGGCGGCCACGCGCACATCGCCATCCCTGGCCCGGTCGATCAGCCAGCGCAGGCGATTATTCTCGGCATGGCGGTGGATCTGGGCGACGGCGCGGCGGAACTGGCTGTACCAGTCCGTCTTCGGCTTGGGATCGATCTTGAACGGGTCACCGGCATTGGAGACCACGATCGTACCGTGATCCTTCTGCACGGCTTCCAGGCCCATATTGTCGTAGATCCCGCCATCGCCGAGATAGACCCGCCGGCGCATTTCCTCGCGGGCCTGGGCCACCGGCTGGCCTGAATGGGAGAAGGCGTCCGGGTCGAAATCCAGCTTCAGCGGCGAGAGGAAGGGCGGAAAGGCGGAGGAGGCCGCGGTCGCCGTGGCCAGCGAGAGCGTGGGATTGTTGATGAAGCCCACCTTGTAATCGCCCATCGCCTTGCGGGAGAAACGCCAGCTCACATTGAGCTGGAGATTGGTGGCGTTGATGATGAATTGCGGCGAGCCCGGCCCGTTGGGCAGGTCCTGCAATGTCTTGCCCTTGAACAGGTATTTGTCATAGCCGCGGGAAATCTTCTGGGCCGCCGTGACACCGGGCAGAATGCCGCCGGCGAGGATATTGTTCACGTCCAGCTTGCGCCGGGCCACGAAATCGATGAGCGGTTCGGTAATCACGCGGTCGAAATTGCGCGCCACGCCTTCCTCGTCGAAATCCAGCTCGGACCAGCGCCCGCCGAGAAAGGCGATGGTGATGGTGCCGCCGGAGACGCTGGAGAAGGTCTTGATCCCGGGCAGGGCGCCCAGCTCGTTGAGCCGGATCAGCGAACCCAGATGGAACATCGTGGCCTTGTATCCCCCGCCCGAAAAGGCAGCGCCGACCGCGCTGGAGGCCGGACTGGGCCGCGGCGTTTCGCGCAGGTCGGGACGGTCGGGATGGTCGTGCATCCATTGATCAAATGTCGGCAGGGCCTGGCCCATATTCCCCTCCATGATGTCCGGCACCATTATATACAACTAAAGGTGATGTGGATAATGTGAGCCCGCTCACGGTGAACAGGTTCCCCGAAGTCTTCACCAATACTGGCAGAAACGGGCGACAGAATTGGTCGTGTCTGTGGGACAGGGCGCAGTGCCGGGATGACAAATCCGGACGGGCGGCCTAGAAGGCCGGAAACCATCCGCAGGAGTGCCCGCCATGTCCACCGCGACCGATTTTCCCTCCGTCGACAGCGTCTATGCCGATCTCGCCGCCGAGCTGAAACAGATCGAGGCGGACGGGCTGTACAAGCGCGAGCGCATCATCACCTCCGAACAATTCTCCGAGATCGATGTCACGGCCGACGGCAAGGACAGCCATGTCATCAATTTCTGCGCCAATAACTATCTCGGCCTGGCCAACCGGCCGGAACTGGTCGAGGCGGCCAAGACGACGCTCGACAGCCATGGTTTCGGGGTGGCGTCGGTGCGTTTCATCTGCGGCACCCAGGACATCCACAAACAGCTTGAAGCGAAGATCGCCGAATTTGTCGGTTGCGAGGACGCGATCCTCTATGCCGCGGCTTTCGATGCGAATGGCGGCGTGTTCGAACCGCTCCTGGGCCCGGAAGACGCGATTATTTCCGACGCGCTGAACCACGCCTCCATCATCGACGGCGTCCGCCTGTGCAAGGCCAAGCGTTATCGCTACGCCAATTCGGACATGGATGATCTGGAGACCCAGCTGAAGGCGGCCCGCACCGACGGTGCCCGCCGGATCCTGATCGTCACCGACGGCGTGTTCTCGATGGACGGCTATATCGCCGATCTCAAATCCATCGTTGCACTCGCAAAGCAATATGGCGCCATGACGATGGTCGATGATTGCCATGCGCACGGTTTCATGGGCGCGAAAGGCCGCGGCACGCCGGAACATTGCGGAGTGCTGGGCGAGATCGACATCATCACCGGCACGCTAGGCAAGGCGCTGGGCGGTGCGATGGGCGGTTTCACGGCTGCGCGCAAGGAAGTCATCGACATGCTGCGCCAGCGTTCGCGTCCTTACCTGTTCTCGAATTCCCTGGCGCCGTCGATCGTGGGCGCCTCGCTGAAGGCGCTCGACATGGTCAATGAGGGCGATGATCTGCGCGCCCGCCTGTTCGACAATGCCCGCCGTTTCCGAGCCGGCATGAGCGCAGCCGGTTTCGACCTCCTGCCGGGCGAACACCCGATCATCCCGGTCATGCTGGGTGATGCCGCGCTGAGCCAGCAGATGGCCGCAAAGCTGATGCAGGAGGGCGTCTACGTGATCGGCTTCTTCTACCCGGTCGTGCCCAAGGGCAAGGCGCGCATCCGCACCCAGATGTCTGCGGCCCACACGCCGGACATGATCGACCGCGCCGTCGCTGCCTTCACGAAGGTCGGCAAGGAGCTCGGCGTGATCTAGCGCTGTTGCACGCTAGGCGCGAATGCGGCATGGTCACACCATGTCGGATACACTCGCCTATCTGTTCAGCGTGAACGGCCGGATCAACCGGTTCGATTACCTGCACTGTCTATTCCTCGGAGTGCTGCTCGCCCTGATGGTGGGTCTGCTGGCGGCACTCCTTGCGCTGATTGTCGCGAGCATCGCCGACGTGCCGCCCGGCAAGGTTTGGTGGGCGGACCCGCTTGCCTATGGCGCCTTGCCGGCTGTCCTGATCGGGGGCGGGGTGTGGCTAACGGCGATGATCCGGCGCTGGCACGATATCGGTGCGCCGACCTGGATATCCGTGCCTCTTTTCGCTTTGATGCTGGTAACAGATTGGGACCTCCTGATACTCGCCCTGCCGGCGCTGATCCCGGGAAATGTGAGCGGCAATATGTACGGACCCGTCCCGCAATCGGGCGGTTCCACCCGGCCCGGGCGCGCGACTCTCAACACCGCGCAAGCCAGCTGAATCCGTCCTACCGGGACGGCCTCGGCCTCATTCCCGGTGACCTGTGCCCGGAATTAACCTAGTTTCTGCCTCAGGGACGTTCGCTTTGCGGGCGAAAATGCATCCGTTTGATCGCTTGGGGGCATCATAACGGCAGACCCGGAGAATTAAGGGGGAGAGACATGACAGACACAGCCGCCAGCGCCGCCAGCAGCGCCCGTCCATCGGACGAAATGCTGCCATTCCTGAATAATTTCCACGACATCTTCACGACGATCGGCGTGCTGATCCTGCTGGGCGGTCTTGCCGTCGGCGCGGGTCAGGTCATGGCCAATCTCGGTTTCGATGAGGGCGGGCAGAGCTTCCAGTACGCGCTGATGGGCCTGATCGCCGGTATCGGCGTGATCGTGTGGATGTTGTCCTCCCTCCTGGTGGGCAAACAGCGCCGCATTCTTCCCGGCATCGTGTTGAGCGGTGCCTTCGCGGTGGCCGCGGGAACGGTCCTGGTCTGGGCCTATGCGCAATTCCTGATCCACGGTGTGGGCGTCAACGAGGCCATGTTCGAGAGCCTCGACACGTCTGTCGCCGGCGATGAGCCGACGCGAGAAGGCGTCAACGCCCTGATCGCCCAGCTTCACCCGGCCGTACGCTTTGCTCCGGTCGTGTTCGGCCTGATCGCGACCCTGCCGATGGTGATCTACTACATGGCCTTCCGCCTGCCCTTCGCGGGCGGCCTGGTCGGTGTCGGCCTGGTCACGACGGGCGTGCTGGCCATGTTCACGCTGGATCCCTACACGACGGCGATCAACCTGCCGGCCGTCAATGTCGCTGCCGGTGGCGCGCTGCTCTTCGCAGGCATCCTGTTCGACATGCGCGATCCGGGACGTACTACGCGCCTGTCCGGTACCGCCTTCTGGCTCCACTTCTTCGCGGCGCCCATCCTGCTGAGTGCCGTTCTGAACGTGACCCAGGTCGGCTGGACGCTGAGCGAGAGCGATTTCCAGAACTTCGAACAAATGAATCTGATCGCCGCGATGGCGGCCGAGAATGGCGAGGCCATGCGCCTGGCCACGGTCGCGCTGATCGTGATCGGTCTTTTCGCCCTGGTCTCGCTGCTGATCAATCGCCGCGCCCTGATCGTGTCCGGTCTGCTGACCGCGGGCATCTCGATCGGTGTCATCGTCAACGGATCCGGCCTGGGTGCCGGTGCTGTGGTCGCCGTGACCCTGCTCCTGCTGGGCGGCACGGTGGTCCTGCTGGGCGCTGCCTGGGATCCGGTCCGCCGCATCCTGCTGGCTCCTTTCCCGAGCGGAGGCCCGATCGCGCGCCTCTTCCCGCCGGCCAATGGCACGGTAGGCTAGGCAAACCAGCCATCTGACCCAGAGAGGGATTGGAACCCGGATTCACCGGTTTCCAATCCCTCTTTTGCATGTGCGAACACCCGCTATCCTCTTGTCATCGCGTGGGTAATTCCTCGCGCGCAGACAGGAGACCTGTATGAAAATTGGTTCGATTTTGACGATTGGTGTGTCCGGCCTCGTGGTGGTGGGCGCGCTGATGTGGGGATTGCCGCAATACGGCGTCTGGCAGCAGGAACTGGCCGGCCGCGCCGAGCTGGTCCGTGCCGAACAAAACCGGCGCATTGCCGTGCTGGAAGCCCAGGCGCGCCTTGAGGCCGAAGAGCTCAATGCCGAGGCCGAAGTAGCCCGCGCCCGCGGTGTGGCGGAAGCCAACGCGATTGTCGCGGAAGGCCTGGGCGGGCCGGACGGTTATCTGCGCTATCTGTGGATCCAGTCGCTGGGCGAGAATGGCCAGGACGTGATCTACATCCCCACCGAGGCGGGCTTGCCGATCCTGGAAGCCTCGCGTCACGTGACGCCATAAGCGTTGCACGCATGATGGATGGAGCGGTTCCTGCCGGAGCCGCTCTTTTTCTTTGCGGGGTTTGTCGGTCTGGCCGGGTGGGCGTCGGGACGGTCCACGAAAACGATATGTGTGTATGCGGGGAAGATCGGTGTCCTCGCGGACCGTCCGCAACCCGGTGAAGCGAATTAAGGCCGGGATGATCAACCCGGTCAGCGCCACCCGTCCAGATCCGGCTGTGCACCGCCACAGTCTGAACGTGGGAGGAGTATAGGGGCGCGAATGGCCGAGGCGGATTGGGGCGGGGATAAGTGTCGCGCGACCCGCGTATTTCCCCCGGGCTTGTTCCAGGATCCGGCATGCGTTTGGTGAACTGGCATGCCAACTCCGGATATCATCGCCAGACCCCGGAACACGTCCGGGGAAAGCTTTGGCTTGACCACTCCCACGCAATCAGGCCCCATCTCCGCACGCCAATCAGGGACAAGGCCGGGGATATGTCAGCTTCCAAGCTCTGCTTCATCGCGACCTTGCTGTTCGCGATCGCCACCATCGTCATTTCGGGAATGATGGGCACGCCGCCCGCGCCGGTCGTGCCGATGGCCGACGGCTTCCAGACCCCGATCCTGGCGCTAGAGTTTGCGCGCACCGCCGAAGATCTCGCCTTTCTGCAGGGCGAGGCCGCGGCGTCTCTGCGCGATGCCCTAATGCACACCCAGGCCCTCGATCGCTATTTCCCGCTTGCCTATGCAGGCATGGCCGCCGTCTTCTTTCTGGGACTGGCGCTGGGCGGACGAGGCTGGGCATGGCTCGCCATGCTGCTCGCCGTGCTGACCATTCCGGCCGATTGGCTTGAAAATGACGTGCTGGAACATCTGATCCATCTCACCGCGACGACTGATGAATTCGGCGACGAGATCGACAATCCGTTGCTCAACATGGTCATTACCACCTGGATCAAATGGGGTCTCATCGCGGCCTATGCCTTGATGATGGCCGTGCTGATGCTACAGGAGAAGCGCCGCCTCCTGGCCATACCGGGCGCCCTTGCCGCGATTGCACTCGCAGCGACCTTCCTGTCGGGCTCCAGTGGTCATGTTGCCGAGATCATGGGCCTGACAATGCTGCCTTTCATGCTGAGCTTCCCGATTGCAGCGGTGATGTCTCTCATCAAGCGCTAGACGTGTAGACGCGCCGTGCGCGGCGATCTATTTATCGCGGCAAATCATTCCCCCGAGGGGGCTCACGTCGGAGGTCGCATGAAAGCGCTGGTCAAGGCGAAAGCGGAAGAGGGGATCTGGCTCGAGGATGTGCCGGAGCCGCAGATCGGCCCGGACGATGTCCTGATCAAGATCCACCGGACCGCGATCTGTGGCACGGATATCCACATCTACAACTGGGATGACTGGGCGAAGAAGACCGTGCCGGTGCCGATGGTTGTCGGGCATGAATATTCCGGCGAGATCGTCGATATCGGCGCCAATGTGCATCGTGTGAAAGTCGGCCAGCGCGTCTCCGGCGAGGGGCATGTCGTGGGCGAGGCCTCGCGGGCCGTGCGTGCCGGACGTTTCCACCTCGATCCGGAAACCAAGGGTATCGGCGTCAACGCGCCGGGCGCCTTCGCGGAATATCTCAAACTGCCGGCCTTCAATGTCGTACCGCTGCCCGAAGCCGTCACCGACGAGTTGGGCGCGATTCTCGACCCGCTGGGCAATGCCGTGCACACGGCGCTGAAATTCGACCTGATCGGCGAGGATGTGCTGATTTCCGGCGCCGGACCGATCGGTATCATGGCCGCCGCGATCGCCCGCCATGTCGGTGCACGCCACGTCGTGCTGACGGACATCAACACACATCGTCTTCACCTGGCCGGCCAGGTGGCGCCGAATATCCGCACGGTCAATGTCGCCGAGGAAGACATCAAGGATGTCATGCACGAGCTGAAAATGACGGAGGGTTTCGATGTCGGCCTGGAAATGTCCGGTGCCGGACCGGCCTTCGACACCATGCTCGACAACATGATCATGGGCGGCAAGATCGCCATGCTCGGCCTGCCGGCCCAGCCCATCCCGGTCGATTTCGGCAAGCTGGTGCTCAAGGCCATCACGCTGAAGGGCATTTACGGCCGCGAGATGTTCGAGACCTGGTACAAGATGATCGCCATGCTCGAAAGCGGTCTGGATGTCTCGCGCATCATCACTCACCGCTATGCGGCGGACGAATTCCAGAAGGGTTTTGACGCCATGCGTTCGGGCAAGTCGGGCAAGGTCGTGCTGGACTGGACGGCGTAGGTGTGGCGTTCAGCCAGCGCAGCGTTGTGAAGTACTCAATCGCGTTCGGCGTTCTCGGAACCATCGTCCTTTGGACCGCGTGGGGGCTTGGCTATCGAAGCTGCGCAATTGCGATACCAGGGGTAATTCTTCCTTTTATCTTGTTCTGGGACGTCGTTCTCTTGGTTTTCCTGAGCTGGGTAAAGCTCGAAGGTGAGAAGATCCACCGTGGCGAGATCCAGACTAGCCGGCAACGCGATATCGCTGTTGGAGCATTGGTTGTTGTTGGCATCGGGGCATTTTTGGGAACAGGATACCTAGTGCTCGCGTCAGTGCCTCCATGTGGAGTTCTTTAGGATGACATTATGTCTGTAGAAAAACGCGTACCGCTCGAGAATATCGTCGAGTTTCCGGCCGACGAGATGCAGGAGCGCATCACGGCGTTCACGGATAATCTCCTGCGCCGGCGCACGGTCCGGGATTTTGATGAGCGTCCGGTTGATCGCGCCATTGTTGAACAGGCCATCCGCGCGGCCGGCTCTGCGCCGTCAGGTGCCAATCACCAGCCCTGGCATTTCTGCGTCATCCAGGATGCCGACAAGCGCAAGGCCTTGCGCGAGGCAGCCGAGGTCGAGGAGCGGGCCTTCTACGAGGGCAAGGCCGGCACTGAATGGCTGGACGCGCTCCGGCCGCTCGGTACGGATGCTGACAAACCCTTCTTGGAAACAGCACCCGTTATCATCGCCGTCTTCGCACAGAAACGCGGCGGCGAGCGGATCGGCCAGGAAAAGAAGAATTACTACGTCAACGAAAGCGTCGGCATTGCCTGCGGTTTCATGCTGGCGGCGCTGCACGAGGCGGGTCTGGTCACATTGACCCACACGCCCAATCCGATGCGATTTCTCAACGAGCTGTGTGAACGCCCGGATACCGAGAAGGCCTACATGCTGATCGTGGCGGGTTATGCCGACGCCAATGCGACCGTGCCTGAACACGCCCTCATCAAGAAGAGCGTGGACGATATCTCCAGCTGGATCTGATCGCAGGTCTCAATGAAGGTCACGCGCGCCGAGTGCGGCGGATCGCGGTGAAAGACCAGATCAGGGCGATGATCCAGCCAATGCCGGTCCAGCCTAGCAGGAGATTGGTCAGGAAGATCGCGAACGTGTTGTCGTGCCCGCGCAGCAGGGCAATGATCGTGGGCAGAAAACCCAGGATGAGTGCTGCAAGGCCAACTTCCGGTCCCATGTAATAGATCTCCATCACGCTCTCTCGTTTCGACGTATTATCGAATTTCGATAATTGTATATCTGATTTGCCCGTGTAACTGCAAACATTACGGGGCGGGATTGTCGGTGAACCGATCCCGGGTGGATTTCTACCGGCCTCCCCCGTGGACGGGGGAGGCGTCCCGCAGGGACGGAGGGGGGAGGTTCAGGATGAGACTCTTCCGGCGATACCCCCCTCAGTCATCAAGCCCTTCAGGCTCGCTGACAGCTCCCCCGCCCGCGGGGGAGCAAAAGAAAACGCCCCTCCACCGGGGTGGAAGGGCGTCATCATTTGACTGTCAGACCTTTCTACGCGTCGACCAGCGGGAATTCATAACCCGCATAGATCTCGCGCAGCTTGGTCTTGAGGATCTTGCCGGTCGCGCCGATCGGCATTTCCTCGATGAATTCGATCGCATCGGGCAGCCACCATTTCGGCACTTCACCGCGCAGGAATTCAATGATCGAGTCGGCATTCGGCTCGGCGCCCGGCTTGAGCTGGACGACCATCAGCGGGCGTTCCTGCCATTTCGGGTGCGGCATGCCGACGGCTGCGGCCATCGCGACATCCGGATGACCCATCGCGGCATTCTCGAGATCGATCGAGGAGATCCACTCGCCGCCGGTCTTGATCACGTCCTTGGACCGGTCGGTGATGGTCATGTAGCCATCACTGTCGAGATGGGCGACATCGCCCGTCTTGAACCAGCCATCCTTGGTGAAGCTCTCGGCACCGGCGCCGCGATAATAGCTCGAGGCGATCCACGGGCCGCGGACCTGGACATGGCCGGACGTCTTGCCGTCCCAGGCTAGGACCTTGCCCTCGTCGTCGACGATACGCATGCCAACACCGAAGACCAGGCGGCCCTGTTTCAGCTTCTGCTTGATCTCGGCCTCGCGATCGAGATCGGCATGTTTCGGCAGGAGCGTGTTGACCGTGCCCAGCGGGCTCATCTCGGTCATTCCCCAGCCCTGCTGCATCAGCACGCCATACTTGTCCTCATAGGCCCGCAGCAGCGCTTCGGGCAGGGCGGAACCGCCGATCAGGACGCGCTTGACGCTGTCGATGCGCTTGCCCTCGGCTTCCAGATACTGGAGCAGGCCCAGCCAGACCGTCGGCACGCCGGCGACATAGCTGACGCCCTCGTCCTCGATGAGCTGGTGGATGGAGGCACCATCCATCTGTGCGCCCGGCATGATCAGCTTGGCGCCGGCCATCGGGGCGGCGTAGGGAATGCCCCAGGCATTGACGTGGAACATCGGCACGACCGGCATGAGATTGCCGGTGGCACCCACACCGATCACGTCGGCACTGCAGGTCGCCATGGCGTGCAGCACGTTGGAGCGGTGGGAATAGAGCACGCCTTTCGGGTCACCCGTGGTGCCAGACGTGTAGCAGAGGCCCGCAGCGGTATTCTCGTCGAAGACCGGCCAGTCGAAATCGCTCGACTGGTCGCCGATCAATTCCTCATAGGTCTTGCACTTGGTCTGGACGACATCCTTGTGGGTCGCGTCCGTCATCAGGACCCAGTTCTTCACCGACTTGCAGTATTTCGAAATGCCGTCGATCAGCGGGGCGAAGGTCGTGTCAAAGAAGACCGCTTTCGCCTGGGCGTGTTCGAGCATCCAGATCAGCTGTTTCGGGTCGAGGCGCGGATTGACCGTGTGCACGACCGCACCGATGCCTGAAATGCCGTAATAGAGCTCGAAATGGCGGTGCGAGTTCCACGCGATGGTGGCAACGCGATCGCCTTCCTTGATCTTGAGTTTCTTCTTGAGCGCATTGGCCAATTGCTTGGTGCGCTCGTGCGTCTGGGCATAACCCTGACGGTGGATCTGGCCGTTTTCCGGCAGGCGGGTGACGATCTCCTGATCGCCATGGCAATTGGCGGCATGGACGAGGATGTCCGAAATCATCAGCGGACAATCCATCATGTGGGCGCGCAAGGTCATATTTCTCCCCATTTATCAACCGAAGCACATTTGTGCCGTTTTTTGACATCAAACGGCTTTGTGACGCGCGGCGCAATCCCTTTGCTTCAAAGAAAGAATGGGCGTATCGCTCCGCGCGTGCGTGAATTACGGATTTAGGTCGTTTCCGGAGTAAGTGTAGATGAATTTTCCCGTCACCCAACTTCCCGCCTATTCGGACATCACCGACGCCGCCGAACGGCTGGCAGGACAGGCCGTCCGCACGCCGATCCTGCGCAGTGACAGGCTGGACCGGGAATTGGGCGCGCAGATCTTCATCAAGCCGGAATGCCTGCAGCGCACCGGAAGTTTCAAATTTCGCGGCGCCTATAATCGCATCTCAAGGCTCAGCGAGGCCGAGAAAGCGCGCGGCGTGATCGCCTATTCCTCCGGCAATCACGCCCAGGGCGTGGCCGCCGCCGCCAGCCTGGTCGGCACGACCGCGAAAATCCTGATGCCCGAGGACGCGCCGGCCACCAAGGTCGATGGGGTGAAGTTCTGGGGCGGCGAAGTCCTGTTCTTCGACCGGGCGAGCGAGAGCCGCGAGGAGATCGGGAATCGCATCGCCGAGGAAGAGGGCCGGGTCCTCGTGCCGCCCTATGAAGACCGTTTCATCATGGCCGGGCAGGGCACATCGGGCCTGGAAGCCCTGGAACAGATGGCCGAACACGGTGCCACGCCCGACATGGTCGTGTGCTGTTGCGGCGGTGGCGGCCTGATCGCAGGTGTAAGCCTGGCGGTGAAGGAACATCATCCCGATGCGGAGATCTGGGCGGCGGAACCGGAAGGTTTCGATGATCATCGTCGCTCCCTGGCCAGCGGCCGGCGCGAGACCAATGAAAAACTGACCGGATCCGTTTGCGACGCCATCATCACGCCGACACCCGGCGAAATGACCTGGCAGATCAATTCCCGCACGCTCGCAGGTGCGGCGGTGATTTCCGACGACGAGGCGCTGGATGCCGTCGCCTATGCCTGGCGTTATCTCAAGATCGTGGTGGAGCCGGGCGGCGCTGCAGCGCTCGCAGCGGTGCTCTCCGGCAAGCTGGACGTGGCCGGCAAGACGGTGTGTGTGCTGGCGACGGGCGGCAATATCGATCGCGCGATGTTCAACCGCGCGCTTGAGCGGCTCTAGGTAGACGTCTCTCTCAGCCCTCGGGCGGTGTATCCCGCACCAGTCTGAACCCGATATGGGAAGAGCCCAGCGCGGCGTCCTGCGCCTGTCTTGCCGCCGGCCTGTAGCGATAGCAGAAGCCCGGCGCGCACAGGAATGATCCGCCCTTGATCACCTGGACCGGCCGTCCCGGCTGTGCCGGGTCCATGCCGGCAGTGCGAAGCCGCATCGACCGGCCCGGCCGGTGGGTCGGGTAGTAAACACTGTCTGTCAGCTCCCAGACATTGCCGATCATGTCGAACAGGCCGTTTGCGTTGGCGGGATAACGACCTACCGGCGCGAGTCCGGCATAGCCGTCGCGCGCCTGGTCGAACACCGGGAAGACGCCCTGCCACGTATTGGCCTTCTCGCTCAGCGCCTCGGCCTCGATGTCCGGCCAGGCATAGAGCTCGCCGTCGACGGAGCCTCGCGCCGCGAGCTCCCACTCCGCCTCGCTGGGCAGGCGAGCGCCGGACCAGCCCGCATAGGCCTGCGCATCCGCGTGGGTGACATGCACCACAGGCAGGCCCGCCTGGTCGGCCGTCAGCCCGCCGCCGTGCGGAGCCTGCCAGTTCACACCTTCGCGGAATTGCCACCAGTGATCGGGCAGCGGATTGGCTGGATCGGGCGAGAAGACGAAGGAGCCCGGCGGCAGACCGGTTTCCGTATCACCCCGCTCGGCGAGGCTCACATAACCGGTCTCGGCCACGAAGCGGGCGAATTGGGAATTGGTGATCTCGTGGCGAGAGATCCAGAACCGGCCGACACACGCCTGACGGACCGGGGCTTCCTCGGGATAGATACTGTCCTCGCCCATGGCGAAACACCGGCCGGGAATCTCCACCCAGTCGATTTCGCTTGCCTGTGCGGCGAGCGTGCCGAGATCCGCGATTTCAGGCGTGTCGGCATGGGTGGTCACCCACAGCGACACGCTTGAGGAGACGGCGACGAGGCCCAGGCTCACCAGGCCGAGTATGACGGTGGATTTCAGCAAGGGTCAGTCGGCGCCCTGCTGCACATAGGTGTCGCGCCAGGCCTCGATCGCTTCGCGGAAACCCGGCACCAGATCGCGATGGGCCTCGATGACATTCTCTTGCTCGTCGGGGTCGGCGACCTGGTCGTAGAGGGCTTCCTCGCCGGTGGTAAGCACCCACACGTAATGCCAGCGCCGGGTGCGGACGTAATAAGCTTCCTCGTCACGGCCCATCAGATCGGTCTGGCCGCTGACCGTGTCGCCGGTGAATGTGCTGTCGGCGCGGTGCTGGTCCATGCGGCCCACCAGGGCTTCACGGCTGTCGAAAGCCTCGCCATTCATCAGCGGACGCAGAGACAGACCCGGTAAATCGCTGGACGCCTCCAGACCGACATAGTCCAGGATCGTCGGCACGATATCGATCGCGCTGATCAATTCGTCATCATCGCGCTGGGCCGCGATCTGTTCGGGCCAGTGAAAGATGATCGGCGTGCGAAAGGCATTGTCGAAATAGGACAGCTTGCCGCGCGTGCCGCCATTGGAGAAGAGATCGCGATCGCCGGCATATTCGTCCTGCGGACCCTGTTCCCAGCCATTGTCGTTGACGTAGACGATCAGCGTATTGTCGAGCACGCCCTCGGCCTCCAACCGATCGAGGATGGTGCCGACGCCATGATCGAACCAGGTGATATTGCCGTAATAGAGCGAGGCGGATTCGGAGAATTCTCCGGTCTCGTAATATTTGCGGTGCTGGAAGGGCGGATCGAGCGGTGTGTGCGGTAGTGACGGTCCGTACCAGACGAAGAAGGGTTGGTCGGCATGCTCGCTGATGAAGTCGAGTACCGGATCCATCGTTGTGCGGCCCAGCTCAATGCCTTCACCCCCCATGAATTCAAAGAACCAGCCCGGATCGGCCATGCGGTCCCAGGTCCAGCTGGTCGTCATGCCATGGGTGAAGCCGGCGGTCTCGTAGGATTGTTCCCACCATTTACCACCCTGGAAGCTGGCGTAACCGACGTCTGACAGCATGCGCGGCAGGGTTTCGAACTCGCTCATCAGGCCGGCATTCAGCTCCATGCGGCGCCATTGCTGCTCCTGCGCACCCGCTGCCTGGAAATCCGCATCCGAAGCTAGGCGCGCCTCCTGGAGGTCCTGGACGCGTTGTTCGTACTGCACCGGATAAAGACCGGTGATGAAGGTCTGCAGGGAGGGGCGGCAATAATTCGATGTCGTGTGTGCCAGCCCGAAGACCGAGCCCTGGGTGGCGATCAGGTCCATATTGGGCGTCACGACATTCTCGTCGCCATTGAAGCCGAAATAATCATAGCCATGATCATCGCCGATGATCAGGACGATATTGGGCTGGCGGGTTTCTGTGCTGTCCGAACCCGTGTCCTGTGCCTGGCAAGCCGCCGCCAGAAACAGCGGAGCGAAGCACGCTCCTGTCAATCGTGTGATCAAGCTCGTCATTGGCTCCCTCCCTGTGGCCTGCTCATGGTTCGGGCGGGTGGATTCCGTCCGTCCCGGACCCAGCCAAGGCTAGAGCGCGGCCTCTGCCGCGTCATGCGAAGGCGGTATCGCGATCAGGTCGAAACAGTATCGGAATCTTGATCTGCGCGCGTCAGCCCCGCGCGGGCAGCGCGGAGCGGATCAAGGCTCGCTGATCAGGAGCGATCTACTGGGACGGCGAGGCCGGAGTAACCGCGACGCTGCCGCGATGCAGGTCTTCCTCGATCATCAGCTGAACCGGGGCGTCATCCGCGAGGCGGGTGCGGTAGACCTGCAGGTTTTCCAGGACACGCATCACGTAATTGCGGGTTTCGGAGAAGGGAATGCTCTCCACCCAGTCGATCGGATCGACATCGGGGTCGCGCGGATCGCCGTAATCGCGGATCCAGCGGCTGGCCCGGTGGCTGCCGGCATTATAGGCGGCGAGGGCGACGATATAGGAGCCGTCATAATCCTCCACCACCTCGTCGAGATGGTGCATGCCCAGGGTCAGATTGTAATCGAGATCATCCGTCAGCCAGTTGCGGCGATAGGGCTGGCCGATCGAGCGGGCGGTCTGGCGTGCCGTGGCCGGCATCAGCTGCATCATGCCGCGGGCACCGGCGCCAGAAACGGCAGCCTGGCCGAACTCGGTCTCCTGGCGGATCACCGAATGCACCAGCGCTTCCTCGGGACGCTGGGCGCGCACAATGGTCTGTGCGGGCAGGTCGATTGTCGGATAGGCGCTTTGCGGCAGGATGATGCCGCGCTGGCGAGCTGCCTTGGCAGCACGCACCGACTGGCGCGGATAGAGATAATCATTGGCCAGGCGCGACAGCAGGACGGCTTCCTGCGGATCATCCATCTGGTCGTCGAGGCGGTAGATGAAGAGGCGGAAGAAATAATCCTCGCCCTGTTCGGCCAGCAGGTGCATGGCGCGCACGAGCGGGCGCGATTCAAAACGGATACGGGCTTCTTCGCCCGGTTCCGGATCGGCCTCGAAGGACAATTCGGCGCCGTCGGTCGCCAGGGCGGTCAGGGCCAGCTGGCCGTAATAGGCCGTGCTGTGTTCGCCGGCGGCGGCATAATGTCCGGCCGCGATTTCCGGCTGACCCATGGCGTCGGCTGCGCGGGCCATCCAGTAGGAGGCGCGCGAAAGCGAGACGGGCATGGAGACGTTTGCGTGCAGCGTCGTGAAATGCTGCATGGCCTGTTCGGGCCGGTCGAGATGGACCAGGGCCAGCCAGCCGGACAGGAATTCGGCATCGGCAAAATCACCGCCGCGCGTCAGGCCGTGCGCACGGGCCAGTTCGTAGGCCGTCGCATAATCCTCGTCCCGGATCAGGGTGAGGATCTGCAGCTTGCGCTCGGTCCACATCAGGTCCAGCGCGTTGGCGTCGGTGTGCTCGTCCGGCAATTGCAGCAGAAGCGGCAGAACGGAATCACGCAGTCCGGACCGGCGGCGCCAGCGGGCGCGCTCGAAGACGAGGCCCGGATCGGTCTGCAGGCTGGCCGGGATGCGGTTGACGGCGCGATCAACACCGCTCTGTCGTCCGGCCAGGCGGATGCGCGCGTCAGCGAGATTGCGGTCATTGCCGCTGAGCAGCGGCAGGACACGGCGAGCGGCCGTGCGCTGGCCCGACCAGATCAGGTAATCGATGCGGGCGAGATGATCCTCGGTCGTGAAACGATCGGTGTGCGTGCGATAGACCTCGCGCTGCACGGTCAGCGGCAGGCGGTCACTGCGCCACGCATCGCGCAAGATGTCTTCGCCTTCCTCGGTGCGTCCAAGCGCGATCAGGGCTTCAGCATAGGCGATCTTGCCGCGCCCGGTGCGCGGTTCGGCGGCCTGGAACCAGCCGACGATGAAAGGTGCGGTCAGGCCCGACGTGCCGATCTTGGTCTCGGCCTCGGAGCGGATGAAACTGTCGCGCGGCCAGCCGTCCAGCTCGGTCAGCGCCAGATCCAGTTCGAAGAAGCTCGCGCCCGGATCATTCAGCGCGATCCGCCAGAGCAGGAGATTGCGCGCCGCCGTATCGGTCAGGCGCTGGCGCACATCGCGCACGTAATCCCAGTCCTCGTCCTCGGCCGCATCAAGGCCTTCGCGGAACAGGATGAAATCCTGGTCGTCGAGATATTGGGAGAAGTTCTGCAGTTCAGGGCGCGGGCGCGGCTCGGGGGCCTGCGCAAGCGCTGGCACGGCTGTGGCAAACAGCACGAATGCGGTCAGGTAACGTACGAACATCGTAAACGGGACGCCTCTGGCTCGCGTGGTCGACGCATGATCAACGCAAACCGGCCTTGCTGTCCAGCCTTGATCAGAACGCTTGGCCAGCCGGTCATGCATCGATATGGTCGCCCGCTCAAATTTCCGCAGTCGAGATCGAAACATGTTCAAGGGCTCCATCACCGCACTGGTCACGCCTTTCAAGAAAGGTGCCGTAGATGAAGATCAGGTAATCGCCCTGGCAAAACGTCAGATCGATGCGGGCACGCATGGGCTCGTTCCGTGTGGTACGACAGGCGAATCCGCCACTCTGACCTTTGCCGAGCACATGCGCGTGATCGAACTCGTCGTGAACGAGGCGAAGGGCCGTTTGCCGGTCATTGCCGGCACGGGATCGAACTCGACCGCCGTGGCTATCCAGAACCAGGCCCGCGCCGCCGAGCTCGGCGCCGATGCGGGGCTGGTCGTCGCCCCCTATTACAACAAGCCCAATTCAGAAGGGCTTTTCCAGCATTTCAAGGCCATCAATGATGCCGTGGATTTGCCCATTGTCGTTTACAATGTTCCCGGCCGGACGGTGGTCGATATTGATGCAGACACCGTCGCGCGCATTGCCGATTTGGAACATGTGGTCGGCATCAAGGATGCAACCGGCGACATGGCGCGCGTCTCCCAGCATCGCCGCCTGATCGGTGAGGGTTTTGTCCAGCTGTCCGGCGATGACCCGACCGCGCTCGGCTTCAACGCGACCGGCGGTGTAGGCGCCATCTCCGTGACGTCCAATGTGGCGCCCGAACTCTGCGCGAAATTCCAGGAGGCGACGCTGGGCGGCGACTGGGACGAAGCGCGCCGTCTCAACGACATCCTCCTGCCGCTCCACCACGCGCTGTTCACCTCGTCCAGCCCGGGACCGAGCAAGTATGCGATGTCGCTGCTGGGTGCGGGCAATACCGAGATGCGCCTGCCTCTGACCGAACCAAATGACGCCTCGAAATCGGCCGTGCGCGAGGCGCTGGCGATTGCGGGCATGCTGGAGCCGGCATGAGCAAGGACCCGTCCGGAGCCGTCGCGGTCAATCGCCGCGCGCGCTTCGATTACGAGATCGAGGAAACCTTCGAGGCCGGACTCATGTTGATGGGGTCCGAGGTGAAAGCCCTGCGCGAAGGTCGGGCCAATATCGCCGAGAGCTATGTCAGCCCGGAAAAGGGCGAGGTCTTCCTGATCAATGCCGATATCCCGATCTATGGTCCGGCCAATCGCTTCAACCACGCACCGCGCCGGCCGCGCAAACTCCTGTTGAAGAAGCGCGAGATCGACAAGCTGGACGGATCGGTGGCCCGCGACGGCCGGACAATCGTTCCGCTACGCCTGTATTTCAACGCCCGCGGCATCGCCAAGCTCCAGATCGGCCTGGCTCGCGGCAAGAAGACGGTCGACAAGCGCCAGACGATCAAGGATCGCGACTGGAAGAAGCAGAAAGCCCGCCTGATGAAGGATCACGGCTAGGCGTCTTCGGTGATTGCGAAACGCGTGCGATAGGCCTGGGGTGTGACGCCCATCTGGCGAAGGAAGCTGCGTCGCAGGCGTTCATCATTTCCGAAACCGCATTCCCCGGCGACGCTCTTTATCGAGACGGCCGGGTCTTCCAGCAGGGCGCGGGCCGCATCGACGCGGAATTTCTCGACCGCGCGGGCCGGTGTCTCGCCGGTTTCATCGGTATAGATGCGGGCGAAATTGCGCGGACTCATGCCGCAGCGTACTGCCAGGGCATCAACCCGCAGATCGGCGGTGAGATTGTCCTTCATCCAGAAGTGAAGCGCGTCGAACCGGCCCGATGCCGAGCGGATCTGGCGTTCCAGCGTGGCGGAGAATTGCGACTGCCCGCCCGGGCGTTTGGCGTACATCAGCATGTTGCGGGCGAGATCCAGCGCCATTTCCCGCCCGAAATCGGCTTCGACCATGGCGAGGGCGAGATCGATGCCGGCGGTGACACCGGCCGAGGTCCACACACCATCATCCTCGATATAGATCGGGTCGGCATCGATATCGGCGCCCGGACAGGCCTCGGCCAGGTCGGCGCAGCGTTTCCAGTGCGTCACCGCGCGACGCCCGTCCAGCAGGCCGGAGGCGCCGAGCAGGAAGGCGCCGGTACAGGTCGAGGCGACCCGTCCGCATTTCTCGCTGGCCTTCTCGATCGCGGCGACCAGGCGATTGTCCCGGCTGGCAGCATAGACACCGTCGCCGCCCGGGATGATCAGCGTATCTGTGACGTCCAGTCCGACACCGGCCAGGCGGCGTGTATTCAGGGTAACGCCGGTATCCGTGGTGACCGGGCCGCCATACAGCGAGGCGAGGGTGGTCGCATAGGCTTCCCGTTCCAGCAGGGCATTGGCATCGGCGAAGACCTGCAGCGGGCCTGTCGCATCGAGCAGTTTCACACCGTCATAGAGCACAAAAGCGATCTGGCGCTGGTTCATCTTGGCGAAGCCTCTCTGCACGTAAGGGGCGAAAAATTGGCAGGAAACGCGGGTGTTCTGTCATTTATGCCAAAATCAAAGTGGAATATCCAGTCGCAAGTATCGGGTGGCGCGAAAGGAAATCTGATGAGTAAGTTAGCGATGAAAGATGTCATCAACACGACATGCCCCTGGTCAGGGAAAACTGTCTCGCCCGACAGCCTCACCCGATATCGGGGCCAGGTGGTCGGTTTCTGCAATCCCGGATGCCGGGACAAGTTCGAGACGGCGACCCGGGCGTTCGACGCGATTGTCGACGCAGGAGCGACAGAGGAAGAGTAAATGCTGACTCATGTGGAAAACTCGGACGGCGAGATCCGCCCCTCGCGTACGGCCGTGCTGGGCCAGGACGGTCTCGTGGCGCTGGCCGCCGAGATGGACCGGATCGCCGGCGACCTGACCCGGCATCGCATCGCGCCGTCCGGGCCGGTTGCGGCGGACGGGATTCCCAGCCAGGACACGGATTACGAAACGGGAATCGGGTCTGTCTCAAGTGCACAACAGCTCGCGGACCTGATGCGGGACGGTGATCTGTTGTCGGCCCATGCCCGGTGTTTCGGCTACTTCAATCCGACACCTCTGGACGCCGCCGTGCTGGCGGATCTGGTCGTCGCGGCGCGTAATCCACAACTGGCAGTGACCTCCCATGCACCTGCGAGTGTCGCGATCGAGCGCAGCGTCATCGCCTACATGGCGCGGCGTGCCGGCCTGCCCGACGGCGCGGGCGGGCATTTCACCTCCGGCGGTTCCGAGGCGAATGCCACGGCCGTGCAGATCGCGCTCAGCCGGGCAGAGCCGGGTTTTGGTCCCGAGGGCGTGTCAGCCTTTTCCGGTCCGCCGCGAATTTATGTCTCCAGCGACAGCCATCTCGCCTGGATCAAGATCGCACGGGCGGCAGGTCTCGGCACATCGGCGGTGCGGCTCGTTCCGGCGTCGATGGGCGGTGTGATGGATGTCGCAGCGCTCCGGCAATGCCTGGCCGAAGACCGGGCGGCGGGCCTGGTCCCGGTGATGATCGGCGCGACGGCAGGCACGACCAATGCCGGCATGATCGATCCGTTGGCAGAGATTGCCGATGTGGCCGCCCGCGAAGGCCTGCACCTGCATGTCGACGCTGCCTGGGCCGGAGCGCTTGTCCTGGACGATCGCCGGCGTGACCTGCTGGCGGGGATCGAGCGGGTCGACTCGATCACTATCGATGCCCACAAATGGCTCAGCGTGCCGATGGGTGCGGGCATGATCCTGGTCCGCGATCCCGCGAATCTCAGGGCCGCGTTCGACGTCGCCACGGGCTATATGCCGGCCGGGGATGGCGTGGACCCCTATGTGACGACTTTCCAGTGGTCGCGGCGTTTCATCGGCGCGCGGCTGTGGACCGCCCTGCGCGCGATCGGACGGCAGGGATATCAGGACATGTTTGATCGTGAGTTTGCGCTCGCCGACCGCTTGCGTTTGGGATTGCGCGAGCGGGGCTGGACGGTGCGGAATACAAGCGCGCTTCCCGTCATCCTGTTCGACGATCCGGAGGGGCGCGACAGCCAGGCCATCGCGGACTGGCTGGAGGCAGACGGTGAGGTCTGGCTCGGCCGGGTGGATTTCTCCGGTCACAGTACGCTTCGGGCCTGTATCACCAGCTTCCTTGCCGATGAGGCTGATATCGATGTCCTGCTGGACCGGCTGGATGCCGCCCGCGGTGCAGTTCAGCCGTCCAGATAGGTCCGGATATCCGCGAAGACCGCGTCGAACATGGCCTCGGTCAGGCGACCGGTATTCGTGTTGTAGCGGGAGCAGTGATAGCTGTCGAAGAGTCGCACGGGCTTGCCGCCGATCTCGAGATCGGCCGTGGCTCCATGGCCAAACTTCGCGTCCTTCAGCTTGTAGCCCAGGGCGCGCAGCGTGTTGTCATGCGCGATCTTGCCGAGGGCGAGAATGGCGGTCAGACGGGGCAGGGCGGCGAAGCGGTCGACCAGGAAGGGACGGCACGCATTGGCTTCCGGCCCGGTCGGCTTGTTCTCGGGCGGTACGCAGCGCACGGCATTGGTGATCATCGCATCGACCAGTTCCAGCCCATCGCCGGCATGGCCGTCATAGGTGCCGGTGCTGAAACCGAACTTGTCGAGCGTGGCGTAGAGAAGATCGCCGGCCCAGTCGCCGGTGAAGGGCCGGCCGGTGCAATTCGCGCCGCGCAGTCCCGGCGCCAGTCCGACGATGAGAAACCGCGCACTCTCGGGGCCGAATGAGGCGACCGGTGCGTTGTGCCAATCCGGATAAAGGTCCGCATTCTTGCGGCGAAACTCCACCAGGCGCGGGCAGAGCGGGCAGTCCAGAGCCGGTTCCGGCGTCAGGGTCGATGTCATTACTGGCTCCGGCCGATCAGTGATTCCAGTTCGACCAATTCGATAAAGTCGTCAGCCACGCGACGCAAATGATCCGCGATCATCGGCGGTTTGGTGCGCATGGACGAAACGACCGTGATCCGTGCCCCCCGCCGCTGTGCCGCCTCGATGGCGGGGCCGAAATCACCATCTCCGGAGAACAGGATGATGTGGTCGACATATTTGGCGGCCTCGATCATGTCGACGGCGATCTCGATATCCATATTGCCCTTGATGCGCCGCCGGCCGTGCTCGTCGGTCTGTTCGCGGGCCGGCTTGGTGACCACTTTGAAGCCGTTGTAGTCGAGCCAGTCGACAAGAGGCCGCAAGGGGTTGTAATCCTCCTGCTCCAGCAGGGCGGTGTAGTAATTGGCCCGGATGACGCGGCCGCGCTTCTTGAATTCATTGAGCAGGCGACTGAAATCGATGTCGAAGTCCAGTGCCTTGGTGGTGGAGTAGAGATTCGCACCATCGATGTAAATGCCGATGCGTTCATCGGGATAAAAGGTCATTAATATGGCTTTCGGAATATGTGGATAAAATAAAAATGAAGTCTTCGCCGATCTATATAGCGCTCGGGGGAAATATTCCACACAATAATCGCGCCCCGCGCGAAACGATTTCTGACGCCCTGTCTGCACTGGAGCGCGCGGGCATTGAAATCGTTGAACGCTCGTCGGACTGGAACAGCCCGGCCTGGCCGGATCCGGCCGACCCCGCCTATGTCAATGCAACCGCCCGCATCGAGACCGATCTGCCGCCCCGGCGTTTGCTGGACCTGATGCACCGCGTCGAGACGGATTTCGGCCGGACGCGGGCGGTGCGCTGGGCATCGCGGACACTGGATCTCGATCTTATTGACTATCGCGGCCGCGAGCTGACCGATCCGGACGGCATGGAAATACCGCATCCCAGGGCCGCCCAGAGGGCCTTTGTTCTCCTGCCCCTGCAGGAAATTGCGGGCGATTGGCGCGAACCGGGAAGCGGCCGTCACATCGCCGACCTGATCGCCCGCCTGGACCCCGTCGACCTCGATGCAATGAAAAAGCTGCAATCGATCGCGGTTTAGAGGCCGGAAAGCCTTGCTTTCACAGGGCGAGGGGATTAGGTAACGCGGTTCCTAAACAAGCGCTGGTTCAAGGAGATCGCGCGCATGGCCCGCGTCACCGTCGAAGATTGCATCGAAAAAATCCCGAATCGTTTCCGCCTCGTGCTGATGGCGGCGCACCGCGCCCGCAATATCTCGGCCGGTTCCGCGCTGACGATCGAACGCGACAATGACAAGAATCCGGTCGTTGCGCTGCGGGAAATCGCCGACGAGACGCTGGACATGGACACGCTCAAGGAAAGCCTTGTGACGGGTCTGCAGCGCGTCCTGCCGAGCGAGGACGAGGAAGAGGAATCCCGCGAGGCTGAGACGGCCGAGCTGGAAGCCCTGCCGGCACCGCCTGTCGAGCTGGACGAAGCCGAAATGCTCAAGGCTCTCCAGAACGACCGCGACGGCGCGCCGGACGGCCGCCTCTAAAGCGCCTTGAGTTCGGGCGCGACGTCTTCCCAGCCATCCGCGTCGCCGACCGCAATCCCGACTGCGGACGAGCTGGTCGGACGCATCCGGAAATATTTCCCCAAGGTCGACGCGGACTTCGTGCGCCGCGCCTACGACTTTGCCGAGGAAATGCACCGGCCGCAGCGGCGCCAGTCTGGTGAGCCCTATTTCCTGCATGTCGCCGAAGTCGCGATGATCCTTGCGGAGCTCCGCATGGATGTCGCGACCGTGTGCACGGGCCTCATGCACGACACCGTCGAGGACACGCCCGCGACGCTGGAACAGCTGACCGAGCTCTTCGACGAGGAAGTCGCCGGCCTGGTGGATGGCGTCACCAAGCTGGGCCAGATGGAATTGCGCTCCAAGCGCACCAAACAGGCCGAGAATCTCCAGAAACTCGTTGTCGCGATCTCCTCGGATGTGCGGGTCCTGATCGTGAAACTGTGCGACCGGCTGCACAATATGCGCACGCTCGATGCCATCCGCCGCGAGGACAAGCGCGAGCGCATCGCCCGCGAGACGCTGGAGATCTACGCGCCGCTGGCCCGCCGTATCGGCATCAACCGGGTGTGCGTGGAGCTGGAAGACCTGGCCTTCCAGCACATCAATCCCGCGGCGCATGAATCGATCACCAAACGCCTGCAATCCCTCCGAGACCAGCATGCCGACGAGGTGGCCGCCGTCTCCCACGCCGTCACGGCGCGGCTGGAACAGTCCGGCATCGATGTGCGGATCTTCGGCCGGGAGAAACGCCCGTATTCGATCTGGCGCAAGCTGGAACGCCGCGGTCTTACCTTTGACGAGATCGCGGACATTTATGCCTTCCGCCTGATCGTCGACGAGCCGGATGATTGCTATCGCACCATGGGCATCATCCACCAGACCTGGCGCTGCGTGCCCGAACGCTTCCGCGATTTCATCTCCGTGCCCAAGCCGAATAATTACCGCTCGCTGCATACGACCGTGATCGGACCGAACAGCGTGCGCATCGAACTGCAGATCCGGACCGAGGAAATGGAAGCGGTCGCCGAGAGCGGCGTGGCGGCGCACTGGCGCTACAAGAACGCCTCCTACAAATACGACCCCGACGCGGCCCAGGCCGCCGGTGGCGATCCGCTGGAACGCCTGCGCCCCTTCGTGGAAATCCTCAACCAGGGCGGCGATCCGGATGAATTCCTCGAGCATGCCAAGCTCGAAATGTTCGCCGACCAGGTCTATTGCTTCACGCCCAAGGGCGACTTGATTGCCCTGCCGGCCGGCGCCACGCCGCTGGACTTCGCCTACGCCGTCCACACCGAGCTGGGTCACACGACGGTGGCAGCAAAGGTGAATGGCCGCGAGCGTCCGCTGCGAACCGAGCTGCACAATGGTGATGTGGTTCACATCATCAAGGGCGGTGTCCGCCAGCCGCCGCAAGGCTGGGAGAATCTTGCCATCACGGGCCGTGCCCGTGCGGCCATCCGCCGCCTGATCCGCGAGAGCGAGCGCGATGAATTCCTGCGCATCGGCCGGATCATGGCCGACCACGCCTTCCGCCGCGAGGGCCGCAATCTGGTCGAGGATGATCTGGGCGAGGCGATCAGCCGCCTCGATGTCCAGGATCTCGACGATCTCTACGAGACACTGGGCCGGGGCCGGATCACCACGGCGGACTTGCTGGATGCCGCCTTCCCGGGACGGCTCGACGACCGAGAGGACGTCACCGAGCGCGAACTGATCGAGGACGAGAAGGCGCGACTTTACGTGCGCGGCCGCGGCCTGACGCCGGGCATTTCCCTGCATTTCGCCGAATGCTGCTCGCCGCTGCCGGGTGACCGTATCGTCGGCATGCTGATCCCTGACAAGGGTATCGAGATCCACACGATTGATTGCGAACGCCTGGCCCAGTTCGAAGAGAGCGAGATGGACCAGTGGCTCGATCTCGGCTGGACCGCCGAGGCCGAGGCCAATGCCGTCTCGATGGCCCGCATCCGCGCGACCATGCATCACGAGCCGGGCGCCCTGGCCGAAGTCGCCAAGACGGTGGGCGAGAACCGGGGCAATATCGCCAGCGTGAAGACGATCGAACGCGCGTCTGATTTCTTTGAAATGGAATTTGATGTCGAAGTGTTCGACACGCGTCACCTGGCGAATATCTTGGCCGCTATCCGCATGTGTAATGCCGTTGTGTCCGCCGAGCGCATGCGCGCCGGTCTGGAAGAAAGAGACGAAGAATGAACCGCGAAGACGTCCTCGCCGAATTCCGCGCCGCGGGCGCGCTGCTGGAAGGCCATTTCATCCTGTCCTCGGGCCTGCGCAGCCCGGTCTTCCTGCAGAAGGCCAAGGTCTTCGCCGAACCGGCCCGCACGGAACGTCTCTGCAAGGCCCTGGCGGAAAAGCTCAAGGCCGAGCTCACCGAAGAACCGACCGTCATCGTCTCGCCGGCGGTGGGCGGTCTGATCCCGGGTTATGAAACGGCTCGTCACATGGGTCTCAAGGCGCTTTACGTCGAACGCGAAGGCGGGGAATTCACCTTGCGCCGCGGTTTCGAACTCTCCAGCGACGACAAGGTCCTGGTGATCGAGGACATCGTCTCCACCGGGCTCAGCTCGCGTGAATGTATCGAGGCAATCAATGCCACGGGCGCGACGGTGATCGCCGAGGGCTGCCTGGTGGATCGTTCGGCTGGTGAGGCCGATGTCGGCGTGCCGCTGATTGCGCTGACCCAGTACAAGGTCCCGGCCTATGAGCCGGACAATCTGCCGCCGGAACTGGAAGCCATTCCCGCCATCAAGCCGGGCAGCCGGGGTCTGAAATGAGCATTCGCGCTCAGGATATCAGGCTCGGCGTCAATATCGACCATGTCGCCACCATCCGGAATGCCCGGGGCGGCACCCATCCCGATCCGGTGCGTGCCGCACGCCAGGCCGCGGAAGTCGGGGCTGACGGCATCACGGCGCACCTGCGCGAAGACCGCCGTCACATCACCGATGCCGATATCGACCGTCTGATGGACGAGATCGAACTGCCGCTGAATCTCGAAATGGCGGCGACCGAGGAAATGCTCGAGATCGCCCTGCGTCACAAACCGCACGCGGTCTGTCTCGTGCCGGAAAAGCGCGAGGAGCGTACGACCGAGGGCGGTCTCGACGTGGCGGCTGGCCACAATCACATCGCGCCGTTTGTGCGCGAGCTGTCGGAGGCCGGTTGCCGGGTCTCGCTCTTCATCGAACCCGATCCGGTCCAGATCGCCGTGGCCGAGGCCATGGGCGCGGCTGTTGTCGAGCTGCACACTGGCGCCTATTGCGAAGCCGCCCTGCGCGGCGACAAGGCCGAGGAGGCGCGCCTGCTGGAACGTCTGGCCGTCGCTTCCAAGGTGGCGCATGGCCGCGGACTGGAAGTCCATGCCGGCCACGGCCTGACCTATGACACTGTCAAACCGGTCGCCGCCATCCCGGAACTTGCCGAACTCAATATCGGCCATTTCCTGATCGGCGAGGCGATCTTTCGCGGCCTGCGCGAAGCGGTCACGACCATGCGCGGCCTGATCGCCGAGGCGCGGGCGGAGACGGACGTCTCCAGATGAGTCTGGTCAGCCGATATCTGGATTGGCAATGGAACATAGTGGCCCGGTTCTCGGGCATCAACGCTGGAATTACCGACCTGGCGGCGATCGGGCTACTGATCTGGTTGGCGCGTGATGCCGGTTGGCTGAACGGATTTGTTTATCTGATAGGCGCCGCTGCATTTATATTCGCGCTGATTTCGAAAATCAGGCGACCGATAATGGGGGCTTGCCTCTCGATGGGCAGCGCCCTGGCCATGGTGGTCTATGTCTTTGCTATAGACGCAGAATGGGTGGCGCCGGTAGTGGTGGTCGGCGTGTTCTCCTGGATCTCCTGCAGCCAGCGCATTCTGTTACGCAATCGCGTTCCTTCAGAGGAGCAGCGCCTGTGATCATCGGCCTCGGCTTCGACCTGGTGGGGTTTTCGACTGGCTCTGCTTCCGGGGAGAAGAGACGTGAGCCTTGATGATCTGAATTTCAGAATGGGCTCGCTAGCAGCTCGCATCATCCTGGGACTTGGCGGGCTGATGTTGGCTGTTCGAGGCTTCGGCTTCGACGCCTTGCCTCCGGTCTGGACGGGCTGGCTCGCCGCCATTTTCCTCGGATTATTCGTCTACTCATTCATTCGGCTGCGCCGCACGATGGCGCTCGCTCTCCTCGTCGTCCTGTCAGCGACCGCGCTGCTTCATCTCACGGGCGTGTCCGGTGCGACAGAATTGGGTTTTGCGAAGAGCATGGCTGTCGGTACGATCTTTGGTGCCATCTTCATCAATGATGACACGAACGGAGTGTTCTAATGATCATCGGCCTCGGCTCAGACCTGATGGATATCCGCCGAATCCAGAAATCGCTGGACCGGTTCGGCGATCGGTTCGTGCAGCGTGTCTTTACCGAGATCGAGCAGGCCAAGTCCGACAAGCGGCGTATGCGGGCAGCCTCCTACGCCAAGCGCTTTGCCGCCAAGGAGGCCGGGGCCAAGGCGCTGGGTACCGGCATTGCCCGCGGCGTGTCCTGGAAGGAGATCGGTGTGGTGAACCTGCCCGGCGGCAAGCCGACGCTGGAATTCAAGGGCCGCGCCCTTGAACGCTTGCAATCCATGACGCCTGAGGGCATGGAGGCGCACGCTCATATCACCATCACCGACGACCATCCCTACGCTCAGGCGTTCGTGGTCATCGAATGCCGTCCGATCGGCGGCTGGAAGTTCTAGGACCTTCATGTCCAAAGCCATCGCCAAGCTGGAAGAACGCATCGGCTACACCTTCAAGGACCGTGATCTCATCGATCGCGCGGTGACCCATGCCAGTTTCGGCCATGGCCGCAAGGGCTCGACCAATTACGAACGCCTGGAATTCCTGGGCGATCGCGTGCTGGGCCTGATGACGGCGGAAGCGCTGTTCAAACTCTTCTCCAAGGCCGATGAAGGCGCCCTGGCACCGCGTCTGAATTCCCTGGTGCGCAAGGAGACCTGCGCCGATGTTGCCCGCGAGATCGAGCTGGGCGAGGCGCTGAAGCTTGCTGCTGCCGAGGAACGCGGCGGCGGTCGCGACAAGACCTCCATCCTCGGTGATGCCTGCGAGGCCCTGATCGCCGCGCTCTATCTCGATGGCGGGATCGACGCGGCGCAGGCGTTCTATGACAAGCATTGGGGTCCGCGCATCGAAGCCCTGCGCAACAAGCCCAAGGACGCCAAGTCGGCGCTCCAGGAATGGGCGGCCAAGGCCGGTCACGGTCAGCCGGTCTATCGGCTCAGCGAACGTTCCGGCCCGGATCATCGTCCGGTTTTCACCGTCACCGTCGATGTCGCCCCGCTGGAACCGGCCGAAGGCGAGGGCGGATCGAAACAGGCAGCCGAACGCGCTGCCGCCACTGAATTACTCAAGCGCGAGGGCCAGAATGTCGGCTGATACGCAAACCCGCTGCGGCTTTGTCGCGGTCATCGGCTCGCCCAATGCCGGCAAGTCCACGCTCGTGAACGCCCTGGTGGGCGAGAAAGTCTCGATCGTCACCCACAAGGTCCAGACGACACGCTTCGCTGTGCGCGGTGTCGCCATGGAAGGCGCCAGCCAGCTGGTCCTCGTAGACACACCCGGCGTGTTTGCGCCCAAACGCCGTCTCGACAAGGCGATGGTGCATGCCGCCTGGGCCGGGGCCGACGACGCCGATGTCATCGTGCATGTCGTGGATGCCGGCGCGCGTTCGCGCATGGCCGACGGCACGCCCAAATCCGGCGACCGACTGATGGTCGACGATGATGAGCGGGTGACCTCTGGTCTCGAGAAAGCGGGCAAGAAGGCCATTCTTGCGCTCAACAAGATTGATCTGATCGAGCGCGACAAACTCCTCGCCATGTCGCAGGAGTTATTCGAAACAGGCGTTTACACTGATATCTTCATGATTTCGGCCAGCAAGGGTTACGGCATCGACCAGTTGAAAACCGAGCTGGCCGGCCGGGTTCCCGAAGGTGTCTGGCACTATCCGGAAGACCAGGCTGCCGACCTGCCGGCGCGCCTTCTGGCCGCCGAGATCACCCGCGAGAAAGTTTATCTGCGCGTCCACCAGGAATTGCCCTACGCCTCCATGGTGGAAACCGAAGTCTGGAAACGCCTCAAGGATGGCTCCCTCCGGGTCGAACAGTCCGTGATCATCGAGCGCGACAGCCAGAAACCCATCGTGGTGGGCAAGCGCGGCGATACTATCAAGGCGATCGGTCAGGCCGCCCGCGAGGAGCTGGAAGAGGTGATGGGCTGCAAGGTCCATCTCTTCCTGAATGTGAAAGTCGATCCGAAATGGATGAACCGGCGCGCGCATTTCCGCGATGTCGGTTTGGACTATGATCAGAAATAATTTGTGTGACGCTGGTTCCGGATCACAGCCTCGAGACGATTGTCGCGAAGCATGCAACCTTACGGATTGTTCGGATGATCGCGCATGCGAACGCTAGAGCCGCGCGATGTTCGAGAGCTCGGATACGAAAACGCACGCTGTTAGTGAGGCAGCCGCTGCTATAGCGCCCGTGTCGGAACATCCATTCGGACTGTTTGCTATGGTTGGCGCAAGACAGATTCGGGTGCAATGAATTACTTGACGCTGTATCAAGCCCGCGCCGCCAGCCAGAGTCAGTGGTGAGCGTTGCTAGTGCGTCGCACCTAGTCTTCGCCAGTTTCATTCGATCCTTGCAGCGGAGATCGCCCAGCGGCTGCCTCGCCCGCTCACTTGTATGAAAATGGCTCGATCCAATGCGTCAAACCTACCGGTGGTTCGGGTTTTCCGGTACCGATATCCACGTACGCTTTTGGCTGGTGCCAGATCCATCACATCCGTAACTGGTTCTGTCGCAGCGAACCAATGGCAGTGCGGGGCGCTTCATCCAGAAGCCTCTGGCAGATTAGGCTTATCCCTTGACGCACATACTATTCGACAACTTTGGGAGAGGCCTCAATCGATTCCTAATTTGCTGCGATCCTGCCCGATCGAACTATGCCTGCAGCACTCGGCCGAGCGCGGATATGCTATGCCAACTAAATAATGTCTGGAGAAGCGGCGGCTAGTCGGCGACCTCGATTGTGCCCGTCGCGGCACCGTCTTGACCACTGACGACAATCCGGGCTGCGGAGAAAAGCCCCGTATTGCCCGCACGAACAATACTCGTATAGGCGCTCGCATCATCGGCGAGCGAGTCATATACGACAACGTAAGCGTCGCTAGAGGCGCTGCCTACCGACACCGCTATTGTCGGTCCGGTTTCGCCGCCCGATCGCACATAGGCGTCCAACTGAGCTTCACTTTCTACGCGAAATTTGAATGCTGCCACGGTCTTCCCCCAAAGCCAAAATTAGATGCGTTTTGAAACAACCACTAAACTCCATTTTTCTCGCTTTGCAAACGAATATTGGTCCGTAAGTTTCGTTTGAAGCGAGAAAATCGTGTTGTTTTGAGTACCGCATGCAAGTTGAGCTGATCAGAATCTGGGATTTCGTCGAGATTGCATAAAAGTCAAGGCCATCAACTCCCTGATCGCCTGTCAGTTGGAGACCTTGTTCGCGGAGGCATGCAATTTCTTCAATACATATTTTTACTCTGTCAGCGTGTGTCGCGTTGAGATTGCGAAAGTCAAACAATGGAATGGTCTGATACCGGCATTATCCTCGCCGTGCGTCCGCATGGGGAGACGAGTGCGATCATCGATGTGCTCACACCCGGCCAGGGGCGTCATGCCGGTCTGGTGAAGGGCGCCCGCTCGCGCACGATGCGGCCCATTCTCCAGCCGGGTAACCGTGTCCAGCTGACCTGGCGCGCGCGGCTGGCCGAACATCTCGGACATTTCGCCGTCGAGGGCGAGGAATTGGCGGCGGGTGCCGTGATGGAGAGCCGGCTATCCCTGGCCGGCCTCAATGCCGCCTGCGCCCTGGCGGTACTGGCCCTGCCGGAGCGCGAGGTCCACGAGGCTGTCTATGACGGTTTCCGGGTCTTGCTGACCACGCTGGAGGATCCGGATATCTGGCCCGCGCTCTATGTGCGCTGGGAAGCCGGTCTGCTCAGCGATCTGGGTTATGGCATCGATCTGGAGAAATGCGCCGTCACCGGCACGGTCGATGATCTTTCCCATGTCAGTCCGCGCACCGGGCGCGCGGTCTGTCGCGAGGAGGCCGAGCCCTATCTCGACAAACTCCTCGCCGTGCCGGGTTTCATGCTCGGCTCGGGGAAGGTCGAGGCTGGCGACATCGCCAAGGGCCTGGCGCTGACCGGCTATTTCCTGGAACGCCGGGTGCTGTGGCTCGTCGACAAACAGCTTCCCGACGCCCGCGATCGCATGATCGCGGAGCTTCAGAAGGCTGAGCGTCTCTAGAGCGTTCTAGGAGGTCGCGGTCGGGATGATGATGACGTAACCGGTCGAGGCCAGGAATACGTCCGCAGCGTCCGTCGTGCCGGCCAGGCGGGTTGCGCCGTGATGGAGACGGGCCTGCACGATTTTCTCGACGCCATGCCAGCTCACTTCGAAGGCGCCGTCATGTGCCTGCAGGCGTCTGGTCAGTTCGGCGGCCAGCACATTGGCGCTCGTGACATGGGCGAAGGCCGGATCTGTGGCCAGCGCATTGATCTCGGCACTGATACGGGCGCCGGTCTCGGCGTCGAAGTAATTCTGCGAAACCAGCGCGCCGAGCTCGGCGAGTGCGGTAGCGCGGGCCGGGGCGATGATGAAATCCTCCTGGGCCATCGCCGGAGTGGCGAACACTGGAGTGGCGAGCAGGGCGAGGGCAGTCAGGGCAGGGGCGAGTTTCATGGGGGGAGCTCCTTTTGTGGAACTATCCCTACGCGCGCGCGGATGGCCGCCGTATTGTGGCTTGCTGAAACTTCGGTCATGCGCCGGTTAAGCGCCGGTAATCCTAGCTCTCCAGCCAGGCCCGAGCGGCGTCGATATCCCGGAAACTGCGCATTACATAACGCGGTTCATCGCCGTAGAAGAGCGCGCGCCAGACGCCCAGCGCCTTCTCGATTTCCGGCGATGCACCGACCATTGCGGCACGCAATTGCCGATTTTCCATGTTGGCCATTGTCGCCTTGCGGCGGAAGCTGAACTTGGCCGCGTCGGGTCCGGGCAGTTCGAGGCTTTCGGCGGACCGCATGTCGTGGATGACGTTGTTGTGCGGCGGCAGGCTGGAATCCTCGAGGCGGGAGATCAGATGCGCGATATCGGCCACCGAGACCTGGCCGTGATAGCGGCACAGATTGTGGTCCGGATCAGTGTGGACGGTGATTTCGATCGGCATGCACCGGCTCCCGGGCGACAGAATCGCTGCGTCGGGGCGATTTGGGCACGGATTGGCCCGCCGCCTCCAGCCGCAATGGCGCCTGCATGAAATAGTTCAGTGGAAAATCGCAGCAAGTGCTGGTGAATCGGGCCCGGAATCGCGTGCGAGCGCTATACTGAAACTTCCGAATCAAGAGGCGGTTCTTCATGGGTGAAATCTTCGATCCCGATGCCGGTCATATCGTCGAGGAAAGTTTCGACGACGCGCTGTCCAAGCGTTACCTGGCCTATGCGCTCTCGACGATCACGCAGCGCGCCCTTCCGGATGCGCGCGATGGTCTGAAACCGGTCCACCGGCGCCTGCTCTACGCCATGCGCGAGCTGAAGCTGAACCCGGATGCGGCGTTCAAGAAATCGGCCCGCGTCGTCGGTGACGTGATCGGTAAATATCACCCGCATGGCGACCAGGCCGTCTATGACGCGCTGGTGCGCCTGGCCCAGGATTTCGCCTCGCGTTACCCGCTCGTGGAAGGCCAGGGCAATTTCGGCAATGTCGACGGTGATGGCGCGGCCGCCATGCGTTACACCGAGGCCCGCCTGACCAAGGCCGCCGAACTCCTGCTGCAGGATATCGAGAACGGTACGGTCGATTTCGAGGAGACCTATGACGGCTCCGAGAGCGAACCTCTCGTTCTGCCAGGGGCTTTCCCGAACCTGCTCGCCAATGGCTCGACCGGTATCGCTGTGGGCATGGCGACCTCCATCCCGCCGCACAATGTGCACGAGCTCTGCAAGGCCGCGCGTCACCTGATCAAGACGCCGGACGCGCGTACCGCGACCCTCATGAATTACGTGAAGGGACCGGATTTCCCGACCGGGGGCACGATCGTCGAGGACGAGGCGAGCATTCTGGACGCCTACGAGACCGGCCGTGGCGGTTTCCGCGTGCGCGCCAAATGGCACAAGGAAGATCTCGGCCGCGGCATGTGGCGCATCGTGGTCACGGAGATCCCGTACCTGGTGCAGAAGTCCAAGCTGATCGAGCGCATTGCCCAGCTGATGGATCTGAAGAAACTGCCGCTGCTCGATGATGTGCACGACCATTCCACCGAGGATATCTGCGTGATCCTCGAGCCGAAGAGCAAGCTGGTCGATCCGGAACTCCTGATGGAGTCGCTGTTCAAGCTTTCCGACCTGGAAACCCGCGTCTCGCTGAATCTCAACGTGCTGGACCCGTCCGGCACGCCGCGCGTGATGGGTCTGAAGGAAAGCCTGCAGATCTGGCTGGATCATCGCCGCGAAGTCGTGGTGCGCCGGGCGCAGACGCGTCTCGCGAAGGTGGAAGACCGGCTGGAAGTGCTCGCCGGTTACATCATCGTCTATGCCGATCTCGACGAGGTGATCCGGATCATCCGCTTCGAGGATCAGCCCAAGCAGAAGCTGATGGAGACCTTCAGCCTGACCGAGCGTCAGACCGAGGCGATCCTGAACATGCGCCTGCGCGCTCTGCGCAAGCTGGAAGAGCTGGAAATCCGCCAGGAAGACGAGCGCCTGCGCGGCGAGCGGCAGAGCCTCCAGGATCTGATCGGTTCCGGTGAGCTGCAATGGGCCAAGGTCGACAGTGAAGTCGAGGAAGTCGGCAAGCTCTACGGTCCCAAGACCGAGCTGGGCGCACGCCGCACCGAGTTCGGCGAAGCTCCGGCCGGACTGGCCGAGGCCTCGATCGAGGCCTTCGTGGTTCGCGAACCGATCACAGCCGTCCTGTCCGAAAAGGGCTGGGTGCGCGGTCTGAAAGGTCACAATAACGACGTCACCGGGCTGAAATTCAAGGAAGGCGATCGGTCTGCCTTCGCGGTGAAATGCGAGACGACCGACAAGCTCCTGATGTTTGCAACGGACGGGAAATTCTACACGCTGGATGCGTCCAAGCTTCCCGGCGGTCGCGGCCATGGCGAACCCGTGCGCCTGCATGTCGACCTGCCCGAGGATGCTGCCGTGATCGGCCTGTTCAAATACGATCCGGAACGCGTTCTGATGGTCGCCTCCGGTGCCGGTACCGGCTTCCGCATCGCCGAGAAGGACTGCATGGCGATGAAGAAGGGCGGCAAGCAGATCCTCAACCTGGTCGAGGGTGACGAGGCGCTGCTCTGTATCCCGGCCTATGGCGATCACTGCGCTCTGATCGGCGAGAACAAGAAACTCCTGGTCTTCCCGCTCGAGGAATTGCCGCAGATGACGCGCGGCAAGGGCGTGCGCCTGCTGGGCGGCAAGGGTGCCAAACTGGCCGACGCCACCGTCTTCTCCGGCGAGGAAGGCCTCAGCTGGCTTGATGGTGCCGGCCGCCGCCATGTGCTGGATGACTGGCAGATGTGGATGGCCAAGCGCGCCCAGGCAGGCCGCATGGCGCCCCGCGGTTTCCCGCGCTCCTTGCGTTTTGCACCAAGTGGCTCCGAATTCCTCGCTTCACAGGCAAAAGCCGAATAGGCTAGCTGCAACCCCAATCCAGGCACACGCGCAGGAGACATCGCATGGACGCCTCGCTCATCCTTCTCATCATCCTGGTCGCTGTCGGCCTCTTCCTGATGATGATCTACAACCGCCTCGTCGCCCTCCGGCAGACTTGCCGCCAGGCCTGGGGCGATGTCGACGTGCAGCTGAAACAGCGCCATGACGTCGTGCCCAATCTCGTCGAGACGGTGAAGGGTTTCGCCAGCCACGAGCAGGAGACGCTGGAAAACGTCATCAAGGCCCGCCAGACGGCGATCGACGCCTCATCCTTCAAGGGTCTGGCCGAGGCCGAGAACATGCTCTCCGGCGCCCTGCGCCAGCTTTTCGCCCTGTCCGAGGCCTATCCGGACCTCAAGGCGAACGAGAATTTCCTGTCGCTCCAGAACGAGCTTGCGGATCTGGAGAACAAGATCGCCGCGGGCCGCCGTTTCTTCAACAATGCGGTCGGCGAATACAATACGGCAGCGGAACAATTCCCGGCTGTGCTGGTCGCCAATTCCTTCGGCTTCAAGCAGCGCGACTTCTTCGAGGTCGGCGAGGCCGAGCGCGGCGCTCCGAAAGTCCAGTTCTGATCCGATGTTCCTGAGCGCGACGGGACTTCGCTCTCATATCTGGAACAATAATCTGCGCTCGGTGGTCCTGCTGGCCGGCTTTCCCGTCCTGCTGACCATGATCGGTTATGCCGTGGCGCTGATCTGGGTGGCGATGACGGGTGAGTACGGGCTGACCGTGGAAACGGACAAGGGGCTCACCAACATCTATGACCCCACGATCTGGCAGTCGATGCAGGCGGCCTTCGCCCTGTTACCGCGGATCATGGTGTTTGCGGTGATCGGTGCGGGGATCTGGTTCGCCATCGCCTGGTTCGCCCACCAGGGCATTATCAATCGCGCGACCGGAGCGAAATCCGTCAATCGGAGAGACGAGCCGGAACTTTATAACCTGCTCGAAAACCTCTGCATTTCGCGCGGCATGACCATGCCGAAACTGGCGATCATCGAGAACCAGGCGCTCAATGCCTATGCGTCGGGCCTGACCGAGAGCCAGTATACGGTGACGGTCACGCGCGGGCTGATGGACACGCTTGATACGGCCGAGCTGGAAGCTGTGCTCGCCCACGAACTCTCCCATATCCGTCACAAGGATGTGCGCCTGATGGTGATCGCGGTGATCTTCGTGGGCATTCTGTCCTTTGTGGGCGAGATGGTGTTCCGCGGCCTGCTGCACGGTGGTGGTCGCGGCGGGCGTTCGCGAAATGCCGGCGCGCTGATCTTCATCGCCGGCGGCATCGTCGCCCTGTCCTGGCTGCTGGCAATCGTCATCCGCTTCACTCTGTCGCGCAAACGGGAATACATGGCCGATGCGGGCGCGGTGGAACTGACCAAGAACCCTGATGCCATGATCTCGGCCCTCGCCAAGATCGAGGGCAATGGCCGGCTTGGCGACACGCCGGACGAGGTCCGCGAAATGTTCATCGAGAACCCCAAGGTGGGTTTCATGGGCATGTTCGCAACACACCCGCCGATCCCCAAACGCATCGATGCGCTGGTTGAACACGCCGGCGGCAAACGCCCGCACCCGACGGTGCCGCAACCCTGATCGCTACATGCCAGGTGTCGGCTCGTCCGGCGGATCGCTGGCTTCGGCCAGCTCAGCCTTGAATTCTTCGTCGATCTCTTCCTCTTCCTCGTCCAGGAAGCCGTCAAAGGCTTCGCGGAAGATGAACCAGACCGAGGAGAAGAGGGCGGCGATGACCGGGCCGATGATAATGCCAACAGCGCCGAAGAGCGTCAGGCCCCCCAGGGTGGAGATCAGTACCATGAGGTCGGACATTTTCGCGTCTTTCCCGACGAGGATCGGGCGCAGGATATTGTCCGAGGTGGAGACGACGATACCGCCCCAGGCCGCCAGGCCGAGCGCGTGGACGGGCTGACCCGTCACGAAGAGCCAGATCGCGGCCGGCACCCAGATCAGCGGCGGGCCGATCATCGGGATGATCGACAGGAGGGCGGCAACGGCGCCCCAGAAGATCGCACCGGGCACGCCCGCCACGAACAGTCCAATACCGGTGAGGGCGCCTTGCACCAAGGCGATCAGGAAGGAGCCCTTCACCGTCGCGCGAATGGTCGACACGGCGCGTTCGGCCAGCATTTCCCGGTCGCGCGTAGTCATCGGGATCAGCGAGACCGCCTTGCGTCCGGTCTCTCGGCCGGTCAGCAGGAAGAAGAACAGCGCATAGATGAGGATGAAGAAGTTGAGCGTGGCCACGAGCACACCGCCCGTACCGGCGCGCAGACTGCCTACCAGGATGCGCCCGACCGTGCCGGCGAGATCGCCCAGCCGGGCCGTGATCGTGGCTTGGTACTGGATCACTTCCTCGCGGAAGGGCAGCCATTCGGGTAGGCCGTCCAGTCCGTTCTCGCGGATCTCCACGACCTGCTCCTGCACCCAGGGCGTGACCAGGGCCGTGACTTCCACGGCCTGTTCGATGACGACGCCCAGCAGGATCGCCGCGGGTATGACCAGCGCCAGGAAAGACGCGGCCACCAGAAGCCCTGCCGACAACCCCTTGCGCCCGCCCAACTTGCCGGAGAGCCAGTCCTGCGGTCCCTGCAGGAACAGCGTCAGCACGGCCGCAAGGAAGAGCGCGGCCAGGTAATCGCGGATCATCCAGAGGAATATCCCGGAGATCACCAGGGCCAGGACAGCGATGAAACCGCGTTCTAGTTCGAGCTTGCGTTGGGGTGTCATCGGGCGAGACCTTTTTCTCCCCCATTCATGGGGGAGGTGGATGAGCGAAGCGAATTCGGAGGGGGTGAGTGACCGGGTGACCTGCCCCCATCGACCTCACCTTTGGTTCGGCCACTTTCCCCATGAATGGGGGAAGGGAATGCGTGGGCCGATCTACCCATACAGCCAGTCCGGCAGACCCGTTGCGAGAGCCGGGATAAGCGCCACGGCCAGGATCGCCAGGAGCTGGATAATCACGAAGGGAATGGCGCCGCGATAGATGGCGCCGGTCGTGACTTCCGGCGGTGCGACGCCCCTGAGATAGAAGAGCGCGAAGCCGAAGGGCGGGGTCAGAAAACTGGTCTGGAGATTCATCGCCATCAACACGCCCAGCCAGACCGGGTCGATGCCCATCATCAGCAGGATCGGCGCCACGATAGGCACGACCACGAAGGTGATCTCGATGAAGTCGAGGAAGAAACCCAGCAGGAACATGACCAGCATGACGATGGCCAAGGCCCCCCATTTGCCGCCGGGCACGGCTTCCAGGGCATGCTGGACCGTCTCGTCGCCGCCCAGTTCGCGGAAGATCAGGGAGAAGAGCGCGGCGCCGATCAGGATCACGAAGACCATGGCCGAAATGGCGGCGGTCGAGCGCATCACCTCGTCCAGCACGCCGGTCCGCTTGAGGCGCAGCAGGCTCAGCGCGGCACCGATCAGCGTCACGGCGACGAGGAAGAAGGCAAACATGCTGCCCACCGGGCCGAGATCGGCCACGTAGAGACGTCGCTCCGAACCGATATTCGCCAGGACCACGATAGCGATCAAGCCGAGCAGGGCGGCAAGCCCCGCAAAGGCCATCCACTGGCCACCGCGCGGATTGGTATCGGAACCGGCATTGCGGGCACCGGCGAGGAAGGTCGCGCCGACGGCGCCAACGCCCGCGGCTTCGGTCGGCGTGGCGAGACCCGCCAGGATGGAGCCCAGCACGGCAAAGATCAGGCCCAGCGGAGGCAGGAGGGCGTGCATCACCTTGCCCCAATCCGTGCCGCCTTCCGGCTTCGGAGCCGCGGGCGCGCTGGACGGGTTCATGATGGCGACCGTGACCTGGTAGGCCACGTAGAGGATGACGAGCAGGAGGCCCGGGATCAGCGCTCCGGCGAAAAGGTCACCGACCGAGACGATGTCCGGCGCAAAAATGCCCTGGGCGCGCTGGGCTTCCTGGTAGGCGTTGGAGATCTGGTCGCCCAGCAGGACCAGCACGATGGAGGGCGGAATGATCTGGCCAAGCGTGCCTGCTGCAGCAATAGAACCGGCGGCAAGCGAGGGCGAATAACCCCGTTTGAGCATGGTCGGCAGGGAGAGCAGGCCCATCGTCACCACGGTGGCGCCGACGATACCGGTTGAGGCCGCGAGCAACGCGCCCACGACGACCACGGATATTCCCAGACCGCCGCGCATGGAACCGAAGAGAGCGCCCATCGCGTCGAGCAATTCCTCGGCGACCTTCGATTTTTCCAGCATTACGCCCATGAACACGAACAGCGGCACGGCGACCAGGATCTGGCGGTCCATCTCCATCAGATTGCCGTAGATGCGTTGCGGGAAGGCCCGGAAATGGATGGCGTCAAACACGCCCAGCTGCATGCCGATCAGGGCAAAACCGATGGCGACGCCCGCCAGCGTGAAGGCCACAGGATAGCCGCGCAGCAGGGCGGCGAAGGCCGCGATGAACATCAGGAAGGGCAGGAATTCGATGATCATCTGCATGATCAGACCTCCGCTTCCGCATCATTGCGCGGCGTGGGCGGAGCCTCTTCGCCGGCAATGGTGAGCGCGGCCCGGCAGGCCATTGAAATCCCCTGGATGATCATCAGGATCGCGAACAGCGGAATGGCTGTTTTCAGGAGGAAGACGAAGGGCAGGCCATCGCTTTCTCGCGAGCGTTCGAGAATGCGCCAGGTCGAGTTCATGTATCCGGTCGACGACCAGAGAATGAGGGCGCTCATCGGGATGAGCGTCAGATAGGTGCCTAGCAGGTCGATCCAGGCTTTGCCGCGCTTCGTGGCCTTTGAATAGAAGACATCCACGCGCACATGTCCGCCATTGAGAAGCGTCGAGGCCGAGGCCAACAGGAAGAGCAGGGCGTGCATGTAGATCACGCTCTCCTGCAGCTTGGTCGAGGCATAGCCGAAGACATAACGCTGGATCACGATTGTCGCCGTCACGATGACGAGGCCCAGGGCGAACCAGCGCGCCGCGCCGCCGATCTGCGTGCTGATCGTGTCGAGGGAGAGCGCCGTGCGCCGCAATCCCCCCGAAACGGCGCCCGGCATGGTCACGAAACGTCCGGCAATGCCGGCGATCAGCGGAAACAGGAGAAGCGGCCAGGCGAATTGCGCAAAACGCGCAGCCAGTCCGCCGAAGGCCTGGGCGCTGCCGGCCAGGTTCTGCTGGGCCCATCCGGCGACACCGCCACCCGTGGCGGCGTCGATGAAGGTCAGCACCAGCGCTAGAGCGCCAAGGACCAGGATCAGCGTATCGCCCGGGCGCATCGGATCAGCGCGGGAGTACGCGTTCGCGCTGCATCATATAGGGCATTTCGGCAATCCGGCCCCATTCGCGCATCTGGTTACGGGCTTCGAGATAGCTCTCATAGACCCGGCGGGTCATGGCGTCGGCATTGCCGGTATCGGCCACGACCTGTTCGGAAATCTCGCCGATGCGCGTCCACATCTCGTCGGTGAAACTGCGCAGCTGGATATTGTGTTCGGTCTGCAGCACATTCAGCGCCACGGCGTTCTGGTACTGGAATTCTGCGATACAGGTATTGTTCGCCGCACGGCAGGCTGCCTGGATGATCGCCTGGTGATCACTGTCCAGACCGTTCCAGGTATCGAGATTCATGCCGACACCCAGGCAGGAGCCCGGCTCGTGGAAACCCGGTCCGTAATAGAAGGGCGCCTCGCGGTAGAAACCGAAGGCGAGGTCATTCCACGGACCAACCCATTCCGTGGCGTCGATCGCGCCGGACTGGAGGGCCGGATAGATCTCGCCGCCGGACAGGGTCACGGCCGCGCCGCCCAGCTCACGCAGGACATTGCCGCCCAGTCCCGGGATGCGCATGCGCAGACCGCGGAAATCCTCGAGCGAATTGATCTCCCGCTTGAACCAACCACCCATCTGGTGGCCGGAATTGCCGGCCTGGAAGGGTTTGATGTTGAACTGGCCGGCCAGCTCGTCCCACAGCGCCTGGCCGCCACCGAATTCGACCCAGGCCATGATCTCGGTCGCGGTCATGCCCATCGGGACGGCGGTGAAGAAGTTGAAGGCCGGGCTCTTGCCCTGCCAGTAGTATTCGGCGCCGTGATACATGTCCGCCGTGCCTTCGGAGACCGCGTCGAAGGCCTCGAAGGCGCTGACGATCTCGCCGGCCGCATAGACGCGGATGTCCAGCGTGCCGCCGGACATCGCGTTCGCGTAGGCGGCGACATTGTTGGCTGCCGTGCCGAGCCCCGGGAAATTGGCTGGCCAGGTGGTGACCATGCGCAGGCGCTTGATGCCGCGATTGACCGCCGGGGCGGAGGGCGAGCTGTCGCTCTGCTGACCCGTGTCGCCACAGGCTGTGGCTACGGTTGCGGCTGCGACGGTGGCGCCGCTCAGAAACGTGCGTCGATCCATGCTTGTCTCCCCCGGGATTCGGTACGCTGGACTGGTCCGGTTAGTCTAGGACGTCGTCCTCTTTGATATCCAGCGTGTCGTGCGGCTGCCAGCCTGCGGGCGTGAGTACCTGCAGGGGCTGGAAATTGGCCTTGTAGGACATTTTGCGGCTGCCTGGCACCCAGTAACCCAAGTACACAAAGGGCAATCCGGCGGCTTCCGCCTGCCGCACAGCATCCAGGATTATGTAGGCGCCGAGACTCCGGCGGACTTCGTCCGGGTCAAAGAAACTGTAGACAAGCGAGAGCCCGTCCTTGAGCACATCGGTCAGGGCGGCCGCGATCAGGCGTCCGGCGGCGTCGCGATACTCGGCGACATGTGTGCGCTGGGCGCCTTCCTCCACCATCATCACGTATTCGGCGAAGGTCATGCCAGCCATGTCGCCGTCACCATGGCGGCTACCGAGATAGCGGCTCATCAGGTCGAACTGTTCTTCCGTGGCCTCGTAGGACGATGTCGAGACCCGGAGATCCGCATTGCGGCGCGCCAGCTTGCGCCAGCGCCGTTTCCAGTCGAAGGCCTCGGCATCGATGCGCACCGAGCGGCAGGCGTCGCAGCTCTCGCAGGCCGGGCGGTAGAGCACGGCCTGGCTGCGCCGGAAACCGGCATGGGTGAGGGCGTCATTGAGGGCAGGGCCTTCGCCGGGCTCGATCCGCGTGAAGACCTTTCGCTCAAGGCGTCCGGGCAGGTAGGGACACGGCGCCGAGGCCGTCAGGAAAAAGGGTATCGAGCGTGTCGAGAAGGGACGGGTCACGTCATTCCTTCAGTTTTGCCGGTCCTGCCGGAGATCCTCACGGTGATCCTCACGAACCACCCATGCCGTAATGGAGCGCGAGATAGGCGGTGAAGGCAAGCCAGAAAACGACCACCAGCGGCGCTCCGGCACGCAGGTAATCGCCGAACTTGTAGTGTCCGGGCCCCATGACGAGGAGATTGGTCTGATAGCCGATCGGGGTTGCGAAACATGTATTCGCCGCGAACAGGACGGTCAGGGCGAACAGGGTCGGGTCCTCACCGATCTGGTTGGCGGCGCCCACGGCGATCGGCGTGAACAGGATGGCGGTGGCGCTGTTGGACAGGACATTGGTCAGGATCGCGACCAGGATGAACATGGCCGACAGCAGGACGACCGGCCCGAAGGGTGCGAAGACCGAGACGACGGCCGTGGCCAGCAGGTCCGCACCGCCGGTAGCCTGGAGCGCCGTGCCCAGGGACAGGGCCGATCCGATCAGGAGATAGATCCGCAGATCGACAGCGCGCGCGGCCTGGCGAGAATTCAGGCAACCGGTGGCGATCATCGCGACAGCGCCGGCGAAGGAGGCGTGCACGATCGGCAGGAGGCCGGTTGCGGCGAAAAAGACCACGCCGGCGAATACAATGCGGGCCGCCAGCGTGCGGCGCGGATCGGCGACGGCGGTCGTGGCCCATTCCAGGAGGAGAAGATCACGATCGGCCCGCAGGCGGCGCATGGCTGTGGACGTGCCGAACAGAAGCAGCGTGTCGCCGGCCTCCAGCCGGATCTCGCCCATGCGGGCGCGGATCATGCGGCTGCGGCGCTGGATACCCATCACCACGCAGCCGGTGGAATGCCGGAAGCCGATCTGCTGGATCGTGCGTCCGATCAGGCGCGAGCCCGGCGCGACGACCGCTTCCGTCATGGCCAGGCTGTCGCCCGGGGTCGGCGAACTGTCGCCCTCGGACACGGTCTGCAGCATGCCGCGCATGAAATCGGCATTCTTCGAGAGAAGCTCGGACAGTTTGCGGCGGGTCGTCGCGACGATGACAAGATCCCCGACCTTCAATTCCGTCTGGTCGAAGGGCGGCAGGAGCGCGTGTTCACCGCGCTGGATCATGCGCACCGTCATGTCCGGCAGGTCGCTGAACATGCCCGCCACGGGTTTTTTACCGAGCAGGGGGTGATCGCTCGTGACTTCAATCTGGGCGATGTATTGGCGTCCGTCCGACGCGGACAGCTCCCCCTCCATTGACTGCCGGTCCGGCAGGAAGCGGGGCATCACGATGAAGATGTAGAGCATGCCGATCGCGGCCAGATAGAGGCCCGGGCCGGTCGGCGAAAAGAAGCCGAGCTCGATCCCGCTTGTGGTCATCAGCGCATCGGCGACAAGCAGATTGGTTGAGGAACCGATGAGCGTCGTCATGCCAGCCAGGATGCAGACATAGCTGAGCGGAATCATCAGCTTGGATGGGCTCCGCTCCATGCGCTTCGAGATCGCGACCAGGATCGGCACGAACATGACCACGACCGGCGTATTGTTGATGAAGGCACTGATCACGAAGACGAAGGCGAACATCGCGAACAGGGTCACGCGCGGATGCTGGTCATAACTCTCCAGCAGGAAACGCGTCGGCCCGTCCATGGCCCCGGTCTGGAATATGCCCTGGCCGACAATCAGCAGGGCGAGAATGGTGATCAGGGCCGGATTGGCGAAGCCGGACAGCAATTGTGTCGCCGTCGGATTGCCGGTGTCCATCGGGAAGGCCTGGAAGAAGAGCAGCAGGCCGGCCACGATCGCCGCCGAAACGAATTCGAGCGGGACGCGGTCGAGGCAGTAGAAGATGACCGCGACACCGACACCGGCGAGCACGACCCACATCTGCCAGACTTCTACAGACGCCGTTTCAAACATTGCTTTGTTTTGAAGCTCTTGATGCGAATTGACCCGAAGCCGACGCTAGCATGCGCCGCGCCGGCTTGCGAAGTCTCTTCTTGCGGCGAAAGCCGCGTTCGCGTCAGAGCTGGTGGCCGGCCGGCATCACGGGTGCTTCGCGCAGCAGCGTGATGGAAATCCGGCGATTGCCTGCCATGTAGGGATTGTCCGGGTAGAGCGGTTCGGACCCGGCCTTGCCGCGGACCTCGTAGATCCGGTCATTGCCGATACCGGATTCCTGCAGCACGGCCCGGGCCGCATTGGCGCGGTCAGCCGACAGGTTCCAGTTGGAATAACCCTCGATATCGGTCGGACCGGAATCGGTGTGACCGGCAATGGCGAGACGATTCGGCAGGCGTTCCGCGATCTGTGCCACAGCCCGCAGCAGGGTCACGGCCCGCTCGTTCGGTACGACAGAACCCGGATTGAACATCGGGCGGCCTTCCTCGTCCTGCAGCTGGATGCGCAGGCCTTCCGGCGTGATGTCGACGAGGATCTGATGCGAAATCTCGGCCAGTTCCGGCATGTCCTGGATGGACTGGCGCAGCGACATGGCGGCGCTCTGGAACATGGCGTCCTCGCGCATTTGCTGTGCGGCGGCGATCGCCTCGAGGGTTACTTCCGGCTCGCTCGTGGATTCCGGGCTGGCCTCGGGCGTTTCCTGGTCCTGGCTGTCATTCGTATCGGGTGCGCGCGGCGCGAGCATCTGGCGGATCGTGTTGTCGCCGCGGCCCTGCGCGCCTTCATCTCCGGGGGAGGTGCCGGCCAGGACACCGCCGCTGCCGCTGTTGGACGGGCTGACGCTGGCGGGGGCGAAATAGTCGGCAATACCGCGTTTTTGCTCTGGCGTGGTCGTGTTGATGAGCCACATGAGCAGGAAGAATGCCATCATCGCCGTCACGAAGTCGGCATATGCGACTTTCCAGGCGCCGCCATGGTGTCCATGACCACCGCCCTTAACGACTTTCTTGATGATAATCGGCTGATCGGTCGCCGCCATGATCATCCACCCTATTTATTGTTCTATCTCTCCTGTAGACGGTTAGCGTTAAGGTCTGGTTGAAATGACGATTCGAAGGGCGATTTCGTGAACGATAGCCGCGCTTTCCGCGATATACTGGGGCGTTATCCGACCGGTGTGACCATCGTTTCGGCCTATTTCAACGGCGAAGCCCAGGGCGTGACGGTGAATTCCTTCGCCTCGGTTTCCCTAGATCCGCCGCTGGTTCTCTGGTCGATCGAGCGCGCCACGGAACGCTACACGATGTTCCGTGAAGCCGAGATTTACGCGATCAATATCCTTGCCAGCGACCAGGCCGATCTGGCCCATGCCTGTGCCTTGTCGCCGGATCTGCGGTCCTGTCGCGCCAGCTGGACGGGCGAGGAGGCACCGCTTCTCGACGGCGCCATCGCGCACTTCACCTGCCGGCAGGCGCATGTCTATGCCGGCGGCGATCACGACATCATCGTCGGTGAAGTGACGGCGATGTCAGCGCCCCGGGATGCCAAGGCGCTGACCTTCTGCCGCGGCCGCTACGGTCAATTGGGCTGAAGTCTCAGCACGTTGACGCCTTCGGGCGCCGTATCCGGCGTCCATCCTGCCGAGATCTCGATATATTCGCCGCGCCCCCACATCGGTGCGAGATCATCATAGTGCGGTGACATCACATTGCCGGATTGTCCTGTCGTGATCATGTAGCGCGAGGCATCGAGATCCGAGAGATCGTAGAGCGCGCGATAGGACGCGCCGTGGAAGACGGAATAGCCCGGCCGGGAATAGCGGAAATGCGCGACATTCACTGTTGAACCATCGCCCGGGATGGGAGTCTCGATCGTGAACCAGCGATTGAGGACAGGGAAATCCGAGAAGGGCGTATGGGCGTGACGGGCGTAGTGCATGTCGCCCCACTGCCAGGCCTCGATATCTGGACCGTATGTCTCCTGCAGGTCAGCAATGGCCCGATCCAGCGCCGGGCCGAGCAGGCTGCGGCAGGTCTCGACGAATTCGGTCCCGATATTGTCACACCAATGCTCGAGTTCGCCGTTCAACACAGCCGTCATGAAGAGACGGCGATCGGAATACCAGGACGGGAAAAGCTCACCGAGTTCATCGGCGTAGACGTCGCGGTTCAGCTCGCGCATCCAGGCCGAATAGACCAGCGGCTCGAACCGGTCGACGGCCATGTCGGCATCCCAGATCGACATCAATTCCAGGGCTCGCTGACCGGCCGATGTCTCGGGCAGGGCGGTCAGGAGCGTCGGCAGGACGCGCTGGGCCATGTCGGACACCGTGTCGTATTGCAGCTCGGCCATGGAATCCATGTCGTGCAGGTCCTGGCCCTCGATGCCGGAATAGATGCGCTCGATCCGGCTGACGCCATACCACTCACCGGTCAGATAGTGCGGATAACCGTCCGGGACGATCTTGTTATTGGCCGTCGCGACAAAACCGCGTTCGGGATTGCGGGTGTGCGGCAATTCCTCGAAGGGAATGGTGTCGACCCAGGCGCCGGTCTCGTCACGCACCGGAATGCGGGCAGGAGCGTAGAAACCGATATCACCATTGGTCGCTGCGAAGACCATGCTCTGCTGCGGAGCCACGAAACCCCGGATGGCATTGACGAAATCATCCCAGTTCTCGCCGCGCAGGATATGCATGCCAACGCCTGTCGTGGCATCGTCCGGCTCGTCGAGCATCCATTGCAGGGCAGAGAAATCGGAGCCTTCCGGGACCGGGTAGTCAAAATGCTCCGGGTCCAGCACGGGACCGGTCGCCGTTTCGCGGCGCGTGATCGTCACATCGCTGCCGAAGCGGACCGAGATCGTTTCCTCTCGCTCGCCGGTGACGGCGGCTTCAGTGACCGCGTGCAGGTCGCCGACATCCGGACCGGTATTGGTAAAGCCCCAGGCGATGTGGTCATTGCGGCCCAGCGTCACGAACGGCGTACCGGGCAGGGTGACGCCCACCACGGATCCTTCCGGCGTGGTCACGCGGGCCAGATACCAGATCGCCGGGGCGCGCAGGCCCAGATGCGGGTCATTGGCCAGGATCGGCATGCCGGTCGTCGTGCGGCTGCCCGACAGGACCCAGTTGTTGGACCCGTCACGTCCATTGTCTTCAGGACCCACGACCGGATCCGGTTCGGCGGCGGGTTCGTTGGCCGTTTCTTCGAGGTCCAGATCTGCCATGCTCAGGGAACGCGGTGCGTCATCGGGATAGCGGCCGATAAATTCGGCGGCTCTCTCCGCACCCAGATGCTCGATCAGAGCCGCGCGGCGGGGTTCGGAAAAGGCATTGCCGAACAGGTCGAGCGCGATCGCCTTGTAGACCACGACCGTATCTCCGGGAGTCCAGGGTTCGGGGTCGGTCATCAGGATCTGGAATTCCGGCGGTGCCATGAAGTCGCTGCGGCCGATCACGGAATTCACCCCGTCGGCATAGGCATCAAGAGCAGCACGCACATCGGCGGGTAGATTGTCGACGGCCTCGTCGGCGGCAGCTCCCAGTCCCATCGTGCGGAAGAAGATATCTGTTTCGAGGCCCAGCTCGCCCAGCAATTCGGAGAGACGGCCGCGAATGGCGCGGCGGGTAATTTCCATCTGCCAGAGCCGGTCCTGCGCGTGAGCGACGCCGAGCGCGAAATATGCGTCATGATCTGTCTCGGCGAAGATATGTGGCACGCCATGGCTGTCACGGGCGATCGCGGCCTCGGCGTCCAGACCCGCCATCTGCATTTCGCCGCGAATCTGGGGCAGGGATGCATAGAAGCGATTCCCCATCACCAGGGCGATGATGGCGGCCATGCCCAGCAGGATGAGCGCGGCCGAACCGACAATACGAAAAACAGATTTGATCATGATGGCTTGCTCCCCTCGCGCCGGGAGACTAGCAAGTGACGAAATGATTTGGGAGAGAGCGATGCCGCGCTGTGCATTTCTGGGTCTGGGCGTAATGGGATTTCCGATGGCGGGCCATCTGGCCGCCGCCGGGCACAGCGTATCGGTCTGGAACCGGACCGCTTCCAAGGCACAGGTCTGGGCCGACCAGCATGGCGGTACGGCTTGCGACACTGCCGAGGCCGCGGCAGCCGATGCAGACTTCGTCTTTGCCTGCCTGGGCGATGATCCGGACGTGCGTGAAGTCGCCGAGCGCGTGATCCCGGCGATGAAACCCGGCGCGATTTTCGTCGACCACACCACAGCCTCGGCAGAGCTCGCACGTGAGCTGGACACGGATGCCCGCGATGCCGGTGTCGGTTTCCTCGACGCCCCGGTCTCGGGCGGTCAGGCCGGCGCTGAAAATGGCCAGCTGACCATCATGTGCGGCGGTGAGGGCGACAGCTATGAACGCGCCAAGCCGGTCATGGAGGCCTATGCCAAGGCGATGTCGCTGATCGGCCCGGCAGGGTCCGGGCAATTGGCCAAGATGGTCAACCAGATCTGCATTGCCGGCGTGGTCCAGGGACTCGCCGAAGGGCTTCACTTCGCCAAGCGCGCCGGTCTCGATCCGGAACTCGTCATCGGTGCGATCTCCAAGGGTGCTGCCCAGTCCTGGCAGATGGAAAATCGCTGGGAGACCATGGTGGCCGACAAGTTCGACTATGGGTTCGCCATCGACTGGATGCGCAAGGATCTGCGCATCACGCTGGATGAGGCGCGCCGCAATGGCGCGAAACTCCCGGTCACGGCCATTGTCGACCAATTCTATGGCGATGTGCAGGAGATGGGCGGCAATCGCTGGGATACGTCCAGCCTGATCGCCCGGCTGGAGAAAAAGTCGTGACGAAGGATGGCCGCCTGATCGAGACAGACAAGGTCGCAATGGGCGTCTGGAAACGCCTGACCTCGGAATTCGCGACCTGGAAAATGCTGATCCTGGCGGGGATGTCGTCGCGCACCTGGGCGCAGTATTCCAATGATCATCTGACGCCTATGCTCAAGGCCTCCCACTGGAAGATCGGCCTGGGTCTGCTCGGCGGCCTCACGGACAAACAAGTGGCATTCCTGCGCGAATTTGCACGTCTCAACGCCGAGCGCGTCGATCGGCAATTCCGAACGACAGCAACCGTCCTGGTGACCGTGCCCGTTGGTTTATTGCTGGCGGTCAATGAGGTGGCGCCCGGATTGTGGGAAAGGCTCGGCGTGGAAAGAGCGGAAGGCTTTTTCCTGGTGCTTCTTGTCTGGTTCTTCATCACGGCAATCATGATGGCGGTCGCCTGGCGGGCCCGGGACCTTTCCCACCTCCTCGATTTCGAACATGCCCGCCGGCAGCTCGATCCTGATCCCGAAGAGGATGGGGAGTCGTGAGCGTCGAGACGCTCTTCCTGATCCTGGATTATGCCGGGATCGCGTTTTTTGCCTTTTCCGGCGGCATGCTGGCAGCGCGCAAATCTCTCGACCCGTTCGGTGCCGCGATCATCGGGGCTGTGACCGGAATGGGCGGCGGAACCTTGCGTGACCTGCTCCTGGGACGGCTGCCCGTCTACTGGATCGAGGAACCCGCCTATCTCGGCGTCGCCCTGGGTGGTGCCCTGATCGGCTATTACACCTCGCCCTGGGCGCAGAGCCTCGTCTCGCGCCGGGCTGCCCTGATCTGGGCCGATGCGATCGGCCTGTCGGTCTTTTGCGTTATCGGCGCGCAAGTTGCCCTGTCTGTCGACGCGCATTGGTCGATTGCCATGCTGACCGGGGTGATGAGCGCGGCCTTCGGCGGTTTGATGCGCGACATCATCGTGAACGACGTGCCGCTGGTCCTGCGCGAGGATGTCTATGCGCTCGCCGCCCTCGCAGGAGCAGGCGCCTATGTCGGCGGTCTCGCTCTGGGATTGCCGCCTAGCGGGGTCATGCTGGGTGCAGCGATGATTGCCTTTGTCTTGCGCGGCTGCGCGATCCTTTTCAACTGGACGCTTCCGCCATTGAAGCTGGGCGATTAGAGCACCCGGAACCCGGGTGCCGTGATCTATTGCTCGTCCGCGACTTCCCACGCAATGAAATGCCTCGAGGCGATCAGGCAGAGAACCAACCAGGCGCCGATGATCAAGGCGGTCAGCAGGCTGTTGATTTGACCGCTCAGTCCGTTGATGAGGGCGACGGCGATCATGATCCCGCCTACAGACAGACCGAGCTGGGCGGCGGGATGCTTCTGCCGCAATCGCGTGCCGCACGTGCCGCAACGCACCCCTCCCATGCTGCGAGAGGGAACCAGAATTTCTGTGCCGCAAGTCGGGCAGGGACGTTGTGTCATCAACATTTACGCCATCATGGCATAGGAGCCGGGAGCGTGTTCACGGGAATGGGCAGGGCGAAATCCCGCGGCTCGGATTGGCGATTTCCTGTCTGCCCATAAAAAACGGGCCCCGGCTTGCGCCGGAGCCCGACCCAGTCTTGGAGGGGAATTATTCGGCAGGAGTCATGCCCGGCACGAGGCGTTCCGCCGTTGCCATCACGATGACCATGATGGAGGCCGCGCCGAGCACCGTGCCGTAATTAGCGAAAATGGCTGTGAGATAGTCGCCGACCGCGGGAATACCGCCGAGGGCTGCGGATCCACCCATGCCCAGGAAAATCGCCGCCAGGAGCAAGGCCTTGCGATGATCGCCCTTCACGAAGAAACCGCTGGCGAGACCCAGCACGATCAGGACCAGGCCGGCCATTTCAAAACCGGAAATGAAAGCGAAGACGACCGCCGCGAGTGCGCTGACGATCCAGATGATTTTGTCGAGTGACATTGAGTTCCTCCCCAGAACCTCGAAAGAGACGCCAAGAACTCGAACCACAACTGACAGCACAGGCTAAACAGTAATCAGAATCGCTCGCAAGATCCGTATACGAATATTCCGTGGATAGTTTTCCAGGCGAAAGCTGGCCGCGTGACCTTTGGGGAAGGTGGCCTGTACGCTAGCGGAAACGATCGGCGACCGGGTCTTCCGGCTCGTCATCATTGCCGCCGAGATCGGGCATTTCGCCCTTCCAGATCTCCCGCCAGGCCAGGTAGCAACCCGCACCGACGCCGAGCAGGCCCCATATGAACCCGCCGAAACCCAGATGGCCCGACGCGATGGCCAGCGCGATCATGGCACCGGAAATGATGACGGCTTTGGACAAGGTGTTGTCGGACATGGGGGCCTCCTTTTCGGAGATCAGCTTAGACCGGACAGGGTGATTCCGTCACAAAAATCGCGCGACCGTCCGCCAGGAGGTTTTTGTTGATCCGGAGCAGTGGCATAAACGCGCCATGGCCAAACGACGCCCCATACATCCGATGTCCGAGAAGGAATTGGCGGCGCTACATCCCGGCGCCTTGCTGGGACGCCTGCAGCAATTGCAGATGTGCGAGGACTCGCCAGAATTGTCGGACAAGGATTCGGGCGAAATCCGGTCCGATCTGATCCAGTTCAAGGACAGCGAGGCGTGGCGGGCGGCCTTTGCGGATGTAAAGACCGCCCTGGAACGTCATGGCCATATCCCGAAATCCAGCAGGCCGCGGCATTAGTTCGCTTTTGGTGACCTCAGACTGAGAGCGCCCGGTAGAGCACGCAGGGCTGGAGCGGGCTGTCGGCTTCCAGATAGGGGTGCTGGAAATCCCCGCCTTCAACACGCTGCATGCCGATACGTTCCATCACGGCGATTGAGGGCGTGTTGACCTGCGGGGCGATGGCGACGATCTCGTCCAGGCCGAATGCGCCGAAACCCTGTTCCAGACAGGCGCGGGCCGCCTCGCTCGCATACCCCTTGCCCCAGCTGACGGGGCTCAGCCGCCAGCCGATCTCGACGGCCGGCGTGAAATGCGCCTCGAAGGCCAGGTGGGCAAGGCCGACAAAACCGATAAAACCCGGTCCACCCTTCACCTCGACTGCATACATGCCGAAACCATGCGTTTCGTGATGCGCACGCATGCGCGCCACGGCCGCATCGCTTTCCTCGCGGGTCATGCAGCGCGGGAAATGCCGCATCACGTCCGGATCGGCATTCATGGAGGCAAACGGCTCAAGGTCGGTGTCCTGCCAGGTCCGCAGGATCAGTCGCTCGGTTTCGATCATGACGAGGTCTCGGACGTCAGCCTCAACCCGCCAGCGCGCGTGCGGCGCGGGGGGCGAAATAGGTGATGATGCCGCTGGCGCCGGCGCGTTTGAAACTCATAAGGCTTTCCAGCATGACCCGGTCGCCATCGATCCAGCCGTTGGCGGCGGCGGCCTCGATCATCGCGTACTCGCCGGAGACCTGGAAGGCGTATACCGGCACGGCGAAATTCTCGGCCAGGGCGCGCACGATATCGAGATAGGGCAGGCCCGGCTTGACCATGACCATGTCGGCCCCCTCGGCGATATCCAGCTCGACCTCGCGCAGGGCCTCGGCCGCGTTGGCCGGGTCCATCTGGTAGGTCTTCTTGTCGCCCTTGAGAGCCGCCGCCGAGCCAATGGCCTCGCGGTAGGGGCCGTAAAAGCCCGACGCGTATTTGGCGGCGTAGGACAGGATCATCGTGTCCTGGAAACCCGCGCCTTCCAGCGCTTCGCGGATCGCGCCGATACGGCCATCCATCATGTCGGACGGCGCGATGACATCACAGCCGGCTTCGGCCTGGATAAGCGCCTGGTCCACGAGGCGCGCCACCGTGTCGTCATTGGCGATGCGATCGCCATCCAGCACGCCGTCATGGCCGTGGGTGGTGAAGGGGTCCAGGGCGACATCGCAGATCACGCCGACATTGGGCGCGGCTTCCTTGATGGTGCGGATCGCCTGCGGCACCAGTCCATCGGGATTGGTAGCCTCGCTGCCGTCATCATCCTTTTTCGCCGGATCGATGTGCGGGAAGATCGCCATGGCCGGAATGCCCAGCGCTTCGGCTTCCTTCGCGGCCTCGGCCAGAGCGCTAAGGGACAGGCGGTTCACGCCGGGCATGGCCGCGACGGGCTCCACCGGATCGGCCGTATCGCTGACCACGACCGACCAGATCAGATCATCCACCGTCAGCGTCTTTTCGCGCACGAGACGGCGGCTCCAGTCGGCCTGGCGGGTGCGGCGGAGGCGTGTGGCAGGAAACATGGGCGTGCTTGTCCTTGTCGTTCAGCGTCACATATCAGACTTGCCGTGAACGGAAACCCGCTGTACGGCTCCGGCAAAATCTTGTTCCACAGACGATTTAACAGACAGGAGCGCCGCTGTGCACTTCGCTCTCACAGAAGATCAGACCCTTATTCGCGATATGGCGCGGAAATTCTCCGACGACCGGCTGGCCCCCAACGCCGCCCAGTGGGACGAGGAGAAGATCTTCCCGGTTGATGTCATGCGTGAAGCGGCCGAGCTCGGCTTCGGTGGTATCTACACGCGCGAAGACGTCGGCGGCTCCAATCTCTCGCGTCTCGATGCGGCGCTGATCTTCGAAGAGCTGTCGCGCGGCTGTGTCTCCACGGCGGCCTTCCTGTCGATCCACAATATGTGCGCCTGGATGATCGACACCTGGGGCAATGAGGAACAGCGCCAGCGCTTCCTGCCCGAGATGATGACGATGCAGAAGATCGCGTCCTACTGCCTGACCGAACCGGGCTCCGGCTCGGATGCGGCCAGCCTGCGCACCAAGGCCGTGCGCGATGGCGATCATTATGTGCTGAATGGTTCGAAAGCCTTCATCTCCGGTGCTGGCACGTCGGATTATTACGTCATCATGTGCCGTACGGGCGGTGAGGGGCCCAAGGGTGTCTCCACCATCGTGGTGGAAAAGGACACGCCCGGCCTCAGCTTTGGTGCGAACGAAAAGAAAATGGGCTGGAATTCCCAGCCGACCCGCGTGGTGAGTTTCGAGGATTGCCGGGTTCCGGTCGAAAATCGCCTCGCCGATGAGGGCATGGGGTTCACCCTGGCCATGATGGGGCTCAATGGCGGCCGCGTGAATATCGGCGCCTGTTCCCTGGGCGGAGCCACCTCGGCCTATGAGCACGCGTTGGACTATGTCGGCACGCGCAAGCAGTTCGGCAAGCCGATTGCCGGTTTCCAGGTCACCCAGTTCAAACTGGCCGACATGGCAACCGAGCTCGATGCCGCCCGCCTGATGCTCTACCGCGCCGCGGCCTCGATCGATGCCAAGGATCCCAATGCCGCGCGCTATTGCGCCATGGCCAAGCGCTACGCCACGGATGGCTGTTTCAACGTCGCCAACCAGGCCCTGCAACTGCATGGTGGCTACGGCTATCTCAAGGATTATCCAATCGAGCGCATCGTGCGTGATCTGCGCGTGCACCAGATCCTGGAAGGCACGAACGAGATCATGCGGGTGATCATCGCCAAGAGCCTCTAGGCTTCCGGGAGCGCCGGCAGCGGGCCGATTTGTCGCTGCTGCCTCGTTTGTGTCCGCCGGGAACTCGCGTTAAGCCTGTGACCGGCCAGGACGGAGGTGCGCGTGTCGGAATCCCGGACTTTCAAGACCACCCAGGACGCGTTCGAACACGCCTGCAACGAGCTCAATCCGCAGATCGAGCCGGAACAGCCCATGGTCGCCCTCGTGCTGGACAGCGCCGAGGAATTCGGCGCCGACGAGGCCATCACGATCGAGGACAGCGGCAATGCCCGCCTGACCCTGAAAGTCGCCTCGAAGGATGGTGGTTTTGTCGTGCTGTCGCGCACCATCAAACCGCCCAAGGAAAGCATCGCCCCCGGCGATCTCGTCTGCTGGGTCCCGCTCAAGCACGACCCGCAACTCGCCGCCCAGGCCAGCGATGACCGTTTCGGCTGGATCGGCCTCGTCTTCGCCACCCTGGAACCGCAATGGGAAGAGGATGAATGGGCGTTGAGGGAGTTTTATGAGTGAGCTCCTCGAGATCCTCGACGAAGGTCGTGAGCGCTGGTTGTCCTGGATCGTCGCCCGCGAGCCGTATGCGAACCGGTCTGCACGACATCGCCTGGATATCTTGAGGCAAAGATTCACGCCGGCCGTCGCGGACCTGGCGAAGGAGTTTGAGCCTCGGAACTGGCTGGAGGCCGAACCAGAGCCTGCATTGAGACTTGCCGCGGATCGCGCGAAGCACGGCATTGCCTATAACAGGCTCGAACTTCCGTCGAAGCGAGTGGCACATGCCCAGTTCGACCGTTTCATGGATCGTTTTTCGGGCCAGTCGAGACTCTTCTTGAATACCCGAAAGATCGGCATCGAGAATCTGCCACTTGATCCCGGCGCATCTCGTGAAGAGATCAATCGCTACGAGAACTCCCTGCTCATTACCTTCGATACGTCGCAGCCACTGACGCAATCCACTTTCGACTTGGCCGTCGGTGTTGTAGATGGCGACACGATTGGAATCTTCTGCATCGAAGACGAGGACTGACGCGTGACCACTGAACCCGAAATCATCGCCCGCAAGATTGGCCAGGTCGGCCGGATCACGCTTAATCGTCCCAAGGCCCTGAACGCGCTGACGCATGGCATGTGCCTGTCAATGATCGAAGCGCTGGAAGCCTGGCGCGGGGATGATGACGTGAAGGCGATCATCGTCGACGGGGCCGGGGAGAAGGGGTTCTGTGCCGGCGGGGATATCCTCAAACTGCACAATTCCGGCAAGGCGGGCGACGATCAGGCCTGGCTGTTCTGGCGCGATGAATACCGGCTCAACACGCTGATCTATCACTATCCCAAACCCTATGTGGCGCTGGTTGACGGCATCACGATGGGCGGCGGTGTCGGTGTGTCGGTGCACGGCTCCCACCGCGTGGCGGGCGATCGCACCATGTTCGCGATGCCCGAGACCGGGATCGGCTTCCATCCGGATGTCGGCGGCGCGTTTTTCCTGCCGCGCCTGGCCGGCGAGATCGGCACCTGGATGGGGCTCACGGGCGCGCGCCTGAAGGCGCCGGACGCGATAGCGACGGGTGTGGCCACGCATTACTGCCCGAGCATGAATTACGACAAGCTGGTCGAGGCGCTGGAAAGTGCCGACCTGTCTGAAGACGATGCGCTGGAAGTCCTGCTGGAGGAATTCTCCGGCGATCCGGGCGACAGCGATCTGGCGCACACGCGCGGCCTCATCGATGCGGCCTTCGCCGGAAATCGCGTCGAGGAAATCGTCTCGCGCATCGCCGGTGCCGGTGATCCCTGGTCGCAGAAACAGGCCAAGATCCTGGCCTCCAAATCACCGACCGCGCTGAAACTCACCCTCGCAGCCCTGCGCAAGGGCGGCTCGCTCTCGTTTGAAGACGTGATGCGCCAGGACCTGCGCCTCAGCGCCTGGTGCCTGACCGGCAAGGATTTCTATGAGGGCGTGCGCGCCGTCATCATCGATAAGGACAATGCCCCGCAATGGGATCCGGCGGATCTCGATGCGGTCAGCGACAATGACATCGCCGCAGCGTTTGACGCGCTCGATGCCGAGCATGAAATGACATTCCTGGGCGAGACCGAATCCGCCTGACCACAACAAGACAATCCACGGGGAGACTTCGCATGGCGAGGATCGCATTCATCGGCCTGGGCAATATGGGTTCGGGCATGGCGGCAAACCTGGTGAAGGCGGGCCATGAGGTTCATGCCTTCGATCTCAATCCCGCTGCCGTTTCGGCCGCGGTCGAGGGCGGGGCTGTTGCGGCGTCGTCGACCACGGATGCCGTGACCGGCGCGGATGCCGTGGTGACCATGCTGCCGGCCGGCAAGCATGTGCGCGGCGTCTATGAGGGCGATGTCTTCGCCTCTGCCGCCCCGGGCACGCTGTTCATGGATTGCTCGACGATCGACGTCGACAGCGCCCGTCATGTCGGCGGTGCGGCCGTCGAGAAGGGATTCCGCTTCGTCGATGCGCCGGTGTCCGGCGGTGTGGCCGCGGCGACGGCCGGTACGCTGACCTTCATGGTCGGCGGCGCGGACGACGATTTCGCAGCGGCGCAGCCTTTCCTGGAAGCCATGGGCAAGGCCGTCATCCATGCCGGCGCCACGGGCGCGGGGCAGGCGGCCAAGATCTGCAACAACATGCTGCTCGCCATCACCATGGTCGGCACGTGCGAGGCCTTCGCGCTCGCCGAAAAGCTCGGTCTCGACCAGCAGAAATTCTTCGACATCTCGTCCAAGGCGTCCGGCCAGAACTGGTCGATGACCAGCTATTGCCCGGTGCCGGGTCCGATGCCGGCCACGCCGGCCAATAATGACTACGAGCCGGGTTTCGCCACGGCGATGATGCTGAAGGATCTCAAACTGGCCCAAGACGCGGCTCAGTCTGCCGGTGCGACCACGCCGCTGGGTGCCCAGGCCGAGGCACTCTACGCCATGTTCGACAATCTGGGCGGCGGAGCGAAGGACTTCTCCGGCATCTACAAATTGCTCGACGGCAGCTGGAATCAAAACGGCTAAAACCGCGATCATTCCAATTGTGAGGGGCCGATTAAGCGCTTCTTAGGCTGTGTTCGCTACAGTCCGCCGCAAAGATCAATAAGATCGGGTGGAGTGCGTAACATGGCGATGGTGGAAAGCGCGGCCCCTCAGCCGCAGCCAAACACGGATTATCTTGAGCTTCTTCAGTTGGTTGAGCGTTTGCATCGCCAATTGCTGGATGTCGTGAAGGATGAGCTGGACCGGGAAGGTCTGGACAATCTCAACAGCGTGCAGGCGCTGTTGCTCTTCAATATCGGTGACCAGGAGTTGACGGCCGGCGAATTGCGCACGCGCGGGCATTATCTCGGCTCGAACGTTTCCTACAATCTGAAGAAACTCGTCGATGCCGGATATATCCGCCACGAGCGTTCCGAGGTTGATCGCCGCTCTGTCCGGGTGAGCCTGACCGATGCCGGTCACGCCGTCTGCGCCCAGCTGAGCTCGCTGTTCGATCGCCAGGGCGGTTCGCTGGCAGCGGTCGGTGGTGTCGAGCAGGACGCGTTGCCGTCTGTGAACACCGCGCTGACCCGTATCGAGCGCTTCTGGGCCGACCATATCCGCTTCCGGATGTAGGCCTAGCCACTTACGCAAACTGCAGAAATTCAGGGGTGCGGCGCTTCGTCCGAATGCGCCGCTTTCCTATTGGGGCTATACGTCGACTCTGTCGAGAAACGGCGTTATGCAGGACCTGCAACGAGGCCCCATAAATGAACTACCAAACCGCATTCGAATCCGCCGTCCGTCGCGTGAAGGCCGAGGGACGTTACCGGGTTTTCGCAGATCTCCTGCGCCGCAAGGGTGAGTTCCCGATTGCGCGCTGGCGCTCGCCCGCTGGCGATATGCGCGATGTGACGGTCTGGTGTTCCAACGACTATCTGGGGATGGGCCAGATCCCATGCGTGGTCGAGTCCATGAAGGCGGCGATCGATGATGTCGGCGCGGGTGCCGGTGGTACGCGCAATATCTCGGGCACCACGCATTACCATGTCGAGCTGGAGCGTTCGCTCGCCGACCTGCACCGCAAGGACAATGCGCTGCTCTTCACCTCCGGCTATATCGCCAACGAGGCGACGCTGGCCACGCTCGGCAAGATCCTGCCGGGCCTGATCATCTATTCCGACGAGCTCAACCACGCCTCGATGATCGAGGGTGTGAAGGGCGCGCGCTGCGAGAAACATGTCTGGCGGCACAATGATGTCGAGCATCTCGAGGAATTGCTGAAGGCAGCCCCGATCGATGCTCCGAAGATCATCGCTTTCGAATCCGTCTACTCGATGGATGGCGATATCGGCCCGATCGAGGCCGTTTGCGATCTCGCCGAGAAATACAACGCCATCACCTATCTTGATGAAGTCCACGCCGTCGGCCTTTACGGCCTGCGCGGCGCCGGTATTGCCGAGCGCGACGGTCTGATGCATCGCGTCGACATCATCGAGGGCACGCTGGGCAAGGCGTTCGGCGTGATGGGCGGATATATCGCCGCTGACGGTGCGATCATCGATGCGATCCGCTCGATGGCGCCGGGTTTCATCTTCACCACCGCTCTGCCGCCGGCCCTGGCTGCGGGCGCCCGCGCCAGCGTGGAATATCTCAAATCCTCCCACCATCTGCGGGAGAAACACCAGGAACGCGCCGCGACGCTGAAGACCAAGCTCGCCGACGCCGGTTTCCCGGTGATGGAATCGGTCACGCATATCGTGCCGGTGAAGGTCGGCGATCCCGTCCTTTGCAAGCGCATCACTGACATGCTGCTCGACGAGCACGCCATCTATGTCCAGCCGATCAACTACCCGACCGTGCCGAAGGGCACGGAACGCCTGCGACTGACCCCGACACCCTTGCATACCGACGCGATGTTCGATGAACTCATCGTCGCACTGCGTGATGTCTGGGACCGTGCCGCCGCGCAGGGAGGCGTTGCCTCCGCGTAAGTCCGGCCGGTCCGGCTTGATTTGTGAGGTAAGATGTCGACGGACCGAGAGGTCTATCTGGAACTCATCCAGTTGGGTAATGCCCTGCGAGTCGCGGCCATCGACGCTGCGACCGGTGAGGAAGTTGTCTTCCAGGTTCCGTCGAAAACCTCACGCCCTGAAATCGAACGCCTGGCCATGGCCAAGCTCGACTGGAAACTGCGCAAGGATAACGACAATAAAAAACGGCCGGAGGAGGGGTCCGGCCGTGGAATTAAAGTATAAAACCTGATTAGGCTTTCACCTTTTCGGCTCGACCGAGGCCGATATCCTTGGCGAATTGCGATCTTTTGCGGGAGTAGGCCGGGGCCACCATGGGGTAGTCGGACGGCAGGTTCCACTTCCGGCGATACTCGTCCGGGGACAGGTTGTATTGCGAGCGCAGATAGCGCTTCAGCATTTTCAGCTTCTTGCCGTCTTCCAGGCAGACAATGTAGTCGTCATGCACGGATTTCGAGACGGCAACTGCCGGTTTTTGCTTGGTTTCCGGTTGTTCTGACGCGCCCGATACATCGCTCATCGTGGCGTGTACGGAACGGATCAAATCGGGGACGCTGTCAGCCGGGACCGGATTGTGCGAAAGGTAGGACGCAACAATGTCGGTCGTCATCTGAAGCAGGTCTTCTTTTTCGATCGAGGGGAGATTGTCGTCTGTCATTTTATCTTCCGATATCGCAGTTTCTCATCACTGATCCTGAAATGCTGGACCCAGCGCAGTTTCTTGTTTGATGTGCTCGTGTGTAACGGCGTTCAGGTAGTATTGCATGAATATAGATATTCTTGGCTGACAACCCCGCCTGTCTAAATAATCCGTAATCTAGACATGGCCTGAATTCCCTCATTCAAATTTGCTCTCCACTTGCACCGAATATGGTGCTTGTGCCGTTTCGCGCGTCGCCGTATCAAAACCGCGTAGTAGAGGAATTGCCCATGGCCGAGATCATCGCTGACGCGGAAAAGTCCAACCCGTTTTTTAGCCAATCAGTCGTGGCGACTGACCGTGATGTCGCTCACGCGATCCACGATGAAATCCAGCGCCAGCAGAGCCAGATTGAGCTAATCGCATCGGAAAACATCGTGTCCCGCGCTGTTCTGGAGGCCCAGGGCTCTCCGCTCACCAATAAATACGCCGAAGGCTATCCGGGCCGTCGGTATTATGGTGGTTGCGAGCACGTCGACGTGGTCGAGACGTTGGCGATCGAGCGTGCCAAGCAATTGTTCAACGCCGAATACGCCAATGTGCAGCCCAGTTCGGGCAGTCAAGCCAATCAGGGTGTTTTCCTCGCACTGCTCAAGCCCGGCGAGGCGATTCTCGGCATGTCGCTGGACGCCGGTGGTCACCTGACCCATGGCGCGCGCCCGAACATGTCCGGCAAATGGTTCGAGGCCCATGCCTATGGCGTGCGCCAGGACACCGCGCAGATCGACTACGACGCGCTTCGCAAACAGGCGATCGAGGTTAAGCCGCGCTTGATCGTTGCCGGTGGTTCCGCCTATCCGCGCGAGATCGATTTCGCCGAATTCCGCAAGATCGCCGACGAGGTTGGCGCCTATCTGATGGTCGACATGGCCCACATCGCCGGTCTGGTGGCAGGCGGTGTCTATCCGGACCCGGTTCCGCACGCCCATGTCTGCACGACCACGACGCACAAGACCCTGCGCGGTCCCCGCGGCGGCATGATCATTTCCAACGATCTGGACCTCGGTAAGAAATTCAATTCGGCGATTTTCCCGGGTCTGCAAGGTGGACCGCTGATGCATGTCATCGCCGGCAAGGCCGTGGCGTTCGGTGAAGCCCTGCGTCCGGAGTTCAAAGAATATGCCCGGCAGGTCGTGGCCAATGCCAAGGTGATGGCCCAGGCCGTGCGCGACGGCGGCTACGACATCGTCTCCGGTGGCACTGACAGCCATCTGGCCCTCGTGGACCTGCGTCCCAAGGGGCTCAAGGGCAATATCGCCGAGGAAGCGCTCGAACGCGCCTACATCACTTGCAACAAGAATGGTGTTCCCTCGGATCCGGAAAAGCCCACCGTCACGTCCGGCCTGCGCATCGGTTCGCCCGCCGGCACGACGCGCGGCTTTGGCGAGGGCGAGTTCAAGCGTATCGGCGAGATGATGGTCGAGGTGCTCGATGCCCTGGTCGAGACGCCGGACGGCAATGCCGAGGTGGAGGGCCGCGTTCGCGACGAAGTGAAGGCGCTGACGGCACGCTTCCCAATCTACCCGGAACTGGCCTAATATCGCCCAATGCGCTGTCCTTTTTGCGGAAATCCCGACACTCAGGTCAAAGATTCGCGCCCGGCCGAAGATGGAAATGCCATCCGGCGGCGGCGTCAGTGTCCGGCCTGCGCGGCCCGTTTCACGACGTTTGAACGGGTGCAATTGCGCGAATTGACGGTGTTGAAAAAGTCCGGCCGGCGCGTGCCGTTCGACCGCGACAAGCTCAACCGCTCGATCCAGCTGTCCCTGCAGAAGCGCAATATCGAACCGGATCGCGTCGAGCAGATGATCTCCGGCATCGTGCGCCGCCTTGAATCAACAGGCGAGACCGAGCTGACCTCAGACCGGGTCGGCGAACTGGTCATGGAAGCCCTGAAGAATCTCGATTCCGTGGCCTATGTCCGCTACGCCTCGGTCTACAAGGATTTCCACCAGGTCGAGGACTTCCGCGAATTCATCAAGGATGAGCATCTCGGCAGTACGGGCACGGAGCCGAAAGACGGCAAGGAATGAGCGCGGGCGGCAAGCCGCGTGTCACCCTGAAGCTCGCGACCTCCCTGGACGGCAAGATCGCGCTGGCCAATGGCCAGTCCAAATGGATCACTGGTCCGGAAAGCCGTGCTGAAGTGCATCGCATGCGCGCCGCACACGACGCCATCCTGACCGGTGTCGGCACGATCATCGCCGATGATCCGCAGCTGACAGCCCGCACGGACCCACCGCCGGACAGCCAGCCCGACGTGATCGTGATGGACCGCAGTGGCCGCATGCCGATGGGGGCTGCCGTATTCAGTGCCGCCGACCGCCAGGTCCGCCTGAGTCCGGCCGCCGACATAATGAAGGCCATGGAAGGATACGAGACCGTGATGATAGAGGCGGGGTCGCGGATAGCTGCTGCAGCGGTCAAAGCTGGTATTGTCGATCGCATCGAATGGTTCCGCGCCCCGGTCATCCTGGGCGGGGATGGTCTCGATGTAATCTCAGAGCTTGGCCTTGAGAGTCTCGAGGATGCCCCCATGTTCACGCGCACGGCGCTTGTAGAGCGCGGGGACGACATCCAGGAAACCTACGAACGGAAGCGCTGATGTTTACGGGAATTGTCACAGCCAAGGGCCGGGTGAAGTCGATCTCCGGCGAGAGCGTGGTGCGGTTCGAGATTGAGGCGCCTTATGATGCCGACGGGATCGATATGGGTGCATCGATTGCCCATGCCGGGGCCTGCCTGACCGTGGTCGAAAAGCAGAATACCGATAATGGTTGCTGGTATGCCGTCGAGGTGTCGCCGGAGACGCTCAACCTCACCACGCTGAAATACTGGCAAGTCGGCGACAGCATCAATCTGGAACGCGCCCTCGCCATGGGCGATGAGCTCGGCGGTCACCTGGTGACCGGTCATGTCGACGGCGTGGGCCTGGTGATCGATCGCCGTGACGAGGAAGAGTGGATCGTCTTCACGGTGCGTCCGCCCGAAGAGCTCAATCGCTACATCGCCCGCAAGGGTTCGATCACGGTCGACGGTGTGTCGCTGACGGTGAACGAGGTCTCCGAATCCACGTTCAAACTGATGATCATCCCGCATACGGCCGAGGTGACGTCCCTGGGCGAATTACACTCCGGGGATCATGTAAACCTTGAGGTCGACCTCATGGCGCGCTACGCCGCGCGCCTGAGTGAATTCGCGGAGGTTCCGGCGTGAGCGATATACCGCTTTCCCCGATCGAGGACATTATCGAGGACGCCCGCAATGGGCGCATGTTCATCCTGGTCGATGCCGAGGACCGGGAGAATGAGGGCGATCTCGTCATCCCGGCCAAGTTCGCCACGCCCGACGCGGTGAATTTCATGGCCAAGCACGGCCGGGGCCTGATCTGCCTGACGATGAGCCAGGAGCGTATCGACCAGCTCGGCCTGACGCTGATGTCGTCGGACAATCGCTCGCGCCACCAGACGGCCTTCACCGTCTCGATCGAGGCGCGCGAGGGCGTGACGACCGGTATTTCCGCCCATGACCGGGCGCGCACGATCGAAGTCGCGACCGACCCGTCCAAGGGCGCTGATGATATCGCAACCCCGGGCCATATCTTCCCGCTGGCCGCCCGTGATGGCGGCGTGCTCGTGCGTGCCGGCCATACCGAGGCCTCGGTCGATGTGGCGCGTCTGGCCGGTGCAGGTTCTTCCGGCGTGATCTGCGAGATCATGAATGATGACGGTTCGATGGCCCGCCTGCCGGACCTGATCGCCTTTGCCCAGTTGCACGGGCTTAAGATTGGCACGATCGCGGATCTCATTGCCTATCGTCGCAAGAATGACCGGTTCATCGAGCGCCGTATCGAGACCGAGTTCGAAGGTGAGCATGGCGAGCATTTCAAACTCGTCGTCTTCCGCAATTCGCTGGACGATGCCGAACATGTCGCGCTGGTGAAGGGCATTCCGTCCGCCGATGCGCCGACGACGGTGCGCATGCACAAGGTGAGTTTCGTCGATGACGTCCTCCACGCGGCCGGCGGCCGGGGCGGTCTCGTCGAGGAAGGCATCAAGGCACTCGCCGCTGTGGACGGTCCGGGTGTGATGGTCTTCATCCGCGAAACCAGCCACACCGCGATCGTTGAACGTCTCGGCGCCCATCCGGCATTGCCGCAGGATGAGCGCGAAGCGCGCCGCCTGCGTGAATACGGCGTCGGCGCGCAGATCCTTCTGGACCTTGGCGTGCGGGAAATGATCCTGCTGACCACCAAACCGCAGACCATTGTCGGCCTTGAGGGCTACGGCCTTTCCGTCGTTGATGAAATCCTCTTCCCGGAGCAAGCCTGATGACCCAATCGCGCATCCTGATTATCGCGGGTGCCTTCTATCGCGATATTGCCGACCCGATGGTGGCCGGTGCCACTGCGGCGATTGAAGCCGCCGGTGCGACTGCCGAGGTCGTCGAAGTACCTGGAGCGCTGGAAATCCCGGGCGCCATTGTGCAGGCCGAGCTGGCCGATGCGGGTTTCGACGGATATGTGGCGCTGGGCTGCGTGATCCGCGGAGAGACGACGCATTATGATTATGTCTGCGGCGAGTCAGCGCGCGGCCTGATGGAATTGACGCTGTCGGGTGTTCCGGTGGGCAATGGTATCCTGACCGTCGAGAACCGGGATCAGGCCATGGTCCGGGCGGTCGACAAGAATAAGGGCGCGGATGCGGCCGAGGCCTGCCTCGCCCTCATCGCGCTGCGAGACAAGTTCGGGAGTGCGGCATGAGCGCACGCAAATCGGAATCCACATCGGAAGCGCGCGCACGCCTGCGCCGCTCCGCGCGTTTGGCCGCCGTCCAGGCGCTCTACCAGATGGATATCGCCGGCCGTGGCGCCAAATCGGTCATCCGCGAATTCCGTGACCACCGTTTCGGTGCGGACGGCGAGGGGCCTGAATTCGTCGAGGCCGACGAGGATTTCTTCGACGCGCTCGTGGCGGGCGTGGTTGACCGCCAGGCCGTGATCGATCCGGCAATCGAGAAACGCCTCGCCGATGGCTGGCGCATGCAGCGTCTCGACGCCACGGTGCGCGCCATCCTGCGTGCTGGCGGATACGAGCTGTTCGAGCGAAATGACGTGCCGGCCCGTGTCGTCATTGATGAATATGTCGATGTCGCAAACGCCTTTTTCGACGGGTCCGAGCCGAAATTCATCAATGCCGCGCTCGACCGTTGCGCGCGCGAAGCTCGGCCGGGCGAGCTGAAATAATGCCGCCGGGCGGCGAGTTCGACTTTATTCGTGACAAGCTCAGACCGCTGACCGGCGGTGATGCCGCGGCGCTCGGTCTGGCCGACGACGCCGCCATTCTGACCCCGCCTCAGGGGCATGAATTCGTGCTGGCGAGCGATATGCTGATTGCCGGGACGCACTTCCTTGATAGCGATGGCATGGGTGTTGTTGCCGCTCGCGCGCTGGGCTCCAACCTGTCGGACCTGGCCGCCATGGGCGCGACGCCGCGCGGCTATCTGGCCTCGATCGCCTGGCCGGAGAGCCTGACCGAGGCGGACCGCAATGCGTTCGCGGATGCGCTGGAACCGCTCCAGGCCGCAGCGGGGCTTTCTCTGCTGGGCGGGGATACGACGCGGACCACGGGTCCCCTGACCCTGTCCCTGACGCTTCTGGGACTGGTTCCCGAGGGCATGGCCCTGCGGCGTGACGGGGCTGCTCCCGGCGATGATGTTTGGGTCAGCGGTACGATCGGCGACGCGGCTCTGGGTCTGGACATGGCGCGTGGTGTTCTCGACGGGCAGGATTTCCTGCGCTCCCGCTATGACACCCCGCAGGCAAGGCTGGCGCTGGGTGAGGGGCTCAGGGGCCTGGCTTCGGCCTGTATCGATATCTCTGACGGACTGATCGCTGATGCCGGCCATGTCTGCCGCACCAGTGGCGTGGGCATGACGATCGAGAGCGCGATGGTGCCCTTGTCCGATCCGGTCCTGTTGTGGCTGGAGAAGGAAGGCGAGGCGGGCCTGCTACGCCTCCTGTCAGCTGGCGATGATTACGAGCTTCTTTTCACAGCACCACATGAAAAGGCGCCGGAGATTCTTGCCCTGCAGGACGAGCTGGGCCTTCAGCTGAGCTGGATCGGCAATGTTTCCGAGGGCAATGCGGTCGATCTGCGCGATGCCGATGGCGGAATGCTTGTAATTGAACAGACCGGATTCACGCATTTTTGACCTGTTTTCGGCATGATGGCCGGTGGATAGGTGAGGTGAATATGCGTGTTCTGAAGGCAATCCTTCTGGCCCTGGCATTGTGTATGCCGACGTCCATGCCTGCTTACGCCCTGGGTGGCGGAGGCGGCGGTGGTGGCGGAGGCGGTGGTGATCGCGATTCCGGTGGTTCCGGTTCGTCCAACCGCATATTCCTGACCTTCAGCCTGTTCGGCGGCAATTCCGACGACGAGCATTCCGACGAGGAAGGCGAGCGCGATGAGGATCCTCGTGTGATCCTGATGCCGGCGGTCGTGGTTCCGCTGTCCGTGAACGAGCGCCTGTCCGGCTTTGCCTATGTGCATCTGCGCGTTCGTCTGCAGGACGGGGCCAATATCTGGGATGCCCGTGAAAACCTGCACTATGCACTCGATCGGTTGGTCCGCGCTGCGCACAACGCAAATCTGTCCAATGCCGACGGAACGGGGCTCGATTTCGAGCGCGCCGAGGAAGTTTGGACGGGTACGCTCGGTGAATTCTACGGCGGCAGTGCGCTGGATTGGGTCGAGGTGAGCTCGGCCGACACGCGCCTGGTGCGCCGCTAGACCGCACTTCACCCGCCGCGCGAACTCCCCGAATTCCCGAAAAAACCGGCGTTGGTAACGGCCCGGCCGTTTGCCGTCCACAGACCAATTGCAGCGTTTTGTTGCGCCTCCGCACGGGTTTGGGCATAGTCCGCCCGCCTGGGGGAGAGGCATAACGGTCGGCGTGATTCCCGCGCATCCTTTTCCCCGTACGAATCTGACCGAAATCAGTGTGAAAAACGGGGCAACAAGCCATGAACATGCTTTTGCTGGCCATCGCAGCCGCCGTTCTCGCCATCGTCTACGGGATCGTTCAGACCCAGCGACTGATGAGCGCGAGCGCAGGCTCGGAAAAGATGCAGGAAATCGCATCGGCCATTCAAGAAGGCGCCAACGCCTATCTCAAGCGCCAATACACCACCATCGCCATTGTCGGCGTCGTCGTCTGTATCCTGATCGCCTTCTTCCTTGGCTGGCAGGTTGCCCTGGGCTTCGCCATCGGCGCTGTCCTGTCCGGCGCAGCCGGTTTCATCGGCATGCTGGTCTCGGTTCGCGCCAATGTGCGTACGACCCAGGCCGCATCGACGAGCCTGGCCGCCGGCCTGTCCGTGGCATTCCGCTCCGGCGCCGTGACGGGCATGCTCGTTGCCGGCCTGGCCCTGCTGGGTGTCGCTGGCTATTTCTGGATCCTGACCGGCGCCATGGGCTTCGAAACCGGTAGCCGGACAGTTATCGACTCCCTGGTTGCCCTGGGCTTCGGTGCCTCCCTGATCTCGATCTTCGCCCGTCTCGGCGGCGGTATCTTCACCAAGGGTGCAGATGTCGGCGGCGACATGGTCGGCAAGATCGAAGCCGGTATCCCGGAAGATGATCCGCGCAACGCAGCCACGATCGCTGACAATGTCGGCGACAATGTCGGTGACTGTGCCGGCATGGCGGCTGACCTGTTCGAGACCTATGCCGTGACCGTTGTGGCCACGATGGTTCTCGCCGCGATCTTCTTCACCGGTGAGCTCGGTTCGGCCATGATGATCTACCCGCTGGCGATCGCCGCGGTCTGCATCGTGACCTCCATCATCGGCACATTCTTCGTCAGCCTCGGCGGCGGCACGAATGTGATGGGTGCGCTTTACAAGGGCCTGATTGTCGCTGGTTTGCTGTCGATCGCCGGTCTTTGGGCTATCACGAACTTCACGATCGGCATGGGCGATATCGCCATGGTCGGCGACAAGATGATCACGGGCCAGAACCTGTTCATCTCGGGCATTATCGGCCTGATCGTCACCGCGGCCATCATCTGGGTGACCGAGTACTACACCGGTACCGGCTTCCGTCCTGTGAAGTCCGTGGCTGAAGCCTCCGAGTCCGGTCACGGCACGAACGTGATTCAGGGCCTGGCGGTCTCGCTTGAAGCCACCGCGCTTCCGGCCCTGATCATCATCGTCGGCATCCTGGCCACCTACACGCTGGCCGGCCTGTTCGGCATTGCCATCTCCGTGACGACCATGCTGGCCCTGGCCGGTCTGATCGTGGCGCTGGATGCCTTTGGTCCGGTAACCGACAATGCCGGCGGTATCGCCGAAATGGCCGGTCTGGACGAAAGCGTCCGTGACACCACGGATACGCTCGACGCCGTCGGCAACACGACCAAGGCCGTGACCAAGGGTTACGCCATCGGTTCTGCCGGCCTGGGTGCCCTGGTGCTCTTCGCCGCCTACACGACGGACGTTGAACACCTGCTGCATGTCCAGCCGAACTTCTCGCTCGAGAATCCCTACGTCATCGTCGGCCTCCTCTTCGGTGGTCTCCTGCCTTACCTCTTCGGTGGTATGTCGATGATGGCTGTCGGCCGCGCTGCAACCGCCGTGGTTGCTGAAGTGCGCCGCCAGTTCAAGGAAATCCCGGGCATCATGGAATTCAAGGCCAAGCCGGATTACGGCAAGGCCGTGGACATCCTGACGAAGGCCGCGATCCGCGAAATGATCGTGCCGTCGCTTCTGCCGGTCCTGTCGCCGATCGTGCTCTACTTCGCCATCAATGCGCTGGCGGGCCAGGAGCAGGCTCTCGCGGCTGTCGGTGCCATGCTGCTGGGCGTGATCGTCAACGGTCTCTTCGTGGCCGTATCCATGACCGTCGGTGGCGGTGCCTGGGACAATGCCAAGAAGTACATCGAAGACGGCAATCACGGCGGCAAGGGCTCTGAAGCCCACAAGGCGTCCGTGACCGGTGACACCGTCGGTGACCCCTACAAGGACACCGCCGGCCCGGCCGTGAACCCGATGATCAAGATCACGAATATCGTGGCTCTGCTCCTGCTGGCCTTCCTGGCTGCCTAGGCAGAACGATCAGATCAAGAGAAAGCCCCGGTCTGGCGACCGGGGCTTTTTCTTGGCGGGTTCGCTTGTTCGCGCTGGGTCAGTCCATGCCCACCGCGCCGAACACCCAGGCGGACACGACAAGTGCCGCTACAGCAACAGCTGCACAATAGCGGACCAAAGCGCTCTGTTTCAGTCTCAGGGCCAGCACGATACCGCCCGCGAGTGCAGCCAGCAGAACGCCCGCAGCGATGAAATCTCCAATACCCCAGTCCATGACGGCCTCCTTCGAGACGTCAGGCTAGCATGATTTGGAGATTAGATGAGGGATTACTGGTCCCGGCGCGGGCCGCCGGCGCCGCCCGGCAGGTTCTGTTCGCCGCCGAACTGTTCCGCCTGGCCGCGACCGATATTGCCCAGCAGCTGTTCGAGCAGGTTCAGCTCGCGGCCGCGGGTCGGGGTTTCGCGGGAGGCGTAGGAGACGACACGGCCGTCTTCCAGGTCATAGTCCAGCACTTCATCGACCACGCCCTCATCATCGAAACGGATGGCGAGGATGCGGCGGTCACGCGTGGCCGGGCGCAGATAGGCGATCGATTCACGGGTGGCCGAGATGTAGTACCAGGTGTTCTCTTCGAACGTGCCGCGCGTGGACGGGCTGCCCAGCATGCGCAGGACCGAGTTCTGGGTGTCTTCGGCAGGCGTGATGACCGGTTCTTCCTCGACCGAATAGCGATAGCCATGCGCTCGCAGGACGGGATTGCAGGCCGAAACGCCAAGGGCGCAGGCTGCAAGCACGAGAGAAAGGCGGACACCACGCTTCATGAATGACTCCCTGGGGCAACGCCCCGAATGAACAGGCTTCTTGACCTAGCCGGGCCGGAGCTTAGCTTCAAGTCCCAAGATTTGGGAGCTTGCGCTGCATGCTGAACCGTATTTTCCGCACCCGCCCCGAAAAACAGGCTGCAAAGTCGCTCTATGACGGCATCCTGGCGGCGTCGCGCAATGCGAAACTCTTCTCCGAACTCGGCGTGCCGGACACGATCGAGGGGCGTGTGGAGAGCGTGATGCTGCACACCGCCCTGGTGATCCGCGAATTGCAGGCATCCGGGGATGAATACGCCCGCACCGTCAACCAGGAAGTCTTCGATGCCATGTTCGACGATTTCGACAGTGCGATGCGGGAGCTGGGCGTCGGCGATTCCGGCGTAGGCAAGAAAATCCGCTTCCTCGCCGAAGGCTTTTACGGTCGCGCTCAGGCTTATTCTGATGCGCTCGAAGCGGAAGATTCGGCAGTGCTGGCCGAGGCGATATCGCGCAATCTCCTGGCCTCGGAGACGGTCGGCGAGGGCGCCGGCGCTCTGGCGGATTACGCGGCTGCGAGCGCTCGATCGCTCGCCGGGCAAGGTGCCGAGGCCTTGGGCAAGGGCACGGCCCCGGTGTTCGCTGAACTGTAAAACAGAATTTGCGTGCTTGAATCTCCAAGGCACTCGGCTAAGTTCCGCCTTTCGCGTTCGGGTGACGCGATCTACGGGACACGTAAACTCAGCGCATGACTGACATCTCCACAATTTCCGTCGACGCCATGGGCGGGGACCTTGGTCCGTCCGCCGTGGTTGAAGGCATCAGCCAGGCGCTGCGGCGTTGGCCGGACCGCAAGGCCCGCTATCTCGTGCATGGCGACGAGGCCCAGCTTCAGCCGCTGTTCGACAAGCATCCTGAAGTGGCTGCTGTCAGCGAGATCCGTCACACCGACACCATGGTCACCATGACCGACAAGCCGAGCGAGGCCGTGCGCCGTGCCCGCGGCTCGTCGATGTGGAATGCCATCCAGTGCGTGAAGTCCGGCGAGGCCGACGCGATCGTGTCGTCGGGCAATACCGGGGCGCTGATGGCCATTTCCAAGGTCATTCTGCGCATGAAGAAGGGCGTTCACCGCCCCGCGATCTCCGCCAACTGGCCCACGCCGCGCGGCCATACTGTCGTTCTCGATGTCGGCGCCAATGTCCAGTGCGGCGCCACCCAGCTGGTTGAATTCGCCATCATGGGCGAGGCCTATCACCGGGCGGTGTTCGGCGGGACGAAGCCCAAGGTCGGCCTGCTGAATGTCGGCCAGGAAGAGCTCAAGGGTAATGACACGGTGCGCGAGGCCGACGGTCTGATCCGTTCGTCCGGGCTCGATTTCGACTATATCGGCTTCATCGAGGGCGATGACATCTCGGCTGGCCATATCGACGTCGTCGTCACCGACGGGTTCACCGGCAATATCGCGCTGAAGACTGCCGAGGGCACGGCCCGGCTCGTGGCCGGCTGGGTGCGCGAGGCGCTCACCAGTTCGATCACTGCCAAACTGGCTGCAGGCCTGTTGTCGCTGGGCGCGCTGGACCGGTTGCGCGAGCGCATGGATCCGGGCTCGATCAATGGCGGCCTGTTCCTGGGCCTCAAGGGTATCGTGGTGAAGAGCCATGGCGGCGCTGACGGTTTCGGCTTCTCCTCGGCGCTGGGCCTCGGTCTGGTCATGGCCAAGAGTGATTTCATGAGTGAGCTGCGGCGGAATCTCGACAAGTTCGCCAGCTACGAAGAACAGGACGCCATAGCGGCATCATGACCGATCGTATCGCGCGTATTGCCGGAATCGGGTCGCATCTGCCCGACCGGGTCCTGTCCAATGACGAAATCTCCAGCATGGTGGATACCAGCGATGCCTGGATCCGCGAGCGTACGGGTATCCGCCAGCGCCATATCGCAGCCGAGGGCGAGACCACGGCGGATCTCGGCGAGAAGGCTGCCCGCCGCGCGCTGGATCATGCCGGTATCGCGCCTGAGGATGTTGATCTCATCGTCGTGGCAACCACCACGCCGGACTATACGTTCCCGTCCACCGCAACCCTGATCCAGGCCCGGCTGGGCGCGCTGAAAGGCGCAGCCTTCGACGTACAGGCCGTGTGCACAGGTTTCATCTATGCCCTCTCGGTGGCGGATAATTTCATCGCCCGCGGCCAGGCCCAGACGGCGCTGGTGATCGGCGCCGAGACCATGTCTCGCATTCTTGACTGGACCGACCGGTCGACCTGCGTGCTGTTCGGCGACGGTGCCGGCGCCATGGTGCTGACGGGCGAGGATCCGGCCGGGAGCGGCGAGGATGCCGGGCTCTTGCAGACCTATCTGCGCTCGGACGGCCGTTTCCAGCACTTGCTGCACGTTGATGGCGGTCCGTCCTCGACCCAGACGGTCGGGCATTTGCGCATGGTCGGGAACCAGGTCTTCCGCCACGCCGTCACGAATATCGCCGAGTCGATGACCACGATCGCGGGCCGGGCCGGTCTGGAGATCGCCGATATCGACTGGTTCGTTCCGCACCAGGCCAATCAGCGTATTCTCGAGGGCGTGGCGCGGAAACTCTCCATTCCGACCGCCAGCGTGATCTCGACCGTGGCCGATCACGGCAATACCTCTGCGGCATCGGTTCCGCTTGCTTTCGATAAGGCCGTGCAGGACGGGCGGATCCAGCGCGGCGAGCTCGTGCTTATGGAAGCCTTGGGCGGCGGTTTCACCTGGGGTGCGGCGCTCGCACGATTTTAATGCCTCAAATTCCCGTGTTTCTTGCATTTTCCCGGGGCGGTGACGTTGACGGGCACTGGTTTGCGGGCGTAGCCTGTCTTTGTCTGATTGGGGATTGCTATGTCGGATAAGACACTAACACGTGCGGATTTGGCGGAAGCCGTGTACCGGGAAGTGGGGTTGTCGCGTCAGGAATCGGCGGATCTGGTTCAGAGCGTTTTGGGCATGATGTCCGACTCGCTGTCGAACGGTCAGTCGGTCAAGCTGTCTTCGTTCGGATCCTTCCTGCTGCGTGACAAGCGCGGACGGGTGGGTCGTAATCCGAAAACGGGCGTTGAAGTCCCGATCGAAGCGCGTCGAGTTCTTGTGTTTAAACCGTCTCAGGTTCTCAAGGAGCGCGTCGACTCGGCTCTGTCCAAGGACTAGCCACAGAGCCGTAGACTGACGCGGATATCGCATGTCGGTCATTGAAAAATCGCCGGAGGCCTTCCGAACCATCAGCGAAGCCGCTGAGGAATTGGGAGTGCCTGCGCATGTTCTACGTTTCTGGGAAAGCAAATTCCCGCAGATCAGCCCGCTGAAACGCGCGGGCGGACGGCGTTTCTATCGCCCGCAGGACATCCAGCTCCTGCGCGGCATCAAGCGCCTGCTCTACGAAAACGGTTTCACCATCAAGGGCGCCCGCAAATTCATCAAGGATCACGGCACCGCCGTCGTCCTGGAAGTGGGCGCAGGTGATGACATCGTTTCGCCGCAGGCCGTCGATGCCTCCGATCTCGAGCGCCCGTCCGGAAGCCGTCCCGCAAAGCCGCGGCCGGCCGGAAGTCCGCGTCGGGAACTCGACGAGATTCTCGCCGATCTTGAAAACGCACGGGCCAAGCTGAAAGGCGCAATGAAGCCCTGACAGTTTTCCTGTCATGGGCGTATTGCCGCGAGCGAGGGGCTTGCCTATAACCGGGCTCCCCGCGCGACCGGCTGGCTTGCCTGCCGTTCGCAATCAAGTGTCGGAGCGTGGCGCAGTCCGGTTAGCGCACTCGCCTGGGGGGCGAGGGGTCGCGAGTTCGAATCTCGCCGCTCCGACCATTCTTTCCCTGTGAAATCTGCCAGAATCGACCCGGCTGTCCCGAGCTCGTCGAAACAGGTCTCAGTCGAGATATTCCCAGCTGTCGGCGCCGTCGAACTTGCGCACGCGTAGATGTGCGACCTTGTCGGCCTCGACCATGCGCATATTCACCGACATGCCTTCATAGGCCGGGTCCTCGCTCTCCCAGTGCGTAGTGTTTCCACAATTCACGCAGCTGATCATGGCCAGGCTCCTGTCACCCTGGACATAGCGGACGGCATCTTCGGGGGCATAGCGTGTTTCGACTCTCGCGGCGGGGACATGGGCCCATAGGCCGCCGATGCGCCGACAGATCGAGCAATTGCAATCGGTCAGATGCTTCGGTTCTGCCCGGACTGTCCAGGCGATACGCCCGCAATGGCAGCTGCCCTCATAGGCCGGCGCGCTCATGACGCGGCAGCCATGGCGGCCTTCATAATGTCCTTCATCGAGCTGGCGGGGTCTGCCAGCGCGGCCGGATCGGGCCGGGCGCCTTTGGCCACCATCATTTTCGCCGCCATGAAGGCCTGCGGATCATTCACCGCGTCGGCGGCGGTCAGGACACCGTCCGTCAGGTGGAAAAGTGCGTAACTGCCATCGCCGGACCGTTCGATCGTGGTCTCGCCGCCGAAATAGATACCGGCCGATTGCAGTTTGTAGTCAAACTGGTCGGACCAGAACCAGGGGGCTTCATGGCGCGGCGCCGGCTGGCCGCAGATATGGGCAGCGACATGTTTGGCCTGTTCGAGCGCGTTGGGTACGGATTCCAGGCGCAGCGGACGGTGATAGAGCCAGTGTTCCTGCTCGGTACAATCGCCGATCGCGTAGATGTCCGGATCATCGCTGCGGCAATGGCCATCCACCACGATGCCGTTGCTGGTGGTCAGGCCCGCATCGCTGGCGATTTCCTGATTGGGCATGACGCCGATCCCGATCAGCACACTGTCACACGGGATCTGCGTGCCGTCGGCCAGGCCGACTCCGGTGACGTGTCCGTCCTTGCCGTCCAGCTCTTGCACCATGGCAGACAGGCGGATCTCCACGCCCTGGGCATCGTGGGCCTGTTTGTAGAAGGCGGATAGTTCCGGCGCAGCCACCCGGGCGAGGAGTCGGTCCATCGCCTCGATCACAATCGGCTCGGCGCCCAGCTTGCGGGCCACGGCCGCAGCCTCCAGCCCGATATAGCCGCCACCGATCACGGCGATGCGCCGGCCCGGCTGCACGTCGCCGCGCAGATGGTCAACATCGGCGATGGATCGGAGATAGCGCACACGGTCGAGATCCGCGCCGGGCACGGGCAAGGGGCGAACGCGCGAACCGGTCGCGATGACAAGCTTGTCATAGCCCTGTGTGCTGCCGTCCTGGAAGCGCACGGTTTTCGCGTCTCGATCGATTGCCGTCGCGGTGGCGCCGAGGCGCAATTCCACATCCTGTTCCTGCCAGGTCTCGGGCGGTTGAAGCCAGAGGCGATCGGCACCGATCTCGCCGGACAGATAGGCCTTCGAGAGAGGCGGGCGCTGATAGGGCGGGTGCGGTTCCGCGCCGGCGAGGATGATCGATCCCTGCCAGCCGCTGCGCCGCAACATGGCGGCGCATTGCCCGCCTGCCTGTCCGGCCCCCAGGATGAGAACGCATCCGTCAGTCATGTTTCCGGCCACTTGTCTGTTTGTTCTGCGCGCATGATGGCGGCTGGTGGTGATTCAAGCGAGCCTGAATTCACCGCTGCGACAAGATTGCACCGCTGAGCCTGCTTGTTCCGTGCCGTGGATGCGTTAGGTAGCGCACCAAGAGGAGTGCCATGACCCATCGTGCCGTTACCAGCCGTGCTGTCTCGAACTGGCTTTTCATCGTTGCGGGCTTCGTATGCCTGATGATCCTGGTCGGTGCCGCGACACGTCTCACCGATTCCGGTCTCTCGATCACTGAATGGAAACCGATCTCCGGTGCGATCCCGCCGCTCAGCGAGGACGCCTGGGAAGCCGAGCTGGAACTCTATCGTTCGACCACCGAATACCAGGTCCAGAACCGCGGTATGAGCATGGACGAGTTCAAGGTGATCTTCTGGTGGGAATGGGGGCATCGCCAGCTGGGACGCACGATCGGTTTGATCTACGCCCTGCCGCTCGCCTTCTTCTGGCTGCGCGGCCAGCTCAGCGCCAGCCTCAAACCCCGCCTGCTGGGATTGCTGGTTCTCGGCGGTCTGCAGGGGGCGATTGGCTGGTGGATGGTGGCCAGCGGTCTCGTCGACCGGCTGGATGTGAGCCAGTACAGGCTGGCTACCCATCTTGGCATGGCCTTTGTCATCCTCGGCGCCTCGCTCTGGCTGGCGCTGGAAGCGCGTTACGGGCCACCCGCAATCCGCGTGGGCCGGCTGACCGGCTGGGCACTGGGCCTGTGGGGCCTGATCTTCTTCCAGATCATCCTCGGCGCCTTCGTGGCCGGGCTTGATGCCGGCATGATCTACAACACCTGGCCGCTGATGAATGGCGAACTCATCCCGTCCGATTATCTGGGCGGGCAGGCTTTCATTCCGGCGGTGTTCGAGAGCCTTGCCGCGGTGCAGATGAATCACCGCTGGACGGCTTATCTCCTGGCCATCGCGACAGGTGTTTTCGCCTTCATGATCTGGCGCGAGCCGCGCGTGTCGATGAAGCCTTTCATGATCATCCTGCCGGCGCTTGTGCTGGGGCAGATGGCGCTGGGTATCGCGACCCTGCTGGCCGTGGTGCCGATCGGTCTCGCCCTGGCGCACCAGGCAGGCGCAGTTCTCCTGTTCAGCGCCTGCGCTGTCGCGACCTGGACCGCGCGCCGGTCGGGCTGATGATCTGAAGTCCTATTCGGTGGGCAGCAGCGCGCGGGAGAAGCTCTCGCGCGAGATCACCTTGATGCGGCCGTCGCCGCGGTCATAGGCCGCGATCATGCCGTTGGAATAGGCCGTGAAACCGTAGGACTGGTCGGTAATGGCAATCGCACCCGGCTCGGAAATGCCCGGCGTGCTGAGACCGTCCACGACCCGGATTTCCGCATAGGGTTCGAAATCGGCTGCCGTGAACGCCTGCAGCGTCTCGCCGCTGGCATCACTCACCAGGACCAGCGAGGCCCCGTTGATCAGTCCGACCGCGATATCGGCCGCGACCATGGAGCGTTCCAGCAGGACATTGCCCTCGCCATCGATGCGGGCAATGCCGCCGGACGGGCTCGTGACGTAGAGATCGCCATTATTGGCAACACAGCTGCGGGCCGGAGCCGGCAGGGAGAATTGCAGACGCGATTCCACGTCCAGGGTGGCACCGCCCGAATCCCGGACACGCCAGATCTCGGCGGTCGGGCCGTCGCCGAGGATGGCGAGGTCCACAAACCCGGCACCCTCGCGATAGAGGCAAAGACCGGAAATCCCGTCGGCCGGTTCGATTTCGGCCAGCGGCAGGTCGAGGATCCGGAAATCATCTGCGACGACGGCATAGCCCTGCACGGTGTCATTTTCGGCAGCGGCGCTGAAGATAAGGGGTAGGGCCTCACCGCGCAGCTGGAAACCGGGCGCTGCAGCAAGCCCGCTCAGACGCGGTCCGGAATGCTGGCGGCGCAGGGCGCCGTCGGCGTCATAGAGATCCAGTCCCCCATCGCGCGGCGTGCCGACAATCAGGCCCAGCGAGGCTGCATCGGCATTGGGCAGGAAGGTGAGGGAGGTCGCTCCGCTCTGGGCGTTCATGAAGGCCGCCGTGACATTCACCTCGCGCGGGGCATCCTCTTCCACCAGGTCCGGCAGGTCAGGCTCTTCAACCGTCGGGGAACAGGCCGCGATCAGTGCGGCTGCACCCAGCACCATGCCAAGCGATCTGGCCACGGACCACGGGCGGCGAACGTCCGACCGGGCCAGCGTTGCACGTTGAAAAACAGGGTCGAACCGTCGGGACTGAAACATGGACCGCAAATCTCGCTCTATTCACTATTTGGCCGGAAGGCCTGTTCGGGGCTGATGGTATACACCTGTATCGCCCGCGTCACGCCGCCGATGTACCGCCGCATTTCAGTATGTTGAGTACAGGTTCGTGCGCTTTCACAGCAGCGTTTCAAACGCTCGAATTCGGTCGGGCGAAAGCATGCGGTATTATGTAACCGCATCGCTAGGTGTATAAATTTCTGCCCTTTTTCAGAACCTCGCTTGACCAAACTGATTTCGGTCGATACATCGCGCGTTCGAATTCAACCCGTGCCGCAAGGCTTGAGGCGAGATTGATATGAAAACCTTTTCCATGAAACCGGCGGATGTCGAGAAGAAGTGGATCGTGATTGATGCTGAAGGCGCCGTTGTCGGCCGTCTCGCCAGCTTCATCGCGATGCGTCTTCGCGGCAAGCACCGTCCGGACTACACCCCGCATGTCGACATGGGCGACAACGTCATCGTTGTGAACGCCGAGAAAGTTGTCTTCACCGGCAAGAAGCGTGACGACAAGCGTTACTACCACCACACCGGCCATCCGGGCGGTATCAAGGAAACGTCTCCGGCCAAGCTGCTGGACGGCCGCTTCCCGGAACGCGTTGTCGAGAAGGCCGTGCTGCGCATGCTGCCGAAAGACAGCCCGCTGGCCCGCAAGCAGTTCTCGAACCTGCGTGTGTATGCCGGAAACGATCACAAGCACGAGGCCCAGCAGCCTGAAGTGATCGATTTCAAATCCATGAACTCCAAGAACGCACGAGGCTGATCATGGCTGAAGAAGCTCGCTCCCTCGAGGACCTCAAAGAGGTTATCTCCGAAGACGGTGACAACGCCGTCGAAGAGTCCGCTCCGGCTGAGCCGCAGATCGACGAACACGGCCGCTCCTATGCGACCGGCAAGCGTAAGAACGCTGTCGCCCGTGTCTGGATCAAGCGCGGTAACGGCAAGATCACGGTCAACGGCCGCGACCAGGAACAGTATTTCGCCCGTCCGGTCCTCCGCATGCTGCTCCAGCAGCCGCTGCAGACGGCTGAACGCGTCGACGAGTTCGACATCATCGCCACCGTCAAGGGCGGCGGTCTGTCCGGCCAGGCCGGTGCTGTGCGTCACGGAATCTCCAAGGCTCTGACGATGTTCGAGCCGGGTCTGCGTGGCGTTCTGAAGGCCAATGGCTTCCTGACCCGCGACAGCCGCGTCGTCGAGCGTAAGAAGTACGGCCGCGCGAAAGCCCGCCGCAGCTTCCAGTTCTCGAAGCGCTAAGGCCTCACGGTCTATACGAATGCAGGAAGGGCGGTGCCGGTGGCACCGCCCTTTCTTTTTTGCGCCAGGCGGGCTGCGCAAAGCGTCCCGGCGAAGCATTTGATGAATTTGAAATAATGCAGACGCGCCTCGCGCGGAATGCTATCCCTTCCGGCAAATCAATGCGGGGAGACGTGTGATGCGTTCGATTTCAAAACTGGCACTTGCGAGTGTCGCTGCGCTGTCCCTGGCAGCTTGCAACCAGTCCGTCACGAGCGAGGGCGAAAATGGCGCCGCCAGCGTGGCCACGGGCCCGGAGGCTTCGGTCTTCACCGTGATGACCGGTGGGACCGTCATCGGCCAGATCGAGATCGAGACGAGCGCCGACGGTTACGAGATTGCCTACGAGTATCGCAATAACGGCCGGGGACCGACGCTCAACGAGGTCGTGACGCTGAACGAACGCGGCCTGCCCACGGCCTGGACGATCGTGGGCAACACGACTTTCGGCAATCCGGTCGATGAAAGCTTTGAGTACGCTGACAGCCAGGCAGTCTGGCGCGATGGTACCGGCGAGGGCGACGCGATCCCGGAAGGTGATGCCTTCTACCTGCCGCAGGCCTCCAGCCCGTACTGGCTCGCCATTGCCGCGCGTGCGCTGATGGCTGACGAGGACCGCACCATGGCCGTCCTGCCGGGCGGCGAGATGCGCCTCGACGAGATGGACACGCTGACCGTCGGCGAGGGCGATACCGCCCGTGACGTCACCGCCTATGCGATGATCGGCACCAGTCTCAACCCGACCTATTTCCTGATGCATGGCGAGAATTTCTTCGGCCTCATCACGCCGGGCTTCTCGATCCTGGAAGAAGGTTATGAGGCCGAGGACGAGCGCCTGCGCGGCATGTCCGCCGAATTCGGTGCGGCACGTTTCCAGGACATCAAGTCGCGCGTCGCGCATGACTACGGCGCACCGGTGAGGATCCGCAATGCACGGGTCTTCGATTCCGTCAGTGCAGAGGCCAGTGCACCCGTTTCCGTGGTGATCGAGGGCGACCGCATCATCAGCATTGATGCGCTGGATACTCCCACCCAGGCCGGCGAGGTCGAGATCGATGCTGCAGGCGGCATGCTCATCCCGGGCATGTTCGAGATGCATGGTCACATGGGCGAGACGTCGGCACTACTGAATATCGCCGCCGGCGTGACCAGCGTGCGGGACATGGGCAACAATAATGAAGTGCTCGGCGCGCTGATCGACCGGATCGAATCCGGCCAGGTGGCGGGTCCGCGCATCCATCGCTCCTGCTTTATCGAGGGGCAGAGCCCGTTCAGCTCGAACAATGGCCAGCTGGTCTCCACCGAGGAAGAGGCCGTGGCCGCGGTGAATGCCTGCGCCGATGCGGGCCATTTCCACCAGATCAAGATCTACAACTCGATGAATCCCGACTGGGTGCCGGCCATGATCGCGACCGCTCGCGAACGCGGTCTGCGCGTTGCCGGGCACGTTCCGGCTTTCACCAATGCCAATGCGATGATCGCGGCCGGCTATGACGAGATGACCCATATCAACCAGGTCATGCTCGGCTGGGTGCTCGAGGAAGGCGAGGATACACGGACCCTCCTGCGTCTGACTGCCCTGCAACGCCTGCCGGGTCTCGATCTCGACAGCGAGCCTGTCCGCGAGACGCTCGACGCCATGGTCGAGCGCGGCGTGGCGATCGACCCGACCTTCGCGATCCACGAAGCCCTGCTGCTGTCACGCAATGGCCAGCTGGCACCGGGTGTCGTGGACTATGTCGACAACATGCCGGTCGACTTCCAGCGCCAGGCCCGGACCGCCTGGGCGCAGATCGCGTCCCCGGAAGAGGACGAGGCCTATCGTGGCGCTTTCGTGCAGATCACCGATATCCTGCGCCGCATGCGCGAGGCCGGAATCTTCCTGGTTCCGGGCACGGATCTGGGCGGCGGCATGACCTTCCACCGCGAACTGGAACTCTACCAGACGATCGGCATGGAACCGGCCGAGATCCTCGCCTGGGCCAGCCATGGCATGGCGGATTATCTCGGAGTGGCCGACGAGCTCGGCTCGATAGCGCCGGGCATGAAGGCGGATTTCTTCCTGGTGCCGGGTGATCCGACTGCGGATTTCCGCGATGTGAAATCGATCTCGATGGTGGTGGCCGACGGGACGGTCTACTACCCGGATGAAGTGTATCCGGAATTCGGCATCCGTCCGTTCGCGGCAGCTCCGGCGGTGACGACACCGGCCGGTGACTGATCAGATCATTTGTCCGGTTCGGTCTCGGGGGCGTCGAAGCCCATGCTCTCGAGACCGTGCCGCACAGTGTCCAGATCGATGGGTTTCTTGAGCACCCAGTCGCAGCCGGCCTCGCGCAATTGCGTCAACTCATCAGGACGATTGCGGCCGGTGAAGGCGCAGACCTTGTAGGCGCGGTCGCGGGCGGCCAGTTCGCGCAGCAGGTCGAAGGCCACGCCATCACTAAGCATGATGTCAAACAGGACGAGATCGAAACGCGCTGCCCGCAGGTGCGGCATCATGCGATAACAGGTCTCGACGCTTTTCACCCAGACCACCTGGTCGAAGCCGAGCTGTTCCAGATATCCCGCCAGGATCAGGGCGTTGGATTCGATGTCCTCGAGGATGAAAGCGCCGCGGCGGGGTTCGCCCTCGCGCGGAGAGCACAGGAAGGCGAGGTCAGCGAGTTCAGCGGTATCCGTGATCCCGGGGAAATCCAGGATTTGCGAGGAATTGGAATCCGAGCCAGAAGCGGTCAAACCGGCCCCCTGTTACAGCCGAGTCGCAAAAGACCATAACACGGCTTTGTTTTTCCAAAGAAATATCTCCGGACCTATTCAGCCGGTTCGCTGTCCTTCGCGGGTGTGTCGGCACCGGCCTGATCGCTGCGCACGAGCACATAGGTGCCGGGCGCGTCACAGATCGGGCTGAGCTCGCCATCACCGGGTTCACGCGCCGGCACATCCTCGCCGGAACGTTCGTAGAGCCATTCGCGCCAGTCCAGCCACCAGGAGCCGGGATGCTCCTCGGCGCCGGCAATCCAGTCATCGACCGTGTCGGGCAGGGCGTCATTGGTCCAGTGCTGGTATTTGTTCGCGTCCGGATGATTGATCACGCCGGCGATATGTCCGGACCCCGCCATCATGTAGCGGACGGGACCCTTGAAGAGTTTCGCGCCGCGATAGACGGACGGGTAGGGCGCGATGTGGTCGTCGCGCGAGGCCTGCATGTAGATCGGCGTTTCGACGGCACTGAGATCCAGCTGCACATCGCCGAAGCTGAGCTCGCCCTCGGCCAGCTTGTTGTCGCGATACATGTTCTGGAGATACCAGAGGTGCAGAGCCTTGGGCATGCGGGTCTGGTCGGCATTCCAGAACAATAGGTCGAAGGCCTGGGGCTGGCGGCCGAGCAAGTAATTATTGACCACGAAGGACCAGACGAGGTCGTTGGATCGCAGGAGGTTGAACGTGTCGGCCATCGTGCGTCCGTCCAGCACACCGCCCTGGGCGTCCATCAGGCGCTCGATTTCCTTGATCCATTCATCGTCGATGAAGAGCAAGAGTTCGCCGGCCAGTTTGAAATCGGTCTGCGCGGCAAAGAAGGTCGCCGAGGCGATGCGCTCGCTTTGTCCGGTTGCGGCCAGATAGGCGAGGGTGGAGGCCAGCAGCGTTCCGCCAACGCAATAGCCGACCGTGTTCACCGAGGTCTCGCCGGTTGCCTTCTCGACCTGGTCGATCGCGGTCAGCAGACCCTGGTGCATGTAGTCCTCGAACGTCTTGTCCTTGAGTTCAGGACCCGGATTGACCCAGGAAATCAGGAAAACGGTGAAACCCTGCTTGGTCAGCCAGCGGATCATCGAATTCTTCTCGCGCAGGTCCAGGATGTAGAATTTATTGATCCAGGGCGGCGAGATCAGGAGCGGACGGGCTTTCACAGTCTCTGTCGTCGGTGCGTACTGGATCAGTTCGATGATCTCGTTCCGGAACACCACCTTGCCCGGTGTCGTCGCGATATCCTTGCCGACAACAAATCCTTTCATGTCGGTCTGCGTGAGGGCGAGGCGACCGCGCCCGGCTTCCAGGTCGGACATGAGGTTCTGCAGCCCGCGCGTGAGGTTCTCGCCCTTGCTTTCCATGGTCGCGCGAAGCACGTCGGGATTGGTCAGCGCGAAATTGGTTGGCGAGAGCGCGTCGGTCATCTGCCTGGTGAGGAATTCCACCTTGCGCTTGGTCCGGTCATCCACCCCGTCGACGCCATGGACGAGACCGGTCAGGAAGTGCTGGTTGAGCAGGTAGGACTGCTTGATGGCATCGAAGACCGGGTTTTCGGACCAATCCTTGGAGCGCCACCGCTTGTCACCGGCCTCGGGTTTGATCGCGGGCTCGGCCGAGCCTTCCATCACGCGTTTCGTGGTCGAGCTCCAGAGGTCGAGATAGCCCTTCATCAGGTCGGCCTGCGCCTGCATGACCAGTTCGGGCTGTTCGACAATCTTGCCCCAGACTTCGCCGAATTCCGGTGCGGTATGGAAAGGGTCCGCCTGCGGCATCACCGGATCGCCCTCGAGCGCCTTCTGGATGACGTCGGACATCAGCTTCTGCGATTTCAAGGATGCCTGCATCAGATTGCGGGAGATCTGGTCCAGGGATTCCAGCTCCTTGTCCGTCATCTCGGACCAGGGATTGCCGCCTGTTTCACCCGTGTCACCGGTCTCATTATCGGCCATCTCGTTATCCTTGTGATCAAGTGGTGACTTTCTCGCCTGTCAGCGTATAGAAAGCAGAGCGCGCGTCCAGCGCGAGGAGATATCATGACCCGGCTGATCCCAGTCCTGCTTTTTTGCGGTTTCGCCAATGCGTGTGCGGTGATTGACATGCCTGTGAATGACGGCAGCAATCCGGCCTGGGTCGAGGAAAGACTGGCCGAGGGCGCAGAGGAGAGGGTCGCGCCGGTCGCGATCCCCGAGCGTCGTCTCGGGTCCGAGGAACAGGCCGAGCTGGCCGCTGGCCAGGTCAATGTCCTGCAGCAACGCGAGGCCATGGAAGCCGGGCATGCCGAATCCGGCCGCACCGCAACGACTAGTGCCGAAGACTTCATTGCCGACGCCCAGGAGCGTACGACACCGCCGGAGTAGATCGGGCTCGCATTTTGTGCTTGTTAGCGATAACATTTCCACGAGGCAAGGGCCTCGCGCAAACAAATCTGATGGATTGGAGTGACTTCTATGAGCGATAGCGCGCTGACAAATCTGGCCTTCCAGGCCGTGCGTGCCGCAGAGAATGCCGCGATTGCGGCATCGTCCTGGATCGGGCTGGGCGAAAAGGAATCGGCCGACCAGGCTGCCGTAGACGCTCTGCGCAATGGTCTCAACGCCATGCCGATGCAGGGCCGTATCGTGATCGGCGAGGGCGAGCGCGATGAGGCACCTATGCTGTTCATCGGCGAGGAAGTCGGTACCGGCGAGGGTCCGGCCATCGACATCGCGCTGGATCCGCTGGAAGGCACGACGCTGACGGCGAAGGGCATGCCCAACGCCCTCGCTGTGGTCTCCTTCAGTCCGCGCGGCGGCCTGCTGCATGCGCCGGACACCTATATGGACAAGATCGCGATCGGACCCGGCTATGCTGACGGCGTGATCGATCTCGATGCCACGCCGGCCGAGAATGTGACCAATCTCGCCAAGGCCAAGGGCGTGTCGGCCTCGGAGATCACGGTCTGCGTGCTTGAGCGCGAGCGGCATCAATACATCATCGACGGCGTGAAATCCGTCGGTGCCCGTGTGCGCCTGATCTCCGACGGCGATGTGGCGGGTGCCATGGGTGCCGCGGGCCTGGGAACCGGCGTCGACATGTATATCGGTCGCGGCGGTGCGCCCGAGGGCGTGCTGGCGGCCTCGGCCCTGCGCTGCATCGGCGGCCAGATGCAGGCCCGCCTGCATTTCCGTACCGATGACGAGCGCGCACGTGCGGCCCGTGTTGGCGTGACCGATCTCGATCGGAAATATGATTTGATGGAGCTTGCGTCGGAAGACTGCCTCTTCGTCGCTACCGGCGTCACGGACGGCGATCTGGTGGAAGGTGTCCGCACGGCCAATGGCCAGGTGCATACGCACACGCTTCTGCTCGATTCCTCCGACCGCTCGGTCCGCCGCGTGCGGTCCGCCCGCCCGATCGGCTAGGAGCGCCATGCCGGACGATATTCTCAGGGAGAGACGGGACGACGCCTGCATGCTGGGCGTCTCTTCCTCCCTGAGCGGACGTCCCTGGCGGGCCCGCAATTTCGACGAAACCGATGTCGTCCGGATGGCCCGTGAACAGGGTATTCCGGATCTGCTGGCCCGTGTCCTGGCGGGGCGCGGGGTCGCGCCCGATGACGCCGCCGGTTTCCTCGACCCGCGCATGCGGGACAGTTTCCCCGATCCGTCCAGTTTCGCCGACATGGATCTGGCTGCTGGCCTGGTCTGGGATGCGGTGGAAGCGGGGCGCAGGATCACCGTGTTCGCCGATTATGATGTCGACGGTGCCACTTCGGCGGCGCAGCTGATGCGTTGGGCACGCGGTGTGGGCGCCGAGTTCGATCATTACGTGCCCGACCGTATCGCAGAGGGTTACGGTCCCAATGTTCAGGCCTTCGACCGGCTGAAGGAGCGCGGCACCGAACTGGTCGTGACCGTCGATTGCGGCGCCGCGGCCGAAGACGCCCTGAAACACGCCGAGGCGATCGGCCTGGATGTGATCGTCATCGATCACCACCTGATGGATGGCGAGGCGCCGCCGGCAGCTGCGCTGGTGAATCCGAACCGTCCGGATGATGAGTCCGGGTGCGGCCACCTGGCCGCGGCCGGCGTCACTTTCGTGTTTCTCGCTGCGCTCAATCGCGAAGGGCGTCGCAGGGGGCGTTTCGAGACGGTCACAGAGCCCGATCTGATCGCGATGATGGATCTGGCCTGCCTGGGCACGATTTGCGACGTGGTGCCGCTCACAGGGCTTAATCGCGCCATCGTGGCCCAGGGGTTGAAAGTGATGGCGCGTTGGCAATGGCCTGGCCTGCGGGCGCTGGCGGTCGTGTCCGGAATCGGCCAGGACCAGCCGACGCCCTATCATGCCGGTTTCCTGGTCGGCCCCCGGATCAATGCCGGAGGTCGTGTCGGCCAGGCCGATCTCGGCGTCCAGCTACTGACGACCGACGACGAAGCGCTGGCGGCTGACCTCGCGGGCAAGCTCGACGGTTTCAATGCCGAACGCCGCCAGATCGAGGCGGATGTGCTGGATGCCGCGATCGCCCAGTGCGGCCCCCAGTCTGAGGATCGCGGAGTGCTGATTGCCGCGGGGCGCGGCTGGCATGCCGGCGTCATCGGCATCGTCGCCGGGCGTGTAAAGGACCGCTTCGGCAAGCCCGCGATCGTGATCGGAATAGACGAGGCTGCAGACCCGCCGCTCGGCAAGGGTTCCGGGCGTTCGGTTCATGGCGTCAATCTGGGCGCGGCCATATCAGCCGCGCGCGAGGCCGGCCTGCTGATCAGCGGAGGCGGGCATGCGATGGCGGGCGGGCTGACCGTTCCGGCCGAAGGCATCAATGCGCTGACGGAGTTTCTCGACGCGCGCCTGGCCCCGGAACTGGCCGAGGCCCGCGATGCCAACGCGCTCTTCCTCGATGGCCTGGTCCTGCCGCAGGCGGTGGATGTCGAACTGGTGGAATCAATCCGCTCGGCCGCCCCGTTCGGCCAGGGCAATGCCGAGCCGCGATTCTGTCTTGCGGACCTGCGTGTGAGCTTCGCCCAACGCGTCGGCAGCGATCATGTGCGCTTCACCCTGGATGACCGGGCAGGGGGCAAGGTGTCCGGGATCTGCTTCCGGTGTGCAGACACGCCGATCGGCGAGGCATTGCTGGCCTGTGACGAGCGTCGATACCATGCTGCAGGCCGTATCAAGCTCGATGAATGGCGCGGCCAGAGACGCGTTCAGCTGCATCTGGAGGATCTAGCTGCAGCTGACTGATGTTTTTTTCACATCACCGGCTTGCAACAGAGCCCGGGCTTTTATATACGACGGCCTCCCAGCCGCGCGCCCTTCGTCTATCGGTTAGGACGCCAGGTTTTCAACCTGGAAAGAGGGGTTCGATTCCCCTAGGGCGTGCCAACTGGGCTTCCCGCCAGACCGAATGTACACACCGACCGGGATTGCCGGACGGCCTGCCGGGGTGAGACAATGGCAGAGCCGGTAACCGGCGTCGGAGCAAATGCATGGCGCACCTGTCGACCAAGACCTATGGCAATGAGCGGGGACTCTCCTGCACGTCGCGGCAATGGGCCGCCGACAGTGATTGCCATTTGCTGCACGGATATTCCCTGGGCTTCCACTTTGTCTTTGCGGCTGAACAGCTCGACAAGAGGGGCTGGGTGCTAGATTTCGGACGCGGTGGTTTTGGCGAGATCCGGGCCTGGCTGCACGAGATGTTCGATCACACGCTGCTCGTGGCCGAGGATGATCCGGAACGCGAGGCCCTGGTTGCACTCGGTGAGCGCGGTATCGCGCGTGTGAGAGTGGTTCCGGGCACCAGCTGTGAGCGTGTCGCCGAGATGGCCTTTCACAAGGCCAACGAGATTGTCCGGGAGATGACGGGTGGTCGCTGCTGGGTCGAATCCGTTGAATGTTCCGAGCACGGTTCCAATTCGGGCATTTATCGCAGCATGGACGCCGTCGAAAAACTCGTCACAAGCGAAAAACTGCACCGAGAGTTGGACTCGGAATAGGCTGTTATTCCGGCTATTTCGGCAAAAAAGCTCGTCTGGATATGTGACTCGCGAGGGGAAGTGAACAGTGTTTCCTCCCGTTTTCGAGCGTTTTCCACACCCGAAATTCGCGTAAAAGGCGAATTTTTTATATCCCCAAATTCTCGAAGATTTCTCAAATCTTTGCGGTGCTCGCATTTTGCGACCGCTACATATTGTGTTTACCGCGTTGAGAATGGCTCGCAGATACCAAATCTTGCGGGCCGGTTAAGCAACTAAATGGGCCATTAATCTTCTCTTAACCTAGGAATCCGTGTACCAATATTCTCTTGAGGGTTGTCTAGTAGTCAAAGCGAGCATCGTTATGGTTCTTGTCCAGGAAGTTTTCGATGATACCGAAGTGTATCGTCTCGAAGGGCGCGTGAAATGGTATGATCCGGCACGCGGTTACGGCTTCATCGACGCAAATGACGGTCAGGGCGACATCCTTCTTCACGCAAGTTGTCTGCGGAGATACGGGCACGGTCCGGCACTCCCCAATGCCAGCGTGGTCTGCAAGGCTGTAAAGGGCGACAAGGGCCGCCAGGCCATCGAGATCGTGGAAATGTCGGGCGGCGACGCCCAGGCACCGGCGCGTCCCCGCCGCTTCCACCCCAACGCCGCGGTCAATGCACCATTCTGTTCCTCGGTCGTGAAATGGTTCGATCCGCTGCGCGGATACGGCTTCGTGACCTGTGACGAGGTCGAGGGCGATGTCTTCCTCCACGCGGCGACGCTGCGTCGGGCAGGACTTGAGGACGTGCAGCCGGGCGAAGTGCTGCAGGTCCGTTGCGTGGAAGGACCCAAGGGCGCACTTGCGGCGGAAATCCGCAGCGCCAACGTCGACGCCTGACCCACGAATGCCGGCCTTACGGTGGTCGGCGATTGCACTGCATGGCGGGCACGGCTAGCGTGCGCGCCATGCGCAATCTTCTTCTTCCCATTCTTCTGGTTCTGGGTGCTCCCGCAGCGGCGCAGCAGGACCCGTCCGCCCAGGATACGCTGATCGAATTCGGCGGTCCGGAATCGCTCAGCGTCGAAACGGCCGAAGCGGTCCACGAATTCACCGTGGACATCGCCTCGACACCGGACCAGATGGAACGCGGCCTGATGTGGCGCGACACGCTGGCGGCAGACGCCGGCATGCTGTTCATCTACGACCCGGTACGCCCGGCTTCGATGTGGATGCGTAATACCCAGATCAGCCTCGACATCCTCTATCTCGATGAAGATGGCGAAGTCCTCAAACTCATCGCCCATGCCCAGCCGGGGTCGCTGAGAAGTCTCGGTTCGAGCTTCCCGGTCGCCGGCGTGCTGGAATTGGCGGGCGGACGTGCGCTGGAACTGGGCATTCTGCCGGGTTCGGTGGTTCGTCATGCGGCGTTCGACAATCTCGTCGTGGAGACCTCCGAGGAAGACGCGGCTCCGGCCGCCGACGACGCCAGCGAGGAAGCGCCGGCTGAAGACGAATCTGCTAGTGATGCGGAAAGGCCTACCGACTAGGCTTGCCTCTGCGTGAGAGCGCAGTAATAAGACGCATATCGGGGCGTGGCGCAGTCTGGTAGCGCATCTGGTTTGGGACCAGAGGGTCGCAAGTTCGAATCTTGCCGCCCCGACCATTTTGAATGCCGCTTGGCAACGGAGATCGTGATGTTTGCGAAAATCTACAGACCGGCACGCAATGCGATGCAATCCGGCCGCGGCAAGCTGAACACCTGGCTTCTGGAATTCACGCCGGAAATGGCCAAGAGACCCGACCCGCTGATGGGCTGGACGTCGTCTTCCGACATGCGCAGCCAGATCCGCCTCAGCTTCGACAGCCAGGACGAGGCCGTGGCTTATGCCAAGCGCCAGGGCATTCCTTTCCAGGTCGTTGAGCCGCAACAGGCCAAGCGTTATGCCAAGTCCTACGGCGATAATTTCTCCGCAGACCGCAAACAGCCCTGGTCGCACTGATCCGGGTTCGACCCGGTTTTCCCGGCCCCGTAGCTCAACTGGATAGAGCACCGGACTTCTAATCCGACGGTTGCAGGTTCGAGTCCTGCCGGGGTCGCCACCTGCCTGCGCGCGGTTAGGCGCGTACTGCCTCAAATCCTTTCTGCAGATCTGCAATCAGGTCGGCGGGATGTTCCAGCCCGATCGAAAGGCGGATCAGGGCACCGTCATGCCTGACCGGGGTGACGGAGCGTTTCAGCTGCGGGTCGCAATGAATAGCCAGGCTCTCATACCCGCCCCAGGAAAAGCCCTGGCCGAACAGGTCCAGATTGTCGAGAAAGCGCTCGCTGTCCGCATCGGTCCAGCCGGGCACTTCGAACGAGAACAGGCCGCAGGCACCGGTGAAATCACGCTTGAACAGGACATGTTCCGGGTGGTCATCGCGGGCAGGGTGTCGGATCCGGCCAACTTCGGCCCGATCGGCGAGCCAATTGGCGATCTCCAGTGAGGATTGTGCACTGCGTTCCATGCGCAGCGACATCGTGCGCAGGCCACGCAGGGCCATGAAACTGTCGTCGGGCGAGACATTCATGCCGAAGGCGCGCTCGGTTCGCTGCAGGCGGGCCGCCATTTTCGCATCGCGGGCCACAACAGCGCCCATCAGAAAATCGGAATGCCCGCCGACATATTTCGTCAGCGCCTGGACGGCGAGATCCACGCCGAGCGCCAGGGGTTTGAGCGTCAGGCCGGCACTCCACGTATCGTCGATGATCGTCGTGACGCCCCGTTCGCGCGCGACGGCGGTGATGGCCGGAATGTCCTGCATTTCCATGGTCAGGGAGCCGGGGCTTTCCAGCAGGATGGCCTGGACGTCGTCGTTGATGAGGTCAGCGACCTCCGCGCCCATGGCCGGCGGGAAGAATTCCGCCGTCACGCCGTATCGCGGCAGCGTCTCGTTGAGGAAGGTCCGGACAGGTCCGTAGATGCAATCGGCCGCCAGCACACGACCACCGGCTTCCACCGCGGTCATGATCGAGAGCGTATTCGCCATCAGGCCGGACGGGGTGAGAGCACAGCCCTTGCCGCCCTGTAGGCTGATGAGGGCGTCGCGCAGGGCGGACTGTGTCTCCAGGCCCACACGGCCGTAATGCGGCTTGCCTGCAGGGAAATTGTACAGCTGGCCGGCGGTGGGCGCGAGCACGGTCGAGCCGCGCTCGATGGACGGATTGACGAGACCGCGCTCGTCATGCGGCCGGCCGAGCCGGGTGAGTTTCGTGTCGTCGTGCATGATCAGGCCTGGTCGATGCGGGAAGTGATCGGTGTGTCGGGATCGGTGCCCCATTCCGCCCATGACCCATCATAGACGGCGGCGTCAATATCATTGGCCTTCAGGGCAAGTGCGAGAATGCAGGCAGTCACGCCGCTGCCGCAGGTCGTGATGACAGGCTTGTCGAGATCCGCACCAGCGTCGCGCCAGGCTTCAAGCCCGGTGTCCAGCTTGCCCTCGGCATCGAACAGGCCGGAGAAGGGCAGGTTCGCCGCGCCCGGCATGTGACCGGACCGCATTCCCGGCCGGGGTTCCTTGCCTGTGCCCCGGAAGCGCTGGGCCGGACGCGCGTCCACGATCTGGCGACCGCGGGTCTGCGTGACGTCCAGGACCGCGTCCTTGCTCGCCACGAGCTCTGGCCGGAATTGCGGGATGAATTGCCCGCTCTCCAGACTGCGTCCCGGGAAGTCGTCGGTCCGGCCGCTGGCGGCAAGCCAGGCGGGCAGGCCCCCATCGAGCACGCGAACCCGGTCATGTCCCATCACTCGGAACATCCACCAGACACGCGCAGCGCTGAACAGGCCGATACGGTCATAGACGATCAGATCGTCCTGGCTGGAAATTCCCATGGCCTCGACATGGCGCGCGAACTCCTCCGGCGCGGGCAGCATGTGGGGCAGGGCGGAGCTTTCATCCTTCACCGTGTCGATATCGAACGGGATAGCGCCGGGAATGAACCCACCGACTTTCGGCTGCGGGCCCGCAGGGAAGGTCCAGGTGGCATCAATGAAACGTGTGCCCGGGTCGCTGAGCAGAGTCAGGGCTTCGTCGGCAGTAATCAGCGGCTGGGTCATGCCTCCATCCAGCCCGGGACGGGCAGGCCTTTCTCGCGCAGGAATTCCGGATTGAAGAGCTTGCTCTGATAGCGCGATCCGTGATCGCACAGAATGGTCACGATGGTATGGCCCGGGCCAAGTTCACGGGCCAGGCGAATGGCACCGGCTATGTTCACGCCGGATGATCCACCCAGGCACAGCCCATCCTTCTCGACAAGGTCGAACACGATCGGCAGGGCTTCCTCATCGCTGATGCGATAGGCGTGATCCACCAAGACGCCTTCCAGATTGGCGGTCACGCGGGACTGGCCGATCCCCTCGGTGATGGACGTGCCTTCGCCCTTGAGCTCGCCATGTTTGTAAAAGCCGTAGAGCGCCGCGCCGCCGGGATCGGCGATGCCGATGCGGACCTTCGCGTTCAGCGCCTTGAGGCCATTGGAAACACCACCCAGCGTGCCGCCGGAGCCGACCGCGCAGATGAATCCATCAACCTTGCCGTCTGTCTGGTCCCAGATTTCCCGGGCTGTGGTTTCGGCGTGGAAATCGCGATTGGCGACATTGTCGAACTGGTTGGCCCAGATCGCGCCATTGGGCTCGCTCGCATTGAGCTCTTCGGCCAGTTGCCCGGAATAGCGGGCGTAATGCGCGGGATTGGCGTAGGGGACCGCGTCCACCTCGATCAGTTCGGCACCGAGCAGGCGGATGGCGTCCTTCTTTTCCTTCGACTGGGTGCGCGGGAAGACGATCACCACGCGATAACCCAGTGCCGCGCCGACCATGGCCAGGCCGATACCGGTATTGCCCGCCGTGCCTTCGACGATGGTTCCGCCCGGCTTCAACGCTCCGCTGGACTCAGCGGCGCGGATTATACCCAGTGCCGCACGGTCCTTGATTGAACCGCCGGGATTGAGGAATTCGGCCTTGCCGAGGATCTCGCACCCGGTTTCCTCGCTGGCGCGGTTGAGGCGGATCAGCGGGGTATTGCCGATCAGGTCGATGACGGATTGGGCTGGCGTCACGTTGGGGCTCCGTTTGACGTTCGGCCCACATATAGAAGCCGCCTGCACTCCCGCCTAGGGGTGATCCGGCCTCCAAGCTCAGACGTACACAGGGAAAATAGGGAGAATGTCATGCGCCTGTCCGCCCTGATCCTGGTTTTCCTGGCCTTCGCGACCCCGGTTCGTGCCGACGTGCCGAACCAGATTGCCTTCGACGTCTATCGCAATGGCCAGCCCTTCGGCGAACATGTGCTGGATTTCCAGCGCGAAGCCGACCGCACGACGGTCGATGTCCGGATCCGGCTTCGTGCCGGTGTTGGTCCCTTTACCCTGTTCCGCTACGAGCATGATGCGCGTGAGGTCTGGCAGGGCGATGACCTGCAGGTCCTGGAAAGCCGTACGCTCAAGGATGGCGAGGAATTGCGCGTCGGCCTCGATGAGGCCCAGCTTGCCGTGCTTGGATTGCCGTCCAGCCACTGGCGTCGCTACGAGCCCGGATCCAGCTCGCTGATCAATACCGAGACCGGTGAGGCCTTGGACGTGACCGTCGAGGAATTGGGTATGGAAACGCTGCAAATCGGCGGCGAGACCATCGAGGCCCAGCGCATTCGCATGAACGGCTCGGTCGTTCTCGATCTCTGGTATGACGCCGACGGAAACTGGGTGCAGTGCGCCTTTGATATCCGTGGCCAGTCCATCGAATACCGGCTGCGCCCCAGCTCCTGATCCTGCATTCTAGACGGGTTCTGCGCCCTGTTTCAGCAGGGCGTAGGTGTCCAGTGCCCGCTGGCGGGCGTGGCTGTGCTCAACGATGGGTTCGGGGTAATTCCCGCCCAGCGTGACCCCGGCCGAGGCGAGCGCAAGTCCGCCGGCCTTGAAAGGCGCGTGGATGTCACGCGTCGACAGCCGGGCCAGTTCCGGGCACCAGTGGCGGATATAGACACCATCGGGATCGAACTTCTCGCCCTGGGCGATCGGATTGAAGATCCGGAAATAGGGCGCGGCATCGGCACCGGATCCGGCAACCCACTGCCAGCTTGCGGCATTGCTGGCGCGATCATGGTCGACGAGCGTGTCGGCAAACCAGTCCAGCCCTCGTCGCCAGTCGATCAGCAGGTGTTTCACCAGGAATGACGCGGCGACCATGCGGACGCGATTATGCATCCATCCCGTCTGCCAGAGCTGGCGCATGCCGGCATCGACCAGTGGATAACCGGTCTCGCCGCGGCACCAGGCCTGGAACCCCGCCTCGTCATCGCGCCAGGCGAAACGGTCGAAATCCGGCCGGAAGCTCTGCGTCTCTATGTGCGGGAAATGGTGCAGGAGATAATAGGAGAATTCCCGCCAACCGACCTCGCTGAGGAATTTGTCGGCATCCCGGCTGTCGGACACATCTCTTACCGCATGCCAGACACGTCGGGGCGAGACCTCGCCCCAGGCCAGGTGCGGGGAGAGGCGGGATGTCTTTTCCAGGTCCGGCCGGTCCCGCTTGTCGCCGTAATCTTCAAGCCCGTCCGCGCGGAACCGGTCCAGCTGTGCCAGTCCGCCGTCTTCTCCGGGCGTCCAGCTGTCCGGAAATGCCGCAGCCCAGTCCGGCCTTGCCGGATAGAGGCCGAGATCGGCCAGCGACAGGCTGTCGGGGAGATTGGCCGGGGACGTGATTGCGTCGGGTGGAGGCAGGCAGTCCCGGATCGTGGAATTGGCCGTCAGGCTGCGCCAGAAGGGCGTGAAGACCTTGAAAACACCATCGGTCTTTGTGCGGACACTGTCCGGACGCACAAGTGTCGCTGACTGGAAGGCCCGGAATTGCACGCCGAGTGCGTCCAGTTGACCGGCCAGTTCCTTGTCGCGGCGATCGAGGTCCGGCATTCCCGTCAGATTGGCGTAGACACTGCCGATCTCGTGCCTGCGGACCATGTCCAGCAGGACGCTTTCGGTCGGTCCGGCGCACAGGATCAATCGCGCATCGCGTTCCGACAGGGCGGTCGTGAGAGCGTTGAGAGAGCGTTCCAGCCACCAGGCCGAGGCGCCGCCGGGGCGTTCGTCGAGGATGAAGGCACAGATCAGCGGCCGGCCCGATCGGACCGCCGCGGTGAGGGCGGGATTGTCATCGAGGCGCAGATCCCTGCGGAACCACACCAGGGCATTGCCTTCGTCCTGTAGAATGTCCATCTGTGCGATAAGTTATCCCCTGCAGCGATTATACACTTTACGCTGCAGGCAGATTATCGGATTACCGGTCCCAGCCCGTTGCCGCACCGGATCGGCGGCAATGTCTGCAAGGAGCAATTTCGTGAGCCAGCCCAATTCCGTCATTTCCGTGCCCCGTCCGGGCCAGGCCCCGATCGAGATCGGCAATGACCGCAAACTCACCATGATCGCCGGCCCCTGCCAGCTGGAAAGCCGGCAGCACGGACTGGAAGTGTCTGCCGCCCTGCGCGAGATCGCTGACCGTCTCGATGTCGGCCTGATCTACAAGACGTCCTATGACAAGGCCAACCGCACCAGCCTGTCCGGCAAGCGCGGCATGGGTCTGGAAGCCTCCCTGCCGGTCTTCAACGAGATCCGGGAAACAACCGGATTGCCCGTGCTCACCGATGTGCACACGGAAGAACATGTGCGGATAGCCGCCGAGGCAGTCGATGTGCTGCAGATCCCGGCCTTCCTGTGCCGCCAGACCGATCTGCTGATCGCGGCTGCCCAGACCGGCAAGGTCATCAATGTAAAGAAGGGCCAGTTCCTGGCGCCGTGGGACATGAAAAACGTCCTCGCCAAGGTGGTGGAGTCCGGCAATCCCAACGTGATGGCCTGCGAGCGCGGCGCCAGCTTCGGTTACAACACGCTGGTCACCGACATGCGCTCCCTGCCGATCATGGCGAGTTTCGGCGCGCCGGTCGTGTTCGACGCCACCCATTCGGTGCAACAGCCGGGTGGCCAGGGTTCCTCCTCCGGCGGACAACGCGAATTCGTGCCGCCGCTGGCGCGTGCGGCCGTGTCGATCGGTGTGGCTGCGGTCTTCATGGAGACCCATCCGGACCCGGACAATGCGCCGTCCGATGGTCCCAACATGGTTCCGCTGAACCAGTTCGAGGAATTGATCGGCCGCCTGCTCGAATTCGACGCGCTCGCCAAGAAAGCCTGATCACAAGCTGACCGCACTGACTAGAATCGGCGACGGTCCGGGATGGGAACAACCGGGGCTTCCTCAACGGATTCCGGATCGCCCAATGGCGGCGCCCAGCGACGCTGTTCATCGAGAATGGCATTGGCCGTCGCTACCCGACGGGCAATATCGACCCGCAAATCCTCGTAGAAGAGATTGAAGGGCGGTTCGCGGAAATCCTCCGCCAGCCGTCGCGGGCGGCGCAGTGATCGCGAGCGCGGCTCGTCGACCAGTAGAATACCCCCATCACACTGCGCACCCAGCTGGGCCGGCAGTGTGGCCGGCCGTGCATCCAGGGCGAAACCCTCCGCATTCACGCCGCCGCGGTGCAGGCGCGCCGGAGCATAGTCCGCCGACCGCGCCGCCAGGATCGGATTGGTGCACAACAGGCCGCGACCCTCGACGAAATCCAGGGAACCGTCCGGTGCCCAGCTCATAAGTCTTTCCGTCATGATCCGGATGCGCCGTTCTTCCTCGGCATGGGCCGTGGAATAGGCGAAGACGCAGCGCACATCCTGCGGCGTCTCGCAGGCCGGTAATCCCGCCAGCGGACCTTCAAACAGGTCGAGCGGCAGCGGGGTTTCGATGACATAGGCGATGGCAAGCCGGTTCGCGATCGCTTCATCCTGGGCGATCCGGTTCATCAGAATGCCCAGGACATGCAGGCCGCCCTGGCCGACACCGGCCAGTACGAAAGAGGACTCCTCGCCGATATCCACGAGGAATTGCTCGAAGGCGCGCTCGACATCCCGGTAGGCAAAGAGCCGCGCCTGAACTCCGTCCTCGCGATTATTCATGAAGGTGTAGAGCGCGGCCTGGCGATATCGCGGCGCGAAGAGAGCGGAATTCTCCATGAAGGGCGCGGCGTAATTGGGTAGAACGAGGTCCTCGACCTCGCGATTGGCGATGTCCTTGTCGAGCTCCGCATTCCAGTTGGCACCGCCGGAATAGGTCGTCGAATGCACGAAGAAGACGGCGGTCGACGTGTCCTCCATGACCTGCTGGCGTACGAACCAGGCGTCGTTTTGCGCATAGTCTGCACCGGGTGGCGGCGAATAGGTCTGGAAGGGCTGACCGGGGTCCTGGAAGGTCTGGAAAACCTGGTCGCGCAGGAACCACGCCGCCAGGCCGAGCAGGACAATGAGCACGACGCCGGACAGGAGCATCAGGCGGGAGGCGATCGACAGCGGACTCACGGACTCTTCCCTTGATTGATTCCGTTCGGAAGCCGCCATTTTCCCACGTGGAAGACGGGATGCAACCGATTGGCGAACGTATCGGCTTCAACTAATGTTAGCGAAGGACCGGAAACACCCCCCAGTTTCCCGGCCCATTCATCTACAGGAGCATCATGTTTCGCTGGCTTCGAAATAATTTCCTGACGGGTATCGTCCTCGCCACGCCGCTGGCCGTCACGATCGCCTTGATCTGGAGTTTCATCGGATTCGTCGACCGTGTGGTCAAACCGGCCATCCCGGAGCGCTTCAATCCGGAGACCTATCTGCCGGGCGATTTCACCATTCCCGGTCTGGGCCTGGCGCTCGCCGTCGTGATGCTGACCGTACTCGGGGCGCTCGCGCGCAATTTCTTCGGCCGGTCGCTCATCTCCATGGGCGAAAACCTGATCTCCAGCGTGCCGCTGGTGCGCAATGTCTACAATGCTCTCAAACAGATCATGGAGACGGTGTTCAACGGCAAGAAGAATTCCTTCAAGGAAGTCGTGCTGATCGAATACCCGATGAAGGGCCTGTACGTGGTTGCCTTTGTCTCGGCCGAGGGGCAGGGCGCGTTGAGGGAGAAGATCTCCGACGATGTGATCGCCTTGTTCGTGCCGACCACGCCGAACCCGACCTCGGGTTTCCTGCTCTACACGCCGCGCTCCAACACGATCTCGATCGACATGTCGGTCGAGGAAGCGGCCAAGCTGATCATCAGTTTCGGCATGGTGACGCCGGACAAACTGCCTGAAGACGTCCAGGAAAGCCTGCCTGACGAGGTTCGCGGGGGTAAGCCTGTGGATGAGGTGGACGGGTCGGGGGCCGACACGTCAGACAAGCCGGATCCGGCCTAGCCCGATTTGAGCAGGCGAATGCCGCGATCCTGCTCGAACAGATAGAGCAGGCAGCGCAGGGCCTCGCCCGTCTCTCCCGACAGTTCCGGATCGCGGTTCACGGTCAACCGCGCCGCGTCATTGGCGATGGCGATCAGCTCGGCATGGGTCTCCATGTCGGCGAGCCGGAAATCGGGCAGGCCGGACTGGCGCAGACCCAGCGGATCGCCGGCCCCCCGCAATCGCCAGTCCTCTTCCGCGATCTCGAAACCATCATCACTGGCCCGCATCATTTCCAGACGCGATTTGGCGGTTTCTCCGAGCGGGCCCTTGTAGAGCAACAGACAGGTCGAGGGCCGGTCGCCCCGGCCTACGCGGCCGCGCAACTGGTGCAATTGCGCGAGGCCGAACCGCTCGGCGTGTTCGATGATCATTACTGTCGCATCAGGCGCATCGACACCGACCTCGATGACGGTCGTGGCCACCAGCACGTCCATTTCGCCGGCGCGGAAGGCATTGGCGGCCGCTTCCTTGTCTGCCGCCTTCATCCGCCCATGGATCAGTCCAACGCGCTCATCACCGAGAGCGGCGCGCAAATGCCGCCAGCGGTCCTCGGCGGCGGATAGCTCGGAGACGTCGGATTCCTCGACAAGCGGGCAGACCCAGTAGACCCGGTCGCCCTTTCCGAGGGCGCGCCGGACGCCCTCTACCACCTCGTCGAGGCGTTCCATGGAAACCAGCCGCGTGTCCGGCGGAATGCGGCCCGCAGGTTTTTCGTCCAGCCGCGAGACGTCCAGATCACCGTAGACAGCCAGCGACAGCGTGCGCGGGATCGGTGTTGCGGTCATCACCAGCGTGTCGGGGCGCTGACCCTTCGCCGTCAGGCGCATGCGGTCGGATACGCCGAAACGGTGCTGTTCATCGATCACCACAAGGCCGAGATCGGCGAACTCGACGCCCTCCTGGAACAGGGCATGGGTACCGCAGATCACATCGGCTTCGCCCGACTGCATGCGCTCGATGAGCTCGGCCCTGGCCTTGCCCTTGTCCCGCCCGGTCAGGGCCATCACCGACAGGCCGGCCGGTTCGAGCAGTGGCGCGAGGCTCTTTGCATGCTGGCGGGCCAGGATCTCCGTCGGCGCCATGATGGCCGTCTGCACGCCGGCCTCAGCAGCCCGGGCTGCGGCGAGGGCCGCAACGAAAGTCTTGCCCGCGCCCACATCGCCGTGCAGCAGGCGGGTCATGCGTGTGGCGTCGGCCATGTCGGACCTGATGTCCTCGAAGGCGCGCATCTGCGCACCGGTAGGTTTGAACGGAGCTGACGCCAGGACTCGCTCGACCTTGCTGCCATCACCGGCGAGCGCCCGCCCCGGCTGGGCCCGTCGCCGGGCGCGCGCCAGCTGCAGGGCCAGTTGCCGCGCGAATAATTCGTCGAAGGCCAGTCTCTGCCGCGCAGGATGATCGCCCTCGATGTCCTCGGGACTTTCGGGGCGGTGCAGGGTTTTCACTGCGCTGGCAAAATCCGGCCAGTTCCGGGTCCGCAGCAGATCTCCGTCAGTCCATTCGGGCAGTCTTGGCAGCAGGCCCAGCGCGCCATCCGCAGCGCGTCGCATCGTCTTCGCGGTGATGCCGGCGGTGAGCGGATAGACCGGCTCGATCAGCGGCTGGTCCTCGGCTTCCTCCTCGCTCATCACCAGGTCGGGATGCACGATCTGCACTTCCGAGCCAAAGCGCTCGACCTTGCCGGACACGATGCGGATCTCGCCCTCCGGCAGAAGTTTGCGCAAATAATCGGACCGGGCATGGAAAAAGACGAGGTGTAGGAAACCCGTCTCGTCGAACAGGCGGACCTTGTAGGGCTGGCCCTTGCGGGCACCCGGTATATGCGTCTCCACGCGCGCCTTCATGGTCACGATCTGGCTTTCCGGTGCCTCGGCGACGGTGACATGACGACTGCGATCGATCAGGCCTGTCGGCGGGTGAAAGAGCACATCCTTCACGCGCGGTCCGGTCAGTTTTTCCAGCAGGGCGGCCAGCCTCGGCCCGATACCGGGCAGGGCGGTCACATCCTGGAAGAGCGGAAAGAGAATCTCTGGGCGCATCGCCGCGGCAGTTTAACTGCTGTGCGAGACACTACCAGCGGTCGACGAGCGGCATGGGGCGGATTATATCCTCCCGCATGACCGAAACTGTGGACATCAAGCGCAAGAAACTGCGTATCCGGGCCTGGCGCCGCGGCTTCAAGGAAGCGGATCTCATTCTTGGCCGGTTCGCCGATGACCGGCTGGACGGCATGTCGGATGATGACGTGGCCTTTTTCGAACGCCTGCTGGACGAGTCAGACCAGGATATCTATGCCTGGATTATCGGGCGGGAACCCACGCCGGCGCAGTTCGACACGCCGATCATGGACGCGCTCAAGGCCTTCCGCGTCGACGAGGACGCGGCTTTCGGCGACGGACCCAAGAGCTGACAACGGTCTGACATGACTGATTTGGACTTGATCGCCACGGTGCGTGGCAATGCCACGGTGTGCGGTGCACCGGAGGGGCTGGATGCGCTGGCCTTTGCCGATGCGGCTCGGCTGCGCGGCGGGGTGAATGTCTTCGTTGCGCGCGACGATTCCCGTGCCGCTGCCTTCGCTTCGGCCCTGGATTTCTTCGCACCCGATCTTGATGTCCGCCGCCTGCCGGCTTGGGACTGCCAGCCCTATGACCGGATCTCGCCATCGCCGCGCGTGGCAGCACAGCGGGCGGCGACCCTGGCGCAATTGGCGTCCGGCGAGCTTTCCGGCACGACGATCATCATCACCACCATCAATGCCGTCGCCCAGCGATGCCCGCCGCGCGGCGTCCTCACCGGCGCCGGGATTTCGGCCCGGCCGGGTGCATCCCTGGATACGGAAGAGCTGAAACAGCATTTCGCCGTCAATGGTTATGCGCGCGCGGCCACGGTGATGGAGCCGGGCGATTATGCCATCCGCGGCGGGGTTATCGACGTCTTTCCTCCGGGACTGAAAGAGCCTGTAAGGCTCGATTTCTTCGGCGATACGCTGGAATCCCTGCGGGCGTTTGATCCGGAAACCCAGCGTACAACCCGCCAGCTCGACCGGGTGGATTTCACGCCCGTGTCGGAAATCCTGCTGGACGAGACCAGTATTTCCCGTTTCCGAACCGGTTATGTGCGCACGTTCGGCCGCGCTGAATCGTCCGACCCGATCTACGAAGCTGTAAGCGCCGGTGCGCGCCCCGCAGGCGCCGAGCACTGGCTGCCGCTCTTTCACGAGACCACCGAGACCGCCTTTGACTATTTCGGGGATGACGCCCTGATCGCGCTCGATGCGCTGAGCGCCGACGCGTTTGCCGAGCGTGTCAAACAGGTCGAGGATTATCACGAGGCCCGCCAGATCGCGCGCGAGCAGACCCATTCCTCCTCGCTGTCGGCACCGAGCTATCACGCGCTGGAACCCAAGGCGCTCTATCTCGACGAGGACGAGTGGACCGGCCTGTTGAGCGACCGGCCGGTACGTCGTTTCACGGCCTTCCTCGAGCCCGGATCCAATGTGATCGACATGGCCGGTAAGCAGGGTCGTGTCTTTGCTGCCGAGCGCAATGCCGACAATATCAATGTCTTCGATGCCACAGCCAAACATGTCCAGGACCTGCGCAAGGCGGGCAAGCGTGTCTTGCTGGCGTCGTGGAGTGAAGGCGCTTCGGAACGCCTGGCGGGCGTGTTGGGCGATCACGGGCTTGGCAAGATCCGGCTCGCCGAGCGCTGGAAGGATGTCCTGGCCGGGCCGGACACCGAGGTTACGCGCGCGGTTCTGCCGGTCGAGCGCGGTTTCGAGACCGAGACGCTGGCGATCCTGTCCGAACAGGACATTCTCGGCGACCGTCTGGCGCGGCCTCGCAAGCGCAAGAAGAGCGCCGACATCATCGTCGAGGCGGGTTCGCTCTCGCCGGGCGATCTGGTCATCCATGCCGATCACGGCCTGGGCCGGTTCATCGGTCTGAAAACCCTGCCTGTTCAGGACGCGCCGCACGATTGCATCGAGCTGGAATATTCCGGTCAATCCAAGCTCTATCTGCCGGTCGAGAATATCGAACTCCTCTCGCGTTACGGCGCGGATGCTGAGAGTGCCCAGCTGGACAAGCTGGGCGGCGTAGCCTGGCAGGCGCGTAAGGCGAAGGCAAAAAAGCGCCTGCGAGACATGGCGGACCAGTTGATCAAGATCGCGGCCCAGCGCCTGTCCAAGAAGGCGGATCCTGTCGAGGTCTCGACCGGTCTCTATGACGAATTCTGCGCGGCCTTCCCCTACGCCGAGACCGATGACCAGTTGAACGCGGTCGAGGATGTGTTCGGCGATCTCGCCAAGGGCCGCCCGATGGACCGGCTCATCTGCGGCGATGTGGGTTTCGGCAAGACAGAAGTCGCGCTGCGCGCAGCCTTCGTGATGGCCATGGCCGGCCGCCAGATCGCGGTGGTAGCTCCAACAACGCTCCTGGCCCGGCAGCATTTCAAGACTTTCTCCGAACGTTTCCGCGGCTGGCCGGTCAAGGTCCGGCAATTGTCGCGACTGGTCGGCGCCAAGGAGGCCAAGGCCAGCAAAGAGGAATTGCGCGGCGGTAAGGTCGAGATCGTTGTGGGCACACACGCGCTGCTGGCCAAGACGGTCAAGTTCAGCGATCTGGGCCTCCTGATCATCGACGAGGAGCAACATTTCGGGGTCAAGCACAAGGAAAGGCTCAAAGAATTGCGTGCCGACGTGCATGTTCTCACGCTGACGGCCACGCCCATTCCGCGCACGCTGCAACTGGCCCTCACGGGAATCCGGGATCTTTCGATCATCGCCACGCCGCCGGTCGACCGCCTGGCCGTGCGAACCTATGTGTCGCCCTTCGATCCGGTTACGGTGCGCGAATCACTGTTACGCGAAAAATATCGCGGCGGGCAGGCCTTCTTCGTGGTGCCCCGGATCTCCGATCTCGACGAAATTTCGACTTTCCTTCGCGAAAGCGTGCCCGAGATCTCCTTCGTGATCGCGCATGGCCAGATGGCCGCCGGTCAGCTGGAAGACATCATGACGGCTTTCTACGAGGGTCAGTATGATGTGCTGGTCTCAACGACCATCGTCGAGTCGGGCATTGATATCCCGACCGCGAACACGCTCGTCGTGCACCGGGCCGACCGTTTCGGCCTGTCCCAGCTGTACCAGCTGCGTGGCCGGGTGGGACGCTCCAAGACCCGCGCCTATGCCTACCTCACAACGCCGATGCACCAGAAGATCACCGATGGAGCAGACAAGCGTCTGAAAGTCCTTTCTTCCCTGGATTCGCTCGGCGCCGGTTTCACGCTGGCCTCGCATGACCTGGACCTGCGCGGCGGCGGCAATCTGCTGGGTGAGGAACAATCCGGTCACATCAAGGATGTCGGCGTGGAACTCTACCAGTCCATGCTGGAGGAAGCCGTGGCCTCGCTGCGCGGCGAGACCGATGGCGAGGATGAGGGCGAATGGTCGCCGCAGATCAATGCCGGCGGCGCGGTCTTGATTCCCGATCATTACGTGCCGGACCTCGATGTCCGACTGCAGCTCTATCGCCGTCTGTCATCGCTCGACGACAAGGCCGAACGCGAAGCCTATGCCGCGGAATTGATTGACCGTTTCGGTCCGCTCCCGGACGAGGTCGAGACGCTTCTTCGGGTGGTGGCGGTGAAGACGCTCTGCAAGCGTGCGGGTATCGCCAAGGTCGATGCGGGCCCTAAAGGCGCCGTCATTCATTTCCGCAATGACAAATTCGTCGATCCGCCGAGCCTGATCGCCCACATCTCGAAGAATGCCGCCCTGTTCAAGGTGCGACCGGACCACAAACTGGTCCTGCGTGCGGAATGGGATGAGCCCGATGCGCGCCTGAAGGCCATCGAGCGCGCGATCTCGCCGCTGGCGGACATTGCGGTCCGTCATCGCCAGTCTCAGGCAGAAACGGTCTGATCAGTCCGGTATTGCCCGTATCACGCGCGTGCTGCGAAATCGCTGCGGGCGACAAGCTGGCGAATGGCACGTTCCAGCAGGCTCTCGGCCGTATCGCCAGGCTGCGGCTGCAGCGGCACGGACATCACGGACAGGCGGAAGGGCCGCAGGGGGTCATCGCTTTCGAATGCGGTGCATTCGGCGATAGCCGACACGCGTGCCGACACGCACTCCACGCCGTCCAGATCCGTATAGGGAAGCACGGCCACGAAACGGTCTGACCCGATCCGGGCGGCAGCATCCTCGGTCCGCAGAAGATGGCGAAGCATGGCTGCAAACTGCCGGCGGGCCTTCTCTGAGGACGTGTCGTCCGGCTGATCCGGGCCATCGGGCAGGGACACGTTCAGGGCCAGGATCGAGAAATTGAGACCGCGATCCTGCTCTGCATCGAGCAGATTTTGCAGGTGCGAGGTCAGGAAACCGGCATGGAAGAGGCCGGTATCCACATCCAGGGAACGAGGATCACGGCAGGCTTCAAGCTGGGCCTTGGCTTCCCGGCGACGACGGCGTTCTCCGGCCAGGCAGAGCACGCGTTCGCGGATCTCGGTATCGCTGGCCTCGGGCGGCAGGATGTCCGAGACCCCGCGCGCGAAGGCTTCCTCGGTTCCCTCGGCATTTCCGTCACTCGCCAGCAGCAGGACCGGAGTGTGGTAGAGGCGTGCGTTGCGACGCATGGCCGAACTGATCGTGAAGGCGGTGTCGCGCTTCTCCAGCGCGTTCAGCACGACTGCATCGAAAGAGCGTTCATGCAGATAGTCGAAGGCGGAATAGGAGGAGAAGGCGGCAATCACTTCCGTGCCCGACGTGTTGAGCGCGTGTTGCAGGGCCATGAAGCGCGGCGAGGCTTCGCCGACATACAATACGCAAGCCGGCGTCTCGGCGCGTTCCGCGACAGGTTTGCGTTGGCCATAAAGCGCGCTGGCTTCTGTTCTTAGCGATGCAACCTCTTCCATCACATGAAGTCGGAAGAGGGCCCGGATACGGGCTGCGACCTGTACCGCCGGTGCCGGGGTGCGAAGCCAGGAATCTACCGCGTCGCATTCATCGAGACTGTCATTCACCACGGCGATGACCGGGCGTTTGGTCGACCAGAAACGGTTGAAGCTCGCGAGGGCGTCGTCGATATCCGCCTTGCTCTCGGCGAGGATGACCCCGGCCGCCCATTCGCGGTCAACGCGCGGGGCCGGTGAGTCCGGGCGGACACCGCGACAGCGAATGCCCAGGTTTTCGAGTGCTTCAGCCAGGCCTTCAGTGCGTTCCAGCGCACCGTAAAGCAACACGTCCAATGCGCGTCCCATCCGTCCCCCTGCCGGCAAGGCCGACGTATTTTCGTTTCTTGAGTTTGTCACAAGTGTCACGCTTCCGGAAATTACGAATCGCGAGGTTGGTCGAATGAAACAACAAGGACCTCTAAAAGGGGTTAAAGTCCTCGAATTTGTTGGCCTTGGGCCCGCGCCCTTCTGCGCCATGATGCTGTCTGACATGGGTGCCGACGTTGTGCGGATCGACCGTCCGGGGGCGTTCGGAGGCGGTGCCGCGGAAGTTCTCGCGCGCGGCCGGCGCTCGGTCGCCCTGGACCTCAAGAACGAGGCGGCGCTCGAGGCCTGTCTCGGCATGGTGGAAGCCGCCGACATCCTGCTCGAGGGATTTCGCCCGGGCGTCATGGAGCGCCTGGGCCTCGGCCCGGACAGCGCGCTCGCCCGCAATCCTGCGCTGGTCTATGGCCGGATGACCGGTTGGGGCCAGTATGGCCCGCTCGCACACGCCGCCGGGCATGATCTCAATTACATTGCCCTGACAGGCGCTCTGGGCGCAATCGGTACGCCGGAAAAGCCTGTCCCGCCGCTCAATCTGGTCGGCGATTTCGGCGGTGGTGCGATGTATCTCGCCTTTGGTGTCGTGGCGGCGCTGCATCACGCGAAGACGACTGGGCAGGGACAGGTGGTGGATGCCGCCATCGTCGATGGTGCGACCTCGCTGATGGCATCCCAGCACCAATTGGCCGCCATGGGGCTCTGGCACACCCGCCGGGGCGAGAACCTGCTGGATGGCGGGGCGCATTTCTATGGCGTCTATGCCTGCTCCGATGGGGGTTTCGTATCGATTGGCCCGCTCGAGCCGGAATTCTACGCGCTGTTGTGCGAGAAGCTCGGGATCAGCCAGGACGACATGCCCGCCGATTGGACCGGAAAGGGCTGGGCCGAGGCCCGGTCCCGGCTGGAGGCGATCTTCCTGACCCGGAGCCGGGATGAGTGGTGTGAAGTTTTCGAGGGCAGTGATGGGTGTTTTGCGCCGGTCCTGAATTACGAGGAAAGCGCTGAACACCCGCACATGGTCGAACGGGCGGTCTACCAGGAGGTGGACGGGGTGCGTCAGGCCTCGCCGGCACCGCGCTTCTCGGCGACGCCGGGCGCGATCCAGGGCAGCGCGCCCAAGCCGGGCGCCCATACGCGCGAAGCCATGCTGGACTGGGGTGTTTCCGCCGAGCTGGTCGACGGTATCGTCAGCCCCAATTGATGGTGTCGTAACCGGTCAGCGTTGTCTCGACCTGGTCCTGTACGCTGGTACTGAGGCGCGCATGACCGAGATCGGCACCCGCCATCACCAGCCCATCCATGCGGGCCGAGCGGAAATCCGTGAAGCGGCACACGGCATTGTCCATGCGCACGGGCAGTGTGCGGTCGGACGATATGCGCAGCCCGTCCAGACGAGCATCGCGCAGATCTGTATGGCTTAGGCGGCAATTGCGAAGATCGGCACCGCGCAGGTCCGCTCCGCGCAGATCGGCACCGCGAAGATCGGCGCCGGCCAGTTTCGCACCCTGTAACTGGGTATTGGCGAGATTCAGACCCGACAGGTTCGCGCCGGGTGCCCGCAGGGCTGTCAGCGTTTCGCCTTCCAGCGACTCGACCTGCGAGAAATCCGCACCGTCGAAGGAGGCAGGCTGGGCGCCGGCGCCATCGCCGCGGCACAGGCGGATATGGTGATCGATCTTTTCCTGCAGGCTACGCGCATCGTCAGGATCGGGTGCGTCAGCCTCCGCAGCTTGTTCCGGCATGCCGGGCGAGGGGCCGGTGAGCCAGTCCAGGGTCTGCGCGCTCGCGAATTCGCCGCGCGCTTCTGCCGTGCCGCGGAAATCCGAACCAGTCAGATCGGCGCCGGAAAAATCCGTTTCACAAAGAATGGCGTCCACGAATCGTGCCGAGGCGAGGGCGGCCCGATTGAAGCGCGCCAGTTTCAGATTGCTCTCCGTGAAATCGGCAGTATCGGCATGAATGCCGGCAAGCCGGGCGCGCAGGAGGCAGGCTCCGAGAAGATTGGCACCGGTCAGCATGGTTGGCCGGGTGCGCTCGTCGGGCGGTCCCTTGAGGCGGACCAGCTGACGGAAATCCGTGTCCGTGCAATCGGCACCGGTCAGATTGGCTCCGGCGAGATTGGCACCCTGGAGATTGGCGCGGCTGAGAATCGCGAAGCTCAGATCGGCGCCGGACATCTCGCAACCGCTCAGGTCGCATTCCAGCAGATCGGTCCGGCTGAGATCACAACCGGTCAGGTCGGCCCCGGTGAGCCGTGCGCCTTCCAGGGCGCGACCGGCGAGGCTCGTTCCGGACAGGTCGCAATCCGCGAAGATCGCGCGTCGTCCATCCTGGGCACCGTCGAGCAGGCGTTCGTGCGCATCGCAGATGGCATCGACATCTGCCTGCGACAGGCGCTGGACATCCTGTGTCCGGACCGCTCGTTGGTTGGTGGATTCCATGCCGTTGAGAATAACCGAGCCTGGTTTCGTGGAGAAATCTCGAATGCAGAAATTCTCTACAATGACAGGGTTTAGCGAGAATGAATGGAAATGAACGCGGCTGTTCATTTTCGTTCATGTCGGGTTCAGAGCGGATATTGCATTTTCAGTCTCGAGATCGACGGGCACATCAGTCCCTCGCATGTCTGTCGAGCTCGGAATCAAAATCGATACCCCGAAATGCCGGTCGCCCCCAACGATCGGCATTTCATTTTGTTTGCACAGCAAGGTAAATTGACGGGTGACAGAAAATGTCGCCCCGGCTTTCCACGATGACTTCAACGCACTGACATGCCGATGGAGTTGAACATGGCAATCGCACTGAACGCATTTATCGAAGGCGCTGGCGGCTCGGTCCGCAACATGGTCCCGCACCGTTTTCGCGACGGTTTTTTCCGCATGCAGCGCCCGGGTGATGATATTTCCTGCCTGCATGTCGAGGATCTGCGCTCGGTCTGCCGCTATCTGCACAAGGGTTATCGCCTGGCCATGTCGACGTCCGATGGTCATTCCATGCCGTCCTGGCTTCCGGCCGAACAGGTTCGCATCGCGGTACGCTGAACGGCATTTCCCGGGGCGGGACGCCTGTATTGCATGAATACTATTCACCGCTATGGATAGATGACCTGAGATGAAGCAACGCGATGAGGTCTGCCATGTCCACGGCATTCATCTACCTGGTATCGAGTTTGTCTCTATCGGTCTGCCCATCCCCTGGATACGCACCCGAGAACCCCATGATGATCGCCCACGAGGCGGCCGGAATTGACGGTCTCAATGTCGACGGGCGGATCCGGGCGCGCGGCGTGATGGGCCTGGTCAGTGTTCCCGGCACGCTGTCCTTCCGCGAGGGCCTGCTGGTCTGGGCCGCCCAGGACACGATTGATTGCAGCCCCTACACACTCACTCCGGTCGAGGGCGGCTATCAATTCGCCGCGGAATACCGCATCGAGAATGACGAGCATGTGAGCTGGTCCGGCTGGACGGACGGACAATCCGTCCGCGATGTCACAGCGGTCTGGACGCGGGTCGAGGGCGATTTCATCCACGATCTGCTTCTGCCCGAGCAGGTGACCATGCGTTTCACGCCGGACGACTAGCGATTGACCTAAGGCAGGCCCGGGAAATCACTGCGGCGATAATCGCGGACAAGATCGGCCAGGGCCGGAGGTTCGAGCACTTCGACCTGGTCGCCCCAGGCATAGAGATGCCAGCACATTTCCAGATATCCGCAGGCCCGGAAACTCACCTGCAGCGAGCCGTCATCGAGGAGTTGCGAGGACTGGTCCGGATGGAAGCGGAAGCGTGAGGCGTGCGTGGCGGCTTCGGGCGTGAATTTCCATACGACATCGCCGAATTCAGCATCATTCTGGAACACGCCGAACGCGCGATTGGCGTGCTGCTGCAGCGAGAATTCCGGATCGCGCTCGAACCAGTCATCGGTGACGATGGCGCTCTCGATATCCTCGACCCGGTAATGGCGCAGGCGTCCATCGGCCCGGCTGGGATCCTTGGCGACCAGATAGCGCCGGCTGCCCAGGAGAAGCCCGTACGGTTCGATACGCCGCAGTTTCGCGGTGTCGTCGGCGCGGGATTTGTAGGAAATCTCCAGCACCATGAGGCCTTTCAGGGCGTCCGCAATAGCGGTGTCGACTTCGGGCCGGGATTTGGGTTGCGGGCCGGGGCGGGCGGCATGGCCCATGGCTTCCAGCAGGGCTTCCTCATCCGCCTCCAGCCCCCGCCGGCGGCGATCGTCGAGCAGGATCTTGATGGTTTCGCGCAATGAGCGCAGCTGGCCGGCTTCGGTTTCGAGGCCCTGGCCTTCCAGATTTGTTGAGGCGAGCTCCAGCGCGGCGACCTCATCGGCAGTCGGGGCAAAAAACTCGGCAACGCGGCCGCCGGGTACGCGCCAGCGTTTGTGGCCTTCGCCGTCGTAATAGCTCTCGGTATCCGGAAAGACCTGGGTGAGGGCATCGGCCATGCGCTGGGCCGTCCGGCGCACGACGCCGAATTCACGCTCGATATCCGTGAAGGTGACGCCGACCCGGCCGGCGGCCATGCGGGCGAGGCGCAGCAAATCGACGGCCTTGGAAAACGACATCGCGACACCTGCTGATTCTTTGCCTGAAGAGTCATAGCCTTGCTCGAAATGCGCTGTCGATGCGCCCGGATTTCTTTTTTCCTTAACCGAAGCAGTCTGTGCTCGTCGGCATGACAGACACCACCGACAGTCCGCCCCCGGCCAGGAAACGTGCCGGTCTGATGATCCTGTTCGCCGCCGTGCAGCGCACCATGGCGAGGGATGTCATGCTGTTCGCCGGCGGTGCGTCCTTCTTCGGCATGCTCGCACTCTTCCCGGCGTTGGGCCTGGCGATGTCGGTCTACGGTGTTGTCTTTTCGATCGAGGATGCCGAGGCGCAATTCGCACGCTTCGCCGAAATCATGCCGGTCGGCGCGCAGGATTTCGTGCTCGGCCAGATGACGCGGGTCGCCGAGGCGCCGATCACAGCGCTGTCGGTCCAGGGTGCGATTGCCCTGGCGATCTCCTTCTTTGCCGCCGCGCGGGGGACCAAGGCCTTGATTGCCGGCCTCAATCACCTGGCCGAGGATCGCGATATCCGCAATATCGTCCAGTTCAACTTGCTGGCCATGTCAGCGGTCCTGATCGGCGGCATCCTGCTGACCGCCGCCAATCTCGCCGTTCTGATAATTCCGACCATCCTGCGCCAAGTGCTGGAATTCCTGGGCCTGGAAGCCCTGGATTTCGGCCTGTTCATCAATGAATGGACCGCAGCCGGGTTCGGCATGTTCATCGGTCTGGAACTGCTCTACCGGCTGACCATGCGGCGGCGGGAACATGCCGTCAGCTGGCGGGCTTCGACAACGGCAGCGCTCGTTTCGACCCTGTTATGGCTCGGTTTGTCGAAAGCCTTTTCCGCCTATGTGACGGAAGTGGTCGATTTTGGCGTCTATGGCTCACTCGGAGCCCTTGTCGTCTTCCTCCTCTGGATCTATTGGTCTGCCTACGCCGTCTTCTTCGGCGGAGCGCTGGCGATCGAAATGGATGGTCATCGGAGTGAGCGCTCGGATTCATGATGGTTCTGCCGGGCGCTCCCGGTCACCGGACTGGATTTTGCTGCACCTGCGATATAAACATGAACCGACCATCAACTTTCGACAGAGGTCTGCATGAACAAGGTATATCCCGACGCCAAGGCCGCGCTTGACGGTCTGGTTTTCGACGGGATGACGCTAATGGCCGGCGGGTTCGGTCTTTGCGGCATTCCAGAGAACTGCATCGCTGCACTCCATGAGAGCGGCGTGAAGGACCTCACCGTGATTTCCAATAATTGCGGGGTTGACGGTTTCGGACTCGGCATTTTGCTCGACGCCAAGCAGATCCGGAAAATGGTCTCGTCCTATGTGGGAGAGAACAAGGAATTCGAGCGGCAATTCCTGTCAGGTGAGCTGGAACTGGAATTCAATCCGCAGGGCACGTTGGCCGAACGCATCCGCGCAGGCGGTGCCGGCATTCCGGGCTTCTTCACCAAGACAGGTGTGGGCACAGTGATTGCCGACGGCAAGGAACACCGCGAGTTCGACGGCGAGACCTACATCATGGAAACCGGCCTGAAGGCGGATGTGTCCATCGTGAAGGCCTGGAAAGCTGATCCGCAGGGCAATCTGGTCTTCCGCAAGACGGCCCGTAATTTCAACCCGATGATGGCGACGGCCGGCAAGGTGACGATCGCCGAGGTCGAGGAAATTGTCGGCCTGGGCGAGCTGGATCCGGACGAGATCCACACGCCGGGCATTTTCGTTCAGCGCCTGATCAAGGGCGAATTTGAGAAGCGCATCGAACAGCGCACCATCCGCGAGCGGGAGGACGCATAGTGCGTTTGAGCGCTCTGCTCGTTGTCGGCTTGCTGACTGCTTGCGCGAGCGCTCCATGGGTGCCTGATGATGCACCGCACGCTGACGAGTTGCGGTCGTTCGAGAAGGCGACCTTGCGGTCTCAAGAAGGGGACGGGTTCCGACTGCTGCTTCATGAATGGCACTTGCAGCCTGCACTTCTCGAGGCGGCGTGCAATCGAGATACGTGCTGGCTCGAGATTAGGCTGACCAACGGATATGGCACTTATTTCCAGGGAGAATTGGAGGCCGTAAACTCGGCCCCACTACCGCGCGAGAGATTTCATGCGCTTGCCGAACAGCTTGGCTCTCGCGGGATTTGGAACTTGCCGGATCACAATGATGAATTGCGAACCGGTGTCGACGAAAACGGTGAGGAGGTGATTTACATATGTATGCATTCACCCAGCTATTTCGTCGAGGCAAGGATTGGGAACGACTACATCGTCGTTCAACGTTATTGCGAAGATAACTACGAGGATGGTTACACGGTAGCAGCGCCCCTTTTGGCCCTTTTCCAAGAGGAATTTCCGGCGGAATTTGCGGCGGCGAGCCATGTAACCGAACAAGATCTTGAGGAATATCTCGCCAATTAAGCTGGCGAGTTTAGACGATGGAGAACCAGCATGGCCTGGACACGCGATCAGATGGCCGCCCGTGCGGCCCAGGAGCTCGAGGACGGTTTCTACGTCAATCTGGGCATCGGCATTCCGACCCTGGTGGCCAATCACATCGCGGACGATATCGATGTGACGCTGCAGTCGGAGAACGGCATGCTCGGCATGGGCCCGTTCCCCTATGACGATGATGTCGACGCCGATCTCATCAATGCCGGCAAGCAGACGATCACGGAATTGCGCCGCACGAGCTATTTCTCGTCGGCGGACAGTTTCGGCATGATCCGCGGCGGTCATATCGACCTGTCCATTCTCGGCGCGATGGAGATCTCCGAGACCGGCGATATCGCCAACTGGATGATCCCGGGCAAGCTGGTGAAGGGCATGGGCGGCGCCATGGACCTGGTGGCCGGCGTCAAGCGCGTCGTGGTCATCATGGATCACGCCAACAAGCGCGGTGAGCCCAAACTCCTCAAGGAATGCACACTACCGCTCACCGGTCAGCGCTGCGTCCACCGTGTCATTACCACGCTTGGCGTGTTCGATGTGAAGGATGACGGGCTGGAACTCATCGAACTGGCCCCCGAGGTCACGCTCGAGGAAATCGCCTCGCTGACGGAAGCCAAGTATTCGGTCTCCGCAGACCTGAAGGCCCACGCCACGGCGTAACCGGCCTAAATGACTTTGCCTTAAGGCGGTTCACGGACTGGTGAGCCGCCTTAGCAAGGTTTAATTCCACACATCGTGTAAGGTGGTATGACGGGTCTTAGAGGGACCAATCATGCCATTGACGCGCTTATCACTGAATAATCCGGCCGCGGTTTTCGTGGGGATCGCACTCATCGTTCTGATGGGTGTCGTTGCCTTTACCCGCTTGCCGATCCAGCTCTTCCCGGACACCGAGCGGCCGCAGGTGAATATCGCCACATTCTGGCGGTCGGCATCGCCGTTGGAAATGGAATCAGAGATCGTCGAACCGCAGGAACAGGCCCTCCAGGGACTGGCCGGGCTCGAGGAGATGCGCGTTTTTGTCGGTGAGGGCTCGGCCTTCATCAACCTGACTTTTGCGCTCGAAACCGACATGACCCAGACGGCGATCGATATCTCGAACCGCCTGTCCCAGGTTCCCCCCCTGCCGCGCGATGCGATCGGACCGAATATCGGCAGTTTCGGTGGTGACGCGCAGCAAAGCCTGATCTGGTTCTTCCTGCAGGCCCTGCCGGGCAATCCGAACGAGATCCACGAATATTCCAGCTTCGTGGAGGACACGATCATTCCGCGCCTGGAAGGCATTCCCGGGGTCGCCACCGTGCAGGTGGGGTGGGGCCGCCGGCCCGAAGAATTGCAGATCACGATCGATCCCTACCGGGCGGCCGCGCTCGGCGTGACCATCCCCCAGATTTCCGCCGCCATTGCCAACAACCAGGATGTCTCCGGCGGCAATGCCGAAATCGGACGTCGCTCCTACCAGATGCGGTTCGAGGGTGAGTTCGAACCCTCCGAACTGGCTGAACTGGTTATTGTCTGGCGCGAGGGCAGTCCGGTCCGTCTCGGCGATGTGGCCACGGTTGAAGTGGCCTGGGGCGAACGGACCGACTTCACCTACCAGAACGGCAATCCGGCCATGGGTATCGAGGTCCGCCGGCAGCAGGGCGCCAACGTGCTTGCTGCGCTGGAGGCCGTGAAGGCGGAAGTCGCGCTGATCAATGAAGAATTGCTGCCCCAGCGGCAATTGGTGATGGCACCGAGTTTCGATGCATCGGTCTTCATCAACCGGGCCATCGATCTGCTGGTGGTCAATCTCTTCGTGGGTGTCGGCCTGGCTATTTTCGGACTCTGGCTCTTCCTGCGCCGTTTCCGGGCCACGATCATCATCTCGGCCGCCATTCCGGTCTGCCTCCTGTCCACGCTGATCGTGCTCTTTGTCTTCGGACGGACCCTCAACGTGATTTCGCTCGCCGGCCTGGCCTTTGCCACGGGCATGGTGATGGATGCGGCGATCATCGTGCTGGAAAACATCATCCGGCGAAGGGAGGAGGGCGAGGACGCCGATACCGCCTCGGAAAAGGGCGCGACCCAGGTCTGGGGCGCGCTCTTGGCGTCGACGATCACGACGGTCGCGATCTTCCTGCCGATCATCTTCATCCGCGATGTCGAGGGGCAGCTCTTCGCTGATCTCGCGATCACGATTGCCGTCGGTGTCGCCGTGTCGATGGTCGTGGCCGTGACGATCCTACCGGTCCTTGTGAAGCAATTCGTCCGCGACCGGTCGAGCGAGGCGAAACAGCCTCTGCTCAACATGGTCGGCGACAGGATCATGGCGCTCACCGATGCGCCGCTGCGCCGCCTCGGCCTGATCGCCGGCCTCATCGTATTGCCGATCACCCTGTCCTGGTTCTTCCTGCCGAACGAGGATTATCTGCCGGAAGTCAAACGCGATGCGGTTGATGCCTTCTGGATCTTCCCGCCGGGCAGCAATCTCGATTGGGTCGAGGAAGAGGTTGCGACACGGGTGGTGGAGCGCCTGGAACCCTTCATGAGCGGCGAACGCGAACCGGCGCTGCGAAACTATTATTTCGGAACATTTCCGGGCGGTGGCGGTGCTACGGCGGGTATCCGGGTGCAGGACCAGTCCCGTGTTGGTGAACTGGAACAGATCGTGCGCGAGGAAATCATCGGCGGCATTCCCGACGTCGTCTTCTCGAACGCCCAGCAGGGCAATCTGTTTGGCGGTTTCCAGCAGGGCGGCAATGTCCAGGTCAATGTCCAGAGCGCGGATGCCGACGCGCGGGCCCGGGCCGTCATGACCGGCATGGCCCTGCTGCGCGAGCGCTTTCCCGGCGTGAACATCAATGCCAATCCGCCGCCCCAGGCAACACAGCCGCGTCTGACGATGGTGCCGGATGACCGGCGGATCCAGGAAGCCGGCTGGGCGCGCCGCAATGTCGCCAGCATGATCTCCGTGCTCGGTGACGGGCAATTCATCGGCGAGTATTTCGACGGCGATACGCGCATGAATGTCATCCTGCGCACTGAGGGCTGGGAGACGCCCGACGAACTGGCCGGACTTCCTGTCGCGACGCCCAATGGTGCCGTCGTGCCCTTTGGTGAACTGGTTACCGTGCGCGAGGAAGTCGGCGAGGGCGGTATCCAGCGCCTCGATCGCCGCCGCACGATCACAATCAATATCAACCAGCCGGAAAACCTGACCCTGGAGGAGATCCTCTCGGTCGTGCGCAACGAGGTCGAACCCGCGATACGGGCCGAGCTGCCTGCGGATGGTTCTGTCACCTATGGCGGCAGTGCCGACAGTCTGGAACGTGCCAACCGCACCATGATGATGAATCTGGGCATGGCGCTGGTCATTCTCTTCCTCGTGCTGGCCGGCTTGTTCCGTTCACTGCGCGATGCCGCTCTGGTCCTGGTCTCGATCCCGCTGGCGACGGTGGGCGGGGTCCTGCTCCTGCAATTGCTCGATCTCTTCGTGACCCAGTCGCTCGACCTGCTGACCCGGATGGGTTTCATCATCCTGCTCGGCCTGGTCATCAACAACGCCATCCTGCTGGTCGACCAGACTCGTCAGGGCGAACGGCGCGGCCTGGCCCGGCGGGATGCCGTGGAACAGGCGCTTCGCATGCGTCTGCGCCCGATCTTCATGTCGACGCTGACCAGCCTGCTGGGCATGCTTCCGCTCCTGCTCAATCCGGGGCCGGGCAGCGTGATCTATCGCGGTCTCGCGGCTGCCATCGTCGGCGGGATGAGTGTCAGCCTCATCTTTACGCTCATTCTCATTCCCTGCCTCCTGCGGCTGGGCGAAAACAGAAAACCGGCTTACGCACCCAGTGCGCAGCCCGCGGAATAGGATCAGGGAACGGATCCATGACCATGTTCAAACTCGCAATTCCGGCCATTAAGGCCACTGTCCTGGCCACCGGCCTGCTTGCAGCAGCTCCGGCCGTCCAGGCCCAGCAGGGACCGCCGCCCGCCGTCGTACGGACAGCGGAGATCATCGAACGCGACATGGCCCGCACAATCACGACGCCGGCCTCGGTCGTCTCGCGCAATGATGCTCGCATCGCCTCGGAATCCACCGGCGTAATCACGATGATCGCGGAACCGGGTGATGTCGTTGAAGCCGGTGGCGTCATCGCCCAGATCGATGACCGCCAGGCCAGTATCCAGCTGGACGAGGCCCGCGCCCGCCTGATGCGCGCCCGCGCCAATGCTGCATACCAGTCCTCTGAAGCGGAACGCCTGGCACGACTGGCCGCCAACGGAACCGTTGCCGCGACTCGTCTGCGCGAAGTGGAACTGGCCCGTGACCTGGCCGACCAGGATCTGCGTGAATCCCGTGCCGCGCTTGCTCGCGCGGAACTGGAGCTGGAACGCACCCAGATCCGTGCACCGTTCGACGGTCGTGTCGTGGAACGGCTGATCCAGGTCGGTGAACGGTCCGCGCCCGGACGCGAGATCGCGCGTTTCGTGGATATCGACTCCAAGGAAGCCATCGCCCAGGCCCCGGTCGCAATCGCGCCCTTCCTCAGCGTCGGGCAGGAGGTGTTGATGTCGACGAGTGCCGGGGACGAGACCCGCGCCCCGATCCGCGCCATCATTCCGGTGGGCGACAGCGTGTCCCGGACGTTCGAGGTCCGCATCGACCTCGCCGGGTCTGACTGGATCGTCGGTTCCGCTGCCCGTGCGGCCTTCCCGGCCGAGACCCCGCGCACACAATTCGCGGCGCCCTATGACGCCGTGGTGCTGCGCGCGAGCGGGAGTTTCATCTTCACGGTCGACGAGAATGATGTCGCCCACCAGGTCCAGGTCGTCGCCGGCGTGCGATCGGAGGGTTTCATCGCGATTTCCGGTGATTTCGAAGCGGGCCAGCGCGTCGTCACGTCAGGTGCTGAAACCCTGCGCGACGGCCAGACCGTTCAGGAAATGGAAGACGCGTCCTAATCCTCGGCCGGATAGCGTTCGGCCAATTCCTCAAATTCCTCGGCGAGCTCAATACACATTGTGATCTCGCGCGTGTCGGGATCGTAGAAGGCATTGGCCTCGGCGCAGAATTCAATGATCACATCGACGCGGTTCGGCAGGACGAAATTCTCGTTCACGCCGGCCACATCATCGCCGATGATTTCGGCAATTTCGGCGGCAATTTCGTCGTCGGGTTCGCGATTTACGAGGCGGAGGCTGTTGCCCGGCGCTCCGGTCTCGAGCCCGTCGAGGACCGGGCCCCAGGCTGAATTGGCCTGGTCGAATTCCTCTTCGCAGTATTCCGCGCGCTCCTCGGGCAATTCGAATTCCTCGAGCAGATAGGCACGCGTATCCACATCGGCGCCGTAGATCAGGCAGGCGATATTGTAATAGCGCTGGAGGTCGGGGCCGTGATTGTCCCAGTAGGGAACGTCCTCATCGCTCTCCTCCAGTTCCAGGGCGGCAAGCAGATAGCCCTCGGCGGCTCCCGCAGCGATGCTGACGGCATCCTCCTCGTCGAACAGGCTGTCGATAAGGAAGACACTGGCATTGTCTGCCGCATCCTCTTCCTGGCCGTAGATCGGCAATTCCAGCACATCGATCAGGGCGTGGCCCAGTTCGTGATAGAAAGTGCCGATGAGATTGGCTTCCACGAAACCATCCTCATCCTCGCCAGCTTCCTGAGCGGCCAGCGGAGGAGACAGGGCGAGACAGGCCGCGAGGCTTGTCGCGAGCAGAGCCGATTTCCTGTGAGTGCGTGTCATCCAGTCCCCCGATCCGTGCGGCGGCAGGCTAGCACTCCACGACATTGACGGCGAGACCGCCCTGGGAGGTCTCCTTGTACTTCTCCATCATGTCCTTGCCGGTCTGACGCATGGTCTCGATGACCTGGTCGAGGGAGACTTTCATGTCCTCGGAATTCGCGCGCAGGGCCAGGCGGGCAGCATCGATGGCCTTGATGGCGCCGATCGCATTGCGCTCGATACAGGGGATTTGAACGAGCCCGCCGACCGGGTCGCAAGTCAGGCCCAGATTGTGCTCCATACCGATCTCGGCGGCGTCCTCGATCTGCTGGTTATTCGCACCCATCGCGGCAGCGAGAGCGGCGGCAGCCATGGAACAGGCCACGCCGACCTCGCCCTGGCATCCGGCTTCCGCACCGGAGATGGAGGCGTTTTTCTTGTAGAGCGAACCGATCGCCGCGGCGGTCAGGAAGAAGCGATGCAGGGCATCCTCATCATCCGGGTCGCGGTGATAGCGGTCGAAATAGCGGGCCACAGCCGGGATGATGCCGGCCGCGCCATTGGTGGGCGCTGTCACAACACGTCCGCCGGCGGCATTCTCCTCATTGACCGCCATGGCCCAGAGATTGATCCAGTCCATCGCCGCCAGAGGGTCATCGCTGGGCTTGTTCCGCTCGGCCTTGAGGTCGGAATACATTTTCGGAGCCCGGCGTTTCACGTTCAGTCCGCCGGGCAGGATGCCGTCCTTGGACAGGCCGCGATCGATACAGGTCTCCATGGTCCACCACAGGCTCTCAATGCCCTTGCGGATGGCGTCCTCGGGCAGGAAGGCGCGTTCATTGGCCAGCATGATGCGATAGATGGACAGGTTCTCGCGTTCACCGATCTCCAGCAATTCCGCTGCCGAATTGAAGGGGAAGGGCTCGCCCTCCTTCACATCGGCCGCCGAATTGCGCCCCGCCTCGTTCTCATCGATCACGAAGCCGCCGCCGATCGAATACCAGATCTCTTCGCGCAGCACTGTCTCGCCAGCGCCGATGGCGCGGAATTTCATGGCATTGCTGTGGAAGGGCAGGCGGATATCGCCGCGGAATTCGAGATCACGGCGTTCCTGGAAGCCGATCTCGCTTTCATCGGCGAGTTTCAGGCTCTGTTCCGACCGGATGCGATCGAGGCGGGCTGCGATCGTGTCGGGATCGATGCGAGAGGGATCATTGCCCTCCAGGCCCAGCAGCACGGCGGTATCCGTCCCGTGCCCCAGCCCCGTCAGCGCGAGCGACCCGTAAAGCTCCGTATGCAGTCTCGCAATTTGTCCGCGACCATGCTCCGTGATGACGCGATCAACGAATTGCTTCGCCGCCAGCATCGGCCCGACCGTATGCGAGCTGGACGGTCCGACGCCGATCTTGAACAGGTCGAATACCCCAAAATGCATGGGCGTTTCTCTCGCTAGTGCGGGCAGAGCCCGGTTCGTCAGGTCTCGCCGAGACCGCGATCCCGCGTGAAGGCGTTGAAGCAGATAATGGTCTGCGTGTCCTTGATGCCCTTGATGGTCTGGACTTTCTGGTTCACGAACCGGCCGATATCCGTGTCATCGTCGAGCGTGAACTGGGCCAGGAGGTCAAAGGCGCCGGAAATCGAGTGCACCATCGGAGCCTCGTCCAGATTGTCCACCAGCGCTGCGGCGACATCATAGGTGTGGCCGAGCTCGCATTTGATGAAGACGTAGAACTGGCGCATCAGCCTCTCCCAATAAGGACATCCGGATTCGATCCGAGCCTATAACGCGCTCAGCGAAGTTTGAAACGCTGAATCTTTCCGGTCTGCGTCTTCGGCAGCGCGTCGATGAATTCGATGGCTCGGGGATACTTGTAGGGCGCGATCTCAGCTTTCACATGGTCCTGGAGCGATTTCACCAGTGCGTCGTCGCAATCTTGCCCCTGCGAGGCGACCACGAACGCCTTCACGATCGTGCCACGTTCCGGGTCGGGCATGCCAATCACGGCACACTCGGCCACGGCACCATGGGTCAGCAAGGCCTGTTCAACTTCCGGACCGGCGATGTTGTAACCCGAGGAGACGATGAGGTCGTCGGCCCGCGCGACGAACCAGAAATAGCCCTCGCTATCCCGGCGATAGAGATCCCCCGTGACATTCCAGCCATCCTTCACATAGACGGCCTGGCGATCATCATCGAGATAAAGACAGCCGGTCGGGCCTTGCAGGGCCAGCTTGCCGATCTCGCCCTCGGCGACATCGCTGCCGTCATCTGCGATACAACGCGCGGCATAGCCGGGCACGGCTAGGCCGGTGGCGCCCGGCTGGATCCGGTCTCCCGCGGCCGAGATGAAGATATGGATCATCTCGGTGGCCCCGATCCCGTCAATCAGGCGGATGCCGGTCAGGTCGTGGAAATCATCACTGGTGGCTGCAGGCAGGTGTTCGCCTGCCGAGATGCCCTTGCGCAGCGATGAGAGGTCGTAATCGTTCCACATGCCCATCATGGCGCGATAGCCGGTCGGTGCGGTGAAGACCGTTGTAGCGCCGAATTCCTGGATGCATTCGCACAGGGCGTCGAAACCCGGACGGTCGGGCAGGGCGACGGCGATGCCGGCACGCGCAGGGAAGACCACGAATGCCCCCAGACCGAAGGTGAAGGCGAAGGGCGGCGTGCCGCAATAGATTTCGTCATCGACCGGTGCGAGCGTGTGTTTGCCGAACGTGTCGGCCATGGCCAGGACGCTGGAGTGAAAATGGGCGCAGGCCTTCGGCTCGCCCGTCGTGCCGGATGTGAAGGCGAGCAGGGCGATGTCATCGCGCGCCGTATCGGCATTCTCGAACTCGGTCGACTGGGACGGCAGGGCGGTCGTGAGGGCCTCGCCATCGCCCCAGCACACGATTGACGACAGAATACCGTCTTCTTCGGCAGCCTCGCGCACCGGATCGGCCAGCCGGGCGTCGCACAGACCAAACGTCACCTGTCCCTTGCGTATGATCTTGGCAAGCTCGCCGGCCCGCAGGAGCGGCATTGTGGTCACGGCGACCGCGCCGGCTTTCATGACGCCATACCAGGCCGTCATCAGTTCGACGCTGTTCATGCCGTGCAGCAGGACGCGATTGCCCGGCACGACACCCATCTCTCCCGTCAGATAATTGGCGACGCGATTGGCCTCGGCCAGTAATTGCGCATAGGTCAGCGTACGCGAGCGGCTGTAGACGGCCACCCGCTCGCCCTTGCCGGCGGCGACATTGGCGTCGAGCAGTTCGGCGGCGCAATTGAGCCGGTCTGGATAGTCCGGAGCCTCGCCTCCGAAGCGGAAGACGGGCCAGAGCGATGGGTCCGGCAGGTGGTCCCGTGTGAAACTGTCGGCATGGCCGCTCGGCTGCATTGTCATGACTGTCTCCCGGCTGTCAGTCACTCCAGGGCGCGTGAGGGATTACCGCCGTCGTTTCGATCTCGATCTTGGCTCGCGGTTCCATCAAGGCACTGACTTCAACGAAGGCCATGACGGGGTAGTTGCGCCCCATCAATTCCTTCCAGATTTCTCCGATATCGCGCAGGGCGGCGATGTATTCCTCGCGGCTCGTCACGTAACCAGTCATGCGCACCACATGATCCGGCCCGGCCTCGGCCTCGCGCAGGACGGCGAGCGTATTGAGAAGGACCTGCCGAAACTGGGCGGCGAAGTCATCGGACACGATCGTCTCGGTCTCGTCCCAGCCGATCTGGCCGGCGACATAGACGGTGCGGCCCTCGGCGACGACACCGTTGGAATAGCCCTTCGGGCGCGGCCAGCCCGGCGGTTGCAATACGGTCATCAAGCAGCCTCCTTGCCGGCAAGCATGCGCGCCTTGAGCGCGTCAGGCAGACGTGCCGGGGCGTGTTTCTCGGAATTGATGTAGACGAGCACGGGGTGCGCGATGAAGCGGAGCTCATCACCGCAGCGCGCCGTTATGGTCAGCTTGATCGAACTGCGGCCGACATCCCGGACATCGAGCGAGAATTCGAGATGGTCGTCGAGCCGGCTGGACGCCTTGAAATCAGCTTCCATACGAACCAGCGGAACACCGAACCCGTCCTTGCAGATCATCTGGTCGAAACCATAGCCCAGCTCTCGGTCGAACCAGTCCTCGATGACCGCATTGATCATCTCGAAATAGCGCGGATAGAAGACGATCCCGGCGGGGTCGACATCGGCGAAGCGGACCTGTCGCTGGACGGTGAAACTCATCGGCTGGCCTCCGACAAGTGCTGGCGCGCGATGACCAGTTTCTGGACCTCGGATGCACCCTCATAGATGCGCAGTGCCCGGATTTCCCGGTAAAGCGCTTCCGGCACGGAGCCCTTCGTCACACCGAGACCGCCGAAGATCTGGACGGCCGTGTCGATGGCTTTCTGGGCGGCTTCGGTGGCGTAAAGCTTGGCCATGGCGGCTTCGCGGGTGATGCGCGCCGCGCCGCTGTCCTTGGTCCAGGCGGCGCGGTAGATCAGCAGCGCCGCGGCATCGATATCCAGCGCCATTTCGGCCAATTGGGTCTGGACGCCCTGGAGATCCGAGAGCGGACCGCCGAAGAGCTGTCGGTTCGTGGCTCGCTGCGTCGCTTCATCGAGAGCGCGGCGGGCAAAGCCCAGTGCGGCGGCACCGACTGTCGAGCGGAACACGTCGAGGGTCGCCATGGCGATCTTGAATCCGCTGCCGGCGTCTCCTACGCGCTGGCTGACCGGTACCCGGCAATCCTTGAAGACCAGACGGGCAAGCGGGTGGGGCGCAATCGTGTCGATGCGTTCGGCGATCTCCAGGCCCGGCGTGTCAGCATCGACGATGATCGCACTGAGCCCCCGGGCACCGTCGGCTTCGCCGGTGCGGGCGAAGACCACGTAGAAATCGGCGATCCCGCCATTGGAAATATAGGTTTTCTCGCCATTGATGACGTAGTGATCGCCATCCGGCACAGCGGTAGTCGCTATGGCCGCGACATCCGAGCCGGCTTCAGGTTCGGTGAGCGCGAAGGCCGCGCATTTGCGGCCTGCCGCGACGTCCGGCAGGTAGGCGGCGCGCTGGGCGTCGTCTCCGTGCAGCGAGATGGCGCCGGATCCCAGGCCCTGCATGGCAAAGACGAAATCCGCCAGGCCGGACCGGTAGGCCAGCGTTTCACGGGTCAGGCAGAGCGTGCGCACATCCAGCGGTGCATCGACGGGCACGCTGTTGCGTGTCCAGCCGGCCTCGCCGAGTGCGGTCAGGATATTGCGGCAATCCGCATCGACATCCACGTGGTCGTGGAATCCGTCCTGGCCGAAACGTGCCTCGGCCCAAGCGCCCAGATCTTCGGCCAGTTTGCGGTGTTCAGGCTCGAAAAACGGCCAGGAGAGAAATGTGCGATCCACCATTCAATTCCCCTCGAAGACGGGTTTTTCCTTGGCCACGAAGGCCCGGTAGGCGCGCTCGAAATCGCGTGTCTGCATGCAGATCGCCTGGGCCTGGGCCTCGGCCTCGATCGCGGTGTGCAACGGCATGTCCCACTCGGAATTGAGCTGGTTCTTCGTCATGGCGTTGGCGAAATTCGGCCCGGCGGCGATGCGGTCGGCCCAGCTGCGGGCGGTTTCCATGAGCGCGTCGGCCTCGACGAGTTGGTTGAAGAAACCCCAGCGCTCGCCTTCCTCGGCCGACATGGACCGGCCGAAGAAAAGAAGTTCCGAAGCGCGTCCCTGGCCGATAATGCGCGGCAGGATCGCGCAGGCGCCCATATCGCAGCCGGCAAGGCCAACCCGGTTGAACAGGAAGGCTGTCTTGGCGGCCGGTGTCGCTATGCGCAGATCCGACGACATGGCGATGATCGCGCCGGCGCCCACGCAAATGCCGTCGATGGCCGCAATGACGGGCTGGGGGCAGTCGCGCATCGCCTTCACGAGATCGCCGGTCATGCGCGTGAAATCGAGCAATTCGGGCATGTCCATCTCGACCAGCGGTCCGATGATTTCGTGCACATCCCCGCCCGAACAGAAATTCCCGCCGGCGCCGGTGATGATGATCGCCTTGACCGATTTGGCGTAGACCAGGTCGCGAAACATGTTCCGCAGCTCGGCATAGGATTCGAAGGTCAGCGGATTTTTCCGGTCCGGCCGGTTCAGGGTGACGGTTCCGACACCGTTCTCGAAGGCCCACTGGAAATGGTCTGGCTTGAAAGTGTCAGGCGTCATTGCGCTCTCCGGCGGGATTGAGACGGACATGTTTCATCATGTCGTCGAGATGGGTGCTCAGCAGGTCGGCCGTTTCCGGCGGCATGTCTCCGAGGATCTCCGCCAGCCAGGTCTCGTGTGCCTCGGCGAAGCGCTCGAACTGGGCCTTGCCCTCGGCAGTCAGGCAGACGGTCTGGACCCGGCGATCGGTCTCGCCGACCTCGCGGAGGGCGAGACCGTCATCGACGAGGCGGGAGATCAGCCCGGTGACATTGCCATTGGACACGAGAAGACGGTCCGACAATTGCCCCATGGTCAGAGCCTCGTCGGCGTGGTGCAGGGCGGCCATGACGTCGAACCGGGACAGGCTGACACCGTACTGGCGCAGCAGGCGCGAACGGACTTCGCGCTCGATCTCCGCTACGGACCGGTAGAGCCGCAACCAGAGACGCAGGGCGGATTTCGAATCCAGCCCGTCATCCTCACCGGTCGGGGTGCTGCCCGTATGTCCGTCGGCATTCGCCATCAAATGGCGCCTCCGGCCACCATGACGGCCTCGCCCGAGACTGAGGCACTGTGCGGGGAACACAGCCAGGCAACGCTCTCGGCGACCTCCTCGGGCTGGATCAACCGGCCCTGGGGATTGTTCTTGGTCAGTTCGGCAAGGGCTTCCTCGCGGGAGCGGCCGGTCTTTTCCATGATATTGGCGATGGCATTGTCGACGATCGCCGTCTCGACATAGCCTGGGCAGATCGCGTTCACCGTCAGGCGGGTCGCGGCATATTCCAGCGAGAGGGATTTGGTCAGGCCCACGACCGCGTGTTTCGACGCAACATAGGGTGCGATATAGGCACCGCCGCGCAGGCCCGCGATCGAGGCGATATTGACGATGCGGCCATAATCCGAGCGTGCCATGTCGCCGATGACGGCCTGGGTGCAGCGCACGAGGCCCTCGACATTCACGGCCTGTACGCGGCGCCATTCATCCATCGATGTCTTGTGGAAGGCACCCGCGGCGGCAATGCCGGCATTGTTGATCAGGATGTCCACCGGGCCCGAGGCCAGGGCCTCGCCGAATGCGGTCTCCACGCTGGCATCATCGGTCACGTCCACACGGACGGCCCGCGCACCTTCAATGTGCTGTGCCTCATCCTGCAGACGCTGGAGATTGCGGCCCATGAGAATGGTCTGCACACCGTCCTCGGCCAGGCGTTTGGCACAGGCCAGTCCGATCCCCGTACCGCCACCGGTAATGACGGCGCGCCGTCCCCTGAGAAGGCTCATGCCTGCTGCTCCATCTGCTGTGCGCGTTGAAGATTGCGCGTCAATTGTTCAAAGCCCGCTTCGTATTGCGGGGGCACGCTCACGCCGCGATAGCCAAGCTCGGCCGCGGCACGGAGCGTCCAGTTGGGATCGAGAAGATGCGGCCGGGCGAGGGCCACAAGATCGGCACGCCCCGCGGCCAGGATCGAGTTCACATGATCCGTCTCATAGATATTGCCCACGGCCATGGTCGCGCAGCCGAGCGTATTGCGGATCTGGTCGGAAAAGGGCGTCTGGAACATGCGGCCATAGACCGGGCGGGCCATTGGCGTTGTCTGACCAGCGGAAACATCGATCAAATCGGCACCGGCTTCGCGGAAGGCGTCGGCAATCCGCACGCTGTCATCACCGGTGATTCCTGCCTCGCCCATCCAGTCCGTCGCCGAAAGGCGAACAGCCAGCGGCTTGTCGCTGGGCCAGACATTCCTCATGGCTTCAAGAACTTCCAGCGGGAACCGGATTCGATTGTTCAGCGAGCCGCCGTATTCATCATCGCGTTGGTTGGAGACCGGCGTCAGGAAGCTCGACAGGAGATAGCCATGGGCGCAGTGCAGCTCGACCATGTCGAAACCGGCCTCGAGCGCGCGCTTGGTCGCGGCCACGAAATCCGCCTTCATCGCGTCCATGTCCGCCCGCGTCATGGCCTGGGGCACCTGGTTCTGGCTGTCCCAGGCGATGGCTGACGGTGCGAGCAGGGGCCAATTGCCCTCTTTGAGGGGCATGTCATAGCCCTCCCAGCCGATCCGCGTGGATCCCTTGCGGCCGGCATGTGACAGCTGGATCGCCATTTTCGCGGGCCCGCTGGCATGGGCAAAATCCGTGATCTCGCGCCAGGCGGCGACATGTTCATCCGTGTAGAGCCCGGCACAGCCCGGCGTGATGCGGCCATCCCGGCTGACATCGGTCATTTCCGAATAGATCAGGCCCGCGCCGCCCATGGCACGAGCGCCGTAATGTACCTTGTGGAAGGGGCCAGGCAGACCGTCCTCGGCGGAATACATGCACATCGGAGAGACCACGACCCGGTTCTCCAGTCGCATGTCACGCAGTTCGAAAGGAGCGAACATGGGCGGTCGGGCATCGCTGGCCGAGCCTTTTGTGGCGGTATCGGTGAACCAGGCCTCGACGCCCTCCAGCCAGGGCTTGTCGCGCAGGCGTAGATTCTCGTGGCTGATCCGCTGGGAGCGGGTCAGGAGTGAATAGGCAAACTGTTTGGGCTCGAATCCGAGATACCGGTCGAGATGTTCGAACCATTCCGTGGAATTGCGGGCAGCGCTCTGGAGTTTGAGCACTTCCACCTTGCGCTCTTCCTGGTAGTCCTCGAGCCCCTCGGCGATGGGTTTGTCGCTGCTGGTCAGGACATCCGCCAGCATGATTGCATCCTCGAAGGCGAGCTTCGTGCCCGATCCGATCGAGAAATGCGCCGTGTGCGCGGCATCGCCCAGCAGGATGACATTCTCGTGCACCCAGGTCTCGCAGAGCACGCGCGGGAAGTTCAGCCAGGCAGAACCACGCAGGTGCCGGGCGTTGGACATGAGCGCATTGCCGTCCAAACATTCCGCGAATAGCGCCTCGCAGGCCCGGCAGGTCTCGTCCTGGTCCATTCCTCCGAAACCGAGCCCGTCCCAGGTCTCCGGATCGCACTCGACGATGAAGGTCGAGGTATCGTCATCGAACCGATAGGCATGCGCCCAGACCCAGCCGTGTTCGGTTTCCACGAAAATGAAAGTGAAGGCTTCGAACACCTTGTTCGTGCCCAGCCAAACGAATTTATTCTTCCGGATCTCGATGTCCGGCTTGAAGGTGTCGGCGAATTGCGAGCGGATCTTCGAATTGAGACCGTCCGAAGCGACGATCATGTCGTAATCGGCAAAGCGTTCCAGGTCCGGCTCGATCTCGGTCTCGAAATGCAGGCCGACATCCAGCTCACGCGCTCGGTCCTGCAGGAGATTGAGCAGGTGTTTACGGCCGATGCCGCAGAAACCATGCCCGGTCGAGGTTTCGGTCACGCCGCGATAGACGACATCGATATCGTCCCAATGGGCGAGGCTGTCGCCGATCGCGCGGGCGCTCTCCGGGTCGTTCGCCTGGAGGTTTTCCATCGTCTGGTCGGAGAAGACCACGCCCCAGCCGAATGTGTCCCCCGGCCGGTTGCGCTCGAAGACATCGATCTGGCAATCCGGATCGCGCAATTTCATCGAGATGGCGAAATAGAGTCCGGCTGGACCTCCGCCGAGGCAGGCGATTTTCAGATGCTTGCTCATTGGGCAGGCTCCGTTGTCCGGGACGGGATGAATTGCGACAGGGAGGCGCCGCGGCCGGCCAGTTCGACCAGGAGCGGTGAGGGTTGCCACCAGCGACTGCCATGCTGGTCCGCGAACTCGCCGATACGGGCGACCACATGATCCAGCCCGACCTCGTCGGCATAGGTGAAGGGGCCGCCGCGCCAGCGCGGGAAGCCATAGCCATTGGCATAGACGACATCGACATCGCTGCCGCGCTGGGCAATGCCCTCACCGAGAAGGTGGGCGCCCTCATTCACCAGGGCGAACATGCAGCGCTCGATGATTTCCTCATCGGTGATCTCGCGCGGCGTGATGCCTTCACGGCGACGCACGGCCTCGATCACCTCATCGCTGGCCGGGTCCGCCAGGGGCGTACGTGACGCGCCCTCGTAACGGTAGAATCCGCTGCCGGTTTTCTGCCCCTTGCGACCCATCTCGACCAATCCGTCGTGCACCTGGAAGGCGCGGGCCTCGAACAGGCCCGGATCCAGCTTCTTGCGGTTGGCATAGCCGATATCAAGGCCGGCCATATCGCCCATCGCGAACGGGCCCATCGGCATACCGAAGGCGAAAAGCGCAGCGTCGATCTGCGCCGGCGAGGCTCCTTCCAGCAGGAGCAAGCCGGCCTCGCGGCCATACCCGGACAGCATGCGATTGCCGATGAAGCCATGGCATACGCCCGACACCACACCGACCTTGCGGGCCCGTTTTGCCAGCATAAGTGCGCTGGCCAGCGCAGTATCGCTGGTCTGTCGACCGCGGACGATTTCCAGCAGTTTCATGATGTGGGCGGGGCTGAAGAAATGCAGGCCCAATACGCGGCCGGGATGGCTCACGCCTTCTGCCAGCACATCGATGTCGAGATAGGAGGTGTTCGATGCGATCAGAGTGTTTGGCCGCACGGCGGCATCCAGCGAGGCGAAGACCGATTGCTTGACGGCCATGTCCTCGAACACGGCCTCGATTACCAGGTCACAATCGCGGAAACCGTCCCAGTCTTTGGCTCGTGACAGGCTGGAGGAGCGGTGCTTGTGCGTTGCCGCGTCGATGCGGCCCTTCGTGTGATCGCCGTCGATGATCGCCTGGACGCGGTCATGCCCGATCGTAAGGAGGTCGGGCTTGGCGTCGAACAGGACGACCCGGAAACCGGCGGCAAGCATGGCTGCGGCAATGCCGACGCCCATCGTACCTGCACCTACTACGCCGATGGATTGCAGGTCGACCGGATCCGCTTCGATCGGGTCCACCAGTTTTCCGGCCTGGCGTTCGGCGAAGAAGAGCTGACGCATGGCACGGCTCTGCGATCCGGACATCAGACGAGTGAAATGCTCGCGTTCAGCCTTGAGCCCATCCTCGAAACTGGTGGAGCAACCTGTCTCCGCCGCCGCAATGACGGCGAGGGGTGCGTCCTGGCCTCGCATGCGCTTTCCAGCATGGGCACGCCATTTTTCGAGGGTCGCTTGGTCGCAATCCGGAGCGGCCATGTCGCAAAGCCGACGCTTCTGGCGATCGCCATGATGGGAAAGCCCAATCGCCTCTTCCAGAAGATCGCCCCGGCTGACGAGATCGGCCAGTCCATGGTCGCGTGCTGTTTCGGCATCGATGGGCTTGCCCGTGACAGCAATGCTCAACGCGTTGTCCAGGCCAATCAGTCGTGGAAGACGCTGGGTTCCACCGGCGCCGGGAATGAGGCCCAGATTGACCTCGGGCAGGCCGGCCTTCGCGCGGGCATCCATGACCCGATAATCGCAGGCGAGGGCCAGTTCCAGTCCACCACCCAGAGCCTGGCCGTGAATGGCGGCGATCACCGGTTTCGGACAATCCTCGATCGCGCGGATGACATCTGCCAGGCCCGGCGACTGCGGAGGCTTGCCGAACTCGGAGATATCCGCACCGGAGAAGAATGTCCGGCCAGCGCAATGGATGATGACGCTGTCGACACCGTCATCACCCGCCGCATCCAGGGCGTCGACAATCCCGGCCCGCACCGAATGCGACAGCGCATTCACCGGCGGATGATCGATGGTGATGATCAGGCGTTCGTCGCGGATCGTGCTGGAGACGGGAGACATGGCGTTATCCTCAGGTCACGGCGGCGCGGGCGGCAAAACGATCATCCCGCCATTCATCGGCCTGCATGACCGCGGCGAGATGCTCGATCGCGTCCCAGACATCCTGGTAGCGCGTGTAGAGCGGGGTGAAGCCGAAGCGGAGATTGTCGGGCGCCCGGAAATCTCCTACTACACCGCGAGAGATCAGCGCCTGCATGATGGCATAGCCGTCGGGATGCCGGATCGAGACCTGGCTGCCGCGTTCATCGGCATTGCGCGGGCTGGCAAGCGTGAAAAGGCCGGGCAGGCGGTTCTCGACCAGTTCAATGAAGAGATCGCCGAGCGCCTGTGATTTCGCGCGGATCTGCGCCATATCGGCCTCGAGCATCAGGTCGAGACCGCATTCCAGTGCTGCCATGGCCAGAATGCCCGGCGTGCCGCACTGGAAACGATCGATGCCTGGGGCCGGTTCGTAGTGATCATCGAAGGCGAATGGCGCAGCATGGCCCAGCCAGCCCGACAGGGCCGGGAAGACGTTCTGGTGGCGCTTCGCTGCGAAGATGAAGGCCGGCGCGCCAGGACCGCCATTGAGATATTTATAGCCGCACCCGACCGCGAAATCGGCCTTGCAGCCATTCAGGTCCACCGGTAGGGCACCGGCGCTGTGGCTGAGATCCCAGATCACCGGAACGCCCTTCGCATGGGCGGCCGCGGTGATGGCGGCCATGTCGTGCAGACGACCGGTCTTGTAGTGGGTATGGGTCAGCAGGAGCGCTGCCACATCCTCATCGAGACTGGCTTCGATCGCGGCCGTGTCGACGAGTTTCTGGCACACCCGTCCGGCGGTCAGCGCCTCGATACCCTGCATCATGTAGGCGTCGGTCGGGAAATTCCCGGTCTCGGATAGAATAACCGAGCGCTCGGAATTGAGTTGAAGACACGCACTCAATGCCTTGAAGACGTTGATGGAAGTCGAGTCGGCGGCGATGATTTCGCCCGCTTCGGCCCCGACCAGTTGTGCGATCTTGTCTCCAAGACGACCGGGCGCATTGATCCAGTCATTGCTGTTCCAGGAGGTGATGAGGTCGGTGCCCCATTCACGCTTGATGACGTCTTCCAGGCGGGCCGGCGTTTGGGACGGCAGGGCGCCCAGCGAATTGCCGTCCAGATAGATCCGGCCTTCCGGCAGATCGAAGCGCGCCCGGAAACCGGCGAGTGGATCCCGGGCATCGAGATCGAGAATGTCGTCACGTGTCGTCATGTCAGTTCCCGCAGGACAGCGCGCACCGGTGAGGCGTCGGCATCGGAAATTTTCAGGGGCAGGGCGATCAATTCGTAGCGGCCGTCCGGTACGCCATCGAAGACAAGCCCCTCCAGGATGCGCATGTCATGGCGTTTCACGGCATGATGCGCGTCCATGGTCTTGGAGGCCTGGGGATCGAGCGACGCGCTGTCGATACCGATCAGCCGGACGCCACCGGCGGCCAGGCGTTCGATGGTATCAGGATGAATGGCCCGGAAATCATCATCCCAGCAATCGGCCGGAAAGGCGTCATAGGTGCGGATCAGGACACGGGTCTCGCCGGCGATCTCGTCCCAGTCCATCTCGTCCGGCCGGATCTGCGCGCCGGAACCCCGGCAGGTGACCAGGCGGCATGGACCCAGATAGGGATCGAGATCAACCGCTGCGATGTCCTGGCCATCGGTGTCGTAATGCTCGGGGGCGTCGGCATGGGCACCGCTGTGAGTCGACAGGGTGAGGCGCGAGACCTTGACCGGGCAATCAGGGCCGATCGTCCAGTTGTCGGCGCGCTCGAACGCGGTATCGCCCGGCCAGACGGGCAGGCCGGGCCGCAGGGTTTGCGAGATGTCCCAAAGACGAGGCATGGCGATCAGAGGCTGGTCCTGACTGTCCAGATTTCCGGGAAAAAGCGCAGGTCGAGCGCTTTCACGAGATAGGACACCCCGGACGTGCCGCCAGTGCCCTTGCGATAACCGATAATGCGTTCGACGGTTTTCATGTGGTTGAAGCGCCATTGCTGGAAACGGTGTTCGAGGTCGACGAGTTTCTCGCCCAGCTCATAGGCTTCCCAATGCGTGTCGCTGTCCTGGTAGATCTCGCGCCAGACGGCCTCGACCTCATCCGACGGCGTATAGGACCGGGTCCAGTCGCGCTCCAGCCGGTCTTGCGGAATCGCATAACCGCGGCGGCCCAGCAGGCGCAGGGTCTCGTCCCAGAGGGAGGGAGCTTCCAGCGCTGCCGTGACCATGGCGTGGGCGGGCGGATTGTCCTTGTGTACGCGGGCCATGGCCGGGTTCTTGTTGCCCAGCGTGAATTCCAGGGTCCGGTATTGATAGGACTGGAAACCCGAGCTCTGGCCGAGCCGGTCACGGAAAGCGAGGTAATCGGCCGGGGTCATCGTCGACAACACGTCCCAGGCCTTGATCAACTGTTCCTGGATGCGCGAGACGCGGGAGAATTTCTTCAGTGCCGGGCCGACCTTGTCCTGCCGCAGATTCTCCATCGCGGCCGTCGTTTCGTGGATGACAAGTTTCATCCAGAGTTCGGCAACCTGGTGAATGACGATGAAGAGCATTTCGTCATGCTCGTCGGTCAGCTGTTTTTGCGCGTCCAGCACCGTTTCGAGGCCGAGATATCCGCCATAGGACATGGCGTCCTTGAAATCCCAGTGAATATCCTCGTCCGAGACATCGACTTGAGATGAAAATTGCTCACTCATATACGGGTCCCCTGCGAGTCGCGTCCGGCAGAAATTTTAGATCTAAAATAATGCCGGGATCAAGTGTGACCTCAGTTGGCGGCCATGAATTGGTCATGGACCAAACAGGGCGCGGGCAAGGATGCTCCTCGCCCCGGTGGATGTGCAGGAGAATAGTGTGATTGACGGCGTGGTCGAACAGACAATCTGGGACGTGATCATTCTCTATCTGGAGCTGGGCTTTACCCACATCCTGCCGAAGGGCCTTGATCACATCCTGTTCGTGATCGCGCTTTTCCTGGCCTCAAGCCGCCTGCGCGATCTGGTCTGGCAGGTCTCCGCCTTCACGGTCGCTCACACCATCACCCTGGCCCTCGCCATCTTGGACGTGGTGTCCGTACCGGCGTCAATCGTGGAACCGCTCATCGCCCTGTCGATCGCCTTCGTGGCCATCGAGAACATGGTATTCCGGGACATGACCCGCTGGCGCCCGGCCGTGGTGTTCCTGTTCGGACTGTTCCACGGCCTGGGGTTTGCCGGCGTGCTGGGGGAGCTCGGACTGCCGGAGGGGGATCTCCTGGCAGCCCTGTTCAGCTTCAATATCGGTGTTGAACTGGGCCAGCTCACGATTATCGGTGCACTCTGGCTGGTGCTGCACCGGTTTGCCGATGAAGCCTGGTATCGCCATGTCCGGCTCGGCGGTTCCGGCCTGATCGCGCTGATGGCCCTGTGGTGGACCATCGAGCGCGTATTCCTCGGCGGTTAGCCTATTCGGCAGGCTCGGCGGCACGGTTGTCCCGGAGGCGTTTCGGCGTCCAGCCGGGTTTGGCGAACATGTACATCCACCATTCGCCGAAATTGCGGGCAGAACCGAGATCGCGGAAGAAGGCCGGTAGTTCGGAGAACCACACGCGGATCGGGTTCACGCTGTCGAAATCGCGGGCCAGGCCGTAGCGCGGCGTTTCTTCCTCGCGTTGATAGGTGCCGAAAATCCGGTCCCAGATGATCAGGATGCCGCCGTAATTGCGGTCGATATACTTGTCGTCGCAGCCGTGGTGGACACGGTGATTGGCCGGCGTATTGAGAATACCGTCCAGGAAACCAAGCTTGCCGATCAGCTCGGTGTGCAGCCAGGTCTGGTAGGCCTGGACGACGATGATGCTGAAGAAGACCAGGGCGGGTTCGAACCCCATGAACAGCATGGGAATGTGGAAGATCGCTGAGGTCAGGCTCTCGAACGGGCCGAACCGGATCGCGACGGTGATATTCATGAAGCGCGATGAGTGATGCACCGCATGCTGGGTCCACAACACCCGGAATTCATGCGCGAAACGATGCTCCCAGTAATAGGTGAAGTCTGCGACCAGCAGGGCCAGGACAACTGTCCAGGCCGTGACCGGGATCTCCCATGTCACGAAACTCTCGTGGATCACGATGAAACCCGCATAGACGAACAGCATCGCGGTGATCTCGAAGAGCAGGAAGGGGATCTGCGTCGAGACGCAGGCAATCATATCGAGCAGGCCGCGCCCGGTCAGCGTGCGGCGGAAGATGCCGGTCAGCAATTCCAGAGCGAGGATCGCCACGCCGAGGAGGAAAAACCCCTCGTCGATCTGGTTTCCGAAACTCTCGATCAGTTCAGCGTTCATTACGGGCTCCAAGTCCGGTGACCAGTGAGGTCCAGGCCAAATCGCTGGCCTGTCTGGGGGTCAGTTCTTCTGCCCGGATGCTGTCCCAGGCGGTGATTATGGCTGCGTCGATCATGCGTTCGATCCACGAGGTCGGAAGCTGGGGGTCAAAAACCCCCTCGCGCTTCGCCGCGTCGATCATGTCGCGGGTCTCGTCGGACTGGCGCTGGTATTCGCGCGCGATATCCGGTGCGTCCTCGAGGCTGAAATGGGCGAGAAAACCATGCCGATCGCCAAGCGGGATCAGGGCATCCAGGATCAGGCGCAGGCCTTCGCCATAGGTCTGGGCGTTTTCCGCGGCCGTTTCGGCGGCTTCGTCCATCTCCTCGAGTGCCCGCAGGGCAAGTGCGTGGATGAGATCATCCCGCGAGGAGAAATAGCGGTGCAGGGTCGCCCGGCCGACACCGGCATATTGCGCGATGTCACCAAGCGATACGGCAGGATCTGCGGAGAGGAGGCGGAAGCCGGCCTCCATGATCGCGTCCTGGGAGGAGGGGCGTAGGGTTGATTGCATGAGACAAGCATGTCTCATTTCGTACTCATGAGTCCAATTAAAAATCGGACAGGCCGGGTAGCGGCCGAGAAAAAGGGGCGAAAGCCTCAGCTCCGCCCCTTGGTATTCATTATACTTTCAGAGACTTACCAACCGCACTGGCGGTCTGCATTCTCTTGCTGCAGATGCTCCATGAGGGGCTGGAAATAGGCGATGATGGCGGATCCATCCATTTCGCGCGTGCCCGTGAAGGCTTCCAGGGCATCCGGCCAGGGCTGGGATGCACCCAGTTCCATCATCGCATTGAAACGCGCGCCGACTTCCTCATTCCCGTAGATCGAGCAGCGATGCAGCGGGCCTTCCCAGCCGACCATCTCGCACGCAGCTTCGTGGAACTGGAACTGGAGGATGTGGCTCAGGAAATAGCGCAGATAAGGCACATTGTTGGCGATGTGATACTTCGAACCCGGATCGAAGGCATCGGCCGGCCGCTCAACCGGCGGCGTGATGCCCTGATAGCTGTTGCGAAGCTCCCACCAGGCGGAATTGTATTCATCCGGCTGGATCTCGCCACGAAGGACGCGCCAGCGCCACTGATCCATCATCACGGCGAAGGGCAGGAAGGCGATCTTGTCGAGCGCCGTGTCCATCAGCAGGCTGAGATCCGCGTCTGCGCCCGGCATGTCGCCTTCGGCCAGAAGACCGATCTGCACCAGGTATTCCGGCGTCACCGACAGCGCGATGAAATCGCCGATAGCTTCGTGGAAACCGTCATTCGCACCGGTCTGGAACAAGAGATCCTGGTGGTTATAGGCGCGCTGGTAGAAATTATGGCCAAGCTCATGGTGCACGGTCACGAAATCGGTCGCATTGACCAGCGTGCACATCTTGATGCGCAGATCGTCGACACTGTCCAGATTCCAGGCCGAGGCGTGGCAGGCGACCTGCCGGTCCCGCGGCTGGGTGATCAGCGAACGCTCCCAGAAGGTTTCCGGTAGCGGTTCAAGGCCAAGCGAGGTGAAGAAGGTCTCTGCCGTCTCAACCATTTGCAGGGCGGTGTAGTCATTATCGACGAGCAGGTCGTCGAGGCTGTAGCTGGCCTCGCCCGAACCGACACCGGCGACATCGCTGAGCGAACCCCAGCCTTGGGCCCACATGTTTCCAAGCAGGTCGGCGCGGATCGGACCGGTTTCCGGCTGGACCTCGGATCCGTAGAGATCATTGAGATTGGCGCGGACGTGGCAGTGCAATTCCTCATAGAAGGGCGCAACCTGGCTCCAGAGACGTTCGACTTCGGCCTCCATCTCGTCCGCCGGCATGTCGTAATTGGACAGCCACATCTGGGCGAGATTGTCATAACCGAGATCGCGGGCGCCCTGGTTGGCGATATCCACCATTTCCGAATAATCCTCGGCCATGGTGTCTGGGCCATAGGCCTCACGCCAGCCATTCCAGACGAAGGACAGGAATTCCGGGTCGCGGCTCGTGCGCATGATGCTCTCGAGCTCGTTGTGGTCGACCATCTCGCCGTCGATTTCCATCAGGCCGGCCGAATAGGACGAGCCCATGCGCGTCGTCAGTTCGGACAGGCGGGCGGCCGCCTCGGCATCATTCGGCGAGGGCAGGGTGATACCGGCCCGCAGGGCGGTCATCTTGCGCTGGAGATCCTCCGGCAGGTCGAGATCCGCGAACTGGGCCGTTTCGGTCGCGTAACGCACCGCCAGCTCGGTCGACTGGGCCCCCATGCGCTGCAGCAGCCAATTGGTGTCATAGGTGATGAAATTATTCTGTACCCAGGCCGTGCGCGAGGCGAATTCATAGAACTCCCGGAACTCGGCTTCCGCACCGTCCAGGAAGGCTTCGGCGTCCGCGACCGTGACGTCCTGCGATTGTTCGATGGCGGGTGTTGTATCGGCCGGCGGCGTGGTTTCGCCGCCATTGCCCATCATGAAATACACGCCGCCGCCGGCCAGAATCGCGCCGAGGGCGACGCCGCCCAAAAGCTTGTCCATAGATAATCTCCCCAAGAGCTGGGCCCCATACCGGGCGCCTCTTGGGGCTATCCTCGCCGTCCTGACGCGCGCGTCAAGCGATCAACCGCCGACGAGCTGGCCTTCCAGGATGACATTGAGCAGGGAGGCGGCAGACATTTCGCGCGGCTTGAGCTGATCGGTACCGGAATACTTTCGGATCAGGTCGCGATTGGACTGAGTGTCCGACACATAGGCCATTTTCCACTCATTGAAGACGCGGCGATCGATCAGGTCACACGACACGAGCTCGATATCGAAATGCCGCGGATCCCGGGCGATACGATGATAGGTATCGCTGATTGCCCTGCGGCCGCCTTCCAGGACCTGGATGAAATAATTGCCGTCGAACCAGAGCGCACCTGTAATCTGGTTGCGGGCATTGTGCTCGCGGGCGCTCTGCAGGATGGATTCGACATCAATGCCTTCGCTGGCATCGCAGCGGCTAAAATAGATGAGACGTGTCAGATACACGCGGTCCTCCCGGTCGAAACGGTCCGGGCTGGCATGACCCGGTGCCTGTAACCCCAGAACTAGTGCGGATGATCGGGGTTTCGAGTCCGGCACCTGAAGACCAGCAGTCTTGCTGTTATTTGAGGCGTTTCGCCTTCTGCATCACCGCTTCCATACCGTTGAGGAAGGCCGAACGGTCTTTCGGCGAGAAGGGGCGGGCACCGCGTGTTTCCAGCCCGGTCTCGCGCAAATCCGCCATCAGGTTCCGCGTGGCCAAGGCGCCGCCGATATTGTCGGCGTCAAAGGCATTGCCGCGATGATCGATCGCCGACCCTCCGGCTTTCAGACAGCGATCTGCGAGAGGAATGTCCGCCGTCACGCAGACATCGCCGGGAGCGATATGCTCGGCGATCCAGTCATCGGCGGCATCAGCGCCCTGGTCGACGATGACAAGCTGTGCCCACCGCGAATTCGGCCGGCGGATACCGCCATCGCAGACGAATTTCATCTGGCTTTGATGGCGTTCACCCACGCGCAGGATCTCGTCCTTTACCGGGCACGCATCGGCATCAACATAGATGGTCGTCACCGGAGCTGGTCCACCAGGGCCCGCATAGCATCGAGATTGGCCGCGCCCAGCTTGCGGCAGCGCTCGGGTGACCAGGCGAAGACCGGATCGGGCATGTCCGCATTGTCCTTGAACGGCATTTCCAGCGTCATGGCGAGGCAGCGGAATTCATTGGCGAGGTAATTGGTGCAGATGGACAGGTCGGCCGAACCCGGTGGGTAGACCGGGTATCCGTGCTCGGTCTGGAAGTCGGGCGAGATTGCTGCGAGCGAGGATTTGTAGGCGTCCAGCAATGCCTGGCCACGGTCATCGAAATTGGGTGCGCCTTCACCGCCAGCGATGAAATTATAGGGCAGGGCCTCGTCGCCATGCACGTCGAGCGCAAGGTCGATCCCGGTCTCCCGCATGCGCTGCAGCACGCAATAGACTTCCGGACTCTCTTCCAGCGAGGCCTTGTCCCATTCCCGGTTGAGATTGACGCCCTTGGCATTGGTGCGCAGATGGCCGCGCCGGCTGCCATCCGGATTCATGTTGGGCACGATGTGGAAGACAGCCTGCTGGCGCAGTTTGCGTGCGACCGGATCATCCTCATCCAGCAGCCGACCCAGGAAACCCTCCATCCACCACTCAGCCATGGTCTCGCCGGGGTGCTGTCGGGCGGTGATCCAGATCGTGCGCTCGCCTTCGCCGACTGTCAGACAGTCCATCGTCTGGCCATCGAGCGTCTCGCCCAACACGTCCAGCCGGACACCCGAACAGGTCTGGGCCCAGGCGATCAGGTCCTGGTGCTGTTCCATGGAATAAGGCGCGAAATAGGCGAACCAGATGGTGTCGGTGTCGGGCGTGTGGCGCAGTGTCAGTACGCCGTCATCATAATCCGTCTCGACGCAGAACCAGTTCTCGCGATCAAACGAAGCCCGGGCCTGGTAGTCTGGCCACCCCTCCAGATACGCCGCGCCACCGGCATTCTCGATCCGCATCACCAGATCCTCGCCCCGGGCACCGGAAACCCGGAAATGGAACCATTGATAGAAATCGGACCCGTTATCCTTGCGGATTTCCAGCCGTACCGCCCCGGGATCGGCGGCTTCGCGCACGATGATATTGCCGCTGTCGAACTCGTCGGTGATGTGAAGAGGCATGGTCTGGTCCAGTAATCGCGTTATGCTACCAAGCGTGGGTGGCAGCGAGCGGTGAATATGCAAGGCGGCTATGAAACATACAGCGAAAAGGCGAACAAGCTCGTCGTGCAAAAACACTGGGGCGCGACAACCAGCGAAATCGTTGAGGCAGCGACCGCCGAACTCATAGACCGGCTCAATGCCGAACAGGCGGTGTTCAACCTGAATCTCGTATCTGAAACCGAGGTGGAGTTTTCGCCCGCCGCGCTGATCCAATCAATCGAGGCGTTCAAGTCCGCGGCACCGCAGATCCGGCGCATGGCCTATGTGATCGATCCCGACCGGCATGCCGTCGAGGAAATGCTGATCAAGACCGTCGCGTGGAATCTGGGCGTACAGGTTGGCTTCTTCCCTGACGAGGCCGAGGCCCGGGCCTTCCTCCTGGACCACTCCTGAGGCAAACGGACAATCATGCAAACGAGGACGAAATCATGCTGACCAGGCTTTATCTGGGCTTCAATGCGCTGGCGATCGGCTCGATCGGGCTGGTTTATCTCTTCGACCCGAACATCCTGCTGGCCCGCTACGGCCTGGAGACCGGAAGCGCCGGCATGGACAACATGATCCGCTCGACCTATGGCGGCGTGTTTGTCGGGGCCGCAGCCATCTTTCTGCTTGGTCTGCTCGACATGAAGCGCCGCCGGGATGTGATCGCCTTTACCGCGATTTTCATGGCCGGTTCCGCTATCGGGCGCTTTGCCAGCATCGCAGCCGCCGGAACACCGCCGGCCACGATCATGCCCTTGCTTTATTACGAATGCGCGGCTGCCCTCATCGGGCTGATCTTATTCCTGCGCACACCGAAGCCAGTCCGGGGCTAGTACACCACCACGCTGCGGATGCTCTTGCCTTCATGCATGAGATCGAAGGCGGAATTGATCTCGTCGAGCGGCATGGTGTGGGTGATCAGATCATCGATATTGATCTTGCCGTCCATGTACCAGTCGACGATTTTCGGCACATCCGTCCGGCCCCTAGCGCCGCCGAAGGCCGTCCCGCGCCAGACCCGACCGGTGACCAGCTGGAAGGGGCGGGTGGCGATTTCCTGGCCGGCTCCGGCCACGCCGATGATGATGCTCTCGCCCCAGCCCTTGTGACAGCATTCCAGCGCCTGGCGCATGGTCGAGACATTGCCGATGCATTCGAAGGAATAGTCCGCACCGCCGCCTGTGAGGTCGACGATGGCTTCAACGATATCGTCCACCTTGGTCGGGTTGATGAAGTCGGTCATGCCGAACTTCTTCGCGATCTCGACCTTGTCCTCATTGATATCGATGCCGACGATCTTGTTGGCACCGACCATGCGGGCGCCTTGAATCACATTGAGGCCGATACCGCCCAGGCCGAAGACGACGACATTCGATCCGGGCTCAACCTTGGCGTCGAATGCAACGGCGCCGACACCGGTCGTGACGCCGCAGCCGATGTAGCAAATCTTGTCGAACGGCGCGTCTTCACGGACTTTCGCCAGGGCGATCTCGGGCAGGACGGTGAAGTTCGAGAAGGTCGAACAGCCCATATAGTGCAGGATCTTCTCGCCATTGATGGAGAAGCGGGACGTGCCGTCGGGCATCACGCCCTGGCCCTGAGTGCCGCGAATCTTCTGGCAGAGATTGGTTTTCGGATGCAGGCAGTAATCGCATTCCCGGCATTCCGGCGTGTAGAGCGGAATGACGTGATCACCCGGTTTCACCGAGGTCACACCGGCACCGACTTCGCGCACCACACCGGCGCCTTCATGGCCGAGAATCGCCGGGAAGGCACCTTCCGGGTCATCACCCGACAGCGTGAACGCATCGGTGTGACACACCCCGGTCGCCATGATCTCGACCAGGACTTCTCCCGGGCGCGGTCCGTCCAGTTCCACGGTTTCGATGGATAGCGGTGCGCCCGCCTTGTATGCGACTGCGGCCCGTGTCTGCATGATTGCCCTCCCACGACATTCGGCCGTTCATCGATACGGGATCTCGCCCGCCGGGTCGAGCAAAACCCATTGTTTTGACTTCCGGAAAAGAAGTGCCAGTTTCAGGACGAGAAGAGGGTGGGCTGCATGAATCGCATCTGGATCGAGGTTGAGGGCGGACGTCTGAGCGCGCTGCGCTGGCCGAATGAAGGCGCGCCGCATCTCGTCTTCAGCCACGCCAATGGGTTCAACGCCCAGACCTATCGCCAGATGCTGGACCGGCTCTCGCAGCATTTCGAGATCACGGCACCCGACACCCGGGGGCAGGGCCTGTCCGAGGCGCCGGTGGATCCGCACACATTGCGTGACTGGCACATCTATGCCGCCGATCTGGCACGCGTGGCAGCCTCGCTGGATGATCGGCCTGTCTTCCTGGCCGGACACTCGATGGGAGCCTGTTGTGCGCTTCTCGCTGCCGCCTTTCACGGTCTGGAATACGAGCGTGCGGCTTTCATCGAACCGATTTTCATGCCAACCGGATTCTATGCCATTCCGCGCATTCCCGGAGGGCCGTGGGCCTATCAGTTCAATCCCATGTCGAGCGTCGCGAAACGCCGTCGAGCCATCTGGGAGAGCCGGGAGGAGATCGCCAGCAATTACGGTGGCAAGCGCCTGTTCGCCGATTGGGCGCCGGGCGTGCTCGACGATTATCTGACCACGGGCCTCGTGCCGGATGGCGAGACATTCCGCCTTGCCTGCTCACCCGAGCTGGAGGCGGCAAATTTCGCCTCCCATGGCCATGATCCCTGGGCGGCGCTCTCCGTCACCGGACCGGACATTGCCATGCTCAAGGCCGGCAAACCGGGCTCGACGGTCTATACAGGCTGGCGACTGCGCCGTCGCGGCGTGCCGCTGGAGATCGCCGATGACCTGGGACATCTGGCACCCATGACCCATCCGGACCGCTGTGCGGACTGGTTCCTCAGGCGGCTGCAGGGCGATGCGAGCGGATCAGCGTGACCAGTCGATAGAGCAGGAGCAGGGCCAGGATACCGCCATGGATCCACGGGCCGAGCTGATTGCCTTTCACCATGAAACCGTAGTGAAGCACCGCAAGCACACCGAGCGGGTAGACGCTCAGATGCAGGCGGCGCCAGGCGATGGCACCCATGCGCCGAATGACGGTGTCGAACGAGGTCAGCGCCAGCGGAATGAAGACCACAAAGGCGACCATGCCCAAAGTGATGTAGATGCGCTCGACCACATCATCCCACAGACCCGCAAACATCCCGCCGATATCCATGCCTGCCGCGATATAGAGATCGAGACCCATATAAGCGGCGATGTGCAGCAGCGAATACCAGAACGCGGCCAGTCCGATGCGCCGGCGGATCTTCATGATCGGCAGCCAGCGCGTCAGATCGCGGAAGGGCGTGACGGCCAATGAGACCAGCAGGATACGAAGGGCCGTGTCGCCGAGAAAGCGGTGCGTGGTTTCGATCGGGTTGAAACCGAGCGAATTGGCCTGACCGTTGAGCAGAAGCGCCCACTGCCAGGCAAGCCAAAGGCCGGGCAGGGCGAGCAGCCAGAAGGCAAGCGGTTTCAGCCAGTCCCGACCGAATGTGCGCAGGATCGCTTTCGTCGCCGGCATCAGTGGTTTTCGATCAGATCCATGCCGGCATACATGTGGCCGACTTCCGCCTCGTAGCCGTTGAACATCTCCGTGTCCCGGCGTTCGAAAATACCCCCGCCGATGACACGTTCGGTGCGCTGGCTCCAGCGCGGGTGATCGCGTTCCGGATTCACGTTGGAATAGAAGCCGTACTCGTTCGGCGCGGAGAGGTTCCAGGACGTGTCGGGCTGCTCGCTGACGAAGCGGATCTTGGCGATCGACTTGATCGACTTGTAGCCGTATTTCCACGGCACGACGAGGCGGACGGGCGCGCCGTTCTGGTTGGGCAGGACTTCGCCGTAGAGACCGACTGCGAGGAAGGCGAGCTCGTTCATGGCCTCATCCATGCGCAGGCCCTCGACATAAGGCCAGTCGAGCACCGGGAAGCGGACGCCGCGCATTTCCGAGCGGTTCAGATAGGTTTCGAACTGCACATAGCGGGCATCGGATGTCGGTTCGAGGGCACGCAGGACATCCGCCAGGGGCACACCGACCCAGGGCACGACCATCGACCAGGCCTCGACGCAGCGCAGTCGGTAGATGCGTTCCTCCAGCCGGGAGAAATCGATCACATCCTCAAGCGCAAACGTGCCGGTATTGCCGGCATGGCCCGAGACCTCGATCGACCACGGATCGGTCGTCATCGCGCTCGCATAGCGGGCCGGGTCATCCTTGCCGAGACCGAATTCGTAGAAATTATTGTAGCCGGTGACCGCGTCGTAGGGCGTCGACGGGCTGTCGACACGATAATCGGTCGCGACGAAGTCGAGCGCGCCATTCACCGGGCGTTCTGCCGATCCGGTCCCGCTCTGTGACTGGGCCTCGGACGGGGAAGGCGCGCAGCCGGCGAGGGCCGTGACCGCCGTCGCACCGGCGCCGGCCATGATCGTGCGACGATTGAGGTACAGCGATTTGGGCGTAACGGCGCTTTCGGGCATTTGCCAGCGTCGGGGAGAACGGATCAGCATGGGGCATTCCTTGGCGATGCGACCGGTTGGTGTCGGCCAGTTCGAACTGGACGTGAATATAGAGCGCTTTATGTTTTCGTCTGCGGGGTCCACGGCTTCGTGATCGGCGAGTGCGCTCTTGTTATCGCCGGTGAGGACTTGCACCGTGCTGTTGCAATTGGGGAAAACTGGCCGGTTTCGTAAGAAAAGCGTTCAAGCTGATGACAAATATCGCTATCCTCCGCCCATGAATGACGATCTCGGATACAAGCTCCGGCGATACCGCCACCGTATGCAGATGAAGCAGCAGACGCTCGCGGAACTGCTTGATGTCAGCCAGGGATATCTCTCCCGCCTGGAGACCGGACAGGCCGTTGTGGAAGGCCAGATCGCCGAAAAGATCGGCGATCTCCTGGCGCGTCCGGAAGGTCAGCCGGCCGATTCCCACATCGCCAATGTCGTGAAGAATTCCCCGCATTTCGTCATGCTGCTTGAGCAGAGTGGCGATGGCCTGCGGATCAAGGCGCTGTCCCGGACCTGGGAAGAATCAAGCGAGGCTCCGATGGAATTGGCGGAGGGCCAATTGCTTGATCGTGCCGCGCTCGCCGAAGCGGGATGCCAGATTCACCGGCTTCTTGGCGACGGGATTTTCGAAGGCCGGATCGCCGCCGCAGAAACGGTTTGGGATTCAAATGGGCGTTCGCCGCGCCCGCACTGGAAGGAAGTCCTCGTTCCAGTGATGCAGCGTGCCAATAGCTGGCTGCTGCACATGACCATGGTACCGATCGAGAAATCCACCCGGGAGGCCCTCGTCGCTGACTGGGGTGACACGCTGTCCTGGCGCGGCTTTGAGGTCGAGACCGTCGCCGGCTGACCACAATCGCCGGTCGGTTGCCACTAGCTCATCGAGACATCAGACCGAGTGATTGTCGCGCGTCTTGCGCCAGGCGATAATATGCGCCGCCGCCAGGGCCAGCGCGCCGAACGTTGTGACGACACGCTCGGCGGTCTCACCGATCTCGACGAAGGCGCCATAGAACAACAGGCTCAGCCCGAAAGCGGCGATTGCACAAAGGATGAGACGTGTTCGTCCGCCCGGCCAGGAACGCACCGCATTCAGCACAACCAGGAGCGCCAGCCCGGCAAGTGCGACATGGATGAGTTCATTTTCCATCCATGTCACGGCAGGTATCAGCGAGATAATCAGCGGCAGGCCCAGGCAGTGGAGAAGACATAGGCCAGACAGGCTGACCCCCATCGCGTCGTGCGTGCGCATTCGTGAACCTCTCGTCGTGTGGTGCGGCCGGTGGATGCGACCTTTCATAATGTTATATAGTAACGTTTGACGCCCGAGTGCAATGATGCATGTCTGTGCAACAAGGAGTTTAGTCATGCTGCTTCCCGTTTTTCTTGCCTCTGCGGCCATGTCGACCGCCGTCCAGCACGACGCGCACGTGCATGGGCATGCGGAACTGGCCGTCGCGATCGATGAATCCGGCGTGCTGCAGGTCGAGTTCAGCTCTCCGGCCTACGACATCTACGGATTTGAACGTGCCCCTGAGACTGAGGCGGAAGACGCGATCATCTCCGACGCCAATGCGCGGTTTGCCGTCTTCAGTGATGTCGTCGATCTTACCGGTGGCCAGTGCGAGCTCGAGTCCTTCCAGATTTCATGGGGCGGGGGAGCTGGCAGTGATCATGACCACCATGACGAGGAGGCGGATCACGGAGATGTGCATGTCACCTATTCTGGACGCTGCGCACGGCCTGATCGTATCAACGCGGTGAGCACGAACCTGCTCGATCGTTTCGAAAGCCTGAGCGAGATCGATGGTGTCTTCCTGTCGCCGACCCGTCAGCTCGGTATGGAATTCACGCAGTCCCAGACGTCCGTACGCCTTCCCTGATGAACTCACCTGCCATCAAGATCCGTAATCTGCACCATGCCTGGCCCGGTGCGCCTGAAATCCTTGCGATCGAGGATTTTGAACTGGCTTGCGGCGAGCGCGTCTTTCTCGCCGGACCCAGCGGCAGCGGCAAGAGCACGCTGCTGGGCCTGATCGCCGGGGTGACGCCGGTTCAGCGAGGCGAGATCGAGGTTTTGGGCACGCTCATGGATCCTGCGAAATCCCGGGCGCGGGATCGTTTGCGTGCTGATGAGATCGGCATGATCTTTCAGCTCTTCAATCTCGTGCCCTATCTAAGCGCAGTTGAGAATGTCCTGTTGCCGCTGGGCTTTTCCTCGCGCCGCGCGGATCAGCTTGCGCAGGCCGGCACGCCGCCGGCCGAAGAGGCTGTGCGCCTTCTGTCCGCGCTGGGACTGGGTGAGGATATCCACCGCAAACAGGCATCCAATCTCAGCGTCGGCCAGCAGCAACGTGTCGCCGCCGCCCGTGCGCTGATCGGTGGGCCCGGCCTGATCATCGCCGATGAACCTACCTCCGCCCTCGACGAGGACAGCCGTGAAAGCTTCCTTGAACTCCTTTCGGCGGAGGCCCAGCGCAGCAATGCGGCCCTGATGTTCGTGAGTCATGAACGCTCGCTCTCCGAACGTTTCGATCGTTTCGTCGAATTGCCCGAGATCAATCACGCAGGCGGGGTAGCGGCATGAATGCGGCGCTGTTCTCCCTTGCCTGGAAAAGTCTGCTCAGTCGTGGCACTTCGGCCATCCTGACGGTGCTTGCCGTCACACTTGCGGTTTCGCTCTTCCTGAGCGTTGAGCGCATCCAGTCCGGCGTGAGGGCGAGTTTCAATTCGACGATCTCCGATACCGACATCATCGTTGGTGCACGGGGAGGGGCCATCAACCTGCTGCTCTACTCGGTCTTCCGGCTGGGCGACCCGACGGCGAATATCAGCTGGGAAAGCTATGAGCGGATCTCTACAGCGCCCGGTGTCGAGTGGGCTGTTCCCATCTCGCTGGGCGATTCCCACCGGGGCTACCGTGTTGTCGGCACGACGACAGAGTATTTCGAGCGCTACAAATATGGCCGGGACCTGCCGCTGCGTTTCGAGGCCGGTGAAGCCTTCGAAGTTACGCACCAGGCCGTGTTGGGCTCGGAAGTGGCGCGCAGGCTGGGATATTCCATCGGCGACCAGATCCTGCTCTCCCACGGTGTGGGCGATGTAAGTTTCGCCGAACATGGCGGGCATGATTTCACGATCGTGGGCATTCTCGCCGTGACCGGAACGCCGGTAGACCGGTCCGTCCATGTCTCGCTCGAGAGTATCGAGGCGATCCATGTCGGCTGGGAGACCGGTATTGCGTCCGGTGCGCCGCGTGATCCAGAAGCCGAGGCTGCGCTGCAGCCGGAAAGCATCACGGCAGCCTTCATTGGCACGTCGTCGCCCATTCGAGTCCTGAGCCTGCAGCGGCAGATCAATTCCTATTCCGGAGAAGCCCTGTCAGCCGTCATGCCCGGGGTGGCGCTGACACAGCTCTGGCAGATCCTGGGCGCCGGCGAGCGTGCTTTCCGCGCGATCTCCATCCTTGTGCTCCTGGTGGGTCTGATCAGTATCCTGACGGCCCTGACATCCGGTCTGAATGAACGCCGCCGCGAAATGGCGGTCCTGCGGGCTACGGGCGCGCGGCCTGCGGATATATTTACGCTCCTCGTCATGGAGGCGAGCGGCCTTGCCGCAATCGGTGCGATCGCCGGTATCGTCCTGACGCAATTGGCCATGGCGGTCGTGGCGTCTATCGTGCAAACGCGCTATGGCATGGATCTGCAGGGATCGGCCGGCACTCTGGAAATCGGCGTGTTTGCCGCCGTGACGCTGGCCGGCGCACTCGCCGGAACCTTGCCCGCCTGGCAGGCACAACGAAATGTATTGTCCGACGGACTCAGTCCCAAACTCTGAGGTTTGAAATGCGTGGTCTTATCCTCACCGCCAAATCCATCGCTCCAGCGCTTGTTCTTGCGCTCGTCTCGGCCCTCGCGCTCGCACCTGTCGCGACCGCACAGGACGGCGAGACCAGCGAGTCCCGTTTCGACAATGTCTCGCCCCTGACCATCAACTGGGACGACCTGCTGCCGGAAGGGGAGATGGAGCGCATCGAGGAGCTCTATCGTCTGAGCTACGCGATGACGGAGATGGACCATTTCGGTGCTCCGATGATGCAGATCGGCACCTATAACGTCGTCGAGGAGTTGATCGGGCGCACCATCCGCATGCCGGGCTTCATCCTCCCGCTCGACGCCCAGCCGGGTGGGGCGATCGGCGAATTCCTGCTCGTGCCGTATTTCGGGGCCTGTATCCACACGCCGCCGCCGCCGCCCAACCAGATCGTTCACGTCGTGACGGAAGAGCCGATCGTGGTCGAGCGCCTGTTCGCTCCGGTATGGGTGACGGGTGTGCTGACGTCTGAGCGGAATCTGAACGAGCTGGGCAATGCTGCGTACACGCTGGAACTGACGGGCCACGAACCCTACGAGCGCTGATACGAAGGCGCTTTCCGTAAGGTTTCGTAACAAGGAATTGCTAAGTCGTTGAACTAAAGACGAAGTTCCGATTTACCAAAAGCTCAGCCTTCATTGGCATACTCACGGCATGCTTGATGCGAAGACATTGACCGTCTCGCTGATACTGGTGCTCGTCATCGGCTGCGCCCTTCATTTCGTGAACTGGCGCGTTCACAGGGACAGCCGCGGCGTCAAATGGTGGGCAATCGGATTGGCGATGCACACGCTCGGCGTGGCGCTGTCCTCCTGGGAAAATGCCCGGGAGGTTCACGGTGCGCTCGAGGTGATTGCCTTCAACTCACTTTCGCTTGGCGGCATGATCGTGGTTCTCTACGGAACAGCGCAATTCGCTCAGCGGCCACTGCCGGCACCTGTCTATATCCTTCTCGCCGTGTCCACCGTTCTAGGCCAGGCCTGGTTCTCGATTGTGGACCCGTCGGTCTCTTCGCGCGTGATCCTCTATTCGATCATGCTGGCGATATTCTCCGCGATCACGATGTATCTTTTGTGGTGGATCGCCAAGCGCGACGGCGCGCTGGGAGCCGTGGTCCTGGCCACCTCGTCGGCTTGTACGGTCCTGCTGATCCCATTTCTCGTCGGTCAGCAGCTCACGTCCCAGTCGGAAATGGTCAGCCTGTACGACAGCAGCCCGATCGTCAGCGCCGGCATTCTCACGCTGATTGCCTGCGAAACGACCGCCGTGTTCGGTTATCTCATGCTGAGCGCCAATTTCTCGCAGGCCAAGCTGCATGCGCTGGCTATGACGGACAGCCTGACCGGAATTCCCAATCGACGCGCGTTCGAGCAATTCACCCACGAATATCTCGAAACGGCCAAGGCAAAGGGTCTGGTTATCGGCGTGGCCCTGCTGGATCTCGATCATTTCAAACAGATCAATGACCGTTTCGGACATGATGCTGGCGATCTCGTCATCAAGGAAGTCGCCTGTCTGGCACATGGTGACCTGGCCAATTGCGGCTTTGTCGCCCGGGTCGGCGGTGAGGAGTTCGCGATCATGTTCGATTGCCAGAACAGTGATCGTTTCGTGCCCGCGCTCGAACATCTGCGCGAGCGGATCAGCGCCCTCAAGATCCAGACAGGCGAGGGGCAGATCCCCGTCACTGCCTCGATCGGACTGGCCACAACAAGCGCCAGCGACGCCCTCGAGGTCTCGCACCTGCTGCGCGCCGCGGACGAGGCTCTCTACGCCGCCAAGGCAGGCGGCCGCAATCGCGTGGTCGCAAACTCGGATGTGTCATCGGATGCCAACGCGGGCAATACCTCGATGGAACTCCGCGGGGCAGCCTAGATCTCCTTCGGCATGCGAGGAGCAGGTGAGATAAGTTGAATATGGCGGAGAGGGAGGGATTCGAACCCCCGGAACCTCGCGGTTCAACGGTTTTCAAGACCGCCGCAATCGACCACTCTGCCACCTCTCCACACAAGCCACATAAAGCGATCATCGGCCTGCTGGCAAGCGCTTGCCTGCAGATGGCGCCGGGCATTGATGAGCGGGCAAAAAAGACGGGCCGGAATCGCGTGATTCCGGCCCGCAATCGTGAGCTATCCGGCGTTAGCCGAAGGTGGCGTCGACACCGATGAAGAACATCCGACCACGCGGGCCAACCGGCCAGCCTTCATTGGTCGAGAACGGCTCTTCGTCCGTGACATTGTTGATGCCGCCGTAGAAGCGCAGCGTGTCGCTGAACTCGTAGCTGCCATAGAAGCGGTGCGAGTAGGACTCGTCCGCCCAGGCCGCATCACCGAAGATCGATTCATAGGTCTCGATCTCGGCGCCAGCGAGCAGCTGACGGCTCATGTACTGGACCTGCCAGCCGAGGTTCAGATCGCCTCGGCCCCAGGTGAAGTCCACCGTACCGGACAGTTCCGGACGCTGAATTTCCTCCAGTTCCGGATCCGACTCGGTCGGGTCGCCCGGGTTCGTGAAGAAGTCGAGCTTCTCCTGCTTGGAACCGACCAGGCGGATGCCGAAGTCGTTTCCGGCCCAGTCGAAGCTGTAGGCAGCGGCAAAGTCGATGCCCTGTGCCTCGACGGCAGCGAAGTTGATCGGACCCTGGCTCAGGAAGTTGAAGCCGAGGAATTGTGCCGACGTCGCATCACGGTTCCGGGTGAACTGCCCACAGAAGGCGTTCGGGAAAGTGGTGGAGTCGTAACAATTGTCGACGATGTCCTGGGCCGAGACGCTGGCGATAGCATCTTCGATGCGCACATCCCAATAGTCGACCGTCAGCGAGAACCCTTCAAAGAAGCTCGGCTGATACACGAAACCATAGGAGGTCGTATCGGCCGTTTCTTCGTTCAGGTTCGGGTTACCGCCCGACTCGCCGGCGAAACGCGCGGAGAGCGGATCGGTGAAGCCTGCCGGGATGCCGTCAGCCGCACAGTTCGCGGCACGAATGCCGGGATCCGGAGCGTTCGGGATCTCGTTGACATCACACGGATCGATCGGACGGAAGAAGGCAGCACTCCGCGGGGCGAAGAGTTCGCCGATATTCGGAGCACGAATGGCCTGCGAGACCGACGCACGGAAGGAAATATCCGAGTGCGGGGTCCACACACCACCGACATTCCACGTGCCGGCGCCGCCGATCGTGGAGTAGTCGGCATAGCGGTAAGCCATGTCGAGCGTCAGCTCTTCAGCCAGCGGTGCACCTTCAAGCAGCGGCACGGAGACCTCGGCGTAGATGTCGGTGACATCGTATTCGCCGGTCGAGTTGGCGAAGCCGGCCGTGGCGTTGAAGCCCAGCGACTCATTGCTCGAAACCGTGTCGATATTGGTGCCTGCACCCGCCGGAGAACCGATCGGAAGGAGACCCAGATCAAACGCGTTGCGCGTGTTCTGGCTTTCCTCTTTGCGGTGTTCCACGCCGGCGGCGAAGTCGATGGCACCGGCCGGCAGGTTGAAGAAGTCGGACGTGTCACCGACCAGCTGGGCGGAGAAGACGGTCTGCTTCAGACGCAGTTCGTCAACAACGCTCGTGGTGATGAAGTCGACAGCTTCCTGGCTGATGGCACCCGGTCCGCCCCAGATATTGGCGGGACGACACTGACCATCACCCGGGGTGAAGGTGTAGATGCCGGCATCGAAGCCCGGAATGCCGAAGATCGTCGTCGGCGGCACGGCAGCCGTGTTGACGCTTGAACGACAGGCCGGATTGCCGGTGACCGGATCGGTGACGGCATCGATCGCGGCGAAGAAGCGGTCCAGGATCACGTAGTTATTGTTCGTGTTCCGGCGGACGAATTCACCGTGATTGGCTGCGATTTCCCAGGCCCATCCATTGCTGAACTCGCCTTGGAAACCACCCACGAAACGCATGGTTTCACGGATCGACTGGTCGATGTTCGGACCGAGGTCCGTCGGGTCACGCGTGATGTAGAGACCACCGGCGCGTGCCGTCACACCGGCCAGCTGTGCCGGCAGGTAGGGGTTGTCCGGCGCACCGAACAGCAGGTCGTAGAACGTGTTCAGCGGACCGCCATACAGCGAACGGGAGTTCGAGTATTTGACTTCCAGGAAGCCGCGAACACCGCCCTCGAAATCATACGTCGTGTTGAAGTTGAACGTATACTTGTCGGTCTCCGGGATCAGGAAATCCTCGTCGAAATCGTCGCGGATACCGTCACCGCCGAAGCCGTTGAAGTTGGAGGCCACGAGACCGTCCTGGTAGGGACGGACATTGCCGCCGGCATCAACAACCCAGCAACCGCCGGCGAGGCCGAAGGCACCGGTGCCGAAGAAGCCCGAATTCCAGCCAACGAATGATTCCAGACAGTCATCGATACCGTTGGAGTTCACGTCGGCACCCGGGGCACCGCCGATACCGCCGCCCATGCCGAAGTCAGCCGGAGCGATCACGCCGAGATTGGACGAGATCGAGAAGGTCGGCTGCGGCAGGATTGCGCGCGAAGGTGCAGAACCGGCACGGTCGATGAGGGCCTGTTCCGCCGCCGTCAGCGTCGGGGCCACACCGAATTGAGCCGTGTAGGCCGCGATGAAGTCAGCAGAGGTCGGGATACGGAAACCGTAGCGGAAGCGTCCGGTCGTCGCGAAGTCGTAATAGGCCCAGAAGTTCGGCGTGCTGGTTGCATCCAGGTCACCGTTCTGGAAACGCAGGGCCGGGTTGGCCTGGCCGCGGGAGCGCAGGTTGTTGACGGCCCAGTCGCGGTCACCGAAGCGAAGATCGCTGTCATTGGTGTAGTCGACAGAGAGGACGACATTGCCGCGTCCGCTGTCGAAATTGCGACCGATCAGGCCCTGGAAGGCCACGTAGCCGGCATCGCTCTCGCTGGAGATACCCGTCCGGATATTGACGTTCACGCCTTCAAAATCATCGCGCAGGATGAAGTTGACCACGCCCGTCACGGCGTCGGAACCATAGATGGCCGATGCGCCCCCTGTCAGCACTTCGACACGCTCCAGCAATTGCGTTGGCACGGAGCCGATATCAACCGCCTGGGACCCTTCGAAACCGGCGACGTGACGACGCCCGTTGATCAAGGTCAGCGTACGATTGCCGCCCATGCCGCGCAGGTTGAGCGAGTTGGCGCCGGTGGAACCGGAACCGTTTGAATCAACCGTGCTCGATGCAACAAGTGCCGGCACATCATTGACGACGTCAGCGAGGTTGACCTCACCGGAGTTCTCAATCTGGTCTTCGCCAAGCGACTGGACCGGGATCGGCGAGACCAGGTTCGGGTCGCGCGCAATGCGGGAACCCGTGACGACGATTGTGTCGCCGGCTGCCGCTCCAGTGTCCTGAGCTTGTGCGACCCCTGTCGCGACCATTGTGCCCAGAACGAGCACAGCAGCGCTAACAGAAGTTTGTAAGCTTCTCTTTTTCACGATTTTCTCCCCTCGTAAGTAGCGAGTCGGCGAGTTTCGCCGAAGTGATAGAATGCCAAAGCCCGGTCGACTAATTCACGGAAAAAGCCGGACCAAACCGAATTAAATTCATAAAACTGTCCCTTGCTCGAATTTTGTGCACGCCTGCAAGTAATTGCGGCAATTGCGGCAAAATATCCGCCAATACAGGCGTTTTGCGCATCAAATCTGCCGTGCTCTCGAGCCAAAATTTCTCCTTTCGGTCCCATGTTTCAGGCCGGTTGGTGCCGGTGCAGGATATCCAGCGGGAAACCCGTGAAGGACTTCGCCACATCCAGGACCGGCACGGTCACGAGTTTCGCAATACCCAGTGCGCCATCCAGCATTTCATCCGACAGCCGCGACAGGTGTTGCATGTCGGGCGTCGTCATCACGAGCAGATAGTCGAACCGGCCGCTGACCTTCACCGCGAAGATGACTTCGGAGATGTCGGCAATGGCCCGTTCGAAACGCTGGTGATCCCTGAGATTATGGCTCTCGAGCGTGATCTCCAGCGTCGTGTAGAGCACCGGGCCCAACTTGGACGCCGCGACGACGCAGATATCGTTCTCGATATAGCCGAGATCGCGAAGTCGCTGGACGCGGGCCAAGCATGTACTCGGGGCTACGGATACGCGCTGGGACAGTTCCAGATTGCTCATGCGCGCATGGGACTGGAGCGATGCCAGTATCTTCAGATCTATTCGATCCAGACCGTGTCGCATCATCCCCCCAGTAGATTAGCGCAGCCGAATATAATTCATATCGAACGGGTCTGAGTCTGGCCAGTCGCATAACTGTCGCACCGGCAGACCGGTCAAAACCCGTTGCAAATATGGCGCGGTGGGGGTTGTTCGCCGTGTTTTTCCGACAGTTTGACCGATATTTCGGGTCGAAAATAATTCGACTACAGGGTTAACCGACACGGTCCGCGGGCAGGGCAGAGGGCTTACCCTCCTTTCACGAATTCGCGCTAGTATGGTCTCAATCGATCGATTGCCATGGATGCGTATCGTGTCTCGACAGCGTTTTGCCTGCCTTTTTCTAGCGCTTGTATGCCTTGCCGGCTGTGCCTCGGCACCGCGATCCTATCGCGATTTCAACTCCGGATCGGGATCCACGCCGCAAGCGCGCCAGATCAATTCCAGTGACACTCGATCGCTGATCGCGCGGTCTTCGGACCATCAGAAGGTGGGGCGGCCCTACACGATCGCCGGCCGGACCTATGTCCCGCGCCGCGACGACAATTACGACGAGACGGGGCTTGCCTCCTGGTACGGTCCGAATTTTCACGGTCGGCCGACCGCCAATGGCGAGGTCTTCGACCAGAATCTGATGACCGCGGCTCATCCGACCCTGCCCATACCGTCGATTGCCGAGGTCACTAATCTGGAGAATGGCCGCCAAGTCATCGTGCGCATCAATGATCGGGGGCCCTTCGTCGATGACCGCATGATCGATCTGAGCCGCGGCGCGGCAACCCAGCTTGATTTCATTGGCCGCGGGCTCGCCCGGGTCCGCGTGCGCTATCTCGGACCGGCCCACGCCCGGGCATCTGCCCCCCAATCCGGCTACATGATGGCCGGGCAGGGCAGCTCACGTCCTGCTCGTCCCGAGCCGCTGCCTGCTGTTCTGCCTGCGGCTGCTCCGGCGCCTGTTCCGGCTCCTGTCGTGCCGCCGCCGCAACCGATCGCGATGTCGGCGCCGATGACCGCAGCCGAAACGCCCCCGCCAACCGATCTGCAGGTTGCCGTCACGGATGATCTGGCGCCCCTGTCAGCCTTGCCGCCCGGCAGTGAGCCGGCTTCCGGCGTGGAGATGACACCGCTGCCCGAGGTGGCACCCGCTCCGGAGCCCGTCCGGGAAATGCTGCCGCAATCCCCGGCACTTGCGCCGATTGACCGGGTGACGATCCAGATCGGTGCCTTCTCCAGCCCGGTGAATGCGGACCGGTTCGCCCAGCGCATTTCCAGCATGGGCGATGTCCGCATCGTTCAGGGTGATGTCGGCGGACGGCCGATCTGGCGGGTCTTCGTGGGCGAATTCGATTCCCATCTCTCCGCGGCCGAGTTCCAGCTCCGCCTCCAGGATGCCGGTATCGCTGAATCGCGGATCACCCCGCTGGGCTAGTGTATCATCGCTGAGAAAATCAACGCCCGAGACACCGCCGCGGACTGGACGCCACGCAATTGCCGCGCTTCTATGCGCTCCTTCGGAAGCTTGTGATTGATTCCAGAACGGAGCCGCGTTGTGCGCCTTTTTCTCGCTGTCCTGACTGCCCTTGTTTTCAACCTCTCGGCGCATGCCCAGCCGGCCTTTGAATCGCGCAGCAATTTTGCTGTCATTCTCGATCATGAAACCGGCGAGATCCTCTGGGAGCGCAATGGAGAAACGCCTTTCCCGCCGGCCTCCATGAGCAAGCTGATGACCGTGCTGATGGCGCTGGAAGCGATCGAGGCGGGCAATCTGACGCTCGATACCGAATTGCCGGTCTCTGAATATGCCTGGCGTACCGGTGGTGCGGCCTCCGGCTCCTCCACAATGTTTCTCGAGGTCAACAGCCGGGTGCGGGTCGAGGATCTTCTGCGCGGCATCATCGTCCAGTCCGGCAATGATGCCTGTATCGTCATTGCAGAAGCCCTGGGCGGCACCGAGAGCGCCTTTGCGGACATGATGACAGACCGGGCCCGCGAACTCGGTTTCGAGAGCGCGACATTTGCCAATTCCACCGGCTGGCCTCACCCGGATCACCGCATCAGCGCGGCCGACCTGGCGCGTATCGCCAGCCGCCTGATCTCGGAATTCCCGGACTATTACCCGCTCTGGGCCGAGCGCGAATACACCTATAACGGCATCCGCCAGTTCAATCGGAACCCGCTGCTGGGCGTCTTTACGGGCGCGGATGGTCTGAAAACCGGCCACACCGAGGAATCCGGCTACGGCCTTGTCGGTTCAGCCGAGCGCGATGGCGTGCGGCGGATCATCGTCTTCAACGGCATGGATTCCAATTCCGATCGCGCTTCGGAGGCCGAGCGCATGATGCGCGCGGCCCTGTCGGACTTTGCCGTCTACGACCTGTTCGAAAGCGGTGCCCGGATCGAGCATTCCGCACCGGTCTTCATGGGCGAGACCGAAACGGTCGCGCTGCGTGTCGACGACGCTGTTCGCATCGGCATGCATCGCCGCGCCCGCCGCGACATGACGGTCAGTGTCGTCTATGACGGCCCGGTTCCGGCACCGATTGCGGCCGGAGACGAGATTGGCCGTATCGTCATCGAGGCGCCGGGCTATGAGACGCGAGAATATCCGGTTTATGCCGACGAGGATGTCCCTCAGAAAGGCCTCATGGGCCGTATCGGTGCCGCACTGGCCCATATGATCCGGGGTGGCAGCTAAGGTGCGCGGACGTTTTATCACGCTCGAGGGCGGCGAGGGGGCCGGCAAGTCCACCCTGATCCGCAGCCTCGCTGATTATCTCCGGGCCGAGGGTCTGGAAGTCGTCATCACGCGCGAACCCGGTGGCACGCCGGGCGCCGAGGCCCTGCGTGAAATGCTGCTGACCGGCGAAACGGATCGTTGGTCACCCATGACGGAAGCCCTGCTGATGTATGCAGCACGTGTCGATCACGTCGAGAAACTGATCGAACCGGCGCTCACGGCCGGAAAATGGGTATTGTGTGACCGCTTCGCCGATTCCACGACCGCCTATCAGGGCGCGGGCGGCGGTGTTCCGGTCGAGAAACTGCACGGCCTGCACCAGGCCGTCCTCGGCGATTTCCAGCCGGATCTGACCCTGGTACTAGATCTGGACCCGCGCGACGGTATTGCCCGCACGCACAGCCGCGGTGAAGCTGCCACGCGTTTCGAGCGCTTTGACAGCAGTTTCCATGATGCGCTGCGCCAGGCTTTCCTGGATATCGCCGTATCTGATGCCGGGCGCTGCCTTGTGCTGGACGCGTCACAGACCCCGCAGGCCGTTCATGATGCGGCCGTAGACGCTGTGCGCGACCGGCTCGGTGTACCCGCGTGAGCGCCGATCCGGAGATCGAGTCCGATCAGCAGGCCGGCTGCCTGCACCCCCGCGAACGTTATGATCTGATCGGTCATGAAAGTGCCGAAACCGCCCTGGAATCAGCCTGGGAGAGCGGGCGCATGCATCATGCCTGGCTGGTGACCGGCCCCCGGGGCGTGGGCAAGGCCAGCCTCGTCTGGCGGGCCGCGCGCCGCATTCTCGGCGCTGCTCCTGATCCAGCCCATGGTCCGCTGGGTTCTGATCCCCAGGATCCGATCTGCCGCCAGATCGAGGCCCAGGCCTGTCCGGACCTCCTGCTCCTGCGTCGTCCGTGGGACGACAAGCGCAAGCGCTGGCGTGCAGAAATCACGGTGGAGGAAGCACGCAAGGCACCGGCTTTCTTCGAGAAAAGTTCGGGCGCGGGCGGCTGGCGCGTCTGTATCGTCGATTGTGCCGACGACATGAATGTCAACGCGGCCAATGCCCTGCTCAAAACCCTCGAGGAACCACCGGCGCACGGTGTTCTGTTCCTGGTCGCCCATTCACCGGGACGTCTGCCCGCAACGATCCGTTCGCGCTGCCGCCGGCTGGAATTGCGGGCGCCGACTGTCGACACCACGGCCGACTGGGTGGTCTCGCAGGCCGGCAGTACGGATCCCGCCAAGGCGAAGACGGCCAGCGAGATGGCGCACGGCGCGCCCGGCCGCGCCCTGGCCATCGCCATCGCGGGCGGTGTTGAATTGGCCCGCGAGGTCCGCGAATTCGTTGCACTGGGTGTGAAGGCGACCGATGTCGACATGCGCAAGCTGGCGGACCGGATCTCGACGAAGGCGGGTGAGGGGTTGCGCCCGCTCTTCTACGAGGCTCTGGCCGACAGTCTGCACAAGCGGGCCCGCCAGGTCGCCGAAGCCGGTGGTGATGCCACGGCCTGGCTGACGGCCTGGTCCGATCTCAACAGGCTTGTCCGCGAAGCCGATGGGCTCTATCTCGATGCAAAACAGACGGCCCTGTCGGGCCTGGCCCTCGCTCGAGACGCGTCTCGCAAAGAATTAGCCTGATATTCCATGTATATAGACAGTCACGTGAACCTGCATGGCGAGCAATTCGCCGACGATCTCGACGCGGTCATCGAGCGCGCGAGAGCTGCAGGCGTGTCCCGCATGGTCACGATCTGCTGTCAACTATCCGATTTTCCAGCTGTTTCCGCGATTGCGGAGCGGTATGACGACATCTGGTGCACGATCGGCGCGCATCCGCATCACGCCAAGGACCGTCCGGACATCACAGCCGATGAACTCGTGGAACTCGCCCAGCATCCGCGGGTCGTCGGCATCGGCGAAACGGGTCTGGACTTCCATTACGGCTACAGCCCGGAAGCCGACCAGTTCGCCAGTCTGAAAGCTCACGTCGAAGCCGCACGCCGCACGGACCTGCCGCTCATCCTGCACACGCGCGACGCCGATGAGGCCATGGCGGATCTGCTGGAAGACGAGATGGGGAAGGGGGCGTTCCGCCCGCTCATGCACTGCTACACCAGCGGCGCCGGCCTGGCTGCGCGTGCCGCGAAACTCGGTGCCTGGTTCGCGGCTTCGGGCATCATAACCTTCAAGAAGGCCGATGATGTGCGGGCTGTCTTCAAGGAGCAGGTACCGGACGACAAGGTGATGATCGAGACGGATTGTCCGTATCTCGCGCCTGTGCCGCACCGCGGAAAGCGTTGCGAACCATCCTTCCTGCCGGATGTCGCAACCGGGCTCGCCGCCGTAAAGGGTTGGAGCCAGGAAGAATGCGCCCGTCGCACGACCGACGCCTTCCATGATCTGTTCGACAAGGTGCCGCGCGCATGAGTGGACCGGTCACACGCCTGACATTGCTCGGCACCGGCTCGTCCGGCGGTGTGCCGCGTTCGAATGGTGATTGGGGCTTGTGTGATCCGGCCAATCCGAAAAACCGTCGCCGGCGCTGTTCTGCGCTCATCGAGCACGCTGCCAACCGGGCGGATCTGGAAGCCGGCGAGGCGGTCACACGTATCGTCATCGACACATCACCGGATTTTCGCGAGCAGATGCTCTCAGCCGAGGTCAAACGCCTCGATGCGGCCGTTCTGACGCATGATCACGCCGACCAGACGCATGGCCTGGATGATCTGCGCGCTTTTGCGATCGCCCAGAGGCAGCGCATTCCGGTCTGGATCGACGCGCCAACCTGGAAAACCATCGGCTCACGCTTCGGTTATGCCTTCGAGGCTCCCAGGGGCTCGTTTTATCCCGCCATCCTGGACAAGCATGACCTGCCGGACAGCGGTGAACGCATCGAGATCAATGGTCCGGGTGGCCGGGTCACAATGACATCCTTCGCCCAGGAACACGGCCCGATCATCTCGCTCGGCTTTCGCGTGGGCTCTCTGGCGTATTCCGCGGATATCAGCGGATTACCGGACGAAAGCGCAGCGGTTCTGCAGGATGTCGGCTGCTGGGTCGTCGACGCCTTGCGTCACGAGCCACACGCGACGCATTTCTGCGTTCCTGACGCCTTGGCGGCTCTTGAGCGCGTAAACGCGAAGCAGGGCGTCCTGACCAATCTGCACAACACGCTCGATTACGCCGAGCTCGAGAACGTCCTGCCGGACAATGTTCGACCGGCTTTTGACGGATTACGCATTCTCGACACAGGCGGCGAGATTTCGATCCAGGGGTAAGTTTCCCTGACTTTCAGGCCTGATTACGTCACATAACGTTTCTCATAATATTTATTATGCGCGTTATTGTGGCGTGGTTCAGCCAATTCCCGCTCAGAGAGCCCCTCGCCGAAATGCGAGAATCCACGCTAGATGGCGCCATCTCAGGAGCGCCCCATGTCCGACGAACGCCAGCCCATCACCGAATTGCTCGCCATCATGGCCAAGCTACGCAATCCGGATGGCGGGTGCCCGTGGGATCTGGAGCAGGATTTCTCGACGATCGCGCCCTACACGATTGAAGAAGCTTACGAAGTTGCCGATGCGATCGAGCGGGAAAGCTATGCGGAACTGAAGGATGAGCTGGGCGATCTCCTCTTCCAGGTCGTGTTTCATGCCCGTATGGCCGAGGAAGCCGGTCTGTTCGATTTCAATGACGTTGTGGATGCCATCAATGACAAGATGATCCGGCGTCATCCGCACGTCTTCGGCGATGCCAAACACCGCAACAGCGCTGAACAGACCGAGGCCTGGGAAGAGCAGAAAGCGCGCGAACGAGCCGCTTCATCGCGTGGTGACGGAGTTCTGGCCGACCTCCCGGTGGCTCTTCCGGCGCTGAAACGGGCCCAGAAGCTTCAGAAACGGGCCGCGCGGGTCGGGTTTGACTGGCCGACCGCCGACCGCGTGCTGGCCAAGGTCGACGAGGAATTGAGCGAGGTCCGTGACGCCATGGCCCAGAACAACCCCGAAGCGATACATGAAGAAATTGGCGATTTATTGTTTGTTTGCACGAATTTGGGCCGCAAGCTTGATGTAGACGTTGAGGCGTCTGCTCGAACAGCGAACGCCAAGTTCGAACGCCGTTTCCGGCATATCGAAACACGATTGCAGGCACAGGGCCGTTCGCCCGAGGATGCCAGCCTGGACGAGATGGAAGATCTCTGGACAGAGGCCAAAGAGATCGACAAATCAAAGCGCAAAAACAAAGGCTTGCCAGAAGGCGCCTGAGCTATTCCGGTTCGGGAGGGGCCGGAATGGCGTCAGCCAGACTGGGGAATTTAGCCCTGAACTGGCCGGCGATCGAATTGGGCAGGCGGAAACGCCCCGTGACAGCCCCTGTTTCCGGATCCGTGCTCTCGGACAGGATTTCACCGTGCTGATGCAGCCAGGCCAGGGCCCGGCCTTCGCTGGGCGGGATGACGAGCTGGACGACATCGGAATGCGCCGCCATCACTTTTTCGGCTTCGGACAGGAGGGCATCACACCCCTCACCCGTCAGCGCCGAGATCGGGAATTTCCAGCGGCTGTCAGCCTTCGCATTGCCGATGGTGATGGCCAGCGCGACATCCTCGCGGGCATCCCCGACCAGGCAATCCGTCTTGTTCCAGGCTTCCAGCGTGCGTTGTTCATGCGCGGGGCCGGCCTCGATCGCGTCCAGCACGGCCTCGACATCCCGGATCCGGCCCTCATGATCGGGATCGGCGGCGTCGATGACGTGGACGAGAAGGTCAGCTTCCCTCACCTCCTCGAGAGTCGCGCGGAAAGCGGCGATGAGTTCGGTCGGCAGGTCGGTGATGAAGCCCACCGTGTCGGACAGGAGGACCTTGGTTCCATTGGGCAGGCGGATGGCGCGGACAGTCGGGTCGAGCGTCGCAAAGGGCATGTCCTTGGCGAGCACGCTGGCACCAGTCAACCTGTTGAACAGAGTAGACTTTCCGGCATTTGTATAACCGACGAGCGCAATCGTCGGGAATGGGACATCCTGCCGGTTCTTGCGATGCAGACTTCGTGTTCGGCGGACATCCTCGAGCTGGCGGCGCAACTTGGCCATCTTGTCCGCCAGCAATCGCCGGTCGGTCTCGATCTGGGTTTCACCGGGGCCGGCCAGGAATCCGCCGCCGCCGCGCTGGCGTTCCAGGTGGGTCCAGGTCCGCACCAGGCGTGAGCGCTCATAGGCCAGGCGGGCCAGTTCGACCTGGAGCACACCTTCCTTGGTGCGCGCCCTTTGGCCGAAAATCTCGAGGATCAGGCCGGTGCGATCGATGACCTTCACCTTCCAGGCATTCTCAAGGTTTCGCTGCTGTACGGGCGACAGGGAGGCATCCACGACGGCGACCGTCGCCTCGACGGCCTTGAACTGTTCTGCCAGGCTCTCGCACTTGCCGCGGCCGAAATAACGCCCGGGTTCGATCTTGCGCATGGGCAAGATGAAGGCCTCGACCACGTCAAGGTCGAGTGCCTCGGCAAGACCGGCGGCTTCATGCAGACGCGCCTCGGCCCTCTCGGCCTGGTCGCGCATGGCTGGATGGATAACTAGGGCGCGGGTTACCGGCGCCTCGCGCTCGATCAATCGGCGACGCTTTCCACTTCAGTGGTCTCGCCGGCATCGACTTTCTCGGCATCGAACAGCTGGACCGGTTGGGCCGGCATGATGGTCGAGATCGCGTGCTTGTAGACTAGCTGGGACAGACCGTCCCGGCGCAGCAAGACACAGAAATTATCGAACCAGGTCACGATGCCCTGAAGTTTGACACCATTGACCAGGAAGATTGTCAGGGGCGTTTTCGTCTTGCGCACTGCGTTCAGAAAAACGTCCTGCAGGTTTTGTTTTTTATCGTGAGACATGATTGCTCCGAGTGCGTCGCCAATTTCAGCGATTCGTTAACAAGGTATACAGGCCTTGCACCTGCCTGCAACCGTCTCTTTTTACTAGAAAATGACAAAACACCCTATTGCGCGTCCTTGTAGGCTTCACGCAAGGCAAGCGACAGGCTGCCCGGAGCGCCATTGCCCACGGGTCGGCCGTCGATTTCAACGACCGGGGTGGCATAGGTGCTGGCCGAGCTCATGAAGGCTTCACGCGCATTCATGGCCTCCTCCACCGTGAATGCCCGCTCCTCGAAGGCGATACCCATCTCCTTGGCACAGGCGATGATCCGGGCCCGGGTTATACCGTGCAGGATGGCATTGTCGGCATGGCGGGTCCGCAGTACGCCGTCGCGGTCGAGGATCCAGGCATTCGTTGAACTGCCCTCGGTGACGAAACCCTCGGCGTCGACCATCCAGCATTCCTGGGCCCCCGCTTCCACCGCAGCCTGTTTCGCCAGGACATTCGGCAGGAGATTGACGGTCTTGATGTCACAACGCCCCCAACGGATGTCCGGAGCGGTGATGACGCGCGTGCCCTCTTGCGCCCGCGCTTCTTGGGCAGCGAGGTCGAAGCGTTTCGCAGTCAGCACGATCGAGGGAGCCGGATCGCTTTTCGGGAAGGCATGGTCGCGGCGTGCAACGCCGCGGGAAATCTGCAGATAGACCAACCCGTCTCGAATCCGGTTGCGCCGAAGTAATTGGCCGATGATCTGTTCCAGGGCGGCGCGCGATCTCGGCATGGCGATACGCAATTCGCCGAGCGAGCGCTGCAGTCGCTCGAAATGCCCGTCCGCGTCGAACAGCCGGCCGTCGCTGACGCTCCACACCTCGTAGACCGCATCACCAAACTGATACCCCCGGTCCTCGATATGGACCGCGGCTTCGCCGTGGGGGCAGTAATGACCATTGACGTAGGCGACGCGAGACACGGAGCAGTTATCCTTTCAGGATCAGCGGCGCAGGAAGATGGCCCAGATGGCCGCCAGCCCGGCCAGGACTTCCAGACGGCCCAGGATCATGACCGGGATCAGGATGAGTTTGGCAAGGTCGGAGAGCATGATCCAGTCATTGCCCTCGGCGCTCAGCTCGAAAAGAGGCCCGGCATTGGCGAGCGCGGCACCCGTCGCCTCCATGGCCTGCGAGAAATTGATCCCGGTAAAGGACAGGAGCACGCTGCCACCGCCCAGCAAGGCCGCGAAGGCCAGCGGATAGGACCAGATTGCCACCAGGGCCCGGTCCGGCGCAGAGCGTCCGCGGAAACGCACCGGCACAACGGACGACGGGTCCGCCAGCTTGGCCAGTTCGGCGCCCATGCGCCGCCAGAGCAGGAGAATGCGCGAAACCTTGATACCGCCGGCCGTCGACGCAGCCGCGCCACCGATCATGGCTGCGAACAGCGCTGCCAGCGGGACAGCCGATATCGATCCATGCAGCGTGTAGGCGCTGGTCGTGATGACAAAGAGCGCGTCGGTCGCGTGTTCGACGAGGCCCGTGGGGCGCGCGATCAGGTAAAGCGCGAGGAGGCCCGCAAACAAACCGCCAAGCCCCGCCAGATCGGGGTCGAAGATCGCCATCCGGTCGCGAAGCACATCCCAGAAGAGGGAGATGTTCACGGCACCCGCCAGACAGCCCATGGCGATGAACCAGACGGCGGAGCTCGCCAGCGTCTCGCCCAGGCCGCCGCTGAAGGGCTGGATACCGCTCGTCGACAGGGAGCCCATGGCCAGCACTGCCGCGCCATGCAGGGACAATCCGGAAAACAGCAGGCCGAGCCCCACGAGAGCCGTCAGGATGACGTAGATGATCGCGATCCGCAGGGCCGCCAGGCGCAGGTGCGAGAAAACATTGTCGGGCTGGGCCGTCAGCAGAACGGATTTCCGGATCGCCGGCGCATCACGGTCGAGTGCTGAAAACAGCGCCGCGGCCATCATCAGCGTCGCATAACCGCCGAGCCAGGCCAGCAAGGCCCGCCAGAAGACAAGCACGCGCGGCAAGTCCTCCGGTGGCGTCAGAACGGCTCCGGTGGTGGTCACGGCCGAATAGCCCTCGAACAGCGCGTCGACCGCGTTGGCATGACCGCTCAGGCCAAAGGGAATGGCGGCAATCAGGGGCGCGGTGATCCAGGCCAGGAGCGCCAGGCCGAGCGCATCGACAGCGCTGGCCGACATGCGCAGGCCCCGTGTGGCGGCAAGGATCAGGCTGGCAGGCAGGCCGGCCAGGGCAGCGGTTGCGCCAAACGCGGATGCGTAGCTCCCCTCGCCCAGCGCCATGGCGGCCACGGCGGTCACCAGTGCTGCGAAAGCCATGATGCCCCACAGCACGGCGAGCGGTCTGAGGATCTCGGTCAAACCCATGACGGATCAGAAATATTCCAGGCTGACCCGGAAGAGGTGTTCGACCTTGGGAATCAGCGCCGTGTTGCAGAACAGGAGGACACGGTCATTTTCGCGTATCCGACCTTCATCGCAGGGCAGGATGACCTCGTCGCCGCGCACGACAGCGCCGAGAGCGACGCCATCAGGCAATTCCAGCTCCTCGAGCGTCTTGCCGACCAGCGGAGATGTCGCCAGCGCGATACCTTCCAGGGCTTCGGCCTGGCCGCCGCCCAGCGTCTGCAGACCGGTGATCCGGCCGCGACGGATATGCTGGAGAATGGTGGAGACCGTCGTGGCGCGCGGATCGATGAGGACATCGATGCCCAATGGGTCACGCAATCCTTCAAATGTCCGCTCATTGACCAGGCTGAGGGCACGCTGAGCCCCTTCCCGCTTGGCCATGACGGCCGACAGCATGTTGACCTTGTCGTCATTGGTCACGCAGACGACGAGTTCCGCCTCGGGCGCACCCGCTTCCTGCATCAGACGCGTATCGAGACCGTCACCGTGCAGGACGACGGTTTTCTTGAGGATGTCGGCCGCTTGTTCCGCGCGTTTCTTGCTGGCCTCGACGAGGCGTGTCTTCACACCACCCGCCCGTTCAAGCGCCTTGGCGACATAGACGCCGATATTGCCGGCACCGACGATCACCACGCGGCGGATCTTCTCCGCATTGCGACCAAAGATATCGAGCACGCGGCTGGCATGGACGCTTTCGGCGACCACATAGACATCATCGCCGGCCAGAAGCGGATCCGTGCGTTCCGGGATGAACAGCGTCTGTTCGCGCTGCACACCGACGACCGCGACCCGGAGGTCGGGGAAGAGTTCCATCAACTGGTCCGTGGTCGATCCGGCCACGGGAGAGGCCTCGTCGAGGCGGATGCCCAGAAGCTGCACTCGCCCGCCAGAGAAGACGGCCGTGTTGAAGGCGCCCGGTGTTTCCACACGCTGCAGGATGGCCCGTCCGACCTCCAATTCCGGCGAGATCACTACGTCGATCGGCAGATTCCCGGTCGTGAAGAGATCCGCCCAGGCCGGGTCGAGATAATTCTGCGACCGCACGCGCGCGATCTTCATCGGCGTGTCGAACAGGGAATGCGCGACCTGGCAGGCAATCATGTTGGTTTCGTCGTAATGCGTAACCGCCACGATCAGGTCGGCCTCTCCGGCACCCGCCCGTTCAAGCACATCCGGATGCGAGCCGTGGCCGACGACGCCCCGGACATCGAGATCGGTCACGACCTTGTCGACCAGTTCGGTCGACCAGTCGACGATGGTGACGGCATTGCCTTCCTGGGCCAGGGCGCGGGCAATGCCATACCCAACCTGACCGGCGCCGCAGACGATGGCTTTCATGATTCTACTGCCTAGACAGTCGTTGCATTGTCGCGCGAATTCCCGGCGACGCCGAGAGATTTGAGTTTGCGATGCAGGGCCGAGCGCTCCATGCCGATAAAGGCCGCTGTTCTGGAAATATTACCCCCAAAACGGTCGATCTGTGCCTTGAGGTATTCGCGTTCGAAGTTCTCCCGAGCTTCGCGCAAAGACAAGGCGATCATTTTTTCTGCATCAAAACCAGCATCTTGGCTATCCCGCGCCACGACTTCTGACGGCAGGGCGTCGAGCGTGATCGGGGCGGATGATTCGCCGGTCGCCAGGATCAGGAGGCGTTCCACATTATTGCGCAATTGGCGCACATTGCCCGGCCAGCCATGGGCCTGCAGCGCGGCCATCACATCGCCTCCGAACTCACGCGGCGGCAAGCCGGCGGACGCACGAAGACGGTCCACGAAATGCTCGACCAGGGCCGGAATGTCCTCGCGACGCTCGGCCAGGGCCGGAACCGCAATCGGCACCACGGCCAGGCGGTGATAGAGATCCTCGCGGAAACGGCCATCTCCGATAAGACCGCGCAGGTCTTTCGCGGAGCTGGAGATCACCCGCACATCGACCGACACATCAGCGGCACCGCCGATGCGGCGGAAGCGCTGTTCCACCAGCAGGCGCAGGAGTTTGCTCTGCGTGTCGCGCGGCATGTCGGCGATCTCGTCGAGATAGAGCGTGCCGCCATGGGCGCGTTCCAGCAGACCGACATGCTTGATCGAGCCGTCCTCATTCTCGCGGCCGAACAATTCTTCCTCGAACGCCTCCGGAGCGATGCCAGGTGCGCTAACGGCGACAAAATCAGCCTCGGCACGGGGTGATTTTCCGTGGATGAGGCGCGCGACCAATTCCTTGCCCGCACCGGATGGGCCCTCGATCATGACGCGGCTGTTCGTCGGGCCGACCCTGCCGACCAGCTGGCGTACCTGGACGATGCCGGACGAGGTGCCGATCAGCGAATTCTGGACATCGGTCCGTGCGCGCAGCTGGGCGTTCTCCTGGCGCAGACGGCTATTCTCCAGAGCGCGCGAGACCGTGAGCAGGAGTTTGTCGCTCTTGAACGGTTTCTCGATGAAGTCGTAGGCGCCCTTGCGGATGGCCGCCACAGCCGTCTCGATCGTGCCGTGACCGGAGATCACGATGACCGGCAGGTCCTCGTCGATCTCGCGGAATTCGTCCAGCAATTCGATCCCGTCGAGGCGGCTGCCCTGCAGCCAGACGTCCAGGATGACCAGGGAAGGCTTGCGTGCCTTGATCTCCAGCAAGGCGCCGTCAGCATCGGCCGCCTCTCGGGTTTCGAAGCCCTCGTCCTCGAGCAGGCCACCGATGAGTTCGCGGATATCCGCCTCGTCATCAACGATCAAAATGTCCCGTGACATGGTCTAAGCCTCATTCTGCCGAGCCAGTTCCGGCTCGTTCAATTCAACCAGGGGGAAGACCAGGCGAACCATGGCGCCCTGCCCGTTCGGCGGTACGCCGAGTTCAAGCCGGCCCTTGTGGTCTTCCATAACGCGTTTGACGATCGCGAGGCCCAGGCCGGTGCCTTTCTCACGGGTCGTCATATAGGGTTCGGTCAGGCGTTCGCGGTCCGTCGTCGGCCAGCCCAGGCCGTTGTCGCAAACCTCGATCACCGCGTAATCATTCTCGACCCGCAGGGCGACGTCGATCCGGCCGTCATTTGCGCCGCCATCACGCTCCATGCGCGCAGTGACGCTTTCTGCGGCATTCTTGAGAATATTCGCCAGCGCCTGGCTCGAGAGTCGCGCGTCGCACAATGCGTGCACATCCTCTTCAGGCTTGGCGAAAGCAAGCTCGACCGTGGGCGACGCCACGCGCTGCGCAAATACGGCGGCCTGAGTCACCTCGCCCATCTCCACTTCCTCGACCTTCGGCTGCGGCATGCGCGCGAAGGACGAGAACTCATCGACCATACGGCCGATATCATTGACCTGCCGGACAATCGTCTCGGTACAGCGGTCGAAGGTCTCGACGTCCTCGTCGATATTCTTCCGGTATTTCCGCTTGAGGCGTTCGGCTGACAACTGGATCGGGGTCAGCGGATTCTTGATCTCGTGGGCGATGCGGCGCGCGACATCTCGCCAAGCCGCATTTCGCTGGGCCGTGACGAGACGCGTGACATCGTCAAAGGTGATGACGAGACCGGCTTCCTCATCCATCGAGGCCCGAACGGTCAGGTAGCGGACCTGTCCGTCGCTGGTTTCGAGGTCGATCTGGGCTTCCGCGACAAGGCCTGGCCGGCGACGGGCCTGTTCAACGATATCGGCCAGTTCCGGTGTCACCGCGTCCAGTTTGAGACCGATCAGATCATCAGTGTCAGGGCTCAGCAGGCTGACGGCCGAGCGATTGATCAGCGTGACCTTGTCCTCGCCATCCAGACCGATCACACCGGCGCTGACGCCGGCGAGCACCGCCTCGATAAAGGCGCGCCGCTGTTCGGATTCCGCATGTGATTCAATAAGTTCACGTCGCTGGGAACGCAATTGCCGGGTCATCCGGTTGAAGGCCCGGCCGAGCGCGGCGATTTCGTCATCCTCGCGACCCATCTGGACGCGGGCATCAAGATCGCCCCGTCGGACACGTTCCGCGGCAGCCACAAGCCGGGAGATCGGCGTCACCACGCGGGTCGCCGCTGTCAGGGCAAGCCAGACCGCACCGATCAAGATCAGCGCGGCGACCTCCAGATACAGCAGGATGAAGGTGCGGCGGATCTCGCCTTCAGCTTCATTGGCGTCCGCCAATGCCGCGCGGGCATCACCGATCCGCAGGAACATGCCCATGTCGAGTGGTGTCGATACGAAGAGATAGGCATCTTCATAGACATCCAGCTTGAGCAGAAGGCGAAGAACATCACTCTGGGCGGCGGTTTCCGGCGTCGGAACGGCGAAACCGCCCTCGTCTGCAAGCTCATAGAGCCGGCGCGACGGCGCGACGTATTCCTCGTTCTCACGGAATTGCGTGCGGGCCAGCAAAGTGCCCCGGCTATCGACAATATAGGCGGCAGAAAAGCGTGCGAGTGCAGCCTGTTGTGAGAGATAGCTGATATACTGGATGCGACTATTGGTGAAAGCGTCAACCGCGTATTCGGTTGTCAGGCCCTCGGCAAGGATCTCGGCATTGTACGCTGCGTAGGAGGCTTCCTCATTGTAGATCTCCCGTGCGACCGACGAGACGCCCTCCACCAGGGTCTCGATCCGTTCACCGAACCAGAAGTCCACGCCCCGATTGAGCACGGCACCCAGGAATACGGCTGAGAGCAGTGCCGGGGCCGCAGCAGCGATCGAGAACAACGCAACGAAACGCATGTGAAGGCGCGGTGCAGGCTCACCGAAACGACGCGCCCGCAGGCGGCGACGGAAGCGGACAGCCACAACAATGGCGAGCGCGGCGATCAGGATCGCATTGCCGATCAACACGCCGCTCATGGTCCGGTTGCGGGTCTGCAGCAGGGTCTCGTCACCCAGCAGGACGAACGTCGTGATCGCCAGAACCGTGATTGCAATGACAAAACCCAGTCCGAACAACATGGCGGACCGCGGCGAGAGATTGCGGATCATTGGAGTGGGAATGGAACGCGTCAAATATACAAGCTCGATAGCAACGAAGCGCTCACTTTACGCGCCTGTTGCACGAAATCAACAGTCGTGATGAAGCGGCAACAAGCGCTCAGTCATCCATACCCAATTCACCGAGGCGGCGGGCCAGAGTGTTGCGATTGAGACCCAGCATACCCGCTGCCTTTGACCGATTACCGCCGGCCCGATCCAGCGCTTGTTGGAACAGTGCCCGATCCAGAGCGTCGACTGCGACTTGGCGGGCATTGGGCTGGGTCAGCGCCTGGGCTGCGAGATCACCGGCGGGGTCTTCACCTCCGCCTACATTGCGCTGCGGTCTCGGCGTCGTCTGGATTGCCCGTTCAATATCGGCCTTTCCGGCCGACCGTCCTCGAGCCTCAAGAGCGACCCGGGACAAGACAGAGCGCAGTTCCGCGACATTCCCCGGCCAGTCAGCCGCCTCGAGGCTGGCGAGGGCCGGTTTGGACAATTCAACCACTTTCTGCCCGTCGCGGCGGGCAAACCCGGCGAGAAAGGACGCGCTGAGCGCAGGAATATCCTCACGCCGGTCACGCAATGGCGGGATTTCGACGACACATTCCGACAGTCGTGCTGCTAGCCGGGCGTCCGTGGCGTCATCCTGGTCGGTCGAGACCGTGGCGATCACTGGCGCTGAACCGGCATCTATTGCATTGCGGGCGGCTTTCAGCTGGGCTTCGTCCCATTCCTCCAGCCGCAGCCAGAGGCAGTTCGGGAATTCCCGCGTAGAGCGGAAAATCTCCTCCGCCGGGTGAGAGGCGGTCAGGATACCGGCATCCTCGAGGCTGATGCCCCGCCCTCTCAGCACTGCCTCGGCCGCCTGTCGCTTGCCGCAGCCTGACTCGCCGCGCACCAGGACATGAGCCCGGCTGTTCGCGGCCCGGGCAATGCCCTTGAAACTGGCCTGGATGCCCGCGGACCGGCCGATAAAACCGGTCGGTTCAGCGCGGCCGGATCGTTTCGGATTGCTGCGGGCGTCGCTGAGCGCGGCCTCGACCGTGTCCAGCATGTCGTCGAGATCAAAAGGTTTGGGCAGGTATTCGAAGACACCGCCCTTCTCCGCGTCGATCGCCGTGCTCGCCGTCGCCTGGGCGCTCATCACGATCACCGGCAATTCCGGACGAAGCCGATGCACCAGGCCCAGTCGGTCGAGAAAATTCGTGCCATCCAGCAGGACATCGGCCAGCAGGAGATCTCCCTGGCCGGATTGCAGCCAGTTGAGCGCCGTGTCGGGAGATGCAGACGCCCGCACACCGAACCCGCGGCTGGACAGGGCGCGGGACAGTACTCGTTTCAGATTCTCATCATCTTCCAGGAGGATGATCTGCGCCGACACGCCTAGTCCTTGTCTGCGACCGGCAGGCGTAGATTGAATACGGTACGCCCGGGCTCGCTCTGATAATCGATGAGACCATTGTGCAGAGCAGCAATGCGGGCTGTAAAGGCCAGCCCCAGTCCCTCCCCCGCCGGCTTGGACGTTACGAAGGGGGTGAAGATACCCGTTGCCAGATTTTCTGGCACGCCTGCCCCATTATCGTGCACGGCGATGACCAGGGGCGAATGACTGCCCTCGGCCCGGCTTTCCGGTCCGGGATCGAATCTCGTCTCGATGCAGATCTCGCCATCCCCGCCCTCGCGAACGGCGTCACACGCATTCTGGATCAGGTTCTGAACCGCCTGGTGAAGCAGGATGGGATCGCCATGGCTGGCCGGGAGGGACGGATCGAAACGCTCGACGAGGCGGATCCCGCGGCTGCGGCCGGCCCGTTCGACACTGTCCCGTGCGGCCACGGCGATACGATTGAGATTGACGCGACTGGTTTCGCCCATTGTCACATCGCCGATGCCGGACCAGTGATCGGCCAGGCGGGTCATGCGGTCGACATCCTCGATGATAAGGTTGGCAAGCTCGCTCACATCTTCGCCGCCATCGGACCGCGCGATCAGCTGGGCGGCGCCACGAACGCTCGCCAGCGGGTTCTTCAGCTCGTGCGCAAGCATGCGCCCGAAACCGAGCGCTGCCGCTTCCGGCGCTGCAGGCTGGGCGTGGGCATGCGGGATAATGGTCACGGTCAGGGTCTGCCGCGCCTCGGTCCAGCGGCCGTGCAGGTCCACGATTGCGGAATCCCCCAGATCCTGGCGCAGAAGGCTGAGATCGCTCGGCGCGTCCAGCATGCGCTCGATCCGCTCCTGCAGTTTCGGTCCGCGGATAGGCCGGGCGGCGACACCCTGCTGGCGCATCTGTTTCAACGACACGCCGATCCATTCCTGGGCCTGGAGATTGGCCCAGACAACCGCGCCGTCCGCTGCAACCAGGATGATCGGAATCGCGGCCAGTTCCAGGCCGTCATCAAGCGGAAGGCTGCCTGTTTCGTCCATCAGGCGGCCGCCGGGACTGGGTCAGGCGCTTCAGACCCGATCGCGCGAACCTGGGCGCTGACATCCGCCGGTACCGTCGAGCGCAGCAGGACCTGCCTGTGGCGGACCTGGTCCTCGCCCGAGAGATGTGCGGCCTCGATGTCCATGAAGGAAGCAAAATGCTTGCGGATCATGCGGATGCCCAGACCTTCGCCGTAAAAACTGATGGCTTCCTCGAATTGGGCGGCCAGAGCGTCGATCTTGTCAGCCCAAGGCGTCGGCTGGATCTCGTCACCCTCGGCGAGCGCCCGGCCGATCTCGGCGATCAGCCAGGGGCGTCCCTGGGCAGCCCGGCCGACCATCACCCCGTCGGCGCCGGACTGGCGTAGCGCTTCCCGGGCATCGGCAAGATTGCAGATATCGCCATTGACGATGACCGGGATGCTCACCGCGTCCTTGACCGGGCGTACGGCGGACCAATCGGCCTCGCCCTTGTAGAATTGCTGGCGCGTTCGGCCATGGACCGTCACGAGCTGAATGCCGGCGACCTCGGCACGGCGGGCGAGTTCCGGTGCATTGATGCTGGCATGATCCCAGCCCAGGCGCATTTTCAGCGTGACCGGTATGTCGACGGCGCCAACCGTCGCTTCGACCAGGGTCATGGCGTGATCGAGATCGCGCATCAGAGCCGAACCGGACAGGCCCTTGGTCACCTGCCGCGCGGGACAGCCCATATTGATGTCGATGATATCGGCGCCGGCATCCCGGGCGATGCGTGCGCCTTCCGCCATCCAGTGGGCTTCCCGGCCCGCCAGCTGGATGACGCGTGGCGCCAGGCTGGCATCGGCTGCGGCCTTGCGCACCATGTCGACCCGGCCACGAGCCAACGCGTCGCTGGCGACCATTTCCGACACGACCATGCCGGCACCGAAAGCCTGGGCCTGGTGGCGGAATGGCAGATCGGTCACACCGGACATCGGGGCCAGGACCGCGGGCCGGACTATCTCGTGGGATCCGATTGAGAAGCGCATCTGTCTGGACAAAACCTTGGCATGCATCGTAAGGCGGGCAAGCTATCGATCTTGCTGCGCTGCGGCAATGCATGGGATGCAAGCATGAAAATCGCTGCCATCGTCGTGGCGGCCGGACGCGGGCTTCGAGCCGGCGGCGGCGTGCCTAAACAATACCGTCCCATCGGCGGCGTCCCGGTGCTGGAACGTACATTCGAGCGGTTCCTCGACCATGCTCGCATCGACCAGGTCGTGGTGGTCATTTCCGAAGAAGACCGCGACCGGTTCAACCAGCTCGATCTCCCCGCCTCCGAAAAACTGCGCGTCTGCCACGGCGGTGCGACCCGGACGGCATCCGTGCGCGCCGGGCTGGAGGTGCTGCAGAACTTCGCGCCGGACGCGGTCATGATCCATGACGCAGCACGCCCCTTCATCTCCGACCAGCAGCTGGATGCGCTCGCCGAGGCGCTGGAAGACCATGACGCGGTCATGCCGGCCCTGCCGATTGCCGATGCCCTCCTTCTCGCTGACGAGACAGGCCGTATGCTGGAGGCGCGCGATCGCGACGGATTGATGGCGGCCCAGACACCGCAATGCTTCAACTACGCAAAGCTGATGGCGGCCTATGAGAGACTGGGCGACGTCAGCCTTCCCGACGACGCCGCCGTCGCGCGTCAGGCCGGCCTTGCCGTGATGACCATTCCCGGTGATGCCGATAACTTCAAACTCACCCTGCCCGCAGATTTCGAGAGAGCGGAACGCATGCTCGCTGATACCCATTCCATCCAGGTCACCGGCCAGGGTTTTGATGTCCATCGGCTTGAAGCCGGAGATCGCATGTGGCTGTGTGGCGTGCCGATCGAGGCCGGCCTCACCCTTGCGGGACATTCCGATGCCGATGTTGCGCTGCATGCCGTGACCGACGCCGTGCTTGGCGCTGCCGGAGAAGGTGATATCGGCCAGCACTTCCCGCCGAGTGATCCGCAATGGAAAGGCGCGTCATCCGACCGCTTCCTGCGTCACGCCGTGGATCTGCTCAAACAAGCCGGGGGCGAGCTCGTCCACGCGGATCTGACCATTATCGGGGAGAAACCGCGTATCGGCCCCTATCGCGATGCCATGCGGGATCGCCTCGCCGAACTGCTCGACCTGCCGCGCGCGCGGGTGAATATCAAGGCGACGACGACCGAGAAACTGGGGTTTGCCGGTCGCGGAGAAGGTCTGGCGGCCCAGGCTATCGTCACGGCGAGGATGCGTTGATGTTCAGCCCCAAACTTCTCAAGGACGCGGAAAACCTCCTGCACAAGGCCCGGACCGCCGGCGTGATGTTCGCCACGGCGGAAAGCTGCACGGGTGGTCTGGTCAGCGCCCTGCTCACGGAGATACCCGGCTCGTCGGATGTGTTCGACAGGGGTTTCGCGACCTATTCCAACGAGGCCAAGTCGGAATTGCTGGGCATTCCCGCGCGAGTGATCACGGCCAGTGGTGCGGTTTCGACGGAAGTCGCGCGGCGCATGGCTGATGAAGCCCTGCTGCGTTCCAATGCCGATCTCGCGGTGTCGATCACGGGCGTCGCTGGACCGGGCGGCACGCCACACAAACCGGCCGGCCTCGTGCATTTCGGCCTGGCCAGCCGCAACACCCCCACGCGGACCGAAGTGCGTCGCTTTGGGGATCGCGGACGCGGCAATGTCAGACTTGCCAGTGTAGAGACGGCATTGGGCCTACTGGCTGAGGGCGTTGATCTCTTCAGTTAGGTCGAGAGAAGGCTCTCCAGCCGGGTCATAGCGGCGACCGGCTTCTGCCATGAATTTGCCCATCAGGACACGAGCAGCCCGGTCGCGATTACTGTCTAACAGCATCTGCAAAAACCCGTTCTTGAATGCCGCTCGAATGCGGAATTTGACGAGGGTAGATCCGTCGCTGAGCGGCACGAAACACCACTGGTTTTCCAGAGTGCGAAACGGTCCTGCCACAAAACTCACATCGATCGTGCGTTTAACTGGGTCCGCGATCACACGTGTTGAGAAAGTTTCGGCGACCATTTTGTAGCGCACGCGCACCTGGGCAACGAAATCGCGAAACTCGGCGTGTGATGAATCTGAAACTAGACGCAACGCGGTAATGTGACTGATGAAGTCCGGATAGCGAGTCACGTCACTCACAAGATCGAACAAGTCGTCTGCGGAGAAAAACTGCCGGTGTTGTTCGGAAATATCCGTCGTCACGAGCGCGAAAGTCCCGCATCACGCGCGGCCTTCAGCTTCGCGAAGTCCTCGCCGGCATGGTGGCTGGACCGGGTCAGCGGCGTGGCGGAGACCATCAGGAAACCCTTGGCCCGGGCAATGGTCTCATAGGCCTTGAACTCGTCCGGCGTAACGAAACGGTCGACAGCGGCGTGTTTCCGCGTGGGCTGGAGATACTGGCCGATCGTCAGGAAATCGATGCCGGCGGACCGCATGTCGTCCATCACCTGCATGACTTCTTCCTTCGTCTCGCCAAGGCCGACCATGATGCCGGACTTGGTGAATTGCGACGGATCACGCTCCTTCACGCGCTCAAGCAGACGCAGGGAATGGTAATAGCGCGCGCCGGGACGGATCGAGAGATAGAGCCGCGGCACGGTTTCCAGATTGTGGTTGAACACGTCCGGATTGGCGTCGATGACGGCCTCTGCCGCGCCGTCCTTGCGGAGGAAGTCCGGCGTCAGGATCTCGATCGAGGTTCCCGGCGAGGTCGCGCGGATGGAATTGATGACGTCGACGAATTGCTGGGCACCGCCGTCATTGAGATCATCCCGGTCCACCGAGGTGATGACGACGTGGTTGAGACCCATCTGGGCCACGGCTTCGGCGACCCGGCGATGCTCATCGAGATCCAGACCCGTCGGCAGGCCAGTCTTCACATTGCAGAAAGAGCAGGCGCGCGTGCAGGTATCGCCCAGGATCATGAAAGTGGCGTGTTTCTGATCCCAGCATTCGCCGATATTCGGACAGCCCGCCTCTTCGCAAACCGTGACGAGCCCACCCTCTTTCACGATTTTCTGCGTTTCGGAGAAGGTCTTGCCGAGCGGTGCCTTCACGCGGATCCAGTCCGGCTTGCGCAGGACCGGCGTATCCGGACGCTTCTGCTTTTCCGGATGGCGTGCGGCGCGTGCGTCGCTCGCTGCAGAGCGAGCCGTATTATCGATCAGATTGGCCATGAGCGGGACATAGGCGGAACAGGCGGAATCATCAAGCGTGATGAGTGTACTGCCCGGCATGCATTTATGCTGCGCTCGAATTATTTCGATAATTAGCTAAACGTCTATTGACTTCAATTTGTCGATTAGCTAATTGTCTAATCATGAGCACTGTCTTCAAAGCCCTGTCCGACCCGACACGACGCCGGGTTCTGGAACTTCTTCGGGAAAAGCCGATGACCGCGGGGGAACTCGCCGCGGAATTCGACGTCTCGAAACCGACGATGTCGGCCCATTTCGCTGTTCTGAAAGACGCCAATCTTGTTGCGGCCACCAAGGACGGAAAGTCCGTCATCTACCGCATCAAGCTGAGTGTCCTCGAGGACGCACTTTTAGGATTCGCCCGGACGTTCGGGCTCGGAGAAACTCCGCAAAAGGAGGACCAATCATGAATACGACCCGCCCCAATCTCATTCCTCCGCTTCTCATGCTCACCCTCGTCATCGTGCTGGGAGCCGTCATGATTGTCCGTGAGCCCGGCATGGCCTGGGTCTGGGGTTTCGCCATGGCGATCATGCCCATCTCCTGGTTCATCGTCGAACGCCTCAAATTCCGCGGTGAGCTCACTGAATTCGAGCGGGAAGACCGCGTCGCTATCCGGACCTCCGTTGCGGCGGCGGGCCTGATGCTGGCCGTTCCGCTCGCCCTGACTGTGCTGTTCACCTCCGGGATCGAAACCATCACCGATGCAGTCGAGCAGAGGGCGATGGGGATCACCTTTGCCGTTGTGATGATCCTGTGGGGCAATTTCGTCCCCAAGCGCGCGGCGTCCCTGTCCGGCAAGGAATGTTCGCCGGAAACACAGCAGGCCTTCAACCGCTTTGCCGGCATGATGTTCATGACCACCGGCCTGCTCTACGGCCTGATCTGGGCCTTCGGCCCGCTCGACCTGGCTTTGCCCGCCTCCATGACCGTCCTGGGTATCGGCATGGCGATCATGATGGGCCGCGCGGCGATGAAAGCCCTGCGCAAATAGATACCTGAACGCCGGGGCTGCGGCCCCGGCACCCCCACCATCCTCCAAGCCTGTAAGGCCCGCGTTTAGCGGGTCAGCGATACCGGCTTGCCAAAATCAGGAAAATCCCATGTTCAATCCTGCACTCTTGCGACTGGGCTATGCCCTCCTCGTTTTCCTCATTATCCATCTTCCGGTCTCGGCCCAGGATACATCCCCAAGCGACACCATGACGGGCGACTGGCTGGGCGTGCTCGAGGTGCCGGGCGGCAGCATGCGTCTCTTGATCACCGTTGAGCGGACCGAAGAGGGTTTCACCGGCGTGCTTGAAAGCCTGGATGAAGCCCCGGGTCAGAAAATTCCGCTTGATACGGTCAGTATCGGCGAAACGTTTGAATTCACCCTGTCCGCGGCGGCGATTTCCTATGCCGGCGGCTGGAATGAAGACCGTGCCGCCTATGTCGGCACCTTCACCCAGGTTGGGGCGATGCCGCTGGAATTCAGTCGTCCGGATACCGAAGACGTCGCGGCCCATCGCCGGCCGCAGGAACCGCAAGCTCCGTTCGATTATCTGGTCGAGGAGGTCCGCTTCACCAACAGCAAGGCGCCGGATGTCACGCTGGCCGGCACTCTGACCCTGCCGCATGGCGAAGGCCCCTTCCCCGCTGCCATCCTCGTCAGCGGATCGGGTCCCCAGGATCGCGACCAGAATGTCTTCACGCATCGCACATTCGCGGTCCTCGCGGACCATCTCACCCGACAGGGCATCGCTGTGCTTCGTTATGATGATCGCGGTTTCGAGGAATCCACTGGCGATTTCGGCGCGGCGACCTCCGCCGATTTCGCGACAGATGCCGAAGCTGCGTTCGTCTTCCTGCGCGCCCGTGCCGACATCGATCCGCAGGCAATCGGCATCGTCGGGCACAGCGAAGGCGGCCTGATTGCGCCGCTGGTCGCCCGCAGCACGCCGGACCTCGGATTTGCGGTCATGCTGGCCGGACCCGGCGTGGACACTCAGACCCTGATGCTCGACCAGACACGCACGCTGGCGAGATTCCAGGGCGTCAGTGACGAGGATTACGCCAAGGCAGAAGGCGTACAGCGCCGCATTATGGCCGTCGCCGCGTCCGACCTGTCATACAGCGCGGCCGAAATCCGGCTCCAGGAGATCCTGACCGAGGAAGTGATGGAGGATCTCGGTGAAAGCCCGCACCTGCGTGACCGGATCATCTCCACCACACTGCGCCCCTGGAATCGCTGGTTCCTTCGCCACGACCCGCAGCCCTGGCTGGCCTCGATGACAACGCCGCTCCTGGCCATTGGCGGCAGTCTGGACGTTCAGGTGTCATCACAGATGAACCTGCCCGCGATCGAAGCCGCAACCCGCGATCATCCCGACGCAACGGTGATGATGCTGGATGGGCTCAACCACATGTTCCAGAACGCCGAGACCGGCTCGATGATGGAATATGCGCAGATCGAGGAAACGTTTGATCCTGAAGCGATGATGCTCGTCAGCGACTGGATCAATGCCCGTTTCGCCGACTAGGCCTTCCCCTGCCTAGTCGAACCGCAGCCGGACCGGGTTTCTGCGACCCGGTCCCTGCATGGCGGTCCGCACATGCGAGTTGAAGCGCAGATTGGTCATCATGATCTGATCGTCGAAATGACCAGACAGGACGTCATTGTCGACGATGAAGGCTTCGAGTTCGGCCGGCGGCGAGGCGGCGAAATAGATCCAGCCGAATTCGCCATCGACCTCCGCCCCCACGAATTCCAGCTCGAAGAGCCGCCCGGTCCCATCGGCAAACCGGAAACGGGCCGAGAAATATTCCCCGATCTCCGCCAGACCGTCCGGGTCCGCGAAATACTCCGCCGCATCCCGGTCATCATGGCCAAGAGCCTCGACCAGGTCGTGGGCGAAGACACGATGGATGATCTCCATCTCGTCCGTTCGCGGATTGATTGTAATCTCGGTCACACCGGCATGAACCCGATGTGCCTCGACCGGGGCTGCCACGAGAACAGCCCCGGCCAGGACGGCAAGGAGAGCCGCCAGGCGCATTATTCTTCCCGGGCCCGGATGCTGTCGCGCGTCACGCGCTGATCGAGATCACGCATCGGGTTCGAACCGGAGGCCGAACGGCGATAGATCTCGAGGCGCGACGGCTCGATGCGCGGCGGGAAGTAATTGTCCGAGCGGTCGGCGTCGGCGGTTTCCCAGAGCGGATCGAGCTCGACCGAAACGACCTCGCGGTCGGTCATGTAGGTCCAGGTCACGTTTTCCGGATTGTAGCGCCAGACTTCAGCCGGGATGCGCACCATTTCGGTACCGCCATCAGCGAAGGTGAATTCCAGGATGATCGGCATGACCAGCCCGCCTTCATTGGTGAAGTCGAGATAGTAGATGCGCTCATCGCTGTTGAGCATGTCGACCTGCCAGTCCTGCAGGCCCTCGATCGTTCTCTCATAGGATTCACGCTCGCGATTGGTCGTCGTGAAACGATCGTTCGCAGAGTAGAAATCCCGGACTTCCGGATTGCTGTCCGCGTAGAACTCAATGCCTTCCTCGACATTGCGCACTTCGGTCAGGCTTTCCGGCTGATCCTGGTATTCCGCACGTTCACGAGCGTTCTCGATTTCCGGGTTTTCCGTGTTGAACGTGCCCTCGATCACGCGGTCCAGCGAGATATCGACATGGTCGGTCGAGTAGAACCAGCCGCGCCAGTACCAGTCGAGATCCACGCCAGACACTTCTTCCATCGTGCGGAAGAAGTCATAGGGCGTCGGACGACGGAAACGCCAGCGCTCCGAATAGGTGCGGAAGGCCTCGTCGAACAATTCGCGGCCCAGCACGGTTTCCCGCAGAACGACCAGGGCGATGGTCGGCTTGGAATAGGCATTGGCACCGAATTGCAGGATCGAATCCGACTGCGTCATGATCGGCATCTGGTTCGTCGAGGACATATAGGACGTGATCGTGTGCGGATCGCCGCGACGGACCGGGTGGTCCTCTTCCCACTGACGTTCGGCCTGGAATTGCAGGAAGGAGTTCAGGCCCTCGTCCATCCAGGTCCACTGGCGTTCGTCGGAATTGACGACCATCGGGAAATAGATGTGGCCGATCTCGTGGATGATCACGCCGATCAGGCCGCGCTTGGAGCCCAGCGAATAGGTCAGATTGCCGTCATCATCGACCGACGGACGGCCATAGGTGCCGCCATTGAAGGTGATCATCGGGTATTCCATCCCGCCCTGCGGTCCGGCCACGGATTGCGCGGTCGGATAGGGATAGGGGAAGGCAAACTCGTTGTAGACGGCGATCGTGTGTTCCACGGCACGGGTCGACCAGGTCGACCAGAGCGGCTCGCTCTCATTGGGATAGAAGGACATGGCCATGACGAAATCGGGCGCATCGCCCTGCCCGTCCTGCTGGATGCCCTGCGCGTCCCAGATGAATTTCCGCGACCCGGCCCAGGCAAAATCGCGCACATTCTCGGCCGCGAATTCCCAGGTGGCTTCGGACCGGGTGCCGCGACGCTCATTCTGCAGCGCCTCGTCCGGCGTCACGATGAACACCGGCTCGTCGGAGGTGCGGGCCTCGTCGAGACGGGAAATCTGGGTGTCGGTCAGGACGTCTTCGGGGTTTTGCAGCTCACCGGTCGCGGAGACGATGAAGTCCTGCGGCACCGTGATCGAGACATTGTAGTCCCCGAATTCCAGGGCGAATTCACCGCGTCCGAGGAAGGCCTTGTTGTGCCAGCCCTCATAGTCGGAGAAGACGGCTGCGCGCGGGAACCACTGAGCGATCTGGTAGATGCAGTCGCCGCCTTCATGCTCTTCGTCGAAACATTCCCAGCCGGCCCGGCCGCCCACGACCTGGGTCTCGATGAGATTATAGTTCCACTCGATCGTGAAGGTGACGCTGTCACCGGTCGTCAGCTCGTCATCGAGATCGATGCGCATCAGCGTGTCGACGATGGTGAAGTCCATCGGTTCGCCATTGGCATCTGTCACACCCGTGATGTTGAAGCCGAGATTGTCACTCTCGAGGCGCTGACGCCGGCGTACGGCGTATTCGGAAATGCCTTCCGGCATCGCACCGCCGACACGGCCCGCTGCACGTCCGCCACCACCGACGGTCTCGGTCATCACGGCCATGGAATCGGGACGGAAGCGGTTCTGGTCGAGCAGGAACCAGAGGAAGCCCAGCTCGTCAGGCGCATTGTTGGTATAGGTGACCGTCTCGGTGCCGGTCAGGCGATTGGTGCGCTCATTCAGGTGGATGTCGATGTCGTAATCGACCTGCTGCTGCCAGTAATCCGGACCCGGCGCGCCCGTGGCGCGACGTTCCCGGTTCGGCGACGGCCAGTCCTCGTCTTCCAGCTGCCGAAAGGCATCACGCCAGTCATTGACGGTCTGCTGATTGGGCTGAGCGGCCGCGACGTTGAGCGTCGCGACCGCTGCAGCCAGCGCGATCATGTAAGGTGTACGCATTCTCATCCCCGCTTGCCCGTTTGGGTTTCGCAGCAGGATTAGCGCGCGTTTGGCGGCAGGTCACCCCTCGTCGGGAGCTTCCTCCGTTACACTCTCGTCATGTTCCGGTTCCCGGCGGCGATTGTCCCGTTCCTCGCGATCGTAACGGTCGCGATTATACCGGCCATCATCCGAAGAACGGCGCTTGCCGAAGGACAGGATCCAGGAGCCCAGACCGATACACATCAGGATCAGTCCGACGATGAAGCCGAGACCGGCCACCACGCCCAGTGCCATAGTTGCGGCCAGGACCAGCAACAGGGACAGGGCGCGCATTCCAACGCCGAGATCCCTGTCACCACCGGAGCGGTTGAAGATCAGGTCACCAACGACGATTGCGCCGAAGGCGAAGGCCAGGAAGAGGATCGGGAAATATAACACCCACAGGAGCGGGATGAGGAAGACACCGATCACGGTGATTGCCAGCAGGACAGTCAGGCTGACCAGGATGACGGGTGACAGTGCGAAGGTGATGAAACCCAGCGCTCCCGAGCTCACCGGACGCGTACGGAAGGAGCGAGCGATATTGCTCACACCGCGCGGTGCCAGCAGCACGGCCAGCATGCCGAGAATGAAGGCACTGCCGGCAAAGGCTCCGCCAAGGAATTCGAACGGGGCGCCGATAACGTGCCAGGGGCCATCGAAATCGATATCGATGTCTTCCCAGTGCTTGGCGCCGAAATTGAACGCCTCGTACTGGTAGTCGACACTGCCGATCTCGGCGCCATCAGCCACGTTGGGCTCGGAGGGAGAGCGCACGCGCAATTCGCCGGTGATGACTGCACTGGAGGCGATATTCACCTCTTCGGCGGTCACTTCCACCGTGTCGAGGAAACGTCCGTGCAGGGTCACCTCGCCGGCCTCGATCTCGACATAGCCCTGATAGGTGCCGTGCAGATCGACTTCACCGCCGACGATGTTCGAATTGGACCCGATCTCGGAACCCTGGGTGATCTCGACATAACCGCCGCCGAGATTGACCCCGTCGCCTGCCGAGCCGCTGAACACGACATTGCCGCCGGCCGCGTTGACCTCGCCGCCGATGGCGCCGCGAATGCCGACATCACCGCCGGCCGCGTTCACATCGCCAACCACGTCAGCACTGATATCGATATCGCCACCGGCAATCTCGACACTCTCGCCGACCGTGCCGCGAACTTCGATGTCACCACCGAAAATCTCGACACTGCCCGTCACATCGCCATCAATCAGCGCTTCGCCGGCTATGCCCGACACATCGCCTTCGACCCGGCCCGAGACATTCATGTCTCCGCCGAGGAAGACAACGTCATCCCGGCTGCCGTCGATATCGACATCACCGCCGATCACCTGGCTGAAGCCCGGTGCGGTCAGTGCGGATGCGGCCAGCCCCACGGCCGCGATCATTGCTTTCATCGTCATCTCTTTCTCCCTGCGCCCCCCGGCGGCCAGGTTGAATCTTGGTTGAAGGATTTAGCGGTCAAGAATGTCGTCGCAGTCGCGGCCATCACGGGCCTCGAAGACAACATTCCGCGATTGATTTCCGGCATAGGCCGGCTCGCTCTCGGCCCAGACCAGCAATTGTCCGCTGATCCGTGCGTCGGATCCGAATTCGACAACGCGCCCGCAGACCTCGCCGCCATCGGCGATCTCGCCATTGATCTGGATCAGGCCGTGCTCGCGGTCATCGCGCCGATTGCGCTTGATCTCGTCGGCCGCGACCAGCACGAGTTCGCCCGCAACTGAGCCGGACATCTCGATATGGTCGCCGGCTGCCGTCAGTCCGTCGGTGAACTGGGCTTCCAGCGTCATCTCGCCTGCGGCAAGCGAGGCTTCGCCGAGAATGCGGCCGCGAACATCGAGATCGCCCGCAGCGATGGACAATTCATCGCCGACATTCGCATCCCAGTTTACGTCACCGCCGGCAACAGAGGCCTCGCCGTCGACACTGCCGGTAAAATCGATATCGCCGGCCGCGATCGAAACATCGCCGCCGACATCCAGGGAATCAGCATCCACGTCGCCGCTGATCAGGCTCAGATCGCCGCCGATACGGCCGCGCAGATTGATGTCGCCGCCCAGACGGCTGTAATCGCCATCACGGTTCAGGACGACATAGCCGTCAGAGGAACGGGAATCCCGGTTCATCTTGAAATCGTGATCGTCATCGCCGACGACAATCACACAACCGGATACTGCCAGAGCCGCGGTCACCGAAGCCGCCGCCAACCATGCCTTGCGCATGAAAATCTCCAATCATCACCGCCCGACCTCACCCCGAAGTCATGGACGTTTGACGCTCCCCAGCGTTCGATCGCAGCTTACATTATCGAAAAACGATATCAAGCGATTTTTTGTTTATCGATAAATCTTTCTTGATTTACGAGAAAACTGATGCGCCATAAGGGTTTTAGAGCGCAACCGGGTCTTTCCTCCGCGCAGGACGAGGGTAATATCCTGCCAACGAAAAAAGTGCGCCGGACGAGAATCGCCGCGCCTGGGAGGACTAAATGGCTGACGTTTCAGCCGCCGATCTCGAATCGGCGAATCCGGTCACCGAACCGGAACATCCCCATTTCCATGGAGACAAGTTTGATATCCGGCGTATCAGGAAGTCCGTATTCGCGGCGCTCCTGCAGGCGCGCGGCCGGTATGGCGGCAAGAAGATAGCGGCGATCGACGCCGACGGCCGCGAGATGAGCTATAATGAGATCATCCAGGCCGCCTTCGCACTCGGCCATGCTCTCAAGAAAGATACCGATCCGGGCGAAGCCGTGGCGATCCTGCTGCCGACCGGCGTCGGCGCAATCATCTCCTTCTACGCGATCTCGGCCTATGGCCGGGTTCCGGCGATGCTGAACTTCACGGCCGGCGAACGCGCACTCAAGGCCGCGTGCACGGCGTGCAAATGCCGCCGCATCGTGACGGCGCGCCGTTTCATCGAACTCGGTGAGCTGGAGGATCTCGAGGCCGAACTCGCTCGCGATCACGAGATGATCTATCTCGAGGATGTGCGCGAAGCCCTCGACTGGAAGGACAAGGCCGCCGCAGCCCTGGGCACGATTGCCCCGTGGGCGGTCCGCGCCTGGCCCTCTCCGGATGATGCCTCGGTTTATCTCTTCACTTCGGGTACGGAAGGTGACCCCAAGGGCGTCGTGCTCAGCCACGCCAACCTGCTCGCCAATGTCGAACAGGTCCGGGACCACATCAATCTCCTGCCGACGGATGTGCTCTTCAACCCGATGCCGACCTTCCACTGTTTCGGTCTGACGGGCGGTGTACTCCTGCCGCTGGGCCTGGGCATTCCGGCGATCTGTCACCCCACGCCCCTGCAGGCCAAGACCATCGTCAAACGGGTGGCCGAGACGAAGGCGACGATCCTGTTCGCCACCGACACCTTCATCAACCAGTACTCGCGCGCTGCGGACAAGGACGACCTGTCCACCCTGCGTTTCTCCGTGTGCGGTGCTGAACGTGTGAAGGACGAAACCCGTGCCGCCGTGCGCAAGAAATTCGATCTGGAAATCGTCGAGGGCTACGGCCTGACCGAGGCGGCTCCCGTTTTCTCGGTGAACCAGCCCGACAACAACAAGCCGGGTACGGTCGGCCAATTGCTGCCGGGCTGCGAGGCCAAGCTGATCCCTGTCGACGGGATCGATGATGGCGGCCAGCTCCACATCAAGGGGCCGAACATCATGCGGGGCTATATCCGCCCGTCCGCGCCCCTGGTTCTCGAAGAGCCCGAAGGCGGCTGGCACGATACCGGCGATATCGTCGCGATCGACGACGAAGGCTTCCTGCGCATCCGCGGCCGTGTGAAACGCTTCGCCAAGCTTGGCGGTGAAATGGTCTCGCTGGCTGTCGTGGAGAATTGCGCCAACTCGCTCTGGCCGGACTACATGCACGCTGCCGTCGCCATGCCGGACAAGCGCAAGGGCGAACAAATCCTGCTTCTGACCGATTACGACAAGGCGGATCGCGCCGACCTCGTCGCGTTCGCGAAGAATCACGGCGTGACCGAACTGGCGATCCCCAAGAAGATCATCAAGGTTGAGGAGATCCCGGTTCTCGGTACCGGCAAGACCGATTACGGCACGGTCCAGAAACTGGCCAATGAAGCCACCGCACAGCCGGCGGCTGCGGCACCGGCCGAGCCGGAAGCTGTCGCCGAATAAGCCTCTTCCAGGAGGATGCAGACAAGAAAAGGCCCGGGCGCATGCGTCCGGGCCGTTTCAGTCTGGGGTGAGTGGATCCTTGTTCTACAGATCCATCTTGTCGCAATCGCGCCCGTTCAACTCGATGAACTCGAATGAACCGGCTCGATCGCTCGGGCGTGTTTCCGCGTAAATGATGACCGGGCCCTCGAACCGCGCATTGCCGCGGATGGTGACCTCGGAAGCGCAGACCATGGCGCCCTGGGCAAAACGTCCGTCCAGGATCGCTTCACCGGATTCCTGCGTGCCTTCGCCGATCACCTCGACCGGACCAAGGAAGTCGGCCCGCAAATGCATGCGGGCGCCCTGGAGCTCGCTTTCGCCGTGAACCGTGCCATCGACAGTCACTCGGGCTCCGGCGACGGTGAGATTGCCACGGAAGTCTGCGTTCAGATGCATCGTGGCGGCCGCAATATCGGCATCACCATCGACACTGCCGCGGAAGCGGACGCGTGCGCCGGCGGCTTCCAGATTGCGTCCCACAGCCACATCGGCCCGGACGGTCGCGCCGGAAAGTTCCAGATCGCGACCCACCTCGCCATTGGCATTGACGATCATGCCGGAGAATTCGGCATCACCGGGCACATCGACATTGCGCGAGGCCACGAGGCCGGCGCTCTCCACAGACCGGTTCTCGGCAGAACCATAGGAGGAATAGGTACAGGCGGAGACCGCCAGGGAAGTTGCGGCTACCAGAATGAGCTTTTGCATGTCGTCCTCGCCAGTGCACTTGCAGATCAGTCTGACCCTAGGATGCATGGCGATCGCGATTTGGATGCAGGGATTGTGATTTTCTGCGTCCCCTGCCCGATCCGGGCCGCCGGTCTCAGGACGAACGGATGTTCTGGAAGGGCAGAAGGCCACCGAAAATCTTGATGAAAAACGCGATAATCAACGCGCTGAGACTGCCCAGGATCGTGCCCAGAAGCAGCGCAATAACCATACCGAGCACCATGCCGACCGGCCCATGCACCGGCTGACCGTTCATAGTGACGGTATCCATGCCGTTCATCGCGCCGACGCCCATGGCGATACCGCCGATGATCCAGAATACCAGATTGGCATTGAACAGGATCTTGAACAGCGAGCCGAAGCTCAGCTGGTTGATCTTGATTGGCTCACTCATGATTGTTCTCCCCCCGAGGAACAATCTACATATGAATGACCTGGCCGTAAGCGTCCAGCACGCTTTCGTGCATCATTTCCGACAGGGTCGGGTGCGGGAAGATCGTGTGCATCAGTTCAGCCTCGGTCGTCTCGAGCTGACGGGCAACGACATAACCCTGAATCATTTCCGTCACTTCGGCACCGACCATGTGGGCGCCGAGCAGTTCGCCGGTCTTGGCGTCGAATATGGTCTTCACCAGGCCCTGATCATCGCCGAGCGCAATCGCCTTACCGTTTCCGACAAACGGGAAGCGTCCGACCTTGATCTTGTGGCCGGCTTCCTTCGCCTTGGCCTCAGTGAGGCCGACTGAGGCCACCTGGGGATGGCAATAGGTACAGCCCGGAATATTCCCGGTCTCGAAGGCGTGCACGTCCATGCCGGCGATCTTCTCGATACAGACGACACCTTCGTGCGAGGCCTTGTGCGCAAGCCAGGGCGGTCCGGCGACATCACCGATGGCGTAGAGGCCTTTCACATTCGTGCGGCCGAAGCCGTCATTCACGACATGGCCGCGATCGACTTTGACGCCCAGCCCTTCCAGGCCGAGATTCTCGACATTGCCGGTGATGCCGATGGCCAGGATGACTTTCTCGACCTCGACAATCTCGACCTTGCCCTTGGAATTCTTGACGTGGACCTTCACCGTCTTGGCGGTCTTCTCCAGTTTTTCCACCTGGGCACCGGTCATCAGTGACATGCCCTGTTTGGTGAAGGATTTGGCTGCGAATTTGGAGATCTCTTCGTCTTCGACAGGCAGGACACGATCCATCATCTCGACGACGGTCACCTCTGCACCCATCGTGCGATAAAAGCTGGCGAACTCGATCCCGATCGCGCCGGAGCCAATGACAAGCAGGCTTTTAGGCATCGCCTTGGGCGTCATTGCTTCCTTGTAGGTCCAGATCTTGTCACCGTCCGGCTCCAGGCCAGCTGCGGGCACGGTCCGCGCGCGTGCGCCGGTGGCCAGGATGACATGCTTGGCGGTGTACTTGTCCTTGCCGACGACGACGGTCGGAGCTGCGCTGCCCTTCTCGAGCTTCGCCTCGCCTTCAATGACCGCCACCTTGTTCTTCTTCAGCAGCATGCCGATACCGCCGGACAGGCGACCGGCGACCTTGCGCGAGCGCTTGACGATGGCGTCCATGTCGAAGCCGATCTTCTCGGCCGACAGACCGAATTCCTTGGCGTGCTGCATCAGGTGATAGACTTCGGAGGTCCGCAGCAGGGCCTTGGTGGGGATACAGCCCCAGTTCAGGCAGATACCACCGAGATGCTCGCGCTCGACAACGGCCGTTTTCATGCCCAGCTGCGCTGCGCGGATCGCCGCTACATAGCCGCCGGGGCCACCACCGATAACAATGACGTCGAAGGCGTTCGCACTCATGCCGGACCTCTTTGATTTGCATGCGAAATATTTCGCATCTGAGTCTCCGCCCATTAGCAGGTGATGGTAGCCTTATCAATGCTGGCCAAATGAATTGAACGACGTTTACTCTGACACCAACAAGAATGGAGGTTGGCATGAGTGATATCGAGGCAGGCATCGAAGCGCTGCGGACACCCGAAGACCGGTTCGCGGACTTGCCCGACTGGCCCTATGAGCCCCATTACATCGACGATCTCGACGGCTATGCCGGGCTGCGCATGCATTATGTCGATGAAGGCCCCAAGACCGGCGCACCGGTCTTCCTGTGCCTGCACGGCGAACCGAGCTGGTCCTTCCTCTATCGCAAGATGATCCCGGTCTTTCTCGCAGCAGGCGCCCGGGTCGTCGCACCGGATTTCTTCGGCTTCGGCCGGTCCGACAAGCCGGTGAAAGACGCGGACTATACCTTCCATTTCCATCGCAATGCGCTGAAAGCCTTCTTCGAACGCATGGACCTCACCGACGTCTGCCTGGTCTGCCAGGACTGGGGCGGGCTGCTGGGCCTCACGATTCCGATGGATTACGCAGACCGGTTTTCCCGGCTGCTGATCATGAATACCGGCCTGGGTATCGGCCGACCCGCCGGGGATGGATTCAATGCCTGGCGCGACTATGTCGCCAACACGCCGGACTTCCCGGTCGGCGACTTGATGAAACGCGCCACGCCCATCCTCAACGACGCCGAGGTCGCAGCCTATGACGCCCCCTTCCCCGATGGTCGATACAAGGCCGGAGTGCGACGGTTCCCGGCCCTCGTGCAAACTGATCCCGGCATGGAAGGCGTCGATACCGGCCTCGCCGCGGCGAAGTTCTGGAGCACGGACTGGTCCGGCGAGAGCTTCATGGCCATCGGCATGCAGGACCCGGTGCTGGGGCCGCCCGCCATGCACGCCATGCGCAAGCTGATCAGGAATTGCCCGGAACCCATGGAAATCGCCGATGGCGGCCATTTCGTACAGGAATGGGGCGAGGACATCGCCCGGGCTGCAGTGAAGCGTTTCGGCCTCGGCTAGGCGCCGCGTTTATCCGGCCTGATTCAGGAATTCGCCTGATCGGCGCTAAACTCCCGGCGCACAAGCAATGGGGGAAGACATGATCAAACAGGTTCTGGCGGCCGCGATCCTGCTGGCAGGCGTCACTGCAACCACGGCATCCGCCCAGAGAAGCGTCCAGCGGATCGGCAATAATGCCATGCTCGGCGAGGTCCGGGCCTTTGGCACCAATTTCTGCCCGCGCGGCTGGGCGGAGACGCACGGTCAGATGTTGCCGATCAGCGGCAATGAAGCCCTGTTTTCATTGCTGGGTACGCAATTCGGCGGAGATGGGCGAACGACCTTCGCTCTACCGGATCTTCGCGGACGCGTAATCATCGGGGAAGGCAATGGCCCCGGTCGCGATCGGGCAGCGCGGAGGCGGAACCGGTGTGTCGGCGGGTACGGGTGCTACGACGACCGCAACGCTCGGCATGACCGTGTGTATCGCGACCGAGGGACGTTTCCCGTCCCGGAACTGAGGGTCAAATATCCTCGATGGTCTGGGTGAGATCGCTGTCGGTGTTGTCGCCGGTATTGGTCACGCCCGCCTTCTCGAACAGCATGAGATGAACAGTCTCGCTCTTGGCCACGGGACGGTGGCGCACGCCCTTGGGAATGACGCAGAGCTCGCCCGGTCCGAGCACGACCGTGTCCTGGCCCTCGATCTCGATATGCAAGAGGCCGCGGGTGATCAAGAAGAGCTCGTCCTCGTCATCATGCTTGTGCCAGTCGAAATCACCTTCCGCCTTGGCGAGCTTGATGTCGTAATTGTCGACGGTCGCGATACGCTTAGGGGACCAGGGCGCATCGAACTGCGCGTGTTTCTCAGCGAGGGAAATGGATTCAACCGGCATGAGAGGTCCCTTTCTGGCTTGATGTTGTGTCACTAGACCAGCAGATTCGCGGCAAGACCAGCGCATCTCGCGCCAGGAGAACGAGCAAATGCCCGGACAGTCGGATCTGGATCAACTCATCCGTGCCATGAACCCGGTTCTCCACCCGGATATCCACGTGTTTTCCACATATGCGCACACAAGCGATTGCCCGGTAGATCCTGCCATACGCATGCGATTTGTGGAAAACGAGGGCGTCACACTGATTTGGCCGAAAACCACGGCCCTCGCCCACCAGGCGGACTGGACCTTCGAGAGCCGGATGATCACGCTCAACATCCATTCCGCCCTGGAAGCGGTCGGTTTCATGGCCGCCGTGTCGCGGGCACTTGCGGATGCCGGCATCGGCTGCAATCCGGTCGCGGGCTATTTCCACGACCATATCTTCGTGCCGGCGGACCGGGCCGAAGACGCGATGGATTGTCTGAAAACTCTGTCAGAACAGGCGAACGCCTAGCCCAGAGGTTTTGCCGGGGTCGGCGCACCGCCCTCATCAAGCGCGACCATCACGTATTCGCCCTCACCCACCAGGCGGCGATCTCCGGACATCAGGTCCTCGGCCTCTGCACGCACCGCGACGCGGATCGAGGTCCGGCCAATCTCGCGGACTTCCGCTGCTACATCCAGCAATTCGCCCTCATTGGTGGGCGCGATGAAATCGATCTTGTCGGACGCCGCCATGCCGACATCGGTCCGGCAGTGACGCGAAGCGGCGATATAGGCCGCCTTGCCCATCAGCGACATGGCCGATCCGCCGAAGAGTTGTCCGAGATGATTGGTGTCGCCCGGGAAGACCAGCTGAAGTGTGCGTGAAGACCCTGCGGGAGACGCTTCAAACCCCGTCTGGGCATCCGGTACAGGCGGCAGACGATCGCGATTGGTCTTGCGGTCGGCGGCGACCATGGTGAAAGCCCCGCGGGTACAGATCCAGCGCTCGCCGGTACGCATGTCCTCGGCGGCCAGTTCAACATCCACGATCATGGAGGTCCGGCCGACCATGCGGACCTGGCCGGTGAGTTCGATGAGATTGCCGACAAAGGCCGGCTTGTTGAAATCGATCTTGTCGCAGGACGCTGTCACGAAAGGCCGGCGCGCATGCCGCGCGGCGATGAGGAAGGCCACCTTGTCCATCTCGGCCAGCGCCTGGCCACCAAAATACGACCCCTGGTGATTGGTCTGTTCGGGAAAGATGAGATCGGTATGCCGGATCTCGGCGAGCTGTGCGCTGTTGGGCATTATTCGGCCTCGCGCCGGATCCAGGTGCCCGAGAACCAGGCTTCCAGCCCGCCACTCTCGCCGATCCGCCAGATCTGGTAGCTGAAGCGGTCATTGGCCGGCCGCGTCCAGTGTTCATACGTGGTCGTTTCGGTCTCGCCCTGAATGGCGAGATTGATGAAGATCGAGCCGGTATTGATAGGGTCCAGCCCGGGAATGTCATAGCTGGACGCAGAATACGCGGACTGATTCAGGCGTTCGAACCCCATCTCCACGCCATTGGCGGGATAATAATCACAATCCCAGAATTGGGCTTCGGCATACCAGCCATCCACCGGCACTTCGCGGTATTCGCAACCGCCCTGGGACGCCAGGATCCATGTGCCGTCCTGCAGGAACCAGAGCTCTCCGCGATAGCCCGTCGCCGTCCGCGTCAGAGACTGGCGGGCCTCGCCATCCTCGCTTTGCCAATGGCCTTCATACCATTGCAGATTGGCCATGCGGGGGAAGTCGTCCGTCTCCTGCGTGGCGCAGGCGGCAAGACAGAGGCTCAGGCTCGAAACAATCAGATATCGCATGGGCTCTGGTTAGCATGCCGCCCGGTTGGAGACCATGCGCAAACCGGCTCGTCTTGCACGACCAGGGGCGCTGTAGCACGATCCTTTCAGAGACGGTTTCCGGGGGGAGAAAATGCGCGTTCTGGCAATGATTGCAGGATTGGGTCTGGCGGCCTGCAGCGGCGCTGAGGAACAGGCACCGGCTGAGCCCGGTCACTACAAGCTCTACTTCCTCGCCGGCCAGTCCAACATGGACGGTTATGGCTTCAATTCCGAACTTGGCGCGGACCAGACAGGCCCCGTCGAAGGCGCCTGGATCTTCACCGGTGCGGGGGCGTGGGATGGAGAGCCCGGCGGCAGTCGCGGATTGTGGGCGCCCCTCCAGCCGGGCCACGGGACCGGTTTCACCAATGATGGTGTGACGAACCAGCTCAGCGACCGTTTCGGCGCCGAGCTCAGTTTTGGTAGTACGCTTTCCGCGCAGTCCGACACACCCATCGCGATTGTAAAATACTCGCGCGGCGGGACATCCCTGGCGGACAATTCCGGTTATGGCGATTGGTGGCCGGAAGGCCCTGCAGATGATTTCAACCAGTATGACTACGCCCTGGCGACGATCGGCAATGCGCTGAGCCAGCGCGATGTGAATGGTGACGGCGTGCTCGACACGCTGGAACCGGCCGGCATCATCTGGATGCAGGGCGAGTCCGATGCCTTTACCAGCGAAGAGACGGCCGCGGCCTATTTCGACAATCTCGACCGCATGATGCATTTCTTCCGCGCCGCCCTGCACCGCGATGACCTTCCGGTCGTCATCGGGCGGATCAGCGACAGCGGCATGAATGAAGCGGGCCAGATCATGCCGCATATCGAAGGCGTGCTAGCTGCCCAGGAAGCCTGGGTCGCCCAGGATGCGTGCGCGTCCTATGTGCGCGAGATCGAAACCTACACGCACTCGGACGATGCCTGGCATTACGACAGCGAGGGCTATCTGCGCATGGGTGTCGCCTTCGCCGATGCCGTCACGGAGCTGGAGGCGCGCTGCGGCCACGCCGTACCCTGATTGCGCCTACGACAGCGGTCAGGGCCATTCGCAATGGGTGCGCGCGATCTCGAGATAGGGCCCGTTGAACATTTCGGTCGCACCAAAGCTTGTGGCGAACAGTATCAGACCCAGTCCGCCGGCCGCTGCGAGCCAGCTGACCAGATGCCCCCTGCCTGCTGCGCGCGCAAAAAAGAAAGCGACCAGGCCCACTACCAGCCAGGCGCCATAACCCCAGATTGACAGAAGCGTTGCAGCTTCTACCGGTGTGAAGAATGTCCCATCTGCCTCGACGATCCAGCATGTCGATGCCGGGTCATTTCCGGCAGCATTCATGTCCGTAATCGCGACCACCCAGAGATAGACGAAGGGCAGAATGCTGAGGCCGTAGATTGCCGGCCAGATGTATCGCCGTGAGTTCAATCCCCGCCTACATCAGCATCGTCATCGGGTCTTCGACGAAGGTCTTGAACGCCGCGAGCCATTTCGCGCCTGTCGCGCCATCGACCACGCGGTGATCGCAGGTCAGCGTTACCGTCATGACATTGGCCACGGCCAGAGCGCCATTCTTGACCACCGGACGCTGTTCGCCGGCTCCGACCGACATGATCATGCCCTGCGGCGGGTTGATGATCGAGGCGAAGGACTTGATGCCGAACATGCCCAGATTGGACAGGCTGAACGTGCCGCCCTGGAATTCCTCGGGCGCCAGCTTGCGATCGCGGGCACGGGCGGCGAGATCCTTGGTCTCGACAGAAATGTCCACGAGACCCTTGATGTCGGCATCCTTGACGATGGGCGTAATCAGACCGCCCTCGATGGCCACGGCCATGGAGACATCGGCATGTTTGTGCATGGCGATCCTGCCATCCTCGATCCACGAGGCATTGGCGGCCGGAACTTTCTTGAGCGCCAGGCCGGCGCATTTGATCAGGATGTCGTTGACCGAGACCTTCGCGCCATCCTTCTCGGCAGCGGCATTCACGCGCTTGCGGAAGTCCAGCAGGTTGTCGATCTCGCAATCCACGGTGAGCGGGAAGTGCGGAATGTCGCGGAAGCTCTCGGTGAGACGTTTGGCGGAGATCTTGGTGATGCCGTCGGCCTTGATGACTTCATAGCGATCCGACGGGATGCCATAGCTCTTCAGCGGTTCGTCATGATCGACAACCGCAGCCGGGGCGCCAGCGGATGCCGCGGCAGCCGGAGCAGGAGCAGACGCCGTGGCACCTTCCACGTCGCGCTTCACGATCCGGCCATAGGGACCGGAACCGGTAATGCCCGCCAGGTCGAGGCCCTTGTCGGCGGCGATACGGCGCGCCAGCGGGCTTGCCTTGATGCGGTCTTTGCCAGCACCCCCATCGACCCGGCCTGCGGCCGGCCCACTTCCCCCGCTCGCGGGGGAAGCAACAGGCGCCTCAGTCTTTCCTCCCCCATTCATGGGGGAGGTGTCAGCGGAGCTGGCGGAGGGGGCAGGTGCCGAAGCAGACACTGCGTCCAGCGCGCTGGCATCCTCGCCATCTTCCAGCAGGAGCGCGATCAGCGCATTGACCTTCACGCCTTCCGTGCCTTCGTCCACGAGGATCTTGCCGACCGTGCCTTCATCCACGGCCTCGACTTCCATCGTGGCCTTGTCGGTCTCGATCTCGGCGATGACCATGCCGCTTTCAACGGTATCGCCTTCCTTCACATTCCACTTGGCCAGCGTGCCCTCTTCCATCGTGGGCGACAGGGCGGGCATGAGGATTTCGATGGGCATCTCGGGCTCCGTCAGGCGTTTCCGTTCGACTGCGAACGCAGCGTGGAACGGGCAAAAAAGGTCAGGAAGAACAGCGCGATATAGATGATCGCGATGCCTCCGTTGAGTGTCTGCTGGATCAGGCCATCAAGGCCCGTCTCGGCATTGTTGAGCGCCGCCTGGCCGACCGGCGACAATCCCGTCGTCGCATCGATTTCGGCCAGGGTGGCGATGAAACCATTGTGAACCTCGGTCGATCCCAGGGCGATACGGCCGAGGAAGAGCAGGATGAGGCTCAGGAAGAAGAAGGAGAAGGTGCGCAGGGCAAAACCGGCATGGCGCAGGAAGACCCAGATCGCCACGACATAGGCCGACACGATGGTGAAGAAGACCTGCACACCCAAAAGCAGGATGTTCTGGTATTCAACCATCTGTTCGATGACATCGGCCTCGGTCATGTCAGGCCTGCCCCTTCTCGCCTTCGATGCTCTCGATATTCTTTTCCCAGTTGGCGCCGTCGAATTCCTGGAAGCGCAGCTGGAGATTGGCGTCGGCATCGAGGCAACGCAGATTGACCGACCAGCCATCCGGATGGGAACGCGGCACGTAGAAGGCCTTCACACCGCACTTGGAACAGAAGAGGTGTTTCGCCGTCTTCGTGCCGAACTGGTAGTTCGTGAGGCTCTCCGCGCCGCGTTCGATCTTGAAATCATCCGCCTCGACAATGAGGTGAATGAAACCCGTCTTCGAACACATCGAGCAATTGCACGACAATGCAACGACACTGTCCGGCAAATTGACGGCAAAACCGACCTCACCGCAGTGACACTCGCCATGGCGCCAAGACTTATCCGGAGAGCCAGCCATATCCACTACTCCGCGTAGCAGACTTGCTTCGCGGCGCGGACGATGTCGTCCGTGCCCGGCAGCGAGAGTGCTTCCAGATTGCCGGCATAGGGCAGCGGCACGTCGGCCTGGTGCACGCGGGCCGGCGGCGCGTCGAGATAGTCGAAGGCCTGCGAGGTGACGACGGCGGAGATCTCCGCGCCGACGCCGTGCTGGCCCCAGCCTTCTTCGGTGCAGACGATGCGATTGGTCTTCATCACCGACTGGACGACCGTTTCGGTATCCAGCGGGCGGATGGTGCGCAGGTCGATGACCTCGGCGGAAATGCCTTCGCCGGCGAGGATCTCGGCGGCTTCGAGAGCAAAACCGACCATGCGGCTGTGTGCGGTGATCGTCACGTCCGTGCCCTCGCGGCGGATCTTGGCCTTGCCGATCGGCAGGACAAAATCATCCATTTCCGGCACGTCGAAGCTCTCGCCATAGATCAGCTCGTGCTCGAGGAAAACGACCGGGTTCGGATCGCGGATGGCGGCCTTGAGCAGGCCCTTGGCATCGGCCGCGTCATACGGCGCGATCACTTTCAGACCCGGCACATTGGCATACCAGGCGGTGTAGTCCTGCGAGTGCTGGGCACCCACGCGGCTGGCCGCCGAGTTAGGACCGCGGAAGACGATCGGGCAGCCCATCTGGCCACCGGACATGTAGAGCGTCTTGGCGGCGGAGTTGATGATGTGGTCGATCGCCTGCATGGCGAAGTTGAAGGTCATGAATTCGACGATCGGGCGCAGACCGTTGAAGGCCGCACCCACACCCAGACCAGCAAATCCATGCTCGGTGATGGGCGTATCGACGACGCGTTTCGGGCCGAATTCCTGCAGGAGTTCGCGGGTGACCTTGTAGGCGCCCTGGTATTCGGCGACTTCCTCACCCATCACGAAAACCGTGTCGTCACGGCGCATTTCCTCGGCCATGGCGTCACGCAGGGCGTCGCGCACAGTCGTGGAGACCAGGTTCGTGCCGTCCGGAATGTCCGGGTCGGCCAGATCGGCGGTGTTGGCGACCATCATGGCCGGGCGTTCGTCGATGGCCGGCGTCGGCGCAGCAGCTTCGACTGGCGCGGCAGCCGGTGCAGCGCTCGGGGCTTCCACGGCCGAGGCGTCCTCGCCCTCTTCTGCCAGGATCGCGATCACGGCATTGACCTGCACGTTCTCGGTGCCCTCATCGACGAGAAGCTTGGCAACCGTGCCCTCCTCGACGGCCTCGACTTCCATCGTGGCCTTGTCGGTCTCGATCTCGGCGATGACCATGCCGCTTTCGACAGCATCGCCTTCCTTGATCAGCCATTTTGCGAGCGTGCCCTCTTCCATCGTCGGAGACAGGGCGGGCATCAGGATTTCGATAGACATTGTTCAGAAGGCTCCGGGCCCGGAAGTTGTTGCGAGGCGGAAGCCCAGCATTGTCATTACAAAAAATACCGCGGCAGGCAGGAACGACTGCACCAAGCGACGGCGCGATAGCGCTCGCCGCTCGTCTGGTTCGAGTTCCCGTCCCGTCAGGAAACCAACCCATCGCCCAATGCGAAAGGCGTAGCCACGAAGGACCGCCACCGCGAAACCGGCGAACCCGACACCAATCATCCATCGGCTCACCCAATTCGGTGTGGACATGGCCATATTGTCGAGCAATGCCTGCATGATCGATCTACCCGTTCGCGGCTTCAGGCTTGTAGCGCAGTGCGTGTTCGCGCATGCGGGTGGCAAATTCGATCAGCGTATTGAGCGGGCGGATGAGGACCTCGATCCGCTCCATGTGCCCGGCATCATTCAGGGTGATCTTGTCGATACCGACGAGCCCCTTGCCATCCACCGTGCCGGTGAATTCCAGGATGATCTCGTTTCCGTCGACCCATTCCTGGCGATAATCGAAGCCTTCGATGGTCGTGATCACGCCCATCAGGATGTGCATCAGGTAGTGCTTGTCCGCTGTGGGCTTCCAGACGACCGGAGAGTGCAGTTCGCAGCCCTCGGCGATGATGGAGTCCAGACGCTCGGCATCGCGCTCACGCACGGCCTGGTGCCAATTCTCGAGGAAGTGTTTGACTTGCGGGGTCATGCGGCCTCCGGATCAGCTTGGAACAGACCGAACACATTGTGGTCCGGATCCAGGAAATAGGCCTGCCAGCCCTCGCCCGGAATGGGGAATTTCTCCATCGCCGGCACACCGCCCTGGGCCTTCACGGCCTCGCAGCGTGCGTCGATATCGGTAACCGCGGCAGTAATCACCGCACCCATGACCGGGGCACCCTTCTGGGGGCCCGGCGGCATGCGGCTGATCAGGCGGCCGGCCGGCTCGCCCTCCTGCGTGACGATCTCGAAATAGCGGATCTCGCCGAACGTACGCTCCTCGAAGGTCCAGCCAAGCGCTTCGGAATAGAAGCGCATGCTGGCATCGATATCGCTGGCGTGGATCTCGAAGGCGGCTAGGACCATGATCAGCCCTCCACCAGCACGTCGGTCCAGAGTTCGGACGGATCGGGCTCCGGCGAAGTCTTGGCGAACTCAGCGCTCTCGGCAACGATCGCCTTGACCTCCTTGTCCATGGCCTTCAGCTCGTCCTCGGTGGCAAAACCGGCCTCGAGGATCTTCGCCTTAACCATGTCGATCGGGTCGTGGTGCGAGCGGACTTCATCAACTTCTTCCCGCGTGCGGTATTTCGCCGGGTCGGACATGGAGTGGCCGCGATAGCGATAGGTCTTCATCTCCAGGATGTAGGGACCCTTGCCGGAGCGGGCGTGCTTGGCAGCCTTCTCGGCGGCCTTGCGCACGGCCTCGACATCCATGCCGTCGACTTCCTCGCCCGGAATGCCGAAGGAGATGCCGCGCTTGTAGAGATGCGTCTCGGAGGAGGCGCGCTTGACCGCGGTACCCATGGCGTACTGGTTGTTCTCGATCACATAGATGACCGGGAGGTCCCAGAGCTTGGCCATGTTGAAGCTCTCATAGACCTGGCCCTGGTTGGCGGCGCCGTCACCGAAATAGGCGACCGAGATCTTGCCATTGTCCTTGTACCAGTTGGCAAAGCCCAGACCGGTGCCGATCGAGACCTGAGCGCCGACAATGCCGTGACCGCCGTAGAAATTCTTCTCCCGGGAGAACATGTGCATCGAGCCGCCCTTGCCGCGGCTGTATCCGCCCTCGCGGCCGGTCAGCTCGGCCATGACCCCGTTCGGGTCCATGCCGCAGGCCAGCATGTGGGCGTGATCGCGATAACCCGTGATGATCTGGTCACCCTCTTCGAGAGCCGCCTGTACACCCACCACAACGGCTTCCTGGCCGATGTAAAGGTGACAGAAACCGGCGATCAGGCCCATGCCGTACAGCTGGCCGGCCTTTTCCTCGAAGCGCCGCATCAGCAGCATCTCGCGATAATAGGCGAGCATCTGCGTCTTGGACGTTTCGGATTTGCGCTTAGTTGCCATTACTTCGCACGCGAAATTTAATGTTCGCGCTCCCAATTGCGTCTTGTCGCCCCATAACAGAAAGCGCCCGCGGACTGCAAGCGCCTCAGCGAAATTTCGCCATGTAAGAGGATGCGAATGCCCGGAGATCAGGCACGGGAAATCAGGCGCATAGCGCCCGTTCTGTCAGCGATAGGAGGATAATCAGCGTGCCGGGTCGGGATCGATCCGCACGTGGAATTCGCGCGGATGGGCCACGTTGAGAATGGCGCGTGCCCGTTCCTCGACATAATCGAGATCCAGGCTTTCGGAGCGCAGGCGGGCCGCCGTCAGTTCGAGGGCTTCGCGTTCGGCGCGCGCCTCTACGAGTTCAAGCTCGACTTCGTGGATCTCGTTCTGGACCACAATCCAGTTCAGCACGCCCTGCTCGCCCGTCAGCGCGTGATAGCCGAAATAGGCAATCGCCACAGCGAGAAAGAAGCTCGGAACGGGTTGTTTGACGGAGTCCACCGGGTCACCCTTTATCGTGCGGCCTTTGCGACCGTTATGGGTGACATCCTCGCGATTCATCCTGAAAGAAGCGTTACGCGGACCTCAATACTTGATTCAGAAATGCAAAACCCCGCGCCTACCGGAGCGGGGTTTTGTCAGTCTAATGAGTCGCTTGCGCTCAGCAGTTGATACCGCTGTCGCCGGCATAGACACCGCCCTCACCCAATTCCGCCTCGATGCGCAGAAGCTGGTTGTATTTGGCCGTCCGGTCTGAGCGCGCCAGGGACCCCGTCTTGATCTGTCCGCAATTGGTCGCGACCGCCAGATCGGCGATCGTGGCGTCCTCGGTCTCGCCGGAGCGGTGGGACATTACAGCGCCATAGCCGGACCGCAGTGCCGTCTCGACCGCGTCGAGCGTCTCCGACAGCGTGCCGATCTGGTTGACCTTCACCAGGATCGCATTGGCCGCACCGATCTCGATACCGTGGATCAGGCGTTCCGGATTAGTGACGAAGAGATCATCGCCGACCAGTTGGCACTTACCGTCAAGCCGATCTGTGAGAGCTTTCCAGCCATCCCAGTCATCCTCGGCCATGCCGTCCTCGATGGAGACGATCGGGTATTTGCCGACGAGTTCTTCGAGATATTGCGCGAAACCATCCGCATCGTAATCCGTGCCCGCACCTTCCAGGACGTAACGCCCGTCCTTGAAGAATTCCGTGGAGGCCACGTCCAGCGCGAGGGTGACATCCTCGCCCGGGCGATAGCCGGCCGCCTCGATGGCCGCCATGACCACGTCGAGGGCCTGTTCCGCCGTGGCGATGTTCGGCGCGAAACCGCCCTCATCACCGACATTCGTGTTCAGACCGTCAGCCTTGAGGCGCGCCTTGAGCGAATGGAAGATCTCGGCACCGCAGCGCAGGGAATCGGAGAAGCTGGCCATGCCAACCGGCATGATCATGAATTCCTGAAAATCGATCGGATTGTCCGCGTGGGCGCCGCCATTGAGGATATTCATCATCGGCGTGGGCAGGACGCGGGCATTGAGGCCGCCGACATAACGATAGAGCGGCAGGCCCTGGGCATCGGCAGCGGCCTTGGCGACGGCCATGGACACACCCAGCGTCGCATTGGCGCCCAGGCGGGCCTTGTTGGACGTGCCGTCCAGTTCCAGCAGGGCTGTATCGATCGTGCGCTGATCCTCGGCGTCGAACCCGGCCAGGGTCTCGAAGATCTCGCCCTCGACCGCGTCGACCGCCTGCTGCACGCCCTTGCCGAGATAGCGCTCGCCGCCATCGCGCTTCTCGACCGCCTCATGTGCGCCCGTCGAGGCGCCGGACGGTACTGCGGCCCGGCCAAAACTGCCGTCCTCCAGATGCACGTCAACTTCAACGGTCGGATTGCCGCGGCTGTCGAGAATCTCGCGGGCGGCAATATCGGTGATAGCGGTCATGGAAACTGTCCCTGCAGAATATCCTGCGCGCTTCATAACCCAGCGCTTGCGCAGTGCAAGGCCTGCCCAGTCGTGTTAGCGCAAACGTTTTGCGATTTCTGCAGGATGTGCGCGCATAGCCGCATTGCGCAATCGGTTGCGGGCCGGGTCGCAGGACACAGGCAATACGCCAACAAGAAAAGCGCGGCCTGCCGGAAGCGGACCGCGCTCTTCAATTCCGTAACGGACGAGGATCAGTCGTCCTTCGGCTCCAGGATCTGGCGGCCGCGATACATGCCCGACTTGAGGTCGACGTGGTGCGGACGGCGCAGTTCGCCGGAATCCTGGTCTTCGACGTAGACCGGGTTGGACAGCGAGTCGTGGGCACGGCGCATGCCGCGCTTGCTCGGGCTGACTTTTCTCTTAGGGACGGCCATCAGGCTCTCCACACTATCAAATACTTGCAGGGGCCGACGCGGGGTCGACCGTGAGCCGCGCCGTATACCTGCTTCACCGGGACTAGGCAAGCACTCGATTCAAGCCTGTCTCAGCTGCTGCGGTCGAAACGCACACTTCCGCCCAGCGAACTGCGGGCATCGCGCCGCGACGGACTGCCGGAAACGCGGATACTGGCACCGGTGGACGCGCGCGCACTGGCGCTTTCGCTAGCGTGCAGGCGGCCGGACGCGCCGGTCGAGGCGTCGACATCGACATTCTCGCAAACAAGGCTGTCGCCATACATGACGGCACCTGTGGACAGGTCGACTTCGAGATCGCCGCACGTGCCGGAGACTTCCAGCCGGGCACCCGTGCTGACATCGACCCACAGCTGGTCACTCGAAATGCCGGTCACCTCGGCATTGATTCCCCGCCCGACATCCAGCTCGTCGAGAGACGGCACCGTCACTTCCACGGTGACATCCAGACTGCTGCGGCGGCCGAACCAGCCGGAATCCTGGTCGATATCGAGTTCGCCTCGGCGAACATCGATTTCCACATCATCAAACTCATCTGCATCGCCAACGAGGCGCACACTCTGGGCCTCACCCACCGTCACGACGAGGCGCATGCCGCCACCGGCATCGATGGAGTCGAATTCAGCCACGTCGATATCGCGGCTGTCCTGCGCGTGGGCGGCCACGGACAGACCGGCTGCAATGGCGAGTGCCGAGGTCAATTGTTTCATGTCATTCTCCCTGCCTGGCGCCCGAAAAGGCGCGAGCCTGTACCCATGATGCACCGGACGCCCATTCCGGATGCATCCGAGATGATGAAATCCTCGTCATCTCGCCAGCCCTGACATCAAGCCGCCCGGAGCGAGAAATTGCAACTGGAAGACTATCGCGACTGGTCGATCCGTTTTGCCGAATGGTCAGCGGATTATCTCAAGGATCTGCGCAACCGGCCGGTCTGCCCGGATCTGGAGCCCGGGGATGTCCTCGCGCAATTGCCGGCCTCACCGCCTGAACAGGCCGAGGCCTTCGAGCGGATCTTCGAGGATTTCGAAACGATCATCATGCCGGGCATGACGCATTGGCAGCATCCGCGTTTCTTTGCCTATTTCCCGGCCAATGCGGCTCCGGCCTCCATGCTCGCCGAACAATTGGTCAACACGATCGCCGCGCAATGCATGCTGTGGCAGACCTCGCCCGCCGCAACGGAGCTGGAGACCCGTGTCGTCGACTGGATGCGACAAGCCCTCGACCTGCCGGACGGCATGCAGGGAGTCATCCACGACACGGCAACGACCGCGACACTATGCGCCGTCCTGACCATGCGTGAACGGGCGCTGGGCTGGAAAGGTCTGGAGGAAGGTTTGTCGGGCCAGCCGCGCCTGAGGATATACGCCTCGGCCCAGACGCATTCCTCGATCGACAAGGCCGTCCGCCTCGCCGGGATCGGCCAGGCCAATCTGGTGAAGATCGATACCGATGATGACTACGCCATGCGGGCCGACGCCCTGCGCGAAGCCATCGCCGCCGACAGGGCAAACGGCTATCTGCCGGCAGGTATCATCGCCTGTACCGGCGGGACATCGATCGGCGCCTGCGATGATCTGGACGCCATCATGGATGTCGCCGAAGCGGAAGACCTGTTCACGCATGTGGACGCTGCCTGGGCCGGTTCAGCCATGATCTGTCCGGAACAACGGGCCGGCTGGACCGGAGTCGAACGCGCCGATTCCGTCGTGTTCAATCCGCACAAATGGCTGGGCGCGCAATTCGATTGCTCGATCCAGTTTCTCAAAGAACCGACACCCCAGGTGCGCACACTGGGCCTGCGTCCGGAATATCTGGAGACGCTCGGTTCGGACGAGATCGTCAATTACAATGAGTGGACCGTGCCGCTGGGGCGCCGCTTCCGCGCGCTGAAACTCTGGTTCCTAATGCGGGCCTACGGTGTCGAGGGCCTGCGCACCCGCATCCGCAACCACATCGCCTGGGCGCGGGAGGCGGAAACCGCCATCGCCGCCCTGCCCGGTTTCCGGATCACGTCGCGGCCCCGGTTCAGCCTGTTCAGCTTCCGCTTCGAACCGGACGGGAATCGCGAGTCTGAAACGGCCACGCGTCGCCTGCTGGAAGCCATCAACGCCGATGGCCGGACCTATCTCACCCAAACCAGCCATGACGGCGTCTTTGTGATCCGATTCCAGGTCGGCCAGTTCGACACGACGCGGCAGGACGTGATGGACGCCGTGAGGATCATCTCGGAAATCAGCGCAACAACATCGCTCTGACCTGCGAAAACGGTCTTCCGGACGAGGACGTCCGGCAGCAATCTCAGGCTTGTTTTCGCCAAGACTCCACCTGCGCGTGCCGGCGCGCCTAGTGAACTGAATACGCAGGAATAATCTGATACGTCCGGTGCATAATATACTTAACCACTAAAACAGTGGGGTGACGTAGAAAGAGACCGGTTTCCTGCAACGTGATTCGGTCATGAGCATTCTGCGCAGCATCATCTGGCGCTTCGGCCTCGCAGCCGCCCTGAGCAGTGTCGTCCTCGGCGGCATTCTCGGCGTCGCCAGCATCATGCGGTCCACTGAAACAGCCCGCGACACCGCTGGTCACGTCCTGACCGTCGTCATCGAGGAGCGGGCCGACGATCTCGGCGGCTATCTCTATCTAACGGAACGCGCCGCGATCCGCATGGCCGCCCGGACGGAGACCATTACCGGTCTCTACGAGATGCGCGACGCCTGGGCGGAGCTGGGTCCGGACGCCGCCTCCATTCTCCGCTCGCTCTACATCACCGAGAACCCGCATCCGGCCGATGAACGCATCGAGCTGGCGGACGCCGGTGACGGTTCGAGCTACAGCGAAGTCCATGCGCGCATCCACGCGGACATGCGCACCTATCATCGCGAGGGCAGTTATTACGACGTCTTCCTGATCGATGCGGACGGCAATCTGCTCTACACCGCCGTGAAGGAAGAGGATTTCGGGACCAATCTGGCCAGCGGTCCACTTTCCGAGACCGGGCTCGCACGCGCCTATCGTAACGCGCTCGAAATCAATCCCGGCGAAATCGCCTTCGACGATCTCGACCGGTATGGCCCTTCAGGCGATATCCCCGCCGCCTTCCTGGCAACGCCGATCCATGGCTATGAAGGCACGCATTTCGGCGTGCTGGCGGTGCAGATCGACGTGGAGCATCTGAACCGGCTCATCAATCGACCGACCGGGTTTGGGGAGACGATCCAGTCCTATGTGGTTGGAGCAGATGGATTACTGCGTTCGCGGCCGGAAGGTCGCGAGCTGGACGTGGTGCTTTCGCAGGCAGTGAGTCCGGAGCTCGCTGAAACGATGGCAAGCGCGCCGCAGGGCATTACCGAGATGACGGATTTTTCCGGCACGCCGGTGATCGCAGCCTACACCCATATCGAGTTCCACGGATCGCGCTGGGGCGTGGTCGCATCCCAGGCAATCGACGAGGCGTTCGCCTCCGCGCAGGGGCTCACACGCGACCTCACCCTGCTCGCCTTGCTGGTCACCGGCCTCACCGCCATCGCCACTGCCGTCTATGCGGTCAGCGAATCCCGGCCTCTCAAGGACATCGCCGATGCCGCCCTTGAACTGGCAGCCGGCAAGCTGGACCACGCGGTTCCACACAGTCAGAAGGCCGGCGAAATCGGCGCCCTCGCCCGTGCCGTGGAACAGGTCAAGAAGGACGCCGTGGTCAAGCTCCAGCTGGAGAAACAGGCAGCGGAGAGCCAGGCGCGCGCGGCGTCTGCGGCTGATGAGGCCAAGACCGTCTTCGTGGCCAATATGAGCCATGAGATCCGGACGCCTCTCAATGGCATTCTCGGCATGGCCCAGGCGCTCTCCTCGAGCGACCTGACGGATCGACAGTCCGAACAATTATCGGTCCTGCTGCAATCGGGCACGCGCCTGCGCGAGCTCGTGGATGATGTGCTGGACCTGTCCAAGATCGAAGCTGGCAAACTGGATATCGAACCGCAGGCAATGGATCTGCGCGCCGAGATCCAGTCGGTAGCGGATCTCTTCCGGACGAAGGCCGACCAGAAAGGCATCGCGCTCGAGGCCGAGATCGATTCCGGCATTCCCGACTGCCTCGTGCTGGATCCACTCCGCGTGCGCCAATGCCTGTCCAACCTGGTCTCTAACGCGGTCAAATTCACCGATGAGGGACAGGTCTCTCTCCGCGCCTACGGAGCGTATGACACCTCCGATGACGGCCTGTTCGCCCTGCGTATCGATGTGAGTGATACGGGCAGTGGAATTGAAGCCGACGTGCTGGATAGTCTTTTTGCCGACTACACCCAGGCCGTAGCGACAGCGAAGAATGATTTCGGCGGCACCGGGCTCGGCCTGTCGATCACGCGCAAGCTCTGTCAGCTCATGGGCGGGGAAACCCGCGTGTCGAGCACGCCGGGCCAGGGCTCGACTTTCACCCTGGATCTACCGGCCCGGATCGCGGAGAACGCCGGTCAGCCGGCAGAGGAAGACGGGCTCCGCAACAGCGATGCCGCCCTGCTCGCCAATTGCCGGATCCTGCTGGTCGATGATGTCGCCACCAATCGCATCGTCGGTAAACACCTGCTGGAACCCTATGGCGCCGCGATCACCGAAGCCGAAAATGGTGTTGAGGCCCTGGAACTCCTGCAGAGGAAGACATTCGATCTCATCCTGCTCGACCAGCACATGCCGAAGATGAACGGGCTCGAAACCATCCAGGCGATCCGTTCCGGCGGCGAGGCCTGGGCGGACATTCCGGCGATTGCACTATCCGCAGATGCCCTGCCCGAGACCCGTCGCAGCCTGCTGGCAGAGGGCATGAATGCCTTCGTCTCGAAACCCTTCGAGAAAGCCGCACTCGTAGACACGATCCTCGACGCGCTTGAGCCCACGGCCCGGTCCTCCGACCCCGCATCAGCGGCGACAGACGCAGCCTCCGGCCACTGAGCGCACGACCCGCAAAAAGAGATTTGGCAAGCGGCCTAGACCATCCGGCTCTGTTCGAGCGCAGCCGCAATGAAGCTGGCGAAGAGCGGGTGCGGTTCAAACGGGCGTGATTTGAGCTCCGGGTGGAATTGCACGCCGATAAACCAGGGATGATCCTCGATCTCGACGATTTCCGGCAGCACGCCATCCGGCGAGAGACCGGAAAATTTGAGCCCGGACGCTTCCAGCTTGTCCTTGAAACCCACATTCACCTCGTAGCGGTGACGGTGGCGCTCCTCGATATGGCTCTGGCCGTAGATCTCCGCCACGCGGGATCCGTTAGTCAGAACGGCCGGATAGGCACCAAGGCGCATCGTGCCGCCCATATCGCCATCGGCTGAGCGTGTCTCCACCTCATTGCCGCGGGTCCACTCGGTCAGCAAGCCGATGACGGGTTCGCCGTCCTGGCCGAACTCGGTCGACACGGCATCGGGGATGCCGGCCATGTTGCGGGCCGCCTCGATCACGGCCATCTGCATGCCGTAACAGATCCCGAAGAAGGGCACGCGATGCTCGCGCGCGAAACGCGCCGCAGCGATCTTGCCCTCGACACCGCGCTCACCGAAACCGCCGGGAACCAGCACGCCGTGAACGTCCTCGAGCGGAGCGAACGGGTCGTCCTGCTCGAATTGTTCACTGTCGAGCCATTTCAGATTGACCTTCACACCATTGGCGATGCCGCCGTGATGCAGGGCCTCGATCAGGGATTTGTAGGCATCGAGCAGGCCGACATACTTGCCGACCACGCCGATCGTGACCTCGCCATCGGGCTCCGCGATGGTTTGGGAAATCGTCTCCCAGCGCGTGAGATCCGGTGCGGGCGCGTCTTCCATGCCGAAACAGCGCAGGACTTCGCGGTCGAGGCCCTGTTTGTGATAGCTCAGCGGCACGTCGTAGAGCGACGGCGCGTCCATGCCCTCGATGACGGCGGTTTCCGGCACATTGCAGAACAGGCCGATCTTGCGTTTCTCATCCGGACGGATCGGGATTTCACAGCGGCACAGCAGGATATCCGGCTGAATACCAATGGACCGCATTTCCTTGACCGAGTGCTGCGTCGGCTTTGTCTTCATCTCGCCGGCGGCCTTGATATAGGGCAGCAGGGTGACGTGCACGAAGACGGCCTGTTCGCTTCCCAGCTCCTGGCCGAGCTGGCGAATGGCCTCGAAGAAAGGCAGACCCTCGATATCGCCGATCGTGCCGCCGATTTCACACAGCACGAAATCGACATCCCCGGCATCGGAGAGGACGAATTGCTTGATCTGGTCGGTGACGTGCGGAATCACCTGCACCGTTGCGCCGAGATAGTCCCCACGGCGTTCGCGCTCGATGATGCGCGAATAGATGCGCCCAGTGGTGATATTGTCGGCCTGGCTCGCTGGCACGCCGGTGAAGCGCTCATAGTGACCGAGATCGAGATCGGTCTCGGCGCCATCATCCGTCACATAGCATTCGCCATGCTGGTAGGGCGACATCGTACCCGGATCGACGTTGAGATACGGATCCAGCTTGCGCAGGCGGACGGTATAGCCCCTTGCTTGCAGCAAGGCGCCAAGAGCGGCTGAAGCGAGGCCTTTTCCAAGTGAGGAGACCACGCCGCCGGTGATGAAGATATATCGCGGCATGGGCCGTCTGATTATCCGAGATTCGTTGGAACTGAAAGACGCGAGTGCGGAAAACTAGCCGTCGGTCGGCACACCGGTCGGCGTTTCTTCCTCGACCGGCACGCTCAGCGGTGCTTCTTCAACGATATCCGTGACGCTGTTCGACGTCGGGCTGCCGCCGGCGAGAACCGCCATGGCAATGCAGTTCGCGATGAAGACCGCACCGAGAATCATCGTGGTGCGCGTCAGTGCGTTCGCAGCGCCGCGACCCGACATCATGCCGCCCGGGCTGCCGCCCACACCCAGCGCTCCGCCTTCGGAACGTTGCAGGAGAATGACTCCGGTCAGGGCAATGGCCACCAGGACCTGGATGATCAAAAGCACAGTCGTCATGAATTTCGCCGTTTCATCGATACACCGTCAGCAGCTTGATTTGGGGACGATCCCCGACCGATCAAGCCCGCAGCCGGTCACATGGCGGCGCGTTTTATACCAGGCGCGGCGTCTTGGCCAGCACCCTCATCTGCATCCTGCTGCGACTCGCGCGCGGCACGGCGGGCCGCGGCGGATTCAGCCCGCTCGGCAATGCGCTTGCGCAGATTCGTGACGGTCTTGCCGATCTCGTCCTTGGAACGCTCGATCGTGTCGCCATTCGCATAGGCGGCATAGGCTCCCATCGCCAATTCCTTGACCAGCTGCAGGGATTGCGGCGTGACACCTCCATCCTCACCTAGCGAGTTCACCTGGTCGATCAGCGCTTCCGCGACTTCCGCCGCTTCACCGCGCTCCGCGCGTATCAGCTGCATCTTCAGTTCGCGGGCCGTGCGAATGAGGTCCTCATGATCCAGCTTCGGGCTTGGTGCTCCCTCTTCGCGCGGTGCCAGCTGCAGCTCAACGGCCACGACTGCACGCATCGCCACGCGGCGGATTCGCTCCGACACGACGGTCTGCTGGGCTTCCTTCACCCATTTGGCGCCGGTCGCCAGGGCCTCCTGGTCACCATTCACGGTCGCCTGCAGGAAATTGGGCACCTTCACCGATTGCGCGCTGGATTCGCGCTGGGCGTCCTTGCGACGATCCGGGCCGATATAATCGCTGGTGACGATGAATTCCTTGCGATTGCTGATCAGGGCGCGGACGCGCTCCTCGGCAAACATCGTCGAGAAGGGTCGCACGATGACATCATCTGCCCCGCACTCGATCGCTTTCTTGATGTGCGTGGTGTCACGGCCCCAGGTCGTCAGCAGGATCACCACGAAGGGATTCTTGCCCACCTCGCCACTTCGGATGGAACGCACCAGCTTGAAGACGTCGTGATCGGTGGCGCTGCTCTCGGCCACGATCAGGGTCGGGCCGGATTCCTCGATGCATTCCTTGAAATCACGGAGGTTGGACACGCATTCAATCTGGCGAAAGCCGATTTCAAACAGGGCGTAACGCGTCGTCCGCTGGTTTACGTGGACGGGGTCAAACAGCAATACCGAGGCCCGGGCATAGTCCTTGTCAGCCATTCAGGCGACGCTCCTCGAACGGTTACACCATTGAATTCAACCTCGCATGTTCATGGCAAGAGGTTTCAATTCGCTTACTGGTGCTGCAGTTCGGCGGCGCGGATGATTCCGGCAAAGTCCTCGGCCTTCAGACTCGCCCCTCCGACCAGTGCTCCATCGACGTCCGCGAGGCCGAGAATCTCCGCGGCGTTGGCGGGTTTCACGGACCCGCCGTAGAGAATCCGGGTCGTGTCCGGATACGGCAGAACCGAACGAATGGCGGCATGCATTTCCGCGATATCCGCGGTCGATGCGGTCAGCCCGGTGCCGATCGCCCAGACCGGTTCATAGGCGATCACCACACGATCCTGGCCCGACCCTGGCATGGAGGCTGCGATCTGACCGGTCACCACCTCGATCGCGCGACCTGATTCCCGTTCCGCCTGCGTCTCACCGACACAGAGGATCGGAATTAGCCCCGCGGAAAGCACTGCTTCAGCCTTGGCCTTCACCACAGCATCGCTTTCCCCATGATCGGATCGCCGCTCGGAATGGCCGACGATGACATGGCTGGCACCGGCGTCCCGCAGCATCACTGCCGAGATATCGCCGGTATGCGCGCCGGATTCGGCTGCGTGGCAATCCTGTCCGCCAATACTGACGCCGGAACCGTTTGCGGTGCGGGCCGCCACCGCGACGAGCGTCGCCGGCGGGCAGATGAGGAGATCCGATTCCGCGCTGGAGACCTGATGAGAAAGGCTCTCGAAGAAGGCCAGGCTGTCCATCAGCCCGTTCATTTTCCAGTTTCCGGCAATCAGCATGCGTCGCATCTAGCGCCACTCCCCGTACGGTGCTCTGCGGCACCGTTCTGTGTTGTCCCCTGAGACAGCAATACTGCCCCGATCCACCCCCCGCAATGACGCACGGCTGTCACGCTCGTGCGATCTTGCTGGAATCACAGCCTGCAGTGCTTGCGACGACCATGGTGCGCGGCTAACTTCCGCTCGATATCACAAAGGCCGCTGTTCCATGCTCACCCAGACCCGCAAGTTCGCCCAGTCTCCGTACGCCCTTGTCCTGATCGTCCTGCTCGTCCTGAGCTTCGCGGTCTGGGGCGTCAGCGGTATCTTCACCGGCAGCGGCAGCGCCGTCGTCATCGTGGGCAATGAACACGTCACGGTGCGCGATCTTGGCAATACCTATAACCGTGGCGTCCGCCGCATCCAGCGCGAGAACCCGCAATTCACGATCGAGGATGCCCGGGCGCAGGGTTTCGGCGACCAGGTCCTTTACGGCATGATCGACAATGCCGCGCTGACCTCGAAGGCGCGCGAACTGGGCATTCATGTCTCCGGCACGGCGCTGAGCCGCGAGATCCGCAGCATCGAGGGTTTCGAGAACCAGATCTCCGGCGTGTTCGACCGCCGCTCCTACGCGGACGCCCTCGCCTTCGACAATTTCACGGTCCAGGATTTCGAACGCGGCATGCGCGAGGAAATGATGCGTGACCAGATCCGCCAGGTCCTGACCGGCGGCATCGCCGTCCCGCCTGAAATGATCTCGACGCGTTATCTCTTCGGCCAGGAAAGCCGCCGCATGCGGGCCCTGATCCTCGACTCGAGCACCGCCGATCCGGTGGATGATCCGACCGACGAGCAATTGACCGATTTCATTGCGGTCAATGCCAACGCCGTTGATGCCGAGGGGCTTCCGGCCTTCCAGGCACCGGAATATCGCCGCATGACCCTGGTCCGTTTCCAGGTGGCTGATTTCGAACGCGACGTCGATGTGGATGAAGACATCCTGCGCGAGACGTATGAATTCCAGGTCGAGAACGGCCAGCTCGGCACGCCGGCGACCCGCAGTTTCGAACAGATCACGCTGGCTGATGGCGATACCGCCGAAGCTATCGCCGAACTGATGCGCGCCGGCCAGACCGCCGCGGACGCCGCCGCCTCCGGTGGCCATCCGGCGCCGCTGCTCCAATCTGAAGTCCAGTCCTACGAGATCCCGGACACCGGTCTCGCCGACACGGTCTTCGGCATGCAGGAAGGCGAGATCGCAGCCGTCGAGGGAGCATTCGGCTGGTATGCCATTCGCGTGACGGGCGCAGTCGAAGCCGCCATGCCCACCTTCGAGGACCAGCTGCCCGAATTGCGCAGCGAGGCCGCCCGGGCCGCCGCGACGGACCGCATGTACGAGGTCATGGGCGCATTCGAGGGGCTGCGTGGTGACGGCATGCCGCTGGAAGATGCCGCGCGTGAAGCCGGCACCTTCGTGGAAGTCTTCCCGCCGCTGGACCGCCTCGGCCGGACCCAGGACGGGGAATTTGCCGATCCGGTCCAGATCCCGGACTACCAGCGCGGCCGTTTCATCACCGTGTCGTCCATGTTCGGCGACATCCTGCCGGCAGCTTTCGAGGCCTATCCGAATTTCGCCACGAGCCTGGAACAGTACAACGAGACGGATTTCTATATCCTGCGCGTCGACGAGGTCATCGAGAGCCGCCCCCGCGAACTGGACGAAGTGCGTGATCTCGCCGAATTGCTCTGGCGCCGCGACCAGGTGGACGTCCAGCTGGAAGCCCGCCTCGCCGATGCTCTGCAACAGCTCAATGACGGAGCCGATCTTGACACGGTTGCGATCACGGCCGGTGGACGTGTGGAAACGACTACGCTGCGCCGCGGCCAGGATGCGGCCGGTTTCAGTCCCTATGCGGCACAACAGGCCTTCCTTCAGCCCGTGGGCGAATACATGGAAGTGGCTCCGCACCCGCCGGGGGAACACATCATCCTGATCGTCGATGACGTGATTGCCGGTGATACCGCGAACGCCGAACTCGGCGCGCTCGGGTCGGCCCGCGTGTCGGTTCTCGACGAATTGTCGGCCGATTTCGAGAACTCGCTCCGCAATGCCCTGCTGGACGAGTACGCCGTGACGTCTTCCTCGATCGACGCGCGCCTGCGGGCGCGGGCGCTCGGCGAGGAAGACCTGACCGCCCAATAACGCGACATGGTCCGGATAACGCCCGCGTTCGATGAAGTCCGTAGCGCCTTCGAGCGGGGCGAGACGTCGATTCTGGTTGCCCGCCAGGCTGATGACCTGCTGACGCCTGTCGCCGCCTATCTGAAACTGGGCGGCCGGAACCCGCACACATTCCTGCTCGAATCCGTGGAAGGCGGCGCCTGGCGCGGCCGTTTCTCGGCGATTGGCATGGATCCCGACCTGATCTGGCAGTGCCGCGACGGCAAGGTCTCGCAGGCCACCGGGCTCGATGTCGCCAGCGAGACCTTCACACCGCTAGACACACCACCGATGGACGCCCTGCGCGAGGTTATCGCTGGAGCGCGCTGCCCGCTGCCGGACGAAGCACCGTCGATTGCTTCGGGCCTGTTCGGCTATCTCGGCTACGACATGGTGCGCTATCTGGAACGCCTGCCGGAGAATGCCGATCCGGATCCGATGGATGTCCCCGAAGCCTGTCTCATCCGTCCGCAGACCGTGGTCGTGTTCGATGCGCTCAAGCAGGAACTCCAGGTCTACTGCCCGGTCCGCCCCGGCGATTATACCGCCCGCGAGGCCTATGATGCCGCCCGCGAACGCCTGGAAAACGCCCTGCGGACGCTGGCCGGACCGCTGCCGGACCTGCCCGCGCCGTCGGGAGAGCTGGAACAGCCGGTCTCAAACCAGAGCGACGACACCTATCGGCAAGCCGTGGACCGGGCACGCAGCTATATCCGCGCCGGCGATGCTTTCCAGATCGTGCCCAGCCAGCGTTTCAGCACGCCCTACGAGGCTGATCCGTTCTGGCTCTATCGTTCGCTGCGCCGACTCAATCCCTCGCCTTTCCTGTTCTTCTTCCGGATGAACGGTTTCGCGATCGCCGGCTCCAGCCCGGAAATCCTGGTCCGCCTGCGCGACGAGGTCGTCACGGTCAGACCGATCGCGGGCACTCGTCCGCGCGGCAAAAACCCGGCCGAGGATGATGCCCTGGAAGCGGATCTGCTCGCGGATCCCAAGGAGCGATCGGAACATCTGATGCTGCTCGATCTCGGCCGCAATGATGTGGGCCGCGTCGCAAAGGCCGGCAGTGTGCGGATAACCCAACGCGAGATCGTGGAACGCTACAGCCACGTAATGCACATCGTGTCGAACGTGGAAGGCGATCTGGCCGAGGGCGAGGATGCCGTATCCGCCCTCTTCTCCGGCTTTCCGGCCGGCACGGTCTCCGGCGCACCGAAGGTCCGTGCCATGGAAATCATCGACGAGCTGGAACCGCATCGCCGCGGCATCTATTCCGGCGCAGTCGGCTATTTCTCCGCGGATGGCGGAATGGATACGTGTATCGCCCTGCGGACAGCCGTGCTGAAAGATGGCCGCATGCATGTCCAGGCCGGTGCCGGCGTGGTTCTGGATTCCGATCCGGAGACGGAGCGCGAGGAGACGGTCAACAAGGCTGCGGCCCTGTTCCGGGCCGCCGAGGATTCACTCGGCGGCTGAGGCCTGGACCTGCAGGGTCTGCGCGTTCAGATCCGCCATTTCGCTGACTGTCACGAAGACAAAACCGCGGCTTTGCGCATCACGCGACCAGGTCTCGAGATGATCCAGCGTGATGTCGTGGGGATGTCCGATCAGCACGGCATGGCCCCGCCGAAGGGCCAGAGTTTCGGCTTCTTCCAGCGCCGCCAAGATCGCGTCAGCATCCAGCTCGTGATCGATGAAGACGTCGCGTTCCAGCACGTCCAGGCCGAGCCCCCGGGCGACGGCGCTGCCGCGGCTGGCGGCGGAGGTCCGGGAATCGAGAAAGATCAGACCCTCTTCGGCGATGGCCGACATAGCGATGCGCAACGCGGCCGGGTCCTGCGTGAACCGGCTGCCCATGTGATTGTTGAACCCGATCGCACCCGGAACCCGGGCCATCGCCCAGCGCGCCCGCAATTCCAGGTCCTCGCGCTCCAGACCCAGGCGCAGTGCATTCGGTCCCGGATCGGCAAGGCCGAGCGGTTCCATCGGCATGTGAACCAGCACGTCCCGCCCGGCGCGTCGGGCACGTTGCGCGACTGTCGTTGCGGCGTCTGCGTAGGGCAGCACAGCGAGACTCGTCGCGACAGGCAGATCGATGACGCGCTGGGCGGCCGCCAGATCGAGGCCGACATCATCAATCACGAGGACAATGCGCGGACCGTCCGGCAGCGGCGCCACAGGCTCAGCGGCGGTCAAGGACCGAGGGTCGACCGGCACGACCTCTGATGCCGTCACCGGAACGGCGTCCGGCAGATCACCGAGCGTCTCTTCGACCAGCGCCTCTTCGGAAGTTGTCGCGGCTTCCCACTCCGTGGCGAGAGGCGCGATCGTGCGAGCCGACTTCTCCAGCGATGCCTGGATTGCCGGCGAGCCGGTTTCGGCTTGCTGGACGCCGAGACTGAACGCCGCGCCACCTGCAACGAAGGCCAGCGCCGCGATCGCACCCGCAAGAGCAGGCACGCCGGAATGGCTCGGACGAATCGTTGAGGCGGATTTGCGCAACATGCCACCAGCCGACCCGCCAGGATTTAACGTCCCGTTAAGCAGCTGCCGGGATTGGCGGGATCAGCCCCGCGCACTAGTGTCGCCGCAGCGGAGGCAAGCATGCTGCTGATCATCGACAACTACGACAGTTTCACATTCAACCTGGTCCACTACTTCCAGGAACTGGGCGCCACGACCCAGGTCGTGCGCAATGATGCGCTGTCGGTGAATGAAGCGCTGGCCCTGGAACCGGCCGCAGTCTGCCTGTCGCCGGGGCCGTGTGATCCGGACAAGGCCGGCATCTGCCTCGACCTGATCAGCCAGGCACCGGCAGACCTGCCCATTCTCGGCGTCTGCCTGGGCCACCAGGCCATCGGCCAGGCACATGGCGGTACGGTGATCTCGGCCAAGGAAATCATGCACGGCAAGACCAGCCCCATCGAGCATGACGGTACGGGTGTCTTTGCCGGACTGCCCTCGCCCTTCACCGCCACGCGCTATCACAGCCTGGCAGTGCGCGAATCCGACCTGCCGAAGGACCTGCGCGTGACAGCGCGTACCGCGGATGGCGAGATCATGGGGCTGAGCCATACGTCCAAACCGGTGCATGGCGTGCAATTCCACCCGGAATCAATCGCCTCGGATCACGGCCACAAGATCCTGGAAAACTTCCTCGCCCTGTCCCGTCAGCCGGGAATCGCCGCGGCCTGACGCGCGCCATTGTTGCGCGTGATTGAAATTCGCCGTGGGCGGCTTTAAGAGCGTAACGTTCGCTAGTCACTAGACCCGGGACCAGCTGGTATGCCGATGCAGGCCTCCAAGGCGTCAGACATGACCGCTTCGCTCCGCCATCGCGGTGCGCGCAGGCTTGGCACGTGCGTTCGATACCTGCGGCTGGACCGCCGATGGCGTTGCTCCATTATCTAGAGCCAATCGGGATGGCCGGCCTGTCTGCCGCGCTCGCATCCTTCTCATCGCGAATATGACTGAAAGAAAGAGACCGGCATGAGCCATCTCGCGACTTGCCTTCAGGCGTTCAGCCAGGGCCGACGACCAGATTCCGCAGCCATCGAAGGCGCGTTTGACCAATTGATGGACGGTGATGCGCCGGACGCCGCCATTGGCGGCTTCCTCATGGGCCTCGCCGCTATTGGCGAAACCCCGGCCGACATCGCTGCCGGCGCCCGCGTCCTGCGCGGCCGCATGCGTGCGATCGAGGCCCCGGACGGTGCCATCGACACCTGCGGTACCGGGGGCGACGGCAAGGGCGCCTACAATATCTCGACCGCCGCGGCGATCGTCGCCGCCGGAGCCGGTGCCAAGGTCGCCAAACACGGCAATCGGGCCGCCTCCTCCAAATCCGGTTCCTCGGACGTGCTCAGCGAGCTCGGCGTGGCGCTGGACTGTCCCGCCGCGGCTGTCGAACGCTCGCTACAGGACGCCGGTGTCGGCTTCCTCTACGCCCCGGCACACCATTCCGCGGTTCGCCACGTTGCCAGCGCCCGCAAGGGGTTGGGCGTGCGCACGGTTTTCAACCTGCTCGGACCGCTGGCCAATCCGGCGCGCGTCAAACGCCAATTGCTCGGCGTGTTCGATAAACGCTGGCTGATGCCGATGGCCGAGGCGCTGCGGGATCTGGGATGCGAGCGTGCGCTGGTCATGTGCGGCCAGGACGGTATGGACGAAATCACCACAACGACCGCCACCGATGTGGTCGAGCTGCGTGACGGCGAGATCCGCCAGTTCGAGATAAGCCCCGAGGATGCCGGTATTGCCCGCGCGACCGAGGCGGATCTGCGCGGCGGCGATCCGGCCCATAATGCGGCAGCGATCCTGCGCCTGCTCGATGGAGAAACCGGACCCTTCCGCGATATCGTGCTGTTGAACGCCGGTGCAGCGTTGATGCTGGCCGATCTCGCAACCGATATCGAGGCCGGCGTGGCGCTGGCTGCGGATGCGATTGACCAGGGCAAGGCTCGCGGCGCGCTGACCCGCATGGTGGAGATCACGTCAGCCGGAGCCGATGCATGACCGCCCTGCCTGATGCCCTGGCGCGGATCGGCGCCTACAAGCTGGAACACATCGCCGCCTGCAAGGACCGCCTGTCCTATGATGATGTTTGCGCTCGAGCCCGGGAAGCCAGTCCGGTTCGCGGTTTTCTCGACGCCCTGCGACGGGACGCGACGGAACGCGGGCTGGGCCTGATCGCCGAGATCAAGAAGGCCAGCCCCTCGAAAGGTCTGATCCGGGCCGATTTCGATCCGCCGGCACTGGCCAGGTCCTATGAGGATGGCGGTGCGACCTGCCTGTCCGTCCTGACCGACACTCCGAGTTTCCAGGGTGCCGACAGCTACCTGACCCGAGCACGCGATGCGGTCGCCCTGCCGGCCCTGCGCAAGGATTTCCTCTACGATCCCTACCAGGTCGCGGAAGCCCGCATGCTGGGTGCGGACGCGATTCTCGTCATCATGGCAGCCGTTGATGATGACATGGCGCGCCGCCTCATCGACGAGGCCGGCATCTGGAATATGGATGTCCTGGTGGAAGTGCATGATGCGGACGAAATGGCCCGTGCAGCGAAGCTGGACGCTCCGCTGATCGGTATCAATAACCGCAATCTGCGCACGTTCGAGACCTCGCTGGACACGTTCGACACGCTTGCCCCGCAGGCACCATCCGACTGCTTGTTGGTGGCCGAGAGCGGAATTTTTTCGTCCGACGACGCGGCGCGGGTGAAGGCATCGGGTGCCGGCGCGCTCCTGGTTGGCGAGAGCCTGATGCGCCAGAGCGATGTCGAAACGGCAACCCGCCAGCTAATGGCTTGAAATCACGTGCTTGACGCGTCAGTAGAACACTTGTAGAACAAAATCGACTTTCCCGATTTGTTCCGCAAGCCCTATGTCTCTGTATCGGGTGAAGGAACACCGAAACTCGGTTTACCAGAACTCAGGGGGCTGCTTTGCTCACCCGGAAACAGCACGAACTTCTGCTCTTCATCCACGGCCGGATCAAGGAAACGGGCGTCTCGCCCTCCTTCGACGAAATGAAGGGAGCCTTGCAGCTTGCCTCCAAATCGGGCGTGCACCGGTTGATCACGGCACTGGAAGAGCGCGGCTTCATCCGTCGCCTCGCCCACCGCGCCCGGGCGCTTGAAGTCCTCAAACTGCCTGAATCCGCAGCGGCCACACCGCCCGCAGCCTCTCCTCCCGCCGGAGATCTGGGTCCGAATGTGGTACGCGGCGATTTCAATCGCAGCGAAGACGGCGATCACGACTCCTCGGTCGATGTACCGATCCTCGGCCGGATCGCTGCCGGTGTGCCCATCTCGGCCATCCAGCACGAGACTGATCGCCTGCCGGTGCCTGCCGACATGGTCCATGGCGGCGAGCATTTCGCGCTAGAGGTCAAGGGTGATTCCATGATCGAGGCCGGCATTCTCGATGGCGATCTGGTGCTCATCAAGCGCAGCACGACGGCCGACACCGGCGAGATCGTCGTTGCGCTCGTCGATGACGAGGAAGCCACGCTGAAACGCCTCCGCAAGAAGGGCGGATCGATTGCCCTGGAAGCGGCCAATCCGGAATACGAGACCCGGATTTTCGGACCGGACCGCGTGAAGGTCCAGGGCAAGCTTGTGGGCCTGATCCGCAAGTATCACTGATCGATAGAGCTCAAGGCCCGCGGTCTGCACGGCCGGACTTCAAGACTCGAATTGGTGCCAGCGACGGCCGCCGCCCTCGGGTATGACCCAGAGCCGGCGGTCGATCTCCCCATCACGCAGCCAGAGCAAGACCGATCCCTTCGCCTGCAGCTCGTCCCGGCTGATCACCTCGGCTGCGCAATCGGCGCGTGACCAGGGCGGCAGATCCGCGACAAGGATTACCAGCCCCGCCCGTTCGCAATCCTCCGCCCATTGATCCGCCTGCTCCACGACGCTGACCTGCAGATCGTCCGCACGACCGGAACAGCCAATCACATCGCACGCGAGCGGCGCGCGCTCCGGACGGATCTGCGACGCGGCCCGCCTCTCCAGGAAGACGCGCTGGGCGAATCTGTCCCGGCGCCGGCTTGAACTGGACCAGTCCTGATCCGACTCGAACCGGCCGATCACCACGCCCTGATCCGTCACCAGCAGGTCAGGCGCCGGAAGGAATGGCCAGGCCATCAGGGCCGCCATCGCCAGGGCCGCGCCGAGCCGTCTCACCGGCGCCGCTTCAACGACGAGCACAAGGACGAAGCCGGCCGTGTAGAGCCCCAGGATCCAGGCGGGGACCGACGCAACCTGCCGCAAGGCGCCGGGTAGGCCTGCGACCCGGTCCGCGATCGCCATCACGAGATCAAGCCCCCAACCCATCACGTGCAGGGCAATGCCCTCGAGACCGAATGGCATCAAGAACAGCGCCGCCAGTCCGGCAGGCATGACCAGGAAGGTGAAAACAGGCATGGCCAGAAGATTGCCCGCCAGGCCGAAACTGGCGATGCGGTGGAAGTGGAAGGCGGAAAACACTCCGGTCGCGAACCCCGCGACCAGGCTCGTCGTACCCAGGCCCGCCACGCCAGCGACAAACGGGTGAACCGGCCCATGATGGGCGCGCAATGCCCGCCTGCGCCGCCACCAGCCATAGACGGCGACGAGTGCGGCGGCCGCGGCAAAGGACATCTGGAAACCGGGCGTGACAACGCTATGCGGCTGCACCGCCATAACAGCGAGGAGCGCGATCGCCAGCGTGTGCATCGACATGGCCCGTCGGCGCATTATGACCGCTGCCAGGGCGACGATCGCCATGATGAGCGCCCTCTGCGTGGGAATTGACCCGCCCGAAATGAGGAAATAACCGGTGCCGGCCAGGATCGCGATCAAAGCGGCCGGGCGCGCCGGATCGCGCAAGCGGCAGAGACCGGCCAGGAGTATGCGCGCGGCGAGAAAGACACTGCCCGCGAACAAGGCCATGTGCAGGCCCGAGATCGCGAGGACATGGCCCAGTCCAGCTCCACGCAGGCTGGCCTGGCTGGACTCATCGAGACCAGACCGGTCGCCGGTCAGCAGCGCCGCCGCGATATGCCCATTGCGCCCGTCAAGCCGGGCGCGGATCCGTTCGGCCACCCGGTCCCGCAGGCGCGCCAGCCGACGTTCCGCGCTGACGGCCTCGACGTCAGCGCGCGGTTCAACCGGAGTCACGGCGTAACCACTGCCCAGAATGCGCCTGAAATAGGCATTGAAGGCGAAGTCATACCCGCCCGGGACGGCCGCACGCCGCGGTGACTGGATGACGGCCCGCAGCCGCACGAGATCCCCGCGACCCGCCGCACCCGGATCGGCGAGAACCCGCACACGGCAGCGATGCCCCGGGCACCGTGCCGACGGCGAAAGGCGCAAGATGAGTCGAACGCGTTCGCCGCGCCCCGGCAGAACATCCTCGATCCAGCCCTCCAGCTCTACGGCCCTCTCCGGCCATGCCCGGTCGATCGCCTCGAGGGGGCGTGACCGCAATTCGCAATGGATCACGACGAGCAGGGTCAGCACGACAACCGTGACGCCATGGAATAGCCGTCCCGGCGAGCGAGACAGGGCGGCACTGCCTGCTATCAGCAAACAGACAGTCTGCCCGCTCCAGAGGATGGCAGGTGGCACCTGGTCCAGCGGCTCGTGCGGCAACGAGAAATAGCTCACGGCACCCGCCAGACAGGCCATGACCGCTACCGAAAGGCGAGTGGGCGAAGACATGCCCGCATTAATTGCATATCAGCGGTTCTGCGCGCTAGGGGCAAGCGGGATTTGACCTTTGTACGAAGCGCACGAATTAAACAGTGTTCGCTCTATCGCCAGACGGAGCAAACATGCTAACAGGTGTATCCCTCATTGCAGCGCAGCATTACTTCGCACATGCAACACAAGACACAAAGCGTACGAACGCGATTCGCCCCCTCGCCGACCGGATTCCTCCATATCGGCGGCGCCCGCACGGCTTTGTTCAACTGGTTGTTTGCCCGCCATCATGGCGGTGAATTCCTGCTTCGCATCGAAGACACCGACCGGGCGCGCTACAGCGAAGAGGCCGTGAGTGCGATTTCCGAGGGCCTGTCCTGGCTTGGCCTGGACTGGGATGGCGACGCGATCTCCCAGTTCGAGCGCGCACCCCGCCATGTTGAAATTGCCGAAAACCTGATCGAACAGGGACGCGCCTTCCGTTGTTACGCAACGCCGGAGGAAGTCGAGACCCTGCGCCAGCAGGCCTTTGATGAAGGCCGTGCGCTGCGCTCGCCCTGGCGTGACCGGGATCCGTCTGAAGCACCGGCCGGTGCTGACTTTGTGGTGCGGTTCCGCGCCTCCGATGACGACACGATGATCGCCGATGCGGTCCAGGGCGATGTCCGCTGGGCCGCCAAGGATTTCGACGATCTCGTCATCCTGCGCGCCGACGGTAGCCCGACCTATAATCTCTCCGTCGTGGTGGATGATCACGACATGGGCATCACCCACATCATCCGGGGCGATGATCACCTCGTGAATGCCGGCCGCCAGAGCCAGATCTATGACGCGCTAGGATGGGACCGCCCGGTCTTCGCCCATATCCCGCTGATCCACGGGCAGGACGGCAAGAAACTGTCCAAACGCCATGGAGCGCTGGGCGCCGAGCATTATCGCGACATGGGTTATCTCGCCGCGGGCCTGCGAAACTATCTCCTGCGCCTGGGTTGGTCCCATGGCGACCAGGAATTCTTCACGGACGATGAAGCGATCGCCGCGTTTTCGCTCGACGGTCTCAACAAGGCCCCCGCCCGGCTCGATCTTGACAAGCTGGCGCATGTGAATGCACATCATCTCGCACAGGCCGATGACAGCTGGCTCGCCGAGGCGGTTTCGCCTTACCTGGAAGGCTTGGAGGGCCGGATCGAGGATACCGGTCTGATCACCGAGCGGTTGAATTCCGCGATGCCGGTTCTCAAATCACGCGCATCCACTCTGGAAGAGCTCGCCCAGCAGAGCTATTTTCTGATCAAGGCACGGCCCTTTGTCATCGAGGGCAAGCTCGCCAAGGCGCTCAAGGACGAAGGTCGCCAGCGTCTTAATCGTCTGTACACCCGATTGGCCGAGATCAGTAACTGGTCTGAAGAAGCGCTCGGGGATGCACTGAAATCATTCGCCGAAGCCGAGGACGTCGGGTTTGGCAAAGTCGGCCAGCCGCTGAGGGCAGCACTGACCGGCGGGGCTCCCGCTCCCGATCTGGCGCAGGTCATGGTCTTCATCGGCCGTGACGAGGCGCTGGCTCGCATCGAAGATCAAATGATACCGGACACCTAGATCCGGCCGCCGCAAATGGGGAAGAACGAATATGCAGAGCAAAGCAAAACCGAACGGCACCGCAACGCTTAACTATAATGGCACCAGCATTGACCTGCCGGTGTACAGCGGTGAAATCGGGCCGGACGTGGTCGATATCCGGACGCTCTATCGAGATACGGGCCTGTTCACCTACGATCCGGGCTTCACGTCGACAGCAAGCTGTGAAAGCCAGATCACCTATATCGATGGTGATGAAGGCACGCTGCTTTATCGCGGCTATCCGATTGATCAACTGGCCGAGCAGTCCTCCTTCATCGAGGTCTGCTATCTCCTGCTGCAGGGCAAGCTGCCCACGGCAGGCGAACTGGAAAACTTCGACTGGACGATCCGTCGCCACTCGATGCTGCACGACCAGTTCGACCAGTTCTTCCGCGGCTTCCGCCGGGATGCTCACCCTATGTCCATAATGGTCGGTACAGTCGGCGCTCTCTCCGCCTTCTACCATGACAGCACCGATGTGAATGACCCGATGGCGCGCACGATTGCCAGCCATCGCATGATCGCGAAAATGCCGACGATCGCTGCCCGCGCATACAAATACGCCATCGGACAGCCCTTCATCACGCCGCGCAACGACCTGGACTACGCGTCCAACTTCCTGCGCATGTGTTTTGCCGTCCCGGCCGAGGATTATGACTCCAACAAGGTGCTCTCGCGCGCCATGGACCGGATCTTCATCCTGCACGCCGATCACGAGCAGAACGCCTCGACCTCGACCGTGCGCCTGGCCGGTTCCTCGGGTGCCAATCCGTTCGCCTGTATCGCCGCCGGTATCGCCTCGCTCTGGGGTCCCGCACATGGCGGTGCCAACGAGGCCGCGCTGAACATGCTCGGCGAGATCGGTTCTGTGGACCGCATTCCGGAATACATCGCCAAGGCCAAGGACAAGTCCGACCCGTTCCGCCTGATGGGTTTCGGTCACCGCGTGTACAAGAATTACGATCCGCGCGCGAAAGTGATGCGCGATACCTGCCACGAGGTCCTGGACGTGCTGGGCGTTCGCGACGACCCCATGCTGCAGGTCGCCATGGAACTCGAGCGCATCGCCCTGGAAGACGATTATTTCGTCTCCAAGAAACTCTATCCGAATATCGACTTCTATTCGGGCATCACGCTCAAGGCGATGGGCTTCCCGAAAGAGATGTTCACCGTCCTCTTCGCCCTGGCCCGTACGGTTGGCTGGATCGCGCAATGGTCGGAAATGATCGAGGACCCGTCCCAGAAGATCGGCCGTCCGCGCCAGCTCTTCACCGGTTCCGCGGTCCGCGATTACGTGTCGCTCGACAAGCGCTGAACACATTGAAATGCCAAAGAAAAGGCCGCCTTCGAGGCGGTCTTTTTTTGTGCGTCAATTCAATTGATACCGGTCAGAAACCGGCGATCCTGCGCACCGTGTCCGCGGCACGCTCGCTGGCAGCACCCTCACCGCGCATCTGCGCCGTGACATTTCTTTGCTCGGCAGATATCGCGATGCGCGCGTCCGGAGCATCCAACAGCCCCTCGAGCGCGGGGACCAGGAGATCCGACCGGCAGCGCGTCTGCACAAATTCCGGCACCAGCATCTTGCCCGCGGCGATATTCACAAGCGAGATGAAGGGCGCTTTCATCACGTTGAATGCCCGGATGACAGCCCAGGTCAGCCAGCCCAGACGATAGCCCGTCACCGCGGGGATTCCGGCGGTCGAAAGTTCCGTCACCACGGTTCCCGAACAGGCTAGAGCCAGGGTCGCCGCGGCGAACGCGTCTGCCTTGCCGTCTTCGTAGACGCGGACATGACCGGTCAGATCGGGATCCCGATCCAGTCGGCCATCCACTTGTTCTCGCACCGGATCGGCGATGACAAAGACCGGTTTCAGGCCCGGACGTCGCGCAAGCAGTTTCAGAAGCGTTTTCTGGAACACATTGAAAAGGCGCTTGATTTCCGATGGCCGGCTGCCGAGCAGGACGAGCAGGACCTCATCACCCTCACCGATATCATGGGTGCGCCGGAAACGGGCAGCATCACCAGACATTTCGCGGTCCAGCGTCGGATTGCCCACAAAGGTGACCGGCAAGCCATGCGGCTCGTAATAGCGCGCATCGAAACTGAGAATAGTCATGAGGTGATCGACAGCACCGGCCAGCGTTTTCGCCCGTCCCGGCCGGGTCGCGAAGACCTGTGGCCCGACATATTTGATCAGCTTGATATCTGGATCGATCTCGCGCACGGCCAGCGCCACGCGCAGCATGAAACCCCAGGAATCGATCAACACAACAGCCGCCGGCTTGTGTTGGGCGATATCGGCGGCGACGTCGGCGACGCGTTCCTTGATACGGCCCAGCGCACGCACGCCGTCGAAAAAGCCGAGAATCGAGAGGCCATCAATGCTGACCGTGGTCTCGACGCCCTCCTGTGCCATCGCCTGCCCGCCCATGCCACGGAACCGCACTTTGTCCCCGCAGGACTGGCGCAATGACTTGATCAGGCCGGCACCCAGCAAATCGCCGGAACGCTCTGCCGCAACCAAGTAGATCAGAGGGGCCTCAGCCATCGACCGGGTCCACATAGAGCAGGAACATGCCGGCCGCATCGAGGGCCTCGCGTACGGCTTCAGGCTCGACGATCAGGCAACCGCCCCGTTCCAGCGCAATGCCCGCCAGGCCCGCCTCGGCGCATAGCCGGACGGTTTCCACGCCGACTGTCGGCAGGTCGACACGGCGCTCCTGGATAGGCTTGGGCAGTTTGGCTAACACGCCATAGACGTCGCCGGGCTCGCCGCGAAGTGCCGGTTCGAGCCCGCCGACGCGTTCAAGCATGCGGCTCGTGCCTTCCTGGGCTTCAACGGCGAGCACCAGCCCTCGCGCCACGACTGCACCTTGCCCGATGTCCAGCCCGCCGATCGCCCGCGCAATCTCGACAGCCTTGAGCGCGTCGCCGTGATGATCGCCTGCAACTGCCTTCGTCGAGATCTCCGCCTGTCCGCCGCCCGCGGCGATGATGGCGTCGGCGCCGACAATGCTGAAACCGGCCTCCTCGAACACACCGACGACAACCCGCAACAAGGCATCATCACCCTTGCGAGCTTCTGAGATGATTTTCGGTAGCAAGGACAAGGCCTTGGTGTCCATTTTCAAGGTCTTGAAATCGGGCCGCTGGACATAGCCGCAAAAACATACGGCATCGCAATTCTCGGCCTTCAGCGCCTTGATGATCTTGCCGAACTGGCCAACCGCAATCTCGATCGAGCTGAAGCCCGAATAATCCTGGTCGGCAAATCCGGACAATTCCACCACGAACGGGTCATGCGGCTGTTCAGCACGGGCGACCTGGAGCGGCAATCCGCCCCCGCCCGCCAGCAAACCGAGCCGGGACCAGGTGCGAGATGCCGGGCCCGTCTCAGCCATTGGGCATGCACAGGGCGCGCTTGGCGTCGGAACGGATGAAGTCGATGATCTCCATCACCGGGCTGTTGTCGGAATAGTCGCGGGACACATCATCCAGTCGCTCCTGGAACGTGCCTTCCTCGGCAAACAGGAGCCGGTAGGCCGCGCGGAGATCGCGCAGCGTGCTGCGAGGCATTCCACGACGTTTCAGGCCAACCACATTGAGACCAACGAGATGGGCGTGGTTGCCCACAACAGAGCCGTAGGGAATGACATCGGCCGTCACCATCGCCATGGCGCCGATGAAGGCGTGTCGGCCGATCCGGCTGAACTGGTGCACACCGGCATAACCGCCCAGGATGGCGTGATCACCGACCTCGGAACATCCGCCAATCGCCGCGCCGTTGGCAAACACGACGCGATCACCGATCTGGCTGTCATGCGAGACGTGGGCATTGACCATGAAATACCCGTCATTGCCGACACGGGTCACACCGCCGCCGACACTGGTTCCGGGATGCATGGTCACGTTTTCACGCAGGATATTGCGTTCGCCGAGCACCAGGCGCGTGTCCTCGCCCTGGTATTTGAAATCCTGCGGCGGATGGCCGACATGCACGCCCGGATAAAGCACACAGTCATTGCCGATCTCGGTATTACCGGCCACGGTCGCATGGCTGACGAGGCGGACTCGGTCGTGCAGGACAGCCTGCGGGCCGACCATGCAGAAGGGTCCGATTTCGACATCGGCGCCGATCTGGGCCTTGGGGTCCACGATCGCCGAGGAATGGATCTGGGGCTGGCTCATCAGTTCTCGATCGCCTTGGCCGCAAACTCTGCCTGGACGGCCTTCTGGCCGTCGGCATAGACCTCGCCCTTGAACTTGAAGACACCGTGCCGCGCCGCCGTCACCTGGACCGGCATGCGCAGCATCATGCCCGGACGCACGGGTGCGCGGAATTTGACCTTGTCGGCCCCCATGAAGAACACGGTGGCATCATCCGGCGAGGCGTTGAGCGTCTTGTACATCAGGACCGCGCCGGCCTGGGCCATGGCTTCGATCATCAGGACGCCCGGCATGACCGGATTTCCGGGGAAATGGCCCGGAAAGAAGGGTTCATTGAAGGTAACGCCCTTGATCCCGACGATGGACTCGCCGGGCTTGTAGTCCTCAGCGGCATCGATCAGCAAAAACGGGTAACGGTGCGGAAGCAATGTCTGGATTTCCGCGCTTTCAATTCTTTCGGACACCGGGTCAGCCCCCTCGCTTGGACTTGTCCTTGTTACGCACCATACGCCGCAATTCAGCGATTTCGCGCATGTGCTGGCGGATCGGCTGGGCCGGTGCGCCTGCATAGGTCTCGCCAGCCGGGACATCACCCATGACCGCCGAATTGGCACCGATACGGGCATTCGCACCGATCGTCACCTGGTCGGCCACGCCGACGCGGCCACCGAACATGACCCCGTCACCGACCCTGGTACTGCCGGAAACACCGGCGAAGGCCGGCATCAGGACATTGCGTCCGATCTGGCAGTTGTGGGCGATATGACAGAGATTATCGATCTTGCAATCATCTCCAAGCGTCGTGGAACCGAAGACACCGCGATCAATCGTGCAATTCGCCCCGATGGTCACGCGGTCGCCGATCACGACATCGCCCAGATGCGGTACATCAACCACACCCTCACGCGATACTGCGACGCCGAAGCCGGATTCGCCAATCACGGCTCCTGAAAGAATATTGCAGTTCTCTCCGACACTTGTGCAGGTCAGAACGGCGTTGGCACCAATCCGGCTGCCCGCACCGACACGGCAACCCGGTCCGATGACCGCCCCGGCCCCAATGACGGCGCCTGCCGCGATGACCGCGTCCGGGCCGATCACGGCATTGGGCGCGATGACCGCGTCGCCCGCGATCTCGGCATTGGCATGGCGCGCTTCGCCGGATTCAAGCTGTCGCGGCGCGAAAAGACGGGCCGCAGCGCGCGAAAACGCGGTCCGCGGCGCGACATGCTCCAACACGACTGCCCCTGCCGTCCGCGCCTCATCGGCACGGGCCTCCTGAACGATCAGGAAAACGCCGTTTAGACTTTCGGGAAAGGCAATCTTGCCTTCGGCATAGCTGAGATATCCAGGCCGGGCCTCGGCGAGCGGGGCCACGCCCTCGACCACCAGTTTTCCGGCGCCAGAATCAGCAATCGCCGCGCCCGAAAGCGCGGCGATTTCCTCGAGGGTCAGCGGGCCTAGCCGGTTGAAGTAACGCGGATCAGCCAAGACCAGCTCGTGTGATTATTGCGGCTGCGCTGCGCCGGCTTCACCCTGCGGCATGCGCACACGGTTGACCGGGACAGACGGCAGGCGCTGGTTGAGGCGCTCGACCACGACAGGCGTGATGTCGACATCAGCGCTGGCGAAGACCAGGTTGGAACGGTCGACCAGGATGTCGATACCGCGTTCGGCAACGACTTCTTCCAGGATCGGACGCAGAGCTTCAAACACCGGCACGAAGGCCTGCTGCTGCGTTGCGGCCAGTTCCTGCTGGCGGATACGGCGGGCGACCTCGAACTGCTGAGCCTGTTGGTTCAGAGTCTGGATGCGTTGCATCAGATCGGGACGCTGCTGGATCTGTTCCTGTGTCATGATGGACGTCTCGGCCGTCAGAGCCTCGGTCTGCTGCTGGATTGGCTGGCCCATGGCTGCCAATTCGGCATCGACCTCGGCGCGGATGGCCTGAAGACGGGTCGCGATATGCTGGCCCACGGCGGATTCCACCAGGACGCGTTCTTCGTTGACCACGGCGATATTGGTCTGAGCCATCGCCGGTGCGGCCAGCCCGGCAACAAAGACCGGGAGGAAGAGGAAGAGTTTAAGGAATTTCATGGTGTTAGAACCCTGTACGTGTGCTGAAGCGGAAGAATTCACGCTTGTCATAGTCCTCATAGAGGAAGGCTTCGGCGAAGTCGAAACGCACCGGACCGAACGGGGAATCCCAGAAAATGCTCAAACCAGCTGATGCGCGGAGCGACAGGTCATCGACCGTAAAGAGCGATCCTGCTGCGCCTTCTGCAATCTCATCCTGGTCATCAAGCAGACCCAAGGTTCCAAACTCCGTAAACAGGCTGCCGCGAACGCCATATTGCTCGGGCAGGCCCAGTGGGAAGCCGACTTCAAATGCGCCGATTGCATAAAGCCTGCCACCGAGCGCATCCCGACGGATCAACTGACCCGTCGTTACATCCCTCGTTACGGTACGCGGACCGATACCGGCCACCTCGAAACCCCGGAATGAGTTACCGCCCTTGAAGAAACGGTCATTGATCCGGACGGTGTCTCCACCCCACGGGAGCACGAACCCGCCATTCATCGTGAAGCTGGCGACAACATCGCCAAACAGGCCCTTGTAGAAAGTGCCTGACATCTCAGAACGGACATAGCGAACATCGCCGCCAAAACCGGCGAAATCTTGACTGAATTGCAGCCGGAATCCGTTGCGCGGCTCAATCGGGTCATCAATGCGTGCCCAATTCAGCGTATAGCCAGCCACAGACGTGTTGCGGCGACCTGCCTGGGTCAGCAGTGCCGACGACGCGGACGCGAACACCTGGACGTCATCGCTACGCAGCGTATAGCGCAGCTGCAGATTGCTCTGGGCGGTGACCGGGAATCCGAAACGGATCGACGCACCGGTCGATTGCGTCTGGAAGGACGCTTCGGACAGGAAGTCGGATGTCACCCGGAAGAGGTCGAAACCGGCCGCCAGATTGCGATCCATGAAACGTGGTTCGGTAAATCGGATATCGATCGATTCCCGGCGCGAACTCATGGAGATGCGCAGGCGCAGGAATTGTCCCCGACCCCGCAGATTTCGTTCGGATATCGACAGGTCGATCAGGAAGGCGTCCGTCGAGGAGAAACCGGCACCGAAGGCCAATTCACCCGTCGGCTGTTCCGTCACCTGGACGGCTACACGCGCACGGTCGGGCGATGTGCCCGGAGCGCTCTCGACTTCGACTTCCTCGAAGAAGCCCAGGCTGCGCACACTGCCGCGCGACCGGTCGAGCAGAGCCTGGTTAAAGGCGTCACCCTCGACGATGTCGAGTTCACGGCGGATCACACGATCCAGCGTCCGCGTATTGCCCACAATGTCGATACGCTCGATGTAGACGCGCGGGCCTTCATCAATGACGAATTCTACGTCCACGGTCCGCGTGTCGCGATTCCGGGTCGTCATCGGACGGATATTCACGAAGGCATAGCCTGAGGCGCCCGTCGCGAAGGTCAGCGAGTCGATACTGTCCTCGATGAGCTGACCCTGGAAGGTCTCGCCCTCGCGAATCGGCAGAAGGGCCGCAAGGAATTCCTCATTGAGATCCTCGATCTCGGTGGAGACTTTCACCTCACCGAAATTGTAGATCTCGCCTTCATCGATCGTCATCGTGATGTAGAAGGCGTCCTGGTCCGGCGTCAGCTCGGCCACAGACGAGAGAACGCGGAAATTGGCATAACCCTGGTTCTGGTAAAACTGGCGCAGCAATTCGCGGTCATATTCCAGGCGATCCGGGTCGTAATTGTCGTTCGACGAGAAGAAACGCCACCAGCGCGATTCCCGCGTGACCAGTTCGCGGCGGAGCCGGCGATCCGAGAAACTCTCATTGCCGATGAAATTGATACGGCGAACGCCCGTGACCGGGCCCTCGGAGATCTCGAAGATGAGATCGACGCGGTTTTGCGGCAGTTCGATGATCTTCGGCGTCACGGTTGCGGCGAAACGACCGGAACGGCGATAGACCTCGATAATGCGCTGGACGTCGGACTGGACGCGGGCACGCGTGAAGATCGCGCGCGGCTGCGCCTCGATCTCGTCGGTGATCTTGTCGTCGTCCATTGCGCGATTGCCCTCGAGCACCACGCGGTTGATGATCGGGTTTTCCTGCACGCGCACGATAACCGTGCCGTTCTGGTCCTCGATCTGGACGTCCGTGAACAGGCCCGTCGCAAACAATGTCTGGATAGATAGATTGACCAGGCGCGGATCCGCCACCTGCCCCGGCTGGATCAGCAGATAGGACAGGACCGTGTCCGCCTCGACGCGCTGATTACCCTCGACGAGGATTTGCCGGATAGCCTGCTGCTGCACCTGCTGGGCGGGCTGAGCCGCCGCTTCGCTCGTAGCTGCCGGGGGCTGAGCCGCCGCGACACTCGAGATGCACACAGTCATTAGGGCTGCGAAAAGCGTACGCAGAACACTCGCCATGGAAGATCGCCGCTTGCTGAACTCAATCAAAAAACTTGAGAGAGTTTGTAGTTTATATCGTTCCAGGTCGCTACAAGCATCATCATGAGCACGAGTGCAAGGCCTATCCGGAATCCGATGGCCTGTGCCTTCATGCTCAATGGTCGCCGCGCAACCGCCTCATAGGCGTAATACATGAGATGGCCGCCGTCGAGAATTGGAATGGGCAAAAGATTCACCAATCCCAGTCCGATCGACAGATATCCGGCCAGCTGGATCATGTTGACCAACCACAGGAAAACGCTCTCACTGGCCGTAGAACCGGCCTCCACGCTTGTCTGTGCAGTCTGTCCGGCCACCTCGAAAATTCCCAGGGGACCATTCAGCATGGACGACGGCGCCCGGCCCGTAACCACGCGGGAAATATATCGCGCCGTCATGGACACCACGGTCCAGGTCTGGCTTGCGCCGTAGCCGATCGCCGAAATCGGACTGTAGCGGTTGAATTCGCGCTGGCCGTTGGAGCCGAGGCCCAGGCGCGCGATCTGGCGGGTTCCCCCGAATTCATCTTCGACGTCAGTCAGTTCGGCTGCGGCGCGGATCTCGATCTCTTCGCCGGCGCGATCCACGACGAACACCACTTCCTCGTCCGGACGCCAGCTGACTTCGACCGTGATATCGCGGAAACGGTTGATCTGGGCGCCATTGATAGAAACGACGCGGTCCCCGACCTCGAAACCGGCTCGCTCACCAACGGAATCCTCGATAATCCGGCCGACGACGGGCGGCTGGTACGCCACGCCGAAGGACATCGCCAGCAGCGAAAAGATCGTGATCGCGAGAATGAAATTGGCGATCGGGCCGGCCGCGGTGATGAAGGCGCGCTGGTGTATCGGTTTGAAATGATAACATTTATCCGCGTCCGCACCCATCGCGGCACGAAGCTGGGCGAGTTTCTCCGCATCCGGTTCGCTGGCCGCGCCGGCATCGCCCAGGAATTTCACATATCCGCCGAGCGGAAAGGCCGCAATGCGCCAGACGGTGCCGTGCTTGTCGCGCCAGGAAAGGAGTTCCGGACCGAACCCCATCGAAAAGGCCTCGGAATGCACACCGCAGATCCGGCCGGCCCAGTAGTGGCCGAGCTCGTGGATCACCACGACGATCGAGATGAGAAAGACGAATGAGAACGCGGTAAGAAGCGCGCCGCCGATCAGGTCCATGGAAGCCAGCCCAAATACTCAGTTTGCCGATACGGCAATCAATTCGCGTGCCAGCTCCCGCGCGCGGCGGTCGATGGCGAAGACATCATCGAAGGCCCCCAGCTCCGACGGCATGTGCCCGTCCGACACACTGCGATCGAGAGCGTCGGCAACACACCGTGCGATGTCAAGAAAACCGATGCGATTGTCCAGGAATGCCGCCACCGCGATCTCGTTGGCAGCGTTCAGCACAGCGGGTGCAATTCCGCCGGTGATCATGGCCTGACGAGCCAGATCCAGAGCCGGGAAGCGTTCCGGGTCGGGTGCCTCGAAATCCAGCCGCCCGATCTGGGACAGGCTGAGCCGCTCGACCGGTGCGTCCATCCGGTCCGGCCAGGCCATGGCGCTGGCGATCGGTGTACGCATGTCCGGCGAGCCCAGCTGTGCCAGGACACTGCCGTCCGTGTACTCCACCAGGCCGTGAATGATGGACTGGGGGTGCACGACAACATCGATATCAGCGGGAGCCAGGTCGAACAGCCAGCGCGCCTCGATGATCTCCAGCCCCTTGTTCATCATGGTCGCGCTGTCGATCGAGATCTTCGCGCCCATGTCCCAGGTCGGGTGTGCCAGAGCAGTTTCGCGGGTCGCTGCGCCCATTTCGGCCAGGCTGGCCGTGCGGAAGGGACCGCCCGACGCCGTCAGCGTGATGGAACGGATCTGCTCGCGGTGCGGCTGGCTGAAGACCTGGAAAATTGCATTGTGCTCGGAATCGACCGGCAGCAAGGTCGCCCCGGCCCTGCGCGCCTCGGCCATGAAGAGCGAACCGGCGCAGACCAGACATTCCTTGTTGGCAAAGGCCAACGCGCCGCCCTGACGCAGGGCTGCGAGGGTGGGACGCAGACCGGCCGCACCCACAATGGCCGCCATTGTCCAGTCGGCAGGCATGGCAGCCGCTTCCTCGACCGCCGCTTCGCCCACGCCGATACTGATGGCCGGGCAATCCGCCAGGGCTTCGAGCAATTGCGGCCCGGCGCTCTCGTCGGCAATGGCGACATGGCTCGCGCTGTGAGTACGCGCCAGGCTCGCCAGTTCGGCAGCATTGGTGTTCGCCGTCAGGGCAATGACGTCAAACATGCCCGGTGCGGCACGGCTGACAAGATCGAGCGTGGCTGCGCCGACCGAGCCGGTGGCACCCAGAACGCTGATCCGTCGCGGAGTGCTCATGCTGCCCTCCAGCCCAGATCGATGAAGCGCTGGCCAAGCACGGCCACGATCACCGCCAGCATCAGCGCGTCGACGCGATCAAGCACACCGCCATGCCCCGGAATGAGCGTGCCGGAATCCTTCACCCCGAATTCACGCTTGAACAGCGACATGGCGAGATCGCCGAGCACGGCAGCAATCGCTACCAGGACGGCGAACACCGCGACGGCGGCATAATCAAGCCCGGCCAGTCCGGCGAACACCAGGCCGGCCGCGACACCGGCGGCGAGACCGACAATGAAACCGGCCCAGGTCTTGTTGGGACTGGCCTGGGGTACAAGCTTGGGTCCGCCGATCCAGGTGCCGGCCAGATAGGCGAAACTGTCAGCCGCCCAGACGATGGCGAACAGCAGCACGACATTGGCGAGCCCGATCTCCGGCTGTGCCCGCAAGGCCGCCAGCAAACCCGCTGAAAGTGACACGTAAAGCACGCCCAGGACCTCGATGGACCAGCCACGACGCCAGCGCTCGAGCCCCGAGGCCAGTGTACCGGCAGCACCCCAGGCCAGAGCATCCTGGACATTGGTCTGCCCGGCCAGCAGCACGGCACCGGACGCGGTCGCGCAGGCGATTGCGTAGGCCACGGGCGGCGCGTCCTTGTCGGACATCTGCGTCCATTCCCAGGCCATGGCCGCGGCGAAGGCGGCTACCCAGGCCGTAAAAAAAAGATCGCCCAGCCACAAGAGGCCGACCGCGAGGGGGCCCAGGACAAGTGCGGAGAGCAGCCTGCGGCGAAATACCGGATCACGCTGCACCGGCATCCACGCCTCCGTAGCGGCGGTCGCGGCAGCGGAATTCATGGATGGCGTCGGCCAGGTGTTGATCGGAGAAATCGGGCCACAGCACGTCAACAAAGACGAGTTCAGCGTAAGCGGCCTGCCAGAGCAAGAAATTGGAGATCCGCTTCTCGCCACTGGTGCGGATCATCAGATCGACATCGGGCAGACCGGCGGTATCCAGCCCGGCCTCGAAACGCGCATCGTCGAGCTGATCCGGCTGCAGATCCCCATCGAGACAGGCCTGTGCCAGCGTTTGCGCAGCGCGAATTATTTCGTCGCGACTGCCGTAATTGAACGCGATGGTGAGGTGGAAATCATCATTTTCAGCAGTTTGATCCTCGGATCGCTTGATAATTTCTTTCAAATCCGGGTCGAGATTGTCTCGGCGGCCGATTATCCGAATACGGACACCTCGCGCAGCAAGGCCGCTCAAATCCGCTTCCACATAACGCTTCATCAGGTCGAAGAGCGCGCCCACCTCATCGGCCGGACGACTCCAGTTTTCAGTCGAGAAGCTGAACAGTGTGAGGTAGCGCACACCCATATCGCCGGCGGATTCCACGATCTTCCGGACGGTTTCGACGCCGCGCGCATGGCCAAATCCCCGCGGCCGCCCGCGCGCTTTCGCCCAGCGTCCATTGCCGTCCATGATGATGGCAATGTGCCGGGGTCCGGCAGGCGTGTCCGAAGGGTCAGAATCCATGGTCGTTCAGGATCAAACAGGTCAGACCTGCATGATCTCTTCCTGCTTGGACTTCAGGCTCTCATCGATACGCTTGATCGCCTCGTCCGTCAGCTTCTGGACATCCTCGGCGAAGGCCTTGTGCTCGTCCTCGGACAGCGTGCCGTCCTTCTCGAGCTTCTTCAGGCCGTCCATGCCGTCGCGGCGCACATTACGCACGGCGATACGGGCATTCTCGGCATAACTGCCGGCCAGTTTGGCGATCTCGGCGCGGCGCTCCTCGTTGAGCGGCGGGATCGGAATTCGCAGAAGCTGGCCTTCCACCACCGGGTTGAGACCCAGGGCGGAATTGCGGATGGCCTTGTCGACGGGACCAACCATGGTCTTGTCCCAGACCTGGACCGAGATCATGCGCGGTTCCGGAACGGACACCGTGCCCAGCTGGTTGATCGGCGTCAGCTGACCGTAGGCGTCCACCTTGATGGGGTCGAGCAGGCCAGCACTCGCACGGCCCGTGCGCAGGCCGCCGAATTCCTTTTTCAGGGAATCGACCGCGCCATCCATGCGGCGCTTGAGATCGTCCTCGTCATAATCGGTCACATCACTCATCGCGCTGCCCTTTCCTGTCTTATGCAGTTTCCGGTTCTTCCGACCGGATCTCACCAACCACCGTGCACACACCCTCCCCGGCGAGCACACGGGCCAGACCACCCTCGTCGTGGATGTTGAACACCACGATCGGGATCGCGTTCTCACGCATGAGCGTGACCGCAGACGCGTCCATGACGCGCAGATCCTTGGTCAGGATATCGAGATAGTCGAGCTGGTCATAGCGCTCGGCCTCGGCATTCACACGCGGATCGTCGGTGTAGACCCCGTCGACCTGGGTTCCCTTGAACAGGGCGTCGCAGCCCATTTCGGCCGCGCGCAGAGCCGCTGCGGTGTCCGTGGTGAAGAAGGGATTGCCGGTACCAGCCGCAAAGATGACGACCCGGCCCTTTTCCATGTGCCGCGTGGCGCGGCGGCGAATATACGGTTCGCAGACCGTGGTCATCGGGATCGCCGACTGCACGCGTGTCTGGACGCCAATGCGTTCCAGCGCGGTCTGCATGGCCAGGGCATTCATCACCGTGGCGAGCATGCCCATATAGTCGGCAGCAGCGCGATCCATACCCTTGGCGGCACCGGAGAGGCCGCGGAAGATATTCCCGCCTCCGATGACCAGGCACATCTCGACGCCGGCGGAAACGGCGTCCGCGACTTCCTTGGCGATGCGGTTGGCGGTCTCGAGATCGATACCGTAATTCTGGGAGCCCATGAGGGCCTCACCAGAGACTTTCAGCAAGACCCGCCGGAATCGCGGAGAGCCTGCTGGCGCGGATGAAGAAGAATCGTTCACGGCGCGGAGAATAAACGAAGCGCCGGCGCTTTAAAGCGCCGGCGCCTCTTTAGATCAGGCCTGGCCGGTCGCGGCAGCGACTTCGGCGGCAAAATCTTCTTCTTTTTTCTCGACACCTTCGCCGAGAGCCATGCGGACAAAGCCGGAAATCTCAACCGGTGCGCCAACTTCAGCGGCGGCGTCGGCGAGGACTTTCTCGATCGTGCGGTCCGGGTCCATGACGAAAGCCTGTTTCAGCAGCACAACTTCCTCGAAGAATTTGCGCATGCGGCCTTCCACCATCTTCTCGACGATGTTTTCCGGCTTGCCGGACTGGCGAGCCTGATCGGCGAAGACTTCGCGTTCCTTGTCGGCGATCGCGCTGTCGACACCGTCAACATCGACCGACACGGCGACGGCCGGGGAACCAGCTGCAACGTGCATGGCCAGCTTGCGGCCGAGCTCGGCCAGCTTGTCCTGGTCACCTTCAGACTTCAGGCCGACGAGAACGCCGATAGCGCCCATGCCGTCTGCAGCCGGATTGTGCACGTAGGAGGCAACAACGCCCGGCTCGGCGACGACAGCAGCCGCGCGGCGCAGGGACATGTTCTCGCCGATCGTGGCAACGAGATTGGTCAGTTTGGCGTCAACCGTCTCACCCGAGGACATCGTGGCGTTCTTGGTCGCGTCGACATCGCCATTCGTGCCGACGGCGAGGCCGGCGATCTCGGCGACAGCGGCCTGGAACAGCTCGTTACGAGCCACGAAGTCGGTTTCCGAGTTGACCTCGACAACGGCACCACGGCCGCCATCGGTGGCAACGGCGACCAGGCCTTCAGCGGCAACGCGGTCAGCCTTCTTGGCAGCCTTGGACAGGCCTTTCTTGCGCAGCCAGTCAACGGCGGCTTCGAAATCGCCGTCCGTCTCGTTCAGCGCCTTCTTGCAGTCCATCATGCCTACGCCGGTCTTTTCGCGCAGTTCTTTCACGAGAGCAGCAGTGATTGCAGCCATCGGTCTCTCCTGGAGTTTGTAACTTCTTGAAGCCTTAGGCTTCGGTCTTGTCAGATTCGGACGACGCGTCAGCTTCACCTTCGGCTTCCGCCGGGGCTGCAGCTTCGGCCTTTGCTTCTTCAGCCGGCGCTTCTGCGGCCGGAGCCTCTTCAGCAGCAGCTTCCTCGGCAGCCGTCTCCTCGACGAGCGTCTCGACCGGAGCTTCGGCTTCGCCGAGATCCACACCGAGAGCCGCAGCGCCGTCAGCCATGCCGTCCAGCACAGCGTCAGCGATCAGGTCGCAGTACAGGGCGATGGCGCGGGAGGCGTCATCATTGCCCGGGATCGGCATGTCGATCGGATCCGGGTCGCAATTGGTGTCGACGACAGCAACAACCGGGATGCCGAGCTTCTTGGCTTCCTGGATGGCGATGCCTTCCTTGTTCGTGTCGATCACGAACATCAGGTCCGGCGTGCCGCCCATATCCTTGATACCGCCGAGGGAACGCTCAAGCTTCTCGCGCTCGCGCGTCAGCATCAGCTGTTCCTTCTTGGTGAGACCGGACAGGCCGCCCTCATCCTCGAACATCGTTTCCAGCTCGCGCAGGCGGGCGATCGAGTTGGAGATCGTACGCCAGTTGGTCAACGTACCGCCGAGCCAGCGCTGGTTCATGTAATACTGGGCGCAACGCTTGGCAGCGTTGGCTATCGGCTCGGAAGCCTGGCGCTTCGTACCGACGAACAGGACGCGTCCGCCCTTGGCAGCCGTGTCGCGCACTTTCACCAGGGCCTGGTGCAGCAGCGGGACCGTCTGGGACAGGTCAATGATGTGGATGTTGGAGCGATCGCCAAAGATGAAATCCTTCATCTTCGGGTTCCAACGGTGCGTCTGGTGGCCGAAGTGGCAGCCAGCTTCGAGCAGCTGGCGCATGCTGAATTCAGGGAGAGCCATCGATGTATCCTTTTCCGGTTGGCCTCCACGGAGCGGAGTCACCTGCCCTCACAAGGAGGGACAGGAGACACCGGAGCGGCAGACATAATCGTCTTCCGATGCCCCGTGTGCGTGATGGCGCGGCTTATAGGCCCGGTTCGCCTGTATAGCAAGCCGTTTCGGCGGGATGGTGTGCAGTTAATTATGCAGGGGTGCCAGAGGGTGAAAGCCCACGCTCCGCGGAGACCTCACCCCGCCTCCACGACGGCAACGCCCTTCACGGCTTTCAGGGCGGCTTGCACTGAGGCATCGGCGCAATGCCGGCCTGGCAGGCGGAGTTCGGCCTCACCGCCATCAGCGAGCGGCAGGAAGAGTTTGATCACCGCATTGCGTTCCGCATCGGAACGGCTGTCAGCCCGCTGCAGGCGCGACTGGATACCCGGCAGGGCCGCAGCATCATCAAGTCGGATGTTGAGCCGTTCCGCAGACATCTGCGTGTCGAGCATTTCCAGCCGGTCGGCGAAGAAGCTGATCTGTTCATCCCGCTCATCGACGCGGCAGGACACCAGGATCGTGTTTCCGGCCTCGAGCAGATCACGCTCGGTGCGCAGGAGTTCGGGCGGGATGAAGGCCTCGAACTCGCCGGTCGGGTCCGAGAGAGTCAGCCAGGCGAAACGTTCGCCGGACTTGTTGGACACACGTTCCTGGCGCCGGCGGACGACACCGGCGAGCCGCAGCGCCGTTGCTCCGTCAGCGACACGGGCAGGCGCATCGGAGAAGAAGACCACCCCTCGCCCGGCAAGCTGTTCGCGCAGATCATCCAGCGGGTGACCGGAAAGATAAAAACCGATCGCGGCCAATTCCTCGTCGAGGCGCTGAGTCGGTGACCAGGGCTCGGGATTCGGCAGGGGCGGACGCGCCAGCTCGGCCTGGGCATCACCGCCTCCGAACAGGCTGGCCTGCGCGCTCTCGCGCTGCTGGGCCGCGTGCTGCGCCATGGACAGCAGGGTTTCCGCCGAGGCGAGCACTTTCGCCCGATCAGGCTCCATGGCGTCGAAGGCGCCGGCACGAGCGAGGTTTTCGAAGATCCTCTTGTTGATCTGGCGTGGATCAATGCGCTCGGCGAAATCATAGAGATCCTTGTAGGGCCCGTTGGCTTCCCGCTCGGCCACCACGTGTTCCATGGCAACAAAACCGACATTGCGGATCGCGCCCAGCGCAAAGCGGATATTCTCGTTCTCGACGGTGAAATCGGCCCCGGAATGGTTCACATCCGGCGGCAGGACCTCGATCTTCATGCGCCGCACTTCCTGGAAGAAGGCGGAGAGCTTGTCCGTATTGGCGATGTCGAGCGACATCAGCGCCGCCATCAGCTCGACCGGGTAATTGGCCTTCAGATAGGCGGTCCGGTAGGCGATGACGGCATAGGCCGCAGCGTGGGATTTGTTGAAGCCATAGCCGGCGAATTCGGCCACGAGTTCGAAAATAAAGGAGGCTTTCTCCCGATTGACGCCATTGGCCTCGGCGCCTTCCAGGAAACGGACTTTCTGCTTGTCCATCTCCTCCTTTTTCTTCTTGCCCATGGCGCGGCGCAGAAGGTCGGCTTCGCCGAGCGAGTAACCGGACAGGATTTGCGCGATCTGCATCACCTGTTCCTGGTAGATGATCACGCCATAGGTTTCCGACAGCACGCCCTCGAGATCGGGGTGGAGGTTATCAACCTCGGCGCGGCCGAATTTCCGGTCGACATAGACGTCGATATTCTTCATCGGGCCCGGACGATAGAGCGAGATCAGGGCGATCAGGTCCTCGATCGCGTCCGGCTTCATCTTCTTCAGCGTGTCGCGCATGCCGGAGGATTCCAGCTGGAACACGCCGATGGCATGGCCCGAGGCCAGGAGTTCGTAGGACGGGCGGTCATCGAGATCGATATTCTCGATATCCGGCACGTCCTTGCCCTGGGAGGCGATATAGCCGAGTGCCCGGGCGATCACGGTCAGGGTTTTCAGACCCAGGAAGTCGAATTTCACCAGGCCGGCCGGCTCGACCCATTTCATGTTGAACTGGGTCGCCGGAATGTCGGACCGCGGATCGCGGTAGAGCGGTACCAGCTCGTGCAGCGGCCGGTCGCCGATCACCACGCCGGCGGCGTGGGTCGAGGCGTTCCGGTTGAGACCTTCCAGCTTGAGCGCCACTTCCAGCAGGCTTTCCACCGGCGGATCATCACGCCGCATCTCTTGCAGGCGCGGCTCCACCTCGATGGCCTGGGCCAGCGTGACCGGCTGGGCCGGATTGTTCGGGATCAGCTTGGCCAGCTTGTCAACGAGACCGAAGGGCAATTGCAGGACCCGGCCCACATCACGCACCACGACCCGGGCCTGGAGCGTACCGAACGTAATGATCTGGGCGACACGGTCATGCCCGTATTGCTCCTGCACATAACGGATCACCTCGCCGCGCCGTTCCTGGCAGAAATCGACGTCGAAGTCGGGCATCGAGACGCGTTCCGGATTGAGGAAGCGTTCGAAGAGCAGGCCGAAGCGCAGCGGATCGAGATCGGTGATCGTCAGCGCGTAGGCCACAAGCGAACCGGCACCCGAACCCCGGCCCGGCCCCACCGGGATGTCATGGTTCTTGGCCCACTGGATGAAGTCCGAAACGATCAGGAAATAGCCGGGGAAACCCATCTGCATGATGATGTCGAGCTCGAAATCGAGACGTTTCCGGTAATCCTCCTCACTCGCCGCCGGCGTGATTGTCGCCAGGCGTTCGGTCAGGCCTTCATGGGCGCGGGCGGACAATTCCTCGCCTTCATCGCGGCCGTCCTTGGTCGGGAAGCTGGGCAGGATGGGCGGATGGGTGCGGACGCGGAAGGCGCAGCGGCGCGCGATCTCGATCGTGTTTGCCAGCGCTTCGGGCAGGTCCGCGAAACGCTCATTCATCTCTTCCGGCGTGGTGAGATAATGGTCGGGCGTGACCTTGCGGCGATCGGCCACCGACACATAGGTGCCGCCGGAGATACACAGCAGCGCATCATGCGCCTTGTGCATGGCGGCATCGGGGAAATAGGCCTCGTTCGTCGCCACCAGCGGCAGATTGCGCTTATAGGCTTCGTCGACCAGCCAGTTCTCGGCCTGCAGCTCGTCCGCAACGCCATGACGCTGGAGCTCGACATAGAGGCGATCTCCGAAAGCCTCTTCCAGCCTGGTGAGCATGTTATCGGCTTCGGGTAGCCGGCCTGCGACGATCAGGCGATTGAGTGTGCCATCGGGGCCGCCGGTCAGGGCGATGATGCCCTCATTGAGCTCAAGCACCCGGGCCAGCGGAACATGCGGCTCCTCGGTGGCGTCGACATCCAGATAGGCCGCCGAGGACAGCGCCATCAGATTGCCGTAGCCGGTCTCGTTCTGGGCGAAGAGCGCGATCGTGCCGTCAGCCTCGGCGCGTTCTCCCGGATGCGGGTCACCGAGACGGACTGACAGCGTGCAGCCGATGATGGGCTGGACGCCGCTGCCCGCCAGGACTTCGGAGAATTCCAGCGCGCCGAAGAGATTATTCGTGTCGGTGATGGCGGCGGCCGGCATGCCGTAGGCGTGGCATGTCTCGGCAATCTGGGGAATGCGGATCGCGCCCTCGAGGAGGGAATACGGAGACCGGAAACGCAGATGCACAAAGGCCTGTTTGCCGTTGGCCAAGACTGCGCTCATTCCGATCTCCCTGCCCGCGATGCCCCGTGGTCGCGCTCTGCCCGGAACCAATCGATGGGCGATCCGGCCGGCGCGATTCAGTGGAAGACTAGCGCGTTCAGGCGATGCCGAGAACCGATCCCCACACCGTAATCATCCAGACAACGCCGAGAATGGCAGTCGCGGCCGACATGTCCTGTACCAGTTGACGCATGAGAACCTCCCCAAAACAATGTTCTTGTTTTGTTCTTTCTCATGAACGCGGGAGAACGTCAAGCGTCACAGGCCAAATTTCTGAAAGGCACGCGCCAGCAACTAGTCCTGGAAAGGAATCAGATGACCGTCCTGGAACGTCACGACGCGGTCCATCTGGCGGGCCAGGTCGAGATTGTGCGTGGCGACCAGGGCAGCAGCACCTTCCTGCCTCACCGTGTCTCGGAAGGCCTCGAACACGCTCGCTGATGTGCCCGGATCCAGATTGCCGGTCGGTTCGTCGGCCAGGAGAAGCCGCGGCGAATTGGCCAGCGCGCGGGCGATTGCCACGCGCTGCTGCTCACCGCCGGACAATTGCGCCGGAAGATGCGTGGCCCGGTCGGACAGGCCCATCTTCGCCAGCAATTCATCGGCCCGGGCGACAGCCCTCGCCCGCGGTGTCCCCGCGATCGAGAGCGGCAGAACGATATTCTCGCGCGCGTCGAATTCCGGCAGGAGATGATGGAATTGGTAGACGAAACCGATATCGCGACGGCGCATGGCCGTGCGTTCGCGGTCTTTCATCTCCAGCGTTGAAATGCCGGAAATGCAGACATCGCCGCCATCAGGTTTTTCCAGCAAGCCGGCCGCGTGCAGGAGCGAGGACTTGCCCGAGCCGGACGGTCCGACCAGTCCGACGATCTCGCCGGGCTGAAGCACGAGGTCCACACCGCGCAGGACCGGCAATTCTCCGGCCTCGGTTTCATAGATGCGCTCGATGGCGCGCAATTCCAGGACGGGCTTACTCATAGCGAAGCGCCTCCACCGGATCGAGGCGCGCGGCGCGCCAGGCCGGCGGCAGGGTCACAAGCAGAGAGACGGCAAAGCCGAACACCGAGACGAACAGGATCTCGCCCCAGGCAAGCTCCGCCGGCACGCGGTAGAGATAATAGACCGTCGGATCCCAGACCGGACCGCCGGTGACGAAGGTCAGGAAGTCCTGGATCGGGTCGATATTCACCACGAACAGGACACCGAGAAGAATTCCCGCGGCCGTGCCGAGCATGCCGATACTGGCGCCCACAATCAGGAAGATCCTCAGCACAGAGGCCTGGGTCGTGCCCATCGTGCGCAGGATGGCGATATCGCGGCTCTTGTTCTTCACCAGCATGACCAGGCCAGAGATGATGTTCATCGCCGCGATCGCGATCACGATAGCCATGATCAGGCGCATCGCCATGCGTTCGAACTGCAATGCGTTGAAGAAGGCAGGATTGGTGCCGGTGAAGTCGAACACGGCGGCATTGGGTCCGGTGATCTGCGCGATCGGTTCAACAAAGCTCGCCGCTGTTTCAGGCTCGTCGAGACGGATCTGTATCAAATCCACCACGCCCTGTTTGGCGAAGAAGAGATTACCCTGCTCGATCGGCATGAAGGCGAGCGTGTCATCCACGGTCGATATGCCCGACGCGAGTATGGCGTCGACATAATAGGCCTTCTGGGTGGGTATCCGCCCGGTCGGCGTATCGCGCATGGCTGTCGTCAGGAAGGTCACGCGGTCATCGACATTCACGCCCAGCTGACGCGCCAGACCCGAACCCAGAACGATACCATTGCCGCCATTACGGCCGGTGCCGAAGAATTCCAGGGAACCATGCGTGATACCGGTCCGGCTGCCGGCCCGGTCGCCCTCGACCACGACATCGAGGCGGGCGAGATCGGCCGGACGCACCGACAGGACCTGGACATAGGCCTGGTAGCGCTCGGACTGGGCCAGAACCTGGCCCTGCACCACCGGCCCGGCACTTTTCACGCCCGGAATGGCCTCGATCTCCTCGACCAGACGATTGACGTCATCGGTATCGAGGAGCCGTGTATCGACATAGACATGCGGCTGCGAACCCAGCAATTGCTCGAACAATTGCGAGCGGAAACCATTCATGATCGACATGACGGCGATTAGGCCGGTCACGGCCAGCGCGATACCGATGAAGGAGATCATCGCGATCATCGCAACACCGCCATGCTTGCGCTTGGCGCGCAGATAACGGAAGGCGATCTGGAATTCATGCGGGCTGAACGGAATCGACCCGCCCGCCGTCTCGCGAGCGGTCTCCGCCACCGGTGTCGTCGCGCTGTTGTCAGCCATCCGAGAAGGCTTTCTCCGCCAAGCGTGCCACCGCATCTTCCGGCGACAATTCATGGGTTTCGCCGGTGCGGCGCACCTTGACCTCGACCTTGCCCTCCTTGAGACCGCGCGGTCCAATGACAAGCTGGTAAGGCAAGCCGATCAGGTCAGCCGTGGCGAATTTGCCGCCCGGGCGTTCCTTGGTGTCGTCATAGAGCGGGTCCAGCCCGGCATCCGACAGTTTGGCGTAGGCGTCCTCGCAGGCTGCGTCCGCGGCGTCATCACCGGCACGCAGGTTGAGAATGCCCGCACCGAAGGGCGCGACGCTTTCCGGCCAGATACAGCCGCGCTCGTCATGATGGGCCTCGATGATCGCACCGAGCAGCCGCGACACGCCGACACCGTAGGAGCCCATGTGGACCGGACGGGTCTGGCCGTCGGGATGCTGGACAACCGCCTTCATCGGCTCGGAATACTTGGTGCCGAAATAGAAGATATGGCCAACCTCGATACCGCGCGCAGACAGGCGACGATCTTCGGGTACCTGTTCGAAAGCTGCAGCGTCGTGCATTTCCTCGGTCGCGGCATAAAGCGCGGTGCGTTGATCAACCAGCGGCTGGAGATCACCGTCGAAATCAACATCCGTGCCCGGCGCGCCCATCTCGACGAGATCGGCATGGCAGAAGACCTCGCTTTCGCCGGTTTCGGCCAGAACGATGAATTCATGGCTCAGATCACCGCCGATCGGACCGGTGTCCGCGCGCATCGGCACCGCCTTCAACCCCATGCGGGAGAAGGTGTTCAGATAGGCGACGAACATCCGGTTATAGGCCTGGCGGGCCGCCGCTTCGTCGATGTCGAAACTGTAAGTGTCCTTCATCAGGAATTCGCGGCCGCGCATGACGCCGAAACGTGGGCGGCGCTCATCCCGGAACTTCCACTGGATGTGGTACAGAAGCTTGGGAACATCCTTGTAGGAGCGGCAATAGGACCGGAAGATCTCGGTGATCATTTCCTCATTGGTCGGGCCGAACAGCATCTCGCGCTCATGACGGTCGGTGATGCGCAGCATCTCGTCGCCATAATCGTCATAACGGCCGCTCTCGCGCCACAGATCCGCAGTCTGGATCGTGGGCATCAGCATTTCCACGGCGCCCGCGCGATCCTGCTCCTCGCGCACGATCTGCTCGATCTTGCCCAGAACCTTGTGTCCTAGTGGCAGCCAGGAATAGATGCCGGCCGCCTGCTGGCGGATCATGCCGGCGCGCAACATGAGCTGGTGGGAGACGATTTCGGCGTCCGAAGGGGTTTCCTTCAGAACGGGCAGGAAATAGCGGGACAGGCGCATTGAATTCGGTCCAATCAGGAGGTCGGAACCCAATTAGACCGCGTCTGGCCCGCATGACAAGCAATGTCTGTTCGCAGCTGCACCTAGGCCCGGTCGATCCGGGCGGCAAAACAGCCGCGGGCCGCGTAATGGACGTGGAGATAGGCGATTTCGGACAGTTCGAAGAGCGTCTGGATCTCGCCTTCCAGCTTGCTGCCATCGACGACCAGCCCGGCCTGCATCATGCCGGCCTTGTCATAGGCCCGCAGCGACAACGGACGCCTGGCAAGACAATCTGGAATTTCGTTCTCGAAACGCACTGGAGCGCCCTCGCCGCGCCCGACAAAAATCGGCCCGCAGGCCCGGAAAGGCGTAGGAGCTGGCTGGTGTTCGTAGTTCAGCAGGATGAGCTCGGTCCCGGCAGGGACATCGGTCATGGACACGCGATCCGGATAGCCGAAATCGGCATCCGCGACGCAGCAGCGCATGCCTCGCACCTCAAGTTCTTTATCAGAATACTCAAAGAATTGCTTGAATTCGCTTGGCGAAAGACCGGAAACAATGAAGGGCATGGCAGGATATCCTCTGGGATTTATCCTGCGAGATCTCACACGCGGACCCGGATGGGCCACCCGATCCTTGCGATCAATCCCAGAAGCCGTTGGTGGGCATGAATTGCGCCATCACGCCGCTCTCGGTGATCACGTAGTACACGATCCAGACCACCGAGGTGGTGATGGTTGTCCACCAGGCTTTCTTGGCCAGCATTGGCGCGACAGGAGCACCCGGCTCGCTGCCCTCGACCACCTCGCCGCTCTCTTCCTGGCTGCGCACACCGATGGGCAGCATGATGAAGATGACCAGCCACCAGGTGATCGCGAACACGACCAACCCGTTCACGACACCCACACCACCGTCACGGATGAAGAAACCGGAGAGCCACAGGGCGCCGGCGATGACGATGGGGATGTAACTCAGATAACGCATCAATGATCCGGCTCCTGCATCAGCTCAATGAGCTGGCCGTGCGTGTTCTTCGGGTGGATGAAGATCACCGGCACGCCATGAGCGCCGATATAGGGCTCGCCCGTGCCCAGTACAGTGGCGCCGCGCTCGATCATGGCATCGCGTGCAGCGATGATGTCCGGCACTTCGAAACACAGATGGTGCTGTCCGCCCTTGGGATTGCGCTCAAGGAATTTGTGCACCGGGCTTTCGGCACCGAGCGGTTCGAGTAGTTCGAGCTCGGAATTCTCCAGGCTGACAAAGGAAACCCGCACACCCAGCTTGGGGAAATCCTTGGTCGGCGTCGCGTTGGTGGCACCGTAGAGATCCGCATAGGTCTGCTTGGCCGCCTCGATGTCCGGGACCGCGATGCCGACATGGTTCAAACGTCCGATCTTCATGTCTTCAACTCCTTCAGACTTCCAGCACCATCACGTCGACGATGGGTTTCTTGCCCCAGATCCGGTTGGCTTCCCGGCGCACGGCGATCCGCACCTCTTCCTCGACCTGTTCGGGATCGCGGCGCGCGCGTGACGAGAGGGAATCGAAGGCCCGTTCGCCGGCATCGGCGAGCGCTTCATAAAAGTCCTCAATCGACAGCAATTCGTTTTCCGGCACGCCCAGCGAACGGATGTCCGGCCCGCTGGCGAGTTCGCCCTTCTCGGTGACGGCCAGGGCGACACTCACCTGTCCGCCCCAGGACAGTTTGCGGCGCTCGCGCATGGAGGGTGCGTCCGCCGGTACCAGGAAATTCCCGTCGAGATGCATACGGCCGGCGGGCACTTCATCGACAATCGACGCACCGCCATCCGCGCGCAGTTCGACCATGTCGCCATTGCGCACCGTGACGGTGTGCGGCACCTGCAGGGATTTGGCGAAACGGGCATGCTCGATGAGATGCCGGCGCTCGCCATGCACCGGGATTGCCACGCTTGGCTTGGCCCAGGCATACATCTGCGCCAGCTCGTCGCGGCACGGGTGACCGGACACGTGGATCGGACGATCCTTCTCGGTGATGATCTCGACACCACGTTCGGCCAGGCGGTTCTGAAGGTCGAAAATCCCGATCTCATTGCCGGGTATTACACGGCTCGAGAAGATCACGCTGTCACCAGGGCCGAGCGTCACGAAACGGTGCGAGCCCTCTGCGATCCGGGACAGTGCGGCGCGCGGCTCGCCCTGGCTGCCCGTGCACAAATAGAGGATTTTGTCGTCCGGGATATAGCCGGCTTCCTCGACATCCACGAAATCGCGCACATGCTGCAACAGGCCGACCGCCTTGGCGGCGGATGTCATGCGCAGCATGGAACGCCCGACCAGGCAGACCTGGCGGCCATTGGCCTCGGCGGCCTCGATCGCCGACTGGAGCCGGGCGACATTCGACGCAAAGGCCGCGATCGCGACCTTGCCGGACTGCTCGCCGACAACCTTGATCAATTCCTCGCGCACATCCGCTTCGGAACCGGCCTCACCCTCGGAAAAGACATTGGTGCTGTCGCACACCATGGCGAGAACGCCCTCCTCGCCCATGGCGGTGAGCGCGGACACGTCCGTCTTCTCGCCGATCAGCGGGTCAGGATCGATCTTCCAGTCGCCGGTATGCAGGACGAGGCCCGCGGGCGTGCGGACGGCCAGACCATTGGGTTCGGGAATGGAATGGGTCAGCGTGACCAGCTGGATATCGAAGGGGCCGAGATCGAAACGGCTGTCGAGTGCGATCTCGTGCAGCTCTACCTCGTCTTCCAGACCGAATTCATGCAGCCGGTCGCGGACCAGCCAGGCCGTGAAGGGCGTGGCCCAGATCGGGCAGCGCAGGCGGCGCCAGAGATGCGCCACGGCACCCATATGATCCTCGTGGGCATGGGTAAGTACCATACCGAGCAGATTGTCGGCCCGTTCCTCGATGAAGGCCGGGTCCGGCATGATCAGGTCCACGCCCGGCGTCGAGAGATCACCGAAAGTCACGCCGCAATCGACGATGATCCACTTGCGATCATGCTCGGGGCCATAGCCGTAGAGATTGAGATTCATGCCGATCTCATCGGATCCGCCCAGCGGCAGGAAGATGAGACTGTCAGGGGTATTTCCGCTCAAGCGTCACCGCCATTCTTGCGCCAGACGGCCAGCAGGCCGCGAATTGTCAGGTCGGGATCGTAATGCTCGATCGTGCGCGAGGCCCCATCGAACAGCGAGACAACGCCCCCCGTGGCCACCACGGTCATGGGCGCGGAATACTCTGACTTGATGCGCTCAACCAGACCGTCGATCAGGTCGATATAGCCCCAGAACACACCCGATTGCATGGCACTGACCGTATCGCGGCCGATCACGCGATCCGGCTTGGCGATTGCCACCCGCGGCAGTTTCGCCGCGGCGGCGTGCAGGGCCTGCATGGACAGGTTGATGCCCGGCGCGATGATACCGCCCTCGAAGGCACCGTCTGCCGCAATGATGTCGAACGTGGTCGCCGTGCCGCTGTCGATGATGATCAGCGCGCCGTCATAGGCTGTGCGTGCGCCCAAGGCGTTCACGAGACGGTCGGCACCGGCGTCCTGAGGTCTTTCCAGGCGGACCTCGATATCGAGATCCACGCCATTCTCGCCGACGATCACGGGCTCGCACTCGAAATAGCGGCGCGAGAGATTTCGCAGATTGAACAGGGCCTGCGGCACCACGGTGGAGATTACGCAGCCGGTGACATCCTCGAACTTGAAGCCCTGCAGGGCCATCAGCTGGGAGAGCCAGACAGCGTGTTCGTCGGCCGTGCGGGTCGAATCCGTGCCGGACCGCCACTGGGCGCACCAGTCCTCGCCGTCATGAATGGCAAAGAGCGTGTTGGTATTACCGCAATCGATCGCTAGCAGCATGGCCTATCCAGTCGTGCTTGTCGGGCTGTCGGGGAAAAACACGTCCCCCGCCGAGATATATCGCCGCCCGCCCGTGTCCAAGTCCAGTCGCATTGCGCCATCCGGACCGAGATCGGCGAAAACGCCCGTCAATGTCTCATCGCTGAGCCGGGCCTCGCAACGCTCGCCCAGCCCGTAGGCACGCGCCAGCCAGAGATCCCGGACCACACCGAAACCCTGGGTGAGCCATCTCAGGCGAATCCGGTCGAAGGCGGCCGCAAGGCGTTCCAGCGCCGTTTCCCGGTTGAGCTCGATCCCTGCTTCGTGCAGCGAGATGGCGGGGCGTTCCACATCCGTCGGCGATCCGGTGAGGTTGAGGCCGATCCCGACGGCCAGCCAGAGACCGCCGCCGGGCGCCTGTCCGGATTCGAGCAGGATGCCCGCCAGCTTGCGGCCGTCGAACAGGACGTCATTGGGCCATTTCAGACGGGTCCGATCGGGATTGCCGCTGGCGCTGTCGCAAACCTCGGCAACAGCCAGGGCAGCGGCGAAGGAGAGCTCGGCTGCACGCGCGGGATCTCCCTGCAGTGTGAACAGTCCGGTCGTGAAGAGATTGCCGTCCAGCCCGGTCCAGGCCCGGCCGCGACGGCCGCGGCCAGCAGTCTGCCGGCGCGCGGCTATCCAGACGGGACCACGCTCGCCCGCCTGGGCCCGGTCACGGGCTTCGCTGTTGGTGGATGCGGCCTCGTCCAGCCAGACGAGGCGCGGCGCGTCCGCGGTCAAGCTCAGAGCACTGCCGTGCCGACATTGACGGCGCGGTAGAGCAGCCAGCCCAGGACCGGCAGCAACAGGACCGTCGACAGGCCGGCAATCCGCGTCACCCAGTAGATGCTCATGGCGGCGGGCACGAATTCGACCTCGGACGAGTCGAACCACATGACTTTCACGATGCGCAGATAATAACCCGCAGACACCACCGAGAAGAGCACGGCCAGCACGGACAGGATGATCAGGTCGGACTGGACCGCGGCGAAGATCACGAAGAACTTGCCGAAGAAACCGACCATGAAGGGCAGACCCGCCACCGAGAACATTAGCGCGGTGATCGACCAGCCCAGGCCCGGATTGCGCTGGGCAAGACCCGCAAGATCATCGATCTGCTCGACCATGCCTTCCTTGGTACGCATGGACAGGATGGCACCGAAGGTTCCGATCACCCCGATCATGTAGAGCGACATGAAGACCAGCAGCGCCCAGATCCCGGTCTGGCTGGCAGCCGCGATCGCAACAAGCGCATAGCCCATATTGCTGATCGAGGAATAGGCCATCAGGCGTTTGATATTCTGCTGCGTCAGGGCGCCGAAGGCACCCACGGCCATGGACAGGACCGCGATGATCCAGATCACATCACCCCACTGGTCGACCATGCCGCCGAACGGCTCGACCAGGATGCGGGCGAGCAGAACGATGGCAGCAAACTTGGGGGCCGTCGCAAAGAAGGCCGTCACCGGGGTCGGTGCGCCTTCATAAACGTCGGGCGTCCACATGTGGAAGGGAGCGGCGGAGACCTTGAAGGCCAGGCCGCAAATCACGAACACCAGGCCGAAAACGAGGCCGACGGACGGTCCTGCTTCCACGGCAATGGCGATCTCGTTGAAACCGGTCGAACCCGCAAAACCGTAAACCAGGGATGCGCCGTAGAGCAGAAGGCCCGAGGACAGCGCGCCGAGAACGAAATATTTCAGGCCGGCTTCGGAGGCACGCAGGCTGTCCCGATTGAAGGCCGCGAGCACGTAGAGCGCCAGGGATTGCAGTTCCACGCCCATATACATGGAGATGAGGTCATTGGCGGAGACCATCATCATCATGCCCGTCACGGCCAACGCCGCGAGGATGGGGAATTCGAACTTGGAGAGCCGTTCCGAATTCAGATACGGCATAGCCATCAACAGGGCCATGGCCGAGGCGAGTGCGATCGCCACCTTGGCAAACTGCGACAGGGAATCGACCACGAAGGACCCGCCGAAGGCTTGCCCGCCCTCGCCCGTCATGAACAGCGCGGCAGCGCCGGCGCCGATCATCATCACGACCGTCAGCAGCGAGACCAGCCGGGTCGCCGCCTCGCCCTGCGTGAAGACACCCAGCATCAGCAAGGCCATGGCTCCGACCGCCAGGATGAGTTCCGGGGTCAGAAGCGTGAGCGTTTGTGAAAGCATATCCGCCGTCATGGCAGGCCTCTCTTACTGAGCCGCGGCGTCGAGCGCCGTTTGATAATTGTCGATCAGATTGTTCACCGACACCGCCGTGACATCCGTGATCAGCGTCGAGAAGACGCCGAGGATCAGGGTAGACAGGGCGAGCACGGCGAGAATGCCGAATTCCCGCATGTTCAGATCGGTGATGCTTTCCAGCTTCGGATTTGTGATCTCGCCGAACACCACGTCACGGAACACAGTCAGCATGTACATGGCCGACAGGATGACACCGACGGCCGCACCGAAGGCGATCCACCAGCTGACCTGGAAGGCACCGACCATGGTCATGATCTCGCCGATGAAGCCCGACGTGCCCGGAAGGCCGACATTGGCCATGGCGAACAGGCCGAAAATGGCCGCGTAGACCGGCATGCGATGCACGAGACCGCCGTAGAAGGCGATTTCGCGGGTGTGCATGCGGTCATAGATCACGCCGACACACAGGAAGAGCGCCCCGGAGATCACGCCGTGCGAGATCATCTGGTAGATGGCGCCCTGCACACCGAGCTCGTTCATGGCGAACAGGCCCATGGTGACAAAACCCATGTGTGCGACCGAGGAATAGGCGATCAGCTTCTTGATGTCCGTCTGACGGAAGGCCACCAGCGAGGTGTAGATGATGGCCACGATCGACAGGGCGAAGACCAGCGGCGCGAAATAGTCGCTGGCATTCGGGAACATCGGCAGCGAGAAGCGCAGGAAGCCGTAACCACCCATTTTCAGCAGCACGCCGGCCAGGATGACCGAACCGGCCGTCGGGGCCTGGACGTGTGCGTCCGGAAGCCAGGTATGAACCGGCCACATCGGCATTTTCACCGCAAACGAAGCGAAGAAGGCCAGCCACAGCCATTTCTGCACATCGACACCGAAATCCGTCTCCAGCAGGACCGTGATGTCCGTGGTTCCCGCCTGGAGGAACATGAAGATCATCGCCACCAGCATCAGCACCGAGCCGAGCAGGGTGTAGAGGAAGAATTTGAACGCGGCATAGACCCGGTTCTGTCCGCCCCACACGCCGATGATGATGAACATCGGGATCAGGCCGCCTTCGAAGAAGATGTAGAAGAGGACCAGGTCCAGCGCCGTGAACACGCCGATCATCAGCGTTTCCAGCAGCAGGAAGGCGATCATGTAATCGGCGACACGCGTCTTGATGGCGTTGGAGGCCAGGATACAGATCGGCATCAGGAAGGCCGTCAGCATGATGAACAGGATCGAGATCCCGTCGACACCCATGCGATAGCCCAGGCCGATCTCGTCGAGCCACGTGACCTCGTGCACGAACTGGAAATCCGCGGTCTCGGGGTCGAAGGCCGCCATCAGCAGCAGGCTGAGCGCCAGCGTGAACAGCGTGGTGATCAGGGCGACACCGCGCCAGTTCTTGTCCATCTGGTCCTGGTCTTCAGGACGCGCGGCGAAGCGGAAGATCGCAATGATCAGCGCGCCGATCGCGGGCGTGAAGGTCAGGATTGAGAGGAAGCCGTCAATTCCGGCGATATCGGCGAACATTCTAGAGGCCTCCCGCGCCGGCAACGATCCACAGCGTGAGCGCCAGGACGCCGATCAGCATGACAAATGCGTAGTGATAGAGGTAACCGGACTGGGCCTTGGCCACGCGCCGGGCCGTGGCGAGCGTCGTCGCCGCGAAACCGTTCGGACCGAAACCGTCGATGATGCGGACATCACCGATTTTCCAGAACAGGTCACCGAGCGCCTTGGAACCGCGCACGAAGACAAACTGGTAGATCTCGTCGAAATACCACTTGTTCGACAGGAAGCTGTGCATCGGACCACCGCGCGCGGCGATACGGGCACCCATGCCCTCCTTGATCAGGTAGAACCAGACCGCGGCACCGAAGCCCAGCCAGGTCACCGCGAACGGCGCCCAGAGCACCCAGGTCGGCGGATGATGACCCTCGTGATGACCATCATCGGCATGCGCCTCCTCGCCGTAACCGGCCGCCGGAGCGGCGTGTTCGGCATCAGCGGCGTGCTCGTCGGCAGCATGATCGTCAGCGGCATGGCTTTCATCGCCGTAGGCCGCATCGCCATAGGATCCGCCGCTGCGATAGGCTTCGGCGTATTCCGGGTAATTGCCCTCGGCATACGGACCCGCCGGCAGGGATTCACCCCAGAAGCCGAAAGCTTCCTTGCCGACAAAATTGTCCTTGAACAGCGCACCGGCAAACACGGCACCGATGGCCAGCAGGACCAGCGGGCCGGTCATGACCCAGCCGCTGTCATGGGCGTGGTCGTAATCGGACTGCTTGCCGCGGAAGGTGCCGTGGAAGGTCATGAAGACGAGGCGCCAGGAGTAGAAACTCGTCAGGAGCGCAGCGAAGACGCCGACCCAGAAGGCCTCCATTCCGAAGAACAGGCCTTCCTGCCCCATCATGAAGGCTTCCTCGATGATCATGTCCTTCGAGTAGAAACCGGCGAAACCGATCCCGCCCATCTCGATACCGAAGAGCGTGAAGGGCGGCAGGCCCACACCGGTCAGCGCCAAAGTGCCGACCAGCATCAGGATCCACGTCATGGGCATCATCTTGTAAAGACCGCCCATATTCCGCATGTCCTGCTCGTCGTGCAGACCGTGAATGACGGCGCCGGCACCAAGGAAGAGCAGAGCCTTGAAGAAGGCGTGCGTGAACAGGTGGAACATCGCGGCCGAGTACAGACCCAGGCCCGCGGCGAAGAACATGTAGCCCAGCTGCGAACAGGTCGAATAGGCAATCACGCGCTTGATGTCGTTCTGCGCAAGGCCGACGGTCGCCGCGAACAGCGCCGTGGTCGCACCGATCACCGTCACGAAGGCCGAGGCATTCGGCGCCAGCTCGTAGATCGGGAAAGCCCGGCAGACCAGGAAGACACCGGCCGTCACCATGGTGGCGGCGTGGATGAGGGCCGAAACCGGCGTCGGGCCTTCCATGGCGTCCGGCAGCCAGACGTGCAGGAAGAATTGCGCCGACTTGCCCATCGCGCCGATGAACAGCAGGAAGGCGATCAATTCTATCGCGTTGAATTGCATGCCCAGGAAGGACAACACCGTGTCCTGGTGTTCGCCCATGGCGGCGAAGACCGTGTCGAACTCGACCGAGCCGAAGACGTAGAACACCGCCATGATGCCCAGGGCAAAGCCGAAATCGCCCACGCGGTTGGTCACGAAGGCCTTGATGGCCGCGTCATTGGCCGACTTCTTCTTGTACCAAAAGCCGATCAGCAGATAGGACGCCAGGCCCACGCCTTCCCAGCCGAAGAAGAGCTGGAGGAAGTTGTCGGCGGTCACCAGCGCCAGCATCGCGAAGGTGAAGAGCGACAGGTAGGAGAAGAAGCGCGCGCGGTGCGGATCCTTGGACATGTAGCCCCAGGAATAGATGTGCACGAGCGCCGACACCGTGTTCACCACGATCAGCATCGTGGCCGACAGCGTGTCGAGCTTGATCGCCCAGCTGACGTCGAAATCACCGACCGACATCCAGGTAGCCAGCTGGATGGTCTGCGTATTTCCGCCCAGGGCCACGTCGAAGAAGGTAATCCAGGACAGGATCGCCGCCAGGACGACGGATCCGGTCGTGATGATCTGGGCTGGCCGGTGCCCGATCAGATTGCCGAAGAAACCGGCAATGATGGAGGCCAGGAGCGGCCCGAAGACGATGATGGCTGCCATGGTCCCCTAGCCCTTCATCAGGTTGACGCCCTCAACCGAGATGTCACCCCGGTTGCGGAAATAGACGACGAGAATGGCCAGGCCCACGGCGGCCTCTGCGGCGGCCACGGTCAGCACGAACATCGCGAAGACCTGGCCGGCGAGATCACCGAGATAGCTGGAGAAGGCCACCAGATTGATATTGACCGACAAGAGAATGAGCTCGACCGACATCAGGAGGATGATGACGTTCTTGCGGTTCACGAAAATACCGAACACGCCGATCGTGAAGATCATGGCCGCGACGGTGAGGTAATGTCCCAGTCCGACCTCGATCATTCTCCAATCCCCTGTCCCGGTTTGATGTCCAGCATTTCAACCGCCTCTTCGCGGCGGCGGCCCACCTGGGCGCCGACATCCTGGCGTTTGACATGCGGCTTGTGGCGCAGGGTCAGCACGATGGCGCCGATCATGGCGACCAGCAGAACGAGACCTGCTGCCTGGAAGAAATAGACGTATTGCCCGTAGAGCACCTGTCCGAGCGCCTCGACATTGCCGACGCCTTCAGGCGCCACGGCCGCGCGCAGCGCCATGGCCTGGTCAGAGGACTGCCAGGTCAGGCCGATCATCGCCATCTCGGCGACGAGAATCAGGGCGATGAGACCACCCAGCGGCAGATAGCTGAGGAAGCCCTGCTGCAATTCGGTGAAATCGACGTCCAGCATCATCACGACGAACAGGAAGAGCACCGCGACCGCGCCGACATAGACGACGATCAGGAGCATCGCCAGGAATTCGGCGCCCAGCAGCACAAACAGTCCCGCGGCCGAGAAAAAGGCCAGGATGAGGAACATGACGGACCTCACCGGATTGCGTGCAATGACGACCATCAGGGCCGACAGCACTGCCACTCCGGAAAAGGCCCAGAAGGCCAGGTTTGCGAGCATGGCGCCCTCTTCTTCTCAAATGCGTCCCTGCGTCGTGACCGGATCAGCGGTACGGCGCGTCGAGTTCCAGGTTCTTGGCAATTTCCCGTTCCCAGCGATCGCCGTTCTCGAGGAGTTTTGCCTTGTCGTAGAAAAGTTCTTCGCGGGTTTCGGCGGCGAATTCGAAATTCGGGCCTTCCACGATTGCATCCACCGGGCATGCCTCCTGGCAGTAACCGCAATAGATGCATTTGGTCATGTCGATGTCGTAGCGCGTGGTCCGACGGGAACCGTCTTCACGCGGCTCGGCCTCAATGGTGATGGCCTGTGCCGGGCAGATCGCCTCGCACAGCTTGCACGCAATGCAGCGCTCTTCGCCATTGGCGTAGCGGCGCAGGGCGTGCTGGCCCCTAAATCGAGGACTCAAAGGACCCTTCTCAAAAGGATAGTTCAGCGTCGCCTTCTTGCGGAAGAAGTAGCGCAGACCGAGGCCGAAAGCGCCCCAGAAGTCCATGAGCAGAGCGCCGCGAATGGTTTGTCCAAGTCGTGACATGGCTTACCCCTGAGCTCCGAAGACGATGTAGGCACCCACCAGGGCGACCGCGACCAGCGAGGTCGGCAGGAAGATCTTCCAGCCCAGACGCATCAGCTGGTCATAGCGGTAGCGCGGCACCAGGGCCTTCACCATTGCGAACATGAAGAAGAAGAAGACGATCTTCGCGGCGAACCAGAAGAAGTGCCAGGCGTGCGAGGCCAGATACGGCCACTCGCTGACATCCAGACCGATCGGGTCGTTCCAGCCACCGAAAAAGAGGATCGTCGTCATCGCGCACATCAGCACGATGTTGAGATATTCGCCGATCATAAAGAGCAGATACGGCGTGGAGGAGTATTCCACCTGATAGCCGGCCACGAGTTCGGATTCGGCTTCCGGCAGGTCAAACGGCGGGCGGTTCGTCTCGGCCAGGGCCGAGATGAAGAAGATCACGCCCATCGGTATCATCACCAGGAACATCGGCACCGGCAGGGTGTGCGCGGCGATCAGGTTCCAGTTCCAGAACCCGCCGGCCTGTTGCTCGACGATCGTCGTCAGATTCATGGACCCGGCAAACAGCAGCACGGTGACGATGATGAAGCCGATCGAGACTTCATACGACACCATCTGGGCTGCCGAGCGCAGCGCGCCCAGAAAAGGATATTTCGAGTTGGAGGCCCAGCCGCCGATGATGATGCCGTAGACACCCAGCGAGCTCATCGCGAACAGGTAGAGCACGCCCACATTAAGGTCGGCGATCACCCAGCCCGGCGCCACCGGTACCACGGCCCAGGTCACGAAGGCCAGAATCAGCGTGATCAACGGTGCCAGGAGGTAGAGCGAACGGTCTGCACCGGCCGGAACCACGATTTCCTTGAACACGAATTTGAAGAAATCCGCGAAGGATTGCAGCAGGCCGAAGGCGCCAACCACGTTCGGGCCCTTGCGCATCTGCACGGCGGCCCAGACCTTGCGGTCCATCAGCAGCAGGAAGGCCAGCGAGATCAGCAGGACGACCATGAAGCCGAGGATCTGCAGCACGGCCATGCCGAGCCCGCCCCAGACGCCGAATTGTTCGATGAAATCGCTCATCGTTTACTCCGCCGCTTCCTGAACCGGCCCGTTGGCGATGGCGGAGGATTCCGCCAGCGTTTCAGAGGCCCGCACGATCGGGTTGGTGAAATAGAAGTTCGCGACAGCCGGGGTCAGCGCCGTGTCCGACACATCGCCTGCGGCACCCGCAGACTTCACGTCGTATTCGGCAGCGCCCTCGGCGCCCGGTGCGTGATCGATACCCGCCAGGACCGGCGTGTCCTCGAACATCTTGGTGCGCAGTTCGGCGAGGCTGTCATAGGGCAGCGTCTTGCCGAGGCGTTCGGACAGTGCACGGAAGATCGCCCAGTTTTCCTTGGCCTCGCCCTTCGGGAAGACCGAGCGGAATGCCAGCTGAACCCGGCCTTCCGTATTGGCGAAAATACCGTCCTGCTCCGTCCAGGCAGCGCCCGGCAGGATCAGGTCGGCGCGGTGGGCGCCATTGTCGCCGTGCGAACCGACATAGATCACGAAGGCATCGCCGAAGGCCGACATATCCAGCTCGTCAGCGCCGAGCAGGACCACCGTGTCCATTGTGTTGGACTGCATGCCTGCCACGTCGTGACCACCCTCGCCCGGCACGAAGCCGAGATCGAGACCGGCAACGCGGCTGGCCGCCGTGTGCAGGACCGAGAAACCGTTCCAGCCATCCTTGACCGCACCCACGGCGGCGGCGAGCTCGCCGGCGGCGCGCAGGACCTGGGCGCCATCGGCGCCCGTCGTGGCACCGGCACCGAGGATGATCATCGGGCGTTCGGCGTCTTTCAGCGTCTTGATGAAGCCGGAGCGCTTTTTCTTCAGCGCGGCCAGATCGGCTGCAGACGTGCCGACATGCTCGTAATCATAAGTCAAATCAACAGCTTCGCCGATCAGACCGACCTTGGTGTCATTGTGCAGCCAGGTCTTGCGGATGCGGGCGTTGAGCACTGCGGCCTCGGTGCGCGGATTGGCACCGACGATCAGGATCGCGTCGGCATCCTCGATACCGGCGATCGTGCCGTTGAAGAGATAGTCGCGGCGATCGCCACCCCCCAGCTTGGCGCCATCCTGGCGGCAATCGGTGGACGCGATGCCCAGAGCGTCGGCGAGATCCTTGACGGCCTTCATTTCCTCGGCCGAGCAGAGATCACCGGCAATAATGCCGATCTTCGAGGCGTCACCGCCCAGCTTGTCGGCGGCCACGGTCAGGGCCTCGGACCAGTCGGCCGGGCGCAGCTTGCCGTTTTCGCGGACGTAAGGCTTGTCCAGACGCTGGCGGCCCAGGCCTTCCCAGGCGAAACGCGTCTTGTCGGAAATCCACTCCTCGTTCACGCCCTCATGCGTGCGCGGCAGGATGCGCAGCACGGCCGGGCCGCGATTGTCGACGCGGATGTTCGAGCCGAGCGCGTCCATGACGTCAATCGTCTCGGTCTTCTTCAGCTCCCACGGGCGGGCGTTGAAGGCATAGGGCTTGGAGGTCAGCGCGCCGACCGGGCAGAGATCGATCACATTGCCGGACAGTTCGGACTGGACCGCGCTTTCCAGATAGGTCGTGATTTCAGCATCTTCGCCGCGACCGATCATGCCCATTTCCGGCGAACCGGCGACTTCCGTCACGAAGCGGACACAGCGCGTGCACTGGATGCAGCGCGTCATCTCCGTCTTGATGATCGGACCCATTTCCTTGTCTTCGACCGCGCGCTTGTTCTCCGGATAACGGGAACCGGTACGGCCGTAGGCAAGGGCCTGGTCCTGGAGATCGCACTCACCGCCCTGGTCGCAGATCGGGCAATCCAGCGGGTGGTTGATCAGAAGGAATTCCATCACGCCTTCCCGGGCCTTCTTGACCATCGGGGAGAGCGTGTTCATGGCCGGCGGCTCGCCATTGGGACCACCGCGCATGTCGCGCACATTCATGGCACAGGAGGCGGCGGGCTTGGGCGCTCCGACCAGTTCCACGAGGCACATGCGGCAATTGCCGGCGATCGACAGGCGCTCGTGATAGCAGAAACGCGGAATCTCGCGCCCTGCCGCCTCGGCAGCCTGAAGCAGGGTGTAGGAATTCGGAACCTCGATTTCCTCACCGTCGACTACGATTTTGCGGAGATCTTCGCTCATGGCCTAGTCTTTCGCGTCCAACAAGGTCGAGATTTCCTCGATCGTATTCTGAACTCTGAATTCGCCTGCGTACGAGGCATTGGGCAGGCTGGTGACAACACTGCCGCCCTTTTCGTGCTCCCGGATCGACGCAATCGTGTCGACGCGCAGAAGCATTTTCTCGCCTTTGTGCGAGAGGACCGGAATAAACCGCGGATCGCCGAAGAAATTCATCTCCATCACTCCGCCGCCACCGCCTGGCTGACAAAGACCGGCTTGCCAGCGCGATAATTGTTGATGCGTTCCTCGATCTCGCCGCGGAAATGGCGGATGAGGCCCTGGACCGGCCAGGCTGCGGCGTCGCCGAGGGCGCAGATCGTGTGACCTTCCACCTGTCCGGCCACGTCGAGCAGCATGTCGATTTCCTCGATGGTCGACTCGCCGGCCGCCATGCGGGTCAGCACGCGCCACATCCAGCCGGTGCCCTCGCGGCACGGCGTGCACTGGCCGCAGCTTTCATGGCGGTAGAAGTAGGAAATCCGCGCGATCGCCTTCACCACGTCGGTGGACTTGTCCATGACGATGACGGCGGCGGTGCCCAGTCCGGATTTGTGCGCGGACAGCGCATCGAAATCCATCAGCACGTCGTCGCAGATATCCTTCGGCAGAAGCGAGACGGAAGACCCGCCCGGAATGACGGCCTTGAGATTGTCCCAGCCGCCACGAACACCACCGGCATGCGTCTCGATGAGCGTCTTCATCGGGATCGACATCGTCTCTTCGACATTGCACGGATTGTTCACATGGCCGGAGATCGAGAAGATCTTGGTGCCGACATTGCGCTCACGACCGAAGCTGGCGAACCATTCGGCGCCGCGACGCAGGATCGTGCCAGCCACAGCGATGGATTCGACATTGTTGACGGTCGTCGGGCAGCCATAGAGACCGGCATTGGCCGGGAAAGGCGGTTTCAGGCGCGGCTGGCCCTTCTTGCCTTCCAGGCTTTCCAGCAGGGCCGTTTCCTCGCCGCAGATATAGGCACCGGCGCCGTGATGGATATAGACGTGGAACGGCCAGCCATTCTCGTTCTTGTCGCCGATCAGCTTGGCCTCGTAGGCCTCCTTGACGGCTTTTTCCATCGCCAGACGCTCGGTGACGTATTCACCGCGCAGATAGATGTAACAGGCGTGCGCCTGCATCGCGAAAGAGGCGATCATGCAGCCTTCGATCAGCAGATGCGGATCGTGGCGCATGATTTCACGGTCTTTACACGTGCCCGGTTCGGACTCGTCGGCATTGACCACGAGATAGTGCGGACGCGCACCCACTTCCTTGGGCATGAAGGACCATTTCAGACCGGTCGGGAAACCGGCGCCGCCGCGACCACGCAGGCCCGAGGCCTTCATATTCTCGATGATCCAGTCACGGCCCTGTTCGAGGATCTCCTTGGTGCTGTTCCAAGCGCCACGCTGCTTGGCAGCCTCGAGACCCGGACTGTGATGCCCGAACAGGTTGGTGAAGATGCGGTCTTTGTCCTGGAGAAGCTCAACCATGATCAGCCCTCCGCCTTTTCAGTGTTCGGAAGCTTGATCTTCTTGGCGCGGGATCCGTCATAGAGCGACGGGTCGGACAACACGCTGGTGCCGTGCGGCTCGGACGCATTGCGCTCGGATTGCGGGCCGTATTCAACCTTTTTGCCGGCGGCGAGATCGTCCATGAATTTCTCGAGCTTCTCGGCGTCGAGATCTTCCAGGTAATGATCGCCATCGCCATTGGCGATCTGGGCCATCGGAGCGTTGGCGCAGGCGCCCATGCACTCGACCTCGACCCAGGTGAACTTGCCGTCTGCCGAGATCTCGCCGGACTTGCCGATCCGCTTCTTGCAGACCTCGATGAGCTTTTCGGAGCCGCGCAGCATGCAGGGCGTCGTGCCGCAGACCTGGATCAGATGCTCGCCGACCGGGGCCAGGTTGAACATCGTGTAGAAGGTCGCGACCTCGTAGACGCGGATGTAGGGCATTTCCAGACGGGTCGCGATCTCGCGGATGGCGGGTTCGGACACCCAGCCTTCCTGCTTCTGCGCGATCCACAGCATCGGAATGACCGCCGAGGCCTTCTTCTCTTCAGGATATTTGGCACGCCAGAACTTGATATCGGCTTCGCTCTTCTTGTTGAAGGCAAAGCTGTCCGGCTGTTCCTTGGCTAGACGGCGAACTGACATTATTCGCTACTCCCAGAGACGAATTCGACCCGGTCGATGAGACCGTTTTCGATCGTGTAGACGACGACCACTTCGACGGGCGGCTGGTCTGGACCATTGATCCAGGCAATTTCATGATCGATGACGCGATTGCCCAGCACCGCACGGTGCGTGACTTCGGCACGAAGACCCTCGGTCTGGAACCGGACACGATAGCGCTCGGTGAATGCCTCGCGGCCCGCCATGATGAGCGAGCCCGGGTATTCATAGACTTCGACGGTTTCGGAATACTGCGCCACGAAACGCTCAAGATCGCGCGCATTGTACGCGTCGAGCTGCTCCTGGACGAGTTGTTCCGGGGTCGAGATCATGAGTGCCACTGCGCCGAGTGCTGCCGAGGTCATCTGTCGATCTCCCCGAACACGACGTCGAGCGAACCGATGATGGCCGAGACGTCGGCCAGCATGTGGCCCTTGTTCATGAAGTCCATGGCGGCAAGGTGGGCAAAGCCCGGGGCGCGGATCTTCACGCGGTACGGCTTGTTGGAGCCGTCGGCCACGAGATAGACGCCGAACTCGCCCTTGGGCGCTTCAACGGCGGCATAGACCTCGCCGGCATCGACGTGCACGCCTTCGGTGTAGAGCTTGAAGTGCTGGATCAGCGCTTCCATCGACTGCTTCATCTCGGCGCGACGCGGCGGGGAGAATTTGGAATCGGTGGCCAGCACCTCGCCCTGGTTCTCCGGCTGCATCAGCCAGTCACAGCACTGGATCATGATTTTCAGCGACTCGCGCATCTCTTCCATGCGGCAGAGATAGCGGTCATAGCAATCGCCGTTCTTGCCGACCGGGATCTGGAAATCGAGCTCGTTATAGACCTCGTAGGGCTGCGAGCGGCGCAGGTCCCAGGCCAGGCCCGAACCGCGCACCATGACGCCGGAGAAACCCCACGCCAGTACGTCTTCCTTCGTCACAACGCCGATATCGACATTGCGCTGTTTGAAGATGCGGTTCTCGGTCAGAAGATCGTCGATATCGTCCAGCGCCTTGGGGAATTGATCACACCAGTCGCGGATATCCTGGATGAGCTGCGGCGGCAGGTCCTGGTGCACACCGCCCGGACGGAAATAGTGGGCGTGCATGCGCGAACCCGAAGCGCGCTCGTAGAAGACCATCAGCTTCTCGCGCTCTTCGAAACCCCAGAGCGGCGGCGTCAGGGCGCCGACATCCATGGCCTGGGTCGTCACGTTGAGCAGGTGGTTCAGGATACGGCCGATCTCGCAGTAGAGAACGCGCACATACTGGCCACGGCGCGGAACCTCGATCCCTGCAAGGCGTTCGGCCGCCATGCAGAAGGCGTGTTCCTGGTTCATCGGCGCCACATAGTCGAGGCGGTCGAAATAACCGATGCCCTGCAGATAGGTCTTGTGCTCGAGCAGTTTCTCGGTGCCGCGGTGCAGGAGGCCGATATGCGGGTCAACGCGCTCGACAACTTCGCCGTCCAGCTCGAGGACCAGACGCAGAACGCCGTGGGCCGCCGGATGCTGCGGTCCGAAATTGATCGTGAAATTGCGTTCGGATTCGCCGGTTTCGATCAGATCGTCAGCCATGCTCAACCCTCCGCCTTCTCGTCACCCGGGATGACGTATTTGGCGCCTTCCCACGGGCTCATGAAATCGAAGTCGCGGAATTCCTGGACCAGTTGCACCGGTTCGTAGACCACGCGTTTTTCTTCCTCGTCCCAGCGCACCTCGACATAACCCGTCAGCGGGAAGTCCTTGCGCAGCGGATGGCCCTCGAAACCGTAATCCGTCAGCAGACGACGCAGGTCCGGATGGCCGGAGAAGGCGATGCCGTACATGTCGAAGGCTTCGCGCTCGAACCAGTCGGCGACCGGGAAAATGCCGGCGATCGAAGCCACGGGCGTGTCCTCGTCCACGAAGAGCTTCACGCGGATGCGGTGATTCAGCTGCATGGACAGGAGGTGGTAGACGACTTCGAAACGCTCGGCGCGCTGCGGATAGTCGACGCCGCACAGATCGATCAGTGTCGTGAACTTGCAGGCCGCGTCATCGCGCAGGAAGCGGATCACGTCCTCGATCCGGTCATCATGGATCGACACGCTCAGCTCGCCATGGGTCACCGACCAGTCGATGACCGCGTTTTCCAGCGCGCCGGCGACGTGTTCGCCAAGTGAGGTCAGGGCTTCGCTCATCATCCTCTCCTAGCGCTCGATCGAGCCTTCGCGACGGATCTTCTTCTGCAGCTGCAGGATTCCGTACACCAGGGCCTCGGCTGTCGGCGGACAGCCCGGCACGTAGACATCGACCGGCACGATGCGGTCACAGCCGCGAACGACCGAGTATGAATAGTGGTAATACCCGCCGCCATTGGCGCAGGAGCCCATCGAGATGACGTAGCGCGGCTCGGGCATCTGGTCGTAGACCTTGCGCAGGGCCGGCGCCATCTTGTTGGTGAGCGTGCCGGCGACGATCATCACGTCGGACTGGCGCGGGGATGCCCGCGGGGCGAAACCGAAACGCTCGACGTCGTAGCGCGGCATGGAGGCCTGCATCATCTCGACGGCGCAGCAGGCCAGGCCGAACGTCATCCACATCAGCGAGCCCGTCCGGGCCCAGGTGATCAGGTCGTCGGCGGCGGCCACGACAAAACCCTTATCGGCCAACGCGTCGGAGACACCGTCAAAGAACGGGTCATGTTTCTTCGGGTCGTAACCGGGCACTGCAGCGCGGCCGGCCGCACCGGCGGGGGTCAGATCAGAACTCATGGTCTACTCCCAATCCAGCGCACCCTTGCGCCACTCGTAGATGAAGCCGACGGTCAACACGCCCAGGAAAACCATCATCGACCAGAATTCGAACGGGCCGAGACTGTCGCGCAGCGTGACGGCCCAGGGGAAGAGGAAGGCCACTTCCAGGTCGAAGATGATGAAGAGGATGGCGACGAGGTAAAAACGCACGTCGAACTTCATGCGCGCATCATCGAAGGCTTCGAACCCGCACTCATAGGTCGACACTTTTTCCGGGTCCGGTTTGGACGGGGCGATCACGAAGGCCGCCAGCATGAAACCGATGCCAAGGGCAGCGGCGATTCCGAAAAAGATGAGAATGGGCAGGTATTCGAGCAGCAACGCGTCCATCGCCAGGCCTCGCAAGATCCGTCATGTTCTCGAACGGAGGGCTTGGAATAGAGCGGCGTGATTGCTGGAGAAGCGAATCAGAATCGCCGGACAAGCCCCCTGCCCGAATTGTGGCGGAAGCTAGTGCGCACCGGCCTCAGTAGCAAGGCCAAAAGGCGGCCCGAAATCAGTTCGGGGCACCATAATCTTCAGTTAAATTATGTTCTTGCGAAGCATTCGCAACATGGGGTGTGGATTCGCGGTTTTCAAGATCTAGAGACGACCCAATCCCAGTACCGATCTCCAGAAGGACACGCGCAGGAATGGCGAGGATGCCGTGAAGGCTCGGTCGGGGAAGACATGCCACGGCCTGTAGCCCCATGACCGCACCATTTGCCGCGACTCAACGCCGAAGCCCTCGGCATGGGCCGCAGCCATCGCGGCGCGCCGCGAACACCAGGCGGTTCGGGCCTTGCGAAAACGGGCGAGCGCCTCGCCGCTCAGCCCACCCGCACGGCGCAGGGACAGGCGCTGGGCGAGGAATTGGCGCTGGCGGGCCCACATATCCAGCATCAGGAGACCGGCGCCGGCAATTCCGAGCACGCTGAGCCAGATCCAGGGCGAGATCGCCGCGACCAGCAGCGCGCCAAGCGCCAGCAGCATGGGAGGCCAGGTCGCATGCAGCGACCAGTTTCTAAGGGATTCGGACAGACGCGAGTGACTCATGCGCGGAAACTGCCGTGCTCTGCCGGTCGCAGGAACGGGGAATATGCGCCTGCTTGTCCCCTGCTCGCTTGAACCGGTCAGCCGATTGCGCTCAAGTACGCGCAGCCATTGAGGGGAGAGATCATGAGCAAGACTGGCGGAATTCTCGGTTGGGTCGAACGGACAGGCAATCGCATGCCCGACCCGGTCACGATCTTCCTGATACTCATTGTTGTGGTGATGATCGCATCCGTGATCGCCGCCCTCGCCGGACTCCAGGCCCAGCACCCGCTGACGGGCGCGACTGTCGAAGCGCAGAACCTGTTGTCGGCGGCCAATATCCAGCGGCTATTCCTGGAAATGCCCAACACATTTACCGACTTCCGGCCGCTGGGCATGGTCCTGGTCGTGATGCTCGGTGCGGGCGTGGCCGAACGGGCGGGCCTGTTCGGTGCCGGCCTGCGCAGCCTTGTGAAGGGCGTGCCGGGTGCGCTGCTCACGCCCACCCTCGTCTTTGCCGGCGTGATGAGCAATCTCGCCGTCGATGCCGGTTACGTGGTGCTGATCCCGCTCGGCGGTATCGTCTTTGCCGCCGCAGGACGTCACCCGGTGGCCGGCATGGCCGCGACTTTCGCCGGTGTGTCCGCGGGTTTCTCCGCCAACCTGGTACCGGGCGCCCTGGAAGCCCTGCTCTTCGGCATCACGCAGGAATCCGCCGCCTTCCTGGTGACGGATATCGAGATGCCGATCACCGGCAACTGGTATTTCACCGCCATCCTGACCCCGGTCCTGGTTGTCGTGATCACCTTCGTGAACCTGACGGTCATCGAACCTCGCCTGGGCAAGTGGACGCCTCCGGAGGGCTTCGAAGCCGCCTCCGGTGACGAGGACCTTACCGATGACGAAAAGAAAGGCCTCGGCGCGGCAGGACTCGCCTTCCTCGGCGTGCTGGCGTTCGGTCTCTACCTCGTCTTCGGCCTGAACTGGATCAATGACGCCCTACCGCCTCCGCCCCTGCGCGGACCGAATGGTGAATTCGCACCCTTCTTCAGCGCCATCGTCGCGCTGACGCTGATCGCCTTCCTGGCCATGGGTCTCGCCTATGGCACCAAGGCCGGCACCATCAAGTCCGACCGAGATGCCGTCGGCATGGCCGCCAAGGGCATGTCCGACATGGGCATGTATATCGTGCTCGCCTTCGCGATGGCGCACTTCATCGTGCTCTTCAACTGGTCGAACCTCGGCATCCTGACCGCCATCGGCGGCGGCGATCTGCTCGGACGCCTCGATCTGCCTGCGCCGCTCCTGATGCTGATCATGGTCCTGGTGGTCGCGGTGCTGAACCTCTTCATCGGCTCGGCCTCGGCAAAGTGGGCGCTGATCGGCCCGGTTCTGGTGCCGATGCTGATGCTGCAGGGCATTTCGCCGGAAGCCTCCACCCTCGCCTATCGCATGGGTGACCAGGCGACCAACATCATCACGCCGCTGATGCCCTATCTGCCGCTCGTCCTGGTCTTCGCCCAGCGCTACGCGCCCGATTTCGGTCTCGGCAGCCTGATCGCGACCATGCTGCCCTATTCCATCGCCATCCTGACCTGTTCGGTGGCGCTGATGGGCGTTTGGTTCATGTTCGACCTGCCGCTCGGGCCGGCAGACGCCAGCTTCAGCTATGAACTGCCCGCCGGGGCCGGTCAGACGCAATAAATTCGCGACCGATCGACCAGACAGACATGCCTCATCCTTCGAATCATCGGAGGGTGAGGCATGCGTTCTCATGTTCGCAATGCTGAATACTGGACTGCGCTGGCTTTGGTCCTCGCGACTGCCGCGCTGGATGTCTGGCTTCTGCTCATCGATATGGGTGGCAAAACCGGATTGTGGAGTTTCACGCTCGCCGACGTGAATTCGCAGGACTTCACGGCCTCTCTCACGATCTGGAACGACCTGGCCTTCTACACCCACGCCCTGACGAGTATCGCCGCGGTCGTGCTGTTGCTGCGCCGCAAGCGCATCCTGCTCTGGGTCTACGGCGTCAGCGTCGCCGCCTCCTTCCTTGACTGGGTCCTGCTCGTGGGGAATCCCTATTATGACGGCAGCCTGATCGGCCATATCGCCCTGGCTGCGCATTCGACGGCGCTCTTCCTGATCTGGCTGCTCGTGAGCCAGCGGGAACTGGCCCGGCCCGGACTGGTCTGACGTGGGACCGGTCCAAGTGAGAGGGTGTTGAAGGTGAGATCTTCCCCGCTCTACATGGCGACCCTGGCTCTCGTGGTCCTGACGGGCCTGTCAGACCTGTGGTGGATCACCATTGATCTGGGATCGCGCTTTGGCCTGATCCAGGGCGGTGTCGGGGGTTTCGATGCCGAGAGCTTCACCGCCTCGCTCACCATCTGGAACGACCTGGCCTTCTACGCCCATACGCTGACGGGAATCCTCGCGGTGTGGATGCTGCTCGCGCGCCATCCCTGGCTGTTGCCGGTCTACGCCTTCTCGATCATCGCATCGATCGCGGACCTGCTGCTGCTCGCCCAGAACCCGCTGTTCGAAGCAGGCGTCACTTCGCTGATCACGCTGGGCGGTCACATCACGGCCCTGGTCGGCATCGTCCTGCTCACGCGCGCCGGCGAACTCCAGCCTCAGCAGGGCGAATAAACCCACCACAGGCACAACGAAAAACACCCGCGGCTGCGGGCGTTTGTAGGCACCAAATTTTCCTGGAAGAAAATGGCGCGAGTGACGGGACTCGAACCCGCGACCTCCGGCGTGACAGGCCGGCGCTCTAACCAACTGAGCTACACCCGCAATGTGGCTCGCCGAAGCGAGGTGCGTTGTTTATGAGCTAGCTGGCGGCGGGTCAAGCGGGTTTGCGCACGGTCTGCAATCGGATTGCAGATCAATTGCAGTCCACCCGCTCACGATCACCGGAATGCGCACTGATCAGGCCCCGATTTCCGGCGAGTGGCCGTATTCCTCGGTCTGGTGATGCGTATGGAAGGCTTCCCATTTCACGCCGTCCGGATCGATCGTCCAGCTCTTCTCGGACTTGTGGTAGCAGCAGGTCGTCACGCCCTCCGGCAGATAGGGGGCTTCGGCGGACTTCATGCGGCCGAAGATTTCCTCCAGCTCGTCACCGGATTCCGCCTGGATTCCCGCGTGCGAGAAACCGGCATCCCCACAGCCCGTCTCGACCACGAAATTGACGCGCGGATCCTCGAGCATCCACTTGGCATAGCCCTCGCGCACCACGGTCGGTTCGGCACCGAGAAGCTGGGTGTAGAAGGCGATCGATTTTTCCAGATCGGTCACATTGAAGCTGACATGCAGGCGTTTCATCTCAAATCCTCCGGATGCGGGGTTCGGCAGTCGTGCACGCCCCCTTGCAGCAATCATCAAGCAGATAGCGAACCAGTCCCTCGACCGCGGTGAAGACCGGGCGGTAGATGATCGATCGCCCTCGCCGTTCACCGGACACAAGGCCGGCGCGGGTCAATTCCTTCAGGTGGAAGGACAGGGTCGGCGCAGGCAGGCACAGGCGGTCGGAAATCTCCCCGGCCGGCAGTCCGCCGGCCTCCGGATCCGGCGAAGCCGCCGTCACCAGGAGTTTGAACACGTCCATGCGGGTTTCGTGCGCCAGGGCAGCGAGACTGGAAATGGCATCTGTCTTTTTCATTCTTCCAATATGGTGAAAATATAATCCCGCGCAAGGATCATTTTCAATTTTCTGGAAGAATGATCAGAAACGTGTCGAGGCCCAGCGCCGGGTGACGTCGATCATCGTGGTCACAAGACAGTCCAGATCCCCGCGATCAATGACGTAGGGCGGCATGCAATAGATCACATTGTTGAAGGGACGCACCCAGATCCCCGCATCCACGAAATCCGCCTTCAGCTGGTCGAGATCAGGCATGGAAGACATCTCGATAACACCAATGGCGCCCTGCCAGCGCACGTCTGCGACACCGGGAATGTCCCGGGCGGTGGGCATCAGTTCGGCCAGGCGTGCCTCGATAGCGGCCACCTGGTCCAGACGCGGTTCGGTTTCAAACAGGTCGAGCGAGGCGTTCGCCGCCGCGCAAGCCGCCGGATTGCCCATATAGGTCGGACCATGCATCAGCGCGGCGCCGGCATCATCACTCCAGAAAGCCTCGAATATCTCGCGCGAGGCGATCGCCGCCGCCAGGGGCAGCGTGCCGCCCGTAAGCGCCTTGGACACGGTCATGATGTCGGGAATCACGCCGGCTTTCTCGCTGGCCCACATCGTGCCGAGACGTCCGAACCCGGTCATGATCTCGTCGAAGATCAGCGGCAGGCCGAACCGGTCCGCAACCTCCCGCATGGCCCGGAGCGTCGAGGGATCGTGGAAGAGCAGCCCGCCGGCGCCCTGGACAAGCGGTTCCGTCATGATGCCGGCAATCTCGCCCTCGTGGTCTGCCACGAGCGTCTCCAGCGCTGCGCGGCTGGCAGCATCCACCGGCAGATCGGCGATGATCTGGCGCGGCAGGGTCGGACCGAACAGGCTGTGCATGCCTTCATCGGGATCGCAGACCGACATCGTGGCGAGCGTGTCGCCATGATAGCCGCCGCGGAACGCCACGAAGCGCGAACGCCCCGTCTCGCCGCGATTGAGCCAGTACTGGACCGCCATCTTCATCGCGATCTCGACCGATACCGATCCGGATTCGCAAAAGAAGACATGGTTCAGCGATCCCGGTGCCAGGGCAGCGAGCCGCGAGGCCAGGCGTTCGACCGGTTCATGCGTCAGCCCGCCCAGCATGACGTGAGGAACGGCATCCAGCTGCTGCTTCACCGCGTCAATAATGTGCGGGTGGCGATAGCCGTGACAGACCGTCCACCAGGACGAGACTCCGTCGATCAGCTCGCGACCGTCGGCAAGCCGTATGCGGACCCCTTCCGCGGACACGACCGGCAGCGCGTCCGGCGTGGTTTTCATCTGCGTATAGGGCCGCCAGACATGATGCGCTTCGGGCTGGAACCAGGTCGGTGCGCCGGCGGCGTTGCGGGAGTCGCTTCGGGGGTCGATCGTCTTCAATGTCATGCGAGGGCTTTAGCAGGCCCGCAATCTGTGCGACAGGGCTAGTATGAGCTCTGCCCCCTCCTCGCTCGACAGATTTGCAGCCCGGAAACTCGCCGGTCTGGAAAAACGAAATTTGCGCCGCCGCCTCGTCGCGACGTCAGCGCGTGACGCCGTGCACGTCGAACAGGACGGCGCAGCGCTGATCAATTTCTGCTCGAATGATTATCTGGGCCTGACCCACCATCCCGAAGTCGTCGAGGCTGCCCAGCGCGCCGCCTCCGATTTCGGCGCGGGCTCGGGCGCATCGCGCCTGGTCACGGGCGGCCATCCGCTGCTGTTCGAGCTTGAAGCACGCCTGGCGCGCTTCAAGGGCACGGAAGACTGCATCGTCTTCGGCTCGGGCTATCTGGCCAATCTCGCCATCACGCCCGCCCTCGCCGGATCCGGTGACCTCGTCCTCGTGGATGAGCTTGCCCATGCCTGCCTGCATGCCGGGGCGCAATTGTCCAAGGCCGAGGTCGTGACCTTCCGTCACAATGATCTGGATGATCTGCGCGCCAGACTGGCAGAGGGACGCGGCAAGGCGCGTCACGCCATGATCTTGACCGATGGCGTCTTCTCGATGGATGGGGATATCGCACCCCTGCCCGGCCTGCTCGAGCTGGCCGCCAAATTCGATGCCTGGACCCTGGTGGACGATGCGCATGGCATCGGCACGGTCGGCAATGGCCGCGGGGCCGCGCACACATTCGAACCCGCCGCGACAGCGCCTTTGCAGATGGGCACGCTCTCCAAGGCGCTGGGCAGTTATGGCGGTTATCTGTGCGCGTCTCGAGATGTCTGCGAACTCCTGCGCACACGGGCCCGTCCGCTGGTCTTCACGACGGCCCTGCCGCCCGCCTCGATCGCGGCGGCGCTGAAAGCCCTCGACCTGATCGAGTCCCACCCGGAGATGACCGCCCGTCCGCTGGCGCACGCGAAACGCTTTTGCGCCCGGGCCGGACTGGCCGAACCCGCCTCACCGATTGTGCCCGTCGTTCTGGGCAGCGAGGCCCAGGCGCTGGACGCCTCGGCAAACCTGCGGCGGGAAGGCTTCCTGGTCACAGCCATCCGGCCGCCCACCGTGCCGCGCGGCACGGCCCGTCTGCGCATCACCTTCAGCGCGGCGCATGACATTGACGACGTCGACCGGCTTGCGGACCGGGTTCGCGATATCCTGGATCAGCGGGAGGCAGCGGAATAATGCGCCGGCCGATCTTCTTCACCGGAACGGGTACGGATATCGGCAAGACGCATATCCTGTGCGAGCTCCTGAAAGTCTATCGCGAGGCCGGCGGCAAGGCCCGCGTCCTCAAACCGGTCGTGTCCGGCTTTGATCCGGACAATCTCAATGCCACCGACACGATCCGCCTGATGCGGGCCAATGGCGAGGACTTGACCGGCGCCGGTGTGAAGGCGGTGACGCCGTGGCGTTTCCGCGAACCGCTTTCGCCGGACATGGCCGCGCGGCGTGAAAATCGCGACCTGCTGATCGACGACATCGTCAATTGGTGCCTTGACCGGCTCGATCCGCGCCAGCCCACCCTGATCGAGGGCGCCGGCGGCATCATGTCTCCAATCGCCGAGGACGGTCTCAATATCGACCTGATGCGCGAACTCGATGCCGTTCCGGTCCTGGTAGCCGGTAATTATCTCGGCACGATCTCGCACACGCTCACGGCGTTACGCGTGCTCGACGGCCGGGCAATCGTCGTGATCAACGAGATCGAGGCCGGACCGGTGCCGGTCGATGAAACGATCTCTGCATTGCGCCGCCATGCGCCGCGTGCCAGCATCCTGTTTCATGATCCGCGCAAGCCGGAAGCCCTGCTTTCGATCCTGGATCAGGCACGCCAGCAGGACTGATCCGGAGAAAATCAGACCCGATCCAGGTCTGTTCAACCGGAATCGCCTGATCAGGGATCGGCGAAGGAAATGGTGGGCGGTGAGGGGCTCGAACCCCCGACCCTCTCGGTGTAAACGAGATGCTCTCCCAACTGAGCTAACCGCCCATTTCCGGTTCAGGCGCGCTTTCTAGTCCGCTTGCTCGGGACAAGGCAAGCCCGCTTGTGCGTCAACCGCCGCAATCGCGGACGACAGCGCCCACAATCAGCTCGATATGCCGCATGGTTTCCGCAAGAGGATCTTCGGCCTGGCTGTTTGGCAGAGTGAAATTCACGATGCCGTAGACCGAGGCCCACAGGGCCCGCACCTGTTCGGCACAGCGGGCCTCGTCCTCCAGGCCCGGCAAGTCACACATCACGCTTTCAACGATACCGAAGAGGTCATCTTGCAGGCGCAGATAGGACGCCGGGTGTGCCTGTTCCTGTCGACGGTTGAACGCCAGCAGGGCGCGCCAGCGCGGCCCGTTCTTCTGCACGAAGTCGACATAGGCACCTGCCAGCGCCATCAGCCGGTCCATCACGCTGGCATTACTGCCTTCAAGGCGCAGCAAGGCCGCACGGTGATGGGCGGCAAAATCGGCATAGGTGCGCAGATTGAGCGCCCGGACCAGTTCATCGATATCGCCAAACAGCTTGTAGATGGACCCGACGCTGAGACCCGCACGCTGGGCGATCACGCGCGCCTTCATGCCGTCCAGCCCCTGTTCGGACAGCAATTGTGCCGCCGCGGCCAGGGCCTGTTCCCTCTGCTCCTCGGTCAGAGCGGGCCGGCCACGCGGCCTCGCTTGCGGCAAGCTTGGTGTCTCGGTCTTTGCCATGCCCAAGCCTAACCCGCCCTGCCTGTCGCAAGGAAGTTCATTTTGTACTTGCGAAAATTCCATTCACCGACAGTTTATGAACATTGTTCGTTATAGGAGAGATCAATGTTCTCAACCCTGGTTACGATATTTCGCGGTCGTGCTGAACGCACTCGCGAGCAATTGGAGGTCGCCGAAGCCGCGACCATTATCGAGCAGAAGATCCGCGACGCCGAGCGTGGACATGAGCGTGCGAAACAGAGCCTGGCCGGCCTGATCCTGCGCGAGCGCCACGAAGACAAGACGCTCTCGGGTCTGGCCAGCCGGATCGGTGACCTGGAAGACCGGGCCCGGCAGGCGCTGGCGGCAGGCATGGAAGATCTCGCAGCCGAGGCTGCCGAGGCCATCGCGGATCTGCAGAATGAAAGCGAAGCCCGGCAAAACGCCCTCGCACGCACCCGGCTCAGCGTCCAGCGCCTGCGCCTCATGGTGGAGAAATGCGAACGCCGGCTGGTGGAATTACGCCAGGGCCTGATCACGGCGCAGTCCATCGAGGCGGAACGCCGGGCACATACGGACAGCCAGCGCGACATCGCCGGCCTGGCCGCAATCGTCGAGGGCGAAGCCGTGCTGGAACGCCTGCTGGGCGATCCGGACCCGATCGAACGGGCGGAAATCCTCGAAGATCTTCAGGCCGAATTGTCCGGTGATGACCTGGTATCGCGCCTCTCTGCCGAAGGTTTCGGCGAGGCCCCGCAGACCCGCGGCCAGGACGTTCTGGCCCGCCTGCGCGCCGAATCCCCTGCCCCGCAAACCGATGATGCAGCCTGAGCGAGGAGACAATCATGCTTGGAGAATCGAAACTCTGGATCAGCTTCAACTATGCCTGTGTTATCGCGGCCTATGCGATGCTCGGCCTGTCGCTGATCTTCATGCCCGTCAATCTGGCCACCAAGGGCTATGTGGCGATGGGCGTACTCTTCCTGAGCGGTTCGCTGGTGACCCTGGTCCGGACGCTGCAGGAACAGCGCATCAATTCCCAATTCACATCGAAGGTCGAACGCGCCAAGCAGGAGAAACTGCTGAGCGAATTCGTCGGCTGATCCTGACCCCAAGAGGGGCTGCCGCCAGGGAAACGGCAGCCCCCGGGGTAGCCGCCTATTCCGCGATCGATACGGGATCGATGCGGTCTGCTGCGTAACAGCCCAGCATCTTGATTTCCCGCGTGTGGGCCTCGAGCACGGTCATGGCGGACTTGATCGACACATCATCGACATGGCCATCCACATCCATGATGAACATTTCCTCCCAGGGATTGCCCGCGATGGGGCGGGATTCCAGCTTCACCAGATTGATACCGGCATCCCGGAAGCCCATGAGCGCATCCACCAGTGCGCCCGGCGTGTCGCGGGTGGTGAACATCATGGATGTCTTGCATTCGACACCGCGCGTCGGGAGTTTGGACTTGCGGGCGATCACGATGAATCGCGTGTAGTTCTGCTCGTGATCACCGACATTGCGGGCCAACACATCGAAGCCGAACAGGCGTGCCGCGTCCTCACCCGCGATGACACCGGCCGTGTCATCGTCTTCCAGCAGGCGTTCCAGCGCCCGTGTGGAGCTCGACGCCATATGCGTCTCGATCTCCGGATGGGAGGCGAGATATTGCCGGCACTGCGCCAGGGCCTGCGGATGTCCGAAGACCCGCGTAATACGACCCAACCCGGTCGAGCGACCGATCAAGCAATGATCGACCTTGAGCATGAACTCACCCGCGATCTGGGTCCGCCCCGCCAGAAGGAGGTCGTAGACTTCATTGATCGAGCCGGTCGTCGTGTTCTCGATCGGGATGACGCCGTAATCGACCTCGCCTGTTTCCACTGCACGAAAGATGGAGAGGAAATCGCGCTTGGGTGACGGCACCACGCTGGCGCGCCGGCGTTCGAAGATTTTCTGCGCAGCGATATGGCTGTAGCTGCCCGGCCCTCCGAGATAGGCCACGGTTGCCTCGTGAAGATCCTCATCGCGCATGGAATCGAACCGCGTGCGCTGGCGCTGGATCGAGGTCTCGAACAGGGACTGGAATAATTGCTCGACCAGATCGGTGGGTACGCCCTTCTCCTGGCCGCGCGCAACGGCGGCCTTGAGAACAGCATATTCGCGATCGCGATCCCGCACCGGCAGGCCCGCATCGACCTTGGCCTGCAGGATCTGCTCGACCAGTTCGGACCGGCGGGCAATGGCATCCACCAATTGCTCGTCGATCTCCGAGATGGCGTTCCGCACCTCGTCACGGATGGTCAGGTCATTCATCGCACTCATTGCCCTTCACGCAAAAGAAAAGGGCCTCCCCGTGGGGGAGGCCCTGGAATACCGTTGCTTGCGCAAACGTCAGCCGGCCACCGCCCCCACCCGGGATGCGTTGGTAAAATAGCCAGCAAAATAAAACGTCGCACAAGTCATGGTGCGAGCATGCGGGCGGGTTCCGGGGGCGTCAATCCCATCACGGTTAATGCCCGCACGAAAAATGCACAAAAAAGGCCGGAGTGTTGCACTCCGGCCAATTTCGTTTCAGCTGAAACAAGTTTGCGCCTGTCTTTTGCGCGATCAGTCTAGTGCGCGATCTGCGGACCGCCTTCCGGGTTGGAACCCGGCAGGGCCGCCAGGGCCGCCTCGTCCGCCTCGGTCCACTCGACCGGCTCGACTTCCGCCGTCAGGGCACGGGTCAGGACCTCGTCGGCCGTCTCGACCGGAATGATTTCCAGACCGTCCTTCACATTGTCCGGGATCTCGGCGAGATCCTTTTCATTCTCCTTGGGAATGAGGACCGTCTTCACACCGCCGCGCAGGGCTGCGAGCAGTTTTTCCTTCAGCCCGCCGATCGGCAGAACGCGGCCGCGCAGCGTGATCTCGCCGGTCATGGCGATATCCTTGCGCACCGGAACGCCCGTCAGCACGGAGACGATGGCGGTCATCATGCCGATACCCGCCGACGGGCCATCCTTCGGCGTTGCGCCTTCCGGCACGTGCACGTGGATGTCCGACGAGCGGAACACGGTCGGTTTCACACCCAGGGACGGGGCGCGGGACTGGACGAAGGAATTTGCCGCAGAGATCGACTCCTTCATCACATCGCGCAGATTGCCCGTGACCGTCATCTTGCCGCGACCCGGCATCTTGACGGCCTCGATGGTGAGAAGATCTCCGCCGACTTCCGTCCAGGCCAGACCGGTCACGACACCGACCTGGTCATCCTGTTCGGTCTCGCCGAAGCGGAATTTCTTCACGCCGGCCAGATCATCGAGCATGTCCGGCGTGATCTGCATGCCGTCCTGCTCGCCGCTCTCGATCTTGCGAACCGATTTGCGGGCCAGATTGGCGATCTCGCGTTCCAGGTTACGCACGCCGGCTTCCCGCGTGTAATAGCGGATCACGTCACGCAGTGCGTCTTCCTCGAGCGACCATTCTCCCTCCTTGAGGGCATGGTTCTTCATCTGCTTGGGGATCAGGTGGCGCTTGGCAATCTCGACCTTCTCATCTTCCGTGTAGCCGGCGATCCGGATGATTTCCATCCGGTCGAGAAGCGGCTGCGGCAGGTTGAGCGTATTCGCCGTGGTCACGAACATGATGTCCGAGAGATCGTAATCGACCTCCAGATAGTGATCGTTGAAATTGGCGTTCTGTTCCGGATCCAGCACTTCCAGCAGGGCCGAGGCGGGGTCACCGCGATAATCGGCGCCCAGCTTGTCGATCTCGTCGAGCAGGAAGAGCGGGTTGGACGAATTGACCTTCTTCATCGACTGGATGATGCGGCCCGGCATGGACCCGATATAGGTCCGACGGTGACCGCGGATCTCGGCTTCGTCACGCACACCGCCCAGCGACATGCGCACGAAATCGCGGCCCGTCGCCTTGGCGATCGAACGGCCAAGCGAGGTCTTGCCGACACCCGGAGGGCCGACAAGGCACAGGATCGGTCCGCGCAGCTTGCGGGTCCGGGCCTGGACGGCGAGATGTTCGAGTATGCGTTCCTTGACCTTCTCGAGCCCGTAATGGTCGGCTTCGAGAATGCCCTCGGCCCGGTTCAGATCATTCTTGAGGCGCTTACGCTTGCCCCACGGAACGGCCAGGATCCAGTCGAGATAATTGCGAACGACCGTGGCTTCCGCCGACATCGGGCTCATCTGGCGCAGTTTCTTGAACTCCGCCTCGGCCTTGGTGCGGGCTTCCTTGGAGAGTTTGGCCTCGGCGAGTTTTTCCTCGAGCTCGGCGAGTTCCTCGCGGCTCTCATCGCCCTCGCCCAGCTCGCGCTGGATCGCCTTCATCTGCTCGTTCAGATAATATTCGCGCTGCGTCTTTTCCATCTGGCGCTTGACGCGGCTGCGGATCTTCTTCTCCACCTGGAGAACGCCGATCTCGCCTTCCATCAGGCCGAGAATCCGCTCGAGGCGGCGCGCCACTTCCGGCTCTTCCAGCAGGCTCTGCTTTTCCTCGATCTTCACAGCGAGATGCGCGGAGATGGAATCGGCCAGCTTGCCGGCTTCCGTAATCTGACCAAGCGAGGCCAGCGCTTCCGGCGGCACTTTCTTGTTGAGCTTGACGTAATCCTCGAACTTGGCCGCAACCGTGCGCATCAGCGCTTCCAGTTCGGCATCGTCCGCAACGTCCTCGACGACCGGATCGCAGACGGCCTCGTAGTATTCCGGATTGTCGACATAACCGGTGATCTCGACGCGCGAACCGCCCTCGACCAGGACTTTCACGGTGCCGTCCGGCAGTTTGAGCAATTGCAGCACCGAGGCGATCACGCCGGTCGTGTGGATGGCATCGCGGGCCGGCTCGTCATCGCCGGCATTCTTTTGCGTGGCCAGCAGGATCTGCTTGTCCGCGCGCATGACTTCTTCCAGTGCCCGCACGGATTTGTCGCGGCCCACAAAGAGCGGGACGATCATGTGGGGAAACACCACAATGTCGCGCAAGGGCAAGAGCGGAAGCGTCTTCGGATTCGACATGGTTACTCCTATCGCGCCCGCCGGAACGGCGCGGTCAGACCACGAGGCTGATCGTGACTCGATTCGCGGGGGAACCGGCGGGTGAATTGCTTTGGGTGACCGCGTGGATCACCCGTTCACAGCATCAGGTGGAGATGCCGGGGGCTTTCGTCAAGCACCCTCGGCTTTATCGTCCTTGCGCTCTGCATAGATGAAGAGCGGTTTGGCATTGCCTTCAACGACTTCCGCGTTGACGACGATCTCCTCGACACCTTCCAGTCCAGGCAGTTCGAACATGGTTTCCAGCAGGATGCCTTCCATGATCGAGCGCAGGCCACGAGCACCGGTCTTGCGTTCGATGGCCCGGGCCGACACGCCCTTGAGGGCGTCCTCGGTAAAGGTGAGGCCAACGCCTTCCATCTCGAAGAGGCGCTGATACTGCTTGACCAGGGCATTCTTCGGCTCGGTCAGGATCTGGACTAGGGCGTCCTCGTCGAGATCCTCGAGCGTGGCGATCACCGGCAGACGGCCGATGAATTCCGGAATGAGACCGAAACGCTGGAGGTCAACCGGCTCGACATCACGCAGGATGTCACCGGTATTGCGCTCATCGGGTTCGCGCACATCGGCACCGAAGCCGATCGCCGCACCCTTGCCGCGCTTGGAAATGACCTTGTCGAGACCGGCAAAGGCACCACCGACAACGAACAGGATATTCGTCGTGTCCACCTGCAGGAATTCCTGCTGCGGATGCTTGCGGCCACCCTGCGGCGGTACGGAGGCAACCGTGCCTTCCATGATCTTCAGCAGGGCCTGCTGCACGCCCTCTCCCGAGACATCACGCGTGATGGACGGGTTGTCGGACTTGCGGGAAATCTTGTCGATCTCGTCGATATAGACGATGCCGCGCTGGGCCCGCTCGACATTGTAATCGGAGGCCTGGAGCAGTTTCAGGACGATATTCTCGACATCCTCACCCACATAACCGGCTTCGGTCAGCGTGGTGGCGTCGGCCATCGTGAACGGCACGTCGAGGATGCGGGCCAGCGTCTGGGCCAGGAGCGTCTTGCCGCAACCCGTCGGTCCGATCAGCAGGATGTTCGACTTGGCCAGTTCCACGTCGGCATTGGCGCCGACATGATTGAGACGCTTGTAGTGGTTGTGGACAGCGACCGCGAGCACGCGCTTGGCATGCGACTGGCCGATCACATAGTCGTTGAGAACGTCGAAGATCTCCTGCGGAGACGGAACGCCTTCCTTGGATTTCACCAGCGAGGACTTGTTCTCCTCGCGGATGATATCCATGCAGAGTTCGACACATTCGTCGCAGATAAAGACCGTCGGTCCGGCAATTAGCTTGCGGACCTCGTGCTGGCTCTTGCCACAGAAAGAGCAATAGAGGGTGTTCTTGGACTCGCCGTCACCGCCTGTTGTCTTACTCATGTCCGCTCCAATTCAACTCACGAACCCGCCCTGAGTCCGCTTTCAGGCTATTCCCAGCAAGTTCGGGGCCGAAAGCGATATTGCAAGGCGCGTTATCATCATTCGACCACAGGCGAGCCGCCGGGATCAAGTATTCCTGCTGTCAGAACCTCGTCCGATCAGCCCTCTGCGTCACCGCCATCCGGCCGTTTCTGGATCACATTGTCGATCAGGCCGAACTCCTTGGCCTGCTCGGCAGACATGAAATTGTCCCGATCCAGAGCGGCTTCAATCTCGTCATACTTGCGACCCGTATGGTTTACGTAAACCTCGTTCAGGCGCCGTTTCGTCTCGATGATGTCCTTGGCATGGCGCTCGATATCCGAAGCCTGACCGCGGAAACCGCCGGACGGCTGGTGCACCATGATGCGGGCATTCGGCATCGCGTAGCGCTGGCCGGCCTCGCCTGCGGTCAGAAGCAGCGAACCCATCGACGCTGCCATCCCCACGCACATCGTGGAGACCGGGCAGCGGATGTATTGCATCGTGTCGTAGATCGCCATGCCTGCCGTGACGACGCCGCCGGGCGAGTTGATGTACATTGAGATTTCCTTGGTCGGATTTTCCGATTCGAGGAAAAGCAGCTGGCCGACGATGGACGTGGCCATGTTGTCCTCGATCGGGCCGAGCACAAAGATAATGCGCTCCATGAGCAGGCGCGAAGGCAAATCATAGGCGATTTCCCGGCCGCCCTTGTTCTCGATCACGCTCGGCCACAGGGCCATGGACGTCATTTCATGGGGATCGCGCATGTAAGGCTCCTTGGGATGCCCGGTCCACGGACGGGACCGATTCACGTCGGAAGGTCAACAAGACTATCGGGTGCGTCGCTTGTGGTTTCAAGCTGCCCCCTGCAGCAGGCTTGAACGTGTCGGGTTAAACAAAGAAAAACGCCGGTGCGATTGCACCGGCGTTTTCTGTTCAGAACTGCAATTGGACGATCAGGCGTCCTTCTTGGCAGCCGGCTTCTTCTTGGCCGGAGCCTTCTTGGCAGCCGCTTTCTTGGCCGGAGCCTTTTTCGCGGTGTCAGCCTTGGCATCGGTCTTCTTGGCAGCCGGCTTCTTGGCCGCAGCCTTTTTCGCCGGAGCCTTCTTGGCAGCCGTGTCGTCCTTCTTGGCGGCGGCCTTCTTTGCCGGAGCCTTCTTGGCCGGGGCTTTCTTGGCAGCAGCCTTCTTCGCCGGAGCCTTCTTCTTGGCAGCGGCCTTCTTCTTCGGAGCCGGAGCCTCGTCATCATCGGCGTAGAGCGCGTCCTTGGACACCGTCACCTCGGTGACGTCAGCCAGTTCGAGGATGTAGTCGACGACTTTCTCCTCATAGATCGGCGCGCGCAGCTGGGCAATGGCGCCCGGATTCTGCTGGTAGAACTCGACGACCTGGCGTTCCTGACCCGGATAGCGCATGGCTTCCTGGTTGACCGCGCGGGAAAGTTCTTCCTGGGTCACGTCGATATTGTTGTTGCGACCCATTTCGGCGAGGACCAGGCCCAGGCGCACACGGCGCTCGGCGATCTCGCGGTATTCCGACTTGAGCTCGTCCTCGGACTTGCCCTGGTCTTCTTCTTCCAGCTGGCCCTGCTCCATGGCAGCAGAGACTTCGCGCCAGATATTCTCGAACTCGGCATCCACCATTTTCGGCGGCAGGTCGAAGCTGTGAGCGGCGTCCAGCTGGTCCAGCACGGCGCGCTTGACCTTCATGCGGGACTGACCGGCATGCTCGCCCTCGATCCGCTTGCGGATGACGTCCTTGAGCGAATCCAGGTCCTCGAGACCCAGGCGCTTGGCGAGCTCGTCATCGACCTTGGCGTCCTGCGGGGATTCGATACCCTTCACATTGACCTCGAAGACCGCGGCCTTACCGGCGAGAGCCTCGGCCTGGTAGTCTTCCGGGAAGCTCACATTGAGCTCGCGCTCCTCGCCCGTCTTGGCACCGACGAGCTGCTCCTCGAAGCCCGGGATGAAGGCGCCGTCGCCAATGGCAACGCGCGCGTCTTCAGCGGAACCGCCTTCGAAGACCTCACCGTCGATCTTGCCGACGAAATCGATCACGACGACATCGCCCTCGGCCGCCTTGGCCTTGGCGCCGCCCTTTTTCGGAGCGAATTCGCGGCTCTGCTCGGCGAGCTGGTTGAGCTGCTCGTCCATTTCGGAATCTTCTACGTCAGCGACCGGGCGCTCGACCTTGATGGAGGCCGGATCGGACGTTTCAAATTCCGGCATGACTTCAAGACGGATCTCGAAGCTGAAATCGGTCTTGCCGGAGGTGACTTCCTTGGCGTCGCTCTTCACTTCGATTTCCGGCTGCGATGCCGGGCGAAGATTGCGCTCGTCGAGGGTTTTCTGCGTCGACTCGGGCACGAGTTCGTTGAGAAGGTCGCCCATGATGGAATCGCCAAACATCTTGCGGATGTGGCTGGACGGCACCTTGCCCGGACGGAACCCCTTCAGGCGGACTTCCGGGCGGATTTCCTCGATCTTGGCTTCCAGGCGTGCCTGCAGATCATCGGCCGGGAAAACGACCTCAAAAGTACGGCTCAAGCCCTCGGAAGATTTCTCGATGACGTTCATGGGTTGACCTTGGTATTCCGGTTGAGCGGATTGCCCGCTTTGAAAAACGAGCGGGCGTTATGTCACGCCGCTTTCGCCTGTGCAACGACGAGGCGCGGCTGATTACGGTTAATCCCGCCTCTTGAGCAGTGCCAAACGCAGCTGATATGCGACCATCAAACGGTTTTGGGCCGCAAATGCACGCTTGCTCCGTAGGCGACAGCCAGTGCCCAGACGGCGCCGTAGAGCCCCGCCCAGGCCAGTTCCTCGGCGGGAAAACCGATGATCTGCACGCCCCAGGCCGTGTCGTGATTCCAAAACGCAGGAGCCGTGTCATCAATCAGGCGCCAGACCAGAAGCTCGACGAAATAGATAGCGGCGAACCCGCTCCCGGAGACGAGCGCCAGCGCCCAGGCATCGCGCCGCCGGCCCAGCAGGATCAGGAGCGCGAGACACAGACCGGCCAGCGCGGCGTGCATGATGGTCAGCTCGGCCCACCCAAAGCCGCGATGCCAGACCAGGAAGAAAGCCAGCCAGCAAGGCACAGCGATTGCCAGCGAGCGGGCAACGGCAATTCCGGCCCGCGGACGAACGAACATGGCGCGCCACGGCGCAAAGGCGACCCAGGCGATAATCACGCCATTTGCAAAGGAAAACAGCACGCCCTCAATTGAGAAGCTCGCGCCGAAGATCTGGTTCGGCTGCCAGTATTCCGGCGTGAATATGATGTCGAGCAGGCCCGCCGGTGCGGCTGCCAGACCCGATGTCAGCAGGAGGCGCCTGCGCTTGCTGGCCACGAGCAATCCGCCCGCAATCACGGACAGGATCAGCGTCAAGAGAAGGTAGGACGACACGGGACGTCATGCCTCCTGGTGCGGATGGAGGGACTCGAACCCCCACGGGTTACCCCACTAGAACCTAAATCTAGCGCGTCTACCAGTTTCGCCACATCCGCAGGAGGAAGCGAGCAGGCCGTTTAAGCTCAGCCCCGGCCGCGGTCAAGACGAGCTCGCGCAGCACTCCGTCGCTCCTAGCAACCTCAATTATGTATTAAGGTATGTATTGGAAGAATAGGCGCAACGAGGATCAGTATCGAGCGAATATCCGATGAGCGTTGGCCTGAATACCTTTCTCCGCAAAGCCCTGGCCAACAAGAACAAGGTCGATATCGGTCAGTTTCACCTCCTCAATCTGGACGCGATCAAGGAAAAGGTCGGTGATCACTGGCCCAGCATGCGCGCCAAGATCTTCGAGGCCTCCACCCATTTCATCGAGAAACGCATCGGCAATGACGATGTGATGGTGAGCTGCGAGGAAGGTTTCCTGATCATCTTCTGCGAGAACGACGCGGATCCGCAGGAAGAGATCGAGAAGATCGGCGAGGAACTACAGCGCTTTTTCCTCGGCGAACCTGACATGCAAGACGTCAAGGTGGCTGGTGAGGCCCGTTCGGTTTCGGCCAGCGAGCTCGCGGAGATCGCGACCCCCACGCCGCCGCCCTCCTCTGCCCAGCCGCCGCGCGCGGTTCCCGCCTCGGCCGAGGCGGAAGCGGAGGACCCTCGCCGGGCCCTGAAGGCCGCGACCGCGAAGATCCCGACCAAGCCTGGTCTCAAGGCTCATTTCCAGCCGGTCTGGGATTCGGCCCGCCAGATGGTGATCTCGAATATCTGTCTCACGAAAGTCTATGTCGAAGGCCGGCTGATCTCGGGCCGCCGCGCGATCGATACGCGCATGGCGGACGTGGAACAGCATGAGCTGGATCTGTGCTCGATCCGCGGCACGGTCGAGGCCTTCCTGTTCTATTTCCAAAAGAAGCGGAAAGTCTCCTTCGTGCAAACCGTGCACTGGGACACGTTGAGCGACGAGACGATGCGCAATCTCTTCATTGCGCCGCTTAATGCCCTGCCGAAGCAATTCCGCTCGGCCTTCATGATTCGTGTCGACGAATTGCCCTGGCATGACCCGGCAGCCCGGGCCGTTCTGGATGAATTCCGCGATCTCGGCTTCACGAATGTCGTGGAAATGCCCTTCGGAACCGAAGATCTCGACATGTTCGGCCCGCATGAGGTCGGCCTGTTCGGTAGCGTCGCCCGCCGGCCGTCGAATTTCGAATCCGAAGGCTTTATGGATCACGACATCGCCGCCCTGCGCAGCTTCGTTCAACAGGCCAAGAACCAGGGCGCCGGCACCTATCTGGAAGACGTGCGCGATCTCAAGACGCTGAAGGACGGCATGAATGCCGGCATTCGATTCTTCGCGGGATCGAGCATCTACGAGGACGCTGTGCGCCCGCTGCCGCCGGCTCCGCTGTCCATGGTCGATCTGTGTCGCCGCGCCAAGGCTGCCTGATCCGCTTTCCTGAGCATTTGCATTGATCTGGAAGACCGTGACCGCTTTGCTGTCACGAGAGGTTCACCATGTCCGACACATCCCCGCCCCCGTCGCTTGATTGGGAACGCAAATTCCGCGACAGCGAGACGCCCTGGGAACGCCCGGGACTGCATCCTGCAGTCGCGGTCTGGCAGGACAGGCTGGTGCAGTCGCGCGGCGCGTCCATCATCATCCCCGGCTGCGGCCGTGCGCCGGAACTGGTGCATTTCGCGGGCCTCGGCCTGGACGTGACCGGCGCCGATCTCTCCGAAACCGCGATAGGCTTCCAGCGAGACGCACTCGCACAGGCCGGCGTCACGGCGAAGCTCGAACTGGGCGATGTCCTGGCCTTCCAACCCGACAGCCCGGTGGATCTTGTCTGGGAACAGACCTTCCTGTGCGCCATCCATCCGCATCTGCGCGAACGCTATGAAACCGCGCTGCATGACTGGCTGAAACCCGGCGGCAGCCTGCTTGCACTGTTCATGCAGAAGGATGAGCGCGGCGGACCGCCCTATGGCTGTTCGGTCGACGCAATGCGGATATTGTTCCCGGAGGATCGCTGGCACTGGCCGGCGGAGACCGACTTCCGGCCGCACCCGCATCCCAGCCTCAACGGCAAGCCGGAACTGGCCGGAATTCTGACCCGTCGCTAGGCCCCTTCTTCAGCTGCGTCGGCCTCCGGCTCGGCCTTGCGGCGCCGGCGCTGCTTGCCATGTTTCGCCGTCATCGGTGCGCGCGTGAGCACGAAGAGCGCAGTTATCAGGCCGGCCAGAAGATTGGCCGCGGCGATCCCCCAGACCACACCGACCGGTGCGTTGAACACCATGGCGCCAATCAGGATCGCCGGGATCATCATGCCGAGCGCGCGGCCGGCGGTAATCACCATGCCGTGCGCAGGACGACCGAGACCGTTGAATCCGGCGCTCGCCGCGATGGTGATGCCGTAGCCCGCGACTGTGACCGGCACGATATGCCAATACATCGATGCCACGGCGCGCCCCTCTTCACTGGGCAGGAAGGCCGCGGCAATCATGTCTGACGTAAACCAGAGCAAGACGGCCATCGCCAGACTCCAGCCAGTCGCGAAGACGAAGCTGGACCGGAAGGCCTCGCGAACACGATCGGTCCGTTCCGCGCCGCCATTCTGGCCGGTGACCGCGCCGATACAAGCCGACAGCGCAAACAGCGGCACGATGGCAAAGGCCTCCACACGACCGGCAACGCCCAGCCCGCCGACCGCGGCGTCACCAAAGCGCGCCATGCCGAGACCCGACATCGCCACGGTCAGCGCCAGCGGATTGAAGACGTTCGAAATACAGGCGGGAATGCCCACCCGGGCCACGTCCAGCCAGTGGTCCCAAACCTCGCCGAGATCTTCCCAGCCGAAATCGAGGAGTTTTTCCTTGAAGATCAGGTAGAGCATGACCATCACGAAGGTCACGGCATTGGCGACGACCGTCGCGAGTGCGGCACCGGTGACCCCCATGCCCAGGCCCGGGAACCAGCCGAAGACGTCATCGAGGATGAAGATGGGGTCCAGCACGAGATTGACCAGGGCTGCAGCGATCATCATCAGGCTCGGAATGACGGCATTGCCCAAGGCTCGCAGGATGTTCGAGGCCACCATCGGACCAACGATGAGCACGATCCCGCCGAACCAGACCGTCATGTAATCGACGACGTGGGGGATCATCGTCTCGCTGGCACCGAGCGCACGGAACATGTCTTCCACGAAAATGACGCCCAGCAGCGAAACGAGGCCCACTGAGATCAGGGACAGCGACATCGCATCGGTCGCGATGCGTGGGATCGAAGACCCGCCATCCTTGCGGCCCGCGGCGCGGGACACGGCAGAGACCGCGCCGGCTCCCAGGCCGATCGAGACGCTCATGACCAGCATGGTCACGGGGAAGCTCATCTGGACCGCCGCCTGTTGCGCCGTACCCAGGGTTCCGACCCAATAGGTGTCGATAATGCCCACGAGCATCATTGCGAGAATGCCGAAACTCATCGGCAGCAGCATTCTGAATACATGTCCGAAGACCGGACCTTCAGTCAGATCTCGCGCAGCACGTCCGGCCATGAGAGTGTCCCCCGAAACAGCACAGGCATCCTAGATAGGCTCAGGGCGTGCTGTCTTCACCCCTGCGCTGTCACTTCACCGTGAATAACGCTTATTCAATCGCTGAATTGAGGTCGTAGGCGGCGATGCTGGCAAGGTTCACGAGATCGGAGGCAGAGGCACCCAGGCGAGCGATCTGGACGGGTTTTTCCAGACCCAGCAGCATCGGACCAATCACCGTTGCACCGCCGGCCGCCTTGAGCAGGCGCACGGCAATCGAGGCGGAGTGCACCGCCGGCATGATCAGCACATTGGCCGGCTGGGTCAGCCGCGAAAACGGGTAGAGTTCGTGATGGTCGGGATCGAGCGCGATGTCGGCTGCGATATCGCCTTCATACTCGAAGTCCACATTCATGGAATCGAGAATACGGACGGCTTCCTGCACCTTTTCGGAACGTTCGCCCGGCGGATTGCCGAAACTGGAATAGGAGAGCATTGCCACGTGCGGGGTCATGCCGATGCGCTTGGCAGCGTGGGCAGTCGCGACGGCAATCTCGGCGAGCGCCTGGGCGTCCGGGAATTCCGTCACGCTGACATCGCCGATCAAGAGGCTGCGCCCCTTGGACACCGCGGCGGTAATGCCGACCGCGCGCATGTCCTCGGCGGGATCCAGCACCAGCCGGACGTCTTCCATGATGGTGTTGGAGTGACGCGTCAGCCCCGTCACCATGCCGTCGGCATGGCCCATTTTCAGCATGCAGGCTGAAAAGACATTGCGGTCATTATTGACCCGGCGCTGCACGTCGCGGCGCAGGAAACCCCGTCTCTGCAGGCGTTCGTAGAGCAGGTCCGCATAGTCCGCATTGTGTTCGGACAGGCGGGCATTGCAGATCTCGAGCGCGTCTTCCGGAATGCCCAGTTCACGCATGTTGCGATGGGCGTTTTCCTCGCGGGCGATCAGTACGGGTTCGCCCAGGCCCTGGTTCTTGAAGGCATAGGCGGCCCGGATCACCGTCGGCTCCGCACCCTCCGCAAACACGATCCGGCGCTGGCGGGGGCGGATGGCCGTTGAAATGCGCTGCTGCATGGCAGCCAGCGGGTCGAGCCGGCGGGCCAGTTGCGCGCGATAGGCATCGCCCTCCTCCACCGGCAGTCGCGCAACACCGCTCTCCACTGCAGCCTTGGCGACAAAGGGCGGAATCCAGGAAATGAGGCGCGGATCAAATGGCGACGGAATGATGTAATCGCGGCCATACTGCAGGTGATCGACCTTGTACGCCTCAGCGACCTCGTCCGGCACATCCTCGCGGGCAAGAGCGGCCAGCGCCTGGGCGGCGGCCACTTTCATCTCTTCGTTGATCTCGGTTGCCCTGACGTCGAGAGCGCCGCGGAAAATATAGGGAAAGCCCAATACATTGTTGACCTGATTGGGATAATCTGACCGGCCGGTCGCCATGATCACGTCATCGCGCACCTCGGCCACTTCCTCCGGCGTGATTTCCGGCGTCGGATTGGCCATCGCGAAGACGATCGGACGCGGTCCGAGGCTGGCTACGATCTCCTTTGTGAAGACGCCGGCCGCAGACAGGCCCAGCAGGCAGTCCGCACCTTCCGCGGCTTCTGAAAGGGTGCGCTTGTCGGTCTTTACCGCGTGTTTGGCGAGGCGTTCGTGACAGCCTTCGCGGCCTTCATAGACCACGCCCTCGATGTCCACGACGATGGTGTTCTCGTCACGCACGCCGAGATGTTTGATCAGTTCGAGCACTGACAGTCCGGCCGCGCCGGCACCGCACAGTACGACCTTGAGATCCTCCATCTTGCGACCGGTCAGGTCGCAGGCATTGATCAGGCCGGCAGCCGCGATGATGGCCGTGCCGTGCTGGTCATCATGGAGGACCGGAATATCCAGCTCGTCGCGCAGGCGCCGCTCGATCTCGAAACATTCCGGCGCCTTGATGTCCTCGAGATTGATGCCGCCGAACGTATTGCCGAACCCCTTCACACATTCGATGAATTTCTCCGGGTCGGTGTAGTCGACCTCGACATCGACCGCGTCGATATCGGCGAAGCGCTTGAACAGGACCGCCTTGCCTTCCATCACCGGTTTCGATGCGGCTGCACCTAGATCGCCCAGGCCCAGGATCGCCGTACCGTTAGACACCACAGCAACCATATTGCCCTTGGACGTGTAGTCGTAGACAGCGTCCGGATCGGCCGCGATCGCCCGGACCGGGGCGGCGACGCCCGGCGAATAGGCCAGCGCCAGATCTCGCTGGGTCGTCATGGGCTTGGTCGGTTGAAGCGCCAGCTTTCCAGGCACCGGTTTCATGTGGAAGCGCAGGGCTTCTACGTCGATCGGCTGGATGGCGTCTTTATCGGGATAATTCGGCATGGAGGACCTGCGACTCGGAGGCCTGAAAGGCGGAAGGACCTCGAAAATGGACTGCTCCGCCCACATCGCCAAGCCCTTATTGCGCAATGGGGATACTCGGCCGGATCCGGCGGTCAGTCCGGTCGTGAAACCAGTCCGGAGAGGGCCTGGCGCCGGGCCTGTTGCCGATGCAATTCATCCAGCCGGGCCGGTAATCGCGCGACCAGATCCTCCGCGATCAGGCCCTCCGGAGAGGTCTGTGCGATATCACCATGCAGCCAGGCGGCGGCACACGCCGCATCGAAACCAGGCATGCCGCGAGCCAGCAGGGCGCCGATCATGCCCGCCAGGACATCTCCACTGCCTGCTGTTGCCAGGCGGGGATGGGCATGCCGGTTCACACGGCAGTCGCCGCCGGGCACCGCGATGACCGTCGCCGCGCCCTTGAGAAGGATTGTGCACCCCGCCAGGTCCGCGGCCTGCCGCGTCGCGAATATCTCGTTGTCACAAGCCTCCAGCAGTCCCGGGAAGAGCCGCTCGAACTCACCGGCATGCGGCGTCAGCACGTGCTGTGGTCCCAGACCCTGCAACCCGTCCTCGCCGCGCTCGGCCAGAAGGGTCAGTGCGTCGGCATCCACCACGCCGGGCAGTCCTGATTCCAGGCAGGCCTGGACCGCGGAGGCGGCCCGCTCTTCGAGGCCCAGCGCAGGGCCCGCAACAAACGCGCTGGCACGGCGCTCGGCCAGCAGGGCCAGGGATTCCTCCGCTTCCCAGCATGCCAGCATGACGGCGGTGAGCGCCGACGCATTCACCTGGAGGGCCGAGGGCGGGCTTGCCAGCGTCACCAGACCGGCGCCCATGCGCAGGCCGGCATGAGCGGCAAGCCGCGCCGCGCCCGTCGAGGAGGCACCGCCCGAGAACACGACCAACCGCCCTTCCCTGTGCTTGTGGGTTCCCGCTTCGCGCCGCGGAAAACCGTCCCACCAGGCTTCGGGCGAATTGAGCCTGGCCAGCCTATCGATCTGATCGGTCCAGGCGGGCGGGATGCCAATATCGACAACCTGGACCTCGCCGCACGCCGCGGCGGCAGGCTCGAGCACATGGGCGGGTTTGAGATTGTTGAAGGTGACGTAGAGATCCGCGGCGAATGCCACGTCCGGTCGCGCCGAGCGGTCACCGAAGACACCGCTGGGCACATCCGCGCTCACCACGACACATTCGCTTCGGGCCAGAGCGGTTACACAGTCCGCCGCAATGCCTTCAAGCGGCCGAGTCAGGCCAGCACCGAATAGCGCGTCGATCACCAGGGCGTAGTCGCTGGGCGAAAAACCTTCGAGCGGCAGGACGGCCCCGGCCCATTCGCCGTGCGCCCAGGCGGCATCACCTGTCAGCTTTGCCGGATCGCTCTGTGCATAGATCGTGACAGACCAACCGGCCCGCTCGAGATATCGCGCCGCGACATATCCATCGCCGCCATTGTTTCCGGGGCCGCAGAGCACGGCGACCGGGCGTCGCGACCAGCGCGCGATCACGGCATCGGCCAGTCCCCGACCGGCCCTGTCCATCAGCGCGATTCTAGGTACACCCTCGGCGTCCGCATAGGCATCGCAGCGTCCGCAGTCGCGTGTTGTGAGTATGTCGGATCGCGTCATCGCCTCATCTTGCAGCATACCTGCCTCATTAGCAGGCATATCCGGTTTACGCCCCGCGCGCACGGTCGCCGCGGCTTGTCCGGACAGGCCCGGTGCCTAACGTGCCCTCACCTAGCGGAGACGGCCATGAAAAAAATCGAAGCCATCATCAAACCGTTCAAACTCGACGATGTGAAGGAGGCCCTTCAAGAAGTCGGCGTGCAAGGTCTGACCGTGATCGAAGCCAAGGGTTTCGGTCGCCAGAAAGGCCATACCGAATTGTATCGCGGCGCCGAATACGTGGTGGATTTCCTTCCGAAGATAAAGATCGAGCTCGTGCTTCCGGACGACCGTGTCGAGGCCGCTGTGGAAGCCATACAGAACGCGGCTCAGACCGGCCGCATCGGCGACGGCAAGATCTTTGTCAGTTCCGTTGAAACCGTAATTCGCATCCGCACCGGTGAAACCGGTCGCGATGCCCTCTAGCACTTTCACCTGACCTTTCCGGAGCCGATTATGTCAGACGAAATTCTCAAGAAAATCAAAGACGAAGAGATCGGTTACGTCGATCTTCGCTTCACCGATCCGCGCGGCAAGCTGCAGCACGTGACGTTCGACAAATCCGAGGTCAATGAGGATTTCTTCGAAGACGGGATCATGTTCGACGGTTCCTCGATTGCCGGTTGGAAGGCGATCAACGAGTCCGACATGGTGCTCAAGCCGGACACGTCCTACGCCGAGATCGATCCGTTCTATCAGCAGCCGACGCTGATCCTGATGTGCGACATTCTCGAGCCTGGCACGGGTGAAGCCTACAATCGCGACCCGCGCACGACCGCCAAGAAGGCCGAGGCCTTCCTGAAATCCACCGGCGCCGGCGATACGGCCTATTTCGGTCCGGAAGCAGAATTCTTCGTATTCGACGATGTCCGCATCTCCACCGAGCAGAATGACACGGGCTACCGCATCGACAGCGAGGAAGGCCCCTACAATTCCAATCGCGCCTATGAAGGCGGAAACATGGGTCACCGTCCGGGTCCCAAGGGTGGCTATTTCCCGGTGAACCCGGTCGACAGCGGCCAGGACTTCCGTTCCGAAATGCTCGCTGTCATGGACGAGCTGGGCCTGCAGCCGGAGAAACACCACCACGAAGTGGCGCCGGCACAGCACGAGCTGGGCATGAAATTCTCCACGCTCACCACGATGGCCGACCGCATGCAGCTGTATAAGTACACGGTGCAAATGGTCGCTCACGCCTATGGCAAGTCCGCGACCTTCATGCCGAAACCGGTTTGGAACGACAACGGAACCGGCATGCACGTGCACCAGTCGATCTGGAAAGACGGCAAGCCGATGTTCGCCGGCGATCGCTATGCCGACCTGTCGGACAGCTGCCTCCACTATATCGGCGGCATCATCAAGCACGCCCGTGCGATCAACGCCTTCGCCAACGCCTCGACGAACTCCTACAAGCGCCTTGTGCCGGGCTTCGAAGCCCCGGTCCTGCTGGCCTATTCGGCCCGCAACCGCTCCGCATCGGTTCGGATTCCGTGGGTGAATTCGCCGAACGCCAAACGCCTGGAAACGCGTTTCCCGGACCCGGCCGGCAACCCCTACCTGACCTTCACCGCCCTCATGATGGCCGGCCTCGACGGTATCGAGAACCGCATCGATCCGGGCGATCCGATGGACAAGGATCTCTACGACCTGCCGCCGGAAGAACTCCAGGACATCCCGACGGTCTGCCGTTCGCTGCGCGAAGCGCTGGAATCGCTCGATGCCGACCGTGACTTCCTCAAGAAGGGCGGCGTGATGGATGACGACCAGATCGACGCATACATCGACCTGAAGATGGAAGAAGTGCTGCGCTTCGAGATGCATCCGCACCCGGTCGAGTTCGACATGTATTATTCCTGCTGATCCGCGACCTGTCGCAGATCCGCGAAGATTAAAGCGCGGCCGGGGGTTTCCCGGCCGCGTTTTCTTTCAGCCCGAAACAGTCTCAACGGTCGACGTGGCCGATTGCATTCGCTACAACTTCCGCCGAGTTCGTACGAACACGTTTGGGATTGCTCTTCAGGAGTCGGTATGCGTCGTCGTTTCATGTTCGCCAGCGCCCTTGCCTCGCTGACAATTCTTGCGCCTGCCGCAATGGCCCAGCGCGAGATCACAGACGAGGTCACCACACCGCTGGCCACATCAACCGCGGGTACAGGCGGCGGCGCCGACAATATCGTGATCAGCACGAGCGGGCGCGTGGTGCTCACCTCGGCCGCAACTGCCGTCACGCTCGACAGCAATAATACCGTCGAGAACCAGGGCGAGATCTCCATCACGACCGATGACGACAATGCTGTCGGCGTGCACCTCGTCGGCGGCAATACCGGCACGTTCACCAATTCCGGCCGGATCATCGTCGATTCCGACACGGTCGCCTCCGACACGGATGATGACGGCAATATCGACGGTCCCTACGGTTTGGGCAGCAACCGGGTCGCAATCCTGGTGGATGGCGCAGCGGTCTTTACTGGCGACATCATCATGACCGGCGGATCGAGCATCGTCGTGCGCGGCGATGATTCCTCCGGCCTTCGCATCCTTTCGGGCCTCGACGGCAACGTCACGCATTCCGGCCGCATCAATGTCTTCGGTGTGAATTCCCGCGCGGTCGACATTCGCAGCAATGTTTCCGGCGATGTCATTCTCGGCGGCACGATGACGTCGGACGGCGCCAACAGTTCCGCAGTCGCGATCGATGGCGATATCGGCGGACGTTTCATTCTGTCTGGTTCGCTACTGTCGACGGGCTATCGCTTCCCGGGCGTGCCGAGTGCGGATGCCATCAACGCCTTTGACGTCAACGGCGAAGACGACGCGCAGAGCGGTTCGGCCCTGCGGATCTCCGGCAATGTCGCCGGCGGTATCCTGCTGACCGGCCCGACCGATGACGTTCCGAACGTCAACGCGTCCGGCGTGCGTGTGCGCGGCTCGGCTCCGGCCATGCTGGTCGCACCGACGGCCACGTCCGGCAATATCGTCATCGGCGAAGTCATCATCCCGGCCGTTGCCGACGATCCGGCAACGACGGAAGACGAATCCCAGCCACAGCAGAATCTTGGTTACAGCCTGATCAATCGCGGCGGCATTGTCGCCTCAGGCGATCTGGACACCATCAATGTGAACGGCTTGCGTATCGCCGGTGATGCCGGTTTCACCGCGACACTCTCGAACGGCATCCAGAACCGCGGTGCGATCCAGACCAGCGCATTCGAAGCCACGTCAACGGCAGTGTCTTTCGGCAGCGGCGCGATCGTGCCCGTTTTCCAGAACATCAATGAAATCGCGGCGACCACCACCGGGATCGCTGGAACGGCTGTCGGCCTGCACGTCGAAGCCGGCGCCAGCCTGCCCTATCTGGAAAACGTCCAGCGCCTGACGGCCTCCGCCTTCCTCGGCGGCAGCGCTATCGTGATCCGCGACGAATCCAACACGCTCGCCCTGATCGAGAATGCCGGTGTTATCACCGCGACGCATACCGATGCGACTGAGGGTAATCAGCCGGCATGGGTCGCAATTGCGGCCGATCTCTCGGCGTCGACCATCGACACAACCTTCCGCCAGTATCGACGCGCCGGTGATGACGAAGACAAGCCGATCGTCACGGTCGGCGACGTACTGTTTGGTTCAGGCAATGACCACATGATGGTCGAGGCTGGCGCAACCAGCGGCGCCATCAGCTTCGGTGATGGTGCCGACATGCTGACGATCTCCGGCGGCGCGACCGTAGCGGCAGACATCTCCGACAGCGATGGCGACCTCCTGATCCAGGTGGACAATGCCGAGCTGGATTTCGGATCCGGCACGAATACGACGATCCGCGAAGCCCGCTTCGGCGATGGTTCCACGATCCGCTTCCAGGTTGACCATGTGAACGGTGTTGCCGCACGCGTGAACGCCACCGGTGACGTTACCTTCCAGACTGGTTCACGCATTTCCTCGACCCTGACCAATCTGATCGGCGATGGGGCCACCTATGTCGTTCTGACCGCGAACAATCTGGTCATCGAGGAAGCGATCAGCACGCTGCAGCAGACGACGGCGCCCTATCTCTACAATGTGACGCTCGACCGGGATCCGGCCGACGCCAATTCACTCGTCCTGACCCTCTCCCGCCGGTCGGCCGGCGAGCTGGGCATGAATGCCAACCAGTCTGCGGCCTACGCTGCCGCCTATGCCGGCTGGCAGGATAATGAAACCCTGGGCGCGGCCTTTGCGGCCCTGCAGACCCAGCAGGATTTCTTTAACGCCTACAACCAGTTGCTGCCGGAATACGCAGCCAGCGCGATCCAGTTCGCCCTGGCCAGCAATGACAGCGCCATCGGCGCCCTGGCCAATCGCCTTGAAGCCGTGCGCCGCAGCCCGGACGAGACCGGTGGCCTGTGGATCCAGGAATTCGGCTATTTCGCGGATCGCGGCGGATCGCAATTCGGACCGGGTTATCGCGGCCAGGGTATCGGCCTCGCCGTCGGTTACGACCAGCCGGTCGGCCCGCTCGACGCGCTGGGCTTCAATCTCGTCGGCGCTGCCAGCGAGATCTCCGAAGCGGACGGTGTCGACAAGCCGATGTCGGCGATCACAGCCCAGTTCGGTGTCTATGCCGGTGCGGATATCGGTGGTTTCGACCTCGATCTCTACGGCGGTGTCGGTGGTGACTGGTTCGAACATGATCGCCGCGTTCTCGTGGGCACGTTCGACGCCCAGCCGAGCGCGGAATGGACCGGTTACCACGTCGCGAGCTCCGCCCGTCTCGGCCGCAATTTCACGGCAGGACGCTATTTCTTCCGCCCGTCGGTTTCCGTCGACTATCTCAGCCTGTTCGAGAGCTCCTATGAGGAAACGGGTGGCGGCGCAGGTATCGACCTGATCGTCGATGACCGCGAGAGCTCCAGCATGTCCGCAACCGGCATGCTGACGCTGGGCGCGACCTTCGAGAATCCCGATAGCTGGTGGGCGCCGCATGTCCGCCTTGGCTATCGCAATGAATTCACCAGCGATGAAGTTGAAACGCTCGCGCGCTTCAATGGTTACAACGATACCTTCACGCTGCGTTCCGAACAGATGCCGGGTTCAGGCTTCATCTTCGGCTTCGGCATTGGCGCCGGTTCGGGCTACTCGACCTTCTCCTTTGCCTACGACGCCGACGTCCGTGACGACTTTATCCGTCACACGGCCCGCCTGGTGATGCGCCTGGTCTTCTAAGTCCGCAAATCGCTAGGGCTGCAACCTTGGCTTAACCAAGTTCGAAGAGGCTGGCGCCATGAAACGCGCCGGCCTTTTTCTTCTTTGTGCCACGCTCGGCCTGGCCTCCTGCGGACATGCTCCGCCGGAGCAGACGGCAGATGCCTGCCTGATCCTGGAAGACAACCGCTCCTGGTGGCGTGCGCTGCAGCGCACGGAAGATCGCTGGGGTGTGCCCGCCTCGGTCCAGCTGGCGATCCTGAAGCGCGAATCCTCGTTCAACGCACACGCCCGTCCGGCACGGAACCGTCTGCTGGGCATCATTCCCGGCCGTCGCCCATCCAGCGCCTATGGTTATGCCCAGGCGCTCGACCAGACCTGGGACTGGTATCGCCGGGATACGGGTCGTCGCGGCGCGGACCGGGATGATTTCTCCGACGCTGTGGATTTTGTCGGCTGGTATGCCGGCAAGAGCCGCGAACTCTCCGGCATTCACCCGACCGATGCCCGTGAACTCTACCTGTCCTATCATGAGGGTCACGGCGGCTATAACCGCGGCACCTATCGCGGCAAGGACTGGCTGATCCGGGCCGCCAACCAGGTCCAGAGCGATGCCGCACGCTACGAAGCCCAGCTGAACCGCTGCTCCAGGCGTTTATCGAGACGTTTCTGGCTGTTTTGAGTTTCCCGAATCGCGCCCGACTCATGCATTCTGGGCGTATGTCTGCACAAAGCTCTCACAACGATCTGTTTTCCTCGTCCCCGGCACCGGAACCGGAAGCCGCACCGGCGCCCGGTTATTCCGCCGCTCATATCGAGGTGCTCGAAGGACTGGAAGCGGTACGCCGCCGTCCCGGCATGTATGTCGGCGGAACGGATGAGCGGGCCTATCACCACCTGTTCGCGGAGATCCTGGACAATTCCATGGACGAGGCCGTGGCCGGCTGGGCTGACCGGATCGAGGTCGCCGTCGACGCCGAGGGCTTCATCACCGTCACGGATAATGGCCGGGGCATCCCGGTGGATCCCCACCCGAAATATCCCGACAAGTCAGCTCTGGAAGTTGTGCTGACCGTGCTGCACGCCGGCGGCAAATTCTCCGACAAGGCCTACAAGACGTCTGGCGGCCTGCACGGTGTCGGCATCTCGGTCGTGAACGCCCTCTCCTCCGTGCTGGAGGTCGAGGTGGCGCGCGAAAAGACGCTGTGGGCACAATCCTTCTCGCGCGGCCTGCCGCAAGGCCCGATCCAGAAGGTTGGCGCCGCTCCCAATCGTCGCGGCACGAAGATCCGCTTCCATCCGGACCCGGAAATCTTCGGCGACAAGATGAAGGTGAAGCCGGCGCGTATCTATGCGATGGCGCGCGACAAGGCCTTCCTGCGCCGCGGCGTGAAGATCCAGTGGAAATGCGCCCCGGAACTGGTCGAGGGCACGGATACACCCGCTGAGGACCTGCTCTGCTTCCCGGGCGGACTGACCGATCGTCTCGCCGAGCTCAGCCAGGGTCGCGCCCTGGTCACGACGGAGAGTTTCGAGGGCAAGGTCGAGCGCGAGGACGGCACCGGCGGCGTGGAATGGGCCATCACCTGGTCCTCCAATGGTTTCGGCAGCGAGGCTGACGGTTTCTGCCACTCCTACTGCAACACGGTGCCGACGCCCCAGGGCGGCTCCCACGAGGCCGGACTGCGCGCTGCATTGACCAAGGGTCTGCGGGCCTATGCCGAGACGGCCAACGTGAAGAAGGCCAATCTGATCACCCCGGAAGATGTGCTCGGCGGCGCGGGCTCGCTAATCTCGGTTTTCATCGGCGATCCGGAATTCCAAGGCCAGACCAAGGAAAGACTGGCCTCTCCGGAAGCGACGAAACTGGTCGAGACAGCCGTGCGCGACCGGTTCGATCACTGGCTGGCCGGCTCGCCGAAGGAAGCATCCAAACTCGTTGAATGGGCGATCGAGCGCGCTGAGGACCGGGTCCGCCGGCGCAAGGAAAAGGCCGTAAAGCGCCAGTCCGCGACGCGGCGCCTGCGCCTGCCCGGAAAGCTCGCTGATTGTTCGCGGGCCGATGCGGAAGGCACCGAGCTTTTCCTGGTCGAGGGTGACTCGGCCGGCGGCTCCGCCAAACAGGCCCGCAATCGCGTGACGCAGGCCATCCTGCCCCTGCGCGGCAAGATCCTGAACGTTGCGTCCGCCGCCGCGGACAAGATCGCCGCCAACCAGGAGATCAATGACCTCCAGCAGGCGCTGGGCTGCCAGACCGGCTCCCGGTTCAATCTCGACGACCTGCGATACGAGCGCGTGGTGATCATGACCGACGCCGATGTCGACGGTGCCCATATCGCGGCCCTACTGATCACCTATTTCTACCGGTCGATGCCGGAACTCATCCATTCCGGTCGGCTCTATCTGGCCCAGCCGCCGCTCTACCGCCTGACCCAGGGCGGCAAGACGGTCTACGCCCGTGACGACGCCCATCGCGATCAATTGCTCAAGGATGAGTTCAAGGCGAACGCCAAGGTCGAGATCGGGCGCTTCAAGGGCCTCGGCGAGATGACACCCATCCAGCTGAAATCCACCACGATGGATCCCAAGGTCCGCACAATGGCCCGGGTCACGATCGACGAGAATGACCTGCCCTCGCTGGAAAGCCTGGTTCAGACGCTGATGGGCAAGAAGCCGGAATTGCGTTTCGCCTATATCCAGGAGCACGCTCCGGAGATCAGCCAGCTCGATCTCTAGGCCTTTTCTGCATCCGATCAGGCGGTCCGGCGCATCTCATCCATGCTGCCAGCCCGCCTGACCGGAGACGCCCATGTCCGCAAAACGCCTGCGCCATCTCGCCCTGCCCCTGTTCGCATTGAGCTGGGGCGCCGGCCCCCTGCATGCCCAGGACACGGTGTTCGACTATCTACGCAGCGATGACGGCGCTCTGCTCACGAGTCACACCCTTGCCTACCGATTTTCCGCTTCGCAGCGGTTTTCCGTGTTTGGCCCGACCCATCGCCGGGCCCAGTTCAATGATGTACCCTTCGAGATCTCGCTGGGCGCATTCCTGACCTCCGAAGCCGTCATGATGGTGCATGCCGAACATGTGGCGGACCTGTCGGGCGCCTCGAACTATACGCGTTTCCCGGTAACGGACTGGCCGGTCGCCGGCTTCCGCGGCGAAGGGCCGAAATGTCACGACATACCGGCCTCGGTCGTTGCGGAGGAACACGACCTTCTTTGGCTGCGAGAGCGGGGTTTCGAACCGTCAGGCGCGATCTGGATCGACCAGCATTTCCTGTCGGACGAGAGTTTCAACGACGAGATCGTGGTCAGCCTGCTCCGCCGCGGCGCGTCCTGCGAGGACACCGACCCGGCCCGCGCAGCCCTGTTCGACCTGCGCGCTGAACTAGAGGTTTCACCAGCCGGAAATTGACGCTTGGGCGGCGATTGCGTTGAATACTCCCGACCCCCCGCGACTCGGCGGGGCCTTTTGGGTGGGAGACATCATGACAATCGACTTCTGGAGACGCACCGCTGCGCTCTCTGCTGTTCTTGCTTTGGCGGCCTGTTCGGGCGGCGGCACCGACAGCCCGAGCGGCGAATCCGGTGATGACGGCGAGACGAGCATCGTCCGCCACGACACCAATCCCTATCCGTCGACCTATGTTCCGGCGACGAGCGCACCGACCCTGCTGCGCGGCGGAACCGTGTTCGACGGGGCCGGCAACCAGATCGACAATGGCGATGTGCTCATCGTCGACGGCCGTATCGCGGCAGTCGGAAGCGGACTGGAAGCCCCGGACGGCGCGACGATCGTCGACGCGACGGGCCGCTTTATCACGCCCGGCATCATCGATGTGCACTCCCATCTCGGCGTCTACCCCTCGCCCGGCGCCAGCGCCCACAGCGATGGCAATGAAGCGACCGAACCGGTTACGGCCGACGTCTGGGCCGAGCACTCGGTCTGGCCGCAGGACCCGGGCTTCGAAGCCGCCCTGGCCGGTGGTGTCACGACAATGCACATCTTGCCCGGCTCCGCGAACCTGTTCGGCGGACGCGGCATCACCCTGCGCAACGTGTCCTCGCGGACGGTACAGGGCATGAAATTCCCGGAAGCGCCCTACACGCTCAAAATGGCCTGCGGTGAGAACCCGGCCCGCGTCTACGGCAATCGCGGCCGCTCGCCGGCCACGGACATGGGCAATATGGCCGGCTATCGGGCCGCCTGGCAGCGGGCCAGCGACTATCGTGATGACTGGCATGATTACTGGGATGCGGCCGAGGCCGGCGAGGACGCCAGCGCCCCGACCCGTGATCTCGAACTCGACACGATGATGGGCGTGCTCGACGGGGAAATCCTCGTCCAGATGCATTGCTACCGGGCCGACCAGATGGCGCAGGTCATCGATATGTCGGAAGAATTCGGCTACCAGGTCACGACCTTCCACCATGGTGTCGAGGCCTACAAAATCCCTGATCTGCTTGCTGAAGCCGGGGTCTGTGCCGCCGTCTGGGCGGATTGGGGCGGCTTCAAGATGGAAGCCTATGACAGCATCCGCGAAAACCTGGCCCTGACCCATGCGGGCGGTGCCTGTGCGATGATCCATTCGGACAGCGATAACGGTATCCAGCGCCTGAACCAGGAGATCGCGAAAGCGCTGGCTGACGGTCTGCGGGCAGGTCTTGATATTTCGCAGGCTGAAGCCTGGACCTGGGTCGGCGCCAATGCGGCGCGTGCCTTGGGCATCGAGGACCAGACCGGAACCCTCGCCGAGGGCCTGCGCGGCGATGTCGTGCTGTGGTCCGGCAATCCCTTCTCCTCCTACACGCGCGCCGACCAGGTGTGGATCGATGGCGTCATGTCCTACGACCGCAGCGATGAAAGCACGCAACCCGTTCGTGACTTCATGATCGGTCAACCCGGTGAGGGAAATCAGTGATGAAAAAGCTCGTTACAGCACTCGCCCTGACCCTCGCCGCGACAGCGCCGGTCATGGCCCAGACCTATGCGGTCACCAATGGCCGCGTGGTCACGAATACATCCACCGGCACCATCGAGAACGGAACCGTGCTCGTGCGTGACGGTGATATTGTCGCCGTCGGTGCCAATGTCGAAATCCCGTCCGAAGCCACGGTCATTGATGCCGACGGCGGATGGATCACGCCGGGAATCTTCTCGTCCTTCGCCCAGCTCGGCTTGATTGAAGTGGCGCTGGAAGGCTCGACACGGGATACCGACGCCGATGAATCCGACTTCTCGGTCGCGCTCGATGTCTCCGACAGTTTCAATCCGGCCGGGACACACATCCCCTCCAGCCGGATCGAAGGCGTCACACGTGCGGCGCTCTACCCTGCCACCGGGTGGAATATCTTCGCCGGCCAGGGTGCGCTGATCGACACCTCCGGCGAGACGGATTCCCTCTTCCAGAGCGGTAGTTTCGTCTATGCCGATCTCAGCCAGTCCGGTGCCAGCACGGCCGGCGGGTCCCGATCCGCTGCCTGGGCCTATCTGGAAGCGGCTTTCGCCGATGCCCGCGCCTATCCGGGCCGGTTTGCCGGCGACCACCAGGGCGACGCGCTGGCACGGTATGACGCGGCGGCACTTGTTCCCGTCGTTCGTGGCCGTATGCCGCTGGTGATGAATCTCGATCGTGCGGCCGACATCCGCCGCGCCCTGCGCTTCCAGGCTGACAATTCGCCGATGCAATTGATCATCCAGGGCGGGGCCGAGGCCTGGATGGTGGCGGACGAGATCGCCGCCGCGAACGTGCCCGTCCTGCTCGATCCGATCCGCAATCTGCCCGGATCCTTCGACATGGTCGGCGCGACGCTGGAATCGGCCAGCCGCCTACACGAAGCCGGCGTCACCATCGCCTACACCACGGAATCGGCAGACGGGTATTTCAATGCCCGCCTGATTGCCCAGCATGCCGGCAATGCCGTTGCCCACGGCGTCGCCTGGGATGACGCGTTCCGGTCGATCACGCTGACGCCCGCCGAGATCTACGGTGTCGGCGACCGTTATGGCGCCCTCGCCTCCGGCTATGCCGGTGACGTGGTCGTCTGGGATGGTGATCCGCTGGAGGTCATGAGCGCCCCGACCGCGGTGCTGATCGACGGCGAACCGACGGACATGGAATCGCGCCAGACGCGTCTCCGCGACCGTTACTTGAATATCACGGACGACACGCCATTCGCCTATCGGCGCTAGGCGGTTTGCGCCCAATGCGTTGACAGCGGACAGCCTGTCCGTATGTTGCGCCCACAATGCGGCCGCGCCTTAACGGGCGCGGTCGTCTTTTATTGTTTGAACCGGGAACTCCATGACGTTCGAGGAACTGGGCCTCAGCCCCAAGATACTGGCCGCCATCTCCGAGGCCGGATACACCGAACCCACCCCGATCCAGGCTGGCGCCATCCCGCCGGCACTGACGGGCAAGGACGTGCTGGGCATCGCCCAGACGGGTACGGGCAAAACCGCTTCCTTCACGCTTCCCCTGATCGAGAAACTGTCCCGCGGCCGGGCCAAGGCACGCATGCCGCGCTCGCTGATCGTCACGCCGACGCGCGAGCTCGCCGCCCAGGTTGCCGAGAATTTCGAAACCTATGCCAAGGGTCAGAAACTGACCATGGCCCTGCTGATCGGCGGCGTCGCCTTCGGTCCCCAGGAGGAGATCCTGAACAAGGGCGCCGACGTACTGATCGCGACGCCGGGCCGCCTGCTTGATCATTTCGAGCGCGGAAAACTCCTGCTGACCGGCGTGCAAATGCTGATCGTGGACGAAGCCGACCGCATGCTCGACATGGGCTTTATCCCTGATCTTGAACGCATTTTCTCGCTGACACCGCCGCGCAAACAGACGCTGTTCTTCTCGGCCACCATGCCCAAGGAGATCCAGTCTCTGGTCGCGCGTTTCCTCAAGGATCCGGAGCGTGTGGAAGTGGCCCGCCCGGCCACGACCAGCGACAATATCGCGCAATTCCAAGTGAAGGTCGCCGGCAAGGCCGCGCGCGACAAGCGTGTCGCCCTGCGCGCCGCCATGGCTCGCGACGACGTCCGCAATGGCATCATCTTCGCCAATCGCAAGCGCGACGTAGACATCGTGGCCCGGTCGCTTCAGCGCCATGGCTTCTCGGCGTCCCCGATCCACGGCGATCTGGACCAGAGTGCACGCACGGCAACCCTGGCCGACTTCAAGTCGGGTGAACTGCGCTTTCTCGTCGCCAGCGACGTGGCGGCTCGCGGTCTCGACATTCCGAATGTCAGCCATGTCTTCAACTATGATGTTCCGCATCATTCCGACGACTACGTGCACCGCATCGGCCGCACCGGCCGGGCCGGCAAGACGGGCGAATCCGTGACCCTGGTGGCGCCGGGCGATGACAAGGCCATCGCCGCCGTCCTGAAACTGATCAAACAGGACATCCCGGAACTCTCGCTTGAACTTCCGCAGGACGACGCAGCGCCGAAATCCGGTCGCCGCAAGTCCGGCAAGCCGGAAACGAAGGACGAAAAGTCAGAAAAGCCGCGCCGCGGCTCGCGGTCCAGATCGCGCAAGTCGGACGAGGAAGCGCCCGAGAATCAGGAAAAGCCGACCAAGGCCGAGAAGCAGGCCCGGTCCGAGAAACCTTCTCGTAACGAGAAATCCTCATCGAGAAAGTCCTCGGGAGACGCTTCATCGGGCGGTCGCCGCCGCGGCCGCAAGGATGATCTCGGTCCGGCTGTTGTCGGATTCGGTGATCACATGCCCGATTTCATGCGCACCGCCGACAATTAGACCTCAATTGTTGCATGAAACCACCTGAAAAGCCTTGGCGGATCAGGTATCGGTATTTCCCGAAAAAAGCACAAAATCGGTCATCGGATATGACCGATTTTTACCTCTTCTTTTCCTTTCCCCTCTAGGGTCGCTCCCAGATTTCGGGAGTTGCACGCACTAAGCGGCACGGAAGGAAAACGGGTGAACGGACGTTTGTTGGGATCTGAGGGGCGTGATCTGGCGCAAAAGGCGCTGGATCTCATGGAGCAGTTTGCTGTTCCGCCGACCCCCGAGAACTATGCGGTCTGGGTCTGCTTTGCCAGCGACTCCAATGCCGAGCTTTGCGAGTCGGTCAAAACGAAGATCGAGTCCGGTGAGGATTTCACTGACGAGGTCAATTCCGAACTCTTCGAACAGTATTTCCACTGGAAAGCCATCCAGGACGCTGTCCTGGAAAGCGGCGGAGCCTTCAGCCGTGAACTCGGCGCCGTTCATGAAAGCCTCCAGGCCGCCGAACGCGACACTGCCGATTACGGCAAGACGCTCGAAGGTGCGACCAGCCAGCTCGCCGGCATTGATGGCGGCGAAGGCATGAAGAAAATGGTCGAGACCCTGGTCTCGGCAACCGCCAAGATGCAGCGCCGCAGCCAGGCCCTGGAAGAAAAACTCCAGGAGACCTCCGCCGAGGTCGACCAGCTGCGCAGCAATCTGGAAAAGGTCCGCGAGGAAGCGATGACCGACGCCCTCACCGGTGTCGCCAACCGCAAGCGCTTCGACGAATTCCTGCGCAAGGCGCGCCGGGTTTCCGAAGTCGACGGTTCTCCGCTTAGCCTGATCCTGTGTGACATCGACTTCTTCAAGCGTTTCAACGACACCTGGGGCCACCAGACCGGTGACCAGATCATTCGTTTCGTCTCCGGCTGCCTGACCCGGCACAGCAAGGATTCACATCTCGTCGCCCGTTATGGCGGTGAGGAATTCGGCATCGTCATGCCCAAGGCAGACGTCAATGAAGCCGTTGAAATTGCTGAACGTATCCGCAAGACGGTGGAATCGAAGAAGCTTCTGCGCAAGTCCACGAACGAGGACCTCGGCAATATCACGATCTCGCTCGGTGTCTCGCAATACGCTTCGGGTGATGCGATCGAGGAATTGATCGAACGCGCCGATACCGCGCTCTACAAGTCCAAGACTGAGGGCCGCAACCGGACCACGACGGAAGACACGACGAGCAAGCGCAGCGCGGCCTAGCCCCTGCCAAGCCGGTTCCAGCAAAAAGGCCCGCAATCGCGGGCCTTTTTCTTGTGCGTTGTCATGGGTTCAGGCGTCAGCCGGCGGTTCGGTGGCCGTGAACGCCTCTCGTGCGGCCCAGCCCTCAAAGAGAGCCCGCAGATTCGGTCGACCCTCCCGCCAACCGGCTTCCGGATAGCGGAAATCCAGATAGGACAAGGCCGTGGTGATGGTCAGCGCACCTAGACTGGCACGCTCAATACCCGTTTCGCACTCGGCCTCGAGCTGATCGAGCGCCCGCCCGATGCCGCGCTCGCGGCGGCCGAGCCAGTAATCACTGTAGATCGCCTTGTCCCGCACCATCTCGACCCGGCGGCCGACAGCCAGATCGATAAGACCGGTGCCCAGCGCTTCAAGTCGCCGGTCATCCCAGTCACTCGTCCAGGATTGCTCGGCAGTCTCGTTGAGATAGGCCGCAATGACCGTGCTCTCGGTCAGCGCGCGCCCGTCATCCATGACGAGGCACGGCACACGGCCGAGAGGATTGGCCGACAACAGCGTTTCGCCATCCTGGAAAGGATGCGCATCAGTCTCGGTGACGCGCTGCAGAAGGTTCAGTTCTCGCAGCAAAATCCGGCACTTGCGGGCATAGGGCGAGGTGTCGGAGACGAGAAGCTGCATGGCGTCAGATTTCCTTGACCGGAATGATCGTCACGCTCTCACCACAGCCGCACGCATCGGTCTGGTTCGGATTGTTGAACACGAATTTGGCGTGCAGCGGTGTGATCTCGTAGTCAATTTCCGTACCGAGCAGGAAGAGCAAAGCCTTGGATTCAAGGACGATCTCGACGCCCTTGTCTTCCACGCGCTCGTCGAGCGCCTCGGGCGCCTCGACATATTCCATCTGGTATTCCATGCCGGCGCAGCCGCCATTCTTCACGCCAACGCGCAGATAGCCGGCCTCGCGCTGGGCCATCAGCGCCTTTACGCGCTCGGCAGCGGCATCGGTCAGGGTGACGGCCTTGGGACGTTCTCGCATCGCCTGGCTCCTAGAACATGTTCAGCGCAAGACGCGCCTCATCCGACATGCGCGCCGGCGTCCAGGGCGGGTCGAAAGTGAGTTCGACCAGCGCCTTGTCGACGCCGTCGACGCGTTCGACCGCTTCCTGCACCCAGCCCGGCATTTCACCGGCAACCGGGCAGCCCGGCGCGGTCAGCGTCATCTGGACCTGCAGGGTGCGATCGTCTTCGAGATCGACCTTGTAGATCAGGCCAAGCTCATAAATATCAACGGGAATTTCCGGATCATAGATCGTCTTCAATGCCTCGACGACGTCATCGGTGATGCGCGCCAGCTCGTCAGCCGGAATCGCGCTTTCGCCGGACTTCGCCGGTGCGTCGGAAGCGCCATCCGCCGGTGCTTCGCTCGGCGTCTCGATCTCGGCCGGCGCGGGTGTTTGGGCGCCGCCGGAAAGATCGATCACATCTCTGTTCGGGCTTTCGGTCATGATCCGTCCTAGATGAGGAAGCTGCGGGCCTTTTTCAATGCATCGATGAATGCATCGGCCTCGTCGAGTGTGTTGTAGATGCCGAAACTGGCGCGTGCTGTCGAGCTGACACCCATGCGCGCCATCAGCGGCTGGGCGCAGTGATGCCCTGCTCGCACGGCAACGCCGTATTTGTCGAGCAATTGCGCCACATCATGCGCATGCGCGCCGTCGATATCGAAACTGATGACGGCGCCCTTGTCCTGGGCGGTGCCGATGATGTGTACACCATCCATGTCGGCCAGGCCGGCGGTTGCCCGGTCCAGCAAGGCGCGCTCATGCTCCATCACCGCCACGCGGTCATGGCGTTCCAGCCAGCGGATGGCGGCGCCCAGGCCGATCGCGTCGGCAATGGCGGGCGTGCCGGCTTCAAACTTGTGCGGCACATCGGCAAAGGTCACGCGGTCCTCATAGACATCCGCGATCATTTCGCCGCCGCCCATGTAGGGCGGTAGCCGGTCCAGCCAGTCATCCGCGGCGTAGAGCGCACCGATACCGCTGGGTCCGTAAAGCTTGTGGCCCGTGAAGACGAAGAAGTCACAGCCCAGCGCCTGCACGTCGATCGGCAGGTGGACCGCCGACTGCGAACCGTCCAGCATCGCAGGCACGCCGGCCGCGTGGGCCAGATCGACGATGCGCTTGGCGTCCGTGACCGTGCCGAGCACGTTTGACATGTGCGTAATGGCGACCAGTTTGGTCTTCTCGCCGATCATTTCTGCCAGTTGTTGATAATCGAGCTCGCCGGCATCCGTGACCGGCACCCAGCGCAGAACGGCACCGATACGGTCCGCCATCAGGCGCCAGGGCACGATGTTGGAATGATGTTCCATCTGCGAGATCAGGATCTCGTCGCCGCTTTTCAACAATTGGCCGAAACTGGCAGCAAGCAGATTGATGGCCTCGGTCGTACCGCGCGTGAAAACGATCTGCTCGACCCGGGGTGCATTGAGAAAACGCCGCACATCATCGCGCGCCGCCTCGAAGGCCTCGGTGGTCTCATTGGCCAGCGTGTGCAGGCCGCGATGCACATTGGCGTAGGACGCACGATAGACGCCCGCCACGCTCTCGATCACGAATCCCGGCTTCTGGGCCGAGGCTGCGCTGTCGAGATAGACCAGCGGATTGCCGTTGATCTCGCGCTGCAGGATCGGGAATTCACGCCGGATAGCGTTGATGTCGAGCTTGGGCGTGATAGTGGACACAGCGGTCATATCGATACCCTCATTTGAATAGGTTCACCGGCAAAACGGGCTCGGCGCAATTCGGGCTCCCCCGCGGGCGGGGGAGCTGTCAGCGGGCCAGAAGGGGGCGATGACTGAGGGGGGTATCGCCGCAGACGGCTCGTCCTGCGCTTCCCCCCTCCGTCCCGGCGGGACACCTCCCCCGTCCACGGGGGAGGCCAGTTAACAGCCACGATCATCATGCAATCCGCTCCAGGCGTTCCTGCAATTGCGTGCGCAGACTGTCGCGCAGGCCTTCATCCGTGATCATGTCGAAGGGTTCCGCGAGGAAGCTCTCGATCAGGAGGGCACGGGCGCGGATCTCGGGAATGCCGCGCTGGCGCATGTAGAAGAGCGCCGTCTCGTCGATCGCACCCAGCGCATTGCCGTGGGCACACTGGACGTCATCGGCATAGATTTCGAGTTCGGGCTTGGCGTCGATCTCGGCGCGCTCGTCGAGCATGAGGGCCCGGTGCGTCATCTGAGCGTCGGTCTGCTGCGCGGCCTGTTCGACCTTGAACTTGCCCTGGAACACGCCCCGGGCCTGCGCCATGGCCGCGCCCTTCACGAGCTGGCGGGTAATCCCGCCCGGTCCGGTATGGGTGACGGTGGAGGTGAAATCGGCGTGCCGGCCTTCTTCAAGCAGGTAGACGCCGCCGATATGGGCTTCGGCGCCCTCACCGGCATGTGTGACATGGGTTTCGTGGCGCGAGAGTTTCGAGCCGAAGCTCAGCGTGGACTGGCGGATCGTTGCGCCGGCAGCGAGGTCGATACGCGAACGCACGACAGAGACGGCGCCTTCAGCGATATCCGAACGGATAATCCGGTCCAGGCTGGCGCCCTCGCCCAGCGAGATCTCGATGCGCACTGACGGCATGGCACCATCAGCAATCTCGTGGACCTCCTCGAGAACAGCGGAAACACCTGCAGGAACAATGATTTCCAGCGAAGCCACGGAAACACCCGGCGTGGCTGTCAGACGGATTTGCCGGATCGTCGAACCGTCGAGGGTCAGCGTCTCGCCGCAATCAAAACCGGCCTCACCGGCGGTTTCGATACCCTGCGCCGCACGGCGCAGATCGCTCCACTTCCACGCCTCGGCGCGTTTGGTGGGCAATCCATGCTCGATCACGGCCTGGCGAGCCGCTGCGCGCCAGTCTTCGGCACCGTCCAGCAGGTCGATCAGGGCCTTTTCGGCCGGTGTATGCGTGATGACGCCCATCAGGCCACCTCGCCGAGATATTTGTCGTAACCCTCGGCTTCCAGCTCGTGGGCGAGTTCCGGGCCGCCGGATTTCACGATCCGGCCAGCCGCCATCACGTGCACGACGTCGGGTTTGATGTAGTCGAGCAGACGCTGGTAGTGGGTGATGACCAGCATGCCGCGATCCGGCGAGCGCAGCGTGTTCACACCCTCGGCGACCGTCTTCAGGGCATCGATGTCGAGACCGGAATCAGTTTCATCCAGGATGAGGAATTTCGGCTCGAGCACTAGGGCCTGCAAAATCTCCAGACGCTTTTTTTCCCCACCGGAAAAACCGACATTTACAGGCCGCTTCAACATCTCAAGCGATACATTCAACTGCTTCGCTTTTTCTTTGATACATTTCATGAATTCGGGAGCGGACATATCCTCTTCGCCGCGTGCCGCGCGCTGGGCATTCAGCGCCTCCTTGAGGAAGGTCAGGGTCGGAACACCCGGGATTTCGACCGGATACTGGAAGGACAGATAGAGGCCCTTGGCCGCCCGTTCTTCCGGTTCCAGCTCGCCGATATCCTCGCCGGCAAAGCTCAGCGAACCGCCGGTCACATCGTATCCGTCACGACCCGTCACGGCATAGGAGAGCGTCGATTTGCCGGAGCCGTTGGGGCCCATGATGGCATGCACCTCCCCCGCCGGAACTTCCAGGGAAAGTCCGTTGAGGATTGCCTTGTCTTCACCGTCAGCGGTTTCAACCTTGCAGTGGAGGTCCTTGATCGTCAGCACTAGTCTTCACCTTCCCAGTAATCCACTTCCTGCGCGATGGCGCGGTGGCGGAATGTTGGTTCGCCGGAGGCAGCATCCCAGGTGATGGCCCCGACCTTGTTGGAATCCGGATATTCCACGACATCAGTCTTCTGCATCGTGGAAAAACACAGGTATTTCAGCGGGCTGTCGCCCGAATTGATCAATTGGTGCGCCTTGTCGCGCCCGCCTGCCGGCATGGCGATGACATCACCGGCCTTCACCCCGCGGCGCGCCTCGCCATGGCGCAGCTCGCCCTCGCCTTCGAGAATGACCGCGGCTTCCTCGATCACGTGGTGATTGTGGAAGGGAAAGGCCTTCTTGCCCGGCGGCACGATCGTCAGCATGCAGCCGAGCTGTTCCATGCCCACGACAGGACCGATACGGCCCAGCTGGGCCGCGAAATCCTCGCCATGGCCGAAATCCTCCAGCGGGACCTCGTCGACATGGATGACGGGCTCATTGCTCACTTCTCGCCCTCCGGCGCGTGGGCCAGGCAGGAGATCTCCACCCGCGCACCCAGAGCCAGGCCTGCCACGCCGGCCGTCACGCGCGCGGGCTGATGCCCCTCCAGCGCGGCGGCATAGGCGGTGTTCATGGCGTCATAATCGGCCATGTCGGTCAGATAGACCGTGCAGGAGACCAGGTCCTGCAGGCTTGCGCCGGCCAGGCTGAGCGAAGTCGCGATATTGGCCATGGTCTGCGTGGTCTCAGGCCCTGCTCCGCCCTCGACAATCGTCGTGGTGCCGGGATAGCGGCCCAGATGACCCGAGACATGCAGCGTATCGCCTGCGCGCACGACCGAGCTGAACGGCGCCCATTCCGGCAGGCCGTCAACGCGATAGGTCGTGATGCCCTCGTCACGTTCCCAGTCGTAATCGAGATCGAGATCGGCGGTATCGGCGAGCACAACACAGCCCGAGACCGACAATCCGCCCAGAATGGTCAGGATGGCGCGGATCATTCGTCCTCTCCCATCCCGGCTTCGCAATCGGCTTCCATCGCAGCAGCATCGAGATCGCTTGCGGCGAAGACCGGGCCTTCATCCACCGAGCAATTCATCGTGTAGAGGTCGGAATTCAGCGTGTAGACCGAGACGAGACCGTCCGTAGTCAGCTGATAGGCCTCGATCGACCAGCTGGAGGCGCTGCCGCGCGAGGAGATCGTCGCGAAACCCGTGTCCTCATTGTATTCCAGGCCCAGGCCGCCCACTTCGCCGGCCGCCACGAAACCCTCGGGCGTCTGCTGCCAGACCGACCAGGTCGTGTTCACATTGCCGGTATAGGTGGCGATCATCAGCTCTTCATCGCCATCATTGTCGATATCGGCGATTTCCGGATAGCCAAAGGTCCGGCCGACGGTTTCCTCGATGGTCTGCAGCGCACGGCCGGCCCGCGTGTAGAAAGTGACGGTCAGCGCGGTCGCGCTCTCGCCCCACTCATCCTCGGCGCCATTGGCGGTGTAGTCGAATTCCAGCACACGTCCGTCTTCCAGCGTCAGCGCACAATCCTCGTGCTCACCGGAAAACTGGATCATGTCGCACCAGGGCAGGCCCTCATCATGCGTGAAATCGGGTTGGGAATAATCCTGCGTGGCCACAAGCCCCGCCAGTACAGAAATCGTCGTCCACATTATCCCACACTCCCCTCAAGCGAGACTTTCAGCAGGTTCTGGGCTTCCACCGCGAATTCCATCGGGAGTTCCTGCAGCACTTCCCGCACGAAACCATTCACCAGCAGCGCCGTGGCCGCTTCCTCGTCCAGCCCGCGCTGGCGGGCATAGAAGAGCTGGTCCTCGGACAGTTTGGTCGTGGTTGCTTCGTGTTCCAGCACGGCCTTGGGCGTCTTGCACTCCACGTAAGGCACCGTGTGAGCCCCGCACTGATCGCCGATCAGAAGACTGTCACACTGGGTGAAATTGCGGGCGCCGGACGCCTTTGGATGCACCGAGACCAGACCGCGATAGGTCTGGTCGGACTTGCCGGCCGAAATGCCCTTGGAAATGATCCGGCTGGTCGAACCCTTGCCGAGATGGATCATCTTGGTGCCGGTATCGGCCTGCTGATGCCCGTTCGTGACGGCGATCGAGTAGAACTCGCCGCGCGTATTTTCGCCGCGCAGGATGCAGGACGGATATTTCCATGTGATCGCGGAACCCGTCTCGACCTGGGTCCAGGAGATCTTGGCGTTCTTCTCGCGGCAATCTCCGCGCTTGGTCACGAAATTATAGACACCGCCCTTGCCGTTCTCATCGCCTGGCCACCAGTTCTGGACGGTCGAATACTTGATCTCGGCATCTTCCAGGGCGACGAGCTCGACGACGGCGGCGTGAAGCTGGTTCTCGTCGCGCATCGGCGCCGTACAGCCTTCCAGATAGGAAACGTAGGATCCCTTGTCGGCGATGATCAGGGTGCGCTCGAACTGGCCTGTGCCCTCCGCATTCATGCGGAAATAGGTGGAGAGCTCCATCGGGCAGCGCACGCCCGGCGGGACATAGACAAAGGACCCGTCGGAAAAGACCGCGGAATTCAGCGTCGCGAAGAAATTGTCGGACGTCGGTACGACCGAGCCGAGATATTTCTTCACCAGTTCCGGATAATCGCGCAGGGCCTCGGAAATCGGGCAGAAGATGACACCCGCCTTGGCGAGCTCTTCCTTGAAGGTGGTGACCACCGAGACACTGTCGAAGACGGCATCCACGGCGACCTTGTTCTCCGAACCCTTCACGCCCAGCAGGACTTCCTGCTCCTTGAGCGGAATGCCCAGCTTCTCGAAATCCTTGAGGATTTCTTCGGGCACGTCGTCGATCGACTCGTATTTCGCGCCGGCCTTGGGCGCGGCGAAATAGTGGATGTCCTGGTAGTCGATTGGCGGGTATTTCACCTTGGCCCAGTCGGGCTCGCCGATCTTCTGGAAGCGTTTGAACGCCTCAAGGCGCCATTCGAGCATCCATTCCGGCTCGTCCTTGGCGGCGGAGATATAGCGCACGATCTCCTCGCTGAGCCCCTTGGGCGCCAGCTCCTGCTCGACATCCGTAGTGAAGCCGTACTTGTACTTGTCGGCTTCGAGCTGGCGGACGTCTTCGACGGTTTCCTTCGTGGCAGCCATCAGGCACTCACCTTCATAGTCTTGCTTGCGCGCTCATACGCCTGTGTCCAGGCCGTGATCAATGCGTCAACATCAGCACGGTCCGAGGACCAGCCCAGGCTGATGCGCACGACACCGTCGGACCGGTCGTCCGGCAGATCCAGCGCCGTACCCATTTTCGAGGCCTTCGCCTTGCCCGACGAGCAAGCCGATCCGGCGCTGATGGAAATATTCTCGAGATCCAGGGCCATGACCTGGGTTTCACCGCGCCAGCCCGGCACAGCGAGAGATAATGTGTTTGGCAAACGGGGTGCGCCCTCGCCCAATACCTGGACATTCGGCGCGGCCTTTTTGATCGCGGCCTGCATCTCGTCGCGCCAGTCGGCGAGACCTGCAAAGCTGTCGAGCTCGGCGACGGCTTCTTCCAGGGCCAGGCCCAGAGCTGCGATACCGGCCGCATTCAGCGTTCCGGCCCGGCGGCCCTGTTCCTGCCCACCGCCATGATTATGGCGCGACATCGGGGCATCGCAGGCAGCCAGCAAGGCACCGACGCCTTGCGGTCCGCCGAATTTATGGGCCGAGATGGCCATGTAGTCCGCACCGATCGCCGCGAAATCCACCGGGATCTTGCCCGCGGCCTGGATCGCATCAACCAGGAACAAGCCGCCAGCCTCGCGCACCAGCGCGCCAGCTTCATTGACCGGCTGGATCGTTCCGATCTCGTTATTGGCCAGCATCAGCCCCACCAGGGCCTTGCCCGGACGCGAGAGCGCCTCGGCGAGGACGTCCAGCTTCACGATCCCCGTCGCATCGACCGGGATTTCCTCGACGATGAGGCCGCTGGCCTTGGCTGTCTCGGCGACCGCTTCATGCTCGATGCTGGACACGAGCAGGCGTTCGACACCGCCGGCGGCAATGGCGCTCGTGATCGCCAGGTTCAGCGCCTCCGTGCCGCAACCGGTGAAGATCACGTCTTCGGGGCGGGCACACAGCGCCTTGCCGACCTGGCGACGCGCCGTCTCGACACGCGCACGCGCGCCCTGCCCGTGCGCATGCACGGAGGACGGATTGCCGTTCTCGGCAAGCACGTCGGACATCAGCGCAATCACGGACGGCCGCACGGTCGTGCTGGCATTATGGTCCAGATAGACGGACATGGATTATTCCGCGGCCTGAATTTCCCGATCGCGCTCGATCCGGCCCACAGCGCCGCTGGCGGCACCGAGCAGGCGGCGATCCAGCACATCCTGGAGGGTGATCGAACTGAGGAACAAGAAGATGTGCCGGCCCAGCTCATCCCACAAGTCGTGGGTGATGCAACGGCGGCCATCGGCCAGACAGCCCTTGGCCTCCGAACAGCGGGTCGCGCTGAGCGGTTCGTCCACGGCGAGGATGATGTCTGAAATCCGCGTTTCATTGATTCCGCGGCTCAGCTTGTAGCCTCCGCCGGGCCCGCGCACGCTCGACACGATGTCGGCACGTCGCAGCTTGGCGAACAATTGTTCCAGATAGGAGAGAGAAATCGACTGGCGTGACGCGATATCGCTGAGCGTTACCGGTCCGGCACTGCTGGCCTGCGCCAGATCGGCCATCGCCATCACGGCGTAGCGGCCCTTGGTGCTAAGCTTCATGAAATTACCTCCTTAAACGCTCGCATCTTGCGCACTGATCATGCTAAGACGCGCGTCACACCTAGGAGGAGCGCTCCTCCGCGTGTGGCGCGTCGTTCAATACCCGAGCGTTACAGTCAGGTATATGGCTGCTTCGCTTGCCGGTTTCAATGGACGAAATGCCGCATGCCTGCAGAAAAATGATGCCAGGACCCAAGAAGGCGAGTCTGAATGCCCGACGTAATCATTCCCGGCCCGGCCGGCCGGCTTGAGGGGCGCTACAGCCCGAGCGAAGACCCGACCGCACCGATTGCGCTGATCTTGCACGCGCACCCGCTCGGCGGCGGACACATGGAAAACCCGGTTTGCGAGATGATGTACGACGTCTTCCGCAAGCGGGATTACGCCACGCTGCGTTTCAATTTCCGCGGCGTCGGCCGCAGCCAGGGCAGTTACGACCAGGGCCTGGGCGAGCTGTCCGACGCGGCCACCGTCCTGGACTGGGTCCAGGGCTATAATTCCGGTGCGCGTTTCTGCTGGGTCGCCGGGCATTCCTTCGGTGCCTGGATCGGCATGCAGCTCCTGATGCGCCGCCCGGAAATCGCCGGTTTCATCTCCGTCGCTCCGCCGACCAACATGTATGATTTCACCTTCCTGGCACCCTGCCCGGCCTCGGGCATCATCGTGCATGGCGGCGCCGACAAGATCGTGCCGGTCGATGATGTGGAACGGGTGATGTCGAAAGTGCGTGTCCAGAAGGGAATAGAGATTACCCGGGACATCATGCCGGAAGCCAACCACCTCTTCTCCGAACATCTCGAACCGCTCGAGAACAAGATCGAGACCTATCTCGAAGAACGCCTGCCGATCGTCGAGAAGGAACGCGCTGAACGCACGATCACCGGCAAGCGGTAGGTTTCAGTCAGCGATATGATCCAAAAAGCCCCGGCCTCATCGCCGGGGCTTTTCTCATTGGGGCGAAGCAACCCGACCGCCACAAACCGGCCCGGACGCCCCGGTCGTGCTGGGCAGGCTGGTCGGCAGGCCTTCCGCCGCGCGCACGGCCAGCCAGGCAAAGGCTTCGGCCTCAATCAGATCGCCGTCCCAGCCGACTGCCTCGACCGGCTCGACGCGGCAGTCCAGCGCGTTCGCCAGCAGCGACATGAGATAGCTGTTCTTGCGCCCGCCACCGGTCACGAGAACACGATCGGGTCGGCCGAGCGAGGTGATGGCATCGGTCACGGTCCGGACCGTGAAGGCGAGCAGCGTCGCGGCGCCATCCGCCGCGGCCAGCCCCTGAACCGGGTCGAGACTGAAATCCCACCGGTCGAGCGATTTGGGCGGGGCCAGCTTGAAGAAACCATGCTGCAGAAGCTCTGCGAGAGCGCGGTCATTGACGGCGCCCGACGCGGCGAGACGCCCGTCCTCGTCATACGCCTTGCCGATCGTCTGTTCGCACCAGGCATCAATGAGGCCATTGGCAGGCCCCGTATCAAACGCGACCGGGTCACGACCCGGTTCGATCCAGGAGATATTGGCGACACCGCCCAGATTGAGCACGGCGATTCGGCCGTCCAGCCCGGACTGATGCACGAGGGCCTGGTGATAGAGCGTCGCGAGCGGTGCACCATGACCGCCGGCCTCCATGTCCGCCGAGCGGAAATCATGCACGACCGTGACTCCCAGCCGTTCGGCCAGCGCCTGACCGTCTCCGATCTGGAGGGTCTGCCCGCGCTCACCCTTCGCCGGCGGAACATGCACGACCGTCTGACCGTGAAAGCCGATGAGATCGACGTCCCCGGGCAGCAGCTGGGCATCGCCCAACACGTCCTCGACCAGCTCGGCATGGGCCCTGAGAAGCACGGCTTCAGCCTCGGAAAAATCCGGGCGCGGACCGTCGAACTTCCAGGCCAGGGCGCGGTCGACCGCATCCTGCAGGACCGTCCGTTCGCCATCCGAATAGGCTCTGTAACCGCCGGTCAGAACACCGATCTCGTCGCGGCCATCCGTCGTCATCAGCGCGGCATCCACCCCGTCCAGCGATGTACCGCTCATCAAACCGATGACACGTTTCATGACCTAGCCTCTTTTCCTCGGCCGAATTGCGACCTAGAAGCGCTCTATCAGGAGAGAATTCATGAGCGAATACAAGTCCGATCTGGTGCGCGTACTGACAGAACGCGGTTACCACTTCCAGTCCACCGACCTTGCCAATCTCGACGCTGCCGCCGAGACGGGTGGAGTCGTGGGCTATATCGGCTTTGACGCGACCGCATCGAGCCTGCATGTCGGCTCCCTCGTGCAGATCATGATGCTGCGCCGGATGCAGCAGGCCGGCTGCAAGCCGATCGTGCTGATGGGCGGCGGGACCACGAAGATCGGCGACCCGTCCGGCAAGGACAAGTCGCGCTCCATGCTCACGGAAGACCAGATCGAGGCCAACAAGGCATCGATCCTGACGGCCTTTGGCAAACTGCTGTCGATCGGTGACGGACCGACCGACGCGATTGTCGTCGACAATGACGAATGGCTCTCCCAGTACGGCTATATCGACTTCCTGCGCACCTTTGGTCCGCACTTCACGATCAACCGGATGATGACATTCGAGTCGGTGAAAATGCGCCTCGACCGCGAACAGCCGCTGACCTTCCTCGAATTCAACTACATGCTGCTGCAAGCCGTGGATTTCCTCGAGCTGAACCGTCGCTACGGCTGCACGCTGCAGCTCGGCGGCGGCGATCAGTGGGGCAATATCATCAATGGTGTCGAACTGTGCCGGCGCGTGGACCAGAAGGAAGTGCACGCCTTCACCACGCCGCTGATCACCACGGCATCGGGTGCCAAGATGGGCAAGACGGCCGACGGCGCGGTCTGGCTCAATGCCGATCTTCTGAGCCCGTATGAGTACTGGCAGTTCTGGCGTAATACAGAGGACGCGGACGTGGGCCGTTTCCTGCGTCTGTTCACCGATCTGCCGGTTGACGAGATCGCGCAGCTGGAAACCCTTGAGGGCGCGCAGATCAATGACGCCAAGGTCCGTCTCGCCAATGAGGCCACGGCGCTGCTGCACGGCGCTGACGCCGCCCGCGAGGCCGAGGCCACGGCGCGTGAGACCTTTGCCAAGGGCGGTACGGGCGATGCCCTGCCGACGGTGGAATTCGAAGGCCTGTCCGGCGGCGAGGTGAGCCTGGTCTCACTCTTCGTGCAGTCGGGACTGGCGGCCTCGAACGGCGAGATGAAGCGTCACATCAAGGCGGGCGCCGCCAAGGTGAATGGCGAGACACTGGCCAGCCCGCAGGTCATGGCTGGCGAGGAACATCTCGTTGATGGCGCGATCAAGCTGTCGATCGGCAAGAAGAAACACGCCCTGGCCAAACCGGTCTGACCCGGCCGGTACTCAGCGGCTGTCTTCATCACTGTCTGACGGGGTGTCTGCAGGGGCTTCAGGTGTGTCTTCCACCGGCTCGACGTCACCGGTTTCAGAGTCCGTGTCCGCTGCAGCATCCGGAGCGCTGCCCTCGCCGCCTTGATTGCCGCTGTCGTCGACAGCCGGTGTTTCCGGGTCGCCCGCCGCGGCGTTCTCGGCCTCGGCCGCCAGCGCTTCCGCGCGCTCGCGTGCCATGCGCTCTGCTGCCGTACCCTCGAAAATCCTCCGCAGCACGCCCGGAGCAAGCGCCGAGAGCGGATTGGCGAAGACTGTCAGGCCCTCGAACGGACCCGAGACCGAATAGGTGATCCCGATCACGCCCTCACCGGGCCGCGAGACCAGGAGGTCACCGATCAGCGGCACACCGCCGAACAGGGAATTCACCGCATACCCCGGCGCGAGATTGCCGTCGATACCGGCGATCTCGGCGTTGAAGTCGATTGTTCCGGCCGCCGTGACGCCCAGAGAGGATCCGGCAGCACGGGCCTCGCCGATGGTCAGGAGATCATCCTCGAACATGATATCGGCATCGATACGGTCGAAACTGATGCCCTCGCCATTCAAGAGCGCGGACAGACCTTCAAACGATCCCGCAGCCAGGAGGCGGGCGAGGATGGGTACGCGGACCAAGGTGATGTCGCGGACCTCGACCCGCGCCGTCAGCGGACCGTCCACGCCCAGCGGCGGTGCTTCACCCAGTACGGAAAGCTGACCACCCACGGCACGGCCCGACTGGCCGATCAGGGCAGCGAGACGACCGATGGACGGGGCCGACATGCGGAATTCGCGGACACTTCCGGCCTCGGGCGCTCCGAAGCTGGCGTAGAAGGGACCATCCTCGGACCGGCCGGACATCGAGAAGGCTCGCACACCCTCGCTTTCGCCTCTCCAGACAATGCTGAAATCCTCGTAGACGGCATCCTCGGCCATGATCAGGCGGCCGAGATCGAGTGTCATGGACAGGGGAACCCCTTCATCCTCGCCGCTCGCCAGCAATTGCTGCCAGGGCGGCAATTCGGTCGCGTCGAGATATTCACCGCTCAGCCGGGCGGTAAACGGACGGTCCGGCTCGGTCGGCGCGGCAAGACGGCCCTGCAGGTCGACAAAGCCCTCGATGTGAAGCTGGTCCAGATTGAGGTCGATCAGACGGCCTTCCCGGCTCAGCTCACCGCTGGCCGCGAGTTCGAGGCCCTCCGACTGGGCGACGACTTCCTCGAACAGGAAATCGCCGTCCTCATCGCTGCTGAGCGTGAAACCAGCTGATCCCGTCACACCGGCGGGTTTGATCCAGACACCGCCAGGCGCTTCCAGCTGCGCGTCGGTCAGGTCGATGTCGAGATCGATCGTCCGGATATCGAGCCCGTTGGACACAGCGCTGGCGGAAATCTGCACTTCGCCGTCGAGGTAATTGCGTGCCGGAATGCCGAACTCGTCGAGCGCTCGCGGGCCCAGCGACGCTTCCACCTGGAAGGAGGTCGAGGCCTCGCCTTCCGGCAGGGTGAAATCCTCCCGCCAGGTCACTTCGATGGGCGAACCGAGCAGCATGGCCGTTCCGGTGGCTTCCAGCCCGTCCTGCTCGGCGACGAGATTGATCGCGCCATCGGTCACCTCGACACCGACACCAGGTATCGTAGCCGCGGCATTGATGAAATCGCCCTCGAAGCGGAAGGGAATATCGGACGGGTCGACATCGGTCAGCATCGCCCGCGATATCTCGAACGTGACTTCGCCCTCGCCGCCGATAGCCTGCGGATCAACGCCGTAGCCGGTCGCTAATTCCAGCGGCGGCTCGTCGATGAGAGCCAATATGTCGGAGCCCTGCCCGTAGGCCCGTCCGCCATAACGCGCCATCGCACCCTTGGGATTGAGGCGGGGGATATCGACAAAACCTTCGAGGATCTGGATATCGCCGATCCGGCCGCTTTCCATGTCGACCGCGAAGGCATTGCCGCGCAGGACCGCATTGCCAACGCCATCCTCGATCGGGCTCATCGTCGAGATATACCGCACGACCGCGTTCTCGAAATCGAAGCTAAGCGTCAGCTGGTCGTCGGGCAGCATCTCCGCGTGGATAGCCTCGGCCCGGATGTCCATGTCGAGACGCGCATTGTAGAACCGCCCGGACACGATGCCGTGGGAAACCCAGTCGCGGGCGCTGTCGGCCAGTTCCAGCGGCCAGTAGGCCAGCACGGTTTCCGGCCGGATATCGCCCTCGACCGGTCCGGACAGGCGGATATTTGGCAGCCAGACATCCTCCTCGACCTCGCTGAGGGAGACTTCGCCCAGAAGGCGGATATCAAGTTCCGCCACGTCGAGATCGAGGCGTTCGAAAACGATCTGACGCGTTACAAGATCAACACTGCCCTCGGTGATCATCGCGTCCCAGACCGGCGGGCGGTCGAAAACCCCGCCCAGATCCAGCTCGCCCTCACCCATGTCGAGCCGGTATTTCCAGCGCGTCGGCAGGGCGCCGACATAGCCGTCGATCTCGTAGATCCGGCCGGACAGGTCGGCGTCGAGAATGTCAGAACGAACCTCGCCGTCGCGGATCGTCAGCTCGCCGGCGATCGGATCAAAAGCGATACGCACGGCCGCACGTTCGAACTGACGGGCCTCACCCTCGCTGTGGATCATGCCCTCCCCGATCACCAGATCGAGCGAGGCGGTACGGATTCCCGTTTCCCGGAAAGCGTTGACGGCAATATCGAGCGAGAGCGGCGCATCAAGCGCGCTCAGCATCGACATCGGCCCGGAAGCTGGCGCGATAGCGGTCGGTGACAAATTCTCGATCCGCGCATCCAGCAGCAGCGAATTCAGCGCTGCACCGGCCTCGATACGGATATCCACGGGCGCGAAACCGGACACGGTCGCCAGACGTCCGTTCAGGGCCGCCCGGATCCGGTCCTCATTGCGGTCCAGGACAACACCGGCATCATCGACCAGCCAGGCGATGCCCGAAATCTCGTCGACCACGCGGACGGCGGCGTCGGAAATACTCAACCGGTTCAGCCGGCCCAGCGGTCCATTGATACCGGCGGGATCCTGCAGCAGCTGGAACAATGATGCACTGTCATCACCGCCCGACTGCGGCGGCGTTGCAGCGGCCATGACACGATCGACATCGCCCAGACCTGCCCCCACGGCGCCATCGGCCCGGCGTACAACGGATACGGATCCGCCCACGATCGTCACATTGACCGGTTCGATCCGGCCCAGAAGGAGCGCATCGATCGCGATCCCGGCCTCGATCATCGGGGCGCGGGCCACGATCTCGCCGGTCTGTTCGGCGACGCTGACATCGCGGGCCTGGAGCACGATCGTGCGGTCGTTCGGATCGAAACGGGCTTCCAGGGCACCGAGAGCCACCAGATCCCCGTCAAAGGCCTGGGCCAGCATGGTCTGCGCGTCCGTACGCAGGAAATCGAGTTCCATCGGTCCGGTGGACAGGCGCCACAACAACGCTCCAGCGCCGAAGATCGCCAGCGCCAGCAGGAGAGCAATCCCCTCCAGAACGTAAATCACGCCCCATTTGACCGACTTGCGGAGCATTAATGCGGCCTTTCAACACCGGACGGGCTGGACGAAGCCCGTCGAACGCGCAATTTAGCGCCTAAACCGTTCCGGTCACGCATGCAGGGAGAACCCGTCAGGATGAGCGAACTCAAACCCGGTGACATTGCACCCGAATTCAGCCTGGCCACCGATGGCGGTGGCGAGATCGACCTGGCATCGCTGAAGGGCAAGTCGGTCATTCTCTACTTCTATCCCAAGGATGACACGCCCGGCTGCACCACCGAGGCCATCGACTTCACTCATGCCCTGCCCGAATTCGAGAAAGCAAATGCAATTGTCATCGGCGTCTCGAAAGATAGCGTCGCAAAGCACGATAAATTCAAGCAAAAACATGAATTGAAGGTGATTTTGGGGTCGGACCCCGAAGGCGCGGTCATCGAGGCCTACGGATCCTGGGTGCTGAAGAAAAACTACGGCCGCGAATACATGGGAATCGAACGTTCGACCTTCCTGATCGGTCCGGACGGTCGCCTGGCCCAGTTGTGGCGCAAGGTTCGGGTCAAAGGCCATGTCGACGCGGTCCTGAACGCCACGCAAGAACTGGCAGCCGGCTGATCATGGCGGCCTCGATCGGCGCACTGGCGGTGTCCGTCCTGGCGACGAGGACGCCGCGGGACAAGGCTGCGCGAGGCCGCGAAGTCGCTGCGATCTGGAAGGCGGGCGATGCCAGCCTGCCGGACACCATGCCGGAAACAGCGGAGATTCCGGCGCCGTCGCGCCCCGCTCGGCCCGAACTGGTTGCGCCGGCAAAAGTCCCGCGCAGGCGCCTGAACAGCCCGTCCGGCCGTGTCGCCTTGTTGCATGCGGTCGCCCATATCGAGCTCAACGCCATCGATTTGGCCTTCGATCTCGTAGCTCGCTTCGCCGCAGATCCGCGCATCTCGGATGATGAGCGACAGGCGTTCGTCGATGACTGGATCCGCGTGGGAGACGACGAGGCCCGCCATTTCGTGATGGTGGACGATCGTCTCAACCAGCTCGAGGCCAGCTATGGCGATTACCCGGCCCATAACGGGTTGTGGGATGCCGCAATGGCGACGCAGCATGATCTCGCTGCCCGGCTCGCGGTGGCCCCGCTCGTCCTCGAGGCGCGCGGCCTGGACGTGACCCCGACGATGATCGAGCGTCTGGTGAGCGCAGGTGACACGGAGAGCGCCGATGTCCTGCGCGTGATCTACAATGAGGAGATCGGACATGTCGGGGCCGGTGCACGCTGGTTCCGCCATCTGTGCCACAACGAAAACACCGATCCCCAGACACGCTACCAGGATCTCGTGAAAACCTATTTCAAAGGCGGTCTTAAACCCCCTTTTAACGCCGAAGCACGTCAATTGGCGCAGTTTCCTGCGGATTTTTACGAACCGTTGGCAGAATCAGGCCCCTCACTTGCATGACACGTGTTGAAAAACTGGACTCTTTTGTGTCACATGCTCTCCGGGGTTTTTGGGGCACTTGTATCTGATCGGCGTATGGAATGTTCGCAACGTTGAAAGAGGCGATTTGGGGAACGGCTGAGCGTTGGTTCCCGGACCGCCAGATCTATCATCGCAGTGAGGGGCAGGTTCGCTATTTCGCGATTTCCACCTCGCTCCAGATCAGTGGCCTCCTGACGGCAGCCGTGCTGGCCGGATGGCTGTGTTTCACGACTGTGTCCGTGGCCTTCCATGGCCGTGCCCTCGCCGCCAAGGACGAGGAGATCCAGGAAACCCAGTATCAGGCAAGCCAGATGGTGGCAGAAGCCCGCGCCAATGAAGCGACGGCCCTGTCCTTCCTGGATGCCCGTATGGAAGAATTCGACCGCACCGCCTACCAGTTCCAGGCCCGTCACGAGACGCTGCGCCAGCTGGTGGAGTTTGCCGAACAGCTCAACGGCCAGGAGATGACCCCGTCGCCGGCGCTTGATGACGGTCGCGTGCTGATGGCTGCAACTCCGGCCGACCCGATGCCGCGGGAATCCCGGGACCCGCTGGTGGCCGTGGCCGCTGTCTCCGATGCCCCGGAAGACCAGATCAACTACCTGCTCAGCGAACAGGATGCCGTGCTCGCCCGCGCTGAAGACGCGACCGAGGCCCGCCTTGAGAACCTGCGGGCAGTTCTTCGCCTGACCGGGCTGAACATCGAGGACGTGCTCGCCGACAATCGCGAGACCGAGGAAACCGGCGGTCCCTTCATTCCGATATCGGAGAATCCGTCCTTCAGCGGCGCCTTTGACATCGACGACAATTTCTCCGATCGCATCAACCGGATCGCAGCACGCATGCTCGAGGTTGAGGAGCTCCAGGGCCTCATCGATTCCGCGCCCTTCGGGACGCCGGTCGGGGTCGATTATCGCCAGACTTCGCCCTTCGGAAATCGGATGGACCCATTCACGGGCCGCCCGACTTTCCACCGTGGTTTGGATTTCGCCGCCTATCGCCGTGCGCCTATTGTGGCGACTGCGCCGGGCGAGGTGATTTACGCGGGCTGGCGTGGCGGCTATGGTCGTTATGTGGAGATTGACCACGGTTTCGGCTTCCGGACCCGCTACGGTCATCTGCACGAAATCGCAGTAAGGAGCGGCGACCGGGTCGAACGCGGACAGACCATCGGGGGGATGGGCTCCACGGGACGCAGCACGGCCACGCACTTGCACTATGAAATCTGGTATGACGGATCCGCACTGGATCCGGAACGTTTATTGAGAGCCGGCCAATATGTTCAATAAGGGTAACAAAGACCTGTCGATGCCCGACACAGCGGCACAATCCAGCGCAAATCCGAAAAGGTCCGCCATGAAATCGAAAGCTCCCTCCATCCTCTCCGGCGACCTCGTCCTGAGTGGTTCCATCGTTTCTGAAGGTGAAGTCCAGCTTGACGGTTCCGTCGAGGGCGATATCCGCGCCGGATCCCTGATCATCGGTGAAGAAGCGTCCGTGAACGGTGAAGTGAATGCCGAAACCGTCGTGATCCGCGGCCGCGTCACGGGCTCTGTCCGCGCGCGCCAGGTCCAGCTCGCCTCCACGGCACGTATCGAAGGTGACATCGTACACGCTGCACTGTCCGTTGAGAGCGGTGCTTTCTTCGACGGTCATTGCCGTCACGCATCCGACCCGCTCAACGAAAAAGCATCGTCGCCGTCCAGCGCTCCGTCCAAGTCGGACAGCAAGCCGCCGGCGACCGGAAAGGCTTCTGCCGTCTCTTCGCTCGAGCCTCCGATGGCCGCGAACAAGTCGACCGCCTAGCGCCCAACACATCGAATCAAAGGAACCGGTATCGCACATGCGATGCCGGTTTTTTTGTGCGCCGTCTCCGCGCTCGCTCGGTTCGCCGTTCCCGGTATCCCCGTAATCATTGCGAATTTCGCTTCGCTGTAGACAGGTTTGTTTTTTAAACTTGTCTGTGGTAGATGATGATCAATTCGTTCTGGAGAAACCCCATGTCCACCATCAATCACGGCGAACGCCTGCATGCCCTCGATGCGGTCCGCGCCTTTGCCCTGCTGCTGGGTGTTGCCTTGCACACCGCGATGTCCTTCGTGTCCGGCTTCCCGATCTGGATCACGCAGGATGTTTCCGCTGCAGAGGGTTTCAGCCTTGCCTTCTACATCCCCCATGTCTTCCGCATGGTCCTGTTCTTCTTCATTGCAGGTTTTTTCGCCCGGCTGGCCTTCAAGCGACGCGGCCTCGCCAGTTTCGTGACTGACCGGATCAAGCGGATTGCCCTACCCTTCGCGGCTTTCTGGTTCCCGGTCTTCGCCTCGATCACGGCCGTGGTGATCTGGGGCTATCTGAAGGCCAATAACTACGTCGTGCCTGAAGACGCTCCCCCTTCGCCGCCGTTCGATATCGGAAATCTTCCGCTGACCCATCTGTGGTTCCTCTACCTTCTGCTGGTCTTCTATGCGGGCATGCTGATCCTGCGGGCTCCTATTGCCCTGCTGGACCGTTCCGAGGCGTTGCGCCGGATCGTCGACCGCATTCTGGCTCCGGTCTTCCACACCCCGCTGGCTATCGCCGTCCTGGCGACACCGCTGGCGCTCGTTTTCCTTAATGACCCGGCCTGGATGCACTGGTTCGGCATTCCGACCCCCGATTTCGGCTGGATCCCGAACAATGCCGCCCTGGTGGGTTACGGTGTCGCCTTCGGGGCCGGCTGGCTGGTCCATCGCCAGATCGGCGTATTGGAGAGCTGGAAGCGTCTCTGGCCGATCAATCTCCTGCTCGCAGTCGGCGCAACGGCGCTGTGCCTCAATATCGCGGGCCTGAGCCCGGCCTTCATGCCGCTGGAAGCCGGCCAGGACAAGATGGTCTACGCCTTCGCCTACGCCATGGGTGGATGGGCCTGGACGATCGGCCTGACCGGTCTGGCCCTCAGCCTCCTGTCCCGCCCCAACAAGGCCATCCGCTACACGGCCGATGCGTCCTACTGGATCTATCTCCTGCACCTGCCGATCGTGATGGCCCTGCAGGTCGCCGTGTCGGACATCGCGATCAATGGCGTGCTGAAATTCGCCCTGATCAATGTGGTGACGATCGGCATCCTGCTCGCCAGCTATCATCTCCTCGTGCGGCGCAGCTGGCTGGGCGGATGGCTCAATGGCCGTCGCCACCCCAAGGCGGACACCCAGATCCCCCGCAGATCTGAGACGCCCGAGGCCTCGCCCTCGGCCTGAATCAGGTCATACCCTAGGGAGGCGCCCGGACAGGCGCCTCCCGCCCTCATGGAAAGGCTTACCATGACAGATGAAATCGAGAACGCGCGGGAAGATCTCGCCTTCATGCGAGCACTCGCGGAATCGCCGGACCGGCACAATCACCAGATGGGGCTGGCACTCTTCCTGGCCGGGCTGATCTACGGTTTCCAGACGCTGGTGCAATGGCTCGCCGATATCGGAGCGGTGCCGCTTGCGGGCGTGACCTATGCCGGCTTCATCGCCCTGTGCAATCTCGTCTTCTTCACCGTTCTGGGTTTCGTGATCTGGCGTAATCGCAGCGCAAAGGCTCGCACGGCGACCAGCCGTGCCAACGAGGCCACTTTCCAGGCTGCAGGTCTGGCCAATCTCAGCATTGTCCTCGTCTTTCTCGCAGCGACCATTCGCTCGGGCAGCGGCGAGATCTGGTATTTCTACACCCCTCTCGTCTTCGCCCTGCAGGGCGCGGCCTGGTTTGTCTTTTTCCGCCTGCGCAAGCGTGCCTGGCTGGGCCTCGTCGCAGCCGGCTGGTTCACATCGGCCGTCGCGCTCGGCCTGACCACGCATTCCTCGACCTATATTCTGGTCGCCTCCATCTCGCTGTTCAGCCTGCTCAGCCTCCCGGGCTGGGTCATGATGCGGCTGGCACGCCAGGCAGACGCCTAGTTTTCCATGACCTCCAGCGGTATCGGCAAGATTGATGACATCATCCACGGGCGGCTGCGCCTGGGGGTGATGACCTATCTGGCCAATGCGGAAGTCGCGGATTTCACGGAACTCAAATCCGTGCTGGAGGCCACGCAGGGCAATCTGTCCGTCCATCTGCGCAAGCTGGAAGATGCAGGTTATGTCAGCATCGAGAAGAGTTTCCTCGACCGCAAACCGCTGACACGCGTGCGCATTACCGAGACGGGCCGCAAGGCGTTCAAGGCCTATGTCGAGGCCATCGCTAGTCTGCTTGGACAAGCGCCGGGCGGCAGCTAGGCGTCCTCGGCCTCTTCACCGCCGACACGCGCGGCAAGCGCGGCCGCCATGAATTCATCGAGATCCCCGTCGAGCACTCCGCTGGTATTGGAGGTTTCGACATTCGTCCGCAGATCCTTGACCATCTGATAGGGCTGCAGGACGTAGGAGCGGATCTGGTGACCCCAGCCGATCTCGGTCTTGCTGTCGGCCTCAGCCTGCGCCGCCGCCTCGCGGCGCTGCAGCTCGATCTCGTAGACACGCGCACGCAACATGTCCCAGGCCTGGGCCCGGTTCTTGTGCTGGGAACGATCATTTTGACATTGCACGACAATCGGCTTGTCCTCGCCGGGCATGTCATAGGTCAGTCGGACAGCGGAATCTGTCTTGTTGACGTGCTGACCACCGGCCCCGGACGCCCGGTATGTATCCGTGCGCACTTTCGACTCATCGATCTCGACGTCAATGGCATCATCGATCTGCGGGAACACACCCACCGAAGAGAAACTCGTATGGCGACGGGCGCTGGAGTCGAAGGGCGAGATCCGAACAAGACGGTGCACGCCGCTTTCGGTCTTCAGCCAGCCATAGGCGTTCTCGCCCTTGATCAGCAACGTGGTGGATTTCAGGCCGGCTTCTTCGCCTGACTGTTCCTCCATGATCTCAACCTTGTAGCCGTGATCATTGGCCCAGCGACTGTACATGCGCGCCAGCATGGCGGCCCAGTCCTGGCTCTCCGTGCCGCCGGCGCCGGAATGGATTTCCAGGAAAGCGTCATTGCCGTCGGCCTCGCCGGACAGCAGCGCTTCCAGTTGAGCCCGCGACATGCGGTCAGCGAGCTTGCGCAGGCCTTTGACCGCTTCCTCGATCATGTCCTCGTCGGATTCCATCTCCGCCAGCTCGACCAGTTCGACCGTATCCGACAATTCGGTCTCGGCCTCGCGTATCGTGGTCATCGCACCGTCGATGCGATTGCGCTCGCGCATGAGGCTCTGGGCCTTCTGGGCATCATTCCAGAAGTCCGGGGCCTCGGACATGGCGTTGAGTTCGTCTAGGCGTTTCTGGGCTGTATCCCAGTCAAAGACGCCTCCTCAGCAGGCCGACTGCCTGCTGGATTTCGTCGGACAGGGTCTGGATGTCAGCGCGCATGGCACGGCCTTTTCAGGAAAAACCAGATGGAAATAAGGAGATAGAACGAGGACCGGATTCGAACAAGCCGCAGCCTGCAGATCCCGGCCCCTAACGGCCGTCAGGCGATCCCGGTAGAGACCGCCCCCTAGTAGAGACCACCGAGGTCTTCGTCCTCGTCCTCTTCTTCCTCTTCATCGAGCGGCAGATCCGTGAAGAAGGGATCATCGCTGACCGAGGCCCGGGCAAAGCTGAGACCGCTTTCCTCTTCCGGCGACTGGCGAGACGGTTCGGTACCCGGGCGGAACGCCTCCAGGATCACCAGCGGCTGACCGAGAATGCCCGGCTCACCCGTATTGCGGTCGATCGGGACCAGGCGCACGCCCTCGGGCACGCGGAATGGCGCCACGGCGTAGTTGTCCAGGGCGCTGGCCATGAAATCCCGCACGATCGGGGCCGCCACGCGGCCACCGGCCTCGCCGCGGCCCAATTGGTAGGGCGTGTCGAAGCCGACATAGACGCCGACCACCAGGTCAGGGCCGAAACCGACAAACCAGGCATCGCGGAAATCATTGGTCGTGCCGGTCTTGCCGCCCAGCGGACGGCCCAGCGAACGCAGCGCCGTACCGGTACCGCGCTGCACCGCACCTTCCAGCATGTGCACCACCTGGTAGGCCGTGACCGGATCGACGACTTCCTGGCGCAGATCCTCGAACAGGGGTTCCAGCAATTCGTCGGACCATTCCTCGACATCGCAGGTCTCGCATTCCCGCTGCTGGTGCGCGTAGATCGTCGCACCCGTGCGGTCCTGCACACGGTCGATAATGGTCGGCTCGACACGGCGGCCACCATTCACCAGGGCCGCATAGGCCCCGATCAGGCGGTAGAGCGTGGTTTCACCGGCGCCCAGAGACATCGCCAGGACCGGGTCGAGATCGTCATAGATGCCGAACCGCACGCCGTAATCCGAGATCGGCCGCATGCCCATTTCCTGGGCCAGGCGCACGGTCATGACGTTACGTGACAACTCGAGGCCGAGCCGAAGCGTCGACATGCCGTAATAACGCTCGGAATAGTTCTGCGGCATGTAGAAGCGCTCGTCAGCACCGCCCGAGGCCACGAAGGGCGCGTCGAGGATCAGGCTGGCCGGCGTGTAGTCATTGTCCAGGGCGGCTGCATAGGCGAAAGGCTTGAATGCGGAGCCCGGCTGGCGGCGGGCCTGGGTCGCGCGGTTGAACTGGCTGTGCTGGAAGCTGTAGCCGCCCACCATCGCCAGGACACGGCCGGTATGCGGGTCCATCGCCATAATGCCGCCATTGATCGCCGGCACCTGGCGCAAGCCATATTCGCCGTCGACAGGATTGCCGCCTTCATCGGTCCGCACTTCTGCCAGGATGACATCGCCTTCTGACAGGACTTCGGTGGCCGAGCTGATCTCGTCACCGATCTCGCCATCGGGCAGGTTTTCGCGGGCCCATTCCAGTTCGCTGAAGGGGATCGTGCCCTCTTCGCCGCTCAGAAGCCCGATCGTGGCAGCCGTATCGCTGACCGACAGGACCACGGCAGGCAGCCAACCCTCGTCCAGATCGCGCGGAATCTCGGCCTCGGCGAGACGCTCGGTCCAGCCTTCGCCCAGCTCGATCGTGGCCAGGGCGCCGCGATAGCCATGCCGGCGGTCATAGGTTTCCAGACCATCACGCAGGGCACGGCGCGCGGCCAGCTGCATGGTGGTATCCAGCGTCGTCCGGATGGACAGGCCGCCATCGTAAAGCTCGTCTTCGCCATAGATGGAGAAGACTTCCCGGCGGACATTCTCGACGAAATATTCGGCCGCGGTGTAGGTCGCGCCGGACAGGCGATCGACAACCTGCAGCGGCTGGGCCTGGGCCTCAGCTGCGGCTTCCGCGGTCACATAGCCGTTCTCGCGCATCCGGCCGATCACCCAATTGCGCCGCTCGATCGCGGCCTCTCGGCGGCGTTCCGGATGATAGTTCGCCGGGCCTTTCGGCAGGGCAGCCAGATAAGCGATTTCGTGCAGGTCCAGCTCGTCCAGCGACTTGCCGAAATAGTTCAGCGCCGCTGCGGCGATGCCGTAGGAGCGGTTACCCAGATAGATCTCGTTGAGATAAAGCTCGAGGATCTGGTCCTTCGTGAAGGCGCGCTCGATCCGGCGGGACAGCACGATTTCGCGCACCTTGCGCTCGATCCGCTGCTCGCTGGAGAGCAGGAAATTCTTGGCGACCTGCTGGGTGATCGTGGACGCACCCTCCAGGCGGCGTCCGCCCATGATATTGCCGATATTGGAAATGGCCGCGCGCAGGATGCCGCGCAGGTCCAGACCGCCATGGTCATAGAAACTCTTGTCCTCGGCCGAGATGAAAGCGTGCACGACTTCCTGGGGAATATTGTCGATCGGCACGAAGACGCGGTGTTCGCGGGCATATTCCGCGATCAGCAGGCCGTCACCAGCATGCACGCGGCTCATGATCGGCGGCTCGTACTCGGCAAGCTGCTGGTAGTCGGGCAGATCATCGGTCACGCGAACGACGTAGACGGCCACGGCGATAAAGCCGACCAGGGCGAGGCCTAGGGCCACCGCTCCACCGATGAGCGCCGTACGCACAACGTTACGCAAGGTAAAAATCTTCATCACGCCCTCAAATCGACCGACCGTCGCCGGCAGCCCTATTCCCCTAGCACGGCATCATTATGGCCGCCCTGAGGCATTGTTGGAAGCGTTTCAGCGCGCCGGAATCAGTGCCGCTGTACGTTCGCGCTCTTCAGAGGCGTCGCCGCGGCCGAGGAAATAATAGTCGATCGCGGAAACGATGGAGCCCATCTGGCGCCGGCGGAAGGCCGGCGAGGTCAGATTTGCCTCGTCCGTACTGTTGGTCAGGAAGCCCATTTCGATCAGTACGGTCGGCACGCGGCTGTCCAGCAGCACGAAGAAATTCTCCTCGCGGTGCGGATTGGTCAGCAGACGGCCGGACTGTTCGAGATGCTCCAGCAGGACATCAGCAAAGATCGTGGACTGATTGCGCTTCTCGCGCAGTTCCAGCTCGACCAGGATATTGTTGACCTCGGCCTGGCGCGAATGATTGGCATCGCGGCGGGCGCGGGCACGGGCGCGGTTCTCGGCGCGGTCATTCAGCGTGTAGACCGCTGCACCTCGGGCGCCGGAATTGCTGGCAGCGTCGGCATGCAGGGACAGGAAAAGGTCTGCCTGTACGTCGCGCATGACGCCGACCCGGTCTTCCCATTCGGGATAGGTGTCACCCTCGCGGGTCATGAACACGTCATAACGGCCGGTGGCCTCGAGCTGGCGACGCAGCTCGCGGGCGGCGGCCAGCGTAATATCTTTCTCGCGAACACCGGAACGGGCCACGGCACCGGGATCACGGCCGCCATGACCGGCGTCGATCACGATGACGCGGCGGGCGCGTTGCGGCGGCGTGTAGACGGCGTCGACACGTTCGGCGATCAGCGAATCGAGGCTGGACCCGGCCGGCTCGAAGCCCGACGCGGACCGGAACTGGTCCTCAGCAGCGCGCTGCATGTCGATGACCAGGCGGTGATTGCCGCCGGTCTGTGCCGGAGCCAGCGCAAACTGCGCGGTGATCACGGCCGGATGTTCAAGCTCGAACACCACGCGCGACTGGTTGGAAGAACTGGAGAAGAAGCGGAATTCATCGACCAGGCCATGACCGACACCCTCACCGGTTTCCAGGCCGCTGACGGCCCAGCCCGTCTCCGGCAGGTCGACGACCAGGCGGTCGGACAGGCCATCCAGCGTGAAAGCACGAAAATCGGCCGGTTCGGAGGTCTCGATGACCACGCGCGTACGCTCGCCGTCTACACCGAAACGGACATTGCGGACTTCCTGGTCGGCCATTGCTGGCGAAATCGCCAGCCAGACGCCCAGAATCAGCGCTGAAATCCCCTTGAACTGCATGTCTTCACCATCGCATGCGCCGTGTTTTTGTCTACGGCTTTTGTGGCACATTAGACAGCGGAACTTGACGTTTCGTTGATGGAATACGGTTTTTTGAAGGTTTTCAGGCGCTACGGCTGGAAAGGCTTTTCTTCCCGAAGCGAATGGGGCATGTTCGCCCTGCTCTGCCGAGCGCAGTATCAGGCGAAACGGATTCGCCCGCTTGCGGAGCGCGAAGAGGCCCTCCCTTCAAGGGGTTGCGCCGAAACGCTGATCCCTGCCATGCCCGTCATTCGCGGATCATGGCCCCGACCACCGCACCCGCCCCCGTCTCAGAAGTCGGCCGCGCGGTGCAAACGGAAGAATATCATGCGCGAGGCACGCCTCATGACTGCCATGCCAGCTACCGGCTTGAGCTCGCGCCCACCATTCCCGCCGCGACGGAATTTTGCGCAGGACCCCCAGGGGCTTCCGCGACCGTCAGCGCGCGCAGGAGAAACACTACATGTCGAAAAAAATGCTGATCGACGCAGGGCATCCCGAGGAGACCCGCGTCGTAGTTACCGACGGATCGAAAGTTGAGGATTTTGACTTCGAGGCCGCGGCTCGCAAACCCATTCGCGGCAACATCTATCTGGCCAAGGTCACACGCGTAGAGCCCTCTTTGCAGGCGGCTTTCGTGGAGTATGGCGGCAATCGCCACGGCTTCCTGGCCTTCAACGAGATCCACCCCGACTACTACCAGATCCCGTTCGAGGACCGTCAGGCGCTCGCCGAAGAGGAAGAGAGCGCTGCGGCCGAGGACGCGGCTGAGGAAGAGGCTGAAGAAGCGGCTGCTGGCGCGAAAGCCGAAACCGCTTCCGACGAAGAATCGACCGACGTCGAGACGGAAGCCTCTGAGTCCGGTGATGAAGACGCCGCTGAGGCCTCTGACGATTCCGGTGATGACGCCGCCGACGAAGAAACCGCCGAAACGATCGGTGGCGGTGATGACGAGGACGAGATCGACGATGCCAAGGCATCGCGCATGCGTCGTCAGCTCTATCGCCGCTACAAGATCCAGGAAGTCATCAAGCGCCGCCAGGTTCTCCTGGTCCAGGTTGCCAAGGAAGAACGCGGCAACAAGGGCGCAGCCCTGACCACCTATCTCTCGCTTGCAGGCCGCTACTGCGTCCTGATGCCGAACACGCCGCGTGGCGGCGGCATCTCGCGCAAGATCTCGAACGTCTCGGACCGCAAGCGCCTCAAGACGGTCGTCAATGATCTGGAACTGCCGAAAGGCGTTGGCCTGATCATCCGCACCGCAGGTGCCAAGCGGACCAAGACCGAGATTCGCCGCGACGCCGACTACCTGATGCGTCTCTGGGAGAATATCCGCGAGATGACCCTCAAATCAGTGGCCCCGGCCCTGATCTACGAGGAAGGCAATCTCGTCAAACGCGCCATTCGCGACCTCTATGACAAGGAGATCGATGAAGTCCTGGTGGAAGGCGAAGCCGCCTACAAGGAAGCCAAGGCCTTCATGCGCCTCCTGATGCCGAGCCATGCCAAGAAGGTTCAGCATTTCAAGGACCAGGCTCCCCTCTTCCTGCGCTACCAGGTCGAGAGCCAGCTGGAGGCGATCTATTCGCCGGTCGCTCCGCTCAAGTCGGGCGGCTATCTGGTCATCAACCCGACCGAGGCCCTCGTCTCCATCGACGTGAACTCCGGCCGCTCGACCCGCGAACGCAATATCGAAGCGACCGCGCTGAAGACGAATCTGGAAGCCGCGACCGAAGCGGCCCGCCAGATGCGCCTGCGCGATCTGGCCGGTCTCGTGGTCATCGACTTCATCGACATGGACGAGTCCAAGAACAATCGGGCCGTCGAGAAGCGAATGAAGGAAGTGCTCAAGCGCGACCGGGCCCGCCTCCAGATGGGCCGGATCTCGCAATTCGGACTGATGGAATTGTCCCGTCAGCGCCGCCGCGCGAGCATTATCGAAGGCTCCACCACGACCTGTCCGTCCTGTCAGGGAACGGGCCATATCCGCTCGGTTGAATCGAGCGCGCTGGTCGCCCTGCGTGGCCTCGAGAAGGAAGGCATGCGCGGACGCACCAAACGCATCCGTATCAGCGTTCCGACCGCGATCGCGCTCTACCTGCTGAACGACAAGCGAGATCATCTGCTGTCGATCGAGGAACGCTTCTCGATGCATATCGCGGTCTCCGCGAATGATCAGCTGATTGCGCCGGACTTCACCATCGAGGCCCTGGAGAGCCGCGAACCGGGTGAACAGGTCGCCGTGGCACCGCTTTCCGTCGAATCCATCGAGGAAATCGACACGTCTGACATGCCCGATCCGGAAGAGACCCAGGACGAGCCGCGTGAAGGCGGTCGTCGCCGCCGTCGCCGTCGCCGCCGCCGCGGCTCGGGTTCCGGAAACGAGGAAGCCGCTGCTGCAGCTACGGGCGAAGAGGCCGAAGCCAGCGAGGGCGAGGACACCGAAGCCGGCGAGGAGAGCACTGAAGGCAGCGAGGACGCACCGCGTCGCCGCCGTCGTCGTGGCCGTCGCGGCGGTCGTGGTCGCCGTCGCGGTGAAGCACGCACGGAAACGGCCGAAGGCGAGGAGAATGCCGACGCAGAGGCTGTAGAGGCCGATGCAGAGGACGCTCCGGCAGAGAGCGCTGAATCCGAAACGCCGGAAACCGAAGCTGCCGAAGACAAGCCGAAGCGCCGCCGCTCCCGCCGTCGCAAGAAGTCTGACGACGCCGAGACGGATGCCGAGGCAAGCCCCGAAACCGAAGCCGACAGCGATGCAAAGCCCGCCGAGGCTGACGCTGTAGAGGCGGACGCCGAGGCCGAGGAAAAGCCGAAGCGTCGCGCCCGTCGCCCGCGCAAGAAGGCCGAGCCAGTCGCCGAGGACGCTCCGGAAACGGCCGCAGATACGGCGGAAGTGGACGCCGAGGAAAAGCCAGCCGAGAAGCCGAAGCGCAAGCCCCGCAAGAAAAAGGCGGACAGCGAAGAGGCTCCGGCTGAAGCTGCTGAAACAACCGAAGCCGCCGAGGAAAAGCCGGCGACGGAAAAGAAGAAGCCGGCTCGTAAGAGAAAGACACCTGCCAAGAAGGCGGAAACTGCCGAGGCTGCACCCGAGCCGGAGACCGTCGCCGAGACGGCCGGCGAGGATGACGACAAGCCGAAGCGCCGCGGTTGGTGGAACCGGACAGGCGGCCTGTTCGGCAAATAGATCGACGTGATGATCAGGCCGGTCGCATGGGGATGCGGCCGGCGATCATCACCGCAGTGGCGCGATTGTTGCGTCCTGCTATCATGTCCAGGCGGGGGTCGAGTAGTGGAGGCAGGATGCGAGTCCTGAAAACCATCGCCGCGGCATGTCTCAGTGCAGCCGCATTAGCGTTACCGGTCAGTGCCCAGTCCCTGATCCGGGATACCGAGATCGAGCACATGTTGCGGGATTATACTGACCCGCTGCTCGTGGCTGCGGGCCTGGAGCCCGCGGATGTCGATCTCTACATCATCGCCGATCCCCAGATTAATGCCTTCGTGACCGGCGGGCAGAACATCTTCATGCATACCGGCACAATCGTGGAAGCCGAGGTCCCGCTCCAGCTCAAGGGTGTCCTGGCCCACGAGACGGGGCATATCGCAGGTGCCCACCTCGCCCGTGTCGGCGATGCCATCCAGGCGGCCCAGGCACCGGTTTTCCTGACCATGGGTCTCGGCCTTCTGGCCGCCCTCGCCGGTGAAGGTGGTGCCGGTGCCGCATTGATGGCCTCGAGCCAGCAATTCGGCCAGTTGACCTTCCTCACCTATTCCCGCGCCCAGGAAGCCGCCGCCGACCAGGCCGCGCTCGGCTATCTGGAGTCCACCGGCCAGTCAGGCACCGGTCTGGTCGAGTTCTTCGAACGCTTCCGCTACCAGGAAGTCATGTCGCAGGCCCGGCGCTTCCCGTATTTCCGGTCGCACCCTCTGTCGTCGCAGCGCGTGAGCGCATTGCGCCAGAATGTTGCTGCAGCCGAATTCTTCGAAGCCACGGACTCGCCGGAAGACATCGCTCATCTGCGCCGCATCCAGGCAAAGATCTTCGGTTTCACCGCCGATCCGCAATTCGTGTTCTACCGGTATCCGGTCGAGGATCAGAGCCTGCCGGCGCGTTATGCCCGGGCGGTGGCCTATTACCGCGAGGCCCTGCTGGATGATGCCCGGGGCGAGATCGAGAGCCTGATCGAGGAAGAGCCGGAGAACCCGTATTTCCAGGAACTCTACGGCCAGATGCTGTTCGAGACCGGCAATGTTGCGGAATCCATCCCCTATCACGCCCGCTCGGTCGAGCTGGAGCCCACGGCGCCGCTGCTTCGCATCAATCTCGCCATCGCGATGATCGCCACGGAAGACCCGTCATATCTCGAAGAGGCGGAAGGTCATCTGCGTGTTGCGCTCGATATCGAACCGAACAACGCCTTTGCCTGGTATCAATTGTCCATCGTGCACGAGCGCAATGGCGATACGCCCCTCGCCCAACTGGCCGTCGCCGAACAGGCGTTTGCCGTCGGCAACAAGATGCGGGCCCTGCAGTTTGCTGCACGCGCGCGTATGCAGCTTGAAGCGGGCACGCCGGCCTGGTTCCGCGCCACCGAGATCGAGGCGGTTTCCCGTCCGACCGAAGAGGAAATGCGCCGGATGCGCCGCGAACAACGTCGTCGCCGCGCCTCGCTTGACTGATGGATGAGACGGCGCCGGCCCAAGAGCCGGTCAGCAAGGACGACACCGCCCTCACCCTGCGCTCGGTCACCCGCCTGTCCGAGATTGACCGCGAGGTCTGGGACGCACTGGCAAATCCGCCGGGCGAGGAATTCGATCCGTTCTTGAGCTGGGATTTCCTGCAGGCGCTCGAGGAGAGCGGCTGTGCGGTCGAGGAAACCGGCTGGGGGCCCCGGCACCTCTTGCTCGAAAACAGGGATGGCCGCGTCCTCGCGGCATTGCCGCTCTATCTGAAAGGGCACAGCCAGGGCGAATATGTCTTCGATCATGGATGGGCCGATGCGTTTGAACGCGCGGGCGGCCAGTATTATCCCAAACTCCTGACAGCCGTGCCTTTCTCTCCCGTCACGGGCCGGCGCCTGCTGGCGGTCGACGCCGAAGCGCGCAGACACTTGATCGCCGGAGCCGTCCAGATCGCCGGTCAGTGGGGGATCGCCACCTGGCATCTCAACTTCCCCACACGGCAGGAATGGGAGGATCTCGGCGAACTGGGATTGCTGAAACGGCTCGACCGGCAATTCATCTGGTCCAACCGCGACTACGCCAGCTACGAGGATTTCCTGGCGGATCTCTCCTCCCGCAAGCGCAAGGCGCTGCGAAAGGAGCGACGTGCAGCCCAGGAAGGCGTCGAGATCGAACACCTGTCCGGGGCAGATCTCCAGCCGGAACACTGGGACGTGTTCTTCCAGTGCTACCAGCAGACCGGATCGCGCAAATGGGGCTATCCCTATCTCAATCGCGAATTCTTCGACCTGATCCACCAGCGCATGGCCGACAGGATCCTGCTGGTCATGGCCAAGGCAGACGGTCGCTATATCGCCTCGGCACTCAATTTCATCGGTTCGAATGCGCTCTACGGGCGCTATTGGGGACGGCTGGAAGACCGGCCCTATCTGCATTTCGAACTCTGCTACCACCAGGCGATCGACGCCGCGATCGAGCGCGGCCTGGACCGGGTCGAGGCCGGTGCCCAGGGCGAACACAAGCTGGCGCGCGGCTACAGCGCCTCGCCGGTCTATTCCGCCCACTACATCTCGAATGCAGGCTTCCGCGACGCCGTCGCCGACTATCTCGATCGCGAGCGCCCGGCCGTCGAGGCGGATATCGCCTTGTCCAACGCCGAGGCGCCGTTTAAGGCTCGGGACAACGAGGGAGAGACGTCATGAGCCTGCACGGCGAATATGATCCGGACAACATCTTCGCGAAGATCATTCGTGGCGAGATCCCCTGCGCGAAAGTCTATGAGGACGAGCACGTCATCTCCTTCATGGACGCCTTCCCGCAAGCGCAGGGGCACACGCTGGTGGTGCCCAAATCTCCGGTACGCAATCTTCTGGAATTGACCGAGGAGGATGCTGCGGCGGCCATTATCCGAGCCAAGCGGATTGCTGCAGCTGTCGAGACAGCCCTCAAGCCTGACGGCATTATTTTCACCCAGTTCAATGGTGCGCCCGCCGGCCAGAGCGTCTTCCATATCCACTTCCACATCATTCCGCGCCATGACGGCACGGCGATGGCGGGACATGGCCAGGGAATGGCCGACATGGCGGATCTGGAGGCCATGGCCGCGAGGATCCGCGCCGCGCTCTAGGCGTCGGCCCGGGTTTTCAGGACCTCAAGGAAGATCTCGCCGAAATCCTTCAGCTTTTTCGGACCCACCCCATTCACCGAAGCCATCTCGTCGAGATTGCGCGGCTGGAGGTGGCACATGTCGATCAGGGTCGCATCGGAGAAGATCACATAGGCCGGCACGCCGCGTTCCGACGCCAGGTCGCGGCGGACCGATTTGAGGGCCGAGAGCAAGTCGTGATCCACGTCGTCGGCGGCAGCCGCAATAGCGGCCCGCGTCCGGCGGGTCTCGCGCTTGATGGTGATCTCGCGGATCTCAACGCTGGCCTTGCCACGCAAGACGGCCTCACCGGTACCAGACAGTCTCAGACCGCCATATCCGCCGATATCCAGCTCAATATGGCCGCTGGCGAGCAGCTGGCGGATCAGGCCCTGCCAGTAGGATTTCGGGCGATCCTTGCCGACACCGTAGGTCGGCAATTGATCATGGCCGCGTGAGAGGATTTTCTCGGTCTCGGCGCCGCGCAGCACGTCCGCGATATGCCCAGCCCCGAAGACCTGGCCGGTTCGCGCAATCGCCGAGAACAGCATCTGCGCCTCGCGCGTGCCATCAATGAGCACCGGCGGGTTCTCGCAGATATCGCAATTTCCGCAGGCCTCTCCACCCGTCTCTCCGAAATAGGCCAGCAAGGCCAGGCGGCGGCATTGGGTGGCCTCGCAATAGGCCAGCAGGGCATCGAGACGCTTGTGTTCCTGGCGCTTGTGGCGTTCGTCCTCGCCGTCCTCGTCGATGAATTGCCGGCGCATGCGGGCATCACCCATCGAATAGAGCATGATCGCATCGGCCGGCTGGCCGTCCCGGCCCGCCCGGCCGATCTCCTGGTAGTAGGCCTCCATCGAACCCGGCAGGGACAGGTGGAGGACGTAGCGGATGTCCGGCTTGTCGATACCCATGCCGAAGGCAATCGTGGCGACCATCACCACCGCATCCTCGGCCATGAAGGCTTCCTGGTTTTCCCGGCGCGTCTCGGGGGCCAGGCCCGCATGATAGGGCAAGGCCCTCAAGCCCTCGGCCGCCAGCATCGCAGCGACCTCCTCGGTCTGGCGGCGGGAGAGGCAATAGACAATGCCGGACTGGTTCCGGCGCTCGGCCAGGACCTCCAGCAGCTGGTTCTTCCATGTCTGCTTGGGCGATACCGCCAGCGAGAGATTGGGCCGGTCGAAACCATGCACGATGATCTCGCCCCGGCCATCGAACAGCTTGGCCGCGATATCATCACGCGTGACCGCGTCGGCGGTCGCCGTGAAGGCACCGATCACCGCTTCCGGGAAGCGCGTTTTCAGGGCGGACAACATCTCGTATTCGGGACGGAAACTGGCGCCCCATTTGGAAATGCAATGGGCCTCGTCGATGACAAACATGCCCGGCGGGCTGGCCTGAAGCGCCGCCAGCATGCGATCGGTCATCAGGCGTTCGGGCGACATGTAGAGAAGCTTGCTCTGACCGCTCGCATACGCCTTCCAGGCGGCCACATTCTCCTCCCGCTCGCGCCCGGAATGAATGGCCCCGGCCGCGATCCCGTTGGCCCGCAATCCGGCGACCTGGTCATCCATCAGCGCGGTCAGAGGCGAGACCACGATCGTCGGCCTCTCTCCCAACAGAGCGGGCAATTGATAACAGAGCGATTTGCCGGCACCCGTCGGCATGACACATAGCGTGTGCTCGCCGGCAAGAAGGCGTTCGACAATCTCCTCCTGCCCGGGACGGAATTCCGGGAAGCCGAAAACATCGGACAGGAGGTCGAGCGCGCGGGACATGTCCGCAAACTATCCGCGCCCGGGCGTTGACGCACCCGGGATTTCACTCATCGCGTACGGATATCCACGGCCGCTTTGGTTCAGGCCTTGATGGTCTCTGCCCGGCTGGCCGGCACATCACCGCGAATGAGCGCCTGGTAGACCGCCAGAGCGCCCTCTCCGCCGGCATGTTCGGCATAGTCGAGCAAGGTGTCAGCGGCACCGGCAAACCCGTCCCAGTCATCGCGATAGCGTTTCTCGAACTCGGCCTGGCCCCATTCCTGGACGCGCGCGCGGCCATGATCCGGCGCGAAGAAGAATTGCGGTTTCGGTCCCGGAAGATCGGAGACGGGGGCGCTGTCCTTCCAGTGCGCTCCGCCGACACGGATATTGACGGCCAGCTGGTCCACCAGATGGGAATGCAGGCGGGTATTCACGCCACCATCACCGGCAAAATCAACGAACGCCCAGCGTTCTTCGCGATCCAGTTTCTCGATATCATCATAGAGAACAACACTGTCATAAAGCCCTGTTCCCGTGACAAAACCCGCATTCCCTCCCGAGGTCAGCGCGTGCACGCGCACACCGTCCATGGGCACTTGTTTGAGCAGCCAGGCCAGGGCCAGGGCCGTTTTGGATGACGCAGAACTCAACAGGATATCGCCGGCACCGAAGGCATTCTCCTCGCGCAGGTGATGGGCGATCAGGAAGGAGGTCACGAAGAGCGGCTGCAGTACCATCTGCGCCGGCTCGCGCGCCTCGGACCAGGCCGGATCTGCCGCACAGCGCACATAGCGGTTATAGACCGGCGACAATTCGCGCCGGTGTTCGGCCATGTCCATGAAACTCGCCTCGTCTGCCCGGCCGGGCGTGACGACAAGCTCATTGGCCGCGGGAAAATAGCCGTAGACACGCTCACCGACGGCCACACCCTCGGCCCGGCTTTCCGTGACCTCCGCAAAGCCCCAGACAGGCAGGCGGCAGCGACCATCGGAGCCCGGGAAGAATTCCCAGTAGCGCATCACGGCGCCAAAGGCGGCGTAAGTGATATTATTGGCGGTCAGCGCAAATCGATCGATGGCGAGGCGGGCCTCGCCCTCTTCCAGATCGCGCGGGGTTTCGGTGACAAGCTGTGCGTCCGCAATACGGTCGCGATCAATGGACAGCGCCCAATTCATGTTTCGACTTCCCGTGTGATTTCATTCTTGATTGTGCGGACCAGATTTCACCTCCCCCGCGGCGCGATCAAGCGATTTCTGGCAGGCGCCCTCAGTGAATTCCCGCCATGTCGGGTTTGTGTCGTGTTAGACTTGTGCCCGTGCTGCTAGCCAGACGATCGAACCGGAGCAGTATCGCAGGAACTGGACAGGGAATGAGCCTACGCGCATTGAGACGGAAACAGGGTTGGTCGCAGGAGGAACTTGCGGCGGTCGCTGATCTGAGTGTCCGCACGATCCAGCGGATCGAGGCGGGGCATCCCGCCGGACTGGAAGCCCGCAAGGCGCTCGCCAGCGCGTTCTGCCTGTCCGTCGAGCAGATTGCCGAAGTCCTGGGCGAGATGGCCGACATGCCGGCCTTCTTCAACAGTCCCGGCGCTCGCCGCTGGGCGCCCCTCTTCTGGCACGGCATGGTCTTCCTGGGCGTCATGGTCGTCCTGGCCCTGATCGTGGCCCGGCTGGACGCCAGCCCGCGCATCGCGGCCGGCCTGGGCATGTTGTGGGGCGGCGCCCTCTTGGTGCAGCTCGCCCTGACACTGGCGCGGTCACGCCCGGCCTGACGGTCAACCAGACAAACAAAAACGGCGCCCCCGATGGAGGCGCCGTTCTTCTAACCGGTGAGGCGTGTCTACTCGACGCGCTCAGTCAGCGTTGCCGTGCCGGAATTGCCCTGATTGGTCGTATAAGTCGTCGTGAAGCCGACTTCCTGGCCCGTTGCGGCAAACGTCACGCACAGACCACTGGCAGCGCAGAGCTCGCGCGTGTTCTCGTCCCACGTGAAAGCTTCCGGCGCGCCACCATTGACCGTTGCGGTGCCGTCATCATGCAGCACCACCGTGAAGGTTTCGCCGCTGTCACGCGTCATCTGAATGGTGGTGTGACCGGCGAAGGCCGGAGCAGCCAGAGCAAGGGCGGCGACCGCGCCCAGAATCATCTTTTTCATAACTCTCTCCCCAGAGATCTTGATTATCGACCAGCCGAGCTGGAGCCGAATGGTTAACAGACCCGCGCAAGGACTCAACGGAAATTTCCCGTCTCGCGCGAATACCCAGATACGTCGATCTCGTGGGAAGAAAAGAAAACGGCGCCCCGAGAGGCGCCGTTTCCTGTGCTATCGCTTTGAAGATCAGGCCTTTTCTGCCTTGCCCTTCTTGCCGCTCTTCTTCTCGTCACGCGGCAGGAGGCGATCTCCCGGCGTGATGTGGAAGTCGAGCTGGTCCGGATTGGCTTCGTCGACATCGACCTTGACCAGTCCGCCCTTCTTGAGCTCGCCGAAGAGGATCTGGTCAGCCAGCGGCTTCTTGATGCTCTCCTGGATCACGCGGGACAACGGACGGGCACCGAAGCGGCTGTCATAGCCACGCTCGGCAAGCCAGGCCGTTGCATCCGGCGTCAGTTCGAACGTCACACCGCGATCGATGAGCTGGGCTTCCAGCTGCAGGACGAATTTCTCGACCACGCGGGAAATGCTCTCGGCGCTCAGCGGAGCGAACGGGATGACGGCGTCGAGACGGTTGCGGAATTCCGGAGTGAACAGGCGTTCCACGGCCTTCTCGGCCTCGTCGATCTTCTTGCCGCGGCCGAAACCGATGGCTTCCTTCTGGGCGTCCGCAGCACCGGCATTGGTGGTCATCACCAGGATGACATTGCGGAAATCGACCTTCTTGCCGTTCGAGTCCGTCAGCGTGCCATTGTCCATGACCTGCAGCAGGATGTTGAACAGGTCCGGATGGGCCTTCTCGATCTCGTCGAGCAGCAGCACGGAGTGCGGATGCTGGTCGACACCATCGGTCAGGAGACCACCCTGGTCGTAGCCGACATAGCCCGGAGGCGCACCGATCAGGCGGGAGACCGCGTGGCGTTCCATGTATTCCGACATGTCGAAACGCTGGAGCTCGACACCCATGATCTCGGCCAGCTGTTTGGTGACCTCGGTCTTGCCGACACCCGTGGGGCCGGAGAACAGGTAACAACCGATCGGCTTGTTCGGCTCGCGCAGGCCGGCACGGGCCAGCTTGATCGCGGTCGAGAGCTTCTCGATCGCCGGATCCTGGCCGAACACGACATGCTTGAGATCGGACTGCAGGTTCTTGAGCGCAGCCTCGTCCGACTTGTTGACGGATTTCGGGGGAATGCGCGCCATCGTGGCCACGACACCCTCGACATCCTTCACGCCGATCGTCTTCTTGCGCTTGGACACCGGCATCAGGCGCATCTGGGCACCCGCCTCGTCGATCACGTCGATCGCCTTGTCCGGCAGTTTGCGGTCGCCCATGTAGCGGGCCGACAGCTCGACGGCGGACTTCAGCGCATCATTCGTGAAGCGCACGTCGTGGAAATCCTCGAAATAGGATTTCAGACCCTGCAGGATCTTGATCGCGTCCGGGACGGACGGCTCGACCACGTCGATCTTCTGGAAACGACGGGCCAGCGCACGATCCTTCTCGAAATGCTGGCGATATTCCTTGTAGGTCGTCGAACCCATGCAGCGCAGACCACCCGACTGGAGGGCCGGCTTCAGCAGGTTGGACGCATCCATCGCACCGCCCGAGGTCGCTCCGGCACCGATGACCGTGTGGATCTCGTCGATGAAGAGGACGGCATTGTCCTTTTGCTCCAGCTCCTTGACCACTTGCTTCACGCGCTCCTCGAAATCACCGCGATAGCGAGTTCCGGCGAGCAGCGAGCCCATGTCCAGGGAGTAGATGGTCGCGGTGGCCAGGACTTCCGGCACGGCATTCTCGACGATCTTGCGGGCCAGGCCCTCGGCGATCGCGGTCTTGCCGACACCCGGGTCACCGACCAGGAGCGGATTGTTCTTGCGGCGGCGGCACAGGACCTGGACGCAGCGCTCGACTTCGTCGTCGCGTCCGATCAGCGGATCAACACCGCCGGCCTTCGCCTTCTCGTTGAGGTTCACGCAATAGGCGGTGAGTGCGTCACCATCCTTCTGCGGCTCCTCGGTCTCCTCGGCACCGCGCACGGCGCGTTCTTCCGAACCGCCCGGCTTGCGGCCGATACCATGGGAGATGAAATTCACGGCGTCGTAGCGCGTCATGTCACGCTCGGCCAGGAAGTAGGCCGCGTGGCTCTCGCGCTCGGCGAACAGGGCAACGAGGACATTAGCGCCCGTCACCTCTTCCCGTCCGGCATTCTGGACGTGGATGACCGCGCGCTGGATGACACGCTGGAAACCGGCCGTCGGCTTGGCGTCCTCGTCATCATCAACGGCAAGCTCGGTCAGCTCGTTGTCGACATATTCCACCAGCGTGGCGCGGAGCTCGTCGAGATCCACATCGCAGGCTTTCATGACCGCCGAAGCGTCCTGATCGTCCACGAGGGCGAGGAGGAGATGCTCCAGGGTTGCGAATTCATGCCCACGCTCGTTGGCATACCCCAGAGCGCGGTGCAGAGAGTCTTCCAGATCAGCTGAGAAAGAAGGCACCGGACTATTCCTTTTCCATCGTGCACTGAAGCGGGTGTTGGGCCCGCCGTGCGGCATCCATGACTTGGGCCACCTTGGTTTCGGCGACCTCGTACGTGTACACGCCACACATTCCGACACCGTTCTGATGAACATGCAGCATGATCGTTGCGGCATCTTCGGGAGTTTTTCTGAAGATCCTGACGAGGACCTCTACGACGAACTCCATGGGCGTGTAGTCATCATTAAGTAGCAGAACACGGTAAAGCGAAGGTTTCTTCGTGGCCGGACGAGTTTTCGTAGCAACGCCGGATTCCTCATTTGGATCCGTATCTTCGTGTTTTCGTTCGGTCATTTTTTAAAACGTCTTCGAATGTAACCAGAGACAGCTAAACGATAGATAGGAGCGGCTGACGCGCACGCAAAGGCTTCGCCTGCAGCCGGTTCGGGAAAGAATAGCACGCCCGGTTCGGATTTGCCTCCGTTTTGCAGTTCACCCTGAACGCAAAAGAAAAGGCCCGGCGCAAGGCCGGGCCAGTCAGGGAGGTCATTATCCTGTAGGGGCCGCGAACGGCCCGGCGCGTTAGCGCTGCGACTGGGCGAGATCGACAGCAGCCGAGAAGCGATCGTTCAGCGGCTTGACCGTTTCCTTCACCAGGCCAGCGAAGAGTTCGGACGTCTTGTTCAGCTCGGCCAGGTAGGCGTCCATGGAGGACTTGGCGTAGTCGGTCTGGATCTCGAGGACTTCCTGCACGGAGCGTGCGGAGGAGACGGCCTTCGTGACGGCGACGCCTTCTTCCATGGCGGTCTTGGCGTAGGCCACGGAGTTGGCGTTCAGCTCTTCCAGGCTGCGGCCGGCGACGGACGCGGATTCGATGACGGCATCAACGGTGTCCTTGTGGAAGGCGCTGGCCTCGTTCACGGCGTTGATGGACTTCTCGAAGCCTTCCTTGAGGGCGTCATTGCTGGCGGCGGTCATGTTCTCGATCGTCTGGTTCATCTTGAAACTCGTTTCGGTCTTGGGCGCCGCTTGCGCGACGGAGGGTTGGGACTTGGCGGCCGTCTTGGCCGTCTTGGGGGTCTTTGCAGCGACCGTCTTGGCCGGAGCCTTTTTGGCCGGAGATTTCTTGGAGACGGTTTTCTTGGCCGTCACCGTCTTCGCTGCTGCCGTCTTCGCCGGCGCCTTCTTGGCAACGGTTTTCTTGGCAGTCGTATTCTTCACGGCCTTGGCCTTTTTCGGTTGCGCCTTTTTAGGTGCAGCCTTTGCCGCTTTGGCAGCGGGCTTGGCGGTCGGCGTGGCGTTAGCGTTGGTCTCGGTCATGACTTCACTCAATCCATGCTGCGGTCGCTTTTCGCAGTTGCAGCATTTCTAGATCAGGCGATTACTCCCGTCAAGCGAAATTTGTGCGCCGCAACAAAACGGTCATGAAGATTGTCCCTGCAGGCTTAACCGAGTGGAAACATGAAGCCGCGAAGCTGTCCGGATGCTGACTGCACGCCGTCTGATTGCCGTCCTGTTTGCCGTCGTGGCAATGACCCTCTCCGCCCCCGCGTCGAGAGCCGACAGTTCTCGCTACGCGGCGTTTGTCGTCGACCAGAATACCGGCGTCGTCCTGCACTCCCGGCGATCGGAAGCCCAGCGCTATCCTGCATCCCTGACCAAGATGATGACGCTCTACATGCTCTTCCAGGCCCTGGAGGAAGGCACGATCGGCCTGCAGGACCAGATCCGGATCTCGGCCAATGCGGCCAGTGCCTCGCCGTCACGCCTCGGTGTCCAGGCCGGCAGCACGATTACTGTCGAGACGGCGATCCGCGCCCTCGTGATCAAGAGCGCCAATGATGTTGCCGTCGCGGTCGGTGAAAGACTGTCCGGCGGTGAAGCGCGCTTCGCCCAGCACATGACGGTTCGCGCCGAGGAGCTCGGCCTGACCGACACCGTTTTCCGCAATGCGTCCGGACTGCCCAATTCGCGCCAGGTGACGACCGCCCGCGACATGGCGCGCCTCGCCGTCGCACTGCACCGGGATTTCCCGCAATATTATCACTATTTCGAAGAGACCAGTTTCCGCTATCGGGGCCGGACCTATCGCAATCACAATTCCCTCGTCGGCCGCGTCAATGGCGTCGATGGTCTCAAGACAGGCTATATCCGCGCCTCAGGCTTCAATGTGGTCGTGTCCGCCGAGCGCGGCGATCACCGCCTGATCGCCGTTGTCATGGGCGGACCGACTGCCGCGTCGCGCGACGCCCATGCCGAGGAATTGGTCGAGGCCGCCTTCGACACGCTGGAACGCCGCCAGGACAGCCGCCTGTTTGCATCCCTGACCTCGCCGCGCATCAGCCCCGTCCGTCAGCAGGACTTGATTGCCCGCGACGTCGCCGCCCTCAATCTGGACGCGCCGGTGGAAATGGGTTCGGCCCAGTCCGCCCCGCCGGTCCAGATCGTGGTGACCGACGAGATTGCCGGCGGCACGGATCCCCTGCCCGCCTCGCCGATCGCCGTCGCCTATAATAGTGAAGACGAGCCCAGCCTGATCCGCGGCGCCTGGTCAGTCCAGGTCGGCGCGTATAATTCCGCTTCGGCCGCTCAGGACCGGCTCGACCGGATCGCCATGGCCTCCCCGGCCCTCGCCACCGCCCAGCCCGCCGCGCGCGCCGCGGACGTCAACGGGAACCGCGTCTGGCGGGCCCGTTTCGAGGCGATGTCGGAGAGCGATGCCCGCCGCGCCTGCGCCGATTTCGCGGCCCGGGACGAGGCCTGTTTCCCGGTCGCTCCGGGCGGCTGAACCGCCTCGCCCGGTCGGCCAGATTGCCGCAGCTCGGTTGACAGACTCCATCGGCTCGCACACTTTCCCGCGCCTTGGCCGAACTCGGCCGCGTCCTCCCCGTGCCGGAAAAGAGCCCGATGAACGTTGTCGTCGTTGAATCGCCTGCCAAAGCCAAAACCATCAACAAATACCTTGGGTCCGACTACACCGTGCTGGCCAGTTTCGGCCATGTCCGTGACCTTCCTCCCAAGGACGGATCGGTAAAGCCGGACGAGGATTTTGCTATGGCCTGGGAGGTCGACACGCAGTCGGCCAAACGCGTCAAGGCGATTGCGGATGCAGTCAAGGAAAGCGACCGCCTGATCCTGGCAACTGACCCGGATCGCGAAGGTGAGGCCATCTCCTGGCACTTGCTGGAAGCGCTGACCAAGCGCCGCGTGCTCAAGGATGTCACCGTCGAACGCGTCGCGTTCAACGCCATCACCAAACCGGCGATCCTGGAAGCCATGTCGCATCCGCGCGCGGTCGACATGGAATTGGTCAACGCCTATCTCGCCCGCCGCGCCCTCGACTATCTCGTCGGTTTTACCCTGTCGCCGGTGCTCTGGCGCAAACTGCCGGGCTCGCGCTCGGCGGGCCGCGTGCAGTCTGTCGCCCTGCGCCTGATCTGCGACCGCGAACTGGACATCGAGAAATTCCGCGCCGAGGAATACTGGACCGTCGACGCCGATCTCAGCGTCGGCCAGGACCGTTTCCGCGCCAAGCTGGTCACGCATGAGGGCAAGAAGCTCCAGAAGCTCTCGCTGAAGGACCGCGCCTCGGCCAATGCCGCCGTCGACGCGATCACGGCAGCGAGCCTGACCATTACCGGCGTCGAGGCCAAGCCGGCCAAGCGTAATCCGCCGCCGCCCTTCACCACCTCGACGCTGCAGCAGGAAGCCGCGCGGAAGCTGGGCTTCTCCGCGACCCGCACCATGCAGACGGCGCAGAAACTCTATGAAGGCGTGAATATCGGCGGTGAGACTGTCGGTCTCATTACCTATATGCGTACCGATGGTGTCTCCATGGTGCCCGAGGCGATCAGCCAGGCCCGTGACGTGATCGGCGACAATTACGGCGCACTCTACGTGCCGGCCTCGCCGCGCATGTATTCCTCCAAGGCCAAGAACGCCCAGGAGGCCCACGAAGCCATCCGTCCGACCAGTTTTTCGCGCCTGCCGCAGAACATGTCGCTCGACGAGGACATGGCCCGCCTCTACCAGCTGATCTGGCGCCGCGCCGTGGCCAGCCAGATGGAAAGCGCCCGCTTCGAACGCACGACCATCGACATCACGTCCGAGGACAAGAAGACGGGCCTGCGCGCGACGGGTTCCGTGCTGCTGTTCGACGGTTTCCTGACCCTCTACCAGGAGGGCAAGGATGATGAGGATGACGAGGAAGGCGGCCGCCTGCCCAAGGTGAACCAGGGCTCCGGCGCGAACGTCACCAAGACGCATGCCGACCAGCACTTCACCCAGCCGCCGCCGCGCTTCACCGAAGCCTCGCTGGTCAAGCGGATGGAAGAACTCGGCATCGGCCGTCCATCGACCTATGCCTCCACCCTGCAGGTCCTGCGCGACCGCGAATACGTGCAGATGGAGAAGAACCGTTTCCACCCGCTCGACAAGGGCCGGGTCGTCACGGCTTTCCTCGAGAATTTCTTTGCCCGCTATGTGGAGTACGACTTCACGGCCGGGCTCGAGACCCAGCTGGACAAGGTCTCCGCCGGTGATCTCGACTGGAAACAGCTGTTGCGTGATTTCTGGACGGAATTCCGCGCCGCCATCGACGATATCGGCGATCTCCGCATCGGCCAGGTTCTCGACACGCTGAATGATGTTCTGGCACCGCATATCTTCCCGGAAACGGAAGACGGCAGCGATCCGCGCCTGTGCCCGTCCTGCAAGGAAGGCACGCTGAGCCTGCGCCTCGGCAAGTTCGGCGCCTTCCTCGGCTGTTCAAACCATCCGGACTGCAAGTTCACGCGCCAGATGAGCCCGACCGAAGCCGGCGAGGACCAGGGCGATCGCCATATCGTCGACCACCCGGAAACCGGCCAGCCGATCGAGCTGAAAAACGGACGTTTCGGCTGGTATCTGGAAATGCCCGTCGAGGACGAGAAAAAGCCCAAGCGCGGCTCGATCCCGAAAGGCTGGGATCCGCAGACGGTCACGCCTGAACAGGCCATCGCTCTCATCGACCTGCCCCGCACGGTCGGTGAACACCCCGATGACGGCAAGCCGATCACGGCAGCGATCGGCCGCTACGGCCCCTATGTGCATCACGAGGGTACTTACGCGAACCTGCCGACCGCAGACGAGGTGTTCGATATCGGTCTCAACCGGGCTGTCTCGGTGATTGCTGACAAGCGCGCCAATGGCGGCCGTCGCGGTGGCGCGGCCACGGCGCTCAAGGATCTCGGCGAGCATGACGGCAAGCCCGTGCGCATCATGTCGGGTCGTTATGGCCCCTATGTGAAATACGAGAAGATCAACGCAACCCTGCCCAAGGGCACTGAGCCTGAGAGCGTGACGCTCGAACAGGCCATGGAATGGGTCGAGGCGAAGGCGGCCAAGGGCGGCAAGAAAAAAGCCCCGGCCAAGAAGAAGACGGCGGCGAAAAAGAAGACCACCGCCAAGAAGAAGGCGCCGGCCAAGAAAAAGTCGGCAGACTAGCGACAATGGCCGGCATCGATCCCAAAATCGCCGGCTTCACCCGCGACGGGCTGATCGAAGCCATCAAGATGGGTGAAGGCCAGTTCGGCAAGCGCGAACTGGCCCGGGCCCTCGGCCTGCGCGATGGCGACAAGAAACGTCATCTCAAGGACGCGCTGGCGGATCTGGAAGCCGAGGGCGTCATTACCCGCGACAAGAAACGCAATTACTCGCTGGCCGGCGTTCTGCCGGCAGTCACCGTCGTGGTGATCACCGACCGCGATACCGATGGCGAGCTGATGGCCGAACCGGCAAGGTCCGATCATGCCGCTCCGCCGATCCGGCTCGCACCCGGTGAAGGCGCCGGCGGCAAGGGTCAGACCGCGTTGGGCATTGGCGACAAGGCACTGGTTCGCCTCTCCCCGGATGGCGAGGGCGGCTACGAGGCACGCCTGATCAAACGCTTCGGCCAAAGCGCTCACAAAGTGCTCTGCGTATTGCGCAAACCGTCCAAGGGGCATTTCCGGCTAGTGCCGGTGGACCGCCGGTCCCGCCACGAGCTCATTCCTGCGAAAGGCGAGGCCGAGAAGGCGCGCGACGGGGATCTCGTCCTGTGCGCCATCGCGAAGGAGCGCCGCTACGGGCTCAAGACCGCCGAGATCATCGATGTGGTGGGCGACGCCGACAGTCCGGGCGCCGGCAGTATCATCGCCCTGCATTCGCACGGCGTACCGCAGGGCTTCTCCGACGCCGAGCTGAAGACCGTGAAGGCGATCAAGCCCGCCAGGATGGGCAAGCGCGAGGATTTGCGCGACCTGCCGCTGATCACCATCGACCCGGATGATGCCAAGGATCATGACGACGCGGTCTGGGCGGCCGCCGATGATGATCCTAAGAACAAGGGTGGCTGGCAGGTCATCGTCGCGATCGCCGATGTCGCCGCCTATGTCGATCCGGGCTCGGCGCTCGATCGCGGCGCCTACAAGCGTGGCAATTCGGTCTACCTGCCCGACCGGGTCGTGCCGATGCTGCCGGAACGCCTGTCCAATGATCTTTGTTCCCTGCGCGAGAAGGAAGAACGGCCCTGCCTGGCTGTCCGCATGGTCTTCGACCGCCAGGGCAACAAGACCGGGCATCGTTTCATCCGCGGCTGGATGAAGTCGGCCGCGAAACTCTCCTATACAGACGCACAGAACGCGATCGAGGGCGGTGGCTCTCCCAAGGCCGATGCCCTGCTCGACGCCGTCCTGCGGCCGCTCTGGGGCGCCTATGATGCGCTCAAGGCCGCCCGGGAACGCCGCGAACCGCTGGAGATCGATGCGCCGGAACGCCGGGTGCGTGTCGGCCAGGACGGCAAGGTGCTGGGCGTCGAGGTCCGCGAGCGCTTCGACGCGCACAAGCTGATCGAGGAGTTCATGATCCAGGCCAATGTCTGCGCTGCAGAGAGCCTGGAAAAGAAACGGGTACCGCTGATCTACCGGGTCCACGAACAACCCTCCCGGGAGAAGATTGATTCCCTCGCCGGCTTCCTGCCGACGGTCGGGTTCAAATGGGCGCGCGGCGAAGCCCCCCGCACGGACCGCTTCAACAAGCTTCTCGCCCAGGCCCGCGGTTCCGAACATTATGAGACCGTCAACGAGGTCGTGCTGCGCAGCCAGTCACAGGCTGTCTATTCGATCGAGAACCAGGGCCATTTTGGTCTCCATCTCGACCGCTACGCCCATTTCACCTCGCCCATCCGCCGTTATGCCGATCTGACCGTACACCGGGCCCTGATCCGGGCGCTGGATCTGGGCCATGGCGAACAGACCGACGAGGAACGCAGCCGGCTCGACGTCATCGCCGAGGAAATCACCCATTCCGAACGCCGAGCCATGGCCGCGGAACGTGATGCCGTGGACCGGTTTATCGCGCTTTACCTGGCCGAACGCGTGGGCGGCGAGTTCGAGGGCCGCATCACCGGCGTGACGCGCTTCGGTGCCTTTGTGCGCCTGGACGAGACCGGGGCCGACGGGCTGGTCCCGATCAGCGTGCTGGGTCGCGAGCGCTTCTATCATGACGAACAGGCCCATGCCCTGATCGGCGAGGAAAGCGGCGGACGCTATCGCCTGGGCATGTCCGTAACCGTGCGGATCGAGGAAGCCACGCCCATAACCGGTGGTCTGCTTCTGGCGATGGAGACCAATGCCGAACCGGGTCAGCGCCCCAAGCGCGGCCGCGGCGGTTATCGACCGGATCGCGGCGGCAAGCGTGGCGGCCGTCCCTGGAAGAAGGGCAAGCGGCGATGAGCGATGAGACCCGCAATCCCAAGGCCCCGGCCCTGCGTCCGCGTCTCGCTGCCTCGCTGATCCTGACCCGCGGCGACAAATCCTCTGCGGAAGTCCTGATGGGACGGCGTTCGGCGCAGCATGTCTTCATGCCCAACAAATACGTCTTTCCGGGCGGCCGGGTGGATCGAGCAGACGCCACCGCGCCATTGGCTGGCGATCTGGACACGAACGTCCTGAGCGTGATGTGCCGCTCCCTGCCCGAACGCCGGGCACGCGCTGCCGCTGCTGCCGCTGTCCGGGAGACCGCCGAAGAGACTGGTCTCCTGATCGCCAGCCCCGGCCAGCACCGCTCCCGTCATCCGCACTGGCGGCCGTTCAAGCAGGACGGTTTCCTGCCCGATTTGTCCGGCCTGCGCCTGATTACGCGTGCCGTGACACCGCCGGGCCGGACACGGCGTTTCGATACCTGGTTCTTCACTGCCGACGCGTCGGCGCTGGGCGATGATCGCGCCCCTGTGCCCAGTTCGGAACTGGAAGATGTACGCTGGGTGCCGCTGCCCGAAGCCCGCACGCTGGACCTGCCGATGGTGACGCATTTCGTGCTGAGCGAGCTGGAACGCGTTCTCCCGCCGGCTCCGGAACCGGTCCGCTGGATCCGGGATGTGCGGGGACGCATGTGCGTGGAAGACCTCTAGCGCAGTGTGGAGCGCGACGTGATCAATTGGCTCAGGAGACTTTTTGCTGGGGCATCACCGCAGCCAAACTGGTCGGTCGAAGTCACCGAACACGAAATCCGGGTCGCTGACCAATTCGGGCAAGGCGGATCAGTCAGAAAGTGTGAACTGGCTCGGGTCGTTATCGCGACGGACGATTCCGGACCTTGGGGTGATGATGTGGTCTGGCTGCTCTACGACGCGGACGACCAACTTGCATGCCTCTTCCCGATTGACGCAGATGGACAGAAAGACGCCGTCGCCTACCTGATGGCACTGCCAGGGTTTGATGAGGCACGAATGATCGAAGCGATGGGCTCAACGCGCGTCGAACGTTTCCTTGTCTGGTCTCGAGAATCTGATGGCTCGGAGGCCTGACAGTCGCGGGGTCGAGGCCCATTAGGTTGGATAGCCGCCGACATGGCCGCCCGGCTTTCCAATCAGCGGCACGTCGCCTATCAAGCTTTTCCAATGCTCGGCTTTTTCACTGATGACCGTTTTGGCAATAACCGCTCCCTCATCGCCGCGATCAGCTGTGCCGGTGTGTGCGGTATCGTGTTCGGCCTCTCCATGCCGCTGATTTCTCTGCGGCTCGAGATGATGACGAATTCCGGTCTCCTGGTGGGCATGAACGGCGCGGCCGCGGCCATGTCGACCCTGATCATGGCGCCGCTGGTGCCGCGCCTGATCGCCTATGTCCATCCGCGCATTGTCCTGCCTTTGGCACTGGTCTCGGCGGCCTTGCTGCATGCCGCCTTCCCCCTGCTGGAGAATGTCACGGCCTGGTTTGCCCTGCGTTTTGTCATGGGCTGTTTCATGACCGTGATCTTCGTGATCAGTGAAACCTGGATCAACCAGATCGCCACGCCCGAACGGCGGGCGACGATACTTGGGGTCTATGGCACGGCGCTGTCAGGCGGTTTCGGTGTGGGCGCACTCATTTTCGGCATGGTGGGGGCCCAGGCCGATACTGGGTTCTATGCGGGCGCGGCGATCTTCGTCATGGGTATCGCCCCTGTCCTCTTCCTGCGCGGACCACAGGCCGTCGCACCGGATGCCGAGGAAGCCTCCCTGGGAGCCATGCTGGGCTGTCTGCGCGTGGCTCCGGCAGCAATTGCGGCCGGACTGGCATTCGGGGCCCTGGAGACCCTGCTCTTCTCGATGGTGCCGGTCTATGGCACCCGCATCGGCCTGACCGAGGCGATGATCTCGCAGGTCGCGATCGCCGCGGCCATCGGTGCGCTGCTGTCACAGATCCCGCTGGGCTGGATTGCTGACAAGACCGGCCGGCGCCTCACCCTCACCTGGATTGCGGCCGTCGCGACCTTGGCGCCCCTCATGGTCTGGCTGGCCGGCACGAATATGCCGAGCCTTCTGGCCCTGGTCCTGGTCCAGGCCGGCGTGGCGAGCGGGCTCTACACGGTCGGTCTGGCCCTGCTCGGCGAACGGTTCACGGGCGGAGCGATCGCCGCCGCCAATGCGGCCTTCATCTTTGCCTACGGTCTGGGTTCGCTGTTCGCACCGCCGCTGGCCGGCCAGGGCATGGACGGGCTCGGCGCGCCCGGCCTGATGTGGATCATGTCGGCAATCGCCGGTGCCTATCTGCTTTTCCTGCTGCTGCGCCGCAATTCACCGTCCACGGAGAGTTGACACACGCGTGCGCATGCGTATGTTCGCGCGCTCTCGCGACGGCATGGGGCCGTGCGCGCGCGTAACACCAGGACGACTGAGCCATGGCGAAGCCGACAACCATCAAGATCCGCCTGAACTCCACGGCCGATACCGGTTACTTCTACGTGACCAAGAAGAATGCGCGCACGATGACCGAAAAGCTCGTGCTGAAGAAGTACGACCCGATCGCGCGCAAGCATGTCGATTTCAAGGAAGGCAAGATCAAGTAAATCGCCTAGCGCGACTTGATTTGCCAGGACTGATCGATCAGGCCGCTGCGTTCGTAGCGGCCTGAATTCGATTCCGGCCATCGGTTTTGGCCTCGTAGAGCGCCGCATCGGCCCGGCGCAGAAGACTGTCCATGTCTTCCCCGGCCGTCAGCTGGGCCAGTCCAATACTCACCGTGACATTCACCGGATCGGCACCCGGGATTTCGAAAGCGCTGCTCTCGACCCGCGAGCGCAGGCGGTCCGCGGCGATCGCCGCCTCGGCAAGACCGGCACCCGGCATTACAAGCACGAATTCCTCGCCGCCATAACGCGCCGCGAGATCCAACGCCCGCAGACCATCGATAATACGCTGGGCAAAGCCCTTCAGCACGGCGTCGCCGGCTTCATGGCCCCAGGTGTCGTTGATGCGCTTGAAATGGTCGATATCGGCGATCAGTACCGAGACAGGCGCACCGCCACTGTTCGCGCTGTCGACCGCCTGGCGCAGACGGGAGGCGATATAGCGGCGATTGTGCAGACCGGTCAGCGAGTCCTTTACGGCCAGTTCCAGGCTGTGATCGAGACTGTTGCGCAGCCGGTCGGCGTAGTGCTTGCGCCGCAATTGCGTGCGGGCCCGGGCGTTCAGCTCACCGGCATCAACCGGGCGATAGACCACATCATTTACACCGAGATCGAGACTGCGTACGGCGGTCTGGACATCGTCCGGATTGACCACGGCGACGATCGGTAATTGGCGCGTCTCGTTGTCCGAGCGTACGCGGGCGCAGATCCGCATGCCGTCGAAGGCCGGGCTGGTCAGATCCACGATCAGCAGATCGGTCTCGGCATTGATCGCCTCCATGCCCTCACCCGGATCGGTGAAAGTGCGCGTCGACGCGCCTTCCGGCATCGCGGACACATAACGCGGCATGACCCGGTCATCGGCGGCGATGATCACCACATCATGGTCTTCGAGCAGATCATCGCCATGTTCGGAGGGCGCGCCCGCCAGGGCGGCGCTGTCCTCGCGATAACGCAATTCGTCGAGCACGGCCTTGAGCCGCAACAGGCTGCGCACGCGGGCAAAGAGTGAGACTTCATCGACCGGCTTGGTCAGGAAATCATCGGCGCCGGCATCAAGCCCCCTGATCCGGTCCTCGCTCTGGTCCAGCGCGGTGACCATGACCACGGGAATATGACGGGTCGCGGCATCGGCCTTGAGCCGGCGGCAGACCTCGTAACCGTCCATGCCCGGCATCATCACGTCGAGCAGGATGACATCCGGCTGTTCCAGGCGGGCGACTTCCAGCGCCTTCGGCCCATTCTCGGCGGTGCAGACGTCGAAATACTCGGCTTGCAGGCGCGCTTCCAGCAGCCGCACATTGGCGGGCTGGTCATCGACAACGAGGATGCGCGCACTCATCGAACCGCTCCTAATCCAGGAAGGAGCGGACGGTCTCGATAAAGGTCGTCACGGTAATCGGTTTGGAAAGATAGGCTTCGCACCCGCCCTCGCGGATGCGTTCCTCATCGCCCTTCATGGCAAAAGCCGTGACGGCCACGACCGGAATCGCGGACAGATCATCATCATCCTTGAGCCATTTGGTGACTTCCAGCCCGGAGACTTCCGGCAACTGGATATCCATGAGGATGAGGTCCGGCGTGTGTTCACGCGCCAGTTCGAGCGCCTTGAAGCCATCCTTCGTCTGCAAGGTCTCATAACCATGAGCCTCGAGCAGATCATTGAAGAGCTTCATGTTTAGCTCGTTGTCTTCGACGATCAGAACCTTTTTCGGCATGACCTGCAGCATGTCGGCGACGCGCTTCCCGCTAGCTTCGCGTGCTTTTGCACGCCTGTTGAACCCCGCGGATAGTAGAACCGATTTTCCTTAACCGTTGATGAGTCGGGGACCACTTTCACGATCCCGAGGAACAAGATAAGAACACCAGGAGTGATTTACCAAGTATATCGGCAGGAAGCAGCGGCGGAAGCATGATTCGAATCGGCATCGATCTGGGCGGTACAAAAACCGAGTGCGTGGCCCTGGGCGCAGACGGTGAGATCCTGCTGCGCCGGCGCGAGCCGACCGCGCGCGACTATGCTGCCAGCCTGGCCCAGATCGCGTCCATGGTCCGGGCCGCCGAGGCCGAACTCGGCGAGACAGCGCATGTCGGCATCGGACATCCCGGCTCGAGCAACCCGTCTACAGGACTGATGCGTAACGCAAATTCGACCTGGCTGAACGGCAAGCCCTTTGCCGCCGACATATCAGCCGCGCTCGATCGCGAGGTGCGCTGCGCCAATGATGCTGATTGTTTTGCGCTGTCCGAAGCCACTGATGGCGCGGGCGCGGGACATCGCATCGTCTTCGGCGTGATCCTGGGCACTGGCGTCGGTGGCGGTATCGTCGTCGACGGCCGCCTGCTGGACGGCGCCCAGGGCATTGCCGGGGAATGGGGCCACAATCCCCTGCCAGGACCTTCCAAGACCGAATCACCCGGTCCGGACTGCTGGTGCGGAAAGCAGGGCTGTATAGAGACCTGGCTGTCCGGTCCGGGCCTGCGCCGCGATCACCTTGCGTCCACCGGCGCCGACCTACCGGCCGAGGACATCGTCACCGCGGCGCTGGCCGGCGAGAACGCCGCAATTGCCACGCTGGACCGCTATGTCGACCGGCTGGCACGCAGCCTTGCCGGTGTGATCAATCTCATCGATCCCCATGTGATCGTGCTCGGAGGCGGCATGTCCCAAATTCCGGACCTGGCGGAACGCACGCAATCCGCCTTGCCCGCCCATGTCTTTTGCGATGATTTCCGGACCCGGGTCCGGATCAATCAGCACGGCGACAGTTCCGGCGTGCGCGGTGCGGCCTGGCTCTGGCCGGCAGACCGGGCATGAGCGCGAACTCCGGATATTGCCGGGCCTGCCTGTCCGAGATCGCGCCCGCGGATGCCGTGTGCCCGTCCTGCGGCTCGAAACGCCTTTTGCGGCATGACGAACTGAACGCGCTCTCCATCGCTCATATCGATTGCGACGCTTTTTATGCGGCTGTCGAGAAGCGCGACAATCCGGATCTGGAGGACAAGCCGGTCATCATTGGCGGTGGCCAGCGCGGTGTTGTCTCGACCGCCTGTTATGTGGCGCGCATGTATGGGGTGCACTCCGCCATGCCCATGTTCAAGGCGCTCGCCGCCTGTCCCGACGCGGTGGTCATTCGTCCGGACATGTCGAAATACGCTGCCGAGGGCCAGCGCATCCGCGAGATGATGCGGGCGATCACACCCCTCGTCGAACCCCTCTCGATCGATGAAGCCTTTCTCGATCTGACAGGTACGGAACGCCTGCACCAGGCAACACCTGCCCTAACCCTCCTGCGGCTGCAGCGGGCGATCCACGAGGAGATCAGCATCACGGTCTCGGTCGGGCTGTCCTTCAATAAATTCCTCGCCAAGACGGCTTCGGATCTGGAAAAACCCGACGGGTTCGCGGTGATCGGCAAGGCGGAAGTGCTCGACTTTCTCGGACCGCGTCCTGTGCGTGCCATCTATGGCGTCGGGCCGGCGTTTGCGAAAAAGCTGGAGCGCGATGGCCTGCGCACCCTCTCCGACATCCGTCGCTTGTCCGACAAGGCCATGGCCGATCGTTATGGCGATATGGGTTATCACCTGGCGCGCCTGGCCCGCGGCGAGGATCACCGCCGCGTCTCACCCGGCAGCGAGCGCAAGAGCGTGTCCTCGGAGACCACATTCAATGCCGACCTCAATGATCGCGAGGAGCTTGAAAAACGCCTGTGGCGGCTCTGCGTGAAAGTCGCCGACATCATGAAGTCGAAAGCCCTGTCCGGCTCGGTGATCACGCTCAAGCTCAAATCCGCCGAGTTCAAGACGCGGACGCGCCGACGCACGCTGAACGAACCCAGCCAGCTCGCCGACACGCTGTTCCGCGTTGGTCGCGAACTTCTCGCCAAGGAAATCGACGGCACGCGCTACCGCCTGATCGGAATCGGGTTTTCAGGCCTGCGCGACGAGGTCGGTGATGCCGGCGACCTGCTCGATCCCCAGGCCATTCGCCGCGCGGAAGCCGAGCGCGCCATGGACAAGGCCCGTGCAAAATTCGGCGGCGATGCGGTGGTAAAGGGACGGTCGCTGAAGACGCGGCGTCAGAGATAGGTCTCGAACCATTCGTACGGCATCGGCCAAAACTTGCCGGCTGTGCGTTTGAAAGCGCCGTGATGGTCGACGCTCTTCATGTCCAGCTCGCCGGGCGTCAGGCTCAGGATTTCCTTCTCCGCCGCCGTGTAGATCGCCATCAATTCGGCGGCTGCACGCGGTGAGCAATTGCGGTCATCAGTGAAGGTGTAATTGCGGATCGGCGCGGTGAGCGTGTCAAACGCGTGCGGGCCCAGCTGGTCGAAAAAATCGCTGAAATAGCCCGGTTTCGACGCCCATTGCCGCCATTGCTGGAACACACCCTTGGGCAGGGATTCACCCGGCCAGAGACTGCCGGCGGCGATATAGCCCTTGGTGGCCAGGCTGAACGGGCCGAAACCCAGCCAGAACAGGGCGGCCAGCGGTTTGTAGCTGGGATGATGGGCACCCCAATAGCCACTGCCGGTACAGACGAAGGCGTTGGCCCGCGGTTCGTGGGCATTGTCGGCAAAACCCAGCAAATGCCCACCCACGGAATGGCCGAGCGTGAACAGCGGCTTGCCCGGTGCAAGACCCTGGGCCTCGTCGAGCGCGGCCGGGAAATCATTGCGCGCCCAGTCCATCAGATCGGCTTCGAACCCGCGAAGCGCGTCGGGCGCAGATCCCGCGATGCCGCGATAATCATAGGTCAGGCAGGCAAAACCCCGCTCGGCACCCGCGCGGGCGATACGCTGGTAGAGTTCCTTGGGGAATCCGGTGCCCGACGAGATCAGGACAGCCGCTTTCGGACTCTCCGGCACGTAATACCGACCGGACAGCTGATAGCCGTCCCGCGCCTCGAAGCGGAAGTATTTCGTGAAGATCTCGATCGATTCAGCGATCTCTGCCATGTCGCCACTCTGCCCGATGACGTGCGCGTCAAGTCAACAACGCGCTTTGCATGCACCCTATTCGCGGATTATCTGATCGCAATCGAGAATCGATCCTGTGAGGGGAAACATGTCTGCCATCGATACCCGTCTTGAAGCCCTGGGCATCAGCCTGCCCGAGCCCGTCGCCCCGGTCGCCAATTACGTACCCTTCGTGCGCTCGGGCAATCAGGTCTTCATCTCCGGCCAGATCTCGATCGGCCCGGACGGGCTGGTGACCGGCACGCTGGGCGAGGACATGGATGTCGAAGCCGGCCAGGCTGCGGCACGCCTGTGCGCGATCAATCTGATCTCCCAGCTGAAAGCCGCCTGCGAGGGCGACCTGACCCGCGTGAAACGCGTTGTGAAACTGGGTGGGTTCGTCACCGCAACGCCGGCCTTCACCGACATTCCCAAGGTGATCAATGGCTGTTCCGACCTGATGGTCGAGGTCTTCGGCGATGCCGGCCGTCACGCGCGCTCCGCTGTCTCCTGCCCCGCCCTGCCGCTGGGTGCGGCCGTGGAAGTGGATGGTGTGTTCGAGGTCGGTTAGAGCTGTCCTCATCCTGACGAAAGTCAGGACCCCGCGACCGAAGGACTCGGCACATCGAGGTCCCGGCTTTCGCCGGGATGAGGCATGCTCGTCTAGCTATTCATGCCGCCATCGGCGTTGATCACCGCCGCGTTGACATAGGCGCTTTCATCGCTGGCCAGGAAGGCTGCCAGGGAGGCGATTTCCTCGACCGTGCCGTAACGGCCGATCGGGACCATCATTTTCTGGAAATCCGCCTTGTCGCCATCGGCCGGGTTCATGTCGGTATCGATGGGGCCCGGCTGGATGACGTTGGAGCGGATCTGTTTGCGGCCAAGCTCGCGCGCAGCACCGCGGGCCAGCAGCTGGACGCCGGACTTGGACGCGGAATAGACCGCAATACCCGGGGCCATCACCGCTTCTGCGGCGACCGAACCGATGGTGATGATGGAACCGCCCGGCGACATCACGTCAAAGGCCGCGCGGAAGGCCTCGAAAGGCGCGCGCAGATTGATCGCCATCGTGCGCTCCCACTCCTCGTCGGAGCATTTGCGGATCGTCGTCAGCGGATAGACGCCGGCATTGTTCACCAGGATGTTCAGCTGGCCGTATTTCTCGGCGACCGAACGCACGAGCTTGTCCGTTGCGCCGGATGTGGCAGCATCACACTGGATCGCCTCGGACTTCACGCCCATGGCCTTGATCTCGGCCACCAATTCCTCGGCGGCGTCCCTGGATCCGCCATAACTGATCACGACATCGGCGCCCTCTTCGGCATATCGCTTGGCGATTGCCCTGCCGATACCGCGGCCGCCGCCCGTGACCAGCGCGACCTTTCCGTCCAACCGTGCACTCATCTGTCTTCCCCTTTGAGATATGGATTATTGTGTGCAGACGAGAGCTTAGGGCGGAAGCCCCTGTTCAACCAGTGCTGACGCCCAGCACACGGCGATTTTATCGAGTGTGCTACAGCCGTGGCCTCGCACTTGCTGGTCGGGTGGTCTAGATAAGGTGCGAGAGTTCTGGGAGGGTTACCCGATGCAGCGTGTGTTCGCCGTTCTGGCTGCAACCATTTTCATGTTCGGCTGCCAGCAGGCACCGGCCGATGCTCAGATGAGCGAGGATGACCGCGAGGAAGTGCGCGAGATCGTCCGCGAATACATTCTGGAAAACCCGGAAATCATCGAGGAAGCCCTGGTGGAACTCCAGCGCCGGGCCCGCGAGCGCGAATACCAGGCCTATTACACGGCAATCGAGGCGAATTATTCGGCCGTCTTTGAGGACCCGCGTGATCCCACGCTGGGACCGGAAGATGCGGAGATCGTGATCGTCGAATTCCTCGACTACAAATGCTCCTATTGCCGGGTCGCGTCGGAGTGGGTTGAGCGCACCCGCGAGCGCTATGGCGACCGTGTGCGGTTCATCTTTAAGGAATACCCGATCCTGGGCGCCGACTCGATCGAGGCTGCGCGCGCCGCCGTGGCGGCCCGCCGCCAGGGCGAGGACGAATATGTCGCTTTCCACATGGCAATGGTCAGCGCCTCCGGCCCCCTGCCCTCCGACCGTATCGACCAGCTGGCCGTGATGTCGGGTGTGGATGTGGCTCAGATGCGTACTGACATGCGCGATCCGGAAATCGTGGCCTACGTCAACGACGTCCGCACGCTGGGACGCAATATGGGCGTCAGTGGCACGCCCTTCTTCATCGTCGACGGCATGGTGATCCCGGGCGCCAACGAGCTGGGCCTGGAAGAAGCTCTCCAGCGCGCTCTGGCGGGGTAGAGCCGACACCTGATCCAAGAGAAAAGCCCGGGTCTTGGCCCGGGCTTTTTCATGTCTAGATCAGGCCACTCAGCGGACTGGACGGATCGGCATAGCGTTTCTTGGGCATGCGGCCGGCCAGATAGGCTTCGCGACCGCCGATCACTGCGTGTTTCATGGCCTTCGCCATGCGGATCGGATCCTTCGCTTCGGCGATCGCGGTATTCATCAGCACACCGTCGCAACCCAGCTCCATCGCTACGGCAGCGTCCGAGGCCGTGCCGACACCGGCATCAACGATCACGGGTACGTCCGTCTGTTCGATGATGAGGCGGATATTGACCGGGTTCTGGATGCCGAGACCCGATCCGATCGGTGCGCCCAGCGGCATGATCGCACAGCAGCCGATCTCTTCCAGGCGCTTGGCGTAGACCGGATCGTCCGAGCAATAGACCATCACGTCGAACCCGTCCTTGATCAGCATTTCTGCTGCGCGCAGTGTTTCCGCCATATCCGGATAGAGGTGTTTCGGGTCGGACAGGACTTCCAGCTTCACCAGGTTCCAGCCCCCGGCCTCGCGCGCCAGTCGCAGCGTGCGGATCGCATCCTCGCCGGTGAAACAGCCTGCGGTATTGGGCAGGAAGACGTATTTCTCGGGATCGATGTGATCGACCAGACGATCCTCGTCCGGATTGGACAGGTTCACCCGGCGCACGGCAACCGTGATCATCTCGGCGCCCGAGGCCTCCAGCGCACGCGCATTCTGGGCATAAGTCTCGTACTTGCCCGTCCCGATGATCAGGCGCGAGCCCAGTTCGCGGCCCGCCACGACCAGCGGCTTGTCCTCGACCACGGTCTCGTCGATCGCATCGCTCAGGGTCAGAATGTCACTCATCTCATCCACCTCCGACGAAGGCGACGATCTCGATTCGGTCGCCGCTCTCCAATTTTGTCTCGACATAGGACGACTTGGCGACGATTTCGAGATTGCGTTCCACCGCTACCTTGCGACTGTCCAGGCCGAGCTCACCGAGCAGATCGGCCACGCTGGCACCGGAGATTGCGGTTCGGCTCTCACCATTTACTGTCAGTTGCAGCACGAGAGGCGCTCACTTTGCTTGTGTCGTCGTTCCGTCACGTCGTAAAACCCTTTGACGCTGCAAAGCAAGGCCATGAGCAAAACGATCTACATCCTCAACGGACCGAATCTCAACCTGCTGGGAAGCCGGGAGCCGGAGGTCTATGGCGCCCTGACGCTGGACGAGATCAAGGACAGATGCACTGCCCATGCAGGCGGGCACGGGTATTCAGTGGAATTCCTGCAGTCCAATCACGAGGGACAATTGATCGACTGGCTGCATGACGCCCACGTAAAGGCGAGTGCAGTCGTAATCAATCCGGGTGCATACACGCATACATCTATTGCTTTGCATGACGCGGTTCGCGCGATAGAACCCCCGGTCATTGAAATACATCTCAGCCAGACCGCCGCACGAGAACCCTTCCGACACCATTCCTACATCGCATCAGCTGCCCAAGGCAGCATCACCGGTTTCGGTGTGGCCAGTTATTTGCTGGGTATCGATGCGGCAGTCCATTGCCTGAACACCTGACGGATCCACAAGAAGGCCGACAATCATGAGTTCTGATTCCAAAGCCAGTGCCCCGATCAATACCAAGCTCGTCCGCGATCTCGCGAAGATCCTGCGGGATACCGAGCTGTCCGAGATCGAGGTTGAACACGGCGAACTCAAACTGCGCATCGCCCGCCAGATCCAGGCGGCGCCGGTCGTTCAGGCCACCGTGCCGATGGCCGCACCCGCAGCAGCTGCCCCGGTCGCAGCTCCGGCTCCGGCCGCTCCGCCGGAAACCCCGGCTCCGCAGGACGCCACCGATATGAGTGCCCATCCGGGCGTGGTGACCTCGCCGATGGTCGGCACGGTCTATCTGCGCTCCAATCCGGATGCAGACGCCTTCGTGAAGGTCGGCGACACGGTCAAGCAGGGCGACACGATCCTGCTGGTCGAAGCCATGAAGACCTTCAACCCGATCACCGCCGAAAAGGGCGGCAAGATCGCGGAAATCCTCGTTGAAGACGGCCAGCCGGTTGAATACGGCGAACCGCTCTTCATTCTCGTCTAACGCTCACTCCACGCGAGAGCGCCCGACATGTTCGACAAGATCCTGATCGCCAATCGCGGCGAAATTGCCCTGAGGGTCCATCGCGCCTGCCGCGAGATGGGTATCCGCACGGTGGCCATCCACTCGGAAGCCGACAAGGACGCCATGCATGTGCGCCTCGCCGACGAAAGCGTCTGCGTGGGCCCGCCGGCCGCGGCCAAATCCTATCTCAACGTGCCGGCCATCGTGGCGGCTGCCGAAGTGACCGGCGCCCAGGCGATCCACCCCGGCTACGGCTTCCTCTCGGAAAACGCCCGTTTCGCCGAGATCGTCGAGGCCCACGGCCTGGCCTTCATCGGCCCGACGGCCGAGCATATCCGCATCATGGGCGACAAGATCTCCGCCAAGCAGACCGTCATGGACGCCGGCATTCCGGTGGTTCCCGGGTCCGAGGGCGGCGTGGAGACCTATGAGGACGCCAAGCCGATCGCAGACAAGATCGGTTTCCCGGTCCTCGTGAAGGCCGCCTCCGGCGGTGGCGGTCGCGGAATGAAGGTCGCCGAGACCGCAGCCGACCTGAAGGAAGCCATGGAAACGGCGTCTGCCGAGGCCGCCGCAGCCTTTGGCGACGGCACGGTCTATCTCGAGAAATATCTCGGCCGTCCGCGCCATATCGAGATCCAGGTTCTCGCCGATACGCATGGCAATGTCGTGCATCTGGGCGAGCGCGACTGTTCGCTGCAGCGCCGTCACCAGAAAATCCTCGAAGAAGCGCCCTCGCCCGTGCTCAGCGCCGAGGAACGCTCCGAGATCGGTGAAGTTGTGCGCAAGGCCGTTGGTGCCATCGGTTATCGCGGCGTGGGAACGATCGAATTCCTTTGGGAAGACGGCGAGTTCTACTTCATCGAGATGAACACCCGTCTGCAGGTGGAACACCCGGTCACCGAAGCCATTACCGGCATCGACCTGGTCCGCGAACAGATCCGCGTCGCCGACGGTGCGCCGCTGGAAATCACCCAGGACGACATCAAGTTCCGGGGCTGGTCGATCGAGTGCCGCATCAATGCGGAAAACCCGAAGACCTTCGCGCCCTCGCCGGGCAAGATCACGGAATTCCACGCTCCGGGCGGTCTGGGCGTTCGCCTCGATTCCGCCCTTTACGCGGGCTATTCCATTCCGCCTTACTATGACAGCCTGATCGGCAAGCTGATCGTCCACGGCCGCACGCGCGACGAGGCCCTGCTTCGCCTGCGCCGTTCGCTGGAAGAAATGGTTGTCGGCGGAATTGAAACCTCGATCCCGATCTTCCTGGACCTGCTGGAAGAGCCGGAATTCGTGAACGGCGATTATCACATCCGCTGGCTGGAAGATTGGCTGGCCGCGCGGAGTGATTGATCTGAAAGGATAAAATGCGCGGATTCGGAGCCGCAGAACTCCTGGACTGCTATGCTCGCGGCGTCTTCCCCATGGCGGAAGGCCGCGATGATCCGCGCATCTTCCTGCTCGATCCCGACGAACGCGGCATTCTCCCGCTCGACGATTTCCACATCCCCCGCAGCCTCATCAAGACCGTTCGCCGCGATCCGTTCGAGATCGTGACCGACCGGGCGTTCGAGGCTGTTGTGACAGGGTGTGCGGAACCGGGTCCGGGCCGCGATGAGACCTGGATCAATGACGGCATCATGAGCCTCTATTTCGACCTGTTCGAGAAAGGCTTTGCCCATTCGGTGGAATGCTGGCGCGATGGCGAACTGGTCGGCGGGCTCTACGGCGTCGCCCTGGGGGGCGCGTTTTTCGGAGAGAGCATGTTCTCGCGCGCAACCGACGCCAGCAAGGTCGCGCTGGTCCACCTGATCGCCCGCCTGCGGCGCAGCGGTTTCCAGCTGCTCGACACGCAATTCACGACCGATCATCTCGAACGGTTCGGCGCGCTGACAATTCCGCGGATCGTCTACAAGCAGCGCCTGCACAAGGCGCTGGCAACAAAAGCTGATTTCGGACTATTGCCACCCAGTTTCAGTGGCGATTACGCCCTGCAATCGATCACCCAGACATCATAGACCGGATGTTCCAGCGGGTTCTGGGCCGGCCGGGATGCGAACATCCAGCCGGAGAAGATCTGCTCGCCTTCCGTGTCGACGCCGAAACCGTCTGTGCGGCGATCCAGGATCTGCAGGAAGGCATAGGTCTCCGGGGTCTCTTCCGGCGGGCGCTTGCGGCAATACTGGGCCGAAATGGTCAAGGCACCGAATTCCACGCTCTCGCCGATCGCGATCTCGAAATCACGCGTACGGGCCGTCACCTTGTCGAGACCGCGCAGGACGACAGTCGTTCCAGGCTCGCTGGACAGCGGACCGCGCTCGGTGGCTTCGGGATCATCGCGGCGCAGGAGATCGTTGACGGACTGACCCGTGGTGGTCTCGTCCTGGGCCAGGCTGCCGGCCGCACAAGCCAGGGCGATAAGGGAAGCAGACAGAATTCGCATCATTTGCTCACGCTGACGTTGGATTGCGGCCATGTCGAGGCGCTTCCCGCCTCAGGCGATTTTTGATCGTCAGGCCTTGTCCGGAGACCAGGATTCATAATCGCCGGCACTCGCCTGGCGATCCTCGGCCTTGGCCAGGGATCCGGTCGGGCGATAGGCATGCACAGTGCCGGTGAGATTGGGATGGTGATCCTTTTCCCAGGCCTTGCGCTCGAGCGGCGCTTCCGTCGGCGGTTCATCGAAGGTGTGATGCAGCCAGCCATGCCAGTCAGAGGGCACGCGGGAGGCATCGGCATAACCGTTATAGACCACCCAGCGACGCTTGCGGCCATCGGGTCCGGTATTGCCCTTTTCCTCGAAATAACGATTGCCGAACTCGTCCTCGCCCACTTTCTGTCCGCCGCGCATGGCGAGCGTCAGGAAGGTTCCCGGCGTGGCGTCTTTCCACCAGACAAAGATTTTGGCGATGAATCCGAACATGGTCCGACTCCGTTTCGGGCGCTTCGTCCTGCCCCGTATAGGCGTGGTCGTGCATCCGGTCCAGTACCGAACGCTGCGGGGTTCAGACCCGTACCGGCTCGCGATAGATTCAGGTGATTCCCGAATCGATTCGGGCGGCAAAGGGTCTGGACATGGATATTACGCGTCGCTTCACGGAAGCCGTGACGGCTTCGGGCCAGCAGCATGCGCTGAAGGCGCGCGAGCTGGATGTGGGCGCGGACCAGGACCTGGGCGACGCTGCCGAAACGCGTGCGATCACCGTGCCGGAAACCTGGTCCGACAGTGCTGCCCTGGCACTGGCCGACCTGCTCGGCGAACCGCGCCCGGCCAAGACGCAGGCCCGGCCCGGTCTGAAACCCTATGGCGGTCTCCTGCCGAGAATTGCCGCCGGCAAGAACCGCGCGGTGGAATCCGGTCTGGATGCCGCGATCGCGCGCATCTCCGGATCACTGACCTGGTCGGTCGCCCGTCATGGCGCGCTCGAGACAACTGAAGCCGCAAAGGCATTCCGCGACGAACTCTCCGCCAGCCTACTGGGACGCTATGTCGTGCCCGACGAGATGTTGTGGCGTGAGGGCGGCGCGGATTGGGCTTACGGCGACACCATCAAGCCGGATACGGCCGGAACGGGCTCCAGCCGGCTGCCCCTCGCCCGTATCGATGCCGAACAGCCTGACGCGCCCGCAAAACTTCGTCGGGTCGCCGAAACGGCCCTGAAGGATTCAATCCTCGATGTCGGCGCCCGTGTTACCCGCGAACGCCTGTCCGCGATCGCCGAGGCCTGCCGCCGCTGTTCAGGAGATGAGGCCGACCGCTTCGATCCGCGCCGCAATGCCGCCCTCGCCCGCGCGATGCGCCGGGCCTTGCGTGACGGCATACCCGAGGAAAGCGTCGAACGCGCGCTCGCCCTGGCCCGGCAGGGTGCGGATGATGAGGCGCTCGCCGAACTGACACCGCCCTCTGCGGATCGCCGCAAGGCCCTGCTTCAGATTCCCGGTGCGCTGGGACGATCCGTCCTTGAAGACGGCTCCTGGAGTTTTGCCCGGGACGCCGGCACCGTCCGTGCCCGCGATTACTGGACCAGTATCGCACGCTCGGTGTGGAGCTTCGGCGCACCGCGGCTGTCCTTCCACGAGACCCCCGATACGTCAGGGCCCTCGCTGTATCTCAACCTGCCGGCCTTCATGGATGACGAGGCCGGTTTCCGGGCCGATCTGCTCGCCGAGGCCATTGCGCTCTGGTCGACCGCCCTTTGCCTGAGCACGCCGAAGACCGCGAGTTCGGCGGGCACATTTGTCTTCACTGGTATCGCCGATCTGATGGCCCTGTCGGGGCTCGCCTACAACAGCGCAAAGGCGCGAACGGTGATGGCCGGGATTTCCCGCCTGGCGGCACTTGCGCTCCGTGAGGCCAGCGGCGCGATTGGCGCGCAAGCTCCTGCACTCGGCGCCGAAGTCGATCTCGAAGATCTGCCGTCAGAATTCGCCAGTGTCCGGTCCCTGATCCGGGAAAGTTCCGACCGGTTCGAACCCAGGTCCGCGCTTTCGCGTCCGGGCATGCAGGTCGGCAGTGATACGCCCAGCCCGCTGATCGCTGGACTGCTGGAATCGGCGACGCCGGGCATCACGCCCCTGAGCCAAGTGACCACGCGGCTTGGCGGCGAGGAGGCCGGCCAGACGCTACGAGACAGTGTCCGCCAGGGCCTGGCCCGGCTGGGCGCGAGCGCCGGCCAGGTCGAGCTTGCCGAGGATCATGCTGCCGGCCGTGCGACGCTGCGCGGCGCGGGCAGCCTGTCCTACGAGGCACTCGAGGAAATGGGCGTGCCGGAAGACGCGCTGGACAGGCTTGAGGATTCCATCGCCGAAGGGGCGTCGGTGCGTTTTGCCCTCAATCGCTGGACGCTGGGCGACCGTGTCTGCCGTGACCAGCTGGGCCTGTCCTCAAGCGTGATCGAGGCGGAAGGGGCATCCCTGGCCCGCGCGCTTGGCTTCAGCGAGGCCGATATCGACGCGGCCGACCGTTATGCCCAGGGCACGACACAGCTGCACGACGCTGCCGGCCTGCCTCCGGAATGGTGCGATGTCTTCGCTCCGGTCTCCGCCCAATCCCAGCTGATGATGGCCTCGGAGATCGAGCGCCAGGTCAATGGCGCCTGCCATCTCGGCATCGAACTGGATGGCGACAGCACAATCGATGACGTCGGTGAATTGATGCAGCTGGCCAGCGAACTCGGCCTGCGGTCGCTGGAGATCCGGCGTGTCGGTTCCGGCCTGTTTGATCTTCTGCCGGCGATCGAGTTCGACAAGGGTGATTACGCCGCCGAACCGGTGACCGAACGGGTTGTCGAGCGTACGGTCGAGCGGGTCGTCGAACGTCCCGCCGCGCGCCGCAAACTGCCGGATCGCCGCAAGGGCTATATCCAGAAAGCCACGGTGGGCGGACACAAGGTTTATCTCCACACCGGTGAATTCGACGATGGTGAACTGGGCGAGATCTTCATCGACATGCACAAGGAAGGCGCCGCCTTCCGCTCGCTGATGAATAATTTCGCGATCGCGATCTCGATCGGTCTGCAATACGGCGTGCCGCTGGAGGAATATGTCGACGCCTTCGTCTTCACCCGTTTCGAACCGGCCGGGCCCGTTGAAGGCAATGACAGCATCCAACACGCCACGTCCATCCTGGACTATCTCTTCCGAGAGCTCGGCGTGTCCTATCTCGGACGCGACGACCTGGCAGAGATCTCGCCGGACAAGGCGGATCCGGGCGGTATCGGCAAGGGAGTAGAGCAGGAAAAACTGCACGAGGAAGACGCTGCGCGCTTCATCTCGCGCGGTTTCAGCCGCGGCCAGATGCCTGACAATATCCTGATGTTCTCCAACGCCCCGAAAAAGGCCGCCAATGCGGGCGAGGATGGCGAACCGGACACCACGGCCGGCGTGCTGCAGATCGAGGCCCCGAACCCGGCTGGCCGCACGCTGACGCGGGATGTCACCGTGTATTCCGGCGATCCCTGTCCGGAATGCGGTCATTTCACCGTGGTGAATACGGATCGCGGACAAACCTGCGATGCCTGCGGCTGGACTCAGCGCAGCCAGGACGGCGGCTGAACTCTCGGTCCGGCCTAGTCCGAGGCGGCGCTGGCCGGAAAGCCGATATCACCCTGCGGCGGCCACGGGAAACTGCCCGCGGCGAGACGGCGGGCGAATTCCGGTGTTGCCTCCAGATCGAAGGGCGCACCGCACCGGCAGAGTTCGATGGACGAGATCAGATCAATCGAGCCATAGGCTTTCGCGTCGAGCTGACCGGCGATGCGATTGGCCTCGTCGCGCTCGCCCATGAGGGCGTAAAGCGCCAGCGTGAACCAGTCTTCCTCGGCATCGGTCACAAAGGGCATGATGATCTCGCGCGCACTCTCCTCACCGCGCATGGCAGCCAGGCGGATGCGTTCCCAGTCCCAGTGCTCCTCGAGCATGGCCTCGGCCTCGTCGAACCGTCCCAGGGCCAGCAGCGCATCGAAACGCACGACCTCGGCCTCATACGTCATCTCCCGCTCGGCCATGTCGCCGGCCCAGTCGAGGGCCTGCTCGTACTCACCGCGATTGAGCAGCGTATTGCCGTAGAGGAGACGCATCGCCGGGTTCAGCGGATCGCACCGCACCTGCCGTTCGGCATAGGACAGGCGGTGGTCCAGATTGTCGTAGAGGATGGCGAAATCCTGCATCCAGTTGTCGTTCGCGCACTCCTCGGAAATGAAGACATCCTCCATGACCTCACGGGCGAAAAACCAATCTCCCGAGAACAGCATCTGATTGGCCTGGACAATCGCGCGCCGGTTCTCGGTGTGCGCTGTGTCATAGGCCAGCTGGAGGAGTTCGGCCTGGCGGTTGCGCGCGGCGGTCAACTGCGCCTCGTCGGCCTCCCCTTCAGGCTCTGCCAGTTGATGCGCATACCAGTCGGACTGCATCAGATAGGCATCGGAAAAATCTGGAGCCAGTTCCGTGGCCCGCGTGAAATAGACATCGGCCTCTCGCAGGAGATCATCCGTCTCATCCTCCTCGTGCGCTCGGTCCCACAATTCCTTGCCGCGCTGGAAGGCGATGAAGGCGTCGATATTGCGTGTGCCGGAATTCTGCATCTGGCGGCGATTGGCATCGCTGAGCACGACTTCGAGAACCGCGGCGACATTAACGGCGATGTCCTCCTGGATCTGGAAGACATTGTCGAGCGACCGGTCATAGGTCTGGGACCAGAGATGCGTATCGTCCGTCGCGCGGATCAATTGCGCCGTCACCCGGACCTGTTCGCCGGATCGCCGGACGGAGCCTTCGAGCACGTGGGCGACGCCGAGACTGTCTGCGATAACAGGGATGGATGGCAGATCGCGCCCCCGGAACTGGAAGGCCGACGTGCGTGACGTGACCCGCAGATCCGGTACTGCGGCCAGCGAGTTGAGGATTTCCTCGGTCAGCCCGTCCGCGAAATACCCGTCATCCTCGTCGGAACTCATGGCGAGGAAGGGCAGAACCGCGACCGTCAGCGAATCCGGTGGCGATGATGCAATTTCGGTCCCGGCTTCCGCCGCGCCGGTCGTTTCGGGCGTTGCCTCGGGTTCGGCGCTGACCACCGCGACCGTATCGCCCGTCTCGGGTGCGGTATCTTCGGGAAAAGCTCTACTGAATTGCTGCCATCCGATCAGGCCACCGAAAATGATGATGGCGGCGAACATCACGTAATCCATGACGCGGACGGCGGCTTCGCTCTCGCCCCGCTCGCTCTCGGTGAGCTTGATACCCTCGGGCGTGAGTTCAAACGCCCAGGACACGAAAATGACCACCGGAAAGGCGGTGATGAGCACGATCAGGGTGATGCCGTCGGCCCAGTCGGGAAGGCCGGCAGCGGACTCGATCGCGGCGACAACCTGCAGGACCAGCCAGCCGACAACGAGGAAGGCGGCGGCGACACGAAACACGTTACGTCGTTGAAGTTCGTGAAGAAACTTGCCCATTTGTCCCCCTTTGAAACCTGCTTCGCACGGATCATCAAAGGACTCAACGAATTCCGGTGATAGCGGCTAGGATGAACCCGGCCTTGTTCTTGCAATCAACAGGGGAAACCGACAGGAGCGATCCAGGATGAAACGCCTTGCCATTCTTGCCGCCGGCCTTCTGGGCCTGACAGCACCGGGATTTGCCCAGGATGCAAGCGATATCTCGCGCGTCCAGGCCGGGTATTCCTGCACGCAATGCAATCTCTTCCAGGCCGACCTCGCCTATCGTGACCTGCCCGGTATCGACCTGTCCGGCAGCCGTTTGCGTCAGTCCAACATGGCCCTGGCCACGATGAACCGGGCCCGTTTCGACGGTGCCAACCTGTCGGTGAGCAATATGTTCGGCGCCCGTTTCACCAGTGCAAGTTTCCGCAATGCGGATCTGAGCAATGCCGTGATCGTGGGCGCGCATTTCGGCGGCGCCAATCTGAGCGGTGCCAATCTGGCAGGAGCCAACCTGTCCGGTGCCGAGCTGGAAGACGCCCGCGGACTGCGCCAGGCCCAGCTCAACCAGGCGTGCGGAGATTCCATGACGCAATTGCCTGCCGGCCTGACGGTTCCGCAGTGCTGAGCCAAGCATACGATATAACAGCGGATTACGGCGTTTTAAGTCGTTTTCAATGATGAATTCGCGTATCCATGCGGCGATGCAAAAAGTGAAATCCACCTTGCTCGCTTCATCGGTCTTTGCGGTCCTGCTTTCCGGCACGGCCCTGGCTGTGGGCGATGATGAACATCCGCACCGGCGCCTGGCGATCGGAGGCGAATGCGAAGGCTGTGATTTCGCTGACAAGAATCTCGCCGGCGCGATGTTCATCGGCGCCGAATTCTCCGACGCGAATTTCTCTGACTCCCAGCTGCATGGCGCGTCCATCGTGGAAAGCCATTTTGTCGGCGCCGATTTCCTCGACGCCGTCCTGGTCGAGTCGGACATGCGCGGGGTCACCTTCAGCCGTTCGAACATGAACAGCGTGAACTTCGCCCAGTCCAAGCTGGAGCGGGTGAATTTCTCCTCGGCCTCGCTCGAGGGCGCGAATTTCTCACACACCGAAATGGTCTTCGTGACCTTTATCGGCAGCAATCTGGAAGATGCGGTCTTCGCCGACGCGGAAACGCGCCAGGCGAATTTCCTGCGCGCCGAGCTCGACAGTGCCAGCTTCCGCAATGCCGACCTGCGCTGGGCCAATTTCAGCAGTGTCAGCGGTGAGGATGTGAATTTCCGCGATGCCGATCTGCGCAATTCCAGTTTCGAGGGCGCCCGGCTCGACAATGTCGATTTCTCCGGCACGGATCTGCGCGGAGCGAATTTCTCTTCCGCACAGATCACCGAGGTCGACGGGCTGGACAAGACGAAACTGCGCGGCGCGTGTGGCAATGCCGAAACTTCGCTGGCCGGCGGTGTCAGCCTGCCGGACTGTTCCGAACTCCAGGCCAATCCGCCGCAACCGCCGGAACCGCCAAACACATTTGCATATCGGCTTAGCTTCAATTCCTCCGGCGACCTGGCCGGCGGTGTCGAACTGCAGGAACTCGAAAACCTGCGCGTCGAAATGCTGAACGCACTCGGCGAGGCGCTGGAATCCGAATCCATCAACATGGACCGCGAGGACGTGCGTGAAGCCGTCCGCGAAGCCATGCGCGAGATCAACCGGGCGGAGCGCGATCTGCGCCGGGCCCAGCGCGATCGCGAACGCGAAATCTCCCGCCAGGCCCGTGACGTCGAGCGTGCCCAGCGCGAACTCGCCCGCGCCGAGGCCGAAATGGCCCGCGAACAGGCCCGTGAGGCCTCCGAACACCAGCGCATGCTCCAGCGCTATATCCTCGAACTGCGCGAGGGTGAGCAAACCGAGATCTGGCTCGGTCCCCAACATGATCGCATCGAACACGAACACGCTGACGAGCACGAGACCGAACGGCGCGTGATTTTCGTCGGCGAAAACGGCGAAGTGCTTGAACTGGAGGGCGCTTGCGAGGATTGCGAAAACTGATCGCAGCCGGACATGCGGCAGACAAAAAAGGCCGGAGCTGAGCTCCGGCCTTTTTGTATTGGTTTCGCGGCCTGATCAGGCCTTGGGAGCATCCGGCACGACCGTGCGGATGTGCAGTTCGCGCAGGTGGCGCATCTCGGCGGAGCCCGGCGCGTTCATCATCAGGTCGCGAGCCTGCTGGTCCTTCGGGAACATCACGACTTCGCGCAGGTTTTCCTGGTCGCAGAGCAGCATGACGATCCGGTCGACACCCGGGGCCACACCGGCGTGCGGCGGGGCGCCATAGCGGAAGGCGTTCAACATGCCGCCGAATTCCTCTTCCACGGTCTCGGCGTCATAGCCGGCATGGGCGAAGGCTTTCAGCATCACGTCCGGACGGTGGTTACGCACCGCGCCCGAGGAGAGTTCGACGCCATTGCAGACGATGTCGTACTGCCAGGCCTTCATGGACAGCAGCGTGTCGTCATCCGGGTTTTCCAGTGCGAGGAAGTCCTCGGCGCTCATCTGCGGCATGGAGAACGGGTTGTGGGAGAAGTCGACCTTCTTGTTCTCCTCGTCCCATTCGTACATCGGGAAGTCGACGATCCAGCAGAAGCGGAACGTGTTCTTCTCGCAGAGGTCCAGTTCCTGGCCGACCACGTCGCGGGCCCGGCCGGCAAAGCTGGCCATGTCCTTGGGATCACCGGCCGCGAAGAAGACCGCATCACCTGCAGCGAGATCCAGATCGGCGCGCAGGGCTTCGGTGCGTTCCGGACCGATATTCTTGGCGATAGGGCCGGCAGCTTCGAGACCGCCTTCGGCTTCTCGCCAGAAGATATAGCCCATGCCCGGCTGGCCATCCTTCTGCGCCCAGGAATTCATCCGGTCGCAGAAAGCGCGCGAACCGCCGGTCTTGGCCGGGATGGCCCAGACGCGGATCTTCGGGTTCTTCTCCAGCATGCCGGCGAAGACCTTGAAGCCCGAACCGCGGAAGGTGTCGGACACGTCGGACATCTTGATCGGGTTGCGCAGGTCCGGCTTGTCGGAACCGTACCACTGCATCGCATCCTTGTAGGCGATGTGCGGGAATTTCTCGTCCGGCACCGTCCGGTCGCCGGCGAATTCCTCGAACAGGCCCTTCATCACCGGTTCGATGACGTTGAACACGTCTTCCTGCGTGGCGAAGCTCATTTCCATGTCGAGCTGGTAGAATTCACCCGGCGCGCGATCGGCACGGGCGTCTTCATCGCGGAAACACGGCGCGATCTGGAAATACCGGTCGAAGCCGGAAACCATGATGAGCTGTTTGAACTGCTGCGGGGCCTGCGGCAGGGCGTAGAACTTGCCCGGGTGCAGACGGGACGGCACCAGGAAGTCGCGCGCACCTTCCGGCGAGGACGCCGTCAGGATGGGCGTCTGGTATTCAGTGAAACCCTCATCGACCATGCGGCGACGGATGGAGTCGATGATCTGCGAACGCATCACGATGCGCTGGTGCAGGCTTTCGCGGCGCAGATCGATATAGCGGTGCTTGAGGCGGACTTCCTCGGACCATTCCGGCTCGCCGAAGACCGGCAGCGGCAATTCTTCCGCCTGTGACTGGATCGACAGATCCTTCACGCGCACTTCGATACCGCCGGTCGGCAGATTGTCATTCACCGTGTCGGCGGAGCGGGCAATCACCTCGCCGGTGATCGTCACGACGCTCTCGACGCGCAGGCGTTCCAGCGTGGCGAAATGCTCGCTTTCCGGCTCCAGCACGCACTGGGTCAGACCGTAATGGTCACGCAGGTCGATGAAGAGCAGACCGCCATGGTCGCGCTTGCGGTGAATCCAGCCGGAAATACGGGCCGTCTGGCCGACATGGTCCGGGCGCAGTTCTGCGCAGGTATGAGTGCGATAGGCGTGCATGATTTCGGTCATCCGCAGCGGAGATAAAACAGGTCGCCGCATGTGCCGTTTTGCAGGCGCGAATGTCAAGGATTACGAGGGATTCTGTGCAGTGGGCCGATGACTTGCCAGCGGGCCTGCAGTAGCGACAATCATCCCATGCCCCTGCCCCACGAAACTGCCGCCCTCACCGACACGACCGCCGATCGCCTAGCCGCCGCGCAGGCACTGGTCCCGGAACTCGCCACGCCTCGCCTTCATCTGCGCGCGCCCCGTCTGGAGGATTTCCAGCTCTATGCCGAGATCGCGCTGGCACCCGAAGGGCGGTTCCTGATGGAGGAGCAGAGCCGCGAGGCCGCCTGGTTCGACTTTGCCCAGATGTGCTCTCTGTGGCTTTTGCGCGGATACGGGCTCTGGTCGATCGATGAGCGAGAGACGGGGGATCTGGCAGGTTTCGTGGTGATCGGTTTCGAACCCGGCGATCACGAGGCCGAGCTCGGCTATATGATAGGCCCCGCCCATCGCCGGAAGGGTTATGCCGTCGAGGCGGCCACAGCCGTGCGTGACTTCGCCTTCACTGGGCTGGACATGGACACGCTCGTCAGCACGATCGACCACGACAATCCGGCCTCGAAACGGGTTGCTCTTACCCTGGGCGGCGCAAGGGATGCAGTCGCCGAGGCCGCACACAATCATATCGTTGAAGTCTATCGCTATTCCCGGAAGGGATGATGATGTCGCCGGTTGAATCCCGTTACGGCGCTGCGCATCATGCGACCGGGGAGACGACGAGATGAGCGCGAACACACAGACGGATCCGGATCGCTGGCAGGTCAAGGTCGAGCATGTGGGAGAGGACCGGCGTCCTGTCCTGGTGATCGATAATTTCCTCGCCGATCCTGATGCGCTTGTAGCCGAGGCCCGCGAGGGCGATTTCCAGAAAATCGCGCCCTTCTATCCGGGCCTGCGCGCCCAGGTCATGGCGGACTGGCGCGGCGATATCGACGACGCCCTGGCACCTCACCTGGCCTCATTGTTCGATTATCCGGACCGTTTCCGGCTCAATGAGCAATTCTACTCCATTGTCACGACCAAGCCGGAAGACCTGGTGCCCATGCAGCGCATGCCGCACATGGATGGCGTTGATGACCACAAGCTCGCCCTGCTGGTCTATCTCTGCCAGCCCGAGGATGGCGGCACGGCCTTTTATCGCCATCGCACGACGGGTTTTGAATATGTCAGCGATGCGCGTTTCCAGACCTATCGCGACGCGATCTATGCCGATGTAGACAAACACGGCAAACCGCCTGCGGATTACCCGCGAGGTTCGGACAAGATGTTCGAACAGACCGCCAAACTCGACGCGGCCTATAATCGGGCAGTGATCTATTCCGGGCTCAACCTGCATGCCGTGGATATCCCGGCAGACTTCGGATTCAGCCGCGATCCGGACCGTTGGCGCCTGACGCTGAACTGTTTCCTGATTCCGGGCTGATCACCGGAAACTCTCTCCCACAATCAGATCAAGATCCCACCCAAGCGCATGATTTTGCGTCGCTTTGTGATGTAAGTAACTATTCACTTGCGTTATTACGAACTGCGTTCTATAAACTGTGTAAATGATCATTCACATGCCGTTTTGGGGACAGACATGACCGGAATGCTGAGACAGGACATTTTCGAAGGCCAGGATCCGAACCAGGGTGTCACGGCCCGCTACGGAACCACCAAGGCCCGTATCGAGCGCGCGGCACTCCAGCTTTTCGCCAATCACGGCATGGACGGGGTGTCGATCAAGCAGATCGCCCAGGCCTGCACGATCTCCGACGGCGCCATGTATCGCCATTTCAAGAGCAAGGATGATCTGGCCCGCCTGATGTTCGAGGCCATCCACGCCAAACTGCTGGACATGGTCGCCGAGAATATCCAGCCGGGCGCCTCGCTGGAGCAGATCGCCCGCGCCCTCACCTCGGCCTATTGCCGCCTGGCCGACAATGATCCGGCGCAATTCACCTATCACCTGACACACCGCAATTATTTCATCGCCGCCTCCGGCGATGGCGGTGCCGATCCGTCCGACGTGATGACGCAATGCGTGGCCGAGGCCATGCAGCGCGGCGAGATCCCGCAGGGCGATCCGGAATTGCGGTCCGCCATGGCGCTGGGCGTCGTGATGCAGGCCGCGGAATACTCGCTCTACGGCCGCATCAACCGGCCCCTGTCCGAGCATATCGAGCAATTCACCCGCGGCATCATGGCCGTGCTGAACTCCTGAACCGACAGTCGAAAGACGGGAGAAGACCCATGCGTTCCTTCATCTTCAACGTATTGTACTGGACGATTTCCGGCCTCTACGCCGTCATCTGCGCCATCCTGGCGCTGATCCCCGGTCGCTGGGCCCTGATGCACGGCCTGCGCTCCTATTCCCGCCTGACGGTCCATCTGATGCGCTGGATCTGCGGCATCAAGGTGGAAGTGCGCGGCACGCCGCCGAAGAACCAGCCCGTCGTGATCGCGGCCAAGCACCAGTCCTGGGGCGATGGCATCGTGATGATGGCCAAGTGCGGCGATGTGAACTTCGTCTGCGGTGACCACATGCTGAAATTCCCGCTGATCGGCTGGGTGCTGAAACGCTGCGGCGCAATCGTACTGAGCAATCAGGGCGGACCGGACGCCGTGGCCAGCCTGCAGGCCGGTATCGAGCGCTCGCAGGGCGACGGCAAACCGCGCCCGATCCTGATCTATCCGGAAGGCCATCTGACGCCGGTCGGTACGGGCATGCGCTATCGGTCCGGCTGCTGGCGCATGGCCGACGCGCTGGACCGCCAGATCGTGCCGGTCGCCACCAATCTGGGCCAGTGCTGGCCGCAGCAGAAATGGAGCAAGTTCAAGGGCACCGCCGTGATCGAATTCATGGAGCCCATGGACCCGACGGACGACCGCAACGGCTTCCTGGCCGAGCTGGAAACGCGTGTTGAGAGCCGCTCCCGAGCCCTGGAAGCAGAATACGGAAATGCGCCGGTCATCGAAGAATCGGGCTCTGCTGCAGCCCGCCCGGCCACGGCAGATAATCGGGAGGGAGGAACGGTGTGCGCCTAGCGCACCCGTATCCGGCCCGCGGCGAGACTCTGAGGGGAGTGACAGCCATGCGATCCTTCATCTTCAACTGCCTGTTCTGGGCCATCTCGGCGGTCTTCGCGCTGCTGTGCTACGCCCTCTCCTGGCTGCCCTGGCGACGCCCTCTCGTGCTCGGCACGATCGGTTACGCCAAGTCGATCCGCTTCGTGATGCATGCCGTTGCGGGGATCCGGATCGAGGTGCGGGGCGAGGTGCCGCGCGGACAGCCGGTGATCATCGCCGCCAAACACCAGTCCTATGCCGATGGCCCGCTGATGCTGGCCATCACCGGCGACATCAATTTCGTCATCGGCAACGGCATCGAGAAATTCCCGCTGATCAACCGGATTGTCCGGGAAGCCGGCGCCACGATGGTCAATTCGCAGGGCAATACCGCCGCGATCGGCGCCCTGGAAGCGGCCATCGAACGCTCCCACGGCGAGAACCGGCCGGTCCTGATCTATCCCGAGGGTGGATTGGCCGCGGTCGGCGAGACCAAGCGATATCGCAAGGGCGTCTACAAGCTCTACGAAACGCTGGACCGCCCGGTCGTGCCTGTCGCGACCAATCTCGGCCTGCGCTGGCAGCAGGAAGACTGGAAAAAATCACCCGGCACAGCCGTGATCGAGTTCCTCGACACCATGCCGGCCGGCCTGCCCCAGGCCAATTTCATGCAGGATTTGCAGACACGGATCGAGACGCGCACGCGCGAACTCGAAGCGGAGGGAATGTCATGAGTGCCCGTATTGCCGCCAGATTGCTGACCCAGCGCCGGTTCATGCCGCTGCTGCTCGCCCAGGCCATGGGCGCCTTCAACGACAATTTCTTCCGCTATGGCCTGGTCGCCATGATCACTTTTGCGGGACTGAGCTTTGCCGGACTGGATGATTCCGTCCTCGTGCCCGTAGCAGCCTCGATGTTCACGATCGCGATGTTCGCCTTCTCGGCCATTGCCGGCCGCCTGGCCGACATCGTCGACCGGACGAAAATCATGCGCTTCGCCAAGTTTGCCGAGATCTGGCTGATGGCGATCGTGGCCCTGGCCTTCATCCTGCGCGAACCTCTGCTGTTGCTGGTCGCGCTGTTCTTGATGGGCGTGCAGTCGGCCTTCTTCACCCCGGCCAAGAATGCCGCCCTGCCGACCCTGCTCAAGCCCAATGAGTTGATCGCCGGCAATGCCCTGCTCAGCGGCACGCTGAACGTGGCCATCCTGGTCGGTATCGCGATCGGCACCATGCTGGCGGAACGGCCGCAGGGGCCGGAAATCATCGGCGGTGTGCTGATCATCGTCGCCCTGCTGGGCTGGCTCGCAATCCGCCAGCTGCCCGAGGCCCCGGCCTCACGCCCGGATATGAAGATGAGTTTCAACATCTTCAGCGAGACCTTCCGCGTCGTGGCCTTCGCCTTCCGTGCACCGGACGTATTGCGTCCCCTGCTGGGCGTGGCCTGGTTCTGGATGCTAGCGGCTGCCGTGATCACGCTGATGCCGATCTTCACCCGGTCCGTTCTCGGCGCTGATGCCAGTGTTGTTGTGACCTTCAGCGTGCTCTTCACCATGGGCACCGCCGTGGGCGCGATCCTGTGCGGCGCGCTGAGCGGTGATGGCGACGGGCTGGGCTTCTCGGTGGCCGGTGCGATCGGCATAGTCGTCTGCACGGCGGATGTCGCCTTCTACACCTGGGGTCGTCCGCTGGCCGGTGATGACACTGCCCTGCTGAACACGGCGCAATTCCTCGACGATCCGGCCAATTGGCGCATCGTTGCCGATCTGGGTATCGCGGCCATTTCCGCGGGCCTGTTCGTGGTTCCCCTCCAGGCCATGGCCCAGCGCCGGGCGGATCCGAAACTGCGCGGCCGACTGCTGGCCGCCGGCGGCATCATGAATGCCGGCACGGCGACGGCGGGCAATTTTGTCCTCGCCTTCATCGGCCTCGTCGGACTGCCGCTGCAGACCGCTTTCCTGATCATCTCGGGCATCAGCGCGACAGTGGCATGTGTGATCCTGTGGCGACTGAGCCTGCGCCGTGGCAGCCAGAACGAGTCTTCGTGATGGCCAAACGGGGCGGTCCGGGTTAAAGGGCCGCCCCATGCATATGATCACAACAACCAAAGACCTGATTCAGGCCTGCGACGACCTCCTCCAGCACGACCATGTCGCAGTCGATACCGAATTCATGCGCGAGAGCGTCTACTGGCCTGCTCTCTGCCTCATCCAGGCCGCTGCCGGCGACACGGAAGTCATCATCGACCCGCTCGCCGAGGGGCTGGACCTGGAACCCTTCTGGGAACTCATGGCCGATGACCGCATTGTCAAAGTGTTCCACGCCGCGCGCCAGGACCTGGAAATCTTCTTCCACATGGCCGACGGGCTGATCCCGCACCCCATGTTCGACACACAGGTTGCCGCCATGGCGCTCGGCCTCGGCGATTCCATCGCCTATGACGGCCTGGTGAAAGCCCTGCTCCGCCGTCCGATCGACAAGGGACCGCGCTTCACCGACTGGTCGCGTCGCCCCCTGTCCGAAAAACAGCATGCCTACGCGCTCGCCGACGTGACCCATCTGCGGGATCTCTACCCGATCATGCTGGAACGCCTCGAGACGAAGCAGCGCGGCGACTGGCTGGGCGAGGAAATGGGCATCCTGACCAATCCGGAGACCTATCACCTGCGCCCAGAAGAGGCGTGGAAACGCCTCAAGATGCGCAAGACCACGTCGAAATGGCTGGCGGCCCTGAAAGCCGCCGCGGCGTGGCGCGAGACCGAAGCCCAGACCCGCGACATGCCGCGCCAGCGCGTGATGAAGGATGACGCGCTCTACGAGATCGCCAATGTCGCGCCGACCGAATCCAGCCAGCTGCAGGGCCTGCGCGCCGTGCCGAAAGGCTTCGAACGGTCCCGGCCCGCCGAGCGTCTCTACGACTTCATGCGTAACGCCATGGCCGATGCGGACGCCTACGCGCCCAAATACGAGAAACCGGCCCCGCCGCCGCAGGGCGTCGGCCCGACCGTGGAATTGCTGAAAGTCTATCTCAAACTCGTCGCGGAAGAGGCCGGTGTTGCCTCGCGCCTGATCGCCACGGTGCCGGAGCTGGAAAAGCTCGCCAGCGATGACGATGCGGATATTCCGGCCATGAAGGGCTGGCGCCGCGATGTCTTCGGCGAACCGGCCCTCAAGCTGAAGCGCGGCGAAGTCGCACTCCGGCTGGAGAATGGCAAGGTCGTCGCCAGCGAGATAAAGGCCTAGACGTAATACACGTCCATGCGCCGGCCGATCGCGCCGGCGAGGGTGTCCAGCAGCATGAGCGAGCGTTCGACGTAGAGGTCGTGCACGCTTTCATCGACCTCGAGCCGCACGAGCTCGGGGGTCACCGAGAGCTGGAAATTGGCCAGCAGATCCTCCGACCGGCCGGAGAGTTTCGCGCCCAGGCGCAGCGTCATACCGAGCATTTGCGCGACATTGAACTGATCCTCGCCGATCAGGCCGAATTCGGGCCTTTCGGCGAGTTCGCGTCGACGCCCGCCATAGCGAAAATGCACCGCCGCCGCGAGGAAGACGCGCTCGGCATGAGTGACACCCGCAATCGGTGAGTAGAGCACCAGGTCGCGCGCCAGCCCGGTCCGGTGATCGGGATGCAGGCGGGCACCGATATCGGTCAGTCGCGCCGCCGCCTCGTGCAGGAGCGTGTCCCGGATCGGCGAGAAGGCCGTCTCGATCTCCGAAACGGCCGGTTCGATCCACCGCGCCAGCGCTTCGGAGAAGGTCGGAGACGGCGCGGACGGCCTCGCCAGGGCGTCGGCACCGGCCAGAAGCGGGTCCAGCGACCGGACCGATTCGGGCACAGCATCCATCAGCACGCCTTCGCGCAGGCCATAGGCCGAGAAGACGACATGGGTGAAATCCCCGAGATCCAGCAGCCGGCGCAGGAGAAGCGCCGCATAGGGAAGATGCGCGGCACGCCGTTTCGAAACGCCCTTGATACCGAGCAGCTCAGCCTGGCTGAGCCCGGCGACAAAGCGCGTCAATTCATCGAGCTCGAACCGGTCGAGGCTGAACTGGTGCACCACGCGCAGCGGATAGTCCTGCCGGGCAAAGGCCAATTGAGCCAGGGCACGCCAGGCACCGCCAACCGCGTAGAAACATCCGCCCGCCCCGTGCAGGAACTGCGATTGCTCCAGGCGATCATCGATACGCTGACGTACTTCATCATGGTCCCAGCCGGCGCTTGGAATGATGGCCTGCGGTCCCAGCGCAAATGTCTGTCCCGCTCCCGGGTCGCCATGTTTGATCGGAGTGAGCTCGAGACTCGATCCTCCGAGATCGCCTGTCACGCCATGCGCATCGGGAATACCCGTCACCAGACCCCGGGCCGATAGCTCGCCCTCTTCCCGTCCGCTCAGAACCCGGATCTCGATACCGGTTTCCTCGGCCACGCGCTCGACAAAGGCCGGACCATCCTCGGCCTCACGTACAGCGGCAGTGGCCACCACGAGACGGTCCGAGACGGATTTGGCGTCGAGAATGCGCTGGAAGCGTTTGAGTGCCCGGAGGGCCGTTTCAACGCCGTCGGGATTGAGCCGGCCGGTCTTGCGGACGCCCTCGCCCAGCCCGGCCATCACCTTCTCGTTGAAGATCGGCCAGATGGCCCGCCCCTCGAGGCGGAAATGCACGAGACGGATGGAATTCGAGCCGACATCGATGACAGCAATGTCCTGCTGGATGGTGTTGGCTGCGCCGAGCTGGATTCGGGATGGCTGGGTGGTCAAGATCCGCTGCCATTGCCCGTCAGGACGGGCGGTTCATCATGTTTCAGCGCTTCCCCGCGTCCGGAGAGCGAGGGATTCGTCATGAAATAATCATGTGCGCTGAAGGGATTGTCCATCTCGGACACGTCGACCCGGCGATAGTCACCCGCCCCGTCCATATACCAGCTCTGGGCCTCGTCATTGATATTGGCCACCATGATCTGGTCGAGCACCTGGCGCTGCACCGTCCGGTTCTGGATGGGGCAGAAATGCTCGATCCGGCGATCCAGATTGCGCGGCATCCAGTCGGCCGAGGAGATATAGACCTTGGCCTTGGACGACGGCATCGCCTTGCCATTGGCAAACGCGATGACGCGGGAATGTTCCAGGAAGCGGCCGACAATGCTTTTCACCACGATATTGTCGGACAGGCCCGGAATGCCCGGCCGCAGACAGCAGATGCCGCGGACCACCAGCTGGACCTGGACACCCGCCTGGCTGGCCCGGTAGAGCGCGTCGATGATCTCGGGATGGACCAGGGCATTGAGCTTGGCCCAGACACCGGCCGGCTTGCCCTCGCGGGCATTGGCGATCTCGGTCTCGATATTCTCGAGCACCAGGGATTTCAGGCTGATCGGTGAAACGGAAAGTTTTTCAAGGCTCTCCGGCCGCGCATAACCCGTCACATAATTAAAGATCCGGCCAGCGTCACGGCCATAGGCGGGATCCGCCGTGAACAGGGAAAGGTCGGTGTAGATCCGCGCCGTGATCGGGTGGTAATTGCCGGTTCCGAAATGCGCATAGGTGCGCAGGTCCGAACCTTCCCTGCGCACGACCAGCGAGACCTTCGCGTGGGTCTTGTACTCGATGAAGCCGTAGACCACCTGCACGCCGGCACGTTCGAGGTCGCGGGCCCATTTCAGATTGGCTTCCTCGTCGAAACGCGCCTTCAGCTCGACCACGGCCGTGACGTTCTTGCCGTTCTCTGCGGCCTCCACGAGCGCCGCGATGACCGGTGAATTCTTGGATGTGCGGTAAAGCGTCTGCTTGATCGCGACGACATCCGGGTCGGCTGCAGCCTGGCGCAGGAATTCCACCACCACGTCAAACGTCTCGAACGGGTGATGGACGATGATGTCCTTTTCGCGAATGGCCGCGAAACAATCGCCGCCATGCTCGCGGATCCGTTCCGGGTAACGCGGCTCATAGGGCTGGAAGACGAGATCAGGCCGGTCGTCGGGGATGAGCTGGTTGACCTGGGTCAGTCCCAGGAGTCCGCTCACGGGCACCACGTCCTGCGGTTCCGCATGCAGGTGATCGACGATCAGGTCGCGCAATTCATCCGGCATGTCGGCGTCATAGGTCAGACGGACAATCAGGCCGCGGCGGCGCTGCTTGATGAGGTTTTCGAATTCGAGAACCAGGTCTTCGGACTCTTCCTCGATCTCGATATCACTGTCCCGGATCACCCTGAACGCACCACTGCCGATCAGTTTGTGACCGGGAAAGAGCGTGTCGACATACATCGCCAGCACGTCTTCCAGCGCGATGAAACGCCGGGTCGGGCGGATATTGTCGTCCCGCGACAGGGCGGGCAGTTCCACGAAACGCTTGATGCCGTTCGGTAACGGGATCAGCGCATTCATCAGGCTCTTGTCACGCTTGTTGCGCAATTGCAGCGCCAGCGCGAAGCCCAGATTGGGGATGAAGGGGAAGGGATGAGCCGGATCGATGGCCAGCGGCGTGATCACCGGCAGGGTGTGGGAGAGAAAATCACCGCGCAGCCAGGCATCATCCGTCTTTGACAGGGATTTGGGCGTCAGGACTTCCACGCCCGCCAGCGCGGCCTCCTCGCGCAGTTCGCGCCAGAGGGATTGCTGCTTGCCCATCAGCTCGCTGGCCAGGACATGGATCTGCTCGACCTGTTCGCTGGGCGTCAGCCCGTCGATGCTTGTCGCCGTCACGCCATTGCGCATCTGCGCCCGCAGGCCAGCGACACGCACCATGTAGAATTCATCGAGGTTTGACGCGGAAATCGACAGGAAACGCAGGCGTTCCAGGACAGGATGGGACGGATTGCGGGCTTCATCCATGACCCGCATGTTGAACCTCAGCCAGGACAGTTCGCGATTGAGAAATCGCTGCGGCGATGCCTTCAGGGCCTCCACATCCAGTCCTGCCGTATCGGTTACCGTCATTCCATCTCTCCTTCCTCGCCCAGCCCCTCGTCCGCATCCGGCTCGCTGGTCGCTGCCAGCACCTCGCGGGCCACGGCCCGGGTGATCGGCGTCTTTTTCACCAGCGCGCGCTTGTCCAGCGCCTCGACCAGCATTCGTGCCGCAGCAACGGATCGTTCCATGCGCGGCAGGAGATAGTCTATCACGCCATCTTTGACGGGTGCGCGACGATCCTGGAATTGTTTCATCATGACCTGCGTCAGCAGGGCATCATCCGGCTCCTCCAGGTCGACATGCGGCATCGCCCGCACGCGCGAAACGAGATCCGGCAGGCTGACCTGCCAGAGCACCGGCGTCTTGCGTGCCGTCAGCAGGAGCGCCGGGATATCCCCTTCCCCCACCCGGTTGATCGCATGGAACAGCGCGGGTTGCGGCAGGTCCTGGTCGATGTCCTCGACAACGAGCGTCTGGCCGGACACCAGCTCCGGCAGGGTCTCCTCGAGTTCGCCGGACGGGATGTAGCGCGCACCGGTCTCACGGGCCCAGATCGTGGCGAGATGCGATTTTCCGCTTCCGGCCGGTCCGACAAGCGCCAGCAGGCCCCGCGGCCAGTCACGCCAGCGCGCCAGAGCCTGGCGGGCAGCGAGATTGGCATCGCCCTCCACAAAGCTTTCGGTGCTGTAGTCAATCCGCGTGGGCAGATTGAGCGCCAATTGCTCGATCATGCTGTTTTGTTTCCGGTGTTTCGAGACCGGATTAGTAAGCCGTCCGGACGATCCAGCCAATACCGGGATGCTCTTCCAGAGCGGCGCCGCGCTCGGACAATTCACTCTCGAGTTGTTCCAGCGCACCGCGATAATTCACGGTCATCAGCGCACCGTCTCGTGAAAGCGCGTCCAGGCGTGCATCCGTGACCAGGGACGCGCCCGTGAGGATGGATTGCAGCGACTGCCATTCGGCCAGACCGCCATAGAGCACAGTCACGCGCATTTCCTGGGTTTCCCCGTCCCGGACGACCGACTGGCTCTTCCAGGTGTTCTCGCGGTCAGCCACGAAGCTTGCGGCGGCATCGGACCAGCCGCCATAGACCGTGTTGGGACCCCAGGTCTCCACAGCCATTTCCTCGCCACTGTCCAGCGTCACAAGATAACCGCCGAACCGGCGGATACCGTCGCGCTCCTGGGCCCGCAGGACCGCGATCCGGTTGACATTGTGCAGGGCAGCCAGCTGGCGCAGACCATCCTCGTGCAGGCTCAGCGCCGACCGCGCCGTGATCAGGGACCGGCTGGTCTCGTCAGTCGGCACGAACATCGGCGTCAGCGAATTTGCGAAACTCTGCTCAGTCCAGGCGCGTTGCCACGGATTATCGCCCCAGAGCGCGAAACCTCCGCTGCCCTCGAAGACCGGCAGGACGAGAGTGCGGCGCGATTGCGCTTCCACATAAGGCACGCCGTAGAGGCCGAAGACGCGTTCGACAGCGCGCGGATCGAAACTGACAATCAGGCGCGCCAGGTAGCGTGTGGAACTGCGTTGTTCGTCGAAGATTTCGAGGCCCGAGATCATTTCCGCGACCAGGCTGTTGTCGAGCACATTCGCGTCCACCAGCTCACCCGCTTCATTCAGCTGGGGCTGGAAATCGAGACCGGTCTCGAGCCGGTCTTCCGCGAGGCTCAGACGCTCGATCAGGAGGCGGGCGGCCGCGAGCTGGCCCTGTTGCAGGGCCGCGGTCTGTGCTTCCAGGGCGTTGTCGGCCGTGGCGTCGATCAGGACGTCGGTCACGGTATAGGGATCGTCAGCGAGGGCAGAAAAAGCGGCTGTAAAAGCGAGGCTGAACGCAGCAATGATCGAGCGCACGGTGACGACTCCTATTGTCGGCAATGAAGCGCCACTATAACCAGCTGTTGTCGCGCGTGAAGCCTTCGGCTTGCACCTGCGACGCGTTTCGACTGTACTCCGCAGCAATTTCCGGAAATTGGGGAATCGGCATGGCCGAAAACGACAAAGCAAACCGCGCAAACGGCCTGACCTATGCCGACAGCGGCGTGGACATCGATGCCGGTGACGCCCTCGTAGATCGCATAAAACCCCTGGCCGCGATGACGCGCCGGGCCGGTGCAGCCGCCGATCTGGGCGGTTTTGGCGGCGCCTTTGATCTCAAGGCGGCCGGATATGAAGACCCTATCCTCATCTCGGGAACGGATGGTGTCGGCACGAAGCTGAAACTTGCCATCGCCACGGGCCAGGTGGACACGGTGGGCATCGACCTCGTGGCGATGTGCGTCAATGACGTGCTGGCCCAGGGCGCTGAACCCCTGTTTTTCCTCGACTATCTGGCCTGTTCCAAACTCGATCCGGCACGCGGCGAAGCGATCGTCTCGGGTATCGCGGCAGGCTGCAAGGAATCGGGCTGTGCCCTGATCGGCGGCGAGACCGCCGAAATGCCGGGCATGTATGACGGCGATGACTTCGACCTGGCAGGATTTGTGGTCGGCGCTGCCGAACGCGGCCGTCTGCTGCCGGACCATGATCGCATGGCCGCAGGCGATGTGCTGATCGGCCTGCCCTCGTCCGGCGTGCATTCGAACGGTTTCTCCCTTGTCCGCAAGGTGACCGAGATCGCCGGTCTGGACTGGAACGACCCTGCGCCCTTCGAGGATGGCAAGACGCTCGGCGAGGCTCTGCTCGCTCCGACGCGTCTCTATGTGAAATCCACCCTCCCGTTCATCAAGGACGGCACGCTGACAGGGCTGGCACACATCACCGGTGGCGGCCTGGTGGAGAACCCGCCGCGCATGACGCCGGATCATCTCAAACCGGTCATTGATTACAGCGCCTTCGACCTGCCGCCGGTCTTCCAGTGGCTGATGCAGACGGGCGGGATTGCCGAGCATGAAATGCACCGCACGTTCAATTGCGGCATCGGCATGCTGCTCGCTGTTCCGGCCGACAAGGCGGATGCGACGCTGACGACGCTTGCGCGCGCGGGCGAAGACGCCAAGATTATCGGTGAACTCCAGGCGGTTTAGGGGCTGACCGGATGGCGAAGACCAAGATCGCCGTGCTCATCTCGGGGCGCGGATCCAACATGCAGGCGCTGATCGAAGCCGCCAAGGCGCCGGATTATCCGGCCGAGATCGTGCTTGTGCTGTCGAACAATCCGGACGCGGGCGGGCTGGCGATCGCCGAGGAAGCCGGCATCGAGACCGAAGTCGTCGATCACCGCGATTTCGAGAAGCGCGATGATTTCGAGGAGGCCCTGGACCAGCTGCTGCGCATGTATGGCGCGCGATTTGTCTGCCTGGCCGGGTTCATGCGCATTCTCACCGCCTCATTCACCGAGCGCTGGCGCGATCTCCTGATCAATATCCACCCCTCCCTCCTGCCCTCTTTCAAGGGTCTGCACACGCATGAGCGGGCGCTGGAAGCCGGCGTACGCGTGCATGGCTGCACTGTGCATTACGTGCGGCCGGAAATGGATGCGGGCCCGATCATCGGCCAGGCTGCCGTACCCGTCCTGCATGGCGACACCCCGGAAACCCTGGGGGCCCGGGTGCTGGCCGCGGAACACCAGCTCTTCCCGCAATGCGTGGCTCTCGCCTGTACCGGCAAGGCGCGTGTCGCCGGCGAACGGGTCCGCCTGCAGGTGCGTGAGTTCGGCGCCGACCTGCTGATGAACCCGCACGACTAGTCCGATGCGGATCACCGACACATTGGTGATCGACGAGGCGGAGATCGAGGAACGCTACATGCGCGCCTCCGGACCCGGCGGACAGCATGTCAACAAGACCGAGAGCGCGATCCAGCTGCGGTTCAACGCGCTGGCCAGTCGCCAGCTCGATGACGGGCAGAAGGCGCGACTGAAGAAACTGGCCGGCTCGCGCATGACGGCCGAGGGCGAGGTCCTGATCCGGGCCGATGCGTCGCGCTCGCGGGAACGCAATCGCGCCGAGGCCCGGGAACGTCTGAGAGCCCTCATAGAACGCTGTCTGACACCCCCCAAACCCCGCAAGAAGTCGCGCCCCAGCCTCGCCTCCATCCGCAAGCAGAAGGAGGCCAAGATGCGCCGCAGCGCGACCAAGCAATCCCGGAAAAGACCCGGGTCCGAGGACTAGGCCTAGGGCTAGACCGGTTCGACCACCGCGTCGATCGCGGCGAGATGCTCGCCGATCTCTTCGCTGGGCAGGAAGCTGGCGAGGAAGGAATTGCGCGCCAGTTCAACGATTTGCCCCTCGCTGAGCCCGATCGCCTCGGCGGTCTGGATATAGTTCTCGTTCACATAGCCGCCGAAATAGGCCGGATCATCCGAATTCACCGTCGCCAGCAGGCCCGCATCCAGCATGCGCCCCAGCGGATGGTCCTCGAGCCGCTCCACACCGCACAGGCGCAGGTTTGACAACGGGCAGACCGTCAGGCCCATCTGGCTGTCGGCCAGGCGTTTGACGAGGCCGTCATCCTCCAGCGCGCGATTGCCGTGATCGATCCGGTCGACCTTGAGCAGGTCCAGAGCTTCGACGACGTATTCGGGCGGCCCCTCCTCGCCGGCATGCGCGACGCGTTTCAGACCCAGTTCGGCGGCGGCCGCGAAGACGCGCTCGAACTTGGAGGGAGGATGTCCCATTTCCGAGGAATCCAGGCCCACGGCCTCGATCTGGTCCAGGAAGGGTTTGGCCTGTTCGAGCGTCTCGAAGGCCGCCTCCTCGCTCAGATGGCGCAGGAAACACAGGATGAGACGCGAACTCATGCCCCATTCGTCTTCGGCCTGGTCGAGCGCGCGCGTAATACCCTTGATGACGGTCTCGAAGGCGATGCCGCGATCCGTATGCCCCTGCGGATCGAAGAACACCTCGACATGCACGACATTGTCGGCATGGGCACGCTGGAGATAGTCGAAGGTGAGGTCGTAGAAATCCTGTTCGGTGATCAGGACATTCATGCCGACATAATAGATGTCCAGGAAGTCCTGGAGGTTCGAGAAATTATAGGCCTCGTGGATCTCCTCGACCGTCTTGAACGGGATCTCGACCCCATTGCGCCGCGCCATCTCGAACATGAGTTCCGGCTCCAACGAACCCTCCAGGTGAAGGTGGAGCTCAGCCTTGGGCAGGCGTTGCACAAGCGCGCGCAGATCGGTCATGTCGGTCTCCGGTGTCTGAATTTGGGTGACGCAAAATGCGCCGCTGACAGGCTCGTGGCAAGCCGGGCCTATTCGGCCTGGAGGCAGGTCTCGCGCTCGCCGTCATCGATCAGGGGCGCGCAGGTCTCCCTCACCCCGGCCATATCTCCGCGTGCGCGCAGGATCACCGCCACACCGGTCAGTGCGTCCGGGTTGAGCGGATCCCACTGCAGCACGCGGCGATACCAGCGCTCGGCCTCGGCCGGGTTCCCGCGCGCGGTATGCGAGGCGGCGATATCCAGCCCGGTGACGGAATACCAGGGCCGGATCTGCACCGTCTGGCTCTCATAGACGCGGCTCATCGCCTCGAAGGCCCGCTCCATATGGGCCAGCGCCAGGTCCTCCTGGCCGCGATGCCGGTGCATGTCGGAGAGATTGATAAAGACCTCCCAGGCATCGGGATCGATCGTCACCGCGCGGGTATAGCTTTCCATCGCGAGGTCGATTTCACCCTGGGCCGACAGGACCAGCCCCAAAGCGCGGTAGGCGAGCGCGAAGTCCGGATCGGCCACAACAGCTGATTCCGCATGCTCGCGGGCACGACCGAGCTGTTCGATCGCGCCGGGTGTCCGGGTCCGGCCATTGGCGAGCGCGGTACGAATGCGCGAGCGCAGGCCCACTTCCTCCCACTCGCCCGGTGACCAGCGCACCACTTGCTGGGTGATCGTGTTTGCAAGGCCGGCCAGCGCCGGGGCCGAGTCTGGATCTGTCTCTAGCGCCTGCTGGTAGAGCCGCATCGCGGCGGCGTTTTCCGCCTCGGTCAGCTGGTAGTAGAACTCGTCCGCCCGGGCGATCTGCGCGTCCAGACCGGAATCGGTTACGCGGCTCGTTCCCGCCCCGTTGAAAAGCATCAGAATGCCGGAAACAGCGAGGACGGAGACCGCGATGGCCGCGATGATCATCTGCAGCCGCCCGCTCGCCGGTCCGGACGGAGATTCCTCGGCAAGGGCGGCCGGTGTCACGATCAGGCGATAGCCGGTCTTGGGCACAGTCGCGATGAGTGCGGGATTGCGCGCATCATCACCCAGCGCCTGCCGGAGTTTCCAGACGGTTCGGCTCAGCGAGTCATCACTGACAGTGACCTCCGGCCAGATCGCCGCGAAAATATCCGCCTTGGACACGGCCTCGCCCGGACTACGCGCGAGAAGGCATAGGAGCGCCATGACCTTGGGCTCGACATCCGCCCGCTCGCCACCGCGCAGGATCTGCCCGTTGCGCGGTTCGACGCGAATGTCACCGAGTTGAAAACCCTGCTCCAAATCCATGAATCTACGTATTCTTTGCCGTGGTCAGAAAAAGGTCAGAACTAAAGGATAGCCCGGTCATGGCATGATTGAATGCTTCGAGCGAGATGAAAACCCGCGGATCGCAATCCCGTCATCCGCGTGTTGAGAGGAAAGAGGAATGCTCCGTTCCACCCTGACCGCCGCCATATCCCTGCTGGTCGCCGCCCTGCCCGCCTGCGCACAGGAAGAGACCGACCCGCATGCGTCGTACTCGCCCGGACAATTGCGCGAGGATTTCATCCATCTCCACGAGACGCTGGAGAACGCCCATTTCGACCTCTACGCCGCAACGCCGCGCGCCGTGTTCGATCAAAGGCGGGCGGAGATTCTCGCGGATCTGGATGCTCCCATGACCCGCAGCGAAGCCATGATCCTGTTCCAGACCTATGCGGCTCTTGCTCGCCATGGCCATGCCCGGCTCGATTTTCCCTTCGAGGCCTGGTCGGAATGGCGGGACTCCGGCGGTGGCGGTTTTCCCGTCGACATCCGGATACGCGATGGCCGTGTGCTCGTGGCGGGTCACAATTCCGGCGTCGAGGCGCTGCAACCCGGCGACGAGATCCTGGCGATCAATGGCGAACCCAATGCGATCTGGCTGCCGCGCCTGACCCGGCATCTCTCGGCAGAAACACCCCTGCTCGCCTATACCCTGCTGGAATCCTATCTGCCCGGTCTCGTCTGGATGGAATACCCGGACGCAAGCGCGCTCGACCTGCGGGTACGGCACGCCAATGGCGAGGTAGAAACTCTCACCATCCCCCTTCTGTCACGCGAGGACGGCGCCGCCATGGCTGATACGCGGGCGGAAGCATTCTCCCTGGCGGGCTTCGAGTCCCGACTGCTGGAGGATGACATCGCCTATCTGCGGCCCGGCGCCTTCTACAACACCGAGCCGGACGGCAATGTCTGGGATGCGACGGGTTACACCGCGCGAGTGGATGCGGCGTTCGAAGATTTCATCGACAATGGCGCCGACACGCTGATCCTCGATCTGCGCGACAATTCGGGCGGAGACAATTCCTTCTCCGATCCGATCATCGCCTGGTTTGCCGATCAGCCCTTCAGATTCGCCTCGCGCTTCACCATCCGGATCAGTGAGGCGACGACGGCGGCCAATGCGGCCCGTCTGGCCGATCAGCCCGCCTCGACAGAGGGTGTCAGTGCCCTGTTCGCGCAGATGTTCGCCGAGCATGAAAACGGCGAGAGCGTCGAGTTCGAAATCCCGATCGTGGAGCCCCGTGAAGGCACGCGGTTCGAGGGCGAGGTCTATGTCCTGGTCAACCGCTATTCCTACTCCAACGCCGTCACGACCGCGGCGCTGATCCAGGATTACGGTTTCGGGACAATCGCGGGAGAGGCCACGGCAGACATGTCGACCACCTATGGCGCCATGGAACATTTCACCCTGCCCCACACCGGCATCCGGGTCGGCTATCCCAAGGCCCATATCATCAGGCCCAATGGCGATGAACATCCGCACGGGGTCAGTCCGGATATCGAGCTGGTGATCCCGGCCCTGCGCGGCGCAACGGATCACGCACTCGAAGAGTTGATCGGGCGGATCACCACTAGCCGGTGACGACAAGCCCGATGGTGACGACGAGGAGCCCGGCGATGACAAAGTTCAGCCGCCGGGACCAGGCGGGGTCTTTCATGAAGCGATGAATGGCCCCGCCGGCCAGCGTCCAGGCCAGGCCACAGGGCGCACCGAACAATACGAAGGTCAGCACCATCAGTGCCGCGCGTTCGGCGGGCTGGTCCGCCAGCGCGATATAGGCGCCCGCGGCCGAGATCGTCATCATCAAGGCCTTGGGATTGATCCACTGGAACAGGGCGGCCTCGTAGATCCTGAACGGGCGAGACCGCGTCTGCGCGGCCGGGGCGTCGCCACTGGCTGCCGGCGACGCGAGGCCGGCCTTCACAAAGATCCAGGCCATCCAGACCAGCCAGGCCGCCCCGCCGATCTTCACCAGCCAGAGCGACCAGGGATAGCGGACCACGAGCTCGCCCAGTCCGAAAACCGCGGCGATCAACAGGATGTTGAAGCCGATATTGATGCCGAACCAGTGCGGCAGGGTCGCCCGCACGCCGAACAATGCGCTCGACGACATCAGCATCAGATTATTCGGCCCCGGCGTGATCGACATAACGAAGGCGAAACCGGCCAGGCTCAGTAGAAGCGCGTAATCCATGACATCCCGGGCGAAAACGAGACATCCATGTGGGCGAGATGCGCCCGGCATGCAATCCGCTTCTTGTGCACAAGCGATGTCAGAGTGTTACGCGGTCAGTCCTTCGTCTTGCGCGCACGCTTTTTCAGCGATGCACCCGGACCGCCCTCAGGCTTGCCGGGCTTGCGCCCAGGTTTTCCACCCGGTTTGCCGAACGGTTTCCCACCTGGCTTGCCCTTGCCGCCGGGTTTGCCCTTGGCACTTCCGAAAGGCTTCTTCGGCCCCGTGCCGGCGTGGGTTTTCGGCTTGCCCTTGTGCTTGAAGGGCTTCTTGCGGAAGACACCCTCTTCGCCGTCGGCACTGCGAACGACCGTTCCGGAGGATTGAGCCGGACGCGAGTCGGTCTTCGCTTCGCTGTCCAGCGGCGAATGCGGACGTTTCGACGGTTTCCGGTCCCCGGACTTGTTGTCCAAATTCTTGTTGTCGAATTTCTTGTCCTCAAAGCGCTTGTTGTCGGAACGCTTGTCCTCGAAGCGCTTTCCTCCCGGCGCTTTGCCGTCCGGACGATAGGGTTTGCGGCGGCGCTCGCCGCGATCTTCGCCACGGTTGTCATCGCGCGCCTGGCCGCGATGAGGTTTGGGGCCATCCTCGCCATCACCGCGATTGTACGGGCGGCGCGGACGGTCCGGCCGGTCGCCACGCTCGCGGCGGCGGCGCGGTTGCGGCGTCTCTTCCTCGTCGGCCTGCGGCATGGGTGAACCGTCATCCGGCAGGATGCGGATGGATTTCTCGCCACCGCCCGAAGCCTGCACGCCTCTCAGGAAACGCTCGGCGTCGGCAGCGGAGATCTGGAAACGGCTTTCCGTATCGTCGATGCGGATGGCACCGATCTCGCGACGGGTGACATGACCCACCCGGCAGATCATCGGCAGGAGCCAGCGCGGTTCTGCGCGCTGTTTGCGTCCGACATTGATGCGGAACCAGACCCCCTCGCCGAAATCCTCACGCGAGCGCGGTTCGCGCGGCTTGCGGACATCACCCGCGTCCAGCAATTCCTCGGCGGCCGGCAGCGCAGCCTCGGCCTGGGCCAGGAAAGCCGCGGCAATGCGTTCGGCACCGAACTTCTCGATCAGTGCCTTTGCATCCTCCAGCTTGCTCTCGTCCACCTCTGCGGTCAGCACCTCGCTATCCAGCAGGCGTTCACGGTCGCGCGCTCGGATCTGGTCGAGGCTGGGCGCTTCGGACCATTCCACTTCCAGCTTGGCTTCCCGGAAGAGGCGCATGGCCTTGCCGCGGCGCGTGTGCGGCACGATCAGGGTGCAGATACCCTTGCGACCGGCGCGGCCCGTCCGGCCGGACCGGTGCAGCAATGTGTCGGCCTTGCCCGGCAGATCGGCGTGGACCACCAGTTCCAGGCCCGGCAGGTCGATACCGCGCGCGGCAACATCGGTGGCGATACAGACCCGCGCCCGGCCGTCACGCAGGGCTTGCAGCGCGTGCATGCGTTCCTTCTGGGTCAGCTCACCGGACAGCGCGACCGCATGGAACCCGCGATTGGCGAACCGGCTGGCCAGTCGATTGACGGCCTCGCGCGTCGAACAGAAGACGATGGCGCGTTCCGCATCGTGATAGCGCAGCACGTTGACGATGGCGTTCTCGCGATCGCTCGGAGCAACCGAGAGCGCCTGGTAGTCGATGTCCGCGTGCTGGCTTTCCTCGCCGACCGCCGAGATGCGCAGGCTGTCGCGCTGATAGCGGCGGGCAATGTCCTGGATCGACGGCGGCACGGTGGCCGAGAACAACAGGGTCTGGCGTTCGGCCGGAGAGGCATCGAGGATGAATTCAAGATCTTCGCGGAAGCCGAAATCGAGCATTTCATCGGCTTCGTCGAGCACGACAACTCGCACAGCGCTGAGGTCCAGCGCACCGCGCTCGATATGATCACGCAGACGACCCGGCGTACCCACCACGATATGGGCACCGCGTTCCAGCGAGATACGCTCGCGGCGCGGATCCATGCCGCCGACACAGGTCGCCAGGCGCGCACCGGCAATGGCGTAGAGCCAGGCCAGTTCTCGCTCGACCTGCTGGGCCAGTTCCCGCGTCGGTGCGATCACCAGGGCCAGTGGCTGTTCCGCGCGGCCAAGATGCTCGTCCTGCCCGAGAACATTCGGCGCCATGGCCATGCCGAAGGCGGCGGTCTTGCCGGAACCGGTCTGGGCCGACACCAGGAGATCACGCCCCAGCGTCTCCTCGGCCAGCACGGCCTCCTGAACGGAGGTGAGCGTGTCATAACCCTTGTCGGCAAGGGCCGAGGCGAGCGGTGCGGGGATGGGAAGATCGGATGTCATGCGTGTCTTTAGACCTGTTCGGCCGGAAATAACAAAGACCCGCTGACGCCAGCGGGTCTTCAGTGCGATTTGAGGTCTGTGCCGTCCCACGCCCCCGCCCAACCACCCATGAGGGTATCCTGTACGGGTGGTTGGGCGGGGGCGTGGGGCGGAACGGACTGCGGCGGCGCTACATCGACACTGTCGACGCGGAAGAACCGCCGCAAATCCATTTAGCCAACGATTTCATCGTCGCTGAAGAAGAACGGGATTTCCTCGGCAGCCGTTTCCGGTGCGTCGGAACCGTGCACGGAATTGGCTTCGATCGACTCGGCGAATTCCTTGCGGATCGTGCCGGCGTCAGCCTGTTCCGGGTTCGTGGCGCCCATGACTTCGCGATACTTGGCGATGGCGTCTTCACCTTCCAGAACCTGCACGACCACCGGGCCGGAGATCATGAAGTTGACCAGGTCATTGTAGAACGGACGCTCGGCGTGCACGGCGTAGAAGCCCTGGGCCTGTTCCTTGCTCATGTGGATGCGCTTCTGAGCGATGATGCGCAGGCCGGCACCCTCGATCTTGGCGTTGATGGCGCCGGTCAGGTTACGGGCGGTGGCGTCGGGCTTGATGATGGAGAAGGTACGTTGGATCGCCATGATCGGAGTTCCTCGAAACTTGGGTGCGAAAAACCCCGGCCAAACCGGGGTCGTTGGGATTCGCGCGGCTTATAGCGGGGGAATGTGAGGAAGGAAAGCAAGCTATGTGCCCTTGGTAGGCCGTCACCATACCGGACACACGCGAATCTGACATGCCAAGCAGCCCCTTTTTGATTGCTATTGATCGCTGCACCCCTTTAGATTGCGCGTTGGCGAGTGAGCAAAACAGAGGGATATTGATTATGCGAGCGTTCGTGGTGGCCATCGCTGTTAGCATTCCAATGATCGCAATCGCGTGCTCGCCGCCCCAGGAATTACCAGAAGCACGGGTTCCGAAAACCCTCCCGCTGGCGTTCGATGCACCCACTCACGCGATCATGGCACTCGACGACCCTTCGTCCTTTACGCTGTCACCCGATGGGTCAGAAATGGCCTGGATCCAGCAATTGGTGGGAGGCAACCACGAATATCGGGTGGCGCCAGCCGCTCGCCCGGCCGAGGCTGTTGCCTACCCCTACGCTGCACAAGGCATGGTATGGACTGAAAGAACCGGGCTCATTACGGGCAGTTATCCACCCACTCTTCTGCGAGCTGGTTCAGCCGGCGTAAGGCAAGATGATTTCCCGGAGATCTTGCGCCAATTCCGTGCATCGGACCGGAATGAACTCGGGGTTAGCGGCACTCGTGTTCGTTCGCATCCTTATTACGACCTAGGGGCACGCATAGTTGTGACAGACGGACGAGGAGTGCCTGCAAGACGCCTTCGGTTCATACCTGCGTCAAACCGAGATCGCATCCTCACACTGGATATAGGCCTCTTTGATACCGAACTCACAGTCTTGCGTCTGCCCCGCAACCAGCTGGTCGTCTCAACCCGCCGTCAGGAAACACCGGGAGGACCTGTGACCCATTGGTTGCATCACGGCTTTGGGGCTCCAATTCCTCTTGGCACCGCCAGCAATCCCGAACTCACATTCATTACCGCTCGTCCTGGCGACGATGAAAGCTCCGTTTATGCCTATCGCCACACTAGAGATGGCGGCAGGAATCTAGTCTTGCTCGATCTCCATTCAGGCACCGAAACGAGCATTCTGAGCGGAGTAGATTCGCTCTTGCTCCATGGTCAGTTCACTGACCGGAATCAGATCCTCATTTACATCTATGAGAGGCCCGGCCAGCCTTGGCCAGTCCCCGTAACCGACGATGCGCGATTGGCGCTTGAACTGGTACAATCCCATGATTTGGCGCACCGCTCAGACCTAAGTTTCGAGGCGCTTTCGGTGTCTGTAGAGTCGCGGCGTTTTGTGTTTCGCCGCGTTCGCGAAGACGGGCGTCTCCGATTTGTGTTGGTCGATCTTGAGAACTTGACCGCTTCCGAATTTCAATTTGTGGATGTTGAGCGTCCCGAGCTCTCCGTCGAGATCTTGAATGTGGACTCATCCGATGGTGTACGTGTTCCGTCCTTCCTATTTCGGCCGTCAGCCCGGAGCGCGTCGAGCCCGCTTGCAGTCGTCCTGCATGGCGGACCGATGCAACACGACACAGCTACTCCCAACCCCCTTCATTCCATCTTCCTCGACTATGGCTTTGACGTTCTTGCTCTCAATTATCGCGGTTCGACCGGTCACGGCTTCGCCCATGAACGCGCGGGCGATCTGGAATATGACAGCGGAATGATCGACGATGTGAACCTCGCAATCGCTGCTGCGCTCGAGTTAACCAACCGCTCCGCCGCCACACCTGTCCTAATATCCGGAGGAAGCTTCGGCGGGCATCTTTCGTTTGCTACAGCCCGCTCGGCGCAGCACAATATCTGCGCGCTCATAGCCATCAACCCGGTCAGTGACCTCGTGGAGTTTCAACGCCTGGGTTGGCCGTATCTTTCGGCCTTGTCCAACACTCAATGGCAGCAGATCTATGGTGCGTGGTTCGACGAGGACAATGCCCAGAGACTCTCGGCAGCCTCAGCTGTTACTCGACCAGAAAACTGGGACACGCCCGTAGCAGTCATTGCCAGTGAGAACGACATGATTACGCCAGAACGCATGGTCAGCCGTGTGGCGGAAATCTATGCGGATGATTTTTTCACGCCATACGTTGTCATGCCAAATCAGGGTCATGCAATTCTTCCGGCGGTCATTGAGCCGGTTCTCGCAGAAACCCTCGATAACGCAATGTCTGGTCCTTGTTCGGCGAATGAGTGACTCCGCAGGGTCAACTGCTGAGCTCTCGTAGTTCACGCCAGGACTCTGCCTGACGAACCTCCCCCACGCATAACCCTCGACTTAAGTCGGTTTTTTTAGCTGACTGCTTGACTTCAATGTCAACGCACGTCCAATGTGAACTATAGTTAACAATTGCGAACGGGAGGACGCTTCATGTTGAAAGAATTCAAGGATTTCGCAATGCGCGGAAATGTGGTCGATCTGGCGGTCGGCTTCATTCTCGGTGGCGCATTTTCGACGATCGTCAAATCCATGGTCAGTGACATCATCATGCCGCCGATCGGCCTGCTGATGGGCGGGGTAGATTTTTCCGGTCTCTACATCCCGCTGACGGACGAGCGTTTCGATAGCCTGGCCGCGGCACAGGAAGCAGGCGCTCCGACTATCAATTACGGCATCTTCATCGACAACGTCATCAGCTTCATCATCGTCGCCCTCGCGCTGTTCTTCCTGATCAAGGGGATGAATTCGATGAAGAAGAAGGAAGAAGCCGCACCTGCCGAACCGCCGGCACCTCCCAAGGAGCAGGTCCTGCTCGAGGAGATCCGTGATCTTCTCGCAAAGTCTGACCGCTAAGACCTGACCCGATTGCAAGCATGGCCGCTGCACTCCCCGTGCGGCGGCCATTCTCTTGTGTGATGGAAGCCATTGCCGCCGCTTCGCCCCGGCTGTCGAGTGGAGGCCCCGCTTGCGCTGAGCGCCCTTCCCGGGCTACCCCGCCTCTCCCATGCTGCACGTCAATGACCTCACCTTCCGGATCGAAGGCCGCATGCTCTTCGACCAGGCGACTTTCGCCCTGCCCGCCAGGACCAAAATGGGTCTGGTGGGCCGGAACGGTACGGGTAAATCCACGCTTTTCCGCTTGATCCGCAACGAGATTTCACCGGAGAGCGGGTCGATCAATTTGAAGAAGGGCGCGCGCATGGGCTGGGTGGCCCAGGAGGCGCCGGGCGGCGATGACAGCCTGATCGATGTCGTGCTGGCCGCCGATATCGAGCGCGCCGATCTCCTGGCCGAGGCCGAGACCGCGACCGATCCCAACCGCATTGCCGACATCCAGACACGCCTCGCGGATATCGAGGCGCACAGCGCCGAGGCCCGTGCCGGCTCCATCCTGTCCGGGCTGGGCTTCTCAGGTTCAGACCAGCGACGCGCCTGCCGGGAGTTTTCCGGCGGCTGGCGCATGCGGGTCGCCCTTGCTGCGACCCTGTTTGCGCGCCCCGACCTGCTCCTGCTGGACGAGCCGACCAATTATCTCGACCTCGAAGGCGTGATGTGGCTCGAAACCTATCTGAGGAGTTTCCCGGGAGCCGTGCTGGTGATCTCGCACGACCGCGATTTGCTGAACGGTGCGATGCAGAAGATCGCCCATCTCAAGGACGGCAAGATCACGGTGTCCGAAGGCGGATACGATGATTTCGAAAAAGCCCTGCGCGAGAAACAGCGCTTGCAGATGAAATTGCTGGAGAAGCAAGAAGCCCAGCGCCGGCATCTCCAGGCCTTCGTGGATCGTTTCCGGGCCAAGGCGTCCAAGGCCAAACAGGCCCAGTCGCGGGTGAAAATGCTCGAACGCATGAAACCCGTGGCCACGATTGTGGATGATCCTGTCGCGCCCTTCGACTTCCCCAATCCCCAGCGCCGCATGGCCCCGCCCATCGTGCGCATGCTGGGCATGGAGGCGGGTTATGGCGACGCCCCGCCCGTGCTGAAGGGCGTGGACCTCAATATCGACACGGAAGACCGGATCGGCATTCTCGGCCGCAATGGCGCCGGCAAGTCGACCCTGGCGAAAATCCTGTCGGACAAGCTCGAGCCAACCGGCGGTTTCCTGCGCAAACACAAGAAGCTGCAGATCGCCTATTTCGCCCAGCACCAGATCGACATGCTGTCGCCGGAGGTCTCGGCCTACCAGCACGTCGTCGAGCGCATGGAAGACGCCACCGAGGCCCAGCGCCGGGCCCGGCTGGCGCGTTTCGGTTTGCCCGGAGATCGCCAGGAAACCCCGGCCAAACACCTCTCCGGTGGCGAAAAGGCGCGCCTTCTCTTCAACCTCATCACCTTCGATGGTCCGCACATGCTGATCCTCGACGAACCGACCAATCACCTGGACATGGACAGCCGGGCCGAGCTGATCAATGCGATCAATGCCTATGAAGGTGCCGTCATCCTGATCAGCCATGATCGCTATCTGATCGAGGCCTGTGTCGACCGGCTCTGGCTGGTCGGGGACGGCACGGTGAAGGCCTATGAGGATGATATCGAGACCTATCGGCTGAGCCTGGTCGGCAAGGGTCCGCGGTCGAATTCAGAGAAAAAGACCGTCGCGACCGATGAGAAATCGGTGAAACGACGCTCCTCCGCGGAATTGCGCAAGGCGCTCAAGCCGCTGCGCGACGAGGTCACGCGCTGGGACAAGGAAGCCGACCGGCTGCGCGGCATCATCGAGGTGATCGACAAGGGCCTCGCCGCCCCCGGTCTCTACGAAAAGGACCCACAGACCGCGACCGATCTCCAGATCAAGCGCGCCAAGGCCGTCGAACTGCTCGATACGGCCGAGATGAACTGGCTGGAAGCCGAGGAAAAGCTGGAAGCGGCGCAGGCCGACGGCTGATCAGCCGCAGCTCATGCTCTCGATGCGGTCATAGCGGTCGACGCGGATGGTCAGACGGTCTTCGCGATAATCCATCGTGGCGACGCTGTCGGGTCCGAGCACGCGGTAATTGGCCGGCATGGAGCGGCGATCCACATTGGTGCGGGGCTGGCCGACATAGTGCTGCAAGTATTCCATGCCGCACGTGCCCGTGATCGGGCGCTGGACATCGGCATCGCCGATATCCTGGGCCTCCCCCAGCGGCGGCAGCGCGTCGGCGACCTGGCGCGGTTCGGGCGAGCTGAACGAGACGCAACCGGCAATTCCGGCCGCGGCTAGCACGATCAACAAGGCGGGACGCTGGACAGGCATGACGGACTCACCGGGACTTCACGAAACGCCGCGACCTTAGCGCCGCGGTTCGGCGGTGCAAGTCAGGAAGCCGTGACCGCGTGTTTCTCGAGAGTAATTCCACTCAGGCGCGACATGGTCTTCAGCAGATCATCCACGCCCACCGGCTTTGCCAGCACGGCATCCGCTCCGCTTTCGGTAAGTGAGGCCGCATCCGATTCGAACGCATTGGCGGTGATCACCACGATAGGCACCTTGCGGCCGTCCTTGCGCTTCCGGATAGCCCGGATCGCTTCCATGCCGTTCATGCGCGGCATGACGAAATCCATCAGGATCAGGCCGGGCTTGTGTTCCTCGAAGGCCTCGAGCGCCTCGACACCATCGGCAGCCTCGAAGAGTTCGAATCCTTCGCGGGATAGCAGCACGCGCAACATGTCGCGATTGCTGGTGATGTCGTCGGCGATGAGAATGCTCGGCAGCTCCTGTCCCGCGGCCACCTGGACCGAGGGCGCGCGCCGGTCGCGTTCAACACCCTTGCCGGCATCGGGCAGGCGCACGGGCACGGTCAGGCTGAACGTACTGCCCTCCCCGAGCACGCTCTTCACGCGGATATCACCGCGCATGAGACGCGCGATCCGACGGCTGATCGACAGGCCCAGACCAGTGCCGTGTTCCGAGCGGCCGGTTGCTGTCTGGGAGAAAGGTTCGAAGATCCGGTCGAGCTGGTGCGCCGCGATACCGGGACCGGTATCCTGGACCACGAAATCGAGCACCGCCGATTCCGCATCACTGATCTGCATGGACACGCCCAGTGAAATGCCACCCGTTTCGGTGAACTTGATGGCATTGCCGAGCAGGTTGATGAGGATTTGTTTCAGCTTGCGCTGATCGGTCAGGATGATCTCCGGCAGATTGTCGGCGCGGCTGAATTCCTGGCGCAGTTTCTTGCCCTCGCTACCGATGCGCAGCATGGCCTCCAGCTCGTCCAGCAGCGCCCTGAGGTCGATCTCGTCCTCCTGCAACTCCATCGCCCCGGCCTCGATCTTGGACAGGTCGAGAATGTCATCGATGAGCGCGAGGAGATGGCCGCCGGACCGGCCGATGGTTTCCACCCAGTCGAGCAATTCCACCGGCAGGCGCTTGTCCCGCTTGAGCAATTGCGCATAGCCGAGAATGGCATTCATCGGCGTGCGGATCTCGTGGGACATGTTGGCGAGAAAGAGGCTCTTGGCGCGATTTGCGGATTCCGCCTCTTCCTTGGCCGCCTGGAGGGCTTCCTCGGCGCGTTTCTGATCGGTGATGTCCCGAACGACACCCTGGACCACGCGCTTGCCCTGCCAGATCGTGGGGCTGAGCAGGATCTCGGCGTGGAACTCCTCCCCGTCGAGCCGGCGGTGGATGTATTCGAACGTATTGCCGCCTTCCATCATCGCCTTGCCGATCTCCGCTTCGGCAAATTCCCGGGTCGGCTGGCCATTGGGCTGGAATTCCGGCGCCAGGTCGGCCGGGTGGTATTTGCGGAAGGTCTCGATATCCGGGCACCGGAACAATTCGAGCGTCTGGGCATTGCAATCGAGGAAACCGTCCGGCCCCGCGATCATCACCGCGTCCAGTGATCCCTCGAACAGGCCGCGGAAAGCCTCTTCCCGGTCCGCCAGTGTCCGTTCGATGGTCTTGCGGTCGGTGATGTCCAGGGAGACGCCCAGTAGGCCGACGACCTCGCCGCTTTCATCCTGGATCGCGCGTTTGTTGGTCCAGTAGACATGCACCGTACCGTCCGGATGCGGCACGTTCTCCTCGGTCTGGTGCTGAGCGCCCTCGGACATGAGGCGTTCGTCGAGGGCAATGATCGTCTCGGCGACCTCCGCATCGTAGAGATCACGGTCATGGCGCCCAATGATGTCATCCGGATTGTGCCCGGTCGCAGCCTCGTATTCGGCATTGGCGAAGACGTAGTGTCCGCTGCGATCCTTGTAATAGATCACCGCCGGAATCCCGTTCAGCACGGTATCCATTGCCAGATGGGTATCAAGCAATGCGCGCTTGGAGGTATCGGGCCGACTGGCCATCTACAGGCATTCCTCCGGCGACGGGCTGTGAGGCCCCGTTCGCGCCGATAAGATCGCCTGAGCCGGGAAGTGGCAAGTAAAAACTAATACGCGGAGCAATCAGGCCTTTTTCTGCCAGCCACCGCTCTCGCCCTGGCGCCAGTAGGAGACATTCGCGCCATCTCCGGCCGCCCGTTTCCACAATCCGCGCGCCGCGGTCACGGCGCTTTCATCATGTCCGTCGAACAGCATGATGCAGCGCTCGAACCGGGACAGCGCCTCCGGCTCCGCGCCATCGAGCAAAATCAGGACCTGCGGGTCATTCGGGCCGGCCTCGGACGCCGACAACAGAATGGGTTGTTTCTCCGGATCTGCCCCCGTTTCGAGACCGTGCGGCAGGAAGCTCTCATCGCGCCAGGTCCAGAGCGCCTGGTCGAGATCCTTCAGACGGTCCTCGTCCGGCGATCTGACCAGGACACGCCAGCCCCGCTGGAGGGATTTCTCCAGCAGTTCGGGCAGGACCTCGTCGAGGCCGGACCGTTCCAGATGGTAGAACCAGAGTTCGCCGCTCATGCAAAAAAGGGCGGCCGCTGGCCGCCCTCCTTCTGTTCAGGCTCAGCCTTCGTAATTGTCGCGCACGAAACGGTCGAGCAGGCGGACGCCATAACCCGTACCCCAGCTCGGCTGACGCGGATCATCCTTCATGCCGCCCATCGCCGTACCGGCGATGTCGATGTGGCACCAGGGCTTGTCATTGACGAAACGCTTGAGGAATTCGGCTGCCGAAATGGACCCGGCCAGACGGCCCTCGCCCATATTGCGCATGTCGGCATTCTTCGTCTCGATATGCTTCTCGTACTCGTCGCCGATCGGCATGCGCCAGACCGGTTCATCCGACGCCTTGCCGGCCGCGAAGAGCTGGTCCGCGATATCGTCATCATTGGAGAAAATGCCGGCACGGCAGTTTCCGAGCGCGATCAGCATGGCGCCGGTCAGCGTCGCGAGGTCGATGATCAGGCGCGGCTGGAAGCGTTCCTGCGAATACCAGAGCACGTCACCCAGAACGAGACGGCCTTCGGCGTCGGTATTGAGGATTTCGACCGTCTGGCCCGAAAGGGACTGGACGATATCGCCCGGGCGCTGGGCATTGCCGCCCGGCATGTTCTCGACCAGGCCGACAATGCCGATCGCATTGACCTTGGCCTTGCGGCCTGCCAGGGCGCGCATCAGGCCGACAACGGCGGCAGAGCCACCCATATCGCCCTTCATCTCGTCCATGCCGGCGCCCGGCTTCAGCGAGATACCACCGGAGTCGAAGGTCAGACCCTTGCCGACGAAGAGCAGCGGGGCATCGCCCTCATTGCCGCCATTCCAGCGCATGATCGCGATATGGCTCTCGAAATCGGAACCCTGGCCGACTCCCAGCAGCATGTGCATGCCGATCTCGGTCATCTTGGCTTCGTCGAGGATCTCGATCTCCAGCCCGTGCTCGGCCATACCCTCGATTTTCTTGGCATAGGTTTCCGGGTTGAGGATGTTCGGCGGCTGATTGGTCACGTCGCGTGCGAGATCGACACCATCGGCGACGGCGCTCCAGCTCTCCCATGCGGATGCGGCAGCAGCGACGTCGTCGACAGCAACGAGCACCGTGTCCAGGGACGGTTTCTTGTCGTCGGACAGCTTGGTCCGGTACTCATCGAACCGGTAGGCGGCAAGACGGGCGCCCAGGCCGGCGCGGGCTGCCTGGTCTGCCGTGGCCTCACCGGCCAGGACGATGGAGATGGCGGTTTCGCCACCGGTCAGCAGCTTGCCGACGACGGCCGCAGCGGCTTTCTCGAATGTGCCGTCGGTCAGCTTGTCCTTGGCACCGAGCCCGAAGAGCACAATACGGGACAGGTCCATGCCTGCCGGAGCAATGAGCTCCAGTGTCTGGCCCGGCTTGCCCGTGAAACGGGAGGCGCCGATGGCGCGGCTCAGCGCACCGCCGGTTGCATCCTCGGCAATCTGGGCGGCTGCGGACAGGGTCGCGTCATCATAAACCGGAACGGCAATAGCCCCGGAAACGGAGTCGGCCGTGACGAAGTCGATCTTCATGGCAATACCTTTTCACGTGATCTCGGCCCCGATGTGCAGATCGGGTCAAAAAGATGGGTTGGGGAAGTGGTATCCGATCCCGACGTGAGATAGAAGGCAGGACGCGCAGCGGCACTCCGGACATGATTCTCGTTCAACGCTATTTCTTCCGACAGCTCCTCTGGCCGCTCATCACGGCCGTGGTGGCTTTCGCCTGCCTCGCCTTGCTGACGCAGAGCCTGTCGAACATCGATCTCATTTCCGGCTATTCCGAAACGACATTGATCTTTCTCAAGGTGACGGCACTGGCCCTGCCGCACCTGATCGCGCTCCTGGTCCCGTTTGCGGTCTTCATCGCAACCCTGTCGGCGCTCAACCGGCTGATCGCGGACAGCGAGATCGTCGTGGCCTCGGCCTCGGGCATGACCCGCTGGGCCATCCTGTCGCCTCTCCTGCGCCTCGGCCTGTACGTTCTGATCGTCAATCTCGCGATCAATCTCTTCGTCCAGCCGCTCTCCTATCGCGAAATGCGTCGCAGCCTGCACGATCTGCGTTCCGACGTGGCCGCCAGCCTGATCACGCCAGGTGAATTCTCCACTCTGGGATCGGGTGTCACCGTCTATGCCCGCGAACGCGGCCGTGACGGGCGCCTGCGCGACATCCTGATCCATGACACGCGCGGCACCGAGGAGGCCGTGACCTTCACCGCACGCGAAGGCTTCGTGGTCCGGTCCGAAACCCAGTCCTCGATGGTCCTGATCGACGGCAATCGCCAGCAGATCGACGAGGCGGGCCAGCTCAGCTACGGCACGTTCGCGCGGACTGAGTTTGATTTCGGCGAAGTCATCAGCCTGTTCGACGTCTTCGCCTTCAAGGAAAGTGATCGCTATCTGCACGAGCTGATCTGGCCCGACGCAGCCACGATCGCACGGGCCGGCGGCAGTGAACCGGCCTGGGCGGAAGCGCATTACCGGCTTGCAGCGCCGCTCTACAATCTCGCCTTCATCCTGATCGCGGCTACGGTCTTCATCGGAGGCGATTTCTCGCGCCTCGGTTACGGGCGCCGGATCATGTACGCCGTCGCCGGCGGGCTCACCATGCGCCTGCTCGGTTTTGCCATGCAGTCGGCAAGCGCCGACGACGCGCTCGTGAATATCGGCCAGTATCTCGTCCCGCTCGCAGGATGCGCGATCGCTGTCTACATCATCTACGCGCCGTCGCGCGCGCGTCCGCTCGCCGCGGACGATGCCCAGCCAGCGGTGAGCTGACATGCCGTCCCTGCTCAACCGATACATGTTCATCCAGACCCTGGTGGGGCTCGCCCTCGCCATGCTGGTCGTGGCCGCTGTGATCATCCTGGCGGACTTCGTGGAGCTCTCCCGGTCCATCGGCACACGCGTCGAGGTCAATACGCTGCAATTGCTGTGGCTGACGGCCCTGAGAACGCCTTCCCTGCTGGAAACCACCCTGCCCTTCGTCTTCCTGTTCGGCGTTCTGACCACGCTGTTCAGGCTCAATCGCAGTTCCGAACTCATCGTGATGCGCGGCTCGGGCATGTCGGCCTGGCGGATCCTGTCCGCGCCGATGATCATTGCCCTTCTCGTCGGTGCCCTGGGATCGACCGTGCTCAACCCGCTCGGCGCCGCGGGCAATGCCGAATTCGAGGAACGCCGCGATGCGCTGATGAATGTGCGCCGCGATCCCAACCAGCTCGAACCGGTCTGGCTGCGCGAGGCCACGGCGGGCGGTTTCATCGTTATTGCTGCCAGCGGGCTTGAAGAGGACAGCCAGCTCCTGCGCGAGCCGGTCTTCTTCATCTACAATACCGACGAGGCCAATATCCCGGCCCTGGAACGCCGTATCGATGGCGCAACGGCGAAACTGGAAAACGGCTTCTGGGAGATCGAGTCCGCCATCGAACGCGGCGCCGATGCTAGCCGGATAGAACTCGGCCTCGTGACCATCCCGACAACGATCAATCGCCAGGCCCTGTTCGAGCGTTCGCGCTCGCCGGAAGGCGTTTCCTTCTGGGATTTGCCGGGACTGATCGAATCGGCCCGCGAAGCAGGACTGGCCACCGGTCGTTATGCCCTGCGCCTCCACAGCCTCCTGGCCCTGCCACTGACTCTGCTGGCCGCGACCCTGGTCGCCGCGGCCGCCACGTTGCGGCTGCACCGGCTTGGCGGCGCGGCCGCATTCGCCCTGGCGGGCGGGATCGGCGGTTTTGTCATGTTCTTCCTGCAGGAATTGCTCAGCTCGATGGGCAATGCCGGCGCACTTCCCGCAATCACAGCAGCCTGGGCTGCCCCCGCGCTGACAGCCCTGCTCGCGGCAACCTATATCGCGTCGACGGAAGACGGATGACGCCGTGGACCTTCCGGTCCGCATCCTTTAGTGATCGTATCTCGGGGGGCTCGCCCGGGGTCAATGAGGGAGTGGCGCACATGGCGTCGCAGTTGAGCCGCATTGCGGCAGTATTGTTTGCAACGTCTTGTCTCGTGTTTCCGGGCCAGGTTCTGGCCCAGTCCGCGGACAATTCCTCGCGCGCCCCGGTCTATCTGGAAGCCGACCATGTGCAGGACCTGCCCGGCGGTCAGGAAGGCTATCTGGCCCGCGGGAATGTCCGGGTCCGTCAGGAAGACCGCACCCTGTTCGCCGACGAGCTCGAATACCACCCTTCCCTCGACCGGGTGGTCGCCCGCGGCAATGTCATAATCTTCGGCCAGGGCGATTTCCCGCAATACGCCGACGAGGTCGAGCTCGACTCCGCCCTGTCGACCGGCCTGGCGCTGGGTTTCGCGACCATGCTGGAAGCCAATGGCCGGGTCGCGGCCGCCGCAGCCATCCGGCGCGAGAACGGCTCTCTGCAGCTGGAAGACGCTTACTACACAGCCTGCGAACTCTGCGCGGACGGCAGCGACGAGCCGAGCTGGCGCATCCGTGCCCGTGAAGTGGTACAGGATACCGAGGACGAGATGGTCTACTACCGGGATGCCCGGCTGGAAGTCATGGGCGTTCCGGTCCTCTACGCGCCGGTGTTCGCGCACGCCGACCCGTCTACCGAGCGCCATTCCGGCTTCCTATTCCCCAAAGTCGGATCGTCCTCGCGCCTCGGTTTTGTCTATGAACAGCCCTATTACTGGGCGATCTCGCCCTCGCAGGATGTCACAATCGCCCCGCGCTACATGGGCAATGTGAACCCGCTGCTTTCCCTGGAATACCGCAAGCGTTTCTGGTCTGGCACGATGGCGCTGGAAGGCAGTTACACCCGCGAATTCGAGATCGACAGCGACGGCGAGCGTTTCGGCACGGAAGAAGACCGCTGGCACGTGTTCGGCGGCGGCGAGTTCGCGCTTTCTCCTGAGTGGCGATGGGGTTTCGGCATCCAGCGCGCCTCCGATGACCTGCATCTGCGCCGCTATGATTTCAGCGAAATCGACAAGGATCGCGGCGCCCCGCTGCAGACCATCAACCGCAATCTCGTCAGCCAGCTCTATCTGGAAGGCCGGACTGACAACTCCCTGACCACGGGCCTGGTGGCGAGCTATCAGTCGCTGCAGACCGGCATCAATGACGACACGCTGCCGGAAATCGCGCCGATGCTGGAATACCGGCGCGTCTTCGACCTGCCCTCGGCAGAACTCGGCCGGATCAATGTTTCGGCAGACGCGGTCATGCTGACCCGCAAACAGGGCGCGGACTATGCCCGAGTGAGCGTGGAGTCTGACTGGCGCGGACGTTTCATTACCTCGCCCGGCATCGTGCTGGAACCCTATGCCTACGGTCGGGTCGACCAGTATTCGCTGGACGACATACCGGTCGCCGGCGGCGGCACGGCCAGCGATGATTTCTCGCGTGAACTGGGCCTGGCGGGCCTGGACATCAGCTATCCGCTCTACCGCGCCGGCGAGCATCTCGACTGGATCGTGGAACCCGTCGTCGCGGCGACTATCGCCTCGGATGACCCGAACGCCGCCCGCATTCTCAATGAGGACAGCCAACTGGTCGAACTGGACGAAAGCCTCGTCTTCGCGCCGGTCCGCGCCAATGGCAATGACCTTTGGGAAGAAGGCCAGCGGGTCAGCTACGGTGTCCGGACGACGGCCCAGTGGGGCGAAAGCAATTCCGCCCGATTGTTCGTGGGCCAGTCTCAACGCGTCGACGGTGTTGCCGTCTACAACCCGTCCAGCGGACTGTTCGAGGAAAACTCTGATTACATCGTCGCCGGTGAGGTCAATCTTGGAGACTTTACCGCAACGGTGGATACGAGACTCGACGCGCAAGATTATGACGTAAACCGACTAGGCGCGACGCTTGGATATGTCGGGAACCGCGTCAGCGGGTCGGTTCGATACACCGACATCAGCGATGATGCCTCAGGTCGCCCCGCACAACGCGAGATCGTCTATGACGCGTCTCTTCGTATGACCGATCATTGGAGTTTGATCGCACGAGGAATCGAAGATCTCGACGCGGAAACTTCTCGGCGCCGAGAATTGGGTGTGCAATACAATGACGAATGCACCCAGTTGGAGATCGTTTACGAGCGGCAGGATATGGGAATTGCCAGCCTCGGCCCGTCGGAATCGATCCAGGTCCGCATAACTCTCTTCACGCTCGGCAGTTTTGCCGAGGAATGATCAACAGCGTCCCGTGATTGCCTATGGGGCCGGTTTGGGTAAAGTTCCGCGCGGAACCAAATAGCGATTGCCGATGATACGCGCTCTGATTTCTTGTCTGTCCCTGTTTGCCCTGACCCTGGTGTCGGGCCTTCCCGCACATGCTCAACGCACGGAGGGGATAGCCGCGCTCGTCAATGACGAGCCGATCACGACGCTGGACGTGTCCAATCGCATGCGCCTGATCATTGCCTCCACGGGCGTGACCAACATGGATATCGAAACGCTCGAACGCATCCAGGACCAGGCTCTGCGCGGCCTGATCGATGAGCATTTGCAATTGCAGGAAGCGCGTGAGTTCGAAGTCGAGGTCACGGACGAGGAAATCGAGGCATCCCTGCTCGACCTCGCCGACCGCAACAACACCACTCTGGACGTGATCCTGGCAGATCTGCAGCGTTCCGGCGTCGACGTGTCGACCCTGCGCCACCAGATCGAAGCCGAAATCGCCTGGCAGATCCTGGTGAATGGCCGGTATGGCTCGCGTATCCGGATTTCTGACCAGCAGATCCAGATGGCGCTCGAACGCCTGGCAGCCTCGGCCTCGCAGCCGCAATTCCGGATCTTCGAAATCCTGATCGGGATTTCCAACGTCAACGAGGAGGAAGCCGCCATCCAGCGCGTGATCGCCGTGATGGAACAGCTCCAGCAGGGCGCAACCTTCCCGGAACTGGCCCGCCAATTCTCCGATGCGCCGTCTGCGGCCGTCGGCGGTGATATTGGCTGGATCGTGGCCTCGCAGCTGCAGCCGGAAGTCGCCCAGATCATGCCGCAGATGATGCAGCAGTTTCAGGGCAGCGGCGGACGCGGTGCCCTGTCCAACCCGGTCCGCGTGCCGGGCGGTTTCATGATCATTGCCCTCGTGGGTGCCCGCGACGGCACGACGACCGTCCAGTACGACCTGACCCAGATCACCATTCCGGCCAGTGCCGTCGGGGATGATACGGGCGAACGCCTGCGCGAGGCCCTCGAGGAAGCACCGACCTGTGCCCAGGCGCAGTCGATTGGCGACCAGTTCGAAGGTTCTATCGTGACCCCGCTGGGCTCGATCGGCGCGGATGCCCTCCTGCCGCAGATCCGCGACACGCTGGCCCCGCTCGATGCCGGTGACAATTCCGGAATTCTGGAAACGGCCGCCGGCCTGCAATCTCTCCTCGTCTGCGATCGCGTGATCGCAGGGCCGGGCGTGCCGAGCCGGGACGATCTCGAAGGGCAATTGCGTGGACAGCAGCTGTCGGTGATCTCGCGTCGCTGGCTGCGTGACCTCCGCCGCGACAGCACGGTCGAGATCCGTAATTGATGAGCCCCGTCGCACCCATCGGCGTGTCGATGGGTGATCCGGCCGGCATTGGCCCGGAAATCATCCTGAAAGCCTGGCAGGCACTCCGCTCGGAAAATCACCCATTCCTGTGCATCGGCGACCCCGCGCCGCTGAATGCCGTCGCCGAACGGCTTGGTATGCCGGCCGTACGACCGATAAGCGCGGCACCTGAAGCCGCCGATGTCTTCGCTGACGCCCTGCCCTGTCTTCCCGCCTCAACCGGTCTGACGGTCGATGTACGCCCCGGACAGCCGGATACGGCGCATGCCGGCATGGTTCTCGCGGCGATCCGGGATGGCGTGGCCGGCTGCATCGACGGCACGCTCGGCGCGCTGGTGACGGCGCCGATCGCCAAATCCGTGCTCTATGATGCGGGTTTCACTTTCCCGGGCCATACCGAATACTTGGCGGAACTGACCGCGGAAACGCCGCTGTCCGGTCCGCGCGGACCGGCCATGATGCTCTCGGGCGGCGGTTTGCGGGTCGTGCTGACCTCGATCCACGAAGCCCTGACCGAGGCCGTTTCGCAGCTCGATCCGGACCACATCAAGGCCATCGCCCGGCTGACCCATCACGCACTGATCCAGGATTTCGGCATAGCCTCGCCGCGTCTCGCCCTGGCCGGGCTCAATCCGCATGCCGGAGAAGCCGGCGCGCTGGGCCGCGAGGAAATCGAGATCCTCAACCCGATGGCGGCGCAATTGCGGGCCGAGGGCATCGATATCACTGATGCCTGCCCGCCGGACACGATGTTCCATGCCGAAGCGCGCGAGACCTATGACGCCGCGATCTGCCTCTATCATGACCAGGGCCTCATTCCGGTGAAAACACTGGATTTTCATGGCGGTGTGAATATCACCCTGGGCCTGCCGATCGTGCGCACCTCGCCGGATCACGGCACCGCCTTCAACATCGCCGGCACCGGTCAGGCCCGGCCGGACAGCCTGATCGCGGCCGTGCGCCAGGCGCAGGCCATCGCGGAGCAGCGCGCATGAGCGCCGCCGGTCTTCCTCCGCTACGCGAGGTTATCGCCCGGCATGATCTGGCGGCGAAAAAGGCTTTCGGCCAGCATTTCCTGCTCGACCTGAACCTGACCGCCAAGATCGCCAGCCTCGCCGGTGGACTGGAGGGCAGGCACGCGATCGAGATCGGGCCCGGTCCTGGCGGGCTGACACGCGCCATCCTCGCAGAGGGCGCCCGGTTGACGGTCGTCGAGAAGGATCGCCGCTTCATTCCGGCGCTCGAGGAATTGCAGACCGCCTATCCGGACAATCTCGCCATCGAGGAAGCCGATGCGCTGGATGTCAGCGAAACCGACCTTCTGCCGGAAGGCGATCGCGTCATCCTGTCCAACCTGCCCTACAATGTCGGCACGCTGCTGCTGCTGAAATGGCTGCAGGCGGAACCGGCCTGGTGGTCGTGCGCCGTCTTGATGTTCCAGCGGGAGGTGGCCGACCGTATCGTCGCATTGCCGGGCAACAAGGCCTATGGACGCCTCGCCGTGATCTCGCAATCGCGCTGCCAGGCACGCATGGCACTGAAAGTGCCGGCTGCGGCATTCACGCCGCCGCCCAAGGTCGACTCGGCCGTCGTGGTCCTGGAACCCCTGCCCGACGATCGACGCTTCCGCGATATCCAGGCCCTCGAGACCGTGACCGCCTCGGCGTTCGGTCAGCGCCGCAAGACGCTGCGGCGCAGTCTCGCCCAGGCCGCATCACAGACCTCGGCGAGTGCAGACGAATTAATCACCGCGGCCGGGCTGGATGCCTCGGCGCGTGCTGAAACCCTGTCCGTAGAAGATTTCCAGGCGCTGGCCGGCGCCTGGCGGGCCGCCCGGCCTATTGCGTCATGATCGCGTCGACAAAACCGCCCAGCCAGGGGTGACGTGAGCGTTTCAGGCGTTCCGCGTGCAGGATCTGGTTCAGCTTTTCCAGCGCGCGCGCGAAATCATCATTGACGATGACATAGTCATACTCGCCCCAGTGACTGATCTCGTCCTTGGCCCGCGCCATGCGGTCCTGGATGATCTCGTCGCTGTCCTGGCCGCGCTTGCGCAACCGGTCCTCGAGCAGTTCCAGCGAGGGCGGAAGGATGAAAACTCGCACCGTATCGGCCGCGGCTTCTTTCGCGATGATCTGGGCGCCTTGCCAGTCGATGTCGAATATAACGTCCCGGCCGTCATCGATCGCATTGAGAACCGGGGTTTTCGGCGTGCCGTAATAACGCCCGAAGACTTCCGCCCATTCGAAGAAATAATCCTGCTCGATACGCGCCTTGAACTCGTCTTCGCTGATGAATTCATAGTCTTGGCCGTTCACCTCACCCGGACGCGGCGGACGCGTCGTGCAAGACACGGACAGGACAACATCGGGATTCTGGCTCAGCAGGCGCTTGGACAGCGTGGTCTTGCCCGCTCCAGACGGGCTGGAGAGCGCGAGGAGCACACCACGGCGACGGCCGCGAAAAATGGGAATGGATCCGTCATTCGACATTCTGCACCTGCTCCCTGAGCTGATCGATTGTGTTCTTGAGATCGAGCCCGATACGGGTCAGCGATGAATCAGCCGATTTGGAGCATAATGTGTTCGCCTCGCGATTAAACTCCTGTGACAGGAAGTCGAGCTTGCGGCCGACAGGCGAACCGGCTGCCAGCAGATCTCGGGCCGAGACGATGTGCGCTTCCAGCCGGTCGATCTCCTCGCGGATGTCCATTTTTACCGCCATCGTGGCGGCTTCCGAGGCCAACCTGTCCTCGTCGAGCCCCTCAGGCAGGAGTTCCGCGAATTTCGCGGCGATACGATTGCGGATGGCCGACAGGCGGACACTGTCACTGGCCTTGGCCTGGCCGGTCAGCGTCTCGATCTGGTCGACATGGCCCGACAGGACCGTTTTCAGCGCAGCGCCTTCCTCCAGCCGCGCCGATTTAAGCGCGTCCAGGGCCTGCGAGAAACTGTCGAGGATGGCCGCATCAATGCCGGCCTGGGTTTTCTCGTCGAGCACTTCCTCGACGTCCAGCACACCGCGAACCGCCAGCAGGCCGTCGAAATGCGGCACAGCCACCTCGTCGCGAGCAACATAAGGCTTGGACGCTTCGATCAGGGCTTCCAGGCGAGCGGTGTCGATGCGCAGATCGGCATTGCCAGCGTCCTGGCGCAGATTGAGGCTGGCCTGGAGATTGCCGCGCGTGAAGCGCTGTTTCACCAATTCGCGGGCCTTGGCCTCGATGCGTTCGAAACCGCCCGGCAGGCGGTAGCGGGCTTCCAGCCCCTTGCCGTTCACGCTGCGAACTTCCCAGATCCAGCGCAGATTGGCGGCCGCGCCTTCCGCGCGTCCGAACCCGGTCATGCCCGAAAGGTCTGCCATGTCAGTTTCCGTTATTGCGGCGCTGGCGTTCGATACGGCGCCAATTGGCGACATTACGCTGATGCTGGGCATAGGTGTCGGCGAAGACATGCCCGCCCGTACCGTCCGCCACGAAGAAGAGAGCCGTCGTCTCGGCTGGGTTCAGCACGGCCGCAATGGCCTCGCGGCCCGGATTGGCGATCGGCGTCGGGGGCAGGCGCGGGATCTGGTAGGTGTTCCAGGCATTGTTCGGATTGTCGATCTCCGACCGCCGCAAACCTCGGCCCAGAGGCTCGCCCTGGCTGATGCCGTAGATGATCGTCGGATCGCTCTCCAGGCGCATGCCGCGGCGCAGGCGATTGACAAAAACACCAGCCACTTCAGCACGTTCGCCGCCGATCCCGGTTTCCTTCTCGACGATGGAGGCCAGGATGATGGCTTCCTCGCGGGTCTCGAAAGGCAGGTTTTCGGCGCGATTGTCCCAGAGCGCGTCCAGCAGGGCATCCTGGTCCGACTGCATGCGGTCGATCAGGTCCTGGCGGGAAGTGCCGCGGGTGACAAGATAGGTCTCCGGCAGGAGCGTGCCTTCGGCCGGCACGGTTGAGATCTCACCGGTCAGCACCTCGGCCTCACCGAGCGCCCGCACGATCATCGCGCTGGTCAGCCCCTCGGCCAGGGTGACTGCGTGCTGGACCGTCTGGCCCGAGCGCAGGAGTTCATAGATCTGGGCCATGCTGGCCCCGGCCGGGATTTCATACTCGCCGGCGCGCAGCGACCGGTCGCCCTCGTCCAGCGTGATCGCGATCCGGAAGATCCGCGCATCGCTGATCAGGCCCTCGTTTTCAAGCTGGGTGGCAATGCGGATCAGGCCTGCACCACGCGGCAAGAGGATGACCGTCTGTTCGGTGGAGGGACCCGCCTCGGCAAACTCCGCCTGCATCCAGCGATAACCGCCATAGACCGCACCGGCAGCGATCATCGCCAGCACGACAAGCGCACCGAACAGCCACAGGAGGATCTTCGCCACGCCGCCGCCTTTGCTGGCTGCGGTCTTGGGCGTGTCCGCTTCACTCATAACGCTATTCCCCGCGAGTCGGTCAATCTGCGGCTACGAATACCACGGAGGCATTGGTGCCGCCGAATCCGAATGAATTGGACAGGGCGGCCTTTACGGGTCGCTCGACCGGCTTGTGTGGTGCCAGGTTGAGCGAGGTCTCGACCGACGGATTGTCCAGATTGAGCGTGGGCGGGCAGATCCCGTCCCGGATGGCCAGGATGCAGAAGATCGACTCGACCGCGCCCGCCGCGCCCAGCAGGTGTCCGATGGCCGATTTGGTCGAGGACATGACCAGATCGTCGGAATGCTCGGAGAAGAGACGTTCGACTGCGCGAAGCTCGATCTCGTCACCCAGGGGCGTCGAAGTACCGTGCGCGTTGACGTAGTCGATGTCGGACGCCTCGAGGCCGGCATCCTTGAGAGCCGCCTTCATCGAGCGATATCCGCCATCGCCATCCTCGGCCGGAGCCGTGATGTGGAAGGCATCGCCGGACAGGCCGTAACCCTTGACCTCGGCATAGATTTTCGCGCCGCGCGCCTTGGCCGCCTCGTATTCCTCGAGAATGACCACGCCGGCCCCCTCGCCCATCACGAAACCGTCGCGGTCCGTGTCATAGGGGCGCGAGCCGGCGGCCGGATCGTCATTGAAATTCGTCGAGAGGGCCTTGAGCGAGACGAAACAGCCGATGCCCAGCCGGCAGACCGCCGCCTCGGCTCCACCGGCCACCATCATGTCGGCATCACCGCGTGCCACCAGCCGGGCAGCGTCTCCAATGGAGTGCGCACCGGTCGAACACGCCGTCACGACCGCGTGGTTCGGGCCTTTCAGCCCGTGCTTGATCGAAACCTGTCCGGAGACGAGATTGATCAGCATGCCGGGAATGATGAAGGGAGAGAGGCGCCGCGGCCCCTTCTCGTGCAGTGTGATCGACGCGTCATAAGTGGTCTGGAGACCGCCAATGCCGGATCCGATCATGACGCCGGCCCGCTTACGAGCCTCGTCATCCTCAGCCTCCCAGCCACTGTCGGCGAGAGCCTGGTCCGCTGCGGCGATGCCGTAGAGGATGAAATCGTCGATCCGCTTCTGTTCGCGCGGCGACATCACCGCGTCGGGATCGAAAACGCCCTCCATATCCGGAGAGCCGCCACCGCGACCGTCAGCACGGGGAACGAGACCTGCGATCCGGCAAGCCAGATCCTCGGTCTCGAAATGCTCGATCCTGCCCAGACCGGATTGGCTGGCCAGAAGCCGTTCCCAGACGGCTTCCTTGCCAACACCCAGCGGGGTTACGAGCCCAATACCCGTGACGACGACGCGGCGCATGAAAAGGGTCTTTAGCCGACCTTTTCGGAGATGAACTTCACGGCGTCACCGACCGTCTGGATGTGCTCTGCGGCGTCATCCGGAATTTCGATGTCGAATTCTTCTTCGAAAGCCATGACCAGCTCAACATTGTCCAGGGAGTCGGCGCCCAGATCGTCGATGAAGCTTGCATTGTCAGCGACCTTGTCGGCCTCGACATCGAGATGCTCAACAACGATTTTCTTTACGCGCTCGAGAACGTCAGACATTTCAGACCCTCATTATGGTTCGCCGCTTGGAATCATGCGGCGCAGGATAGGACGGAAACGGGGTGTCCATGCCCCGAAATCCACAGGTTGCGGGCAGTTAGCACACTTAATTGGCTCTGGCCAGAATGGTGATGCGTGCCCTGTGAAACAAGTTTCAAAATCAAATCATCGCCATACCGCCATTGACGTGCAAGGTCTGTCCAGTGACATAGCCCGCTTCCTGGCTGGCAAGGTAGACAACGGCCGAGGCGATATCATCGCCCGAGCCCAGATCATTGGCCGGGATCTTGGACAGAATCGCGGCGCGTTGATCATCATTGAGCACATCCGTCATCGGCGAAGCGATGAAACCCGGAGCGACGCAGTTCACGGTGACACCGCGCGCGGCCACTTCCTGGGCCAGCGATTTGGAGAAACCGATCATGCCCGCCTTGGACGCGCAATAGTTCGACTGGCCCGGATTGCCCATCACACCGACCACCGAGGTGATACCGATGATGCGGCCGTGCCGCGCCTTCATCATGCCGCGCAGGGCAGCACGTGACAGGCGGAAATAACTGTCGAGATTGATCCGCAGGACCTGGTCCCAGTCCTCGTCCTTCATGCGCATCAGGAGCTGGTCCTTCGTGATGCCGGCATTGGCCACGAGAATGTCCAGCGAGCCCATGGCCTCGGCGGCCTGTTTCGGCAGGGCGTCGACGGCCGCGGCGTCAGAGAGATTGCACGGCAGGACGTGGGCGCGCTCGCCCAGCTCGGCTGCCAGATCGGCCAGCACGTTTTCGCGCGTACCGGACAGAGCCACGGTCGCGCCCTGGGCATGTAGTGCCTTGGCGATGGATTTGCCGATACCGCCGGTCGCGCCGGTGACGAGGGCATTCTTGCCTGTGAGATCGAACATTTAGGCATTCTCCTTGAGCGAGGCTGCGAACGCCTCCAGATCGGCCGCCGTGTTGAGCGGCTGGCCCTTGGCCTCTTTTGTGGTGCGCTTGAGCATGGTGGAAAGGACCTTGCCCGAACCGGCTTCGGCGAGCGTGGTGATACCGCCCTCCTCGACCATCCACATCACGCTCTCTCGCCAGCAGACACGGCCGGTGACCTGTTCCACCAGCTGGCGACGGATGGTTTCGGAATCATCGGTCGGACGTGCGGTGACGTTGGCTACCAGCGGCACGGACGGTGCGTTGATCGTGGCCGCGGCCAGAGCTTCGGCCATCGCGTCGGCGGCCGGCTGCATCATCGGACAATGGAAAGGTGCGGAGACGGGAAGCTTCATGGCCTTCTTGAGGCCCAGCTCGCCCGCCTTGGCGATCGCGGCGTCGATTGCGGCGGTCGCGCCGGAGATCACGATCTGGCCCGGCGCGTTGTCATTGGCGATCGCGCAGACGCCGACCTCGGCACCCGCAGCGACAGCCTGAGCCGCCAGGTCTTCGTCAGCGCCCAGGAGCGCGGCCATCGTGCCCTCGCCGACCGGAACCGCCTTCTGCATGGACTGACCGCGCAGTTTCAGCAGCTTCGCCGCATCGGTGATCGACAATGATCCTGCGGCAGCCAGGGCCGAATACTCACCAAGACTGTGACCGGCCACAAAGGAGGCGGCGCTGACGTTTACGTCAAACTCGCTCTCGAGCACCCGCATCACGGCCAGGCTGGCAGCCATGAGTGCCGGCTGTGCATTCTCGGTCAGGGTGAGGTCCTCGATGGGGCCGTTGGCCATCAGGCCGGACAGATCCTGGCCCAGTGCCTCGTCGACCTCGGCCAGCACGTTTTTGGCGGCCACGAAGTCCTTGGCCAGGTCCTGGCCCATGCCGACTGCCTGGCTACCCTGTCCAGGAAAGACAAATGCAAAACTCATGGGGTGAATTCTCCCGTCGAATTCGGATTTTTCGCTCACTACTCCCTTCATGGGTGTGCGCGCAAGAGCGCAGGCTTATTGCACTGTGGGATAGATTGCTGTAATGGCCGCGCTTCGCTTGGTTGCGGTCCTGTTTCCAACACAGCCTTTCACGTGGTGTGCAAGGTGGATACGGGAGCCGCCGCGGACTTGCCCGACCCTTCGGCATGGTCTGCGCCGCAACCGCATTTGAAGGGAGCCGAAATGGCACTTTACGAACACATTTTCATTGCGCGTCCAGACATGTCCCCCGCGCAGATGGAATCTCTCATCGAAGAGACCAAGGCACTGATCACCGAGAAAGGTGGCAAGACGGGCAAGACCGAATACTGGGGTCTGCGCAACCTTTCCTACCGCATCAACAAGTCGCGCAAGGGGCATTACGGCCTGATCGACATTGATGCCGATGCTGACGTCATCAACGAGCTGGATCGCCTCCAGCGCCTGTCCGAAGACATCATGCGTCACATGACGGTCCGTGTTGAAGAACACGTTGAAGAACCGTCCGCCATCCTCACCAAGAAAGACGACCGTCGCGGTCGTCGCCCGAACTAAGGGAGAGCCTGATGTCTTCTGGAAACATCTCGAACCTTCCGGCTCGCCGTCCTTTCGTCCGCCGCCGCAAGGTGTGCCCGTTCTCCGGCGATAACGCGCCGAAGATCGACTACAAGGACCCCAAGCTGCTGCTTCGCTACATGTCCGAGCGCGGCAAGATCGTTCCGTCCCGCATCACGGCCGTTTCGGCCAAGAAGCAGCGTGAACTGGCCCGCGCCATCAAGCGTGCCCGTCAGCTGGCCCTGCTTCCGTACGCGGTCGAATAGGGAGGACCGGGATCATGAAACTCGTTCTTCTCGAACGCATCGAAAACCTGGGCGTGATGGGTGACGTTGTCTCCGTCAAGCCGGGTTTCGCCCGCAATTTCCTGCTGCCGCAGGGCAAGGCACTCCGCGCCAACGACGCCAATCTCGCTCGCTTCGAAGCCGAGCGTGACGCACTCGAGAAGCGCAATGCCGAACGTGCTGCCGAAGCTGCCAAGTCCGGTGAAGCCATCGACGGCGAAACCTTCGTGCTGATCCGCCAGGCCGGCGAAAGCGGCCAGCTCTACGGTTCTGTCACCTCGCGTGACATCGCCGAGACGATCACCGAAGCCGGTACGCATGTCGTGCGCTCCCAGATCATGATCAACGCACCGATCAAGACGCTGGGTCTGCACGAGATCCGCATCAAGCTGCACGCAGACGTCTCCGTCATCGTGACGGTCAATGTCGCTCGCTCCGAAGAGGAAGCCGAGCGCCAGGCCGCTGGTGAAGACGTTATCGCGACGCAGGCCGACGAAGATCGCGCCATCGCCGACGCACAGGCTGCCGAACTGTTCGAAGCCGGTGCCGAGCCGGACGAGCTGGGCGACGACGCTGATGCCGGCGCAGAGGCCGAGGCTGACGCCGAGGCAACGGCCGAAGCTGAAGAGACCGAGGACTGATCCTCGTCTCATCGCGACATTGAAACGGGCGGGTCGAAAGATCCGCCCGTTTTCTTTTGCGCGGCAGGTGAACGCGAACATCCACGTGGAAAACCTGTGGAGGCTTATGGGGCTAAGCGCTTGATTTATTGACCTGACATTCACTGCCACGGGATATCGAAATCCAGCCAAGCACCTGATAGGTGACAGTTATTGTCGCTTCTCCACAGTATGTGATTGGGAGGTGGAGACAGAGATGACGCGCCTATATCACCGAACACTTCCGCTATTCCGCGACCGCATGCCTGAGGGGGCCTAAATTCGCATGACCACCGCGCTCGAGCCCTATAACGACACGATCGAGACCGAACTCGAAACCGCGCCGCACAATCTGGACGCGGAACAGGCCCTGCTCGGGGCGCTGCTCTACGACAACGAGATCTATCACCGGGTCGCCGACTGGCTGCGAACCGAGCATTTCTACGATCCGGTGCATGGCCGGATCTACGAAACGGCCGCCGATCTGATCGGCAAGGGCTCGCTCGCTGACGCTGTCGTGCTGAAGACGCATTTCGAACAGGATGACGGCCTGCGCGAGATCGGCGGGGCCACCTATCTGGCCATCCTGATCGAGAGCGCCGCCGACAGTGCCGCCGCGCCGGAATACGCCCGCATCATCTACGAGCTCGCGCTGCGCCGTGAACTGATCCGGCTCGGCGACGAGATGTCCCGGACGGCGCATACCGACAATGAGATGGCCGCGCGCCAGATGATCGAGCGGATCGAGCAGCAACTCTTCGTGCTCGCCGAGGAAGGCTCGTCGTCGAAGGGGTTTGTCAGTTTCAAACAGGCCCTCGCCGATGCCGTGGACACGGCTGCTGCCGCCTATGAGCGCGATGGCGGCCTGTCTGGCATTTCCACCGGCCTGCAATCGCTCGACCGCACGCTGGGCGGCATGCACCCGTCAGACCTGATCATCCTTGCCGGACGCCCCTCGATGGGCAAGACAGCGCTCTCGACGAATATCGCCTTCGACGTGGCGCGGAACTACCAGTTCGAGATCCAGCCGGACGGCACCAAGAAGACCACCAAGGGTGGGGTCGTCGCCTTCTTCTCGCTGGAAATGTCGGCCGAACAGCTCGCGACCCGATTGATCGCGGACTACACGGGCATTCCCGGCTTCATGATCCGCCAGGGCACGATCGATTCGACCCAGTACGAGGAAATCCGCGATGCGGTGCTGGAGATCCAGTCCCTGCCGCTCTTCATCGACGATACCGGTGGCCTGCCCATCGCCGCCCTCGCTGCCCGGGCCCGCCGCCTCAAGCGCACGCATGGTCTCGACCTGATCGTGGTCGACTACCTCCAGCTGGTGACCTCCTCCAAGGCCGGTGAAGGCCGTGTGCAGGAAATCTCCGACGTTACGCAGAACCTCAAGGCCCTGGCCAAGGAACTCGACGTTCCGGTGATCGCGCTTTCCCAGCTCTCGCGCCAGGTGGAGAATCGCGAGGACAAGAAGCCGCAACTCTCGGACCTGCGTGAATCCGGCTCGATCGAGCAGGATGCTGACGTTGTGCTGTTCGTCTATCGCGAGGCGTATTACAAGGAACGTGAGAAGCCGCGGGAAGACACGCCGGAATACCTCGCCTGGGAAGAGGAATTCCGACGGATCGAGAAACTCGCGGAAGTGATTATCGGCAAGCAGCGCCACGGCGCCATCGGCACGGCCAAAATGGCCTTCGACGGGGCCCGCACGAAGTTCAGCGATCTTGATACACGGTACGAAGAGCTCGAATCCTGATGCATCCGCGCGCCCCGCGCCGCGGCTGATCATCGATCTCGCGAAAATCCGGTCGAATTACCGAAAGCTCCGCGAGCTGGCGCCCGACGCAGAGGTCGGCGCCGTTGTGAAAGCCAATGCCTATGGTCTAGGCGCGCTGGAAGTCGTGCCGGCCCTGGCCGAGGCCGGCTGCCGCCATTTCTACGTGGCCCATACCCGCGAGGGCGAGGAAGTCCGCGCCGCCCTGGACGGCCGCGACGCGGATATCTACGTGTTCAACGGGTTCTGGGAGAGTGAGCTGGCCGAATTGCGCGCAGCCGGTCTCTTCCCCGTCATCAATGATCTCGCCCAGCTCGAGCAATTGCGCGCCATCGCGCCCGACCTGCCTTGTGCCGTGCATCTCGATACCGGCATGAACCGGCTGGGCCTCGATCGCGACGAGGCGGATGCCCTGCTCGCCGATCCTGCCCGGCTTGAAGGACTGGATATCCGCCAGGTGATGAGCCATCTCGCCTGCGCTGACGAGCCGGGCCACGCCCTCAATCGCGAACAGCTGGATCGCTTCACCGCTCTGCGCGCCGCGCTGCCCGGCATTCCCGCCAGCCTTGCCAATTCCGCCGGGGTGATGCTGGACCGCGACTATCATTTCGACGTGCTGCGTCCGGGCCTCGCGCTGTATGGCGGCGCGCCCGTGCCGGGCTCTGCCTCGCCCTTCCAGCCCGCCGTGCATATCGAGGCGCCCATCCTCCAGCTCCGCACACTGAAGCCCGGCGACACGCTGGGCTATGGCGCAACCTTCACGGCGGACAGGGTGATGCAGATCGCCACGCTTGCCGCCGGTTATGCCGACGGTCTCCTCTGGGCCAGCGCCAATGGCGGAACGGGCATGATTGCGCAAACGCCGGTCCCCATTCTAGGCCGGGTCTCCATGGATCTGATCGCCGTCGACCTGTCGGCGCTGGATCAGACACCAGCACCGGGTGATGCCGTCACCTTCCTCGGACCGGTACTGGAACAGATCGCCGAGGCTGCCGGCACGATCAGCTATGAATACCTGGTCCGCCTGGGTATGCGGTTCGACCGCGAATACCGGCGCTGATCCCTCTTGAAATTAACGAATGTTCCTGCTTTGTTTCACGCCTGTTGAGGAGTGATTCAGAGCATGGCCCGAGCCGATTCCGTCTATGTCTGCCAGAGCTGCGGTGGCGTCCAGTCCAAGTGGAGTGGACGTTGTGATGCCTGTGGATCATGGAACACGATGATAGAGGAGGCACCGGCAGCCCCGCTTGGCAGCCAGGCCTCGGCACCCAAACGCCGCTCCCGTTCGGCCCGGCTGGACCTGGTGGATCTCGGCTCGGAGGCAACTGAACCGCCGCGTCTCATCGCCGGCATCGCCGAACTGGACCGGGTCTGCGGTGGCGGACTCGTCCCGGGCTCGGCCGTGCTGGTGGGCGGTGATCCGGGTATCGGCAAATCCACCCTCCTGCTCCAGATGATGGCCCGTATCGCCTCCTCCGGTTCCAAGGCGATCTATGTCTCCGGCGAGGAAGCGGTGAACCAGGTGCGCCGGCGGGCCCGTCGCCTGGGCCTCAGCGACGCCCCTGTGAGCCTGGCCGCCGAAACCTCCCTCTCCAACATCCTGGACGGGCTGAAGGCCGAGAAGCCCGACATCGTGGTGATCGATTCGGTGCAGACGCTCTGGTCCGACCAGCTGACCGCTGCCCCGGGCACGGTGGCCCAGGTCCGCGCCTGTGCCCAGGAACTCGTGCGCTTCGCCAAGAAGCGCAACTGCACCGTCATCCTGGTGGGCCATGTCACCAAGGATGGGCAGATCGCCGGCCCGCGCGTGGTCGAACACATGGTCGACGCGGTGCTCTATTTCGAGGGCGAGCGCTCGCACCAATTCCGTATCCTGCGCGCGGTGAAGAACCGTTTCGGTCCGACCGACGAGATCGGCGTGTTCGAAATGGGCGATACCGGGCTGCGCGAGGTCGCCAACCCGTCTGCCCTCTTCCTCGACGGCCGCGATGATGCCGCCTCCGGCACGGTGGTCTTTGCCGGCATGGAAGGCACACGCCCCGTGCTCAGCGAGATCCAGGCCCTGGTTTCACCGTCCGCGCTGGGCAATCCGCGCCGGGCCGTGGTCGGCTGGGACAGTGGCCGACTGGCTATGGTGCTGGCCGTCCTGGAAGCCCGTTGCGGTGTCGACCTGTCCAAGCACGACATCTTCCTCAACGTCGCGGGCGGCCTGAAGATCAGCGAACCCGCTGCCGATCTGGCCGTTGCTGCGGCCATCGTTTCCTCCGCCCTGGATGTCGCCCTGCCCCAGAAATGTGTCGTTTACGGAGAAATCAGTCTTTCGGGTGATGTTAGACCCGTCGGACGAAGTGATTCGCGTCTGAAAGAAGCCGCCAAGCTCGGCTTCCAGCGTGCCATTGCCCCCTCCGCCTCGACCGACGAAAGTGGTCACGTTCGCGTAGACGGCGTTTCCACCGCGCTGGAATTGGTGCAAACTCTGAATTCACTAGGGGGTGAGTGAGGAGACACGTCCATGGACGGGTCCTTGAGTGCATTCGACGGCTTCGGCCTGACCATATTGCTCGTTTCGGGTCTTTTGGCGCTGGTCCGCGGCTTTGTGCGCGAAGCGCTGTCGGTGACCGCTTTTGTTGCTGCGTCGCTGGCGACGCTGTGGGCGCTGCCGGCCTTTATCGGCCCGGCGCGCGAGATGATCGATCCCGACTGGCTGGCTCCGCTGGCCGTCGGCGCGACCGTTTTCATCATCATCTATCTGGCCGTGACCTTCGTGACGAGTTCGCTTTCGTCCGGTCTTGCCAAGGGTGAGGATGTGAACGTCGTCGACCGAACGCTCGGCTTCGCCTTCGGCATTATTCGCGGCCTGGTCCTGCTGGGTCTGAGCGTGATCTTCTTTGCTGCGGTCTTCGGCCAGAACGGGCGCCCGCCTGTCTGGGTCACCGAGGCGCGGATCTATCCCATGGTCAATGCGACCGCACGGGCCCTGCAGACGCTCGCACCGGAGACGTCGCGAATCGCGGATACGCGTCCCCTGCCCGATGCCGAGAACGACCCGATTGCAGAAACAATAAGAAATGATGACACATCCTATGGCAGACGCGATCGAAACCGACTAGATGATCTCATCGGTTCGACCACGGATGACCGGGATGACGACGGATGAGCTCTGACGCCGCCTTTCCTGCAACACTCACTTATGATCCCGCAACGGATCGCCCCCAGGAAGAATGCGGCGTCTTCGCCGTCCACGGGGCCGAGGATGCGGCCATTCTGACAGCGCTGGGCCTGCACGCCCTGCAGCATAGAGGCCAGGAAGCCTGCGGAATCGCGACCCATGACGGGTCGCGCTTTCATATCGAGCGCTATCTGGGCCTCGTCGGCGAGAATTTCACCTCGCCAGACCTGCCCCAACGCCTCTCGGGCAATTGCGCCATCGGCCATGCGCGCTATTCGACGCAGGGCGCGTCAGTCCTGCGCAATGTGCAGCCGCTCTATTCCGATGTACGCGGCGGCGGTATCGCCCTCGCCCACAACGGCAATCTCACGAATGCTCGGGTGCTGCGCGAGGAATTGGTCGCCCAGGGCGCCATCTTCCAGTCGACCAGCGATTCCGAGGTGGTGCTTCACCTCGCCGCCCAGTCGCGCAAGAACAAGCTGACCAATCGCGTCCTGCACGCGCTGAAACAGATCGAGGGTGCGTTCGCCTTCGTGGTTCTGGTCAACAACAAGCTGATCGCCGCGCGCGACCCGTACGGCATCCGTCCGCTGGTCATGGGCCGGCTCGGCGACGCTACGATCCTCGCCTCGGAGACCTGTGCACTCGACATGGTCGGTGCGACCTTCATCCGCGAGATCGACGCAGGCGAAGCGATCGTCGTCGACGAAAACGGTGTCCGCAGTGAGCGTTTCGCACCGGCCCGCCCGCCGCGGGTCTGCGCCTTCGAATACATCTATTTCGCCCGTCCGGATTCGGTCATCAACGGCCGCAGCGTCTACGAGGCCCGCAAGCAGATGGGTCGCCAGCTGGCGCTCGAAACGCCGGCGGATGTCGATGTTGTCATTCCCGTGCCCGACAGCGGCATGCCTGCGGCTGTGGGTTATTCCGAAGCCAGCGGCATTCCGTTCGAACTCGGCATCATCCGTTCGCACTTCGTGGGCCGGACCTTCATCCAGCCCAGCCAGGACCGGCGTGACCTCTCGGTCCGCCGCAAGCACTCGGCCAACGCAGCCGTGGTGCGCGGGAAACGGGTCATGCTGATCGATGATTCCATCGTGCGCGGCACGACCTCGCTGAAAATCGTGCGCATGATGCGCGAGGCCGGCGCCTCGGAAGTGCATTTCCGCTCGGCCTGCCCGCCGATCAAGCATCCCGACTTCTACGGTATCGACATGGCCGGTCAGCGCGAGCTGATCGCGGCAAACATGGACGTCGATGAAATGGCCAAGAAACTCGAGGCGGACAGTCTCGGCTTCCTCTCGGTCGATGGCCTTTACCAGGCTGTTGTCGGCGAAGCGCGCAATAATCGCGTGCCGCAACTCGCCGATCATTATTTCACCGGCCAGTATCCGACACGCCTGGTCGATCATGACCGCGCCCTGTCGGCCAAGGAATTCCAGCTCTCACTTCTGGTAGACGCATGACTTCACTCGATCTTTCCGGACGCGTTGCACTCGTCAGCGGGGCTTCGCGCGGCATCGGCTATGCCATGGCACTCGAACTCGCCAAGGCCGGCGCCCACGTCATCGCCACGGCCCGCACCACAGGCGGTCTGGAAGAGCTGGATGACGAGATCCGGTCCGCAGGCGGCAGCGCCACGCTTGTGCCTCTGGACCTCATGTCCGAGGACGGGATCGAGCAATTGGGCCAGATCGTCACGGAACGTTGGGGCAAGCTCGACATTCTGCTGGCCAATGCCGGCGCGCTGGGCGTTCTGACCCCGGCCTCCCAGGTGAAGGCCAAGACCTGGAATGAGGTCATCGCGGTCAATCTCATGGCTCCGGCCCGCATGATCCGGGCATTCGAGGCGCCGCTGATGAAATCCGACGCCGGACGCGCGATCTTCATCTCGTCCGGTGCAGCCGCCAGCTGCCGTGCTTTCTGGGGCCCCTATGCCGCAAGCAAGGCTGGTCTCGATGCGCTCGTGAAATCCTGGGCCGACGAACACCGCACTTCTGATCTGCGCATCAATGCCGTCTATCCGGGCGCGATCCGCACGCAGATGCGCGCCAAGGCCTTTCCGGGTGAGGATCCGGAAAGCCTGCCGGAAGCCGCGGCCCTGTGGCCGGAAATGGCGCAATTGATCGATCCCGCCAGCTCGACGCACGGCGAAATCCTGCGGTTCGAAGCCAAGCTGGAAACGGCCTAGACCGGTTCAGCCCGACTAGTTCGACTTGTTGGCGTAGGGATTCTTGCCGGCCTTCACGATCAGGCGGATCGGCACACCCGGCATATCAAAGGCTTCGCGCAAGCCATTGACCAGATAGCGTTTATACGCTTCCGGCAGAGCGCCCGCGCGCGATGTCATCATGACGAAGGTGGGCGGACGCCCCTTGGTTTGGGTGATATAGCGCGGCTTGATCCGCCGGCCGTTCACCGAAGGCGGCGGGTGGCGCTCGATCATCTCGTGCAGCCAGTCATTGAGGTCACGCGTCTTGACCTTGGCGTCCCAGTTCTCGTGCAGTTCCGCCAGGGCCGGCATGATCGTGTCGAGCCCCTTGTTCTTCACGGCCGAAATCGGCAGCAGGGGGGCGCCGGTCATCTGCGGCAGCAGGCGTTCGAATTCCAGACGCAGATCCTTGAGCGCTGCCGTCCGGTTCGACACCAGGTCGAATTTGGAAATCGCCAGCGCAACGGCGCGGCCTTCCTTGTAGGCCATGTCCGCGAGATGCAGGTCCTGCTTCTCCAGCGGATGGGTAGCATCGACGAGCAGCAGCACGACTTCGGCAAACTTGATCGCCCGCAGCGTATCGGCGGCACTGAGACGCTCAAGGCGATCCTTCACCTTGCCACGCTTACGCAGGCCCGCCGTATCGTGCAGGCGCACGCGGCGGCCGTCCCAGATCCAGTCAACGGCGATGGCATCGCGCGTAATCCCGGCTTCCGGCCCGGTGATCAGGCGTTCCTCGCCGATCAGGGCATTGATCAGGGTGGACTTGCCTGCATTGGGGCGCCCGATGACGGCGATGCGCAGCGGCGGATCGGTTTCCTTCGCCTTACCCGTCTTGCGGCGCTTGCTGCCCAGGGCCTGGCGCATGGCCTCGTAGAGATCACCCATGCCGTCGCCATGCGCGGCTGAGACACCGATGGGGTCACCCATCCCCATCGCATAGGCATCCATCAGGCCACCCGCTCCGGCCGTGCCCTCGCACTTATTCGCCAGCAGAAGAACAGGCTTGCCGGACTTGCGGATAACATCCGCGAAGATCTCGTCGAGCGGGGTTACGCCCGCACGCGCATCCACCAGAAGGAGGCAGAGATCCGCATCCTCGATTGCGATCTCGGTCTGGGCGCGCATTTCCGCGTCGAGCCCGTCCTTCTCGCTATCATCATACCCGGCAGTGTCGATCAGGATGAGTTCCATATCGCCGAGACGGCCACGCGCCTCGCGCCGGTCACGCGTCACGCCCGGGCGATCGTCAACGATCGCCAGCGGCTTGCCGGCCAGGCGGTTGAAAAGCGTCGATTTGCCCACATTCGGCCGTCCGACGACGGCGATGCGAGGAGCGAGAGGGTCCATGATCGTAACTCAAGCACCGAACCGGGCCCGATCAGGGATCGGACCCGGCTGGTTGATATCCAAGAGGGCAGCCGTGTAATGGCTGCGCGCCATCAAGTAAACACCTGCTGCATCGATGCGATGCGGCCGGACGGTCAGCGCAGGGCGCTCAGGCGTCCGTTGTCAGCGAGGACGTAGACGGTTTCATTGGCGATGATCGGCGGAATGAAGACCGGATCCCGCAGATCCACCGTGCCGGAGATCTCGCCATCATAGGCATTGATCAGCACACCTTCGCCGGCGCTCGACGTCACGAACACACGGCCGCTGGCCAGAACCGGGCCGGACCAGGCAATTCGGTTCTTGCGGCGGTTGGCGTCCTCGAACAGATCCAGCTGGCGGATCCAGTGCACCGCGCCCGTATGGCGGTTCACGCAGACCACTTCAGCCTCGCTGGTCACGACGTATAGGAAGTCGCCCGCAAGCCACGGCGTGTGCAGGCCACCCGCCGGCTGGCTCCAGAGGCGTTCGCCGGAACGAAGCGAGATCGCAACCAGCACGCCGGCATGGCTCATGGCGTAGACCGTGCCGTCGATGATAACCGGGCTGCCGGCCACATCATTGATCTCCGACAGGGCGTTGAGATTGCCCGAGCGGGTCAGGCTGTCGGACCAGACCGGGCTGCCGTTCTGGACACGCAGGGCCACCAGTTCGCCGGAAGCGAAAGGCGCTACTACGATGTCGCCCAGTACGGCCGGGCTCGGCGAAGTGATGATACGCGCGGTCTCGATAATACCCTGATAGGTCCACAACACGGTGCCTGTACTGGCCTCGATGGCCAGGAGTTCATTGTCGTCACTGGTCACGAAAATACGGCCATCGGCGACCGTCGGCGCACCGTGGAACGGCACGAGGGTTTCGCTGCGCCAGATCTCTGAACCATTGCTGGCGTCGAGCGCGACAATGTAGTTGTAGCCTGAATGCACGTAGAGACGGCCGCCATCAAAGGCCAGACCGCCGCCAAAGGCCATTCGGTCACGGCGGTTCGGTGCCGGCAGTTCGATGCGCCAGATTTCCGATCCCGTCGCCTCGTCGAGCGCCGAAACCTCACCGGCCGCGTCGATCGCGAAGATCCGGCCGTCGGCGATCACCGGACGGGCATTGAGACGACGGTTATTGTCGGAACCGTTGCCGATGGATTCACGCCAGCGCACGTCTAGGGAACCAGCGGCCTGGGTGTGTTGCAGCGCGCCCGTCGGATAACCGCTGGGCTGCGGCCAGAGCGTGTTCACATAGGCCGGAGGCAGCACGACCGGGCCGGTTTCGGCACCGGCATCCAGGCGCAGGCCCTGTTCAAAGCTGAGAATGGAGACGCGGCCGTCATCCGGCGCCGTTTCCTCGTCGCCGTCATCGCGGCCGAAACCCGGCAGGCTGACACCGTCGAGCGGGTTGGGCACGGACGAACAGGCCGCCAGCGGGGCCAGGGACAGCGCCAGCAGCGCCGCGCGGATACGCTTTACATCAATCATTGCCAGCTTCCTCGGCGTCTTGAGCCGTTGTGTCTTCCGCCGGTTCGGCGGGGGTTTCGGCTGCAATTTCAGCCGGTGCCTCGGCGGCAGCCTCTTCAGGAACCGTCTCGGCATCGCCGAGCAGGGTCTGCTGTTGCACGATCACGGCCAGGGCCTCGTCGATGCGCGTGAACAGGCCGCGAGGCGTGGAGCCCGGCGACAGGCCTTCCTGGATCGTCAGCTGATTGCGCAGATATTCATAATCACGTTCAGCCTGAGCAAGATCACCATCACGCAGGGCGGCGGCAGCAATGCTTTCCAGCGCCATGTAGCGATAGGGGCGATCATCATTGGTCAGCGGACGCAGGCGGATGCCGATATCGGCGGCGCTCAGCGTGGGCCAGCGGGCCCAGACGGATTTGAGCACGGCCAGATCGCGGATCAGCGGATCGCCGGATTGTTCGGCGGCCTGGTCGAAATACTGGGCCGCGGTCTGCGGCGCACCGGCTTCGAGCGCAACAGCGGCGCGCTGGAGGGTAGCGAGCACCTGATAGCCGGGCGTGCCCTCTTCCATCAAGAGTTCAAAACCCGTGGTGGCATCCGGCAGGCGACCGGCCTCGAAATCGGTCTGCGCAGCAATGAAGGAATCAGACGAGCGGTTCAGCGCCTGGGTATGCATGTAATCCCAGAGCTGCCAGCCGGCCGTGCCGAGCACGATCGCCGTCGCGCCGGAGATTACCCAGGGCCCGTATTTACGCCATTGGTCGAGATATCGGTCGCGACGAACTTCCTCGTCGACTTCTTCAAAAATGTCGGCCACCTAGGTGCGCGCTCCATATTCCGGGCAAGAGTTTGCCGGACCCTAGCGAAGCTGCGCCCCAGCGGCAACAGAGCTTAGCCGTCCGCGCGCTTCAGCGCGTAGACCTGCGCGCCTGAGGGGAAAGTGCGCGAACGCACTTCCTCGGCATAGGTCGCGACCGCCCGGTCGGTGCGTTCGGCCATATTGTCGAAACGCTTCACGAATTTTGGTGTCCATTCGAACACGCCCAGCATGTCCTGGGTGACCAGGATCTGGCCGTCGCAGGCAGCTGATGCGCCGATGCCGATCGTGGGAACAGACACGGCTTCGGTGATCTCCCGGGCCAGAGCCTCGTCGACACCCTCGATCACGATGGCGAAAGCTCCGGCCTTGTCGGTCTCGACCGCCTCGTCGATGACTTTCTGCCACTCGCCGTCGGTCCGACCCTTGGCCTTGAATCCGCCATCGGCCAGCGCCGCCTGCGGGCGCAGGCCGACATGGCCGATAACTGGAATGGAGCGTTCGGCCATGAAGGCTATCGTATCGGCGGCATAGGTCCCGCTCTCGATCTTGATGGCCTGGCAGCCGGTCTCTGCCATCACCCGCGCCGCGTTCTCGAACGCTTGTTCCGGCGAGGTCTCATACGTGCCGAAAGGCATGTCCACGGCGACCAGTGCGCGTTTAGCACCGCGCATGACGGCCTTGCCATGCATGATCATCATGTCGAGTGTCACGCCGATTGTGCTGTCCAGCCCGTGCACCACCATGCCGACACTGTCGCCGACCAGGAGAAGGTCGCAATGCGGGTCGAGGATGCGGGCCATCGGCGCGTCATAGGCTGTCAGGCATACGAGCGGTTCCTTGCCCTTGCGGGAACGGATATCAGGCGCCGTGATACGGCGGGTCTGGCTCTGGGCTGACATGATTAGCGGCCTCGCTCGGAAACGAAGCCGCGACACTAGCTCACGATGCTGCGGTGCAAAAGAGCCGTTTGCGTATTCAGACGATACGCTTGGGAAGGACCAGCGCGACCGTTGCCACCGTGATCGCCATGGCGCCGGCCGCCATCGCCTCCGGCGACATCAGGAAGGCGGCATTGGCGAGCAGGCCTTCAGTGGGGACCTGCACATTGCCGAACACGGATTCAAGCTGGCTGCCGGCAATTGCCGAGCCCGTAGAGCCGGCACCGCCCAGGATGAGCACGCGCTTGCGGTCGGGATTGGCCAGTTTGTCGGCGACTTTCCTGGCAAAGGCTTCCGCCTCGCTTTCGGTCTCGACCGGTTCGGCAGCCTGGGCGAAGGCGGCCTTGAGCCGTTCATCGAATGCATCATTCATCGTCATGACGCGACTACCTCCGCTTCAGCAAAGAAGGCCTGCAATTTCGCACGCCCCCGGTTCACATGGGATTTCACCGTTCCCAGTGGCATCCCCGTCGCTTCCGCTGCCTCGGAATGCGACATTCCGCAAGAATAACACAGAACAACGGCAGCACGTTCGTCTTCTTTCAGCGTGGCCAGGGCGCGGTCGAGATCAACCACATTGCCCATATCCCGCGGGGCCTCGCTCTCCTCCAGACCGGTCTTGAACTTCTCCATCGCCCGCTCCGTCGATTTGCGCTTGCGCGCCGATTTCAGGAATTCCGTGTAGGCGATGGAGCAGAGCCAGGATTTGAAGGTCCCCGTTCCCTTGAAACTGCCGATCTTCTCGAAGGCCCGGATAAAGGCATCCTGGGCCAGATCATCGGCCAGGGCGTGATTGCGGCACATGCGCTGGAGCATGCTTCGCACCAGGCCCTGATGGCGCCGGACGAGTTCCCCGAAAGCTGCCGTATTGCGGGTGGCAACTACAAGGGCCGTCAATTCTGCGTCCGACGCCGCCATGGGTTACTAGGCCTGTTCCGTATCGTCTTTTTTCTTGCCCAGCAGACCGAAGGCCAGCAGGACGACACCAATGAAGCCCGGGAAGGCTGCCATGCCGGTGAAGACCATCAGGACTTCCTCGTCCCCGCCACCATCCATGCCGGACAGCATCAGACCGAAGACGATCATCGCCGCGGCGACAGCCAGCAGGATCGAACCCGCTTTCAGGTCACCATTTGCGTTCTTGCGGGGCATGCCGAGCGCGCGGATGGTATCAGGCGTCATTTCCTGACCGGCGCGAATGGCCTCTTCGACCACTCGCAACGTTGCCTTGCGCTTTTGCGTGCCACTGTTGACCGCCACGAAAACGATTGCGACGACCATCGCGAATGCGCCCAGCGGAACGAGAATATCAGGTCCCATTTCAACCTCCGTAATCGGCGACCCAACGCCGCCTTTGTGTTCTAGATGCGCGGCAACCGGGAAATGGATGCAAAAAGACTCAGATCAGCGCAACGCCGAACAGATACATGTGCACATTGATCAGGATCAGGGCGAGCAGACTGCCCAGGACGATGGCTGTCAGATCCCCTCCCCAGCCCTTGATTTCAGGCGGTGGCGTCTCGCGCAGACAGGAGGAGATGAAGGTCACGAGTGACCAGGCAAAAAAGGCCCCGAACAGGACCAGGCCTGATTTCTCGCCATTCGCCAGCAGGTGGGCGAAGGACCACAGCACGACGCTAGCCAGCATCGGATGCCGGACCCAGCGCCGGATATGCCCGGGCGCGAAGGAGGCGACGATCAGGATGAGACCGATGGGGACCAGCGTGAAGGCCAGCGTCCGCGACCAGATCGGCGGATCGAACACGATCTCCGACGGGTGGGCGAGGATCTTGCCATAGATGATCAGGCCGAAGCCGACCAGCGAGACAGCCGTGTAGACCAGTTTGAACGGTCCCTCGCCCAGCGCGCCGGCCAGGGCCGGCCGGGCTCCGGGTATGAGTCTCAGAGAATGAACCCCCAGGAACAGGACCAGGCCCAGGATCAAAACCAGCATGCGTGTCCCCTCGCGAAACTGAATTCTTCACGACTATAGGCGATTCACGTGATCCGGCGTGCCCGGATCGGAGTTTTCCTCAGAATATCCGGATCTGCGGGATACGGATCGACGGCAGGCGGTTCCGGGTGAGGTAATGGCCGGTCGCCGCGATGACCGCGGTTACGGCCAGGGCAAGATAGACCTGGGTCAGCCCGGTCTGGATAGCTGATGCCAGCACGTCGAGCGCCGGCGACACGGCCCACAGCGCGACAACCAGCAACAGCCCGGCCAGGAAACACAGGCCCAGCTCGATGCGCAGACGGCGGCGGCTGACCGCTTCCATCACGCCCGTGCGGAACTCCACATCGATGACCGGCGTGTCATCGGCGTCAAAGAAGGCCTTGAGAGGATCCGTTTCACTCATCGCCAACTCCCAGTATCTCCACGAGCCGCGCACGCCCGCGGTTCACATGCGATTTTACCGTACCCAGCGGCATATCCAAGACCGTTGCAGCATCGCCGTGCGACCAGCCGCCTGCGAGACAGAGCGCGACGGCGGCCCGCTGGTCGGGCGCCAGCTGAGCGAGGGCCTGCTGCATGGCCAGGCCCATTTCCGCCTTGGGGTCCAGGCTGTCGGGCCTTTCCTCCTGCCAGGCCGTCTCGCGCTGACGGGATCGTGCGGCGGACCGGGCCATCGACTTGGCCTTGCGCCAGGCGATGCCGAACAGCCAGGTGCGCAATTGCTCCGCCGATTTCAGCGTGCGCAGCGCAGTCCAGGCGGCCAGGAAGGTTTCCTGGGCCATGTCATCGGCGTCGGCCTCATTGCCGCACACGCGCCGCAAAAAACTGCGGACCGCCTGCTGGTGACGGTCCACGAGCCGCGCAAAGGCAGCATCCGAGCCCGACCGGGCCGCCGCGACCAGCGCGGCGTCCGTCGGACCGGAGGACATCAATCACCCGATCGGCGATTCCGGCCACCGAACATGGCGCTGGCGAGGAAAGAGAGTGACAGCACACCCATGATCAGCGCGATGAAATAGGCGACATTGCCGATGCCCAGCCAGTCCATCTGGGCTTCCAGGTAAAAGACCCCGGCAAAACCGGCGAACAGGATGACCAGGAAGGCATTGCTGCCTCCGCCCGAATTGCTTGAATGACGTTCGTCCATTTCCTGCCAGTCCTCGTCCGTGCTGTCCTTGTTGAGACTGTCCACCAGATCCTTCGGCGGTTCCTTGCCCGCTGCTGCATAGGTCTTGAGGAGTTCGATCTTTGCCTTGGAGCGCTGGAAACGCATGAAGCTGTTCCAGCCGCCGGCCACGAAGAAGGCCAGCGGGAAGAGCAGCCACCAATAGGCGAACATGAAATCCCCGAATGACGTACCGATATCCATTCTCATTCCTTTCAACTGCACCGTGATCGCGCCCGTCTGCCGGGGCGCTTCAGCGTGTTTTCATGAGTAAGTCGCCACCGGGTGCCCATCTGGATGCAGCAGGTGCACTTTTATCTGCAAAATTCCGCGGCGGCCGGATTATTCCGGCAGCGGTACCCGGCAACAGCCTTCCAGCACCAGCGGATTTCCGTCCCGTCCCTCACCGCGCAGGATCAGGTTAACGCTCCAGCCATAGCTCAGATCGCTCATGCCGTCGGAACATTGCCGCGGCTCGATGACAGCCATGGCCCGGCCGTCATCCGCTTCCACCACCGATGGCCAGGCAATGCCGTGCGCACGTCCGGTACCAGTCACGTCCAGGATTTCCGTTTCCCGGTCACGCCAGAACGCATCGACGACCAGGCGTTCACCATCCTGGCTCATTCCCCAGAAGGGTTCGGTTCCACTGCAGCTCAGCCCGGCCGGCAGACCGGTATCGAGCCAGACATCAGGCTCAACCTGGCGCAGATAGGCCGAGGACACCCAGCCATGGCCTTCGGGAGAATTGTCATAGGCAATCTGGGCCCAGCCTTCCTCGACGAGCGTGACCTCGATCAGGCCGTCACCCGGCGGCAATTCGCCAACAATCTCGGAACGGGCATTGGGCTGGGTCCGGATATTGAGCGTGTCGTCATCGTCCACGCCCGACACGACCCAGTAGGTCACGTCCTGGCCAAAGGCCATGGCGCCGGCCGCCATCATCAAAATCGCCGAAAAGAAGAATCGCATTTCGCCTCCTCCCGCGTGAGGAGAATGCTAGGCCTGATGAAGGGCTATCGCCAAGACTTCACGCGCCTCGACCGCGCCGGCAGCCCCCTGTTTCGGGAGGTTATGCACAAAAAATCGGGATTGCCGCGAATGGAGGCACTCAATAATGCGGCGGCGGGGCGTCCGGTTCGTCCGGCATCTGGCTTTCGACCGTCTGGATGCGGTCGAGCGCCTGGCTCATGCGGATCTTCATCTCGTCGATCTCGGCCTGCTGGTCGAGAATGACCCGGTTCATGTCCTCGATCGCCTGGTCCTGGTGCGCGACCGTCATCTCGAGCGCCTCGATGCGCGCTTCCATATCCTGGCTCATGGCGGGCTCCTTCCCTGTGCGCCGCCTAGCACGACCTATCCGTCGATGACAGCCAGATCATGCACGCCTCGGGGAAGGACAATACGGCGATCGGTCGGGACGACGTAACGCGCATCGCCCTCTCCCCGGACGTCGAAGAACTGGACCCAGCCATCGCTGCGCGGCGCGTCATGGTCCTGATAGACCGCGACGGCGAGCTGGTCGCCATCGGTATCGAACACCGCGTCCTCGGGCAGCACGCCGCGGAAACCGAGCGACGGTCCCAGTGTCGTCAATTGCCCGCTGTCCTGGTCAATAGCCACCAGGCTGAGCGAAGAGGCTGCCCGGCCCGGCACAACCGAGAGCGGTCCACCCGGCAGGTAGGAGCGCTCCATGTTGACCGCTACAGCGAGGTCGCCTTCGCGATTGAGTTCGAAGGCTTCCGGACTGAGACCTGTCCGTGCCGCGGAGACCTCGCCGAAGCCCGATGCCGCGGGGTCGAGCTGATAGGCGACGATGGCACCGGGTCCGTTGGTCACGGCGTCCGTCGGTGCCGGCCCCCAGGCCACATCTGCGGCCAGCAGGAAACGGCCATTGCGGGTCCAGCGCAGGACTGACAGCCAGCGATCCGTGGTGATCACATCGCCGGCGTTCGCCGAAACCGGAATTCCCGCCGCATCGAGCTCAAACTCTGCCTGCAGCACCGCGCGGTTTTCCAGAACAAGGGCTGCAGCACGGCCATCCGGGCGCAGTGCGGCATAGGTCGAACCCACATCGCGTGCGCGTTCGGAGAAGGACGGGACGTCGAGATCAATCGCCCGGACGTCCGAAGGCATGCCGTCGGACAGGACGACGACAGCCAGTTCGCTGGCGGCATCACCGCAGGCCAGCAGCAGGAAGGACCCGTCTGCAGCCAGATCGATAGCCTTGGGTTCGGTGCAGACGGTGTCAGTGGCCAGCACCTCGCCCGTCTCCAGCTCGATCGTGGTGATGCGATCATCGATCGGCACACCGGCATAGGTGGAGGGTTCCAGCCGTTCGATCGAGCGGTCAATGGCACCGCGTGAGGAGATGACATAGGCGAGGCGGCCATCCGCCGAGACGATAACCGGGCCCGGCCAGCCCATGACGGAATTCGAGGCCGGCACCAGGGCGCGGGCATCTGTCGCCTCGCCGGGCTGGTCGATGATAGCCAGCACGTCCTGCGTGCCCCCGATCGCGTGCGGGCGACGGTCCGCATAGGCCGTGGCCGCCATGTCGGAATCGATCACGGCAAGCAGGCGCGCGGCATCGAACCGGTTTTCGGCTGGTGCCAGAGGTGCGGGAGATGCTGTCTGCGTAGTGGCATGCCAGCCCAGCACGACGACAACGAGACCGGCGATCACCACAGCGATCACCATGAAGAACCGAACCAGCCAGACCATGACGCCCTCTCCCGCTTTGCTGCCCCACAAGCTAGTGCGTTGGGCGAATTCTGACAGCCCCTAGCCGGAGCGCCTCAGGATGCAGGCATTGACGAGACAGCGGGTCGAGAAGCCCAGCCCCTCATAGAGACCGATTGCGGCTGCATTTGTGGACCAGGCGTGCAGGAAGGGTGTTTCGCCGCGGGCCAGAACGAGGTCACGGACATGGGCGGACAGGCGTTTGGCGAGGCCCCGGCCGCGGAAATCGGGATGAGTGCACACGCCCGAGACTTCCGAATAGCCGGGAAAGCGCATGCGTTCGCCCGCCATGGCTGCCAGCCGGCCATCGATTCGCACGCCCCAGAATTGCGACATTTCATGGGTGCGCGAGAGAAACGGGCCGGGCTCGGTCAGCGTCGCGAGGGCGAGCATGTCCGGGACGTCCCGGTCGGTCAGCGGGATGATGTCCGCTGTGTCGAGAGCCGGGGCCTCGCCCTTGTCGAACACCATCTGGACACCCTGCGCCGCCATGGCCATGTCGAGACCGTCGGGCACACAGATCTCGGGCACCTGGATCATGTAGACCTCGCCATCCTCCGGCACGAGATCCACGGCCGAGGACATGCAATCCGGCGTGTCCTCGCGGGCGGCGAGGAAGAGATTGACCTCCGGATGGAAACGCCGCGCATCTTCATTGCCGATTGAGAGGTGCGACAAATGCGTGGTCAGGCTGTGCCAGACGGGACGGTCGAGCAGGTCACTCATGACTGGTCCTCCGCGATACGGGTCTGGAACTCGCCGGCCGCGAGACGGGTTTCAAGCCCGCTCAACTGGCTCAGCAAATCGCCTTGCAATTGCGCGCAGATGGCCTCCACAGCCGCTCCGATACGCGGCCAGTACTCGCGACTGGCCTTTATCGCGAAATCGCGGCCCTGTTCGCTCAGCCGGATTTCGCGGACACGCCGATCTGTCTTGCCGGACGAGGAGACCAGCCAGCCAGCGCGTTCGAGCTGTTCGACCATGCGCGACACACCCGGCTGGGCGATGCCGAGCATCTGTGCCAGCTCGCCGGTCGAGGCCCGGCCCTGGCGATAAAGGGCGAGCATGACCGGCATGTGGGTCGAGGCGATCTCGCAGCCCTGCTCTTCCAGCCAGGCCTGCGAAATCGACTGCATCAACACGCCCGCCCGCTTGAGCCGGCTGCCCAGTGCGACCGGCCCCATGGATTGAAGGATATCCGCACTCATCGCTCACTCCATAACTTGTTATATATCTTGTTATGGATATCGGGATTGTCAAGCGGTGCAGATTGAAGGCGGCAAATTGGTGCAGGCAGAGAAAAGGGGCAGGCATTGCTGCCTGCCCCTCCTCAACCCGGCGAGCCGTGCTGGGTTAGGATCGGCTCAGTCCAGGTCAAACCGGTCTGCATTCATCACCTTGGTCCAGGCAGCAGCGAAATCGCGGACGAATTTCTCCGCGGCATCGTCCTGGGCGTAGAGTTCGGCATAGGCTCGCAGGATGGAATTGGATCCGAAGACGAGATCCACCCGCGTGGCCGTCCACTTCACAGTACCGCTCGCACGATCCTGGATGTCGTAGGAATTCCGGCCCGTCGGCACCCAGCGGTTCGCCATGTCGGTGAGATTGACGAAGAAATCCGTGCTCAGGACGCCGACTCGGTCGGTGAACACGCCGTGCGCCGTGCCACCATGATTGGTGCCCAGCACACGCATCCCGCCCAGCAGGACCGTCATCTCCGGGGCCGTCAGGCCGAGCAATTGCGCCCGGTCCAGCAGCATTTCCTCCGGCATCACGGCGTAGTGTTCCTTCTGCCAGTTGCGGAACCCGTCATGGACCGGTTCAAGCACGTCGAAGGAGGCTGCGTCCGTCATTTCGTCGCTGGCATCACCGCGGCCCGGCGAGAACGGGAGCTCAATCGTGTGACCTGCCGCAGCAGCAGCCTGCTCGACGCCGACATTACCGGCCAGCACGATAATATCCGCAAGGCTGGCGCAGACATCCGCAGCAATGCCCTCCAGCACATCGAGAACACGGGCCAGGCGCTCCGGCTCATTGCCGGCCCAGTCCTTCTGGGGAGCCAGGCGGATACGCGCACCATTGGCACCGCCACGCAGGTCGGACTGGCGGAATGTACGGGCGCTGTCCCAGGCCGTCGCAACCATGTCGGAGACGGACAGACCACTCGCTGAAATCGCCGCCTTGGCAGCGGCCACGTCATAACCCGTGGCGCCAGCGGGAACCGGATCCTGCCAGACGAGATCCTCGGCCGGAGCGTCCGGACCGATATAGCGCGTGCGCGGACCGAGATCGCGATGGGTCAGCTTGAACCAGGCGCGGGCGAAGGTGTCGCGGAAATAGGCCGGATCGGCCATGAATTTCTCGCAGATTGCGCGATAGGCCGGATCCACCTTCATGGCCATGTCGGCATCGGTCATGATCGGCATGCGACGCACGGACGGATCGCTCGCATCCACCGGCATGTGCTCTTCCTTGATACCCACCGGCTGCCATTGCTGGGCCCCGGCCGGGCTCTTGGCGAGCTCCCATTCATACCCGAAGAGCAGCTCGAAATAGCCCATGTCGAACTGCGTGGGATTGGTCGTCCAGGCGCCTTCCAGACCGGATGTCACGGCATTGGAAGCCTTGCCGCCGAGCTGGTCATTCATCCAGCCGAACCCCTGCGTCTCCAGCCCGGCGCCTTCCGGCTCCGGGCCGAGTGCTTCGGCATCACCATTGCCGTGCGCCTTGCCGACTGTATGGCCACCACAGGTGAGCGCAGCCGTCTCCGCGTCATCCATGGCCATGCGGGCAAAGGTCTCCCGCACCATGGCCGCGGTCTTGATCGGGTCCGGCTTGCCGTTGACGCCTTCCGGATTGACGTAGATCAGGCCCATCTGCACAGCGGCCAGCGGGTTCTCGAGGCTCTTGGGGTCCTCGACGTCCTCGTAACGCGTGTCGGAGGGCGGCAGCCAGTCATTCTCCGCGCCCCAATAGACGTCCTCTTCCGGATGCCAGATATCCTCGCGGCCGAAGGAGAAGCCATAGGTGTCCAGGCCCATATTCTCATAGGCGACGGTACCGGCCAGCAGGATCAGGTCGGCCCAGGACAGCGCATTGCCGTATTTCTTCTTGAGCGGCCAGAGCAGGCGACGCGCCTTGTCCAGATTGCCATTATCCGGCCAGGAATTGAGCGGAGCGAAGCGGATATTGCCGGCCCCGCCGCCGCCGCGGCCGTCAGACAGGCGGTAGGAGCCCGCCGAATGCCAGGCCAGGCGGATCATCAGGCCGCCATAATGGCCGTAATCGGCCGGCCACCAGTCCTGGCTGTCGGTCAGCAGGGCGTTGAGGTCTTTCTTGAGCGCCGCCACGTCGAGGGATTTGACGGCGTCGCGATAATTGAAGTCCGCATCCATCGGGTCGGACTTGCGATCATGCTGGTGCAGGATGCCGAGATTGAGGGTTTTCGGCCACCAGGCCGCGACTGACGAGCCGGAGGCCGTGTTGCCGCCGTGCATGACCGGGCATTTGCTGCTGCTATCCATGAGATCTTTCCTCGGGGTCGGATGAAATCGATGGATACAGGCTGGACCGCGTCGTTATATACGTCCAATCAATTGATTTGAGCGCATCAATAGATTTTACCGATGTCGACGTGATTTCAATCCGCTGTCATACTCGGCGGCCAGCCAGAAGGAGGCCCGGCGTGAGCCAGATCTATGAATTCACTGCAACCGACATTTCCGGCCAGGATGTCGCCCTCTCCGACTTCTCCGGTCAGGTCATGCTGATCGTCAACACGGCGAGCAAGTGCGGGTTCACGCCGCAATATGAGGGCCTGGAAGCGCTCTATGGCGATCTCAAGGAAAAAGGCCTCGCTGTGCTGGGCTTTCCCTGCAACCAGTTCGGCAAGCAGGAACCCGGTGATGCCGAGGAAATCGCCAATTTCTGCAAGCTGACCTATGACGTCAGCTTCCCGATGTTCGCCAAGATCGACGTCAACGGCCCCGAGGCCTCGCCGATCTACGAATATCTGAAATCAGAGGCGCGCGGGATGTTCGGTTCGAAATCCATCAAGTGGAATTTCACCAAATTCCTGATCAATCGCGACGGTAAGGTCGTCAAACGCTTCGGCCCTAAGGATGCGCCCGAAGCCATCCGCAGCGAGATCGAAGCGCTGCTTTAGCGGCGCAGGGGCGTATGTCATGAAGAAATTCCTCTCGGCGGCATTCGTCATCCTGGCGATCATTGCGGTCAATCTGGGCGTGAAACTCAAACCCCGTTTCGACCGGGCCAGCATGGTGGCCTCGCTGTTCACCGGTGCCGAGCAGGACCGGAACTTCAATCGGGCTCACACGCTCTTCCCCAGTGCGGAAATGCCGGCCTCTGCCTCACCGACGGTGTGGCCGGAGGGCGGCCCACTGGCCCTGCCCGCCACGTTCACGCATGAGGGTGTCGACTATGACACGGCAGACTTCCTGGCCCTGACCGATACGAGCGCCCTGCTCGTCCTGCACGACGGTGCCGTGATCCATGAGGAGTATTTCCTGACGGGCGGTCCGGACGTGCCCTGGATTTCCATGTCGGTCGCGAAGAGTTTTGTTTCGGCCCTGATCGGTATCGCGATTTCCGAAGGCCATATCCGGTCGATCGAGGAGCCGGTGACCGATTATGTGCCTGACCTCGCCGGCTCCGCCTATGACGGTGTGAGCATCAAGGACGTGCTCCAGATGTCGTCGGGAGCGGCGTGGAATGAGGATTACAGCGACCCCGAATCCGACATCAACCGGTTCGGACGCATTTTCGCGCTCGGCGGTTCGCTGAACGAATTCGCAGCAACGCTCACTCGGGATAATGAGCCTGGAACGTTCAATCGCTACAATTCCACCGACACGCAGGTCCTCGGCATGCTGCTCGTCTCGGCGACGGGCAGAAGCATTGCCGATTACATGACCGAGAAATTGTGGACCCCGCTCGGAGCAAGCTACCCGGCCTATTGGCTGCTCGATGCCGATGACATGGAAATGGCCTTCGGCGGCATGAATGCGACGGCCCGCGATTATGCCCGCCTCGGCGAGCTCTATCGGCTCGGCGGCCAGTGGCAGGGCGAGCAGATTGTCCCGGCCGACTGGGTGCGCGCATCGGTGACGCCGGACGCGCCGCACCTCATGCCGGGCGACAATCCGGCCTCGGATTTCGGCCTGGGATATGGCTATCAATGGTGGATACCGGAGGGTGATCGCGGCGAATTCACCGCGATCGGCGTCTACAACCAGTTTGTCTTCGTGGACCCCACGGCCGGCATGGTGATCGTCAAACTCTCCGCCAGCAGCGATTACGGCGCCACGGAAGACGATAGCGGCTATCGCGAATTCGAAACGATCGAGCTGTTCCGGGAGATCGTGCGTTCAGCGACGGGAGAGAGCGGCTAGGCGTTCAGCAAACGCCATCCCGTAGCCGGAAGCCCCCTACTCCCACTCAATCGTTCCCGGCGGTTTCGACGTGACGTCGTAGACGACCCGGTTCACGCCGCGGACTTCATTGATGATACGCGTGGCGGTGCGGCCCAGGAAGTCGTGGTCGAAGGGAAAGTAGTCGGCGGTCATGCCGTCGACGGAGGTGACGGCGCGCAGGGCCAGGACGTGGTCATAGGTGCGTTCATCACCCATCACGCCCACAGTACGGACCGGCAGCAGGACCGCGAAGGCCTGCCAGATCTCATCATAGAGGCCCGCCTTCTTGATCTCGTCGATATAGATGGCGTCGGCCTTGCGCAGGATGTCGGCCTTTTCCTTGGTGATCTCGCCGGGGATGCGGATGGCGAGGCCCGGTCCCGGGAAGGGATGGCGGCCCACAAAGGCTTCCGGCAGGCCCAGCTCGCGGCCGAGCGCCCTCACCTCGTCCTTGAAGAGATCACGCAGCGGTTCCACGAGATCCATCTTCATGCGGGCCGGCAGGCCGCCTACATTGTGGTGCGACTTGATCGTCACCGAGGGTCCGCCGTCAAAGCTGACACTTTCGATCACGTCCGGATAGAGCGTGCCCTGGGCGAGGAAATCGGCTCCACCGGCTTCCTTGGCCTTGGCGTCGAAGACATCGATGAAGAGCTTGCCAATGGTCTTGCGCTTGACCTCGGGATCATCCACGCCCGCCAGCGCGTCGAGGAAGAGATCCTCCTCGTCGGCATGAATGAGCGGGATGTTGTAGTGCTCCTTGAACAAGGAGACGACCTGGTCGGCCTCGCCCTGGCGCATCAGGCCGGTATCCACGAAGACACAGGTCAGCTGGTCGCCGATGGCCTCGTGCAGCAGCACGGCCACCACGGAACTGTCGACACCGCCGGACAGGCCGCAGATCACGCGCTTGTCGCCCACCTGGGCGCGCACCTTGGCGATGGCTTCATCCTTGAAGCTCGACATCGTCCAGTCGCCCTTCAGACCGGCGATGGTGTGGGTGAAATTCTGCAGCAGCATCGCGCCGCGCGGCGTGTGCACGACTTCCGGGTGGAATTGCACGCCGTAGAATTTGCGATCCTCGTCGGCGATGGCGGCATAGGGCGCATTGCCCGAAGTGGCGATGACCTTGAACCCGTCCGGCAGGGCCGAGACCCGGTCGCCATGGCTCATCCAGACGCGTTCCTCGTGGCCCACAGGACCAAAGCCGGCGAAGAGCGGGCTGTCCTGGGCGATGGTGATGTCGGCGCGGCCGAATTCTCGCTCCTCGGACGCCTCGACAGCACCGCCCAGCTGGGCGCACATCGTCTGCTCGCCATAACAGATGCCCAGCACGGGCAGACCGCGCGTAAAGACGCTTTCATCGGCGCGCGGGGAATTCTCCCAATGCGTGGAATGCGGCGAGCCGGACAGGATGATTGCCTGCGGGTCATAGCCGTCGATGAAGGCGGCGTCGGCCCGGTTATAGGGATGGACTTCGCAGTACACACCGCTCTCGCGGAGGCGACGGGCAATCAGCTGTGTGACCTGGCTGCCGAAATCGATGATGAGGACTTTTTCGTGTTGGTCGGTCATGCGCAAAACCACCCGCGCGCACGGGTGTCCTGAAGGGCAAGTTGTGAGGAGATGGCCGAAACTCTGATCAGCATGCGGCCCGATAGCGCGAGTCAGCGCGCTTGGCTAGCGCGAAGAGGGCTGGCCAGCACGTTTTCCTGGTCTAAATTGCAGTGAACGCTTCTGGGGGAACCATCATGACACGCCTGCTCGCCATCGCTGCCGCACTTTGCCTTGCCGCCTGTTCCCAGTCGGGAGACGACGGAGCCTGGCACGTCGATGACGATGCCTCCTCACTCAGCTTCGTCACCGTGAAGAATGGCGATGTCGACGAGGAGCATGAATTGTCCGGCATTTCCGGCTGGGCGGATACAACCGGCCAGATCCGTTTCGTGCTCGACATGAGCTCGGTGGAGACCTTCATCGACATCCGCAATGAGCGCATGGCCGAACATCTCTTCCAGACGGCCGATTTCCCCGAAGCGCATGTGTCCGCACGCTATGACGTCACGGCGTATGACGCGCTGGCCGTGGGCGACAGTGTCGAACAGGCGCTGGATTTCCGCCTGTCGATCCGCGAGATGCCCGTCGACCTCTCCACGAACGTGACCATTACCCGCCTTGCAGAAGACCGGATTCGCGTTGAGAGCAGTGCGCCGGTCACCGTTCTTGCCGCTCCGCTCCAGCTGGAGGCCGGGATCGAGACTCTGAGAAACCTGGCCGGGCTCGACTCCATCACGCCGTCGGTTGCTGTCAGTTTCGTCGTGGAAATGCAGCGCTAGACTAGCGCCTCCACGGAGGAAGACGCGTGAGCGCCCTATCGCCCGGCAATAAAATCATCCAGATCCAGTATCTTCGCGGCCTGGCCGTGATGCTGGTCGTGCTGGCCCATATCCACCAGTCCGATGCGCGTTTCCTGATGCCATCCCTGCTGGGCGATTACGCCTATTTCGGCTTTGCCGGTGTGGATCTCTTCTTCGTCATATCCGGCTTCATCATCCACTGGCTCTATCGGAGCCATGACAAGCCGGATCCCACCTATTTCCTGAAACGCCTCAACCGGATCTATCCGCTCTACTGGATCTTCACCCTCGCCGCCCTCGCCGGTTATTTCGTGATGGGTGACACATTAACGGCCGAGGCCGGTGAGCTGAACCTGGTCGAGAGTTTCACGCTCGCCCCTTCCGTCCAGGCGCCGGTCCTGATGGTCGGCTGGACGCTGACGCATGAGCTGTATTTCTACCTGGCCTACGGCCTCGCGCTGCTGCTTCCGCGCGGGATGAGACTATGGGCGGGTCTCGCCTGGGGTGGGGCAAGCCTGGCCTTCATGTGGGTACAGCCGGGTGTTTTCGGTCCGTGGCTGGCGGTGCTGTTGAGCCCTTTCAATCTGCTCTTCCTGGCGGGGGCGTTCCTGGCGGGCGGATTGGAGTATCTCCAGACCCAACGCTGGCCCGCTCTGGCCCTGTCGCTCGCCGGCGCGGTTCTGGGCCTGTGGTGGATGAGTATTCACGGCATCGAGGGACTGACCGATCCGCGCTGGCGCGTGGCCATCCTGGCACCGTTTGCGATCGGGACGGTCTGGGCCTTCCTCGCCTGGTCACCGCGCCTACCCGATTTCGCGGGCCTGCTGGGCGATTGGTCCTATTCCATCTATCTGAGCCACATCCTGGCGATCGGCGTCCTGGCCCGCCTCGTTCCGGGCGTATTCGGTACAGGCGTGCTGGCCAGTCTGGGTTTCTATGCCATCTGCCTGGCCGCCTGCATCATGCTCGGCTGGCTGAGCCATCGGATGCTGGAACAGCCGCTTTTGAAGCTGGGACGTGGATTGATCCGGCGGGGTTAGACGGGTCGCAGCGCGTTGGCTCTGTAAGTATTCAGTATCCCGGCCAGTTCCTCGGCTCCGAGCCGATATTTGCTGCGCAGACTGAGCGAGCTCGAACCGAGTTCGGGTTCGTCGTCATTGGCTGGTCCCTCGTCGACCAGATTGAAAACAATCAGCTTGGAGCCAAGTCTGGGCATTCCCGCCGTCACAACTTTGAAGCGGCTGCACTCGGACCAGCGATATTGCTGGGTATTTTGCCCACCGACCTCTTCCAAGCCTTGCGCGTCAATTCGAAGGTAGGCCTTGCCTTGATCCGCGAGAACGGCACGCCAGAACGCGATGATAGCGCCGACCAGAAAAAGCGGTACGGCCAAAGCTTGCGCGGTGAACCCCCACCAGCCTCGTCGCGTCGCTTCAACTGACGCTGCCAAATCGTCTGCAAGAAGATGATCAGCCAATCCCCAGCCAGCCACGGCGGCAAGGACGAGTGACACTATCCCGAAGAAGAACAACTCGTCGAAGGACTCGTGGAAGATTTGTTCCTTCAACCCTGCCGCTCCAGGACGCAGATGTAGAAACCGTCCGTATCGGTCCGACCCGGTGAAAGCTGGAGGGCGCCGTGCTGGCCTTCACAGGCCTTGAGCCGGTCAGCAGCCCCTTCGGCGAGCTCGCCTGACGCTTCCAGGGCCTCGATCGCCGGTACCGGCTTGAACGGAGCGCCCATGTCGAGGAAGGCCGTGACGCGGTCCTCATTCTCCTCCGGCAGGACGGAACAGGTGATGTAGACCAGGCGTCCGCCGGGTTTCACATAGCGCTGGGCACGTTCCAGGACCGTATCCTGTTCGGACATGCGCTTTTCAAGCGCGGTCGGCTTGAGACGCCATTTCGCGTCGGGACGCCGGCGCCAGGTGCCGGTACCGGTACAGGGGGCGTCGCAGAACACGACATCCATGGCGCCCTCGAACTGGTCGAGCTTCTCGTTTTCCTTGCCGTCATGGACCTGGACATTGCGCGTACCGGCCCGCTTCATGCGCGGCCAGATCGCACGCAGGCGGCGCCAGTCGATATCCCAGGCATGCACCTGGCCGGTATTGTGAAGCAGGGCCGACAGGGCCAGCGTCTTGCCGCCGGCACCGGCGCAATAATCCATGATGTTCATGCCCATCTTGGGCGCGGCCGCCAGCGCAGCGAGCTGGGAGCCGATATCCTGGACCTCCACCCAGCCCTTGCCATAGGCGGGAATACTCTCGGCCGACGCCGACTTCGACCGAGGGTCGCGCAGCGGGATCCGCAGGGAATTCGCGACCAAATTGCCTTCAGAAACTGCTTTAAGTTTCGACTTTACTTCTTTGATTGCGCGCTCATACTCCACCTTCACAGTATTGACCCGCAGATCCACGGGAGCGCGGGAGGATAAAAGCCGTCCCTCTTCCGCTGCGGCCTCGCCGAAGGCCCGCACCAGGCTCTCCTCGAGCCATTCGGGAAAGTCTCCGCGCACATGCATCGGCGCGTCGGAAATATCGCGGGCCAGACCCTCGCGCTCGGCCTCGTTCAGGGCCTCGGGCGCGTGTTCGTCATCGGCGAAAATACCGTCCAGCTCGTCCGCGCTCATGCCCCAGACACGGCCGACGGTCCCGATCGCCAGTGCCCGCGGCCCGTCATCCTGCATGGCATGGGAGACGGACAGCTTGTGACGCAATGCGTCCAGCACCAGACCGCCGATCCACGCCCGATCGCCCGAACCGGCAAAACGATGCGCCTTGCCCCAGTCCCGGACCGCGTCCTTCACCGGTTGATGCTGCCGCTGCAGCGTGTCCAGGATTTCAATCGCCGCAGCGATGCGTCCACCGTCTCTCACGCGCTCAGCCTCTCTTTGATGTCGAGGAGGTCCTGCCGGATCTCCGAAATGATGTCCGCCTCTATATTCGCGTCGACCGCGCGGAGATAGCGGGATTTCAGGTCCGGATGCGCTGACCAATAGGCGTCCAGTTGCGGGCGTCCCATCGCGCAGACCAGATCTCCCTCGAACAAATCGCCGGAGATACAGGGCGTCTTGGCCAGCACGTCCAGCGCCAGCGGGATGAGAATTTCTGCACCGATCGCCTGCCCGACAAGGAGTCGAACATGCTCGATCTGCATGTCGCACAAGGAAATTTTGCGGTAGGCGTGCGCCCTCCGGATCAACGAGGTCGGAAACTCCGCTTCCGGCCAGACATCAGCCTCGATGTCTTCCAGTGTCGCATGCGGCACGGACCGGTCCGGTCCGAGCAATTCGGCGAGTGTGGGCCCGTCAATCAAGCCGGACGGGATCCGCCATAGCTCGCGGCGAGCTGGCGGCAGATCGCCTTGGGATCGGTCAGGAAACGCTTGTGGCCCAGTGTCTCGACCGGCTGATGGGCCTCACTGTCCTCCGCGAGGATTAGCGTCGGGGCGTTCTGGTTGTCCTCGTCCAGCAAGGCCACGATTTCGGGGCGCGGACGCGGATACTCGACGCGGACGAGTGTGACCGCCTCACCCCAGTGCGGGTTCAGCAGGAGCGCACCCTCGACCAGGCAGGCATCGGGGCACAGGCGCTCCTCGCCGGTCTCGTCATTGACCCAGCTGCCGGTCAGCAGAAAGAGGATGTCCTTGCCCGTCTCGATCGGCGGCTGGTCTTGTCTCATCGGGTCAGGAACTCCACGGCCAAGGCAATCCAGAAACCGGTCAGAACCAGCACACCGGTCGCAAAGGACAGAAAGCGGAAAAACAGGTGATTGACGGAGATATAGATCACCGCGTGCAGCAGGCGAAGACCGATCCAGGCCCAGGCCAGCGGCACCAGCCAGGGTGATTGCGCGCCCAGGATCAGGGCGAAACCGACACCGGCATAGAAGAGAATGGGCGTTTCCCACTGATTGTTCAGCGTATTGCCCAGCTGCTGCAGCTTCTTCGGCCAGGCGCGCTGGCCCAGCACGATCTCCTTGACCTTCACTTCGCCGCTCTTGACCGCGAAATAGCGCGCACCGCCGGTGACAAAGATCAGCAGGATCGTCATGGCGACCTGCACGAAGACGGGAATGACAAGATCGAGATTCATCAGCCTGGTATCCTCATCTGAAAAACAGGGTACGCAACGCTAAGAAATCGCACGCAAGTCCTCCAGCCACAGGAATGACTGGAGGACATGCGGAAATTTAGCTGGTCAGGTCGCCGTGGGATAGTTCGGCGCTTCGCGCGTGATCTTGACGTCGTGCACATGGCTTTCGCGCAGGCCCGCATTGGTGATGCGGACGAAATTCGCACGCTTGTGCAGCTCGTCGATCGTCGGAGACCCCGTATAACCCATGGCCGCGCGCAGACCGCCGACCATCTGGTGCAGGATCGGTCCGACCGGGCCCTTGAAGGGAACCTGGCCCTCAATGCCTTCCGGCACGAGTTTCATGCGCTCGGTATCCTTCTGGAAATAGCGGTCAGCAGATCCCGCCGCCATCGCGCCCAGCGAGCCCATGCCGCGATAGGATTTGTAGGACCGGCCCTGGTAGAGGAAGACCTCGCCCGGCGCTTCTTCCGTACCGGCCAGAAGCGAACCGATCATGACGGCATTGGCACCGGCAGCGATCGCCTTGGCCATGTCACCGGAAAACTTGATGCCACCGTCGGCGATGATGCAGGCGTCGGAACCTTCCGCGGCGCGGCGGGCTTCCATGACCGCCGTCAGCTGCGGCACGCCGACACCAGCGACGATACGTGTCGTGCAGATCGAGCCCGGGCCGATACCGACCTTGACGCAATCCGCACCGGCATCAATCAGCGCCTTGGCGCCGTCATAGGTGGCGACATTGCCGGCCACGATGCGCGCGGCATTCGTGGTTTTCTTGATGCGGGCGACCTGGTCGATCACCGACTGGCTCTGGCCGTGGGCAGTGTCAATCACCACCACGTCCACACCAGCATCAATGAGGCCTTCAGCACGCTCGAAACCGCTGTCACCGACCGTCGTCGCGGCGGCGCAGCGCAGGCGGCCATGCTCGTCCTTGGCAGCGGTGGGATATTGCTGGGCCTTCTCCATGTCCTTGACGGTGATCAGGCCGATACAGCGATCTTCCTTGTCGACCACCAGGACACGCTCGATGCGGTGTTCGTGCAGCTTGGCACGGGCCTCGGTCTGGCTGGCGCCCTCGCGCACGGTGACGACCTCGCGGGTCATCAGATTGCCGACCTTCTCGTTCGGATCATCGGCAAAGCGCACATCGCGATTGGTGATGATGCCGACCAGCTTGCCCGGCTTGGAATTCGTGGCGCCCTCGACGACCGGGATACCGGAGACACGATGCTCGGCCATCAGGGTCTTGAGGTCTGCCAGGGTCGCGTCCGGGGCAATCGTCACCGGATTGACCACCATGCCGCTCTCATAACGCTTCACACGGCGCACTTCCTCGGCCTGTTCGGCGATGGTGAGATTGCGGTGGATCACCGCCATCCCGCCCGCCTGGGCCATGGCAATCGCCATGCGCGCCTCGGACACCGTATCCATAGCCGCGGCCAGGACAGGGATGTTGAGACCGACGTCATGGGCGACGCGGGTGGACACGTTTGCATCAGCGGGAAGAACTTCGGACGGGCCGGGCTGCAAGAGCACGTCGTCGAAGGTCAAACCTTCGCGAATCTCCATGGGGAGACCTCCTTCTCTCTTGCGGGGCCGGATTAATCGGGTTTCCCGGTCTGCGCAAGGGATGAGGACGCGTTTTTCAGTCGCAGGGGTGATTTTGTTCAGGCGGAGGGGGATTCAGGGCGCGGTTGACTGAATATCATTCACCGCCAGCCTCGTTTCGGAACGGGGGCGGCAAATGTTCAAATCAAGCACTGGGGAGCAGAAAAAGCTCTGGGCGACTCTCGGCCTCTCCTTTCTGCTCGGATGCGTGCTCAATCTGACCGTTCTAAGCCAGATCGACATCTGGGCTTGCCGTTTGAACGAAGTAATCGGCTACACATGCGCCGGCGACGTTAATCTGGCCTGGGGGATTTTCTTCAGCGCGGTGACGATGGGTCTGACATCTCTGGTTTGGATCGGGCTTCACGCGATCGCAATCCACTTTGGCAGATCTGCTTGGCTGGTGGTTGCAACATTCGCGCTCGCCATCATGGTGGCCAGCCTTTCCTATCTCTATGTGGTCTCGATAATCGGTTATCGGATCGACATTCCGGCGACAGAAAGGGCCTTTCCCGACTTCGACCGCCCGGCTGCCATTCTGGTTCTGCGCGGGGCGCAGATTGCACTCGCGGTCCAGATGCTGATCTGGCCGGTTCTGCCGCTGGTCCGCGCACTCACACTGTCAAACCGCTCCTAGCCGCGCCCGCAGATTTCCCCGTGCCCGCCCCAATCTCGCCACCGCGATCCCGTCTCCTGACTGTGGAGACCACGTATCGTTCACAAGGGGAGAGCGATGCGGAAACGGCGCACACGCAGGGACGACCAGGCTGAGGTCAATATGACCCCCATGCTGGATATCGTCTTCATTCTTCTGATCTTTTTCATCGTCACGGCAACCTTCCTCAACGAGGAGGGTGTCGATTTGAGGCCGCCACCACCCTGCGAGGGTGAATGTGGTGAACCAAGGGAGTCCATTCTCGTCCAGGTCAATGACGAAGACCGGGTCTTCGTGAACCAGGACATCACCGACCGCGAACGCGTGCTGGCGGCGATCAATCGCCTCCGGGCAGAGAACCCGGATGCTTCCGTCGTGCTGGAGGTGGATGACGAGGCCAGTCACGGCGTCATCGTCTACATCTGGGATGATCTGCGGGCCAATGACATACCGGTACAGATCGTGCGGTCCGAGGAGTAGGCCCTACCCCTTGAACCCCATCGCGATGACGAAAGTCTCGGCGCTTTCCGAGCGGGAGCTGTCCGGCTTGAAATGGCGGACCTTTTCGAAACGCTCCTTGAGCGTATCGAGAAGCTCGCCCTCCGCACCGCCCTGGAAGACCTTGGCGACGAAGACGCCGCCGGGCTTGAGGGTCTCGACCGCGAATTGCGCAGCCATTTCCGCCAGTGCGACGATGCGCAGGTGATCGGTGGCCTTGTGGCCTGTGGTCCAGGGCGCGAGATCGGAGACGACGGCGTCTGCCGGTCCGCCCATCTCGGCCTTCACGAGATCGGGCGCGTCATCCTCGGTGAAATCCTTTTCCAGCAGGGTCGCGCCGGCGATGGGCTCGATCTCCAGGAGGTCGATACCGACGACCTCGGAGGCACCCTTGTTCAGCGCCACCTGGACCCAGCCGCCCGGCGCCGAGCCGAGATCGACAACCCGCTGACCGGGCTTGAGGAATTTGAACCGCTCATCGAGCTGCAGGAGTTTGTAGGCCGCACGCGAGCGATAGCCTTCCAGCTGGGCCTTCCTGACATAGGGGTCATTGAGCTGGCGCTGCAGCCAGCGCGTGGAGGACGAGCGGCGTCCGCGCGCGGTCTTCACACGTTCGAACATCTGCTTGGCCGCGCGCGCATCCCCGCCCTTGGTGACGGGACCGCCGCGCCGCCGGCGACGCTTGTCCTTGGGCGGATTGTCCTCGCCCTCTTCCGGTGTCTCGTCGTCCTGGCTCATTCCGCGCTCGCTTTCGACTTCCTGCGCCGGCGACGACGTTTAGGCTTGCGCATGAGATTGAGCAACATGCCTTCGCGCAGACCGCGATCACCCACACGCAGGCGATCCGCAGGCCAGGCCTCGGCCACGGCCTCGTAGATGGCGCAGCCCGCCAGGACGAGCTCGGCCCGGTCGGCACCGATCGTCGGTTCGGCCGCCCGACCCGCCACGTCGAGATCACGCAGGCGATGACAGGCCGCCAGGGCCTCCTCGCCGCTCATCCAGATCCCGTCGACCCGGGAGCGGTCATAACGTTCAAGACGCAGATGCACGCCGGCCATGGAGGTTACCGTGCCGGATGTTCCCACCAGGTGCCCGCGCCCCTCGGCAAACACCGGGCGCATGGCCTTGGCGCCGCGCGGTGTGCGCATGAGATCGGCCGCGTAGGCTTTCATCTCGTTATACCATTCGATGCGGTCCTCGCGCTCCGGGAAGCGTTCCGACAGGGTCACTACGCCGACCGGGGTGGAGGTCCAGGATTTCATCGGCGGACGGCCACCGCTCTCGGGACCGCCGCGCCGGCGCCATTCCTCGAGATCCACCCAGGACAATTCCGTGGAACCGCCCCCGATATCGATCACGAGGGCCGCATCCCGCTCGGGATCAAGCAGGTCGACACAGCCATGCACCGCCAGGCGCGCCTCTTCCTCCGGCGTAATGAGGTCAAATTCCAGGCCGGTCTCCTCGGCGACGCGGGCGAGGAAATCCTCGCCATTCGTGGCCGAACGACAGGCCTGGGTGGCGATGGCGCGATGCTTGACGACATTCTGGCGGCGGATCTTGTCGGCGCAGACTTTCAGCGCCTCGACGGCGCGGTCCATGGCCCCGGTCGACAACTCGCCCTGGCTGGCCAGGCCCTCGCCCAGGCGCACGACACGCGAAAACGCATCCACGACACGGAAACCCGCGCCCTGTCGCTGCGCCAGAAGCATGCGGCAATTATTCGTGCCCAGGTCGATCGCGCCGTACACGGGAACCGGCGCACGGGAGCGCCGTTTCCGCTTGCGTGCGGCGGGACCGCGACCCCCGGGACCGGGAGGAGGCTCCGCCATCGAATGTCCTTTGCCGGTCCGGCGCGCCGCCATGGGCGCTGCACAATCCGGCCTGATATCATCTTGAAAATCAGCATACTCCTTCCACATCCCGCTGCAAGGAGGCGTGACGCAACTTGGGTATATGAAATACAGTGAGCGAAACGGGCAGGCCCGTCGTACAAGATCTTAAGAGAGATGTGTTTGGGTAGAGTGATGGATATCCGGCAGGCAAAATTCGGACTGGGCGATGTCGTGCGCCACCGGCTCTTCCCGTTCCGGGGCGTGATCGTGGATGTCGACCCGGAATTCGCCAATACCGAGGAATGGTATGAAGCGATCCCCGAGGATATCCGTCCGCACAAGGACCAGCCCTTCTATCATTTGCTCGCGGAGAATGAGGAAAGCTATTACGGCGCCTATGTCTCCGAGCAAAATCTCCTGCCCGACGCCGAAAACGGCCCGGTCGGTCATCCCGAGATCGCGGAAAATTTCGACGGTTTCGACGGCCAGCGCTACCCGCTCAAGGCCGACGGCGAAACCCTGCCCAACTAGGTATCTGCCGGCTATCCGGGACACCGGAACTCCGGATCCCCATTCCCTCATTAGGCGATTTGCCGAAACATGCTAATCAACCAACAAGGGAGATTTGGGGGAACACATGCTGCTGCGCAGGCTCATGCAGCACGTCCGCGACCAGAACTGGTTCGCTGTTGGGCTGGACTTCGTGATCGTCGTCCTGGGTATTTTTATCGGTTTCCAGGTGAGCGGCTGGAGTGACCAGCGAGAGGCCCAGTCCGCGGCCGATGACCTGATCGCACGCCTCTATGCGGAGGTGATCGATGTCGAGGAGGCACGGGCCGCCTGGTACGGTCAGCCGGACATCCGGGAACGCGCGCGCTTTTCGTTTGATACGCTGCAACTCCTGTGGAGCGCGTCCGACCTGATTTACCGCGATGACGCGCCGGACCGGGCGCTGACCGTCGAGGAATGCAGCGCGATCATCCAGTCCCACATCATGAACACGCCTCCGCTGGCGCTGCCCGTGCTTCAGGAGCTGGAATCCACCGGCGGTATCCGCCTCATCCGGGACGAGGCATTGCGCGCGGCATTGATCAATCTGAGACAACAGATCACGCGGTCGCAAACCCTCATCGCCGGCGTCAACATCGATGCGGCCAATATCTCCAGCCAGTTCCCGGACGTGGTGAGTTTCCAGGCGCCTGACGGCCCGATGCGCGGCTGGGATCCGATCTTCAGCGGGACAGCGGTTTGCGATGTCGAGGCAATGCGGACCAATCCCGTTTTCCGCAATCGCTTCGCCGACAACATCTCGCGCTACAACGCCTATATGGACGCCACCCGCACGCAGCAAGGCCTGCGCCTCGCGGAGCTTAGAGCAGCGCTTGAAGCGGCCCTGGGACTGCCCGGCAGCGATGATGGGGAGGAGTTCGCACAATGATCCTTCGCCGCCTCACCCAACACATCAAGGACCAGAATTGGTTCGCCGTCGGGCTGGACCTGGCGATTGTCATCGTCGGTGTATTCCTGGGTTTCCAGGTCAGCGCCTGGAACGAAGATCGCGCGGATCGAGCGACGATCGCTCTGCAACTGGCCGAGGTTCGGGATGACCTCGAGGCCGATCTGGCTGCCCTCGAGGTCGTGCTCGACAACAGCATGTGGCGCTATGCGGCAGCGGAATACCTGTTGGTCGAGATCGGCGGTGAAGACAGTCTCGCGGACGTGGTGCTCGCGTTCGAATCTCCGGTCGACCTCAGCCGGCTGCCCGAAATTTCGCCCGACGACCATCCGACCCTGCTCGCTCGGGTCAACATAATTTACAGCGCGGCCGGCCAGCGGACCGGATATGAAAGCCTGGTCAATGCCGGAAATCTCAGGCTGATTTCCGACCGCGATCTGCGGGTCGCCATCCAGCGCTATTATGCGGGTTACGAGACCCTGCAGCATGTGGGCAGCAGTTTTCGGGACATTCGCACAGCGGGCGTCACCATCCTTTATCGGCACGGGTTTTCCAGCTTTTCGGAACAGGACCTCGATTCCGTCCTGGAAGCGGCTCGCGGTGATCAAGAACTCGTCGCCTACATCGGGGCGGCACGAGAACAGAGCCTCGCCTTGACCATCAATGCGCTGGAGCGAGAGCGCCAGGCCCGCGCCTTGCTGGCACGCATAGAAGCGGAGCTCGCTCAATGATCCTCACCAATACACCTGCGATTTGGCGGACAGCGCCCAATGGACCCGGGAGGTCGCCATTATGACAGACTTCGAACTGGCCTTGCTGTTCTCGGAGTTTCTGAACACGGCGAATTTCGTGTTCTCCAACTTCATGGCGCTCGTCTTCGCTGTGCTGACGGCGTCCTACTTCCTGGCGCACCGGATGGAGCGCTGGGTGGCGATCCTGTTCCTGTGTCTCTACTCGATCGGCGCCCTGACGACCGGAATGGGCGTCTTCCTGGCCTTTTCCGACTTCGCGTCGCTGGGCGTGCATATCCACAACTCGGCTGGCGGCTCGGAAGATCTGGCATGGCTTGGCCCGGCGGGACCCGGCGGCGCCGGGATGGCGGCGTTGCCGGCGATAGTCGGGATATTGCTGGTGCTGACCTATCTGGGCTCCCTTGCCTTCTTTTTCGTGGTGCGGCGCAGACGGATGGAACGTCCATCCGGGGATGAGCGCGCATCATGATCCTGGCTCGCATTGCACGCGCCATCCGCGAGCAGAACTGGTTCGCGGTCGTGCTGGAGTTTCTCATTGTCATCCTGGGCGTGGTTATCGGTTTCCAGGTCACGGCCTGGAATTCTGCCCGCGATGATGAGGCACGCGCGCGCGGATACCTCGAACGCATTCACGCTGACCTCGAGCGCGACAAGGAAAACTATGACGATCGGGTGCTGTTTTGGGCGGCGGTGTCCGAGCATGGACACGGCGCGATCGAGGCGGTCCGCCTGCAAACATCCGAAGAGCGTTCGGATGCCGAAAACTGGCAGATCGTGCTGGATTTCTTCCAGGCCAGCCAGGTCTATGAATTCGTCACCACCCAGACGGCCTATGTCGAGGTGACCAGCGCCGGCGAACTGGGCCTGATTGCCAATGGTGAAGTGCGCGGTCGCATCGCCGCCTATTATTCGCAGAGCGGCAATGTGACCCTGTCGGAACGGCCGGCCTATCGCGAAGCCGTTCGCGGCATCATTCCGGTGCATTTACAGCTCTATATCTGGGATTATTGCTGGGAGAGCGGCCATCAGGGCCACCAGGCCCTCCTGGATTGCGCACCACCGGCTGCGTCTGGCGAGATTGCCGTCACGGCGGATCGTCTTCTGGCGGATCACGCGCTTCACGCCCAGCTGCGTTACTGGCTTTCGACGCTGCGCATCATGCCGGCCATTGCCAATGACCGGCTGAATGACGCCATCGCGCTGTCGAACGCCATCGAAGCCGAACTGGGAGGCAATCCATGATCCTGACCCGTATCACCAAGGCCGTCCGCGAGCAGAACTGGTTCGCCGTCGCCATCGAATTCGTGATCGTCGTGTCGGGGGTCTTCCTGGGCTTCCAGGCCTCGACATGGCAGGCCGCGCACGAACAGCGCGAAGACGCGCGGGAAAGTCTGGCGCTCATACTCCGCGATCTTGAGGCCGACGGCGCGCAACTCGAGATGTACGGCGTCATCGCGCAGTGGCGATATGCGGCGCTGACGCATGTGCTCGTGGGATCAGGCGAACAGATTGTCGACGTTTATGTCTCGCCCTACGGCGCCATTCCCACACCGCCGGCGGAGCCCTTCGCCCCCGGGCCGCAAAACGATATCAACCGACCACTCGCTTTTTTGCATGGGCTTGATATACAACGCCGAACCTATGATTCGATGATCAATCTCGGCACTTTCCAGCATGTCGGAAATGCCGAGCTGGCCGCAGAAATTCACAACTATTACACCCTCGGGCAACGCCTCCGGCGCCTGGAGCAAGCGGCGCTGCTGGAGAGCCGGGACGAACTTAGCCGGACCCGCACCCGGATCGGAGTATCGGGCCGCGATGTTATGTCGCCCGAGGACATGATCGCGCTTGCGCGCGAGCACCCCGACCTGCGGGCGGCCATGGGAAACCTGGCCGGTGCGACGGAAATGCAGCTGTATACTCTGCGGGAAGTCACCGAGGCACGAGACGCGCTCCACGCCCGGATCACCACCGAGCTGGGAGGTGCGGATTGATCGTGCGGCGCTAGGCCTCGACGATCATCTTGCCCGTATTGCCGCCGGTGAAGAGCGCGGCCAGGGCGTCGGGCAGCGCCTCGAAACCCTTCATCCGTGTCTCGCGATACTTGATCGCACCCGACGCGACCCAGGGTGCCATCTTGGCCAGCATTTCATCCATGCGGTGCGTGTAGTCGCGCGCCAGGACACCGGTCATGGTGGCCCGCTTGTAGAGCATGGTGTGCAGCAGGCGCGGACCGGGATTGGGCGTATCCAGACCGCCCTGGTATTGCGAGATCTGGCCGCAAATGATCAGGCGGGCGCGCAGATTCATTGTCTCGAACACGGCGTCCGTCGTAGGGCCGCCGGTATTGTCGTAATAGATGTCCACGCCGCCTGCGGTCTCGCGGATCGCACTCGCCATGGCCTCGGCGTCGCGGGCCTCGCGGTAATTGATCGCCGCGTCGAAACCGAGCTCCCTGGTGATCCAGTCGGCCTTGTCGGCTGAACCGACCACACCAGTGACATGACAACCTGCCAGCTTGCCGATCTGGCCCACGATCGAGCCGACCGCACCGGCCGCACCACTGACCAGGAGTTTGTCGCCCGGCTGCGGTTTGCCGGCTTCCATCAGGCCGAACCAGGCAATCCGGCCCGGCATGCCCAGCACGTGCAGGGCCGTCGAGACGGGCGCGGCATCAGGATCCAGCTTGCGGCACTCTGCGACCGGGCGAAGGCCATGCGTACGCCAGCCCATATAGGTCTCGACCCAGTCGCCCGGCGCCAGCTCCGTAACGCCCTCGCCAACCTCGGTGACCTGGCCGACAACAGCGCCGCCCTGGACCTCGCCAACCGGATGGGGCGCTTCCCAGGTGTTTCCAGCGCTCTGCTGGATTCGCATATAGGGATCGACCGACCAGTAACGCCCCTCGACAATCACCTCGCCGCGCACGGGCGCCGCCAGGTCGGAGATCGGTTCAAGCCGGTAATGTTCGGCACCGACCGCGGTGTCAGGGCGTTGGGCGTAAATCCATTGCTGCATGTCAGCCGTCGTATTTCACCACGGTCTGTTCGATCGCGCCGAAGATGGACTTGCCGTCCTTGTCCTTCATCTGGATCTTGACCGTGTCGCCGTACTTCATGAAGGAGGTCGACGGCTTGCCGTCGGCGATGGTCTCGATCATGCGGATCTCGGCGATGCAGGAATAGCCCACGCCGCCTTCGGAGATCGGCTTGCCGGGTCCGTCATCCAGCTTGTTGGAAATCGTGCCCGACCCGATGACCGTGCCGGCCGTGACCGGACGCGTCTTGGCGAGATGAGCGACGAGCTGCGGGAAGTCGAACGTCATGTCGACACCGCAATCGGCGACACCAAACGGCTCGTTATTGTAGTGCACGATCAGCGGCAGATGAACTTTCTTGCCATCCCAGGCATCCCCCAGCTCGTCCGGCGTGACCGCGACCGGCGAGAAGGCCGTCGGCGGTTTGGACTGGAAGAAACCGAAGCCTTTCGCCAGCTCACCCGGGATCAGTCCGCGAAGGGACACATCATTGACCAGCATCAGGAGGCGGATCGACTTGGCGGCCTCTTCAGCGGAACAGCCCATCGGCGCATCGCCGCAGATCACGGCGACTTCACCTTCCATGTCGCAGCCCCAGGCCTCGTCACCCAGCGGGATATCAGCGCGCGGCGCCAGGAAGGCGTCGGAACCGCCCTGATACATCAGCGGATCGGTCCAGAAGGTGGCCGGCATTTCGGCATTGCGAGCCTTGCGGACCAGTTCCACGTGATTGACGTAGGCCGAACCGTCGGCCCACTGGAAGGCGCGCGGCAGCGGCGACAGAGCGTCATGCTCGTGGAAGCGTTCACGCGGAATGGTCTCGCGATTGACCTGTTCGTACAGGCTTTCCAGGTCCGGTGCGCATCGTTCCCAATCGTCAAGGGCAGCCTGCATGGTCGGCGCGATCGACGAGGCGTCGGCATACCAGGCGAGATCCTTGGACACGACGACCAGCTGGCCGTCACGGGTTCCGTTGTTGAGCGATGCGAGTTTCATGGAAATCCGATCCTGTTCGGGCAGGAAGAGACCTGCCGTTTGAGCAATAGATTTGACGGCGCAGGCCTAACGCCCTGCCCCGCCCGAAGCAAGCTGAAATGGCGTGAAGACTAGGCCTGCGGTTCGATGGCGGCGAAGGAGCCGTCCGGCTGCAGCCATTCAAGATTACCGTCCACGATGGAAAAACGCGCGCCATGGACTTCCAGGCTACCAGCCGCGATGGCATCGGCGACAAAACCATAGCCGCGCAAGCGTTCGACAGAGGTCTCGACCGAGTGGAGTTCCAGCGTCTCGCTGAGGGCGTCGATATTGAGCTCGCCGACCTTGTCGACCGAACGGTTGCGGGCCGGTTCCATCATCTCCAGCCAGGTCCCCAGATACTCGCTCTCAAGCTTCTGCAGGCCCAGGGAACAGGCGCGGACACCGCCGCACTGGCTGTGGCCCAGAACGAGCACGTTCTGCACTTTCAGAACCGTCACCGCGTACTCCAGCGCCGCACCGACGCTGTGACCACCGGATTCCTGGTCGGAGGGCGGCACGAGATTGGCGACGTTACGCACGACGAATAATTCGCCCGGCTTGCAGTTGAACACCGCCGCCGGATTCACGCGGCTGTCGGAACAGGCGATCACGAATGTATGCGGATGCTGGCCGTGGCTCAGCTCTTCATAGAGCGCTTCCTGCTGGCTGAATTCACCGGACCGGAAGCGGCGAAACCCGTCGACGAGGGTTTTCGGAGCGTTAGCGTCTGTCATGGCTGTCCCCCACGAAGTGCACAATCATTGCCCGCCTTCTAGCCATCCATTCGGCGCAGGGAAAGCCCGTAATGCCGCAAGAAAAATGGGCCGGAGCATCGGCTCCGGCCCAGTACAGTACGTCGGTCGCTGGTCCGGGGAGGCTCAGCCGGCCGTGGCGCACTGGGAGAGGCTGGAATTGGCGATGACTTCATCCTCACCACCGCCGAGCTCGGAAGCGCGGCTGAAATCAGCCGATGCCGCGGCGTAATCGCCGGCAAGCCAGTGGGCCGCACCGCGATTATTGTAGGCCCGCCAGGCATTCGGACGCAGTTCGATCGCCGCATCGCAGGCAGCGACGGCGTCAGCCGCCTCGCCGGTCTGCGCGTAGACGATGCAGAGATTGGTGAAGGCAGCCGCCTTGTGGCCGGACGAGGTGCCGGACGTGGTGGCTTCGCGGCCGAAATGCAGGGCCTGGCGCCATTCGGCACGCTCGACGGCACTGAACTGGGCGCGGACATTGGAATTGGCGGTGCGATGAGCGGCGAATTGCGGCTCGGCATCACAGGACTGGGCCTCGGCGGTCGCGGCCGTACCGGCGACGAGCGCAAGGGCGATAAGCGTAGTGCGGAACATCAGATCATCCTCCAAAAATGAACAGTGTTCAATTTGGGAACGAAGTTATTCGAATGGAATTGACGAATTCAGGATGCTCGTTATACGTAATTGAATGGATGACTGGTCTGATTATCTCGTCTGCCTCACGGTCGCTGAGGCCGGCAGTCTCACCGCTGCTGCCCAGGAATTGGGCGTCAGCCAGCCCACGGTGACCCGGCGCCTGCAGGCGCTCGAGGACCGGTTCGGCGAAGCCCTGTTCGAACGCGAGAACGGCCAGTCCAGACTCACACCTTTCGGCTCGAAGATCGTCGACCACGCCACGCGTATGCGCGAGGAAGCCTGGGCGATCCAGCGCGCCGCCGTGGCCCAGGACCAGAGCCTCAACGGTCTCGTCGTGATCTCCGCCAGCGAAGGCCTGGGTGCCGACTGGCTGCCGCGTGCCCTCGCCCGTTTCCAGTCGGACAATCCCGGCATCGGTATCGAAATCTCGATCAAGAACCATCCCGCCAATCTCGCCGATCGCGAGGCCGATATCGCCCTGCGCTGGAATGGTCCGGGCAGCCAGCAGAGCCTGGTCGGACGTCGCGGTGCGACGGTCGGGGCCGGTCTCTACGCGTCGAAGGACTATATCGACCGGCATGGCCATCCCGGCTGTGTCGAGGACCTCGCCGACCATGCCTGTGTCGCCTGGAGTATCGGGGACTATTTCGGATGGCCGTCAACCGACAGCGGTTCGCCCGTCCTGCCCAAGCACATCGCCTTCAAGGCCAATTCACCGGCCAGCCATGTGAAAGGGCTGGAAGCGGGATACGGCGTCGGCATCACCTCGCACCGGCTTGCCCTGCAACACCCCAATCTCTTGCGCATCCTGCCCGATTTCGACTCGTCGCTGGATCTCTGGGTCGTCGCGCACGAAACCGTGCGCAAGAGCGCACGCATCCGCGCCGCCTATGACCACATCATCGCGGCGATGAAGACGGATCGGGCCTATTTCGAGGACGGCGCGCCGTCGGCGCTGTGAACCGGCTACTGACCCTGGCGTGAGGGCGGGATCGGCAACGCCATGATGTTCATGGCGATGGAGATCCGGTCGCGCGGCCCGCGGTGCGGACGCACGGCATGCAGCATCCAGGACGGGAACAGCACCAGCTTGCCCGGTTCCGGACGGACCGGGTGTTCCGATTGCTGCTTGTTGCCATGCTCGTCCATGAAGACGAGGCTGGACGCCTGCATGCGGTTCATCGGGAAGCGCGGATCCTGGGCGATGAACCAGCCATCCTCCTTGTCGCCGCCATCATCGATGTAGAAGCTCGCCGACCAGAAGGAGCCCGGATGGGCGTGCAACTGGTTGGACGCGCCGGCAGGCGAGACATTGGCCCACATCTCCATCCCCATCTCGTAGGGCGACTGGCCCTGCGGTGCGACGACGTCGGAAGTGAATTGTCCGCACACCCGCAGCGTCTCGCGGGCCAGGATCATGGACGCCTCCCCGCCCCAGCGCAGCATTTCAACGTCGGAATGCCAGCCGTGGAGATTGGACTTGTGCACACCCGGCGATGTCGCCTTGCGGTTCATGATCGCCTGGCGCAGCGGTTCGATGAGCTGGTCGGCCCCATCAAAACGGACCTCGATCAGCGGGGTGGGAAAGAGGAGATTGACCTTGATATCAGACATGGAATTTCCGGCCGCCTAGTCTTCGTCGCCATAAATGCCGATGACGGGCTCGCCGCCGGCGCTCAGCTTCGCGCGATACATGCCCGGCGTGTTGAAGCTCCAGGCGATATCGCCCGTTGCGGTCAGGGCCACGATACCGCCATCACCTTCCATCGCGGTCAGCTCGTCGATGATTACGCGATCGGCGGCTTCCTGCAGGCTGACGCCTTCGAATTCGACGATGGCGCAGATCCGGCTGGCCACGGTGAGACGGATGAAATACTCGCCCGTCCCGGTCGCGGACACACCGCAGGACGCGTTGTTGGCATAGGTGCCTGCGCCGAGGATCGGACTGTCACCCACCCGGCCCCAGCGCTTGGCGGTCGTACCGCCCGTCGAGGTGCCGGCGGCAATATTGCCGTCCATGTCGAGCGCAACGACACCGACCGTGCCGAAACGATGCTCCCGGGAATCGCGATCCAGGGTGCCGTGATCAACCGGTTCCGGTTCCGGTGCACCTTCCGGGCGCGGCGGGATTTCAAGCCCAAGACGGCCCAGAGTACGCTCCAGGGAAGCCCAGCGGCGCTCGGTGAAGAAGAAAGCCGGCTCGACCAGTTCGAGGTCCTGTTCAACGGCAAAACGCTCGGCCCCGTCGCTCTGCAGCATGACGTGGCGGGAATTGTCCATGACGGCACGGGCCAGGGAGATGGGATGGCGGACATTGGTCACGCCGGCCACTGCGCCTGCATTGAGCGTGGCACCGTCCATGATCGATGCGTCCAGCTCGTTGCGGCCCGCCGCCGTGAAGACGGCTCCGCGACCCGCATTGAACAGCGGATCATCCTCAAGACCGTGAATGACTGCCTCGATGGCATCCAGTGCGCTTCCGCCGTCGCTGAGCACGGCTTCGCCGCGCTCGAGCGCGGCCGCCATGGCGTCGCGATAGGCCGCTTCGCGCTCCGGCGTCATGTCGCCGCGTTCGATGACGCCGGCACCACCGTGCACGACCAGCGCCCAGTCCGGACGTTCCGCGTGATGATCGGCAGATGCGGCCGAGGCCAGGGTGAAGGCAGCCAGTCCGGCAGCGAGATATTGGCGCATGATGATCCTCCCAGTTGGTTCGGAGGATTACCGCCAATGGCGGGCCTGACAAGGGGCTGGTTTCACTGCGTGCCCGGCGCCGGTGCACACAGGAGGCGAAGCCCCTTGAGCCGGCGATGGACACGCCCGTCATCCGGACCGTCGAAGAAGACCTGCACGCCCTGCACGCCCCAGCCCGGTTCGCAGGCAACCTCCACGAATTCGCTGTCGCAGGTCGCCAGCTCGGCCTCGCGGACTCGCCCGTCCCAGGTGTGAAGGCGCAGGCGGCCGAGCACACCACGAGACGTCCGACAGGCGCTGAACCCCCGAACCGCCTCATCGCGCTCGAGTACGGCAACCGCAGAGGCCTCGACATAGCGCCCGGTCACCCGGCCCCGGCAGAATTGCGCGGTGCGCGGCGTGGCATCGCGGAAGAAGGCCCGGACCTGGCAGGTATTGCTTCCGCGGGCGGTCAGCTGCAGGCCCGACAGGAGATCATTGCGCTCGCCGACCAAAGCGGCCGACCAGCCGGTTTCTTCGCCGATCATCATCGACCCGGACGGATTGGGGGATGACAGGGACAGGAGGGCAGCAAGGGTCAGATCGAGGACGAACATGGAGGCTCCGCGCAGCTCGGCGACAGGGGGCTCGCCGGTACGGAACCAAAGCTAGTGCGACGGCGAATAACGGGGGGTCACAAGCGCGTGCGCAGGATTAAATCCCGGCTAGGCCGCGGCGCGGTCCTCATCTTGTGCGGATGCCTTGAGCAATTCGCCAAACGTCAACGGCCGATCAACCTCGATTGTGGCCGAGGGCTTGCCGACAGCCGGTCCCGCCAGGCGCCGGACACCGGCCGCCACGGCCTGGCGGACTGTGATCGGCTCACTCACGCCGTAGAGCGTGGTGAAGATGTTCATACGGGCGACCTGTTCCACGACATCGCTCAGCATGCCCATCTGCAGGTCCTGGCCATCGCTCGGCCAGTCGATGGAGACGAACGCCACGCCGGACGTCTTCAGCCCCTCGATGGAGCCGATATTGATCGGAAGTTTGATTCCAACTTTGCGCTCACCGCATTGCAGGGCACGGCAGGCCTCGCGGATACGCGTCATTGACGTAGCGCGGCCGATACCTTCCAGCAGGATATGGAAGCGATTGTTCGCACCGCCGGCGAACGGGTTCAGCGCCTCGAGATAGCGCGGACGCGTCTCGCGGCTGATGACGCCGTCGATGTGAAGCGGTAGGCAGACCGAGACGTCAGCGCCGATCGCATGCGCATTGTTGAACTCGGCCCCGACCTCGCCAAGCGCCTGGAGGTCCAGGTCGGCATGATCGCCGGGCGAGGCATTCTCAAGCAGAACGCCGCGTCCGTAGAATTCTCCTGATGGAATCGATGCGCGTGCCAACGCCGTGTTGGACACGATCGCATTGGTATGGGCGTCCCAGACCGGCTGGTAGACCCAGTAGCGGTCCGCCGGGTCGATCCCGGTGAGTTTCTGCGAGATCGCGCTGTCCTTGCGCGCCGCGGAACGCGGGCGCTCCACCTGCAGCGAGGAGGTCAGGCGATCGGAGAGGTCCTCGCGGGCCAGCTTGCGCTGGTCGGCCCGGATCTCCATTCCGCGCAGAAGGGGATCCTCGGAGAAACGCTGATTGAGGCTCTCGGCGATCTTCTCGGCCATCAAGGCGCCCCGAGCCGCTTCCGTACCGCTGAAAATGACGAGGAAACCGTCCTCGCTGCGCAGCAGGAGGTCGCGCTGTCCGAGATGGCGAAAGATCTGCGTCGCGGCTGCGTCGAACAGCGAACGGCGGACGGCAAGCCATTTCGCGTCCTCGCTGCGTTCATTCATGGCGAGAGAGATGATGCGTGCATGTCCGGCGCCGGCGAGAGCCAGCGTGTTCGTCGACATGTCCATCGAACCCATCATGATGCGCCTTGCCGTCTGCCCGCCACTGGCGGGGCCCTCTGCTTCCGCTTGAGGTCAGAGTTTGAGGCCGCAAGACGCAACAAGTCGTAATTGCAGGATCATAAAATATGCGCGCAGAGTGCGCCTATTCGACAGGGATGCCGCACAGGGCCGCGATCTCTTTCCACGGCAGTGCCACCGAGAGAAATCCCAGCGCCGCGATCCCCAGCCCCAGCGTCACGCGCATGCCCGGCTGTTTGGCCCATTGCACGAGATAGCCCGTGCCGAAAGCCGCCGCGGTGACGGCGGGCAGTGTGCCCAGTCCGAAACCCAGCATGATCGCACCCGCATCCAGCGGATTGCCGGCCAGCATGGCGTAAAGAAGGACGGCATAGACCATGCCGCAGGGCATCATGCCCCAGACCAGACCTGCGAGATAAGGACTGGCCGAACCGATGGCGCCGCGCAGCGGCGAACTCATCACGGCGGCGACGCGATTGCCCAGCCGGTCCAGCCCGGCCAGCGAAGGGGCCCAGCCCGCAACCGACACGCCGATATAGACCAGGGTCGCCCCGCCCAGCCAGCGCAGGAGGAGATGAGCCTCGGCCCGGTCGAAGGCGAAATAGGCGGTGGAGCTCAAAGCACCCAGGGCCGCGCCTGCCAGGACATAGGCCGTGATCCGCCCCATCTGGGCCATCAGGAGAACGCGGCCGTGCTGGCCTGAATCTGCAGCCGGGGACAGGCCGAGCATCATCGAGGAGGCAATGCCTCCGCACATGCTGACGCAGTGCAGGCTGGACGCCAGTCCGGCCAGTAAACCGCCCAGAATGCTCAGCTCTGATAGTCCAGCCGGCGGCATGGTCCGCTCTCCCCGAGATCAGTTGCAGTCATTGCCCGGATGAAACCGCAAAAAAAGTGTGGCGTAATGCCGCAAACTGCTAAACGCTCGGATCGGGTACCAATGTGCGGGGAGGTTTGGCGCATGGTCGATCTGGAAAATGTAAGACGAGACGCACCCTGGCTGTGGCTTCAACGCGGCTGGCAGGACCTCAGGCATTCGCCGGCGATCAGCATCGGCTACGGGCTCATATTTGTGGCGATCGGCGCGCTGCTGTCGCTTGGCCTCTCTTCGATCGGATTAGCCTCTGCTGTGCCGGTCGCTCTGAGCGGATTCGCCCTGATCGCCCCGGCTCTCGCTATCGGCATCTACCAGGTCAGCCGCGCCATCGAGCGCGGCGAGGCCCCGCGTTTCCGCGTCATCATTTCCCGCTATCCCTCGCGCCTGTCCCAGATCGGCTTCCTGAGCGTGATCCTGGTCTTCCTGCTGACAGCCTGGGGACGGATCGCCCAGATCCTGCTGGTGATTTTCGTACCTCACGGTCCCTATGAGCCCGGCCCCTTCGTGGAATTCGTGCTGACCGATCCTGCTGGCCTCAGCCTGCTGGCCGTGGGCACGCTTGTCGGCGGCGCGCTTGCGTCGGCGGCCTTTGCGATGTCCGCCCTCGCCTTCCCGATGCTGGTCGACCAGGACGTCGACGCCATCACCGCCATGATCGCCAGTTTCAAGGCGGTCTTCACCCATCCTTTCGTCATGCTGACCTGGGCCTGGATCATCGCCTTCACGATGATGGCCGGCAGCGTGTTGTTCGGGATCGGACTGGCGATTGCCTTCCCGTGGATCGCCCACGCGACGTGGCACGCCTACAAGGATTTCAATCCGCGCCCGGAAACCCCGGCTGCCGCGGCAAGCTGATCCCAGGGCCATCCAGCCCGCCAGCCATCCTAGTCGTCGATCTTGTCCCTGAGGGGTTTGTCGTCGTCGAGCAGGATACGGCTCGCCGAGCCTTCCATGTCCTCGTACTGGCCGCTGCGCAGACTCCACAGGAAGGCGCCCAGGCCCAGACCGCCCATCAGGAGCGCGAGAGGTATCAACCAGATCAGAATGCTCATCGGCGTGCCAGTCTCAATGCGTTCAGCGTAACAACCACCGACGAGGCCGACATGGCAATCGCGGCGATCAGCGGGGTGACGAAACCGGCCACGGCCAGCGGTACGGCGATCATGTTGTAACCGGCAGCGAGAGCGAAATTCTCCAGCACGCGGCGACGCGCCTTGCGGGACACGTCCAGCGCGGTGATCGACGCGTCCAGACTGTCACCCTGCATGACAAAATCCGCGGCGGCCTGGCTGATCTCGGCCGCCGAGGCAAGCGAGATGGAGACGTCTGCAGCTGCCAGCGCCGGCGCATCATTGATCCCGTCGCCGATCATCGCAGTCCGACGGCCGGCGGCCTTCAATTCGGCCAGGGCCGCAATCTTGTCCTGCGGTTTGAGCTCGGCCCGCCAATTCTCGATCTCCAATTGCCGGGCGATTTCGCGGACCGGGCCTTCGCGGTCCCCCGACAGGAGATGGATCTCGACGCCCTGATCACGCAATTGAGTAATCGTCGACGCGGCGTCTTCGCGCAGCCGGTCCTCGAAGCGGAAGCGTACCGGTTCACCCTCGCCGATCTGCAGCCAGGCTTCCGAATGGGGATCGCTGGGCACATCAAGACCCAGCCATCCGGCCGAACCGAAACGTATGCGCCCCTGATCCGTATCGGCCTCCAGGCCGCCACCGGCGATCTCCTGGACGCCGGCCTCGGCGGGGCCCATTCCCGCAGCATCGGCGACGGCGCGGGAGAGCGGGTGACGGCTGGTCCGGGCCAGACGTGCAGCGATTTCCAGTCTTCCCTCTGGCAGGCTTTCCGGTTCGACCAGGCGGGGCCGGCCTTCCGTCAGGGTGCCAGTCTTGTCGAACACGGCCGTGTCGATGGTCGACAGGCGCTCCATCGCATCGCCGGACTTCACGAGCACTCCGGAGCGATAGAGCCGGCCCGACGCGACGACCTGGACCGCGGGCACCGCCAGTCCCAGCGCACAGGGACAGGTGATGATCAGGACCGCGATGGCATTGATGATCGACGGGCGGACATCGCCGGTCGCGATGAACCAGCCCACCAGGGTGAGCGCCGCAAGACCGTGCACCAGCGGCACATAGAGTTTGGCGGCCTGATCAGCCAGGCGGACATAGCGCGAGCGGCTCTGCTCACCAGCTTCCACCAGCCGGGTGATCTCGGCGAGCAGGGAATTGTCGCGGTCGGCCTTCGCCCGGATCACCAGCTTGCCGTCCAGATTGAGCATGCCGGACCAGATTTCCGTACCTGGTTTCGCGGTCACGGGCGCGGTTTCGCCGGTCACGAGCGATCCGTCGAGTGCGCCCTCGCCCTCCAGGATGACCGCATCGACCGGCACGCGATCGCCCGCGGCAAGAAGCAGCATATCGCCGGACTTCACCTCGCGTGCGGGCACGGCGCGGATCGCCCCGCTCTCATCCACCAGATTGGCGCTGGCGGCCTGCATGGCGGCCAGGCCTCGCGCGGCCTGGCTGGCGCGGGCGCGCAAGCGCATGTCGAGAAAACGCCCGATCAGCAGGAAAAAGAGCAACATCGCGGCGGCGTCGTAATAGGTCTCGCCATGCCCGATGAAGGTCTCGTAGACCGACAATCCGCAGGCGAGGAAGACCGCGAGCGAGATCGGCACGTCCATGTTCACATGCCGGTTGCGCAGCGCGGTCCAGGCCGAACGGAAGAAGGGCTGGCCGGCATAGAGCGCGGCGGGCAGCACGATCAGCGCCGAGATCCGGTGCATCAGCGCCTGCATGGTCGGCGTCATTTCCATTTCGCCCGACCAGACGGAGATGGAGAGCAGCATCACATTGGCCATGGCGAATCCGGCTACGGCCATGGCGCGCAGCAGGCGGCGTTCTTCCAGCTTGTGCGGATCGCTGTCCTGTTCCGGTTCGTAAGGCGTCGCCGGATAGCCGATACGGGTCAGGCGGGCAATGAATTCGCGGGCGGCAGACGGCTCTCCGCGCCAGGCCAGGGCAAGACGGCCCGTTGACAGGTTCAGCCGCGCCTTCTCCACGCGCTCATCCTCCAGCAATCCGGATTCGATGCGGGCGATGCAGCCGGCACAGGTCGCGCCGCGAACCAGGAGATCCAGATGCGACTGGCCGTCGACGAGGCGTACGAAGGCCTGCGGGTCAGCCTGGCCGGCCGCACCCGTCTCGATCTCCGGTGTATCACTCTCTACGACTGCCATCGCAGCACATGCTCCAGCTCAAACGGCGTATCGCCATCATGACGCGCTCGCAGCCGCCAGACGCCCTCCCCGCCACAGGGCAGGTCGACGCGGTAAAGGCCCTCACGCCCCTCCTGGAAGGCCAGGACGCAATCCTGCGAGGTGTCGGTGGGATGGTTCATCGAGCCCACCAGGTTGAGCCCCGTCACGGTGTCACCGGCCGCGTCGCGCACCTCGATCAGCAATTCCTGTCCGACCTTGTTCACCCGGGCCGTCCAGCCGAGCTCGGCCTGGGCGCGGCGGCGGTCCAGCGTGTCATTGTAGTTGAGACCCTGGACGTAGGAGCGCGGCACATCCTCGCCGGGATGGGTGCGGTAGGCCATGGTGATGAAGACGGCATTCACGCCCATCGTCACTCCGAAAAAGACCAGGAACATCACGGCGACATGCCAGCCGCGGATCTGCTTGATCATCGCACTACTCCTCTCGACCCGTAATGATAACAGACCGGGTCTCGGCGATCTCGCCGGTCGCGGGATCCACGACACGGAAGACAATCTGCTCGCGCGGACCGTCGATCGCCGTTTCCGGCAGGGTCAGATAGATGATGAAGTCACGGGTACGGTCGCTCTCGACGACCATGCGCATCGGCGCGTCTTCGCTGGCGCCGAGAATGCGGGTGAGAATCTCGGGATCGCCGTCGACCTGGAGTTCCAGCTGCCGCTCGGCCAGCGCCTTGTTGGTGATCTTGATCGTGTAGCCATTGCGCACGGAACCGTCCGACAATTGCACGAAGTTCGGATTGCGGTCGCGGAAGGCGTTGATCTCGAGCTCGGTCCGGTTCACGAGCGCGGCCAGCATGACGATGCCGGTGATGGCGAAGGCCACGGCATAGACGAGCGTCCGCATCCGCACGAAGCGATAGCGCGGTTTCTCGCCAGCCTGGAAACGATCGATATTGTCATCCGTCTCGTAGGCGATCAGCCCGGTCGGACGCTCGATCTTCTTCATGATGTCGTCGCAGGCATCAATGCAGAGCGCGCAATGGATGCATTCCAGCTGCGCGCCGTCGCGGATATCGATTCCCATCGGACAGACAGCGACGCACTGGCGGCAATCGATACAGTCGCCACGCCCTTCCCAGGTCTCGCCCTTCTTGTGGCGCCCGCGCGGTTCCCCGCGATCCACGCGATAGGTCACGTTCAGCGCCTCGCGGTCCGACATGGCTGCCTGGATGCGCGGCCAGGGACACATGTAGACGCAGACCTGCTCCCGCATGATCCCGGCGAGCGAATAGGTGGTGAAGGTCAGAACGCCGAAGAAGAGATAGGAGGACAGGGCCGCCTGGCCGGTGAAGAAATTCTCGATCACGGCGTAGGCGTCGTGGAAATAGAGGATCCAGGCCCCGCCGGTGGCCATGGCGATAACCAGCCAGACCCCGTGCTTGCCCAGCTTGCGCCAGGCCTTGTTGAAGCTCCACGGCGCACGATCCAGCTTGATCCGCGCATTGCGGTCACCCTCGAAGAGACGCTCAACGAAGATGAAGAGATCGGTCCACACCGTCTGCGGGCAGGCATAACCGCACCAGACCCGGCCGAATAGCGCCGTGGCCAGGAACAGCGCCAGCGCTGCAAGGATCAGCAGGCCGGTGATGTAATAGACTTCCTGAGGCCAGAGCTCGATGAAGAAGAAGTAGAAACGCCGCCCGGCAAAATCGACGAGCACGGCCTGGTCGGGCATGCCTTCGCCGCGATCCCAGCGCACGAAGGGCAAGAGGTAGTACACGCCCAGGGCAATGATCATCATCGCCCATTTGAGTGCACGGAATTTGCCCTTCGCGAGCTTGGGATAGATCTGCTCGCGCTTCTTGTAGAGATCACGGGTCTCCGGCGCGTTGACGGCCTCGGCCTGCGATCGGCGGACACCCGGGGCCGCCATGGGCTGGTTGGCATCAGTGCTCATGACGGCTCTAACCCCGGTATCCCTCTACAACAGACCTGACCTACTGGCCGGACGCCTCGGCCTCGCCGCCGCCCAGCGTGTAGACATAGGCAGCGAGCGCATCGATGGTGCCCTGGTCGAGACGGCCTTCCCAGGCCGGCATGACGCCATAGGGACCGCGATAGATCGAAGCCTCGATCTGCTCGCGCGAACCGCCGTACAGCCATTCCGCATCAACAAGGCTGGGTGCGCCCTGCAGGCGGTCGCCCTGACCGTCCATGCCGTGGCAGCTGGCACATTGCTGGCCATAGGTCTCGGCACCGCGGGAGGCTCCGTCGGCATCATGCTCGCCGCCGGAAATGCGCAGGACGAAGTCCGTCACATCCGAGATCTCGTCCCGTGACAGGATGCCGTCTCGGCCATAGGCCGGCATCTGCGACCAGCGGGTATCGCCGTGATCGGAACGGATGCCGTAGAGCAAGGTCGTGCGGATCTCGTCATACGTGCCGCCCCAGAGCCAAACGTCATCGTTCAGGTTGGGATAGCCCACGAAACCCTGGGCACCTGCACCGTGACAGGTGGCGCAATTGTCGCCGAAGGCCGCCTGGCCAGCACCGCGCACGAAGGCGAGCAGGTCCGGATCATTCTCGATCTCGGCCATCGACGCGCCTTCAAGCCGGGCAAAACCCTCGGCCCGGGCTGCATGCAGGGCTTCCAGCTGTGCGGCCACATTCACCCGTTCGGAGTGATTGCGCAGACCGCGTGTGTGGTCGGCATCACCGGACATGCCCGGGAGACCCGGAATGGCCGGCATGAAGACCATGTAGACCACCGACCAGATGATCGTGGCGTAGAAGATCCACAACCACCAGCGCGGCAGCGGCGTATCCAGTTCCTTGATACCGTCCCATTCATGGCCGGTGGTGGCAGTACCCGTGTGGGCGTCGGTTTCGACCGGTTCGTTTTCATCAGCCATTGGTTTGGTCCCCGTTGGCAGCCGGAATTTCCGGCGCATCAGCCTCGGTCAGCGGCGCACTGGCGGCGCGGTCGAACCGGTTCTGGTTTTTCGGCCACAGCGCGTAGACGAGCGCTGTGCCGAACATCACGACGAAGAAGAGCAGGCCCCAGGTCTGGGCGAAGCTCGAGAGGATCTCGTACATGCCTGCCCCCTATCTGAGGTTTTCATCGGCTTCGGCCTCATAGGTGGAGAAATCCACCATTGTGCCGAGGACCTGGAGATAGGCGATCATGGCGTCGAGTTCGGACACCATGTCCGGATTACCGTCGAAATCCCGCATCAGGGCTCCCGGATAACGTGCCTGGAAGGCGTCATAGTCCGGGGAGAACGGATCCAGCTGTGCGTGGATATCGCTCTCGGCGGCCTCGAGCATGTCCGGGCTGTACGGCACGCCGACAATGGCGAGCGTGTTCAGCTCGGCCCGGATGTTGGAATAGTCCAGTTCCGAGGTTTCGAGGAAGGCATAGGCCGGCATGATGGATTCCGGCACCATCGACTGCGGATCCCGCATGTGGTCGCGATGCCATTCGTCCGAATACTTGCCGCCCACCCGGGCCAGGTCCGGCCCGGTCCGCTTGGAGCCCCACTGGAAGGGGTGGTCGTACATGCTCTCTGCGGCCAGCGAATAGTGGCCATAGCGCTCGACCTCGTCGCGCAGCGGGCGGACCATCTGCGAGTGGCAGTTATAGCAACCCTCCCGCACATAGATGTCGCGACCCAGCTGTTCCAGCGGCGTGTAGGGACGGACGCCCTCGACTTCCTCGATCGTGGAGTCGAGGTAGAAGAGTGGTGCCAGTTCGACGACGCCGCCGATGGAGACCGTGACGACGATGCCCACGGTCAGGATCAGCGAGTTCTTCTCGAGGAATTGCTTGTGGAGTCGGCTCCACAGGCCTTTGCGGTCTGACATGTGAGCCTCCTATTCCGCGTGGACCTGAGCCGGTTGCGGCGCAACTGACTCATCGGCCTCGCGGACATCCCCGCGAATGGTTCGATACACGTTGTAGATCATGACCAGGGCACCAGCGAGGTAGAGAACCCCACCGAGCAGGCGGATCACATAGTAGGGATTCATGCGCTGGACGACTTCCATGAAGGAGTATTCCAGGAAGCCCAGCGGCGTGTAGGCGCGCCAGTCCAGACCCTGGAAAATGCCGGCCGGCCACATGGCTGCGATGTAGAGCAGGATACCGCCCGTCGCGAGCCAGAAATGCCATTCGATCATGTTCTTGGAATGCATGCCCTTGCGCTGCCAGAGCCACGGAACGAGGCAGTAGATGGCGGCGTAGGAAATCATGCCGACCCAGCCCAGGGCACCGGAGTGCACGTGGCCGATCGTCCATTCCGTGTAGTGCGACAGCGCATTCACGGCGCGGATCGACATCATCGGACCCTCGAAGGTCGACATGCCGTAGAAGGCCAACGACAGGACGAACATGCGCACGACCGGGTCGGTCCGCAGCTTGTCCCAGGCGCCCGACAGCGTCATCAGGCCGTTGATCATGCCACCCCAGGACGGCATCCACAGCATCACCGAGAAGGTCATGCCCAGCGTCTGCGCCCACTCCGGCAGGGCCGTGTAGTGCAGGTGGTGCGGACCGGCCCAGATGTAGATGAAGATCAGCGACCAGAAGTGGATGATCGACAGGCGGTAGGAATAGACCGGACGGTTCACGCGCTTGGGGATGAAGTAATACATGATCCCCAGGAAACCGGCCGTCAGGAAGAAGCCGACCGCATTGTGGCCATACCACCATTGCGTCAGCGCATCCTGCACACCGGACCAGATGATGTAGCTGCGCGAGCCGAAGAAATCGACGGGCACGGCGGCATTGTTCACCAGATGCAGCACAGCGACTGTGACGATGAAGGCCAGGAAGAACCAGTTGGCCACGTAGATGTGCGGCTCCTTGCGCTTCCAGAGCGTGCCCAGGAAGACCAGGAGATAAGCCACCCAGACAATGGTTAGCCAGAGGTCGGCATACCATTCAGGTTCGGCGTATTCCTTGCCCTGCGTGATGCCGATCAGATAGCCGGAGGCGGCAATCAGGATGAAGAATTGATAGCCCCACACCACGAACCACGGCCAGATCCCGCCGGCGATCCGGGCGCGGCAGGTGCGCTGGACCACGTAAAAGGATGTCGCCAGCAGCACATTGCCGCCGAAAGCGAAGATGACGGCCGAGGTGTGTAGCGGCCGAAGGCGACCGAAACTCGTAAAGCCCCATTGCTCGATATTGAGCACCGGGAAGGCCAGCTGGGCTGCGATGATGACGCCGACAAGAAGACCCGCCGCACCCCAGAAGAGCGCCGCGATCGTGGCTACCTTGACCACGTCTTCATTGTATTCGCTTTCGTCATCAATGACGCCGCCGCGGGCGAAACTGCCCACCAGCATCAATAGCCCGACGATGAAACCGCCCAGGATCAGCCAGGACTGACCCTGCATGGCAGCATCGGGAGCCTTGGCCGCCGCAAACAGCGCCCATAATGCCCCCAGAATCACGATGAGAGAGACGCATGCGGAACTGAAATCCAGGCCGCCGCGCCGTAGAGATTGCGACGATGTCATCGACGCCCCCGAGTTTTGATTGCCTGTCACAACCCCGGTTTAACTCAGGTGCCCTCAAAATCTGTATGGCATTTTGTCGCGCGACATTCTGGGTTTGCGAGCGGCAAGCATCGGTGTTCGCGCAAACATGTCTCCAATACGCAACAAAACGACGTGATATGAGTCACGCCACCTTGCGTACGTATACGATATGACTGCATTATCGCGTGGGTGGATGGCGCTTGTTTCGAACCGGGGGGTATGATGCACGAGCAAAGGCATCATTTTGATAACGATGACGACCTTCAATTTTTTGAACGGTGTTTTTTCGTGTTCTTAGATCGTCTCGAGCGTGACAGCCTCGAAAATGACCGATGTCTTTTCTTGAGCCGCAGTGTCGGGCATCGGCGACAATCTGTCACGATTCAAGCGACTCATCGAGATTTGCTCGACGCGTTTAATGCTCATTTGATAGGCGAACAGAACGTGTTAGCGGGGGCGGAAGCCGCCGAGTAGCCTTAATCACGCAATGATGCTCTGGCCCGTCTTGCTCCAGTCGGCGAGGAAGGCTTCCAGCCCCTTGTCGGTCAGCTGGTGCTTGACCAGAGCCTTCAAAACACCCGGCGGAACCGTGGCGACATCGGCGCCGGCAAGCGCGCATTCAGTCACATGGGCCGCGGAACGAATCGATGCGGCGAGGATCTCGGTCTCGAAACCGTAATTGTCGTAGATCGTGCGCAGGTCGTGGATCAATTCCATCCCGTCCACACCCAGATCGTCCAGCCGGCCGATGAAGGGCGAGATATAGGTCGCCCCGGCCTTGGCCGCGAGCAGGCCCTGATTGGCCGAGAAACATAGTGTGACATTCGTCTGGATACCAGCATCCGTCAGCGCCCGGCAGGCCTTCAGCCCGTCCCAAGTCAGCGGCAGTTTCACCACGACATTTTTGGCTACTTCGGCGAGCGCCCGGCCTTCGCGGATCATGCCCTCGGCCTCGATCGCCGTGACCTCGGCGCTGACCGGGCCATCGGTCAAACCGCAGATCTCGCGGATGACATCGACGAAATCCCGGCCGGATTTCATGATCAGCGACGGATTGGTCGTTACACCGTCCACAAGGCCGGCATCGGCTAGATCGCGAATTTCCGCGACTTCGGCTGTATCCACAAAGAACTTCATGTCCGTCTCCGTTTACGGCCGCCAGCCGCCACCGGCGCAGCCCGATTACCCGACCAATGGCATGTTCGCGGCAGGATGCCAAGCGACTTGCCGAAGGGCCGCAAATCCGTCTCCTCAATAGTCCGCAAAGACCACATTGAAGCCCGCCTTGCCCAGTTTCGCATAGACCCGGTTCATGTGGGCAGCGTCCTGGGCCTCCAGCGAGATATCGATATAGGTCAGCTTGGCCGGCAGGTCCGAGAAGGTCCGGTGATAGGCCACGTCGGTGACATTGCCGCCCTCGCGCGCAATGAGATCAGATACACGGGACAACTGGCCGGGCACGTCCAGCAATTCGATCCGCAGACGGGCCAGGCGGTGCGACCGCGCGAGATCCCGCAATAACAACGAGGACAGGAGCCGCGTGTCGACATTCCCACCGGTCAGAACCAGCCCAACCTGTTTGCCGCGATAACGATCCGGATCGGCGAGCACGGCGGCCAGGCCAGCCGCTCCCGCTCCCTCCGCCAGGACTTTCATGTCGGTTAGAAACAGGTTCAACGCGCGTTCGATTTGGCGTTCGTCCACCAGGCAGACATCGTCCAGGAGCGAATTGAGTATCTGCTGGCTCAACCGGCCGGGCCGGCGGACGGAAATCCCCTCCGCCAGGCTCGCCCCCTCGCCGCGTGTCACCACACCATGGAATACGTCATGGGCCGCCGGAAAGAGCTCCGACTGCACACCGATCAATTCGATGCCCGGCCGGAGACGCCGGGCAGCCAGCCCCATACCCGCCGCAAGACCACCACCGCCGACCGGCATGACCAGCGCGTCGAGACCGGGATGATCCTCCAGCATTTCTGTCGCGATCGTGCCCTGCCCCGCGATTACATCCGCATCGTCGAAGGGGTGGATGAAGCTTCGACCGTTCTCGCGGCACCAGGTCTTGGCGATTTGGGTGGTCTGGTCGAAATCTGCGCCTGCCAGCTCGACACGTGCGCCGAGCTCACGTGTGCGGTTGACCTTCACGTTCGGCGTGCCCTCCGGCATGAAAACAACGGCATCGATCCCGAGCGCAGCAGCGTGCCGAGCCACGCCCTGGGCATGATTGCCGGCTGAAGCTGCCACCACGCCCCGCCGCCTCTGATCCGCATCCAGCAGGCTCAGCCGGGCAAGGGCGCCCCGCTCCTTGAACGAGCCCGTGGCCTGCAAGGTCTCCATCTTCACCCAGATCTCGCACCCGGTCAGGCGCGACAGGCCACTCGCCTGAACCAGGGGCGTGCGCATGATTCCGGCAAATCCGGCGTCGTAGAGCGAATCCACCCGGCTCTGGGCTTCCGCCATGCGAGAGGGCCAGCCGGTCGGATCGGCGGAGCCGCAAACGTCCGCCAGCGGCATGTCCTGCCCGGGTGGCATGGCGGTTTGGTTTTCGTGGGTCGAGGTCATCTTGGTCTCCGGCTGGGCAGGACGCGCGCAACAAAAAACCCCGCTCGTTCGGAGCGAGGTTCGATCTGCTGGCAGGTCCGGGGCCGTCAGGCAGACGCGAGCGAGGCTCCGCGGTCAGGGCTGTCGATAATAATGATGGCGATCGCGAGGACGGGCGTCATGGCATGGCCGTCCGGCAGCGCGGCAACAGCCGGCTGGTCGGTCTGGCAATCATGCAGGCAGGCGCGTGTCATGGCGTCCTCGTTTCGATCACGCGAAGCTTGCCGTGCGATGGCGGGATTGTCCAGCCGCGCGGCTGCGCAGCGGCTCAGGCCGGTTCCGACCGGGACGTCGGCGCATCTTCGCTGACCGACCGCGCCATGTGCCGGATGAAGTCCAGCGTGCGGTCGGCATGTACGACCAGCGGCATGTGGCCGGCCCCGTCGATGATCTCGACATGGATGTCGGGCAAGGCATTCGTGAGGGCATTGGTGTGCAGATCATATTGCAGCACCGCATCCTGGTCGCCGTAGAGCACCCCGACCGGCAGATCGATCTCGCCATAACGCGCCTGGAGCGCCGCGATATCGAGCGGTACGGCATGCATGTCCGTGGAGGCCGCGTAGAAGGCTTCGGGCCGCAGGCTGAGCAGACCACCCCCGCGCTCGCGGAAATCCTCCGGTGCGGCATCGGGATGGAAAATCGTGCCGACGACCTTGGCGCCATTGCGGATCATCGACGGGATGGCGAGTGTGTGAGCGATCGTCGAACGCAGGGCCGGACTGGGTGCCTTGAGTCCGTTGAACACGGCCGGGGCCTCGGTCTGGAGCGCCGTGAGCGGCGAGATGAGTGCCAGCCCGCCGACAAGTTCGGGGTGATCCAGCGCCAGGGCGAGGCTGACGGCACCGCCCAGGGAATGTCCCACGACCAGCGGTTTCTCGAGCTTCTTTGCGCGGATGAATTCGGCCACCAGGCGCGCCTGTTCAGGCAGCCGGGCCAGCTCGTCGGTCGCGCGCGTGGAATGTCCGCAGCCGGGGCGGTCGATCGCGATTACCCGGTAGTGTTCGGTCAGCGGTTTGAAGCTCGCATAGGTGAAATTGTGCAGATTGCCCGACAGGCCGTGGATCAGCAGAAGCGGCGGCCCCTCGCCTTTCTCGACATAATGAATCTCGCCGCCCGACACGGCCTGCATCCGGCCGCGCGGCGGCATGGCCGAGCGCACTTTTGCCGCGACCTGGCGAGAGAAGACATGACTGGCCAGCAAGGCCAGTGACGCCAGAACGAGAATACCCGCGACAAGGAAGGCGAGAATGGTCATGACGTCTCCTTGGCCGGGTCCGGGCGACCGAGCCGCCATTTCATCATCGACCAGTAGCGCGAGGGCGAGAGCTTCTCCATCCAGGCCAGGAGATGGGCGTCACGCCCCACGAGCACGCGCGGTTTGCGGCGTTCCACGCCGCGCAGGATGATGCCGGCTGCCTGGGGCGGCGGCATTACGAGATTGGCTGCGGCCTGTTTCTGGGCCGCATCGATCTCGGCCTGGCTGGTGCCTTCAGGCACACGCGCCTGTTTGGCGATATTGGTCGCCACCCCGCCCGGATGCACGGTGGTCACGCCAACAGACGAACCGTCGAGTTCATGGCGAAGGGCGTCAGAGAAACCGCGTACGCCGAATTTGCTGGCGCTGTAGGCGGTCTGTCCGGCCGGTGCGATGACGCCGAAAATGCTCGAGATATTGGTGATATGCGCGTCTTCAGAGCCCTTCAGCAGGGGCATGAAGGCTCGGGCCATGCGGATCGGGCCCCAGAAATTGATGTTCACCAGCCATTCGAAATCGCTTTCGGAGATCTGGTCGAACGTTCCGCCAATCGCGACCCCGGCATTGTTGAATAGGAGGTCCGCCCCGCCATGCTCGGCCTTCACTGCGTCGGCAAAGGCGTGGATCGCGTCGCGATCTCCGACGTCCAGCGTGTGCGACGTGACGCGGATCTCGTTGGAGCGAAGGCTTGCGGCGACCGTCTCGAGAGCGTCCGCATTGATGTCCGCGAGCGCGAGATTGCAGCCCCGGCTGGCCAGGTCCCGTGCCAGGGCCTCACCGATACCGCTGGCCGCACCGGTGATGACAGCCGTCTTGCCGTCAAACTGGTAGGCGGTGCTCATTCGGCAGCCTCGGCGATCGGCTCGTCGCGGCGATCGGCGCCGGCATCATCCGCAGGCCGGCTGAATTGCAGATGGCCGTCTTCCAGCTTGCCGTAGCGGATCGCCAGCATGTCCTGAAAATAGTTCTGATAAGTCCGCCAGGGCGGAACGGCGCCCTGTTTGGGCAGGTAGTGGATGGCGCGCTCGATATAGCCGGATTTGAGATTGAGCAGCGGCAGGGTTTCCAGGTCCTCGGGCGGCACCGGGACACAGGAGACATAGCCATGCTTGTCCATGTGATTGAGCAAACGGCAGACCCGTTCACACGTCAGGTCGATCTTCAGCGTCCAGGAATTATTCGTGTAGCCGAAGGCGATGGCCATGTTCGGGATCGGCGACAGCATCATGCCGCGATAGCTGATGCATTTGGGCGCCTCGACGGCCTCGTCATCAATGTAGAACGTCATGCCGCCGGCGATTTGCATTTCCAGCCCCGTCGCCGGAATGATTACGTCTGCCTCAATATGCTCGCCCGATTGCAGCGCGATACCCGTCTCGGTGAAACGCTCGATCTGGTCCGTCACGACGGATGCCGATCCATCCTTGATCGAGTCGAAGAAATCACCGTCCGGCGCGGCGCAGAAACGCTGGTCCCACGGCGCATAGTGCGGCTGGAAATGCTTCTCGATCGGGTAATCCTCGCCGAGTTCCTCGCGCATGTATTTGTTGAGCATGTTCTTGATGGCACCGGGCCAGCGGCGCGCGATCTGGAAGAAGATGATCGCGATCAGGACATTCTTCATCCGCGTCAGCGAATAGGCCCAGCGGCCCGGCATGATCTTGCGCAGGAAATTGGCGACCGGGTCATTGGACGGGCGCGGCCCGATATAGGTCGGCGAGCGCTGCAGCATCGTCACATGCCCTGCCTTTTCCGCCATGGCAGGAACCAGGGTCACGGCAGTCGCGCCGCTGCCGATGATCACGACCTTCTTGCCCTCGTAATCGTAATCCTCGGGCCAGAGCTGCGGATGAACAATGTCTCCGCCGAAATCATCCTGACCTTCGAAATGCGGCGTATGTCCGCGGTCATAGCGGTAATAGCCCGAACACATCATCAGGAAACCGCACTCGAAATGCACGCTATCGCCGGTATCGCCGCGCACCGCCTCGACTTCCCAGCGTGACCTCGCGGAATTCCAGTTGGACTTCACCACGCGGTGCTGGAAATGGATGTGCTGGTCGATCCCCGCATCGGCAGCGGTCTGGGTGACGTAATTGCGGATACTCGGACCATCCGCGAAGACACTGCCCTCGACCCAGGGACGGAAATTATAGCCGAACGTATACATGTCGCTGTCCGACCGGATGCCCGGATAGCGGAAGAGATCCCAGGTACCGCCAATGCGCTCGCGGGCTTCCAGAACGGCATAGGTCTTTCCCGGACACCGCGTCTGGAGATGATGAGCAGCGCCGATACCGGACACACCGGCTCCCACGATCAGGACATCGACATAGCGTTCGGACATGAGACGCCTCCTAGGGGCAAAGTATTCATCGGTGCGGCGGGCGCACGGCCATGAGATTAGAGCAATGCGGCGGGAAATGAACCCCCGCCGCTCGGCTGTTCGACCAAGATTGTAAGTGAAATCAGAAAGGTGAACGGTGTTCGCGACTTATCCCTGTCCGGCGGTCATGGCGTCGGGTGCGAGCGGGCCCAGCAGGATCTCGCGTGGATCCGCTTCCAGACCGTCACTGTCCCAGTCGTGGATGATCGGATCGGTCATCAGGCTGCGGCTTCGATCCGCTTCCTCACCGGTCAGGACACGGGCCTCGGTCCGCAACACCCAGGAATCAGCCTCGATGTGGAATGGCGTGTGAGTCAGCAGGAAAATCCGCGACTCCCCGTCCCGGCTTGCCTCGCAGGCATTGATCACCGTGCACACCTTGCCGAGGAAAACGCCGGACGCATCCAGCTGGTCCACCATCCGGTCGACACTCTCGCCCAGCAGCCCGTGCAGGGGGCGACCGATATCGCGCGGTGAAATGAAATAGCAGGTCTCCCGGCTGACTCGACTCTGGGCGACGACCGTCACCTCGCCATCGATCCGTCCCAGCATGGCGGAGACATTCGGACTGCGCAGCACGCTGGCGAGAACGGCCTGGAACGAGCGCTCGCTGGGCATGCGCATGAAAAGCTTGCGCAATTTCGTCTGAACACTGGGCGGGGGCAAGGCGTCGCCGCGTTCCCACTGAGACACGCTGGCCTGGCTCACGGCGAGTTCGGCCGCGAGTGCTTCCTGTTTCAGCTGCGATACGAAACGTAATTCCCGGATTTTATGCGCCCAATTCATCCCTATCAGGGTAGCCGGGCAGGCCGACCCCGTCGAACTACTAAATTATTGAAACCATTCCGGGTGAATGGTCCGTACCGGAATCCTCGCCGCGGGAGATCCGGTTTGGCAAGCGCTCTCGTCCAGTAAATTACTAGTTGAGCCCCGGCACCGGCTTGGTCAGTCTCCGGCGCTATCTATCCGGTGAAAACGAGCCGCGACGGGGGAAATGGCTATGCCGACCCGCAATGTGAGTGTCTTCATTTATCATTGCAGATCATGTGGTTGGGAGTTGGTCTGGCCGGTTATCGTGCCGCCGACAAATGGCCGTCTCTCCGAATTGCGGAACCGGGCCAAATCTCGCACTTGCGCCAAGTGCCACACTACCGGGCAGATCGAATTCATCTCCACGCGCGCCAAGGCCCGGACGCCCGCCCCATTGGTTGCGCGCTGAAAGCGAGACGCGATCCCTCGCCCAAGATTCAATCTATTGGGGAGAGGTTTTGACGTGTGCGCCTCCCTTGTGGTCAATCAGAACCAAGGGGATGGCCGTGCCTTGCTGCACGGTTACGGGGGAGTTGGTCAAAAGCCATGAGTACGAATCGTCAGGACGACACCGAACGCAGTGTCGAACACCGTAATTTTGTGCATTTGATCCGTTCGATGGCGGACCGGCACGGGGACGACTATGTCATGCATGCCGTGGCGACGGCATTGCATGAATATCCCGAACGCGAGGAGATGGACCGGCGGTCGATCCGCCTCATCCATGACCGCGAGCGCGAGACGGCCGACGGCTAGCCACGACGACCTCCCGCCAGCTTCTCGCCGGACGCCTCGTCCGGCTTGTCCGCCTGATGGACGAAACTGACGCGCACATCATCGACAAATTCACGCAGCAATGCCCGTCCCTCGACCCTCTGGACCAGGCGGATCGCCACAGGTGCGGGCTGGTTGGCGACACGGCCGAATTCCTGGATGAGTTCGAACCGGGTGATGCGGAGCACAAGATCCGGCCGGAAGGGTTCGGGCGCGTACAGACGCAGGCGCACCACCATGGGCGGGGTCTCGGTCACGGTAATCTCGCCCAGCAGGTGCGGCAGATAGCCGGCATCGCGGGCTGCCATACCCTCAAGGCTCGGCCGGAAACCGTAGGTGATCAGGCCCTCACCCGCCTCGATCACCTCGATGGACGCCGTTTCGATGGGCAGGGCTCCGGGCACGAAGAAGAGCGTGCCGCGATCCGCCTGCAGATCCCGCCAGATCTCGCGCTGGTCGCCATCCAGACGGTCGGCGACGGGCGACGTCACCTGCCAGACCGGCTCGGCACCTTCAGCCCGGTCCGACCGCCCCAGCATGGTGCGGCCATTGTGCCGGACATGGATACGGACATGCCAGGTACCGCCCGCACCGGGATACGCGGCCTGGTCGAGCGCTGCCTGCAGGGGCGCGGGTGTTGGATCTGCGCTCGCCTCACCGGCCTGCGCCGATAGCTGCACCGATAGAAGCGCCAGGGCTGCCGCCAGGCTGAACATGGATGACCGTCTCCTCCCCGCCAATCTGGCGCAGGCGAGCGGTCTTGTTCTGTTCAGTGTTTTACGAAGCGAGCTGCGCGACCGCTAGATCGACGTCTCGAGCTGCTGGCCGCTTTCGGTGAAGTGGATGATCTCGGCAAGATTGGTGACGTGGTCACCGATGCGTTCGAGATTCTTCACCACGAAGAGGACATGCACACCCGGATCGACGGATTCATTGCTCTCGGTCATGGCGAGGAGAACCTCGCGGACGAGCGCCGTGTAGAGATCGTCGATCTTGTCGTCGTCCTTCCACGCCTCGACGGCCAGTCCGACATCACCGTCATCGAAGGCGGTCATCGCCGACCGGACCTGGGCAACCACCACATCGGCCAGGGCTTTCACCCGCGGGGTGATGTCCAGCGGTGGAAATTCCGCCAGGTCCGCAGAGCGGTATCCGATCGTCTTGGCCAGATCGCCCATGCGTTCCAGTTCCGCAGCCATTTTCATGGCGCCGACATTGGCGCGCAGATCCTTGGCCATGGGCTGGCGGCGGGCGAACAGGCGCAGGGCGCGCTGATCGACATCATCATGCAGGGCATTGATGTCCTTTTCACGCGCCTTGATCGTCTCTCGCGGCAGGGCGCGATGCTCGGCAATCGCCTCCATGCACGCCATCAATTGCAGTTCGACTTCCGAACCCATGCGGCTGAGCTGGTTCTTGATCTCGACGATGTCGTCGTCGAAAGAGCTGACGATATGGTCGTGCGTCGTTTCTGTTGCCGCGGCGCGTTTTGCCTGGTCTTCGCTCATCCGAAACGCCCCATGATGTAGTCCTGAGTCTTCGGGTCCTTGGGAGCCGTGAAGATCTCGTCGGTGGATCCGAACTCGATCAGGTGACCGAGGTGGAAGAATGCCGTTTGCTGGGAGACACGCGCCGCCTGCTGCATCGAGTGGGTCACGATGACGATCGAGAAATTCTCGCGTAATTCATCGATCAATTCCTCGATCTTCGCAGTCGCGATCGGGTCGAGGGCCGAACAGGGTTCGTCCATCAGGATGATCTCGGGATTGACTGCAATGGCGCGGGCAATAACCAGGCGCTGCTGCTGGCCGCCGGACAGGCCCGTGCCTGGATCGGACAGGCGGTCGGCGACCTCGCCCCACAGACCTGCCTTGCGCAGGCTCTGCTCGACGATGGCATCAAGAGCCGCCTTGTTTTCGGCCAGGCCGTGAATGCGCGGACCGTAGGCGACATTGTCGTAGATCGATTTCGGGAAGGGATTCGGCTTCTGGAAAACCATGCCGACACGGGCACGCAGGACCACAGGGTCCACATTCTTGTCAAGCACTTCCTCGCCATCGATCTTCAGCGAACCCTCGACGCGGGCCCCCTCGATCGTGTCATTCATGCGGTTGATGCAACGCAGGAAAGTCGACTTGCCGCAGCCGGACGGGCCGATGAAGGCCGTCACGCTCCGGTCGGGAATATCGATCGACACGTCGAACAGGGCCTGTTTGTCGCCGTAAAACGCATCGACATTGCGGACGGATACTTTGATATCGGAATTGGTCACGAAGTTTCCCAGCTTGCGTTCATGTTGCGGACGTCAGCCCCGGCTACCAGCGGCGTTCAAATCGGCGGCGAAGATAGATCGCCAGCGCATTGAGGCCGATCATCAGGGTCAGCAGGACCAGGATGGCTGCCGCGGTGCGGGCCTCGAAGGCGCGTTCGGCGCCATCATACCAGAGGAAGATCTGCACCGGCATCACTGTAGCCGGCTCCATCAGGCCTTCCGGGCTGAGGCTCGGCGGATCGGCGATGAAGGCGACCATGCCGATCATCAGGAGCGGTGCGGTCTCGCCGAGCGCACGGGCCAGACCGATGATCGAACCGGTCAGGATGCCCGGAGCCGCGAGCGGCAGAACGTGGTGGAAGACCGACTGCGTCTGCGAAGCGCCCACACCCAGCGCCGCTTCGCGGATCGAGGGCGGCACGGCTTTAAGGGCCGCGCGCGTCGCGATGATCATCGTCGGGAGCGTCATCAGCGACAGTACCAGGCCACCGAGGATCGGCGCAGACCGCGGCAGGCCGAACAGATTGATGAAGACAGACAGGCCCAGAAGGCCGAAGACGATGGACGGCACGGCGGCCAGATTGTTGATGTTCACCTCGATGAGGTCGGTGAAACGGTTCTTCGGCGCGAATTCTTCCAGATAGATCGCGGCAAAAACGCCGACCGGCACCGACAGCAGCATCGTGACCAGAATGGTCAGGATGGAGCCGTAGAGTGCGCCCTTCACACCCGCGAGCTCGGGCTCGCGCGAGTCGGCATTGGTAAAGAGATAAGTGTTGAAGCGCGACTGCACCACGCCGCGATCCCGCAGGGCCCGGGTCCAGATGATCTGGTTGTCGGCGCTGCGGCGGCGGGCTTCCGGCGTGTCCACGACCAGGAGCGTCCAGCTATCGCCTGAGGCGAGGTCGGTGGGGGTTACAAGCTGGCTGGCACTGGCGGAGCGGCCATCGCTGGAGAGCGATCCCAGCTTGAAGGCACCGCAATTGATCTCGACAAACAGGCTGGGCATTTCATCATCGAGTTCGATGACATCGCCTGCCGCGACGGCCCGCATGGCTTCCGCCCGCGAGCGAATCTCCGCAGCGCGCGAGGCATTGGCGTCGCGGTCTTCAGGGGCCAGGTCCCCGGACTGGCGATCCAGCTCGGCGGCACGGGCGTCGAGCGCCACGGCCTCGAGCACAAGACTGTCGCGGATCTCGGCAAACAGCGCGGCAAACTCTCCGTCCTGCGAGGTCACTGCAAAACCGCGGCCTTCCTCGGAGATCGAGAGTATGCCGGAACCGTCGAACTCGCGTTCGTCGACAAGCTGGCCCTTCAGATAGAGATCCATGTCGTCGGCGATGGGCATGCGGAAACGGTGTGTCGTCCCGATCAGCGCCGGACGTGCGAGGACTTCCTCCATCAGACGGGGCGCATTCAGGGCCGTGTAGAGCTGGAAGAGCTGCCGCAGGTCACGCCGGTTGCGCACTTCCGGGAATTGCTCCCGCATGGCGTTCTGGAGCACACGCGAATAGGAGCCGGCGCGGATCGAGGCTTCCGACCCATCGCCCTGCGGATCCACGAGCGCCGGATCCAGTTCCACTTCCAGCGTGACTTCGTTGGCCCAGAAGGCCGAGAGGCCCTGATTGGCGATCGAACCCAGCAGGACCAGCAGAATGAGGATCGAGATACCGATCGCCGTCAGCCCCGCCGCACGGAAGCGCAATTCCGAGCGATAGCGCTGGGCCAGACGGGTTTCGACCGCTTCCCGGATGGATGTCTGCGAAAGCGCCTCAGTCATATTTTTCCCGGTATTTCTGGACCACGCGCAGGGCGATCATGTTCATGATCAGCGTCAGCACGAAGAGGACGAGACCCAGGGCGAAAGCCGACAGCGTCTTGGCGCTGTCGAATTCCTGGTCGCCGGTGAGCAGCATCACGATCTGGACAGTGATCGTGGTGACGGATTCAAGCGGGTTCGCCGTGAGATTGGCGCCCTGCCCGGCCGCCATGACCACGATCATGGTCTCGCCGATGGCGCGGCTGACGGCCAGCAGGACTGCGCCGACAATGCCGGGCAGTGCCGCCGGCAGCACGACCTGGCGGATCGTCTCGGAGCGCGTCGCACCCATGGCAAAGGCACCGTCGCGCAGGGATTGCGGTACGGCATTGATCACGTCGTCGGCCAGCGAGGAGATGAAGGGAATGATCATCACGCCCATCACCAGACCGGCCGACAGAGCGCTCTGGGTCACAACGTCTTCGAAACCGATGAAGCTGAACAGGCCGCGGATGGCCGGACCGACGGTCAGCAGGGCGAAGAAGCCGTACACCACGGTCGGGATACCCGCGAGGATTTCAAGGATCGGCTTCACCGTCTGGCGGAAGCGCGGCGTGGCGTATTCAGACAGATAGATGGCCGCGAACAGGCCGATCGGTACCGCCACGATCATCGCAATCAACGTGATCATCGCCGTGCCGGCAAACAGCGGCACTGCACCGAAAGCACCCGACTGGCCGACCTGGTCGGCACGGATGGCCGTCTGCGGGCTCCATTGCAGGCCGAACAGGAATTCCCAGATCGACACCTCGGAGAAGAAGCGCAGGCTTTCAAACAGGAGCGAGGCGACGATGCCGACGGTCGTCAGGATGGCGATGACCGAGGACAGGAGCAGTACGGTCGCAATCAGGCGTTCGACATTGTTCCGCGCGCGGAAGGTCGGCGTGATCTGGGCCCGCGAGAGCAGGAAACCGGCAATCGCGAGCAGAACCGCAGTGATCCTGACGATGTTGTGGACATTCCGGTCGAGACCGGAAATCAGCTCGCCCGTGGTGCGCAATTCCGCGGTATCCCGGCTGGCGAGATCACCGGCCGCAATCCGGCGCGCATCGCCGATGAAGAGATTGCGGGCATTCTCGCCCCCCCGGTAGAGGGCGTAGCCTGCGCGTGCGGTCGGCGAGGATGCTGCCAGCATGTCCTCGCTCACGGCCGCATCTGCAGTCGCCTCGCGCCGTTCCTCGGCAGCGGATTGCGTGGCGCGCAGCGTATTGGCGGCCTCGCCGCGTTCCTCGCGGAGGTGTTCCAGCTGTTCCGGGTCGCGCGCCTCGCCCCGCGCATCGCGCAGGGTTTTGATCGAATCGTCGAGATCGGTGATGCGCGCGCGCTGCTGGTCAGCCGCGGCGAGCAGGGCCTGGTATTCGGTATCCGCAATGATTGCGGTCTCTACGCGCGCGGTGAGTTCGGCAGCATCGCGGCGCAGTTGGTCCTCGGCCATGCGATTGACGGCCATATCGCCGAACGCACCGAAGAAGAGAAGCAGGAGAAGCGCGGGAAGTCCGGTCCAGACCGCGACGAACCAGCCGTAATATCCAGGAAGGGAATGCAGCTTCCAGACGGCGCCGTCGACGCTGCGGTAAGCTCGTGAGCGGCCTGCATAGAATCCGGCCGCAACGGCCACCAGCAAGCTCAACGGGATCAAGGCTTCAATCGACATCGCTACCGTTCAGCCGCCGCGCGGCAAATTCCCCAAACGAGCGCCGGATAATCGAGGGGTCGCCAGTCGTCAACCACTGTATTATGCCCACGTCAGGCAATGAACGAAGGGGCCCGGGAGGGTCGGGCCCCTTCGATCTGTTTTTACTCGGGAATTCCGGTCATGGCGGTCAGCGTGCGTGCCGCATTTCCGACCTCGGTGCGTTCATCGTCCGAGAGCGGGATCAGGCCGCGATCGGAGAGATAGCCGAATTCGCCCCAGGCATCCTCGGACGTGAACTCGGCGACGTAGTCGGCGAGACCCGGGACCAGGTCGGCATGCTGGTTCTTCACGTAGAAGAAGAGCGAGCGGGCGACCGGGTAGGATCCGTCGGCAATCGCGTCGAATTCCGGGGAGACACCGTCGATGACGGCACCGACCAGGCGGTCGGAATTCTGGTCGAGGAAGGAATAGCCGAAGACACCGAAAGCGGTCGGCGTGTTGACGAGCGTCTGGACGATGGCGTTGTCATTCTCGCCGGCATCGATCCACATGCCGTCCTCGCGGATACGGCTGGCGATACCTTCGAAACGGTCCTCGTCCTCGTCACGCAGCGTGTCCATGCACGCCAGTCCGCGGGCACCGCCCTGCATGGCGAGCTCGACGAATGCGTCACGCGTACCCGAGGTCGGCGGCGGGCCAAAGACCTCGATACGCTGGTCCGGAAGCGTTGCGTCGATGTCCGACCAGCGCTCATACGGGTTGGCGACAAAGCTCGAGCAGGTCTCGTCGGCCGGAACCTCGGAGGCCAGGGCCAGCCAGAGCTGGGTCAGGGTCAGCTCGACCGGGTCACCGCCATTGTCGGCAGCACCCACGACGATGCCGTCGAAACCGATGCGGACTTCGGTGATGTCGCGAACGCCATTGTTCTGGCAGTTCTCGAACTCCGACGCCTTCATGCGGCGGGATGCATTGGCAATATCCGGGAAGGTCGCGCCGATGCCCGAACAAACAGGCGGAGACCGCCGCCGGAACCGGTCGATTCGACCACCGGCGTGGCGTATTCGGTCTTTGCGCCGAAGGATTCGGCCACTGCCGTGGAGAAGGGAAAGACCGTCGAGGAACCGACGATGCGGATCTGGTCACGGCTCTGCGCGGAGGCCGAAGACGCGACCAGCATGGCGGCTGCCGCAGCGGCGATTTGATAACTCAGTTTCATGGCTCGATGCCTCTTTGAAGTCAGGTTTCTGGAACTCGGATCGTGGCTGGCAGTCCCCCTGCCTGAACGGTCCGGATGTGTGCGCTCCAATCAACTCCCGCCTAGTTCATGTGTCCCGGGAGCGAATCTCTCAATCTCGTTTGGCTGGGTGCATCGATAAATCGCCTCGGTGACAGTTTGACGACAGATCGGCACCCGTTTCAGCAGTGTGGCCGGACACCGACACGGTCATCCGGCCACTCCGTCTGGCACATCAGAAGTCGAACTGCATGCGCAGCTGAAGGGCATCGCCGGTCTCGGTGTAGCCAGGACCGTCATGCTCGCCGTCCACCCAGTTGAACGAGGTGCGGAAATATTTGGACGGATACCAGTTCAGACCGAGCGTGGTCGTGGTGAAATCGCCAAGACCCGCATCGCCCATGTCGGCGAAATCATAGCGGATCGCCACTTCCCAGGCGCCCTGCCCGCCATTCTCGACCGGCTGGCGGATCGAGGTGCGGTCGAACTTGCCGGAAGAGGCGCGATAGCGGCGCGTCTCGCCCGTCAGGAAATAGCCGGCCTGGACGAAACCGCCGGAGAATTCCGGACCGCCCGTCGGACCATCGAGGCTCATCGTTGCGTACTCACCGTGCGCGTGGAAGGAGCCGGAGACCATGGCGGCCTCGAAACCCCAGAAGCGCGAGCTGTCAGCCTCACCGAGCGGACGACCCGTGCGGTAGTCGGCAGCAGCGAAACGATTGGACAGGTGGGCGTTGGGACGGGCACGCAGGCGCACGCCGCCGTCATAATCCATCTCCCGGAACGAAGCACCGAGATGGTAGATCGTGTCGTTCGCCGTCGTGGTCGACCAGGTCACGCGGGCCGCGATCGCAGAGGAGTCATTGGCCTCGGCAAAGCGGAAGTTGTTGTCGAGCGGTGCGCCGAAAATGCCGGCGCTGACGGTGAAATTATCATTGTTCCAGCCGAAGGCTGCGCCAACGCGGCGATCCAGACCGAACAGATCGGTGAACATGCCGCGTTCCATGAAGCTGGTATGACGGCCGGACGTCTGCTCTTCCAGCGAGTTCATGGTCTTGAACTGGCCGAGGCGGATGAAGGCGCCGTCTTCGGAGATCGTCAGGTTGACGTCCTTCGCGGAGACATTGTCACCGGCGAAATCGAACTCGGCGACGTATTTGACATTGTCAAACCGGCCCTCGATGCCGAGGCGGGCGGTGCGGAACTCGCTGTTGTCGCTTGGTGCAGCCGAGAACGGGCTGGACCAGTCAATGTCCGCGAGGTCGATCATCACGCGACCGCGCAGTTTGAAATAGGCGTCGGTCTGGGAATCATCCCAGCGCGGGCCCGGAGACATGGAGAAGTCCCAGTCGTCTGCATGACTGGTTCCGGTGACGGCCGCGGCCAAGACGAGCGGGGCGGCGAAACGGAGAAGAGGCGCTCTAAACATGGTCAGTCCTGTTTTGGAATTCCGCAAATTCGCGAAAAGACGGACGGCGGTATCCTATATTTCAGTGACACTTTTATGATTGCGCCTCGGGATTTGCTGCCCGCCCCCCGCCCGCGCGTCTCCGCTCCATAAAAATCAATGGGAAAGCGTCATCTCAGCCGGACCCGGCGCATAGTTTATGCGCCCGGCCCGGCCAAGCTCGCACTCAGATCTGTTTCGGAAGTGACGTATCTGCGAACCGCAAAACGCGATTCTCCCGATCGGAACCGGCTATGGGCTGCGGCCTTACCCGACGATGTCGCTTTTGCGGGTAACGCTGACCCAGTCGATCTGGATGGAAGCGCCGGCACGGGCAATATGGTCGGCCGTCTCCTGGGGCATTCCGTAATAGGGCGTCCGGATTCCGTTCGTCTTGAACGGATACTCCCCGCCCAGCGCCAGGTTCAGGATGAGGAATTTCGGCGTATCGAATTTCCACTCTCCGTAGAGATCCACCATCGGACGGGTTACGCGATAGATGACGCGATCATCGATGGTGAAGAGAAGCCGGTCGCTTTCCCATTCGACGGCATAGACGTGCCAGTCGGTGACATCGCTGCCGTCCGGGAAGAAATACTTGTTCTGCAGCGGCGTATCGCCGGAATAACCCGGCCCGTGCAGCGCAACGCCGCTCCAGTCCGGTTCGCCGACATATTCCATGATGTCGATCTCGCCGGTCTCCGGCCAGCCGCCATTCCCGAGCAGCCAGAAGGCTGGCCAGATACCGGTCAGGGCCGGCATGCGGATGCGAGCGGCTGCGCGACCGTGGGTGAAGTCAAACTTGTCGCGGGTGTCGATACGGCCAGACAGGAAATCGGCAGTACGGCCGTCCGGCGTTTGGAAACCGGGTTGCGGGATTGCCCGCAATTCGAGAACGCGACCGCTCGCCCCCTCCACAGCGCCTTCGGGCAGGATGCGCAACGTCTCGGGCGAGTCGACATAGGCCTGGACTTCCCGGTTCACCCAGAATTCCGGCCCCTCGACATTCCACAGCGACCGATCCAGCTCGCCGCTGCCGAAATCATCAAAAAAGACAACCTTGTCATAGGCCATCGGTCTTGAGGCGCTCATCGGTCCCGTGGTCGCGGGAGCGGCCGTTTTCAATTGTGTCATCGAAGAACCCTGTCCCTGTCACGCCGCCCGGCCCCAACCGGGAGAATGAACAATCACGAGCGGACGCACCGGAATGCTAGAGCGCCGAATATGAGGAATGCAAGAGGAGAAAGAATGGTGCCCGGGGGCGGATTCGAACCACCGACACGCGGATTTTCAATCCGCTGCTCTACCAACTGAGCTACCCGGGCACCGGGCTCCGGCACGGCGGGGCCGCGCGGAAGAGCGGCGGTTATAGGGCGCAGCTAACCGCCTGTCTACGCCCCTTGTTCAGCTGCTTCCGGGGATTTCGCAGATCGCGGCTACAGATCTTCCTCGGTCGGCGGATTCTCCTCCGCCTGGTCGGCGGGCTCGCCGGGAATGGCGTAGGAGCCGGTGAACCATTTGCCGAGATCGAGATCAGCGCAGCGCTTCGAACAGAAGGGCCGGAACGCGGTCTGTGCCGTGTTTTCGCACATCGGGCATTTGGGTCCGGAAGTCGTCATTGTGCCTTCACCTGGTACTGGTCGCGAGCGAGGTCTGCCGATTCTGCCGTCGAGAACCGCGGACCGATCCGGTCGGTCAGGGCCTCGCGCCAGCCAATTTCATCTGCCTCAAGCCAGCCGTGCACCTCGGGCGAGACGGTCAGCACAAGCGGACGGCTGCGGGCGTGACGGGCCTCGCCTTCCAGGCGGCGCAGGGCGGCAAGCGCGCAGGTCTCGACGCTGAGCCGGCCATCGGCATCGCACCGGATCTCGGCCAGCGAGCGGCTGCGGCGCTGACGGGCCAGTTCCGCGACGCAGAACTGGGAGAGCGGAGCGACATCCACCTTGGCACGATCACGCCGGAAACCGCCACGCAGGGCCTGTTCCACGGATTTGCGGTCCGGCTGGGCCCGCATGTTCACGAAATCGATGGCGATAATGCCGCCGAGGCCACGCAGGCGGACCTGACGCGCGGCTTCCTTGGCCGCGGAGACATTGAGCTGCTGAGCAAGCTTGGCCGCATTGCCCTGCCCCTTGCGGCCGTCCGCATCGACATCGATTGCGGTCAGCGCACGCGTCGGTTCGATGTAGAGCGATCCGCCACCCGGAACCGGCACGGCGGGGTCCAGCGCTTCCTCAAAGGCGGCCTCCATGTCGAAATCGGCCTCGTCGGCCCAGACCACTTCCGCATCGCCATGCAGGCGCGCCAGGCGCTGGGCGAGGATGGGCGCCGGTTCGATACAGTCCGGCGCGTCTCCGTCCTCGACATCGCAACGCGTCAGATTGGGGCCCTTGTCCGCGTGGGCCTCACGCGAGATGCGCACGCCGATGGCCGCGCCCTCGTGAAATCCCTTGGGACGGCCGGCCTTGCCGAAGGGCAGGAAACCGTCCTCGCCGACGCCGAGATCAACAAACGCTGCGTTCAGTGCCGGCTCAATGCGACGCACGCGGCCGCGATAGACCTCGCCCTCGATGGCACGGGCTCCAGCCTCGCTCCAACGATCGACATGCAGTTCGACCAGGCGGCCATTATCGACCACGGCAGCCCGCGTCTCGCCGATATTTTCCTCGATCAGGATGCGCTGGCTCACGAGCCCTCCTCGCCGGTCGCGCCGGCCCGGTATCCCAAACCGGTCAGGAGACATTCCGTCTCATAGAGCGGCAGGCCCACAACGCCGGAATAGGAACCAATCAGATTGATCACGAATTTCCCGGCCAGGCCCTGGATGCCGTAACCACCCGCCTTGCCCTGCCATTCACCGGACGCGAGATAGTCGGCAATCTCGGTCTCGCCGAGCCGTTTGAACTTGATCCGCGTCTCGGAGAGTTTCGCGGTCAGCTGACCGTCCGGGGCCCGCACGGCCACACCGGAGAACACACGATGATTGCGGCCCGAGAGAAGGCGCAGGCAGTCCTCAGCCTGTCGTGCGGTCTCGGCCTTGGGCAGGATGCGCCGGCCAACGCCGACGACCGTGTCAGCCGCAATCACGAAATCCCCGGTGAACGGACTTGCCGCCGCCTTTTCCTGCGCAAGACGCAGGGCCAGCGGTCCGGGCAATTCGCCGGGAATCTCACTCTCGTCGATATGGGTGGGTTCCACCGCGTCCGGGCGCAGGCCCGCGCCGGTCAGAAGGTCCAGCCTGCGCGCAGACGCGCTGGCCAGGACGAGGCGCGGCGGTGTCGGATCAGCCAATTCGGGCTCCAGATCGTTCGGCCACGCCCGGCCGGCTTACTTGAAGCGGTATGTGATCCGGCCCTTGGTCAGATCATACGGCGTCATCTCGACCAGCACCTTGTCGCCCGCCAGAACGCGGATACGGTTCTTGCGCATCTTGCCCGCCGTGTGGGCAATGATCTCGTGGTCGTTCTCAAGCTTCACGCGGAACGTGGCGTTCGGAAGCAATTCCGTCACCTCTCCCGGAAACTCCAATAACTCTTCTTTCGCCATGCGGCTCCTCATCAGTGAGTTATGGGTAAAAGCAGACTCGCACAGGTGAGTCTTCACGCTGTCGGCGGCTATATAGTCGCTAGACCCGACACAAGTCGAGTGTTCATGCGCTTTTTCGGCTGTTTTCCCAGTTCGCGATGCGTTCGGCGATGGCATTGCGGGTTTCGCGATACGCCTCGAGACGCTGATCGCGATTGCCGCCGGTCTCGCTGGGATCGGGGATCGGCCAGGCCTGGAATTCGGCTCCGGTCTCGTCGGCATATTGCATCGCGGTCCGGTCGGCGGCGGTCGACAGTGAAACGACCAGCTGGGCCGGCGGCTCGCCGACACCGGCCAGCGCGATCGGATTGAAGTCCTCGAGATCCTGTTCCAGTTCCAGCATCACACTGACCATGAATGGATCCACGAAGGCCGCGGGTATAACACCGCAGGATCGGGCCTGGGCCTGGTCTCCGAAACGCAGGCGCCAAAGGGCCTCCCCCATGGGGGAACGGATCGCATTGCGGCCGCAAACGAAGAGGACGGAGGGCGTGCTCATGTCGTGGCTCGCCTGTGCAGGGCACAGATCAGCGTGAACAGGCGGCGCGACGTGTCGAAATCGACCTCGATCTTGCCGGAAAGGCGCTCGCGCAGCAGGGTCGAGCCCTCATTGTGCACACCGCGGCGGCCCATATCGATCGCCTCGATCTGGGCCAGCGGGGCATCACGGACAGCCTCGTAATAGCTCTCGCAGATCAGGAAATAATCCTTGATGATCCGGCGCAGCGGGCCCAGCGCGAACACGAAGGCATGAACCGGGCTCTCATCCTCCTGCCGCACATCGAAGACGAGGCGATCATCCTCGATGGCCAGGCGCAGCGCGAAGGGACCGGTCTGGTCGCCCTGGGGGCGGAAACTGTTGGTTTCAAGCAGGTCGGCAATCGCGACCCGGCGCTCATGCTCGGCGTTCACATCGCCAGGACCCATGCTCGGCGCATCCAGGTCAATGCGAATGATACGGTCCGCCATGCTCACCCCTCCTCGGCCGTGTCAGCGGCAATATCGCCATGTTCGGGCCGGGAGCTGGCCGGCCAGGGCCGGTTGAGATCCACCAGCACGACATCGATGCATTCCACGGCAAGCCGCAATTCTCCGCCACCGGAAAAGACCAGCACGATTTCACCCGCACCATCTTCCGACGGTTCGAATCCCATCGACAACAGGTTCACGACTGCGTCTTCGGCGCCCTGTCGGATATTCTGCGACCGCGCCGCGGATACCGCGCCCACCTGAACACCCGTCCGTACCCGCTGGGCCCGGCCGTCGACTTCCCAGCAGAAGCGGTTGAACGCCATCGTGAAACAGCGTTTCTTCGCAGCGAATTCGAAATCACCCAATTGCGCCACGGCGTCCTGCAGGGCGGCGGAAACCGGCTCCAGGTCCGGGGCGTCCAGGGCGGCCAATCGCAGGGGCGTGTAGGACCGGCTCAATCCGGTGTCTCCTGGCAATTATTCCGAGCGTCGTTCGATCTGGGCTCCGCATCCGGCCAGTTTGGCTTCCAGACGCTCGAATCCTCGATCGAGATGATAGACCCGGTTGACCACGGTTTCCCCCTCCGCGGCAAGGCCTGCGATGACCAGGCTGACCGAAGCGCGCAGATCCGTCGCCATGACCGGCGCGCCGCGAAGCCGTTCAACGCCGCGCACAACCGCTTCATTGCCATGCACGGTGATATCAGCACCAAGACGTGCTAGTTCCGGCGCGTGCATGAAGCGGTTCTCGAAAATCGTCTCGCGGATCACCGACGTGCCCTCGGCCAGCGACATCAGGGCCATGAATTGCGCCTGGCTGTCCGTCGGGAAGCCCGGATAGGGCTGGGTCTCGATATCGACCGCCTTCAGCTTCGCGCCATTGCGGGCAATCCGGACGCCTTCATCGGCGGGTTCCACCGTCACGCCGGCCTCGCTCATCGCGGACCAGAGCGCCTTGTTGTGCTCCCAGCGTGCGCCATTCAGTACAACATCACCACCGGTCGCCGCGACGGCGATAGCGTAGGTGCCTGTCTCGATACGGTCGGCAACAACGGCGTGAGTGATACCGCGCAAACGTTCGCGGCCCTGGATCCGGATAGTGGATGTTCCGGCACCTTCGACCTCGGCACCCATCGCCGTCAGGCAATCGGCCAGATCGCCGAGTTCCGGCTCGCGTGCCGCGTTCTCGATAATAGTCTCGCCCCGGGCCAGCGAGGCCGCCAGCATGGCGTGTTCCGTCGCCCCGACAGACGCGAAGGGAAGATCGATCTCGCCGCCGACCAGGCCACCTTTCGGCGCGGTCGCCTCGACATAACCTTCCGAGAGCTCGATTTCTGCACCGAGCGCCTCGAGCGCACGGAGGTGCAGATCGACTGGACGTGCACCGATGGCGCAACCGCCCGGCAGGGAGACCCTTGCCTTGCCTTCCCTAGCCACAAGCGGACCGAGGACATTGAAGGTCGCGCGCATTTTCCGGACGAGGTCATAGGGCGCGAACGTATCGGTGATCTGGCCGGCATGCAGGGTCATGCGGGCGCCGGGCCCCTCTTCCACCGTCACACCGAGACGCGCCAGAAGATGCGCCATGAAGCGAGAATCGCGAAGGCGCGGCATGTGCGTCAGGATCAGCGGCTCATCGGTCAGCAGGGCAGCCGCCATGAGTTTCAGCGCCGAATTCTTGGCGCCGCTGATCGAAATCTGGCCTTCAAGACGATGCCCGCCCTGGATGACGATGGAATCCATGCCTACTCCTCAAACCCGCGACTGAACTGAATCGCCGGGCAGTGTTTGCGCCAAATCCGGCGCGATTACGACTCGTCCTGCGGTTTTTCCGTGGCCGGCGCGTCGTCCGTCTCGGTTTTGCGCGGCGCCTTGCGGCGGCGCAGATTGGCGCGCAACGCGTCGGCCAGACGGTCTTCCTTGCTGTCCGGCTTTGCTTTGCGGCCGCCCTGCCGCGGCTGTTCGGGTCTCGTGCTCATGCAATTGCTCATGTCGAACGCAGCTCGTCACGTCAAGACGCTCTTGGCGGATGGGCGACCATGTATTATACGCCCGGCTTCCGATCGCGAAGTCGCGATGCATCGGCCGCAGTAGCTCAGTGGTAGAGCGCACCCTTGGTAAGGGTGAGGTCGGGAGTTCAACTCTCCCCTGCGGCACCACTTCCTCCCCTGCACCTCAAATTAATGTTTGCCCTCTATAGTTTGGGCATGGTTGCGACTTTGAAGTCCTATTCAATCAAGTACTGGCTGGCGTTTGCGCTCATTCTGGGCCTGGCCGCCTGGCTCTGCTATTGGACCTCGATCTCGCTCGCCGCGAAGCACGGCCTTCCCGTCCTTCCGGGTGTCGAGAACGAGATTCTCGAATGGGCCCGCACCATTCCGGACTGGCAGGACATGATCTACCGGACCGCAACTCTCAGCTTCGTCATGGCTGTCTTCTTGATGCTGCGCCGGTCCTGGCTGACCGTATTCGCCTTTGCCATCGGCACGCTGATGGAACGCATCGACTGGATCTTCCTGTCTTCGGCCGGAACAAGCCTCGCCAGCATGCTGACCATGGCAGCCGAAGCCGGGGGATTGATCCTGCTCTTCCTGCTGATCCGCGACGAATATCTGAACTAGGCCCACGCGCGATTCCCACGCCCTTGCCTGCATAATTCCAGTTTTGACATGCCCCGCAGGGCAGGAGCAGCATTGCGTTCGCAGATGATTGTCACGGACTGGGCCCATGTTGCGCTGGATCGTCATACTGCTGGCCGGTGGCCGCGCCTGCTATACCGGCTGGCTCATCATCGTCGTTTTCGCGGCGCAATCGGGATTGGAGTCCGGACTGGGCTTCGATGCCGAGACATTGCGGCAGATGGCGGCTGTTCCGGTACTGCCCTTTGTCGCCTCGATCATCTACACGCTGGCCTATCTGGCGACCGGAATTCTGGTCTGGTTACGTCGCCGACTGGCCGTGTTCAGCGCGATCTTTGCCGCCGGTGTGGACATCGCCTTCTGGGTGATCAATGCCGCGGATCCAGTCATCGCCCATCTGAGCACCGAACTCGACTGGGGCGCCATCGGCGTACGCGACATGATCTTCAATATTGCGGCCATTCTCATGGTCGCGGGAACCCTGCGCCTGCGTCATCGCGGTGTTTTGCGCTAGGCGACTGCAGCCATCCCGACAAGCATGCTGGACCCCGAATTGGCGTCTGTATAGATTCCCGGGAAGAAGCCGCATCGCGGCATCCCGAGGGGGGATAGATGACTTCGGATACGGGCCGCGCTCTCGGCGCGCTCATAACGGCCGCCGTCCTGGCAACGGGCGTGGTACAGGCCCTGCCGGCAATGCGCGATGCGGGCTGGATCGCCACGCCTCAGGCCGAGGCTGCCGGCCTGCGTCCCGAATTGCTTTACGCCGTGATCAATCTCACCGATGCGTATGATGCGCTCCAGGCCTGCCCGCTTGACCTGGACGATGCCAGGAACCGGGTCGAAACCGGCCTGTCCGGCGCTCCGGTCATCCCGGTCTACACGCCGATTGCCGAAGGACCGGATGTGCTGGTGCACGAAGTCGAGGCCCTGCTGAAAACCAGCGCTGACGGCGAGACCATCTGTGCCTGGCACACGACCACGCTCTATGGCGGCAATCGGCACGACCAGCGAGACGAGCTCGATCTCGCGGGGCTGGAAACCCAGAGCCGTCTGGCCCTGTCGGCCCAGGCTGCAGGCGCGAGATAGAATACTCATTGCCTGAATCGACCGGCCCGCTAGGCTGATCTCCAGGCATTTGCATCGGGTCAGGCATGACGCATTTCCATCCCGAAACCAGCGCCCGGCGCGCAGGCGACATGACCGTCTCGGACGGGCATGTCCTCTACTGGGAACAATGCGGCAACGAGGAGGGCCTGCCCCTGCTCTTCCTGCATGGCGGCCCCGGTTCAGGTTGTGCGCCGAAATATCGTCGCATGTTCGATCCGGCCCTGTTCAACATGACACTGTTCGACCAGCGTGGTGCCGGCCGGTCGAGCCCCCATCTTTCGCTCGCGGGCAACACAACCGCCCACCTGATCGACGATATCGAGGCGCTGCGGCAGAAGCTGGAGATCGATGCCTGGATCGTGTTCGGCCCGTCCTGGGGTTCAACGCTCGCCCTTGCCTATGCGGAAGCCTTTCCGGAACGTGCCCTGGCCGTCGTGGTCGAGGCGGTTTTCCTGGCCACGCGGCGCGAACTCGACTGGTGGCACAGCCCGGACGGCGTCGCGCGTTTCTTCCCGGAAGCCTGGGAGGATTTCATCGCCCCGGTACCGGAACGCCATCGCAAGACCCCGCGCAGCATCATGCAATGGTGTTTCGAGGACATGCAGCGCGAACAGGCCGACCGTTTCGTGGCCCTCAATCGCCTTTCGGATCCGAAGGCCAGCCTCGGCGAATTGCGCAAATCGACCCTCTATCGCTGGACCGAATTCGAGGACCGTTTCTCCTACCTGGAACACTCACCCGAGGATGTGCGCAAGGGACTGGCCGACCGCGGCGCGGCGTTCGTGGCGGCCCATTCGATGATCGAGGCCCATTATTTCCTCAATGACTGTTTCCTGGACGAAAATCAGCTCATCGATCACGCGCGCCAGCTTGCCAATACGCCGATGCGCATCCTTCACAGCCGCTATGACATGGTCTGTCCGGCAGAGAGCGCAGTGAGGCTCGCAAACGCCTGTCCGCATGCCGAGCTGACCATGGTTCCGGTCAACGGGCATGGCATGACCGAGACTGTGCAATTGGCGCTCAATGACGTGATGGCCGGCCTGGTGCGGGAATTGCGCGGCCGGGCCTAGGACACGTCCGGGGGAATGGCCTCTGCCGTCCAGGCATGAATCGCCAGCCCGACACGACCGCCGGCAAACGCCCCGCCATTGGCATGCAGCCTGACCGGCGTGTCCGCATAGAAGGCTGTGGGCCCGATCACACCGAGATTGCTCGCACCGGCAGCGCAGCCCAGTGAACCTCCGAATTTCGACCTCTCGCCGGCTATGCCGCAATCGAAGCTTTGTGCACCGCTGATACTGTTCAGCGTGCGCACGCTGACGCAGAACACGACACTGCGAGCGGGAATGACCGCGGCCGTCACGACCTCAGTGCCCGACAGTCCTGTCTCGATGTGTTCGATCACGATAGCCCGCACCGACGCCCCGGCTTCGCCCTGCGCGAGGATCCGGTCGGAGGCTGCGGCCCGCCAATGTCCATTCGTGAAGTGAATCATCAGGGCCTCGTCGCGGCACCAGGCACGCCAGCCCTCCTCCGGAGTGATGGATGACCATAACCCGTCCCGCCAGACCGCAAGACTGCCTTCGGGCAGATGAACCCAGGCTTCGCCCGTCGCAGGTCCGGGCAAAATCCAGACATCGCCATCGTCCGGCGCAGCTGGCTGGCTTGACACGCTTCGACTCCGGACCGTGAGCTGAACCAGCGCGTCCAGCCGCAAGAGGCTCTCATTGACGGTAACATGTTTCTGGGCCTGGTCGGGCATGACCAGGGGCAGGTCCAGTTTGGGGCTCGTTTGCGTGCTGACGTCCATGAATTCCTCCAAATCAGACGGGAGAGTCTGGGCGAGAATTGCCGCTGTCGGACAGGCTGGCCGGATATCCATGCTCAGATCCGGACTTGACGCACGACGCATGCGCGCCTTTTCTCCGGCCAAACACCCGGACAGCAATCCTGGACCCGCCCCATGACCGACACTATCCACGCCCTCGCCGGGGATTTCCCGGCCAAGACCGACGAGGACTGGCGTGTCCTCGCGGAGAAGGCCCTGCGCGGCGCCGATTTCGACGAGACCCTGAACCGGTCCACCGAAGACGGTATCTCGCGCGGCCCGGTCTTCTGCGACCGGCCGGAGGGCAGCGGCGCCGTGGACGGTCAGGAGCGCGATCTCTACCTGCCCTGGGGCATGCGCCAGACGCTCGTGGAAGCCGATCCGGCAGCGGCCAATGACGCTGCCCTGGCAGATCTCATGGGCGGAGTGTCCGAGCTTGAGCTGCGCCTGGACCCGACCGGCCGTTTCGGCGTGAAGCTGGATGATCTCGACGATCTGGACGCCTGTCTGAAGGGCGTCGACATGTCCCTTGCCCCAGTCCATCTGGATGCGATCTCACAACAATCCCACCTGGCCGACAGCCTGCTGACGCTGTTCGCACGCCGGCGCCTTGATGGCGAGGCGGTGCGTGGCGGACTTGGACTCAGCCCGATCGAGTCGGCGGCCTGTGCAGCGACTGAGCTCGACGGCCAGGCCGTGGAACGGCTGGCGGATATCGCTCAACTGGCCGGCGCCGCCTTCCCGCATTTGAAAGTCGTGCGCTGTGACGCGGCGTTCGTACACGAGGCCGGCGGCACCGAGGCCCAGGAACTGGCCGTCATGGTTGCCGCGGGCGCAGCCTATATGCGCGTCCTCATGGATGCGGGTATCGGCTGCGATGAGGCGCTAGGCATGATCGAGATCCGTCTCGCTGCCGATACCGATATTCATCTGAGCATCGCGAAACTGCGGGCCGCACGCCGGATCTGGACCCGTATCGCTGCAAGCTATGGCGCAGGCGTCAAGGCACAACGCGCCAGCATCCAGGCCCGTACGTCCGGCCGCATGCTCAGCGCGAAGGATCCCTGGACGAATCTGATCCGCAATGCCTGTGCCGGCTTCGCCGCTGCCGCGGGTGGCGCGGATGCCGTTACGATCCGTCCCCTGACCGATGCGATCGGCCGCCCGACCGGTTTCGGTCGCCGCGTCGCGCGCAATCTCCACATCCTGCTGGCCGAGGAAAGCCATATGGGCAAGGTCTCGGACCCGGCTTCCGGCAGTTATCTGCACGCCCATCTGTGCGAAGATCTCGCGCAGGCCTCCTGGACGATTTTCCAGGATATCGAGGCGCGTGGAGGGCTGCATCGTGTCATCGCCGACGGCTGGCTGGGTGACCAGGTCGCCACAGCCCGCGATGCCCGCTTCAAGGCGATCGCGGACGGCAAGTCCGTCATCCTGGGCGTCACAAAGTTTCCGGACAGCGCGCCGAAACCCGTCGACACTGCCGATACCTGGCCGGACGCTGAAGAGGGCCCGCTGTGTGCGGTCAATCTGGCAGCCCGTTTCGAGGAGGCCGCCCAATGAGCCAGCATCCCGACTTCACCTCCATCGATCTCGGCCCGGCCCCGGTAACCCCCTCCAACGGCGACCGCGTCTGGACCCCGGCCGAAGGTATTCCCATCCGGTCGCAATATCGCTCGGATGACAGCGAAGGGATTGATTTTCTTGCGTCTGTTCCCGGAGCTGCGCCCTTTGTACGCGGTCCCTATCCGACCATGTACGGCCAACGTCCCTGGACGGTGCGCCAGTATGCCGGTTTCTCCACGGCCGAGGATTCCAACGCCTTCTACCGCCGCAATCTCGCGGCTGGACAGAAGGGTCTCTCGGTGGCTTTCGATCTCGCCACCCATCGTGGATATGACAGCGACCATCCGCGCGTTTCCGGCGATGTGGGCATGGCGGGTGTGGCGATCGACTCGATCTACGACATGCGCACGCTCTTTGATGGCATCCCGCTCGATCAGATGAGCGTCTCGATGACCATGAACGGTGCCGTCCTGCCGGTACTGGCGCTCTACATCGTCGCCGCCGAGGAACAGGGCGTGAAACCGGAACAGCTCTCCGGCACGATCCAGAACGACATCCTCAAGGAATTCATGGTGCGGAACACCTATATCTATCCGCCCTCGCCTTCCATGCGGATCATTTCGGACATCTTCGCCTACACGTCGAAGAACATGCCGAAATACAATTCCATCTCGATCTCCGGCTATCACATGCAGGAAGCCGGTGCGCCGGCCGATCTCGAACTCGCCTACACCATCGCCGACGGGCTGGAATACATCGATACCGGTGTGAAGGCAGGGCTGGATGTCGACGCCTTTGCACCGCGCCTGAGCTTCTTCTTCGGCATCGGCATGAATGTCTTCATGGAGATCGCCAAACTGCGCGCCGCGCGCCTCCTGTGGGCAAAACTCGTGCGGGAACGCTTCTCGCCCAAGAGCGACAAGTCGATCTGCCTGCGCACGCATTGCCAGACTTCCGGCTGGTCACTGACCGCCCAGGACGTGTTCAACAATGTCGGCCGTACCGCGCTGGAGGCGATTGCCGCGGTCGACGGTCATACCCAGTCCCTGCACACGAATTCGCTGGACGAAGCCCTGGCCCTGCCGACGGATTTCTCTGCCCGCATCGCCCGGAACACCCAGCTCCTGCTGCAGACCGAAGCGCATCTTTGCGATTGCGCGGATCCGTGGGGCGGCAGCCACTATGTCGAACGACTGACGCACGACCTGGCAGCCAAGGCCCTGGAACATATCGCCGAAGTCGATGAGCTGGGCGGCATGGCCAAGGCCATTGACGCCGGCATTCCCAAACTGCGCATCGAGGAAGCCGCCGCCCGGACCCAGGCCATGATCGACAGCGGCCAGCAGACGATCACCGGGGTGAACAAATTCCGTCTCGACGAGGAAGAGGACGTGCCCGTTCTCAAGGTCGACAATTACCTCGTACGCAAACAGCAGATCGAGAAGCTGGAAAAGCTCCGCAAGGAACGCGATCGCGGCGAGGTGGAGAACCGGCTGGATGCGCTCGCCAAGGCCGCCGACAGCGGCGAAGGAAACCTGCTGGAACTCTCCGTTGCGGCCGCTCGGGCCAAGGCAACGGTGGGCGAGATTTCCGACGCCATGGAGCGCGCCTTTGATCGCCATACCGCGAAGATCAAGGCTGTGACCGGTGTCTACGCAACCGCGGCGGGCAATGACGACAAGGTCGCCCAGGCCAAGGCCGCCGCCGAGGCCTTCACCAAGCGCACCGGCCGCAAGCCGAAGATCCTGATCGCGAAACTGGGCCAGGACGGCCATGATCGTGGCCAGAAGGTTGTGGCCTCGGCCTATTCCGATCTCGGCTGGGATGTGGTGATCGGTCCGCTCTTCCAGACGCCGGAAGAAGCCGCCGACCTCGCGGTCGAGGAGAAAGTCCACGCCGCAGCGGCCTCATCGCTGGCCGCCGGCCACCTGACCCTCGTGCCCGAATTGCGCAGCGCTTTGCAGGACCGAGGTCGCGACGATATCCTGATCATCGTCGGCGGCGTGATCCCGCCGGATGACGAGCCTGTCCTGCGCCAGATGGGTGCTGCGGCCGTTTTCCCGCCGGGTACGATCATCGCCGACAGTGCGATCCACATGCTTGAACGCATGGATGTGGACGTCGCTGCCAACGCCTGATTCGACCGCCGGACCGGAGACCGACATGCGCATTTTCACTCCTGCCCTGATCGCCGGTCTCGTCCTGTCCCTGGGAGCCTGCGCCTCGGCGCCGACCGTCTATGCGCCGGCCGGCAATAGCGGCCGCGGTTATTCGGAAACCCGGATCGAGGATGACCGTTTCCGTATCATTTTCGAGGCGGGTGCCGACACGTCGATCCGTCGTACCGAGGACATGGCCCTGCGCCGTGCTGCCGAGGTAACGCTGGCGAATGGCGGCGAATGGTTCATCGTGGTCAGCCGCGGACGTGATGGCAATGATCGCGACCCGGTGCGGGTCGGCGGGTCGGTCGGCCAGACCTTCGGATCACGCGGCTATCGCGGCAGTTCGGTCGGAATTGGCGTGCAGTTCGACCCCTCGGCCGGCGAGAAACGCGCCATCCTGGAAATCCTGGTCCGCAGCGGTCCCCGCGAGGACGGTCCCGACGTCTATGTCGCCCGGGACATTCTCGACTATATTCCCTCGTGATCCCACCGATTGCGGAGCCTAAACTCTCCTGCAATCAATCAGGAGAGCGGAATGATCGTGACCACCACCCCGTCCGTCGAAGGGCACAGCATCAAAGAATACAAGGGCGTCGTGACCGGCGAGGCCATTCTCGGTGCACACCTTTTCCGCGACCTCTTCGCTGGAATTCGCGACATCGTCGGCGGCCGGTCCGGTTCCTACGAGAAATCCCTCCGCGAAGCGCGGGAAATTGCCCTGCGCGAGCTCGAGGACGAGGCGTCCCGCCTCGGTGCAGATGCCGTGGTTGGCGTGGATCTCGATTATGAAGTGATCGGTGAACAGGGATCGATGCTGATGGTCTCGGCCTCGGGTACGGCCGTCAGGATCCGCTGAGCGATTTCACCAGGGTTTTCGGCGCGATCGTGCGATAGCTCTCGTCTATCCAGGATTTGAGCAGGTCCACGGGCACGTCTTCGCCCGGGGCGAAACTCGCACTGACCCAGCTGGCCTTGCCGAGACCGTAGCCCGTCGGTGTCGCAAATTCATGGATGGATAACTGTGCGTCCGAGCTTTCGGCGAGCTTTGCCGAGATGGACAAACCGCCCACGACACCGCCATTGCCGGAAAAGACGAAATTTTTGCCACGCACCCGGGCTGCAAAATGCCCCCACGGCGCGTGTTCCTCGGCTTCGGGAAAACCCAGCGCGTAGGCCTGCAATTCCGCTGCAGCCTGCGCCGGCGCGGTCATGACTTGCTGAGTGCCTTGGCCTGGCCCACCCAGTCATCACGCTGGATCCGGCCGCGGGCATTGATGCGAGCATCCCAGTCGGCGATATCGCTGTCGCTCCAGCTGGCCATCTGGGCATAGCGGGTCACCCCGCCCGAATTGAGTGCCTCGGCGGCCTTGGGACCGAGCCCTTTGATCGTGGTCAGATCATCCGCACCGGCTTCCGCCGCGGCCTCAGGCTCGGCCTTGGCTGCATCCGGGAGTCCTGCTGCACCGGTCTTGCCGGCTTCGGACTTGGACGCCGCTCGCGGCTTGACAACTTTCACCTCGGCAACCGGCTTGCGGGCCTCGGCCTCGCCGAGGCGGCGGGCAAGGTTTTCGTTTTCCGAACGCAGACGGGCGTTTTCCTTCGCGGCGGCATCGACCTCGGCATCGCGACCGGCACTGCCCCAGGCCTGCCAGCCCACGAACAGACCGCCGGCGAAGGCAATCAGCAAAAACAGACCCATCTGCCAGACCAGGTAGAACATGGCTTATTCCTCGACTGCCGAAACAGAAACCACAAGATCGCGCAATTGATCCTCCGCGATCCGAATGTTTATGCGACTCTCATCCACGCCGCCATCCGCAAGTACGGTCACCGATGCCAGCGACCGCTCGTCCGCCAGCGCACGATCGTCATCGGCGAGATCGATCAGCAATTGCAGGCGCATATTCTCCGGGCAGTGCCCGAAGGCGTCGGCAATGCGGCGCAAGGCGATCATAGTGAGCGGGCTCAGCATGGCCCCGCCGCGATCAAATCTTAGCAGAGTACGTCCGCGCGCGGCCTGGATGATAGCGCTACAGGCGGCCTGGTCCGCAACCGAGGTCAGCGGTTCGGCCCCGGCTGGAATGATGACGAAGGCGGCCGAGAAGGGTTCCGGCATAGAGGCAAGTGCGCTGGCAATGCTTTGTGCGTTTTGCGGATTTGCGGCTTCGCCGTAGAGAGCACCTTGCTGAGCATCGAGCACGACCGCACCGCGTTCCAGCCGGGCCAGCTGACCCAACAAGCGCATGGCAGCCTCGTCCCAGTCGGCGCTGGGAGCGCCGCCCGGGATCAGGGTCAGATCGGAACTGGCGCCGGACGAAAAATTCGTCGCTGCGAAACGCTCGATCGCGTCACGGGCCGCCGCATCGCTGGCATCGCCATGGATCGTGACCTGCGAGTTTGCCGCGTCGGCGATGAAGACGAAACCGCGATCCGTGCGCGCGTCCGTGGTCGCGTCGACAACCCGCGTGATACCGCCGGCAACGACACCGCCGGACCAGCTGGAGCCCTGCACGCGCATGATCGCATCGGCCCGCGCATTGCGATTGGGTGCACCGCCACTGATGACCGCACGCTGTCCGTCCACGCTGACCTGGGCCCAGTCATGCGAAACGCAATCGCGCGGATCACGCTCGGAACAGGCCAGGGCCTGCTCGGCGCTGGCCTCAAGACGACTTTCGATCGAACGGATCGAGATCGGGCTGAACATCAGCACGAACAGCGTGAAGACGAACCAGCCTGCGAAGCCCATCAGCAGTATGCGGCGCGTTCTGGGGGTCAGGGCGGATTCCAACACTCGGCTCTCCAGGCTCGGCTTGATGTGTGTTTACGGGTTGAAACAGCTTATCGGGGCAGCAATGCGGCGCGAAGCGCCCTCTAGGAAGATGGTTTAAAAATAAGAGCTTTTACCGATCCATACAAGAAGGGCCGGCGTGAAATCACGCCGGCCCTCCTGCTTGGATTTCAGCGGACCTAGTTGCGGACGCGGAGCGTCAGGCCGTAGGTGCGCGGCTGTCCGAGGAAAGCGTTGAACGAACCCGGCTGGAACGGACCGTCGAAACCGACCTGGATGTAGTCTTCATCCAGCAGGTTGCGAGCCCAGAGTTCCAGCTGCCAGGCTTCGTCTTCGGCACCGATGCCGACACGGCCATTGAACAGGGCGTAGCCTTCCTGGATCTTCTCCGGGTCAAGGTCCGAACCGGTATTCTGTTCGGAGACCCAGCGGCCATCCAGGTGTGCCAGCCAGTTCATGCCATTGCCGAGCGATGCCTCGTAGGAGATCGAGCCCGACGTGTACCATTCCGGTGCCAGCGAGAAGTTCTGACCGGACAGGCGGTCAACGTCCGGCGTACCGGTCGGTGCGAACTCGTCATAAGTGGCGTCGGCATAGGTGATACCGCCCTGCAGGGTCAGACCCGGGATGTCTTCCGGGAACCACAGGAACTCGGCCTCGGCACCACGCGTCTGCGCGCCGTCGATCGACGTCACGAAGAAGGCAATGCCGTTGAACGTGTTCAGCTGATACGTCTCGAAGTCGGAGGCGAAGATGTAGAAGTTGGCGAGAACCGTGTCGTTCGCCCACTCCGTCTTGATGCCGAGTTCGAAACTGTCGACCGTTTCCGGCGCAAACTGAGCCGGATAGGAGGACGGATCAGCCAGCACGGACGTGAAGTTCACAGCCGAGGAACCAGCCTGCGTGAAACGGTCGAGGTTGAAGCCGCCGGCCTTGTAGCCGCGCGAATACGTACCGTAGACCAGCAGGTCGTCGTTGAAGCGATGCGACAGCGACAGCAGGCCCGACATCTCGTTCTCGCTGAGCGATTGCGTGTTGTCGATGCTGGAGAAAACGTCGCGTGCGAACGGCAGACAGGTGAAGGTACCGAACTGGACCAGCGAGGCAACCGGGACACCCGAACCTGCCGAGAAACCGGCGAGGATGGCGCCTGCAGTCGGCGTCGTGAAGTCGAGAGCTTCGCCGAAGACGGTCTCCCAGACATCACAGGCCGGCGTGTTGGAATCGCCGAAGTCGAACGTGGCCGTCTTGTCTGTCGTCGTGTGACGCAGACCGAAGGTCAGGTCCGTATTCTCACCGATGGCCAGCGTGTTGTGCGTGAAAATGGAGAAGCTCTCACCTTCCTGGTCATAGGTGTCGCCGTTCGGATTGCCGCCGCCGGCCGGCGTGCCGGAACCGACTGCGAGCGGTGCAAAGCCCGGAATGAACGCGCCGCCCAGGCCGTTGGCCAGGTCGGTCACGAGCGTCGGGCTACCGCCGAGAAGGCCGAGATAAGGTTCGAAGTGAACGCCCATCTCGATGGCGTCGACGCGGCGCAGTTCTTCCTGCGAGTAGTACGCTCCAACCAGCCAGTCGAAATTGTCCGAACCACCGGAGAAGCGGACTTCCAGCGTCTGATTGTCGAAATCAAACGTGTTCCCGCCGGCATTCCGGTACACGATGTCGGCACCGGTGAAGTCGGTGTCCTGACCGGACTGGAGGCCGTAGGAACGCGTACCCGCAATCGCCGTCATGTTGAAATTGTCGAAATCCCAGTTCAGCTGGGCGCTGAGACCGGAGTCGATGATGTTCTGCGACGTCGAACGGTTGGACTGGATGGTCCGGCCGAACGGATCTTCCGATCCCGGCAGCGGGCGGGCACCCGGCACGAGACCGTTGATGGCCAGCGAGGTCGGGCCCGAGACGATGCTCGGCGCGCCGCAGCAGTCTTCCTCGCGCTTGGTGTAGTCGCCGGAGATCAGCAGGTCGGCATCATCGCCGGCTTCCACGAGAACTGAACCGCGGAGCGTGTAGTAGTCCTGGTTGCTGTCCTCGGTACCGGTACGCGGACCGCCGAAGGTCTGGACCGACTGGAAACCGTCGCGTTCGCGATAGGCACCCCAGATTCGGGCGGCTGTGCTTTCCGCCACTTCGCCAGTCATGCCACCGGAGAAACCGTAGCCGGTTTCGGAGCCGGCAATGTAGTCGAGTGCGGCGTGGGCGCTGTACTCGAATTCCGGGCGCTTGGTGACGACGTTGATGATACCGGCCGTCGTGTTGGCACCGAACAGCGTGCCCTGCGGGCCGCGCAGGACTTCGATACGCTCGAGTTCGCCGAGATCGTTGAAGCCGACACCGTTACGGGCGCGCGGCACGCCGTCGATCACGACACCGACGGAGGATTCGAGACCCGGGTTGTCACCCACGGTACCGATACCGCGGATACGCGCGGTCGTGACAAATTCGTTCGAGGTCGAGGTGACGTTCAGGCCCGGGGCGATGATCGCGAGATCCTTGAAGTCGCGAACGCCTGCGTTCTGAAGCAATTCCTCATTGTAGGCCGTAACGGCGACCGGGACATCCTGGATGCCCTGTTCGCGTTTCTGAGCAGTGACCGTGATGACGTCGACCGAGCGCGTGTCTTGTGCGAGCGCTGCGCCCGACGTCAGAGCAGCAGCTGAAGCTGCCGCCAAAAGCATGAAACGTTTGGTGGATGACATTCCTTTAACTCCCTCCCGTACGCCGGCAGTTTTCTGCCTGACCAAAAGCGGACGGCAATGCGCCCTGCCCGCAGCTGCAAGATTGCGGCAAAAGGCCCGGAGGTGAAGGTCACTTGGTTTCTTTTTGCTGCCGATAAGCTGATACAGGCGTCATCCGGCCGAATTTTGCGCAAACTGTTGCGAAGCTGTCACAGATATTCTGACGTTCCCGTGACTCGCCAAGCGCCGAAAAAAGCGTTCGAATGCGCGATATCCGGTCCGGGAGGGATTTGTGACCAGACTTGTATCCTTGATATCGATTTTTGTTTTTGCGTCCGCAGCCTCGGCCCAGGACATGTCCGGCGACGCGCCGAGAGCGCTGGAACCGGCAGATGTCTTCAATCTTGAGTCCGCGACGGACCCCCGGATCTCACCGGACGGCCGCCACGTCGTCTATGTGCGCCGGACCAATGATATCGCGACCGATACCACCCAGACCTCGCTCTGGCTGATCAATGTGGAAAACGGCGACCAGGAACCCCTGGCGTCCGGCGAAACCGGGTCGAGCCAGCCCCGCTGGTCACCGGATGGATCGAGCATCGCCTACGTCACCTCGCAGGATGGCGAAACCGAAGTCCGCATCTATGACCTGGCATCATCCCGCGACCGGGAATTGACGAGTATCGAGGGCGGGCTGAGCGGCCTGACCTGGTCTCCGTCCGGCAATGCGCTCGCCTATGCACGCTTCATCCCCGAGGCCGGCACGCCTGCTGCAGCGCTGCCGCAACGCGATCCCGATCACGACTGGGCCGCAGGCGCCCAGGTCGAGGACCGGCTGATGTTCCGCCTCGACGGCGTTGGCAATCTGCCGCCCGGCAATCAGCAGATCTACCAGGTCAGTCTGGCGGATGGTGAGTCGGAACGCCTGACAAAGGACACGCTCGGCGCCGGCTCGGACCTGCGCTGGAGCGCCGACGGAAGCCTGATTTACTTCTCCGCCGACCGCCGGGAAGACGCAGGCACGCTGGCCCCGGATGCCGAGATTTTCAGCCTGAATGTCGCCGATGGCGAGATCCGCCAGATCACCGACCGTCGAGGTCCCGATGCCAGTCCGAGACCGTCACCCGACGGCGCCTGGATCGCCTATACCGGCTATGATGACCGCCGCATGGGCTATCACAATACCCGGCTCTATCTCGCCCGGCCCGATGGCAGCGATGTCCGCGTGCTGACCGCCGGTCTCGATCGCGCTGTCGCCAATCCGATGTGGGATGCCGACGGTAGCGGCATCTACTTCCAGTACGCCGATCACGGCATCACACGAGTCGCCCGTGTGGACCTGGAAGGCCGTATCCAATCCGTTGTCGACGGTCTCGGCGGTTCCGGTTTCGGACGGCCCTATTCCGGCGGATCCTTCTCCGTTGCCGATGATGGCCTCCTGGCGGCTACCATTGCACCCGCAGAACACCCCGGTGAGATCGCCATCGGCACTCGCGAAACCGGCCTGCGGGCCGTTACGTCCAACAATGCGGACGCGCTCGCTGGCATCCATATCTCCCACGCCGAGGACATGCGCTGGAACTCACCGCATGACGGACGCGAGATCCAGGGCTGGATCCTCTACCCGCCCGGTTTCGATCCGACGCAGCAATACCCGATGATCCTGGAAATCCATGGCGGCCCGTTCTCCGCCTATGGCCCTGTATTCTCGGCTGAACTCCAGCTCATGGCCGCCGCGGGCTATGTGGTTTTCTATACAAATCCGCGCGGCTCGACGAGTTATGGCGACGAGTTCGCCAACCTCATCCATCATGATTATCCCGGCAATGATTTTGACGATCTGATCGGCGGTGTGGATGCGCTCATCGAGCGCGGTTTCATTGACGAGGATCGGCTGTTCGTGACGGGCGGTTCCGGCGGAGGTGTGCTGACGGCCTGGATCATCGGCAATACCGACCGTTTCGCCGCTGCCGTGGTCGCCAAACCGGTGATCAACTGGGCCAGTTTCGTGCTCTATTCCGACCTGCCGCAATTCTTCTACCGCTACTGGTTTGCCAGCGCGCCGTGGGAGGATCCCGAGGAATACTGGCGCCGGTCGCCGCTCTCGCTGGTGGGTAATGTGAACACACCCACCATGGTCATGGTTGGCGGAGCCGACGTCCGCACACCACGCGCCGAGAGTGAGCAATACTATTCGGCGCTGCGCCTGCGCGGCGTGCCGTCACGCTTCGTGGTGATCCCGGATTCCTTCCACTCGATCGCCGAAAGCCGCCCGTCGCGGCTTCTCACCAAGGTGGCGGAAATCCTGCGCTGGTTCGAAACCTATGATCCTGCCAATGAGGAGGCAGGTGCCGAGGTCGGAGCCGCCGAATGAGCCGGATCAAGCTGGCGGCCATCCAGGCCGCCCCGGTCTTCTTCGACAAGGCCGCATCCCTGGAGAAGGCCTGTGACCTGATCGCAGAGGCCGGCCGCGAGGGTGCGGACATCGCCGCCTTCGGCGAAACCTGGCTGCCCGGCTACCCCTTCTTCATCGAGGCGCCCCTCGGTGATCTCTGGTGGGAAGCCGCCGCGCTATATCTCGAGAACGCCATCACTGTGCCTGGCCCGGAAACCGACCGGCTCTGCAAGGCGGCGAAACAGGCGGGCCTCGACATCGTCATCGGTGTTGCGGAACTCGAGCCGGCAACGCGCAGTTCCGTCTATGCCAGCCTCGTCTTCATCAGCAAGGATGGCGAATTGCTGGGCCGGCACCGCAAGATCAAGCCGACCCATCACGAACGCTCGGTCTGGGCTGATGGCGATGCCAAGGGGCTGCGCGTCTATGAGCGCGATTATGGCCGCCTGTCCGGTCTCAATTGCTGGGAACACAATATCGTCCTGCCGGGCTTCGCGCTGATCTGCCAGGGCACGCAGATCCACATCGCCGCCTGGCCGGGACGAGAGCCGGAAACCGCCCCCAGCGATCCGGTCTGGTCGCGCCAGATCCTGTTGTCCCGCGCCTTTGCCAGCCAGGCCGGTGCCTATGTCATCGCGCCCGCAGGCCTGCGCCTCGATGAACATGTGCCGGAGCGGTTCAAACCGCTGAGCGCGTTCGAACATACCGGACAGAGCGCCATCATCGATCCGCGCGGCGAAATCATCGCCGGCCCGGCCGATGGCGAGACCATTCTCTATGCAGACGCCGACCTGGCGGAAGTGCGCAAGGCAAAGTCCGCCTGCGATCCGGCCGGGCATTATTCCCGTCCGGATCTCTTCGAGCTTTCACTGGAGGGCCAGCGCCTCTACCCGGTCAGCGGCGACCAGGATTAGCCAATGGCGACTAGGCCTCAGCACTTGGTCGGGCCTTGATCGCGTCGTGCCACGCCAGGAGATGCCCGTGCTGCTCGCCTGGCGCCAGTTTCACCCAGGCGGAGAATTCGACGAAGACCCAGGCTGCGATATCGGCCGCGGAGAACGCGTCTCCGGCGAGATAGGCTGACTGTCCGAGCCTTTCGTCCAGCACGTCGTAGAAACGTTGTGCCCGCGCCCGTCCCCGCTCGGCGAGTTCGGGGATCTGGGTATAGGCATCCGGTCCGGTCAAGGCTGCGGTCTTGAAGAATTTCGAGTGATTGCGCAGGCCCTCCATCACGGCGGACAGGCCTTCCCATTCAGTGCGGGCGAGCCATTCGGCCACCAATGCCTTCTCGATCGGATCCCGGCCCAGCATGGGCGGGTCCGGATAGATTTCCTCGACATAGCGCGTGATCGACGCCGTATCGCACAGCACAGTGCCGTCATCGAGCTGCAGGGCGGGCACAGTGCAGCGCGGATTGACGGCCCGGTAGTCGTCCTCGAACTGGGCCCGCTCGCCGAGATCGATCTGAACGCGTTCGACCTCGACACCCTTCTCGGCCAGGAGCATGCGGATCCGGCGCGGGCTGGGCGCCGGCGTGTAGTCGTAGAGTTTCAAGGCGTGCTCCCGAGGCGCTAGCGATAGAATTCCGGCGGATGATCGTCAGACACGCCGAGTCGCTGCTCGATCTCGCGCCCCAGCGCGATCAGACGGCCTTCCTCGAACAGGGGTGCCCAGAGACTGGTCGTCTGTGGAACCCGATGGTTCTGCGGATCATCACCGGCTGCCGTACCGAAAATCGATCGTGTCGGCTGGTCGTTGTAACCGGACTTGATCGCCAGCTGCGGGTGGCCGGTGTAATTCGTGATCACCAGCAGGCCTGCGGCAAAATTCGGCGCGATCAGGGCGTCGACCGTCTCGAACAGGGCGTCCATCTCTTCCATCACCCGGCGACGCAGCCTGTCGGCATTGATCAGGTCGATCGCGGAGATGAAACGGGCCCGCCGCCAGGTATTGGGCCAGGCCGGCGGGTCCTGCCAGACCAGCGTGTCATCTTCATTGCTCAGCGTGAGGTGCTCAAACGCCGCCGCGGATTCCGCCTCGACGGCGGTCAGCAGCGTGTCGTACGGCAAGTCGGGCAGCGAGACCTCGACCAGTTCGACCCCGGCATCGCGGGCCGCATCCAGCATGGCCCGGTCGGCCGGCGTCGCGTTCTCGAACCAGGCCGGATTCCAGCCGACACGCATACCGCGGACATCGGCCCCCGCATCGATGTCGAGCCCATGATCAATCGAGCTGGGATCCTGCACATCGAAACCATTGATGGCGGCGAGAACGATCGCCGTATCTTCCACGCTGCGGCAGATCGGTCCGATCTTGTCGAGCGTCCAGCAAAGCGCCATCGCACCATGCCGCGAGACCCGGCCGAAAGTCGGGCGCAATCCGGTTGTGCCGCACCGATGCGACGGCGAGACGATGGAGCCCAGCGTCTCCGTACCAATGCCGAAACTGACAAGCCCAGCTGCCGTTGCCGAGGCAGAGCCCGCGCTCGACCCCGACGACCCTTCATCCGTATTCCAGGGATTGCGCGTGATGCCATCAAACCAGCGATCGCCATACGCGATGGCGCCATTCGTGGTCTTGCCGAGCAGGACGGCGCCCGCATCGCGCAGCATGCCCGCGATCAACGCAGTCTCGTCGGCCACCCGATCCTTGTAGGGGGTGGCACCCCAGGTCGCCTTCACGCCGGCGACATCGATGATGTCTTTCATACCGTAGGGAATGCCGTGCAACGGACCGCGATAGACCCCGCGTTCCCTGAGGGCATCCGCCTGGGCCGCCTGGCGACGAGCGATTTCGGGCGTCACCGTGACGAAACACTCCAGCGCCGCACCATGACGTTCAATGCGGTCGAGATAGATTTCGGTAAGCCGTGAGGATGTCAGCGCGCCCGATTCAATCCATTGCGCCTGTTTCCAGACGGGTGCGAAGGCGATTGCCGTATCATCCGACGGGAGCTCGCCGGCGCTCGTTGACGACCGCTGCAGACGATTCTCCTGAGCCCGGTATTGCTTGCCGGGAAGACGCGGGTCGAAAACAGTTGCGGGGTGAAGGTCGTTGGGCTTTTCAAACGCACGCAAGCGACCGGCCCGGGCAATCCAGCCATCAATATCAAGCAGCAATTGCTCACGCTCAGCGTCGGTATAGGTGACACCGGCAAGCTGTTCGGCCGCTGCGACGGTGCGCGAGGTGATTCCCGCACCGGCGTCTGCTTCGGGCACGCCGGCCCCGACCGCATCGGCCAGGGCATTGGCATTCTGCTCCGTCGATGCTGACGTCGTTGCGCAGGCGGACACGCCCACACCGACTGAAGCCATCACACCCGTCTTCAACAAGTCACGCCTGGATGTTGTCATCCCTGGAACTCCCTCCCCGCTCGGCTTTTCGCCTGTCAGATGAATTGCAGATTAATATAGGGCTGTATGTTTTTGCCGCAATTCATCCACAAATGGCCAGAATCGGCCCCATTCGGCGCCACATTTCGTCATTAACCCTGTTGGCTGTACCGAACCAGTACGACCAAAAAGGGGGGAGGCCATGCCCTTTGACATCAAGGAACAATCCGGATTGGGCTCCGGATCTACGCCGGAACTGAGACCCGAACTCGCGGAATTCCGTGACGTTCGCGCACCGGGCGAAATGATCCAGCTGGGTCGCGCCATCGCAATTGCCGAAGCGCGCCGCGAGGATCTTCTGAAATTCCGCCGCACCTGGGGCGGCGCCATCGACGAGGACGCCGCTGAAGGCGCCGCGCCGGTCCGTCCGATCGACCGGGCTGCGGTTTATCCCAAGTCGCACATCCTGCACTTCTCGATCCTGGCAACCCTGGTCCTCTTCGAGGGCATGGCGAACGCCTATTTCTTCTCGACCGGTTCCGATCTGGGTCTGCTGGGCGGCTGGCTGCAAGCCATCACCGTCTCCTTCACCAACGTGATCGCGGCCTTCTTCCTGATCGGCTTTGTCGGCCTGCGCCACATGTCGAACCCGCACAAGAAGGTCAACGGTGCCCTCGCCGCCATGGCGGTCGGCCTGACGGTCATCGCCCTGCTGGCGCTGAACCTGACGGCGGCGCACTTCCGCGACCTGCTGGAACTGAATGCGGCCACGCTGGCCCTGGGCGGCGCAGCCGTGACCGGTGAAGTCCTGAGCCCCGTTACCGAGGCCCGCTTCAACCCGTTCGGTTTCGAAACGCTGGAAGCTCTGCTGCTCTTCATCCTGGGTACGACCTTCGCGGCCATCGCGGCCTTCAAGGGCCGGACCTTCGACGACGCGATCCCCGGTTATGGCGGTGTCACCCGTCGCCTGGAATCGGCTGCACAGGATTTGGAGAAGTCCCTGGAGGCCGGCTGGAAGGAAGCCAAGAAGCTGAGCGAGAAGGAACTCGAGCAGCTGGTGGAAGCCAAGGATCTCCTGGATGAGATCTGCCGCGACCTTGCAGGTCCGACCAACCGCTAGTACAGCGAATGATTGCGGGGCGTCATGCCCCGCAGAACTCAAGCGACGGAGGGGGGAATGTCCGGACGCGACGCCATAGGTCTGTTCAATCTGTTTCTGATTGCCGCTGTGCTCGGCGGAATCACCTACCTCTACCTCACCCTTCAGCCCGAAGAGTATGACAGCCAGACGCTGTGTCTCGTCGGAGCCGTACCGCCCCATCGGGTCGTGGTGATCGACAAGACCGACCTCTATTCCGCCGACCAGGCTGATTCGATCGGTGACCTGATCCTGTCCGAACGCGACCGCCTCGGAGTGGGGGAACGCCTCTCCCTCTACGAACTCAACGAGAGCGGCCAGCTGCGCAATACCAATAGTTTCTCGCTGTGCAATCCGGGGGCGGGTGAACAGGTCAATCCGCTCTACCGCAATCCGGAACGCGTCCAGGCTCGTTACGAAGCCCTGTTCGCAGACCCGCTGGACCGCGCCCTCGCCGACCTGGTGACGCCCAAGGACGCGCCCAACAGCCCGATCATCGAAGCCCTGGCCCGCCTCAGCCAGGACCCGAATTTCGATCGGACCGTCCCGGGACGGCGCATCGTGCTGGTGTCGGACATGCTGCAGAATTCCGAGATCTTCACGGTATACGGCCGCGGTCGCGGATCCTTGCGCCGTCGTGTGCCGGATGCCGACGAAGTCGCCAATGCGATTCGCGAAACCTATGGCGATAATCTGCGCGGTGTATCGATAGAGATCCGGCTGATCCCGCGCCGTAGCTGGGAATCGGAACAACGCAACGCCCTGCGCGGATATTGGGACGATGTCTTCAACCAGCTGGGAGTTCGGGTGAACTGGGTCGACGTCTAGACCCGGCATATCCCCGCAAACAATGCACTCGTTTCATGTCGAAAGGCCGCCCCCGCGCGGCCTTTCGTGCGTCAGGAACGCGCGATCCTTGCCAGCCTTCCTCTCCTTGGTTGTTTATCCACAACTCTCACCAGCGATGCATAGGATATGAATTCCGCAAGCCCGACCGCACACAATATATTGTGGCTACGGACTTCTCGATCACTATCTATTGAGCCTGACATGAGCGCTGCGGAACAAACCAATTACGACTGGATCTGGCAGAACTCCCGGCGTTGCCCGGAAGTGGACCAGGATATCCTGACCTTCTGCAGCCGCACGCCCCACCTGATCGAACTGGCCTTTGCGCTCGCCGACAACGGCCACATTTATGTCGGCCACGTGGTCCGGCTCAGTGAGTTTACCGTTCTTGACCTGGCGAATGGTCGCAAAGACCTCGTCAGCGCCCTGTCGCGCCTTTTGCGGCGCTGCTCTCTCGAATTCGGGATGGACCTTCCAGGCTGGTCGCCGCCGCTCGGTGACCCCCTCGAATCCCTCATGGAATAATTTCACGCAGCGTGCCGCCTTTGCGAACGCGGCTGTGCGCCCTATTTCTTTCCCTGGCCTTCGGGGGGAAGTGCCATTGGATTATCCAGGGGTAGCGGCATGATAACGGTCCACCATCTCAACAATTCCCGGTCCCAGCGCATTCTGTGGATGCTGGAAGAGCTCGGTCTCGAATACGAGATCAAGAAATACGAGCGCGATCCGGAGACCATCCGTGCGCCCGATTCGCTGAAACAGATCCATCCGCTGGGCAAGGCACCGGTCCTGACCGACGGTGATGCTGTCATTGCCGAGTCCGGAGCCATCATCGAATACCTCGCGGACACATATGGCGGCGGGTTGAAGCCCGACACGGCATCCGCGGATTATCGCCGCTATGTCTATTTCATGCATTTCGCCGAGGGCTCGGTCATGACCCCGCTGCTCGTGAAACTGATCGCGGATCGCATGGAGATGGCCAAGATGCCTTTCTTCGCCAAACCGGTGGCCAAGGGTATCGCCAAACAGATCCGCCAGGGTTTCGCCCTGCCCGAGATCCAGAAACTGCTCGACTTCATGGAAGGCGAGCTGTCCGAGCGCGACTGGTTCGCCGGCGACAGCCTGACCGGCGCCGACATCCAGATGAGCTATCCTCTGGAAGCGGCGGTCGCCCGCGGCGGTCTGACCAAGAAGACGCATCCGCATCTCAAGGCCTTTGTCGACCGCATCCAGCAACGTGATGCCTACAAGCGCGCTATTGAACGCGGCGGAGAATACGACTTCTATTCCGGCTGAGATGCTCAGCCGTGATGATTTCAACGCCTATTGCGCCAGCCTGATCGCCACCACCAATGTCGTGCAGTGGGGCAATGCGTCCGTGTGGAAGGTCGGCGGCAAGATCTTCGCGATCTATTCCACCTGGACGAACAAGGGCGAGCCGGACGAGGAACGTGTCTCGTTCAAATGCTCCAACACCTCGTTTGAAATTCTCAGCGAACAGGACGGCCTGGCTCCCGCACCCTATCTGGCGCGGGCCAAATGGATCCAGGCCCGGCCGGGCAGCGTGCTGAGCGATGAGGATATCAAGGCCTATGTCAGCGAGGCCCACCGGATCGTGGCGGCCACGCTGACGAAGACCAAGCAGCGCGAGTTCGGGTTGGCACCCTGAGCCCCGCTGGAAGCTGAGCCCCGCTAGAAGCTGAACACCACCCGGCCCATGATCGCGCTGTCATTGCTGCCGTCGACGCCGTGCAGGTATTCGACGTCGAAATCGACCCGGCGGCGATAGGCGTGGTGGTCATCCTGGTCGAACCAGCGCGACACCGAGACGCCGACACCCGCTTCGATACGCTCGTCAGAGCCGAATTGATCGTCGTAATACTGCGCGATCACGGTGGCATAGGGCGTCACGGCCCAGCCTTCACCGGTCTTGAAGCGACGCCCCTGGCGGAACTGGGCATAGGCACCGAGATATTCATCATCGCCCGGGATATAGGCCACGTCCGCGTAGACGCTGGTATAGTTCCAGTTGTCGCGCACGGGCTCCCAGTCATAGCCGTTTGTCCAGCCATAACTGGCCCGCAGCAGCCAGTCGTCGCGCGCCAGGTCGCCGGCGGCGATGAGACGTTCGGCAGACAGGGTGAAATTCTGCTCCTGGAAGGGTTTCCAGCGCACACCCACACCTAGCTGCGTCGTGTCTTCCCGAAGGCTGAACGAACCCGGTTCCAGGGCCGCATTGCCGCGGGCGAAGAGGCTGATCCCGCGACCATTCTCGTAGAGACCGTCCGGCCGCCAGGCGACTTCACCGCCGATCGAGGAATAGGCATTGTTCTGCTGGATGCCATTGCCCAGCGTCACACCCTCGTCGCGATAGGTCACATAGGCAAAGCCCGTGAAGTCACGCTCCAGCTCCGTGACCTCGCGGCGCACGCGGTAGAGACGCTCGGCCTGGGCTTCGGCCTGGCCGGACCGTTCAATGGCCTCGATCACGCCGATGAAGGCGGTCACGGCCTCATCCTCGCGGCCGGCATCCTTGAGGGCATAACCCATGTCCTCGCGCAGATCGGCATTGTCGGGCTGATGGCGGATGACTTCGGCGAACAGGGCTGCGGCCTCGTCATTCTCCCCCTCCTCGCGCAAGGCATAGGCCAGGGAGAGCTGCACATCACTGTCGCCGGGCTGCATCGCCAGGGCCTGGCGGAATTCCGAGATCGCACCGTCGCGATCACCGATCTCCCGCAGCATCAGGCCGTGATCGAACCGGCGCCAGGCCTGGTCATCGATCGAGATGGCGTGACGCATGTAGGCGGCTGCGGCCTGCGGCTGGGTCGAGCGCAGCACGGCAGACTGTTCGTCGTAATACATGGCCAGCGTCTCGCCCTGGAATTCATCGGCCTGCAATTGCATCAGGCGGGTCTGGGCATTCATTTCCCGCCCGGCCAGCCGGGCCGCGCGGGCCGCCATCAGCTTGTCATAGCTGTTATCGCTGATCCGGGCCGCGTAGTCCCAGCCGATCAGGGCGCGGTCGTAATCACCGATCGCCTCGGCCTGATAGCCCAGCGATTGCAGGGCATAGACCTGCTGCTGGGCATCCAGCTGATCGCGGCGGCGCACGACTTCCCAGAGATTGGTCACCGCGCGGACATGGTCACCGGTCGACATCGCGCAATTGGCGGCGTCGAGGTAATCGCCGGCGAGGCTCAGCGCCCGTCCCAGCTCTTCCCAGACCGGTATGGCCTCCACACAACGCCCCTGGGCATTGAGCGAGTAGGCGTGATTGCGGGCCGCATCGACCTGTTCGGGCGTGAGACTGGCACCGGCGGTCGAGGCATAGGTCATGGCCGCAATCGCGGCGCCGCCAATGAGAGCCTTGCGGGTAAAGCGCAGGCGCGGTTTGCGGGGTGATTGTTCAGACATGACTGTCTCCTTCCCAATCAGCTGACCGGCGTGCTGACAGGCAGCAGGTCCGGTTCCCTGTCGGACAGGGTTTTCCAGTCCTGATCCGACAGAATGCCCGAGTCGCGGGCGATTTTGATGAATCCGAAGGGCGGGCTGGCCTGGTCGGTGACCCGGCGAATACCCAGCCAGATGCGTTCGATCTGTTCCGGCGTGGCCAGATCGAGGCGTTTGAGAACGCGGGCGGCGCGCAGATCCGCCTCCAGCGGCGAACGATCCCACGCGAAGCGCAGACCGAAGCGGATATCGCTGACCGGCGCGAGGCACAGGCTGACGGGCTTGCCGAGCGCGTCCTGCAGTTCGGCGAGACGAGCATCGTCCATCGGCTCGGCAACAGCGAGGCGCGGCTCCGATTTTTCGCCATTGACCGGGAAGACACCGAATTTGCGAGCCAGGTCCGGCGTCACCCGGCGGCGGACTTCCTCGGGGACCGTGAGCGGATCAAAATCCATCACGGGCAGGCCGGAAACCTCGCCCCAGGCAGTGGCGATCTCTTCCTCTGTGGCATGACCCTTGGCGACCAGAACTTCCGCGAGCTTGCGGTCGGTCTTTTTCGCCTCGGCTTCCAGCGCATCCAGCGTCTCGTCATTGGCGATGCCGTAGAATTTTACCGCATCGCGCAGGGTCTGGGCTTCTCCATGGATCTCAGCCATGGAGGGATAGGCGTGCATGGTCTTGTCCCAGGTGATGCGCTCGCCCGTGATCATGTGCCAGGCAAAACGGCGAGCGGCCCGCATCGAGGCGAGAAAGCCGACATAATTGGCCACGACCATGCGCACCGGCGCCAGAACGGCATGTTTCAGCCCGTGGGCTGAAGCCGTGAAGATGATGCGGTGGGAAACCCGGTTCACCAGGAAGGCGAAATTGATCAGGACCAGCGTCCAGACCCAGCTCGTCGGATCAATCAACGGCGGCAGCGGACCGACGGTCGGGAAGAGTTTGGCGACCAGCCAGTACAGGGCCCATTGGAAGACGATCGCATAGGCCAGCATGCCCGTCGGGGCCGTCCAGATCGCCTTGCGGTCGCGATAGAGGAAATAGCGGTGACTGAAGGGACCGATCCAGCCCAGCTGTTTCCAGCCCAGATAGGAAATGCCCAGCATCCAGCGGGACTTCTGCTTTACCGAGACGTCCATCCGGTCCGGGAAATATTCCCGCGTGCCGACAAGTTCCTTGCGGTAGATCGTCTTCATCCCGCCATGGCGGCGCTTGACCTCACCGACCGGAACCTTGGCCCAGTAGCGCACGAATTCGGATGTCAGGCCTTCCTCGAACAGGCGGTGACCGACATCATAGTCCTCGGTCAGACTGTCCGTGTTGAAGGGCTGGTTCTCGCGCTCCTGGCACAGCAATTCGATACAGCGGCGCGAGAAGGATGTGGCGACGCCGGCCGACGGCACCAGGCGCGTCAGGGCGGAACGGGCGATCAGGTCCTTGCCATGCCATTCGGCGAACTCGTCCATGTAGTGGCAGGGAATGAGTTCATTCCACTTGCGCGGCATCGACAGGACCGGCAGCTGCACCATGTCGGTATGTTCGAGATAGGCATTGACCACCTTGAACGACGTCGGGTGGATGACGTCCTCGGAGTCCTGCATCGCGAAAATCTCGTAGCGCACGCCGGCCTTTTCCTCGTGCGCGAAAATGTTCTGGATCATCCAGTTCAGACAGTCCGCTTTCGACGTCGGACCGGGATGACCGACCATGGCGCGGATCACCTGTTTCTGCTGACTCGCGACCCGGTCAACCTCGCGGATCGTGTCCAGGTCATTGGGATAGCAACCGACGAAGATGTCGTAATTCTGGTAATCCAGCGTCGTCAGCGTATTCATCAGCATGCGCGCGATCACATCGCTTTCCTGCCAGGCCGGGACCATGATCGCGATGCGCTTTTCGGGCATCTCCATCAATTGCTGGGTCGTCGGCACCCGCCGGAAAGGGCGCGTGATCACGCGTTGCGCCTGCAGAACCCAGAAATACAGGTCCAGGAAGGCGTCATCGACCGACGAGATGAAGATCGCGATCGCGGCATAGACTGTCGCGGCGCTCAGGACCTGCCAATAGGTGCGGACCATGGCGGCCTGGTCCAGTTCGGCGAACCAGGCACTGGCCTGCAGCCACAGCCCCTCGGCAACCGCCGGAGCGGTTGCGAGCTGTGCCAGCCAGGTGTCCATGTCGACGACCATCTCGCGCTCCCGCCTTCCGCCGTCAGGCCCGCTGTGCGACCCGGCGGGCCGTGTCGATCGTGTCGGCGATACCCGCCGCTGCGGCACGGCGCAGCGAGCGCAGGCCTTCATTGACCGGTTTCAGGTCAGGCTTGTTGGTGTCGCCGAGGAACATCTGCACGGCGTGGGCGATGCGCAGCGATGCGCGGCCGTCACCGAACGGATTGTTCGCCTTGGACATGCGGCGATAGGCGCGCGCATTATCCAGCAGCTGTCGAGCCTCCATCAGGATGCGTTCGGCGCGTGTGCCGACCAGTTTGGCCGTGCCTGCGCGGATGGCCTCGCCGCGTTCGGTCGTATCCCGCAGGACCAGGACCGGGACGCCGAAGCTCGGCGCCTCTTCCTGCACGCCACCACTGTCGGACATGACGAGATGGGCGCGTTTCAGGATGGCGATGAAGGCCGGGTAGGACAGCGGTTCGATGAGGTCGATATTCGGCTCGTCACCCAGGAGGCGCTCGATCGGACCGCGAACACGCGGATTGAGATGCATCGGCAGGATGAAATGCAGGTCGCGATACTGGTTGCGCAGCGCCTTGATGGCTGCGCAAACACCGGACACGCCGGCATCCCAGTTCTCGCGGCGATGCAGTGTCACCAGGACGATACGTTTCTTCGGATCGATATTCTGCAGGGCGGACGGATCGATCTCCATCGAGCCGACCATTTTCACTGCATCGATGACCGTGTTGCCGGTGACCCGGATCTTGTCGAGGGAAATGCCCTCACGGGTCAGATTGCGGGCCGACATGCGCGTCGGCGAGAAATGCAGGTCGGCCAGCGGGGCGATCAGCTTGCGGAAACCCTCTTCCGGGAAGGGGTGGCGCATGTCGCCGGACCGCAGACCGGCTTCGACATGACCCACGGGAATACCGTTGAGGAAGCCGGACATGGCGCCGGCGAAGGCGGACGCCGTGTCACCTTGCACCAGGATGAAATCCGGGCGGGCATCGGCGAAATACTCACCGAGTTCCAGGACCAGCGTGCTGGTCAGGCTGCTCAGCTGCTTGCCGTCCCAGTCCAGCTCCAGACGGCGGTCCGGGCTGATGCCGAAGACGTGCTGCGCCTGTTCGGCGAGCGCACCGTGCTGGCCGGTGGCGACCCATTCGGGACGGATATGGTCGAAATTCAGGAAGGCATTGCGAACGGGCGCCAGTTTGACGACCTCGGGCCGCGTGCCTGCGACGATGGAAACTTTCATGGCCAACCCCCAGTCTCAACGCGCTCATCCGAGCGCTTCGATCTGTCCCTCGCCTTCCCCAAGGCAAGGACAGTCTCGGCTCGGACTGGGGAGGAAAACGCACCGACTTGCGGCGCTTTAGCGGTTAATTGAGGAATTTCCGCCCGGTATGCGGCAAAGCTGGGGCAGCCGGTTTCAAGCTGCGTTCATCTCCAGATACCGAGTGCGCACAAAAAAAGCCCCCGGCGATCACCGGGGGCTTCTTCCTGTGTCTTTTGACGGGTTTACTCGCTCGCCATCGTTTCCGGCGAGGTGCGGAATTCCACATCCAGCTCGGCGGCGAGATAGACCAGCGTCACCCAGGCAGCGACATTCTGGGCGAGCTCGTCCGGCTCGATCTTGTCCAGCGTGTCGTCCGGCGTGTGGTGCAGGTCGAAATAGTCGGCACCGTTCTGGCTGAGACGTACGGTCGGAACACCCGCCTGGGCCAACGGGATAATGTCGGGACCTCCGCCGGGCACATTGCTGCCACCGCGGACAATCCCCAGCGGGGCGATCATGCGGCCAATGGCATCGATGGCCGGATTGGCGTCCTCGTCCACATTGGACACGAACTGCCAGATGGTGCGGGCACCGAAATCGGATTCCGACGCCAGGACGTGATTATTGACCTCGCCGGCATGCTGCTGGGCATAGGCGATCGCGCCCAGAAGACCGACCTCCTCCGCACCGAACATCACGACGCGGATCGTGCGGCGCGGGCGTTGCGGCAATTGCGCGATCAGGGCGGCGGCAGCAGTCGTGATGGCCACGCCGGCACCGTCATCGACGGCACCCGTACCCAGATCCCAGCTGTCCAGGTGTCCGCCGATGAGGACGATCTCGTCGGGACGCTCGCGGCCGACAATGTCCAGCACGACATTGCCGCTGATCATGTCACCACGCCAGCCGGCGCCAGAGCGGATGCGGAATTCGATGGTCTCGCCCAGGTCATGCAGGCGACGGATATGGTCGGCATCCGGATTGGACACGGCGATGACCGGGATTTCCGCCCACGTGCCATTGAGCGAGCTCATCATGCCGGTATGCGGGAAACGGCGGCTGTCGGACCCGACGGAACGCACGACCAGGGCCGAGGCTCCTGCGCGTTCGGCATGCTGCCAGCCGATACGGCGGCGCTGGTTGGCCGGGCCGTAGCCTGCACCGGTCTGGCTGGCGACCATGATCTCGCCGTCGATGAAGGCGATCTTGCCGTCCAGGGAATCATCCTCGGCCATGCGCAGATCGTCGAGCGTCCGGAAATAGACGATCTCGGAATTGATCGCTCGCAGGCGCGGAGACCGGCCGGAACCACCCAGAGCCGTGCCGTAGAGCGGCTGCTCATAGGGCGCGGTCATGGTGATCTCCATTTCGCCGCGATCCCAGAAGGGCATGGCGAATTCTTCGATACTGACGCGATCGAAGCCCAGCTCCTCGCCCAGTTCCACACCCCAGTCACGAGCCCGGGCCTCGGCCTCGGAACCCCCGAGACGCGGACCGATTTCCGTCGTCAGCGATTCAACGATGTCCCAGGCGAGATCACTCTCGAGCGCCTGCTCCTGGAGCATCTGCGCCGTTGCGGCCTGTTCGGCCGGAATTTCGTAACGGTCCTGTCCGAATGCGTTTGCACCCAGGAGCAGGCTTGCGCCGATGGCGAGCCAAGCTCTCATGCTGTCCTCCACTCATGTCTGGCGCCAATATGGCCTGAACTCGCCTGAGCGCAAGCGGCAGCTGACGTCTACGTAATCACGATCGCCGAACCGGGCGGCGATCACCGTGAAATGCACTATATAGATCGCAAGGCAGACTTCGCCCCTCACCAGCCGGAGACACGCATGACCGAGACCCAGACCAGCACCGCGATCACCAACAGGATTGCCGGGCGCACACGCGATCTCGGCGGGTTCGAAGTTCGCCGCGTCTTGCCGCACGCGTCCCGGCGGACTGTGGGGCCCTTCATCTTCTTCGACCAGATGGGGCCGGCCCGTTTCGCCCCGGGCAAGGGGATCGATGTACGACCCCACCCGCATATCGGCCTGGCCACGGTGACCTATCTCTTCGACGGAGCCCTGCACCACAAGGACAGCCTGGGTGTCGACCAGGTCATCCGCCCCGGTGATGTGAACTGGATGACCGCCGGGCGCGGCGTCGTGCATTCCGAGCGCACGCCCTCACCGGAACGGGAGGACGGGCATGACATGCACGGAATCCAGACCTGGGTCGCCCTGCCAGAGGCCGATGAGGACAGCGCTCCCGCCTTTCACCACCATCCTGCGGATACGCTTCCGGACTTCGGCCGCGACGGCATGCAATTCCGCCTGATCCTCGGGAATGCCTGGGGGTACACGGCGCCCGTGGAAGTGTTCTCGCCGATTTTCTACCTGCATGGCGAGGCGCCGGCCGAAACGTCGACGATCATGGACATCGCGCACGAGGAAAGAGCGGTCTACCTGGTTTCCGGCAGCATGATGCTCGACGGCGAACCGCTTGACGCCGGCATGATGGCCGTGATCGCCCCCGGCGCCTCGCCAGACCTGCGAGCGGAGACGGATAGCTGTTTCATGCTGTGCGGCGGGGCCCCGATCGGGCAGCGCAAACTGTTCTGGAATTTCGTGGCCAGTTCACCGGAACGTCTTGAAGCCGCCAAGTCAGACTGGTCGCATGCGGCGGCTCAGGGCTTCCCCGATACCGGTCGCTTCATCCTGCCGCCCGGCGAGACCGAGCACATTCCCCTGCCCGAGGGCTAGCCGCCTTCTCGCGCTGCGACTTGATTGCGGTGCCCTCGCGAGCTTGGCATTGTGAGCGCCAGCTCGGGGAGGAAGCGAAATGAGAACGCTGTCTGCAATCTTTACTGCCATCGTCCTGGCCACCGGTGTGTTGACCGGTAGCCCGGCAGCCGTCGCCCAGGAACCGGCGCGCGACACGCTCTACATGGTCACGACCGTTCGGGCCGCACCCGGCGAATTGTCGGCCATGATCGACGGCTACAGGGCGCTCGCAGCCAGCGGATACTACGAAGCCGCACAACGGCGCACGCCCTGGATCCTGCGTCACAGCCAAGGGGATCACTGGGATCTCATGCTGGTCGAGCCGGTCGGCGGATATCCGGCATTCTTCTCCGAGGAGCGTATGGAAGCCGCCGCAGAGGCCGGCGAGGCCCATGGCGAACAGCTTGGCGCCATCAATGCGCGCACAGCCTTCCAGGAGGAAGTCTTCGCCTGGGGCCCGTCACCGGACGTTCTGGGTGAGGGTTTCGACACGGCGGGCCTCTATCATATCGAGATGTTCCACGCCCTGCCCGGCCGTCTCGGCGCGCTGATCGAGCAGCGGGAAATGGAAAATGTCTATCTGGGCGCAACCGGCCAGACCACGAACTGGATCTTCGTGTCCTCGATCGGTTCGGACGTGGACGCCTTCACCATCGGCACACATGAAAGTCTGCAGAGTTTTGCCGCGGGTTCGGACATGGAGCCCGAAGCCATGGAACAGGCCGCGATCGATGCGGGTTTCGAGGCGCGCGGCGAGATCGGCTTCTATCTGCGCAGCCTGATCTCGGGCCATCACGACACCCTGGCCACACCGGTCCGGAACTAGGTCATCCGCATGAAACGCGCCTATTCGGCTCCGGTATCATGGCTTTCGACGAGTTGCGGCACCGGACGCCAGGCCGGCACGTCCAGCCCGCGTTCGGTCACCAGATAGGTCGCGAAACTGGCCAGCCAGTGACCGCCTGCATAATCCTCACCTGAGACCGAGGCGGTACCGACCTCGCGGTGTACATCTGCAGCAGCAAGCAGGGCCGCCCGCCGCTGATCGCATTCCGGCAATGCCGAAGCGATGGCTTCCAGATTCCAGGCACGCGACAGGTTCACACCATCGAGATGGACCAGCTTGCCGTCGGTCGGGTCCAGCACCACGCCGGGCGTGAGCCAGTCGGCAGAGCCATCTTCGGGAATGCCCGGAAGGAAATCCGTCAACCAGTTCGAATAGGTTTCGGGCGGCAGGACACGCCGCATGAGGTCGGCCTCCATCAGGCAGGGCGACAGAAAATCCTCGCCGGACGGTTCGAAACCGAGCGGGCAGTTGCGGTCCTCGCCGTGGAAACCGGTCGCACTTGCCATCAAACGGTGTTCCAGATCCGCGTCACCGGCTGTGCGAGCCCAGTCGAGGGCCAGAGCAAAACCGAAGGCGGTCTGGTTGTGGGTACCGATGCGAACCGGATAGGCCAGCCGGGGCAGCCAGTTGCGAATGCGGTCGGCGATCTCTGCTTCCAGCGGCTCCAGAGCCGCGCCCCAGCGATCCGCGCGCGGGTCATCCCATTCGCGTAATTCCATCGCCAGCTGGAGCAGCCAGGCCAGGCCGTAGGGCCGTTCGTAGGAATCCCGGCCCTCGCGCTGAAAATAGGCCAATTCGCCGAGAATATTCTCCGGCGTCAGATTCTCGTCGAGCATGCGCGTGGCCTCGGCCGCAAGCTCCGTATCGGGCTGGGTGCGCAACATGCGAACCAGCAACCAGTGCCCGTGCACAGCCGAATGCCAGTCGTAACAGCCATAGAAGGACGGGTGCAGCAAACGCGGCGGTAAGACGTCATCATCGCCGGTCAGCACGTGCGAAATCTTGTTGGGATATTCCCGCTGCACGCAATCGAGCGCCAATTGCATGAAACGATCTTCCAGTGAGCGCGGCGCCTCGGCCGTCTCCGCGGCGTGGTCCGACGTATCCGGGCCGGCGGTGTATCCGGCGCTCCAGGCTGTACCACTGCAAGACATCATCAGGCCCAGGCCGGCGGCCAGACCTGTCCGCATCACGTTCAACATGGATTTGCCTCGTATTGTCCCCTCGACATCCTTCCGCCTGCCCCGCCCGCGGTCAACTCATGCGATCGGTGTCCGTGTGGGTTCAGAAGATTCCCCGGATTCGCGAATCCAAACCGCTCGGCATCTCCATTTCGGCGAAAATTCGCAATCGCAGCATCGAAAGTTCAGATTGGTGACCGAGTTCTGCAAATTTACGCAAATGTTTGCTCGTAACATGCCCGGAACAACCCTCTGGCGCGAGGTTTAAACGCAAGTTTTTTCAACCCAATCCGAGTCACTTCGACATGTTTGCGATAACATCGAATTGTGGCTCTATCACAAAGAATTTCGACCGTGACTTTGGGGCTTTTCTGAAACTTACTGATCTGGTACGCGCCGCGTTCAAACTCCGTCGCCGGCTGGCTGCAACCCAGTTGTCCGGTCGATCGGAACCGTCGCACGGCCTCGGTTTTGCAGGGTCGCCGCTGACGGACCAGGAACAATCGGCCGGACCTTGAGCAGGAAGGTTCCGGCGCGTTGGGGGTTAGGTAGAATGTCCACATCCGCGCACCAGGACGGCGGTCTTGAGGCCCTTGGTATCAAGGCCGGCACGATCAATCTGAACTGGAATGAGGCTCGCCTCTACGACGAGATCCTACGGCGCCGCGAAGGCGAAGTCGCTGAAGGCGGCGCGCTCGTCGTCAAGACCGGCGCCCATACCGGCCGCTCGGCCAAGGACAAGTTCACGGTTCGCGACAGCGAGACCGAGGACCAGGTCTGGTGGGACAGCAATGCCTCCATCACACCGGAGCATTTCACCACGCTGTGGAATGATTTCCGTGCGCACATGGAAGGCAAGGAACTCTTCGTCCAGCAATTATTCGGCGGCGCCGACCCGGAGCATCGTCTCCCGGTTCGGGTGGTCAATGAACTGGCCTGGCACTCCCTCTTCATCCGCCACCTCCTGCGCATTCCGGAAGCCGCTGACTATGACGGGTTCGATGCCGAGTTCACGATCGTGAACCTGCCGAGCTTCAAGGCCGACCCGGAACGCCATGGCTGCCGTTCGGAAACCGTGATCGGCGTCGACTTCGCCCGCAAGCTCGTCCTGATCGGCGGCACGTCCTATGCCGGCGAGACGAAGAAGTCGGTCTTCACGATCCTGAACTACCTCCTGCCCGCCAAGAAGATCATGCCGATGCATTGCTCGGTGAATGTCGGAGAGGATGATGATGCCGCAATCTTCTTCGGCCTGTCCGGCACCGGCAAGACTACCCTGTCCGCCGACGCCAAGCGCACCCTTGTTGGCGATGACGAGCACGGCTGGTCGCCCAATGGCTTGTTCAATTTCGAGGGCGGTTGTTACGCCAAGATGATCCGGCTGTCTGCCGAAGCAGAGCCGGAAATCCACGCGACCACGAAGATGTGGGGCACGGTGCTGGAAAACGTCGTAATGGACCCGGAAACCCGCGTCCTCGATCTCGACGATCCGTCGCTGGCAGAAAACAGCCGCGGTGCCTACCCGCTCTCGGCCATCCCGAATGCCTCCGAGACCGGAGTCTGCGGCCAGCCCAAGAACCTCGTCATGCTGACGTGTGACGCATTCGGCATCATGCCGCCGATCGCCAAGCTCACGCCGGCTCAGGCCATGTATCACTTCCTGTCCGGCTACACCGCCAAGGTAGCGGGTACGGAAAAAGGCGTGACCGAACCGACCGCGACCTTCTCGGCCTGTTTCGGGGCTCCCTTCATGCCGCGTCACCCGGCTGAATACGGTGCACTGCTGCGCGAGCTGATCGCCGAACACCAGGTTGATTGCTGGCTGGTCAATACCGGCTGGACGAGCGGCGCCTATGGCACGGGCCACCGCATGCCGATCAAGGCAACGCGCACCCTGCTCAACGCCGCGCTCGACGGTTCGCTGAAATCCGCCTCCTACCGCGAGGACCGCAATTTCGGCTTCATGGTTCCGGTGTCAGTGGACGGTGTCGACAACGGTATTCTCGACCCGCGCTCGACCTGGTCGGACAAGGATGCGTTCGACCGCCAGGCCAACAAGCTAGTCGAGATGTTCATCGAGAACTTCAAGAAGTTCGAGGACCATGTTCAGCCCTACGTGCGCGCAGCGGCGCCACGCCGGGCAGAAGCGGTCAAGACGCTGGAGACCGAAGCAGCCGAATAGGCGCTCGCGACAATCAGACATGAAAACCCCGGCCTGAGCGCCGGGGTTTTTTGTGTCCTCGCCCTGAAACGTCAGTGATTGGGTGGCAGGCGCGTACCCAGCCAGGCGCCCGGCAGGAAGGCGGCCAGGCCGAGAACCCACATCCAGATCGGGCTGGGAATACTGATCAGATTGGCCAGCCCGCCGAGCATGAGAATACCGCCGCAGATCAGCGGCACGAGGAGTTTGCCGCTTTGCGAGACGAGGCTGGCGACCCAGCCCGCCACGACGGCACCTCCGAACCAGGCGATTACGACGGCGAGTTTGTTGATCGCCGGGATCTGCGAGGCCGCTGCCCGCACGGACTCCATGTCCATCGGATCGATCTCGATGCCCTCCGGCAAGGGAAAGATGATGTGACCGAGCGTCTCCAGGGCAAAGACCGCCAGTCCGCCCGCGATCACGCCGGCAATCCCGGCAAGAATATTCCGCAACATGAAATCCCCCATGGTTTCAATTGGCTCCAGTCTCTCACGCCTTGCCTCCAGGACCAAATCTGGACTGCCCTTCATGCCTCTCTCATGCTCAAAATCCCACCCTGCGGAAAAATCTGTTTGACGTGCGCAGGATTTTCCGTCTCTTTTGAAAAAGAATTTCGCAGATGCGAAATGCCAACCGCAGACGAGTGTTCCCATGTGCGTGCCCGCCATGAACATTGCCGGACCTGACCACATTGCCCGCACGGCGATGATGGCAGCTGCACCTGCGTGGCAGTCCATGATTACGACCATGTCCACCACGACCTCCTATTTTGGGAGCGCGTTCGGCGTGGATTAGCGGTCAGACAACCACCGCACACACCGAACCCGCTCCCGGCCTCCGAGAGCGGGTTTTTTCATGCCCGATTTTCCCAGCGACACGACAGACAAGACTTCGAGGACAGACCCGTGAAACCGCAAGCAGACCAATCCCGCCAGCCACGATTATGCGTGCTGAAATTCGGTAGTTCCGTGCTGGAGCGCCCGGATGATTACCGCCGCGCTGCGCACGAGATCTATCGTCACACCCGGGCCGGCGAAAAAGTCATCGCCGTCGTGTCGGCCCTGGATGGGGAGACGGATGCACTCTTCGATGTCGGATCGGATGTGGGCCAGGGATCGAGCGACGCCCTCCTCGCTCGCCTGGTCCGCTGCGGCGAGGTGAAATCCGCCGCCTTGATGGGGCTTGCCTTGGAGCGTTGCGGCATTCCCTCACAGGTTCTGGATCCCCACGAAATGGGCTTGCGGGCTGACGGAGACCCGCTCGACGCGAACCTGTCCGGTCTCGACCGCGACCGGGTTCTCGGCCATCTCGAGCGCGCCGATGTTGTCGTGGCACCGGGTTTCTTCGGGGAAGGTGAGCAGGGCCCGGTGACCCTCGGTCGTGGCGGGACCGACCTCACGGCCGTGATGTTCGCAGCCTGGCTCGGGGCCAGTCGCGTCCGTCTGATCAAGGATGTCGACGGGGTCTATTCCGACGATCCGGCCAAGGTCGCGAATGCCGAACGCCTGGACATGCTCGACTACGAGGAAGCTGTAAGGGTCAGTCATGGCCTCGTGCAAGAAAAGGCGATCCTGGCAGCCCGTGATGCTGATGTCGCGATCGAAGTCGCCGCACTGGGCCGGTCCTATGCAACGCGAATTGGAGCCTTGCCTCGCCAACCCGGCGCTGTCCGTCCCCCGCGCCGTCTGCGCGTAGCCGTGCTTGGACATGGCGCTGTTGGTGCCGGCGTGTGCGAACATCTATGCGCCCATCCCGGCCGGTTCGAACTCGCGCCCGTCCTGGTGCGTGATGTCGACCAGCATTGCGCTGCTCATCCGCACCTGGATTTCACCAATGACCCCGCCAAGGCCCTCGCCGCCCGGGCCGATATTGTGGTCGAGACAATGGGCGGAACCGGTTTTGCCCGCAGCCTCACGCAGAGCATACTGCGCGATGGCACCCATCTTGTTTCCGCCAACAAGGCAGTCATCGCGGCGGATCTGGAATTGCTACACCAGCTCGCAGCGGATCACGGCGCGATCTTGCGCTACTCGGCCGCCGTGGGTGGCGGCGTGCCTGTGCTCGAGAATATCGACAAGGCCGTGAAGACCGGCGGTGTGCTTGCGGTTGAGGGCGTCATGAACGGCACCTGCAATTTCGTGCTCGGGCAATTGGAACAGGGTGCCCTGCTGGCGGATGCCGTCGCCGAGGCGCAGGCCCGTGGTTTCGCGGAAGCCGATCCGAGCGCCGATCTGGACGGCAGTGATGCAGCCGACAAGCTGGCCATCATCATCCGGCATGCCTTCGGCGTCCCGGTCTCACCGCGCAATATCGAACGGGAAAGCCTGGAAGACCTGTCCGCGGAACGCCTGAAAGCCGCCCGCGAGACAGGACGACGTATCAAGCAGGTGGGCCGGTGCGAGGTTACGCCGGATGGTCGTGTCCTCGCATCCGTGAAACTCCTGGCGCTCGACCGGGATACGGCGCTGGCCCGGCTGGAGAATGAGGGCAATGGCTTCTGCCTGCGCCTGCCCCACGAGACGCTGATGCTGACGGGCAAGGGCGCAGGCCGCTGGCCTACTGCCGAATCCGTCTTTGCTGATATCATGGATGTCCAACGCCGCCTCGCGGCCGAGCCGCAAGCTGCGGCCGGTTCTGCGCAGGCCGTGCCAGGCTTGAAGGTCCACGCAGGAGAACCGGCCCGATGACATCCATGCCAGGTTTCGCGAGCGCCAGCGCACCTGCCAGTATCGGCAATGTCGGCGTGGGCTTCGATGTGCTCGGACTGGCCTTCGATGCCGTGCGCGACCGCGTGACCGCGCATCGCGAACCCGGAACAGGTATCCAACTCGGCGAGGTCTCCGGCCTCGTTGATAACTTGCCCTCCGCTGTCGAGGAGAATTGCGCTCTCGCTGCGGCTCAGTCCGTTCTCGGGCGGGCCGGCGCGCAGGCCGGCCTGCGTATCGATGTTGAGAAAGGCGTGCCGCTGAGCGCCGGCATGGGCGGATCCGCCGCCTCGGCGGTGGCGGCCGCGGGCGCCGTAAATGCGCTGCTGGGGCATCCCCTGACCGTCGAGGACGTCTTACTGGCGGCCATGGATGGCGAGCGCGTCTCTGCCGATCCGCCCCCGTGGGACAATGTCATGGCCAGCCTGTATGGCGGTCTGGTCATCGCGGCACAGCTCGATCCACCACTCATTCGCCCCCTGCCCTTGCCCCGCAATATCGACGTTCTTCTCTTTCACCCCGAGCGCCGGACCGAAACCCAGGCCGCCCGGGACCTGCTCGCCGACCAGGTAGACCTGCCTGTCGCCGTGGATCACGCCCGGAATATCGCCGGCTTCATTGCCGGTTGCGCCATGGATGACCACGACCTCATCCGGTCGGGGCTGCGCGACATCCTGATTGAGCCGCAAAGACTGCCCCTCCTGCCCGAACTGGCGACCGTCCAGTCGAACGCCCTGGACGCCGGTGCCCTGGGCTGTTCCTTCTCCGGGTCCGGGCCGTCGGTCTTCGCCTGGGTGGAGACACAACAGCGCGACAGCGTCGTAGAGGCCATGAGGGCGGCATTCGATGCCGCAGACTGCCCGGCCGATCTCTACCAGGCGCCACTGGACAGTGCCGGTCTGCGCATCGAGACGGCTCCGGCAGAGGCGCTGGCATGAGATATCGCAGTACGCGCGAAGCCAGTGACCCGGTCGCAGCGGATACGGCGCTTCGCCTCGGCGCGGCACCGGATGGCGGTCTCTACCTGCCCGAGACCTTGCCGGAGGCTATCGATCATACCGACCCGACGCGCGCACTGTCCGGCATCGCGGCCGACCTGCTGACACCACTCTTCGCGGACAGCCGGCTGGCTGACGCCATACCCGGGATCTGCAAAACCGCGTTCGATATACCGGCCCCGCTTGTCCAGCCCGATCCGGCGCGACCCGAGCTGAACATTCTCGAGCTGTTTCACGGACCGACCGGAGCCTTCAAGGATTTCGGAGCGCGCTTCCTGTTCCGCTGTTTTGATCGGCTGGCCAATGAAGCCGATCCCATCACCGTTCTGGCAGCGACATCCGGAGATACCGGCGGAGCCGTGGGCTGCGCCGCCGAGGGCGCCGATCACGCCCGAGCCGTGATCCTCTATCCCAGGGACCGCATCTCTGATTTCCAGGAAAGACAGCTCTGCTGCTGGTCGGAACCGGTCGAGGCCTTGCGGGTGGATGCTGATTTCGACGCCTGCCAAGCGCTGGTGAAGGCCGCCTTCGCCGACCGCGCGATGAGCCGGCGCTACGGCCTGACATCGGCGAATTCGATCAATATCGGGCGTTTCCTGCCACAGATGGCTTACTGGGCCCGGTCTGCGCGCGAGCTTCATGGCCGAACCGGCCAGGCGCCGGGCCTGATCATTCCGACGGGAAATCTCGGCAATGCCTTCGCCGCCGTGCTCGCCCGGGCCATGGGTGAGCCGATCGGACCGATCGTGCTGGCCACGAATGCCAATTCCACCCTCTCCGACTGGCATGCCACGGGGGAATACATGGCCCGGGCCTCGATCGCCACGCTGGCCAACGCCATGGATGTTGGCGCTCCGAGCAATTTCGAACGCCTCGCGGTGCTGGAAGCCGGTGGCATTCATGCCGTCATCCGCGTGGATGACGCCACCATCCGCGAGCGGATCCGCGACGAATTTGACGAGAGCGGCTATATCGCCTGTCCGCATACCGCCACGGGACTGGAAGCGTTCGCGCGCCTGCCCGAGGTCGATCGGGCAGACCGGGCCTGGATCGTCGCGGCGACCGCTCATCCATTCAAATTCGCAGATATCGTCGCGCCTCTTATCGGCCAGGACATTCTGCCACCCCCTGCCCTGGCAGCGGTTTTCGAACGCGGCCAGAGCGTGAGCGACATCCCGGCCGATCTCGATGCACTCAACGCGGCGCTCGCTGCCACATCCTCGTCGGCCAGGTTCAGCCATACGGCTGGATAATCCCGCATGGGCGGTTATTCTGCCCTCCGATTTGCACCACCAATTTCGACAGCCGGAAACGAGGGGTTTGGGTGATGACTGTATTGCGTTTGATCGGGATCGCGGCGATGGCGATCGGCCTGGCCGCCTGTGGCGGCGGCAATTCCGGCAGTGGCGGTTCGTCCGCATCCGGTGCCCGCACGATCGGAGCCGAAACCGCTCCGCTGACCCTGGTCGAGTACGGTTCGGTTGCCTGCGGCGGCTGCGCCGTTGCGCATCTCGAATCCTGGCCGGTCCTGAAGCCGGACTATATCGATACCGGCCGCGTCCAGTTCGAATTGCGCGAGATGATCACCGGTTCCCAGCCTATCGCCATGACCGGTTTCGCCATTGCCAATTGCGTGGCGGATGACCGGTATTTCGACGCGATCGACCTTCTCTTCCGCCAGCAGAACGCCCTGGTCCAGGCCATGCGTTCGCGCGGTGGCGCGCGGGCCCAGTTCGTGGCAATCGCCGCGACGCTCGGCATGTCCGAGAATGATTTCAACGCCTGCGTCAGCGATCAGGCCGTGCTCGACGCCATCATGGCCCGTCACGAAGCGGCCGGCGCCGCCGGCATCAATCGCACGCCCACCTATTTCCTCAATGACCAGCTTCTCGACTCGCGCCGCGAAGGCGGCCGTGAGCTCTGGACGCTGGGCGGCGAGATCGTGCTGGACGCGGACGGCGAGCCCATCGAGGCCAGCTACGCCACCTTCGGACCGCTGCTGGACGCGGTGGAAGCCGGCCTCGCCGAATAGTCCGGTAATCCGGCCTCTCGCCGGACCGGTTCGAAATCGCTTCGTCTTTTCCAGCATCGCGCAGGATTTGCCGTAGGCGCGCAAACGCGCCTGCGGCATGCTTGTGGCCGGACTGACGGAGATGAGCGCCCATGGGCTTTTACAGCGAACGCATCCTGCCCTTCCTGCTGAACGGGGCGATGAAACAGCCGGACATGCTCCGCCTGCGCAATCGCATCATCCCTCAGGCCAGCGGGCGCATTCTGGAAATCGGTATCGGTTCCGGGCTGAACCTGCCGCTCTATGCCGCCGATGCGCAGAGCATTCACGGTGTGGAACCGTCTGCGGCCCTGCGCAAGATGGCCCGGCGGGCGGCCGGCGAGATCGATGTCCCACTGGACCTGCATGATGCGGGCGCCGAGGACCTGCCCTTCGAGGACGCGTCCTTCGACACGATCATCTCGACCTGGACGATGTGCACCATCCCCGAACTCGCCAGGGCCCTCGGCGAGATGCGCCGTGTCCTCAAACCCGGCGGTCAATTCCTGTTCGTCGAACATGGTCTGGCGCCGGAGAGCCGGGTCCAGGCCTGGCAGCGCCGGATCAACCCCGTCTGGAACTGCATAGGAGGCGGCTGCAATCTCAATCGCCGCATCGCGGACCAGGTCGAGGCCGGCGGTTTCGCACTGGACCGGCTGGAAACCGACTACCTCGTCCGCGGCCCCAAATGGGCGACCTACACCTATCTCGGCGCAGCCAGGCCAGCCTGACGGACCGAGAGCAGCCCGGAAGAGCAAAAGCCCTCCACGCGGGAGGGCTTTCTTTTGGGTGCGGGGGTAGGATTTGAACCTACGACCTTCAGGTTATGAGCCTGACGAGCTACCGGGCTGCTCCACCCCGCATCAGGGTGTTTCGCCAAAGCGGCGAAGGAGCGTGGGTGTAGGACGGCTGGGCCTATGGGTCAAGCGTTCAGCTGCGCTAAGACTGCAATGCCCAAACTCTCGTAAACACAGGCCATTGTCAGCGGCCTTTCCCGTAACTCAAACCGCCGCGGGTGCGCCGGGCAAAGCCCCGAGAAAGCCCCTTAATCGGCTTCCGGTTCGAAGTAATAGGCCCGGACATTGATCACGCCGCGATCGCCATAAACCCGCGGCGTGTACTCGGCCGGCTCAAGACCGACAGGCTTGTCACCCGTGTCTTCAGCCTCATCCTCCGGCACCAGATCCCATTCCGGGAGATAATTGGGGTCAGCGGCCGGTCCATCGACCTCGCGGCCCAGCCAGGTCTCGTCCAGCGATACGATCGCATGGGTTTCTCCCACCCGCGGTCGCAGGACAATGGCCAGGCCCGTTCCGCGCCAGGCGAACCGGTCGGCCCCGATTACGCGAGTGGTCGACCCATCGGCCGTCAGCAGGCGCACATGCGGCGCAAAAACGCCGCTGCCAGGTTGACCGAGAGCCGCGATGCTCACGGAGGCGGCATTGGGCGCAGTCGGCAGGGCCAAGACCCCATAGGGCACGGAATGGCCGCGCGCACTCGTCACACATGTGGCCTGATCGTCGAGATAGAGATTGCGGATTTCCATACCGCTCGGCTCGATCGCGTCCAGCGACACCGGCGCTGTCATGTCGAACTGATCCGTACAGACGGCCGGTTCGAGTTCGGTATTCTGCTTGTCTTCCGCGGAGAGACCCGGCTGGGTCGACGCGCAGGCCGCGAGCGTCACACCGAGCACCGGGGCAAGATAGATGGAGTGTTTCATCATGATGACCTTGATCCTGGGATCCTCAGCGGGGCCGCAGCCCCGCAGGACCGCTAGTTACGGAGAAGCTGCGCAGCGCGACGGGCCGTCTGCAGCAAGGCAAACTCGATCGCGGCACGCGCGCGTTCGGGCTGGTCTTCCACAATCGTGTCAACGGAAGCGAAGAGATAGCGATGATCGGCCGGCGCAATCGCGACATCGGCGTTCCAGTTGCCAACCCCGTAGCGGATCTCGTCGGACAAAAGGACGTCACCCGACCGTGTGGCGACCAGTTCGATATTGGCAATGACCATGGGCTGCCAGACGCCCTGAAGCTCGAAACCGTAATGGGTCACCTCGATGTTCAGGACAGCGTCCGAAGAAGCTCCAGCCCCGTCTATCTCACCGTCGCGACCCCGTTCCGCTGCATTGGAGGAGACACGCAAACCGTCTTCTTCAAGTTGAGCGACCAGAGCTGCGTTGAAAAACGCCTCGGCGTCCAGACCCTGTTCGACGAGCATGTCGTCAATTCTGGAATTCCGGTTGGCGTCGATACTCGCATCAACGGCTGCGATAACCAGGATGGCGATCATGCCACCGGCTGCGGCCGTGCCGGGAGACGAATAGGGCGTACTGTATTGTGCCGAGTTGATCGCGTTAGACATCGCCGAATAATTGATCGGCACATCCAGACCTACGGCAGAGTCCGGCAGGCTGTCGACATAGTATTCGACGTGCGAGACCGCGTTCCGATCAGGCTCGAACGGCAACACCGGATCATAGACCGGCGGCGTCGCGCACCCGGCCAAGACTGCCGCCCCGGCGGCTAAAACTACATGTTTCAAGATTTTCCCCCACTCAGAACCTTAGCGGCAACCGAGTTGAAGACCTCCGGTCAAGTCATTGCTTTCGCACAGACTTTTTACGAAACCAATCTAGGCGTCGAACAAATAACCGGGCTTTTGCGCAACCCCCGGTTATTTTTAGCGATTTTGCCTGAATACTGACCTTTCGGGCGCCGCGTTCAACTATGGGTATCGCATCCAGGCAAGCAAGCGCGTCAAGCGCTCGCTAGCCCGTAGGGCGCGCATTGTCGAAAAAATAGGGTAGGATTAGGCGTCCATTCTCCAGGCAATCTCCAAAGGAGGCGCCGGCATCGTGCCAGAGATAGCCCCGAAACAGGACCATCCGGTTGAATTTCATGGGAATGGTCATGACCTTTTCCCACTTCGACGGGTCCTTGGCGTCACGGGTTAGGATCTGCTCGATTGCGGCCTGGCCGTTCGAAAACCCGAATTGTTCTGCCTCCCCGGGAAAAACCGGTGCACGGTCTAGGCCTGTTGCCTTGTGCCGAAAGAGATGGGTGCCCTCCTGTGCGTCCTCGTCGCGGCTTAGATAGACGATCGCCGACCAGTGATTCATGTCGATATGGACGTCACAGACACCCGTCTCGCCATCAAGGGCAATCCGCGGCTTCCCGTATGACGTTTGCGGTGTCGGTGCGAGGGGCTCATGGGTGAGCTGACTGGCGATTTTCTCTATCGGCCCGAGCTCGAGAGGGCGTGACGCGTTCCGACCGGGATAGTTCGCATGTTCGCCAGGATCGGGATAATCCAACCCAAGAGCAAGCTCGCGAACCTTGAGCGGATCCGAGAAAAAATCGTCGATGATCAGATGTGTCAAATGCATGCAACTGGCTTAGCGCTGCAAGTACTGTCCGAAAAGATCAATTTCAGGGATCCACGCAATAAAAAAGCCCCGCGCGAGGCGGGGCTGTTTTGAAATCGTCTGGAGGGAAGGATCAAACGTGCGGACCGGGCGGCGACCTACTCTCCCACACCTTAAGATGCAGTACCATCGGCGCTAGGGGTCTTAACGGCCGTGTTCGGGATGGGAACGGGTGTGGTCCCCCTGCAATTACCACCCGGTCGGCGCGTTAGATCCATTCGGAAGAGACATACTAACCTTGAGTGTCATCACGGACGAAGCGATCGCCGTGCATGAACATCTAGAAAATCAAGTCTATCGAGCAATTAGTACCAGTAAGCTTCATGTGTCGCCACACTTCCACACCTGGCCTATCAACGAGGTGGTCTTCCTCGACTCTCAAGGGAAAACTGGTTTTGAGGGGGGCTTCCCGCTTAGATGCATTCAGCGGTTATCCCTTCCGTATATAGCTACCCTGCTATGCTGCTGGCGCAACAACAGGTCCACCAGAGATACGTCCACCCCGGTCCTCTCGTACTAGGGGCAGCTCCTCTCAATTTTCCGACACCCACGGCAGATAGGGACCGAACTGTCTCACGACGTTCTAAACCCAGCTCACGTACCGCTTTAATTGGCGAACAGCCAAACCCTTGGGACCTGCTCCAGCCCCAGGATGCGATGAGCCGACATCGAGGTGCCAAACAATGCCGTCGATATGGACTCTTGGGCATCATCAGCCTGTTATCCCCGGCGTACCTTTTATCCGTTGAGCGATGGCCCTTCCATGCGGAACCACCGGATCACTATGGCCGTCTTTCGACTCTGCTCGACCTGTCAGTCTCGCAGTCAGGCGGGCTTATGCCATTGCACTCAACGAGCGATTTCCGACCGCTCTGAGCCCACCATCGCGCGCCTCCGTTACTCTTTGGGAGGCGACCGCCCCAGTCAAACTACCCGCCAGACAGGGTCCCGGACCCAGGTTCATGGGCCGCGGTTAGACATCAACAATAATCAGGGTGGTATTTCAAGGTTGGCTCCACCTGAACTGGCGCCCAGGTTTCATAGCCTCCCACCTATCCTACACAAATTATCGCTAATGCCACTGTCAAGCTGTAGTAAAGGTGCACGGGGTCTTTCCGTCTAACCGCGGGAACTCCGCATCTTCACGGAGAATTCAATTTCGCTGAGTCTACGCTGGAGACAGCGGGGAAGTCGTTACGCCATTCGTGCAGGTCGGAACTTACCCGACAAGGAATTTCGCTACCTTAGGACCGTTATAGTTACGGCCGCCGTTTACCGGGGCTTCAATTCGGAGCTCTCACTCCTCCTTTTAACCTTCCGGCACCGGGCAGGCGTCAGACCCTATACGTCGTCTTGCGACTTCGCAGAGCCCTGTGTTTTTAGTAAACAGTCGCCACCCCCTGGTCTGTGCCCCTCCATACTGGTTGCCCAATACAGAGGCTCCCTTCTCGCGAACTTACGGGAGTAATTTGCCGAGTTCCTTCAGCATAGTTCTCTCAAGCGCCTTGGTATACTCTACCTGTCCACCTGTGTCGGTTTAGGGTACGGTCTAATGCGGGAGCTATTTCCAGGGACTTCTTCGCCGCCAGTTCAATCCGATAAGGACTGACGACTTACGAAATCCGTCACTACCCGCTGGCCTAGGAATATTAACCTAGTTCCCATCGACTACGCCTTTCGGCCTCGCCTTAGGGGCCGGCTAACCCTGCGCTGATTAGCATTGCGCAGGAACCCTTGGACTTTCGGCGAGAGGGTCTCTCACCCTCTTTGTCGCTACTCATGTCAGCATTCTCACTTCCGATACCTCCAACGGCCCTCACGGGTCCGCCTTCATCGGCCTACGGAACGTTCCGCTACCACTCAATCATAAGATTGAATCCGCAGCTTCGGTGTATCACTTAAGCCCCGTTACATTTTCCGCGCAGGAGCGCTTGACCAGTGAGCTGTTACGCTTTCTTTAAAGGATGGCTGCTTCTAAGCCAACCTCCTGGTTGTCTAAGCACTC
>OZ245800.1:0-2385000 GCA_965228215.1 uncultured Maricaulis sp. | reverse complement strand
GTGAACGCCCGGTCCTGGGTCATGCGCTGGCCTTGCTGGGAGCCTGCCTTTTCGGTCTTGCGATCCTGCTGATCGCCCAGACCTTCCATATGAGTTCCTTCCGAAACACCGCCATCCTGATCACCGCGCTCGGGGCGCTGGCCACCGCGATCGCCCTGCCCTCGCGCCCGGTTCTGATCCTTGCGACCCTGCTGGGCGGGATCTGGGCCATTGCGGAAACCGCGAACCCCTTCATGCCCGATCTCGTCTGGTCCTACCTGCCGCTCTGGGCCGTCATGGCGGTCTGCGCGAACCGCCTCCACTCCCTCACCAGTTTCAACTTGCTGGCGATCGGCCTGTTCGGGTGGACCTCGCACGCACTCTGGATCCTGCTGGACAATGACACGATCTCGGCGATCGAGTTCGCGAGTCTGTCAACGTTGATTGCCGGCACGGTCGCGATGCTGGGCGCATGGCTGCGGGATCGCGAGATTACCGGAGGCGGGGTCATCGGCGGCTGGGGCGCGGCGCTTGCCCTGGCCGGCGGCCATAGCCTGCAATACCCGCTCGCCGACTATCAACGCTGGCACGACCTGCAATCCCTCGATCTGGACGAGCGCTGGAGCGGCCTGTTCGGTTCCGGCTCCTCCTTCGCGATTCTTGCTCTTCTATTCCTGGCGATCCTGGCCGTCGCAGCCCTGTTGCGCCGCGCCGAAAGTCGGATCGGCACGCCTGCCCTCCTGGCCTTCCTGGCGGCAGGCATCGCAGCGGCCTCCCTGCCGCTCCTGGTCCGGATCGCCGGCCCCGATCTCGTTCTTCTCCTGCGGCTGCTGCTCGGCGCGGCCTATTTCGCCCTCGCTGTGACGATGATCGTCCAGGGCGCCCGCGCCGGCCGGCGTTTCATCGGCGGTATCGGCATCACCGCCTTCATCGTGCAGACGCTCTATATCTACGCGGAGACGTTCCGGAACCTGCTCGACGTCTCTCTCTTCTTCCTGGTCGGCGGCATATTGCTGGTGGCGATCAGCACAGGTCTGCTGCGTCTGCGCAAGGGCCTGCGTGCACCCGACAAGCCAGGCGATGAAACGGAGGCCACATCATGATCCTCTCTCCCCTCATCCGCATGGTGGGTCTCGCTGCCGTGATGACAGGTTTCCTCGTCATCATGCTGGGCGGACATCTGGACCGGCGAGCCAATGGCACCGAAGTCCGCATGGCCATGACGACGTACGACCCGCGCGACTTCTTCATGGGCCACTACAGCATCCTGTCGACAGAGCTGCGGATCCTGGACACGTCGGAACTGGCCGGCGATGACGCATTCGGTCTGGGTGACGAGATTTTCGCAATCCTGGAAGCGTCGGAAGACAATGTCTGGCGGCCTGTCAGCATGCACCGTGAACGCCCAAGCGCGGGCGTCGTGATCCGGGGCCGCGTCAACTACGTCACCCACGAACGTGACATCTTCTCCGATGACCCAGACGCTGATCCGGTGCTGCGCGTCTCTGCCAGCTTCAATATCGAGCGCCTGTACAATCCGCGCGAGCGCGCCCAGACACTCGACCGCTTGTTGCGCGAGGGCGGCGACGGACATTTCCTGATCTTGTCGATTCCCACCGACGGCAATGCGGTGATCAAGGCGATCGAAATTGACGGAGTCCGCGAGGAATACCGGCTGTTCTGATCGAGCTCATTACCGTCCCGGCCGGCCGAACACGCCGATCAGGACCGGATAGAGGATCGCGCCGGCAATCGTGCCACCGATATGGGCGGCCCAGCCGATCGGGATAACGAGCAGTGCACCGGTGACACCGATCAGGATGTTGAATCCGATCCACGGCACGGCGAGCCGCAGCATTCCGCGATAGCCGCCCCGCGCCCAGCCGGCCGCCGCGATCAGACCGGATATCGCTGTGGAGGCTCCGCCCATCGAGGACGGCCCATCCGCCGGCAGGACTTGCTGCGTCAGCGCTCCGGCAAGTGCGCAGGTGAAGAAGAAGACCAGGAAACCGGCCGTGCCGCGCAGGCCTGTTCCGAATTGGCGCGCGACCAGCCCGCCTGCCCCGATCAGGACCACCACATTCATGCCGAAATGCAGCAGGCCGAAATGCACGAAGACGTGCAGCAGGTAAGGCGCTGCGTTTCCAAGCGGCTGGGATGGCAGGGAAATTCCCGCGGGCGCATCAATCAGGATGAAGCTGGCCACGAACAGGTCCCGCAATGGCGCGGAAACTGCACCGGAAAAGTGCACGATCGCCATGAGAGCCGCGAGCACGAGAATCACTGCCGGGACTGAATTGAAAACCGGTTGTCGCGGCGCACCGTTCCACTCTGGCACAGATCCTGGTCCTTTTTCCCGCATTGGTGCGCCAATCAGGCACCGGGCAGGTCTTAACAAAAGCTTTCCCCTAAGAGGAGAAAGGGATTTCGGGCTTTCGCGTGCTGGCACACGGATTGCAGCACTCCCGGTGATCGCTTGAGTTCAATAGGACGAAAACCGGATGAAATCTCGTACGCAAACGCTTCTCGCTGGCGCCGCCCTGGTCATGATTGCCCAGGCGTCCGCTCATGGCCAGACCGTCGAGACAACCGGGTCCTGGGAACAGCCCTATGGAGCAACTGGTCAGCAGAACCAGCCATATCAAGGCGGTCTCACCGGACGGGATGAAAACGGCAACCGGATCATTGTCGACGGTCTCATGCAGACCGGCGTCGGTGGTTCCACCCAGCGCAATGCCGAAGGCGGCGTGTTTGGTGGTGGTGTCGGTTCCAGTGCCACGGCCATCGGCAATCAGCTGAATGTCAACGTGGTCGGAAGCTGGAATACCGTCGTGGTGAATTCAGTCCAAACCAATAATGGCGATGTCAACGCCAATTCCCAATCGAGTGTGCCCAATGAAGATAATCCCGACTAAGATTCTTCTGGCGACCCTCGCCAGTGCATTGGTCCTGGTGGGCTGTGCTTCTCCGCGGACCGGCGGCAATGACGGACTTTATACCCGTCCGATCGGTGGTTCCCCGGTGGTGGCCAACCCGACGCCATACAGCCAGGCACTGGTCTGTCTTGCCAATTACGCGAGTTCCCGGGGCCTGCCCTCGCCTCGCGTGGCAGTGGGTCGTATCGCTGACTATACCGGACGAGCAGCGCCCGAAGGCGGTGCAGCCGTGACCCAGGGCGCGTCCCTGATGGCCATGTCTGCCTTCGCCAAGGCCGGTGTTCACCTGGTGGAACGTTTCGACACCTCCGTGTCGGAACTGGAAATGCGCTATGCGAACAACCGCCTCATCGGTGACGACGAAACCGACGCCGAATTCCGCGAGATCATGGCCGGCTCCATTCCCGGATCCGACTTCCATCTCGTCGGCGGCATCACCGAGCTGAACTACAATATCCGTTCTGCGGGTACGAGCGTTCGCGCCGGTGACCGTTTCGATAGTGATCCGACCGGTCTCTACAATCGCCGCATGTGGGTGGCGAATGTGGGTATCGATCTGCGCGTGGTGGATACCGAGACGATGCAGGTCGTAGACGTGATCTCCTACCAGAAGCAGATCATCGGCCGCGAGATCAGCCTCGGACTGTTCGCATTCTGGGATGAAGCCGTGATCGATATCGGCACGGGTGGCCGGTCTCTCGAACCGGTCCAGCTGGCCGTGCGTTCCGTGATCGAACGTGCCGTGCTGGAGATTTCCGCCCAGCTTTACGGTGTCGATCCGTCGGCCGCCTGCGTGCAGTCCGATCCGCTCGGTGGCGGTTTCCAGACCGCGTCTTATGGCGGCGCAGTTACCCGCCAGGGTCAGTTCACCAACACCACCGGCGGTACCAACCCCGCCACGGCCTATGGGGCCAGGGAGACGTCAAATGTCCAAGCCCGTGAAAATGTTGCCCGCGGCCATGCTCGCCGTGACCGCAATGTTCGCAATCACCTCCGCGGGTCATACGACTAGCCAGCAGGTCATCAACGGCCAGATCAATCTGGACGCTGATATCCGTGTCGTCGTCGAAGGCGAGGCGGACCAGGCGGACAGCACGGCGATCACGGCGGTTGGCCTCGGCAATGCGGTGACTGTGGATGTGGTTGACCAGCACGATGTGTATTCGAGCCAGGAATTCGGCGGCGATGTCGAGGCGGATGCCTCTGTCCACGCCCGCCAGATCGACGGCACGTCCTACACGACGTCGGTTGCCATGGGGAACACCATGGATCTGCTGAACGATAACGGCCTGGACGTGAACGCCGTCCAGACCGCCGAGGACGGATCCAGCGTGACGGCACGGTCGAGCTACGAGGTCGACAGCTATGGCATGGTGTCGGTGACCACGGCCACGGCGGCGGCGAACGCGATCGAGAGCATCGCCTATGGCGGCGAGAACGAGTTCGACATCTACCAGGACTCCGGCGCCGATGTGACAGCTGATGCCGAAGCCCTCTCCCCGAATGGCGGTCTGGGCAATTCGGCAACCGTGGCAGCGATCGCCAGCGGCAACTCGACCCGGTTCGAAGGGTATTACATGGCCCCGGACCAGGACATGGAGCTGGACCAGACCAATCGCGGCGACATCGCGGCCCGGTCGCGCATGGAAGCCGGCGGCGGCGCCATCGTTGCGACGGCAGCGACCCAGGCGGCGGGCAATACGGCCCAGGTCCAGAACGAGATGGGCGAGATCACCATGACCGGTGACCAGGAGAACTCGGGCAATGTCGACGCGGAAACCGATGTCGTTGTCGGGAATTTCGACATTGATTTCTTCGCGGTCTCCTCGGACGGCGTGGGCAACAGCCTGATCATCTCGAACATCGGCCAGAACGTCACCACGGGTGTCGACCAGGTGAATACGGGCGATGTGAATGCGACCACGAATTTCACCGGCGGTGCCGGCGGCCAGATCTACGGCGCAGCCAATGCCTTCGGCAATGCGCAGACGACGTATATCTGCTCGGACTGCCCGGTCGACGTGGGCAGCAACAATACGCAGGTCAATGGCGGCAATATCAATGCTGCCATCAATGCCAGCATGCAGAGCGGCTCGATGCTGGTCGGCTCTGCCTCGGCGGTCGGCAATACCGCCACATACACGACAGTGACGCCGGACGGATAATCCGGCTCAGACTTTCGCGGGGCACACCGCGTTACTCGAGCCCCTGGTCTCCGGACCAGGGGCATTTTTTTGTTCGTGCGTCGGCAGACCGCCCTCACCCCATTCCCCGACTCGCCTGTCTTCGCTAGCGTGGCGGGGTGTTGGCGGGGTGTTGGCGGGGGCGTGGCGGTGTGGTGGCGTTCGCCTGACGCAGCCGGACACGCCGGGATCTGCTCTTTGGAGCTCAGTTGAACACGGACGGTCTCGTCCTCATCCAGGTGGAGCACGACATGAGTTTCAAGGCAGACGCAGCCAGGATCAAACGATGGCGGGAAGAGCGGCAATGGTCGCAGGAACATCTCGCGGATCTCGCCGGCATCGGACTGCGCACGGTACAGCGCATCGAGAATGGCGGCACGGCCTCAAAGGATTCCCTGATGGCGCTCGCGGCGGCGTTCAATGTCGACGTGATGGCGTTGTGCGTGGACCCGGCCGAGGAAGCCGTGGAAATCCTGGAAAGAAAGAATGTGAAAGTGCGCAAGGCGCTGCGCCTGTCGCTCTGGATCCACCTGGCCAGCTATGTGTTCGGCATGATCCTGTTCGCCGGTATCAGCTGGGGCATGGGCGGACCGTATTTCGCGATGAAATGGCCGATGATCTGGTGGACGGTCGGTGCCGCGGCCCACGTCCTCACCGTGGTCATCGTCACCCTGGCGACGCGTTACCAGGAAAGCGAGGATACGGGCGCCTAGACCCGGACGGGATCAGCCGGCGTCGGCCGTCACCTCTCGCAGCCAGTCCTCGGCCTGGCGGGTCGTGAACACAGCCGCCGCCGCGATCCCCGTGTCTCCCAGAAGCCGGCACACATGGTGCGCCATGTCCGAGACCGCAGTTTCACCGGCATGAGCAAAGGCGATGCGTGTATCGGCCGGAATATTCTGGGCGAGGCGATGGGTCAGCCAGACCGTGGCGGCCTCGTCGATACTGTCGGTCTGAGACGCACCATGGACCAGGAGGCGGCGCAAACCCGTCTCGCGCAGCGTGTCGCCGAGCACCGACAGATTGCGGTCGATCGAACCGGGTTCGAGAACCGGGTCATCCTGCAGGTACACGATATCGTCGCGTACAATGATCTTGCCCAGCATTTGCGATGTCCCCTTCGCCGGCCGGTCTGCACTCGCATCACCGTCAGGCGACTCGCCGGACCTGCAAAGCGGATTATCTTGCTGCGGCGGGCAAACGCCTTCTAACGTGCGGCGATGACCGCCGTGACCCCTGAAAGCGTTCGCGCCCGGCAGGACCGGGCCCTCCTGTTTCCGCCGGTCTGGCCGATCCGCGTGATTTTCCGCAGTTTCTGGCCAATGGCGATTCTCGGCCTCACGGGCTTCGTGGCCTATCAGTTGCTCGACGAAGCCGTGATCTGGATACCCAGCTCGATCGCGGCGGCCAGCCTGCTCATTCTCAACTGGGCGCTCTTCATCTGCATACTCACGGCCCGCTCCGAGTTACCGGCCAGCCTGCCCGCGCATTATGCCGATAATTCCGTCCCCCTCCGCTTCCAGCCGGAGATCGGGTGGCAGGCGGTCAAGCTGGCATTGCGGACCGCGGGCCTGTTTCTGGCCGTCATGTTCGTGTCCTTCTGCATCCTGGGCCTGACCGAAGGCTGGGAGGATGCCGTGGAAATCCAGTTCGTCATGTGGCCGTTCTTTGTCGGTGGCATAACGGTCAGCGTGCTGATGACGATACCCGCCAATGCCCTCCTCCTGAGCCGGTACGGGCTGGTCGAGCATGGCCGGAAGACACGCGATGGCGGCCTGCCAAAACACCTCGTCCGCAGACGCAATGCCGCCGTCGAGGCCCTGCTCGAGGATTATCCGGAAGCCTCGGTCCGCGAGATTGCGAACCGGAGCTGACGACGCCGGGCCTTCGCGCAAAAAGAAACCCCGGTGTTTCCACCGGGGTCCCCTCCCGCCCGAAGGCGTGGATGAAGCCTGTCGGGATCAGCGATAACCGCCGACACCACCATCCAGCATCAGGGTCATGTTGCTCGTTTCAGCAACAGCCACTTCGCGGCGGCGCTGGACGGTCTCGGTATAGACCTCCTCGCGACGCATGAAGACCAGCTTGATACCCGGGCCGTGCAGGCGAAGCAGCGAACGCTCATTACAATTGCGGCGGGCTTCCTGCTGGGCGCAGTAGAGGCGTCCGCCCGGCGTGTGACGCAGGGCTTCGCCCTTGCGGCACATGATCGTCGGGGCTTCTTCCCAGTTTTCGTGGCCATCTGCCCACCAGCCGATCGTGACCTGCATCGCCGTACCGGCCATGCATCGGAAGATCTCGCCGTCATAGGCGGCCGGAACTTCCTGGTCGGCATCCGGGCGCGAGGCCGGATGCGGCGTACCGCGATCATCGACACAGACGGCGCGGACAACGCGCCATTCCTCGATCCAGCGCGTGCGCTCTTCCTCGACCGACTCGTATTCGAAGCGGGTCAGGCCACCGACATTCAGACCGGTGATCGCCGTCGCGGCCGGAGCCTGGTTGTTGGCGTAATAGCTGCCGCCGATGACGATGCCGCCACCGCCACCGGTGCCACCACCGCCGCCGGTTCCGGAACCACCGCCGCCGCCGGCTCCACCGCCGCCACCCTGGCCGCCGCCGCCGCCCTGGCCACCGGCACCACCGGTCGCATTGGCAACAGCATTCGCGATCGCATTGACGTTGTTCGTGATCGGAATGTTGTTGGTGATGATGTTGTTATTGTTGTTCACCAACGAGATGTTGTTGTTGATCACGTTGTTGATGGAATTATTGACGTTGACGTTCGTGTTCACGTTCACGCCGACATTGATGTTCGGACCGTGGATCGAGATATTGGGCACATTGACGTCATGGCCACCACCGTGATTGCAACACGGCGGAGGAGGAGGCTCGCAACAAGGCGGGGGCGGCGGTGCACAGCACGGATCGTGCTGAACCATATAGCTGGTCGCATAGGACGGCGCCGGGGCCATCAAACCCATCACGACGCCAACCGCCAGAACTCCAAGGGCCATAAAAGCGTGCCGAGCTGAAACGCGCATCGGTATACTCCTTCATCCTGACCCTCTCCTTGCAATCCGTGGACCGTTTTTTACGCCCCTGGGACTCGCTTCTGTGTTGATCCGGGACAACCGGCGTTCGCGCGCTGGGTGTATGGCCCGGAAATTGAACTCTCCGGCCGGCATGACCCGCGCAGCGACGGACCGCTGCCGATTTGCTGGAGTTTTCGATGCGGCACGTTCAGAGCCAAGCCCTTCACGCCTACTGGAGCACACGCCGCCAGGGCGGATCCGCGCCGATGCGTGCCGATATCGACCCGCAGGAGATCTCCGGACTGCTCGGATACATCTTCATGCTCGAACGCATGGATCCGGCTCATCACGTCTTCCGGCTGGCCGGCACGGAATTGTGCCGCCTGTATCAGCGGGAATTCCGCGAACAGAATTTCATCAGCCTGTGGCGCGGGCATGACGTGAACCACGTTCAGGCCCTGCTCGAATCCTCCCTGGCGACCGTGTCTCCGGCGAGTGTGATCGCCCACGCCTCGACCATTGATGCCGAACGTCTGCCGGTGGAAATCAGCTTCCTGCCGCTGCGCGGCCGGGCCGGTGTCGTCGATCGCACGCTGGGCCTGTTCCAGCCGCTGGAACCGACCGACCGGTTCAACAACCGTCCGATTGTCCGCACAGACCTTGCGGAGATCTACACGCCTGAGACCCCGAACACGTTGTTTTTCAACCTATTTCCGGATCGCGTGCATAAAAAATTAATGGCTGCAAACGATCGATGATCGCAAGGGCCTCTTAACCGCCTCTCCCTATGATTGAGGGTCCAGGAGGTGGATCGCATGACGGACGAACCCGGACGGCTCGACCGGCGCAAGATCAAGATCGCGGCCAGAGGTGCCAGTGAGCGGCGGCGACATGCCCGCGTGCCGCTTCGTTTGCATGGCCGGTTCTGGGCCGACACGGCAGGTGAACATGCCTGTCGTTTGCTCGACATCTCCCCTGGCGGTGCCCGCATCCAGTCCCGTGCCGTTCCGGCACATGGGACACGCATTGTCCTGATGTTGGCCTCGCTCGGCCGGTTGGAGGGTCATGTCACGCGTTGCGGGCAGGACGAGTTCTCTCTTCGCTTCAGTGCCACGGGCCGCAAGCGTGACAAGCTGGCAGACACCATTACCTGGCGCTTCAACAAGGAACGCCTCGGCCTGGATGAAGACCGCCACGCACCGCGCAAACCCGGACGCGGCCGCGCCCGGATCCTGCTGCAGGATGGCGTGGTGATCCAGGCAGACGTCATTGACGTTTCGGTCACCGGCGCGGCCTTCGAATGCCTCGAACGGCCACGTCAGAACGAACCGGTCAAGGTGGGCGAGATGACAGGCCGTGTGGCGCGCATTCTGGACAACGGCTTCGCGGTCGTGTTCGATCCCCCTGTGAGTCACGAAAACGGCTCTGAAGCTGCCTGACGGGTCCTCTCCCGGAATTTTTGTCGCTAAAACTGGGTAAGACGATCAAAACGGCCTGATTCTTGCCGTATCCGGGTGGTAGGTCCGCCCAATTGTGCTAGTGCGAGAGAGTACGGAATATGCCTCGCGATGATGGAATTGCCATGTCCTGGTTCGTGAAAGTCGAAGGCCGCGTGTACGGCCCCTATACACCGGCGCAAATGCGCGCGTTTGTGGGTGAAGGACGTATCGCGGCACATTCTCAGGTTTCCCCGCAACGTGATGAAGGCTGGGCGAACGCTTCCGACGTCGAGGCTTTCGGTACCTGGTTTGCCGAACAGAACCCCGGTTCCAAACCGGACAAGCGCGTCACTCCGGGAGCCCGGCCGGCGAATTTCGTCGTGATCACCGAGATCAATTCCACGCAGGGCAGCGACTTCGAGAACGCTCTCTCCGCCTATGGCGATCTTGAGCGTGTCACGCCGGGCGTCTGGCTGCTTCGCGGTCCGACGACGTCTGCCGTGTTGCGCAATGAGCTGAGCCATCTTCTGGATCGCGACGACCGTCTGCTGGTCATCGACGCCTCGCACGACCGTGCCGCCTGGTTCAATCTCGGCCAGGCCGCGGACCAGAACATCCGCTCGCTCTGGACCAGAAGCAACTAGAGCTCCCGCAAACCGGTTTTGTGTTTCTTCCAGTTCTCGACGTAGTGGTCGGCGGAGGCCTTGAGCAGTTCGGCCATGTCGTCGCCATGCTTGCGTATGACCTTGCCGGGCATGCCGACAACCAGTGAATTGTCGGGGATTTCCTTGCCCTCGGGAATCAGCGCGTGCGCGCCGATGATGCAATTACGCCCGATTTTCGCGCCGTTCAGCACCGTCGCACCGATTCCGACCAGGGAATAATCGCCAATCGTGCAGCCATGCAGCATGACTTGGTGACCGACAGTGACGCCCTTTCCGATTCTCATGGGAAAGCCGTAATCCGTATGCAAAACCGAACCGTCCTGGATATTCGTGTCCTCACCGATCTCGATCAGGTCGACATCGCCGCGAACGACCGCGGAATACCAGACGCTGGCATTGCGTTTCATCACGACCTGGCCAATGACACGCGCATCCGGCGCGACCCAGAACTCGTCATTTTCCGGCGTCTCCGGAACCGAATCGCCCAATGCATACAAAGGCATCCCTGTCTCCCCAGATTCTTTTTTGAAATATGCGCGACACGCGCGTTCAGAACTTTTTCACCACGTTACACTCAGACTGTAACCGTGATTCGAGATCGATTCTCGTGTCACTTTCGGCAACTCCAACCAGGAGGCTCGCGGGACCCGGATGCGATATCTGAACCCCAGCCCACCAGAACCTGGATCGGCTCGAGCAGCCCGCTTGGAGTCGCCGGAATCACCCAAATCGCAACGCGTTGTCGCCCCTCTGCATGTCGCCGAGGGGTTTTTCATGTGTGGAGGTTCCTGACATGGCCAAACGTTCGAGCAAGCGCCGCCTGAAAGCCGGAGAATTCAATTCCAGCCATTACGAGTCCGAGGAGGCCAAGGTCCGCGCCCTCTTCCCCGGCACCAGCTGGAGCCCGGATGAAAAGGAACCCATGCGTGACCAGCGGTTTATCAAGAATGTGAAACCCAGATCCGACGGCCAGGCCAAGCTGATGAAGGCGATCGACGTGCACAATCTCGTGCTAGCGCTCGGCCCGGCCGGCACCGGCAAGACCTTCCTTGCCGTCGCCAAGGGCGTCGAGGCGCTGGAGGCCGGCAAGGTCAGCCGCATCGTACTGTCGCGACCGGCGGTGGAGGCCGGGGAATCGATCGGTTTCCTGCCCGGCGCGATGGAAGAGAAACTCGCCCCCTATCTGCGCCCGCTCTACGACGCTCTCGCCGACCGGCTGAGCCCGAAAAAGCTCAAGGCGCTGATGGCAGAGGGGCTGATCGAGATCGCACCGATCGGCTACATGCGCGGACGCACGCTCAATAATGCCTTCGTGGTGGTCGACGAGGCCCAGAACTGCACTTACGGCCAGCTGAAAATGCTGCTGACACGCCTGGGCTGGAATTCCACCATGGTCGTCACCGGCGACCCCGCACAGACGGACCTCCTGCCCGACATGTCCGGCCTCGCCTCGATCGCCGAGAAGATGGAGGACCTCGATGATATCGGCGTCTGCCGCCTGCAGGCCAAGGATATCGTCCGCCATCCGCTGGTCGCGACCATGCTGACCGTGCTCTGACCGGTCTCACACTTGCTGATAAAAAAGACGGCGCGGATCCCGGTCCGCGCCGTTTCACATTCCGCACTCTGATCAGGTCGGGTCAGTGCAGCGTGACGGGTGTCTTGCGGTATTTCACCAGCATGCGCAGGGTCAGCGGGTAGTCCTGATTGGGATCCAGACCCAGCCGGCGCATCTCAACCCGCGCCCGTTCACGAACCCGGCGTGAACGCAGATACTGGATCGCGAGGAACGCACCGACCATGACATAGGCGGTGAATTGCGTGACGCCGGCGTAATTGGGCAGGAAGAGCCAGATACCCAGCGCCGCGAAACCGGCAATGATGATGTCGAACGGCCAGCCCTCGGACTGTGAGAAATAGGCCAGGACCGGGAAGATTTCCGGATCGATATCGCCTTCGGGATCGATCTTCTCCAGCAGCGACTCGAACTCGGCCGATTGCTGGGTATAGGCCCGGTTGAGCAGGGTTTCCGGCGTGTATTCCGGGACGCCGGGCGGGAGATCGGCATTCATGATCATGCAGGCCCGCATCAGCCATTCGGCGTCCTGAAGACGCCCATGTCCCACAAACCCGCTCATACGCCCACCGGCCCTTTTCTAGCGTTCCGTTTCGCCCGACAGCCAGCTCGCCGCCTGTTCCGGAGTTTCCCGGTCCAGTTCAACCCGGCGATTGGCCTCGCGCATGGCGTCGTCGGATATCGCTCCGATCAGAGGTGCCAGCGCATCAGCGAGACCCAATGTGGTCGCGGCACGCTCCGACAGCAAGATCACCGCATCATAGGGCGGCAGCACACCCAGCGGATCCTCCAGCAGGACAAGGTCAAACGCCGCGATACGTCCGTCGGTCGTATAGGCGCTGATTATGTCGACCTGGCCATCCCGGACGGCGCCATACATGAATGTGGCGTCCATCGACCGTGTTCTCAGCGCCTGGAGGCCATAGGCGTCGCGCGTCTGGGTCCATTCAGCCCGAACGAGGAATTCCGCATCGGCGCCAAGCTCCAGCGCATCGCCCTGCCCGGCCAGATCCGCGATCGTCGTTATGCCCAGGCGCTCCGCCTGGTCGGCTCGCATGGCGAGTTCGTAGGCATTCTCGAAACCGAGCCGGCCCAGGGTCAGGATGCCGTGTTCCTCGCGCAGCCAGGCCGCCATCTCAACAAACATGGCATGCCGGTCGATGGGTTCTGGGCGGTCCATGATGGTTGCCCAGATCGTTCCGGTATAATCGATCGACACATCGATCTCGCCCGTCCGCAGGGCGTCGAAAATAATCGTGGAGCCGAGGTTTTCGCGCAGATCGACCGTCGCGCCCGCGGCCTCGAGGCGTTCCTCCACCAGCGCGGTCAGGATGTATTGCTCGGTAAAGGCCTTGGAGGCCACGACCACCGGGCGCTCGCCCAACCGTTCACGCCCTTCCTCGGCCAATTCGATCACCGGACCGGTCCGCGATACATCGGCCGGCCAGATGCGCGGCAGGAGGGCACCGGCTGTCAGCAGCACAAGACCAAGTCCAACAGCCGCAGCCAGCCCCTGCCGCCGCTCTCGCGCTGCGCCCTCGAGCACACGGACCAGCTGGTCCAGCAGGATGGCCAGGAGCGCGGCGAAAATGCAGCCGAAAATCACTGACAGCCAGTTGCGCGTCTGCAGTCCGGCAAAGATGTAATTGCCGAGACTGGTCGCCCCGACCGGCGTTGCGAGGGTCGCCGTACCGACAACCCACACAGCCGATGTGCGGATACCCGCAACGATGACCGGCAGGGCCAGCGGAAGTTCGACCTGTCTGAGCCTCTGGCCGTCCGTCATGCCCACGCCCCGCGCGGCTTCGTGCACGGCCGGGTCAACGCCCTGCAGACCCACGATCGTGTTGCGCAGGATCGGCAGGATCGAATAGAGCATCAGCGCGATGAAGGCCGGCAGATAACCGATTGTTCCGCCCAGCAACGGCACCATCAACGCCAGCAGCGCCACGCCGGGAATGGTCTGGATGATGCTGGCGATGTTCAGCACGAAAGCCGACAGCCGCGGCCGCGGCGCCGAGAACACACCCAGCGGCAGGCTGATCGCGAGACCGACACCCAGGGCTGCAAGACTCAGCAGGAGATGGCCTGACAGATAGTCCGGCAGTTCTGCCCAGCGCTCCGCGAGATTGGAATTCATGCTTCCAGCTCCGCGATAGCCGACATCTGGCGACGCGGTGTCTCCAGCAATTGCGCCACATAGTCATCTGCCGGGTCGGACAATAATTCGCGCGGCGATCCGGCCTGCACGACAGCCCCGTTGCGCATCACGAGAATTCGGTCGGCGAGGATCAACGCCTCGGCCATGTCATGCGTGACCATGACTGCGGCGAAACCCAGCTCGGCCTGCATGGTCTTGAAGTCCTGCTGCAAGCCGTCGCGCGTGATCGGATCAAGCGCGCTGAAGGCCTCGTCGAGCAGGAGAAGGTCCGGATTGGCCGCGAGGGCCCGGGCGAAACCGATGCGCTGGCGCTGACCGCCGGACAATTCCAAGGGTGACCGATCGCGGTAGGTCTCGGCGTCCAGTCGCACGAGCGCCATCAGCTCGCGCAGGCGCAGTTCGATACGCGCATCATCCCAGCCCAGAAGGCGCGGCACGACAGCGATATTGTCGGCGACGGAAAAGTGCGGAAATAGGCCGTCGCCCTGCATCACCCAGCCGATCGACCGGCGCAGCTCGACCGAGTCGCAGGCCATCACATCGACACCGTCAAACATGACAGAACCGCCCGAAGCATCCTCCAGGCGGTTTATCAGTTTCAGGGTTGTCGTCTTGCCGCAGCCGGATTCCCCGGCCAGCGCGATCAATTCTCCGCGCGAAACGGAAAAGGAAACACCCGCGACCGCTTCGACACCGCCGGCATAGGTTTTCGAGACGGTGCGAAGTTCAAGTATCGGGTCGGTCTCAGACCTCAAGGTCTTCCAGGTCGATATCCAGGATGGTGATCTCGAAGGAGAAGGACATCTCGCCCTCATCAATGATTTTCGAGACAACGCCCATGCACTCATCGCCCAGATAGATTTCGGCGCACTCGTCGGGACGGTTGCGACGCTGGACGACCAGGTCGGGATTGAGTTTCTGACGCAGGAAAATCTGCAGCTTGGCCGAGTCGATCGGCGAGATATTGTTATCCAAGGGAGGTCTCCGGATGGAAGTGGATTCGGGACAAATAAGCCTACTTGCCCCCTTCATGTCGAGGCTTGTCGTTAGCTGATTCACCGCGAAATCAGGCGCAGGCCCAGCGACGCGCCTCTTCGATGTCGGGAAATTGACGGATCGGGACACCGGCATCGGCGAACTGCCTGACGAGGATAGCAAACGGATCATCGCTCTTGCGGCTGTCTCGCGCCAGGCCGATGCGCTCGATGTTTTCAAGGTGTTCCTGGGCGAATTCGGCGAGCGTCTCCAGTTCGACCGGCAACCAGTCGGCCTGGACATGCATCGTGTCGACGACCATGCGGTGCACGCCGGAACGGTTGGCGATGGACGCAGCCTCGCGTATCCGCGCACGGACATCCTCGGCGTCGCAGACATGCGCTTCCACGACCAGGACATATCCATCCCGGAGCGCAGAAAACCCTGTATAGATCGATCTTTCCATGCCGGGGCTCGCATGCGTGTGTTCAACCGGCGGGGTCGGCCGATTCATGCAGACATCGTAACAGGTTTTACGCTGGTGCCAGAACCGGAAAACGATCCGGCCCCGTCCCTTCCGCTAGTCGGTGGCGGGCAGGCTCTGATCCATGCTCTTGGCCGGTTCATCGCAGCAATCGCCAACGATTTTCGCGGGCACGCCGGCAACCGTACATCCGGACGGAACCGGCTGAAGCACAACCGAACCCGCCGCGATACGCGCACCATCGCCGACCTTGATATTGCCGAGCACGCGGGCGCCCGCACCGATCATCACGCCACGGCCGATCTTGGGATGGCGGTCTTCGTGCGCCGCGCCCGTGCCGCCCAGTGTGACCTCGTGCAGGATGGAACAATCATCTCCGACTTCCGCGGTTTCACCAATCACGACCGAAGTCGCGTGGTCGATCATCACACCACTGCCGATCTTGGCGGCCGGATGGATATCCAGGCCAAAACGTTCGGCGACGCGGCTCTGCAGGTGGAAGGCCAGCGTCTGGCGACCCTGCTGCCACAGCCAGTGACTGACGCGATGGCTCTGCAACGCGTGGAATCCCTTGAAATACAGGAAGGGTTGGAGAAGGCTCAGGCAGGCCGGATCGCGCTCGTCGATGGCCAGCATGTCGGCGGCCGCCTTGGTGACGATCGCCGGATCGGCCTTGAGCGCCTCCTGGGCGACATCATGCGCAAGCATCGTGTCCAGCTGCGCGTCGGCCAGCTTCGCGGCAATGCGATAGGCCAGCGCGTTGGCGAAATTGTCGTGGCGCAGGATCGCGGCATTGAGGAAGCTCGCCAGGAAGGGCTCCTCTGCTGCAGCCGAAGCCGCCTCCACGCGCAAGCGCGCCCAGACCGACTCAACCCCGGTACGGGCTTCCACTGGTGAATTCACATCCGTAAGCGACATTTGCCTCTCCTGGCCCGTTCGTCCCGGCCCAAATGTGGTCCTAGTGCTTCAGCATGGCTCTGGCCAGAGCCGGCTCAAGACGTCCCTCCCGAGCCATGTAGTAGGCGCGCAGCAATAATGCCACCGTCAGCGCGTCTTCAACGTCACCCCGCATCACTTCATCGAGAGCCTCGAGGAAGGGGATCGTGCGCACGGACAGGACTTCCGTCGGGTCGGGATCGGGTTCGCCGGCAGTGAGATCCGTGGCCAGGAAACAGATCGCGCGCTCATCCGTGATCGAGTTCGACAAATCCATCTCGCCGAGCGAGGTCCAGCTGGCAGCGGTCAGCCCGGTCTCTTCCCTTAATTCCCGCGCAGCACAGGCCTGCGGATCACCATCCTTGCGGCCGCCACCCTCGGGGATCTCCCAGCTGTAGCGGTCGAGCGCAAACCGATACTGACCGACCAAGGTGACATTGCCCCCGGCATCGATCGGCAGGACCGCGATGGCCCATTGCTTGGGCGACATCACGCCGTAAATACCCGGCGACCCGTCGGGATGGGTGACATCGTGCTCGACGACTTCCATCCAGGGGTTCTCATAGCCGGTCCGGCTGGCATGCACGGTCCAGGGCCCGCGGGTCCGGGTCATGACGCTCTCCTCGTCCGTTTGGCTGGCGGGAGTGCGCTCTTGGCCTATTCCGCTGCGCTGGGCAAGCCTTGCTGTTTCTCGGCATGGTGCCGCAGACGTTCCGCGATCCGGCGCTTCTTGGCCGAAACCCGCTTCAGCAGAACATAAGCCGCCGGCGCAAAGATCAGGGCCAGGACCGCCGATCCTGCAACACCGCCGACCATCGCCGCCGCGAAGGGCAGCCAGAATGTGTCGCCGGACAGAAGGAGCGGCATGAAACCGCCGATCGTGGTCAGGGTCGTCGAGATGATATGGCGGCTGGCATCCATGACCGTGTCTTGGACGGCGTTTTCCTCCAGCGCCTCGGCAGCCGGATTTGCGCGCAGGGCCGACAGCACCACGATGGCTCCATTGATCGACAGACCCATCAGGCCCATCGAGCCGACAATGGCATTGAAGCCGAGCGGCGTACCGAACAGCCAGACACCGAACATGGCCAGGCCGACTGAAAGGAAGGCTACCGTGAGGATCACCACGGCATAACGGAAACTGTTGAAGGCCAGGACCACCGAACCGATCATCAGGACGAGCAGCGGCAGGGCCGTCGAGAAGAGATTGCCCATCGCATCGCCGCGTTCGGCCGCCTCGCCGCCGACCTGCAGCTCGTATCCCGGCGGCAGGGCGATATCGGCCTCGTCGAGCGCCTGGAAGAAGTATTCCAGCGCCGGTGCCGGCAGGGTGAAGGGTTCGATATAGCCGTAGATCGGATTGACCCGGCGGCCATTCTCGTGGCGGATCGCGGCGACCTGGGGCGCCAGGGTGACATCGCCAAGCGCCGCGACGGGCGAGGCCAGGAGATCACTGCCCGGCGCGGCAAGCGGGGCGCCGGCGACAGAGGCGAGGTTGGAGCGCCTGTTGTCCTGGGCGATGACGCGAACGGGGAGTTCCTCCACGCCTTCCAGGACACTGCCACCGACGACCCCGTCCAGTTCGCCGCGCAGGCGATCAGCAAGATCGGTCAGTCGGATACCGGCCAGTTCAGCGGCGGCCTCGTCGGCCATCACCCGGGCAACCGGTTCACCCATTTCCAGCCCGGCCATGGTGTGCGTGATGGTCGGTGTCGTCGACAGCACGGTCCGGACGTCATTGCCCAGCCGGTTGAGCTCGACCAGGTCGGGACCGACAAGGACGAGCTCAATGGGGGCTGGCACGGGCGGTCCCTGCTCAAACGGCAGGGTCAGCACACGTGCCTGGGGGAATTCGCGCATCACCCGGCGCTGCAGTTCCGGCAGGATCCGGGCGGTGGCCGCAGCAGATTCCGTGCGGACGAAACCGGCGGCGTAGTTGGACGCCGAGCTGCGATTGCCGACGACATTGTAATAGGTCCGCGGTGCGCTCTCGCCGATCACCCAGGTGACACGATCGACACCTTCATAGGATTCGATGATGGCGCGGGCGCGTTCGGTCTGACGACGCGTTTCCTCGATCGAGGCCGAGCTCGGCAATTCCAGCTCGACCTGGAACATGTCGCGATCGGTCGGCGGGAAGAATTGCATCGGCAGGGTCGAGGCCGCCATGAAGCCTGCGATCGGGAGGATCACCGCTGCGGCGATCCCGGCCAGGGGCTGGGCGGTAATGATGTTGAGAACCCCGCGATAGAGTTTCGCGAGGGGCGCGGAATGCAGACCCGTGCGCCAGAAACGCTGCGGTCCTTCCACGGCCTTGGAATCGTCGAACCATGCCGCGAACGCTCCGACGACTGTCATGGCGATCACGAAGGACGAGGCCACGGCGAAGATCACGGAGACACCGATCATGCCGATGAATTCGCCAGCACCGCCCGGCATCAGGGCAATCGGGGCAAAGGCGAAGATCGTGGTCAGCGTCGAGGCCAGCAGCGGGGCGAACAGGTGGCGAAGGGCACCGTCCAGCGCCTCCAGCGGCGCCCGGCCCTTGCCGCGCATCAGACGGTATTCGTCGACCACGACAATGGCGTTGTCGATCAGCAGACCCAGGGCAACCACGATGCCGGTGACGGACATTTGGTGCAGCGGGGAACCGTAGAGATTGATCAGCAGCAGGACCGCCAGCACGGTCAGAGGCAAGGCAGACCCGACAATGAGGGCCGCACGCCAGCCCATCATGAGGAATAGCACACCGAAGACGATCAGCGCGGAATAACCCAGATTGACCGCAAGCCCGTTGAGGCGTGCGTCCACATAATCGCCCTGGCGGAAGATCGTCTCGACCTCGACGCCGGGAACACTGGCGGCAAAATCGGCAACGACGGCATCGGCGCGGTCCGCCCAGACATCCGCCCGCAGCGAAGGCTGGAGATAGGCGGCCACAAGGACCGTCCGGCGACCATCCGAGGTCGCCATGGAGGAAACCGGTGTGCGGGCTCCCTTCTCGATCTCGGCCACGTCGCCGACGCGGATGAATTCACCATTGGCACCTTCGGCCAGGGCGATCGAGCGGATCCGGTCCAGACCGTCGAATTCACCGGCAATCTCGACATTGAGGTCGACATTGTCCGAGCGCAGCTCGCCGGCCGGCGCCTTGGCATCGGCGCTGGCGATCAGGCCAGCCACGTCAGCGATGCTCAGACCGAGCGCAGCAAGCGTGTCGGGGTCTGCAAGGACGCGGACCTCCTCCTCGACCTCGCCGAAGACCGCTGTCTCCTCCGTGCCGCTGAGATTGCGCAATTCGGATTCCAGGTCCTCCGCGAGACGCGAGAGGATGGCCATGTTCTCATCGCCCTGCCCGCCCCAGCTGAGGCCGACAATCAGGGTGGCGGCACCGATATATTGACGCTGCACATCCGGCGCGCTGGCGCCGCGCGGAAGAACCGGCCGCACGCTTTCGACCTGTTCGCGGATCTTGGTCCAGGTCTGGTCGACATCGGTCTCGGAAAGATCCTCGCGAATGCTCATCGAGATCACGGAAATTCCCGAACGCGATGTCGACGTCGTCTCGTCGATCTCGGCGAGTTCGTGGATCGCGTTTTCCAGCGGTTCGGTTATCAGAGCTTCGACCCGTTCAGCCGAGGCGCCCGGGAAATTGGTCACCACCAGGCCATAGCGTTCGACCAGGGTCGGATCTTCCTGGCGGCCCAGCGTCAGCAGGGCACCGAGGCCCGCCGCTGTCAGCAGGATGATCGCGAGAATGGTCAGGCGTGAATAGCGATAGAAGATCGTGCTCACTGGACACGGGCCTCCGCAAGCGCCGGGACGACCCGCTGGCCGGGCGTGATGCGCTGCAGGCCGGACGCCAGCACCAGTTCACCGTGGGAGACCGCACCGCGCACGAAGACGCGTTCAGCCTCGATCCGCACGGTCTCGACCGTCCGCGGTTCGAGCGAATAGGCATTGCCGTCCTCGACGAGCACATAGACCGACCAGAGACCGCGGCGGCCTTCGGCCAGTGCAGAGGTCGGCACCCAGAATCCATCGGTATCGATCGGCGTCTCGACACGCAGACGCACGACCTGGCCGGCGGCAGCGCGGCTGTCGGCCACGTCAAACACGGCTGTGACCGCACGTGTCTGGCGATCGACCACCCCCGTCGACGCCCGGAAACGCGCCATCAGGGCACCACCCTCGCCGACAAAATTGTAGGCCGTACCGGTTTCAAGCCGGGCGGCAATGGCAGGCGGAAGACCCACGCGGATCTCCAGGGCGCTGTTCTCGATGATCTGAACCAGTGGCTGGCCCGGCGAGGCGATAGCGCCCTCATCGGCATTGCGCGCGGTGATCACACCGTCAAACGGTGCGGTGATGATGGAGAGGTCGAGCTGGACGCGCAGGGCATCGGCTGCCGCAGCGGCAGCATTCTGGCGAGCCTGGGCCGCGCGGGTCGAGGTGGCGACCTCGTCGAAACGCTGTTGCGAGATGTGGCCGCGTTCGAGCAATTGTGCCTGGCGGTCCTGGGTCTCGGCGGCCAGTGCCGTCTGGGCAGCGGCTTCGGCCGTCTGGGCGTCAGCAGCAGCGATCTGCGCTTCCAGTGCGCGGGTATCCAGCCGGGCAATCACCTCTCCGGCGCTGACCCGGTCACCGATGTCCACTTCAATGAGGTCAATCCGGCCACCACGCTCGAAACCCAGGGCGCTTTCACGCCGGGCACTCACGAGACCGGGAAAGAGTTCATCTATCTGCGCGTCGGATGCGTATACAGCCTCGACAGCGGACACCGGGATGGGCGGCGGAGCCGAACCCTGGTAGTTCGCTTCGGCCCTCAGGCTGGAAATGCCGAACACCAGGATCGCAATGATCAGGGCGGCCAATCCTACGGAAGCTCCGGCTCCCACTCGACGTCCAAAAACGGACATGACGACATCCTCGCGCAATAACTTGCACGAGACATAGGGCGCCAAACGGTGTTTGTGAAGTGAACGGCGTTCACTTTTTTATGAATAGCCGCTATTCGCTATGTCATAAGGCCCTGGAGAATGGCGTCGGTGTGGAAATCGATCACCGCCTCGCGGGTGACATGTTCCGAGCCCGGCATGCCGTGCGGAAAGTCGTCGATGCACACGATCAGCATGGTCAGCCCATGCAACGAGGCCCAGACGCTCTTGGACGCCACATAGGGATCGACCTGGCGGAACACGCCTTCGGTCATGCCGTTCTCGATCATCTGGACCAGGGTCTGTTCGGCCTGGTAGGCGATCTCTTCCTCGGTGTGGAGGTGTTCCTTGCGCGTCACCGACGGCGAGAAGGCCATGATGTAGTGATTGGGCTCTTCCATGCCGGTCTCGACATAGGCCCGCAGGCACCGTGTCGTCAGCGAACGCGTATCGCCGCCCTCGCCCATCGCCTCCGTGATCCGCTGGAGGAGGCGTTCGAAGAACATCTCCCGGATCGCGGTGAAAAGATCATCCTTGGAGGCGAAATACTTGTAGATAGCGGCCGGGCTGTAATCGATCGCCTCGGCGAGACGGCGCATGGAGATACCCTCCTCGCCATCCGCGGAGAAGATCGCCTCGGCCGCATCGATGATCGCTTCGCGCACCTTGCGGCGGCGACGATCGGCGGGCGTATCCTCATTGATCGCGACTTGTGCTGTCATCTCGTTTACTACTCCCCCGGCCGAGCATTGTCGGCATGTCATTCGTCCCTAGATATACCGACCGGATCGTACAAAGGTCAAAGATACAATCTTCTAGCCGCAGCAGGGTGTCATAATGAATGAGACAAATTCCTTCGATTTTCCGGCGCCGGGCGAACGAATCTCCGCGGCTCATCCCAGCCGGGACACTCTGGAATTACTGACACGGCGGCGTTCGACGGCCGCGATCGGACTGGGCGAGCCCGGCCCGACACCGGAACAGGTCGAACATCTCATCGGCATCGGGTCCCGCGTGCCCGATCACGGCAAGCTGACGCCATGGCGCTTCATCCTCTTCGAGGGCGATGGACGCGCCTCGTTCGGCAATATTCTCGGCAAGGTCTTCGCCGCCACGACACCCGACGCGACGGCCGAACAGATCCGTTTCGAACAGGAACGCTTCCTGCGCGCCCCACTCGTGATCGGCGTGGTCTCGACCGTTCTCGAAAAGCACAAGATCCCCGTCTGGGAACAGGAACTCTCAGCCGGCGCGGTCTGCCAGAACCTGCTGATCGGCGCGTCTGCCATGGGTTTCGCGGCTCAGTGGCTGACGGAATGGTATGCGTTTGATCCCGACGTGAAGGACGTGCTGGGCCTGCGATCCGGCGAACGCATGGCCGGCTTCATCTATGTCGGAACGGCCTCAGAAGACCCTGTGGAACGCAAGCGTCCGCAACCGCATGTGGGCCGCTGGAAGGCGTGATCGCGGGCGAAGCCCGGGCGCTCGATTGCGCAAACTTCTGAAAGTTCGGATCAACTCTGCCGGAGGCCATTATTTCGGCTTTTCCCGAAGAGTTCTGGAAGCAAGCGGATCACCCAGAGGTAGCACCAAGCAACCGCGATTAACGCTAACGATCCCTTAAAAACCCATTCATTTCAAAAAACTGCAAACAGTCACTGAAATCTGTCAGATCGAGTTGGATTAGATCCACCAAATGGGCGTGCGAACACATTACGCGCGCCTGCTCGACCGGGACAGTTGTGATGACCTTCCTTCATAATCTTACGATTCAGGCCCGTATCGCTGCGCTCGGCGGCGTGTTTGCCCTGGCCCTGGCTGCGATCGCCGCGACATTCTTCATCGGCGAGAACGCGACCAATTCCGCCATCGAACGGCAGAATAATTTCGCCGACATCGAACGCATCGCGATGGAAATCGAGATCGGTGCGCTCCAGATGCGCCGGCGTGAGAAGGATTTCCTGCTTCGCAATGATCCCGACTATCTCCAGCGCTACATCGCCGAGGCCGATCGCGTGTCCGCGCTGATTGATGATCTGGGCCAACTGGACGCGCCCGCCGAGGTCATCACGGCTGCTGCCAGCCTGTCGGAGCGCCTGCCACAACACCGAACCACGTTCGAGCAGGTGGTCAATGAACGCATCACGCTCGGCCTGAGCCCGTCCGAAGGCCTGGAAGGAAGCCTTCGCGCTGCGGTTCACGCCGTCGAGACGCGCCTGGCCGAACTCGAGGATTCCGAGCTGACCGTGCTGATGCTGATGATGCGCCGGCATGAGAAGGATTTCATGCTGCGCGTCGAGCAACGCTATGTGGATCGCCTGGACACGCGCCAGGTCGAGTTTGCGGAAATGCTGGCCCAGCGTGGTTATGACTCTGCCACGCAGAGTGAACTCCTCTCCCTGATGGCGACCTATCGTACTGATTTCCATGCCTGGGCCGAGACCCGCCTCGCCCATGTCGACAGTGTCGCCCAGCTGAGCGCCATTTTCGCCGAGATGAACCCGGACTTCTCGACCATCATCGAAGCCGGCCACACCGGCGCGGCTGCCGCGTCCGAGCAATTGCGTAGCGATCAGGGCCGCATTCGTCTGATCATGATGGCGATCATCAGCGCCGTCGCCGTCATTGCGACGGGTCTGATCTGGCTGGTGGGCCGCTCGATCTCCGAACCCGTCAAGGCGCTGACCAAGGCCATGGCGGAGATCGCCGAAGGCAAGACCGAAACCGACATTCCCGCCACGGAACAGGGCGGCGAGATCGGCAGCATGGCCAACACGGTTCTCGTCTTCCGGAACAACATCTCCGAGATGGAACGCCTGCGCGCAGAACAGGCGGAGAGCGACAGCATCGCCGCCGCGCAGAAGCGCGAGACCATGCAGGCCCTGGCCGATGAATTCGACGCCCGCGTCGGAGAGATCGCCCGGGAAGTCTCGGACGCTGCCTCAGGCATGGCCGAGACCGCCAACACGCTGACGGCCGCAGCCCGCGCGGCCGGCCAGCGCTCCTCCGATGTGGCCAATGCCGCCGAGGAAACCTCCGCCAATACGCAGGCCGTGGCGTCTGCGGCCGAGGAACTGACCAGCTCGATCCGCGAGATCCACCGCCAGGTGAACGAGTCGATGGAATTGACGGCGGGCGCTGTCGAGGAAGCCGAAGTCACCAAGACCACGGTCTCCGGACTGGCCGAAGCCGTCACGAAGATCGGTGCCGTCGTTACCCTGATCCAGTCGATCGCCGAACAAACGAACCTGCTGGCCCTCAATGCCACGATCGAGGCCTCCCGCGCTGGCGAGGCCGGCAAGGGTTTCGCTGTGGTGGCCTCCGAGGTGAAGGCTCTCGCCGACCAGACCGGCAAGGCCACGCTGGAGATCGCCGACCAGATCGACGCGATCCAGAAGAGCGGCGAACACGCCATCACGGCCATCAATTCGATGACCGGCACGATCGACCGCGTCTCCTCTGGTTCGACGGCCATCGCCGGTGCAGTTGAGCAGCAGGACTCCGCCGTCAGCGAGATCGCCGGCAGCGTTGCCCAGGCTGCCGCCGGTACGGCCCAGGTGACCGACAGCATTGCCGCGCTCTCGACGAATGTCAGCGAAACCGACCAATCGGCCATCGCGGCACTGTCGGCCGCCGAAACCCTCTCCCACGATGCAGATCGCCTGAAATCGGCCCTCGCCGAATTCATGGACCAGATCCGCGCCGCCTGATCCCCCTCCCCCAAATCCCCCCGAGTAAGTGGACGTACACATGAAACAGCAATTGATCCGCGCCGGCGTGTCCGGAATCGCCATGATCGCCGCCGCCGGCGCAGCGAGCGCCGAGGACTGGACCTTCGAGATGGATCCCGGACCGCAATGGTCGGATCCGAACAGCGACAATTATTTCAAGCTGCGCGGCCGCGCCTATTTCGATGTCGCCGATATCGACTGGGCCAGCCCGTTCAGCGCAGCCCCCTCGGACGGCGAGGAATGGCGCACGGCGCGCCTGGGCATCGAGGGTCGTGTCGGGCCCGTCAAATATGTCGCCGAGTTCGATTTTTCCGGCGATGATGTCGATCCCAAGGACGTGCACATCACCTGGTCCCTGCCCGAGGGCTCGATCCGTTTCGGTAATTTCAAGACCATGAATTCACTCGAGGAACAGACGTCCTCGCGCTATATCACCTTCATGGAACGCGGCATGGCGACCGACCTGTTCGCCCTCGATCGCCGCATTGGCGTCGCCTATTACTGGAACAATGAGAACTTCACCGCGTCGGCCGGTATTTTCGGCGGCCGGATGGATGATAATTTCGCCTTCCGCGAAGCCGATGACAGCTCGGTGATCGCCGGACGCGTCAGCTGGTCCGACCGTGACGAGGCGGGCAATCTCTTCCATGTCGGCGGCTCTTTCCGGCATCTCGACTATGACACGGCCGGCACCCGCGTGCGCGTGCGCCCCAACGCCCACCTTTCCAACCGTTTCCGGGCCGCCGACTATCGCGCCGGCAGCGCCATGGGCACGGCGAACTCCTCCAACCTCTTCCAGGCTGAGGCCGCGATGATCAGCGGTCCTTTCCATGCCCATGCCGAACTCGCGCGCATGTCGCTCGATGGTCCGGCCGGCGATTCGGCCTTCACCAGCGGTTTCGTCAATGCCGGCTGGTTCATCACGGGCGAGAGCCGTGCCTACAAATCCTCGTCCGGCACGTTCGCACGCACCTCTCCGGACAACCCGGTATCAGCGGGCGGTACAGGCGCGTGGGAAGTCGCGGCCCGTTACGACCATGCCGACATGGGTGATGCCGGTCTCGGCAATTACTCCACTTGGACGCTGGGCGTGAACTGGCATCCGGAAAAACATGTCCGCATCCTCGCCAATATTGTCGACGGCGAGCATGACGGGCCGGGCTATGTGGAGACCGGCGATGCCGTGCAGATGCGCGTGCAGGTCGATTTCTGACCCCAGACCAGACAGACCGATCTGCACCCCCTCCCCTCAGGCGCAGATCAAGAAAGGGCGCTGCATCCCCCGCAGCGCCCTTTGCTTTTGTGACCTATCCCCGGCCCCGATATCCGGGCACGTCCTGCTCCGGGATCCAGACATCTTCCGGCGGTTTGCCGGTCGCATAGAAGATGTCGATCGGAATGCCGCCGCGCGGATACCAATAACCGCCGATACGCAGCCAGACCGGGTCGAGCTCCTTGACCAGGCGCTGGCCGATCATCGTCGTGCAAGCCTCGTGGAATGCCCCGTGATTGCGGAAGGCGCCGAGATAGAGTTTCAGCGACTTGGATTCCACGATCCAGTCCCGCGGCACGTAATCGATCACGAGATGCGCGAAATCAGGTGCGCCCGTAACCGGGCAGATCGAGGTGAATTCCGGACAGGCGAAACGCACCATGTAAGGCGCGTCGCACGGATTGGCGACGCGTTCCAGGTCTGCAGTTTCCGGGTTGTCGGGCAGTGGCGTATTGGCGCCCAGCTGGCCGAGTTTATCGTAGCGATCATCAGTCATGCCGCGGACTTAGCGCCGCGGCCGTGTCGAGACAAGCCTCTCACTTGCGTGCAAGTGGCTCGATAACATCCGCCCAGTCCGGATTGCGATCGGCTTGAGCCTTGAGGAAGGGACACAGCGGCACGATGGTGAAGCCCTTCTGCCGCGCCTCGGCGACGATATGTTCGGCCAGCGCCTTGCCCACACCCTGTCCCTTGAACGCGTCGGGCACACCGGTGTGATCAACGATGATCCGGGTCGCGCTAAGACGGGAATAGGTCATCTCTGCCTCGGCATCACTGCCAGGCAGATGCGCGACGTAACGGCCCTTCGAGCCGGTTTCCTCCAGACTGATACGGATGTCGGACATCGCAGACCTCCTGATCAGCTCAGATAGAGTGAGGACTGGTCGGGGGCGATCATGAGCGCGCCGACCGAGACGGCGAGAATTCCGATCGAGAGAATGAGACTGCTCCAGCGCATGACAAGCTCCTTGTGTTGCGCTGGATATAGTTCCGGCCATTCGCCCGATTAAGGCCGGTTCCGGAAACAGTCTGTGTCCGACTGGGCCGGGATCGGGTCAGACATTGACCTCGTCGGGGACCGGCATGGTCGTCCGCGAGAAGACACGGCGGATTGTGAAGCTGGAATTGAGCCGCGCCACGCCCGGCAGGGCCGACAGGACTTCCCGGTGGACACGTTCATAGTCATTGGCGTCGCGCACCAGGACGCGGACCAGGTAATCCGCCTCGCCGCTCATCAGATAGCATTCCATCACCTCGGGAACGTGGGTCACGGCATCCTCGAAGCCCTGCAGGGTTTCGCGTTTCTGATTATCCAGCGTGACCTGGACATAGACGGTGATGCCACGCCCCAGCGCTTCCTCAGACAGAATGGCGACATAACGGTCGACGACGCCGGCACTCTCCAGTGTCTTCACGCGCCGGTGGCAGGCGGAGGCAGACAGGCCGACCCGCTCGGCAAGCTCCGCATTCGTCAGACGTCCATTGTCCTGCAATTCGGTCAGGATGGAGATATCCACGGAATCCAGACGCATGTCGCAATCTCCTCTCGCAGCCCGGTCCGGGCGATAGAATAATCTTCTGGCTTCGTCGTTTTTTTACGTATATACCGCGGCTCAATTCGCATTTCTCGCACGATAGTTCAAGCTCTTGGGCGAGAAAATTGAAAAATGTTCGAAACCAATCCGGCAATCCTGGCGCCCCGGCGCAGGATCTTCGCCACCAGATCGATTAGCGGGAGAAATCATGCGCATCGGTGTCCCCAAGGAAATCAAGGTCCGTGAATATCGTGTCGGCCTGACGCCGAACAGCGTCGCCGAACTCGTCCGGGCCGGCCATGAAGTGGTCGTCGAAACCACGGCCGGTGAAGGCATCGGCTGCAGCGACGAGGACTTCGTCGCGGCAGGCGCCAGCATCCTGCCGGACGCGGCTGCCGTCTTCGACAGCGCCGAGATGATCGTGAAGGTGAAAGAGCCCCAGCCGGTCGAGACGGCCATGCTGAAGCCGCACCACATTCTCTACACCTATCTCCACCTGGCACCCGATCCGATCCAGGCCGAGGGCCTTCGCAAGTCCGGCTGCACGGCCATCGCCTATGAGACCGTCACCGATGATGCCGGGCGCCTGCCCCTGCTGACCCCGATGTCCCAGGTCGCCGGCCGCATGTCCGTCTCGGTCGCCGCTCACTGCCTGCAGAAGGCACAGGGCGGCCGCGGCCTGATGCTGGGCGGTGTGCCGGGCGTGCTGCCGGCCAAGGTCGTGATCATCGGCGGCGGTGTCGCTGGCACGCATGCGGCCGAGATGGCCATCGGCGCCCGCGCCGACGTGACGGTGTTCGACCGCTCTAATGCGCGCCTCGCCGAGCTGGACGTCCAGTTTGCCGGCGCCGTGAAGACGGCCTATTCCACGCAGGCCGCACTCGACGCCGCCGTGCGCGAGGCTGACGTGGTGATTGGCGCCGTGCTGATCCCGGGCGCTGCCGCGCCGAAACTGGTCAGCCGCGCCATGCTGTCCGAGATGCGCGATGGGGCCGTGCTCGTCGATATCGCCATCGACCAGGGCGGTTGTTTCGAGACCTCGAAAGCCACCACGCACGATGACCCGACCTTCAATATCGACGGTGTCGTACACTATTGCGTCGCGAACATGCCGGGCGCCTATGCCCGCACCTCCGCCTTTGCGCTGAACAATGCCACCCTGCCCTTCGCCCTCGCGATCGCGAACAAGGGCGTGCAGAACGCCCTCAATGACGATGCCAATCTGGCCCGCGGCCTTAACGTCGCCGGCGGCGAGATCACCTATAAATCGGTTGCCGACGATCTGGGCCTGCCCTTCGTGAAGCCCGACTGGCTGACCTCGATCTAGGGCGGACCAACGCGCAAGAGAAAAGGGCCCTGCCGTCTGGCGGGGCCCTTCTTGTTTGCAATGGCAGCAAGGATCAGCTCGTTTGCCGCCGCAGCCGGAGAAGGCCGGTTATCCACGCAAGCGCCAGAACGCCGAGCGCGCCCAGGGCAAGACTGGCGACCAGCATTTCGCCACGCTCATTATTGGCGACCCAGATCGCCGCGAGGCCCCAGCCGAAGGCCGCGGCCAGACTCAGCGACGCCCACCGCCAGACAAGCAGCGACGCAGTCGCCGTTGCCAGTGCGAGAACAAAAACCGCCTGCGGCACGCCACCCGCGCCCAGCCAGGGCAGTCCAGACGAAATCGCCGCGACCTGGAGGTTTACGAACGATGCCGCCGTCAACCAGCCCGTCAGCGCAAAGAGCGGCAAACGGAAAATCTTGTCGATGAGACTGGTCTCCCCATCGGCGACGGCACGTTCACCAAGCACCACCAGGGAAAGCCAGCTGCCGAAAATGATCACGACGCTCACAAAGGTGAAGCCTTCCAGGGGGACATAGATTTCCCAGATCGCATTTCCCCACATCGCGATCGCCGCGAGCCAGCCGATCCGCTGCAGCGGCGGATGTGCGCCGCGAATGGCGTGGTAGATCGAGAACAGGATCAGGCCGGCGAACAGAAGACCCCAGATCGAGAAGGCATAGGTGGCGGGCGTGATCAGCGAGTCGATGGCATTCGAGCGGGACGCCACGGTGTCCGGCCATTGCATGGCGAACGGAATGGCGCCGAAGGCGATCTGTGCGATGGCGCCACTAGCGACCGCCAGACTACGTATCCAGTTCATGAAACTATTCTCCCCAATTCACCCTACATACGCTAAGGGCTCTCGGGCAGATCATCTCAACTCGCAAACCGGGTGCAACCGGCGCGCGAATCTGAGAGGTTTACGGTCTTGCCGGTTGCCGGAAAATCCGGCACGGAGTGTTGACCGCGCAATGAGGGACATCCCGGACACTTGCCGAGGAGACAGGCAATCACCGGGCAAAGGGGACGGACGAGTATCGTGTCACGGCGTTACGACCTGGTGATTTTCGACTTCGACGGCACTCTTGCCGACAGCCTGACCTGGTTCCGGACGGCGCTGGACGAGGTTGTGCGCGAGCATGATCTCGAACCGATTTGCGCGGCACGTGCCGAGACCCTGCGCGGACTACCGCCCAAGGCGATCATGGACGAACTGAAAATCCCTGGCTGGAAACTCCCCTTCATTGCCGCCGATGTGCGCAAGCGTGCGGCCGACAATGTCGACCAGATCGCTCTCTATGAGGGAATCGAGGCGCAATTGCATCGCCTGCACGAAGCCGGCCTCGACCTGGCCATCGTGAGCTCCAACGGTGAAACCGCCGTGCGTGAGGTCCTGGGCCCCGACACGGCCGGCCTGTTCTCGCAATATGCCTGCGGCGCCGCTCTTTTCGGCAAGGCGTCCGTCTTCCGCAAGGTGATGAAAAAAGCCGGCGTCACGCCTGAACGCACCCTCACCATTGGCGATGAGGTCCGCGATATCGAGGCCGCGCGCGAGGCCGGCTGCGATTGCGCCGCTGTCGCCTGGGGTTTCGCCACGCGCCAGATCCTGGAAGCGTCAGAGCCGGATTATCTTCACCTGAAGATCGAGGACATCAGCGTAACCGGCTGCGCCAACGCCGAACACGCCCAAAGCGCCTAGAAACTCTGCATCAGAACGCTTGATCAGCGCTCCCCGGACGCGTCATCGGCGTGTGCCGCCGTCTGTTCGCTGATGCCGGACAGGTCGAGGGTCGGATTGCCCGCAAAAACCCAGACCGCATAGGCCAGGGCAGCAAGTCCGATGAGATAGAAGGCCAGGCTGGGGTCAAACCGGCGCGACATCACCACTACTCCACTCGATACGGCTTGAAGCCTATCGGGTGGCGATGTCCGCGCCAGTTAAACTTAAGTCATCCGGCTAGGGGCAGACCCGCGCCTTGGCGGCTTCGTATTCGGCCGCCAGCTGGTCGATATACTCGCCTGCGGTCTGGATTTTCTTGACCGAGCCGATGCCCTGCCCCGAACCCCATATGTCTTTCCAGGCCTTGGCGTCGGTATTGCCGCCGGAACCGAAATTCATCGCGGAGGGATCGCTGACCGGCAGATTGTCCGGATCGAGACCGGCGTCCTCGATGGACTTGCGCAGGTAATTGCCGTGCACGCCGGTGAAGAGATTTGTGTAGACGATGTCCTCGGCGCCGCCCGCGACAATGCCCTGCTTGTAGGACTGGTCGGCACGCGCCTCGGCCGTCGCGATGAAGGCCGAGCCGATATAGGCATAGTCGGCGCCCATGGCCTGGGCCGCCAGGACACCGCCACCGGTGGAGATCGAGCCGGAACACAGGATCGGTCCGTCGAACCATTCCCGGGTTTCCTGGATGAAGGCGAAGGGCGAGAGCGCACCGGCATGGCCGCCGGCGCCGGCAGACACGCAGATCAGGCCGGTTGCACCCTTCTCGATCGCCTTGTGTGCAAAACGCTGATTGATCACATCGTGGAAGGTGACGCCGCCCCAGCCATCGACCGCCTTGTAGACGTCCTCGCGGGCTCCCAGCGAGCAGATCACCACCGGCACCTTGTACTTGGCGCACAGCTCCATGTCCTCCTCGAGCCGGTTGTTCGACCGGTGCACAATCTGGTTCACGGCAAACGGCGCGGCGGGATTGTCCGGATTGGCGAGGTTGTGGCTCTCCAGCTCCGACGTGATCTGGTCGAGCCATTCATCCAGCTGGCTGACCGGACGCGCGTTGAGCGACGGGAAACTGCCCACAATGCCCGCCTTGCACTGGGCAATGACGAGATCCGGATTGGAGATGATGAAGAGCGGCGCGCCGATGATCGGCAGGCGCAGCTTGCCCTTGAGAATATCGGGCTCAGCCATTGTGTATTCCCCTCTGAACGCCGGTCCGGACGGACCGGGCTTTGACCTTTATCGACCGGTTCACCCGGCGACTCATTTGTACGGTCGCACGGTGTGAACACTGTTCAATTAAAACCTAGAGGGGGGAGGTCAAGCTGTCGAGGCCGGGCTGTAGTACCCGTCGGATCAGTCGCGCTCGACCGCGCGCACACCGGCCTGCGTGCCCGAGAATATGAAAGCGAACATCACGCCCAGCGCGATATCATTCGTCAGTAACCAGCCCAGACCCCATCCGCTCAGGAAGAGGAGAGCATCCAGCAGGACATCACGTGTGGTGTTGGACATGGAGACCTAGGCGGTCGCTTCCAGCGCGCGCGGCATGTCGTCGGCCGGGCGTGCCTTGCGCTTGCGGGGCTCTGCCATGGCAATTGCCGCGGCTGCCAGGGCGACGCCCATCAGGACAGCAGCCAGGGGATTGGTTGCGAGTTGAGTGCCCACGAAGAAACCGCCCGCCAGGAAGCCGGCGCCGATCAGGATCTGGGTCAGGATGCGCAACATGTTCGTCCCCGTTGCTTTGCTGTGTTTGCGGCCGAAGCCATGTGTGAGAGCAAACTAGAAAACACCGGGGGTCCAATCACCGGGGAATGTCGACCTGTGTGTCCCCCCCTTCAGCGGGAGCCAGCGCATCACCGTCCGGAGGGGCATCCATGTGGGCCCACATATAGACTGCCAGCCAAGATCGATAAGGCCGGAAACGTTCGGCTGTACGCACCGTCTTGCGGCGTTTCGAGGTCAGTCTCTCAAGGGCAGTGCGGGCCGCCTGGTCGCCATCCGGCCAGATATCCTCCTCGCCGAAATAGAACATGTTCATCATGTCCACGGTCCAGGGGCCCACGCCCCACAGCGCTGTCAGACGTTCCTTCCGCCCCTCCGCGCTCATTGCGGCCAGTTCGTCGGTATCGAGCCCGATGGTCCGGTGGGCGTCGGCAATGCCGATGATCGTTTTCGTCTTGGCACCCGACAGGCCGCATCCACGCAGCGTATCGAATTCGCACTCGGCGAAATGCTCGAGCAAGGGTCGCTCGCCGGCACTGTCGACCACGCGCTGCCAGATCGCCTGCGCCGCCTTGACCGAGATCTGCTGGCCGGAAATCGCGCGGCACAGATATTCCGGGAATGGCAGGTCATTGCGACGCGGAAATTCGAGCGGTCCCAGACGCGCAATGGCGCGATGGAGGTCCGGCGCGAAATCATCCGCGGTTTCGAGAAGATGTGAATGAACAGCGCGATGGGGCATGGGGCGAGCCTAGCAGGAGTTTACCGGCAGACCAGCGGGACGTGACTGGCAGTCTACGGATCGAAGGGTGGTGCGGGCGACCGGACTTGAACCGGTACGGCCTTGCGGCCGGCAGATTTTAAGTCTGCTGCGTCTACCAATTCCGCCACGCCCGCGCCGGATAGGTGGCGCGATCCTACACAAGCCCGGCGCGGAGGCCAGCAGGCTCGGCACCGGCGAAACCCGCGACGAACGCCAATAAAACGCGCCAAACGTATCGGCTGGTATCAGCCTGAAAGTGTTTGTGCACTTCGCGCGCGTTTTCCCCGCACTCACCGAGATTTCGCCCCCTGACCGTGACAACTCACCAGCTCATCGACGGATAGGCGCAGACCGGACCGGAACTGCCTATAGCTGCAGATCTCGCGAAACCTGCGGCCTGAACAGGCGCAAAAATCGTGACGACAAATGCGCACGTGTATTACACGTTTTTAAGTATTGACTTCGTTTTACTGAAACGGAGCAATTTCGTGCATCTTTTTGCAAATACTGTTCAGCTTATTTGTTGCTTTTTTGCCTCATGCCATGTGCGATATCCAGTGGGCTCTCCGTCCGTCACCGCAGGCAGGAAGGCCACTTATTCGTTGTTTTAATTACCTTTAATCACCCGGCCGTTCGATCAAACGACCAGATTGCGTCGTTTGAGTTCTCACCCCTGACAAATACAGTTTAGGGCACGCACCAAGCGTCAAGCATCACTCACAAAAAAATGGGATGAGACATGAAACGCATACAAAACCTGCTGATGCGATCCACTATTCTGGGCGGTCTCGTGCTGTCGGGCCTGGCAGTCAGCCAGCCGGCCCTGGCACAGGACAATGAAAGCGCCAGTGGTGATCGCATCGTGGTGACGGGCTCGCGCCTGCGCCGCGACGAATTCTCGGCGATCTCGCCGGTCCAGGTCATCAGCGCGGAGGAAAGCCGCGAGCTCGGCGTCACGGATGCCACGGCAATGATTGCGGAATCGCCGGTTGTCTCCGGTGTCCAGCTCGACGGATCGGTCAATTCCGGCTCCCCGACCGCCGCCGTCGAAGGCGTTCCGGTTAATGGACCAGGTGCCTCCACCGTCGCCCTGCGCGGTCTGGGCGCCGAACGCACCCTGCTCCTCGTCAATGGCCGCCGGCTCGGGCCGTCGGGCGTTCGCGGCGCACCGGTCGCCCCCGACCTCAACCTGATCCCCAGCTCGATGATCGACCGGATCGAGATCCTCACCGACGGCGCGTCCTCGGTTTACGGCGCCGACGCCGTTGCCGGTGTCGCCAACATCATCCTGCGCAGCGACTATGAAGGCCTGGAATTCAACGCCTTCACCTCCATGCCGGAACGCAATGGCGGCGAGGTCCTGCAGGTGAACTTCATCGGTGGCGCCTCGAATGATCGCGGCAATTTCACCGTGGCCACGGAATTCTACAACCGCACCGCCGTCATCGCCGGTGACCGGTCCGACTGGAATAACTGCCTGCGCGACATCGATGTCGACCAGAATGGCGGCATCCACTCGGTCTGCATGGACCGCCGTCCCGACGACTCCGTCTTCGTGCCCGGCCAGGGCTTCGTCTGGAGCACGCCGGGCTTCACCGATCCGGCACTTGCCGGCACGGGCATCCCGTCGGGCTGGGCAACGGCCGCAGGCGTGCTGGCGCATACCGGCCAGCACTTCTTCCAGCAGGATGACTACAGCCTGCAGAACGAGGAGCGCGACACGCAGATGCTCGAGAATGTCGAGCGCATGAACATCTTTGCGACCGGCCGCTACGATCTCGACTTCTTCAATCGCGACACCTTCTATTTCGAACTGTCCTACTCGACGCGGAACTCGATCGGCCGCTTCACCAATGAGCAGATCTTCCCGGGCGTGCCCGGCATGATCCCGATGGAGGACGCCAACGGCAATCTCCTGGTGAACCCGGACGGCTCGCTGCAGATGTTCGACAACCCGCTGAACCCGTTCACGGGTGATGCCCTGCCGGTCTACTCAACCAACGGCCTGGCCCAGCGCCGCAAGTCGGACGTGTCGGTGGCCCGTTTTGTCGGCGGCCTGGAAGGCGATGTGCCTTTCCTGATGGACCGCAACTGGGTCTATGACGTCTCCATGGCCTATGATCGCAGCTACGGCACGGCCTCCCAGCCGATCCTGCGCGAGAATGCGGCCCGCGAGGCGCTGGACACGCTGCGCTTCGACTCGTCCGGCAATCTCATCTGCGGCCTGCCGCGGAATGCCACGAGTTTCGGCTTCCTGACCCCGCAGGACTGTGTGCCGGTGAACTTCTTCTCGCCCACCCTGTTCACCACGCAGGGCGGCAACAAGGAATTCGCGACTCAGGCCGAGCATGACTTCCTCTTCGGCCAGTCGATCAACATCACGGAGATCGAACAGGTCCACTTCCAGTCCATCTTCACCGGCGATCTGTTCAACATGCCCGCCGGCCCGGTTGGCCTGGTTCTGGGTGCCGAATTCCGCGAGCAGCGCATCAATTCGATCAATGACGCCATCCGCACCAATGGTACGGCCGCGTCTGAAGTCGTGGACGCGGAACGCCCGACCATCGGCCGGACCTCGCTCTACGAGATCTTCGCGGAAACCGAGGTTCCGGTGACGGACAGCTTCCTCTTCAACGTCTCCGGACGCTTCACCGAGGAAGAGAATTTCGGTGCGCACATGACCTACAGCCTCAAGGCTGACTGGCAGGCCACCGACTTCCTGCGCCTGCGCTCGACCTTCGGCACGACCTTCCGCGCACCGAATCTGCGCGAGCAATTCCTGGCCGGTGCCGCCGGTACGATCGGCGGGGGCAATGACCCGTGTATCGTCCCGACCGTCGCCAATAATGGCGGTGTCTATGACCCGACCCAGGAAACGCGTTCGCAGACCGTGCTCGACAACTGTGTCCTGGCCGGCGCTGATCCGACGGCCCTGGGCCTGCTCGCCACGACGGGTATCACCACCCAGACCGGCGGCAATCCCAATGCCCAGGCCGAGACGTCTGAAAGCCTGACCTTCGGCGGTGTGTTCGAACACACCTTCGCCAATGATCTCGATCTGAGCGTGGCCATCACGTATTTCGACATCGAGGTGAGCAATACGCTGGAGGAAAGCAGCGCGGCCCAGATCCTGGGTGATTGTTACGGCAACCTGCCTGGACTGGCGGATCCGGCCTGTAGCCGCGTCACGCGGAATACCGGCAATCCGGCAACCGCGACCGTAGCCCTGGTCGATGCGTCCTTCATCAATGTCGGCACGATCACGTCGACCGGTGTGGATTACAATGTCCGCGCCCGCATGCCGCTCAGCTTCATCGATGACCAGACCGACCTGACCCTGGTCTTCAATGCGGCTCAGTATCTCGAGCAGCTGCAGCAGACGGATGCCACATCGCCGGTCGACGACAATGTCGGCGAGATCGGCAGCCCGGAATGGGTCGCCCAATTCTCCGCGAACGTGGCTCGCGGCAATTGGTCCGGCCGGTGGCGCACGCGCTACCAGTCCAGCGGTCAGCAGGACAATTCCGACGCGCTTGCCGGCCCGGTTGCCGGTGGCTCGCGCACGGCCTGTGATGTCCTGGGCATCAATCTGCAGTGCCGCGATGTCGACTTCACCGACAGCTACACCACGCATGACATGTCGGTGACCTACAATGCCGACATGTGGAATGCGACGTTCGGCGTGAACAATATCCTGGACGAGGAGCCGCCGCTCATCGACCAGGGTGAAGGTCCCTCGCGCATGAACATGGTCACGCAGTCCGGCTACGACCTGATCGGCCGCCGGGCCTTTGTCCGCCTGAGCCGCCGCTTCTAGCGATTCCGGCATACGCCCAAAGAAGAGGGCGGCGACCGTCTGGTCGCCGCCCTTTTTCTGTCTGCGCTCGGGAAGCCCTACTGGACGCGCTCGACCCGTATCACCCGAGAGAGCTCGTTCACCCGCAGGAGATATCCGCCCAGATTGCCTTCCCAGACATCAACCGAATAGGCCCGGCTGCTACGCATCCGATCCACCACACGCTGGCTGTCTGACGGCAATTGCCGCCAGACCTGGCCATTGGCGAGGCGCACTTCCAGACGCTGATAGGGAATGGTGCGGAACTCCGTGACCGTGCTGGCCACCCGTTCGGCGGCGATCCGGGCCTGACGGCGTTCACGGGCTTCTCGGGGGTCGGCATTGCGGGCATTGACCTGGTCAGCACCCAGCCCTGTCGCTGCTCCGCTCGCCCCGGCAATGGGAGCGACTGACGCCGTCTGAGCCGGCGCAGTCTCGGCGTCGTCATTGCCGCCGAAGGGCAATCGCGGAAGGCGGAAACCCCGGCGCTCATTCTCATCGGCCGGCTCGAATGCCTCGACCGGCAAGCCGAGAAGCGCAGTCTCGAGGCAATCAATTCTCGTTTGGGCGTCCGGGGCCTCGCGGCATTGCGCGATGATCGCCTCCTGCGTCTGGGCCAGGGCCCCGCTTCCCAGTATCGATCCCGCCATCAGCGCAGAGCCGATGATTGATGCTTGCACGCGGACACGCATTCCCATTCCTCCTGATCCGAACAGGAGATCAGTCTCGGCGCGCTGACCAACGGCGCTCAACCCCCGCTCATCGCGGATTCACGCCGTTGGTCGCTTTGAGCCCGGCCAGCGGGCTCAGTTCACCTTCTGGGCTTCGCGCCAGTGGGCGTAGCGGGCGATTTCCACCAGTTCGACGAATTCGCGGCGATAGCCGTAATCATCATCGCCGAGCGAGCGCGTTGCCTGGCGGATGATGTCGTCATAATCGTAATCCGCCTGAAGATAGGGATCACCGCGCAGCATCTGCGCAAAACCCGCCACCTGGATCGAGAATCGCACCTCTTCCGGTGCGCGGGACAGGCGCCTGTGGGCGTCGCGATCAGTTATCGTGCGTTCGATCAGCGCGCTCTCATCCTCGCCCGGCTGTTTGTAGCGCAGACGAAGGAGGCCGAACTCACCGGAGAGGTCCGGATCGGTCTCGCCGGATCCGCCGTATCGCAGCGGGTCCATCAGTACACCTTCGGATCCAGGTGCCGCAATCTCGTAGATCGCCGTGACCGAATGACCCGAACCGACCTCGCCGGCATCGACCGCATCATTGTTGAAGTCCGCGCGATCCAGCAGGCGGGTCTCATAGCCGATCAGCCGGTATTCGGCGACGCGGGCCGGGTTGAACTCGACCTGGATCTTCACGTCGTTCGCGATCGGGAAGAGCGAGCCGAAACTCTCCTCCACCAGCATGCGCCGGGCCTCTGCCCGGTTGTCGATATAGGCCGCAACGCCGTTACCGGCCTGGGCAATCGTCTGCATCATCCGGTCATTGTAGTTGCCGCGACCGAACCCCATCACCGACAGATAGATGCCGCTCTCGCGCTTGCGGGCGACGAAATCCTCCAGGCGTTCGTCCTGGGTGACACCGACATTGAAATCACCGTCGGTGAGCAGCATGACGCGATTGACCGCATCCTCGTCGAAATTGCGCTCGGCGAGGTCGTACGCCAGGGCCAGGCCGGCTCCGCCAGCCGTCGAACCGCCGGCGCGAAGGCGGTCCAGCGCCTCGTGGATGCGACGGGCATTGCGTGCCCGGGTGGGTTCCAGGACGGCACCCGCAGCACCGGCATAGACCACGATCGAGACCGTGTCGTCGGGATGGAGTTCATCAACCAGCATATGCATGGCCTGGACGGCCAGCGGCAGTTTATTGGGCTGGTTCATCGATCCCGACACATCGATCAGGAAGACCAGATTGGCCCGCGGACGCTCAGCCTCGTCGATCTCGAAACCCTGCACACCGACATGCATCAGCTGGGTGTTCTCGTTCCACGGGTTCGGCGTGACATTCACATGCATCGCGAACGGTTCCGACTGCGAACGCGGCAGGGCGTAGTCGTAATCGAAATAATTGATCATTTCCTCGATCCGCACCGCATCCGTCGGCGGGAGATTGCAATCGTGCAGATAGTCGCGAACGACAGCATAGCTCGCCGTGTCGACATCGATGGAGAGTGTGGAGACCGGCGTCTGCGACGTCTGCTGGACCGTGTTGATCTCCACGTCCTCATAACGTTCGCGGTCGATCGTGCCGGGCCTTGGCTGCGGCACAAGCTGCGGCGCCATCAGAGAGGCCACAGGCGCTTCTGCCGGAGCCGCCTGTGGCGGTGGAGGCGGAGGCGGCGGTGGCGGCGGATTACCCGCTTGCTGAAACTCGTAAATCCGGGCTTCCGATTCCCGGCTCGCTTCTCGCGTGTCACTTCGGACACGATCGAGCAATTGCTGCGTCGCTCCGCGCTGCGTGCGCGACCCGGTCACCACGACCCTTTCCTCCTCCGCGTAGCGCGCATAACGCTCGCAGACTTCCGGAACCGGGAAATCCGGCCTGGCCTCGTCCTGTGCGTTTGCCGCCGGCGAGGCGTTCAGTGCGGTCATCGCGACCAGCCCGCCAAGGGCGGTCGTCATCATCAAAAAGCGTGTCATGTCTGTCCCCTTCCTGACCCCAGCGAGCGGCAGGATGCGCGCGCTCGGGCGCGGGCTGTGGGCGGAAAAGGGGCAATCTCGGGGTTTTTTGTTCATCAAGCGGGCGGAAATCCGGCACGGCGGCGTATGCCGGATACGATTGCAGCCGCTGCCTTGCATGCCCGAAAGCGCTGCGTCAGAGTGAAAATTACTGCTGCGTAATGTGCCGGCTATGCAATGGGGAGCGCCAGCCGATGGCTATCAAAGATTACAGCGTCCAGCCGCTTTTCGCGGAACCGCTTTTCCGCGCCGATATCGGGCATGCGATCACGCCCGACCAGGTCGCCTTCATCCAGAATCTGAAGATGATTCAGAACAAGACCAACTACATTTCCGAGAATCTCTACATTTTCGAGGAGCCGGAACTGAAAGGCATCAAGGACGCGGTCCATGAGGCACTGGACCTCTATGCCAAAGAGGTCATGGGCATTAATCACGAGATCTACGTCACCCAGTCATGGTCGCTGATCAATCCGCCCAATGTCGGCATGCACGGTCATTCCCACTCGAACTCCATCGTGTCGGGATCGCTCTATTATGCCGAACTGCAGGAACCGATCGCGGGCATGGTCTTCGACAAGCACCGCGCTTATCGCCAGATCGAGCTGAACCCAGAACAGAACCGGCAAAATCTCTACAACACGCCGATCAATGTGGTGAAGCCGAAGACCGGTGATGTCGTGCTGTTCTCGTCGAGCCTGCAGCATTTCGTCGAACCGAATACCGGCGCGGCTCCGCGCCACTCGATCGCTTTCAACACCTTCGTCAAAGGCAAGATCGGCAATTTCCGGGACGTGTCGGAACTGACGCTCGGCTAGCCGGTCAGACCGGTGGATCGATTTGGGGTTCGCGCCCCAGATCGGTCACCAGGACGGCAATCGCATCAATCACCTGGTCCAACGCCCCGGCATTCGTCGAGCGCGCGACCAAGTGCGTTCCGCGGCGGATCTCGCCATCCTTCACATCGAGAAAATAGGGATAGCTGCCGATGGAGACATCCGGGTGCTGTGCCTGCAATTCGCCAAGCGGAACGGCGATATCGCCCTCGCGCAGATTCTCCGCCTTCACCGACCGGGAGCGCGTGACCGCGCCGCCTTCGAGACGATGGGCGATGTCTTCCAGCATGCCTCGGGCGATCTTGGGAACACCGGCGAGTGTGAAAACATTTCCGGTCTGGAAACCGGGCGCACCGGTCACCGGGTTCTCGATCAGCGATGCCGTCTCCGGAATGCGCGCCATGCGTTTCCGGCTCTCGGTCAGGGGGGTCTCAGTACGCCGATACCATTCCTCGATGATGGCCAGCGCGTCGTCGCGGACGTCGATTCCGACCCCGAAGGCACGCGCGATGGCATCCGCCGTGATGTCGTCGTGCGTCGGGCCGATCCCGCCCGTGGTGAATACGTAGTTGACCTTGTCCCGCAGGGTGTTCACCGCATCAACGATCTCGGCCTCGATATCGAGCACTGTGCGGCATTCGACGACGGAAATCCCCAGCGGTGCGAGGAATTGCGCGATCTGCTGGAGATTCTTGTCCTGGGTCCGGCCGGACAGGACTTCATCACCGATCAGCACCACGGCGGCCGTCACGTTTTGCTGAGCACTCATGCGCTTCCACCTCGATCCAAATGCATGGATCGGTATATGTGCCGTTGAGGGAGAAGTCCAAGCCATGAAATTCACCACGCCATTGATCGAGGGCCGGCTCGAGAAACGCTACAAGCGCTTCTTCGCCGATGTGACACTGGAAAATGGCGAGACCGTCACGGCGCACTGCGCAAATACCGGCGCCATGGCCGGCATCAAGGATCCGGGCCTGCGCGTCTGGCTCTCTCCGGCGGACAATCCCAAGCGCAAGCTCAAATACACCTGGGAGATCGTGGAGGCGCAGGACACGCTGATCGGCACCCTGCCCGCCCGCGCCAATGAGCTGGCCGAGGCCGCCGTGCTCGACGGCCGCATCAGCGAGCTCGGTGGGTATGCCAGCCTGCGGCGCGAGGTGAAGTATGGCGAGAATTCCCGCATCGACCTCCTGCTGGAGGATGAGACCCGCCCGCCCTGCTGGGTCGAGGTCAAGAATGTGCACTGGATGCGCCAGCCCGGCCTCGCAGAATTCCCCGATGGCGTGACCGCCCGCGGCGCCAAGCATCTCAATGAACTGGCCGCCAAGGCGAAGGCGGGTGAGCGCGCTGTCCAGCTCTTCGTGGTGCAGCGTGATGATTGCGACCGGTTGCGTCCGGCCGATGATCTGGACCCGGTCTATGCACAGACATTGCGCGAAGCCGCGGCCGCCGGGGTGGAAATCCTGGCCTATGCCTGTACAGTGGACACGGACGGGATCGAGATCTCCCGTTCGATGCACGTGGAGCTGGATTGATGAGCTATGACGGATGGGATCTGCCGGAGCCCTATGTGCACCGGATAACGGTCCAGCACAGCGATATCGATGATTTCGGCCATGCCAACAACGCGCGCTATCTGGAATGGGCCGACGACGCTGCCTGGACGCACTGGTGGTCGAAGGGCTTCGACCGCGATGCCTGTGCGCAGGAAGATCGCGGCATCGCCATCATCCGCACCGAGGCCGATTATCTCGGCCATGTCCGGGCCGGCGACGAGCTGGATTGTGCCGTGTGGATCAGCCAGTCGGACCAGCGCCTGCGCGCCGAGCGCCGCTACCAGTTCAAGCGCGTGAGCGACGGAACGACCGTGTTCCGGGCTCTCACCAAAGTGGTCTGCTTCCAGCTGTCCACCGGGCGCCCGGCGCGGATGACGGAGATCTTCCGCCAGCACTACACCGTCCTGCCCTCGGTTGCCGAGGCCATCGAAGCGGCGGCCCGTGCAGAAAACGCGTGACTGAAAATTAACATCGCCGCGCGTTGTCGCGCGCGCGTGCTTGCTTATAGTCGCGCCCTTCAGTTTTTACACCTCGATTGGGGGAGGTTCATATGAAGTATCTGGTTACGGCCCTGGCCGGCCTGGCCCTGACGGCCTGCGACAGCGATCTGATGGGCGGTGCCGCCTCCGAGGAAACCGTCGCCTTCACGCCCGACGTCCAGCCGGAAAACATCGAAGCGCATATCCGCTTCCTGGCTTCCGACTACCTGGCCGGTCGCGATGCCGGTTCGGACGGTTATGAAATCGCCGCCAATTACGTCGCCTCCCAGATGCGCCTGCTGGGCCTCGAGCCGGCCGGTGACGAGGGCTCCTACTTCGCCGACGTGCCCATGCACGAAGTCACGGCGGACGCGGACTACAATAGCTTCACCCTGAACGGTGAGACGTTCGAACAGGGCAATCTGATCTATGTCTCGACCAATCCGATGGTGCTGGAGTCGGAAGTGACCGGCGAGCTGGTCTTTGTCGGCCATGGCGTTTCCGCGCCCAATCGCGGTCATGACGACTACGCCGACATCGACGTCGAGGGCAAGATCGTCGTCGTGATGGGCGGTGTGCCCAACGGTCTGCCGTCCGAGGAACGCGCCCACCACAATTCCGGTGCCACCAAGCGTGCCGTTGCCGCCAGCCATGGTGCTGTCGGCATGATCTCGCTGGTTGGCTGGTCCGACGAACAGGTGACCGGTTTCACCAATGGTTTCGCGGCTCGCCCGTCGGTCCGCCTGACCTCGGCCACCGGCCCGTCTGCCTATGACCAGGTCACGGTGACGGCGAATGTCGGTGCCACCATGAGCGCCCGCCTCTTCGAAGGCGCCGAGATGAGCCTCGAGGACGTCCAGGCCGCAATGGCGGACGAGGAAAACCCGACCTATCCGCGCTTCGACCTGCCCGGCACGGTCTCGATGCGCCAGCGCACCCTGTCCGAACCGTTCAGCGACCCGAATGTCGTCGGCATGATCCGCGGTGCCGATCCGGAACTGGCCGAGGAAGTTGTCGTCCTGACCGCACACCTCGACCATATCGGCGCGATCACCGCCAACATGCGCGGTGGCGGTGCCTGCCGCTCCAATGATGATGACGACACGATCTGCAATGGCGCCGTGGACAATGCGTCGGGCATTTCCGTCATGCTGGAAACCGCCCGTACCTTCCTGCAGGAAGGCACGCCGCGCCGGACCATTCTCTTCGTTGCCCTGGCGGCCGAGGAGAAAGGCCTGCTGGGTTCCGAGCATTTCGCCCGCAATCCCACGATCGATGCCGACCGCATGGTCGCCAACGTCAATCTCGACATGCCAGTGATCGTCTATGATTTCGCCGACGTGGTTGCGTTCGGTTCCGATCACTCCAATCTCGGACCGATCGCAACGCGCGCTGCGGCCTCGCTCGACATCGCTGTCAGCCCGGACCCGCTGCCGGAACAGTCGCTCTTCGTGCGTTCGGACCACTACAACTTCGTCCGCGTTGGCGTTCCCTCGCTCTTCCTGATGACGGGTTTCGCCTCGCCGGATCCGCGCTGGGACGAGGGTGAAGGCTTCATGGGCTTCCTGAACACCTATTATCACCGCCAGACGGACCAGCTGGACGGCGAGCTGGAAGTCCTGTTCGACCAGGGCGCGAAATTCGCCAACATCAACTACATCATTGCCCGCGAAATCGCGGACAGCGATGAACGTCCGGCCTGGAATGACGACAGTTTCTTCGGAAACATGTTCGGCAGCGACGCCGAATAATCCCATCCAGCTGCTGCAAATCAGGGCGCGCGCCGTTTGAAACGGCGCGCGCTTTGTTTATAGGGGTAGCAGGAGAGTGTTTTGACGACTGCATACGAGACGATCACCGACGACAGCGCCGCCGCCCCGCGCGACGGCCGCATCAAGCTGCACGGCCCCGAAGGCTTCGAAGGCATGCGCAAGGCCGGCCGTCTGGCCGCCGAAGTGCTGGACATGCTGGTACCGGAAGTCCAGCCCGGCACCACGACCGGCTATCTCGACAAGCTGACGCGCAAATTCGTCCTGGATCATGGCGCAACGCCGGCCACGCTGTTCTATCGCGGCTATCGTCACTCGCTGTGCACCTCGATCAATCATGTCGTCTGCCACGGCATTCCCGGCCCTAAACCGCTCAAGAACGGCGACATCGTCAATATCGACGTCACCGTCGTGGTTGATGGCTGGCATGGGGATACGAGCCGCATGTACATTGTCGGCGAACCCAAGCGCAAAGCTGAACGCCTGGTCGACGTCACCTATGAAGCCATGATGGCCGGCATCAATGCCATCAAGCCGGGCGTAACGCTGGGCACGATCGGGGCGATCATCCAGGAATATGCCGAACAGCGCCGCTGTTCGATTGTCCGCGATTTCTGCGGCCACGGACTGGGCCGCCTCTTTCACGACAGTCCCAACGTGCTGCATTTCGGCGAGCGCGGAGAAGGCCCCGAGCTGAAGCCGGGCATGTTCTTCACCGTCGAGCCGATGCTCAATCTCGGACGCCCGGACGCCAAGGTCCTCTCGGATGGCTGGACCGCGGTCACTCGCGACAAATCCCTCTCGGCCCAGTTCGAGCATTCGGTCGGTGTGACCGAGGACGGCGTCGAGATCTTCACCAAATCGCCCAAGGGCCTCGACCGGCCGCCCTTCGACGGCTGACCCCATGACCCGCATCGCGCATCATTCCGGTCATCGCCAGCGCCTGCGCGAAAAACTAACCTTAGCGGGCGGTGAGGCACTTCACGATTATGAATTGCTGGAGCTTTATCTCTTTCGCTCCATCCCGCGGCGCGATGTCAAACCGATCGCCAAGGACCTGATCGCGCGTTTCGGTGACCTAGGCGGTGTGGCCTGCGCCGCGGTCGAGCAATTGACGGAGGTCACCGGCGTCAGCGCGAAGACCGCAGCCGAGCTGAAACTTATCCAGGCGCTGTCCGAACGCATGGCGCGGGAACAGGTGATCGGCCGCCCGGTGATCTCCTCCTGGTCGGCGCTCATCAATTACTGCCGCACAGCGATGCAGCACGCGACGACCGAGCAGTTCCGCGTGCTCTTCCTGGACCGCAAAAACAAGCTGATCGCCGATGAGATCCTGGGCCGGGGCACGATCGATCACGCGCCGGTCTATCCGCGCGAGATCGTCAAACGTGCCCTCGCCCACGAGGCCTCGGCCCTGATCCTGGTGCACAATCACCCTTCCGGCGACGCCACGCCAAGCCAGGCCGATATCGACATGACCCGCACTCTCGGCGAGATCTGCCAGCCCTTCGACATTGCCCTGCACGATCATCTGGTGATCGGCCGGGAAAACACGTCGAGCTTCAAGACACTGGGATTGATGTAGGGCCGGTTGTGCCGCGTCGGCATTGACCTAAGCTGGACGCATGAAACGTGTCGCCCTGATCGCCGTGCTTATCGTCTTCACCCTGCTTGCCTGGGCGGCCAGGGCGCCGGGCGCGCCGCAGCATGAAGTCTTTCTCGGCCAGATACTCTTGCGTGACGGCAGCATCGTGGAAGCTGTCTACGTGCAGGACGGGCGTATCGCCGCCATCGGCTCGCGGGAAACGGTGTTCGAAACCGTTCCCTGGGGTACGCGACGTGTGCGCCTTGGCGAGGGTGTCCTGACCGCCGGCCTGATCGAACCTCACACCCATCCGCTTGCCACGGCCATTCTCAGCGCCGCCGTGGATTTGAGCGGTGCCACGCATTCAGACCGGGCCTCGATGATGGCGGCCATGGAACGCGCAGTCCGGCGATCCGGCCCCTCGCCCTGGGTTATCGGTTTTGGCTGGGATCCGGCGATGATCGAGGGCTTGGAACCGCCGTCCATCGAGGAGCTCGACGCGCTGTCGCCCGATCGGCCGCTCGTCATCCTGACCCAGATGATGCACGAGGCCTTCGTGAACACGGCTGCGCTGGAGGCCGCGGGCCTGTCATCGGCCTCTCCGGATCCGGAAGGCGGTGTTTTCGAACGTGACGCGACCGGCGCCCTGACCGGCCGTGTGATCGAGGTGCCGGCGATCCGCGCCCTGATGGCGGCAGCTCCGGACGCGCCTGACGCGGCGATCGCCCATGTACTCAACGAAACCCTCAACACCTATGCCCGGGCCGGCTACACGACGATCGGCGTAGCAGCGCTGGTCGGACGCTCGAGGGACCCTCTTGCCCTGTTTACCGAAGCCGCGGGGCGGCCCGATCCGGTGCTGAACTCCGTCCTCTATGTCCACCCTGAGAGCCTGGAGCGCGCAAGGCAGTTGTGGTCCGGCGCCGACGCCCCGGATGCCATCCGCCGGCTGGGCGGCGTAAAATTCTGGATGGATGGCTCGCCCTTTGTCGGCGGCGCGGCGCTGCTGGAACCCTATGCCCGATCATCCTTCACGGAATCCGTGCTCGCCCTGCCCGAGGGCTGGCATGGCGAACTCCTGGTCAGTCCGGAGGAGGCGAGCAGGCACGTCCAAGATGCCGCGAGATGGGGATATGATACGGCCATCCACGCCCAGGGCGAGATCGCCATCGACGCGGCGCTGGACGCTCTCCAATCCGCACCGGAGGGCCGGCACCGGCTGGAACACCTCGCCCTCATCACGCCGGAACAAGCCGCGCGGGCGGCCGAGATGGACGTCTCCCTCGGCTTCTTCATCGACCACATCACCTTCTACGGCCACATGCTTTCCGATCTGGTCGGCGAGGATCGGACAGCGCGCTATATGCCCGTCGGCATGGCGGCCCGCTCGGGTGCGGTCACCACGCTGCACTCCGACAATCCCGCCACACCGATCGATGCGTTGCGGGTGCTCGCGGCCGCAAGCGAACGCCGGACCCGGTTGGGCGGTGACGTTATCGGCCCGGACCTGGCGGTCAGCCGGCTGGAGGCGCTCGACATGATGACGCTACAGGCCGCTCGGCAATTGCGGATCGAGGACGAAACCGGCTCGATCGAGATCGGCAAGCGCGCCGATTTCACCTGGTTCTCGGAAAACCCGCTTACAGCCGAAGACCTCACAAACCTCGAGGTCCGGGGCACATGGATCTCCGGCCACCGCGCCGATACGCGAGCTTGGTCCTTGCGGCGACTGCGGCTGTTCGCGGCCGCGGCCTGGGCGGTAATGCTGGGCTAGCCTTTCGGTTCGATCGGCTGCCAGAGCTCAATCTTGGTACCGTCCGGGTCCATCACCCAGGCGAAACGGCCATAATCGAAATCCTGCGGTTCATCGACCAGCGACACGCCCTTCTCCTTCAGGTGGGCGAGCATGGAATCCATGTCGTCGATCATCAGATTGATCATGAAGGACTTGTCCGACGGCTTGAAATAATCGGTGTCGTCCTTGAAGGCCGTGAAAATGGTCCGGGCACCCTGCGGGAAGGCCTTGCCGCTGTCCGCGTGCAGGAAATCCGCGCCGCCATAATCATTGATCGTCAGACCCAGAACATCCGCATACCAGGCCATCAGGGCCTCCGGATCCGGGCTGTGAAAGAAGATGCCACCGACACCGATGATCTTGGCCATGATTTGCGTCCCCTGTTGGCTGATGGTCAGTCTAGGCGCTGGACATCGCGGCGTCATCCCGGCTCCAGATTGTGCAATCACAGGGAGCGCGCTAATCAGGTTGCATGTACGGGAATTACTTCACGCATCTGGAATGCTCCTACACCGGCGAAACCTACGCCCGGGACAAGGCTCACAACCTCTCCGAGGCAGGCAAACCCCTCCTCGCCCGCTATGATTTCGAGCGGGCCCGCGGCGAGGTCGACCGCGACGCCATCGCCGCCCGGAATGGCGGTTTCTGGAAATGGCGCGAACTCCTCCCCGTCGAGAATGATGCGGATGTCTGCGCGCTCGGCGAGATCGACACACCTCTGATCGAGACGCCGGCAACGGCGAAGGCCTCCGGCGCTACCGGCCGGGTCTGGGTGAAGGATGAGGGCCGGCTTCCGACCGGCAGTTTCAAGGCCCGTGGTCTCGCCCTCGCGGTCGCCATGGCCCATTCCTTCGGCATCAAACGCATGGCGATGCCCACCAATGGCAATGCCGGCGCCGCCCTGTCGGCCTATTGCAGCCGCATGGGTATGGAGAGCTGGTGTTTCGCGCCCGACGACACGCCCGAGGCCAATATCCGGGAAATGGCGCTGCAGGGCGCGAAAGTCTTTCGCGTCAACGGTTTCATCCATCATTGCGGCGCCCTGGTGGGCGAAGGCCAAGCGCAAATGGGCTGGTTCGACACGTCCACGCTCAAGGAGCCTTACCGGATCGAGGGCAAGAAGACGATGGGTATCGAACTGGCCATGCAAATGGGCTGGAAATTGCCCGACGCGATCTTCTACCCCACCGGCGGCGGCACGGGCCTGATCGGCATGTGGAAGGCCTTCGACGAAATGGAACGCCTGGGCTGGATCGGTTCAGATCGCCCGAAAATGATTGCCGTCCAAGCCGAAGGCTGTGCGCCGATCGTGCGCGCCTGGGATGCCGGCGAACGCCATGCCGATGAATGGATCGATGCCGAGACGGCTGCGATGGGCATTCGCGTGCCCAAGGCAATCGGCGATTTTCTGATCCTGGATGCCTGCCGGGAAAGCGGCGGATTCGCCATGACCGTCTCGGAGGACCAGATCGAGACGGCGCGCACCCGCTGCGCCCGCGAGGACGGGCTCCTGCTCTGTCCGGAGGGCGCCGCGACCCTGGCCGCCATGGAAAAGGCGATGGCAGAAGGCCGGATCGAACGCGATGCGGAATGTGTGTTGTTCAATTGCGGGTCCGGACTGAAATACGCGATGCCGGATACATCGCGGACGTTGGATCGGCATGGGGAGATTGATTGGCAGGCGTTGAACTCTTGATTTCCAGTCTCCTCCAGCGCCGGTGGTTCATCTGGTTCATCGTCACCGCGACTTTCTTGATGCTCATGTTCATCGACGGCGCATCAGGATCGACGGTTCGATGCATCAATGGTGATTGCCGGGTAGAGGCCGCGCTGAACCCGGTTGTTTTCGTGCCATCGATCTTGCTGATCGGCTTGATTTTTGCGCTGGGTGCATTGCCGGTCCTTCCGACTGAACGCGGCGAGGTAAGGAAGCGCCATATCGTCTTCGCAGCGATGCTGGACATCTTCATTATCCTGTTAGCCATTGCGCCCTTCGCCGCTGCAGTTCCGCTGATCATTGAATCCCTGCACCTCCAGCGGGGCGTGCTTGAATTCGAACGGGACTATCTCCGCCCTTCGGATTGGCACTCGATAATGACAGTCTTCGCGGGACTTTGGGTTTTCGGTGCCTATCTGGGAAGGCCCGCGTCGGGTCCTCGCATTACACTCGGACAATATCTCTTGCGCTTCCAGGTTTCGGTCGATCCGGAACTCCCCGCCTGGCAACGCTGGCTGGGGGTCATCTTCCATCCGCTCCTGCTTATTGTCCGGCCGCTCGAGCAACGTATCGGAATTCATCGACCTCCCCTCTTCGCCTTCACCGCTATCAAGGCCAGGCGTATCGAATAGTGTGGTCGCGGTGATGCGCACGGCGAACCGTTGCGGCTTTCCAATACCTGTTTTCGACACCCAATTCTGCACTTCTCGAATAAACGATTTCAGTAAATTAGCCCATTTTTCGTCCGACATGCTCAACGAGCGCAAGTCGCTTCGCGAAATCCCGTAATGCTCCGTATACGGACTTTACTGACGCAACCGACGGCTGTTATATTTCCTTCACAAACACTGTGGAAAACCCCGAAACGATATCGGGAGGGAGACCAGAATGAAGACGATCAATACGACCCTCGCTGCATCCCTCGCAATTTCGCTTGGCAGCTCCTGGCTGCTTGCCGGCCTTGCGACCGCACAGCCGGCGCCTCCGGGCGATGCCTTTATTCTCCAGATGATGGGAGAGCGCGGCTGGCAGGTCAGCTGCGAGCTCGGCCAGTCAGACGGCGATACCGTGACCACACGCGAACGCGGCCGTGGCCTGCACGATAATGGTCGCTTCCTTGTCAGCGATGTGACGTCCGGCAGCTGCAGTTATGACGTCCCGGACCGCGGCATGCTCCGCGTGACGCTTGAGACGCGCCGCAGCGGGCTGGAATGCCCGTTCACTGAAACGGAAGACGGTTTTTGCCGCGCCAATTTCTCTGCCGGCCAGTCCGGTCGTTTCGAGATCCGCCGTCAGACGGTGCCGGCAAGCCCCTCCATAGGATAGCGTCGTACGACCACGACGCTTGCCAGAGAGCCCGGCTGTTCCCCCGATCAGCCGGGCTTTTTGCCGGCCGCATCCCGTGCCGCGCATACCCGCTTCCCCCGCCCTCCCCTTGACCTTTGAGCCGGCATGGCGCATCTCGCGCGCTTCTCGTTTCAAGAGGACGCGCCGCCCATGATTCCCCGCTATACCCGCCCGCAAATGGCCGCCATCTGGGCGGACCAGAACAAGTACAAGATCTGGTATCTGATCGAGGCGCACGCGACGGAGAAACTGGCGGAGCTGGGCGTGGTGCCGCAATCGGCCGTCGATGCGGTGTGGAAAGCCAAGGATGTCGATTTCGACGTCGACCGGATCAACGAGATCGAGGCCGAGGTCAAACACGACGTCATCGCCTTCCTGACCCACCTGGCCGAGCATGTCGGCGAGGAGAGCCGGTTTGTGCACCAGGGCCTGACGTCTTCGGACGTGCTGGACACCTGCCTGGCCGTTCAGCTCAAGCAGAGCGCCGACCTATTGCTGGAGGGCATGGACCGCGTCCTGGCCGCCCTGAAGACGCGCGCGGAGGAACACAAATACACGGTCTGCATTGGCCGGTCGCACGGCATCCATGCCGAACCGACGACGATGGGTCTGAAATTCGCGCGTTTCTACGCCGAGTTCGCCCGCAACCGCGCCCGCCTCGTTGCTGCCCGCGACGAGATCGCCACTTGCGCCATCTCCGGCGCCATCGGCACTTTCGCCAATGTCGATCCGCAGGTCGAAGCCCATGTCGCCGAACAGATGGGCCTGTCTGTGGAACCGGTCTCGACCCAGGTCATTCCGCGCGACCGCCACGCCAATTATTTCGCCGTGCTGGGCCTGATCGCCTCCGCGATCGAGAATATCGCGGTGGAAATCCGCCATCTCCAGCGTTCGGAAGTGCGCGAGGCCCAGGAGTATTTCTCCAAGGGCCAGAAGGGCTCGTCGGCCATGCCGCACAAGCGCAATCCGATCCTCACGGAAAACCTGACCGGCCAGGCCCGCTTGGTGCGCTCCGCCGTCGTTCCGGCGATGGAGAATGTGGCGCTCTGGCATGAGCGGGACATTTCCCACTCCTCCGTGGAACGCGGTATCGGACCGGATGCCAATGTGCATCTCGACTTCGCCCTGCACCGCACGGCCGGCATGATCGAAAAACTCATCGTCCACGAAGACCGCTGCCGCGAGAATCTGGAAGCCTATGGCGGCATCCACAACTCCCAGCGTGTCCTGCTCGCCCTGACCCAGGCCGGCGCCTCCCGCGAGGTCAGCTATCGCCTGGTTCAGCGCAATGGCATGAAGACCTGGGATGAAGGCGGCAAGCTGGTCGAACACCTCAAGGCCGATGCCGAGGTCACGGCCCTGCTCTCCAACGAGATCATCGAGGGCTGTTTCGACGAGGCCTATCATCTCAAACATGTCGACACGATTTTTGATCGGGTGTTCAGCTAGGCTTTACACGCATTGATTGCAGGTGAAGCTCTGATCCAGTACCGTCATCCCGACGAAAGTCGGGACCCAGAATGACGTTTCAGCCTTGTGTCTACATCCTGGCCAGCAAGCGCAAAGGCACGCTCTATACGGGCGTCACCAGCGACCTTTCCGCTCGCATCTGGCTGCACAAGCAAGGTCGGGGATCGAAGTTCACAGCCAAGTATGGTGTAAAGCTGCTGGTCTGGTGCGAGATCCATGACACCATGGACAGTGCGATTACTCGCGAGAAACGTATCAAGGAGTGGCGCCGATCCTGGAAGATGGAACTCATCGAATCGCAAAACCCGGCATGGCGGGATCTCTATGCAGAGATCAATTGCTAGGATCTGGGTCCCGACTTTCGTCGGGATGACGGATGAAGGGTCGGGGAAAAAAGAGGAGCGCATGTATGGGAAAGACTTACGATGCGATCGATGACCGGCTGAAAGCCTTCATCGAGGCTCAGAAAATGTTCTTTGTCGCGACGGCTCCGAGCGGGGCCGGCGGGCATGTGAACATGTCTCCCAAGGGCTATGACAGTTTCCGCATTCTCGGCCCGACGACCGTTGCCTATCTGGACCTGGGCGGGTCGGGCATCGAAACGCTGGCGCATGTGCGCGAGAACGGCCGCATCACCTTCATGTTCTGCGCCTTCGAAGGTGCGGCCAATATCCTGCGACTTTATGGCAAGGCGACGGCAGTCAGTTTTGACGATCCCGGGTTCGAGGAAAAACTCGCTCTGTTCCCGCACTACCCCAAGGCGCGCTCCATTTTCACGGCGGAGATCACCCGCATCCAGGACAGTTGTGGCTGGGGTGTGCCCTTCTACAATTTCGATGGGGAACGCGACCAATTGCGTCGTTATGCAGAACACAGATCCGACGAGGAATGGCGCGGACGGCGATATGAGAGCAATGCCTCGTCGATTGACGGTCTGCCCGGCTTGGTAAAGCCCGAAGACGCATGACCGAGGATGAACGACAGATCCGCGAGATCATCACCGAATGCTACGCCATGATCTCCGGCCCGGCCGGCCCGCGTGACTGGTCCCGTCAGGAGACCATCTTCCATCCCGACTGCATCCAGATCCGCACCGGAATCGACAAGGAAGGCCGTCCCTGGATGCAGCGCATGACGCTGGACGAATACGAGCGAAGCGCCGGCGAAGCCCTCATGAAGATGGATTTCTACGAGATCGAACTGGTCAATCGCATCGATATCTTCGGCAATATCGCCCAGGCCTGGGGCAGTTACGAAGCCCGTCACCACCCCGAGGATGACGGCACCGAACGCCGCGGCATCAACAGTTTCCAGTTCTTCAAGGGCGAGGACGGCCGTTGGCGCATCGTGGCCATGATCTGGGACAATGAACGCGAGGGTGTGGAATTGCCCGTTGAGATGGTGAGTTAAAGAATAGCAATCTTTAATTGTTTTTCTTGTTTCTTCTACTACCCTCATCCTGCCGAAAGTCAGGATGAGGGAGCGGAATGGGCTTGGGACTGAAATATTTGTGATCGGCAGCGCTAGTGACGTCCGGTCTAACGCGGCCTATCTAGGGCGTTGAATGTTCGACCCGAGCATTATCGTGCCCCGGAGTTTCGCGTGCGTTTCTACATCGTCCTCGCCACAGCCCTCGCCGTCTTCTTCGGCCCGAATTTCTTCCGGGCCGACTGGGATCATGCGCGCGCTGATACTGCGGTCGCGGAGACTGCAGAACCGCGTCTGGTGGCGGCGATGTTCAGGTCGTCCTGGTGCAGTTCCTGCCGCATCCTGGAACCGCGCATCGAGGATATCCGGCCGGACTATGAGGACGCGGCAGTCGAATTCATCAAGTTCGACTTCACGTTGGGCCGCCGCGGCGGTCTGCGCGAGCGCGCGGAGGAAGAAGGCATTGTCGAACTCTTCGACCAGCTGGAAGGCCGCACGGGCTTCCTCGTCCTGATGGATCGCGAGACCGGCCAGGTCTTCGAGATCGTCACCATGGCCTATGACCGCGACAATATCCGCGCCGCCCTGGACCGCTGGCTGGGCGTGGTGGACCGGCTCTAGCCGTCACACACATCCGGATACAAAAAGAGCCCGGCTTCGGCCGGGCTCTCTTGTGTACAGCGTCGATGGAAGGATCAGCCTTCGTTCATCACCTGCTCGCGCGCCTCGATGAGGAGGTCATCCATCTGCTTGCGGATCAGATGGTCGGACATTTCCACGCCCTTGGCGTCGAAATCGCCGCGGATCTTGCGGAAGACGTCTTCGTGGCCGACTTCCTCGAAATCGGCGATCACGACAGACTTGCCGTATTCCTCGGCAGCCTCGCCTTCCAGACCCATCTGGCTGGCAGCCCAAAGACCCAGCAATTTATTGCGACGGGCATTGGCCTTGAATTCGATCTTTTCGTCGTGTGCGTACTTGCTCTCAAAGCCCTGTTCGCGATCATCCATGCCCGACATGGGGTCCTCCCTCAGTGCGAATATTCTCTATTCTCGTTAGCCCGCCGCGCAGTCTAAATCAATCTGCCGAACACAGGCTAATCGCCGCACCGCAGCAAGCCATTGCGATCTGACCGCCGTAGCTATAATTATCGCGCTCGGAGCGCGGTCTGGCATGAGTCGGACCGCGCCGCGCTTTTGGTCCCGGCTTGTTCGCAGTGAAACAGGCGGACCCATCAAGGAGCGTCGCTGATGTCCCGTCGCAAGAAGCTTTACGAAGGCAAGGCCAAGATCCTCTATGAGGGTCCGGAGCCGGGCACGATTGTCCAGTATTTCAAGGACGACGCCACCGCCTACAATGGTGAGAAACACGCCACGCTGGAAGGCAAGGGCGTGCTGAACAACCGCATCAGCGAACACATCATGCTGGGCCTGCAGCGTATTGGCGTTCAGACCCATTTCCTCAAACGCCTGAACATGCGCGAACAGCTCGTGCGCCAGTGCGAGATCATCCCGCTGGAAGTCGTGGTGCGCAATGTCGCGGCCGGCTCGATCTCCAAACGCCTGGGCATTGAGGAAGGCCAGTACCTGCCCCGCCCCATCGTCGAATTCTATTACAAGAAGGACGAGCTGGGCGATCCGATGATCGCGGAAGAGCATATCAATGCCTTCGGCTGGGCCGCGCCGCACGAGATCGACGAAATGGTCGCCTGCGCCTTCCGGGTGAATGACTTCCTGTGCGGCCTGTTCACCGGCGCCGGTATCCGCCTCATCGATTTCAAGCTGGAATTCGGCCGCATCTTCGAGGGCGACATGATGCGCATCATCCTCGCCGACGAGATCAGCCCGGACAGCTGCCGTCTCTGGGACCTGGAGAGCAATGAAAAGCTCGACAAGGACCGGTTCCGCCGCGATCTCGGCAATGTCACCGAAGCTTATGCCGAAGTGGCCCGCCGCCTGGGGATCATGAAGGAAAACAACGTCGTCGCCATGGCGGCCAATGAGGGCAGCGACAGCTGACACCAGCCCTGTCCGCAACCCGGCCAACATCGCAATCAAGCCCGCGCCCGGCGGGCTTTTTTGTGTCCGTCGACAGGACTTGTTTCGCATATGCCGGATTTGCATGTCAGAAGTGCGAAATCCACGCCCCGATTTCATTGCCCTTTGCGGCCGGGCGCATTAAGACGGCCCCTTCATCGACAGTCCAAGCGAGTCGGTCCTGTGAAAGCCAAAATCCACGTCTATCTGAAACCCGGTGTTCTCGACCCCCAGGGCGCTGCCGTTGCCGGCGCGCTGCACAATCTGGGCTATGACGAGGTCGCCTCGGCCCGCCAGGGCAAGCTCATCGAGCTGGACCTCACCGGCGATGATGCCGGCGCCGCGAAAACGCGCGTCGAGGAAATGTGCCAGAAACTCCTCTCCAACCCGGTGATCGAGAGCTACTCGATCGAGATGGAATAGAGGGAGATACGGCATGAAATCCGCCGTTATCGTCTTCCCGGGCTCCAATTGCGACCGCGACGCCCACGACGCCATTGAACGCGTGACCGGCCAGGCTCCGGCCATGGTCTGGCACCAGGAAAGCGAACTGCCGGAAGGCACGGAATTCGTCATGGTGCCCGGCGGGTTTTCCTATGGCGACTATCTGCGCTGCGGAGCCATGGCCTCGCGCTCTCACATCATGCCGGCCGTCGTCGCCCATGCCGCGACCGGTGCTCCGGTTCTGGGCGTGTGCAACGGTTTCCAGATCCTGACCGAGAGCGGCCTGCTCCCGGGCGCGCTGATGCGCAATGCCGATCTGAAATTCGTCTGCGAGAAAACCCCGCTGACCGTCTCCAATGGCAATACCCGCTTCACCTCGCGCTATGACGGCAAGACCGACCTCATCATCCCGATCGCGCATCATGACGGCAATTATTTCGCCGATGATGAAACGCTGAACCGGATCGAGGGCGAAGGCCAGGTGGTGTTCCGCTATGGCCGCAATCCGAACGGCTCGGCCCGCGACATTGCCGGCGTGATGAATGAACAGGGCAATGTCATGGGCATGATGCCCCACCCGGAACGCGCCGTGGACGCCAAGCATGGCGGTACGGACGGCGTGGCATTGTTTGAATCTCTCCTGGGATCGGCTTGACCATGACCCAATACGCTGACGGCATCACGGCCGAAATCGTCAAAGAACACGGCATTATCGACGAGGAATACGCCATCATCCTCGACCGTCTCGGCCGTGCGCCGAACCTGGTCGAGCTGGGCATTTTCTCGGTCATGTGGTCGGAACACTGTTCCTACAAGTCGAGCCGCGCCCATCTGGGCAAGCTGCCGACCAAGAGTGCCAAGGTCATCCAGGGTCCGGGCGAGAATGCCGGCGTGATCGATATCGGTGATGGCCAGGCCTGTATCTTCAAGATGGAGAGCCATAACCACCCCTCTTACATCGAGCCTTACCAGGGTGCCGCAACCGGTGTCGGCGGTATCCTGCGCGATGTCTTCACGATGGGCGCCCGTCCCGTTGCGCTGATGAATGCGCTGCGTTTCGGAGCCCCGAACCACCCCAAGACGCGCCAGCTGGTCAGCGGCGTTGTTGCCGGCATCGGCGGTTATGGAAACTGTGTCGGCGTGCCCACGGTGGGCGGTGAGACCAATTTCCACGAAGGCTATAACGGCAATATCCTCGTCAACGCGATGGCCGTCGGTCTCGCCGACGCCGACAAGATCTTCTACGCCCGCGGCGCCGAGCCGGGCCAGCCGATCGTCTATGTCGGCTCCAAGACCGGCCGCGACGGTATTCACGGCGCCACCATGGCGTCTGCCGAATTCGATGATGAGAGCGAAGAGAAGCGTCCCACCGTCCAGGTCGGCGACCCCTTCGTCGAGAAAAAGCTGATTGAAGCCTGCCTCGAACTGATGGCCACCGATGCCATCGCCGCCATCCAGGACATGGGGGCGGCCGGCCTCACCTCTTCCTCGGTCGAGATGGCCGACAAGGGCGGGATCGGTATCGAGCTGGACATGGACAGCGTGCCCCAGCGCGAAGAGAACATGACGGCCTACGAGATGATGCTCTCGGAAAGCCAGGAACGCATGCTGGTGATCATGAAGCCGGGCCGCGAGGACGTGGCCAAGGCGATCTTCGAGAAATGGGAACTCGACGTCGCCGTGATCGGTCAGACGACCGATACGGGCCGCATGGTGCTCAAGCACAAGGGCGAGACCGTATGCGACATCCCGGTCGCACCGCTCGCCGATGACGCCCCGAAATACGAGCGGCCCTATTATGCACCGGAAGCCCGCGCGCAGCTCGACGCCAAGGACGTCGCCAAACCCTCCCATATGGGCGAGGTCCTGCTGGAGATGATGGCCAGCCCGGACATGGCGTCCAAGGCCTGGATCTACAGCCAGTACGACCAGCACGTGATGGCGGACACGGCCGCTTCGTCCGAGGACCCGTCCGACGCGGCCGTCGTGCGCGTTCACGGCACCAACAAGGCCCTGGCCATCACCACGGACTGCACGCCGCGCTATTGTTATGCCGACCCCTATGAGGGCGGCAAACAGGCCGTGGCCGAAGCCTGGCGTAATCTGACGGCCACCGGCGCCGATCCGATCGCCACGACGGACTGCCTGAATTTCGGCAATCCAGAGCGCGAGGAGATCATGGGTCAGTTCGTGGGCTGTATCGAAGGCATGGCGGAAGCGTGCAGCAAACTCGATTTCCCGATCGTCTCTGGTAATGTCAGCCTCTACAACGAGACCAATGGCGTCGCCATTCCGCCCACGCCGGCCATCGGTGGTGTCGGCCTGATCCCGGACATGGACAAGCGCGCGCATTTCGGCGGGCTGAAAGAAGGCCAGATCCTGCTCGTTGTCGGCGAGACCCGCGGCATGATGGGCGCCTCCATCTATCTCAAGGTCGTTGAAGGCCGCGAGGATGGCGGGGCACCGCTGGTCGATCTCGAGGCCGAGAAGACCAATGGCGATTTCGTCCGCGGCCAGATCCGCGCCGGTCGCGTGGCGGCCTGTCACGACCTGTCCGATGGCGGGCTGGGCTGTGCCGCGGCTGACATGGCGCTGGCCGGCAATGTCGGCATCAAGCTGGCCCATGAGGGTCCGGTCCCGATGCACGGCTTCCTGTTCGGTGAGGACCAGGGCCGCTACCTGATCGCTGCCGACAAGGAAAACGCCATCGCCATGATGCAGGACGCCAAGTCCGACGAGATCCCGATCCAGGTCGTCGGCCTGGCCGGCGGAACATCGATCTCGGTCAATGGCGCCCACAATCTGGAACTCGACCGTCTCCGGACGGCCTGGGAAGGCTGGATGCCCGGCCTCATGAGCAAGCTGGCGACGGCCGCCGAATAGACCGGCACGCCGATCCAGAAACGACAAAGCCCCGCTCCATCGAGCGGGGCTTTTTCATTACGTCAGAGCGTGAGGGCCTAGCGGCCGCTTTCTGCTGCGACCATCGACAGCTCGCGGTCCATCTCGCGCGCAAAGGTGACAATCGTCGCCGATGCGTCCTGGAAGAAGTCCAGCGTCATGTTCTCATAGATGTCCGACGGCTGGTGGTAATGCGGGTGGAAATCCACGCCCAGATAGATGTTGGGAATGCCCACGGCATGGAAGGCGCCTTGGTCGGACAACATCGTCCAGTCACCGCCCGGCACGTCGGTCGGCTCGTCATACCCGGTCGGCAGGCCCACCGGCGCGTCTTCGGCGACACGCTCGGCAATCGGCTTGAGGAAGGGATAATGATAAGTGCCGACTACCCAGAGCAGACGGTCATCCGACATGGCGACCATGTCGAGATTGAGATTGAAGGTGATGTTCTCGGACGGGATCGGCGGTTCGGCCACGAAAGCCCGCGCGCCCTGCAGGCCCCGCTCCTCGGCGTCAAACGCCACGAAGATCACGTCATGCTCGGGCGGGTTGGCCACGAAATCCGACGCCACGGCGAGCATGGCCGCGATGCCGGACGCATTGTCGTCGGCACCATTGTAGATCTGGCCGTCGCGCACGCCCTCATGGTCATAGTGAGCGGTGACCACCATGGTGTGGTCGGTGTCGCTGGTACCTTCCAGCCGCGCGACGATGTTCACGCCATTGCGGACCTCGTCCGGCGCAATGCGGGCGAAATACTCGAAACCGTGCTCATAGCTGTCACCGAGCGCCGGCACACCGATATCCTCAAACCGGGAGATGATGTAGGCGCGCGCCCGGGCATTGCCTTCCGTACCGGCGGCACGTCCTTGCATGTCGTCCGCGGCGAGGATGCGCAGATCGTCCAGCAATTGCTGACGGTCGATACTGGTCGCTTCCGGCGACAGGGTTTCATCGCCATAGACCGCGGCAGTCGTGGCCTCATCGGCCGGTGCTGATGTGTCGGTCGCTTCGGGCGTGCAGGCAGCAGCGGCCAGAAGGGCGAAGGAACTGATCGAGACGGACAGAATAGAACGCATGGAAGCTTCCCCGGAAAACTGAGCCCGCACCCTGCCATGCTCCGCGGCTCAACCCCACTGAAATTTCCGTAGGATCACGCGGCTCCGCCGGATCAGAACCAGCGGCTGGGCCGCGCCGCCGGCTCGCCCTCATGCTCCGGCCAGTTCGCTTCGGACTGTTCGAGATAGCCGGGAATGTCGGTCTGCCAGCGTCGATGAATGTTCGGCGAGAAATTCAGGTAGAGCACACCATCCACGATCTGCCAGGCCAGCGCGTCGGTGCGGACCTTGCGGCCGTCGGCCAGGGCATAGGCACAATGCCCGTCATAGGCCGGCACATAGCGCTGCGGATCGGCGAGAAAGAGGTCGCGATTGGCCTCGCTCGCGAAGAGCCAGGTGGCGTCATTGTAGTCGGCGCTGATCGTTTCGAGTCCTTCAACCGGTTCAGGTCCGGTGTGATAGCTGACGACGTCATAGCCGCCGACGGCATGTCCGGACCGGTCGACATACTGGTCTCCCGCCCAGGCGAAGCCGGCGAGGAAACAAACGGCGAGGCCGAGATTGAACACGCCCAGGACAAGGCGAATGGCGATCTTGGTGGCAAACATCTGGTGATACCCCTTCCCCAGCCCCGCGGCTGGCCTTAGCTTGCCCCCATATGCGCCGAGCCCCCGTCAGAAGGAAGCCAACGCGCCAACACATTTGCTCACGGACCGGGAGGCCGGGCGTGAGTTTTCGTGAACACGCAGACACCTCGCCTGGCCGAGGATCCGGAGCCGCCCATGCCGATGCCCGCCGAAGAGATCATTGCCCTCATCCAGGCCGGGATTCCCGATGCCAAGGTCGAGATGACGGACCTGGCCGGTGATAATGATCACTGGCAGGCCGTGGTCATCAGCGAGGCCTTCCGCGGCAAGCTGCGCGTTGCCCAGCACCAGATGGTCTATGCCGCCCTGGGCTCGAAAATGGGCAATGAGCTTCATGCCCTGGCACTCGAAACCCGAGTGCCCGAGGACGGCTGACGCGGTGGGATGATCGACACGCCCGCCTTCTCACGTCTCGGTCTCGGCATTACCGGTCCGCACGCGGCGCTGACCGGATCGGACGGCCGCGTATCCGGTCTTGTCCGCGACGCGATTGGATGCGGCGTGACCCTGTTCGACACCGGACCGGCCTATGGCGGCGGACGCGGCGAAACCCGTCTCGGCAAGGCCCTGCGCCGGGTCCGGCGCGACCGGGTCTTCGTGTCGACCAAGGCCGGGATCCACACGGACAGGCGCCGTGACTTCTCGGCCGGCGCCATCGAGATGTCGCTCAAGGGCTCGCTGGGACGGCTGGGTCTCGATCATGTCGATCTGCTTCTCCTGCACGGGCCTTCGCGCTCGGAGGTCACGGAACGGCTCATGCGCCGTCTCAGGGCATTCCGGGAACGCGGGCTGATCCGCCATATCGGGCTCTGCGGGCGTGGCGAGGAAATCGAAGCCGTGCTGGATGTCGAGGGTTTCGACGCGGTGATGGCGCCGGTGAATGCCCAGATGGACGACACCGCCTATCATCGGCTGGAGCGTGTGAAGGCGGCCGGTCTGGGGGTGATCGCGATCGAGGTCATGGCCGGGATCAGCCAGCCGCCTCGCTTTCCGACCAATTCCGGCGATCTCTGGTATCTCGCCCGCGCCGCCAAGCGCGCGCTGACCGGGTCGGCCTCGCAGGGCTCCGCCATGACAGCCGCCGAGGCGCTGCAATGGACCCTCGCCCAGCCGGTCTGCGATTCCGCGCTCTGCCTGACCACGCGCCCGGCCAATCTCGCCGCAAATGCCGCAGTCGCGGGACTTGAAGCGCCGGGCGAGATCACCTAGCTCTGCACTCAGGCATTCATTGAGGAGTTTCGCCATGACCGACGCCGCCCAGGACAGCATCAAGTCCGCCGTCGAAAACAATGATGTCGTGCTCTTCATGAAGGGTACGCCGGTTTTCCCGCAATGCGGTTTCTCCTCGGTCGTCGCGCGCGTGCTGGACCATCTCCAGGTCGATTATGAGAGCGTCAACGTGCTCGAGGACGACGAAGTTCGCCAAGGCATCAAGACTTTCTCCAACTGGCCGACCATTCCGCAGCTCTATGTGAAGGGCGAATTCCTCGGCGGATGTGACATCGTCAAGGAGATGTTTGAATCCGGCGAGCTGCAATCCTATCTCCGGGACAAGGGACTTATCAGCGCCTGACCCGGAGAGGACGCCATGACAAACCGGAATGACCGCCCGGTCCTGCAACCAGGACCGGACCATCCCATCACGCTTGCCGCCAACGATATTGCCGTATCCGTGACTGCCGGAGAGACCGCGCTGGCCTCCTCGGCCGGTGCAATCGAGCTGCGCGAACACGTCTATCCGCCGGTCCTATACGTGGACCGTACTGGCATCGACATGAGCAAGCTCGAACGGTCCGACCGCACCAGCTGGTGCCCCTACAAGGGTGAGGCGAACTACTTCCACATCACGCTGGAAGATGGTTCCCGGCTGGAAAACGCCGTCTGGACCTATGAAACGCCCTTCGAGGCGGTCGCCGATATCAAGGATCGGTTGGGTTTCTATACGGATCGGGTAAGCGTCGAGCGGGTTTAGGAGTGTTTTAGCTCAGTCGGTTCCGGCCCACGCCCGACTCTTTTCCTGGTCAATTCTGTGCCGGCCCCGCCCCCGGCCCAACCACAACTCTTTGATCGCGAAGTCGGTTCCGGCCCACGCCCCCTCCCAACCACGAATCCAAGATAGCGAATTCTGTGCCGACCCCCGCCCCCGGCCCAACCACCCGTACAGGATACCCTCATGGGTGGTTGGGCCGGGGGCGGGGGATGGCGCAGACTGCGGCGGCTCGACCGAAAACTCGCGACTCGCTGGATCCGCCGAAAATTATTTCCACCCACAAAAAAGAAACCCCGGGGTTTCCCCCGGGGTACCACACGGACCGACAACTCCGATTACCGTGCCGCGACGGTTCGTACTTCGTCGCGCTGTCCCCAATCCCAGGGCCGTTGATCAAGCGGGTTGAGCACCAGGATCTGTCCCCCGATCGGTACTCCCAGCTCTTCGAAGCCGAAGCCGAGCTGGATCCCCCACGGCACGTCGTCGGCGCAGCGATCGTCGAAATCGCGCACGAGGCGTACCGTGTAGATGTTCTCGTGGTATTGCTCGACATCCAGCTGGAAGTCGGTGCGGGCAGTGCAGCCATTGCTCTGCGCATGCACGACCAGGATGTCGTCCTCGATCACACGCCAATAGACCACCGGCTCGAGATCATGATCGATCTCCGGCGCATGCCGATTAGTGCCGGGGATGGAGATATCCGCCACATTCATGGTGGGAATGGACGGCATGGCAGGAAGGGTGGGCAGGAAGCGGCTCGCCGCCGCTTCCTCGGTACCGGATGTCGTTGAACACGCTGCGCATGCGAGCGCCGCACCAAGACTCATCAATACCCGCCAGGACACTTGACCCCCCAAAAGCCCTAAACACCCCACACGCCCGGTCCATACACCCCTCGACCGGACGAGGCGCAACGAAACCCCAGGTGAATCGAAGTTACAAGCGCTTACACCCTATTGGGGGCAATGAGATATTCGCTTCGCGCGAGAGTTGTTACACTTTCTTAACACTTTCCACGCGGGTGGCCAGTGCCACAAAGAAAAACCCCGCCCGAGTGACCCGGGCGGGGTTTGTCTGAATTCGACTGTCGTCCTCGCTTACGAGGAGTAGAATTCGATAACCAGGTTCGGTTCCATCTGGCAGGCGTACGGCACTTCGGAGAATTCCGGCATGCGCGTGTACGTCGCCTTCATGCCCTTGCCGTCGACTTCGATGTATTCCGGGATGTCGCGTTCCGGGCTTTCCAGGGCTTCCAGGACCAGGGCCATGGAGCGGGAGCGCTCGCGAACCTCGATCACATCACCGGCCTTCACGCGGTAGGACGGGACATTGACCTTGCGGCCATTGACCATGACGTGGCCGTGATTGACGAACTGACGAGCCGCGAAGACCGTCGGCACGAACTTGGCGCGGTAGACGATGGCGTCCAGGCGGGATTCCAGCAGGCCGATCAGGTTCTCTGCCGTGTTGCCCTTGCGACGAGATGCTTCGTCATAGGTGCGGCGGAACTGCTTCTCGGTGATGTTGCCGTAATAGCCCTTGAGCTTCTGCTTGGCCATGAGCTGGAGGCCGAAATCAGACATCTTGCCCTTGCGGCGCTGACCGTGCTGGCCCGGGCCGTAGGCGCGAGAATTGATCGGGGATTTCGGACGACCCCACAGGTTTTCACCCATGCGACGGTCGATTTTGTATTTCTGCGAATGACGCTTCGACATATCTCTCTTTTCGATGCGGCCCGGTGAGCTTTCCCTCAGCGCTCACAATCAAAACGGCGGTCCACGCATCGTCCCGTTGAATTGATCCATCCGGGCCAGGCCCGGCGAGGGAAGCGCGGGTTCTACTCTGCCTGTCGGGATTGTCAACCAGGCAATGCGGATTGCCCTGATTTTCGTGCAGTCCTCGCGAGGGCGGAATCCCGGGCCGGACGCCTTAACCGTATCGGGTCCTTGTGAGGGGGCGGGGCAAAGTCTATAGCTCGGTCACCTTGAATGTCTGGCGCCTGTCCGCCGGGGCAACCGTTGGGGACCGCGCTTGCTCTTCAATTCGCTAGAGTTTCTCTTCCTCTTCCTGCCGGCAACGCTGGTGCTCTACTACGTGGCGCGCACCTATGTCGGCCATCATGTCGCGATCTGGCTGCTGACGCTGGCCTCGCTGGTCTTCTATGGCTGGTGGAACGTGTCCTACATCCCGCTCCTGCTGGGATCGGTCATGGTCAATTTCGTGCTGGGCCATGTGATACAGAACCGCGGCTCCCAGCCCTGGCTGGCCATCGGCATCATCTTCAATCTGGGACTGATCGGCCTCTACAAATATGCCGGTTTCTTTGTCTCCAACGTCAATGCGGTCAGCGGTGCCGGCCTGCCGGTCCCGGAACTGGCCCTGCCGCTGGCGATCTCCTTCTTCACCTTCCAGCAGATCAGCTATCTGGTGGACGTGGCCCAGTCCAAGGCGCGCTCGGGCAAGCTGGTCAATCACGCCCTGTTCGTGACCTTCTTCCCGCAGCTCATCGCGGGTCCGATCGTGCGCCACGACCAGATCGCCGATCAGTATGCCGACGCCGAGCGCAAGGACGACCTGTCGCTGAACATAGGCATCGGCCTGTCCATCTTCGCCTTCGGCCTCGCCAAGAAAGTCCTGCTGGCCGACAATCTCGAGCCTTTTGCCTCGGGCGGCTTCGACCTGGCGGCGCGAGGTGGTGATATCGGCCTGTGGCAGGCCTGGACCTCGGCCCTCGCCTATTCCTTCCAGATCTTCTTCGACTTCTCCGGCTATTCCGACATGGCGCTGGGCCTGGCCCGCATGTTCGGTTTCCACCTGCCGGCAAACTTCAACGCACCCTATCGCGCGACCTCGGTGGTCGAGTTCTGGCATCGCTGGCACATCACACTGTCACGTTTCCTGCGCGACTATCTCTACATCCCGCTGGGCGGCAATCGCCTTGGCGAGCACCGGCGCTGGATCAATCTCTTCATTGTCATGCTGCTGGGCGGTCTCTGGCACGGCGCGGCCTGGACATTCGTGGTCTGGGGCGGCCTGCACGGTCTGGGCCTGGCCTGGGGACATTGGCTCAACAAGGTGCGCCCGCAGGGTCTCTTCCCGAACGCCCGCTGGATCGCGACCATTCTCACCTTCCTCTTCGTCACCTTTGCCTGGGTCTTCTTCCGGGCCGAGAGTTTCGACGCGGCCTGGCGCATGCTGTCGGCCATGGCGGGCATGAATGGTCTGGGCGGCAATGTCGGCGATGAACCCTTCCTGTGGATCCTGATGGGTATTCTCGTGGTGCGCTTCCTGCCGGACACGATCTCGGTCTTCTCCGAACACCTGCACCCGCGCACGCTGGACGGGCTCAAATCCGACCTCCAGAAGGGCTGGCGCTGGAAGCCGGGCGTGAAGACCGCCATCGGCGTGGCCAGCCTGCTTTTCATCGCGGTCATCAATTCCTGGACGATTGCGGAGTTCATCTATTACCAGTTCTGACGCCTCCGGCGCGGCCAAGCCCCGCAGTCTGAAACGCTATGCCGTCACGCTGTGCGCGGTGTTTTTCGCGTGGCTGGTCGGTTTTGGCGGATTCACGCTGCTGGTCGATCCCTACGACATCATGCCGCTCGTCTCGATCGAGGGTGTGAACGAGCGCAAATCGCGGGCGCACGAAGATGGCTATCGCGTGCGCGTCGGCCATCGCCTGCTGACCAGTGATGCGGCCACGGTGATCATGGGCTCGTCGCGCGTGGCGGACGGCTTCCCCCGCGACCTGCCGGACTGGCCGGGCGGGTATGAGAATATGGGCATGGCCGGCACCAGTGCCTTCGAACTGGCCCGCGCCTCCACCCTCGCCGCCCAGAATGACGACATCCACTGCATGATCTTCGGTCTGGACCTGCGCGAGTTCGGCACGGATCCCAATGCCCAGGCGACCTACTGGATCACGCCACTGGCCGGAGGCGGACGTTATGTCTCGCTGGCCAAGATGGCGCTGTCGCCGCACGCCTTCGCCCGTGCACTACAGACCGTGATCGACAACGCGACCGGCGGCCGCGACGAGAAATGGGCCAACGCCTATGCCGAGGAAGGCCTGCGCGCGCGTTTCGAGGACGAGATCGTCAAGCGCTACCGGTATTATGACGGGTATCGCTACGACCCCGACCGGGTGCGCTTCCTGTTCCGCGGGATCGACGCGATGCTGGCGAGCGGCATGCAAGTCGTGCTGTTCATCCACCCGGTCCATGTCTGGCAGGAAGAAGCCGGCCAGCGCACCGGCTCGCCGGGACCTGAAGAACAATTGCGCCGCGATATCGTCGCCCAGATGGAAGCCCGCGCGCCCCTCGCCAGCCCGGACAATGCCTGTTTCGACGGACCGGCCCTGCAGGCCTGGGATTTCGGTGGTTTCCAGGATGTCTCCCTGACCGAACCGCCGGGCTGGGACGGCACCACGCCGAACCCCTGGTATTACGTGCCCGCACATTATCGCCCGACGCTCGGCCAGGCCGTGCTGGATCGTCTTGCCGGCGTCGAGCGCGAAGCGCCCGTCAATGCCGAGCGTTTCGGTGTGCCGCTGAATGCAGGGACCCTGGAAGACGTGCTGGTCCGCTACCAGGAACGCCGCGCCGAATGGCTCGCCTCCGATGATGAGTGGATGACCTATGTCAGCGAAGCGTTTGACGAACTCGACGTGAACCCGCCGGAAGAAGAGCCCGGACCGGTGATCTATCTCGGCGAGACGGACTGGCGCGAGCACGAGCGCAATGTGCGCCGGATCGAGCGCCGCGCGGCGCGCGCGCAATGACCGGGCCGGCGGACCGCGATGCGGCCGCCTGGTCGCGCTACTGGCAGTCCGGCTTTGGTGATTCCGTCTATTCCAACGGTCAGCCCGTGAATTTCGAGCCGGAATGGACCGGCTTCTTCCAGACACTGGCGACAGGCAGCCGACTGATCGACCTCGCCTGTGGCGCGGGCGCGGTCAGCCGCCTCGCCCGCGCGCACGACGCCAGCTGGGACATCACCGGCGTCGATTACGCCGATCATCTGCCGGACATCGAGGGCGTCACGACACGGACCTCGGTCAATATCGCCGACCTGCCCTTTGAAGACGCCTCTTTCGATGCCGCCGTCTCGCAATTCGGTTTCGAATACTGCGACGACCCGGCCGCGATTGTCGAAACAGCTCGTGTCCTGGTGCCTGGCGGACGGATCGGACTGTTGATGCACGCCGCTGACGGGGCGGTGGTCACTGACACCCATACCATCCTGCGCCGCGCGGATGCGCTGCTGGCCGGGACGGGTCTTGCGGCAACGATGGCGGCGATGATCCGTATCGAGGCGGAAACACCGGCTGCGGAACTGGCCGCGAATGCGCAATACCTGGAGCTGGCCAAGCAAGCGACGGCGGCCTATGCGAAATCACGCGACCAGGCCGTGTTCCTCGGCAGCGCGGATGCCGCCGTCGAAGGCCTGCAGGCGCTGGACGCTCTCTGGCGCAAACGCCGTGATCTCGGCACCGACGCCGCGCTGGCGGAGATCGACGGCATCCGCGATACTGTCGAGGACTACGCGACCCGATTGCGGGCGCTCGTCGCGGCCGGGCGGTCGACCGAACAGCTCCAGGCTCTCACGGCTCAATTCGCCGAAGCCGGCGTCCAGCTTGAACCGGCCAGCGCGATCATGCGCGACGGTCGCCAGTTCGGCTGGTGGATGACTGGCGCGACGGGTTAGCCCTCCACCTTTCCTAGTGACTTGCGTGAATACAATTCATCGACATGATGAATGCGGAGGGAGCAGGTCATGTCGATTTTGAAGCGCTGGGATCGCGTCGTTAAATCCCTGCCGGGGCCGGTGAGGCTGATGATCGCAGCACCGGAATGCCTGATCGGCCTGATCTTGATCGCAACGCTTCCTATCTCCGTCTTTTTCGGCATCAGGATAGCGGCCTACTCCGATGGCACATCCGGCACCGGTCTTCTCGCGCTCCTGTTTGTCGTCGCTCAATTCGGCGTGGGGCTGTTTCTGACCCTTCGGGGCACTTCTGTTCTCCGCGGTCACCGCGACGAGACGGAATCCGAATAGGTCATGAAACAGCTTGGCTGGACAATCCTGATCGCCGGCAACCTGATCGCGCTGATCTGGTGCATGGTCGTGCTCGGATCGAGCATTCCCTACGGAAGTATACGAGGTATGGGCCCGTCTCCGGTGCCCGCCTTTTTCATCGCGGTTTTTGCGACAGTCGGCGGTCTGGGATTCATCTTTCACAAGCCGGAAGACGGCCAGTCGGACGAGGACAGCTAGTCCTCGCGATTGATCCGGGCCTTGCCCCGGCCCAGCGCCAATGCCTTCACGGCGCCCCGGAAGGTGCGCACTTCCTGTTCCGTCCAGCGGCCGCGGATGAAGGCATTGCGCAAATTCTGCTTCATCAGGGGCGTCTTGGCGGCGGGGAAGAAAAATCCGGCCCGGTCGAGCTCGTCTTCGAAGTGCTCGAACATGCGCTCAAGATCCTCGCGGGACGCCACGTCGGAGACCGGTTCGAAAACCGACGGAGCCCCCTCATCCGCCATCCATTCGTAACAGATCACGGCAACGGTCTGGGCGAGGTTGAGGCTGGAGAAGCTGCGATCCACCGGGAGGGTGATGATCGCGTCCGCCATGCTGACCGCCTCATTGGGCAGGCCGGACTTCTCGCCGCCGAACAGAACGCCCACGCGCTCGCCCGCCGCGATGGCAGCACGCATGTCCGACGCCGCCTGGCGGGCCGTCATCACGGGCTTTTCCATCCCGCGCGGCCGCGCCGTCGTCGCATAGATGCGGGTAAAGGGCGCTACTCCGTCGGAGAATGTGTGTTCAAGACGCGCGGCATCCAGCACGGGCGAGCCCGCCGCCATGGACACGGCCTTCTCGTTCGGCCAGCCGTCACGCGGGTCGATGATGACGAGATCGCCGAGACCGAAATTGCCCATGACCCGCGCAGCCGCACCGATATTCTCGCCGAGCTGCGGCGTGTGCAGGATGATGGCAGGCGTGTCGGTCATGCGCGTCAGAGCTCGCTCTCAGAGTGATGTCGCCCTGAATTGCGGGATCAGGCCTGGTCTTGCAAGCCGGGGCTTCAGCGCGATCAGTGATATTCGCGCCGCAACACCCCGTCCATGGCGCGGTAGAAGCCGCGATGGCCGTAACGTGTCGCCAGGAGATCGGTCTTCGACTTGGTCTCGTCGATATCCAGGCCCCAATAGGTCGACAGGTGTTCGATATCCGCATAGCTCAGGCCGAGCTCGCTCCAGGTGCAGGCCACAACGCCCGAGGTGGACGCGATATCAGCATCGGCGAGATCGGTAAGCCCGGCCTGGATCTTCGAGCCAATCACGGCCTTGGCTTCCCAGGAATCAATGCTCCAGACGTGCGCCACTTTCAGCGCATCACAGAAGCCGTAATCACTCGCGTAATAGACCTCGCGCTGGGCATCCGCCTCGCCACGATCACCATGACCTTCGTCGTAATCGAAATACTGCCCAAAGGCCTGATAGAAACCACGATGTCCGAGCTGGGACGCATTGGCAGCCGCCTGGGCCTTGGCCTGCTCGATGCTGACACCCCAGAATTCGGCCAGCGCGGCCGCATTGTTGTAGCTCAGGCCGAGATCCGACCAGCTGCACTGAACAGACGACGCGGTGGACGCGATGTCATGATCGAGAAGATGAGTCAGACCGCCGAGGATCTTCGACCCGATAACGGCCTTGGCGCTGGCGATGTCCGTGCCCCAGACATGAGCGACCTTCATCGCGTCGCAATAGCCGTATTCGCTCTGATAATAGGCGGAGAGTGATGCCTGGTCCTGGAAGGCCGAACCACCCGCGAAAGCTGCTGCCGTGAGCGCGGGGCTCTGTGCCGCTACGGGCAAGGGCCCGGCATTCGCAGGCGCAGCCGCACCGAAAATGGTGGCCAGAGCCACGACGCCCATTACGGGTTTTCCAGTCATCCTATTCCCCCCAGAAATTGAAGATCCGACCGTATAGGCATTGAATCCGTGGAGCAATTGAGGAGTATCGAAAAACCGGATTCTTCCGGCCCGGTCCTCGTTTTCGGAACCGCGAGACAGGAGATCACACGACATGTCATCGGTGTCTGCACCTGAACAGACGGCTCGGGCCGGCTGGAAGAAGGGATTCGAGATCGAACTGCTCGCTCCGCGCGGTCGCAGCCGCCGCGACCTGGCCGATCACATCGCGCGTCGGGCAAGCGGTGAAGTCCGGACCTGTTTCTACCCGCAATCGGAACCGAGCCTGGTTCCCGGTCTGCCGGTCTTCGAAAACCTCGTTCTCGGTTTCGACGTAAGCGACGCAAATGACGAGCGTATCGCCCTACTGGTTGATGACCTGACCCTCCAGGCCGATCTCGACAAACGGGCTGCGCCCCTGCCCGGCTGGATCCGCGTACTCAGCGATGATCGCCGTCTGCTTGCGCTGGTCCAGCGTCATTGCGATCCGACGGCGCCGCTGGACCGAGTGCTCCGGCCCATGGCCGAGCTGTTCGGCTCGAAACTCGACCTCGCCGACGGCAATGTTTCCAAGATCAGCGATGCCGACGGCCGATCCGTCGCGATGGCTGCGCAATTGCCCGGCGAGCGCGAACGCCCGTGCGAGATCATCACACCGCCAATCGAAGGCGATGCCCGTGCCGTGCTCGAAGCACTGCTTGGGGACGCCGCAGCGCTCGGCTTCACAGTACCGGCCGAGGCGGCCGTACACGTGCATTTCGATGCGGCCCCGCTGTGCTCCGCCCGGGTGATCGCACGCCTGGTCGATGCACTGGACCGATATGGACCGGCACTGCGCGATCATGTCGGCACCAATTCACGCTGTAGCCGGCTGGCGCCCTGGTCGAAAGCCCTGGTCGATTGTGTGCGGTCAGACCGTTTCAGGACGGCGGACTGGCCGGCGGCCCGCGCCATGTTGGCCGAGACCCGGCCAACCAAGTATTGCGACTTCAACCTGTTCAATATCGCCATGGAAACGCCGGGCAAGCACACATTCGAGGTCCGTATTTTGCCGGGTTCGATGGATGTCGATCAAATCCTCGGACAGGCGGATTTGTTCGAACAACTCCTGCTCTGGGCAAGCGGATCCAACGCCCTAGATTGTCCGGCGGAAGCGAGCGCTTTCATCGAAATGCTGCAGGCCGGGCCCGGCTGAACCCTCGCAGTCACGCGGTTGCGCAAAAGCGCCGAATGGTCCTGCCCCTTCACCTAGCAGCGCCCGGGTGCTAGAGAGCGCGCAAATCAATCGGAGCGCCCCGGCGCGCTCCCACACATTGGTCCGAGAAGAAAGCTGAACATCATGGCGAAGATCAAAGTCGATACACCGGTCGTCGAGCTCGACGGCGATGAGATGACCCGCATCATCTGGCAGATGATCAAGGACAAGCTGATCCTGCCCTATCTCGATATTGATCTGAAATACTACGATCTTTCCGTCACCAAGCGCGACGAGACGGACGACCAGATCACGATCGACGCTGCCAACGCAATCAAGGAATACGGTGTCGGCATCAAATGCGCGACGATCACGCCGGACGAGGGCCGGGTCGAGGAATTCGGCCTGAAGAAGATGTGGCGCTCCCCGAACGGCACAATCCGCAACATCCTCGGTGGTGTTGTCTTCCGCGAGCCGATCGTGATCTCCAACGTGCCGCGCCTCGTCCCGGGCTGGCAGCAGCCGATGGTGATCGGCCGTCACGCCTTCGGCGACCAGTACCGTGCCACCGACTTCCTGGTCGACCGTCCGGGCAAGCTGACGATGACCTTCGTGCCGGAAGACGGTTCCGAACCGGTCACGCGCGAAGTCTACGACTTCCCGAGCCCCGGTGTTGCGATGGGCATGTATAACCTCGACGAATCCATCAAGGACTTCGCCCGCGCCTCCTTCAATTACGGTCTCCAGCGCGGCTGGCCGGTCTATCTCTCCACGAAAAACACGATCCTCAAGGCCTATGACGGTCGCTTCAAGGACCTGTTCCAGGAGATCTTCGACGCAGAATTCCGCGAGGCCTTCCAGGCCAAGGGCATTTCCTACGAACACCGCCTGATCGACGACATGGTCGCTGCGGCCATGAAATGGTCCGGTGGCTTCGTGTGGGCCTGCAAGAACTATGATGGTGACGTTCAGTCCGACACCGTCGCACAGGGCTTCGGTTCGCTGGGCCTGATGACTTCCGTCCTGATGTCGCCCGACGGCAAGACGGTCGAGGCCGAAGCCGCACACGGCACGGTCACCCGTCACTACCGCCAGCACCAGGCTGGTGAGCAGACTTCCACGAACTCCATCGCCTCCATCTTTGCCTGGACGCGGGGCCTGTCCCATCGCGGCCGCATGGACGGTAATGACGCGCTGATGAAGTTCGCTGCCATGCTTGAAGACACGATCATCAAGACGGTCGAGAGCGGCTACATGACGAAGGACCTCGCCCTCCTGGTCGGTGACCACCAGGGCTGGCTGTCCACGGAAGGCTTCATCGAAAAGGTCGATGAGAACTTCCGCGCGGCAATGGCTGTCGAAGCCTAGGTCTGCGTCTATCTGTGATGAAAGGCGGTCCGCACGGCGGGCCGCCTTTTTCGTATATTCATATACGAATATTTCTCGACGACGCTCCGAACCAGCCTAGAATGCCCGAAACGCGGCAGGTGGGCGGAAGATTTGCGCCCGTTTGACCAAGGGGGGCGTATGCGTAACCAGTTCACCATCCACAACGGGCCGGACCTGATCGAATGGCGTATCGGGGGCCGCGTCACGCGTGAGGAATTGCTGGAAGCGTGGACGGCCCTGCTCGACATGCCGGGATGGGATTACGAGAAGAACATGCTCGCCGTGCTCGAGCATGATGCCCGCCTCAGCGCCATCACGCTGGATGATATCCAGGCCTTCCAGTCACACATCGAGACAAACCGGCCGGAAGGCCGGGAAGAGACCGGCGCCCGCACGGCCATCGTGGCCGTAAGACCGGAACACTGGTCGCTCCTGCAATTGCACAATATGAGTTTTGCCGACCGCGTGCTCAGTGAAGACGAGGTCTTCGACAAGGAAGACGAAGCCCGGGACTGGCTTGCCGCGGCCTCCTAGCCGCGCCCGCCCGTCCGCTTCAGGGTGACGAAGGTTTCGGACTCGATCTTCCAGTCCAGCCCCTCAAGCCGCCATTTGGCGAAGTAACGGCCGGTATAGGCGATGTGCAAGCCTTCCGAGGTCCAGCCGCCCTGCCAGCGTCCGCTTTCGGCAGCGAGATGGCCGTCATCGGCGATCTCGATGCGTTGCGGCGACCGCACATAACCGACTTCGTCCATCTGCGAGAAAATCGACTTCCACGCATCCATCTGGGCCGCACGCCCCTGGATGAGTTCGGCATCATCGCCGGGAACCAGCGTCGCCGTCTCGGCGAGCACGCTCTCGATCACGTCCAGTTCCCGGTCCGCCAGCGCCTGGTTGAAGCGCAGGCGCGAGTCGAGGATCCGGCGGGCTTCCGCCTTGTCCCCGACGAGGCGCGTATCGGCGCTTGCCACGGATTTCTTGTGGCGGGCCATCAGCCGGCCAGCGCGGCGCGGATCGCGGCCAGACCGTCTTCCGCCTTCGAACCGTCAGGTCCGCCGGCCTGGGCGAAATCAGGACGTCCACCGCCGCCCTTGCCGCCTACGGCCTGGGAACCGGCCCGCACGAGCTCAACGGCGCTGAGTGTGTCCTTGAGGTCATCGGTCACGCCGACAGCGAGGGCCGCCTTGCCTTCATTGACCCCGATAAAGGCGACAATGCCGGAACCCAGCGACGCCTTGGCGTCATCGACGAGACCGCGAAGATCGCGCCCGCCGACACCTTCGACCACGCGGCCGATGAATTTGACACCATTGATCTCTTCCGGTCCGGCCGGGGCCGCTCCGCCACCGCCGCCCATGGCCAGTTGTTTCTTGGCCTCGGCCAGCTGGCGCTCGAGCTTCTTGCGTTCCTCGCTCAGCGCGGCGACCCGCTTGGACAGATCCGCCGGCGGGACTTTCAGCAGGTCGGCTGCCGATCGTCCAAACTGGATCTGTTCATCCATGTAGAGGCGGGCCGCTTCACCGGTCAGCCCCTCGATACGGCGCACACCGGCCGAAACCGCACTCTCGGCGATCACCTTGAAGAGGGCGATGTCACCGGTCCGCTCGACATGTGTTCCACCGCACAATTCCACGGAATAGTCGACATCAGCCTCGGCGAGATTCCGACCCATCGAGAGCACGCGGACGCTGTCGCCATACTTCTCGCCGAACAGCGCCAGGGCACCGGCCTCGATGGCGGCATCGGGCGTCATCTCGCGGGTCGAGACAGCCGCATTCTGGCGGATCACCGCGTTGACCTGGGCCTCGATCGCCGCGATCTGCTCGGCCGAGACGGACTGGTTGTGGCTGAAATCGAAGCGCAGGCGGTCGGGCCCGACATAGGAGCCTTTCTGGGTCACGTGGGCGCCCAGAACATCGCGCAGGGCGGCGTGCAGGAGGTGGGTCGCGGAGTGGTTGGAGCGGGTTTCGGCACGCTCGCCGGCATTGACGCTGAGAGCCGCGTCGTCGCCAAGCGTGACCTCGCCCTTTTCCATCACACCGAAATGCGCGTGCACATCACCGCCGCGCTTCTGCGTGTCCTCGACCCGGAAGACGGCGCCATTGGCAAATATTATCAGACCCTTGTCGCCGGCCTGGCCACCGCTTTCGCCGTAGAAGGGCGTGCGGTCGAACACGAGCTCGCCGCTCTGGCCCTCGCCCAGAGCCTTGGCCTCGGCCGCTTCGGCAATGATCGCCACCAGCTTGCCCTCGCCTGCGACCCCGTCATAACCGAGGAATTCGGTCGCGCCGGTCTTCTCGCGCACGCCGAACCAGACCTCGTCCGGGGCGACGGCGTCGTTGATCTTGCCGCCGCGCGACTGGGCGCGCTGGCGGTCCATGGCGGTCTTGAAACCGTCTTCGTCGACCGTCATGCCCTTGGCCCGCAGAGCGTCCTGGGTCAGGTCCAGCGGGAAGCCATAGGTATCGTAAAGCTTGAAGGCCGTCTCGCCCGGCAATGCATCGCCCTCGGCGAGACCCGACGTGGCCTCCTCGAGCAGACCCAGGCCGCGGCCCAGGGTTTCCTGGAATTTGGCTTCCTCGATTTTCAGCGTGTCCTCGAGCAGGGCCTGGGCACGGCCCAGTTCCGGATAGGCGTCCCCCATCTCGTCCTTGAGCGTGGAGACGAGCCGCCACATCACCGGCTCCTTGGCACCCAGCAGATGCGCGTGGCGCATGGCCCGACGCATGATCCGGCGGAGGACGTAGCCCCGGCCCTCATTCGACGGAGAAACACCATCAGCCATCAGGGCACAAGTCGAGCGCAGATGATCGGCAATCACGCGATGACTGCCCAGGGCATCACCCTCGGCCTTCACACCGAGAACATCCTCGGAGGCGGCGATCAGATTGGCGAAGAGGTCGACCTCGTAATTATTGTGCTTGCCCTGGAGAATGGCCGCGATGCGTTCCAGACCCATGCCCGTGTCGATCGACGGTTTGGGCAGGCCGACGCGTTCTTCAGCCGACAATTGCTCGTACTGCATGAAGACGAGATTCCAGATCTCGATGAACCGGTCGCCGTCCTCCTCGGGCGAACCCGGAGGGCCGCCCCAGATGTCCTCGCCATGATCGAAAAATATTTCCGAACACGGACCGCACGGGCCGGTATCGCCCATGGACCAGAAATTGTCCGAGGTGGAGATGCCGATGATCCGGTCGTCGGACAGGCCGGCGATCTTCTTCCAGAGCTCACGGGCCTCCTCGTCCTCCGAGTAGACGGTGACGAGAAGCTTGTCCTCCGGCAGTTCGTATTCCCGGGTGACCAATTCCCAGGCGTGATGGATCGCGCGTTCCTTGAAATAGTCACCGAAGGAGAAATTCCCCAGCATTTCAAAGAAGGTGTGATGGCGCGCCGTGTAGCCGACATTATCGAGATCATTGTGCTTGCCGCCCGCACGCACGCATTTCTGCGAGGACACAGCGCGCGGAATGGCGCGGCTTTCCTTGCCGGTGAAGACATTCTTGAACTGCACCATGCCGGCATTGACGAACAACAGGGTCGGATCGTCCTGCGGGACGAGCGGGCTGGATGCCACGACTTCGTGCTCGTTGCGAGCAAAATAGTCGAGGAAAGTGGCACGGATATCGCGCAGGCTGGCCATGGTGTGGTCCGATACTGGTTGAACCGGGGAAGTCCGGATCATGGGGATTGATCTTGTTGTTCGCGGTATAGCGCAGCTTCAGGCGCTGACAAATGCGCTCTGGCAATCGATGTCAGCGACCGGAGATAACGACGCCCCTCGCATTCAGCCACGCCACCGGTCTGCATATAGGAAACGGGCGCCGTGAAAACAGCGCCCGTTCTTCATTCTGTCCTGGCGCCGCCCCCGATCTTCGGGGGTCGGCAAGCCTGGCTCGGAGGTCAGCCGACGACGGCCTCTTCATCCTCGTCAGCATCGAGATCCGGCCCCGTCAGCATCTCGTCGGCGATCAGGCCGGCATTGGCGCGGACACGTTGCTCGATCTCGTTGGAGATATCCGGATTGTCGAGCAGGAATTTCCGCGCATTCTCGCGCCCCTGGCCGATCCGTTCCGAATTATAGGAATACCAGGACCCGGACTTCTCGATGACATCGCCCTTCACACCGAGATCGAGCAATTCACCCATCTTGGAGATGCCCTCTCCGTAGAGGATGTCGAACTCCACTTCCCGGAAGGGCGGTGCGACCTTGTTCTTCACCACTTTCACCCGCGTCTGGTTGCCGATCACCTCGTCGCGATTCTTGATCGCGCCGATGCGGCGGATGTCCAGACGGACAGAGGAGTAGAATTTCAGCGCATTGCCGCCGGTCGTCGTTTCCGGCGATCCGAACATCACACCGATCTTCATGCGGATCTGGTTGATGAAGATGACCAGGCAGTTCGACTTGGAGATCGAACCGGTGAGCTTGCGCAGGGCCTGGCTCATCAGGCGGGCCTGGAGACCCGGCAGGCTGTCACCCATCTCGCCTTCGAGTTCGGCGCGCGGCGTCAGGGCCGCCACGGAGTCGATCACGAGCACGTCGATGGCACCGGACCGCACCAGAGTGTCGGCGATCTCGAGCGCCTGTTCACCGGCATCGGGCTGGGAGACCAGCAATTCGCCGACATCCACGCCCAGTTTCGCGGCATAGACCGGGTCCAACGCATGTTCGGCGTCAACGAAGGCACACACGCCGCCGCCCTTCTGGGCTTCTGCAACCGTGTGCAGGGCCAGGGTCGTCTTGCCCGAGCTTTCCGGACCGTAGATCTCGATGATGCGGCCCTTCGGCAGGCCACCAATGCCCAGCGCAATGTCGAGACCGAGGGAACCGGTCGAGACCGCCTCAATATCCATTGCCGGTTTCTGACCCAGTTTCATCACTGAGCCCTTGCCGAATGCCTTGTCGATCTGGCTGAGCGCCGCCTCGATGGCTTTCTGCTTGTTTGTGTCTGCGTCTTTCACGAGTCGAATCGCGCCCTTGCTCATCACCAGTTTCCCTTATTTCACGCCCCAAAGCTCCGGGCAACCAACATCAGGCGTACCAGTTTTGTTCCGGGAACACAAGCGGAACATTTATGGTTAACAAAACGGAACAGAAGCAGTCTTCATGACCCGTTCCAAACACCTGATATGTGGACTATCGCCCAGGGTTCGGACAAAAACAGTCACCCCTCCGGAGAGGGGTGACACAGGACTTTATCGGGACTGGATTGAGCGGCGGTTCAGTCGCCGCCGAGTTCCTGTTTCACGCGCTCGGCCAGCTGAGTCAGCGTGAAGGGTTTGGGCAAGAAGGAGATTTCCTGCTCTTCCGACAGCGTCTTGGAAAATTGCTCAGCGGCATAACCGGAGATGAAGACGATGCGGGTGTCCGTCAGCATGTCGCGCGCCTTCTCGAGCAGGCCGGGACCGTCGAGGCCGGGCATCACCACGTCGGAGATTAAGAGGTCGAAACTCTCCTCCTCGTCCTCGAGAATTTCCAGCGCCTCCTCGCCGTCACAGGCCTCGGTGACTTCATAGCCACGCTTGATCAGCGTCTTGGCTGCGATGGACCGCACTGCGTCCTCATCCTCGACCAGGAGGATACGACCGCGGCCGGACAGGTCCGCAGGTGCCGGTTCGGCGGCCTTGGCCTCCTCGGCCTCGCGGATCTCCTCGACCTCCTCCTCACTGGGCTGATGGCCGGGCAGGAAGATGGTGAAGGTGGTGCCGGTTCCGACCTCGGAATCAGCGAACAGGAAACCGCCGGACTGTTTGACGATACCGTAGACGGTCGCGAGGCCGAGCCCCGTGCCCTTGCCGGCTTCCTTTGTGGTGAAGAAGGGTTCGAAAATCTTCTCGAGCGTCTCGGCGTCCATGCCGTGACCCTCGTCGGCGACCTCCAGCTTCACCCAGTCTCCCGGGCGCGGATTGGGCGCACCGGCCTGGCGGACTTCCTCGTCCGTGACTGCGCCGGTGCGGACGGTCAGCGTACCGCCACCCTTCTCGCGCATGGCGTCGCGGGCATTGGCAGCCAGGTTGATGATCGCGGTTTCCAGCTGACCCTTGTCGGCCTTGATCTTGGCCACTTCACGGCCATGCACGATGTCCAGCCGGACGCTTTCCTCGACGATCTGCCGCAACAGGACAGAGACGTCCGACAACACGTCGCCGATATCGAGCGTTTCCATGCGGAAGGTCTGCTTGCGCGAGAAGGCCAGGAGCTTGCGCACAAGGCCGGCTGCACGGGCGACGGTCTGGTTGATCGATTGCAGCTCGCCGTAATCGGGGTCGCCGACCGGGTGACGGTTGAGCAATTCATCGCAATTGAGGCGCACGGCGGTAAGCAGGTTGTTGAAGTCATGCGCCACGCCGCCGGCGAGCTGGCCGACCGCCTGCATCTTGTTGGACTGGGCGAACTGGCGCTCCAGCTCCTTCCAACTGGTCACGTCGATGACATAGGCCACGCGCTTGCCGCCACGTGCCGGGGCGAAGGCGAGGTGGACATAGGTGGGTGTCTCGCCCTCCAGCTGGGCTTCAGCGGGCTCGCCGCTGCCCGCCATGGCGGCGGAGAAGGCATCGGTCGCCGACCGCCCGTCTTCCCAATTGAATATCTCGCAGAATTTCACGCCGGGAACGGCCTTGCCGCCGGTCAATTGCACCAGCGCCGGATTGACGTCCTCGATGATGGCCGTCTCCGGGTCCGCACCGTCCAGGCGCACTACGCCGAAGGGTGCGCTGGCGAACATCTCGTCGAGTGTGCGACCCGCTGCACGGCCATCGCCCATCGCCTGGGCCACGCCCGGAGGCGCACCCGTCGCGGAGAGACCATAGATCACGCCGCGGCCCACACCCGGCTCGCCGGGCGCCCAGTCGACGACGAGCGTGACGGGGCTCTCGATTCCGTCGCGGGCCTTCATGCGGCAATCGACGCGGGACACGCCCTCGCCGCCGCGAGACTGGAGCACGCGTTTGGCGCCGTCGCCCGCAAGGATCTGGCTGAGGGGCGGAAGAGGATCACCCTCGCCCAGGCCGAGCCAGTTGCGCAGCGTGGCATTGCCCATGGCGAGATCGCCATTGGGGCGTAGGGAAAACAGGCCGACCGGCGCGTTCTGGGACCAGTCCGCAAGAGCCGTTGCCGATTGTCCGGCCTCGCTGGACCGGACCGGCATCAGCCGCCACAGGATGAGGCCGTTACGCTGCGGACCGGATTCCAGGTGGAATTGCAGAGTCTGGCCATCGCCGGTCAGTAGCGGCGGCAAGAGTTCGCAGGCGCCCTCGCCCCGCGCCGCAGCACGCGCCAGGCGATAGACGGCGCCGTCACCGCCCCCTGATCCCGCCCAGAGGCGATCGATCGTGGGAAGGCCGAAGCTCTGGCCCAGGCCGGAACTGCGCTTGGCGAGCGCCCGGTAGGCGTGATTGCCCCAGCGTGGCGCGCCGCGCTTGTCGGTGACCAGGACCGGGTCCGGGAAATCCTCCATCGCGTTGAAGGCGATCGATCCCGCGCCCGGCAAGGCATTGCGCGAGGCCTTCTCGCGCAGTTTGAGCCCCGCATTTTCGCCCGCAGCCAGCGCGAACAGGATCATGAAGGCGATCGTGGCCAGACCCGCCAGGAAGATCAGCCCAACCCCCCCATCATCACCAGCGGCCAGAAGGGCTGTCGGTACGGCGATCACGACGATCGCGCAGGCCACCCAGAAGATCACGCGACCAATCGGTCTCGACCAGAAGGAAGCGGGCGGTTTGCTGGTGTTTGCGGGCATTTCGGCCATGGGGGCTCCACACGAATCAAATGGTGGTCACGACAGGTTACTCGCTCGGGCGATATTGTGCGCGGCCTTGCGAGAGAGACAGGACATAGCCGATCACCTTGGCGACGGCCTTGAAGTGTTCGACGGGGATTTCTTCGTCCAAATCGGCGGTAGCATGCAGCGCCCGCGCGAGAGGCGGATCCTCGACAATCGGGACCTCGTGCTCGTCGGCGAGTTCGCGGATCCGCAAGGCGACTGCGTCGATACCCTTGGCGACAACGATCGGCGCGGCCGTTTCGCCCTGTTCATAATGAAGTGCGACCGCGTAGTGGGTCGGGTTGGTAATGACGACGGTGGCGTCCGGGACGGCGGCCATCATGCGGCGCTGGGCACGTTCCTGGCGGATCTGGCGCAGCTTCGCGCGGATCATCGGATCGCCTTCGGACTGTTTCAGCTCGTCCTTGACCTCACGGCGCGACATCCGGTTGCGCTTCATGAAGCTCTGGCGCTGGAACATGTAGTCCATGCCGGCGATGACGGCATAAACGAACAGGCAGGCCAGCATCAGCTCGATCGCGGCCTGCTGTACGATGCCGAGCACCGCGGTCAGATCGACCTGCGGCAGACCGGCCAGCATCTCGCGCTTGGGATAGATGACGAGGAAGGCCGCAAGCGCCACGAGCGCCATCTTGCCGACACCCTTGAGGAAGTTCGCCACGCCCTGGGGCCCGAAATTCCGCTTGAACCCCTCGATCGGATTGATCTTGGACATTTGCGGCTTGAGCTTCTCGGTCGTGAACAGGAAGCCCTGTTGCACGTAGTGGCCGGCGAAACCCGCGAAGGCGAGCAGAAGGATCGGAAAGCCAACGATCACCGCGACCGACCAGGCCGTATCGGCCAGCAGCGTCATGACGGCATTCGGTTCCACCGCGAACGTGTGCGCGTCCGAGAAGAAGACCTGCATGTTCCCGGCGAGATTGCGGGCCATCATCGGGAAGAGAAAACCGATCAGTGCCAGGCCTGACGCCAGCACGAACCAGCCGGGGATTTCCTGGGATTTGGCGACATCGCCCTTCTTGCGCGCGTCTTCGAGCCGTTTCGCTGTTGGCTCTTCTGTCTTCTGACTCTCGTCTTCGCCTTCGGCCATGATCGATCCCTCAATTCATGTCGATGGCGAAACGCTGCATGCGTTCCAGCCAGACGGCGCTCATCGCGCCAAGCGCGATGGTGACGATGAAAAGCCCGACCATGATGTTGGAGGGCATGGCGATGAAGAAAATCTGGGCCTGCGGCATGAGCCGCGAGAGCACGCCCAGCGACAGGTAGAAGACCAGGCCAAACACGATCAGCGGCGCGGCCAGTTGTACACCGATGCGGAAGGCATCGATGAAGGAATTCAGCGCCCACAGCGCGGCGCCACTCATCGAGGGCAGATCCCCCGCGGGGAAGACGATGTAGGAATTCGTGGCCGTGTAGAGCAGCATGTGGTGGATATTCGTGGCAAAGAGCAGCGTCACGAAGGTCAGGTTCAGGAAGGTCGCCATCAGGGCGCCCTGGCTGCCCATGGACGGGTCAAAACTCTGCGCGAAGGCGAGACCGGACTGCATGCCGATCACCTGTCCCGCGACGGCCGCGGTCGACAGGAAGAGACGCGCCACCGCACCGATCATCAGGCCAATGACGACTTCCGTGACAACCATCGCGGCCAGCATGAGCGGTTGTGCAGGCATGGGCGGCAGACCGTCGGCCACCAGCGGCCCCAGCGCGAGCGAGATCAGCAAGGCCATGGAGAGGCGGATATTCGCCGGGACGCTCGGCTCACCGAAACCAGGCATCAGCATCAGGATCGCACCGAGCCGCGAGAAGATCAGGCCGGCGGCGAAGATCAGGGCTGGCAGGTCCAGGATCATGGATTCGCGATCCGGTCCATCAGGGTGATCGTGAAACCACCCATCAGCGCACCCATCATGGGCAGGAAGATCAGCAGGGCAATGAAGATGGCGATGATCTTGGGCACGAAGACCAGGGTCATTTCCTGGATCTGTGTTAGCGCCTGGAACAGGGCGATACCAACGCCAACGGCAAGCCCGACCAGCATGACGGGGGCGGCCATGGCCAGCGTCAGCCAGATCGCCTCGCGCGCATAGTCGAGTACCTCAGCTCCTGTCACTTGTCGTTCCTCGCCACCAGCGAAAGCGAATCGTTCTTACTGTTAATTATGTTTACCCCTCGCAATCCGGCGTTAAGAAAGAGTCAATTCAAGTAAACGAGGGGATTTCTCATCATGTCATTTCGCGAGCTCCTGGCCGGAGCCAGCGCCCTGGCCCTGCTGACCGCCTGTTCACCCCAACAGGCCAGCGACACCACACCCGCCGCAGCGACGGAAACCGTCAACGACACCTCCCAGACCGCTGCCAGCGAGCAGACGGAGACCGAGCGCCTCTACGCCTGGTTCCAGCAGGAGTTCGAAGCCGAACTCGCCCTGTCGCCGCAAGGCCAGACCTATCTCGGCATGATCGATGACATCGATGCCTATGGCCGTTGGGACGACGTGACCGAGCAGGCGTTCCGTGACGGGCTCCAGCGCGAGGCCGACCGCGTTCGCTACATGAACGAGAATTTCGACTTCGACGCTCTCACCCCGGCCGGCCAGGTGTCCTGGCGCTTCTCCGAATTCATCGCCGAGAACAATGCCCAGCAGGGCGAGTACTGGGACCAGGGCTATGTCTTCACGCAGTTCCTGAGCGCCCATTCCAGCATTCCGTCGATGATGATCGGCTATCACCGTGTCGATAATGCCGACCATGCCGACGCCTATATCCGCCGCCTGGAAGGCATGGGTCCGATGCTGCGTGAACTCGTCGCCCAGGCCGACGCCCGCGCCCAGGACGGTGTGCTGCCGCCGGCCTTCTCCTACCCGGTCGTGATCGCCGGGTCGCAGCGCATGATCACGGGCGCGCCGTTCGACGACAGCGAGACGGACAGCCCGCTCTTCGCCGATTTCAAGAACAAGGTCGGCGCCCTGCTGACCATGGACGAGAACCCGATCACCCAGGACGAGCATGACGCGCTGATCGAGCGTGCCGCGACAGCCTTGACCGACCATGTCGGCCCGGCCTTCCAGCTTCTGGCCGATACCATGGCCGAGCACGAGCAGATGGCGGACGGTCATACGGACGGCGTCTGGCGTCAGCCGGAAGGTGCCAGCTATTACGAAAGCCAGCTGCGCAATTTCACCACCCGCACGGACCTGACCGCCGAGGACATCCACCAGATCGGCCTCGACGAGGTCGCCCGGATCCGCGGCGAGATGGAAGACATCATGGAACAGGTCGGTTTCGAGGGGGATCTCGGCGATTTCTTCGAATTCGTCCGCACCGATCCGCAATTCTACTATCCGGATACGGATGAGGGCCGTCAGCGCTATCTCGACGAATCCAAGGCCATGATCGATGCACTGATGGAAGTCGCCCCGGATTATTTCGGCCGGCTGCCGGTCGGTCAGCTGGAAGTCCGCGCGGTCGAGCAATACCGCATCGACAGCGCCACGGGTGCCTTCTACGAGCAGGGCTCGCTGGATGGCACGCGTCCGGGCGCCTATTACGTCAACCTCGCCCGCATGCAGGACAATCCGACCTATCTGATGGAATCCCTCGCCTTCCATGAAGGCGCGCCGGGCCACCATTTCCAGGTTGCCCTGTCGCAGGAACTCGAGGGAACGCCGATGTTCCAGCGTTTCGCCTGGTATTCCGCCTATGGCGAAGGCTGGGCGCTCTACGCGGAACTCCTGGGCAAGGATATGGGCTTCTTCACCGACCCCTACCAGGATTTTGGCCGCCTCTCCTACGAGATCTTCCGGGCGGCCCGCCTGGTGGTGGATACCGGTCTTCACCACATGCGCTGGACCGAGGAAGAGGCCAATGCCTACATGCTGGAAAACACGCCCATGCCGGCGGGTGACATCCAGAATGAAGTGCGTCGCTACATCGTCTGGCCCGGCCAGGCCGTGTCCTACAAGATCGGCATGCTGACCATCCTGGAACTGCGACAGCGGGCCATGGATGCGCTCGGCGAGGATTTCGACTACGGCGAATTCCACGACGTGGTGCTGACGAATGGTTCTGTACCGTTGACGCTGCTCGGTGAGCTCGTCGACAATTACATTGCCGAGAAACTGGCTGATTCCGAATAGGATCAACCTATATGCATGGGGAGAGCCGGCCCTGCGGCTGGCTCTCCTTTTATTTTCGCCCGCATTCCGGGCAGGGGAGTACCGAAATGACATCGATCCGTTTTCTGCTGATTTCCACGAGCGCCGCCGCGCTGCTCGCGGCCTGCAGCCAGCCGGCTGACGCACCGTCCAACGACGCTGCTCCGGCAGAAACCGCCGCCGCTAACACGGCACCCGCCGAGACCCAGACCGCGTCGGCAGAAGAGACCGAAAGCGATCGTCTCAATGCCTGGTTCGAGGAAGTCTTCCAGCGCTCCGTGATGCGCTCGCCGATGACCCAGACCTTCCTGGGCATGAAATCCAATTACGACCAGTGGAGCGACCCCTCCCCGGAATTCGCCCAGGAAGGGTTCGAACTCGGCCAGGCGGACCTCGCCTACATGCGCGAGAATTTCGACTTCGACGCGCTCGACGAGAGCGCCCAGATCTCCTGGCGCCTGTTCGAATACAACGCCCAGCGCGCGGTCGACGGCCAGCGCTGGCTGGACCATGGCTACACCTTCACGCCGCGCTCGGGTCCGCACATGAATTCGCCGACCTTCCTCATCAACAATCATCGCGTCGATACGCTGGATGATGCGGAAGCCTATATCGGCCGCCTCAACAATATGGGCGCCTATCTCGACGGCCACATGGCCAATTCGCGCCGCTCGGCGGAGATCGGCGTGCTCACGCCGCGCTGGACCTACCAGCCGATGATCGAGACCTCGCGCAATGTGATCTCCGGTGCTCCCTTCGACGATAGTGGCGAGGACAGCCCGATCATGGGCGATTTCCGTCGCAAGGTGGATGGCCTCGAGATCGACCAGGCCGAAAAGGACCGCCTGCTCGCCGAGGCCGAAACGGCCCTGCGCGACGTGGTCGGCCCGGCCTATGAGCGCATGATCGCCATGTTCGGCGAACAAGAAGCCATGGCCTCCGAGGATGACGGCGTCTGGAAACACCCGGATGGCGGCGAGTATTACAACTTCCTCCTGAACGGCTACACGACGATGGATATCTCCGCCGAGGAGATCCACCAGATCGGCGTTTCCGAGGTCGAGCGCATCCATACCGAGATGCGCGCCATCATGGACACGGTCGGTTTCGAGGGCACGCTGCAGGAATTCTTCGAATTCATGCGGACGGACGAGCAGTTCTACTATCCGAACACGGATGAGGGCCGCCAGCGCTATCTCGACGAGGCCACGGCCCTGATCGACACGATGACCGAGACGCTGCCGCAGATGTTCAACACCTTCCCGCAAGCCGAGCTGGAAGTGCGCCGCGTGGAAGCCTTCCGTGAGGCCTCGGCCGGCAAGGCCTTCTACAACCGTCCGGCACCGGACGGTTCGCGCCCGGGCATCTACTACGCCAACCTGCGCGACATGGCGAACATGCCGACCTACCAGATGGAAGCCCTCGCCTATCACGAAGGCGCTCCGGGTCACCACATGCAGCTGGCCATCATGCAGGAGCTGGAAGGCATTCCGTCCTTCCGCCGTTTCGGTGGCTACACGGCCTATACCGAGGGCTGGGGTCTCTACACGGAATACTTCCCGAAAGAGTACGGTTTCTATTCCGACCCCTATTCCGATTTCGGTCGTCTCGCCATGGAGCTGTGGCGCGCCTGTCGTCTCGTGGTGGATACCGGCCTGCACTATCACCAGTGGACCCGCCAGGAAGCCGTCGACTATCTCGTCGAGAACACGCCAAACCCGGAAGGTGACGCCATCAACGCCATCGACCGCTACATCGTGTTTGCCGGCCAGGCCACGGCCTACAAGATCGGCATGAACGAGATCCTGCGCCTGCGCGGAATCGCCGAGGAAGAACTGGGCGAAGCCTATGACATCCGCGATTTCCACGATGTCGTCCTGACCCAGGGCGCCATGCCGCTGGCCATCCTGGAAGAACGCGTCCAGGCCTATATCGCGGCAGGTGGCGCCGAGTAATCGCGTCTGTCGAACTGCACAAGAAAGGGCCGCCCGGATCACTCCGCGCGGCCCTTTTCCATTCAGGGTGGGGTTACTGCGTGAACGGGTCCGAGAAGGCCTCTTCCTCGATCAGCGTCTCATCCGAGAGCGCGCGCATGAAGGCGACCAGGGCAGCCACGTCCTCGTCATCCAGGTTGAAACGCTGGATCGGGGCGCCGTTATTATTGCCCTGGCGCAGGAAACGGCTGGTCTGGCCGTTGTCATTCACGTCCTGGGCGTAGAAGTTCACGACTTCCTCCAGCGTGTCGAACCGGCCGTCATGCATGTAGGGCGAGCTGAACTCGATGTTTCTCAGGCTCGGCACCTTGAAATCATCATTGCCCGTGGCACCGCCGCCGGCGACCGTCGTGTCGAGACCGATATTCTGCGGACCGACATTGCCATTGGGTGCGCGCGACAGGATCTGCGCATTGCCCTGGTGGCACTGATTGCAGCCCATGGACTGGATCGGAGCCAGGCCTCCGGCCGCCAGGATGTCATCATCCACCGGCTGGAAGAGCGCCATGCCGTGCAGCTCCTGCTGGGTGAGCAGGCCCGCGAAATCCGGCGTGTTGGCGTTGGGATTAGCGCCAATCACGGCCGTGTCGAAACGCGACTGATAGCTCACCATGGCGCGCTGGAATTGCGCGATGGCCATGGCGATGCGCTGGGCCGTGACGGTGTTGTCGCCGAACGCATCCTGGAAGAGCGGCGGGTAGAAGGCCTGCGCCTGAACCGTGGCAACCATGTTGGGCAGGGTATTGCCCATCTCGACCGGTGACTGGATGGGCCCCAGCGCCTGGTCTTCCAGCGTGGCGGCGCGCTCGTCCCAGAACATATTGCCCCGGTGATAGAAGCGCACATTGCTCAGCGAGGGTGCATTCATGTCGGTCTGTTGACCGTTGAAACCGCGGCTGAACTGGCTCGGCTCACCGAAGCCGAAAGCCTGGACGTGGCAACTGGCACAGGAGATCGTGTTGTTCACCGACAGGCGCGTATCATAGAAGAGCGCCCGTCCGAGACGCGCCCCCGCATTGGTCAGCTGATTGTTGTTGGGCGTGTTGTCAGCCGCGGCGATACCGTTGTTTCCGCCCTGGCTGTAATGCAACGGAACATCGGTTTCCGAATAGGCCACATAGTCGAAATTGCCCAGATTGGGCGCGCCCGTGGTGGTAGCCCGCAGGACGGCGATGCGGATGTCCTTGACCGAATCCGCGCCCGCACCATTGCTGGCCACGATCTGTCCGGAAAACACGCCGGCCGCCGTGGGCGTTCCCGTCAGCGTGGCGCCGTTCGCGGTCAGCCCGGGGATATTGCTGTTGAGATTGACCTGGAAGGTCAGGCCATTGCCACTGGGATCCTCGAAGAAGGCAGCCCAGCTGGAGGCGTCGAAATTGACGCCCTGACCGATGAAGAAACGCAGCCCGGTCGGACCGGAGCGCGCCAGCACGTCCTGGTTCACCTGGATCACGATGTCGAACTGGTCCTGCGCCTGTGCGCCGGACGGGTCCTGCGCCGTGATGGTCGCTGTCACGGTGAGCGCCGCATTGGGTGTTCCCGAGATCACCGCGCCATTGGCCGTCAGTCCGCTATTACCCGGCGCCAGGGCGACGGAATAGGTCAGCGTGTCATTGTCGGCATCATTGAAGGTCTGGCCGTTCTGGGCAGCATCGTAATTGAACGGCACGCCGACTTCGGCGGCCTGGTCGAGATTCGGATTGGCAACTGTTGGGGCGTTGTTGACCGGCTGGGCCGCACCGCCACCAGCATTTCCCGCATTGTTGTCACCGCCGCCGCCACCGCCACAGGCGGCCAGCGTACCGGTGATCAGACTGATGATTGCGAATTGGAGGATTTTCCCGGCGCCGGTTTTTTGTGGCACCCTTTTATCGACATCACACACACGCATGGACTTGCTCCTGTCCCTCCCCGCTAGGCCGTTTTCATTCCCCTCCAATCTGGAACGATCACGGCTTCGTGATCCGTCGCGGAAAAATGCGATTAATGCGCAAAAACAAAATCGCCGGCGTTAAGCCGACAATTTTATTGATGAAAAGAATTATTCTGACGCGTCAGATCGGCATTTTCAGGATTTCCTGATAGGCGCGGACAACCTCGTCGCGGACCGCCACGACCGTCTGCAGAGAGAGTTCCGCAGCCGACACCGCAGTCACCACATCGACCAGTTCAGCCTCGCCCATCGCCGCAGCCTGCGTCATCTGCTCGGAGTGCTGCAGGACCTCGCTCGTATCCTGAATGGCGTCGGCGACAAGCCCGCCGAAATCGATCTCGGGCGTGTCATTGGACGCGGTATTGCCGGTCGCCGCGTTCTGGGCGGCGCGGATAGCGGCCTGGTAAGCCTGGACGGCAGAGATATCAGCCATGGATCAAACTCTCTTTGTCGCGCTGCGGCCGATTAGCGGCGCAGCAGGTCGAGGGCGCGTTCCTGCATGCGCTTGGCGCTCTCGATCATGTTCAGATTGGCCTCGTAGGACCGCATCGCCTCACGCATGTCCATCATCTCGACGAGTGTCTGGACATTGGAGGTCTTCACATAGCCATCACCATCGGCTGCCGGGTGGCCCGGGTCGAATTCCAGGGTGAAGTCGGACTGGTCGTACTGGACATCGGTCATGCGCACCGTGCTCATGCCAGTCACACGGTTGAGCTCGGCCTCGAAAACCGGGATCTGGCGGCGATAGGGATCACCGCCGGCCTCGCGGGCCGTCGAGTTCGCATTGGCGATATTCTCGGAAATGATGCGCATCCGCGCGGCCTGGGCACGCATGCCCGCGGCGGAAACCTGCATCGTATCGGACGGACTACCCATCACACATACTCCTCAATTCATCTGGCGCTAGCGGCCCGGCGACTTCACGGCCATGCGCATCAGGCCGAGGCTCTTCTGATAGAGCGACAGCGCTGTCTCGTACTGCAGGCGCGTCTCGTTCGAGCGCACCATCTGTTCTTCAAGGACGACCGAATTCCCGTTCACCGTCGTCTCGGAATCGGGACTGTTGATGGTCGACCATTCGCGACTGCCCGAACGCATGTTCAGACCGCCATTTCCGGTCCGGCGCGCCTGCAACTGTTCCTGCAGGGCCTGGTGAAAAGCGTCCTGGTCGAGATCGCGCGCCGTATAGCCCGGCGTGTTCGCGTTCGCGACGTTTTCGGCAATCACGCGCTGTCGCTGCGCGTTGAATCCGATCGATTGTCTCAGGAGTGCCAGGACCGGCACATCTTCGGGCCGCATGAGCGAATCCCCTTGTTAACCGGGGTTAAGCCTGCTCCCGCACAGTTAACGCGCGTTTAACCGCATCAGCCCACAAGGCAATTTCTACCTAGTCATGGACGTGAGTCATGGACGATCTCGTGAACTGGACGCAGTACTTCCTGGCGATGGGCGTCCTCTTCGGCCTGCTGGCCGCTGTCGGTCTGATTGCGTATGCGATCCAGCGCGGCTGGATCCTGCAAAATCTCACCGGTTTGCGGAACGCCATGCTCCCGGATCGCCGTATGAAGGTGACGGAGACACTGGTCATCGATCCGCGTCGCCGGGTCGTGATCGTGCGCTGCGACGAGACCGAGTCGGTCATCCTGCTCGGTGCCGAACGCGAAACCGTCCTGGCAACCCAACCCGCACGCCCGGAGCCTGAACAGGCCGAAAACAAGGAAACAGCGGCATGAGCCTGCGGCGCAGATTCTGGTTCTATCTCGGCCTCTTTGCCCTCGGCATCCTGACCCTGGTCGGCATGGGTCCGGCGGAAGCCCAAAGCGTCACGCTCGACACCGGAACCGAGGGCGAGCTGACCGAACGCGTGCTGCAGCTGATCGCCCTGCTCACCGTTCTCTCCCTGGCCCCCTCGATCGTGATGATGACCACGAGTTTCGTGCGCATCGTGGTGGTGCTGTCGCTGCTGCGGACGGGTCTGGGCCTGCAGCAAAGCCCGCCCAACGCCGTGCTGGTCAGCCTGGCGATGTTCATGACGGCTTTCATCATGGCGCCGGTCTTCACTCAGTCCTACGAGGACGGCGTGCAGCCGCTCCTGAATGACGAGATCGAGCTGACGGAGGCCTTTTCCCGCAGCGCGGCGCCGGTGAAGACCTTCATGCTCACGCATACCCGCGAGGATGATCTGGCCCTGTTCATGGATATCTCCGGCGAGACCGCCGAGAATCCCGAGGATGTGCGCTTTGTGGTGGCCGCTCCGGCCTTCATGATTTCAGAGCTCCGCCGCGCCTTCGAGATCGGCTTCCTGCTCTTCATCCCTTTCCTGATCATCGATCTCGTGGTCGCGTCGATCCTCATGTCCATGGGCATGATGATGCTGCCACCCATCGTGATCTCCCTGCCCTTCAAGCTGATCTTCTTCGTGCTTGTGGATGGCTGGAGACTGGTCGTCGGATCCCTGGTGCAGAGTTTCGGCACACTCGCCTGACCCGCCCGCTGCGGCGGGCAAGCTGCTTCAAGAGGCGCGCGAGCGAAGCAGCAGAAATGCAGCCGCCAGCAGGACCACGCCGAGTCCGGCCATACTCAGCGTTCCAGGCATGCCAGAGCCCATCGCGAGCGCTGTAATGGCTCCGATAAGTAGAAGGACGCCCATGGCGCCGAGCCAGGTCGCGAATTGTTCTCTCATGCCAGTGAACATGCGCTCTCGAATTTATTCGTTCGGAAATCAGGACGGTCCGCTGGACGCGTTGTTGAAGCGTTCGCGGAAGGGCTCCATGAAGGCGTCGAGCGTGTCGATGCCGGCGATCTCGGCAGAAAGATCGGACAGGCGGACCGTGCCGGCGGGCGTATTGCTGTCCGTCAGGACCTCGAAGGCCGCGGCCTGGTTGGTCCGGGCCATGGCTTCGCCGTAACGATCACCCAGGCGCAGGCTGGACTGACGATCACCGGCCAGGCTGTAGGCGATGGCAGCGCGCACCAGATCGGTCTGTTCGGACGGTGTCAGCGGGTCCTCACGGCGATAGCGGTTGCCCAGCAGGGATTCCAGCCTCCGACCGGCCTGCGGCCAGTTTTGCTCTTCCCAGGAAATGTCGGCGCGCAGGCGGTCGGCGATCGGGCTATCATTGCGTCCGATGTTATCGAGCGCAGCGCCATACATTCCCAGCTCCACCTGGGCGCGGGCCATCAGCAGGTAACGATCCTCGACCATCTCTTCTGGCAAGCCCTGAATACTCGTGCCCCTGATAGTGCGCAGAGCCGCTTCAAACTGGCGATCCATCAAATAGACGATGGCCAGATCGGTTGCGACCGATGCGCGGGCTAGGGGTTCACGCAGGCGATAATCCACCTGGTGCTGCAGAAGTTCAGCGGCCGGGTCGAGCAGATCAAAAGCAATCAGGCGGTCGGCAAGACGGCGGATCATGCGATCCCCATCAGCACCGATCGGGGCGAGATGCTGGTACTGGTAGAACAGCGCGACCGACTCGATCGGGTTCATGCGATCGGCTTCACCTTCGAGGAAGAGACGGTTGAAGATTCGGTCCATTTCATCGCCGATCCGGCGGCCGGCCTCGGTCTCGGGGAAACGCGACTGCGCCGTCGCCATGGTCTGCAGACCCTGCGAGAAGGCACCGGCGCTCACATAGAGTTCGCCTAGCGTGCGGACCGTATCCAGTTCGATCGTATCGCCCCGCCAGCGGAAGCGGAGGTTCTCCAGCTCCTCGATCGCCTCGAGGCGATTGATGCGTCCGGCTTCCAGCCGCAGGCGTGCGAGATCATAGATGGCGCGCGCCTCCATCGGCGGCGTCCCCGAGCTTGCGAGATTTTCCAGGCGGCGGATGGCTTCATCCAGATTGCCCTCGGCCTCGGCCAGGCGAGCCCCCACGTAGAACGCGTCGAGACGCGTGCGGTCATCCGGCTCTTCCTGGTCCACGAGGCGCAGGAAATTGTGGGCCGCGCCAAAATCATTGAGTTCGACCGCGGCACGGGCATGGGCCGCGTAGAAACGGGCACGCCAGCGCGGCGGATAGTTGTAGATCAGGTCGGCGCCGCCATCGAAGAAGCGGCGGGCATCGATCCAGCGCTCCTGTTCAATCGCGACCATGGCGCGCCAGAGCGAGGCGGCGGGATCGCGCACCAGGGCTGAATCGGCGAGATAATCCTCGGCCTCGTCGATCCGGCCGATCTGATAGCTTGCCACCCCCCTGAGGGCGCGCACATGCGCGTCGGTGGCGAGCTGCGGCTCCATGTCGACAGCCGTTTCCAGCATGCCCAGTGCCTCGGCGCCCAATTCATGCGCAACCAGGAAACGGGCCAGCGCAATCCGGTCGTCCGGCCCGTCATTGCGGGCGGCGCGGCGCTGGCGTTCGGGCCATTCCTGGTTGAAGCGACGTTCGCCGGCCCAGCCGTCGAAATCCACATAGGCAGGCGATGACAGGTGCGCCATCGACGAGACGGCGGCAGATCGATTGCCATTGCTGGAGGGCGTCAGGTCGAGACCGTCGGGACGGCCAATCATCACACCGGATCCGGTAATCTCGACCAGGAGATCGTCGGACCGCAATTCTACCGCGCCGCCATGCGAGGAGGCGAAAAGCGCTCCGCCGATAAAGTCGCGGCGCGACACCAGGCCTTGGATGGGGCCGGAAGACGTGATGGCGGCGATCCGGTCGCCGACAACCGGGTCTTCCATCCAGCGCACGGCATTGGCGCCGGTGAGATCCATCACGATGCGGCCCGGTCGGCCGAACGGCGCGTCCCGACGCACGAGGATGGGCCGCGGTGGCGATTCAATGCGTTCGGAGAAGACGATGGTCCAGCGATCGCCGGACTGGCGCGCCTCGGCCTGGGTGGTTTCGGGCGCGACGATGCGGGCTGCCGAATATCCCGGCCCGCGCACGGCGCGGAAGGATTGGACATGACCGCGCTGGCTGAATCCGAGTTCCTCGAGATCCAGATCCGCCTCGCGATCGAACACGATCCAGATCGCCTCGCCGCGGCGGAAGACTGCTGCACCGACCGGGACCGGCCAATTGAACTCGGCCCGCAGATCGCCATTCGCTTCGCTGGCAGAGACGTCGATAATCCCGTCAACCGGCATTTCGCGCGGTGCGTCAGCCTGGGCGTCAGGCTCAGCAACGCCGGTCTCGACCGCCGTGTTTTCAGCGACTTGCACCTCTGCAGCCGGAAATTCGGGCGCCCGGGGCGCCGGCTCCGCTGGTGTTTCACTACCGCGGTTCTCCGCCAGCTGGACATCCGGTTCGGCCGGCGGCGACAGCGCCTCGTTCTCGGCCTGCAGGGCGGCGGCGGCCTCGGCGAGACCCGCCAATTCCTGCATCATCTGCTGGGCGTTGGCGACGTCCGGATCAAGCAGGTCGATGACAACACGATTACCCTCGCTCCAGGCGCGGGCACGCACATCGTCGGCAAGGTCGAGGCGCAGGAACCATTCATCGCCGATACGCTCATCCTCGACCGCCTGGAGATGGCGGGGCGGCGCGCCGGACATGCGACGCAGATCGATTTCCGCGGGCTTGCTGAACCTGACCTCAACCTGGTCATCCGTCTGGGTCAGGTCGAATTCAACCGGTTCCTGCCAGTCGAATTGCAGGCGCGTGTATTCTGTCGACTGGCCTGTACGCCAGGTCACGGGAACCGGATCGGCCGGCGGCGGCGCGGCGGGACCGGCGGCAGCCAGTTCCGCGGCCTCAGCGGCGGCTTCGCGTTCACGGATCTCCCGCGGCGAGACGATCGGCTCCGGCACCGGAGCCCCCGGCGGGACAAGATCGATCGCGACCATGTTGTAGCTGGCGGAGACGTGCGACTGCGTCGCGCGGTTCAGGGCGATGCGGAGGGCCGTACCATCGGGATCCAGCCTCGCACGCGCGGCAAGCGTTCCGATTTCATCAGCGAGTTCAGAGACATCAGCCTCGAGTGGCTCGCTCAGACTGGCGATGAGAACACTGTTGTGTTCGATATTGACCTCGGCGGACGGACGCGCGTCGGCCAGGGTCTCGTCATAGGTGATCAGGATGCGGGTATTCGCCCCGTCCTGCTGGACCTGGATATCGGCTGCAGATTGCGCGAAAGCCGCCGCCCCGGTCAGGGCGGCGGCCAGCGCTGTTGTCAGCACAAGCGTATGCTTAGCGAGTCTCGCCAAGCCGCGCCTCCAGTTCGGCTGCCGTTTGCGGCATATTGCTTCGCGTCGCCATCAGCTCGATCAGCCGCGCGGCGGCCGGCGGGTCCATCTGGGCGAGGATTTCGCCGAAGCGGCGCTCGGGCATGGCCGAGGCGATCTGGACCTGGCGCATGGCGTCCAACACGGTCAGGACGGCGGCCGCATCGGCCGGTTCCATCGCGCCATACCAGGCGACAATCGTGTTGAGATCCTCGGCTTCGCGCTCGTTCAGCGTGCCCACCAGGGTATCGATCTGTTCCTGCAATTCGGTCAGCGACTGGATGCGTTCGTCAACACGCTGTTCCATCGCCTGGATCAGCGCCTCGCGCGTATCCAGCTCGTCATCGCGGGCTTCCAGCTCGTTACGGCGCTCGGCGAGACGGGTGATCAGGGCTTCTTCCTCGGCCGTACGACCACCGCCGGAAAGCGCATTGGCAAAGGCCAGCGAACCGGTGTTCGCCTCGCACTGCTGCGGCTCGCTCTGTGCGGCCGGCTCGGCCGAGGCGTCGGCGTAATCGTCTTCCGGCTCGCTCTCCTGCGTTGGCTCGTCTTCCAGCACGGCAGCCTGGGCAGACCACCAGTCAGCTGCGCCATTGGCGACGGACAGGGTCTTGAGGCCAAACAGGCCACCCATGAGGATGGCCAGAACGGAGAGAAAGCGGATCGGCTCACGCATGCGGCTTACCTGACATTCTTGAGATCATTGAGGACGCTTGAACCAGCGCCTTCCGGGAAGACTTCCGTGGCGCGGCGGCGGCTCGGACGGCGGGCCATCGACTCGGCCTTGCGGTCGACCTGGCCGGTAATCATCTGCAGCTCGTCGGACAGCGATTTGGCCTCGGCGATGCGGCGCTCGAGCACCTCGCCCGATTCCGTGGTCGCACGCTCCAGCGCAGCCAGGCTGGCCCGGGCGCGATCCGTCGCGTCATTGAGGGCAACGACGCTTTCGCGCACGCCATCCTGCCCGGTTTTCAGGGCGCGCAGGCGACGATCGACGCGCCAGCACATCACGGCAGCCACCAGGAGAAGGACGGCGACCAGGCCTTCGAAGATCAGACCGGCATAACTCATGAGAACCTCATCATCGCTTTCTTGGCGCCCGGTGAGAGCGGTGCTCCGAGACGCAGGGCTACGTTGTGGCCGATTCGGCCCATTCGTCCCCGCGTGAGGGAAACTGATCCACAGCGCAGCTCGACTTCGCTGTGCGGTGTGGCATCGAGGAAGAAGGTGTCACCCACCTTCAGATCCGCGACCTGGCCGAGCGGGAGTTTCTGCTCGTCCAGCACGGCCTGGACTTCCATCTTGGTCGACCAGAGTTCGGTCGCCAGGTGGCCTTCCCAGATATTGTCGCGGCCGAATTTCTCACCCATGAATTGCTGCAGCAGCATTTTACGGATGGGTTCCAGCGTCGCGTAGGGCAGGAGAAGCTCGATCCGGCCACCGCGGTCTTCCATGTCGATGCGCAGCTTCACCAGGATGGCGGCGTTGGCAGGGCGGGCGATGGCGGCGAAGCGCGGATTGGTCTCGACGCGCTCGAGGTCGAACTCCACCTCGGTCAGCGGCTGGAAAGCCTGCTTGGCGTCTTCAAGGACAACTTCGATCATGCGCTGCACCAGCATGCGCTCGATCGTCGTGTAGGGACGGCCCTCGATGCGCATGGCCGACGTGCCGCGGCGACCGCCGAGCAGAACGTCCACGATGGAATAGATCAGGTTCGAATCCACCGTCAGCAGGCCGTAATTATCCAGCTGCTGGGCCCGGAAGACGGCCAGGATGGCCGGCAGCGGGATCGAGTTGAGATAATCGCCGAAACGGATGGAGGAGATATTGTCGAGGCTGACCTCGACATTGTCCGAGGTGAAATTGCGCAGCGAGGTCGTCATCAACCGGACCAGCCGGTCGAACACGATCTCCAGCATCGGCAGGCGCTCATAGGAAACGAGCGCGGAATTGATGATGGCGCGGATGCCGGACTTGTCGGCGCCCTCGTCATCGGACAGGGAGAAGCCGAGAAGACTGTCGATCTCGTCCTGGTTGAGGATACGTTCGGGGCCACCGCCAACAGTCGGCAGTTCCTCTTCTTCGTCCTCGGCACCGACCATGGCCTCCCATTCGGAGGCGAGATCCAGATCGCCACCGTCTTCGGCCATGGCCTCCCATTCGGCCGCGAGTTCGTCCTGATCGACGTCGTCAGACATTCCTATTCCTCAGCCAGAAATCAGAAAATTCTGGATCAGAACCTGATCCACATGGGCTGGCTCGATGGCCAGATTGACCCGGCGCAGCAGTTCCAGGCGCACCCGGTGCGCGCCGGCGGATCCGTAGAGATCCTCCTGGCGCAGCTCGCTCAGGAAGGCGATGAACTGGTCCATGATCGGGTCGAGTTCGTGCTGGAGCACTTCCGCGACATGCGGGTCGGAAATCTGGAAGGACAATTCCAGCTGCAGCACCATCGGACGGCCGTCATCCCCGCGGATGTTGACCATGAATGTGGTGCTCTCGCCCTCCTCCTCGAGAAGGCCGACATAATAGACTTCCGTATGAGCCTCGGCTTCCTGGTGCGCGCCTTCGTCACCATGCTCGCCCTCGGCGACGGCATGCTCGTCGTCGCCGCCGGACAGCAGGAGAAAGGCCGCAACGGCACCCAGAATCAGGATGACGCCGCCCAGGCCACCAAACAGGACGAGCTTCGGTATGCCCTTTTTCTTGGGCTCACCTTCGCCGTCTTCATTCTCTTCGTCGTCTTCAATGTCCTCGAAGTCGTCAGACATATGCCGCTCCATGGGGGAATCGCTTGCATTTATTAACGGCCAACGCGGTTAACGATCCGTAGCGATTGGCAGACAGGCGGCAATAAATGCCCAGCGCGGGCAGGCCTTGTGCCGGTAAAGCCTGCCGCCCGCCAGGGACCCGCCCTCACATCTCATTGATTCTTTTAAATATTAACCATGGCACGGCCTGTGCACTGGCATTGGCAACCACCGCATAAAAGGTGGACCCGGCATCCAGAATGGAGACCGCCCGATGGACAACGCAATGATGATCGGCCTTTCGCGCCAGATGACCCTGAGACGGTCGCTGGATGTCGTGGCCAACAATATCGCCAACGCCAATACCGCCGGCTTCAAGGTTGAATCCCTGTTGCTCGAGGCTGCACCCGCCCACACGGCCGAACATTCGGACGGTCCGGCGGACGTGCAGTTTGTGAATACCTGGGGCATGGCCCGCGATTTCCGGCAGGGCGAGCTCGACTTTTCCGGACGCCCGCTCGACGTCGCCATCGAGGGCGAGGGATTCTTCGCTGTCGAGGTGAACGGCAATGAGCAATTCACCCGGGATGGCCGTTTCCAGCTCGATGCGAATGGCCAGCTGGTCGCCAGTGACGGCGCTCCCGTGCTGGACGCCATGACCCGAGCGCCCATCCTGACCGACCCCGCCGGCGGTGAAATCGCCGTTGTCGACGGGGGCGCCGTCATGCAGGGCGGAGCCGAGATCGGCCGCATCGGTGTCTTCGACATCGCCAATCTCTCCGGTCTCGAGAAGACCGGGAATGGTCGCTACATCCGCACCGGCGGCGATGGTTTCGATGAACCGGAAGCCCTGCTCAACCCCACGGTTCGCCAGGGATATGTCGAAAGCTCGAACGTATCCGCTGTGCTCGAACTGACCGAGATGATGAACATCATGCGCAGCTACCAGTCTGTGTCGAAGTTCCTCAAGGACGCTGAAGACCTGAACCGCCGCTCGATCGAGCGTCTGGGCCGGGTCTAGTAAAGGAGGACCGCCATGCGCTCCCTCACCACCGCCGCCACGGGCATGGAAGCCCAGCAGCTGAATGTCGAAGTGATCTCGAACAACCTGGCCAACATGAACACGACCGGGTTCAAGCGCCAGCGTGCCGAGTTCCAGGATCTCCTCTACCAGAACGTCTCGCAGATGGGTGCCAACTCCTCCGACGCCGGCACGATTGTTCCGACGGGCGTGCAGGTCGGCCTCGGCGTACAGACGGCCTCGATCTATCGCATCACCGACCAGGGCTCGATGTCGAATACGGGCAATCCGCTCGACATGGCGATCTCCGGCGAAGGCTATTTTCGCATCCAGATGCCGGACGGTTCCGACGCCTATACCCGCGCCGGCAATTTTTCGATCGGACCGGACGGTCAGATCGTGACCGCCGAGGGCTATACTGTGGCCCCGGGCATCGCGATCCCGAACGGTGCACGCTCGATCACCATCAACAGCCAGGGCCAGGTCCAGGTCCAGCTCGACGGCCAGACCGCCACACAGGTCCTCGGCCAGCTCGAACTCTCGACCTTCTTCAACCAGTCCGGCCTGGAAGCACTGGGCGGCAATCTCTTCGCCGAGACAGCTGCCTCGGGCGCTGCCACTACCGGAACACCGGGCTCGACCGGTTTCGGTGACATCCAGCAGGGTTTCGTCGAGACCTCGAACGTCAATGCGGTTTCCGAGATTACCGCACTCATCCAGGCCCAGCGGGCCTACGAGATGAATGCCCGCGTGATCACGGCATCGGACGAGATGCTCGCGACGTCCTCGAACCTTCGCTAACGGAGATCGCTAGATGATCCGCGCCTCCATAATCGCCCTCGCCTGCCTCACCACGGCACCGGCTGTCACGGCACCCGCTTTCGCAAACGAACCGGTGGTTCTGCGCGAAACCCTCATGGTCGAAGGTTCCCACATCACGCTCGGCGATCTCTTCGAGATCAACGGCGCAGCGGCCGGCATCATCGTCGCCCGCGCGCCGGCGCCAGGCGCCCGCCAGTCGATCGATGTGAACTATGTCCGCCACCTGGCCTCCGAGCATGGTCTCGACTGGGCCAATGCCTCGGGCCTGCGCCGGCTTACCGTGTCCCGCGCCAGCCGCGCTATCGGTGCGGACGTGCTGAAGGACATGATCGAGGGCGAGCTGTTCGCCATGGAGGGTCGCGCCCACGAGCTGCGCCTCTCCAACTCGGCCATGACCCTGCACGCCCCGCTCAACACGGTTGGCGGCCCGCAGATCCTGTCGATGAATTTCGACAATCGCTCCGGCATGCTCGCTGCCGAGATCGCGCCTTACAACGGTGCTGATCCGGTCCGCGTTACGGGTCGTGCCCACGCCACGATCGAGATTCCGGTTCTGGCCCAGCCCGTTGCAGCCGGCGAGGAAATCACGCCGGACCACATCGACTGGGCATCCTACCGCGCCGACCGCCTGCGCCCGGACGCCGTGCTGGACCCCGAACTGATCATCGGTCGCGAGAGCCGCCGCGCACTGCGTCCCAACGAGCCGCTGCGCGCCTATGACCTGCAGATGCCGGTTATGATCAGCCGCGGTGAACTCGTTACGCTCGTTCTCGAAGCCCCGGGTCTGCAGCTCAGCGTGCGTGCCCGCGCCATGGAAGATGCCGCCGACGGCGAACTCGCCCGCTTCGTGAACCTCCAGTCCAACCGCACGATCGAGGCCCTCGTTGACGGCCCCGGCCGCGCCCGGGTCGGCCTCTCCGCCGCCAGCTTCTGATTACAGGGAACCGCAACCATGATCCGCAAGATTGCCACGCTCATCATCGCCTCGGTCGCCCTGCAGGCCTGTGCCGCAACCGATCGTCTCGCCCAGGTAGGACAGCCGCCGGAAATGACGCCGATCCAGAACCCGGCCCGCCTGGCCGGCACCGGTCCGTCGCAGATCCCGATGCCGACGCAATACCATCAGGCCGCGCCGAGCTCGTCCAACTCGCTCTGGGCCGCCAATTCGCCGACCTTCTTCGGTGATCCGCGCGCCAATCGTGAAGGCGACATCGTGACGGTGAACATCAATATCTCCGACAGCGCGCAGCTGCAGAACAATACCAGCCGCACGCGCACCACGGCGGAGGATTCCGATCTCTCGCAATTCTTCGGTATCGATCTGACCGGCGTCTTCAACGACAGCATCACCCCGTCCAACCTCACCAGCCTGGGCTCGACCTCCTCGCTGGAAGGCGCGGGCTCGGTGAACCGCAATGAGAGCATCTCGCTGACCGTCGCCGCGATCGTCACCCAGGTCCTGCCCAACGGCAATCTGGTGCTCGCCGGCCGCCAGGAAGTACGCGTGAACAATGAAGTCCGCGAGCTGCTGCTGACCGGTATCGCCCGGCCGGAAGACATCGCATCCAACAACACGATCCAGCACACGCAGATCGCCGAAGCCAGAATTTCCTATGGCGGCCGCGGCCACCTCTCCGAGGCCCAGCGCCCCTCATACGGCCAGGAACTCTACCAGCTCCTGATGCCGTTCTAGGACACGAAATCCCGCCACCATCGGGTAAACTTGGCCGTCGCGCTTGGTCGCGGCGGCCTTTTTCTTTGCCAGTTTTCGGTTGCGTCGGGCAGACAAGCCGGGTTCTCCTCGCTCGTATCGCAATCGCGAATTGGGGGAAGACGCATGTGGAAACTCCTGACGGCAGCCTGCCTGCTCCTGGTCGCGCCCGCGTCCTGGGCCCAAGACGACACCTCCAATCCGTTCGAGACCCAGATCGAGGGTCATCGCGAGCTTTTCCGCTGGATCGACCTGGGGGACATGCGCGGCATCCGGACGAGCATTCGGGCCGCGGCAGCGGAGGCTTCCGGCTGCGTCACGGGTGACTGCCCCGATTTCGACTGTCCGGCCGCCAATGGCACGCTCGCCCGGGTGGCGGAACTTCACATGCGCCTGAGTGCGATGGAGAACGCGCTCGACTACATGCGCCAGCTGGAAGTGGCCCATCTGCGCAATCTGCACGAGGAAGCCAATCTGGCCGAGGAGGATGCCGCCTACGAGCGAGAAGTCCTGTTCTGGCAGGGAGCGTCGATCACGTTCGGCGCGTCCCTGGTGCAGGCCGCGCTCGTCATCGGCGACGTCCAGTCTCTGGCCCAGGCCGGGGGGCCGCTCACAACAGCCAGCGCACTCGATGAGCTCTATCGCGACCTGCTGACCTATATGCAGGACCTGCAGAGCTTCCGCACCAATTCCACGCCGCGCTTCCAGCAGGACACCGACGATCTGGCCGCCCAGATCGCCTTCGTCACAGATCTGAAATCCAACACGGAAAACCTCTTCAACTCCGCTGTTGAAGCCAATAACGGAGAATGGGACGACGCGAGCGAGCAGCTCGCCATCATCGCCGGACGCCAGGCCCGTAGCGCGGCGCTGGAATTCCTCGCCGCGCGCCAGGATGAAGTCGCGCGGATGGTCACCAATGCCAGCCGGGAACGAGCCGAGGCGAATGATTTCGCACGGCGCTTGCGCGGTCTGAGCCTGCAGCGCGAACTCGCCGGACAGCTCTCTGACGAAGCCCTCGCCCTCTACACCAGCCTGTCGAACTGCGTGCAGCACAATTGCACGCTCGTGCCGGCCCCGATGCCCGAAGCGCCGCGCGTCCTGCGTCCGACCGGACCGGACAGTCCGGACAATATGGCTCGTATCGACCAGGACGCGCTGGAAGCCAATTCAGGCAGGATCCTCGAGCTGGGGCTCGGCCTGCGGCCCGACTGGATCCGCCCGCAATGCGGACTGCCGGACGACATGAGTGCAGGTTTGACCAATCCTGCCCAACCCGCCCTGCCCGGCGGCGGCCAGTATCGCGAGGACTGCCAGACGATGGAGAATGTCGGCATTTGCTCGATCGTCACGCCCGACCGCCGCGAGGCCTGCAATGCCAGTGCGGCAACCGCGATCAATGCCTGTGTCGCCCTGCCGGAGATCGGCAACAGCCTGGCGGGTCTGCAACCCATGTCGCCCGCCTTCACCGCGGCGATGACGGATTTCTGCGTCGCCCAGTGCGACATCGTCTACGGCATGGACCTGCATCTCGATCAGCAACGTGATGTGGCGCTGGACCAGGTGGCCGAACTCGATCGCGCGTATCGTTTGCGCGGGGGAGAGCCGGCACCGGACGTCGCACGTGATGAGGACGGCGACGTGTCGGACGAGAGCCTGGAAGACGCGATCCGGAGGCTGCGGAACGGTGCCGCGGCGCGGACGCGTTTCTACGCCTATGACCCGACCGGCGATGCCTATGCTACCCACGCTGCAGTGCCGGCGGGGCATATCCTGATCGCCACCTATCCGGGTGAGCTGACACCGGAGGAGCGGGCACACGTTGAGGCCCTGAGATCGCAACTGCTCGACGCACAGGCGGCCGAATACGGTCCGGACTGGCAGGCCTCCACCGCCTGGGGCGCTGAAGCCGCCGCCTTCTGGCGCAGTTATGGCGATCACCAGTTTCTCACCTGCGGCGGCGCCGAGCTCGATGTGCGTCGGGCCCAGTGCGAGGCCAGCTGCCAGGCCGGCGGTGCAGCGATCTATGATGCCTGCGTCCAGGATGCGCCGGATCTGAGCCTGGATCTCGGCCCTGCGCTCTACCCGCCGGACGATCCTCGCGGCGACGCGATTGAACCCTTCAACGCCCAGGCCGCGATGCAGCGGGCGCGCATGGGCGAGGACTGAATCCAGCCAAGAAAAAAGCCCCGCTGACCGGCGGGGCTTCTTCTGCGGGATCGTACGCATATCTAGTCGTCGCGATGGACGCGTTCCTTGCGTTCGTGACGCTCCTGGGCTTCCAGGCTGAGCGTCGCGACCGGGCGGGCGTCGAGGCGCGCGAGATTGATCGGTTCGCCGGTCTCTTCGCAATAACCGTACGTGTCTTCCTCGATCCGGCGCAGTGCGCTCTCGATCTTGGAGATCAGCTTGCGCTGGCGGTCACGCGCACGCAATTCGATGGAACGATCGGTCTCGGTGGATGCGCGATCGGCGAGATCAGGCAAGGCTCCAAGGTCTTCCTGGAGGCTTGAAATCGTCGACTTGCTCTCCTGCAGAATATCTTCCTTCCAGGCCGTCAGCTTGCGGCGGAAGTATTCCTTCTGCTTGTCATTCATGAAGGGTTCGTCGCCGGACGGGACGTATCCCTGCGGAAGTTCGATCGGTTCAGAGTCGCTCATCGCTTTCCACTCAACTACTTACGAGCCTGGTACGCTCCCCCAGAAAGCGAGGCGGAGCATATTCAGCACGGCCCGCGAGTCAACGCGATGACGCTGTTCAACAGACCGTCGACTGGCCTATCTAACGGAACAGTTTGAACAATTCGTGTCGATTAGATGTGCAAAAAGCAGCAGATCAGCTGAGCTTTGCCAATTCCACGGCCGCGCGAGTCTCGACCTCGTCGAGCACGGCTTCCAGGCGCGCATCATTCGTATCGTCGCGCTTGGTCTGCAGGAGCTGCATCAGGGCTTCCAGCTTGCGCTTGGGAATCCCGCCCTCCAGCAGGGCCAGTTTCAGCTCGTCGAGCACGTCGAGAAGGCTGGTCGCACGCGTGGTGGCGCGCTTGCGGGCTTCCGTGAAATCACCGACCGACTGAAGCGCCAGGATCGCGTCGACCGACTGGATCGAGGATGCGCTCGTGGTCGCGACCGCCGCACCCGCCTGCGCCTGTTCGGCGACCGAAAACGTCTCGCCGCCGGCCCGGGCAGAACCCTTGCGCTTGGTCGAGGAAACGGAATTGGCGGAATTGGGTCCGGTGACTTTCATGGGCTCAGAATCAGTTCTTCTGCGGAATGATTAAGGGATGAACCCGGCCGATTAACAGAGGTTTAACTTTGCCTGCCAACCCGGCAATTCCTGCCGGGCCGGCGGTGCGCAGGGTCAGATTTACCGCCATATCCTTAAAAGTGTCGCGCCGTAACATGCTGTTTTTACTGTTTATTTTTAATGACAGCAAAAATCCGGACTGGCACGCCTCTCGCAATGCTCTTCGCGAACATGTCCGGAGACCGCCCGATGCGCCTGATCATTGCCCTTTTCGCCGCCCTCGCCTTTGCCCTTCCGGCCCAGGCCAATTCGCGCATCAAGGACCTGGTCGATGTCGAAGGCGTCCGAGACAATATCCTGGTCGGCTACGGCCTGGTGGTCGGTCTGGACGGCACGGGCGACAGCCTGCGCAATGCCAGCTTCACCAACCAGTCGCTCAACGCACTGCTGGAAGAGTTCGACGTCAATACGCGCGGCGCCAATCTGAATACCCGCAATGTTGCCGCCGTGATGGTCACGGCCAACCTGCCGGCCTATTCCTCGCCGGGCTCGCGCATCGATGTGACGGTGTCGGCGATGGGCGATGCCTCCAGCCTGCAGGGCGGCACGCTGGTCGCCACCACGCTGCGTGATGGCCAGGAACGCGTCTGGGCGGTCGCGCAGGGCACGCTGACGGTCGGCGGTTTCGAAGCCGGTGGTGACGCCGCCTCCATTACCCGCGGCGTTCCAACCTCCGGCCGCATCGCCAGCGGCGCCATCGTCGAGAACCCGCTCTCTCCGGCCGAAGCTCATCTCGCTCGCTTCGACATTGCCAACCAGCTGGATCTCCGCCTGGCCTTGCGCAATCCCGACATCACCACGGCCCGCCGCATGGTGGACGCCATCAATGCCTACATGGGCGGCCCTGTCGCCCGTGCCGCCGACCCCGCCACGGTCGTGCTCAACCGTCCCAGCAATTTCAACGGCGACATGATCGACCTGCTGGGCGAGATCGAGCAATTGCGCGTCGAGCCGGACCTGCCGGCCAAGGTGATCATCGACGAAAACACCGGCACGATCGTGATGGGCGAAAATGTCCGCGTCTCAACGGTCGCCATCGCCCAGGGCAATCTGACGATCAGCGTCACCGAGACCCCGGTCGCCAGCCAGCCGGCCCCCTTCAGCGGCGGCGAGACGGTCGTCCTGCCGCGCACCGATGTCACCGTCGAGGAAGACACGATGCAGCTGGGTGTGCTGGAGAACAGCGTCTCGCTGAGCGATCTGGTCGACGGCCTCAACGCACTGGGCGTGAGCCCCCGCGACATGATCACGATCCTCCAGGCCATCAAGGCCGCCGGCGCGCTACAGGCCGAGATCGAGGTGCTGTAAGTTGGACAATCTGCTCAACATCCAGATCGGTAACGCGATCCAGGCCAGCCAGGCCAGTGGCAATACTCCGCGTGTGCCCACCGGCGGCGGCGCGGATGCGGCGCGGGCAGCGGCCAATGAATTTGAATCCTTCTTCCTGTCCCAGATGCTCGAGGCCATGTTCAAGGGCGTCGGTGAGGACAGCCCGTTCAGCGGCGGTGCCGGTGAGAAAGCCTTCCGCGGCCTGCTGCACGAAGAATACGCAAACGTCATGGCGCAGTCCGGAGGCCTCGGCCTCGCCGACCGCCTGACCACGGAGATCCTGCGCTACCAGGAAGCCTCCCAGAACACTGGTGGAGACACGGCATGACCGAACTGGCCGCCCGCAATGGTGAAGAACGCGCCCACGCCCTGCTGAAACTGACCACGCGCCTGACCGAGCTGATCCGCCAGGAAACCGTCCTGTTCCGCGAACGCCGCCCCCAGGACGCGCTTGGACTGCAGGACGAGAAGACCAAGCTGACGACGATCTATCGTTCGGAAGTCTCCCGCGCCCGCCAGGAGCCCACCCGGTTCGCCGGTGCAGGAAGCGCGATCAAGACGGCTCTGCGCCAGGCCACCACCCTCTTCCATGAGGCCCTGGCTGAAAACGGCCATGTCGTTGCCGCGATGAAGGAAATCACCGAAGGTGTGGTCAAGGCGATCGCCGATGAGGCCGCGCGCCAGCGCACGGCGGGCGGTGGTTACGGACCAGGCGCGACCCAGCCGAGCGCTGTGCCCGGCGGTCTCTCGATCGCGGTCAATCGCACGGCCTGATACGCCTCAACCTGAGACAAGCGTACCCGTACGTGCAGCTCGTCCATTGACGACAAAAACGCGATACCTTTCGACGTCGTCGCGCTCGGAAAGTTGCGTATCAGTCAACTCGTCGTTCTCGCCCAAACTCACCTGATCAATCCCGGGGTTTTTACAAGCGACGTAGAGCGCGTATTCACCCGCGGGCAGCTCGGCCGTGAAAACAGGAATTGCGTCGATGACAGACGCGATGTGAATGCGCCCCGTTCCGGTCACGAACGGTACGCAAACCACACAATCCCAAGCCGTGAGATCTGGCGGCTGATTGGCCGCAACCAGCTCAACCCAGTGGTCGTTGCCATCCCCGTGCGTTCCGACCATCCGAAAATGGTCATTGCCCGCAAACCCGGCTTTCGTACGGGAATGGTCCCAATTCTCCTCATCCTGAAGGATGTAGGTCAGATCGTCACAAATCAGGATCTGATAGTGGCTCGCGAATACGCGACCCTCACCGAGCTTGGTCATCGCTTCCCCCGAATAGGACAAGCATGCCGAGATCCAGCGGAAAATCTAGAAGAATGCAGCCTGTCCCGACGGGGCAGAGTTCAGGCGTGCCAGGCCGGCCGAATAATTCGCGACCTGGGCGGACAGATAGGCGGGCACACTGCCGCCACTCTTGCCGGGACCATCACCGCCGCCGAGCAGATCCTTCACCGATTGCGGCGTGATGAGATCGCGATAGGCGCGGCGCACGATGGACATGGCCTGCTCCAGCGCCTCAAAAGCAGCTTCGGACTTGTCCTTGTCCTGCAGGCTGATCGTCGTCGGCAGATCCATGGCGAAGAGCGGCGGAGCTGCCGAGGACTTGTCCTCGTCCAGCAAGGACGCCTTGCCCACGATCGCGCCCGGCTTCACGCCCAGAGACTTGAGCAGATCCTGGCCCTCGCCGCCCTCGAACAATTCGATGGTCGAGCCTTCTTTGGGCGTGATCCGCAATTGATCACCAGCCGAGGCACGGCGCACATCGGCATTGCCATCGAGGATCAGGGCCGCATTGATCTTGAAGGTCAGCGCCCGCATCGTGTCATCACCGTCGATGGTGATCTTCTTGCGGCGTCCGCCATTGACCGAGATGTAGAAATGATCGCCATCGCGCGCCGACGTCCGGTCGGTCACGACGCGCGTGTCCGAATAGGCCAGCTTGCCTGCCGGCAGTCCGAGACTGTCGAGGATGGAATCGCCACCCGCAACGACCGAAACACCCGTCGCTTCGTTGACGCCCTCTCGCCCGCCGATCTGGGTCACCCATTCCGAGGCCCCCGTCGTGGCATCAAAGCGCGCGGCGAAGGCTTCGCGAGTTCCCGACAGGGTCTGACCCGGCAGGGATCCGGTGGTCTTGCCGCCGAGATAGACCTTGCCGTCTGCGACCGAGACGGAATTTGCCGTCTCGTCCTGGTCCGATCCGAGGAAGGTCGTGAAATTCACCGTCGCGGAAACACCGTCGGTCAGCTTGACCAGGACCGCATCCCGCTCACCGCCCGCATTGGCCACGAGGGGGGCGCTCGGTGCGAAACCGCTCTCGGCCGAACCGGCGAAATAGATATTCGTACCGTCAACCGCGATATCGCCGATCCGGCCCTTACCGAGATTGCCAAGCGTCTGCTCCCAGACAGCGGCAGACGTGCCGTCGCCGGACGCGAATTTGCGCATCACGGCCGTGCCGTCTTCCTCGCTCGCCACGATCAGGGCGCCATCGCTCGCCACGGCGATCGAGGAGACTTTTTCCGCTCCGGTTGAACCGATGCGGCGGGTGTAGAGCGTCGTGCCGCTGGTATCGATGGCGCGGACATATCCGTCCGTGGCACCACCCTGGTGCGCCTGATTGCCGAACTGGCTGGCGGAATCGCCCGCGACATACACCGTGCCGTCCGATGCCACGGCCACGTCGTGGACCTGGTCATCGCCGGTGCCACCGAAACGTTGCACCCACTGCTCGACGCCGGCCGCGTCATACTTGGTGACGAAACTGTCCGTGCCGCCCACGTCTGTGGTCTTGCCCAGCGTACCCTTCACCTTGCCCGCAACGACGATATTGCCGCTGCTGTCGACGGCGACGCTGGCCGCGCTGGCCTCGTCGGCTGCACCCAGAACGCGGGTCCAGACCTGTTTGCCGGTCGAGTCATACTTGGCCAGGACCATGTCCTGGCTGCCCTTGATGTCGGCCCCGCCCGTCTCTGCAGACGTGTGGCCAACGACGATCTGGCTGCCATCGGTTGCCGTGGCACTGGCCAGGATCTGGAGCGGGTTCGGCTCGACGGTCGTGAAGGTCTTGCCATCCTCATCGCCCGGGATCGGCTTCTCGGTCGTTACGCCCTCGGCGTCAAAACGCTTGGCATAGGCCTGGGTGGGCGAGGCACCGCCCAGACCGGTCAGTTTCACCAGCTGGCCGCCCGCCTTGTCGCCCTGTCCGGACGTGCCGGCGAGATAGACGGCGGTCTGTCCGCCGGTCGCGCTGAACGAGACTTCCTCGGTCAGGATGCCGGCCACCTTGAAGCCGTAATCACTGCCCGGAATGACGCCGTTTTCGTCCGCCGTACCGATCTTGGCACGGGCGAACTTGGTCAGCATGCCCTGGGCTTCCAGCTTGGAATTGATATGGGCAGCGATGTTGTCGAGATTGCGCGTCGTCGCGCCCATCTCGGACAGGTCGATCGCAATATTCGTCGTGACGCCGTTCTTCTTCACCGCGATGTTGAACTGGACCGAACCCGTGAGGCTCGACACTTCGGCATCGAAATCGCCGGTATGCACGATACCGGTCAGGTATTCCGACTTGCCGCGCGAGACCGCCACATCGCTCTGGGCCTTGGACAATTCCTCACCCTTCAGCAGGGTCAGGCCTTCCAGGTCCATCTTGTCGTAGAAATCATTGAACTGGGTCAGGCCCAGCTGGAGGCGCGCGTCGAGGAAGCTGCGCCGTGTATCGGCCGTGGTCTTTTCCTTGGCCTCTTCGGCAACCGAGGTCAGACGCTTCAGACCCATGTAGAGATCGAAGAGCTTCTTGTGATCGTCCGGCGCATCGATGTCGTCGAACTCGCCATTCTTCGGGAAGAAAACCCCGCTGCCGAGCACCTGGCGTCGCGTTTCCTCCATCGAGGAGACCTCACCGCGCACATCCCAGGGAGTCAGGACATCACTGCCCGCGGCACCGGACGAGCGCGCAGGACTGGACAGCGCCGTGGACGACGCCAGAGAGGTGTTGATCTTGGACTGATACCAGCCCGTCAGCACACCCATATCCAGTCCGATGATGTTCACGCGGACATACCCTTTTCAACCGGCTGACAGAATAGCCCGGCGAATGCGAACAAAGCGTTGCGAAAGACGGTAAATTTCGCCCGTCAAATTGTCGGTTTCGGGCTAGGCCGCGACGGCGAAATATTGCGGTGCAGACTGGATTTCCGCGCGCTCCTCGTCGGCAAGCCTGGCTGCGTTGTGACGTTCGGCATTGATCGCCGTCAGGTCGGGCCGGCGCAGGCACAGGGCGACCAGTTCGGCGGCACTCGCCGTGGCGGCTTTTTCGCCCAGTTCAGCGTAGACCGCCTCGAAGAAGGCGAGGTCCTCGGCATAGTCGAGCGTCCAGCGCAGTTTCTCCAGCCCCTGGCCGGGACCGCGCAGGCTGGCCTTCTGCAGGTGTGCATGCTGGCGCAGCCAGGTGGTGACGTGTTCGCGCTCTCCCTTGCCCGAAGCGATACGATCGGCCTCATGCAGCAGGATCGACGGCATGACTTCGCAATCGAGCCCGTGCGGGAACAGCGCCGGCATGTCGTTACAGGCATAGTCGGCACGCGTCTGGTGCATCAGCTCGATGACTTGGCCGCAGATCTCGGGATCGATGAAGGGACAATCGCTGGTCACGCGCATGACGAAGTCGGCACCGCTATCGCGCGCAGCCTTCGCGTAGCGCGAGAGCACATCGTTTTCGGAACCGCGACTGACGGCGTATCCGCCGGCTTCCGCCTCTGCAGCCACAGCATCATCTGCAGCGGTATCGGGCACGGCGCAGACGACCAGATCCGCACCTGGTATCCGCGCGCAGCGGTCGAGGACGCGCAGGAGCGCGGACTTACTGCCGAGCGGATTGAGTATCTTGCCGGGAAGACGGGTGGAGCCGAAACGGGCCTGAACGATAATTGCGAGTGTCATTGTGTGACCCCTGGGGAGAAGGATCCGGATTTGCTGTATGGTTAATATCGCGACTCGCCTCCTAACGGCTCGTTAACCGGTGGAGCGCAGCGTCGTTCGCAATCTACGAATCGCGAGACGAAACATGTCCGATCAAAATACGCCCATCGACGAGATCGAATCCATGGTGGGCAAGCACGCTTTCCTGGACCCGCGCATTGACCTGAACGGCAAGACCATCCTGGTAACGGGTGGTACCGGCTCCTTCGGCAAGCGGCTGACCAAGACAATCTGTGACGAGTTCACGCCGCGCAAACTGATCATTTTTTCGCGCGACGAACTCAAACAATATGAAATGGCACAGACATTCTCGCCGAACGAGTATCCGTTCCTGCGCTATTTCATCGGTGATGTGCGCGACGAGTCGCGACTCGACCAGGCCATGCGCGGGGTCGATATCGTGATCCACGCGGCGGCCCTGAAACACGTGCCCATCGCGGAATACAATCCGTTCGAATGCATCAAGACCAATGTGATGGGCGCGGAGAATGTCGTGCGCGCTGCCATCAAGCGCGGCGTGAAACATGTCTGCGCGCTCTCGACCGACAAGGCGGCGAGCCCGATCAATCTCTACGGCGCGTCCAAACTAGCCGCTGATAAAATATTCACGGCAGCCCAGCACATGGGCGGCGCCGACGGCCCCGTCTTCTCAGTCGTTCGGTACGGCAATGTTGTCGGCTCGCGCGGATCGGTCATCCCCTTCTTCCGCAAATTGATCGAAGAAGGCACGGATCACCTGCCGATCACGGACGAACGCATGACGCGCTTCTGGATCACGCTCGAACAGGGTGTGAATTTTGTGCTCTCCAGCCTCGCTCTGGCGCGTGGCGGCGAGATCTTCGTGCCAAAAATCCCGTCCATGAGCACGGTCGAACTGGCGCGTACAATGGCGCCAAACCTGCCGCAGAAAATCATCGGCATCCGTCCCGGCGAGAAACTGCACGAGACCATGGTGCCCGAGGATGACAGTCGCAGCACGGTGGATCTCGGCGACCGCTACGCCATCCTGCCCGCCCATGCCGGCGAGCTGATGGCCCGCTACATGGCGGAAGGCGCGAATTGCGTGCCGGATGGCTGGTCCTATTCCTCCGACAATAATCCGGATCATCTCGACGGCGCTTCGCTGAAGAAACTCATGGACTCCTCGCTGGCTGCCTGATGGCCAGGCCGGTCACGAACCCGCGTATTCTGTTCCGGGCTGACGCCCGCCCCGATCTCGGTGGCGGGCATATCATGCGTTGCCTGTCACTTGCGCGAGCCTTGAAAGCGCGTGGCGCCGAGATCGCCTTCGCGACCTGTCCTGGCAGTGCAGACCTTGTCCCTGCCCTCGCCCGGTCCGGCTATCCCGTCTTCGATACGGCATCCGACCGCGACACGCCCTGCCCCGACCATTGGAATGGGCGCGCAGACGCAGTGTTTGTCGACCTGTACAGCTCGACCCGGGCTGACGAGACCGCTTTGCGGTCCTTCTCCCCCGTTATCGGGGTGATCGAGGACCTGCCGGATCGCGAACATGATTGCGACCTGCTCGTGGACCAGGGCTTTGATCGGAGCGACGCCGACTACGCGAACCGGGTTCCCGCTGGCGCAACGCTGTTACTCGGGCCGAACCAGTGTCCGTTGCGCCCCGAGTTTGCGGATATCCGCGCTGTGTCGATGGAACGGCGCAATCGCGGGAAATGGCCCGCACGCATTCTGGTGGCGATGGGGCTGACCGATCTCGGCGGGATCTCCGGCACGATGGCCCGGCTCGCTCGCAAGTACTGGCCGAAAAGCAATGTCGACGTTGTTGTCGGCCCCAAGGCCCAGAGCCTGCCCGGCTTGTTGGCAGCCGCAGCCGATGATCCAAGGCTGAACGTTTTGGTCGATGTCGACGACATGCACCGCGTGATGAGCGAGGCGGATTTCGCCTTCGGCGCGGGCGGCGGCACGGCCCTGGAACGCTGTGTGCTGGGATTGCCAAGCTTCGTCGTCGTGCTGGCGGACAATCAGCGTCCAGCGGCGGAGGCTATCGCACAGCGCGGGGCTGGTTGGCTGGTCGACGCGACCGTCGATCTGGGCGCCCAGATCCAAGCTCATTCGCAATCGCTCACCTTCGACGAAATGAAGTCGGCCGGCGAAGCTGCGGCCGAGCTCTGTGACGGACGCGGTGCCGAACGCATAGCCGACGCGCTCCTGGCCAGGATAGCGGGGGCCCGGCCGGGACCGGGCGAAGCAGTTTAGAATAACCCTTCGGTAACGCCTGTTAACGAGTCTCGATACGTATTCGAGAGGCGATTCGCATGCCTTCATCATCTCCCCAATCGGCCCGGCATGACTGGGTTGTCGTCGGTGGTGGCCTGACTGGTCTCGTCGCGGCCTGGAAACTGTCCGAGCAGGGCCTGTCGGTCTGCCTGGTGGAAGCCGGTCGCGGCCTGGGTGGCGTGAACCAGTCGTTTGACTGGGAAGGTCACCAGATCGATCTGGGCTGCCATTTCATCGGCAATGATGATGACGCGTCGACCGCCCTTTTTCTTGACATGCTTGGCGTCGATCCTGTCGAAGTTTCGCCCCGGCTGGCCTCTTGGAATGCCGGCCGGCTGAGCCCGGATGTCGAATATCCGGATTTTACAGCTCACCCCGACCAGCCCCGCGCCCTAAGCGAGCTGATCGAAACCGCTGCTTGCATTGACCAGTCCGCCGAGCCGGCCGATCTGGATCTCACCGAGTTCCTTGCTGCGCGTTTCGGCACGACCGCGGCCGACCTCCTCGGCGAAGCACTCGAAAAAATGCTCGCGCGGCCGATCGCTGGGTTGTCGGCCGAATGCGCGCCCGCCCTGCCCATCCGGCGCCTGCTGATCTGTTCCGCTGCGGCGGCAGGCCTGCTCAAACAACAGGCCGCACTCGACGACCGGCTGCTGCAGCCCTGGGGTGGCGATACGATGCGGTTCAATGCGGCGAGTGGCCGCCGCTTCCCGGCCCGTGCCTTCTACCCTGCCGACGGTGGGATGGGCGCCTTCACGGCGGCGAGCGCCGCAGGGCTGCGCAATCGCGGCGTCGACATTCGCGTCGGCAATGCCATCAGCCGTCTGGAGACCTCCGGAACCGGGGTCGAGCTGCAGCTGGAGGACGGAAGCACCGTCGAGGCCGGCCGCATGATCTGGACTGCAGGCCCGGCACCCCTCACTCATCTCGCGGGCCTGGAACCGGACATCGAAGGCCAGGTCCATGGCGTTCCGATGGTGATCGCCTATTTCGACACTGAACGCTGCGAGGATGCCGACGCCCCGCACTACGTGCATGACTTCGACCCGGACCATCTGGTGTTCCGCGTTTCCTCCCCGACGCGTTGGGCGCCTCACGTATCGCCCGCCGGACGTGCCTATCTGTGCTGCGAGGCCACCACGCAAATCGGGTCGGATCTGTGGACGGATCCAGACGCCCATCTCTCCCGGCTGTGGGACGAGGCCTGCGAACTCGGCATGGCCAGCGGCCCGCAACCCGCCACGCACCGCGTGATGAAGACACCTGTGAGCTACAAACTGCCACTGGCCGGTTTCGCGTCCGCGATGGCACCCCTGCGAGCCTGGCTGAAAGCCCGGCCGCGGATCGGCTTCACCGAACCCTTCACCTTCGCCAAGACGAAGATCGCGCGGGAAGTTGACGCGCTGATCGCGCGCCAGCCGGACACGCTGCATGCCTGACACACCAGCCAAACTCGATCTCAGCGTCCGTCGCGACCCGGCACATGGCTTTGCCGAGCTCGCTTCTCGTCCGAGCCGGGAGGAGGTCGAAGCCTATTTCCGCGAAGATTATTACGGTGCGATCGAACGCGGCGAGAAAGCGGTCGACATCAAGCGCTCGATGGAGGGCGGCGAGGCAGCCGACCGCCAGAAACGCTGGATGGCGGAAACGCTCTACGCCGACATCGCTGACATTCTGGCCAGCCATGCACCCGGCAGGCGGGTGCTGGAGATCGGGTGCGGACTGGGTGATCTCCTGGTCGATCTTGCGGGCCGGGGTTTCGAGGTCGCCGGCGCGGAAATCGCGCCCAAGGCCGCTGCGATTGCTCGCGAACGCGGATTGACGGTGCATGAAGGCGCGTTCGAGGACCTGCTGGCCGGATCGCTGAAGACGGTCCGTTTCGACGCGGTGATTTTCGTGAATGTGCTCGAGCAGATGCCGGACCCGGAAGCCGCTCTGAAAGCCGCCCACAATCTGCTGGATGATGACGGGATCGTCTTTGTCCGGTCGGGCAATGATTTCAACCCGCTCCAGAACACGATCTCGGCCCGGCTCGGCCATGGCGATTATTGGGTCGTGCCCGATCACCTCTATTATTTCGACTTCGACAGCCTCGCCTCGTTGATGTCCAGCTGCGGACTGGAAACCGTGCACCGCCAAGGCGATTTCCCGATGGAATTGCTGGTTCTGCTCGGCCACGACTTCGTTGGCGACCCCGCCTGCGGCAAGGATGCCCACGAACGGCGCGTCAATTTCGAGATGACCGTGCCGGCCGAAACACGCCGCCGGCTCTACCGGGCATTCGGCGCTGCGGGTATTGGCCGCTGCCTGATGATGGCCGCGAGAAAGACAGGCCGCGGATGACGGTCTGCGCGATCATGCAGCCCACCTATCTGCCCTGGATGGGATATTTCGACCTGGTCGACCAGGCGGATATCTTCGTCCTGCTGGATGATGTGCAATTGGCGAAACGCTCCTGGCAGGTCCGCAACAGGGTCCGGCGTACCGATGGCGAGGCTTTGATGCTGTCCATCCCCGTGCGCAAGACTGCAGAGCGTGACGCGCTCCTGCTCGGCAAGGCGGAGGTCAATGACAGCACGGGATGGCGCCGCAAACACCTCGCTAGTCTCGAGAATGCCTACGCGGCCGCCCCGTTCGGTGACTCGGCGCTCGCGATCTGGCGCGACGTCCTTGCCCTCGACACCACGCGCCTCGCAGACCTGCATATCGCCGCCATCGAGCGCGTGATCAGCGTGATCGGGGCCGAGGCGCGCCTGGTGCGGTCGAGCAGTGTCGGCGCGAGCGGCAGCAAGGATGATCGCCTGCGTAACATCTGCACGGCCATGGGTGCCGACGCCTATCTCTCGGCGCTCGGTTCGGCCGCCTATATCAGCGCCGACAATCCCGAGGGTGCTTTTGCCGGCTCCGGAATCGATTTGACCTACCAGCATTATGAACACCCCGCCTACGAACAGGCCGGCCGCGAATTCATGCCCTATCTCGGCGTGATCGATCTGCTGGCCCATGTCGGACCGGACCGCGCCCTGTCCGTCATCCGCAGCGGCCGCCGCCCCGCATATTCGCCGCAGGAGGCTCAGACCATGGTGAGTGCCGCATGAGCCAGGACACCGATATCAGTTTCGAATTCGCCGGACGCCCTGTCGGGCCGGACCATCCGCCGCTCGTGATCGCCGAAGTCTCGGCCAATCATCTCGGCAAGATCGACCGCGCCCTGGAAACCATCGAGGCCGCAGCGAAATGCGGTGCCGATGCAATCAAGATCCAGACTTATACCGCCGACACGATCACGATTGATCATGACGGCCCCGGTTTCGTGATCGAGGGCGGATTGTGGGACGGCCGTTCGCTCTACGAACTCTACCAGGAAGCCCAGACACCGTTCGAATGGCATGCGGACCTGTTCGCAAAAGCGCGTGAACTGGGAGTCCCGCTCTTCTCCACCCCGTTCGATCACAGCGCAGTGGACTTGCTGGAAAGCCTCGACGCCCCCGCCTACAAGGTCGCCTCCTTCGAGATCACCGACCTGCCGCTGATCGCGCGCATCGCGCGGACCGGAAAGCCGATGATCATGTCGACCGGCATGGCCAATCTGGCCGAGATCCACGAAGCCGTGCGCACGGCGCGGGAAAACGGCGTGCCCGGCCTGTCCGTCCTGCACTGCCTGTCCTCCTACCCGGCCCCGATCGACCAGTCGGACCTGCGCACAGTGCCGCATCTGGGCGAGGCCTTCCGCGCGGTTCCCGGACTTTCCGACCACACACCCGGCACGGCCTGCGCGGTTGCCGCTGTCGCGCTCGGCGCCCGCGTGATCGAGAAACACTTCACCCTGTCCCGCGACGATGGCGGACCGGACAGCGCATTCTCGCTGGAGCCGGAGGAGATGACCCGGCTCGTGGACGATTGTCACAACGCCTTCCACGCGCTTGGACAGGTTCGGTACGAACTGGCCGGATGCGAGCGCGGCTCGGTCACCTTCCGGCGTTCGCTCTACGTGGTGAAGGACATCGCCGAGGGCGAGAAACTCACACCCGAGAACACACGATCAATCCGGCCCGGCCACGGCCTGGCACCGAAATGGTGGCCGGACATTATCAATCGGCGCGCGACACGCGCGCTCAAGCGCGGTGACCCGCTGGCAATGGACATGGTCGACTGGCGCGATGAAGGAGACTCTCATGAGTGATACGGCGCAATTGAACGCCTGGCGCGGCGATTTCGGTGACTCCTATGTCGACCGCAACGCGCCCCTCACCGACATGCTGCGCATCCGCACCCGGATGTGGGCACGCTGGGTCCACGCCATGCGCGGCCGTGAGCCGGAGAGCATTCTGGAAGTCGGCTGCAATATCGGCCTGAACCTGCGCAGCCTGGACCGGTTGATCGGGGCGGAACTCTTCGCCATCGAGCCCAATGAAAAGGCCCGGGAAGTCCTGATCGAGGAAGGCATTCTGCCGGCGGCGCACCTGCACAACGCTCCCGCCCAGGCCCTGCCCTTCGAGGATGGGTCTAAGGACCTGGTCTTCACCTCCGGTGTGCTGATCCACATCCACCCGGACGATCTGGCCAAGGCCGCCGACGAGATGCATCGGGTCACGCGCCGTTGGCTGCTGGTGTCGGAGTATTTCTCGGTCAAACCCGAGAGCATCAATTATCGCGGGCGCGATGACCTGATGTGGAAACGGGATTTCGGCGGCTATTTCATGGATCGTTTCGACGACCTGGAAATCGTCGATGACGGTTTCCTCTGGCGGCGGACAACCGGTATCGACGACGCAACTTGGGTCTTGATGCGTAAGCGCGGGAGCTAGCCGGCGAGCACAGCCTCGAGCGCATCGATCACACGGTCCGGGTCCTCTTCCGACATCTGGGCATAAAGCGGCAGGCTGAGTGTCTGGGCGTAATAGGCCTGCGCTCCGGGCGGGGTCTGATCGCCGTAGCGCTGCCGGTAGACAGGCTGCATCGGCACTGGGATGTAATGCACCTGGCTCCCGATCCCGCGGTCCATCAAGGCCAGCATGACCTCGCGACGCGGCTTACCGCAGCCAGCAAAATCAATGCGGACGGGATATAAATGCAAACAGGGGTCACAATCAGGCGTGCGCATCAACGGACGAATCTGGCCATGCCCCGCAAGCCTGGCATCATACCGCTCTGACAACGACTGGCGTTTTGCCCTGAACGCATCGAGACGGGCTAGTTGCGAGCGCGCCAAGGCCGCCTGAACATCGGAAAGTCGGTAATTCCAGCCGAGCGCCTGCATCTCATGCCACCAGGGGCCCTCCTCCGGTGACTCCAGCGCACGCGGGTCCCGTTCGATACCGTGATTGCGCAAGAGGCGAAGGCGGTGGGCCAGTTTCTGGTTGCGCGTAGTGACCATGCCGCCCTCACCCGCCGCGATTGTCTTGACCGGATGAAATGAGAAAGTGGCCATATCGCTGTAGGCACAAGCTCCGACACTCTCGCCCTGGATCCGTGTTCCCAGTGCGTGACAGGCATCCTCGACGACGGCAGCACCGGCATTGCGGGCGATCTCGGCAATTCTGGCGACGTCCGTACACTGGCCGGCGAGATGCACGGGCAGGACGGCCTTCAATTGCCCCTGCGGCAGACGGTTCAACGCAGCTTCCAGCGTTTCAGGCGTCATCAGTCCGGTTTCAGGGTCGACATCCGCAAACACCACATCAGCACCGCAATAGAGAGCAGCATTGGCGGTCGCCACAAAGGTAATGGCGGGCACAACACAAAGATCTCCAGTCGTCACCTCCAGCGCGCTCAGAGCGAGGTGCAAGGCGGAAGTGCCGTTCGAACAGGCGACCGCATGAGGCACCCCGGTCGCTGCAGCAAAATCCGACTCGAAGGCATCGACGGCAGGGCCCGTGGTCAGCCAGTCGGACCGCAAGACCTCGGTGACGGCCTCGATATCACTTTCATCGATGGATTGGCGTCCGTAAGGAAGAAAACTCACGATCGGAGGCTCCGTGCTTTTAATCGATCATGCCGCGAGTCGCGGAAACGAAAACGGCACTCCGAGGAGTGCCGTTCCGTGGTGGTGGAGATCGGTCAGGCTGGCTAGCCCTGGAAGAGATTGAGGATGATCTGCGGCTGCGAGTTCGCGATCGACAGCGCCTGCACGCCCAGCTGTTGTTTCACCTGCAGCGCCTGGAGACGAGCGCTTTCCTTGGCGAGATCGGCATCCACGAGATTGCCGACGCCTTCGGTCAGCGAGTCGATCAGTTTGTTCACAAAACCCTTGTGAGCTTCCATCTTCTTCACATCGGAGCCGATATTCGCCAGCGCCGTGTTCACATTGGTCAAGCTCGACGAAATCAGCGCCGTGATCTGACCGGCCATCGTTGCAGAGGACAAGGTCGCAGCCTGGGTAAAGCTGATGATCGCTCCGCCGAATGACATCGTCTGCGTCGCGATCGTGACGAAACGCGTGGCGCTTGCTTCGGCGAGGAAGCTCAGGCCCGGGCTGGCCGTGCCATTGAGCAGGTTGGCGCCGTCAAACTCGGCATTCTGAACGATGACGTTGAGCTGTTCCTTCAGGGACGCGAAGTCGGATGCGTAGGCTCCGCGAGACGTCGAGTCGATGGACCGGTCCATGGCGGCCGTTGCCTTCTCGCGCATCTGGACCAGAAGGTCGGAGATAGCCTCGCCGGCAGCCAGGGCGACATCGCCGATCGAACTGGCCCGGCCAAGACTGGTGGAGACGGATTCAAGCGCCCGGATATCGGCGCGCATGTTCTGAGCAACGGCGTAGATCGCGGCGTTATCCTTGGAGCCGGAGATCTTCAGACCGGTATTGATCCGGTTCTGCGCGGTCTCCATCTCATTATTCGTTCGGTTGAGATTCTGGAGCGCGATCATCGCGGCGGAATTGGTGTGGACACTCATCGTCATCGGACATTCTCCGGTAGGCCTGTCGTCGCCCTTTTGCGACGGTCTGACCACACATGCGCAAGGAGTATGCCGATTGGCACCAATAGATATTGGCGCGTTTTTATAATGACTTAGCGCTTTTTAGCTGATGGGAACGAGGCACCCGGACGCGGCAAAACCCGCCTGAGGCGGTCATTTTTGCCGAGCAGTCACGCCCGCTTGTCGATCAGGCCGGCCCGCTGGGTTTCTAGGAAATCAACCAGATCACCGTGCGATTCCGGCGGCCATCTGCGCACCGTCTCCCCGGTATCATCATCAATCATCAGATAGATGAAATCGCCCGATTGCTCGTCGCGCTTGATGCTGAGTCGCGAGTTCGAGAGGACTTGTTCAGCCAGGCGCTCGATCTGGGCCTGGCGCTCCGCCGCCGCGCGGCGGGCATCCTCCCGGTCTGGTGCCGGCTTGTCCGGCTTCTCAGACGCATCAACCCGCAGGCCAGTGTCCCGCGGGTAATCCGCAACGGCGTCGCGGGCTTTGGTCGTAGGGGGCACCGCATGGGGTGCCGGACTGAAATTGGTATCAGCCATTTTATTATCGTCGACGCGGAGGCGCCGACGCCTCCAAGAGATTTCCCGCTATCGACCGCGGGGTCGGATGGCGGGGAAACCCCGCCATCCAGTTCCGCGATTAACGGAAGTAACCCAGGATCGTGGACGGCGCACCGTTCGCGATCGACAGAGCCTGAACGCCAAGCTGCTGCTTGACCTGCAGGGACTGCAAGCGGGCGCTTTCCTTCGCCAGGTCCGCGTCGACCAGGTTGCCGATACCCTTTTCCAGGGTGTCAGACAGCTTGCCAACGAAGTCCTTGTGAATGCCCAGGGAGCGCGAGGCCGTACCCAGGCGGGCGAGAGACGAGTTGAGGTTATTGATGGACGTCGAGATCGTACCTGCAATCGTGCTAGCAGCACCGGCCGATTCCATCGAAGCCGTAGCAGCCAGCGTAACGACGCCACCACCGAGCGAAAGGTTCTCGTCCTGGATAGAAATCGTGGACGAGCCCGAAGCATTCGCGAGGGCCGAAATCGAGGTCACAGAGTTGTTGATCATGTTCGTGCCGTTGAACGAGGCGTTCGACACGATCTTGCCGATCTGGTCACGCAGGGCCTTGAAGTCTTCGTTCAGTGCCGTGCGGGATGCGCTATCAAGAGAAGCGTCGGAAGCGGCCAGGGCCTTTTCCTTCATTTCGACCAGGAGGTCAGAAACAGCTTCGCCGGCAGCCAGGGCGACATCAACCGTGGATGCAGCCAGGTCGAGCGAGTTACCAACGGCTTCATAGCCTTTGACGTCCGCACGCATTTTCTGGGCGATAGCAAAAACACCACCATTGTCCTTAGCGGAAGCAACAGCCAGACCCGTGTTGATGCGGCTCTGAACCTGTTCCATCTGCTTGTTGGTAGCGTTGAGGTTTTGCAGCGCAACCATGGCGCCTGCGTTCGTATTGATAGTAGCCATTTCTTGGCCCTTTCCGTTCTGGTGTGTTCACGAGCTTTTTGCTCGCTGGATCTTCTGATCCGCCTCTGAACACAGCAAAGCATGGGCCAATAAGGGCTTGACGGGATTCGTTAACGCTGGATCGCCTGATTCGCTGGGCGATATCTGCCGGGACATTCCTGCCGGGGTAACCATTTGGTCGGCAATTTCTACCTATCAGATAGGTCAATACGGGCGGCAATTTCTGCCGGTCGGCAAAAATTTATGCTTTATATTCAGTTAATTCCTGAATGCGCGCATGCCGAACCGCCTCCGCCGGAGATGCAGAAAAAAATTGTCGGGGTCGCCAAATGGCGACCCCGACCGACGGACCGTTACTGGAAGAATGACAGGATGGTCTGCGGGTTCTGGTTCGCAATCGACAGAGCCTGCACACCCAGCTGCTGCTTGACTTGCAGCGACTGGAGGCGGGCGCTCTCTTTCGCGAGATCCGCATCGACCAAATTCCCGATTCCCACTTCCAGGGCATCGGACAGCTTGGTGACAAAGCCCTTGTGAATCTCGAGCGACTTCGCTGCCGTGCCGAGGCGTGCCAGCGAAGAGTTGAGATTGTTCAACGAGGTCGAGATCGTACCCGCGAGCGTGCTTGCAGCACCGGCCGATTCCATGGACGCCGTCGCGGCGAGGGTGACAATGGCACCGCCGAGCGACAGGTTTTCGTCCACGATCGAGATCGTGCTGGTTCCGTCCTGGTTGGCCAGGGCGGAAACCGACGTCACGGAGTTGTTGATCAGGTTGGTCCCGTTGAAGGAGGCAGTCGAGATCATCTTCCCGATCTGGTCACGCAGGGCCTTGAAGTCTTCGTTCAGTGCCGTGCGCGATGCAGAGTCCAGGGATGCATCCGATGCCGCCAGAGCTTTCTCTTTCATTTCGATCAGAAGATCGGAAATGCCCTCGCCGGCCGCCAACGCGACATCGACGACGGAGCGTGTCCGATCGAGGCTCTGCTGAACCACACCATAGCCGGCGACTTGCGCACGCATGCGCTGGGCGATGGCGAATGTACCGCCGTCGTCCTTTGCACCCGCCACTTTCATGCCGGTGTTTATACGGTTCTGAACCTCGTTCATGGATTGGTTCGTCTGATTCAGGTTCTGCAGGGCAACCATTGCCCCAGCGTTGGTGTTCACAGAAAGCATGTTTTTCGTCCTCCGTTCTGGAAGCAGTGATTCCGGATTTTTCCGGCCTGGACGTTTTGTCCTGCTCACGCCGTCGCAAGGGGCATGCCGTCAAGCAAACCCGCTTACTTGTTGATTTTATTGAGTCATATCGTATGCGCGGCGACAGATTCGAGGCGCAGGACGGGTTTTGCCGACCCTTCTTGCCCACCCGGCAATAGCTTCCCGGCCGACACGATCGCAGCGTCAGGCACAAAAAAACCGCCTCGAGACACGAGACGGTTCCTGCTCAGAAATCCTGATCGGCGTTATGCAGCATTGCCCTGTTGCGGGGCTCCGGCCTGCGGAGCGAGGCCTTGCATGATCGTCTTGTTGATGTCGATCAGCACATCGAAACTGTCCTCACCGCGCATCACCACCGAGGTGTGTTTGGAGACGAAGATCGACAGCGAGATGATCGCCGCACGCACCTGGTCCGGAAGCTTGTTGTCGGCACTCGCACAATCCGTCGCGAGATTGGTCCAGACTCGACGATTCCAGTCCAGCGCATCGATACGGGTCGACAGATCGAACTTGTCGGCCTCCGAAGCCGTCAACAAAGCCCGTGTCACCTGGGCAAACAGACGATACTCGGTAGACCGGGGATCTTCGCTGCGGGTCGCTGCAGCCTGGTACGCATTCAATGACATCAGCCGAGACGCTCCTGCTCGAAAGCAATCAGTTTCTTGGTCCTGATCAGGGCCTTGTAATACTCACCTGCCATCACGTCGCGGCTGATCGAAACGCAATGGGCCAAGGCTTCCGGATCGGTCACGGCACCCATGAACTCGTTCATGCGCAGCACGAATTGCTCGTAGATCGCATCGTCCTGCTTGTCCGAGAGATAGAGCATCATGATGGGGAAGTAGATGTGACGCGCCGGCGTCGTGACTTCCTCGTTCTGCATGATGTCCTTTTCACGCAGCACGGCAGCCTTGTTCTGGAGAACAAGTGTTGCGCGCCGGTCGCCATTCTCGACGACAGCCCCGTTCAACACGAACTTCTCGCCTGGTTTGAGCGAGATCTTGAGGGGCATGAAAAAACTCCGTGGTCAGTGGTCGAATCCGAAAGGATCAGACAGGAATCTGCCAAGCCCGGATGAACAAATCGTTTCTGCACCCGGGAGGGCTGCACGCGCCTGTGCGTTAGCAAGTTCTAAATCGAATCCCCGCCTGCTCGCCTCCAGCATGCCGGCACGGGTCCGGCCCAGAGAACATCGATCATGACTGACACTGCCCTCCTCCAGGAATTCGAAGCCGACGCCGAACTCGCCAAGAACGAGACAAAGGGTGCATTCGGCACGACCGGACACGTGAATGCCGAGACCAAGCTGGGCGTCGTACCCAAGGAAGACCGCGCCGCCTTCCGCAAGGCCGCCGGCTTCTGCAAGCGTGCCATCAAGATGTCGGATGATGGCGATCACCAGGGCGCGGCCAAATTCGCGCTGAAAGCGCTGGATCTCTCACCCGAGACTGCCCTGCCCAATCACACGGTTGGTCTCCTGCTCTTCCGCCTGGGCCGGCTGTCCCGCGCCCTGGAATTCTACGAGCGCGCCTGGAAATTCGATCCGCAGGACGCCGAGATCTATCTAAATATGGGTATCGTCGCCTGGAAGCTCGACATGCTCGAGGCGGCCGAGAAATTCTACCGGATCTGCGTCGACCTGGCGCCCGACAACATGAATGGATTGATCAATCTGGCCAGCGTCCTGCGCGACCAGGGCAAGTTCGAGCCCGCCATTGAATTGCTGCGCGCCCGGATCTTCGTGGACCAGGAGAATTTCGATCTCTGGAACTCGCTGGGCACCGTGCTCGCGGATTCCGGCGATCCGGAGGGTGCTGTCCCCTTCTACAGCGAAGCGCTGCGCCTCAAGCCCGACTTTGCCCGGGCCCACAACAATCTGGCCAATGTCTATGAATTGATCGCCGAGCCCGAGAAAGCCGTCGAGCATTTCGATCTCGCCCTCCGCAATCCGCAGGACTCGACCGACCGGGCCACCATGCATCATGGACGCTCACTGGCCCTTTTGGCATCTGGAAGGCTGAAGGAAGGCTGGGACGCCCAGCAGATCCGTCTCGATCCGGAGAACAACCAGGCGACGCTCTTCGTCATGAAATGCCCGCGCTGGGAAAGCCGGGATCCGGCCGAGCTGAAGGGCAAGACACTGGTCGTAGTCGGCGAACAGGGTCTGGGCGACGAGATCCTCTTCCTGAATTCCGCTCACGAATTGCAGGACGCGGTCGGCGATGAGGGCGAGTTGCGCATCGCCTGCGAGAAACGACTGATCCCGCTGATCGCCCGGTCCTTCCCGAAAGCAAAGGTGCACCATCACATGTCGACCGTCGCGGAAGGCCGGAATATCCGCGCCACGCCGGGCATGGATGATGACGCCGATCTGTGGACGCCGATGGGCGACCAGGTCGGCGCGCTGCGCCCCACGGTCGAGAGCTTTCCCGATCGCAAGGCCTTCCTGACGCCGGATCCGGACCGGGTGGCGGAATTCAGGGCCGAGCTGGACGCGCTCGGTCCGGGCATCAAGGCCGGCCTGCTCTGGAAATCGCTGAAAATGAATGCGCGCCGTTCGCGCTTCTTCTCACCGCTCGACGCCTGGAAACCCGTTCTGGAGACCCCCGGCGTGACCTTCGTGAACATGCAGTACGGCGATACCGCCGACGACATCGCCTATGCGAAGGACAAGTTCGGCGTGGACATCTACACACCGCAGAATCTGGACCTGCTCAATGATCTGGACGGTGTCGCGGCGATGGGTGTCGCGCTCGACATGACGATCGGCCCGATGAACGCGACGATGAACCTGGCCGGGGCGTGCGGCGGCGAGATCTGGATCTTCAGCTCCAACCGGCGCAACTGGACTGTTTTCTCCGCAGACCGCCTGCCCTGGTATCCCAGCTCCCGCTATTTCTGGGGCGAAGGCTTCGCCGACTGGGACGGGATCATGGCCAAGATCGCCCCCGCCCTGGCCGAGCGTGCAGGCACCTGAGCCTGCCCCTACCCACGCGGCACCTTTCGCGCTACGTCTTCGAGCATGCGTTTCGAAGGTACAGATCAATACGTCGCTGACGAAGAACTGAGCGCTGCGGTCAACGCCGCGATCGCTCTCGAGCGCCCGCTCCTGGTCAAGGGTGAGCCGGGCACGGGCAAGACGGAACTGGCCAAACAGGTCGCGCGTGCCATGGGCATGCCGCTGCTGGAGTGGCACATCAAGTCCACTACCAAGGCCCGCCAGGGCCTCTACGAGTATGATGCCGTCGCCCGCCTGCGCGACAGCCAGCTAGGCGAGGACCGCGTGCACGACATCCACAACTACATCCGTCGCGGCAAGTTGTGGGAATCCTTCACGGCTGAAGAGCGTAGCGTCCTGCTCATCGACGAGATCGACAAGGCGGACATCGAATTCCCCAACGACCTCCTGCAGGAGCTCGACCGGATGGAATTCCATGTCTACGAGACCGGCGAGACCGTATCTGCGAGCCAGCGCCCGGTCGTCATCATCACCTCGAACAATGAGAAGGAATTGCCCGACGCCTTTCTGCGCCGGTGTTTCTTCCACTTCATCGCCTTTCCGGACGAGGCCACAATGCGCCGCATCGTCGAGGTTCATTTCCCGGGACTGAAAGGCCGGCTTCTCTCCGAAGCCCTGAAACTCTTCTACGAGATCCGCAATGTGCCCGGCGTGAAGAAGAAACCGTCGACATCGGAATTGCTGGACTGGCTGAAACTCCTCCTGGTCGAGGACATTGATCCGGCCCTGCTGACCGAGCGCGATCCGCGCAAGCTCATCCCGCCGCTTCACGGCGCCCTGCTGAAGAATGAGCAGGATGTGATGCTGTTCGAGAAGCTGGCCTTCATGGCCCGGCGCAATCCGGCTCCGGAATCTGGTCCGGCGGGCTGACAAGCCCCGGAATAGGCGTATCATCGCCGCTTCGGGCACTGGTCCAATGGACTGGCCCGGACAATAGAAAGGCCGTGTCATGTCGAGTTCGTGGATCGTGACCCCGATTATCGCCTGCCTGTCGGCAGTGGCCCTCGGCCTGCCCGCCAGCGCCCAGGACGATCCACCGCCCCTGACACGCGAGCAATTGCTCGAATCCATGCGCGGTGAGTCCGATGCCGCTGATGCAGCCGTGAACGCGCGCATGGCCGCGGCCACCACAGCTTATATCGCCCAGATCGCGGCTGCGCGTAGCGAAGTCCGCGCCTACACACTGCCCGCCGGCACTATCGATCATGACGGCATGATCGCCGCCCTCGACCAGCTCGATTCCTGGGCAGAGCTCATCGACCGCAATCGCACCTATTCCCTCGATGCCGGACAGATGGCCGAGATCTCGCGGCTGCGCGGGGATATCAGTCGCCTGCAGCAACGTGTCCTGCCCCGACTTCGCCGGTCCTTCTCGGCACCGCCGACTCCTGCCGGAGACGGCGTGGACTGTATCGCCGAACGTCGACTGCTCGATCGCGGCATGTCCTACCAGAATGTCGTGATCTGCACCTCGCCGGAATTCCGCTATCAGCGCGAGATGATCCGGTTCCACAACCGGATCCGCGCCCTGATCTTCCGTCTTCGTTTCGATTCCACGCGCTATCGCCCGGACGAGCTGGACCCGCTCTCCTACTACGAATACCCGCTGGAGGTTCCGCGCGATGGCGATGTGGTTCTGTGGCAGCAATCCGGCGAATTCCGCCTGCTCGGTTAGGCCTGCTGGCCTGCCGATTGCTTGCGCCTCACCTCACATGCGAACATGGGCACGCAATCCGGTCCGGAACAATCCCGGTCCGGCGTGCCAGGGGAGTTCATCGCCATGCGCGTTTTCATGACGTGTATCGCCGTGCTGGGCACGGCGCTCAGCCTGCCTGCCGGCGCAGCCGGACAGGTCGTTCGTGATCAGCATGCCGCGGTGGAATCCGCGCATCTGCCGCTTGGCTGGAGGGAGGCGGGCCAGGCCCGTATCCATGCCAGCGGGCTTCATTGTGACTCCCGCCGGGCAGGCTTTCGCCGGGCCGGCATTGCGGGCGGTCTGCTGGAACCGGCCGGGTGCGATTATCTCAACGCGATCGACATCCGCGTCCGCATAATCGCCGGCGATGCGATCGGCCACGAACGGGACCGGCTGGCGGCTTTACTCGACGGACTTGAGGACCGGTCGTTCACCTGGGCTGAACTGCCCGAAGACGCACACTCAGCAGCCTTTGCAAGCGGCTCGAGCGTTGACGCAGAGAGCCGCAATCACGTCCTCCTGGTGTCCCATGAGGGCATGACCCTGTCGCTGAACTATCCGGCGCGGCTGGAAGGCGAGGCGCTGGAGGCGGCGTCGCAATTCCTGGAGACCGGCCTGCGCGGCTAGTACACCGCTTGGCATCACCGAGCATGCATGGCAAAACAGGCCTTCGCCAGAGGAGGCATTGATGGATCAGCACCGCTAGACACCGCGGCCGGACCACCGGCCAATCCGTCTCACACCGATACCGGAGTCTGCGATGACTGCTGCTGATCCCAATACGCTTCACCCGATGCCCGGCCAGCCCTCGATGGCCTATCTGAAACCGCTCGTGAAAGACCATCCGAAGATATCGGCGGGCGATTTCACCTATATCCACTCTTTCGACGAACCGGCCCGCTTCGAGGAGCAGGTTCTCTACGCATTCGACTTCATCGACGACCAGCTGGAGATCGGGAAATTCTGCTCGATCGCTCATGGCGCACGCTTTGTTCTCAATGGCGGCAATCATTTCGCCGACCGCCTGTCGTCCTACCCCTTTCCGATATTCGGCTGCTGGGGCGAGCCCGATCCGGGCCCCTGGCCCAACAAGGGCGGGATAAATGTCGGTCATGATGTCTGGATCGGCTGGGATGCGACGATCATGCCCGGCGTAACGATCGGACATGGCGCGATCATCGCGGCCAAGTCCGTGGTGACATCGGATGTGGCCCCCTATTCCATCGTCGGGGGCAATCCCGCGAAGGAAATCCGCAAACGCCTTCCGGACGATATCATCGAACGCCTGCTCGACCTCGCCTGGTGGGACTGGCCGGTCGAGAGGATCCGCGAGGCCAGCGACGCGCTGATGAAGACGGATATCGACGCACTGGACGCCATCGCGGCGACGTGACTTTGCTGGTCGATGCCACAGGTCCAGACTGTGGTTCACCACGGAGGAGCGCCATGAGCAAGATGCTGAAAGCCATACCGGTCCTGCCGTCGCTTGATGTGGCGGCGAGCCTGGCCTTTTACGAACGGCTTGGATTCAAGACCTGGGCCTGGCAAGGCCCGCAAAGTTACGGCGGTGCCCATCGCGACGAGGCGGAAATCCATCTGTTTGGAACCGACCGGAAAGAGGTCTGCGAATGGACCTCCTGCCGGATCGATGTCGATGATATCGAGACGATCCATGCCGAGGCGCAGGCAATCGGCTGCGTGCACCCGAACGGCGCGCTCGAGGACAAACCGTGGAATTACCGCGAATTCTCCATCCTCGACCCTTCGGGCGTATGCATCGCCATCGGCCAGGATCTCGATCCGCCGCAGTCCTAGTCGCGCTGCAGTCTCAGAAGGCCGGCATTGGCCCACTCGCTGTCGGCGTCCGCACGGCCCTGCATCCGGATCTCGATCAGGTCCGGCTGCATGGTCTCGATGATCTGACGACTGCGAGATTGCGAGGCGGCCGTCCCCAGCGCCGAATAGTAATTCCCGGTCGTCGATGAAATCGTGCTTCCCGGCGCGTGGAGAAAGACGGTGCCCTCGCCTCCGGTCTGCGAAATGGCGTAGCGATGCCGTTCACCCGGACGATCCGACAGCGTCATCTGCACCCACAGCCCAAGCGTGGGCGACCAGGCCCAGCTCAGGAAATACTCCGTCGATCCGATGCGCGAAATGGCGCCGATGCCACATCCTTCCAGCATCAGGCCAGCATGGAATTCACCGGGAATGGGCGAGCCGCCTTCCGGGATGAATTCGGATCGCCACGAGCCGAGCATGCCGTCCATCGCCCGGTGCGCCTCGTCCGGACAGAGCAAACCGTCATGATGACCGGGCCAGGCCTGGCCGCGATCAGTCTGGGTGGCGTCGGCGCCGAGTCGGTGGAAATCCACGACCTGCCAGGTCGACCAGCTGGCGCCGCCATCGACCGTATTGGCTCCATCCCAGCGGAAACGCTCGGCCGTGATGTCCGAAAACGTGTAGCGCCGGATGCTGGCCTGTTCCGGCGTGGATTGCGACGCGTCATGGGAATAGACCTGAACCCGGCCGTGATGCACATCGCCCATCAACTGGTCCATGAAGGCGACCCCGTCCCAGCCAGGCCCGGGCCAGTGCTGGGCCATGATCCAGCCACCCGTCTCGCTATCGAGATAGCGGATCGAGAACCCGCGTCCGGCGGCCACGCTGCGATCAAGCTCGAAGGGTTCTGCAAATTCGACCAGCGCCTTGCCGCCAAGAATGGTGAAGACATGCTGGCGAAGCTGATTGCCCGTCTCGACATGGTCCAGCCCGTCTTCCTCGCGCGGGCGCCAGTTCGAGCGCCACTCGCCGATCCAGAAATCATAGGCCCGGGCGTCATCGGACTGGAATTCGGCGCGAAACTCGCTGCCGGGCGCATCGCCCCACGACTCATCGGTCTGAGCGTGCAGCGGTGCGGTGACCAACAGGCCCGCCAGGCAGACTGCCATTCGTGTCATATCGTCCTCCCTGTCTGCCTCCAGCTTGGACGTATCAGCCTGTCCTGTCGCCCCTGCCCGTTTCACAAGCCGGTGAACCCGCGCCGCGCCACAGCGTCGACAGCCTGCCAAAGCGCGTTATTCTCTGATCCATGCTGCACCATTTCTTCACCGAGCTCCGGGCCGCGAAAATCCCTGTGACGACACGGGAATACCTCACGCTTCTCGAAGCGCTGGACAAGGGCGTGATCGCGCCCGACATCGGTCATTTCTACTCGGTCAGCCGCGCCGCCCTGGTCAAGGACGAGAAGGATTTCGACAAGTTCGACAAGGTCTTCGCCCATGTCTTCAAGGGTGTGGAGACGCTGGGAGCCCTGTTCGAGACCGAGGAAATCCCCGAGGAATGGCTGCAGGCCATGATGCAGCGCCTGCTCACGCCCGAAGAGATGGAAAAACTCAAGGCCCTGCCCTTCGAGGAATTGATGGAGACGCTGAAACAGCGCCTGGCCGAGCAGGAAAAACGCCATGAAGGCGGATCCAAATGGATCGGCACGGGCGGCACCAGCCCGTATGGCCACTCAGGCTATAATCCGGCCGGCGTGCGGATCGGCGGACAGAGCCAGCACAAGCGCGCGACCAAGGTTTGGGAACAGCGCCGCTACAAGGATCTCGACGGTGATCGCGAACTGGGCACGCGCAATCTGAAAGTCGCCCTCCGCCGCCTGCGCAAATTCGCCCGTGACGGCGCCCAGGAGGAGCTCGATCTCGGCGGTACGATTGATGCCACCGCCAAGCAGGGCTGGCTCGACGTGATCATGCGTCCGGAGCGGCGCAATGCCATCAAAGTGCTCGCCCTGTTCGATGTCGGCGGTTCGATGGATCCCTATGTGCAGATGTGCGAGGACCTGTTTTCGGCCGCCCGCAGCACATTCAAGAATCTCGAATATTTCTACTTCCACAATTGCCCGTATGAAGGCTTGTGGAAGTCCAATCTGCGCCGCAAGATGGAAACCATTCCCACCTTCGACCTCATGCACAAATACCCGCATGACTGGAAGGTCATCATCGTCGGCGACGCCGCCATGGCGCCCTACGAGATTACCCATCCGGGCGGATCGGTGGAACACTGGAACGACGAGGCCGGCGCTGTCTGGATCCAACGGCTCGTGGATACCTGGCCGCATCTGATCTGGCTCAATCCGCAGCCAGAGAAATGGTGGGAGTATTCCTACTCGACCCGGCTCATCCAGGACATTATCGGGCCCCAGCGCATGTTCCCGCTGACGCTGGACGGTGTCGACCAGGCCATGCGCGAGCTGGGCCGCTAGTCAGAGATCCGGCGCCAGCCGGGATCAGGCCTGCTGGAAGATCCGGCCCTCATCGAAATCGAGTTCCAATTCCTGCTCCACGCGGGCAATCCAGCCGCGGACATTCAGGAATTCATCGAGATCGAACCCGCCCTCATCGGCCACGCGCGTGTAGGCGACCAGCGAGATGTCGGCGAGGGTCAGCTTGTTGTCGACGATGAAGTCGCGTGACAGGAGGCGCATTTCCATCACCCCCAGCGCCCGTCGGCCCTTGGCCAGCAGACCTGGATCAATCTCCTCGTCCGGCAGGCCGCGATAGGCCTTCTGGAAACGGCGGACAGCGATATAGGGTTCGTGGCTGTACTGCTCCCAGAACATCCATTCGAGCATTTTGGAACGATCGAAATCATCCGCCGGGATGAGGTCGGTATCACGCCCCAGATGCAGGATGATCGCGTTGGACTGGGCCAGGACACGACCGTCCTCGCGAACCAGGCACGGAACTTGTCCGGCCGGGTTGATGGCCAGGAATTCCTCGGTCCGGGTCTGGCCGGAGATCACGTCGATATCCACCCAGTCATAAGCGAGGCCCAGTCGATCCGCGGTCCACTTCACCTTCAGGCAGTTTCCGCTGCGCCGATCTCCGTAAAGCGTCATCGCCTGGCTCATCTCGACTCTCCCTGTTTCCTGCCGGCACCATAACGTGCGCCGCGCTCACGTCGATACACACTTCGCGACCGGAGCCGCACGTGTGACAGCTGGCCGCTTGGGTTTCCGGCTGCAGACCGCCTATAAGGGGCGTGTTCATCACACGACGGAAGCTGCCATGACCACTGCGACCCAGCCTGCCATCACGCCGCCGGAAACCTGCCAGACCATGGCGCAGGTGCGCGAGGGCGTCGACGCGCTGGATCGTGAACTGGTGGCCCTGATTGCCGAGCGTGCCCGCTACATGGAAGCGGCTGCCCGCATCAAGCCGTCGCGGGACGTCGTGCGGGATGAGTGGCGCATCAATGACGTGCTGAGCAAGGTGAAGACCGAGGCGGAACGAGTCGGTCTGTCCGTCGACATCGCCGAACCGGTCTGGCGCGAGCTCGTGGAACGTTCGATCGCCTATGAATTCACGGTGTGGGACAAGACCCGCTAGGTCTTGAAGAACTAGGCCAGGCCCGGCAGGACCTCGCGTGTCGCGGCAAACTTGCCCGCGATCGCCAGCCGCGCGCCTTCCCAGGCGGAAGGCGGCATTTCCTCGGCATCCTCGCAAACATCAGCCAACGCAAACGCGCCGACACCCCGTGCGGATCCCTTGAGCGTATGGGTTGCTGCCCGCCAGGTCGTGCGATCGGTCGCGTGCTGCATCATTGAGAGGCAACGGTCCGCCTGCTCGCACATCAGTGTGAGCAATTCCGTCTGCAGATCCGTATCACCGCCCGTATAGCGGGCAAGATGATCGGCGTCGAACAGCGGCGAGCGCGATGGCAGGGCTTCAGCAAACATGGCCCTGTCATACCCGCGCGGTATTAACGCGGGCCTTAAGACACACGCCCGGATCCCGGAAACTGGCCGCAGGGTAAACCGATGGTTCACGGACGCAGGACGGCCCGGCGGCCTTCGATGGCCGATTTGGCAGGGTGCGCCGGTCTTGATAGCGTCTTCGCGAATGAGTTGGGGAGACTTCACATGACGCGCTCAATGATCGGACTGGCCGGCCTCGCCGGACTGCTGGCCGCCTGTTCCGCCGAGACCGAGATGCCGGACACAAGCGCCGCTGCGGGTACGGAAATGCCGGTCGAAAGCCCGGCATCGACCTCCGCCGATACGGCCGAAACCGCGATGGCGGACACCACGCAGGAGGCCGCCGAAACCTCCGGGAATGCCGTGACGACCGTCGATATCCGGGAATGGCCGGTGCCGTGGGAAGGCCGCCCGCGCGACCCCTATACGCTGGACGGTCAGACCGTGTGGTTTGTCGGCCAGGTGAATTCCTACATCGCCCGGCTCGATGTCGGCACAGGCGAGATGGAGCGCATCGACCTGCGCGAAGGCGCCGGGCCGCACAATCTCATCGTCGATGAGACGGGTGATGTCTGGTATGCGGGCAATCGCGACGCGCATATCGGACGTTATGACGTTGAGAGCGGCACATTCGAGATCATCGATACGCCGCGCGACACCGCCGCCGATCCGCACACGCAGATCTTCGACGGCAATGGCGACATCTGGTTCACCAGCCAGCGGGCCAATTCTATCGGCAAGCTGACTCTCGCCGACCGTTCGCTTCAGATCATTCCCGTCGAGACCGAGCGCTCGCGCCCCTACGGCATCCGCATCGCGCCGGACGGGCGTATCTGGTCGGTGCTGTTCGGGACCAATCGCCTGGCGATGGTCGATCCTGAAACCATGGCCCTGACCGAGATTGAATTGCCGCGCGAGACCACGCGTCCGCGCCGCATGGACATCACCTCGGACGGACGGATCTGGTATGGCGACTACGCCGACGGCTATCTGGGCGTCTACGACCCCACCGATGGAAGCATCACCGAATGGCCGATGCCGTCGGGCGAGAATTCCCGCCCCTACGCGCTGATCGCCGACGGACAGGACCGTATCTGGTTCGTCGAGACCGGCGTCGATCCGAACTATTTCGTGGGCTTCGATCCCAGCACGGAGAGCTTCTTCTCCGTCACCGCCGTCCCGTCGGGCGGAGGCGTGATCCGGCACATGCAATACCTCGCCGCTACAGGCGAGATCTGGTTCGGCTCGGACATGGGTACGGTTGGCCGCGCCCAGGTGGAAGAGCGCTGATTGGTCCCTTTAGAAAATCGATAGGTTTTTGCTGGATAAATCCGGGTCTGCCGCATCTGCGCGGCAGGTCCGGAGACCGGCCGTATGATCAGTGATCACACCCAGCCTGGTAATGCGCGAGGACGCGTGCTTGGCCGCACCTGCCTCGCCTTCGGCGCTATCCTTGCCAGCTATCTGGCTGTTGTCAGCTTCATCCTGCCCGGATGGACTCCGGCGAAAACCGTTGGCGTCATCGCGGCGAGCGGGTTTTTCCTGCTGGGACTGATTGCGCATTCCGGCCGCTATTACCGCCTCTGTGGCCATCTCTTCATCAGCATGGCGATCTTCATGGCCACGGCTGCATCGGTCAGCAATGGCGGGCTGAACGGTTACGTCTCCCCGCTCCTGATCATCACGCCGATCGCTGCCGGCTATTTCCTGTCCGTGCGTTCGGCGATGATCTATGGCGTCCTGACAGCGCTGGCCTTCACCAGTCTTTTCGCCTTGCACTCGATCGGCGCAATCAGTCCGACCCCCTATCCGGAAGGGGCCACTCGGGTCGCCTCGCTGATCCTGATGTGCACGACCATGCTGATGGGTCTGACCTGCACGATCGGCTTCGCCCGCGCCGCCCAACGCATGCTGGAGGAGGCCCAGGCTGCGGAACGCGCCAAATCGGCCTTCCTCGCGAATATGAGCCACGAGATCCGCACGCCCATGAATGGCGTTCTGGGCCTGGTGGACCTGGCACGTAAATCGCCGGACCGCCGCCTCGATGGGGAACATCTCGATATCGTGCATTCCTCGGCACAGACCCTGATCGCCGTGCTCGACGACATTCTCGACCTGTCCAAGCTGGAACAGGGCGGCGTTTCCATCCACCCGGACACGGTGGATGTGCGTGAGACCTGCCGCGAAGTGCTCGACCTCTTCAGGTCCAAGACGGTGGATGGCAAGGTCGAAATGGATCTCGACATCCATGCCGATCTGCCACCCGCCGTAACCGCCGATCCGGTGCGTCTGCGCCAGGTGTTGTGGAATCTGGTCGGCAATGCCGTGAAATTCACCGAGACGGGACGGATCATCATTTCCGCCGAACCGGGTGATGCAGAGACCGATGAATTGATCTTCCGGATCTCGGACACCGGTATCGGGCTGAGCGAAGAGGCACAGGCACAGATCTTCGACCGCTTTTCCCAAGCCGATGCCGGGACCACGCGTCGCTATGGCGGGTCAGGTCTCGGCCTGGCCATCAGCCAGGAACTGGTCGAGCTGATGGACGGCGAGATGGGCGTCGACAGCCGGCTCGGGGAAGGCTCGGTCTTTTGGTTCTCGATCCGCGCACCGCGCGTTGCCGCCGCGGAAACCCGCTCGCGTCGCAAGTCCGGCGCAAAAACGGGCGCGCGCCAGATCCTGCTGGTCGACGATCAGGCCATCAATCGCACCGTTGCCAGCACACTGCTTCAGCACGCCGGCCACGAGGTGACGACAGCCGCTGACGGCTGGGCTGCGCTGGAACTGGCCGACGCACAGCGTTTCGACCTGATTCTGATGGACATCCACATGCCCGAACTCGACGGGCTGGAAACGACACGTCGCATTCGCCAGACGTCGGAACTCAATCACGACATTCCGATCATCGCCCTGACCGCCAGCGCCCTCGCCGACGACCGCCTGCGCTACATCGAAGCCGGCATGAATGACTGCCTCGGCAAGCCGGTCCAGCTGGAAGCTCTCAACGAGATGATCGCCCGCCATGACGGCACCGACCCCGGCGACGTTCACCAGGCTGCCAGCTGACGCGACAAGCCCGTCAGCGGTACCCGCACGGGCAGGCTAGACTTCAGATCCTGGATTGAATTAGTTCCCGAACCGGCGCGACGGAATCTCGTCTCCCGCGATCGTGTGTCGGCCATTGTTCTCATCGAGGAAACGAGCAAGCCGCCCCACCTCCACGGCCTTCGACAGCACGAATCCCTGGGCCCAGTCACAACCGAACATCTTGAGGACGGCGAGACCTGCCTCGCTCTCAACCCCTTCTGCCGTCATTTCCAGGCCAAGTGCATGGGCGAGGTCAGCCGTCGATCGAACGAGCATGCGATCGCGTTGAGACTTGGCAACGTTTTGCACAAAAGCTCGATCCAGCTTGAGCTCGTGACTGGGGAGGCTCCGCAGGTAGGCCAATGAGGAAAGACCAGTTCCGTAGTCGTCGATCGCCAGTTTGATGCCGGCTTCGCGCCAACGCTGGAGATTGGCCAGGGCCACATCCGGGTTCCGCATGGCCGCTGTTTCGGTGATTTCGAAACACACCTTGCCGTCAGCCTGATCTGCAAGCAGCAGGGCGCGATCTGCAAAGGAGTCGTCAGAGATCAGGGCACCGGAGATATTGACCGCGATCTGGATCGTATGGCCCGCCTCAATCAAATCGCGCTGGTCACTCACCATCCGCTGAATGGACCAGAGCGTGAATTCGCGGATGTGTCCGGTCTCTTCCGCGAGTTCGATGAAAGTCTCTGGCGTGATGTAACCGCGCTCCGGATCGGTCCAGCGGACCAGAGCTTCCGCCGCGCGATACTCGCCGGACGGCAGATGAAGTTTCGGCTGATAGTGCAGCGACATGTCGCCGTTCTCAGTTGCCTTGATCATCCGGCTCATCAGAGTGAGATTTCTGGCCTGACCCGCAAAGCGTGCCTCATCGAATACTTTGTGCGGCAGGAATTCATCGCGCGCCTGTTCGATGGCAACGATCGCGTTCTTGACGGCAAAGTCTCCGCTCGCCCCCCCGGCGACGCCGGCTGTCAAAGCCAGGTCGATTTCCAACTCCCCGATATTCACCGGCTTGGCCAGATCAGAGCGGATCTGCTCGAGCAAATCGAACACATCGACGATGCTATCCGTTCGGAGAATCATCCCCATCATCCCGGATCCAAGATTGGCGATCATCTCAGGATCAGCCTGATCCTGAAGGCGCGAAGCAAGTGCCTGTTTGATCTCGGCAAGCTTCGCGAAACCCAATGCTGCTTCCAGGTCCTTGTAACGCTCGATTCCGAACGCGATCGAAACCACGATCTTGTCGCTGGGCATCGTTAGTGCCCTGTCATAGCAGCGGATGGCGGCCTGGCGTGTCGGCAAACCGGTCTGGGGGTCTTCATAGAGCGTGCGCTCAAGCGCCTTCTGGCGGAGTCGCTGAGCCCGGTAGTAGAGCCAGCTGCCGGCGAGAGCGAGGACCAGCAACCCTCCGATAGCGCCCGAAATGATCAGTCGCTGCCTCGCGCGGGTGTCCGCAAGCGCCAGAGCCTGTTCAAGTCCAGCTGCCCGCAATTGCTCGATCTGGAGATTTTGTTCCGCGAAATCGAATTGTGCTGTCATCAGCGTCGAGTTGGCGTTGGCTGCAAGAGCGCGTGCTTCATCATCAAGCCGCTTGAAGGCCTGGAGATGCGGAACGGCCAGGTCGAACGCACCGACCGCCTGATAGATATTCGCCGCAACCTCGTGATACTCGGTGAAGTGTTGAGTCGTTTCGCGCGGCGAAACGCCGTCAAAGGCACGTCCTATTGCATCACGCGCCGCAGAAAAATCCCCACGCCCGTAAGCGGCTGCGGCCCGGACGCCCCAGAAATAGCGGGTCCAGTCGGTTGCATCGGACTCCACGAGCGCGAAGGCCTGGTCGAGTGATTGATCGGCCGCGTCGAAATCTCCGAAATCGACATGCAGGAACGCGATATTGTTGAGAATCCGGGCCTGGAGCATCGAACTGTCGATTTGCACGGCGACCGCCAGCGCGCTGCGGAAGCTGGACAGTGCATCCTCATACTGCCGCAGCTCGCGATAGACATTGCCGACGTTATTATGCGCCGACAGATCCAGCGCGGCATCGCCCTGGTGGCGCTCCATGGCGTCCTGATAGTACTGGATCGCCCGGTCGTACTGATGTGCATCCCGATACATTGAAGCGATCGCCTGCAGGACGATGGATTCGCTGCGCGTCTCGCCAATGGCCTGGAACGCCTCGTAAGCCTGCAGGAAGTTTTCCAGCGCCAATCCATATTCACCGGCAAATTTATTGGTCCGGCCAAGCGAAACAAGAATGTCGGCATAGAGCTTGTTACGGGGCGCGTCCGCGTCGAAACGTGCGAGCGCAGCTTGCGCGACGGGACGTGCCCGCATGGGATAACCTGAGCGAGTGAGTGCTTCCGAGCGCAGCCAACCAATTTCGGCCAGTGCCATGTTCCTGTCGTCCGGGCCGGCGCCACTCTCCACGAGGATTTCAGCCTCTTCGATAAAGTCCAGAGCGACTTGCGGATCTCGCATCATGTTGGACTTGGCGTCGCCGAGGACATCCGCGAAACTTCGCGCCTGCACTTCACCCGTTTCGGTCATCATCTCCTGGGCATAGGCCTGTGCGCAGAAAAGCGACAGGCAAGCCAGAAGGCTTGAAGCGAAGATCGGAAAAGTGCGCATGCAGCGCTCCCCTGGAATGCGTCGCGGTGTGTGTCCCGTGTTTCCCGCGAAAATTGGTCAAGTCCTGCCGAAAAGCAGAACTAAGAAAGCATGACGGAAGCTGGTTAATATTTCGCGCGGTTTGCGATAGCGGGAGCCTTACGCAACTACAGTCCAGGACAGGATGTGTTTCGGAACATTCAAAAGTGCAGGCATGCCCAGGCCTGTGCCGACAGCAAATGGATCGGATAACGTGAAGCCGAAGAATATCGGGTGGTCAGTACGAGCTGCCCTGACCCCTGCCCCGTTTTCGCCGGGTTTAGGTTCTAGCCAGAGCTCATGGCGCATACCGGACCCTCACCGCGCGGGCTCGCTCTGGCAGATCAGAAGGCCGGCCAGCTGACGACCGGCCTGCTTCTGCTTTCCAGCTGTCTCCTTCCACTCGGCCTGATACTGCCGGCGCTTGAAACCACGCATTTCGCCTTCTGGCGAGACGAGCATTCCATCCTCAGCTTCGGCATCGCGCTCTGGCAGGCCCAGGACTATTTTCTCGCCGCGGTGATCCTCGGCTTCTCGGTATTTTTTCCCGGCACAAAACTCATCTGGATGTGGCGGCTGCAATTCAACCGGCGCATCCAGCCCACGCGGGCGCGGCTGCGCGTGCTTGAAACCCTGGGCAAATGGTCGATGGCCGATGTCCTGGTCATCGCGCTGATCGTGTTCAGCTTCCGAGGCAACATGGTATTCGGCGCGACGCCCCTGCCCGGCGTCTATCTCTTCGCGCTGGCGACCGTACTGGCCATGCTCGCCTCCGGACGCATCGTGCATCAGCTCGAAACCCGGCTGCGGCGGTTCGAACCGCCGGCACGCTAGCCGTCGAGCATGGTCTGTGCCCGGCGCTGGAGACGGCCGAGCACATCAAGGAAACGCTCGATCTCCTGAGCATCCATCCCGTCGAGCAGCGAGAGCTCGGCCGACAGAGCGACCTGTGAGACGTCCTCATACACATCCCGGCCGTCGGCCGTCAGCTCGAGCAGGGCGGAGCGCCGGTCCGCCTCGCGCCGGGTTCGCGAGATCAGACCCCGTTCCACGAGCGCCTTGACGGCCCGGCTGACCTGGACCTTGTCCATCGCGGCGGCGTCGCACAGCGCCTGGGCCGTGCGCGGCCGGCCCTCGCCAAGCACGGCAATCACGCGCCATTCCCAGATCGTGAGACCGAAACGGGCGTGATAGGCGCGGGCCACCATTCGGCTGACCCGATTGGACGCCACCGCCAGTCGATAGGGCAGATAATCATCAAGCTGCATGGAAACCCCCGCTTCAGCGAATCCGCTCGGCGGCAAATTGTGTCATGCCAACGCGGGGACTGCCACAGATCGCGATTTTGCTCTCGACCCGGCGGTCCAGCTCGCGCTATCGAGGCGGCATGACCGATATCATTCCCGTCCCGCCTCTCAGCCGCCTGCCGATCGAAGATGATCCGCGCCATTTCCCGGTTCGCCGCGTTTTCTGTATCGGCCGCAACTACGCCGATCACGCGAAGGAGATGGGCGCCGCTGCCGAAGCGATCTTCTTCATGAAGCCCGCCGATGCGGTGACTACATCGAACCGCGTGCGGTACCCGGCCGAGACACAGGATTTCCATCACGAGGTCGAACTCGTGCTCGCCCTGGGCGATGGCGGTGCGGTGCTGGGCGCCGGGGTCGGTGTCGACCTGACCCGGCGCGACCTGCAGGCGCGCATGAAGGAAAAGGGCGCGCCCTGGGAAATCGGCAAGGCCTTCGAGAATTCCGCCGTGTGCGGCCCGCTGCGCTTCGGCCCGGTTCCGGAGCGCGGAGCAATCTCGCTGCGGGTCAACGGTGTGCGCCGGCAATCCGGCGATCTGTCGGAGATGATCCTGCCACCGCGCGCAGTCCTGTCCGAGCTCGCCCGCTATTTCACGCTGAAACCCGGCGACCTGGTCTTCACCGGTACGCCTGCCGGTGTCGGCCCGCTGCAGCGCAAGGACCGCGTGAAGGCCGAGATCGACGGCCTGCCTACGCTCGAATTCGACATCCTCTAGATCCGCTCCAAGGGAGACCGGCATGACCCCGAAACTCTACGGATACTGGCGTTCCAGCGCCGCCTATCGCCTGCGCATCGCGATGAACATGAAGGGCGTGAACTATGAGCAGGTCTCGATCAATCTGAAGGATGGCGAACAGCACGGTGACGCCTGGAAGGCCATCCAGCCGCAGGGCCTGGTTCCGGTGCTGGAAGCCGGCGAGGACCGTCTTGTGCAATCGCCGGCCATCCTGGAATGGATCGACGAGACCTGGCCCGAGCCTGCCCTTCTGCCGGAGAGCGCAGCGGATCGCTGCCTGGTCCGCGGCTGGGCCTCGGTGATCGCCTGCGACATTCACCCGATCCAGAATCTGCGCGTGCTCAAGGCCGTGGCAGGAGACCTCGGCCAGGGTCCGGAAGGCATGAAGGCCTGGTCCCAGCGCTGGATCGGATCCGGGCTGGAATCGCTTGAAACCCTCGTGGCCCAGCACGAGCGCAAGACAGATTTCCTCTTCGGCGAGCAGGCCGGCATGGCGGAGATCTATCTCGTGCCGCAAATGTACAATGCGCGTCGCTGGGGTGCGGACCTGTCCAACTGCCCCGTCCTGGTGGCGGCGGACGCAGCGGCACGCGCACTTCCCGCCTTCGAACAGGCCGCGCCGGAAAACCAGCCGGACGCCGAATAGTCAGTCAGCGCCTGTCCTGCGGAAGGGTTGTGTCTGGCCATAGGTCAGCGAGCGCCAGGCCCATTCGAACGGTCCGTAGTGGAAACGGGCCAGCCACAATTGCGACCAGGTCAGTTGCAGCGCCCAGATCACCAGCACAATGCCGACCTGCGGCACGCGCTCGACCTGGCCAAACAATCCCAGCCCGGGCGTGCCGACGAAGATCAGGGTCAGGATCACGGTCTGCGTGAGATAATTCGTGAAGGCCATGCGGCCCACCGCCGACAGGGCACGCCGTACGGGCGCCAGCCAAGCCTTCTTGCAGATGATCATCACGCCGGCAGCATAGCCGAAGGACACCAGCAGACTGCCGATATATTGCGCGGCGACCCAGCCCACAGCGTGGGACGGCGCGAATTCGCTCTGCATGGCGGCCAGCGCGCCCCAGCCATTCAGCAGGAGACCGATGACAAGCGCCGCTCCGCCCGCCTGGAGATAGTGTTTCACCGACCATTTGGAGGTCAGGAAGCCGGACTTGTAGGCCGCCATGCCCAGCATCATCACGCCGACGATCCGGCCGCTGAACATCACCAGCTGCAAGAGCTGTGACTGCAGGGCGAGGCCGAAATTGTAGAGCAGCCGGTCCATGAATCCGGCCTGGTAGAGCGCCGTGGCGCGCACCACTTCCTGCGGTCCCTGCCCCATGATCTCGGCCAGTGTCATCACATCGCCGGACAATCCGCCGACCGCCATGCCGCCGATCCACAACAGGCCGGTAAAGGCGATCAGGCCCAGCCCGAGCCCCGTCAGTCCGGCCACGCTCATGCGCCGCGCTGCGACGATCACCATGCCTGACAGGGCGTAGGGCACCAGAAGGTCGCCGAACCAGAAGACATAGGCGTGCAGCATGCCGAAGAAGAGCAACCAGGCCATGCGCCGGAAATGCCGCTGGTGCGAGGCCTCGCCCTCACCCAGCATCAGCACGATGCCGGCACCGAACATGGCCGAGAATATCGTGACAAAGTTCAGCGCGAAGAAGGTTTGCGTGAACCACCAGACGAAACGATTGCCCGCCGAGGTGAAATCCATCTGGGCGACCGGCACGTCGGCCGCGACCCAGACCATGGCGAACATCTGGACATTGGCCATGAGAATGCCGAGCACGGCGACGCCTCGGAGCGTGTCCAGGCAATCATAACGATCAGCGCGCGGTGCGGTTGGCATCAAATTCCCCTGGCGCGCGAATTCGCCCGCTTTTGGCCTTATTCTTACAAAGATTTCACGCGGTTCAAGCGCTTCGTGAATTGAGTTTACACGCTCAAGGCATCATACAGATCATGCGCATGGAAGACAGTCGCGAGGACTGTGCGAGGGAAAAATGGTTCAGTTTCTGACCACGATCATCGAATGGCTTGCCGTGATGGCATTCTCCCTTGCGGGCATCGAGTTCACGCCCGCTCAGGGTTGTGCCACGGCTGATGCCGCCTCCTTCCAGCCTGCCGCGATCTATTTCACGCCCGCCGAGACGGAGGGTTTTACCTATCTGATCGAGGCTGAGGGTGATTGCGCTTCGCCGGCATCGCTGCTGCAGATCCAGGACACGCCGACCCTGCTGGATCTGAACAAGCCGATCGACAGCTAATCCACATTTTTTCTCAGGATCAGGCCCTAAATCCTGACCATGCATAGATTATCTGTGTCCGACCCGGCTCACAGCGCGTATTCTGTATGCTAGTCACGACTCTTCGGGCTGCCGGCTCACCCCGTCAGCAGCCTCAAGGAGCCGCAAACCGGCCGATCGAGCGACAGATGACCTCTAATACCGATGAAAAAACAATCTCTTTGGCGGACATGGAACTCGCCGGAGATAATGCAGGACGCGCCCTGACCCCCGAAACCGAAGCGCCGCTCTCCGGAGAATCGCGCGGCGGATACGGCAAGCCCGAACCTGATCCGCGTGGTGCCAAGGCCGGATTCTGGTGGGTATTCTGGGGTAATGTGGCCGCGATGCTGTGGGTCGCCGCAACCCTGGTCTACTCGTGGGCGCTGTACGGCGAATCGCTCCAGGCCATGATGCAGCTGAGCCCGGCCCGTCTTGCCGGACATGCGGTTCTCACCTTCACGCCCGCCCTGCTCTTCGTGATCGTCGGCCTTCACGCGCGCGCCCTGGCCCGCAATGCCTGGTATGCCGCCCGTGTCGACCTCGCGGTCCAGCACCTGTCCACGCCCACCGCGTCGAGCAGCCAGGCGGTCCAGACCCTCTCCACGGCCATTACCGGTGAGGTCGAACGGATCAATGCCTCGCTGGAAAGCGCCCTAGCGCGCCTGGCCGCGATGGAAGAAGTCATCGCTCACCATGCCGATGCCCTCGAACAATCTGCTGGTGACGCCCAATCGCGCACCGAGACCATGCTCAAGGATTTGCGCAAGGAACGCCTGCGCCTGAGCGAGGTATCGGAATCCCTCGACGACAAGGCCGCCCTCATCGCGGCTGCCATTTCCGACCAGTCCAAAATGGTCGCGGCCGCTGCGGAGCTTGCCGCCAGCCAGGCCAATGACAGCGAGCGCCGCCTGCGCGAGAGCGTCGACAGTCTTGCGGACGCCGGACAGGTCATCGCCGACAAGGGCGAGATTGTTGCCGGCAGTATCAATGAACGCACAGCCGGTCTGCGAGAGCTGTCCGATGATCTCAAGGATCGCGCCGAAACCCTGGATGCGGCCTATCACAAGCATCGCCGCCGTCTCGGCGAGGCGGGCGAGGCGCTGCGCCAGGAGCAGGAAAAGATCGCCGCGGCACTCGATTTCCATCGCGCTGAACTGGACGTAATGGCTACGACAGCCCGCGACGGCGCTGACGCCATCAATGACGCCACCTCGACCGGCGCGGAAGCCTTCAAGACCGCCGTCGACTCGGCCATCGACCAGGCCCGCGGCCTGGCCGGCCATGTGCGCGAGGAAACCGAGCACGCTGCCCAGGAACACGAGGCCGCTCTGGCTCGCCTGGTCGCCGCGGCGCAGGAGGCCCGGACAATTTCAGATGCCGCCATCACGGCTATCGAGAACCAGGCCGAACTCGTCGCGGATAAGGTGGAGCGCACCAATGAAGCCGCATTCGAGGCCGCCCGTCGCTCCGACGAAGCTTTCGAGACCCGTCTCAAGGATGCCGAGAAACTGACAGCCCGCGCCTCCCAGGTCGCCGATGATGCGGCCGAATCCGTGCGCCGCCGGCTCGAAGCCGTACTCGCCTCGGCCCGCGCCGAAACCCAGACAATCGAACGTCATATCGACACGATGACGGAACGCCTGGGCGAGATGCCGCTGATGGCCCGCGAACGGGCCCAGGAAGCCGCCGACGCGCTGCGTCGCGGTCTCGAGGGGCTCAACGCCGCGGCTCTGGCCGCTGCCGAGGAGGCACAGGAGATCGACGCCGCTTTCCAGGCCCGCATCAGGCAGAATTACGAATTGCTGAGCGATTTCATGCTGCACATGGGATCGGTCGCCGGCGGACGGCGAACGCCCGATCTGGGCCTCAATGAAGTCCCCTCACCCCTGCCGCGTCGACAGCGCCGCGAGGAGACCGTCCAGGAGGAGCCGGAAGCCACGGCACCGGAAAACGTCGAGGATGACGAGATGAGCGCCCCCCTGGGCGACAAGGCCCGCAAGACCCAGCCGCGCGCGGAAAGCTCCGTGGGCTTCCCGGAACGCGGTGGCCAACGTCCCAGTGATCCGGGCTGGCGCTGGAAGGAATTGCTGGCCTCGATGCCCGAGGATGACGGTGATGATACCGGCAGATCCCGCAAGCGGCTAAGGGAAGACGACGAGGACGCCTAGTCCGCTGTCGTCTCCGCTACCCAAGCAGCCATGTCGCGCGTCGCCTGGCCGGCGGCCCGGTCAAACGCATCGATGATTGCACGCTGGCGGTTCTCGCCGGCACGCACCTCGGCGGTGAATTCCTGCGTCGCTGCGATGTCGCGCGCACGCTCATCGATCAGGCGTGCAGAAATCCGCACCCTGACCGTGGGAGCACTGTCCATTCCGTTGAGATAGGCCGCTTCGAATTCGCGCAATTCAGTGCGCAATTCATAGTCTACGCGGGCACCGTCTTCCGGCCGCGCGGGCAACACCACACCGTAGTGCGCATTCATCGCGTCGATCATCAGCGTCTGCATGACGCGGGGTGCAGGTGCGATCCATTGCGCACCGCTCATGAAGGCGATGTGGCGGCCATCCATGAGAATGGCGATATCCGTGCCCGACAGGGCGCGCGGGGCATGCGGCGGATCGACCTGGACAAGTGTCAGCTCGGCCCCGGCATCGCGCTCCACGGCCTCAGGTGTCGACAGACGATAGATCGCCGACGGCACGGTCTCCGGCAGGAGGTTGACGCAGCCGGACAGGGTCAGTGCCGAACCGGCGATGAGGACCGGTTTGATCCAGGAAAAGCGGGTCATTGCGGTACCTCCACACGTTCAGGCGGATCGCCGGCGATGAAACCGCCGGGATCATTCTCGACTTCCGCGACGATGCGTTCGAGCGAAGCGATCACGCGCCGCAGGTCACCCATGGCCAGGGTCAGGTCATCCAGTCCCTCATTGGTGAAGCTCTGCAGCGGCGGCGCGATGCCGCGGATCAGGACATCGGTATCAACGGCGGCCTGGTTGACGGCCATGGCGGCCAGCGTGGTTTCGTTGATCGCCGGCGTCAGGTCATTGATCAGGAATGTATTGGCATTGTCGCTGAAGGTTTGCAGCGAGACGGCAGCATCCGAGATCTGCGTTGCGGCCGCGTCGATATTGCCGATCGCGCCGCGCAATTCGGTGATGAGCTCGTCTTCCTCGCGAAGGCGCGCGGTGATGGCGTTGAGATTTTCCAGCGTCCCGGACACTTCCTCGACATTCTGCTCACTCAGCAATTCGGACAGTCTGAAGAGCGCGATCTGGGCAGCTTCCAGCACGTCCTCCCCTCCCTGGAAGAGGTCTTCAAGCTGTGCACGACGCGCGAAGATGCGGGGCGGCGGGCGGCCGGGCGGGCTGAAGAGGCGCTGCGCTTCGGGCGTGCCGCCCGAGATAAGGATGTAGGACAGGCCCGTCAGACCCTGCGGTTCCAGCTGGGCGAAGGAGTCGATCCGCACCGGAGTCTGCGCCAGCACATTGATGCGCGCGATCACCCTGCTCTGCTCATCAAGACCGAGATCGGTGACCTCGCCGACCTGGATCCCGTTGAACCGGACCTCCGCGGATTCCCGCAAACCCCGCACCGGACCATCGAAGACGATGTCGTACTGGGCGTATTCCTGGTCGAACGAGACTTTGGACAGCCAGAGCGCGAAGAAGCCGCCCGCCGCCACGAGGATCATGGCGAAGAGACCGACAAGCGCGTGATGTGCCTTGGTTTCCATCGTCTAGCTCTCCTAGTTCCGCAATGCCGCGCGGGCGCGAGGTCCATGGAAATACTCCTGAATCCATGGATGCGGATTGCGCATAAGGTGTTCGATCGGGGCCACGGCCTCAACCCGTTTGTCGGCCAGAACCGCCACGCGGTCGCAAATTGCGTGCAGACTGTCGAGATCGTGTGTGATCATGAGCACAGTCAGGCCCAGCGCCTTGGACAATTCCAGGATCAGGGAATCAAAGGCCGCCGCGCCGATCGGATCGAGACCGGCCGTGGGTTCGTCGAGAAAGAGGATTTCCGGATCCAGTGCCAGCGCCCGGGCCAGCGCTGCACGCTTGCGCATACCGCCGGACAGTTCGGACGGGAATTTGTCGGCCGCGCTCGGATCCAGACCGGCCAGACCGATCTTCATCCCCGCGATCTCTTCCATGAGCTCGACGGACATGTCGACATGTTCCCGAAGCGGCGCCATGACGTTTTCCGCAACGGTCAGCGAGGTGAACAGGGCACCGTTCTGGAACAGGACGCCCCAGCGCGCATTCACGTGGCGGCGCTCGGCAGTATTCATCTGCGAGAAGCGCCGGCCATTGAGATGGATATCCCCGCCATCCGGCTCTTTCAGACCCAGGATCGTATTCATCAGCACGGTCTTGCCCGTGCCCGAGCCGCCCACAAGGCCCAGGATTTCGCCGCGCCGGATATCCAGGTCCAGATGCTCATGGATGACGTGCGGACCAAAGGCTGTCTTGAGACCGCGCACCGAGATGAGGACGTCGTCACTCATATGCCCAGCTCCAGATACATCATGGCAAAGGCTGCCTCGAGCACGATGACCGCGAAGATCGACTGCACGACCGAGGCCGTCACGCGCCGACCGAGGGATTCCACGTCGCCGGAGACCTGCATGCCCTGGCGGCAGCCGATAATGGCTACGGTCAGGCCGAAAACCGGCGCCTTGGACATGCCGACCCAGAAATGCTGCAGCGGAATGACCTCGTTGAAGCGCGCGATGAACAGCGTTGGAGAGATGTCCTGTGAGGTCCAGGCGACCAGCATACCGCCGAACACGCCCGCGATCATCGCGCCGAAGGTCAGAAGGGGCGCCATCAGCACGCAGGCAATGACACGCGGAATGACCAGGGCCTCGAACGGGTCGAGGCCGAGCACGCGCATGGCATCGATCTCCTGCTGCATCTTCATCGCGCCGATCGAGGCGGTGAAGGCGGAGTCCGACCGGCCGGCCAGCATGATCGCCATGATCAGCACGCCGAATTCGCGCAGCACGGTCACACCGATGAGATCGACGGTGAAAACCGAGAATCCTACGGTCTGCAGCAGGCTGGCGCCCATATAGGCCACCACGGCGCCGATGAAGAACGACAGGACCGAGATGATCGGCAAGGCATTCACGCCGACCTCTTCCATCGCCCAGACGGTCGGGGTCAGCCGGAAACGCCAGGGCTGCACGAAAGTGCGCATGCCCGTGGTCAGCGTGCGCCCGAAAAAGGCGAAAGTGTCGACCGCTTCCAGCCAGGCGGCTTCCAGACCGGCACCCACGCGCGCCATCGCGCCCATGAAGCCGTAGCTGGCTTCCTTGACGGGCGGACAGGCGGCCGTACGGCGGCGGACTTCGGCGATCAGTCGCTGTGCCGTCGGGTGATGGCCCAGGAAATGAAATTCACCATCCGGCTCACCACACCGGCGCGTCAGCCGGCCCAGGAGATAGGCGCCCGACGTGTCGATCCGACCAAGCGCGTCCAGGTCGATGACGATATTGCCGGGCTCGCAGGTTTCCTCGACGCGGCGCAAGGCGGCATCGGTCCGGCCGATCGTGTCGATCGTCCAGTCGCCATGTGCCTCGACAATGGTCTTGCCGCCGTCTTCGCGGACAACCACTTCGGCACGCGCCTGATTCCGCTTACTCGAACCCCTCATGCGCACGACCCTAGTCGATTTCTTCGCGAGTCGGGAGCCCGGAAACGCGCCAATGCTGAATTGCGGCAACTAATCCTATTCCCGCCGGAACAATCATCGCGGCGAAGCCGACAGCACCAGCAATATCATAGAGATAGCCCGATATTGCCGAAGCCGCTGCCAGCACGACACCGCCGGACAGCGCCGAATTGATCGCCTGCGCCGTTGTGGATTGATGATCGGGGATATGGCGGGTCACGTAACGCAGGAAACCGATATAGGTCGCCGCGAAGGTGAGGGCGTGCAGGGTCTGGAGCAGGACCAGACCCCACAGCGGCGGCGAAAGCGCGGTCAGCCCCCAGCGCAGGATCGAGGCCCCGCCGCCCAGGGCGAGCAGCATGCCGGGCGAGAGCCGGGCCAGCAAACCGCGTCCGGACATCCAGAGGAAGGCGACCTCGATCGCGACTCCGATCGACCAGAGCCCGCCGATCAGGAGTTTGGAATATCCCTGCGCGCTCCACGAGGCTGCCGAGAACACATAGTAGAAAGCGTGCGCACCCTGGATCATCGTCGAGGCGAGGAGGACAAGGCCGAACGGCCCCATGACGAAACGGCCGAGCTCGACCCAGCCATTCCGCGTTTCAGCCGGACTTGGATCCCGCTTGCCCGATGGTAGCAGCGCCGCCCACAGCCCGGTCAGTCCGCAGCCGAGAATGATCCACGCGATCACGCTCTCGCTGCCATAGCGGTCGATAAGCGCCCCCGCGGCGAAATTGGCGATGATGAAGGTGACCGAACCGAACGCGCGGACCGGCCCGAAATTTAAACGCTCATGGCGCGCCTCGTTGAGCGCGAAACTGTCGATCAGCGGGATCTGACCGTAGAAGGCCGCACCGGCGATGAAGGCCAACACGGTCAGGATTACGGCCGGCATCTGCAGGGCATGCAGGGAGAAGACCGAGAGCGAGATGATCGCGAAGACCAGGATGGGCCGCCGCTGCTCGCTGGAGGCTTCCGCCCAGCGCGCGCCCAGCGGAGACACCAGGGTTCTCCCCGCCAGACCGGCGGCCGCGATCAGCCCGATCCATTCAGGCGAGAAGCCGCGCCCTTCCAGCCAGATCGGGAAATACGGCAGGAAGGCGCCCAGCGTCAGATAGAAGGCGCTGTAATAGGCGGAAAAGCGGAAAGCAGCGTTCGTCATGTCCCTCGGTCCTGCCTGCTGCCCATAGCCTGTGTTGCTGCTTTGGGAAAGGCAGAGAGGAGTTGGCGAACAGTGTTCACTTCTATAGGGTCCCGACGCTTCAGACGGCATTGGACCCCCTCCCCATGGACCGCACGATTGCGCTTAATGATACCCGGCACGGCACGGACGATACGGGCTCGCCCCCCGAGACGGTCCGGCCGCTGCGCGTGCTTGTCAGCGGCTATCGTTCGCATCCCCATGTCGGCGGCCAGGGAGTCTATATCCGGGAGCTCACACGGGGTCTGCGCGATCTCGGCCACGAGGTGACGGTGGTCTCCGGACCGCCCTATCCGGTGCTGGATGACGGTATCGAACTGGTGGAATTGCCGTCGCTGGACCTGTTTGCCGAGGACAATGCCTTCCTTGCTCTGCGCTGGCGCCATCTGGCCTCGTGGGCAGACCTGTCCGAATGGCTGGCCCACAATTCAGGTGCCTTCGGCGAGCTCTACGCGTTCGCGCGCCGGCTCGAACACTTCGTCGAGCGCAATGCCGGGCGGTTCGACGTGCTGCACGACAACCAGACCCTGGCGACGCCTTTCCTGCGCATCGACCGGAAACTGCCCGTCATCACCACGCTGCACCATCCGATCGCCATCGATCGCGAATACGCGCTCGCGGCACCGGGCAAGTGGTGGGAGAAACTCCTGACCCGGCGCTGGTATCGTTTCGTGAACATGCAGGCGCGCACTTCGCGCCGTATGACGCGCATGCTCGCCGTGTCCGATGCGGCACGTACCAGCCATGAAATGCATTACGGCACCGATCCCGAGCGTGTCCGCATCGCCTTCAACGGCATCGACCACGCCGCCTTTTATCCCGATCCGGAGATCAAGCGCGAACCGGGCCTGCTGGTGACGACCGCCAGTGCCGACGCTGCCATCAAGGGGCTGGACGTATTGATCGATGCGCTCGCCCGCGTCGCCGCCGCGCGCCCCGAGGCGCGCCTGCACATTATCGGACGCCTGCGCGACGGCCCGGCCAAGGCCGCCATTGCCGCCAAGGGCCTGACCGACCGCGTCACGACCAGCGCGGATCTCAGCCGGGACGAGATCACAAACCTCTATCGCCGCGCCAATATCGTGGTCTGCCCGGCCCGGTTCGAGGGTTTCGGCTTCCCGGCCGCCGAGGCGATGGCCTGCGGTGCCGCTGTTGCATCCTCCGACGGCGGTGCCCTGCCCGAAGTCGTTGGCGATGCGGGCCTTGTGTCGCCAGCCGGCGATGGCGAGGCTCTGGGACAGAATATTGCCCGCCTGCTCGATCAGCCCGACCTGGCGACGGAACTGGGCCGCAAGGGCGCGGAACGGGCGCGCCGGGAGTTCAACTGGTCGGCCCATGCACTGGCCGCCACACGCCTCTACACCGAGGCCCTCGCCGAACGCGGAGTGCCGGGCTGATGCTGACCGTCCGACTTGAAGACATCGACCTGCAGGACGGGCAGCGCGTGCTGGATCTGGGCTGCGGGCGCGGGCGCCACATGCACGCCCTCTACTGGCATGAAACCCCGCTCAACGTCGTCGGGCTGGACCTGTCCCATGGCGAAGTGAAAGCGGCCCTGGACGGGTTTTTCGACCTGCCGCCGCCGGAACCGGCCTCCGACGAGCGCAGCGCGGTGGTCCTGGCCGGCGATGCCGCGAAACTGCCCTTCCCCGACGATAGTTTTGACCGGATCATCTGTTCGGAAGTGCTCGAACACGTGCCCGATCCCGATGCCGTTCTCGAAGAGATCTCGCGCATCCTGAAACCGGGCGGGCTCTTTATCGCTTCGGTGCCGCGCTACTGGCCTGAACGGATCTGCTGGGCGCTGTCGACCGAGTATCACAACACGCCCGGCGGCCATGTCCGGATCTTCAAATCCCGCCAATTGCGCCAGGCTGTTGAAAAACAGGGTTTCCGGCGTTTCCTGCGGCACTGGGCCCACAGCCTGCACAGCCCCTATTGGTGGCTCCAGTGCGCCCTTTGGTCCCGCAAGGATGAGAGCCGCCGCGTGCGCCTCTACCGGAAATTCCTGGAATGGGATCTCCTGCAACGCCCCTGGCTGACCCGGGCGCTGGAATGGATGCTCAATCCGGTCATGGGCAAGTCGATCGTCATGTATTTCAGGAAGACAGGCTAGATGAGCGAGATCGTCGACATCCGGGCCTGTGCCGATCATGTCGAGGCGCTGCAGCGCGCCGACGGGAGTATTCCCTGGATCGAGGCCGGCATTTGGGATGCCTGGAATCACGGCGAGAGCGCGATGGGTCTGGCAATCGCCGGCCGCGAGACCGCCTGTCTTGCAGCGCTCGATGCGCTTGTCGACCGGCAGAATGTCGATGGCAGCTGGACCGGCGATCTGGGGGCTTCGGTGCCGCTGGATGCCGATAATCGCCACCTCGTCCCGGGCACGCCCGAAACCGCACGCGACACGAACTTCACCGGTTATGTCGCCGTCACCGTATTGCGGAGCCTGCTGGCCCTGCGCCGGCTGGAACGCCTGCCGCGTTACTGGCCGATGATCGAGTCTGCGATGGCTTTCGTCCTCGCCCACCAGACACCGCACGGCGACATCGTGTGGAAACTGGCGGATCACGGCGAGGACATGCTGGCGATGGACTCGCTGCGCGCCGGCAATGCCAGTCTCTACAAGGCGCTGGAATGCGCCATTCTCGGCGCTCGCCTGCTGGACAAGCCGGATGAGGACTGGGTGTCGGCCCGTCGCGCGCTCGGCGCCTGCCTGCGCGAGAATGATGCCCGTTTCGACCGCACCGGAATCGACCGCCGCCGCTATGCGATGGACTGGTATTATCCGGTGCTTGCGGGGGTGCTGTCCCCCGAGGCGGGGCGCGCCCGGCTCTACGCCCGCTGGAATGAATTCGTAGAAGCCGGTCTCGGCTGCCGGTGCGTCGCCGACGAGCCCTGGGTGACGGCGGCGGAGACGGCCGAGCTCGCCCTGGCCTGTCTCGCGGCCGGCAAGCAGAACCAGGCTCGGGATCTTCTCACCGGCCTGTCACCCCTGGCGGCCGACGAGGGCGGTTACTGGATGGGGTGGCAGTTCGAGGAAAACGTCGTCTGGCCCTATGAACGTCCGAGCTGGACCGCGGGTGCGCTCGTCCTCGCCGCCGACGCCCTGGACGGGCTGAGCCCGGGATCGCGCCTGCTGGTGCGGAATTTTGTTCCCGAACGGGATGTCAGGGCAGGCGACGCAGGATTTCCAGCGTCTCTACACGCCTGACCGGTTCGAACAGACCCGAGGCAGCCGCGAGTTTCCAGATCTCGTAGGGCGGCCGGCCGCCATCGGCGGGGTCGGGAAACACATCATGGATGGCCAGAATGCCACCAGCCACCACCCGACTCGCCCAGCCCTGGTAGTCGGCGAGCGCCGCCTCCATGGAATGACCGCCATCGATGAACACCATGCCCAGCGGCGTGGACCAGTTCGCGGCGATCGTGGCGGACTTTCCCACCACTGGGATCACCACGTCTTCCAGTCCGGCGCGGAAGAGGGTCCGGCGCAGGCTCGGCAGGGTCTCGACTGCATTCAGCTCAGCGTCGAACAGATCCGGATCGTGATACTCCTCGCCCGGCTGATGCTCCTCGGACCCGCGATGGTGATCGAGCGTGTAGAGAACACCCCCGCCCTCGCGGACCGCCGGGCCGAGATAGAGTGCCGACTTGCCGCAATATGTGCCGATCTCCAGCACCGGGCCCAGGCGGACAGCCTCACGGGCAAGCCCCGCAAGCGCTTCACCCTCCTCGGGATGAAGGAAGCCTTTGACACTGTCTGGAGAGATCATCCGTGCAGCAGGAAACGTTCGTCCCAGCGCATGTCGGCGATGTCGTCGGCGCGGTCGCTCAGCTGGGAGGAACGGGCATCGAGCTCGGCATGGCGTTCGCGCAGCAGCGCAATCTGCTGCTCGTCGAGATCATCGGACAATTCTTCGATCGCCACATCGAACACGGTCAGCGCCTGGCGCGTATGGCCGATGGCGGCTTCGACGGTCTCGATATCGCGCGCCAGCGAACTGCGAGAATAATTATTGCCGGACAGGATCAATTCCCGGGCGGCGAAATCGACATCACGTGACAGCGCGATGGCTTCTTCCAGATCGGCACGCACGTGCTGCATGTGCTGCTCGGGCGGAACCGTCTCGTCGGTATGCATGGTCAGATAGGTCTCAACCGGATCGGCCGGCACCTGTTCCTCGTCCTCGCGACCGGCCAGGCGTCCGACCCAGCGGCGGGCCGATCCCATCGCGTTGGAAGCCGAGCTCCAGCCCCGCGATACAAACGTATCGGCGAGACGATCGGAGGCTGAATGGAGAGCCGCCTGCCAGCGGCTGGTTTCGGGCGTGCTGCCAATACTGACCAGGGAATTGCCTGTCATGGAGATGGGCGCGCTGGCGCAGGCTGCAGCCATGCTGCAAGCGCATATAGCGACGAACACACGTGCAAAAGTGCGCATTAACCGACAGGTCCCAAGAATGCTGATCCCCAATATCATCAGGATAGAGGGATAATGAGCAATAGGCTATTGTTTATTGTCTTTACGCGCCACTAACAGCAGACGGTCACATGGACGCAGGATTTTCTCGCCGACTTCTCTATCCGCCGGTCCGGCCGTTCAAATCCTCGCGGCTTTCCGTCGGTGATGGACACGAGCTTTACCTGGAACAGTGCGGCCGTCCCGACGGCCTGCCGATACTCACCCTGCATGGCGGTCCGGGCGGTGGATCCTCTCCTGCCTTGCGGCGGTTTTTTGACCCCCAGCGCTATCGCATCATCCTGTTCGATCAGCGCGGTTGCGGCCGGTCGACGCCGCATGCCTCGCTGGAGGCCAATACGACGCAGCACCTGATCGAGGATATCGAGCGCATCCGCGAGGCTCTGGGTATTGATCGCTGGCTGATCTTCGGCGGCTCCTGGGGTGCGACACTCGGCCTGGCTTATGCGAGCCAGCACGCGGATCGCTGCCTGGGCCTGATCCTGCGCGGTATTTTCCTGGCCACGCAGGACGAGCTCGACTGGTTCTACAAGGGTGGCGCCAACCGCCTCTTCCCGGACGCCTGGGACCGGTTCATCAGCCCGCTGAACGCGCAGGAGCGCGAAGACATCATCAAGGCCTATTACGACCGCCTGCAGGAAGCCGACATCATCAAGCGTCGGCCGGATGCGCTCGCCTGGGCCCGCTGGGAAAGCTCGCTGATCAGCCTTGCCGGCGATCCGGGCGGGCCCAATGCCGACCCGATGCGGGCCGACGCCCTCGCCCGGCTGGAGACGCATTACTTCCAGCACCGGGCCTTCCTGGAACGCGACGGTGTCCTGCTTGAGGAAGCCTCGCGCTTCAATCAATTGCCGGGTGTGATCGTGCAGGGCCGCTACGACGTCATTACCCCGCCCCAGACAGCATGGAGCCTCGCCCGGGAATGGCCGCGAGCGAGGCTCCAGATGGTGTCGGATGCCGGCCATGCCGCCGGCGAGCCGGGCATCGTTGACGCGCTAGTCCGCGCCACCGATGCCTTTGCCGAAGAGTTTGGCTAGCCGAGGCCGAGCGAGGAATTCAGGATGCCGTTGTTGAAACGGGCATCCAGACCCAGCACGACCACCAGGCCAACCACGAACGGGATTACCCAGCGGATCATGAAGTGGAAGAAGCCGAACATGCGTCCGGACGCATGCGAGAGCTCTTCACGCAGGATGGTCTTGGGCAGGACCCAGCCGGTGAACAGAGCCACCAGGAAACCACCGAAGGGCAGCAGGATCTCGCCGGACAGGACGTCCAGGAAATTGCCGCCGAAATCGGAGGAATAGACCGAGCCTGCACCGATCAGGAAGGCGATACCACCCAGCATCCAGGCGATCTGCGTACGACCGAAATTCGAATGCTCGTCGAAGAAGGCCACCGTGGCTTCCAGCAGCGAGATCGATGAGGTCAGAGCCGCGATGAAGGCCAGGAAGAAGAAGGCACCACCGATCAGATTACCCGCTGGCATGGAACCAAAGAGTGCCGGCAGCGTGTCGAAGATCAGCGACATGCCTGCAGCCGGATCAACGCCTGCCGAGAACACGATCGGGAAAATCATGAAACCGGCGATCAGCGCCACAGCGGTATCAGCCGTGGAGATCAGGCCTGCCGAGGAACCGATATTCGTGTCCTTCGTCAGATAGGAGCCGTAGGTGATCATGATCGCCGAGGCGACGCCAACCGAGAAGAAGGCCTGGCCAAGCGCGGAGACCATCGTGCCACCGTCAACGACGGAGAAGTCCGGCGTGAAGAGATAGGTGAAAGCCTGTACCGTCGAACCGTCGGAGAAACCGCGGATCACGGCGAAAACCGTCAGGGCGGCCAGCATCACGAAGAAGAGCGGCATGAGGATCGTGACAACACGCTCGATACCACCCTTGAGGCCGCGGGAAACGATCCAGCAGGTCAGAGCCATGAAGAGGCCCTGCCAGAAAATGCCCCAGCTCGATGTGCCGTAATACATGTTCGCACCGGCATCGGTGGCAAAGCCGCCCATGAAACCGGCACCGGACATGGCCATGACCTGGCCCGCGATCACCGAATAAGTGGTGAGAACCAGGAAACCACCGGCCATGCAGACCCAGCCCACGAAGGACCATTTGCCGGATTTCTTGGCTTCGATGGCCAGATCGCGCGTCGAGGAGACGGCAGATTTCTGGGCCCGTCGACCGATCGTGAATTCGGCCATCAGGACCGGGAAGGCGATCAGGGCGACACAGGCGATATAGATCAGCACGAAGGCCGAACCGCCGTTTTCACCCGTCTGGAACGGGAAACGCCAGAGATTGCCGAGGCCGACTGCGGAACCCACCGCAGCCATAATGAATGCAAATCGCGATGACCAATGCGCGTGTTCACCCGGTGCAGGTGCTGCCGCCATGGAAGTCTCCCCTCTGCCGGCCGGAAGCGGCCAGCCTGTTGCTTATCGGCGCGCACATTTCCGCACTCGGCATGCAGGGTCAAGCTTGACAGTTCAGTGAATGCTGGTCAGCCGAGCAGGCCGACACCGCGCGGAGGTTCTGCATTGCGGTGGATGTGCGCACCCAGGATCAGGCCGAAGGCCGCGAGGACTGAAAGCACCACGGTCCCGCCATACGAAATGAGCGGCAAGGGGACGCCCACGACCGGCAGAAGGCGCGAGACCATGCCGATATTGATGAAGACGTAGAGAGCGTAGGTCGCGGTCAATCCCATTACCAGCAGGCGCAGGAAAGTGCTCTTGCAGCTCAGCGCGATACCGACCGCCTGGGCCATGATCAGAGCATTCACGGCCAGCACGGCCATGCCGCCGACGAAGCCGAATTCCTCGCCAAGCGCCGTGAAGATGTAGTCGGTCTGCATTTCCGGCAGGAAGCCCAGCTTTGACTGCGTTCCCTCGAGGAATCCCTTGCCAGTCAGGCCGCCGGATCCCAGCGTGATGGCCGCCTGGTTGGGGTGGTAATTGATCCCCAGCGGATCGAAATCCGGGTCCATGAAGGCGCGGACCCGGTCCATCTGATAATCGGCCAGGATATTCTCCAGCCCGTATATCCCGATCGCGATCGCGGCGATCAGGCTCAGCCCGCCAACCACGAGGATGAACCACCAGCTCAGTCCGGCCACGAAGATCACCATCATTCCGGTCGCCACGAGCAGCAATGTCGTGCCGAGGTCGGGCTGGCCGATGATGAGTGCGGCAGGAGCGCCGATCATGATCAGCGGAACGGCCAAGCCGACCGGTGTCGTGACCTTCTCGGATGACAGATCGTGATAGAAGCGCGCCAGGGCCAGCACGACCGCCACCTTCATGACCTCGGAGGGTTGAAGGCGCATTGGTCCGAGATCAATCCAGCGCTGGGCACCGTTGATACTGACCCCGATCACCTCGACCAGCAGAAGTAGCATCAGCGCGCCGAGATAGGCGGGATAGGCCATACCCATCCAGAAACGTGGCGGGAACATCGCGATCACGAACATGCCCGCGAACCCGACACCCAGGCGGATCGTGTGATTGAGTGCCCAGGGATTCCAGCTGGCATCGCCGAGCGAGTAAAGCATCGCAATTCCGGCACCACCGAGCAGGAAGAGAAGCAGGACGAGCGTCCAGTTCAGCTCCATCATCTTGCCGGGCAGGTCCCGGGGCACACTCTCGCGGAAAACTGCCATCAGCCACGCCCCCCGGACGAGGGGCCGAGATCGGCGAACACGCCGGGCCGGCTAGACGGATCACGCGCCACGACGCGCGCCAGGATATCCCGTGCCGGGAATTTGGCGGCGGTCGATCCGCCGCCATGCTCGACGACGACGACGCAGGCATATTTCGGATTGTCGTACGGCGCGTAACACACGAAGAGACCGTGATCGCGCAGGCGCCAGGGCAGGTCTTCCTGGTCACGGACACCAGCCTCGCGTTCCTCGCGAGAGATGGAATAGACCTGCGCGGTACCGGTCTTGCCGGCCATGTCGACGCCGTCAATACCGAGACCGCCCAGCACATACGACGTTCCGCCCGGCTCATGCACGACCCCATGCATGCCACTCCGCACATGGGCCATGGATTCGTCGGAGATCTCGATCCGCGGTGGCGGTGCTGCCATAGCATTGCGGAAGAGGCTCGGCGTCACCATCCGGCCGGAGGCGAGACGTGCCGTCATCACGGCCAACTGGAGCGGCGAGGCCGTCAGATAACCCTGTCCGATGCCCGTATTGTAGGTGTGGCCCATGGTCCAGGGCAGGTTGTGACGCGCCCGCAGCCATTGAGGCGACGGGACATTGCCGTCGGCAATGCCGGCAATGCCGATGGGGAATTCCTCGCCCAGCCCGAAATGACGGGCCAGTTCTTCCATCCGCGTGATCCCGACCCGGGACGCCACCTCGTAGAAATAGACGTCGCACGACGTCTTCAAAGCGTCGTGCATGTTGACCAGGCCATGCCCGCGGGGTCGCCAGCAGTGAAAATCGCGCGGACCAAGGCGTACCGAACCGGTGCAGTCGATCGTCTCGTCCGGATCGATCAGACCGTCTTCCAGCGCGGCGGCCGCCACGATCGACTTGAAGGTAGATCCGGGCGGATACGTGCCCTGGACGCATTTGTGATAGAGCGGATTGTGATCATTCTGCTGCAGGGCCTGGTAATCGGCCGTCGAGATCCCGCCCACGAAGAGATTGGGATCGAAGCTGGGCGTCGAGGCCAGGGCGATCAATTCCCCGGTATTCACATCGATGACGATCGCCGCCGCGCTTTCTTCGCCCAGGCGTTCATGGGCGAAGCGCTGGATATCCGTATCCAGGGTCAAAACAATGTCCCGGCCTGATTGCGGCGGGACGGATTGTTCCGGGATTTCCCGGATGACGCGGTTCGACGCGTCGACTTCCTGTTTCAGGGCCCCGGCAGTGCCGCGCAGATCCCGCTCGCGCGACACCTCGATACCCGTCTTGCCGATCCGGAAACCCGGTGACAGCAGGAGATCCCGGTCGGTGCGGCTCTCATTGGCGACATCATCCCGGTTCGGCGTCTGCACATAACCGATCACATGCGCGAAGGCGCCGGCATAGGGATAGGAGCGCACCTCACCGACGTCCGGACGAATACCCGGCATGTCCGCGGCGTGAAGATTGATCGTCGCAAAGGCCGACCAGTCCAGGTCATTGGCGATCACCACCGCATCATTCGCGCGCGCTCGGCGCGCATTCCGCCGCGCCCGAGCGCGCTGTGCCTCGGTCACGGGCATGTAGCGGGACAGGTCGTCGAGCGCGGAATCCAGACCACCTTCGCGGTCCGGCATCATCAGGACGCGGAAATTGTCGCGGTTCTCGGCCAGCGCGATCCCGAACCGATCGAGGATCTGGCCGCGCGATGGCGGCACGAGCGCGAAATTGAACTGATTGTCGTCGGACAGAAGGCTGTAGCGCTCGGTCTCCAGCACCTGGACCGAATAGAGACGCGCACCCAGTCCCAGAAAGGCCAGGGCTCCGCCAGCGGTCAACAGCAGGGCCCGGCGGGTGAATTTGAGTTCCTGTTCCTGGCGGTCAGCGCGCATTCAACCTCGCTCTCACCCCCCGATGAAACCCGACCGGCTGCCGCGCCGGCGCCGCATGGCCAGAAACGCGACCAGCGGGAACATGAGAATGGTGGCAATCGCCTTGATCATCAAGCTGCGGCCGTCCGTCAGCTGTCCGGCTGCAAGACTGCCCACGGCGAAGGCGATGATATGGGACACCGCCAGCGCACCAGCAAAGCGCAGCAGGATCGGCGGCAGATCACGCGGCATGCCGTCCTCGCCGCGGAAGCGGAAAATGGCGATCGAGATCAGATAGGACAGCGCCCAGATACCCATGGGCGAATCCGCCAGCAGGTCCTGCAGCAATCCGATAGCGAAGATCGCAATTGGCGGCATGAAATGCGGACGCAGGCCGGACCAGAGGAAAATCGCCATCAACGGCCAGGCCGGCATGATCACGTTCACGCCCTCGACAATCTCGGAGGCCTGCACGATCAGGGCAAGCAGGACCGTGATCACACAGGTCACACCGGCCCAGTAGGACGTGCGTCTCTCCGTCGGCTTCCTCATGGCGAGTCCTCCTCCGTCGCACCGTCATCGATGGGCTGGGTCTCGGCACCATTGTCGGCGATGGCATTGGCCGGGTCCGGTGCATCAGTGGCCGCGTCGTCAGCGGGCGGAGCGTCCGGGGAGTTGGTGTCCGGCGTACCGGGGGTCTCATCCTCCGGGGCAATCACGGACTGGTAAGGCCAGACCCAGACAAAATCCACCGGGGCCTGGTCGGAATAGAGCCGGACCCGCCAGCCGCCATCGCGTGTCGGAACGGCCTCTCCCACCGGCACGCCACGCGGCAATACGCCATCATCGCCGGAACTGACGATGCGGTCGCCCGCCTCGATGTCCGGCTGGCGACCGATATATTCCAGGCGCGGATAAGCGGAATTGTCGCCGACCATGATCGCACGCGCGTTCGAGCGATCCGCCATCACGGGAATGCGGCTGTTGAGATCGGTCAGGAGAAGAACGCGCGCTGAGCGGCGCCCGGTCTCGTAAACCCGGCCCACAAGCCCGTAGGGATTGATCACCGGATAACCGTCAGCAACACCGGACTCCCGGCCGCGGCCGATCAGGCGCGCCCGGACAAAGGGTCCGCTGGGATCCGCCACCGTCCAGGCGCCGATCCGGTCTTGCGCCGCCAGGGAATCCACGTTCAGCGCGGTCTCGTAGATCTCGATCTGGTCGCGCTGGCGTCGGGCGACGTCTTCCCAGTAGCGCGTATTGCGCAATTGCTCGCGCAGCGCCTCATTTTCCTCGATCAGCGAGGCCTGCGAGCGGAAGCGCGGGCCGATATTGCGGACCCAGAGAGTCGGCGCTGCGGCCAGGCGAAGGACAGGGGCAGCGATATCGTTGAAACCGGCATGGAAGTCGGAGAAGGCCTGGGAACGGGTCTCGCGGCGATCAAAGGCAATCAGGGCGCCGGAAAGCACCAGCAAGGCAATGAACAGCGTTCGTGAAAAACGAACACCGCCCTCACCTTCGTGCCGGCCTGAACGACGCGACGCCAACTGCTATTCCTCCACTCGCGCAGGGATGCAGATCAGACAGCCTCAGAAAGAATGGGCCGCCAGATCTTCAAATCCTCCACTGCCTTGCCGCAGCCCAGCACGACGCACGACAGCGCCTCATCCGCCAGGCTGACCGGAAGTCCGGTCCGTTCGCGCAATTCCGTATCGAGATTGCGCAGCAAAGCCCCACCGCCCGTCAGGACGATACCCTTGTCGACAATATCCGCGGCCAGTTCCGGCGGCGTCGCTTCAAGGGCCTGTTTCACCGCCTCGACGATCTGTTCGACCGGCTCGGAGAGCGAGTCGGCGATCATCGCCTCGGTCACCGCGATTTCACGCGGCACGCCATTCATCAGGTCACGACCCTTGATATCCAGTGAAAGTCCCTCGCCCTTCACCGGCGGCATGGCCGAGCCGATTTCCTTCTTGATCCGCTCAGCAGACGTTTCACCGATCAGCAGGTTCGCCGAACGGCGGATATAGTTGATGATCGCCTCGTCCATCTTGTCACCGCCCACGCGGACGGACCGCGAATAGACGATGCCGGAGAGCGACATCACGGCAACCTCGGTTGTACCGCCACCGATGTCCACGATCATGGAACCGGTCGGTTCGTCGATCGGCAGACCGGCACCGACAGCAGCAGCCATCGGCTCATCGATCAGGAAGACCTTGCGGGCACCGGCGCCCAGCGCGGATTCATGGATCGCGCGACGTTCAACGGCTGTTGCGCCGGACGGTACACAGATAACGACCTGCGGGCTGACCATGGCGCGGCGATTGTGCACTTTCTGGATGAAGTGCTTGATCATTTCCTCGGCGACATCGAAGTCGGCGATCACCCCGTCGCGCATAGGGCGGATGGCTTCGACATTGCCCGGCGTCTTACCCAGCATGAGCTTGGCTTCGGCACCCACGGCCTGGACGTGCTTGCGTCCCTTGTCGACCTTGTAGGCCACCACGGAGGGTTCGTTCAGGACGACACCGCGTCCCTTGACATAGACAAGAGTGTTAGCGGTGCCGAGGTCGATGGCGATATCCGCAGAAAGCAAACCGAAGAGGCTATTGAGCATGGGCGCGTAAATTCGTGAGGTGTGGCGGCAAAGCCGCGATGCAACGATATTTTTCTTGTGCGATGCTCCGCGCCATATTGCAAGGGGCAGCGGGCCTCAAACTCACACCAGAATTAACATAAACCGACGGCTCAATCCTCGGACGGATCGGCAGGCGGTGTATTTGCCGCGGCAGGAACATCGCGATTGCGGCGCAGCCAGCGGCGTGCGAGCAGCATCAGACCGATCCAGGCGATCATCGCGGCGATCAGGATCGCGATCACCATCGGGTCCTGGTTGTTGAAGAAATCCAGGATGATCTGCCAGCCCAGGCTGACGATGACGATCTTGCAGGCAGCCCCGATGGCGAGGCCGATCAGGAAGGCCCAGTACGGAGTCCGCGTGACACCGAAACCCATATTCACGACGATGAAGGGGCCGGACGGCACAAAGCGCACGATGATCGAGGCCATCATGCCGTTACGGCCAATGAAATCGGAGATCCGGTTGGCCCATTCCCCGCCGTAACGCGCGACAATGTCCGAGCCGAACCGCAGACCCAGCCAGTAATGCACGCTGGCTGCTGCCAGGGTTCCGAGCCAAGCATAGAGAAATCCGACAATCGGCCCGAACGCCACAACCGCGGCACCCATGAGGACGAATTGCGGAAAGCCCACGAAGGACAGGGCGATGAAGAGCGCGACGGTCAGCGGCAGTGCGAACCACTGGTCGGACAGCCATTCGAACCAGGCACCAACGGCGCTCTGCTCGGCGTCAAACACCAGCTTGCCCGACACAAAGAGCGCACCAAGCGCTGCAAAGAGCGCCAGCGAGACGAGGACCGCCCGCACTGCCTTTGCGTCCATGCGCAGGATGAAATTGAGAATGCCGCTCATGCCGGTGCTGGCCCGTTGTGGTTCAACCACCTCTAACTAAGCAGGGATCGGGCCGTCCGCAATCGTGAGAGACTGCGTCCGCCGATTCAGCTTCCGCTGTCGTCGACCGCCTCACCGGCGGCGATCAGGGCCAGCTTGGCCCGCTGGCGCGCCAGGACGCCCAATTGCTCGTCCCGAATCTTCAGGATGTCGCGGGCTTCCTGCTGGTCCACCTCGCCCGGAGACCGGGCGGTTTCGGACAGGGAATCCATCAGCGCAGCGATATTGCGGGCATTTCGCTTGGACGCTTCACCGGCCAGGACCAGCCAGTCGGAATCATCCGCCTTGTCGATCGGCAGGAAAATACCGCCGGCAAGGGATGCCAGGTGCTGGGCCGCGGCCTTGGCACCGGAATCGGTGAGCTTGGCGACGCGGGCATAGGAGATCTCGTTGGATGAGTCCGGATCTGCCAGCGCGTAGACGCGCGTCCGGCTCAGATCCAGCAATTCCATAACCTTGGGAATGCCGCCGACTTCCTCGAAGACGCGGGCCACCACTTCCTTGGGTTCCCCGTAAGGCCGTTCCTTGACTGGATTGAATGCCATTCCTCGCCCCCGCAGCGCAGTTGTGAATCCATCATTATCTATCAGATTGTGCCGATTATTGGCTATTTCGTGGCAGGGGAAAGTCTGCGACGCAATTCCTCACCGGTTTTTTCGATCTCCAGCGACTTGTCCACGGCTCTCTCGGCGGCCATGGCATTGCCGGCCTCATAGGTCTCGACCCATTTGCGGGCGAACCGGTCGCTCTCGATATCGGCCATGGCCTCGTCGAACACCCGACGCAATTCAGGACCCGCAATCCTGTCCTCGATCTGACGGGCGCCGAACTCGGCCGTGTCGGAGATTGCCTCATACATTCCGGCGATTCCGCGCGCCTGCATCAGATCAGCCAGGTATTTGATTTCATGCACACAATCGATGTAGGCCATGCGCGGCGACACGCCCGCAGCGGTCAGGCGTTCATAGCTTGCCTTGGCCAGGGCCACGAGACCGCCGACGAGAACGACCTGCTCGCCGAACAGGTCGGACACGGTCTCCTCGCGGAATGAGGTCGGGAAAATGCCGACATTGCCGCTGCCGATTCCGGCGAGATACGCCAGGGCGAGCTCGCGGGCGCTGCCTGACGCGTCCCGGTGGATCGCCCAATAGCCGATCAGACCCCGACCCTGCTCGAATTCCTGGCGCACAGCCCCGCCCGGCCCCTTGGCCGCCGCAAGAATGACGTCGGCATCGGCCGGCGGCTCGATCAGACCGTAATGCACGGAAAAGCCGTGACACAGGATCAATGCCTGACCCGGTTTGCGATGCGGGAGGATGGCCTCGGTCCAGATCTGCCGGTGCGCCTCGTCGGCGGCGAGCAGCGCGATCGCGTCCGCCCAGGCCGCGGCCTCTGGCAGGCTGACCACGTCGAACCCATCCGCTTCGGCCTTTGCGCGCGAGCGCGACCCCTCGCGCAGGGCAATGCGGATCTGCTTTGCACCACTGTCGCGCAGGCACAGGGCGTGCGACCGGCCGTGATTGCCGTAACCGATAATGGCCAGGCGCAGATCGCGGATCGGTGCCAGGTCGATATCGGCGGTGTAGAGCGGTTCGTCGTCGGATTTGGTCACGATGGGAATCACCCCTGATTGAAGCCGCGATTAGGACGGCGGCGCGGCCTGCCTGTCCAGCGACAGGTCTGAAACCGCCCTATTCACGCCTGCGGCTCAGGATGCAAGCAAATCAACCAGCGCAGCCCGGGCGGCGGCGGCGTCCAGATCCCGGATCCGGTCCCAATCTGCATGCTGGTTACGGAACCAGGTGAGCTGGCGTTTGGCATAGCGGCGGCTGTCGCGCTTGGACAATTCCACCGCCTCTTCGCGAGACATCTCTGCGCGCAGGAAAGCCATCAGCGGCGGCACGCCCAGCGCCTTCATCGCAGGCAGATCCGGGTCGAGATCGCGGCTCATGAAGGCCTCGACTTCCTCGAGCGCCCCGGCGTCTAGCATCAGGTCGAAACGCTGGTCGATCCGCGCATAGAGCGCCTCACGATCCGGTTCGATCACCATGCCGCGCCAGCTTCCTTCCGGAAGAAGCGGATGCGTGTCCTTGTGGAAGCTCGAAAGCGCCTCGCCCGTCGCGTAGCCGACCTCGACAATGCGCTGAAGGCGCTGACGGTCGGCGGGTTCGATCCTTGCTGTCGCTCCAGGATCAAACCTCTCGGCCTCCTGGCGCAAACCGTCCAGCCCCTGTTCGGCGATCAGGCGCTCGGCCCGTTCCCGGCTGGCCGTATCGATTTCGGGTACCGGCGCGAGCCCCTTGGTTAGCGCAAGAAAATAGAGCCCGGTCCCGCCGACGATGATCGGCGTGCGGCCGCGGTCCTTAATCTGCCCGATCAGCGGCAGCGCCGCGGCGGTCCATTCGCCGACAGAAAAGCGCGTCGCAGGGTCGACCTTGCCGAAGAGATGATGCGGAGCCTGCGCAATCTCGTCATCCGAGGGTCGCGCCGTGATCAGGTGCAGGCCCTCATAGACCTGCATCGAGTCGGCATTGATGATTTCACCGTCGAGCTGCCGGGCAGCTGCTAGGGCCAGGGCTGTCTTGCCTGCCGCGGTCGGGCCCGCAATGAGCAGGCAATCGGTCACGGCCGGACGGATTGCAGGACGAATTGCCCGCCGCGATTGAGCTGGAGACGAACCGGGGAACCACCGGCCGCATCCACGATCTCGCGGATCTCTTCGATCGTGGCGACATTGGTGAATTCGACCTGTTCGATCACATCACCCGGACGGACCTTTCCGGCTGCATCACTGCCCGCATCGACCTCGGTCACCAGCACACCTTCAGCATCGGGATGGACCCGGAAGCGACGGCGCGTGGTCGGCGTCAGCTCGCCCAGGGTCAGCCCGAGGATCTCGTTCGTCGACCCCGCGTCAGGCGTGATCACAGCGCCGGAGTTCGAGGGCGTGTCGGCGTCTGCACCATCACGCTCCAGCTCACCCACCGTAGCCGTCAGCGTGACCGGACGGTCGCGGCGGATGACCTCGATCTCGACCTCGGCACCGATCTCGGTTTCGGCCACCATGCGCGGGAAGGTCCGGCTGTTGCGGACACGTTCGCCGCCGAAGGAGGTCACCAGATCGCCGAGGCGGAAGCCTGCCGCGTCGGCAGGACCGCCGTCCTCGATGCGCGAAATGATTGCGCCATAGGGCGTGTCGAGCCCGGACGCCTCGGCCATTTCGGCCGTCACGGCCTGGACGCTCACGCCAAGCCAACCGCGGCGCGTCTCGCCATACTCGACAAGCTGGTCGACCACGCGCGTAGCGATGTTCGAGGGAATGGACAGGGAAATGCCGACACTGGCGCCCGTGGGCGAGAGGATCAGTGTGTTCACGCCGATCACATTGCCGTCCATGTCGAAGAGCGGACCACCGGAATTGCCCGTATTGATGGCCACATCGGTCTGGATGTAGTCGTCATACTGGCCGCCGGCATCACGCCCGCGAGCCGAGACGACACCCGCCGTCAGTGTTCCGCCGAGACCGAAGGGATTGCCGATCGCGATCACCCAGTCACCCACGCGCGCACTGTCACTGTCGCCGAAGGACACGGATGGCATCGCCTCATCGACATCCATGCGCAGTACAGCCAGGTCGGTGACCGGGTCCACGCCGATCACTTCGGCAGGAAACACCCGGCCATCCGGCAGCGAGACCTCGACATCATCCGCGCCGTCGATGACGTGATTATTGGTCACCACGATGCCGGCTGAATCGATGATGAAACCCGATCCGAGCGAGTTCGCGATCTGCGGGGCATTGCCGAAAATATCGTTGAAGCGTTCCAGCGGAGAACCCTCCGGGAATTCCGGCAGGCCGTCCTCGCCATTCAGGCGCTGCGCGGCCGAGATATTGACCACGGCAGGAGACAGGCGTTCCGCGAGGTCCGCAAACCCGTCCGGCGCCGGATGGGCCTGGGCTGCGAGCGGCAGGACAAGAATAATCAGGAAGGCGATCAATCGGCGCATGACGGGTATCGACACAAGTTTGGACATTCGGATTCGTTACCCCAGTAAGTAACGCCTCGCGGGCCGGGGCCGCAACCGGCTTGACGGGATCGTCAATCGCATGACGTGGCTGTCATGCAGACCCGCGGGTCGCAAGCCAAACCAGACCAAGCCCCAGAAGAAGAGCGACCAGCCCCGCGGCACGGAGCTGGTCGTCATTGCTGTTCCTGACCATCTCGATCAGGGATTTCATGCCGCTCGGAGCCAGGGCGTAGGCAATGCCCTCGATTGCGAGAGCAATGCCCAGTCCCAGCAGGAGCGTCTGGATCACGCTATTCGCCGCGCTGACCGCTGAAATACTCGAAGAATTCCGAGTCCGGCGGGATCACGATCGGCGTGCCGTCCTGGATCGCCAGCTCGTAGGACTGCATGGTCCGGTAGAACTGGAAGAAATCCTGGTCGCGGCCATAGGCCTCGGCATAGATCGCGTTCCGCTGGGCATCACCCTCACCGCGGATGCGCTCGGATTCAGCGCGGGCCTCGGCCTGGATGATGGTCGCTTCACGATCGGCATCGGCCCGGATCTCAGTGGCCTGCTGCTCGCCTTCAGCGCGGATACGTGCGGCTTCTTGTTCACGCTCGGAGCGCATGCGCTGGAAGACGCGTTCGGCGATCTGCTGCGGCAGGTCGGCCCGCAGGATGCGGACATCGATGACCTCGATACCCAGCTGCTGGTTGGCGACCTGTTCTTCCACGGCCGTCTGGACGCGGACCATCAGCTCGGCACGCTGGCCGGAGATAACGTCCTGGGACGGGATTGAGGCGATGACGCCGCGCAGGCTGTCATCCATGATCGAACGCAGACGCAGCTGGGCGCCCTGCTCGTCACGGACCGTCTGGTAGAAACGCAGCGGATCCACCACGCGATAGCGCAGGAAAGCATCCACAACGAGGCGCACCTGGTCGGAGGCCTGGATCTCTTCCGGCTGCATATCGAACTCGATATTGCGCTTGTCGAAGATCAGCACCTCGTTGACGAAGGGCAGTTTGAAATGCAGGCCCGGATCCGGATCTGCCGGTGCATTCACCGAGCGGACCGGTTCACCGAATTGCAGCACCAGCGCCTGCTGGCGTTCATTGACGGTGAACATGCTCTGCAGGCCGACGAAGACCACGATGGCCAGAATGACGATTCCGAAGGTTCTGAACATTACTGACCTCCCTGCGTACGGTTGCGGGACTGGCCCAGCTCGTTGAGCGGCAGGTAGGGCAAGGCACCGGCCTCACCGTCCAGCACCAGGAGATCGGAGCGCGCGAAGACGCGTTCCATCGTTTCCAGATACATGCGCTGGCGCGTCACTTCCGGCGCCTGGGCATATTCCTCGTAGATCGACACGAAACGGTCGGCATCACCCTGGGCCTGGGCAATCACGGAGTCGCGATAGGCCTGGGCGGACTGGGTCAGCTGGGCAGCGACACCGCGTGCCGCCGGGATGACCCGGTTGGCATGGGCGGTGGCTTCCAGGCGGGCCCGCTCGGCATCCTGTTCGGCGACGTCAACATCGCGGAAGGACTCGATCACGCTGGCCGGCGGCTGGGCCGTCTGCAGGTTGATCTGGAGGATCTGGATACCGGCCTCGTATTCATTCAGCGTGGCCTGGACCAGCTCACGGGTACGCTGCGAAACCTCGCCGCGGCCCTCGGTGATGATGAATTCGAGATCCGACGTACCGATGACTTCGCGCATCGCACTCTCGGCAACCGCGCGGACCGTGTTTTCGGGACGGCGCACGTTGAAGAGATAATCCCGGACACCGTCGGGATAGGACAGGTCGACACGCCACTGCACGGCGAAGTCGAGATCGACGATGTTCTCGTCCCGCGTCAGCATCTGGCCCTCCGGGCCATTGCCGATCGTGATCGAATTGGTCGTCGTGACTTCCGGCAGGAGTACGGTTTCGATCGGGGTCGGCAGTTTGAAGTGCAGACCCGGATTGGTGGTGCGGGTGTATTCACCGAAACGCAGAACGACACCGTTCTGGTTCGGCCCCACCTGGTACCAGCCGCTTCCCGGGATGGCGAACCAGACTGCGACCAGGATCAGCAGGATCAGGCCGAAGCCGAATGCGCTTCCACCGCTGCCGCCCGAGCCGGACTTGCCGCCGCCGCCACCGAAAATGCCGCGCAGATTGCGCTGCATCTGGCGAACGACCTCATCGAGATCGGGCGGTTCCTGACCGCCGCCGCCTCCACCACCCTGCGGGCGCTGGCCCCAGGGATTTTGACCATTGCCGCCGCCGCCGGAGCCCCAAGGGCCCTGACCGCCGCCTTTATTGTCATTCCAGGACATGATCGCGTTCGATCCTCTCGTCTGTTCACCGTCTTAAATGAAACGATGCGTGCTCGGGTTCAAGGGCCGGATGGAGGGATGCGCAGAAGGCGAGTCCCCCCTTTTGATTATCCAGGGGTACGCTCCAACGCCCGGAAGACGAAAGCGTGTTCGTCATCCTCGCCGGCATCATAGGCTTCCCGGCCCAGTTCCGACCAGTCCGCTTCGTCAAAATGCGGGAATTCCGCCTCGCCCGGTGGGGCCGCATCAACCTCCGTCAGATAGAGCCGGTCCGCCAGTTCTATGGTCGCCGCGTAGATCTGCGCGCCACCGATCACGAAAATCTCGTCGACCTGGTCGGTATTGGCCTGCATGAAGGCCGCGTCAAAGGCATCCCCGAGATCACCGACGACCTGCGCGCCCTCGGCGCGGTATCCGGCCTGGCGGGTCACCACGATGTTCAACCGGCCCGGCAGCGGTTTGCGCGGCAGGCTTTCCCAGGTCTTGCGCCCCATGATGACCGGCTTTCCGCGTGTCAGCGCCTTGAAGAGTTTGAGATCGCTGGACAGCCGCCACGGCAGGTCACCTTCACTGCCGATGACGTTGTTGCGGCCGCGCGCGGCGATCAGGCTGGTGCGGGGAACGATGGTGGGCATGTCAGTCGTCTTTGCGATTCAGGGCCGAGGCGGCCGCACTGATGGCCTGCCCCATGGCCAATTCCAGTTGCAGGGCATCATACGCCGCCTGCCCGATCAATTCGATCAAGCTGGTCCGTGCGGCATCGAAGGACCGGAACTCGTCCAGCACGTCCGGCGCGCCGGGATCAAGCGACAATTCCCCGGCCCATTCAAGAATGTCATCGCACTTGTCGAAAAAAGCCGTCTCGCGCATGGCGGCCTGCAGCAGAATGGCCGGCTCGTCAGAATCCGGACGATGCCCCCGACACGGCAGACGTGAGACCAGGGTGGCGCGCCGGACGACCAGCTGGAAGAGACCGCCGGCGCCCGGATCCGTTTCGACCCGCGCCGAAATGCCCGACCGGGCGATGATCTGTGGCGCACTGGAAGCCATCAGGCGTCTTCGCGCTCGAGCCAGCTCAGCCATTTCTCCTGCACGGCCGCGTCGAGATCGATGCCCTCATCGCGCGCCAGCAGGAGAAGCATGCCCAGCACATCGGCCATCTCGCGAGCCATCTCGGCCCGCGCACTGTCACCGGCGCCGCGCCGCGACCGCCCCGTTGCGTCGAGATAGGACTGCGTCAGCTCACCCATCTCCTCCTGGAGTTTCAGGAGATGCCAGTCGCCCGAACGGTCGATGGCGTAATTGCGCGCATAGATGTCGGAGACCTCTCCGATCCGCGCGGCAAGCGCCGTCAGGGCGCCGCTCACACCGCTACCGGCGCAGCAATGCGCGGATAGGGATCATATCCCTCCAGGGCGATGTCCTCGTATTCGAAAGCGAAGAGGTCTGTCGCGTCCGGATTGAGGCTGAGCACCGGCAAGTCACGCGGGGTGCGGGACAATTGCTCGCGAACCTGGTCCATGTGGTTCGAATAGATATGCGCATCCCCGAAAGTGTGGATGTATTCGCCCGGCTCGAGACCGCAGACCTGCGCCACCATCGCCGTAAGCAAGGCATAGGAGGCGATGTTGAACGGCACGCCGAGGAACATGTCGGCCGAGCGCTGGTAGAGCTGGCAGGACAATTTCCCGTCGGCGACGTTGAACTGGTAGAGCGTGTGGCAGGGCGGAAGCGCCATGTTGGGCACATCGACCGGGTTCCAGCCCGACACGATCAGACGCCGCGAGGCGGGGTTGTTGCGGATCTGGTCGAGAATGGTCGAGAGCTGGTCGATCTCGGTGCCGTCCGGCCCTTCCCAGCGACGCCATTGCTTGCCGTAGACCGGTCCGAGATCACCGTTTTCATCGGCCCACTCATCCCAGATCGTCACGCCCCGCTCCTGCAGCCAGCGCACATTGGTCTCACCGCGCAGGAACCAGAGCAGTTCGATGGCGATCGACTTGAAATGCACTTTCTTGGTGGTCAGCAGCGGGAAACCCTCGGACAGGTCGCAGCGCAATTGCCGCCCGAATACGGCACGCGTGCCCACACCCGTCCGGTCATTCTGTTCCGATCCGTTTTCCAGGATGTCGCGAAGCAGGTCGAGATAGGCGCGCTCGGCCGATGATCCCGGCAGACCCGGTGCAGCGGCGGCTGTATCGATATCTGCGATCACTGCGTCTGCCATCTCAAAACTCCCGGCTGATCTGACCGAACAGAGTACACGCGATTCGGCCTTGATGAATGCCGCTGATCACGCCCGTCCACAGGAAATTGCGCGACAGCGGACCCACAGGATGAATATCATCGATGCGAATTCTCCGGCTTGCCATCGGGCGACGGCCCGGGCATGCTTCGCGCGAGAACATAACCGGAACACTCCGGATCATCCACCCCGGCACGCCTTGCATCACACGCCGCAAGCGGGCCAGACCCCACGGGAGACTGACATGATTGGATATGTGACGCTTGGTACGAATGATCTTCAGAAGGCTGCTGCCTTTTACGACAAGATCTGCGCCGAATTCGGTGTGGCCCGCATGATGGAGTTCGACAATTTCATCGCCTGGGGCAAGCCGGGCGGCGGTGCCGGCATCGGTCTCACCAAGCCGTTCGACGGGAATGACGCCACGATCGGCAATGGTGTCATGGTGGCGTTCCAGGCCGAGTCCAAGGAACAGGTCGACAAGGTCTACAAACTGGCCATCGAGCTCGGCGCACAGGATGAAGGCGAGGCCGGACCGCGCGGCGATGGTGGTTTCTACGCCGGCTATTTCCGCGACCCGGACGGCAACAAGCTCAACGTATTCTGCATGTAATTGTCGTCGCGCGGCCGCGACCGGCCGCAGCGAGCTTGACCTTCCCCGCCGGCTGGTGATCTCTGATCAATCTTCGCCGGACGGGGATGAGGTCGGTCGTGGACGAGAATACCCAGGACAAAATTGATGCGGCCGCTGCCGCTTCAGGAGCGGCCGTTGCCACGACACCGCGCGGCGCCTGCGCCAATTGCGGCACGGCGCTCACGGGCGAGTTCTGTTCGGCGTGCGGGCAATCCTCGGAGGATATCCGCCGGCCGGCTTACGCTCTGATCAAGGACCTCGCAGGCAGCCTCTTCGCCTGGGAAGGCAAGTTCTTCACGACAGCGCAGCAACTGATCCTGAAACCCGGCGCGGTCGCGCGCGCCTATATCGACGGCAAGCGTAATTCCTTCACGGCACCTATCCGTCTCTACCTGATCGTCAGCCTCGCCTTCTTCCTGCTGATGTCGGCAGCGGACGTTCGCGTCATCGGCGTCACGCTGTCACCGGACGGCGAGTCGATCCGCGACCAGGACCCGGCGCAGATCACGGCCCGCCTTGATGCGATCACCGGATCCCAGACCGGATTCGATGCCGGCGAGAGATCACCGGACGGGGTTTGCGGTGTCATGCCGGGGCCGGACGAGATCAATTCGCGTGGCCAGCTCGTCTACGCGCGCGACACTTTCGTGCAGATTGAATTGTTCGAGTTCGGTGCCTCGCCGGAAGGCCGGGTCCTGCCGGACAATCCGGCCTGCGAGAACGAGTTCGGCGTCTTTGACGAGAACATGAATTTCGGCGCTGCCACGCGGTTCGCGATCCAGAACCCGTCCATCTTCGAGGACCGGGTCAATACGGCGGCGACCCAGTCCCTGATCTTCATGGTTCTGGCCTTCGCCTTGATGAATCTGATGGTGCACCCGCGCCGCAAGCTGATCGAACACGTGGTGTATTCGCTCTACTGGCACGCGATCTACCTGCCGGTCTACGCGGTCATCATCCTTCTCGCGCGCCTGGCTTCAGGGCATGTTCCAAGCATGATTGCGCTTGCCGTGGCGGGATCCGTTGGCGTGCTTGCCCTCCAGGTACTGAATGATCGAGGCTTTTACCGGTCGAGCTGGCTCGGCGCGGTCCTGCGCAGCCTGTTGTTGAAATTCCTCTACATTCTGAGCATTGCCCTGCTCGCCCTGGCCCTGATCATCACCTCGGTCTGAAAATACAGGCAGCTCCTTCAAAAACCGCCGCGATTCCCCTATATTAGTGAGGTCGGCTTGCCGACTATGGCGATAAACGCGCTCGTAATAACCGGACCGGACCCGGGGGCAGTACCCGGCGGCTCCACCATTTCCCTCCGCACCGACAAGGCGACGGAGTTCTGGGGCCGAAACAGGATCGACGGACGGGTAAAGGGGATTGCTTTCGCCCGGGTGAGGCCCGTTACAGGCTCAATTTAGTAGTTGCAAATGACAACTATGCTGAAGAGGTCGCTCTCGCTGCGTAATGCGGTGCGAGTAACTTCGCTTTAAACTCCTGATCCCTTTAGCCGGACCAGGCGGGGCTCGGAGGCGCCTGGCAACAGAAGCCTCCACTTCCCTCACCAGATGCACTCAACAGATTCGCTTTCCGACACCCCATTCCGGCCCGGAATGAGGCTGATCCTGTGTGAATTTCTCGCCCGTCAGGCGCACGACCCCTACCCGCTTCGCCTGCTGCGATTGGATTACAGTGAAATTGCCGGATTTCGTTGACGTCCCGCACGGCTCGTTTACCGTGGCCCGCAGGGAATTCGGGGGAGTTGCCTATGGCTAAAGATTTGATGCGCTATGACCTCATGGCGCAAGAGGCTCTTCGCGGCGTCGTACGCCAGGCCCTGCTCAAGGCAGCCGGCCCTGAAGGCCTGCCCGGTCAGCATCATTTCTATGTCACTTTCCGCACGCGCGGCGCCGGCGTCGATATCGACCCGAGCCTGCTCGACAAATACCCCGACGAGATGACGATCGTTCTGGAACACCAGTTCTGGGATCTCGACATCGGTGAATCCGGTTTTGAGGTCACGCTGAAATTCTCCGGCGTGCCCAAATATCTCAAAGTGCCCTTCACGGCCGTCTCGCGTTTCCACGACCCGAGCGTCGGCTTCCATCTGCAATTCGAGTCCGGCGAGGACACACCCGCCGGTGAGGCCACCGAAGGTTCCGAAACGGGCCCGGCCGATGCTCCGGCCAGCGCAGATGGCGACAGTGCTGAAGTCGTCTCGCTCGACAGTTTCCGCAAGAAATAGATGTCCGACGACCGGCCGATCCCGGCTGACCTGTCCGGCCGGACCGATATTCCACGCCTGAACGCCCAGGAAATCCGGGCGCGCCTGTCCGATCTTGGCAATTTGGAACACGCCGCACGCCTGGTCGGCTTCTCGGTCGAGGATTTTTCCATCGAGGAAGGCTGGCTGGAGGCCGGGTTCGATCCCGATCCGCAATTGCGCAATCTGCGCGGCGGCGTCCAGGGCGGGATGATCTGCGCCATGCTGGATGAAGTGATGTCGCTCGCCGTGGTCATCCATGAGGGTTTCACGGTCGGCGTGCCTACCCTCGAGATGAAGACCAGCTTCCTCGCCCCGCTGCCGCTCGCGCCCTGCCGCGGACGCGGTGAAGCCGTGCGGGTCGGCCGGAATATCGCCTTCATGGAAGGCGTGATCTGGACTGCTGACGGCGAAGTCGCTGCCCGGGCAACGGCGACTTGCCAGGTCCGGCGACCGAAAGCCAAGGCGTGAATTCACCGGCCCCCGCACCTGACGCACCCCTGGCCGGCAAAGCCCCCGCCCTTGCCCTCATCATCCTCGCGCAGATCCTCGCCCTGTCGGTCTGGTTCGCCGGCGCTGCAGCATTGCCTGCCCTCCTCGCGGCAAGCGAGCTGGCGGGCTGGCGACAGGCGGCGCTGACCAGTTCCGTCCAGATCGGTTTCGTCGCCGGTGCCGTGACCAGCGCCATCCTCGGCCTGCCGGACCGTTTTGATGCCCGGCGTGTCTTCGCCTGCGGCGCCGTCGCGGCCGGCCTCGCCAATCTCGCCGCCGTGCAGGCTGAACCGGGCAGTATGGCCATGATCCTGACGCGCGGCCTGGCCGGCGCGTCGCTGGCCCTGGTCTATCCGGTGGGCATGAAACTCGCGGCGAGCTGGGCACGCGGTGATGCCGGCCTCCTGGTCGGCCTTCTGGTCGGCGCACTCACACTGGGGTCGGCCTCACCCTTCCTGTTCAATCTCTTCGCCGGTACGAGCAGCTGGCAGCCCCCCTTCCTCATCTCGGCCATCGCGGCGGGCCTGGCGGCCGGCATCATCCTGCTCGCCAAGGCCGGCCCGGCCTTCCGCAAGGCGCCGGCCTTCCAGCCGCAGGCAGTGTTGGCCGCCTTCCGCGACCCCGCGCTGCGCCTCGCCAATCTGGGTTATCTCGGACACATGTGGGAGCTCTATGCGATGTGGGCCTGGATCGGTCCCTTCGCGCTGGCCTACTGGCTGACCCAGGGCGGCGGCCAGGTCCACGCCGACCTCACCGCCTTCGGCGTGGTCGCGATCGGCGCTCTTGCCTGTATCGGTGCCGGTTTCGCGGCCGACCGTTTCGGTCGCACCGCCACAACGATGGTCGCGATGACGGTCAGCGGCGGCTGCGCACTGGTTGTGGGCTTCCTCTTCGACCTGCCTCCGGTCCTGATGATCCCGCTGCTCCTGGTCTGGGGCATGGCGGTCATTGCCGACAGCGCGCAATTCTCTGCGGCGATTACCGAACTCGCTCCCCCGGACCGGGCCGGGACATTGCTGACCGTGCAGACGGCGCTGGGCTTCGCGCTCACCGCGGCGATGGTGCAGCTCCTGCCGGTCTGGATTGATTTCGTGGGCTGGCAGTGGGGGTTCGCACCGCTCGCAATCGGCCCCTTCCTGGGCGTCTGGGCGATGGGCGCCCTGCGCGCCAGGCCCGAGGCAAAAGCGCTGGCGGGCGGACGACGCTAGGCCGGCTCAGCCGGGGGTTTCATCGTCGCCCTCGCCGTCACCCTCTCCGGGCCATTCGACGAGATGGTTCTCGTATTGCGATTGCGGCAGCGAGGTCTCGCACACTGTCATGCCGCGAACGGAGTAACCGGCCTCCTGCGTGCTCAGCGGATTGCCGGTGACCAGCGGGTGCCAGTCGGGCAGGTCCTTGCCCTCGGAGAGGCGGCGATAGGCGCAGGTTTTCGGGATCCATTCCAGCGCCGCGATATTGTCCGGCCTCAGCACGACGCAATCCGGCACGCGTTTTTTCCTGTTGGCATAGTCGGAACAGCGGCAGGTGGAATTGGCGAACAGCTTGCAATGGATATCGGTATCGAAACGCTGGTCTGTATCCTCGTCGACCAGTTTGATGAGGCAGCATTTCCCGCAGCCATCGCAGAGCGATTCCCACTCGGCCGTCGTCATTTCTGCTAATGTTTTCATCTTCCAGAAAGGCTGAACCATCAATACCGCCCGAATTCCGCCGCTTTATGGATGCCTTAAGGCATCGGGACCACTACGCGAAAGCCTATAACATGTTCACCGAGCCGTTTCGTGCGGATCACCTGATGGAACGCGAGCGACGCGAGCGGCGCCAGCGCCTGATCGCGTTGAGTGCTTTCGCGACCATCGTGATCGTCGGACTGGTCGGAACGAGCGTGTTCTGGAACTGGGCCTTCCACGACCTGCCGGAAGCCCCGACCTCGGCAAGCGAACTCTGGACCGCGCGCCGCGAACCCTCGGTCACCGTGCAGGACATGAACGGGGATGTCCTGGCCCTGCGCGGCCCGCTCTACGCCCGGGCCATTGCACTCGACGCCCTGCCCGATCATGTGCCCCAGGCCTTTCTCGCCATCGAGGACCAGCGCTTCTACGAACATGACGGCGTGGATCATCGCGGCGTGGTGCGGGCGCTCTGGGTCAATTTCCGCGCCGGACGCTCGATCCAGGGCGGTTCGACCATCACCATGCAATTGGTCAAGAACCTCATCCTGAGCCCGGACCGCCTACTGCGCCGCAAGCTCCAGGAAATGCGCCTGGCCCGCGAGCTCGAGCGCAACCTGACCAAGACCGAGATCCTCGAACTCTATCTCAACCGCATCTATCTGGGCGCCCGCGCGTACGGCGTCGAGGCGGCAGCCCAGCGCTATTTCGCCAAGTCCGCGACCGATCTCACCCTCGCCGAGGCCGCCCTGCTCGCGGCCCTGCCCAAGGCGCCCAGCCGGCTGGACCCCACCGTCAATCTGGAAGCCGCCCAGGCCCGCGCCGCAACCGTGCTGGCCGCGATGCAGGAGGCGGGTTTCATCACGCCGACCCAGCGCGCCGAGGCACTCGCCGAACCCGCCGTGCCCGCGTCACCCGCGACAACACCAGAGAACAGTGCGCAATGGGGTCATGTCTTCGACTACGCCGTGACCGAGGCCCAGCGCCTGCTGGCCGATGATGTGCCCGATCTGGTCATCCGCACGACCATCGATCCCGAACTTGTCCAGGCCGCCCAGGCCGCCGTCACCAGCGCGCTCGACTCACAGGGCGAGGAAAGACAGGCCGGCGAGGCCGCCATCATCCTGCTGGCCAATGATGGCGCCATCCGCGCGATGCTCGGCGGCCGGGACTATGAGGCCAGCCAGTTCAACCGGGCTGTCCAGGCCCAGCGCCAGCCGGGCTCTGCCTTCAAGCCGATCGTCTTCACCGCTGCCCTTGAGACCGGGCTGGACCCGTCCTCGGCAGTCTGGGATGAACCGGTCGACCTGGAAGGCTGGACGCCCCAGAACTTCTCGGGAAATTTCCGCGGCCTGGTGACGCTGCAGGAGGCCCTGAAACGCTCGATCAACACGGTCGCGGCGCAGATCGCGGATGATATCGGCCTGTCGACCATCGTGGAGACCGGGCGGCGCCTTGGCATCCAGTCGCCCCTGCCGGTCCTTCCGGCCATCGCGCTGGGTGCGGCCGAGGTCAATCTGCTCGAACTGACCAGCGCCTATGCCGTGTTCGGCAATGACGGGCTGCGCAGTCCGCCCTACCTGATCCAGTCGATCAGCAATTCCCGCGGCGACACGCTCTACACCCATACCGAACTGGCCGGCGAACGCGTGCTCGACGAGACGATCGCCCGCTCCATGTCGACCATGTTGCAGGATGTCGTGCTGACCGGAACCGGCCAGCGCGCCGCCCTGCCCGATCGCCGCGTGGCCGGCAAGACCGGCACCAGCCAGTCCTTCCGTGATGCCTGGTTCATCGGCTACAGCGCCGACTACGCAGCCGGCGTCTGGGTCGGGAATGATGATGACAGCCCGATGGAAGACGTGACCGGAGGCGGCCTGCCCGCGCAGATCTGGCGCGACTTCATGGTCCGCGTGCACGCCGATCTGCCACCGCGCGAACTCACCGCGACCGCACCGCGCTCACGTTCGGAGCGCGAGGAGCGCCTGGCCGCCTTCTATTCCGACCTGGCGTCATCCTTCGATGCACTTCTGGAAACGACCGAGAGCGGCGACCGCTAGGATTTGTCGGAGTTCTCGCCGGATGATCGGCTGGAGCGTTCAACCAATTCCGTCAGACGGGCCACCTGCGCACTCAGCGCCGAGATCTCCGCGTGCAGTTCAGCCCGGTCGGCCTGGGCTTCCTGGCCACGCTCGTCTTCCTCGTCGAAATGCTTGGCCTGCAGGCTGTCGACGATGATGGCGATGAAGAGGTTCAGGACCGCGAAACTCGTCAGTACGATGAAGATGATGAAAAAGACCCAGGCGAGCGGCTGATGCGCCATCACGGGCAAGGCCACGTCGGAGGCCCATCCTTCCAGCGTCATGACCTGGAAGAGTGCGAAGGCACTGTCGCCCAGTGTGCCGAAACGTTCGGGAACATCCTCGCCGAAGAGTTTCACAGCCATCACGGACGACACGTAGAACATCAGGGCCAGCACCGCGATGATCGCGCCCATGCCCGGAATGGCCCGCAGCAGGGCCTCCACGACCTTGCGCATTTCCGGCATCACCGAGAACAGGCGGAAAGCCCGCAGGATGCGCAAGGCGCGCAGGACAGAGAAACCGCCGGCATCCGGCAGGACAGAGACCGTGATCACCACGAGATCGAACCAGTTCCATCCCGACATGAAGAAACGGTGCCGGTAGGCGATCAGCTTTAGCAGGATCTCCAGGACGAAAATCGTCACCACGATCCGGTCGATCGCCGGCAGGACGGTGGTGAACCACATGCCCTCATAGGGATAGGTTTCCAGCCCAAGCGTGACCGCATTGATCACGATCAGCGTCATGATGAAATTCCGCACCAGCCCGCTTTCAACGAAGGCGGTCAGGCGTGCGGTGAAATCATTAGCGCGTTCAGTCATGGGCATCCCCTGTCTGCGCTCGTCCTATCGCCGCTTTCGGTCAAGTTCAACGGGGATTTTGAAGCTTTGTTAGCGTCCCTGTCTGATCATCGTGGGATGCGTCAATATCTTGGCCTCCTTGCGATAATCGCCCTGACCCCGGCAGCGGGTGCTGATGATGTACTCGACGGCTGGGCCCGCTTTGGTTCGGCCTATCAGCGCATCGACATGGATGAGGGTACACAGCAGGCCTGTTCCGCCTTGTGCGATCGTGACGGCCGCTGCCAGTCCTGGGTGTTTGTCCGCGCGGGAATAGAAGGCCCGGACGCACGCTGCGAACTGTTGTCCGCCTCGCCCACACCTCGCCGGCACCCCGGCCGCACAACGGGATTGTCGGCCCGATTGATCTCACACATCGACGCCGCCGCCGAACGTCCGCCAACGGCCCGCGAAGTAGAGGCCTTGAGAGCCGCCGGTCCGGATCGCTGACATCCCGCGACAAACGATGAAAATTTGAAACAAGCCGCGCACGGGTTTTTAACACGCGGGCTTCATTATCGTCGCGGGAACCCATTCGGAGAACGCGATGGCCATCGTCACCAAGCTGCATGATCTGATCGACCTGGCGAAGGAGAAATCCAGTGAACGCCGGCGTGATCTCCTGCGCGAGGTGACCGATCTCTTCTTCGAGGAAACGCCCGAACAGGAAAGCTCGGTCTTCCAGACCTTCGACGATGTGCTGATGCAGCTGGCGCAACAGACCGCGCAGGAAGCCCGGGAGGAATTGTCCGAACGCTTCAGCGAAGTCCCGGCTGCACCGCACGGCTTGCTCCTGAAACTGGCGCAGGACACGATCGAGGTGGCCGCCCCGATCCTTGCAAAGTCGACGGCCCTGACCGAGGAAGATCTCGTGGGACTGGCCGAGACCTCGGCGCAAACGCATCTTGCCCTGATCTCGCAGCGCGACAGCGTGCCGGAAGCCGTGTCCGAGACCATTGTACGCCGCGGCGATGACGACACGGTCGCCACGTTGATCCGCAATGATGGCGCGCAATTCTCTCGCGAGGCCTTCGAGACCGTCACCCGCCGCGCCGAGTCGAGCGAAAAACTGGCTGCACCACTGGTCGGACGCGAGGACACGCCGACGGACCTGCTGGGCGATCTGATGACCAGCGTTGGCAATCAATTGCGCGAGAAAATTCTCAGCCGGTTCGAGAATATCGAGCCGGACGTGCTCGACGAAGCGCTGGCCGCCTCGCGTCAGCGCATGGCTGACCGGCTCAAGGAGAGCGAGGACATCGAAGAGGCCGAGCAGTACATTCGCTCGCTGGCTCTTCGCAAACAGCTCAACGGGGCCACCCTCGCTCGCATGCTGCGCGAGGGCGAACGCGTGCGCTTCTGTGTCGGTTTCGCGGAACTGGCCGGTGTCGACTACACGGCAGCGCAGAAGGCGATCGAGCAGGACAGCATCGATCCGCTCGCGCTGATCTGCAAACATGCCGGCATCGAGAAAGCCCTGTTCGTCTCGCTCGCCATTCTGCGCAAGACGTTCAACCAAAACGCCCTGAGCGATGCCAAGCAATTGGGCGAGATCTACGAGGCCATTGATCCGCTGGACGCGGCTCGGGCCATCCGCTTCTGGCGCATGCGCAAGAACGTCGCCGCCTAGACCTTGCCGCCATCCTGCTCCGGCGGAGAGAAGTATTCCGCGCCCTGCTCCAGATAGACACTCGTCGACGGGAAGGCGAAGTCCGTACCCGCTTCTTCCACGATCGTCTTGATCGTGAAGGCGAGGTCTTCCTTCAGCTTCAGCCACTCACCCCAATTCGTGGTCTTGGTGAAGCAATAGAGCATGAAATCGATCGAGGACGGCCCGAACGCATCAACCCGCATGAAGGTCGAGACCTCGGGCGGTTTGGCGTATTCGGGATGGGTCAGCACGTAGTCGAGCACCCGGTCCCGGATCTGCTGCAATTGCTCGACACTGGTGTCGTAGCGCACACCGATGATCCAGTAGGTCCGGCGATGCGTCATGCGCGAGAAATTCGTGACCGCATTGTCTGCGAGTTTCGAGTTCGGCACATAGACCGGGCCCTTGTCGAAACGGCGCACGAGGGTCGAGCGGAAATTGATCTCCTCGACCGTGCCCTCAACCACGCCGTCCACCTTGATCCAGTCGCCCGGCAGGAAGCGTTTCTCGGTCAGGATCAGCAGACCCGCGATCAGGTTCTTGAACAGGTCCTGCGCGCCCAGGCCGACGGCAACGCCGAACAGGCCGAGACCGGCGATGATCGGCCCGACCGGAATTCCCCAGATATCGAGCACGGCACCAGCGCCGATGATCAGGAACAGGATGCGCAGCGCCTTGGTCAGCCAATCGAGCATGACCGGGGTCAGCGCGTCCTGCAGGACCTTCAGCAGATGCATGACCGGATCGACGGCATTGTGCAGCGCCCAGAAGATCGCGATCGCGATCAGGGACTGGACGAAACGCCCGCCCCCGCCATCGACCAGGAAGGGCATCTGGCCGGCCTCCAGGATCTGCATCGCAAAGAACAGGGCGATGATGACCGGGACCAGTTTGAGCGGTCCGGCGAGCGCCTCGACGATCGCGTCATCGATCTCGCTCTCGCTCTTGGCGGCGAGGCGTTTGAGCGCCCGCACGATCCAGCCAGCGACGGCCGACCGGAACAGCACACCCAGGAGAACGATGCCGACTGCGCTGATACCGTGTCCGACGCTCATGCCGAGGAAGGACGTGTTCCAGACCTCGACCGTCAGGGCGCCGAGGTCCGACAATTGTTCCATGAATGCATTCGAGGACGGGGCCTGGCTCATGCCGAACGCTCCTTGGTGCGATGGAATTTCACATCCGGAAACTTTTCTTCGGAATAGGACACTTCCCAGGCGCTCTTGGCGAGGAAAACCGGATCGCCATTGATATCCTCGGCGAAGGCGGATTTGTGCCGGTCCGCAAACGCTTCGATCTTGGCGTCCTCTCCTCCGAGCCAGCGGGCGGTCTCGTAAGGAGCGGGCTCGAAATCGACGTCCAGACCATATTCCGCCGCCACGCGCTCGCGCATCACGTCGATCTGCAGCTGGCCTACGGCCCCAACGATGAAGTCACCGCCCAGCACCGGCCTGAACAATTGCGTCACGCCTTCCTCGGCCAGGCTTTCCAGCGCCTTCTTGAGATGTTTTGCCTTCAGCGGATCCGCGAGCCGGGCGCGACGCAGGATTTCCGGCGCGAAATTGGGGATGCCCGTAAAGCGCGTCTTGCCGGCCTCGGACAGGCTGTCGCCAACGCGCAGCGTGCCGTGATTGGGCACACCGATCACGTCACCGGCTACGGCCGTATCCGCGATCTCGCGATCCTGGGCAAAGAACATGACCGGCGCGGACACGGTGATCTGCTTGCCGGCCTCTGTCTTGAGCTTCATGCCGCGCTTGAACGTGCCCGAACACAGACGGAGGAAGGCCACGCGGTCGCGGTGATTGGGGTCCATGTTCGCCTGGACCTTGAACACGAAACCGGACACGCCCTTGTCGCTGGGCTCGACTTCGACCTCTTTGCCACTCACGGCGGCCTGGATCGGTGACGGGCCCGGGATCTTGTCGGCCAGACCCTCCAGCAATTCGCGCACGCCGAAATCGCGCAACGCGGTGCCGAAATAGACCGGGGTCAGATGACCCTCCAGGAAGCTCTGGGGATTGAAGGGCGGACAGAGTTCCGAGGCGACTTCGGCGCCTTCGCGGACTTCGTCCAGCTCCTCTTCCGAAAGCAGGTCTGAGATCGAATTTCCGTCGAGCGCGATCCGTTCTGCAGGATCGCCCGCCTCCCGGGTCGAACCCGGGCGCTCATAGGCGAGGAAGTCATTGCTGGCGATGTCGAGCACACCCTTGAAACGATTGCCCGACCCGCAGGGCCATTGCATCGGCGCCGTATCGAGAGCGAGCTTTTCCTGGATGTCCTCGAGCAGATCGACAGGATCGAGTGCCTCGCGGTCCATCTTGTTGATGAAGGTGACGATCGGGATATCGCGCAGGCGGCAGACCTCGACCAGTTTCAGCGTGCGCGGCTCGACGCCCTTGGCGGCATCGAGAACCATGATCGCGCTGTCGGCGGCCGTGAGCGTACGATAGGTGTCCTCGGAGAAATCCTCGTGACCGGGCGTATCGAGAAGGTTGAAGAGAAGACCGCGATGCTCGAACGTCATGACGGACGCGGAGACCGAGATCCCGCGTTCCTGTTCGATCTTCATCCAGTCCGATTGCGTGCGGCGGTTCTCGCCACGGGCCCGAACCTGTCCGGCCAGTCGGATTGCTCCGGCCGACAGCAGCAATGTCTCGGTCAGCGTCGTCTTACCGGCGTCCGGGTGAGAGATAATGGCGAAGCTGCGCCGGCGGCCCCATTCGGTACCGGAAGGATCTTGCATGGTCATAAGTGTCGGCTCGCGATCTCGTGCTGATCGCGGGTTAAACCGATCAGGTACCGGTATGCAAGGTTCCCGTCACCTGGGCCCAGACTTCCGAATTGATTTCATTCGCCGTCAGGGCCTCGTCGGTCTGCAATTGCCAGAGATAGGCAAGCGTCGTGATCGGGACATTGGCGAAGCGCAATCCAACGCCCAGCGGCGTCTCGGCGCCGTCATAACGTACAGCAAGGAGCGCATTGGCGCCCGGCGCCCGATACGAGATCAGCGCGCACAGGTGCTGGGTCTGGCTGGGACGATTGCGGGCAATGTCCGGATCGTCGAACACGGCCTGCCGGACCAGCTTGGTCAGGTCTTCGGAGGTCAGTTTGTCGAACTCGCTGGGTGGGATCGGTATTTCACCATCACGCAGAAGCGAAATCACATCACCCATGTCGAAGACGACATCGTTGAACAGAAACAACATCGGCTTACCACGGTGCTACTAGCAATATGATCCGGACAGGATAGGTCCAATTCCTTAATGATCGACAACCGGCTCGGTCAGGAAGTGACGGCCCTGGCGATCCTCGATCTCGATCCACCAGACATCGGGATCACTGTCAGCCCGCTTGCGGCAATAGGCATCGCATTCGGCTTCGGGCACCGGTTCGGCCCAGCGCCGTTCCCAGATCCGCTCCCCCGACTCGTCTCGTGCTGGAACAAAAAGCGTGGCCTGTCCCGGCTCGGACACCACTTTTACGAGCACACTGCCCGCATCTTCGTCTCCACGGAGAATCACGTAAGCGGAGGCAAAACCCGATTCAGCCCTGCGAATCAAAGCATCCACCCAGAATTTTGATTTCAACCCACTCATTTTCGTTGATGGCCGCCCAATTGCTTAATAATCTGTAAATGGGTGAGGGAGCGTATCATGTCAGTACGGGTGGTGGCTGTAGCAATGGCTGTATGGGCTATTGCGGTAAACAGTGTTCTGGCGCTTGGGGGAATGGATGCCGATGCCGAAATGGCATTGGACCAGATTGAAACCAGCGAATTCAAGACCGAAGAACGATCGCTTGCGGATATCTCCGCAGGAACGACGGCCTTTGTGCTGTCGCCGTCGCGCGAACAGGCCGAGATTCGCTTCAATCTTCCGCCGAATGCCGATGCCAGCGAAGCCTGGCTCCGCCTGGCGGCTCGCCCGGCGAGTGACACCGCCAATGGCCGTATCCACGTGGCCGTCAATGGTGGCGACGCCATCACCATTCGCCCGCAGGCCCGCGCCATGGAAGCGCGCTTCGCGCTCTATTCGGACGATTTCCGCCCGGGTGAAAACGTTCTCACCATCACCTATGCCGCCGACGCCGCGGCCGCTGGCTGGATTGTCGACGCACAACGCTCCCGTCTTCGCGTCACCTTCTCCGGCAGCACGGACGTAACGAGCCTCGGCTCGCTCGAGGACGCGCTCTCCGCCGATTTCGCAGCCCCGCGCCGTATTGCGCTCCTGACCGATGTGAGCCGCGAGCGTGCAACGCTGGAAAGCCTCGTCGCCCAGGGCATCGCCCTGCGTGCCGGTGCAGTTCCGCTTTTCACGGGTGATGTCGACTCGGCCGATCTGGTCATTCGCATCGCCGAGAATGGCCGTCTGAGCGAGGACGACCGCGCCCGCGTCGATGCGGCCGGCCGCAGCGCCGGGCCGCAGATCGCCTTCCACGGCGGTCAGACCCCGCGCCTGATCATCACCGGCCGCAATATCGACGAAACGTCCGCAGCGGCTCGCCTCTTCGCCGCCCGCTCCTTCGGCGGCTATGACCAGGTCTTCATCGCATCCGACGCCATTTCCGCAGACCGCCTGGGCCAGCGCCAGCCGCGCGATGCCCGGCACCTTGCCCAGGATGCGGACCTGCAGACCTTTGCCACGTCTGGCCTGCCTTTCTCGGCAGACCAGGGTGCCCGCACCGCGATCCAGCTGTCCGGCCGTCATGACGCCGACCGCTATGGTGCCCTCTCCGTACTTGCCCGCGCTGCCCTGATCAGCGGCGAAGCCTGGCTCTACGCCTGGTATGGCGAGGCGCACGAAACCGCTCCGGCCGACCACAATCTCCTGGTCATCGGCCCGGAAGCCGAAACCAATGCAACGCTCGACCGCAACGCACCGGCCGAATTGCGCGCCGCCCTGCGTGCCGCAGAACGCAGCCAGGGCCAGCGCGGCCTGATGCGTCTCGCTGCAGCCGCCTATGCGGATGACGCCGACGAGGCGGCCCAGTCCGACTCTACCGTCACGGTTGGCGTGGCCTCTCTCTTCCGCGACCAGGACAATCCGGATCGCTGGATCGGTACGCTGACGGCGCCGGACCTTGCCTCCTTCGAGGCCGCCGGCCGCAGCCTGGCCCGTTCCGATCTCTGGCATGCCCTGGAAGGTCGTGCGGCCATCTGGAGCGAGCGCGGTGTGACGGCGCTCGACTACAGCATTGTCTCGCCCTCCCTCATGGAGCGCGCGCAGGAACTCGCAACCGACCATCTGCGTGATGCCGCCTTCGTGCTCTTCGGCCTGGCGACCCTGTTGCTGATCCGCGGACTGCGTCGCCGTCGCCGCGTAAACGCGTCCTAAAGCAAACACCTGCTATGCCTGTATCCGGAACCAACGGATACAGGCATGCGTCATCTGATTTCAGCCCTGGCATTATCGCTCCCGGCCCTCGCCGTGGGTGCGCCCGCATGGGCGCAATATGCCGATGAAGTTTTCGCAGACCGGACGGCTGCTCTCGCACTGGATGCGCGGTGTGAGTTGTTCGGACGCGGTCAGAGGGCAGCGCTCCATGCTGCCCGGCTGCAGGCCCGCGGCGCACTGTTGCGCAGCGGTGTGGATGCCGGCCGTCTTGCCGATTTCGAGACGCAGGTCCGCGAGGATGTCGCCGAGCAGGACTGCAATGCCGAAGAGACGCGCGCGATGCAGGCCACGATCGCCGACGCCTATGAAGCCTATCTGCGCATCCCGGAAATGAATTTCCCTGGCGATGTCTATGCCTGGACCGCCGACCGGACGACCTATGCCGGCGATGCCAACTGGGTCATGCAACAGGATACGGGCGAGCTGATGGCGGGACTGACCGCCATCGAACGCGAAGTCCGCTTCACGATCGCCACACCCATGTCGGGCCGTTTCTCCGGAGCTGTCCTGGTGTTGCGAGATCCGGTGCGCGAACCGGATCTGTACGACCCGACCCTTGGCGGAATTTTCGACGGTCCGGCCGAGGCCCCCTGGGCACGCTGGACTCCACCGGACCGGGCCCGCCGCCTGATCTGGGCCAGCGAGCGCGTAAGCGGTGCGGCTGTCGAAGCCCTGACCGGCGACGCCGGTGCGCATATTTTCCGCTTCCCGGACGCTGCAGCCCACGCGCTCACCGAGCTCGACCCGCGCGAAAGCGTCCGCATTGACTATCTCGACATCGAGGGCAAGCCGGTCCTGTCCAGTTATTTCGAAGTGGGTGATTTCGGAGCTGCGCTGGCCTTCCTGCAGGCCATGTTCAACACCACGCCCGACAGTTGATCAGGCCGCACCGGCCTTGTCATTGAGCGATTGCGTCGCTTCCTGCGCGCGCTCGATCTGACGGTGCACTTCCAGTCCCGGATGCGTGCCCAGCGTACCGCGCTCTTCCTCGAGGATCGGCAGGCTGACACTCACGGTGGTGCCCTGCCCCTTGCGGCTGGAAATACTCATCTTGCCGCCATGCAGCTCGGCGAGCGCACGGACCAGTGACAAACCCAGGCCCGTTCCGCGCTTGTCGGTTTCGCGAGCGCTGGCTGCCTGGGTATAGGGTTGGCCGAGACGTTCAGCCTCGGACGGATCAATGCCGACACCACTATCGCCCACGGCCAGGACGAGCTTGTTGCCCGAGGCGCGGGTCATCACGACGACGGCGCCGCCGTCCGGCGTGAACTTGACGGCATTGGACAACAGGTTCAGCAGGATTTGGCGCAGGGCCTTACGATCGGCCTTGACCATGATCGGGCCTTCCATCGCATCGACGGTCAGCGACAGACCGGCTTCCTCGGCCTGCAGCCGCATGAGTTTCGTGCTGATCGCGATGATCTCCGCGATATCGAAACTCTCTTCGACCAGCTCATACTTGTCGGCCTCAATCTTGGACATGTCGAGCACATCCCCGATCAGGTCCATCAGATGCTGGCCGCTTTCATGGATCAGGTCGGCATATTCCGCGTAACGCGCCGGCAGCGGACCGAACAGCCGCGCCTTCATGACATCGGAGAAGCCGATGATCGCGTTCAGCGGCGTGCGCAACTCATGGCTGACCGAGGCGAGATATTGCGATTTCGCACGGATTTCCTCGCGGGCATTTTCGCGGGCCTGTTCAGCCTCGCGGATCGCATTCTCGGCGACGATCGTATTATCACGCGCGAGCACGGCGACAGAGCCGCCATGGATCGGCACGGCGTTGAAGCTCACCGTTTCGGCCCGGCCACGCTGGCCGCGAACCATCAACTGGTCTTCGGTACGGCGTGCCGAGGCCCGGCGTGTCGCCGCAGCGAGATTGACCCGGTCTTCCTCGTCAAAACCCAGATCGGCGACCGGAAGGTTGGCGATATCGCGCGGCAAGCCCGGCGACAGCCCCTGCACGCCCTGGGAGGCCGCGAGGATGTTGCCATTGGTGTCGCACACGAAGAGCGCAGCGGGCGCCGCGTCGAAGGCGCGTCCACGCAGGCGGCCATGTTCGGCCTCGCGACGTGCGGCATCATTGGCGCGAATGGCCCGGATCGCCGCGAACGAGAAACCGGCGGCAATGGCCAGCACGGTACCCAGTACGAAGGGAAGATGCAGTTCGACCGCCAGCGGAGCCGGCTTCACGAAGCCCGTCGCCTGCAAGCCCAGCACGATCAGCGAAGCCAGGCCCGACAGGGCAGCCGATTTGGTGATGGCCTCGCGGCTTCCGCTGGCCGCAGCTACGGCCGGAGCCAGAAGGAAAGCGAGGACGGCAATGCCGGTGACACCGCCGCCCGACGTCGTGACGGCGACGGCAAGCGCGGTCCAGAACAGGGCCAGGGCAAAACGTTCAAACGGGCGATCGAGGCGTGCGGCCAGGACAAAGCCGGCGATCGCGGGAAAAGCCAGACCGGCAATCGCCAGCGCCTTGATCCATACCGGGCCGCCAAGCAGCGGCCAGACCTGCGGCGCGGCAAAGCCGATCGTCGCGAGCCAAATCGCGTTGACGATCAGGCCGCCTCGTCTGGTAATCCAGTGGATTATGCCGGTGTCGGAGTGCTTCATAGTTTCCGGAAACGACTCGGAAAATAGGCGTTTACGGCAATCTTGGCTCCCGGCGTTAACAAATCCTGAATCGTAAACTTTTGGCGTTTACGGATTGATTTGGGAAAGCGTGGGGCGATTCGTCCGGATTCACCTCTTGGAGACAGACTCAAGGCAAGGCAGAATGGTCACGTACCGGGTTGAGGAGGCGTTACCATGTTGAGCACTGTTCTGGCCGCACTGGCTTTGATCACCGCCGTCGATGATGATGATCGGGCGGATGGTGTCAGTCCCGCACCGGCTCTACAGTTGGCAGCCGGGCAATCCGACACCACAGTCACATCCGATCAAGTCCTTGGCCCGGTTGGCGAATATGCCGCTTTCCACGAAGTCGTGGCCGATCTTAACAGCGCCCCGATCGGATCCGGTGCGGATCTCGACTCGGCGATGGATCGTCTGACGGCCTTCTACGGCGAGGACCGTCTGGTCCGCGCCTGGATCGCCTATACAGCCCTGATCGCGGCCCAGCACCCTGAATATCTCGACGATGTTCGCGAGGTTGCCGACTATTACGGTACCGATACGGCCATGATGGGTCTCATGTACGACCCGGCCTATGCCACCAGTTTCGAGCATGCCGGTTCGGCTCAGCGCTCCGTCGTCAACGCGATCGAGAGCGATTCGGCGCGAATCCGCGAAGTCAGCGAGCGTTTTCGCTCGGCAGCCTATGATCTCCAGAGCGAGCGCTGGGCGAATGTCCGCTCCCGCGATCGCCAGGACCGTCTGGCCGCCATCGAGAATACCGCCAATCGTCCGATCGATCTGCGCGAGGATGTCCTTCTGAGTCTCAATAACGGGCGCCGCGCGGTTCCGGCCTCCGCCCTCTTCGCCTCGCGTGCGGGCGCAGCCGCCGAGACGGCCGCCTCCCCACAGCTCAGCCTGGATGTCGGCCGCCGCATCCAGTCCGCCGACCGTGATCGTGTCGGTCGCATCCTGTCGGTCGCAGCTCTTCAGTCGATTTCAACGGACCCGGCGCGCTCCGCCGCGGCCCTGGAAGCCCTCATGTCCGACCCGACGGTCGAGCGTTGCATGGCCTGGGTCCGGCTCGATCTCCAGCAATGCGTGGCCGCCGGCCATTTCAAGTATGAGGACAGTTTCTGCATCGCTGAACATGCCCTCCTGGACGTAAGCCGCTGCCTCGGCGCCTCCGCCACAACCGGCACCAACTGACGCCGAAACCCTTCGAAAGAGCACGAAAACCGGCCAATTTGGCCGGTTTTTTAGTGCCGAAATTAACACTTTCCGGCCCGATTAACGGGTCGCAAACCGCAACCTTTTGGGGAATGCGCCCGATCTCGCGGCCGCAATCACAGCTCCAACCAGATAATTTCCGGCAAATTCCCGCTTTCCCGGAAACCATGGAGAGCCCCCGGACTCGCGCAAAAACCCTTGCGGATCCCGGATTTCCGGCTTTCTGGCACGACGCCAAGTGTTAACGAAAAGTGTATCGATACGGTACTGGCTAAAATTGCGCGCAAATTTTACGAAAAAGATCTGCGCCAAATTCGGACGCTATTTTTGGTTAACGGGGGATTCGCTCGCTTTGAGGGCCTGATTTCCCTAGCCTCGTTTGTGCATCGTGAGGCCGGTCCGTATCCGGTCGATATCGGTTTGAGGTGAATTGCCAATGATGTTTTTGCTCCGTGCCGCCTTCTGGCTTGCCATTGTCAGCGTCTTTGTCCCCCGCGATTTCGCAGGTGAGGCCATGGACCTGCCCTTTGATGTAGCCGAGACCCGGATTGATGCCGGCGCCCAGGTTGGCGAATGGTGCGAAGACCGCGAAGCAGTTTGCGAAGCCGGTGAAGAAGCCTTCCGCCTTGGCGGCTTCCTCGCGGACATGGCCGTCGAACGCATCGAGAGCGCCATTGAGGAACACCAGGAAGGCGAACGCTCCTGACAGCCCGGCCGCATCAGGCCCTGTCGAAGACACGCACTGCCCGAGGTGACTTGATCAATACCTCACCGGGCATTACCTCCGCGGCATGACCGCGACCACCAGCATTCACGAAGAAACAGACGATCTCGTCGACGAGTTCGACCTGCTAGATGATTGGGAACAGCGCTATCGCTATCTCATCGACATGGGCAAGGCGCTCGAACCGCTCGCCGAGGCAGATCGCAATGACGCCAATCGCGTGAAGGGCTGTGTCAGCCAGGTCTGGCTCATCACGGACCGCGATGGTGACGTGCTGAACTTCCGGGCCGACAGCGATGCCCACATCGTGCGCGGTCTGGCCGCCCTGCTTCTGCGTCTCTATTCCGGCCGCACCAGCGAGGAGATCCTCTCCGTGGACGCGCGAGAAGTCCTCGCCCGGATCGGCCTCGCCGAACACTTGTCGCCCCAGCGCTCCAACGGCCTGAACTCGATGATCGGCCGGATCCGGCAGGCCGCCGCCGGCTAGGCAGCGTTCCCGACCCCGGGCCCGGGCGCGAGACCATAGATCTCTGCCAGCCGGGTCAGGACGATACGTACCAGTCCCGCGCCAGACCGGGCCGGCCAGCCGAAACGGCGTTCCAGCGAAGCCAGGCCCTCCTCCTCCACAAGCACCGCATCCGCCAGCCGGCTCATCTGGTTGCCCAGGGCATTGCGCGCATCCAGCACGCGCTGACGGGCATCCAGGCGGGCAATCGGCGCACGGTCCGGCCCGCATGATGCCGGTGATGGCGTGCTGCCGGGCGGACGCAGCCAGTCACTCACACCGATCGCCGACAGGGTCGAGCCGAGATAATCGCGCCGGTATCGTTCGCCGGCCTCTATCTGCCAGGCTTCCAGCACGCCCGTCCATTTGTGCAGCGGAGATTCTGCAAGATTGACGGCGTGGGTGGTGGAACGGCCATTCCGTTCACCCAGTTCGCGACGCGCCATCACCCGTTTCGGTGCTGCGTGATCGACGCCGCCCGCCATTGTCCGGTCCAGCGCGGCCTGTCCCGGTTCAGACAGGGACCAGCCCTCCCCGGCCTCGCAGATCAGACCGGACGCCCGGGCCTGGCGGAAGGCCTCCCCGCTGATCCTCGCCACCGGCCGGCGCCGGCGATCACCGCCGGGATAGATACCGAACCGGCCCTGCCCGTCCTGCAACAGGCGCCGCCCGGGCGAACGGAGCCGTTTCAGCCAGGCCGGCGGGGCGATCATGATTGTTCCCTCACGCCCAGCGGAGCAGAACGCAGACAGGTCTCCAGCGCATCCATGTGGGCATCAAATTCCAGATCATCCCGATGATCCTCGATCCGGTGGCACGCATGCGCGGCGGTCGACCGGTCACGGCCGAAGGCGGAGGCGACGCGCGACAGGCTGAGCTCGAACGCGATATGGGCAAGATACATGGCGGCCTGCCGGGCAAAGGCGGTTTTCCTCGATCGCCGCGTGGGTGCTTGCAATTCGTCGGGCTCGACCCCGAAGGCAAAGGCAACGGCACTCTGGGCGAGCCGCGCCCGGGCCTGATCCTCAAGTCTTTGCGCATTGATACTGGTCATCCTGCTCACTCCACTCCTGGCCAGTCCGCAATTCCTCTTGTCATGCTATGAATGATTTCCGCGATGGGGATATTATTCCTAGATTAAACGCAAAGAAAAAGAGCGCAACCTCTACGTGTTGCGCTCTTCTTTCCGGATAAGTCCCGGTTTCTACGGCGCCAAATAGGCGATCAGCAGAACGATTGCGAGCAAGGCACTTGTCCAGATCGCCAGCAATCCACTGGGGATATCCCGGCTCAGCGCACCAGCGGGGCTGAAGGCCTCATGCATCTTGCCACCGAAACGCTCGCGCTGGCGGGCGATGACATTGCTGATCGCCGCGGTCAGGCGATCCATCATGGCCCAGGACCAGCGGGCCAGGCCGTCGGCGGCCCGGCGATAGAACCAGTCGGTGTCGAGATATTGCGATTTCTTCTCCTCCGGATACCAGCCCAGCCGGACCAGGACCGCGAAGGCGAACATCGCACCCATCAGCAATTGCATCTGCCCCACGATATGGTTCGCATCGAACAGATGTGTCCCGTACTCGTGAGCCACTTCCGGGAAGGGCACGAGATTGTAGAGCGTGTTGAAACCGCCATTCAGACCGAACAGGTTCGGCATGCCGAGATAGATGCAGATCAGCGCGGCAATACCCATCGCCATCAGCATGTTGACCGGCGCCTCGCGGACGCGGTGGCCGCGGTCATGGCTGAAGAAGGCAAAGTAGGGAATCTTGATGCCCGAATGTTCCAGCACACCGGCCGAGGCAAACAGCAGCACGAACCAGACCCACAGATACTCGCCATGGCCGTGGCTGACCTCATAGGCCAGCGCGGCAAGCGTCATGGCCTTGGCCACGAAGCCCGAGAAGAGCGGGAAGGCCGAGATCGAGGCTGCCCCGATCAGACAGAACAGGGCCGTTGCCGGCATCGACTTGAACAAACCGCCCAGTTCGGACGCCTTGACCGTACCGACACGCAGCAGCACAGCGCCCATGCTCATGAAGAGCAGCGCCTTGTAGATGATGTGCACGAACGCGTGCGCCGCGGCGCCATTGATGGCGAGTTCGGTACCGATACCGACACCGACCACCATGAAGCCCAGCTGGTTGTTCAGCGAATAGGACAGGACCTTGCGCAGATCATTCTCGACGACGGCAAACAGGACCGGGAATGCGGTCATGATCGCGCCGATATAGATAAGGATCTCCGTGCCCGCATAACCCCGAGCCAGCGCGTAGACCGCCAGTTTGGTGGTGAACGCGGACAGCACGACCGCACCCGTGATCGTCGCCTTGGGGTAGGCGTCCTGCAGCCAGTTGTGCAGGAAGGGGAAGGCGCACTTGATGCCGAAGGCGAAGAAGATCAGGAACCCGCCCAGCGTGTCGATCGACAGGCTGTCGTCGAACGCCCAGCTGCCGGTCTCGTTGGCGCGGATGACCGCACCGGTCAGCAGCAGCACGCCCGAGAGGACATGGATCGCGAGATAGCGCAGGCCAGCCTTGTAGGCGGCCTGGTTGCGCGCACCCCAGATCAGGAAGACCGAGGAGATCGCCGTCAGTTCCCAGAAGAAGAACAGCGTCAGCAGGTCGCCGGCGAAGACGGCACCAAGACCCGCGCCGGCATAGATCAGGCCGGACGCGTCTGCCAGGCGGTCGCGTTCATGCAGGCCGTACAGACCATTGATGAAGGCTGCGATGATGAAGACGAGACCCCAGATCCGGCTGAGACCGTCGAACCGGTAGGTCTCGAGCACGAAACCGCCGAATTCGAACACACCGCCGACATGGGCACCGGTCGGTGCGATCGCCCAAAGGGCGCCCGCTGCGATCGGAGCGACCAGGGCCAGGCCCTTGCGCACTTCATGGATCGGGAAGATCGCCGCCAGCATGCCGGCGATGATGACCGGCCAGGCGGGAGAGACCTGAATGAGGAAATCACTCATCGTCAGCCTCCTTGTCCCAATAGTCTTCCGGACGTTCGAGCAGGCCGCGGATCAGCACCCAGCCGCCCATGACGGCCAGAACGAAGGACCCGAAACCCCACCAGGCATAGAAGCCGAACCAGGCTTCCGCACCCACATGCGGCTCGCGGAAACCGTCCAGCGCCACGAAGAGGACAACGATCGCGCCCAGGATGAAGATCATGCTGGACTTCAGCCATTTGGCATCCAGCCACAGGAAGGGCCGGGCCAGCGGATGGACGAGTTCGTCCTTGTGATCGGATTGCTCGCTCATTGCGCGGCCTCCGCGGTCATGAATACGGGTTCCAGATAGTCACGCAGCGGACCGATCAGGAAGAACAGCAGGAAGATACCGGCCGCGGTCAGTACCGGCGGCAGGATCACCATCATCGGCGGTGTTTTCTTCAGGCTCGCCTCCTCGGGCGGTTCAAAGAAACCGCGCGCCGGCAGCGGCAGGAGATAGGCCACGTTGAGGATCGACGAGGCGATCAGCGCGATCATCAGGATCGCATGACCGGATTCCCACGCGCCCTGCAGCAGGAAGAGTTTCGGCCAGGTCCCGCCGAAGGGCGGCAGGCCGATGATCGACAGGGCACCGGCCGTATAGGCGATGAAGAGCCAGGGCATGAGCCGCCCGAGGCCGCGCATCTGCGAGATCTCGGTCTTCTTGGTGGCGGTGTAGATCGCACCCGCGCTCATGAAGAGCGTGATCTTGCCCCAGGCGTGCATGACGATCTGCAGCGCGCCGCCCAGCATGGCCAGCGGCGAGGCCAGCATCACGCCCAGCGTCACGTAGGACAATTGCGACACGGTCGAGAAGGCCAGACGGGCCTTCAGATTGTCCTTGGTGAGCGCGATGACCGATGCCAGCACGATCGAGATTCCGGCAATCCAGGCCAGGGCATCCGATGTCGGCGCCGCCGCAATCAGTCCGGGTCCGAAGATGTAGGTGCCGACCTTGAGGATGGAGAACACACCCGCCTTGACCACGGCCACGGCGTGCAGCAGGGCCGAAACCGGCGTCGGCGCGACCATGGCGTTGGGCAGCCAGGGATGGACCGGCATCAGCGCAGCCTTGCCGATACCGAAGGCAAACATCACCAGGAGAATGCCCGCGACCATCGGCGTCACGCCCGCCAGGGCCAGCAGACCTCCGGAAACGAAATCCGTCGAACCCGCCAGGAAATGCGTCGCGATGACGGCTGGCAGGAACAGGCCGATCGAGGTTCCCATCAGGATGGCGAGATAGATCGCACCGCCGCGCTTGGCCTTCTCGTCACCCTTGTGGGTCACCAGCGGATAGGTCGACAGCGACAACACCTCGTAGAAGAGGAACATCGTCAGCAGATTGCCGGACAGGGCCACGCCCATGGCGGAACCGATGGCGATACAGAAACAGACGTAGAAACGCGTCTGGTTCTTCTCGGCATTGCCGCGCATGTATCCGATCGAATAGAGCGAATTGACGATCCACAGACCGCTGGCCACGGCTGCGAAGACCGCACCGAGCGGTTCCAGCCGGAAAGCCAGTTGCAGCGGTGCGAATTCGCGTCCGGCGAATTCCAGCGCCGGCGTGATAGTCGCGAGGATGAGTTGCGGACCGTCCGCCGCGATCTCCACGAGGAAGGCGACATTGAAGGCCAGCAGCACCGCGGAAACCAGGGTGGCCGCTTCACGGTAATTCGGCTTGTTCGGCACGAAATGCCCGAGCAGGGCAACCGCAATACCGCCGAAGGCCGGAATGGCCAGGGCGAGGGCGAGAGAAAGCGATGGCGTCATGGCTTACTGCCCTCCCAGCACGGCTTCGGCGGCCCGCTGGGCCAGCGACACCAGGGGTTCCGAATGGAAGAAGAAATAGATGTTGGCGAGCGCCAGGATCATCATCGGCACCACGGCCATCCACGGCGCGTGGGTCGGGGAGACCGCCTCGCCGTGATGCGTCGGAGACTTCTCCATCCAGATCGCTCCGAGGAGTTTGGTCACATAGGCCAGGGCCAGGAGCGAGGAGATGATCAGCGCCGCGACAGCCCACCACCAGCCACGCTCGAGCGCGGCGGAGATGAGATACCATTTGGATGTGAACCCGATCGTCAGCGGCACACCCACCAGCGACAGGCCGGCAATGGTGAAGGCCGAGGCCGAAACCGGCATCGTGCGGCCAAAACCGTGCAGATCACTGATGCGGCGCACGCCGAATTTCAGCGCGAAGGCGCCAAGCGCCATGAACAGCGCGCCCTTCATCAGGGCGTGGTTCATGAGGTGTAACAGACCGGCGGAGAGGCCGAGGGCCGTCCCCATGCCTAGGCCCAGCATCATGTAGCCGACCTGGGCGACGGACGAATATGCCAGGAGGCGCCGGGCATCGGTCTGGAAGACCGCCTGAACGGACGCCACCATCATGGCAATCACACCCACCACGGCAAAGATCCAGGTGAAGGACATCGCCACGAAATTCACGTCCGGATGGAAGACACCGAACAGGAAGCGGATGAGTACGTAGAACGCGACCTTGGTCGCGGTCGATGCCAGGAAGGCCGTCACGAAATTCGGTGCGAAGGCATAGGCATTCGGCAGCCAGACGTGCAGCGGGAACATCGCCGCCTTCAGGCCAAGGCCCACAACGATGAAGGCGAACGCCGCCTGGGTGACACGGTCATGGCCCTGTTCGGCCAGGATGCGCGCCATGTCGGCCATGTTCAGCGTGCCGGTCGCGGCATAGAGGAAGCCGACACCGATGACGAAGAAGGTCGCGCCAATCGTGCCGAGGATGAGGTAGTTATACGCCGCTGTCAGGGCCCGGCGATCCTTGCCCGCCCCCATCGCGATGATGGTGTAGGTCGAGATCGAGCTGATCTCGAGGAAGACGAAGACGTTGAACGCATCGCCGGTGATCGTCACCCCGAGCAGACCGGTCAGGCAGACCAGGAAGGCCGAGTAGAACAGGGCCTGTTTCTTCTCGTCGATCTCGTCGGCGACACTCGGAAGCGCGTAGATCACGCACAGGAAGCCGATCACGCCCACCAGAAGCAGCAGCATGCCGTTGAGCGCATCCACCCGGTATTCGATACCGATGGGCGGCGCCCAGCCGCCGAGATGATAGGAAATCAGCCCCGTCTCGAAGACCTGGCCCAGCAGGGCCAGGGACACGAAGGCCACCAGTGCGGAGGTGATCAGCGTCACCACCCAACCGGCACGGCCATTGGGCATGAAGGCGCAGACCGCCGACATGATCAGCGGGATCACGACGACCAGGACAGGCGCGTGCGCGGCGATGTCCGCCGGCAAAAGATTGGCGAAAATCTGCATCACTCGCCGCTCCCCGATTCAAGGGAATAATCCGCCGCATTCAGGGCATCATCCTCGATCGTTCCGTAGGCTTCGCGGATCCGGACCACCAGCGCGAGGCCGACGGCCAGGGTCGCGACACCGACGACGATGGCTGTGAGAATGAGAACGTGCGGCAGCGGGTTGGAATAGATGGCCGGTTCCATTGCGGCAGCGGCGTGAGCGCCGGCGTCAGCCGCATGATCCGCGGCACTGTCGGCAGCGTATCCGGCGTCACCGGCATGATCCGCGGCGGCGTCTGCAGCGTGATCACCGGAATGATCGCCTGCCTCTTCGCCGTGATCATCGCCATGATCATCGCCATACACGTCGCCGGCATGATCGGCCGCGGCGCCATAGCCGGCACCGCCATGATCATCGCCGTGACCACCGCCATGGGCAGACTCGATGATGGGCGGGCTGCCACCGAAAACCTTGCCGATCGTGATGTAGAGCAGGAAGACGGACGTCTGGAAAATAGACAGTCCAACCAGGCGCTTAACGAGATTCCCCGTGGCCACCACAATGTAGAGGCCCATCATCATCAGGATGATGATCGGGATGTAGTTGAAGCGGTCGAGAATGACTTCGAGCATGCTACCACTCCTCGTCCGGAATATCCGGCACGCGTCCGGCGAAGGCGTAGAAGATCGCCAGCATCACCGAGGCGACCGTGCACAACACGCCCAGCTCGACGAGCAGGATGCCGTAATGCTGGCCGGTATGGTGACCCTGGTCGGGATGCAGGGCGTCATAGTCCAGGAAATTGGCCGCCTCGCCCGCAAACGGCAGGAAGAGCGTCGCCACGCCCACGCCGGCAAAGATCAGCACGCCCAGGGCCGAGCCCCAGCGAGCAACAACCGGCGGCACGGCCTTCTGCGCTTCCTCGATACCGAAGATCAGCGCGTAGAGGATGACGGCAACAGCCACGATCACGCCGGCCTGGAAGCCGCCGCCGGGACCGAAATCACCGTGGAACTGCACGTACAGGCCAAAGACCACGATCATCGGGATCAGGAGTTTGGAGACGACACGGAGGATCAGGTGCGGGTTCATCTAGTCCTCCCCGTCTTCATCGCGGCGGCGTCCCACGCCACCGAAACCCAGGAGAAGCATCACGCCCAGGGCTGCCGTGAAGATCACGACGGTCTCGCCCAGCGTGTCATAGCCTCGATAGCTGGCCAGGACCGCAGTCACCACATTGGGGATCGAGATCTCGTTCGGTGTGCGTTCGAGATAGGCGGCACCGACATAGGAATTGGCTGGCGAGTTGATGTCGCCATAAACCGGCATGTCCGGAATGGCGAACAGCAGTGCCGCACCGGCGACCACGACAACCGCCAGGGCGGCCCAGTGGCGGCCGGCACCGGCCGGCTCGCTGTCGCGTGCAGTCAGCAGCATGGCGCCGAGCATCAGCACAGTTGAGATACCGGCGCCGACAGCGGCTTCGGTGAAGGCCACGTCCACCGCGTCCAGGGAGACGAACCACGCCGCCGACAGAAGGCTGTAGACACCCGTCAGCATGACGATCGCGAACAAGTTGCGCAGGCGCACGATCGCGAAACCGACCGCCAGCAACATGGCGATCAGCGTGTAGTCGAGGAATTGCGTCAGATCGAGCTGCATCAGGCCTGCTCCTCCTTCGCCTTTTGATCGCGCGGGTGAGCCGGACGGAAGCGCGAGAGGTCGGGTTTCAGATCAGCCCGGTGCGCGGCATTGGCCACCGCATGGGTTGCGGTCGGGCTGGTCAGGAAAAGCAGCAGACCCACGAGGGCCAGCTTGGCCATGGTCTGCCAGTCGCCCGACTGCAGGATCAGGCCGAAAATGATCAGTTCGGCGCCCAGCGTGTCGGTCACACCGGCCGCGTGCATGCGCGTGTAGAAATCCGGAAGGCGGATGACGCCAATGGCACCGGCCAGCACCAGGACCAGGCCCAGCGTGAGCGAGCCGACACTGATGGCGAAAATGACGTGTTGTCCGATCTCGACCCAGTTCATTCGTCAAAATCCCCCTCGACAGCGCGTCGCAGCGACATTTGCGCGAGGGCAATTTCCAGCGAGCGATAGCGGAAGAATTTCAGGATCGCGATGGTCGCGACGAAATTGATCAGGGCGTAGAGCAAGGCGATGTCGATCGCGTCCTGCCGCCCCACCAGGGTTGCGAAGACGAGCAGGAAAAGCACGGTCTTGGTACCGAAGGAATTGGCAGCCAGGACACGGTCATACAGCGTCGGGCCCGCGAACAGGCGCGCCAGCATGATCGCCATGGCGCCGGCCATGCCCAGCGCGACGAGGAAATTCATCAGGTCCATCAGTCCGCCTCTCTCTGGCCGTCGGATGCGGTATCGGAACGCACGCCCATTTCGGCGAAACCGGCGGGATCAGTGAAGGAACCGTCGAGGGCGTGGACGAGATAGCCGTCCTCCTCGATGTCCACCGTGACAGTGCCCGGGGTCAGCGTGATCGAATTGGCAAAGACGCAGCGTCCCAGGCCAGACCGCAGGTCCACCGGAACGCGCACAAGGCGCGGCTCGATATCCATGTCCGGCTTCATCGTGAGACGCACGACGGACAGGTTGGCGGCAACGATTTCGCGCCCCAGCCAGCCCCAATACCGCAGCAGCGGCATCAGACGACCCAGCGGTACCGTCTCGCGGTCGAGAATGCGCATTCGAATCGTGAGGCCGACCGCAGCTCCGATCGACAATATGCCGAGACCGATCAGGAGATGGTTCTCGCCTGACAAGGTGTAATGGCCGGACAAGGTGAGCCACAGGGCCACCAGTATGGCCGTTAGGCCGACGCCGTAGATCATGGACTTTCCCCGCGCGTTAACGCTCCATTCCGGCTTGTAGCCGGACAAAAGGAGATTGACCAGATCAGTCGGATGACAATAGCAGGCGTGGCTGCACCTATCGCTGCGCGCTAGCGATCCGGCCCGGCTTCGCCCGACGGGGGAATGCGATCATTATGCTGGGTGACGGGCGTCAGTCCTTGCTGCGCTCTTCCATCGAGAGGTTCCAGTAGCGCAGCACTGTCTGGGCTTTTTCGACCGACAGCATGTCGTAGACACGACGCGCCTGGTTGACCACATCCGTGCCCGGAACGCGGCCGAGACCGCGCCAGAGACCGTCGAATCCGGTCCATTTCAGGCCTGTGGATTTGCACAGTACCGCCAGGGATTCGCCGCCCATATCGTCGAACATCTTGTTGAGAAGTCCGTGCGAGATGCCCGAGAGGGTCGCGATCTCGCTGGAAATACCGGTCTGGTCGCCCTCGAGGCAGAAACTGTCGATGGCGCCTTCCAGCGAACCATAGGGGCTCAGCTCGGCCGCATCACGATTGCGCTGGCGCCGGTCGATATAGGTCAGTGCCCGCATCACAAGCGGATCGCTCCAGCCCTCGTCTGCCGCCATCGGGAAGACGTCCTCGGCCGCATCGATCAGGATCGTCCTGTCGATCGCGAAGCGCTCGAGGATGACGAGCCGGTCCTTGTGCTCACAGCTCCAGAACAGGCGGAAGGCCTGTGCCGGACGCAATTCCTCGCGCCGGATCAGGAGATTGGCATAGCTGGTTTCGTCGATCGCAGCGCCGACGAGATGATCCATGGTCGGATTGGCCAGCAGGGCGGTCTGGTTCCGCAGCAGGCGCTGCACCACGGGCGGTTCGCCATAGGCTGCCAGGGCCGCTGCAACAGTCTCGCTGATGCCTTCACGCGCTGCCAGGGCCAGACGGTGTTCCAGCGTCCCTGCCCGCGCGATCTCGAGCATGTCGAAATCGGTCAGCGCCCGGCATTCCTCGAGAATGGGCTGAGCCACTTCAAACACATCGCAGGCCAGTGTGCGCAGTAGTTTGTGCGGAGCATCGCTGAGACCGGCGAGGCGTTGCGCACAGCGCGTACGCAGGGCGACATCGCTGGCACGCAGGATATCGTGCAGGAGGTCGCCGACGATCCAGCGTTCACGCGGCGTCAGGCGACTCGACGGCAGGCCGACGATATCGGCCAGGCGACGGGCCAGGACCGCGCGCGAGCGCTGCCCTGTCGGCTGATTGAGTTCGTAAGGCTCGGTATTGGCCATCCCGTCGAGATCCCGTCCTGGAAGTCAGGGATCGAGCATGACGGGATGGCGTTAACGAAGCGTGCGTCCAGGCATGTGGATACGCAGTATCCGGTCAGCGCTACTTGCCCGGCAGCAAGTGTTGCTTGTCGAGCATCACAAGGACGACCGAGATTACGAAGAACACCACCGCCATGATGAACAGCATGGGGCTGGTCACGTAGTTTCCGGCTTCGTCGAAGGCGACCGGGGCGTTGATGCCGAGCCAGGGCGAGAGATGGAAGACGATCGCACCGCCGATCACCCCGGCGGACAGGAGCGCGCCGAGACCGCGGAACAGCCCGAAGGCCAGGCCCGCAACAATCAGCGCCGCCGCCGCGATTTCCGCGACGCCGGTCAGCATGCGGATAACCGGTTCGAACAGGCCGATACCCGATTGTTCGGCGATGAACTGGAAGACCGGATTGGCGTCACCGAACTTCTGGATGCCCATGAAGACAAGAAATGCCGCCAGCAAAAGTCCGGCGCCCCAACGAACGAATTTCATGACCCTGTTTCCTCTCGGTGCAATGAGTCTGTTTGTCTGAGCGCAACATGTTGCTAGACACGTGACAATGCCAATCACACCCGTTCACGAGAATGCGGGCTGGTGTGACGTTTTGAGAGTGACTGTCCTTGCCCGTCTTCCGACCGCTCGCCGGTAATCGAAAACTCCGCATGCCGCCTTTCGGCGCCTATCTGGTCCTCGTCGCCGGATGGTTTTTCGGTTTCGGCCTGCAGACCACGCTCTTTCCCGGGGTGATCACCTTTACCCTCATGGAAAGCGCCGAGCGTCTGAGCTTCGCGCAGGCGGCCCTGACGGCCCCGATGGCCCTGCTCCTGCCGGCCGCGGGCGTGCTTGCCGAGCGCAAGGACCGGCGCGGCATCATGTTCTATTTCTACCTGTTCGCAGGGTTCTGCACGATCGCGCTGGCTTCGCTGCTGATGACGGATGTCCTGTCCTACGAGATCCTGGTCATCTTCGCGGGTCTTGTGGGCATCGCCGGCGGTTTCGTGATGCCGGCCCGCGACAGTGCCATCAACGCGGTCGTCCGGATTTCCGGCAAGACCCGCCACGGCGGGATCGAATTGCAACGCGCCGTGGTGATGGCGTCCGCCGTCCAGTTCGGCGCCCAGATCGCGGGCATGGCCGCGGGCTATTTCGCCGCCATCAGCGGTCCGGGTCCACTCTTCATGATGATGGGTGTCGGCCTGGTCATCGGTGGGCTCTCGGCTGCCTTCCTGCCCCGCCTCGGCTCGAAACGCACCAAGTCCCGGGCCCACCCGATCCAGGATTTGAGGGACGGCTTGCGGGCCGTATTGCATTCGCCGGTCCTGATGCCGATGACGGCGATCATGGTGGCCATCGGGATTTTCATCGTCGGCGGCGCTTTCCTGGTCCTGATCCCCATCCTGATCCGCGACGCCTATGGCGGCGATTATCCGGAACTCTCTAGCCTCATGGTGACCTTCTGGGTCGGCGCCTTCGTGGCCAATGTCCTGCTGGTGAAGTTCGGCCATATCGAGAAGCCCGGACGGGCGCTGATCCTGGCCCAGGGCGTGACCGTGCTGGCCGTCGGTGCCTTCGCCATACCCCTGCCCTTCTGGACGCTCTTCGGCCTCGTTTTCGCTTGGGGCCTGGGTGCCGGCATCGCGATCTCGCTCAGCCGCTCCGTCGTGCAGGAACAGGCCCCGCCGGACAAGCTGGCCCGCGTCATGTCCGTCTACCAGCTCGGACTGTTCGGCGGCATGCCTGCCGGCATCCTGATGATGGGCCCCATTGTCGGCTCGATCGGTGCGCGCTGGGCGGCCCTGATCCCGATGGCCGGGCTGGGCATTGTCCTTATCGTTATTTCACTTGTCACTCCGATCCTCTCGGTCAAACGTGCGCAGCCCATGGCGATCAAAAGCGATCCCAGGTCAGCCGAAAACAAACCGGCCGCAAAAGCGCCGGAGGATTAGTCCTATTTCAAGGGGATGGAGTGATGAGACAGAGTTCCAACCGGCCGGTCCTTGCGACCGGTCTGGCAGCGGCAGCCTTGCTTGCCACCGCGTGCAGCCAGGAGACAGACATGACCACTGAGACGAGCCGGAGCGCCGCGACGCAAGCTGCAGACAGCGCCCTGATCGCCCGGGCCCGCGGGCTGGAAGCCCCGCGCGCCGAACAACGCCCTGTCGAGATCGAACAGCTCGGCTTCACCCGCGTCGATGAATACCAGTGGATCAAGGACGATAACTGGCAGCAGGTCATGCGCGAGCCAGAGGTGTTGCAGATCGATATCCGTGAATTGCTGGACGCCGAGAATGCCTATCTCGATGCTGTCATGGAGCCCACGGCCGACCTGCAGGAGCGAATCTTCCAGGAGATCCGCGGGCGCATCAAGGAGGATGACAGCTCGGTCCCGCAACGCGATGGCGATTACGCGTATTTCAGCCGCTATCGCGAAGGCGGCCAGTACCCCATCTTCTCCCGCCGCCCGATCGATCCGGAAACCGGCGAACCGACGGGTGAGGAGGAGGCCCTCATCGATGGCGATGCCGAGGCCGGCGATTTCGAATATCTCGATTTCGGGAATATCGAACACAGCCCCGACCACCGTTTCGTGGCCTACGCCATGGATACGCGCGGCTCCGAATATTACGAGATCCGGGTCAAGGACATCGCAACGGGTGCCGTCGTGGCAACCCTCACCGATGAATCGACCGGCGATTTCGTCTGGGCCAATGACAGCCAGACCCTGTTCTGGGTGTGGCGCGACGACAATGGCCGCTCGCGCCGTGTCTACCGCCAGGTCAGCGGCGATGCCGAAAGCGAACTGGTCTACGAGGAACCCGATGCGGGCTTCTTTGTCTCGGTCGGATCAACCGACGGCCACAACTTCATCACCATCAATGCCGGCGGCCATACCTCCAACGAGATCCGGCTGATCGACGCCAATGATCCCACCGCCGAGGCGATGCTCGTCGCCGAGCGCGAGGAGAATGTCGAATACTACATCACCGAAGCACCGGACCGCTTCTACTTCCGGACCAATGCCGACGGTGCCGTCGACTTCAAGATCGTCTCGGCCCCGCTCGACAATCCGGGCCGCGAGAACTGGCAGGATGTCGTCGCCCACCGTCCGGGCGTGCTGGTGAATGCCATGCTCGGCTTCCGCGACTGGCAGGTCCGCATGGAGCGGGAAAACGCCCTGCCCCGAATTGTGATCCGGGAGTACGCGACCGGTGAGGAACACGAGATTGCCTTCGACGAGGAGGCCTACTCCCTCGGTGTCTCGAGCGGCTATGAATTTGCCGTCGACCGGCTGCGCTTCTCCTATGAGAGCCCGTCCACGCCGGAAGAGACGTATGACTACGACATGCGCACCCGCGACCGCGTCCTGCGCAAGCGACAGGAAGTGCCCTCGGGGCATGATCCGGCCGACTATGTCGTGCGCCGCATCATGGCGCCCGGTCATGACGGCGTGGAGATCCCGGTGACCATTCTCCATCACCGCGACACACCGATCGACGGAAGCGCTCCGCTGATGCTCTACGGCTACGGCTCCTACGGCATTACCATTCCGGCGAGCTTCCGCGTCACCCCGCTCTCGCTGGTCGATCGCGGCATGGTCTACGCCATCGCCCACATCCGCGGCTCCATGGCGCGCGGCTATCAATGGTATCTCGACGGCAAGCTGGACAAGAAGATCAATACGTTCCGCGATTTCGTCTCGGCCGGTGAAGCCCTTGCTTCGGAAGGCTATACCTCGCGCGGCAATATCGTGGCCTATGGCGGATCCGCAGGCGGCCTTCTGGTCGGTGCAGCCATCAACATGCAGCCCGACCTGTTCGCCGGCGCCATCGGTGCCGTGCCCTTCGTCGATGTGATCAACACGATGTCGGACGCGGAACTCCCGCTCACCCCGCCGGAATGGCCTGAATGGGGCAATCCGATCGAGAGCGCGGACGATTACCAGACGATGCTGGAATACAGCCCCTACGACCAGATCGCGGAAATGGACTATCCGCACGTCCTGGCGACGGGCGGTCTGACCGATCCGCGCGTGACCTATTGGGAACCGACCAAATGGGTGGCGCGCCTGCGTGACCGCCGTACCGATGACGGCCTTACCCTGCTCAAGATGAATATGGGTGCCGGCCATGGCGGCGCGTCCGGTCGTTTCGACAGCCTGCGCGAAACCGCGCTGAACTGGGCCTTCGCGCTCATGGTCGTCGGCCTGGCTGACGATGAGGTGGCCGAAACGGCTGAATAGCCAACGGGCAAGACCCGCCGCGATTGGGGACGCGGCGGGTCACTCCGGCCGGAGGAGACCACTGAAAATCCTGACCGGAGCCTGCTCAGCCAACCGCGGGACTAGCCCATGCGGTAGACAAGCTGAGTTGTGGCGCCCCGGTAGACCGTGGGCATTCCATCCTGGACCTGCGGGCTGTAGCGCCAGCGCATGACCGCGTTGATGGATGAGCGTTCGAACGCTGTATTGGTGCAGTTGAGCACGCGGACATTGGACGTCATGCCTTCCGGCGTGATGTCGAACAACATCGTGCACTGGCCCTCCAGGCCGCGCTGTGCGGCACGATCCGGATAAACAGGTTCGATGCGGATCAGCGGGATAGGATTACCGTCGCGAGCCACATTGGCATTGCTTGACATCTCGACTTCACCCGGCTCGATGGTGCGGACCTCGTAGACGGCGTCCACGAAGCCCTCATCGGGTGCACCGCGCTGCACTTCGATACGCTCGACCGGTGGAGGAGCCTCGACATCCGGTATGTCGATCGGACTCACCGTTTCTTCGGCTTCAACTTCGGTGACATCAAACCGGATCTCGACCTGCAGCGGTTCGCGTTCCGGTTCGGGTTCGACGGGGCCGATATCGATCAATCCCCGCATCATGAGAAAAAGGCCCACGGTCACGGCGCCCGCAATGGGCAGGACCAGGGGTGTACGCAGCATGCTTGTCATCGGACAATCTCCCTCGAGCAGCTGCTGCACGGCCCCAGACGCGCTGCCCCTCAAACCTGCCAGGGTCCGGTCGCCGGTGATCGGCAGGCGGGATTGGCAGGCGCGGGACGAGACCACAACACGGCCCCGAACCGCAGGATCAAGATGCAGGCACGCCGCGGCGCGAGCGGGGCAAGATCGGGGTAAATTGTGAAATTTGCGGGGCTTTTTCGCCCAATTGGGCAGGCTCGCCACAATCGCCGGACGCGACGCATACAAAAAAAGACCGGCCGCGGGAACGGCCGGCCCTGAAGATCATGCGTGTCCGTGTTCGCTCAGACAGGCTCCCATTCCGGACGCAGCTGACCGTATTCGTTGAAATAGGTTGTGCACGGCGCCTCGAGGTCGACCAGCCGAATTCCGGCGCTGTCGAAACGTGTTTCGTGGGTCGGGACGGACCGCATTTGGCGTTCGACCTCATATCCACAGTTCTGGATGGCCAATTCGACTTGGAGCTCTTCCCATTCGGCCGCGATGCGCTGCTTCATGTTGATGAAACTCAACCAGCCCTGGGCCGTCGCTCGTGAATACTCCCAGTCCAGACCCTGTTCGAAGGCGTGGATCGCATCCTCGTACCGGTCCTGTTCCACCAGCGTATTGCCGATCAGATTCCAGGTATCTCCCGGACGATTGATACCGCCGCGCCGGAGGGATTGGCGCAGCATGGTTTCAGCTTCCTCGTACTCACCATTCTGGTAGAGAGCCTCGCCCAGCGCCTCGAAGTCGGTGCCAATCCCGGTCATGGTCGCGACCCGGCGAAGGACCGGCAGAGACCGGTCCCATTCACGGGCACTGCGCCACATGCCCGCCAGCAGACGGAAATGGTCCGGCGTCGCCTCGACACGGCCGGCATTGAGCTCACGTTCGAGGATGACCGCGCCGCGATACGGGTATTCGAAGGCCTGGTAATAGCGGGCCATCCGCACGATTTCATCGCTCTCGGAGAACATGCCGTTGAGATACATGATCGTGTTGACGTCAAAGGCGTCGTGATCACGGTCGAGATGGCCCAGAATGCCGGCGTAACGGGCCCAGGCCAGTCTGTCATCGGGCCAGCGGCCGATCATTTCCTCCAGCAGCTCAGCCTGCTCCTCGAAACGTTCGAGGCGTTCGAGATAGAATTGCAGCATCGTGTAGTGGCCGCGTGTCCGCTCCCCGACCTCGTCGAAGGCGAACCGGGCGTAGACAATGCCCTCGTCCAGTTGTTCCAGCTGGCCGTGCGCCTGGGCCAGGCGCATGGCGATGTCCGGATTGAGCGGCACGCCGCGATCGATCGCGGTCTCGATCATGTCGATCCCCTCCGGGATCTGCCCCTCGGCCATCAGGATCTGGCCGGTATTGATACGCAGCGTGTTCTCATCCTCCAGCGGCAGGGTTTCCAGAGCGATTGCGGCCTGCCAATCGGCAATCGTCCGCAGGCCCTGGTCGAGCTCATACCAGGCCCGGCCACGCTGGCGCAGCACGGTCGCCCGTTCGAACGCGCTGAGCCCGTCCCTCTCGAGCAATCGCCCGTAGGCGTCTGCCGCGTCCTGCCATGCGCCCCCGTCCTCGAGTTCGAGTATCTCCATGATCGCCTGGCCTGTTCGCGCCGACAGGGTCTGATTGTCGCGCTGGCGATCCTGAACCGCCTGCGTGCTAGCCGGCAGTATGGTCAGAGCCAAAAAAAGGGCCGCGCAAACCTGCGCCGCCCAGACTTTCATCTTGGTCGAATAACGAGCTGATCCCGTCATGTGCACCTCCCCAGCTCATGGACGCGGTCTCCCCAGCCCCGGTGCTTGCGCCATGAAGGTTTCACGGTCAGCCCGCAAGATGGCGAGAATTGGGCTCGCTTGAGTTGAGTTCGAGGCAATTGCCCGCCTGGAATGTTCAGCAAACTGATCCGTCCAAGGCGGCACAACGGCCGAGTCGACAAAGAAAAACGCCCCGGCCAGGAGACCGGGGCGTTTTCTATTTCATATGAGGCTGGGGATCAGCCGGCGTCTCCGCCAGCATCGCCTCCTGCTTCACCGCCGCCGCCACCGGCAGCAGCAACCTGGTCGATGAGCTCGCCGTACTGGTTGTAGTACTGCGTGCAGCGATCCGGCACCTCGATGAGAAGGCGACCATTCTCGTCGACCTCACCCACCAGCGTGGCAATCGCGATTTCATCTTCCACCGCAAAACGGCACTCGTCGCGACGGACGCGTTCGCGGATACGGACACGGTCTGCCTCGGCGCGGATCTGCGAGTTGATGAAGTTGATCCAGCCATTGGCCGTACGGCGCGAGTACGGATAACGCGCACCTTCACGGAATGCGTCGATCGCGGACTGGCGACGGCCCAGCTCGTAGCGGACATTGCCGAGCAGGGTCCAGGCCTGGCCCGGGCGGTTGATGCCGCCACGGTTCAGCGCTTCCTGGAAAGCACCTTCGGCGTCCGAGAGCTGGCGCTCCTGGTAGAGCGCTTCGGCGAGCTTGAGGTAGTCATCGCCCGAACCCGTCAGCTGAGCGACCTGGCGCAGGACCGGGATAGCCCGCTCCCACTCACGTGCCTGGCGCCACATGTTGGCAAGCAGGTTCAGATTGCTCTGGCTGCGCTCCACGCGGCCCGCATTCATCTCGCGCTCCAGGATGGATGCGCCGCGATACGGGTATTCGTAGAAGCTGTAGTACTGCGCGACCCGCACGATCTCACGGCTCTCGGTGAGCATGCCGTTGATGTACATGATCTTGTTGGCTTCAAACGCGTCTTCCTCGCGGCCCGTCTGAGCCAGGAGGGACGCGTAGGACGTCCAATTGCTCTTCTCCTGCGGCCAGCGACCCACCATCTCCTCGATGACGCGGAACTGGTCCGGGATCATTTCCAGCTGCTGGAAATAGAACAGCATCAGGCTGTAATCACCGCGGCGGCGTTCGCCATAGGGCGTGCCGTCGAAGAAGTACCGCGCATAGCGGAGACCTTCGCGGTAACGCTCGGCCTGGGCGTATGCTTGCGCCAGCATGCGGGCGAGACGTGGGTTCAGCACATCATCACCGCCATCTCGAATGGCGCGCTCGAACGAGGCGATACCCTGGCTGTACTGGCCTTCAGTAATGTAGAGCTGACCAATATTGATGCGCAGGTTCACCATCTCCTCGGACAGGAGCGCACCGGTATTGATGGCGGCTTCCCAGTCGGAAATGGCCTGACGAACCCGGTCGGATTCGTAATACGCACGACCGCGAAGTTGCAGGGCAACCGAGCGCTCATACGGGTTGATGCTCGACCGCGACAGAGCACGGCTCAGCGTCTCGATCGATTCATTCCAGAGTTCGGCGCTTTGCTGCTCCTGGGCAGCGAGCACGATCTCACCGATCTCGGACGAGAATACGCGTTCGGCGGCATCGGCTTCGGACTCTTCGTCGGAGCGGCGATCACGACGCTGGGCGTCGGCATCGGCCACGGTGATGAAGGCGAAGGATGCGGCAAGGGCAAAGGCCGCGGCGAGCCGCGAGAACTTTGTCATATCGAAACCGTGAAAACGGATCATCGATGGCTCCTTTATACCAGTCCACTCCCCAGGGACCGGCTTTCACTTTCTGGCAGGATCCGGGAAACAGCCCCGTCCCGGCCGTGCCGGAGCAGATTGGGTTGGGCATGACGCCCAACCCGCACCACCTATTAGTCTGCCAGCTGGTAGACGAATTGTGTTTCCACGCCACGACGGGCGACAGGCACACCATTCTCCACTTTCGGCTGGTAACGCCAGCGTTCGACCGCCCGGATCGACGACCGCTCGAACATCGAGCTGTCGCAGCGGGTGATCGTGACATTGGTCGGCGTTCCGTCCGGCGTCACGTCGAAGCGGACATTGCAGGTACCCTGGACACCACGCTCCATGGCGCGGACCGGGTATTGCGGTTCGATACGCACCAGCGGCTGGGCATCGCGGTCCGAGACCGAGAAGCTCACGCTGTCGCTGTTGAGCTGCGGCGCATCGAATTCCGGGATCTCACCCACAATCGTCGACAGACTTTCGTTCGGCTGGTCTGCAGCCTGACGTTCAATCTGCGGCGGCGGGGGTGGCGGATCCACCTGCTGCACATCCTCGATCGTCGTGTCTCGACGACGGGCTTCGATTTCCTGGACCTCGTCATTGATCGTGAAATTACGATCTTCGACATCCTCATTCGGCGGCTCGCCCTCGACGAGGATGAGACGCGTCATGATGAAGAACAGGGCGATGGTGATTACCGCAGCGACGGGAACACCACCGAACAGGCGAAAAATACTACCCATTTATCAGTCCTCCCTAGTTCTGCAGAGTCGATATCTTCACATCGACTTCGAGTTCACCCAGCAATTCCTGGACGTCGAGGATGACGCCGATATCGGCTCCCTCATCGCCCTGGATCATGGCCCGGCCCTTCGGGTTCTCTTGCAGCAATTGCTCGATCACCCCGCGAAGCTCCGCCATCTCGTAGACACGGCGGTTCACGTAGATCTCATTGTCCGAGGTAACGGCAACGAGCATGGACGGGTTTTGGTCTTCCTCAGTCAGGGCGTCCGGGCGGACAGTGTCCACACCAGGCTCCTTGATGAAGACGGAGGTGACGATGAAGAAGATCAGAAGGATGAACACGACGTCCAGCATCGGGGTCATGTTCAGTTCGACTTCTTCCTCGTCGGTATTCACGCGGCTTTTGCGACGTGCCATGTGTCTTCCTCCCCGACCTAGTTCTGCTCTTCGCGGCGCTGGATCGAGACAGGCACGCCATTGGCCTGCATCTCATCCCAGAGCTGCACGATGATGCCGTGATCCGCTTCGTCGGCCACTTCCAGCAGCGAGGCGCTGCCCGGCTCTTCAGCCCGGAAACGGTTCACTGCGGAGAGCACGCGGTCCACGTCGGTCCGGACCTGGTTCACGAAGATGATATTCTCTCCGTCAACCTGGATCAGGATCACCGGGTTCGGATCATCCGGCGGCGTTTCCTCGTTCGGAGGAGGCGGACGCATGTCGATGCCTTCTTCCGACAGGAATGTTGCCGTCACGATGAAGAAGATGAGCAGGATGAACACGATGTCGAGCATCGGCGTCATGTTCACTTCGGCCTGGTCATCTCCGCGATGGGTACGACGTCTCATGGTCAGGCTCCCTCACCGATTTCCAGCTCGTCCGCCAGCTTCGCGACACGTCGCTGAGCCAGGCGTTCAATCTGGTTGGCAAAGATGAGGCCCGAAAGTGAGGCCACCATGCCTGCCATGGTCGGGATCGTGGCGCGCGACACACCGGCCGACATGGCCTGTGCATCTGACGAGCCCGAGATCGCCATTACGTCGAAAACCGAGACCATGCCGGTCACTGTTCCCAACAGTCCGAACAGAGGCGCGACGGCGACGAGGGTTTTCACCAACTCGACATTCTGGTCGCAGCTCTGCTTGACCTCCGAGATGAGCTGGTCGCGGATAGCATGGGCATGCCAAGACTTCTTGTCTGCCCGCGCTGTCCACTCCCGCTTCACCCGCTTCGCATTTCCCTCATGGGAAAGGTAGAAGTAGGCGAAGCGCTCGAGAATGAAGGCCCACATTACAAAGGTCGTGATCATGATGACGACCAGAACGGGGCCTCCCCGCTCGAGGAACTCCTGAAGGCCGGTAGTTACGGCCTGGAAATCCATAGCGACTTCCTCCGATTAACCGTGACGCTCTTCAGCGTGGCGCGCGACCATGCCTGCAGCCTGCTCTTCAAGCACTTGCTGGACGCCGCGAGCGAAGCTCTGGGCGAAGCTGTGAATGAACAGCAGCGGAATGGCAGCAATAAGGCCGAGCACCGTGGTCATCAGGGCTTCGGAGATACCACCGGCCATGATGCGCGGATCGCCCGTACCGAAGAGGGTGATCTGGGTGAAGGTCTTGATCATACCCGTAACCGTACCCAGAAGACCCAGCAGCGGTGCGATACCGGCAGCCAGTTTCAGGAAGTTGAGGCCGAATTCGAGCTTCGGGGACTCCTGGAGAATGGCTTCGTCCAGCTTGAGTTCCATCGTCTCGACGTCCTTGTCGCGGGACGCTTCGTAAGCCAGCATCACGCGGCCGAGCGGGTTGCCCTTCTTGGCCTTGGAGCTGCGCTTCTGGCCGTTCACGGCCGATTGCGTACCCAGCAGGACGAACATGCGGAAGAGACCGAAGGCCGCGGAGATGGCGAGCAGGCCGATGATGACCTTACCGACAGCGCCGGACTGTTCGATGCGCTCCGGAATGTCCGGCACGTCCTTGTAGATTTCCAGCAGCGGACCGCGGGACGGGTCAACAACACCCATCACGATCTCGTTCGGATCTGCACTGTAGAGATCGCCAGCAGCTGCAACGAAGTTGGCAGGCGGCTGGGCCGGAAGGTCACGCAGGCTCCATCCGCCCGTGTTCTCGTCCTGGCTCCACAGAGCGAAGCGCTGGTTGTTGTTGTGGTTCGAGAAGGTTGCGAACGGACCGATACGGGTCACGGCAACCGTTTCACCATCAGCAAGACCGGTCACGCGAGCCTGGAAGGTCACGACACCTTGCTGCTGGATCATTTCCTCGATCACGCGGCGCCAGATGAAGTCCAGTTCCGCACGCGTCGGAAGCGTCCGGCTGGAAGCCAGCGTTTCCAGTGCGTCAGCACGACCCGGGAACTGGGCCGAGATGGCGGACGCGTCGATGATGGCGGCAAATTCGCCGGCGGCCTGACGGGCAGCACCGAAGAGTTCACCGAACGCACCCTGGCGCTGGCGAAGCTCGGCGTCGAGCTCGTCAATCTGGACCTGATTGGCTTCGAACTGGGCGGACAGGTTTGCCGCTTGGTTCTCCAGCGAGCGGAGCTCGGCCTGGGCCTGGCTCAGCAGGGCCTGCTGACGGTTGCGATCGCCCTGGAACTCGGAAAGGCGCGCCTGGTTTTCCTGGCTGGCCTCACGCGTGTCCGTGCGAACGCGGTTGAGAAGTTCGTTGATCGAATTGGCCGGCTGCGTCTGCGCGAAAGCAGCGGTTCCGGCGGTGAGCGCCACGCCCATGGATACGGCGGCGGCGAGCATCTTCATTGTGGTTTTCATACCTAAACTCTCCGTTCCGAGCCGTTAGTTCGCGACCGTCGGTCCCGGCAGCGGGGCCAGGAAGACAGACGGCGTCGTCACTTCCTGAGCGATCCGCAGGGCGCGGGTGACGTTGGCTTCATAGCTGCCCGGGAGGGATTCCCAGTCGCTGGAATTCGAATGACGGATCGTCATGCGGCCGTCGTCATAGACGCGGATGGCAGCAACACGGCCGATCTGCAGAACGTTCACGGAAACCGGAATACCGTCTTCCAGGATCTCTTCTTCATAGGCATTCAGGGAACGGCCGTAGGAAGCTTCGATCTCGTAGGCGTTCAGGATGACGCGATAGCGCTCGGCCGGCGAGATGTTCGGGTCGTCGAGCAGTTCGTACAGACCTTCGATCCGTGCCAGGCGACCATTCTCGCCTTCCATGCGGAACGGCAGGTCGAGGTTCACGAAGTTTTCGAGGTTCACGACCATCTCACGCATCATCGGAGCGAGGTCACGCTCGATGTTGTCGACGCGTTCGATCTGCTGCTGCAGCGACGTCACTTCGTTTTCCTGGGAGCGGATAAACACCTGCTGCTGTTCAACGAACAGTCGCTGGGATTCGATCTGCTCAAGCAGGGCCCGGTATTCGAGCTCAATATCCGTACGCTGGTCATCCAGCGTATCAATGCGCTGCTGCGTCTGAGCGCCGGCAGTCGTCGACTGACGTGCAGTCTGGAGCGTCTGGTCGAGCTGTTGCGCCTGAACGGCCCCCCCAAGGGCTGTTGCCGCAACGGCCGCCATAAGCGACGCGCGAACCAAAGTCTTCATGTTCACCATGTCTCGCCTCACAATGGTCATGCGGTTGCCGATACACGGTCCACCGCAAACTAATTTCGTAGCTGGTCCGGCAATGGCCTGCCGGATGGCCCCCTACCCTCAAAGTTCAAGCGGCTCGGAGACCGCCACATGAGCGCCGATCTACCGGTCCATTAGTGGATGGATGGTTACTGCAACTGTGTTTGCTGTACCCACCCCTATGATCCGTGGCAGTTGGCCCGCCATCTCGTCGGCACGCACGCGCCGCTTGAAAATCGGTCGAACGCTAACATTGCCACTACGACACGATCAATACATCTTTGTGGCCGGAATGCGTCAGACGCTGCGCTTTTCTTAGAGGGATTCGCGTATAGCGATTAACTGCAATCGCACAGCTCGCGCGTGGGTAGAAAATCGGCTCCTGCCGACCACGCTTTCCACACCCCTTCGCGGTCACGCAGGTGTGAAGATTATGACCAATATTTGCGCAACTTGACGGAAATACCGGCATCGCCGACCGGACCCGGGACGGGTCACGAGCTGCAAAAAATTGCTGAGTGAGAGGAATTGGCTGGGGCGCCAGGATTCGAACCTGGGAATGTCGGTACCAAAAACCGATGCCTTACCACTTGGCGACGCCCCAACCGGTTCCGCCTCGAGCGGCGGAGGGGCGCTTCATAGCCACTTGGGCGGATCGATGCAATGTCCGTTTGCGGTTCGACTGCAGATGCCGCCAGCCGCGGCCCGCTCATACCTTATTACCCGTCGCAGCCGGAGCACCGGATGACCGGGTCCGGCAAGGTGGGACAGCGAGAAATACGCAAAGCTGCGTTCGGGTGTTTTTGTTGCGTTGCGTGGTCCGGAAGAAGCCGTTATAAGCCGCGCCTCGGTTCGGAGTATAGCTCAGCCTGGTAGAGCACCGTCTTCGGGAGGCGGGGGTCGCAAGTTCGAATCTTGCTACTCCGACCATTCATTCCCGCATCCCTGTCCAAACAGTCTCTGTGACACTGTCCGGCCTCCGCCGGAGGGGATGATCGTGTGTTCCCAGCCACACACATGCAGATAGCGGGAAGAGAGAGGCGACATTCCCTCGACCCGTCTCCGTCACGCTCCTACATTATGCGGTGAACCAGCACCCGGACGCGGGCGGGACCGCTTCTTGCAATCCGCCCCCTTCCGGTCGCGTATGCGAGTCAGAGGGACTCTTATGAAACAGTTTTGGATTACTTTCTTCGGATCGATATTCGGCGTCATCATCGGCTCGGTGCTGGCGGTTATCCTTGTCTTCATGCTCATCGCGGGTCTCATCGGCTCGGCCATGCAGGGCGCGGAGACGGAAACGGCCCTGCCCCGAAACGGGATCGTTCTCGATCTCGATCTGAGAACCGCACGTCTAGATTCGCCGACGCGGTCCGCCTTTGCCTTCTCCGAACCGCTGCCGGTCGTTGATATTGTCAGCACGCTGCAGAATGCCGAGACCGATCCGCGGGTGCAGGGTGTCTTCATCCGTGCCAACGAGTTCGGCATGTCTCCGGGCATGGCGGAGGAATTACGCGGCGCGATCGAGGATTTCCGCAGCTCCGGCAAATTCGTGACGGTGCACGCCCAGGGTTTTGAAGGCACGTCCGTGACCGGCTATTTCGCCGTCGCCGGTGCCGACGAGATCTGGCTGCAGGACACGGCGAGCTTCACCGCTGCCGGCCTGTCCTCCGAAATCACCTTCCTCGGCGGCCTGTTCTCGCAATTCGACGCCGTGCCGCAATTCGAGCAGTTCCACGAGTACAAGAACGCCGCGAATACCTACACGGAGAGCGGTCTGACCGACGCGCACCGCGAGGCGACCGAGTCCTACATGAACTCGATCTACGAGACGGCCGTGGCCGAGATCGCGGACGATCGCGACATGGAAGACGCCGACCTGCGCGGTATTTTCGAAGCCTCTCCGCACACTGCCGAGACCGCGCTTGAAGCCGGCCTGATCGATCAGCTCGGTCATGTCATCGAGGCCCGCGAATCCGCGCTCGCTCGTGCCGGAGCCGGCGCCGAGTTTGTCGCCATCTCCGACTACAACGCGCAGATGGATGCCTGGAGCAATGATCCGGTCATCGCCCTGATCGAGGGCCAGGGTGCCATCGTGACCGGCACGGCCGACGCCGGCCCGTTCGGCGGCGGTGAGCAGATCGGCGGCGACTTCATGTCCGAAGCCATCCTGGCGGCTGCCGATGATGACGAGGTTCGCGCCATCGTCGTCCGCGTCGATACGGGTGGTGGATCGGCCATTGCCTCCGACCAGATCTGGCACGCCATCCAGCGTGCGCAGGAAGCCGGCAAGCCGGTGGTCGTCACCATGGCCTCGGTTGCGGCCTCCGGCGGTTATTACATCGCCGCTCCGGCGGATTACGTCCTGGCGCACGCCACCACGCTCACCGGCTCGATCGGTGTGCTGGGCGGCAAGGTCGTGCTGGAAGGCACGTATGACCGCGTCGGCCTGAATGTCGAGACGATCGCCGTCGGCGGTGAATACGCCTCGGCCTTCTCCGGCCAGCAGGAATGGACGGACACCCAGCGTCAGTCCTATCGCGGCCAGATGGAAGACATCTACGAGGACTTCACCCAGCGCGTGGCCGATGGCCGTGACCTGCCGCTGGAACGCGTGCTGGAGATCGCACGCGGCCGCGTCTGGACGGGTGCCCAGGCGCTGGATCTGGGTCTGGTCGACGAGATCGGTGGTTACCGCGATGCGGTCAATGTCGCCAAGCAACTGGCCGGCATTGCCCCGGAAGAAGGCGTTCGTATGCGCCGCTTCCCGCGCCAGCTGACCCCGTTCGAGGCCTTCTCTGAACTCTTCGGTGTCTCCGCTGAATCCGCCGAGGCTGCGGCGCGCTTCAACGCGCTGATGGAAATGCCGGAAGTGCGGGCCGCTATCGAGGCGCGCCAGCAGATGGGTGATGGCCGCGCTCAGCTGCGCACCACGGCACCCACGCCGAAATAGGGTCCCAAAGACCTCAACGGAAAAGGCCCGCCATCCGGCGGGCCTTTTTTGTTGGAGATGCAGGCTTGCAGTCAGGCCGGGTCAGGCATTCCAGGCGCCGATGATCAGAAGCGCGAACATGCCGAACATCAGGATGATCAGATAGACAAAATCCATGAAGATCGTCCGCAGCAGGGAGGAGAAACGTCCGTGGCTGTAGACCACCCTGTGTATCCGGTAGAGATAGTAATTCGACCAGACAAAGAAGATCAGCACACCCAGTCCACTGATCACGGGTGCCAGCACAAACAGGAGCACGAACAGGAAGAAGATGTAGGCGTGGAAGTGCAGCGACACCACGAGGTGGTCGTAGAGAAAATAGCCGCGCTTGTAGAAATGCGTCACGGCCAGCAGGAGCGCATAGATCGGCAGGAGCAGGAACATGAGGCGCGGCGCCCATTCGAACATCTCCTCGATCATCGCCGCGCCATTGTCGTCAATGATCTTGCCCGCCTGATCGGCCAGACGTTCCCGGATCCAGTAAGGCAGATCTCCCACATCATCACTGACGCTGACAGTGACCCCGTCTTCCATGTCGACGACGGCAGCCTCGCCGTCGGTCGTGTCCGCCTCTTCGGGATAATCCTCGGGCAGGAGCGCCCGGCGGATTTCCAGCTTGGTCTCCTCGCGCCAGGCATTCTGGCGCGCCTCGCGGACCGCAGGATCCTCGTTCAGCGCATCCAGCTCGCTCAGATTGACGCCCTGGTCGCGCATCGCCTCGACCGCGGCAGCGCGCTCCTCATCTGACAGGCCGGGTATGTTCGCCAGCCCCTGGTCCATGGCGTCGGCCGCATCGTCCATCTGTTCTTGGACAGCCTCGGCGTCGACCACGTCTCCGGGCTCGCCGATATTCTCGAAACTCGTCATCGCCGAGAACACGATGAAGAAGAGGATGCTGGCGGTCAGATAGAGCCGGAAGGGCAGGACATATCGCGCGCGCACGCCCGAGAGATATTGCCGGGTCAGCTTGCCTGGCTGGAACATGAGCGGTGGCACGGTACGCCAGAGGCGGCCCTCGACACCGAACAGGCCGTCGAAGACCTCGGCGAACAATTCCCAGACCGGGCGGTGATAGCCGTCGGCCGTCTGGCCGCAACTATGGCAGACCGGGCCGGACAGTTTGGTGCCGCAATTCGAGCAGACACCATCTTCGGTCGGGGACTGGAAGGCGCTTTCGCGATTGCGCTTCTTGCGCTTGGAATTCCGGATCGCATCGGCGAGTTCGCCACCTGCGGAATCCGCGATGATCCCGTCCGTGATGGAATCGCTACCAGACATGACTACCCCCTGAGCGCCGAGCCCGGGCAGTTTCGGGCGGGCGCGTCAGGGGGTCAATACTTGGCGTAGTCGTGGCGCAAATTACGCGCTGCGATCTACTCGGTCGCGGCGGTGTCCGCGAAGCAGAGATAGCGGGAGCGGTGAATGTTCACCAGATTGTCTTCCCAGCCGGTCACTCGCGGGTTCACGAGATTCTTGTTCACGTAGTAGACGATCGGGATGATCGGCATGTCGTCGATGAGCATTTGCTCGGCCGCCGCCAGCATCTGCCCGCGCACTTCCAGATCCTGCTCCATGTTCGCATCCGTCACGAGCTGGTCGTATTCCGGATTGTTGTAGCGCGAATAATTCATCGGAATGGACCGATATTCGCCCAGGAAGAGGAAGTTGTACGGGTCGTTATAGTCCGCGATCCAGCCGCCATCGGCGACCTGGAAGTCGGAGGCGCGCAGATTGTCGTAGTGAATCTGCGTGTCGTTGACGATCAGTTCCGGCTGCACCCACTCCGCGATCGAGGCCCAGTCATTCTGGACGACCGGCGCGATGCGCGGATTATCGCCGGTTGCCCGGTAGGTGTATTCGAAACGGAAGGGATTATCCGGACCATAGCCGGCTGCTTCCAGCAGGCCCCGCGCCGTCTCGCGACGCTCTTCGACTGGCGTGCCGGCCCACCGCGCTGCCACGTCTTCACCGCCGGCATAATTGCCGATCCCCGGCGGGATCAGGCTATAGGCGGGCGTCTGGCCGGCGCGGAGAATTTCGTTCGCAATGAATTCACGGTCGATCGCCATTCCGAGCGCGTTGCGCACATTGGCGTCCATGAACTGGTCACGCGTGGTGTTCACCGAGAAATAGATGGTGCCCATGAAGGGGTGTACGCGGACATAGTCCGGAATCTCGCGACGCAGGAAGTCGAGCTGCTGGCCGGGGAATTCCATGTTGAGATCGAGCTCGCCATTGCGGACGCGTCGACCGGCTGCCGAATTGTCGACCGTCGGATAGAAGAAGACATCGTCCAGGCAGACATTGGAATTGTCCCAGAACTGATCGTTGCGGGTCAGGTGCACGAAATTATTCGTGCGCCACTCGTTGAGCCGGTAGGCGCCGTTCGACTGGATATTGGCCGGACGCACCCATTCATCGCCGAATTCCTGGACGACGTGTTCAGGCAGCGGGAAAGTCGTGTAGTGGGTCAAGAGGCCCGGCAGATAAGGCGCCGGATTGACCAGGCGGACTTCCAGCGTGCGCTCGTCGATAGCGCGTGCACCGATTGTGTCGGGAGAGGCCTCACCGCGACTGGCTTCAGCAACACCGGCAATCGGGAAGAGCAGCGACACGTATTGGGCACCGGTCTCCGGATTGGCAATGCGGCGCCAGGCGAAGACGAAGTCCTCGGCCGTGACCGGCTCGCCATCCGACCAGGAGGCTTCACGCAGGGTGAAGGTCCAGGTCAGGCCGTCCTCGCTGACGCTCCAGGATTCCGCCATGCCGGGGATCGGCACGCCCGCCGCGTCTTCAGTGAACAGGCCGATGAACATGTCACCGATGATATTGTTCTCCCACGTGCCGCTGGCCTTGTGCGGATCCAGCGAGAGCGGTTCCGCATTATTGCCCCGGTGCAGGACGCGCGTGTCCTGCTCGTCAGGAGCGCCGCCACCACACGCAACAAGCGCCAGAGCGGATACGGAAATGAGAACGGAATTGAAAAATGTCTTGCGAGCCACGATTTCGGCCTCCCCTGTGCCGCACGCCAGCGATTCACGATGGAACCCTGTTCTAACCGAACAACATCCACTGGTCGACAGTCGTCGACTGGTCGCGCATAGTCGGATTCCGATTGAAGATGATCCGGTGAAGATGAACGTGCGATTACTTTTCCTGATTGCGCCCGTGCTGATTGTTGCGCCGGCGACGGCTCAGAGTGCCGACTCGCCCCTGACGCCCCTCTTTGAATGTCGCGATATTCCCAATGATGCCGAACGTCTGACCTGTCTGGATGCCGCTGTGGATGCGCTCCGCGGAGAGACGGAATCCGGCGAGGTCGTGGCCGTTGACCGCGGCCAGATCGAGTCCGCCGAAGAAGCCACGTTTGGCCTCTCCATCCCGGGTTTCCGCCTGCCGGGCCTGCCTGGTTTCGGCAATGATGACGCAGAGACCGACCTGGCCGTGTCCGAGCCGGAGGCCGGTTCGCCCGACCGCGTCGTGACCCGCAATGATAACGGTTCGATCGACCGAATCGAAAATCTCGCCGTTGCAGAATTCTCGCTGACCAATCGCGACAAGGCCCAGATCGTCCTGGCTAATGGACAGGTCTGGCGCCAGACCGACGGCACACGGGTCCAGCGCCCGCGCTCGCGCGACATGGATGACCTGACCGTCACCATTCGCTCCGGCTCGTTCGGAGCCTATTTCCTGCAATTGTCGAACGGCGGACGCTGGTTCCGCGCGGAACGCATCAACTAGTGAGCGGAGTGGCATGATGATCAAACGGTATTCTCTCGCGGTATCGGCCTTGGCCCTGCTGGCTGTTCCGGCCGCGACGGCACAGTCCGATGATCCGGTCGATTCCATCCTGGTCTGCCGCGGAATTGCGGATGCACAACAGCGCCTGGCCTGTTTCGACCAGCGCTCGGTGGCACTCGCCGAGGCGCGTAATTCCGGCGAAATCGCCGTGGTGACGCGTGAGGATGTCGAGGCGTTTGAAGGTGATTCCTTCGGCTTCAACATGCCCAGCCTGCCGCGCCTGTCCCTGCCCTTCATGAACCGGTCCACACAGCCGTCCACGCATGACGCGCTGGCCGGTGTGGTGGCCGAGAACGAAGCCGCTGCCGCACGCGAGGCCGCGGAACAGGCCGCCGCGCAAGCTGCTGCAGAAGCCGCGCAAGCGCCGGAACGTCCGGCCGCAGAAAGCACGCTTGCCCAGGTCGAAACCCCGGCCGCGCAGCCGCAACAGCCGGCAGCCCCCGCCCACCAGCCTGCAACGCCCCCTCCGGCTCCGGCAGCACCGGCTCCGGCCGCCGAGGAGACGGAACCGGCGCCGCAAAGCGTCGAGATCCTCGAACGCCGCGATGATGGCCGCGTCAATGTCGTGCGCATGCAGATCGAACGGGTCGAGGAAGTCCGCCGCAACAACTACCGCTTCCATATGGAGAACGGCCAGGTCTGGCGCCAGGTGGATAGCCGTGCCGTCACCCTGCCGCGCAATCGCGACAACATGACCGCAGAGATCCAGCGTGCCGCCGTCAGCAGTTATCTGCTGCGCATCAATGGCCGCAGCCGCGCCATCCGGGTAACGCGCGAGCGCTAGCACCTCGCCGGTAAAGGCAAGAGAAAACCCGCTCTCCGGCTGGAGGGCGGGTTTTTCATTTTCATGAGACAGGCCGAAAAGCCGGTCAGCGATCCTTCGGGTCGATCGCGTCCCGCAGACCGTCACCGATAAAGTTCAGGCAGAACAGTGTGATCATCATGGTCACGGCGGGCACGATCAGCGTCCACGGCGCCACTTCCATGTCCTGGGCACCGGCCGCAATGAGACGACCCAGCGAGGTCAGCGGTTCCTGGACACCCAGTCCGAGGAAGCTGAGGAAGCTTTCCGCCAGTACCACGACCGGGATCAGCAGGGTCACGTAGACCACGACCGGTCCCAGCACGTTCGGAATGATATGACGGCGGATGATCATCCAGCGGGATACACCGGCTGCCTCGGCAGCCTCGACGAATTCCATCTTTCGCAGGGCAATGGTCTGTCCGCGCACGATGCGCGCCATGGTCAGCCATTCGACGGCGCCGATCGCGACGAAGATCAGGACGATATTCCGTCCGAACACGACCATCAGGATGATGACGAAGAAGATGAAGGGCAGCGAGTACAGGATGTCCACGAACCGCATCATCAACTGATCGACCCGGCCACCGACAAAACCTGCCATGGCACCCCACGTCACGCCGATGACCAGCGACACGATTGTGGCGACGATGCCGACCATCAGCGACACGCCGAGACCGACAAGGGTCCGCGCCAGGAGATCCCGTCCCTGCGCGTCTGTGCCGAAGATATGCCAGTTCTCGAAGGTCGGCGGCATGCTGACCCGGTCGCGATAGATTGTGTCGTGCGAGTGCGGCCACAGCGAGATCTGCTCGCCGAAAACATCCGCCGACCACATCGGCACCGTGCCCACCAGGGCCAGCACGACGAGCACGCCAAGAATGATCATGGACACGACGGCGGCGCGATTGCGGAACAGGCGTGCACGCGCGTCATCCCAGAGCGACCGGCCCTTGACCGCAGCGCTCTTGAGCATTTCCGCCTTTTCCTGGGGTGAATTGATCGTCGTCATGATTCGTATTTCACCCGCGGATTGAGCACGGCGTACAGAACATCAGCCGCGAGATTGAGCAGGATGATCAGCGAGGCGTAGACCACGACCACGCCCATGACGAGCGTGTAGTCACGCTGCAGGGCGGCGTCCACGAAATAGGCCCCCATGCCCGGCAGCTGGAAGACGCGTTCGATCACCAGCGAGCCGGAGATCAGGGCGGCCGAAGCCGGTCCCAGATAGCTCACCAGGGGCAGGATCGCAGACCGCAGGGCGTGGCGGATGATGACCGTCGGCGCCGACAGGCCCTTGGCTCGCGCGGTGCGGATATAGTTCGACCGGATCACCTCGATCATGCTCGCCCGCATCAGACGCGCGATGATCGCGATCTGCGGCAGAGCGAGGGTGATCACAGGCAGCACGAGAACGCTGACCCCGTAACGACCGAAATTGAGCCCGCCGGTCGGCAGGAGATCCATGTAGACGCCCAGTGTCAGGGCCAGGATCGGTCCCATCACGAAGGGCGGAATGGAGACACCCACCATCGCGAAGGCCATGACGGCGAAATCACCGGTCGTGTTCTGGCGCAGGGCGGCCAGCGATCCCAGAAGCGTACCGAGGAAAACGGCCACGATCATGGCGATCGAACCGATCATCAGGCTGACTGGAAATCCCTCACCGATCAGCTGAGCCACATCCTTGTCGTGGAATTTCAGCGACGGGCCGAGATCACCCCGAACCAGATTGGCCATGTAGTCGAGATATTGCTTCCAGACCGGCTGATCCATGCCGTAGCGCGCAAGCAGGTTCTGACGGATTTCCTCCGGCATGGGCCGTTCCAGATCGAACGGACCACCGGGGGCGACCTTCATCATGAAGAACGCGACCGCAGTAATCACGATTATGGTCGGCACTGCGACCAATACGCGTCGAAGAATATAACCAATCATGCGAGAAACGGCTCACCCAGTTTGCGCGCAGTTTGGTGGTCATCCGCGCAAAGTCAATCAACCCGTTACCGTTGCACTGCAGCATTCACGCTGTCCAAGGGCGGTACAACTGCGGTGCGTGATGTCGGCACGTTCGGAGGCTCCGCGAAAAACAGCAAGTGTGTTGCTATGATCGCGAAAAGCAGCCATCCAGCGCGTAGAAGGCGCTTGCCTAGAAATCGAGCGACGTTCAAATTCACCACCCTGTGATCAAGATACCGTCTGGATCACGCAAAAACCGCGCCGCCTGTGATCCAGCGTGAATTGCATGTGTACGCCGACCGCCTAGGATGGGCGCCGGGCGGGAGAGAAAAGGGCCTAGTCGATGCACAGTGCGCTGTGGTGGCGAGATTTCGAGTTTGAAGGGGGCGTGGTCACGGTCAAGAAGACCGGCGCGCGTCTGCCGCTCGAACCTGGCCTGATCGGCGAGGTCCTGTCCTGGTTCCCTTTCTATTTCGTCGTTGAATCCTGGCGCATGAAACCGGAGGCCAAGACGGGCCTGAAATTCTGGTTTGCGCCGGATCGTCCCCGCCCCTGGTATCTCATCTGGTCCGTACTTCACGCGGCCGGAGCGAGCATCGCCGAGAGCGCCGACGAAGCCGACGTCGTGTTTTATTTCGATGATTCAACCACGACCAAGAGCGCGCAATTGCCGCGCGGTACCCGCACCATCAACCTGCACTGCCAGAGCATTGCCAAGAGCCATGTCGCGCGCGTGTTCGAAGACTGTTTCGGATATTCGCTGAGCGTCGATCCGGCGAGCTGGGACGGGCCGATGGTCGAGAAGTCCGAGCTGAACGGTGCCCATGACGGCCGCATCATCAACGGTCCCTACGCGCCGCGCGAAGGCCGGGTCTACCAGCGCGTCATCGACAATTCCATTCCCGGCGACCTGGTCGAGGACATTCGCTGCCCGACGATCGGCGGCGAGATCCCCATCGTGATCTTCAAGCGCCGCGGCATGAGCGAGCGCTTCCTCAATTCCAATACCGAGTGTGAACTGGCCGAGACCGACAGCGTGCTCAGCCGCACCGAACAGGCGCAGCTGGCCGAGTTCACTCGCGCCATGAAGCTCGACTGGGGCAGTCTGGATGTCCTGCGCGACCGGCGCGACAACCGTCTCTATGTCGTCGACGTCAACAAGACGGATATGGGTCCGCCCGTAGCCATGACGCTGAACGACAAGATCAAGGCAACCAAATGCCTTGCCGACAGCCTGCTCAACTTCCTTTCCCGGCCACAAGAATACGACCGAAAGCTGGCATGACCGAAATCCCCTTTGTGCGTGAATTCGACTTCGAATACGGGCGTTGCGATACCCTGTCGCCGCGTGTCCGTCGTATTGTTGCTCCCAATCCGGGGCCGTTCACCTATACCGGAACCGGTGTCTATATCATCGGCCATGGCGATGTCGCCGTGATCGATCCGGGCCCGGTCGACGACGCTCATATCGAGGCCCTGGACCGGGCGCTCGAGGGCGAGCGCGTGACCCATGTCTTTGTCACCCACCACCATCTCGACCACTCGCCTCTCGCCCATCCGCTGGCGAAGAAGCATGGCTGCAAGGTCTATGGCTACGGCCCGCAGACCATTGCGCCGGCAGGCGGCGAAGTCAGGCTCGAGGCCGGCGATGATGTCGGCTTCCGTCCGGACGTCGAGATTTCCGATGACGAGATTTTCGACGGCGGCAATTGGCGCATCCAGGCGCTGCACACGCCGGGACATACGTCCAACCATGTCTGCTATGCGCTGCTGGACGAGAATATCCTGTTCTGCGGCGATCATGTCATGGCCTGGTCGACCAGCGTCATCAGCCCGCCGGACGGAAGCATGGGCGATTATCTCGCCCAGCTGCGCCGCATCCGGGACCGAAAGTATGACCGCCTCTGGCCCACCCACGGCCCAGCCGTGGAACAGCCCGAGGGCTTCATCCAGGCCTATATCGATCACCGCATGGAGCGCGAGCAGCAGATTCTCGAACAGATCGAGGCCGGCCATTCCAATGTGCGCGACATGGTCGAGGTGATCTATGCGGCGATCGACAAGCGTCTGCATCCGGCAGCCGCCCATTCGGTACTGGCACACCTGATCCACATGGTGGAAACGGGTCGCGTCCAGTGCGAGGGCACGCCCAGCCTGTCGAGTGAATACCGCCTGCCGGCCGCCGTGGCCTAGCCTTCGGCGGCAGCGGCCTCGCCGGCCTCCGCCAGAGCTTCCAGGAAGTCCCGGACCCGGACCGGATTGCGGCCGTGATCATTCACGGGTTCGCGGGCGATCGAGCGCATGTCCACCAGCGTCCCGCCTTCGCCGTCCGGCCGGACGCGGATGACCATGTCATCACGAAAGCCGAACCAGAAACTCTCGGTACCCGCTTCGAACATGCCGGCCCGTTCCGAGGCCGTGCCGATATTCCAGCCATTTTCGCGGGCCAGCAGCAAGGCTCGCCGGAAGACGCGATTGGGTGCATCGCTGACCTGTAGCGTTGTGATGTCTGGATAGGCTTCCGTCTGGACCTGGGCGAGAGCGCGACCGTCCGCGCCCGTCTTGGCGGCATAGTCCAGCCAGTCGAGATCAGAGCCATAGCGGGCCCGGAAATTACTGCTGAAATGCGGCGGTTCCATCGGGTCCGTGGTGACGTCCAGCACGACGATGGTGGTGTCCCGCCGCTGTTCGACGAGATAATTCCAGACAAGTCCGCCCGCACCGATCAGTACCGCCAGGATCGCGACGGAGAACACGCCGTGAAACTCTTCCGCCACCACGCGGTGAAGCGCGATCAGGGCCAGGCTGGTGGCCCCCAGCGCAAGTGAGGTGATCAGGAGCGGCTTGCCCCAGGCATAGGTCATCATCTCGAGACCGAATTGCCAGTCCCAGAAGCTCCATTTCGTGCCGAGAGCGGCGAACAGGAACCAGAAGGGCGTAACCAGCACGGCCAGACCGCAGACCCAGCCGAGAGCCGAGATCACGATACGCAGGAATTCCAACGCACGGTCCATGCTTGTCCCCTAATGCCCTTACCAGATGTGTCCCGGACTCAAGGATACAGTCTAGAAGTGCGCCAAGGCGAGCCCAAATCGTCCCGCGTGAAGGATAATCTGTCATGCAGGCGGAAGGGGCGGTCGCGCCAGAATTCCAGGCTCAGCGGTTTGACGCGATAACCGGACCAGTGATCCGGACGCGGCACTTCGCCCAGGCCGAAACGCGCTGCCTCGCGGGCGACCGATTTTTCCAGGGCGAACCGGCTCTCGAGCGGGCGGGATTGCTTGGACGCCCAGGCCCCGATCCGGCTGTCGCGGGCGCGGGAGGCGAAATACGCATCCGCCTCCTCGCCGGCGACCGGTTCGACGATACCCCTCACCCGCACCTGGCGGCGCAGGGATTTCCAGTGAAAACACAGCGCGGCCTGCAGGTTTTCGGACAATTGAGAGCCCTTGGCGCTTTCCAGATTGGTGTAGAAGACGAAGCCTTCCGCATCGACATCCTTGAGAAGCACCATGCGAACGTCAGGCAGGCCGGACGCATCTGCCGTGGCGAGGGCCATGGCGTTGGCGTCGTTGGGTTCCTTGCCCTTGGCATCCTGCAGCCAGTCGCGGAACAGGTCGAAGGGTTCGTCCCGGTCGAAAATCTCGACCGCATTGGCCTCGGCCGTTTCGGCATATTCCTCTTCGCTCGGAGAGGCGGGAATGATCGGATCCCTGGACATGGCATCGCTCCTGGCCGTTCAGATCGTCTGTGTGCGGGTAGGTAAGTAAAAGCACATCGGCGTCAACCTTTCAGGAATCTTCTTGCACTAGTTTGATCGGATGACATCGCGTGTAACGAGTATTGATGCGGCTTTCCGCGTGCTGGGCCTTGAGCCGTGCGCCGGACTCAGCGCCGCCAAGACGGCCTTCCGGGACCGTGTCAAAACCCTGCATCCTGATGTCAGCACACCCGATGAGAACAGCCTGTCCCAGCTCGCCGATATCGTTGCTGCGATCCGTTACCTCGAGGATCACCTGCCGGCCTGTCTGGAACTGGAGATCGGCCAGCGCGACGCAGCAAAGGGTGTTACGCGGACCCTGCGGGTCGATAGCCGGGCAATGATCGTCCGGGTGCCTGCCGGAACCCGCGACGGGAGTTTCCTGACCCCGGTCGGAGAGACCGAGATCAGCATCCGCATCTCGGTGCGCGAGGACAGCCTGGCCGACCCGGCCCTGCCCGGAAGTCTCGATATTGCCGGGCTTGACGAATTCGTCGAGGAGTTCACGCGACCGTCCGCAAATGCCCGCTTCGCAAACTGGATCAGAAAGTCGCAGTCCGCGGCGTGACGCTGGGCGGCAAGCTCTCTATCTTGCCTGCAAACAGCGGGTAAGCTCATGTCTCACAATTCCTTCGGACACCTCCTCCGGCTCACGACCTGGGGCGAAAGCCATGGCCCGGCCATCGGTGCCGTACTGGATGGCTGCCCGGCCGGCATTCCGCTGACCGAAGCGGATATCCAGCCCTTCCTCGACAAGCGTCGCCCGGGAACCAGCCGGCATGTGACACCGCGCCAGGAGCCCGATCAGGTCAGCATCCTGTCCGGTGTGTTCGAGGATGACCGGACCGACGGGCCGGTGACGACCGGCACCCCGATCAGCCTGTTGATCCACAACCAGGACGCCCGCTCGAAGGATTACAGCTCTATCCGTGACAAGTGGCGACCGGGTCACGCCGATTTCACCTATGACATGAAATACGGCATCCGCGATTATCGCGGCGGCGGCCGGTCGTCCGCGCGGGAGACTGCCATGCGGGTCGCGGCCGGAGCGATCGCCCGCAAGATCCTCGGCGACGGCATCGAGATTCGCGCCGCCCTGGTCCAGATCGGCGAGCGTGCGATCGACCGGTCCCGCTGGAACTGGGACGAGGTCAACAACAACCCCTTCTTCTGCCCGGACGCGGAAACCGCGGCGCTCTGGGAAAGCGACATGGATGCCCTGCGCCGGGACGGATCGTCGACCGGCGCGATCGTCGAGGTCGTAATGTCGGGCCTGCCAACGGGTTGGGGCGCGCCGGTCTATGGCAAGCTGGACAGCGATCTGGCCGCCGCCATGATGACGATCAATGCCGTGAAAGGCGTTGAAATCGGTGCAGGTTTCGACTGTGCGGCCATGCGCGGCGAAGATGCGGCCGACGAGATGCGCGCCGGCGAGAACGGCCCGGTCTTCAAGAGCAATCACAATGGTGGCGTGCTGGGCGGCATCTCGACCGGCCAGGACATCGTGCTGCGCTTTGCAGTCAAGCCGACATCCTCCATCCTCGTGGAACGCGATACGCTGGACCGGGACTTCAACGAGACCAGTGTCTCGACCCGGGGGCGTCACGACCCCTGCGTGGGTATCAGGGCCGTGCCTGTGGGAGAGGCAATGGCCGCGCTGGTCCTGGCCGATCACAAGCTGCGTCATGCTGGCCAGGCCGCCTTCTAGACCTGCCTATCAGCTACATGAAGGCAGTGTTCATCTAAGGCTCATGCGCATGAATTTAGGCTTTGGTTAATCACCGGATTCCCAACCGGTCGAAGCCATGGAGCCTCGAATGAAGCTGAAACTTTCCCTCCTCGCCGCGGCAGCCACGCTCGCGGTCCTGCCCATGACGGCGGCCGGTAGCCCTGCGCTCGCTCAGCGGGACATGGTCCAGCGTGATGGCCGCGGTGCCGAGCGTGCCGAAGAGCGCCAGGAACGTCGCGCTGATCGACGACAAAACCGCCAAGACAATCGCGCGGAACGACGACAAAACCGTCAGGAAAACCGTGCGGAACGACGACAGAATCGTCAGGAACCCCGCGCCGAACGACGGCCGGCCCGTCAGGACCCGCGTGTCGAGCGTCGGCAGAACCGTCAGGAAAACCGCGCTGAACGTCGCCAGAACCGCGTCGAGAACCGCGTGGACCGGCGCCAGAACCGTGTGGAGGGTCGCAATCAGATCAATGAGCGCGAACGCCGCCTGGATCGTCGCGAGACCCGTTCCGACCGCCGGGCTGATCGCGTTGAACGGCGCGCAGACCGCCGCGCGGACCGTGTTGACCGCCGCATCGATCGCCGTGAAGACCGCGTCGACCGTCGCGTTGATCGCCGTGCCGATCGTGTGGATCGTCGGATCGACCGCCGGGCAGACCGCGTGGATCGCCGTGTTGATCGTCGCAATGACCGTCGTACCGATCGCCGTGATCGCCGGGAGGATCGTGTCGATCGCCGTGTGGATCGCCGCCTCGATCGCCGGGATCGTCGTCTGGATCGTCGCGAGGATCGCCTGGATCGCCGCAGTGATCGTCTCGATCGTCGCGACCGTCGCCTGGATCGCCGTGAAGACCGTCGCTGGGACAATCGCCGCGACCGTCGCGAAATCCGCCGGGACCGCCGTGACGAGCGCCGCTGGCGCCGTGCCCAGGCCCGCCGCGATTTCTACCGGGATCAGCGTCGCCTGCAGCGTCAGCTGCGCTATCTGAACCACCTCAATCGTGGCTGGAACAGCTCGCGTTACTACGGATACTACGGCCCGTCGCGGAACTGGCGTTATCACCGCCGCTATTATGATTACGGGTATGACCGTCGCCGGTTTGCCTACTACGACGGTGTCTGCCGGTATGACCGCAATGGCGATGGTGCCGTGGTCGGTGCCCTGCTCGGAGCCATAATCGGCGGTGCTGCCGCAAACGATGATGATGTCGGTGTCGGCATCCTGCTCGGAGCCGGTTTCGGTGCCCTGCTGGGATCCAGCGTCAGCAATCTCGATAATTGCGACCGCGCCCAGTATCACTACGGCATGAACTACGCCTTCGAACACGGCCAGCCCTATTACTGGGGCAACCCGTACACGGGTGTCCGCGGTGCCGTGGTGATCCGCGAGAGCTACAGCTATGGCGGCCGGGAATGCCGCTGGGGTGATGCGGAGATCTACATGCCGGACGGAACGTACAATTACGACCGCGTGCGCATGTGCCGCGATGGCTACGGAGAATGGCAAGTCGCCCGCCACCAATAGGTGGTGACGCGAAGAGGGGGAAGGGCCGGCCGCTCGCGCCGGCCCTTTTTCGTGCGTGTTCGGATTTCAGGCGCGTTTCAGGCACGCTCACCAAAGCGTGACCCCTCCCGACTTGAACCGGGCCCGCTCACACCCGATCTGCTGGACGACGCCGACAGGGCGCCGTTTTCACAAGGAATGATGATGAGCGATTTCACGCTGCACACGCCCGACACCGCGCCGGACGCATCCAAACCCCTCCTGGAAGGATCGCTGAAGGATTTCGGCATGATCCCCAATCTTCACGCCGTCATGGCCGAGTCCCCGCAAGTGCTCGAGGCCTACAAGGTGCTGGGCAATCTGTTCAGCAATTCCAGTCTCAGCCCGGTCGAGCTCAATGTCGTCTGGCTGGCCATCAATGTGGAACATGACTGCCATTACTGCGTGCCCGCCCATACCGGCATCGCCAAGCGCATGGGCGTCGGCGACGACGTCATCGAGGCGCTGCGCGAGGCCCGCCCCCTGCCCGACGCCAAGCTGGAAGCCCTGCGCGCCTTCACCCTGTCCGTCGTCCGCAATCGCGGCGTTGTTCCGGCCGAGGAAACCGACAGCTTCCTGGCCGCCGGCTATACACGCCAGAATATTCTCGACGTGATCCTGGGTGTGTCCCACAAGGTGATGTCCAACTATATCAACCACTTCGCCGACACCCCGGTCGACGCAGCCTTCCAGCCGTTCGCCTGGACGAAGACTGCGGAACCGGCGGAGTAGGTCGCGAACACTCTCGCTGCCGCTTTTCCCGGATGAGCCCGGCCCCGAGCCGGGCGAATTCCGGGGCTTACCGCCGATGATCGACCTGGACCTGCAGGTAAATCCCGGACATCAGCCGGACCAGGTCCGGCCTCTTCCGGGAGAAGTGGTAAGTTAGGAACAGGGGCGCCAGGCCAGAGCAACGCTTGGATCTCTTGCCAGCAGGTCGCCGTATTGAAATCTTGCGGTCAAGGGCGCGAAGCGCCGGGTCCCGGCTTCACCCTTGACCGCAAGATTTCAATACGGCCTCGTCCTGGCATGAGATGTAAGGGGTGATGGAGGAGTGTCGCCTTCTTCAATCACACCCAACTCTGGCCCGTGCATTGCAGAGACGTAATGCTGATGGCCGGTATGTTCATGTCCGGCTCATCGGGGTCCCGCTAGCCTGTGCGCAAATGGTGACCCCATGTTGGAGACGCACATGAAAACGCTGACCGCTGCCCTTGCTTCCGCATCCATGCTCGCGCTTGTCGCGCCGGGCCTGGCCTCGGCCCAGGATTACCAGTCCTGCGAGGATGATCGTCAGGACCGCCAGGTGGCCGGAGCCATTATCGGTGGCATTCTCGGTGCCGTGATCGGCAATGAGCTGGCCGATGATTCCAACAATAACCGCCGCGGATATGACCGCCGCGAGCATCGCGGCCGCTACGGCTATGGCCGCCGCGGACATGGTCGCAATGCCTATCATCACCGTGATCGCGGCAATGCCGAGGAAGTCGGCACGATTGCCGGCGCCGGTGTCGGCGCACTGATCGGCGCCACGGTGGCCGGCGGCGAGGATTGCGAGAACCGGGCCTATCGCGGTTACGACAATCGTTATCCGGGCAAGCCGAACGGCACGTATTACGAAGACAGCCGGTATGACGACCGGTATTATCAGGACGATTACCGCTACGCCGAAAGCGATGATTACGGTTCGGCCCAGCAGTATGATTACGGCTCCAATGCCGATCTTCTCGGCGGTGCCCAGCCGCAATACGAGAGCCGCACCTACCAGACCTCGTCCCAGCTGGACTACCCGTCCCAGTGGAATTGCCGCTGGCAGGACCAGCGCCGCATGGGCCCGAGCGGCGCCCTTGTCACGGAACAGGTCTACATGTGTGAAGGTGCCGACGGTATCTGGCGTCCGCGCGACGCATATGTCGGCAACTAGGCGCGGCGTCGTCCGGCAGAATTAACCTCAGACACGAATCGAATCGACTCCCCGGTGTGCGGCAATAAGGTATTCCCTGTTGCCGTCACCTCCGAGGATCGGACTGTCCATGACCGCGCGTACCGCAAAGCCTTCCCGGCCTTCGAGGCCGGCCCGCACGTCTGCCAGGGCGCGCTCGCGGTCGCTGTCGCTCTTTACCAGGCCGCCCTTGCCGATCGAGGCCCTGCCCACTTCGAACTGGGGTTTGATGAGCGCGATCAGGTCCGCTCTCTCGGCCGCAAGGGCCAGAGGCCGGGCAATGACCTTCAAGAGCGAGATGAAACTGGCATCGCAGACGATCAGCGATGGCGGTTCGGAGAAATTCTCCGCGGCCAATGACCGGGCATCGAAACCCTCCATCGAGACCACGCGCGAATCCGCCTGAAGCTTCGGGTGAAGCTGGTCCCGGCCAACATCCACAGCATAGACTTTCGCAGCGCCGCGGCTGAGCAGGACTTCCGTGAAACCGCCGGTCGACGAGCCGACGTCGAGGCAGACGCGCCCCGTCGGATCAATGCCGAACGCGTCCAGCCCTTCAACCAGTTTGAGCGCCGCCCGCGACACCCAGGGATGCGCAGCCTCGGCCTGAATTTTCGCCCCTGCGGGGATCTTCTGGGAGGCCTTGCGCACCACATCGCCATTGACGAAGACCTTGCCGGCGGCAATCGCCTCCTGGGCCTTGGCCCGGGTGTCGAAAAATCCCTGGTCGACGAGAAACTTGTCTGCGCGGCTCATGCCTCCTATCTGCCCGTATCGCGTGATCCGGACAAGCACCGGGGCCGCTATTCCGCCCCGGCGTCGAGGTCCTGGCCCTGCTTGATGCGCATCTCGATGCGATCCAGCGTGGTGAAGTCCACCAGCGGATCGGCGTCCAGGACGAGGAAGCTCGCCTCGTAGCCGGGTTCGATCTCGGCGATCATCCGGTCCGGAAAGACGGCACGCGAGGTATCGATCCACGCCTGCAGCAATTGCGCATCCGACATGATGCCGAGCTCGCGCAGATAATCGATCTCGCTCCGCGTGGTCAGGCCAAAATTGTCGATCCCGATGAGGATCTCCACTCCGGCACCCTGCAGACGTTCGAGCACGGCGAGATGCGTCCGGCGCACAAGATCACGGTGTTCTTCAGGCGTTGCCGCGAGCCGGACAGCTGCGGTAGCGATCACCGGAATGCCGCGCTCGGCGGCAAGACGCGCATCTTCCTCGCTCGGCAATTGGTTCTCCAGCGTGTAGCCGGTCTCCCAGGAGGCGCCGGGCATGTGATTGATCTCGTCGACACCACCCCAGACCGCAGCGCTGAAATCGGCAGCATTGGACACATGGGCACTGACGGTCAGGCCGCGCGCATGAGCGCCGGCAACAATGACGGGCACGAGCGCCGGGTTGAGACCGATAATGGAATTGTAGTCCGGGTAGTCGCGGGCCTCGCGATAGGCGGGATCGTCCAGCAGGGCTCGCCGCTCCTCCCACGTATCGGAATTCTGCAGGAAGATTTTCACGAAATCGGCGCCCTGCTCGACCAGGCGGTCCAGCGCGGTATCGACATCAGTCGAGCTGGAGACCGAGTGGAAGGCCTGGCCCAGGAAATCCTCGCGCTCGAACCCTTCATACCAGAAGCGCGTCATGACGTTCACATAGACGCCTTCGGGATGGCCATACGGCGTCGTCAGACCACCCATGGCGAAGGAGACATCCACCGTGTCGACCGTCTCCATAAGCGGGGCGATGCGGGCGATATTGGGTGCGTAGGCACCCGGGCTCTTCGCGTAGAACACACCCTGTTCAAACATTTGGGCGGTGAACCGCGCAACCGTCCACTCCGTCTCGAACTTGTGGGTATGTCCTTCACCGAAGGGCGGCATGACCCATCGCCCGTCCAGATCGACGCGGTCGAATGAAGCGGCCTCGTCGACCGCAACAAAACGATCGCCGGACACCGCGAAGTCCATTCGCTCGAAGCCTTCTCCGGTCCAGACCCGGGCGTTCTCGTAGAGGGTTCCATCCTGCGCATAGGCCGCTGTGGCGAGGCCCAGGCTGAACGCAATCGCGGCAAGGGGGGAGAGTTTGCGCGTCATGGCACATTCCTTTCAGGCATCGTGGTGTGGTGGACTTATTCGGCAGGCGGAGGTGTCAGCGTCAGGCCCTGTTTGCGGCGCAGGCCGATATCCAGGAGGTTTGAGAAGTCCTCCCGCGGATCGCTGTCGAGCACGAGAAAGCTGGCTTCAAAACCCGGCTCGATGCGTCCGATCCGACGCTCAGGGAACAGGTATTGCGGCGTGTTCCACATCGCGGCCAGCGCCTCGTCTTGGCTGAGACCTCCGATATCAACCCAGTGGGCGACCTCCTCATTGACCGCATAGGGGCCGTCGGTTCCGGTCAGGATCCGCGCACCTGCCGCCTGCAGAAGGCGGAGATTGGACGCCTGTGCCGCATAGACCGCGTCGCGCAGGGCCTCGTCCAGATTCCCCTCACCGGCCTGCCGGGCAAAGCTCGACCGGGCCAGGGCGTAGGTCGGGACCAGCAACATGCCGGCTTCGGCGATCAATTCGGCGTCCTCAGCAGTCAGCCGTGTTGCGGCGACATCGCCGATCTCCCGTTCCGCACCATAGGCCGGCAAGTGCCCCAGCATGTCGGCTCCCGCACGGGCCGCGGTCACGGCGTCCTGCCGGGTCTGTACATGCACCGCAACGGGCAGGCCTCGGGCATGGGCCGCTTCAACCAGGTAGGGCATCAGAGCGGGATCGAGTCCGGCTTCGCCGTAATATTCCTCATTGCCGCGGCGAAGCTCGAACTCCTCGCTGAAGAGGAGATAGGACTTCACGAATGTGGCTCCCTGGGAGACCAGCAGATCGAGCGCGGCGTCGATCTCGGCTTCATTGCGGCCATAGTGGAAGGCATTGCCGATGAAGTCCTCGCGCTCCCAACACTGGTAGACCCAGCGCGTCAGGATCTCGACATACAGTCTTTCCGGATGCCCGAGCGGTTCGGTGATACCGCCCATCGACTCGCGCACATCATAGCTGTCAGGCCGGGCGAAATAGGCGGCGTTGTCATCCCGGTCGCCGGTGATGATCGTGTTGGGATTCCAGACGTAGTAGACGCCGGCGTTCAGGAAATACCAGCTGCTCTCATCATTGGCGTTGGTGATGTGATGATGGGCGTTGGCATAGGGCGGCACGGCGAACCGACCCTCCAGATCCACGCGTTCGGCATCCGCCTCGACCTGGTCGAGCGGGATGAAGACGCCATCGCGTTCGGCGAAATCCAGCTGCTCGAAGCCTTCGCCGGTCCAGACCTGGGCTCCGGTATAGATCCGATCCTCGGCGCTCGCCGGGGACAGGCTGGCCAGCAGACCCGCCACGGCGGTGGTCCAGATATTCATTCGCGGGAAAATCGACATCATCAATCCTGTCAGCTTCACGTCAGGGCTGGCCGATGCGGCCTGCCTCGTCGGTACTGACTCAAACCGGTTTCATACGCCCGGCCGGAAAAAATCGGTGAATCGACACGCGGATCGGTGAATGGACACGCTGCTGCGCTAGATAGAGCGCTCGCGGATCAGCTTGGCTCCGGCGCGGCTAGTCGAAACGCTCAACCCCTCGTTCAATTGCAGAGTCAGGCGACCACTGCCCGCCGGTTCGGCCTGGTTCACAGCTTCCAGATTGACGATGCGCGAGCGATGCACGCGAACGAAGACATCGCCCGGCAGCAGGGCCTCGAACTCGGACAGGGATTTGCGGGACAGATGCGTGCCTCGTGCGGTCGAGACTTCGGAATAATCGCCGGCGCCGGCGATGAGAATGATCTCGGAGATCTCGACGGGGCGAAGTTCGTCGCCCTGGCGGAGAATAAGCGTCGTGGCAGAAGCGGATGCGTTCGCATCATTCGCCGCCTGCGGGTCGGGTTCGATGCGCGACCGGTATTCCAGCGCATAGGCCGCCCCCGCGACCGCGGCATAGGCCGTCATGCCCTGGAAGAATTGCCAGGCGAAGGCCGGTCCGCGGAAGGGCGAGACACTGAAACCTTCATTGAGGGATCCTTGCGACCAGCCCAGAAGCACGATGACAGTGACATACCAGGTAAAGCCGAAGGCCGGCATCGCGACTGCATTGAGCAGGACCTGCTGCCAGCCGGCACGGCCGACGACATGCGTCCGCAGGAGCGAGATTGTCAGATAGGCATAGATCGCCAGTGGTACCGCGTTCGACAGCGCCGAGGCGAGATTGCGCGACCAGCTGACGCTGACCGGTCCGGTCGTGACGAAAATCGTCATGTAGGCGACCGCCATCAACACTCCTCCGGCCGCACAGATAATGAGCGCGGGACGGGTCTGGATGAATTTGCGGACGGACTGCAGAGGCTCGGTCACGATTCCCCGATCTTGCCGGTGGGCACTGGCCCCATTGTCGCGTTTTCGCCGGATCGGGCAAGCACCGGAACGGTCCCCCGGCCCCCAAGCCATGACGTTCAGCCCGGTAACCGGGATAACACTACGAAAATCGGACTATTCGGCCTGGACGGGTGCTACCGCGACAACGGCTGCTGCGTCTTCCATCCGGCCCATCGCCTCGAGCGCCTTGGCGGCGATGTGACGGGCGTTCAGGCCGGCCGTCTCATACATTTCGAACGGCGAATCCTGGTCCTGGAAGATATCCGGCAGGGTCATCGTGCGGATCTTGAGACCGCGGTCGAGCGCGCCCTTGTCGGCGAGAAGATGCAGGACAAATGCCCCGAAACCACCCACGGAACCCTCTTCAACCGTTACAAGGACCTCGTGTTCGCGCGCCAGGCGCAGGACCAGGTCCTCGTCGAGCGGTTTGGCGAAACGGGCATCGGCGACGGTGGCATTGAAGCCCTTGGCTGCAAGCTCGTCGGCGGCCTTGAGCGCCTCGCCCAGCCGAGTGCCGAGCGAGAGAATGGCAATGCTGGCGCCCTCGCGCACGATGCGGCCCTTGCCGATCTCCAGCGGTTCAATCACCTCGGGCATGTCCAGACCCAGCGCATTGCCGCGCGGATAGCGGAAGGCGGACGGTCGGTCGTCAATCAGGGCAGCCGTCTTGACCATGCGACGCAGCTCGACCTCGTCGGCGGCAGCCATCACGACCATGCCCGGCAGGGCGCCGAGATAACCGACATCAAAGGCACCGGCATGGGTGCAGCCATCAGCACCGACCAGACCGGCGCGGTCGATCGCGAAACGCACCGGCAGGTTCTGGATCGCCACATCATGGACGACCTGGTCATAACCGCGCTGCAGGAAGGTGGAATAGATCGCCGCGAAGGGTTTCATGCCGTCGGCGGCCAGGCCGGCGGCGAAGGTCACGGCATGCTGTTCGGCAATGCCGACATCGAAACTGCGATCCGGGAAGGCCTCGCCGAAAATGTCGAGACCGGTGCCGCCCGGCATGGCGGCGGTCACGGCGACGACGCGATCATCCGTCTCGGCCTCGGCGACCAGTTGCTGGGCGAAGACCTTCGTATAGGACGGCGGTCCGCCCTTGGATTTCTGCTGTTCGCCGGTGACGACATTGAACTTGGCGACGCCGTGATACTTGTCGGCAGAGGCTTCGGCGGGAGCGTAACCCTTGCCCTTCTGCGTCACGACATGGATCAGGACCGGACCGGGTTCGCCATCGCGCACGTTCGACAGGACCGGGACGAGCTGGTGCAGGTCATGGCCGTCGATCGGGCCGACATAGCGGAAGCCCATCTCCTCGAAGAGCGTGCCGCCCATCGCCATGCCGCGCATGTATTCCTCGGCGCGGCGGGCCGGTTCTTCCAGGCCCACGGCCTTGGCCATGCCTTTGCCGAGCTTGCGGATATTGCGATAGCTCTGGCTGGAGACGAGGCGCGCGAAATAATGGCTCATCGCGCCGACCGGCGGCGCGATCGACATGTCATTGTCGTTGAGGATGACAATCAGGCGTTTGTTCAGATGGCCGGCATTGTTCATGGCCTCGTAGGCCATGCCCGCCGACATGGAGCCGTCGCCGATCACGGCGATCACATTGCGCTCTTCTTCCTTGAGATCCCGGCCGACGGCAAATCCGAGTGCCGCGGAGATCGAGGTGGAGGCATGGGCTGCTCCGAACGGGTCGTATTCGCTCTCGGCACGCTTGGTGAAGCCGGACAGCCCCCCGCCCTGGCGCAGCGTGCGGATCCGGTCACGGCGACCGGTCAGGATTTTGTGCGGATAGCACTGGTGGCCGACATCCCAGATCAGGACGTCGTCGGGCGTGTTGAACACGTGATGGAGCGCCGTGGTCAGCTCGACGACGCCGAGACCGGCGCCGAGATGGCCGCCGGTCACGGAGACCGTGTCGATCGTCTCGTCGCGCAATTCCTTGGCAACCTGTTCCAGCTGGTCCAGCGACAGGTCGCGCAGATCGGCCGGGGTCTGGATGGTATCGAGCGTGGGCGTGCTGGTCGGCATGCTGAAACTGTCCTTACGAGCGTCGATCAAGAACGAAATCGACTGCCTCTTTCAATACATTCGCTCGCGAACCGAAGGGATCAAGGTGATCCTTGGCCTGAGCGGCCAAGTGCCGCGCCCGGTCCCGAGCCCCGTCCACACCCAGAATGGTGACAAAAGTGGCCTTTCCTTGACCGGCATCCTTGCCGACCGCCTTGCCCGCTTCCGTCTCGTTTCCTGTCGCATCCACAAGATCGTCAGTGATCTGATAAGCCAAGCCGAGATCGTGCGCAAATCCCTCGAGCGCACGGCGGACATGGTCCTCGACATCCACCAGGATGGAGGCCGTCTCGCAGGCATAGCTGATCAGCGCGCCCGTCTTCATGCGGTGCATGCGGGTAACGACTGAAATGTCGAGGCTTTCCGTCTCGCCAATGATGTCGATCATCTGCCCGCCGACCATGCCATAGGGACCGCTGGCCCGGGCCAGGCGCTCGACCAGGCGGGAGCGCACGCGCCCGCGGCCATGCGTGTCGGGATGGGCGAGGATTTCAAAGGCGATTGACTGCAGACCGTCGCCCGCCAGCACGGCCGTGGCCTCGTCATAGGCCTTGTGCACGGTCGGACGGCCCCGGCGGACATCATCATCGTCCATGCAGGGCAGATCGTCGTGGATCAGCGAATAGGCGTGCACGCATTCCAGCGCCGAAGCGACACGCAGCAGGCCGCGCTCATCGGCATTGACCAGCCGGCCGCTCTCGATGGCGAGGAAGGGACGCAGGCGCTTGCCCGGCCCTAGCGCGGCATAACGCATGGCGGAATTCAGCCGGGCCTCGGGGCCCTCGGCGCGCGGCAGGAGCGCATCCAGCGCGACCGTGACACGGTCGGCGGCTTCGTTGAGACGCTGCTCGAAAGAATCCATTTGGTCTGCCTGCTGCAAGGGCGGACCGGAAGCGGCCGCCTCGTGGGGCATTCACTACGCGTGGACGGGCGGGCCGACAAGCATTTCGATCAATGCGGGCTCAGCCCAGATCGGCAGGCTCCAGCGATGCATCGCCATTCTCGCCGCGCACGATCTTGTCGACCTTGAGCTCGGCATCCTTGAGCTTGCTCTCGCAATGCGCCTTGAGCGCGGCCCCGCGCTCATAGATCGCAATGGAACGTTCGAGCGCCACTTCGCCGGATTCCAGCTGCTGGACGATCTTCTCCAGCTCGGCGAGCGCCTGTTCGAAGCTCAGCTCGGAAATATCGGCAGCGGCAGTCTCGGTCATACATTCCTCCAGCGAGTCGCTGTCAGCATAGGCACGCGGCAAAGCCGCGGCAAATGATCAGCGCGGCCGGTATTCATATTGTCGGCAGGACCAGTAAGTGTCGCCGCCATCGTGGATGCAGTGCCAGCCGGCCGCCTTGAGATGCGGGCGCATCATGCGATTGAACCAGCCATGGGCGCAGGCCAGGATCGGCCCGTCCTGCGCGGCGTCGATGAGGGTCGCGACAGCCATCGCGGCACGGGCTTCGGCCTCGCCGCGACTCTCGCGTCCCCGGGCAAAACCCAGCCACCAGGAACAGCGGGCAAACACGCCCCAGGTCTTGGCCATGTAGATGCCCGGCATGGCCGGCGGCGGCAATTCCGCCTCGATGAGATTGGCGTCGATCGTCAACTCGCGGCCCGGCGCTGCAGCCTCGGCCGTCTCGATCGAGCGGCGCAGCGTGCTGGCAAAGACGGTGTGGGCATCGGCGGCCGCAGTCTTGAGGCGTTCTGGCGCGTCCTGCCCCTCCGACAGACCGGCGGTCTGGTAGGTATTGTCCCACCAGTCCTCATATCCCCTCCAGTCCAGGCGGGTCTCGCGATTGGCGTCCGGCTTGCCGTGCCGGGCAATCGTGATCAGTCCGGGTCTTTGGGTGGACGAGGATGTCATCGGGAAACCAGATCGACCAATACGGGGCGTTGTGCAATCGGTCAGGCCCCCGTCCGTCCTTGACCGTTCGTCCTCAAAGGCGCTGCAGGGCACCTACAAATGCGCTCGCGGATCGCGCCAGCGCCGGGCAGTCGTATCCGCCCTCCATGACAGAAACAAGACGGGAATCGGCAAATTCCATCGCGATTGCGCCGAGTTGCTCCGCCGACCACGCGTAATCCGCATCCGCGAGGGCAAACCCGCCGAGCGGATCATCCGCGTGCGCGTCAAATCCCGCGGAGACAAAAACGAAGTCGGGGCGGAATGACCGCAGCGCCGGCAAAACCTCCGCCTCGAAGGCCTGGCGCCAGTGCGCGTTCGAGATCCCGCCGGACATGGGCACATTCAGGACATTGCCGGCCAGACCGGTCTCTCCGGCCGTCCCGGTGCCCGGATAAAGCGGCGCCTGGTGGAGGGAGGCGAAGAAGACGCGCGCATCACGCTCGGCCAGGCATTGCGTGCCATTGCCGTGATGCACGTCGATATCGATGATTGCGACCCGGTTGATCGCCTCGGCCTCCAGCGCATGCAGCGCCGCGATTGCGATCGTGTTGTACAGGCAGAACCCCATCGCCCGGTCCGGTTCGGCATGATGACCCGGCGGACGCGCATTGAGAAAAGCCGCATTGATCTCGCCCGCGAGAACGGCGTCCACGGCGGCACAGGCCCCGGCGACCGAGTGCCGGGCGGCATCCCGGCTGCCCGGTCCGACCCAGGTATCGGGATCAAGATGCACCATGCCGCCCTGCCCGTGCGCCGCATCGACGCGTTCGATATGGGCTGGGGAGTGGAACCGGGCGATCGGCCCGGTCACGTCCAGGTCCGGACAGGTGCGGATCTCGATACCGTCGAGACCCGCCAGGGCGTCGCGCACGGCTTCATACCGGCCGGCATGTTCAGGATGACCGGCCGGGGCGACATGCTGCAGGCTCAGCGGATTGTCATAGACCGCCGTGCGCACGATCAGTGGCTCAGGCCGGACAGATCCATGATTTTCACACCCGGCGGTGTCGGCGCCTCATCCTCATCCGGTACGAAGAAATCCGGCAGAAGGTCAGTGCCCGGTGTGACAGCATACTGGTCGAAATCAGTGACACCCTCGGCGTAGAGGAAAGTATCGTCGATCAGGAAATTGCCAGTGAATTCCGCCGCGGGCTTGTTGAGTACGCGATAGGCGGTATCGGCCAGGATTTCCGGCTTGCGGCAGGTCTTCATGGCATCGTCATTGGCGAGCACGTTGGAGATTGCCGCGGTGGCAACCGCCGTGCGCGGCCAGATCGCATTGGCGGCGATACGGCCCTTGAATTCCTCGCCCCAGCCGAGCACGCACAGGCTCATCTGGTATTTCGCGCTGGTATAGGCGACGTGCGGACCGAACCAGAAACCGCGCATGTCCAGCGGCGGCGAGAGAACGAGAATGTGCGGATTGTCGGACTTCTCGAGGTAAGGCAGGCATTTCTGCGTCACCAGGAAAGTGCCCCGGCCGTTTACGCCATGCATCAGGTCATAGCGTTTCATCGGCGTGTCGGCCGTACCGCGCGGGAAGATCGCGGACGCATTGTTCACGACGGCATCGATGCCGCCGAACCGGTCAACGGCCTGGGCCACCGCAGCCTCGACATTGGCCTCGTCGCGGATATCGCACTGCACCGCCAGGGCCTGGCCACCGGCTGCCTCGACGGCTTCGGCCGCCGTGTGGATCGTACCGCCGAGGCGACTGTCCTCGGTCACGGACTTGGCCGCGATGACGATGTTCGCCCCGTCACGCGCGCAGCGCTCGGCGATCGCCAGACCGATTCCCCGGCTCGCACCGGTGATGAAGATGGTTTTATCCTTGAGGCTCATTCAGCCCTCCCCGACCAATTGTGTTTGCGGGAAGGTAGTGCGGGATTACAGCCCGCGCCAGACCCTGCCTTGCGGACAGTAGAGTCCTTCCTCGCGTCGGCAGCGTTCCAGCGTGAAAGGCACCGTCTCGGCACGGCCGATGACGTGGCTCAGCGGCACGAAACCCGGACCGCGCGTATCGCGACTGTCGACGGAATTGTCGCGATTATCTCCCATCAGGAAGACATGGCCGTTGGGAATCGTGACCGGGCCGAAATCATCCAGCCGGTCGCGGTCCGACCTCTCATAAATCGAGTATTCCGCACCGCCCGGCAGGGTTTCGCGATAATGCGCCACCTCGACGACGGGGAAACCGTCATGCTCGCGATAGTTCCGTGTCTCCACGAAATCCCGCGTCACCGGCTCGCCGTTCAGCACCAGGACACCGCGGCGCACTTCCACGACATCACCCGGCAGGCCGACAACCCGCTTGATCAGGACGAGACCATTGCGCGGATGGCGCAGCACGATGACATCACCGCGATCCGGCGCAGCCCAGCCGATCCGTCCGTCCCAGCCGTCGGGCAGCATGTCGCCCATGCCCAGCGGCAGGGAGTGACGCGAATAGCCGTAGGCCCATTTGGACACATAGATCCGGTCACCGACTTCCAGGGTCGGCTGCATGCTCTCGGACGGGATGTAGAAGACCGCGAAGGCGACCGACGTCATGCCGAACCAGATCGCCGCAACACCGGCCATGAAACGCGTTCCCTCGACCACATCATCGCCGGCTGCGCGCGTCAGACGGCGCAGATGGACACGCATACGGGACATCACAGACATTACAGACCCCGCCAGACACGTCCGCTCGGGCAGTGGAGGCCCTGTTCGCGGCGGCAGCTTTCGAAGGTGAAGAGTACCGTCTCGGCCCGGCCCACGACATTGGCCAGCGGCACATAGCCGGGACCATTGCGGGCACGGCTGTCATTCGACGCGTCGCGATTATCGCCCATCACGAAGACATGGCCGTTCGGGATGGTGGCCGGACCGAAATCGTCCAGCGCAAAATCGTCGGACTGCTCGTAGATCGGATGCTCGCGGCCGCCCGGCAGGGTCTCGGTATAGAAGCTGGCCGTGACGATCTGGTTGGCCGGGTGATCGCGATAGGAACGGATCTCGTTGAGCACGCGCGGAGCGACCTCGCCATTGATGTAGAGACGGCCTTCACGCACCTCGATCGTGTCGCCGGCGACGCCGATCACCCGCTTGATCAGATTGCGCGGGCGTCCATCCGCCTGGTTCTCGTCGCGGAACACCACGACATCGCCGCGACGCGGCTCACCCCAGGCAAGACGTGCATTCCAGTTGTCGGGCAGCATGTAACCCATGCCCAGCGGCAGGGTGTGACGCGAATAGCCGTAGGCCCATTTGGACACGAGGACCCGATCGCCGACTTCCAGGCTCGGCTGCATGCTTTCGGACGGAATGTGAAACGCTGCAAAGCCAAACGTCACGAGGCCCAGCCATACGGCTGCGACACCGGCGAAGAAACGCCCGATTTCCATCACTTCGTCGGCGGCACGACCGGCGAGACGCTTCAACAAGGGATTCATTTCAGTTTCACCGCCGTTCCGTAGGCCAGGATTTCCGCTGCGCCTTCCATTACCGTGGAGGTGGTGAGGCGGAAAGTGACGATACCGTCAGCTCCCATCTCCTCGGCATGGCGGACCATGCGATCGAGCGCCTGTTCGCGCGCCTCGGCCAGGAGATTGGTATATTCGGGCACTTCGCCGCCAACCAGATTGCGCAATCCGGCGATGAAATCGCGGCCGAAAAAGCGGGCGCGCACGACATTGCCCCGGGCCACGCCCAGAACGCTGTCGATTTCGCGGCCCGGTACCGCGTCGGACATGGTTACGATCATGACGCCTGGTCCTCCAGCATGTCTTTCTCTTCCTGTTCCAGGGCCGAATGGGCCTGCAGGAACAGCACGGCCACGGCAGCGCCCGGCAGGGCAGCCAGCAACAGCCAGAACAGGCTGTAAGGATAGGGCAAGGTCCATCCACTCAGCCAGTTAATCACCAGCAAGGTGAGATACAGGCCCAGTCCGACCCCGCCGCCTATCAGCAGATAATTCTCGCGGATTGATTCCACTTTCACACCAGCCACCCCAGTCACGGCACTTCCTGCATGCCGCATACGTCGAAAACAAGGCGTTACCAAGCCTGCGTTTCTTGCAGACCGTCGATTCCGCCGCCTGCGTGTCCTCCCGGTCGCATCTTGGCCGGTCGCATCTTGGCCGGTCGCATCTTGGCCGGTCGCATCTTGGCCGGTCGCAGGACGGGACGCCGTACCGGACATTCCCCCTCCACGCAAACCGCGGACCCGTCATAATCGCCCGTGTGACCAAGGAGAGCAATGTGAGCCACACCATCATCGACCACGACAGTGAAACGTCGAGCACGACGGATCGCTGGATGGCGGGTCTTGTCTACGGCATCTACATCCTGGCGGTCCCCACCGCCGGCGGCTCTCTCCTCCTGGGCTCCCTGATCGCCTACCTGCGCAAGGAAGACGCCCCGAACTGGCTGAAATCGCACTATGATTTCCAGATCTGGACGCTGATCTACACGGCCGGAGCCGTGTTGTTCTCACTGGCCCTGATCGCCACGATCATCCTGGCACCGCTGGGCGCACTCACGCTGACGGTGGGCGCGCTCTTCTACGGCCTCTGGATCCTGATCCGCTGCGGCGTGGGTCTTTACCGCCTCATCCAGGGACGCCCGATGCCGAATATTCACGGCGTCTTCTGGTAATGAGAAGGCTGGCGCCGGCAATCAGCCGGCGCCCTCCAGGCCGAAACCGACCTCCTCGACCAGGTCCATGCCCATGCTGATCTCGTCCACCCGCGACGGGGCAAGCGTCATCACAGCCTCGGCATAGAAATTCGCCAGCGCGATACGCCGCGCCGCGAAACCCGGATCGCCGACATTTTCCTTCTGGCGGCGGCGCGCAGCCACCGCACCGACGGCGAGCATCCAGCCACCGATCACCTCACCGGCAAGGGTGAGGAAGGGTGTGGCACCGGCCAGCTTGTCGGACAGGTCGGATTCCTTCATCCACTCGGTCGCCTCGCGCAGGGCTTCCAGACTGTCTTTCAGACGGTCGCCGATGGGCGGCAGGTCGGGATGGGACGAGGTCGTGCAGGTCTCGATCGTCTGCTCGATATCCTCGAATAATTCGGTAAAGGCCGCACCGCCGCCCATGGCCAGTTTGCGGCCGGCAAGATCCATGGCCTGGATGGCGTTGGTACCCTCATAGATCGGGGCGATCCGCGCGTCACGGTAATGCTGGGCGGCGCCCGTCTCCTCGACATAACCCATGCCGCCATGGATCTGGATGCCCAGCGAGGCCACCTCGACACCGATATCGGTTGACCAGGCCTTCGCGATCGGCGTCAGCAATTCCTCGCGACGTTTGGCGACCGCACGTTCGTCCTCGTCCTCGGCATGCTCGGCAAGGTCCGCGGCAACGGCACAGGCGACACAGATCGCGCGGGCCGCAGAAATCTTGGATTTCATCATCGCCAGCGTGCGCTGGATATCCGGGTGCTGGATGATCGGATGCGGTGCCGGGCCATCACCATCGGGCGCGCGACCCTGACGGCGGTCCTTGGCGTAGGCCAGGGCCTGCTGGTAGGCGCGTTCGGCGATGCCGACACCCTGGACACCGACATTCAGGCGGGCCGAATTCATCATCGTGAACATGCAGCGCATGCCCTGGTTCTCGCCACCGATGAGCCAGCCCTTCGCGTTGGCGTATTCCATCGTGCAAGTCGGCGAGCCGTGAATGCCCAGCTTGTGCTCCAGCCCGATCGGCTTGGCGCCGTTGCGGGTCCCATCCTCGAGCACTTTCGGCACGATGAAGAGGGAAATGCCCTTGGTTCCGTCCGGCGAGCCCGGCGTGCGGGCGAGGACGAGGTGGATGATATTGTCCGTACAGTCGTGATCGCCCCAGGTGATGTAGATCTTCTGGCCGGAGATCGACCAGCTGCCGTCCGGATTGGGTTCGGCCTTGGTACGAAGGGCACCGACATCGGAGCCGGCCTGCGGCTCGGTCAGATTCATCGTGGCCGTCCACTCACCCGTCATCAGCTTGGGCAGGTATTGCTGCTGCTGTTCCGGCGTGCCGTGGGCCAGCAGGGCCTCGATCGCGCCATAGGTCAGCATCGGGCCGAGACCGAACGCCATGTTGGCCGATTGCATCATCTCGAGAATGGCAACGCCCAGCGCGCGCGGCAGCCCCATTCCGCCATGCTCGGCGGGGAATTGCAGACCCTGCCAGCCGCCTTGCATGAATTGCGCATAGGCGGCCTTGAAGCCCGTCGGGGTAGTCACGGCATCATTGGCAAGCTTGCAATGCTCCTCGTCGCCCACCCGGTTGAGCGGTGCCAGGACTTCCATCGAGAGCTTCGCCGCTTCTTCCAGGATTGCTCCGGTCAGATCATCCGTGAATTCCGGAAACGCGCCGGTCGCCTTGAGCCCGTCGACCGCGGCGACTTCTTCCAGGGTGAAACGCAATTCCTCGACGGGTGCGTTGTATGTCATGCCATTCTCCAACCGTTTTGCCGATCAAGATAACGACTCGGGCGAAACAATCGAATCCGGAAACAGTGTTTTTTCGTCGCATCTCCAAGCTGTGACTTTCCGGTCGCGCCGGCAGTGTCCATATTTGCGCCATGACACAGCGCCTGACCGCCCTTCTCGCCTGCCTGCTGATGGCCGGCTGCATCACGCCCACGACCGATCCGGCACGCTTGCCCGCAGGCGCCTGGGAGCTCGATCCCGAGCATGCCAGCGTGACCTGGCAGGTGCAGCACATGGGGCTGAGCCAGTATGTCGCCCGGTTCGACGGTCTGCAGGCGAGCCTCGATTTCGATCCGCAGGACCCGGCGGCCTCAAGGCTCACGGCCATCATCGACGCCGCATCGGTTTCGACCGGCGATCCGGATTTCGACCGGGAACTTGCCGATGGCTGGTTCAATGCCGACCGCCATCCCCAGATCATCTTCGTCAGCGAGACCATCGAGGTGACGGGCGATACGACCGGACAGGTCCGGGGCATGCTGACGCTGAATGGGGAGACCCGCGAGAGCGTGATGGAAGTGCGCTTCTACGGCGGTGTCTTCAATCTTCTGGAGGGGCGCGACGCGATCGGTTTTGCCGGCGATCTGGTGATCGATCGGACCGAGTTCGGTGTCGGTTCGCTCCCGCAATCCATTGTCGGACATGAGGTACGCGTTCACATTGAGGCCGAATTCTTGAGGCAGGGAGAGGGTGATGAGTGAGACAAACCGGTATTCGACAGTCGCGATCGGCCTGCACTGGCTGCTTGCCGTGCTCCTGGTGAGCATGGTCGCGTTCGGCAATTACATGGACGGGCTGCGCGAGGGTCTGATGACTGGCGAAAGCACGCTGCAGGAGGTCCAGTTCGCCTACAATATGCACAAGACAACCGGTCTGTTCGTGCTCGTGCTCAGCCTGGCACGACTGGGCTGGCGCCTGACCCACCCCGTGCCCGGCATGCCGGATCACATGGCCGGCTGGGAGAAATTCGCCGCTTCGGCCACGCATTGGCTGTTCTACGCGCTGATGATCGGCTTGCCGATCGGCGGCTGGCTGGCGGCTTCGGCCTCCCCCTTCCCGACCCTGTTATTCAACAGTCCGGACATGGTCCTGCCCAAGCTTCCGGTCCCGCAGGACCAGGAGCTCGCCGACGGTCTCGGCCGCGCACACGGCATGGGCGGTTATTTCATGATGCTGCTTCTGGCCCTTCACGTCGCCGCAGCCCTCAAACACCAGTTTCTCAACAAGGACGGCCTGCTCTCGCGCATGCTGCCCTTCCTGAAAGGATAACAATGTCGCGTCTCCCCCTGTTCGGCGCCCTCGCCTTGTTTGCCGTCGCCTATCCGGCCCACGCCCAGGACTGGACGGTCGACCGCGAAGCCAGTTCCGTTGGTTTCGAGACCGAGGCCTTCGGCTCGACCGCCAGCGGCGCCTTTCCGGACTGGACCGCCGAGATCACGCTCGACCCGGCAGACCTGTCCTCGGCGCGCATCGATGCCAGCGTGGCGACGGGCACCGGCTCTACCGGGAACAGCCAGTTCGACGACTCCATGCTGAGCTCTGCGGGACTGGCACCCGATACGCACGCCGAGGCGAGCTTCGTGTCCGAGGATATCCGGGCCACCGATACCGGATATGCAGCGCATGGTGTTCTGAACCTTCGCGGCACGCCACAGGACGCCATCATGGAATTCACGCTCGACATCACCGATGGCCGCGCCGTCGCTGACGGCCATATCGACGTGATGCGGGCCGATTTCGGTGTCGGTGATGCCAGCTGGGGCGAGATCGCCAGCGAGGTCCGCATCATCGTGCATATCGAGGCAGATGCCGCAGACTAGACTTGCCCCGGCGGCTCGCCGGGCCTAGCAGTGCTGCATGACCGCCCGCATCCTTCCTGCCGACAATCCCGACAGCCTCGTCGAGGCCGCTGCCATCCTGCGCCATGGCGGGCTTGTCGCCATGCCGACCGAGACGGTGTACGGGCTGGCCGCCGATGCAGGAAAAGCCGATGCCGTCGCGCGGCTCTACGAAGCCAAGGGCCGGCCGAGTTTCAACCCGCTCATCGCCCACGTCACCGGGCCGGAAATGGCGGCTTTTCTCGTGGACATCCCGCCGCTTGCCCGCCGCCTGATGGAAACCTTCTGGCCGGGACCGCTGACTCTGGTCCTGCCGAAACTGGATGATGCGCCGGTCAGTGATCTCGCCAATGCCGGGCTCGACACGATTGCCCTGCGCGCGCCGGACCACCCGGCCGCGCAGGCCCTGCTGACTGAACTCGGCCGTCCGCTCGTCGCCCCCAGCGCCAATCCGTCCGGTACGATCTCGCCGACTTCGGCAGAGCATGTCATGGACGGGCTCGGCGAGCGTATCGACGCCATTCTGGATGGCGGCACCTGCCCGGTGGGCCTCGAGTCGACCGTGATCGCCGTCCTGGGCGACGAGGCAACGCTCCTGCGCCCCGGCGGGCTGGCCCGCAAGACGATCGAGGCGATCACCGGACCGTTGAAACAGGCCGGCGACAGTGCTGCACCCGCCAGTCCCGGCATGCTCAAGAGCCATTACGCACCCGGCGTGCCGGTGCGGCTGGAGGCAGCAAGCGCAAAGGCCGGCGAGCTGCTTCTGGGCTTCGGCGATGTCGATTGCGATCTGAACCTCTCCGAGCGCGGTGATCTCACCGAGGCCGCCACGCGGCTGTTCGCAGCCCTGCGCACTCTGGATGCCCGCCTCCCGGAGGCTATTGCCGTCACGCCGATTCCCGACCACGGTCTGGGCGAAGCCATCAATGACCGCCTGCGCCGCGCCGCAGCCCCGAGAGACGTGACATGACCCAGATCTCCGACACCGTCCTGGAAGCCCTCAAATCTGCCCTGGGAGACAAAGGCTGGTCACAGGACCCGCAGGAGATCGCGCCGCATGTCGAGGATTGGCGCGGCCGCTATCAGGGCCAGACCCCGATCCTGCTGAAACCCGCCAGCACCGAGGAGGTCGCTGCGGCTGTCCGCATTTGCGCCGGGGCCGGGATCGCCATCACGCCCCAGGGCGGCAATACCAGCCTGTGCGGCGCTGCGACGCCGATGGGCGAGGTCCTGCTCTCGCTCAAACGCATGAGCAAGGTCCGCGAGATCGATCCGGACAATGACTCGATGACGGTCGAGGCCGGCTGCGTGCTGGAATTCCTGCAGAATACCGCCGCGGAGGCCGACCGGCTCTTCCCTCTGGCGCTGGGTTCGCAGGGCTCGGCCATGATCGGCGGTCTGATCTCGACCAATGCCGGCGGCGTCCAGGTCCTGCGCTATGGCATGACCCGCGACCTGGTCCTCGGCCTGGAGGCCGTCCTGCCCGACGGCACGATCTGGTCGGGCCTGACGGGCCTGCGTAAGGACAATACCGGCTACGACATCAAGCAATTGCTGATCGGCGCCGAGGGCACGCTGGGCATCATCACCGCAGCCACACTGAAACTCTTCCCGCGACCGGCCCGGACCGAGCTGGCCTTTATCGGTGTCGACAGCGTCGAGGATGCCGTGACCTTCCTCGGCCAGGCCAAACGCCTGTCCGGCAACGCCGTGACGGCGTTCGAAATCCTGCCGCGCATCGCGCTGGAACGCGTTCTGGAACATGTACCGGGCACACGCGATCCGCTGGAAAGCGCGCAGGCCTGGTATGTGGTCTGCGAGATGAGTTTCGGGCGTTCCGATGGTGCGCGCGAAACACTCGAGGAGGCGCTGGGCGAGGGCTTCGAGAGCGGGCTCATCAAGGACGGTTCCATCGCCGAGAACGAGACCCAGGCGAAGGATTTCTGGCGTATCCGCGAGAGCATCGCCGAGGCCGAACGCGCCTATGGGCGTTCGGTCAAGCATGACGTCTCCATCCCGGTTTCGCGCATGGCAGAATTCATCGCGCTGGGCAGTCAGCGCGTGACCGAGGCCTTCCCGGAAGCCGTCGTCTTCTGTTTCGGCCATGTCGGCGACGGCAATGTGCATTTCAATTTCGCCTCGCCCAGCCCCGGCCGGGCCGAGGCCTTCATGCAGAATGCCGGCGCCATCTCGGCCATCGTCTACGACACTGTCGCCGAGTTCGACGGCTCGATCTCGGCGGAACACGGTATCGGCGTGATGAAGAGCGCCGAGCTCGCCGCGAGGAAACCGGTGGACGTGACGGTGATGCGGGCCATCAAACAGGCGCTGGACCCGAAGGGGATTATGAATCCGCGGGTGTTGTTGGGTTAGGACCCACTCCCATAGACGCCAGATGAACGCACCGGTCAGCTTCGGCTCAGACCCGCCTGTTTAGGGTCGGGACAGAACCAATGGAGTCCTGTCCGATGAAATCCCTGACCGCCGCCATCAGCCTGCTTGCCCTGTCGACCGCTTTCGCAGCGGGTGCCGAAGCCCAGCGCTCCCCCTACGGCCAGCCCCTGGCGCCCGGAGAGAATTGCGCCGTGCGCTGGTATGAGAATGAGGGCAGCGGCGAGCTGGTTGCCAAGACTCGTTCGCGCGGCGCCGGCCGCTACCAGATCCTGATCACGGAAGGATCAGACACGCTGGTCAGTGCTGGCGGCAATTACTCCAGCGGCAATTGGGGCGAAGCCCTGCTCATCCGCACCTTGCTGACCGCCCGGAATGCCGACGGGTCGCGCCGTACCGGCCGTTATTCCGCCTTCGGCCCGAACAGTCTGCGCGCCGATCTGCGTGTCTATGACCGCCGCGGCCGCCTGATCTGCCGCGACACGACACTGGACATCCGTTCCTTCACGAGCCTGTTCCAGACCTATCAGGAACCGCGCCGCGACCGGATCCCGTCCCGCGCCCTCACCCAGCGCTGGTAGACGGGCAGACTGGATCCAAATCGCTCTCGCCCTACGTATAAGATATGCTAGAGTGACTGAAACGCCCTGCAGATCAGGGAGTTGCTGAAGGGGGAGAAATGTCCGGCGAAAAGTATCTGGCGCGAATTGCCCTGATCAGCCTGGCATTCCTGGCGCTCTATTCGACGCTGTGGGGTATCGGTGTGCCGATGGTCTACAGCGGCGCCTGGACGGAAATCGGCCTGCCCTCCCGCTTTGCCGACATGATCCGCAATGTCCCCGTCGCCCATCTGCCCGCCGGTTATGCGCTCGTCGCCGCCTATGTCGGCGCGCTGACCGCCTTCATCGGACGCAATGCGATCAGCCTGGCCTTTCTGGCGGTGGGCTTCCTGCTCCACCTGGTGATCTGGATCCTGCTGATCGGCAATCCGGCCGCGAACACCGAGATCGGCTATCTCGTCATCCTGGTCGAGGCCATCGGCGGTCTCGCCCTCGGCACGCTGATGGTGCGGGATTACTTCAAGACCTCGCGCCACTCGAACTGAACGACACCGCGACCCTTTTCCTGACGCCCCGCATTGCCTATCTCTTGGACAAGAGGAGATTCCCGCATGCTGGTTTTGCTGTCGCCCGCCAAGAACATGAATTTCGACGCCGTCGCACGTGAGCTGCCGTCCACGACGCCCGCACTGATCGACGATACGCGCATCCTGTCGAAGACCACGCGCGGGCTGACGATCACCAAGCTGAAAAGCATGATGGGCATCAATGATGATCTTGCCCGCCTCAATCGCGAGCGTTTCCAGGCCTTCGACGCCGAACAGCCCGGTGTGAAACAGGCGGCCTTCGCCTTCAATGGCGAGGTCTATCGCGGCCTCGATGCGGCCACGATGAGCGATGATGACCTGGCCTGGGCCCAGGACCATCTGCGTATCCTGTCCGGCATGTATGGCGCCCTGCGGCCGCTTGACGGCATCCATCCCTATCGCCTCGAGATGGGCCGGAAACTGCACACGCGCCGCGGCGAAAATCTCTATGATTTCTGGGGCAATTCGATCGCGAAAGAGCTCAATGCGCTGCAGGCGGAAGACGACACGCCCGTCGTGCTGAACCTGGCCTCCAACGAGTATTTCAAATCGGTCGACAAGAAGACGCTCAAGGCCCGCGTGATCACGGCCACCTTTAAGGAAGAGAAGGACGGCCAGCTGCGCGCCCTGATGGTCTACGCCAAGAAGGCCCGCGGTTTGATGGCCCGCTGGGTCATCGAGAACCGCATCACCGACCCGGCCGATCTCGTGAAATTCAACGCCGGCGGCTACCGGTTCGAGGAAGCCGGTTCGAAAGACGGCGACCTCCTCTTCACTCGCCCACAGCCGGCGCCGGTGAACGCGAAGGCGGCATAACCTACTCTTGACCTCGCCCGGATTCCCGCCATTCTTCGCGCTCGCAGCACGAAGTTGATAGGTGGTTCATGTCTTCCATCCGCACTGATCTTTCCGGCCAGGTGGCCATTGTCACGGGTTCGACCAGCGGCATCGGTGCTGCCATGGCGGAAGCCCTCGCCGAGAATGGCGCCCATGTAATCCTCAACGGCCTGGGCGATGCGGCCGAGATCGAGGCCCTGCGCAGCCGGCTGGCCTCCGAGTACGGCGTGGAGGTGCGCTATCACGGCGCCAACATGCTCAAGGCCGACGAGATCGCCGACATGGTCGCCTTTGCCGATCGTGAATTCGGGCGTCTGGACATCCTCATGAACAATGCCGGCATCCAGCATGTCGCGCCGGTCGATGAGTTTCCGGAAGACAAGTGGGATGCGATCATCGCGATCAATCTCACCGCCGTTTTCCACGCCGCCAAGGCCGCCCTGCCCATCATGAAACGCCAGGGCAAGGGCCGGATCATCAACCTCGCCTCGGCGCATGGCCTGGTCGCCTCGCCGTTCAAGTCGGCTTATGTCGCGGCCAAGCATGGCGTGGTTGGTTTCACCAAATCGCTGGCGCTGGAAATCGCCGAAGACGGCGTTACCTGTGCCGCGATCTGTCCGGGCTATGTGAAGACTCCGCTCGTGGAGAACCAGATCGGCGACACGGCGAAAGCGCGCGGGATTTCCGAAGAGGAAGTGGTGCGCGACGTGCTGCTGGCAGCCCAGCCGACCAAGCAATTCGTCACCTACGACCAGCTTGCCGGTGCCCTGCTTTACCTGGTCTCGGATGCGGGCGCGAATGTAAACGGCGCAGCCATCAGTGTGGACGGCGGCTGGACCGCGAAATAGTCTCCTGTCCTCCACGTGCGGCGTTCAGGGCGATCAAGCCGGGGCACACAGACGAGGATCTGGGCAGGACCATGAGCGACGACATTCTCCGCATTGACTACAACGAGCTTCCCGTAACCGACATGGAGGCCTCCAAGGCCTTCTATTCCAAGGCTTTCGGCTGGACCTTCACCGATTACGGTCCCGGCTATGCCTCCTTCGACAATGCCGGGCTGGATGGTGGTCTGCGCCTGGAACCGGATGCCTTGCCGACAGGTGCCCTGATCATTCTCAAGGCCGAGGACATCGAGGCCGCCGAGGCCCGGGTCGAAGCTGCTGGCGCCGCCGTGTTCGACCGTCAGAACTTCCCCGGCGGACGGCGTTTCCACTTCAAGGATCCCAGCGGCAATGAACTCGCCGTCTGGTCACCGAATGGCGAATATGACGTCTGACAGAAAACCGGTCGCCGGCGCGGGCATCGTCGTGTTTCGCGGCGATGACGTGCTGGTCATCCAGCGCGGCAAACCGCCCTACAAGGGCGAATGGTCGATTCCGGGCGGCAAGATCGAGTTCGGTGAGACAGCGGCGGAGGCCGCCCTGCGCGAGCTGAAGGAAGAGACCGGCGTGTCAGCCCGGATCATCGGGCTGATCGATGTCATCGACTCGATCGGCGGGCGGGAAACCGGGCGCCGCGACCAGCAGACCGGGGAGGGCGATGCGGGCGACTGGCATTATCTGCTGGTCGACTACGCGGCTGTCTGGGAGAGCGGCGAGCCCGTCGCCCAGGATGATGTTGATGACGCTGCCTTCCTGCCCTTCGAGGACGCCGTGGCGCGCACCTCCTGGGACAAGACCCGCGACGTCATCGGCCGGGCGCTCGAAATTGTAAGAAACCACGCCGTCGGATCGCCATAATCGGCGTGCAGGACAGATTGATGCGCACCCTGGCCCTTTCCCTCCTGCTTCCGCTCGCCCTCGCCTTGCCGGCGCAGGCGCAGAAATCACCTGCGGAGCAGGAAGCCGACGCGGCCCGTGTCCTTCCCTACCTCGCCTACACACTGGGTGAACTGCACTATCTGGCCTTTGCCTGTGACGGGCTTGAGAGCCAGGACTGGCGTGACCGCATGCTGGAATTGCTCGCCATGGAAACGCCGTCGCGAGGACGCGATCGGGACCGGCTGATCGAGGCCTTCAATGACGGTTATCGCGTCCAGCAACGCTATCGCCCGGTGTGCGGACCGGAGGTCGAGGCGGAACGCCGGGCCCTCGCCCATCGCGGCCGCGATCTCGCGGAAATGATGCGCGCCACCTATTTCGACTGATCCACCTGTCCGTTCGCGAAGCGTGAAACGACACGGCCCGTCATTCGCGGAATCCGTCAGTACGTTGGCGCAAGGCCTGTTTGCTCGGACGCCAGGCGATGCAAATTTTCTCCGGCACATGAACCGCTCTCTCCGACGGGGCGACTGCAATCACAGAGGACCGGCCCGGGCCGGAAAACCATTTGGCTTGTCCGAGCGTATCGTTAACACTGACATCAGCGATGCGCGCGAGGGGGAATAATGTCGGATCGTAGTGCCAAACTTCATTCACTCAGCATTGACCATGACGACCGGATCGAAAGCTCGGGCGCGTCGCTGACCACGGTCCTGACAGTGGCGATCATCGCCGCGATGGGCGGCGGTGCAGCAGCCTGGTTCCTGAAGCCCGAGCCCGAGGCGCCCGAACCGGTTACGGCAGTTGTTGAACCGGCTCCGACGCCGAGCTCGCCATCGACCTCCCAGTCCACCACCTCAACGACACCGGCGGCCCCGGCCACGCCGCGCGCCAGCGGCCTGGTCGCATCCGGTTATGTGGTGGCCCGGCGCCAGGCGACGGTCTCGGCAGAGATCACCGGCCGGATCCGCGAGGTCCTGGTCGAGGAAGGCACGGTCGTGGAAGCCGGCCAGGTCGTGGCGCGGCTCGATGACGAACGTGCCCGCATCCAGCTGGACCTGCTGCAGGCCCAGCGCGCCTCGGCCAATGCCCGGGTGCGTTCGCTCGACGCCCAGCTCGCTGAAGCCCGACGTGTCGCCGAACGGGCGGTCGCCCTTGCTGCGCGCGATATCGGATCACAGGCCGCCGTGACCTCGGCGAACGCCCAGGTCGACAGCCTGGTCGCCCAGCTCAGCGCGGCCCGCGCCGACGCCTCGGCCGTCTCGGCTCAGGTGCGCAGCCAGGAAGACCTGATCGAGCGCCACATCGTGCGTGCGCCCTTCCAGGGCGTCGTGATCGCCAAGAATGCCCAGGTCGGGGAGATCCTCTCGCCGGCCTCCGCCGGCGGCGGCTTCACCCGGACGGGTGTGGCCACGCTGGTCGACATGGCCTCGCTGGAACTGGAAGTGGATGTGAATGAAGGCCAGATCGGCCGCGTCACCGCCGGCCAGACCGTCGAGGCGCGTCTGGATGCCTATCCCGACTGGCGCATCCCGGCCCATGTCGAAGCCATCATCCCCACCGCCGACCGCAGCCGCGCGACCATCCAGGTCCGCGTTGCCTTTGATCAACGCGACGACCGCATCCTGCCCGACATGGCCGCCCGCGTAACCTTCGTCGAATAAAGCCCGCCCGCGAGGAGACTGACATGAGTGAGACCCTGTACACGCTGACCGATCTCTCGAAGCGATATACGCGCGGCAAGGAGTCGATCACGATCTTCGAACAACTCAACATGACGATCGGTCAGGGTGATTTCATCTCCATCATGGGTCCGTCCGGTTCCGGCAAGACCACCCTGCTCAACCTGCTGGGCGGGATCGACCGCCCCTCCTCCGGCGCGGTGGACTGCGAAGGAACGCGGGTCGACAAACTCTCCGAGGGCCAGCTGGCAAAATGGCGGTCCCGGAATGTCGGCTTCATCTTCCAGTTCTACAATCTCATGCCAACGCTCAGCGCGGCGCAGAATGTCGAACTCCCGCTCCTGCTGACCAATCTCCCCGGCAAGGAGCGCAAGCGCCGCGTGGAGACCGCACTGGATATCGTCGGCATCCTGGACCGGAAGGGGCATCGCCCGTCGCAATTGTCCGGCGGCCAGCAACAGCGCGTGGGCATTGCCCGCGCGATTGTCGCCGACCCGAAAGTCCTGCTCTGCGATGAACCGACCGGTGATCTCGACCGGACAACGGCCGATGAAGTGCTCGAGACGCTGCAATTACTCAATCGCGAGCTGAACAAGACCATCGTCATGGTGACGCACGACCCGGCCGCGGCGGGTTTCGCCAGCCGGCAGCTTCACCTCGACAAGGGCCGCTTCGTGGAGAAGGGAGCCGGCTGATGAACGACCTGACCCTGATCCGGAAGAATCTCTTCCGCAAGAAGCTGAGGGCCATACTCCTCACCTTCTCCATCATGATCGCCTTCCTGATCTTCGGAGCGCTCGGCGCCTTCTACAATGTTTGGACAGCGGGCGTTGACCTGGCGGCCGCCAACCGGCTGATCACGGTCAACCGGATCAATTTCACCCAGGACATGCCGATCGCCTATTACTCGCGGATCCAGGCCGTCCAGAACGTCGAGAATGTCAGCCACGCCAACTGGTTCGGTGGCTATTACCAGGACCCGCGCAATTTCGTGCAGACCTTCGCCGTCGAGCCGGAAACCTGGCTGGCCGTCTATCCGGAAATGGTGATGCCGGAGGATCAGCGATCCGCCTTCATTTCCGACCGGACATGCCTCCTCGTCGGGGCGGATTTGGCGACGCAGTTCGAATGGTCGCTGGGTGACCGCATCCCGCTGAACTCCAATATCTGGCAGCAGAATGACGGCACGTCGGACTGGGATTTCAACATCTGCGCGATCTTCGACGGCGCCGAGGAAACCGCTCCGTCGAATTACGCGGTGTTCCACTACGAATATTACAATGAAAGCCTGGCTTTCAATCGCGACAGGATCGGCTGGATGGTGGTCACGACCACCGGCCCGGACGCCAATGATGCGGTGATCCGCGAGGTCGATGCGCTGTTCGCAAACTCGGCGGCGGAAACCGAGACCACCACCGAGGCGGCCTTCAACAAGGCCTTCCTGGAACAGGTCGGCAATATCGCCATGATCCTGCTCTCGGTAATCGGGGCGGCCTTCGCAACGATCCTGATGATTGTCGGGACCACGATGATCATGGCGATCAATGAACGGACCAAGGAAATCGCGGTGATGAAGACGCTCGGCTTCCCCTCACCACGCATCTTCCGGATGGTGCTGGCGGAATCCGTGCTGCTGAGTTTTGTCGGCGGTCTGGTCGGACTCGGCCTGGCCACGGTCATTGTCAACGGAGCAGCCGCAGCCCTGTCCGGCTTCCTGCCGGGCCTGTCCATGCCGATCGACGTGGTCGGTATCGCCCTCGGGCTCATGCTGGCGCTCGGCCTGATAACCGGGGTCGGCCCGGCCCTTGCGGCGCAGCGCCTGTCGATCATCGAAGCGTTCAACAAGCACTAGGAGGCTGGCCATGTTTTCCCAAACCCTTGCGGTCACCATGATCAATCTCCGCTCCATCCCGCAAAGATGGGCGCTTTCACTGGCCACGGTATTTTCCATCGCGCTCGTCGTCGCGGTTCTGCTGGGCTTCCTGGCGATGGCCAACGGCTTCCGTGCAACCCTGTCCTCGACCGGGTCGGAAGATGTGGCGATCATGCTGCGCGGCGGATCCCAGGCCGAGCTCAATTCCGGTCTCTCGCTCGACCAGCAACGCCTGATCGAGGAAGCCCCCGGCATCGCCCGTTCCAGCGATGGCGAGGCCATCGTGTCGGGCGAACTCTACGTCATCGTGGACGGCATCAAGCGCTCCAGCCAGACCGAGGCCAATCTGCCTCTGCGCGGCGTCGGCGCAGCAGCACCGAGCCTGCGCGGCAATTTCTCGATCGTTGAAGGCCGCATGTTCGAGGTGGGTTCGAACGAACTCCTGGTCGGCCAGTCCGTGCAACGGGAGTTCGAGGGTTTCGATCTTGGACAATCCATCCGTCTGGGCATGAATGAATGGGTCGTCGTCGGCACATTCTCGACCGGCGGGTCCGTGTTCGAGAGCGAGATCTGGGCCGATCTCGGCACCATCCAGAACCTCTATCAGCGCGGCACATCCATCCAGTCGATCCGGGCACAGCTCAGCTCGCCCGAAGCGATCGAGGAGGTGCGTGCCTATGCCGAGAACGAACCCCGGCTGAATCTCGATATCGAGAACGAGGTCGAGTATTTCGCTGAACAGGCGGGCGGCACGTCCGACCTCATCATGTTCCTCGGCTGGCCGCTGGCCATTGCCATGGCCGTGGGTGCGCTCGCGGGCGCCTGGAACACGATGTATTCCTCGGTCGACACAAGGATGAAGGAGATCGCCACCCTACGCGCGATCGGCTTCTCCGGAAGCTCGGCCGCCGTCGGCACGATGGTGGAGAGCCTGTTGCTCGCGGCCCTGGGCGGGCTGGTCGGCGCCATGGCGGTCTATCTGGTATTTGACGGTATCAGCGCCTCAACGCTGGGCAGTGGTTTCACCCAGGTCGTGTTCTCGTTCGCGGTGACCGGAGACGCCGTCATCGGCGGGATCGTGCTCGCCCTGATCGTGGGTTTCCTGGGCGGTTTCGTGCCGGCCGTGCGCGCTGCGCGCGTACCGCTGCTGGCCGTGCACCGGTCCAGCTAGCCCGAATCGCCAGGGTGACGGAGCCGCCGCGATATCGTCGCGAAGACGCCATCGATCTGCTTGTTGACCGGGATTTGAAATCGCTCGGGCATGAGGACAAGTATGACCGATTGTACGAACTCGCCGTGTCTGATTGGGATGCAGAGACCGAACAAATGCTTGCTCCGATTGCAGAGCGCGTTCGTGAAATCGCGCAGCTGGACGAAGAGGTCGTGGATGTTGACGCGGGGCAGTGGATTCCCGCGCTCAGACGGTCCCTGTTCTGGGACTATTCGACGGGTACGAACAAATACCTGCAAACAGAATTGCGAGATGCCGGTTATCCAGGATGCGTCGTTGGTGAGAGCGGTCTTCAGCTTGAGGCTTGCCCCTGCTGCGGCCTGAAATCGATCAGCGACCGCGGCGCCTACGAGATTTGTCAAGTTTGCTGGTGGGAGGATGACGGGCAAGACAATCAAGACGCGGATAAATTTCGCGGCGGCCCCAATCACCACCAGAGCTTGACCACGGCCCGCGCCAATTTTCTTCGATTCGGCCTCTACGACCCCGATCGAATGGATCTCACGCCCCATGCCGAATCCAAAGAGAAGTATGAGATCGGGCGGGTCTTCGCCCTCGCAAATCATGGCCGCGAGGTGATCGAGATCGCGAATGGAGAGGAAATCCAGCGCTGGCCCCTCCCCACCGATAATCAGCCGTAATAATCGTCCTCGGCCTCGCGAAGCTTCTCCTCGTCCTTGTGCGGCGGGAGGATTTCCATCTTCACGTGGCGGCGGCGATTGGTGGAGATCACGAAGAAGCGCTTCTCCGGATAATCCAGCTTGGACTGGAGCATGGCCGAGGTGATGAGGTCGACATTTTTCAGATCATCATCTGACATGCCGAAGGAGTGCGGCAGGCTTCGGCCATAACGTTCCAGACCGATCTCGACGCACTGGTGGATGGCTTCGCGCTTGAGGGCGGCCGTCGTCAGATGCGTGCCGAGTTCCTCGCGGACTTCCGGGTTCGAGACCGGGTAGATGGCCAGGTAGTCCGGCTCCTCGGGCAGATGGCCGGCATCGACCAGGAGTTTGATCCCCGCCTTGATCGTCTCGCGGGAATGCTGGCGTGCCGTGATGATCGCGATCGGGCGGCGCTTGAGCACGGCGTATTTGAAGATCTTCCAGGACGGGCCGCGCCAATTGGCCGTGTCGAGGGCCCGGCGGACATCGCGCAGCAGATATTCCTCGCCATTGCGATCCTTGCCGTCGGCAAACTCGCGATAGGAGCGCGCCGGCGGATCAGCCCAGTCTTCCCACAGGCCGGGCACGCCGAGATAGGCCTTGATCTCCTCATACTCGTGCTGGCGCATCGGCCGCTCCTCACCCGTCATGGTGTTGAGCAGATGCACCCGCGTCGGCAGGTGGAGAATATTCTCGTCGATGTCGAAGAAGTAGAAGCTCTGGCGATCCATGGAACCGGGCTCCCCGCCCGCTCAGCAATGTGTCCGATGGGGCCGGTTAGCCTGCCGGCCCCGCGAACTCAATACTCGGCGTAGGACTTTTCTTCCACGATGGCCGAGCCCAGGAGGAGATTGATCTCCTTCTTAAGCGCCGCGCGCTTGTCGTTCGTGACATAGACGGCACGGGCCAGCTGGATGAAGGTGTCGGAGAAATCGCCATTGCGTTCGCAGTCGCGGATATCGTCCTCGATCTCCCACAATTCCTCGTTCACGGCCTGCAGGGCGGCATCAAGCTCGGTCAGCTTGGCGCTCTCCTCCACAGCCTCGGCACGGGTCTTGTTCAGCACGTCCAGCTCAATGCGGACATTGGCCAGCTTGGCTTCATCGGAGATACGCTCCGACTTGATGCGCAGAATGGTGATCTTGTCGATCAGCTCGCCCGGCGCGATCGGCGCCAAAATCGTCTCACTCATGGGGTACCTACCGTTATCAGTTCTTTTGCAGCGTTGACTGGAATTCCACCGGCGTGCCCTGCCCGGCCAGCGTCAGCTCGCCGTCGCGCATCACCGTCTTGCCGCGCACGATCGTGGCCATCGGCCAGCCCGTCACAGTGCGTCCCGCAAACGGCGTCCAGCCGCATTTCGATGCGGACCATTCATCCGTGATTTCACGCGAATGCTTCATGTCGACCAGGGTGAAGTCGGCATCCCAGCCCACGGCCATCCGGCCCTTGCGGGCGATGCCGAAAATCCGCTGGGCGCCGGCCGAGGTCAGGTCGACAAAACGTTCAATGCTCAGCCGGCCCGCATTCACATGGTCCAGCATAACCGGAACCAGGGTCTGCACGCCCGGCATGCCGGACGGGCTTTGCGGATAAGGCTTGGCCTTCTCCTCGCGGGTATGCGGGGCGTGGTCGGAGCCGATCACGTCGACAACACCCTGCTGGATGCCCCACCAAAGGCCCTCGCGGTGCGCGGCATCGCGCAGCGGCGGGTTCATCTGGGCGAAGGCACCGATTTCCTCGTAGATGCCCGGGCCTTCCAGCGTAAGGTGCTGGGGCGTGGCCTCGACACTTGCGATATCGCGGTGCTGGGCGAGGAAACGCATTTCCTCTGCGGTCGAGATGTGCAGCACGTGGATGCGCTTGCCGGTCTTGTGAGCCAGGCGGACCAGGCGCTTGGTCGACATGATGGCGGCCTCGGCGTCGCGCACCACCGGGTGGCTCGTCCAGTCGCCCTCGACAGCCAGGCCGCGGCGATCGGCCAGCCGGTATTCGTCTTCCGAGTGGAAGGCAGCACGGCGCGTGATCGCGTTGAGCACGCGTTCCACACCCTCATCATCCTGGACCAGCAGGGACCCAGTCGAAGCCCCCATGAAAACCTTCACACCGCAACAACCCGGCATCTGTTCCATGATGGTCAGGGCTTCGGCGTTTTCATTGGTCGCGCCGGCATAGAAGGCGTGGTCGCAATGCATGCGGTCCTTCGCCCGGTCCAGCTTGTCGATCAGCATGTCCGGCGAGGTCGTGGTCGGATCCGTGTTCGGCATTTCGAACACCGCCGTCACGCCGCCCAACACGGCACAGAGCGAACCGCTCTGCAGATCCTCTTTCCATTCAAGACCCGGCTCGCGGAAATGGACCTGGGTGTCGATGACACCCGGCAGGACCATCAGGCCGGAGCAATCAATGATCTCGCCGGCATCGGCCTGGCTCAAATCACCGATCTCGGCAATCGTGCCGTCGATCACACCGACATCGGTAAAGCCGCGCCCGTCATGATTGACGACTTCGCCGCCACGGAGGATGAGATCGAAGGTACGGCTCATGCTTTGGTCCTTTCGAACAGGTCGCAGGCGGCACTATAGGCCGTGTCGACGGTCAGGTCTTTGAGCAGGCTGTCGGCAACCTTGCGGCGATCATCATGCGCCGAGTCGTGTTCCTCGAAGCTGATCTCGCCGCGCACCATTTCGCAATGCCCGCCCCAGGGCGCGTAGCGCTTGTGATCGGAGGGGCCGAACAGGCCCAGCGTCGGCACGCCCACGGCGGCAGCCATGTGCATCAGACCGCTGTCATTGCCCACATAGAGCCGAGCGTGAGAGAGGGTCGCTGCGGCGTCCATCAGACCGCCGCCAGTCAGGTCGACGATATCCGCATCCGGCAAGGCCGCGTGGATCGGCTCGGCGGCCTCGTGATCGAAAGGCCCACCCTGGATCATCACCCGGCCGCCCGGCATCGGACCATCGTCGGAGATCAGGCGACGCACCAGTTCGCCGAACCGCTCACCCGGCCAGACCTTGTAGGGCGCGGAGGCTGATGGGCAGACCGCGACCACGGGACGATCATCGGGGAAGAGTTCGGCGGCACGCGCCTTGGCGTCTTCCGTCAGCCAGATGATCGGATCGGGCGGCGGGTTGAGACCCAGCACGCTGGCGGCTTCCTCGACCTTGGGAATGGGAGAGCGCGACTGGCGCAGGATGCGGCGCTCATTAGCGCGCAGGAACCAGCCGGTGGCGGAACAGCGCATATCCACAACGAGATCCCATTTCGACCCGACCGTGTCGCGCCACAGGTCATACCAGTGCGCGCCACGTTTTTTCTTCGCCATCACGATAATGCGTTCCAGGCGCGGCACGGCTTCGAAAAGCGGCGCGGCCAGGGGCCCGCAGGCGATGGTGAAACGGGCCTCCGGCCGGGTCTCGACCAGGTGCCGCAGGACGCCGGAATTGATGATGGCGTCACCAATACGGGTGGAATTGATGAAGAGTACGCGTTCCATAGGGCGCCGAAATAGCGCGCAAGGCGGGACTTGGCCAGCGCCAGTGACAATGCTTTAAGTCGCCCATGATGACTTCCCAGCCCAAGCATATGCGCCTCGCCGGCCGGCGCGTCCTGGAACTGAACGGCGCGGACGCCCGCGAGGTTCTGCAACGCGTGATCACGACAGATGTCGACCCGATGGAGATCACCGATTGCCGTAGCGGGGCCCTGCTGACGCCTCAGGGGAAAATTCTGTGCGATTTCATGATCTTTGCCGATGGCGACACCGTCTGGATCGATATCGTGGAGGAAGCGTCTGCCGCCCTGCTCAAACGGCTTACGCTCTACCGGCTGAAATCCGACATGCAATTGCGTTTCGCCGACGACCTCATGCCGGTTATCTCGGCAGACCCGCTGAGCGGTCTGCCAGCTGATCCGCGCCTCGATGGCCTGTTGTGGCGTGGCATCCACGAGGCCGATGACGGCCTGCCGGAGGGCGATGCGGCCCTCGGGGCGCTGGAAATCGCCAATGGCGTACCCAGTTATGGCCGCGATTACGGTGAGGCGGATGTCTTCCCGACCGACGTCAATCTGGACATCTACGAGGGCGTCGGCTGGCAGAAGGGCTGTTTCATCGGCCAGGAAGTCGTCAGCCGGATGAAACGCCGCGGCACGATCCGCAAGCGCAGCCTGCCGGTCAGTTTCGAGGGCGACGCGCCCGCCGCCGGGACGCCAATCAAGGCAGGCAACACCACGCTGGGCGAGATCACGTCCAGCCAGGGAAGCGATGCGGTGGGTCTGGTCCGGATTGATCGTCTGGAGACCGCCCTGGACAAGGGCGAGACGGCCATGGCCGGCGACCAGTCCGCCACTATCCTCCTGCCCGACACCCACCGTCCCGACGCCCCAGCGGCCCGGGTCTAACGGGCGGGCGCGATGGAAAACCGCTGCGCCTGGGTCAACACGCCTGACCCGATCTATGCCGAGTATCACGACACGGAATGGGGTGTGCCCGAATACGATCCGCGGGCGCTCTGGGAAAAGCTGATGCTGGACGGCTTCCAGGCGGGGCTCGCCTGGATCACCATCCTGCGCAAGCGGGACAGTCTGAGGTCCGCTTTTGACGGGTTCGACCCCGAGATCATCGCGCGTTACGGCGAGATCGATATCGAGCGCCTGCTGAATGATCCCGGCATTATCCGCTCGCGCACCAAGATCAATGCCGCAATCACCAATGCCCAGGCCTATCTCCGATTTAAGGAGACGGGCACGTGTTTTTCCGAATACCTTTGGGACTTCGTGGGCGGCGCTCCCATCCAGAACAGTTTTGCGACGCTTGCGGACATACCGACCGAGACCGAGATCAGCCGCGCCCTGTCGAAGGATCTCAAGACCCGCGGGTTCAAATTTGTCGGCCCGGTCATCGTCTACGCCTTCATGCAGGCCGTGGGCATGGTCAATGACCATGAGACCACGTGCCCGCGCCATGCCGAAGTCAAAGCGCTGGGAGTAAAGTGATGACGCGTCTTTTGGTGATTGCCCTGTCCGGACTGGCCGTTTCAGGCTGTGCCTTCCTGAGCGAAGCCCGCGAGGATGAAGTGCCCAGCGCCTCGGAAATGGGTCTGGGCGATTGCGTGCCGGCCGGGCCTCACGATGCCGCGGCACCCGGCGAGTGGATCTGCGAGGGCGAAACCGGCAATGATCGCGTCCAGCCGCGCCATCGCATCGAAGACTGAACGGACATCACACGTGACATCTGATCTTGCGCCCTCCAAGGCGAGCTGGTCCGGCTATGCCGAACAGGCCAGTGCGCTGATCGCGCAATACGAACAGCTCGATTTCCAGGCCCTGCTGGGCCAGGTGAAAGCCTTCCTGCCGCCACCTCCCGCCCACGTGCTCGATATCGGCACCGGACCGGGTCGCGATGCGGCGGGTCTGGCGCGGCTGGGATATGACGTCACGGCGATCGATCCGGTGTCCGAATTCATCGACCACGCCCGTTCGCGCCATGAAGACCTGGATGTCGATTGGCGCCGCGACGCCCTGCCCGCACTGGCGAGTTTCAATTGCGGCCCGGTCTTCGAGATCGTGACGCTGCAGGCGGTCTGGATGCATCTCGACGAAGCCGAGCGGCGCGACGCCATGGCCCGTCTCGCCGAACTCACCGCACCGGGCGGCGTCGTCATGATGTCCCTGCGCCACGGGCCTGTCCCGGAAGGCCGTCGCATGTTTGACGTATCGGGCGAGGAAACAATCCGCCTGGGCGCTCAGCACGGATTTTCCGCGCTCAATTGCCGCGAGAACCAGCCCTCTCTCCTGCCCGGCAAGGAGGATGTGAGCTGGACGCGCCTCGTGCTGAAGCGGCGGCGTTAGGCCCCCAACACCTTCGCATGATGCCGCAGATGATCGTCCATGAAGCTGGCGATGAACCAGTAGGAATGGTCATAGCCGGGCTGGCGTCGCACCGTCACGGCCTGGCCTGATGCCGCGCACGCCGCTTCGAACAGCTCCGGTTTCAATTGCTCGGCGAGGAATTGGTCGTCCTCGCCCTGGTCGATGAGGATGGTCGCGTTCGAGGGGTGGCCCCGGACAAGCTCGCAGGAATCATAAGCTTTCCAGCTGTCCTGATCATCTCCGAGATAGGCCGTGAACGCCTTCTGGCCCCAGGGCACCTGGCTGGGGGCCACGATCGGCGAGAAGGCCGAGACCGAGCGATAGGTGTCGGGATGTTTCAGGTGCAGGCTGATCGCGCCATGCCCGCCCATGGAATGTCCGAATATACCCTGGCGGGTCATGTCCGCGGGGAAATGCTCCGCGACCAGGGCCGGCAGCTCTTCGGTGACGTACCGGTCCATGGCGAAATGCGGCGTCCAGGGCGCTTGCGTGGCGGTCAGGTAGAAACCCGCGCCCTGACCCAGATCATAGCCATCATCATCGGCGACGCCCTCTCCGCGCGGCGAGGTATCGGGCGCAATGACCATCAGGCCGAGCTCCGACGCCATGCGCTGGAGGCCGGATTTCTCCATCACATTGGCCCAGGTGCAGGTCAGGCCGGAGAGATACCAGAGCACAGGCACGGCCCCCGCCTTGCCGGCCGGCGGCGCATAGACCGCGAACCGCATCGTGCAGGCACAGGCCTCGCTCGCATGATCATGCACTGACAGCGTGCCGCCGTATGAGGCCCAGCTCGAAACCGTTTCCATGTCATCTCCCCGTTTTCGTGTCTTCTTTAGGCCATTCACCGGCGCATCGCAGCTCCAAAGGTGACGTTTCCGGCCAACACGACTAGTTTCCCGGCCCAGTATCGATCGCCCGGAGCGCGTTTATGTCCGCCATCATCCGGTCTACAGGCCTGTGGACCCCCGACGACAGTGTCACGAATGAAGAACTCGTCGAGTGCTTCAACGCCTATGTCGAACAGTTCAATGCCGAACATGCCAGCGCCATCGAACACGGTTCGGTCGAACCGCTGAACCCGTCCTCGGTGAGCTTCATCGAGAAGGCCTCGGGCATCAAATCTCGCTACACGGTCGACAAGGCCGGCGTGCTGGACGTCGACCGCATGCGCCCGCAAGTGGCTGCACGCTCCGATGACGAACTCTCGCTGATGGCCGAAGCGGGCCTTGCTGCCGCAAAGGACGCGCTGGAAGCCGCCGGCCGGGATGCCGCCGATGTCGACGCCATCGTCTGCGCCGCGACCTCCATGCAGCGCACCTATCCGTGCATCGCGATCGAGATCCAGCAGGCTCTCGGCGTGACGGGTTTTGCCTATGACATGTCGGTGGCCTGTTCCTCCGGTACGTTCGGCATCATCTCGGCGCTCAACATGATCGAGACCGGCATGGCGAAATCCGTGCTGGTGGTGACGCCGGAGATCACGACGCCCCAGCTGAATTTCCGCGACCGCGACAGTCATTTCATTTTCGGCGATGTCGCCGTGGCGATGCTGATCGAGGCCGAGGACGTGGCGGGCGAAGGCGGCTGGCGCATTACGGGCCGCCGCATGGCGACGGAATTCTCCAACAATATCCGCTCCAATTTCGGCTTCCTGAATGCGTCCGAGACGCCGGAACCGAAATTCGAGGACCGTTATTTCGTCCAGGAAGGCCGCAAGGTCTTCAAGGAAGTCTGCCCGATGGTCGCCGCGCTGATCCTCGAGGAGATCGCGAAGCTGGACCTCACCCCGGCCGACATGAAACGCCTCTGGCTGCACCAGGCCAATATCAACATGAACCTGATGGTAGCCCGCAAGGTCTTCGGACGCGATTTCGAGGAAGAGGAAGCCCCCGTCATTCTCGACGAGTTTGCCAATACGGCCGGCGCGGGTTCGCTGGTGGCCTTCCACCGCCATTCCGACGGTTTCCAAGCAGGTGAGAAGGGCGTGATCTGCTCCTTCGGTGCCGGCTATTCGATCGGTGCGGTCTTCGTCGAGAAGCGCTGAGCCCAGACCGTCCGCATCACCTCCTGCCGGACACGAAAAAACCCGGCCGCGACAATCCGGAGAGTGTTGTCGCGACCGGGCAGGTTGTGCCGTCTAACGGGGAGGAGATGTTAGGTCGGCCAAATTCCTCAGTTGATGGATTCTCCGTGCAGGCTCGTATCGAGACCCTTGCGCTCGGATTCCTCGTCAGCGCGCAGCGGCATCAGCTTTGACTGGACGAAGAGGATGATCGTCGTCATCACGCCGCAGTAAAGCGCAGCGGCCAGGGCACCCCAGGTCTGGGTCCAGATCTGCAGGAAATTGCCCTCGATGGCGCCGGCCGTCCCGCCGATGGCCTCGCTGGCGAAAACACCCGTCAGGACAGCACCGACCAGGCCGCCGATACCGTGCAGGCCGAACGCGTCGAGACTGTCATCCCACTTGCCCCAGCGCTTGAGCGCGGTGACGCCCCAATAGGCACCCAGGGCACCACCGATACCGATGAAGAAGCTCGCCCAGGCCGGCACGAAGCCCGCTGCCGGGGTGATGGCGACCAGGCCTGCAACGGCGCCGGACGCCGCACCCAGGACACTGGCCTTGCCGCGCAGGGCCCATTCGATACCCATCCAGGTCAGGACAGCCGAGGCCGCGGCGAGCTGGGTCGTCACGAAGGCATGGGCCGCGGCGCCGTCAGCCGCCAGGGCAGATCCGCCATTGAAACCGAACCAGCCGACCCACAGCAGGCCCGCACCGATCACGGTCAGGACGAGATTGTCCGGCATCGTATTGGCACCCGGATAGCCCTTGCGGGGGCCGACAAAGCGGCAGAAGACCAGGCCGGCCACACCCGCATTGATGTGCACCACGGCACCACCGGCAAAGTCGAGAACACCCGCCTCGCCCAGGAAACCGCCACCCCAGACCCAGTGGCAGATCGGCGCGTAGACCAGGAGCAGCCAGACCGCTCCGAAGATCAGGAAGGACGAAAACCGCACACGCTCAACCACGGAACCGGCAATAATCGCCACGGTAATAATCGCGAAAGTGAGCTGGAAGAGCAGGAAGAGGTTTTCCGGCAGCTCACCGGACAATGTATCCGGAGTGATACCCGACAGTCCGAACCGGCCGAACCCGCCGACAAAGGCGTTCAGCGCGCCGCCATCGGAAAAGGCGAGGCTGTATCCCAGCAGGGCCCAGAGCACGGTCACGACGGCTGCGGCTCCCAGGCTTTGCATCAGGGTGGAGAGAACATTCATGCGGCGCACCATGCCCGCATAGAACAGGGCCAGGCCCGGCAGGGTCATCATCAGGACCAATGCGGTCGAGGTGAGTATCCATGCGACATTGCCGCTGTCTGGACTGGTCGCTTCCATCAATGCCTCCCGATATTGCAGTGCAATATTGCTAGGCAGTGGGGCCGCCGGGAGTCGACGCGCTGCAGAAGAATCCGCCGCTGTTAACGCTCCCTGCTGAACATTCGTGCAGGCTTGCCACAAAATTTGGCGGTGACGCATTTTTATGCCCCGGTGCAGCGCCACATTGATTAGGTCGCCGCATCGGGTAACGTGCTCAAACAGGTAAAAGGGGCAAGGCAAACGCCGTGCAGACAGCAATCATCCGATCGACCGGCCACTACATTCCGCCGGACGTGATCAGCAATGACGAGCTCGTCGCGAGCTATAATTCCTACGCGCAGCGCTTCAACACCGAGCATGCCGCCGCCATCGCGGCCGGAGAGGTGGAGGAAGTCCCGCTTTCGAGTGCAGAATTCATCGTCAACGCGTCGGGCATCGAGCGCCGTCACGTGGTCGAGAAGTCCGGCATCCTGGACATCGACACGCTGACCCCACGCATCGAGCCGCGTGAATGGAATGAGGATTCCTACCAGGCCGAGTTCGCGATGAAGGCCATCCGGCCCGCCATGGAAAAGGCGGGTGTGGAAGGCAAGGATATCGACGGCGTGATCGTCGCCTCCTCCGCCCAGCAACGCAATTTCCCGGCCCTCGCCTCCGAGCTCCAGGGCTTGATCGGCTCGGAAGGCTGGTCCTTTGACCTGACCATGGCCTGTGCATCGGCGCTCTATGGCCTGCACATCGCCACCGGCATGATCCGCTCGGGCCAGGCGCGCCGCATCCTCGTCTCCTCGCCGGAGATCATGACCTGTATCAATGTGCATTCGCGCCGCGATGTTCACTTCATCTTCGGTGATGCCGCCAGTGCGATCATCGTGGAAGCCGCCGACGAACGCCCCGGCGGCTGGGAGGTTCTGGCCACGCACGCCCAGAACAAGTTTTCCAACGCGCTGCGGTCCGATTTCGGCTTCATCAATGTCGCCGAACGCACGGTCGAACCGGGTTTCGATCCGGGCCTCGACCAGGATGGACACAAGGTCTTCAAGGATGTCGTGGGTTTCGCGCCGATCGTCGCGCGCAACATGATGGAGAAGATCGGCCTCGCGCCGGAGGATGTGCGCCGCGCCTGGCTGCACCAGGCCAATATCCGCATGGTCGACATGATCACCAAACGCATACTGGGCCGCGACCGCACACCGGAGAACGGACCTGCCATCCTGCAGGAATTCGGCAATACGTCCTCCTCGTCCGTCGTGATAAATTTCGAGACCCATTCCGAGGACATGGAAGCCGGCGAAACCGGTGTGATGTGTGCCTTCGGTGCCGGTTATGGCGTGGGTGCCGCTGCTGTAAGGAAACGCTGATGCGTACAACGCTCGCCTTCATCCTGGCTGCCGGCCTGGCCGCCTGTTCGCAACCGGCCAACGATGCGCCCGCCGAGGAAGACGCCCCGGCCGAGGAAGCCACAGCCGAGGATACCGCGCCTGCGGAAGAGGAGAATCCGGGCCTGCCGGGTACGGATATCTATGTGTACGCGCTGGAATGGGGCGATAATGGCGTTCCGGCCCTGGGCGAGCTTCACATGCATCTGATGCGCGAGGGTTATGACAACCAGCCGGCCTTCTCACCGGATGGCCAATACCTGCTGCACACGGCCGAGCGCGATAGCGGCGAGACCGATATCTGGCGCGTCGCCCTGGCCGATGGCGCTACGGACAGCATCACGGACACGCCGGACGCCAGTGAGTATTCACCGCGCTATGCGCCGGATGGCGAGCATGTGACCTATCTCTACCAGCCGCCGGGCGGGTATGCGGGTCATGCCTATATCGCCAATTTCGACAATTCCGGCGCCACCCGGGCCCATGACCTGGGGCCTGTCGGCTATTACGAATTCTCCGGCGATATGAGCCGCGTGGCGGTCTTCGCCCTGGGCGAACCGAATACGCTCCAGCTCATCGACCGGTCGGCCTCACCGGAAACCGTCGCGCACATCGCGGACAATCCGGGCCGGACTTTCTGGCGTCATGCGGACGGCGAGAGCGTCTTCGTGGCCCTGCCCCGCGAGGATGGCGGCTATTCGGCAGCCCGTCTCAAATTCATGGACGGATCCGTGGAAACGCTGTTCGACCTGCCGGGCGAGACCCAGGATTTCGGCGTGCGCATGAGCGAGGCCGAACCCGGTTTCTTCGCCGCTGACGCCGGCATGCTGCACTTCCGCCAGCTCGATACCGAGTGGACGCCGGTCGCCGATCTCGGCGCCGAGGGCCTTGCGGGCATCACCCGCATGGCGGTCTCCAATGATTGGAGCCTGATCGCGATCGTAGCCGAAGAACCCGCGGACTAGCCCAGCACCATCCCGACAAGCGGTGAGAGATTGACAGCGCCGCCGATACAGAGCGCGGTCATCGTCGAAGCGGTTCCGATCGTGCGGAATTGCAGCACGCCATTCTGCGTGGAGAAGGCAATCGCGTGGCAGAGCCGACCGACCAGGATCGTTCCGCCCGTCAGGTGGAGCCAGACCGGATTCGCGTCCGAAACCTCCATGAACAGCATCAGGATCAGGACGATCGGCACGTATTCGGAGAAATTGCCGTGGGCCCGGACCGCACGTTCCAGCTTCCAGCCCTCCGGATGGTCGGCACGGCCATAACCACCGCGGCGAAAGCGGATCACGCGCAGGCTCAGCAACACGAACATCAACGCGAAAAAGCCCGCATAGAGCGGTGTGTAGACCAGCGACATGAAACCCTCCCGTTTGAAGGGTCTACGCCGCCGGCCATCAATTGGATGAAATCCGGCTAGGCGGGCCGGGCCTCTGTGATCTTGAAGGTCATGTCATCGCCATCTGCTTCATGGATGGTGAGGTATTCCCCGACCCGCATGACGTGATCGCCCAGTTTGAAGACCGGCTCGTCCGGGCCTTCATGTTCCTCGTCATAATGGAAGAACCAGTGCGAGCCACGATGGGTCAACCAGCCATCGGCCTTTTCGTCCGGATCGGGTGAGAAACGGTCGACCGTGCAGGCGGTTCGATGTGCCCGCCAGAGTTCGACATCGAGATGCCCGTCCTTGTCCAGCGGCGCCACCACGACATATCCGTGATTGTCATCGCCGTCCGGATAACCGGCATCCGGATTGCGGCCCAGTCTCATAACAACGCGGGTCAATGACATGGCAGTCTCCCTATCTTTTGTGTGACTATCGCATTCCGATATGGGGGCTGGGTCAAGCGCATGTCAGACCCTCCAGGTGCGACCTGACCGCGCAGGCGATTGTGGAAGAAACGCCTGTCATGCTGGTCCGCTGCGCGACTTCCTGCTATCTCCCCTGCCCGATTTGATAAGGACCGGCATGCCCACCGCACGTACAAAAAAAGACGAAGCTCCGCGCGCCTGGCAGCGCATGATCTCCGGCCGCCGGCTCGACCTGCTGGATCCGTCACCGTTCGACATCGAGATCTCCGATATCGCTCACGGCCTGGCCCGTGTGGCGCGGTGGAATGGCCAGACCAAGGGCGATCACGCCTTTTCCGTGGCCGAGCACAGCGTGGTGGTGCTGGAAATCCTCGACCATCTTTATCCGGAGCTCGAGCACAAATGGCGCATGGCCGCCCTGCTGCACGATAGTTCGGAATATGTGATCGGCGACATGATCAGCCCGTTCAAGGCAGCCTTGGGCGTCAATTACCGCGAATTCGAGGACCGGCTGGAAAGTGCTGTTCACCTGCGTTTCGGCCTGCCGGCCAAACTGCCCAAGGAAGTGAAACGCAAGATCAAGCGGGCCGATGTGATCTGTGCCTATTTCGAGGCCACCCAGATCGCAGGTTTCTCCCACGCCGAATCCGTGAAATTCTTCGGTCGACCACCGGCCGGACTGGAGATCGCCATTCGCCCCCTGCCCGTCAAAGCCGCCCAGGCGCTTTTCCTGGACAAGTTCGAGACCGTGATGGCGGAGCTGGAAGCGAAGGCATGAGCAGCGCCGAACAGGCCATTGTCGTCGGACTGAACGCGGTCATCCTGACCGTCGATCAGGATCGGCCGCAAGTCCTGATCGTGCCCCAGGGCGGCGATGAGGAAGCCCTGCCCTTCGGCCCCTTCAATCCCGCCGAACACCGGACATTCGAGATCGGCCTGCGCCGCTGGGTCGCCGAACAGGCCCGGTTCGAACTGGGCTATGTCGAGCAGCTCTACACATTCGGCGATCGTGGACGGGAAGCGCCCGTGGCCGCCATGTCGGGCAAGGATGATGATCGCATCGTCTCGGTCGGCTATCTCGCCCTGACCGCAGACACCGAGACCCCGCCGGAGGGCGGCGGCCAGTGGCGCGACTGGTATCGGTTTTTCCCCTGGGAGGACTGGCGATCCGGACGTCCGGCCATGATCGATGACGACATCCTGCCTCGCCTCAAATCCTGGGCCGACGAGGCCGGTGTGCCGGGTCGCCGGGCCGCGCGGCACGACCGCATTCTGCAGACCTTCGGCCTGGGCGGTGGCGGCTGGAATGAGGAACGTGTCCTCGACCGTTATGAACTCCTCTACGAGGCCGGCCTTCTGGACGAGGCCGTCCGCGACGGCCAGGTCGACGGCCCGTCCGGTGGCCCGGCCGACAGTCCGGCCCTGAGCCATCCCATGACATCGGACCATCGCCGCATCCTGGCCACAGCCATTGCTCGCTTGCGCGGCAAGGTGAAATACCGGCCGGTCGTGTTCGAGATCATGCCGGATCTCTTCACCCTCTCGGCGCTCCAGAATGTCGTCGAGGCCATTGTCGGCTACCGCCTGCACAAGCAGAATTTCCGCCGCGCCCTGGACCGGACCGGATTTGTCGAGGGCACGGGCAAGCTGGAGAGCCATACCGGCGGCCGTCCGGCGGAACTCTTCCGCTATCGCCGTGAAGCCCTGGCCGGCCTGCCCTCGCTGGGCCTGACGACACCGCGCCTGCGCGACAGCTGAGCGATCGCCATGTCCGAGCCTGCAAGTCCGCGGCCCTTCGAGTATTCACCGCCGCCCGCCGGCCCGTTGCCAGTCATCCATGCCGATGAGCACATCCTCGTCCTGGACAAACCCTCCGGCCTGCTGACCGTGCCGGGCAATCGTCCGGAACGGGCCGACTGCCTCGAAAGCCGGGCCCGGCTCGACTATCCCGAAGCGCGCATCATCCACCGTCTCGACATGGATACGTCCGGCGTGATCATTCTGGCGCTCACGGCCGCGGCGCAGAGGAATATCGGACTGCAATTCGAGAAACGACGGACGCGCAAGCGATACGAGGCGCTGGTCTGGGGCGAGATGGCGGCCGATGACGGCCGTGTCGACCAGCCGCTCATCACCGACTGGCCCAACCGGCCCAAACAGCACATCGACCCCGAACGCGGACGCCAGGCCATCACGGACTGGCAGGTCCTGGACCGCGGCGACAACTGGACCCGGGTTCAGCTGTCTCCCGTCACCGGGCGCTCGCACCAATTGCGCGTTCACATGGCCCATCTCGGCCATCCGATCCTGGGCGATAATCTCTACGCGCATGAGCAGGCCCTGGCGGCCCGTCCCCGCCTCTGCCTGCATGCGCAGACGCTGGAGATCATCCATCCCGGCTCGGGAGACACCCAGCGCTTCGATTGCCCGGTTCCTTTCTGAAACCACACCTAGCTGAATCAGGGCGCAAAAACCCATCTCCAACACGCTTGAGGCTTGCGGAATGCTCAGATTGAGCATATATCTGTGAGCACAAGTTAGGCTCATTTCGAGCATAAGGCGGCGACAGCCCTGTCCCGCCGATTTTCGGACCCTATAAATGCTCACTCTGAGCATAAGCCCGTCCGGGCGGGGCCAGACACGGAGCGGGGATATGGATCGTCTCAACTGGGATGGCAGTCAGCCGAGCAAAACCGGCAATAACCCCTATTCGCTTCCCTACACAGACGAAGTGAAGGCTGCGACAGACCATCTCTACGAGCGCGTGAAGGATTTCGTCACGCCCATGGAATGGCCCCAGAAGGCCGCCCTGATCCACGCAATCAATAATCTCAAGAAAGAGAAAAACGCCGTCATCCTGGCGCACAACTACATGACCGCGGACATATTTCACTGCGTCGGCGACCTGATGGGCGACAGCCTCGCCCTCGCCCGTATGGCTGCGGACAGCGATGCCGACGTCATCGTCCAGGCCGGTGTGCACTTCATGGCCGAGACGGCCAAGATCCTCGCGCCGGAAAAGACGGTGCTCATTCCGGACACGGAAGCGGGCTGCAGCCTCGCCAGCTCAATCACGGGCGCCGATGTCCGCCGCATCAAGGCCGCCTATCCCGGCATTCCGGTCGTGACCTATGTAAACACCAGCGCCGACGTGAAGGCCGAGTGCGATATCTGCTGCACGAGTTCAAACGCCGTGCAGGTCGTCGAAAGCCTGGGCAGTGACACCGTGATCCTCCTGCCCGATCAATTCCTGGCCAGGAATGTCGCCGCCCAGACCGATGTGAAAATCCTGACCTGGGCCGGAAGCTGTGAAGTGCACGAGCAATTCACCAAGGAAGACATCCAGGATTTGCGCGATGCCCATCCCGGCGTGGTGATCATCACCCATCCGGAAAGCCCGCTGGAAGTGGTCCAGGCCGCCGATTTCGCTGGTTCGACCGCGGCGATGGCCGACTGGGCCCGCAAGAGCGGCGCAAAGACCGCCGTCCTGCTGACCGAGTGTTCGATGAGCGACAATGTCGCCGTCGACGTGCCGGAAGTGAATTTCGTGCGTCCGTGCAATCTCTGCCCGCACATGAAGAAGATCACGCTGGAGAACATCTATGACGCGCTGCGCTTCGGCCAGCACGAGGTGGATGTGCCGGAAGATGTCGCCGAACGCGCCCGCGCCAGCGTCCAGGCCATGCTGGACCTGCCCAAGCCGGACGTGCCGGCCAGTTTCGACCCGAAGGCACAGGAAAAGCCGGTTGAGGTGGTGAGCGTCTAGTCGAGGAGGTCGCTCCATGACCACCCCCACCCTCATCATCGGCGCCGGCATTGCCGGGCTCTGGGCGGCGCTGCGACTGGCGCCGCGTCCGGTCATTCTGTTGACGGGCGCGCCGCTGGGCGAAGGCGCGGCGTCGGGCTGGGCACAGGGTGGTGTCGCTGCGGCCCTGGCCGAGGATGACAGTCCTGCCCTCCACGCCCGCGACACATTAATGGCGGGCGCAGGCCTGGTAGACGCACAGGCGGCCCAGGCGCTGGCCGATGGAGCGGCTAACGAGGTCCGGGCGCTGGCGGCGCTGGGCGCGCCGCTCGAGCGTGACGGCGAAGACTGGCAATTATCGCGCGAAGCCGCGCACAGTCGGCACCGGGTCGCCCGGGTGAAGGGTGACGGTGCAGGCGCCGCGATCATGACAACGCTCATCGATGCTGTTCGAAATGCCGGGCATGTCGAGATCCGCGACGGTTGGCGGGCCGAGCAATTGATGACCGACGGCGAAGGCCGTTGTGCCGGTGCGCTGGCGCGCGATCCCGACGGCGAGATCCACACGATCGAGGCAGATGAGACCATCCTCGCCATGGGCGGGGCCGGCGGTCTGTTCGCCCTGACGACTACGCCGGCCAGCGCGCAGGGCCAGGCCATGGCCATGGCGGCGCGCATGGGCGCCGTGATCCAGGATCCGGAATTCGTACAATTCCATCCGACCGCCCTCAATACAGGGCTCGACCCGGCCCCACTCTGCACCGAGGCCCTGCGCGGCGAGGGCGCGATCCTGGTTGACCGGGATGGTCATCGTTTCATGAAAAGCCTTCATCCGGACGCGGAACTCGCCCCGCGCGACGTGGTGGCGCGCGGCGTGCACCGGCAAAACCGCCAGGGCAAGGGCGCTTTCCTCGATTGTACGGACGCAATCGGCGAGGCTTTCCCGGATCGTTTTCCCGCCGTCTTCGCCGCCTGCCGGCAAGCGGGCATCGATCCGCGTCGCGAACCGATCCCGGTCGCACCAACGGCCCATTATCACATGGGCGGTGTGAAGGCCGACATTGACGGCCGGACCAGCGTCGGCGGTCTCTGGGCGATCGGCGAATGTGCTTCAACTGGGCTTCACGGCGCCAATCGCCTCGCCTCCAATTCGCTTACCGAAGGTCTTGTGAGTGCTGCCCGGTGCGCGGGCGCTATCAAGGCCATCGCGCCGCACCCAGCCGGGTCGAGCAAGCCGCATCACGAACAGCCGACCGCGATCGCCCAGGATGCAGCGAGCTGCATCAATGGCGAACTCCCGCCGCTCGCCCTGCACCGGCTGCGTCAGATGATGAGCCGGCATTGCGGTGTCGAGCGCACGCGCAGCGGCCTGTTGGAATTGCGGGCGTTGATCGCTGAGTTCACGAACCGACATGGCGAGGCCCATGCCCTGGTGGCAGCCCGTTTCATCGTCGAGGCCGCTCTCGCACGCGAGGAGAGCCGGGGCGGACATTTCCGCTCGGACTTCCCGCTGACATCGGCTACGCCCGAACACAGCCGGCTGACACTGGACCGGATCCGCGAACGCCGCGGTCCGCGCCGCCTTGCCGAACCGGCCGAATAAGGATTGCGGACTGATCATGCCCGTCTCACCCCTGCCCCGACATATCGTGACCGAAACCGTCACCCGAGCCTTCGCCGAAGACCAGGGCGGACGCGGTGACATCACCTCGCTGGCCTGCGTCCCCGCCGATGCCCGGGCAGGTTTTGTTTTCCGGGCCCGTGAAAACGGTGTGTTGTGCGGGATGGAGGCAGCGGTCGAGGCCGTGCGCCAGATGGACCCGTCAGCCGAATTGCAGATCGAACGGCAGGACGGCTCGGCCATCGAAGCCGGTGATGTTCTGGCCAGCGTAACAGGCAATGCCCGCGCGCTGCTTGCCGCCGAACGCATCGCTCTGAACTTCCTCGGCCGCATGTCCGGTATTGCGAGCTTCACACGCCGCTATGTCGACGCGGTGGCGGGCACCGGTGTGCGCATCGTGCACACGCGCAAGACAACGCCCGGATTGCGCGCCTTCGAACTCCAGGCGGTGCAGGCCGGCGGCGGCGCGCTGCACCGCTACGGCCTCGATGATGCGATCCTGATCAAGGACAATCATGTTGCTGTTGCGGGCGGCGTGAAGGCCGCCGTGACGGCCGCCAGGGCCCATGCCGGGCACATGACCCGGGTCGCGGTGGAGATCGACCGGCTGGACCAGCTCGCCGAAGCCGTCGCGGCGGGTGCCGAGAGCATTCTGCTCGACAATTTCAGTCTCGATGACCTGCGCGCCGCTGTCAGCACAGCTGGTGGACGGGTCGCGCTCGAGGCCTCCGGCGGGGTCAATCTCGAAACCGTGCGGGGAATCGCGGAAACCGGCGTCGACGTGATCTCGGTCGGCGCCCTTACCCATTCCGCGCCCAATTTCGATATCGGTCTCGACGAGGCCTAGGCAGGCTGGGGATTGCGGGGCCGGCTGATCAACAGGCCCAGCACCAGGATCTGGTAGATCAGGCTCACATAACCCTCAACGGCCATGCGCTCGAAACTCTGCAGCGCCATCACCACCCAGTCCGCCTTCGAGAAGGCGATAGCGAGAAGATAGGCGATCGCCGCGCCCCGGATCCTTCCAGCGTAGAGCGCGAAGGCCGTCCAGACGGACGACGCCGCCGCGAACAGCAGGAGATCCTGCGCAAAACTGATCTCGAGAAGGGCGCGGGCCGTGTCGAGCCCGACAACCGGACTGATATCGATGCCGCTGCGATTGAGCAGGACCAGAACCACCCATCCGAGTGAATAGAGGGCTTCGAGCAGGATCAGTCCGGCGGTGCCCCACCGGTGTATTTTAGGCATGAAATTTCGCATGGCGCCCAGATGGGAAGACCGTTGCGGGATTCAAGCCGCTCGCTTATGCCCGCCTCGTCTGCCCCCTGTTAAACGCCGAGAACTTCAGACAATTCGCCGAGATCACAGCTTGGTGAGCTGATCGCACCCGCCTGCTGGAAATAACCCGAACGGAATTTGCCACTGGGTGCGTCTAGCCAGATCACCTCATTGCCCGAACGGGCAATGACCCAGACACCGAAGCCGTCACCTTGGCCCGCCGGACCCGTCCAGATTTCCGGTTCGATACGCACCGATTCCCACAACGCGGTCTGGGCCTCATCCAGCCCGGCTTCGGCGAGGAGAAGCACGCCGCGCAACTGGGCTTCAGTCACCAGGCTCATTCGCCGGTGACACACTCGGCGACGGCCCCCTTGCGGGCTAATTCCTCATCGGTCAGGCCGCACAATTCATGGGGAAAGACCAGCCAGTCCTCGGTCTGGTGGAGATAGTAATCCGGCTGGATCTCGGTCTGGTTCAGCGTCGGCTTGTAATAGATCGTGGCGATGCGCGCCTGTTGCGGAAAATTCCGCCGGCACTTGGCCTTCAGCGTGCGCAATGCCGCATCGATCGAGCGCCCGCTGTCAAACGTGTCATCGACGATCAACAGCCGGTCCTCGGCTTCAAGCGTGTCCACGAGATATCCCTCGCCATGCACACGGACCTCCCGCGCCTGCGTCCCGATATCCGTGTAGGACGAGGTCCGGATGGCGATATGGTCGGTCTTGATACCCCGGAATTCGAGATATTCCTGAACGGCGATGCCGATCGGGGCACCGCCGCGCCAGACTCCCACGATATGGGTCGGCCGGAAATCGCTCTCATGGATCTTACGGGCGAGACGAAAGCTGTCGGCCAGCAATTCGTCAGCGGAAATGAAGGTCTTGGAAACAGCCATGACGCAAACTGGCGCGATTGCGGCGCGGGCTCAAGTGGCCGGGTCCGGACTTGTTGTCTTTCGCCACAGCGCTAGTCTTCCTGTCATGCGGGGCAGCGATTCAGCAACACCAACACCGTCGGCCGAACTGGCACGGCGCTTCTGGCGGCCGATGGTCGTGCTCGCCCTCCTGCCGTGTATTGTGTCGACCTACTGGATGTCCGCCGGTGTCATCCATCTCATCGATCCCTACGCCGTCATGCCGCCGGGGACCACGCACGGTGCCGTGCGCGCCGTGCCTGTGACCGGGTGGATACTGGGCACGGTTGCCCTGCTCAGCTACTGGCTCGCCTATGTCCTGCTGTGGCGGAGGTCGGGCTATTTCGCCCTGCCCTACACGCTGGGCGCCATCGCCCGGATGACGGCGTGGATCCTGATGAGTTTCAATCCGGAATTCCCGCAAATGGTCGGCTTCGCCATGCTGGGTGTCGACTCCGCCGTCCTGCTGCTGGCAATGAACTGGCGCACCCAGCTGGACCGGTCTAAACAACGGACATGAAACGCGATCATTCCACGCCCTCCGGCACCGTCACCACCCATTTCATCGACAGCACCGCCGTTGCGAACAACATGCTCGGCGACCCGACGCGGCGACGCGTGGACGTCTATGTGCCGCATGGTCATGACGGCCGCGACCTGCCCTTCCTGATGGACCTGGTCGGCTTCACAGCCGGCGGCCCCAAACACACGGCCTGGCTCAATTTCGGCGAGAATGTCCCCGAACGCGCAGACCGGCTGATCGCCGAAGGCAAGCTGAAACCCTGCGTCATCGCCTTCCCGGACTGTTTCACCCGGCTCGGCGGCAATCAGTACGTCAATTCCGCCGCGATGGGGAATTGGGCGGATTTCGTCACGCAGGAAGTCGTGCCCTTCGTGGAGACGGAGTACGGCTGCGGTGGCACGGGACGCCGGGGCGTGTTCGGCAAGAGTTCAGGCGGTTATGGCGCCATGGTGCATGCCCTGCTCTACCCCGATGTCTGGGCAGCAGCAGCCAGCCATTCCGGCGATATGGGATTCGAACTCATGTTTGCCGCGGATTTCGCCCACACCTTGCGCCGGATCGCGAAACATGGCGGCACGATCGAGAGTTTTGTCGCCGCGTTCGAGGCCGCGAGGAAGGTCGACGGATCCGATCTTCACGCCCTGATGATGCTGGCCATGGCCGCCAGCTATGATCCCGATCCGGACGCCTATCTGGGCATTCGCCTGCCGGTCACGATGGATACGTGCGAACGCATTCCGGAACGCTGGGCCGAATGGATGAAATGGGACCCGGTGGAAATGCTCGCGGAACACGGTGAAGGCCTGCGCAAGCTCAAGGCCATCTACATCGATTGCGGGGATGTGGATCAGTACAATCTGCTCTACGGCGCCCGGCGCATGTCGCGGGGCCTCGACGCACTCGGGATCGAGCATGTGTACGAGGAATTCCCCGACAATCACTCATCCGTGGATTACCGCATGGATCTCAGCCTGCCCCATCTCGTGGACGCCCTGTCCAGCGACTGAGCGGCCTCCCGCTCGGTCCGGCCAAGGCCTAGATGGCCAGGGGCCGCCGCTCATCCGGACTGATTGCGCCCTGCACACCCGTCGCCAGCGCTGCCAGCAGGATGCGCGCGAGGATCGTGAAGAAGAGCAGCAGGATCTGGTCGTCGGCTATCAGCAGGCGAAGGATATTGTTCCAGCGGAACGGCAATCCGGTGCTTTCCAGCTGGGTTTCAACCCATCCGGCAGCCGACAGCATGGAGTCGAGAATATCCGGCGCGACAATGCCCAGGCTGACCAGCATCAGAATGCCCAGCACGAAGGCGAGGAAGAGCGAGGTCGTCATCGAACCCAGGCTCGCGAGCAGGCTTCCCAGCCCGCTGCCTCGCCGTGACGGGGAGACCGGTGCCAGGAAGATCGCAAGCAGGATGCGCGCGATGATCGTGAAGATCAGAATGACGATGGCTTCGGAGGCAGCGAAGATACCAACCCAGACATTATACCGGCTGGGCAAACCCGTGGATGTCACGGCGCGCTCGATCAAATCGGCCCCGTCCTGCACCCAGTGCAGCCAGAGCGGCGCATAGACGCCCAGAATGACCAGGATCGCCAGGGCAAGCACCATGGCGACCATCACGGTCAGACCCGTCATTGCAATACGTCCGAACATCTCCATCCCCCCGGGATTACGACACGGCCCTCCCCAGGGGCGCATCTGTCACCTCGCAGGCCACGCTAGCGGAGGAATGCGGCAAGGTCGCGGCAATTCTTGCGGGACGCGAATTTCCTGCGCGGACTGCCCTAGCCGCCGATACGGCGACGGCGCGGCATGTCCTCGAATGTTTCGACCAGCTGGAAACGGCCGGAGCGGTCGCGCGTGACCGTCCAGATGATTTTCTGATAGCAGAAGCTCACCTGTTCCCGCTGCTTCTGGAGACCACGCCGTGTCGCCGGAGGCACCCGGCAAGACGCACCGGTACGGGGCAATTGCGAGAGGGTCTGCGAATTCGCGAGCACTTGTCCGCGGTAGTGCAGCTGGATGCGATTGGCGTTCATCCCGGTACGCTGGCCGAGCGCGAACAGGATGTCGGCGACACGTGTGGAACTGGCCAATTCACCGTAATCGACCGCCGACTGGGACTCGCCGTCGACACCGTCATACTTGATATAGGCCGCTGCGCTGGCGGCAGCCGGCAAGGCGAACGCCAGGCAAACTGCCAGTGCAACATTGCGGATGGAAGCGAAAAAATTGGGCATGAGGGTCCTCCCTGCGCCCTCCCCCGAAGGCGCGCCAGAAATCCCTCTTGGCGCGTATTATGCGCCCAAAACTCGCCTGCCGCAAAACGCGCTTCTCTGGCGTCACCCGACGAAGCGATCAAAAACAGGCCGCAAAGCAAAACGGGCGGTCGAAACCGCCCGTTCAAATCGCAAGCAATCGAGACCTGGTCAGCCGATAATCTCGACGGTCACTTCCGTGCCGTCATCGGACCAGCCGGAGGTTGACCAGCTGCCGCCGACAGCGAGGTCCTCATTCCAGGGACCGCAATTGGTCATGGCACCCTCTTCGGTATTCACCGTGATGCAGAGCTGGCCGTCAAATGTCCAGCTGCCGGCAATGCCGCGGCTGTCGCTGTAGCTGCCGTCCGCGTTAAAGGTCGCGTCGAAATATTGTTCGCCGACCGAGACACGCACTGTATTGCCGATGGCATTGGACATGCCGTCCGCCAGGACAGGCGCCGTCAGCGCTGCCGCAGCCAGTGCGGCAAGAACGAGTTTTTTCATGGGATCTATCCCCTCTGAATTCGACGACCGGGCGCAACCGGTCGAGGAATGCGCCCCCACTGCGCGAATTCAGGCTAGCGAAATCTACCTTCGAGGGAAAGTCTCGCGCTAGTCGATCGGTTCTTCCTCGGTGTCGAGCGACGGAACCTCCACGATCTCGACCCAGTATTCACCAATTGAATTGACCACCCGCATCAGGCGATCCAGCGAGATCGGCTTCACGATGTAGGAAGAGGCACCCAGTCCATAGCTGGAGAGGATGTCGTCCTCGTCCTTGGATGTCGTCAGCACGATGATCGGAATATGCCGGAGATCCTTGTCGGCCTTGATCTCCTCTAGGGCCTCGCGGCCATCCTTGAGCGGCATGTTGAGGTCAAGCAGGATGATACCCGGATAGGGTTCGTCCGCATGCGAGGCATAATTGCCCTGCCGTTTCAGGAAATCGACCAATTGCTCGCCATTCTCGAGGAATTGCAGCGGATTGCGCAGCCTGACTTCTTCGCAGGCCTCCTTGAACAGCAGGCGATCATCCGGATCATCATCAACCATGAGAATGGTGAAAAGCCGGTTCTCGTTTTCCATCTCGATGCCTCTTTGGCCTGGCGCCCCGTCCTGGGTCGCGTCCCTGATATTATGACAGAATTTCTCGCCCTCGTGGCAAGCTTAATCTGAATTTTGCACCTTCACCGGGCTGGGATTCCGCGTCCAGCGTGCCGCCATGGCGTTCCGCTATCGTACGGCAGAGCGCCAATCCAACACCGCTACCGGCATACGCATCCCGTCCGTGAAGACGTTCAAACAACTCGAAGATACGGTCTTTATAACGCGGTTCGAATCCAATGCCATGGTCCGTGAAGTCGAGATGGAGACCGTCCGCATCGCGCTCGACGCCGACGTGAAGCCGCGGCGCCTCGCCTTCGCGATGAAATTTGACGGCATTGCCCGCGAGGTTCAGCAGGCACAGATGGAGACAGGCCGCATCACCCGTAATCTTCGGCAAATCATCCCAGCTGATCTCCGCACCACTTGTCTGGATGGGTGACTGCAGGTCCGACACGACCGCCTGCATCAGCTCGCCGAGATCGACCTCATGCTCTTCCAGCGGGTTGGAAACCGTGCGTGAGAAATCCTGCAGGTCGTCGATCAGCGCCCGCATCCGCTCGGCGGCATCGACCATGCGAGACAGGTAGAGCCGTCCGTTTTCGTCCAGCTTGTCGCCCTGCTTGATTTCCAGCCGTTCGCCGAAACTCGTGATCTTGCGCAGCGGTTCGTGCAAATCATGCCGGGCCGCCTTCTCGAATGCCCAAAGCGCGCGAAGCCGCGGGTCGGGCGGTTCGGTGATCTTGTCTCCAGCGCCGGTCGGCAGGAGCCGGTGCAACAGCGCGGCAATCAACGAACCGGTCACGACAGCGATGACAAGCCAGGTCCAGGGCCCGGCCCTGCCAAGCATTGCAGCGCCACACAAAAGAATCAGCAGGATCAGCGCCGGCAACAGCCATAGAAGGCGCCGCCGCATGGTGTCACTGATGTTCAGGCCTTGCCCCATGGCTCACCGCGATCCCTGGCTGTCTAGTCGAGACTGGCCTGCCGCACCGGCAGGATCAGGGTGAAGACGGCGCCGGCATCCGGTTCGCCCCAGGCCGAGAGCTGGCCGGCATGGCGTTCCGCGATCTTGCGGCACGTGGCCAGGCCGACGCCCGTCCCGTCGAATTCCTCGCGTCCGTGCAGGCGTTCGAACATGCCGAAGATCCGCTCGGAATGGCGCGGCTCGAACCCGATGCCATTATCGGCGACCGCGATGCGCGCGACCGCGCCGCTCTCGCCGACCTCGACATTGCCCTCGATTGTGATCGACGGCGTGATGCCCGGGCGGCGGAATTTCAGTGAATTGGCCAGCAGGTTCAGGAAAAGCTGGTGCATCTGGCTGGGATCGGCCTCGATAGCCGGCAGTTCGCCGACGCGGATCTTGGCATTCTCCGACGCAATTCGCGGCTCGAGGTCCGAGATCACGTCGGCGATCACCGTACCCAGATCAACCGGAAGGAATGACGTCGTCCGTGTATTCACGCGCGAATAGCTGAGCAGGTCATCGATCAGGCGGCGCATGCGGGTCGCCGCGTCGACCATGCGTTCCAGATAATGCCGGCCGGTATCATCCAGCGCTTCATTGTACTTGTTGTTCAGACGCTCGCCGAAGGCCTGGATCTTGCGCAGGGGTTCCTGCAGGTCGTGCGAGGCGGCGTAGGCGAATTCCTGCAATTCCGCGTTCGAGCGTTTCAACTCCTGGGCATAGCGGTGCAGGGCCAGCTCATCCCGCTTGCGTTTTGTCACATCGCGGAAGGTCACCACCGCGCCGAGCGATTTGTCCGTCGCATCGATCGGCGAGGAGGCATACTCGATCGGAATCGGCTGGCCGCCCTTGGTCCAGAAGACCTCGTCCGCCGGCTCGTCATTCATCACGTCCGCAGTGTGGATCTGGCATTCTTCCTTGGGGTAGAGCGATCCGTCGCGGCGGGAATGGTGCACCATCGTGTGCATGGACTTGCCGATCAGCTCGCCTTCCTCATAGCCGAGCATGTCGCAGGCCCGCGCATTGACGAAGGTCACGATGCCGTCGCCATCAATGCCGTAAATGCCCTCGGCTGCCGTCATCAGGATCTGCGACAGGCGTTGCTTGGCCTCCAGCGTCGCCTGGGCGCGTTTGCGGATGACATTCCGGTGCGCGCTGAACAGAACGGCCAGCAGGATGAAGGACAAGGCCATCGCCACGGCAAATACGCGCAGGACCGCCCGCGCCTGATTGGCCCCGGACAGGGCCTCGGCGACCTCGACCTCGGTGACGACACCGATTTCGCGCGCATGATCCCAGACCCAGGCTCCCAGCACGAGCACGCCGCGCGCATCGCGATAGCCGCGCAGATTCTGGTCACGATTGCCCTGGGTGACGCTCTCGACAGCTACGGTGAGAGGCCAGTCCAGGCTTGATTCTGCGGGAATACCGCCCGCGGTGAGGTCCACTCCGGGATCACGCACATCGATGTGCAAAATGCTCGGATGTCCGCCGGCGATCAGTTCCGCCTCGACCAGTTCGGGGCCGTAGCGGGTCTCCGTCAGCAGCCGGCCGGACCGGTTCACGGCGTAGGTTTCGCCCGACAGGCCGGTCCGCCCGACCCGGAAGGCGTCCGCGTAGTCGCCCATCGGATCGATCTGCAGCGCCAGGTATCCGGCGAGTTCTCCGCCGACACGCACCGGCGCGAAGACGTACATGACCGCCTCTTCGTGCACCTCGGCATAGAGATCGTCGTATTGCGAACTGGGGACATCGACGATGGTCGGCTGGGTCAGGAGCGCACCGGTCGCCAGCACCCGGTCGAGATCGACACTGCCCAGCGCCACGGCCGGAACGCCGAGATCCTCATCGCGCATCGAGGCCAGGGTCGTGCCGTTGCGGGCGATCAGGAAGAAATTGCGAAAACCGTATTCGGCCAACCAGGGACCCAGCGTTGCCCTGAGGGCTTCCTGTTGCGGCGAGAATTCCAGGTTTGACCGGACCTGCGAGGCCGACATCTCGTCGATCGCATTGGTGACAAGTTCGCTCTCGGCCCAGATGCGAACATGGGATTCCTGCGTTTGCGCCCAGTCCTCGAAACGCTGGATCGTACTGGAGAGCACGGTCTGCAGCGTGTTGAGATTGGTCTGGCGGGCGGAGGCCATGAGCGCGCCCTCGCCGGCCATGACGGCCAGCACAACGACGATGATGAATGTGACGGCCATGACGCCCGGCAGGACCTGAGCCAGCCAGCCATCGCCGGACGACAGGCGTTGCAGTGCCGATTCACTTGAATCGTCAGCAAATTCGTCTGTCTCAACGGTATCGCCGTCGTCCGGTGCGTTCATTCGAATCGTTCCCGGGAACCAGTCTAGGCGTTCGCGGCGAAGAATGGAGCCGCATTTATCCTTTATGTGCCGATTTCGCGGCGAAAATTGGATTGATCCCGTCAGCTGGCGTTCAACAAGCCATCGCTAGGTTCGAAAGCGTGCGCCCCCGCGGTGTGCCGGCCCAACCGACCTCACTCCCTCGCAGAGGATTGGAGAAAGCCGGCACACCGCTTTTCCTTCCCCTACATATTCCGGCTACCAGTCCGCGTCGGGAACGGACCCCTCGCTGAATTCAGCGATACGTCGCCGTGTAGCCGGGCTTGTATCGTCCGGCAGGTCCTGCGGGCTGAACCAGGCGACTTCCTCGATCTCACCCTCATTGTCCGGCTCGCATTCCGACCACGCTGTCACCTCGTAGACCAGGACATGATCGCCCCTGAAGCGCACGTGATTCGAATGGATGGAGCGCAGCACCGGCTCGGCCTCGGCCCTGACACCGGCCTCCTCGGCCAGTTCGCGCATCACGGCCAGCCCTGTGGGCTCGCCGCGCTCGACGCCGCCGCCCGGCAGGTGCCAGCCCGGCAGATAGGTATGTTTTACAAGCAGAATTCGGGATTTATCGTCCGCGACGATGGCTCGGACACCCAGTGTCAGGCCGCGCGCAAAACGCCACCAGACATGGACGAAAGGCCGCGCGACAGGCTCCAAGGCAATGCGCCAGTTCATGCGCACACCTCCGCTGGCCAGCACGGGACAAGCGCGCTATGTAGACGGCAATCATGCCCGGAAACGGGCCCTGCCTTGTTGGGGAAGTCTGCCATGTTCGCTCTTATCGCCCTTGGCCTTGTGGCCGGTCTGTTCGCCCTGCTGAACCTGATTGAATACCGCCGTCTCGACTAATCGTCGCGACAATCCGGTCCAGTCATGTCCGCTCCTCTCTATGTCTCCCTGATTCTCGCGGGGATCGTTATCCTGCTTTTCGGCGGTGATTTCCTCGTACGCGGGGGAGCGTCCCTGGCGCGGCGCTGGCATCTGCCGCCGCTTTTTGTCGGCCTGACCATTATCGCCTTCGGCACGTCTGCACCGGAACTTGTGGTCAGCGTGCAATCGGCACTGCAGGGCGCCACGGGACTGGCAACCGGCAATATCGTCGGGTCCAATATCGCGAATTTCCTTTTGGTCCTGGGCTTGCCGGCCATTTTCGGGGCCATCAGCACGACCACACCCGGTGTGCGCCGGAACGCCGTGATCGCGCTGGGTGCTGCTATCGCATTCATCGTCGTGGGCTGGGACCGGACGATTTCCAGCGGCGAGAGCGTGGCGCTGTTCGCGGCCATCATCGCCTATGTCCTCATCCTCGGCGCGCTGGCGCGCGGCAAGACGGATGATCCGACCCTGTCGGAACTCACCGATATCGACGGCATGGACGGCCTGCCCAAGAGCATGTCGTCGACAATCGTGGCCCTGATTGCCGGACTGATCGCCTTGCCGGTCGGGGCGCAGATGATTGTTGCCGGCGGCAAGGCGGCAGCCGTGGATCTCGGCGTCGACGAGTCGATCATTGGCCTGACCGCCCTCGCCTTCGGTACTTCGCTGCCGGAACTGGCCACCGTCGTCATGGCATCGGTCCGCCGTCATGCCGAGCTGGCGATCGGCAATGTGCTCGGGTCGAACATTTTCAACGTCTTTGCTGTGGGCGGCGCAACCGGCCTCGCCGCGGCGGCGGTCGATGTCCCGCTCCCGCTGCCTGAGGCCTTCTTCGCCCTCGATCTGTGGGTGATGCTCGGATCAAGCCTGGTGATTGCGCTGATCGTGCTGATGAAACAGCGCATCAACCGGATTATCGGTCTGGGTCTGACGGCTGCCTATATCGGCTATATCGCCATTCTCGCCCGCAACGCGCTGGGCTGATCAGCGACCGAATACACGGCGCAGGATGTCCGTGGTCCGGTTCACCGGGTCGCGGCGAATGGCGCGTTCCTCGACAGCGACATAGTGGAAGACACCGTCCAGAGCGCGGCTGACCGCGTGATCGGTGACGCTCTCGCGCAGCGAACCGGAGGCTCCCGACGATCCGAACAACCGGCCCAGGAATCCTCCACCTCCGCCCAGGCGCGGTTCGATTTCAGACACGAGACGATAGGCGCCTGATGCTTCCAGGGCGCTCTCCATGCGCGGGCGCAGCAGACGTGTCAGCGACGTCTCCGAACGGCCGCGCAGATAATCCGTGGCTGCGCTGTCACCGCCGCGGATAATCGAGACGGCATCCTGCACGCTGATATTGCGGATCGTGTCCACGAAAATGCGGCGCGCCTCCGGCATGGCCGCCTCGGCGGACCGGTTCAGGCTGAGCTCGAGATCATCGATCGGTCCGGACAGGCCGACAGAACGCAGATTGCTCTGCAGGCGGGCGATATTGCGCGGCAACGGAATGCGAACCTGCGGATCGCCGAAAAACCCGTCGCGAACACCCAGGCGCTGGGTGGCAAGTTGCGCTGCCTGTTCCAGGGCCTGGCGGATACCGTTGCGCGCATCGCGCTGGCTCAGCTGGACCCATCGCGTCGAGGCGGTCGAGGCTTCGGCAGCACCGGCAACACACCAGGCGGCGGCACTCATCAGAAAAATACGTCGTTTCATCAGGATCTCCTCGCGCCGAAATGCCAGCTGCGACCTGAATTTCACCTGAACGGACGGGCGTTTGTAAAGCCCGCAACAGACGGAGGGACGAAATCGCGCTGTTTCCCCCGGACCCCGCGGAAAGAATGTGTTTTACTGCCGCGGCTTTGAGGGAGGGACAGATGAGCTCAGCACCCAAACAGGACCGCCTGGTCAGTATTGATGCACTGCGCGGCGTCGCCGTTCTGGGCATTCTCATGATGAATGTTCAGGGCTTCGCGATGACGCCCTTCGCCTATGACAATCCGACGATGATGATGGACCTGACCGGGGCCAATCTCGATGTCTGGGCCATGGCTCACACCTTCTTCGCCGTCAAATTCATCACGATTTTCTCGACCCTGTTCGGTGCCGGAATCATTCTGATGGCCGGCGATGGCGATTCCACTGGCAAGCATTTCCCGCGCATGCTCTGGCTGCTCGCCTTCGGCGCCATCCATGCCTACGTGCTGTGGTGGGGCGATATTCTCTTCCAGTACGCGCTGCTTGGCATGATCGCCGTGAATTTCCGCAAGATGGGGGTCGGGAAACTGCTCTTCTGGGGCTTTTTCTTCATCGCCATTGCGGCGCTTCTCATGGTGGGCGGCACCTATCTCGGTGCAATGTTCGCAACACCTGATGCCGCGGCACAGGAAGCAGCCATGATGCAGGAATGGCAGGACGGCATGACAGCCGCCTACCAGGCAGGCTTCGTCGATCGCGCACCCTGGAATGCCGGTTTTGCGCTCATTGGTCAGCTGGCGGGTCTGATCATGATGGGACCGCGCACGCTGGGCCTGATGCTGATCGGCATGGCCCTCTTCAAAAGCGGTTTCCTGTCGGCGTCCTGGGGCACGATCCGCTATGCGGTTCTCGCCGTGATCTTCGTGTCAGTGGGTGTCTTCCTCAATCACGAGAGCACGCAGGGCCTGATCGCCGGGGAGTTCAGCCAGGCAGCGAGAGCAGACGGGCTGGCCTACAACTTTTTCGGCAGCCTGGTCCTTTCCTTCGGTTATGCCTCCACGGTCATGCTGCTCTCGAAGATCGGCGTATTCTCACTGATCGTGAAACTCTTCGCGGCAACCGGGCGAATGGCCTTCACCAATTATCTCACCCAGACGCTGATCATGACATTCATCTTCGTGGGTGCACCGGGTCTGGGCCTGTTCGGAACCGTCGAGCGTATCGACCAGGCGAAACTGGTGCTCGCGGTGTGGGCCCTGCAGCTGATCTGGTCGCCCCTGTGGCTCAGCGTGTTCCGCTTCGGCCCGTTCGAATGGCTCTGGCGTACGCTGACCTATGGCCAGTTCCAGCCGCTCCGGAAAGCCGCCGCATGAGATTGACCTAGACGTCAACTGTTGCCGCATCTCTTATGACTTTGAAACATCAGGCACGATAGGCTCTGATATGAAGGAATTGAGAGAAGCGGCGACAGGGCGTCATGGCCATGGACGACAACGCACCGCGAGCTGACGGCATGGCCGTACCGGGCGCAGACGACATCGAGAGGGCGAACAGGGAGCGGGATGTCTTCCGCCAGTTTGCCGTCGACATGATGGGCATCCAGACCGAGGAAGAACTCTTCTGGTATGTCGCCCGCAATGTCGTGGGCCGTCTCGATTTCCTCGACTGCGTGATCTACCGCCTGGACGCGGACGCCATGCTGCTCGAACAGATGGCCGCGATCGGCGAGAAGGCGGAAGCGCCTGACTCCAACACCATTCTCAACCGTCTGACGATCCCGCTCGGGCGCGGCATCACCGGCTCGGTCGCCCGGTCCCGCCAACCCATTCTCGTCGGCGATCTGCAATTCGATCCCCGCTATATCTCCGACATCATGGAGGCGCGTTCGGAATTGTGCGTGCCCATCCTCGACGGAGAGACGGTCCTGGGCGTGATCGACAGCGAACACCCCGATCCGGATTTCTTCACGCCGGCGCATCTCGACATCCTGGTATCCGTCGCCGCCCTGACCAGCGCCCAGCTGAAACAGGTCCGGATGATGCGGGAGACGCGCGAGGCCCGTGACCTGGCCGACCGGGCCCTGGAACAATCGACCATCGCCCAGCAGAGCCAGGCCCGCTTCCTCGCCAATGCGTCCCATGAATTGCGCACACCGCTCAATGCGATCGTCGGCTTTGCCGGCCTGTTGTCGACCGAGGGCTATATCGAGCGCGATATCGCAACGGCCCGCGAGTTTGCCGACAATATCAAGCGCTCGGGCGAATTCCTGACCAAGACGTTCAACGCCATCCTGGACTTGTCGGCGATAGCGGGCGGGCGAATGAAGATCCGGCCGGACGATCTCGATGTGAATGTCGAGATCGAGCAGATCCTGCCCCTCACCAGCCATGCCGCCGAACTGGCGCGAGTCACGCTGGAAATCGAACCCGACCCGGCCGACCCTGTCGTGTATTTCGACATCCGGCATTTCCGGCAGGTGATCACCAGCCTGCTCGACAACGCCATCAAGTATTCCCGCCGCGATGAATGCATCCGCATCCAGGTCGTCTCCCGCGAGGACGAGGTGGCGGTGCGTATCCATGACCGTGGTCTGGGAATCGATCCGGATAGTCTGGACGGTGTTTTCGAACCCTTCGAACGGGCCGAGACCAGCGCCAATCAGGATCAGAAGGGCGTCGGACTGGGACTGGCCGTGGCGCGTGAGCTTGCCCGGGCCAATCTCGGTGATGTCGACGCGGAGAGCGTGTTGGGCGAAGGCAGTATCTTCACCCTGCGCATGCCTCGTGTGAAGGGAGACCGGGACAAGGAAAAACCGCCCTCACCGGAGTGAGAGCGGTTTTGAAATCCCGAGCCTGGTGACGCTTATTCGTCGCCGCCGTCGGCATCCATGTCAGTGGCATCGTCAGCCATGTCGGCTGCATCATCCATCGCACCTTCAGCCATCTCGGTCGCTGCTTCCACAGCTTCCTCGACCGTCGTGACATCTGTCATGGAATCTTCGGCTGCAGCCTCCTCGGGCATGGCATCATCCGCCATGTCGTCGGCAGCGGGCTCGACAGCCTCCAGCTCTCCCGGCTCTTCCATATCCACGGCTTCGACGACGGTTTCCTCGCCGGCCGCGCGATCAAGATCGAGATACCCGTAATAGAAAAGTGCACCGGCTGTCCCGGCCGCGCCGAGAATCAGTCCGAACAGAAAACTACGCATTCCCTTCCCCCCATGCGTTCATTACACGACGGTAAGATTACGCGGAATCCGGGAAAAGGTCGAATCTGCACCCGTATGGCGTTATGCGTTCAGACCTTGCGGCGGAAGCGCGTCAGGCCCACCGCATCGGCATCCGGATAGGCATCCGTCTTGCGCGTGGTGACCTGTGCGGCCGCGACCGGAGCCGGCCCAAGCGCGATCTCGAGGATTTCCGCACACAGAGTTTCCTGCAGGTCGAATTGCCTGTCTTCCAATGATTTCAGACCATTGAGGATGTAGTCGTAATCGACGACGCTGGCGATATCGTCCTCACCCTTCCAGTCCTTGTCGACCAGTGTGACCACATCGACCAGGACCTGCTGCCGCACGCCGCGCTCATAGTCGTGAATGCCGATCTCGACCTGCATTTTCACGCCCTCGAGCCGGTAGATGAAGACATTCTCGCCCGTCGCATTCGCAAGGGCGTTTTCGATCAATTGGTCCAGTCTCATTCCTGCCCGTCCTCCGGCACGCCGGCCGCATACATGACATCGCTGTTGCGGGCATCGAGATGCTGCCCGCCATCCACGATCACCGTCTCGCCCGTCATGCTTGATGTCGCAAGGATGAAGCGCATTGCGCGGATCAGATCCTCTGGCGTGGAACCGCCCTGCATCGGGTTGAGACGGTGGGCGCGCTCGAACTCCTCGGCCGACTGTCCGCCCGATGGCAGGGTGATGCCCGGCGCGATGGCGTTGACCCGAACACGCGGCGCGAACGCCATGGCCATCGTCGTCGTGGCAGCGTGAAGCGCCGCCTTCGACAGGGTGTAGGAGAAGAAATCCGGGTTCAGGTTGAGGAGTTTCTGGTCGAGCATGTTGATCACACAGCCCGACGCCCGCTCGGTGTGGTGTTCGGCCATCGCGGAAACCAGAAGCACAGGCGCAGCCAGATTGGCGCGCATCATGGTTTCGATCTGGGTGTGTTCGACATCTTCCGGCCGGTCCATCTCGAACATGGAGGCGGAATTGATCAGCGCATCCACGCGGCCCAGCCCGCGCATGAAGGCCTTCACTTCGGCGATCTCGGACAGGTCGAAACCCACCGTCTCGGCCGAGCCGCTCGCATCGCGGATTGCGGCCGCGACGGCATCGGCTTCCCGGGCGGAACTTCGGTAGTGAACCAGGACATGCCAGCCATCTTCACCGAGTGCGGATGCGATTTTCGCACCCAGGCGCTTGCCGCCACCGGTTACGAGCGCGATCTTCTGCGTCATGAGTCCCTCGAATTCACCTTCTGATCCGATAGATGGCCCGTCCGGCGATGCGAAGCAATCGCCCAATGGCCCGAAGATTATCGCCGGCTATGTGAAGAACCTGCCGCCGAAGCCCGGCGTGTACCGGATGATCGGGGAAGATGGCGAGCTTCTCTACGTTGGCAAGGCCCGCAATCTGAAAAACCGTGTCGGCAATTACGCGAATGGCCGCGGACATTCCAACCGCATCGCCCTGATGATCGCGCTGACCCGCACGATGGAATTCGTCGTAACGGAGACCGAGACCGAAGCCCTTCTGCTGGAAGCCAATCTGATCAAGCGGCTCAAACCGCGTTTCAACATCCTGCTGCGCGACGACAAGAGTTTCCCCTACATCCTCATCCGGCGGGATCATGCCGCGCCGCAATTGCTCAAACATCGCGGCGCCCGCAAGAAGACCGGCGATTATTTCGGCCCCTTCGCCTCGGTTGGCGCGGTGAACCAGACACTGAACACGCTGCAGAAGGCCTTCCTGGTCCGGACCTGTTCCGACAGTGTCTACGAAGGACGCACCCGCCCCTGCATGCTCTACCAGATCAAGCGCTGCGCCGGCCCGTGCGTCGACCTGGTGACGCCGGACGCCTATGGCGAACTGGTCGACGAGGCGACGGCCTTCCTGCGCGGCAAATCCAATGCGCTGCGCCAGGATCTGCAGCAGAAAATGGAAACGGCGTCCGAAGCCCTGGATTTCGAGACGGCAGCCCGCCTGCGTGACCGGATCCGCGCCATTGCGGCTGTCACTACAGACCAGGGTATCAATCCTGACGGGGTTGATGAGGCGGACGTGATCGCGGTCGCCCAGGATGGCGGCAAGTCCTGTGTCCAGGTCTTCTTCTTCCGGGCGGGGCAGAATTGGGGCAATCAGAGCTTCTATCCGCGCCATGATGCCGACGCGGAACCCACGGACGTGCTCGCAGCCTTCCTGGCGCAATTCTATGACGACAAACCCGCACCGGGCACAATCCTGCTCTCGCATTCCATCGAGGAGAGCGATCTTCTGGCCGAGGCCCTGGGCATGCGCGCCAATCGCAAGGTCAGCCTGCTGGTCCCCCAGCGCGGCGAGAAGCGGAAACTCGTGCAGCAGACCGCCCGCAATGCCCGCGAGGCGCTGGCACGCCGCCTCTCGGAGAGCGCGACCCAGGTCAAGCTCCTGGAGGGCGTACAGCGCGTCTTCAAGCTCGATGAGAGCCCCGAGCGGATCGAGGTCTATGACAATTCCCACATCCAGGGCACGAACGCGCTGGGCGCGATGATCGTGGCGGGGCCGGACGGCTTCATGAAGAACCAGTATCGCCGGTTCAACATGAAGGGTGACGACGCCGCGACCGATGATGATTTCGCCATGATGGCGGCCATGCTCCGGCGGCGGCTATCTCGCCTGGTGAAGGAGAGCGAACAGGGCGCACCTGTTCCCGACCTGATCCTGATCGACGGCGGCAAGGGGCAATTGTCGAAAGTTCTCGAAGTGGCCGAGGAATTGGGCGTCACGGATATCCCGATCGCGGCAATTGCGAAGGGACCGGAACGCGATGCCGGTCGCGAGGCTTTCTACCTGCCCGGCAGCGCACCGTTCAAACTGCCTCAAAATGACCCCGTTCTCTATTATCTTCAGCGCCTGCGGGATGAGGCTCACCGGTTTGCCATCGGCGGCCACAGGGCCAAGCGGAAGAAGGCGCTGACCGACAATCCGCTCGACGGCGTGCCCGGTGTCGGTCCGGCCCGCAAGAAAGCCCTGCTGGCCCATTTCGGTTCGGCAAAATCGGTGCGCAATGCCGCGCTGGCCGATCTGGAGGCCGTCGAAGGTGTCTCCAGGGCCATGGCAAAACGCATTCACGACTGGTTCCAGAGATAGGCCCATGCTGCGTTACATACCGAACATGCTTACCCTGCTCCGCCTGATCCTGGCACCGGCAGGCGCACTGGCGCTCTGGCTGTCCTGGCAGTGGTCGCTAAGCCATGACGTCCCGGCCGGTCTCGGCCAGCCCGAACTGGTCGTGCAGGGCCTGGCGAGTTTTGCGGTCATCGCCTTTGTGATCGCCGCCGTCAGCGACTGGCTCGACGGCATGCTGGCACGGCGCTGGTCGGTGCAGAGCGGTTTCGGCGCGGTCTTCGACCCGATCGCCGACAAGCTGCTGGTCGATCTCTATCTGATTGTCTATGCGAGCATGCTCGGCTGGCCCGAATGGATGATCGCCCCGGTTGGCGCCATCATCCTGCGCGATGTCGTCATGACGCTGATCCGGATCGGCCATCCGGGAAAAGCCGCTGAAACCATGCCGGTCAGCCTGGGCGGCAAGCTGAAAACCGCCCTGTCCATGGGTGTCGCCGCTTTCCCGCTGATCGCCATGCCGATGGGCTGGCAGTCACTGGACTGGGTGCTGATGATCTGGATGGCCGCACTCTGGCTGGCCGCCGCCTTCAGCCTGCTGACGGCGATCAACTATTTCACGAAGGCCGGCAAGCGCGCCTGACGCCGTCAGTCCCCATCGGGCGTTTCGGTTTCCGCCGGCGGGCATTCCTCGGCGAACGTCACCTCGCATTCCTCGTCATAGATACAGTTTGGGAACAGGCCGCCGACTCCGCGGACCGTGCAGCGCATCTCTTCCGTTGCACGACTACCGTCCGGGCAGGTCCGAGAAATGCGGCGGGTCACGATGGACGTCCCGGTGCATGCGGTTGCAAGAAGATTCGGATCGACCATCGCGGTCGGTGTGCCTTGCTCGTTCGTCACAGCCTGGTCGGTCGCCGGGCGCGGTGAATCGATCACCGGTCGCGGAACCGGTCGCGGTTGCTGCGGGTCTCTGCGCTGCTGGGCATCAGCCGTGGCGACCAGGACAAGCCCGGCCAGACCGGCGATCAAAAAAGGTTTCTGCATCTGTCTCCCCCTGCAAGAATCCCAATGCCTGAAGGATTATCGTACACTCTGAACGCAGAATCGCGAATGCAGGCGAACCCTTGAGAGGGCCGTCGCACCGCGCCATGCTCGCGGCCACCAGCTGAGGAGACCGCATGGCAGACACAGCCGATGACGACGCCCACATTCTCGTTGTCGATGATGACGACCGGATCCGGACCCTGCTGAAACGCTTCCTCCAGGAACGCGGTTTCCGGGTCTCGACGGCGCCCAATGCCGACAAGGCGCTGGCAACGCTCAACTCCCTCGCCTTCGATCTCCTGGTCCTGGACGTGATGATGCCGGGCATGGATGGTTTCGAGCTCACAGAAGCCGTCCGCGGGCATTCCGACACGCCAATCCTACTCCTGACCGCACGCGGCGAGGCCGAGGACCGGATCCGCGGCCTGACGCTTGGTGCCGACGATTATCTCGCCAAACCGTTCGAGCCGGAGGAACTTGTCCTGCGCATCAATGCCATCCTGCGCCGGGCCAAGCCGGTCACCGCGGCCATCAAGCGGGTCGAATTCGGCGGATGGAGTTTCGACCTGTCCCGCGAGAGCCTTACCAAGGGTGGCGATCTTGTCCGGCTGACAGGGGGTGAAACCGCGCTTCTCGCTGCCCTGGCTGCCAGCCCCGGCCAGGCCGTTTCACGTCTCGTGCTCTCCGAACGCACGGGAGGCGGCGAGCGCGCGGTTGATGTCCAGGTCACACGCCTGCGCCGGAAAATCGAGGTGGATCCCAAAGAACCCTTGCATCTTCAGACGGTTCGTGGAGAAGGCTATAGACTGGCCGCTGACCCGGTCTTCGAAGAATGAGCTGAGCCAGGAACAGGCGCTTGCTGAGACGCTATCTGCCCAAAGGGCTTTTTGCCCGGACCCTGCTGATCATCGTGCTGCCGGTGGCATTGATGCAGTTCGCGGTCGTCTGGTCCTTCTTCGATGAATACTGGGAGACCGTCACGATCCGCCTCGCGGAGGGTGTCGCCGGCGATATCGCCATGATGACGGAGCTCTGGGAACAGGCGGATTCGCCCGAGGAGTTCGAGGAACAGGCCGAAATCGCGCTGACCTCGCTGAGCCTGTCGGTGAATTATCGCCCCGGCGAGACCCTGCCCACTGCACGTCGCTCGTCATTCTTCCGCACGCTGGACCGCACGCTGCGCCGCGCGCTGTCCGACCAGCTGGATCATGAATTCTGGTTCGATACGACGCGCTACCGCAATCACGTCGATGTCCGTGTCGAGGTCGAGGGCGGGGTCTTGCGTTTCTACGCGCTAAGCGAACGCGTCTACGCCAATGCGGGCAATATCTTTCTGCTCTGGATCGCGGGGGCGACGATACTCCTGACCGCCGTCTCTATCGTCTTCATCCGCAACCAGGTCAAACCGATCCGGCGACTGGCCGATGCCGCCGAACAATTCGGGCGAGGCAATGATGTCGCGCATTTCCGGCCCGCAGGCGCTACCGAAGTCCGGCAGGCCGCTCATGCCTTCCTCGAGATGCGCAACCGGCTCAAACGGCATATCGACCAGCGTACGGCCCTGCTTGCCGGGGTCAGTCACGACCTGCGCACCCCTCTCACCCGTCTGCGCCTTCAGCTGGCTCTGATGCCGGAAGGCCAGGAGCGCGAGGACGCGATTGCCGATGTCGCGGAGATGGAAGTCATGCTCGACGAGTATCTCGACTTCGCCCGCGGTCAGGCCAATGAGGACACGGTCCGGACCGACATCACCGAACTGGTCGCATCGGTCGTCGAGACCGCCCGCCGGGACGGTTCAGCCATCGATCTGTCGGTTGAAGACGGTCTGGAAGCGGATGTCCGTCCGGGTACGGTCCGCCGCTGCCTCGCCAATCTGATCGGCAATGCCGTGGATTTCGGCGAACAGGTCGCCGTCAGCGCCCGCCAGGCGGGATCGCGACTGGAAATCCTGGTGGATGATGATGGTCCCGGCATTCCGGCTGACCAGGTCGAGGAAGCGCTCAAACCCTTCAGCCGGCTGGACGAAAGCCGCAATCTCAATCGAAAGGGTGTCGGTCTGGGTCTCGCGATTGCACGCGATGTCGCGCGCAGCCATGGCGGAGATCTGAGGCTTTCGGAAAGTCCGATGGGTGGACTGAGAGCGACGCTCAGCCTGCCGGCCTAGCGGCTTCCCGGTTCTGCACCCATCTGGCGCGATCGGCGCTCGGCAGCGTTGACGGCCTGGCGCACCAGTTCCGGCAATCCTCCGCCACCGCCCATCAGGACATCCAGAGCAGCCTGGGTTGTTCCGTTCGGAGAGGTGACGGCCCGGCGCAATTCCTGTGGCGATTTCTCCGAGGCAGCCAGCAAGGCACCGGCACCGATAATTGTTTCGCGGGCCAGCTTGTCGGCGAGATCGCGCGGCAGGCCTTCGCCAAAACCGGCGCCGGCGAGGGCTTCGGCGAGCAGGAAGACATAGGCCGGCCCCGACCCGGACACGGCCGTGACCGCACCCATCAGGCGCTCGTCCTGCACCCATTCCACCGAACCGGTGACTTTGAGGAGCCGCGTGGCGCGGGCTTCCAGCTTTTCGCCAGATGCGTTGGAAACAGCGACAGTCGAACCGGCGCCAATGGCGGCGGGCGTGTTCGGCATTGCGCGGATCACGGGGCGTTCGCCGAAGACTTCCTCGAGCCGCTTGATCGTCGTTCCCGCCATAATCGACAGGATCGCGCAATCCTCGGGCAGTACGGGCGCAAGGAATTCGGCTACCTGGTCAAGGACTTGCGGCTTGATCGCCAGGACAACAAGACCGATGTCGGTCGAGTCCTTGAGCGAGAGCTTGTTCGACTGGGCCAGACCGTGTTTCTCGATCAGCTCCTGGACGAGCTCGCCCGGATGCGGATCGACAATCACGAGATCTTCCGGCTTTACGCCGCCGCGCTTGGTCCGCAGCCAGCCACTGGCCATGGCACCGCCCATATGGCCGGCACCGACGAGCGCGATCTTCTCAGGCTTGCTCATCCGGTATCAGGCCTCTCCAGCCGTTTCGAACATGGCGGCCGCTGCTGCCTCCTCGACGCTCTTGCCACCCCAGATCAGGAAGTGGAAGGCGGGATAGAGACGTTCGCCGGCCTCGCGGGCTGCGGCAATCATGGCCGCTGCCTGCGCCGGCGAGACGGCCTCGCCGTTCGGCAGGGATACGGCATGACGATAGATGATACCGCCATCCTCGGCCCAGACATCGAAATGGCCCAGCCAGAGTTTTTCATTGAGGCGGGCGATCAGTTCGCAGACATCGCGAAAGCGATTGGCCGGCACTTTGAGGTCCAGGCTGGAACAGATGTGCAGGGATTCCAGCTCCGGCCGCCAGGCGAACCAGATCTGGTGATCGCGATAGGCGCCGCTCACCGAGATGTGCAGTTCGCCGGTCTCGTCGCGGTCGTAGGGGAATTGCTCGGCAATCACCGCCTGCTCGACCGAGTCCAGCGGATCCGTCACCGTGGGCGCAAATTCATCGGACAAGAGGTCCATGGAGCAGTCTCCTTCGTCTGCGCGGCGACTCACACCGTCAGGCCAGACGGTATGGCGACGCCATCACAGGCGCAATAAAAAGCGCGTCTCGCGCCGTATCAGTCTGTGGATTTTGCCGTCGACTTCTTCGGAGCGGCCTTGCGGGAACGGCTTGCGGGCTTCTTGGCCGGTGCCGTCTTCAGCGTGGTCAGTTCGGCTTTCAGGGCCTCGATTTCCTCGCGGGCCTCGGCCAGGGAGGCCTTCAGCACGTCGAACTCCTCGCGTTTGACCAGGTCCATATCAGCAATCATGCGGTCCATCTGGCCACGCATGACGGCCTGGGCCTCGTCTCCGACGGCCTGGGCCGCACCGAAGGCGTCAGTCATGAGATCTGCGAAATCGTTCAAAAGCGGGTTGCGCGTTTGCATAAAACAAAGCCATTAGAAAGCGTCTTGGATGCCTATATGCGGTGCAAAGCGCAAAAGCGCAACGCGCCGTTCCGTCACATCTGCACATGGATCGCGCGAGTCCACCATGGAAACCTGCCCCGCCAGCTTTGACCTGATCGACCCGGTCCTGTTCACGATCGGACCAGACGGCTTCAATCTGGGCACGCATCAGCCGGCCTGGTTTGCCTTGCGCTGGTACGCCCTCGCCTACATCGCCGGCCTCATGCTGGGCTGGCGCTACATGGTGGCCCTGAGCCGCCGTCCCGGCATGTGGCACGCACCGGGCACGAAAAAGCCGACCTCTCCCTTCACCGAGGAACAGGTCGATGATCTTTTGATCTGGGCGACGCTCGGCGTGATCGGCGGCGGCCGGCTGGGCTATGTGATCTTCTACATGCCGGAAATGATCTGGACCCGTCCGCTGGACATCATCTTAGGCATCACCGATGGCGGCATGGCCTTCCATGGCGGTCTGATGGGCGTCTCACTGGCGCTGATCCTCTATGCGCGGCGACACGAGTTGAATCTCTGGCGCATCGCTGATGCCGCGGCGGTTGTCACCCCGATCGGCTTGTTCTTCGGCCGGATGGCAAACTTCATCAATGGCGAGCTCTGGGGCCGCGCGTCGGACGTAGCGTGGGCCATGCGGTTCCGGGATGATCCGCTCTGCCTGCCACGACATCCCAGCCAGCTCTACGAAGCGGCGCTGGAAGGCCTCGCCCTGTTCGCGATCATCAATTACGCGACCTGGAAGCTACGCTCGCTGGAAAAACCGGGCCTCAATGCCGGTCTCTTCCTGCTCTTCTACGGCCTGTTCCGCGCCATCCTGGAAACCGTGCGCGAACCCGATGCCCACATGCCGGAATTCCTGCGCGGCTATATCACGATGGGCATGCTGCTCTCCCTGCCGATGATCGCGCTGGGAGCCTGGCTGGTCTGGCGTAATCTCAAGCCCGCACATCCGGCGGAGAAAACGTCCTGAGCCAGATCACGGACCGGCTGCGTCAGCGAATCCGCGAGAGCGGGCCGCAATCGATTGCCGCCTTCATGACCGAAGCCCTGTTCGACCCGGTGGCCGGTTATTACGCCACCAAAGATCCGATCGGGGCCGGATCTGATTTCATCACTGCACCCGAGATCAGCCAGATGTTCGGCGAGCTGATCGGCCTGTGGGCCGCCCAGTCCTGGATGGATATGGGCCGGCCGGATCCCTTCCAGCTTGTCGAACTGGGACCAGGCCGAGGCACGATGATGGCCGATGCCCTCCGCGCCGGTCGCGCCGTGCCCGGCTTCGTTGAGGCCGCCCAGGTCGTTCTGATCGAGGCCAGTGCAGCGCTGAAATCCGTCCAGGCCCAGACGCTGGGCCCGACCGGCGCCCAGATCCGCTGGATCGACCGGCTGGAAGCCGTCCCGCCCGGCCCCGCGATCATCGTCGGAAATGAATTCCTGGACTGTCTGGCCGTCCGCCAGGCGATCCGGCATGACGGGCAATGGCATGAACGCCTCGTGGGCCTCGCTGAGGGCGATACGCCGGACACTCCGGGCGAGTTCGTCTTCGTCATGGGACCGCCGCTGGCCGGCGAAGCCGATCTGGTGCCGGAACGCCTGCGCGACTCACCCGACGGCAGCCTCGTCGAGATCCGTCCCGGCGACCGGCTGGTGATCGACACGATCGCCGACCGGTTTGCCAGCCATGATGGCCGGGCGCTCTTCATCGATTACGGGCCGGCCACCAGCGAGGCCGGCGACACGCTCCAGGCCATCCGCCGGCACGAAAAAGTGGCCCCGCTGGACGAACCCGGCACGGCGGACCTGACGGCACGTGTCGATTTCGAAAGCCTGCTGGCTTTCGCGGAGCAGCGCGGCCTCAATACTTACGGCCCCGAGGAACAGGGCCGGTTCATGCTGCATCTTGGACTGGAACAACGCGCAGCGGCACTCATCCAGGCCGAGCCCGGGCAGAAGGCCAAACTGGCCCGCCAGGTGTGGCGGCTGACGGATGCGGACCAGATGGGCCGACTGTTCAAACTCGTCTGCCTGGACAGTCCGGCTCTGCCCCAGCCGCCGGGATTCAGTCCGCGCTGATTATTTCGGCTTCATTCACAGGGCCTGCTCTGTTATCCAGCGCGCGAATGGATCGGGATTCTGGGGCTTCACCATGAAATTGATGTCGGGCACGTCCAACACGCAATTGGCCAAGGCGATTGCGGACTATCTCGACGCGCCGCTGACCGCGACGCAGATCGAGCGATTCGCTGACGGCGAGATTTTCGTCCGCATCGACGAGAATGTGCGCGGCGAGGATGTCTTCATCATCCAGTCGACGTCCTGCCCCGCCAATGACCATCTCATGGAGCTGCTGATCAGCATCGACGCCCTGGTTCGGGCCAGTGCGCGGCGGATCACGGCGGTCATTCCCTATTTCGGTTATGCCCGCCAGGACCGGAAGACTGGCGGCCGTACGCCGATCTCCGCCAAGCTGGTCGCCAATCTGATCGCCAAGGCCGGCGCCGACCGGGTGCTGACGATCGACCTGCATGCGGGCCAGATCCAGGGTTTCTTCGACATTCCGACCGACAATCTCTTCGCCACCAAGGTGATCGAGGATGATATCCGCCGCCGCTACGACACGGACGACCTGATGATCGTGTCGCCGGATGTCGGCGGTGTGGTGCGCGCCCGCGCGCTCGCCAAGCTTCTCGATGCCGAGATCGCGATCGTCGACAAGCGCCGTCCCAAGGCCGGCGTATCCGAGGTGATGAACATTATCGGCGATGTCGAAGGCCGGCGCTGCATCCTGTTCGACGACATGTGCGATTCGGGAGGCACGCTCTGCAACGCCGCCGATGCGCTGCTGGCCGAGGGTGCGACCGAGGTTTCGGCTTATGTGACGCATGGCGTTCTGTCGAATGACGCGCAGGGCCGTGTACACAAGTCCAAGCTTACGGAAATCGTGGTCACCGACTCGATCACCGAACTGCCGGACGCGACCCAGACGGCCAAGGTGCGGCGTCTGTCCGTAGCGCCTTTGCTGGGCGAAGCGATCCGGCGCATCGCCAATGACGAGTCGGTCTCCAAACTGTTTGACTGACACACCGACTGTTCCGGCGCTGACTCTGGCCCTTCTGCGCGGTTGCGCGCCGCGCAGGGATCGGCTATAGCCCGCCGCTCGAAAGATAACCGTGGCGCAAGGCCCGACAGCTGCCTTTCGAATAATGCGTATGAAGGCAGCGTTTTGCATTTAGGGAACTGGACCGATGAGCTCCAACCTCGTTCTGACTGTTGACGTTCGTGAAGGCACCGGCAAGGGCGCGGCTCGCGCTGCCCGCCGTGAAGACCTTGTCCCGGGCGTTCTGTATGGCGGCAAGCTGGACCCGGTCGCGATCAACCTGCGCGGCAATGAAGTCCGCAAGGCTCTGCTGACCGGCAATTTCCTCTCCAACATGATGGAGCTGGACCACGAAGGTAAGCGCCAGAAAGTTATCGCACGGGACATCCAGTTCCACCCGGTCTCCGACCAGGCCATGCACGTCGATCTCTATCGCGTGGACGAAGACACGAAGATCAATGTCGACGTGACCGTGACCTTCGTGAACGAAGCCGCCTCCCCGGGCATGAAGCGCGGCGGCGTCCTGAATATCGTCCGCCACGATGTCGAGCTGGTCTGCCCGGCCGGTTCCATCCCGGACGCAATCGAAGCCGACCTGTCCGGCCTGGACATCGGTGACACGATCCACATGTCGTCGATCAAGCTGCCGGAAGGCGTGACGCCGGCGATCACCGATCGTGACTTCACCGTCGCCACCCTGCAGGGCTCGCGTGCAGTTCTCACCGAGGCCGAGGAAGAAGAAGGCGGCGTCGAAGAGGCTGAAGGCGAAGAGGTCACGGCCGAAGAAGAAGGCGGCGAGGAGTAATCCACGCCCCCTGCTCCCCGGAGCAGACCAGATTTGCAAAGGCCGCGATCTCACCCGGGTTCGCGGCCTTGTGCTGCCAAGGGGTCAGTGAAAGAGGAGCTGGGTAAAGCGATGAAAATTCTCGCCGGACTTGGCAATCCTGAATCCAAATTCCTGCGCAACCGGCACAATGTCGGTTTCATGGCCCTCGACATCATGGCCAATGCGTGGAGTGCCGGCCCGTGGCGCAAGCGCTTCCAGGGCCTGGCCACCGAACTCGTGATCGGCGGCGAGAAACTCCTCCTGCTCAAGCCCCAGACCTTCTACAACAATTCCGGCCACGCGATCGGCGAGGCCGCGAAATTCTTCAAGGTCGCAGCCAAGGACGTCATCGTCTTCCACGACGAGCTGGATCTCGCGCCGGGCAAATTCCGTCTCAAGGCGGGCGGCGGTGCGGCCGGCAATAACGGTATCAAGTCGACGATCGCCCAGCTCGGTCCGGATTTTCGCCGCGGCCGTATCGGTATCGGCCATCCCGGTGATCGCAATCGCGTCACCGGCTATGTTCTATCCGATTTCTCGAAAGCAGAGGAGAGCTGGCTGATCACCCTGCTCGATGCGATCGCGGACTCAGCCGATCTGCTGGCCAAGGGCGAGTTCGACGCCTTCCAGACCCAGGTCACGCACAAGGCGCCGGCTCCGGCCCCGGTCAAGCGCGGTCCGCCGTCGGACGACGACTAACGCCTCGCTCTCCGCCCCGTGAACACCGGCGAGAGAGGTGTGACCGGACTTGATTGGCGCTGAGCCATTCCCTCCCCCATATCGCGCTGCAACACAGTTTGGAGCGCAAGCATGACACGTCTACTCGCCGGCCTTATTGGCCTCTTCTCCCTTATCGCACTCATCCCGGTTGCCGCCGAAGCCCAGGCTTCCGATACCGTCGCAGGTGGTTTCGAGAATCAGGAATACGACATCCGTGGGTCCTGGACGATCGAGGCTCGCGAAGATGGCCGCTATCTCGTGCTGAGCGAGGATTTCCGTACCCGCCGCGGTCCGGACCTGAAGATCTTTTTTTCCACCGACAGCGCCGACAATGTCACCGGTGACAACGCGGCCGACGGTTTCTTCCTGACGGCTCTCGACAGCAATCGCGGCGCCCAGGAATACCGTCTGCCTGAAGACCTCGACCTGGCCGACTACGCCTCGGTCGTGATCCATTGCGAGCGCTTTTCCAAGCTCTGGGGCGCCGGCAATCTCTAGGCCTTGCGCCAGGGCATCAGCGCCAGATTGGCCAGGACCGGCATGGCAATCAGCGTGACAACGCCGATCCGGTCGGTCTGGCCATCGGGCTCGCCAGTCGCCAGCAGGGCAAAGGCGGCGGCCCAGATCCCGAGGAAAAAGACCGCGAAGGTCGTATTGAGCGGCGCCCAGGCCAGGGCGTCGTTTTCCTTTTCCGGTGCCCGTACAAGCAGCCAGGCCCCGGTGACACCTGTGAGAATGACGCCAGCTGCGATCGCGGTGATGTCCAGTGTGACTCCCAGAGTGTCGCCCCGGAATAGCACCGGACCCTCGCTGGCCCGGAACACGAGCAGCGAGGCGAGCCAGATCAGGAACCAGAGCCCGCTGAGCATGCCCGCCATCCGGCGCGAGGCGCGCCAACCGGCCATGAGGGTGATCGCCCCAAACAGGACGAGCGGCGGCAGGATCCAGTAATCTCCACCCAGACCGCGCCCCGACAGGCTCTGTCCCAGCAGAGGCAGACCCCACGCATAGCTCTCCCCGTCCATCCAGCTGCGATTGAACGGCAGCCAGACGATGAACAGGCTGGCACTGACCAGCGCGATAAGCAGTCCACGGACCCAGGTGAGCACGAAATTCTCCTTCACCTCAGCCTAGCGCGACCTTTCACTGACAGAAAAGTCGCATCGCGCGCACATTCTCCCTATAAGGCGTCGCTCAGGATCAAAGGGAATTGGCGCCATGGGATTCAAATGCGGCATCGTCGGCCTGCCGAACGTCGGCAAGTCCACCCTGTTCAATGCACTCACGCAGACCGCTGCGGCGCAGGCCGCGAACTATCCGTTCTGCACGATCGAGCCGAATGTCGGCGACGTCGCCGTGCCGGAATCCCGCCTGCAGAAACTGGCGGATATCGCCCAGTCAAAGGATGTCGTGCCGGCGCGCATGAACTTCGTGGACATTGCCGGCCTGGTCGCCGGTGCCTCGAAAGGTGAGGGCCTGGGCAATCAATTCCTGGCCAATATCCGCGAGACCGACGCGATCGCCTATGTGCTGCGCTGTTTCGACGATGATGACGTCACGCACGTCGCTAACAAGATCGACCCGCTGGCTGACCTGGAAACCGTCGAGACCGAGCTGATGCTCGCCGATCTGGAAAGCCTGGAAAAGCGCCGCTCCAACTTGGACAAGAAGGCCAAGACCGGTGACAAGGAGGCCAAGGCCACCCTCGCCCTGGTCGATCTCGCCCTGGAACAGCTCAACAACGGCAAGCCGGCGCGTTTCGCCGAGGTGTCCAAGGAAGACGAGAAAGCCTGGCGCGGCCTGCAATTGCTGACCACGAAGCCCGTTCTTTTCATCGCCAATGTCGATGAGGACAGCGCTGCAGACGGCAATGACTATTCGGCCATCGTCTTCAAGCGCGCCGAGGAAGAAGGCGCCGAAGCGGTCGTCATCTCCGCCAAGATCGAGGCCGAGCTGGCGCTTCTCGAAGACGAGGAAGCCGAGGAATATCTCGAGGCGATCGGCCTGGAGGAACCGGGTCTGAACCGGCTCATCCATACCGGTTACAAACTCCTGGGTCTGCAGACCTATTTCACGGCCGGACCCAAGGAAGCCCGGGCCTGGACTGTCCGCGAGGGCGCAACCGCCCCGCAGGCGGCCGGTGTCATCCACGGCGATTTCGAGAAGGGTTTCATCCGCGCCGAGACCATCGCCTACCAGGATTATGTGTCCTGCGGCGGCGAGTCAGCTGCCAAGGAAGCCGGCAAGATGCGCGCGGAAGGCAAGGACTACATCGTCCAGGACGGCGATGTGATGCTGTTCCGCTTCAACGTCTAGGCCGTTACCGCCTCGGACATCACGCGATCAAACAACGACGGCTCGGACAGGCTGCGCGACAGGATCATGGCGCCCTGCAACCGTGCGATCAGGTCGAGCGCCGCGGATTCGTACGCGTTCGCATCGACCTGGTCGGGATGGCGTTCCAGCACGGCGACGAGCCAATCCCGGTTGCGCTCGAAAAAGCGGCGGGTCTCCACGGCGACACCCGCCGGAAGATCGTCGATCTCCGCACCGAACAGGCCGCACAGGCACATCAATCCGTCTTCGACGAGGGATTTACGGAAGGCTGCAACATAGTCATGGATCCTGTCGGAGGGATCGCCGGTGACAGGGTCACCCAGGCGTTCCAGGAACCGGTCGGTGTAACGACGCGTCAGGGCGACACCGAGATCTTCCTTGCTGGGGAAGTGATAGTGCACGCTGGCGGACTTGATCCCGACTGCTTTCGCCAGGTCCCGGAAGCTGAAACCGCCATACCCGCCGGCCCGCGCCAGACGTTCGGCGACATCGAGGATTTCTTCCGCTTTTTCATTCCGCTCCGGCATTCCGGTCTCCACTGCCTATCGGGAGATAGATAAGCATTGCGATGCCGCGCTTCAATCTGCCGCAGGATCTGCAGGGGCCGGACCGCTTGCGCCTGGCCGATGGTCTTCATAGATAGCGATCAGGCAAACTCAGGGACATCCCATGTCATCTCCCCGCCCCGTCCGCGTGACCGCCGCACGCGAGGCCGCACGCAATGATGCGGACCAGGCCGGAATCGACCGAGCCGTGATCTCCCGGCTCGTGGACACGTTTTACGGTCACATCCGGGAACATCCCGATCTCGGCCCGATTTTCGCCGGCGAGATCGGCGACAATTGGGATACCCATCTGGAAACGATGAAGACCTTCTGGGGTTCGATCACTTTCCACGACGGCGTCTATTCCGGCCGCCCGATGCCGGCACACATGAAGCTGGAAGGCCTGGAACCGGCACATTTCACCGCATGGCTGGGCCTGTTTCGGCAGACACTCGAGGAAATCGGGGCGAGTCCGGAAGCGACCCGTTTCTTCGTCGAACGCGCCGAACGCATCGCCCAGAGCTTCCAGTTGCACATATTCAACGCGCCGTTCGGGAAGACGCCGGGCGTGTAACTGACTGCTTGCAGCGACGGTCATCACGCTCCACCTTGTTGCGAGGCGCTATCCTGCGTCTTTTTCGGAGCCAGTGATGTCGAATCCCGCCGCCGCGCGCGATGAAAACCTGCCGCTACCCGTCGTCGAACTGATCGCCATTCTCGTGGCGATGGTCTCGGTTGTCGCGCTGGCAATCGACATGATGCTGCCGGCGCTGGACGACATCGCGAGCGATCTCGGTGTCACCCAGGCCAATGACCAGCAATACGTGGTCGCGGTCTATCTGATCGGCTTCGGCGCGGCGCAATTGATCTACGGCCCGCTGGCCGACCGGTTCGGCCGCAAACCCGTCATCCTCACGGCGCTGGGCCTCTTCCTCGTGATGAGCGTCATCTGCGCCCTGACGCCGACCTACAGCCTGCTCCTGCTCGCTCGTTTCCTCCAGGGCGCGGCCGCCGCGGCCTGCCGCGTGATCTCCGTAGCCATTGCCCGAGATCTCACGCAAGGGCGCCGCATGGCAGAGATCATGTCCATGGTGATGACGGCCTTCATGGCCGTCCCCGTGCTGGCGCCCGGCATCGGGCAGCTGATCCTCACCTTCCTGCCCTGGCGCTGGATCTTCGGCTTCCTGATCCTGTTCGGCGGCAGCCTCATGCTGTGGCTGCAGATCCGCCTGCCCGAGACATTGAAGGCGGAATACCGCGTGCCCCTGAAACTCGGGACGACAGCGGCAGCATTCCGCGAATCCCTGAGCCATCGCCTGATGCTGGGCTACACGATCGCCGCCACGCCGTTCTTTGGCGGTCTCTACGCCTTTCTGGGCACGTCGCAGCAGATCTTCGTCGAGCATTTCGAGCTGAGCGATACGCAATTCCCGCTGGTCTTTGCGATCATCGCAGCGGGTATCGGCTTCACCAGCTATGCCAATTCGCGCCTCGTCGGACAGATCGGACAACGGCGCCTGTCCCACGGCGCCCTGGTGGCCTTCTGCGGGATCAGTGCCGTGCACTCGCTCGCCCTCCTGGCGGGTATCGACAATCTCATCCTGTTCGTGGTCCTGCTGGGCGCGTCCATGGCCTTCCTGGGCCTGATCGCCGCCAATTTCAGCGCCCTGGCGATGGAACCGGTCGGGCATATCGCAGGCACCGCCTCGGCGACCTACGGATTTTTCTCCGGCGTGATCGGGGCCTTTATCGGTGGCGCCGTCGGCCAGATGTATGACGGTTCGCCGGAACCCCTCATCATTGCCCAGACCGGGCTGGGTGCGCTCGCCCTGCTGGCGGTCTTCGTGACCGAGCGCGGCGTTCTGTTCGCCGTGGTCGAGGAAGACAGAAGCGACAATTCCTGAAGGAGATCGCGATGGAATTCGAGACCATCCGTTATGACGTCGAGGACAATATCGCGACGATCACGCTGAACCGGCCACACCGGCTCAACGCCTTCACCCATGAGATGGGCGATGAATTGATCGCCGCCTTCGACGCAGCGGACGCCGATGACGATGTCCGCGCCGTCATCGTCACCGGAGAAGGCAAGGGATTCTGCGCGGGCGCGGATCTGAGTCATGGCGCCGAGACCTTCAACCTGCTGAGCCAGGCGCGTGAGGCCGGTGATTTCGACGAGACGGATGAGCGCTGGCGCGACAGTGGCGGCAAGCTCAACCTGCGCATCTGGAACACGCTGAAACCGGTGATCGGCGCCATCAACGGGCCGGCCGTCGGTATTGGCGGCACGATGATCCTGCCGATGGATATCCGCCTCGCCTCCATGGATGCGAAATTCGCCTATCCCTTTGCCCGCCGCGGCATTGTCTGGGACGGTTGTGCAAGCTGGTTCCTGCCGCGTGTCGTCGGCATTTCCACGGCGATGGACTGGGGCCTGACCGGACGGACATTCAGCGCCGCCGAAGCCTTCGAGAACGGGCTTGTCGCCAGGGTCCTGCCGGCCGATGACTTGATGGCCGAAGCCCGGGAAAGGGCGCGCATGATCGCGGATCGTTGCGCGCCGGTATCGGTCGCGATGATGCGGCGCCTCGCCTGGCGCATGCAGGGCGCAGCCAACCCGATGGAAGCGCATCGCATTGAAAGTCTTGGAATTCTACACGCCGGCATGAGCAAGGACGCCGAGGAAGGCGTTCTCTCCTTCCTGGAAAAGCGCGAACCGGACTTCCCGCTCAAGGTCTCGAGCGACCTGCCCGACTGGCATCCCTGGTGGGATCCCAGGGACGATGCCTACAAGCCGGACTAGAGCAATTCCCCGTTCGCGACCTTCACGGCATCTCCACCGATCATGGCCTCGGTCAGGCGGCCATTCTCGAGCTTGAGCAGAAGCCGCAATAAGCTGGGCCGACCCATCTCGATGCCCTGGTAGACCGCAACGGCGTGTTCCCCGTCGGAGAATCCGCCCTGTTCGGCCAGCACACCGGCAAAGGCCGCCGCCGCACCGCCCGTCGCAGGGTCCTCGGTGATGCCGAGATGAGGCGCGAACATCCGCACACGCCAGTCCTGGGTATGCTCGGTCGAACTGGCCTTGGCCACGATATAGGCGAGTGCCGGATCCTCGCCGCCGAAAGCAGCCTCGAACGCCGCGAGGTCCAGCTTGATCTTCGCCAGGCTTTCCGCAAAGCGTACCGGCACGATCGCAACCGGTACGCCGGCCGACCAGAGACCACCCTGCAACGGCGTGTCCAGCAGATCACCAGGCTGCAGGCCTAGCGCCCGGGCAATGAGATCTGTGTCGGCAAGTTCGCCGATCTGCTCGGGCAGTTTCGGCAGGAAGAACCGCGCAGATCCCGCCCGGTCCGAATTGATACGCGCATCCGCGGTCACATCACCGATAATCTCCTCGAGCACATACCGCCGGCGTTTGCCCGGTTCGCCCCCCGCCTCGAGATTGAGTGCAACAGCAGCGCCTACAGTGGGATGACCGGCGAAGGGCAGTTCCGAGGTCGGCGTGAAGATGCGCAGGCCATAGTCAGCATCGCGTCCGCGCGGCTCGGTGATGAAGACGGTTTCCGACAGGTTGAACTCGGTCGCGATGGCCTGCATCGACGGATCGTCGAGATCATCCGCATCGAACACGACGGCCAGCGGATTGCCGGCATAGGCGGTGTCCGTGAAGACATCATAGATGGCGTAGCGATGCGGCATGGATTCCTCCGGTCTGGTCCTGTCATGTGAGCAGGGGATTGGCGGGCTTCAAGTCCCTTTGCACAGCCTGGCGAGCAATGGAATGATGCGCGCATCAACAATCTAGGGATCATCCATGAAAAAGCTTCTCCTCGGCTCGCTGGCCGCTCTGGTTACGGCAACCGCACCTGCCCTCGCAGATCCGGCCATGTGGCGTGTCAGCGATGCGGACAGCGAAATCCTGCTCTTCGGCTCGGTTCACGTGCTGCGCCCGGAAACGCAATGGCGTACGGACCGCCTGGATACGGCCATCGCCGAGGCGGATGAAGTCTATTACGAGATCCCGATGACCGCCGAAGCGCAGGCCGCCGTGCCGGGCCTGCTGCCGACCTATGGTCTCAACGCCCCCGAAACACCGCTCAGCACCTGGCTCACCGATGAGCAGAATGTCCAGCTCGACCGCGTGGCCCGCGGTATCGGCGCCAGCGGCGCCATGCTGGAACCCTATCGGCCCTGGCTTGCGGGTATCCAGCTGACGCTCGGTTATATCCAGCTCGCCGGTTTCGACCCAGCCTCCGGTGTCGAACAGGTCCTGGCCGGCCTCACGGAGGACGAGCGCGAGCGCTATTTCGAGACCTATGAGGACCAGTTCAGCTTCTTCGCTGGCCTGTCCCCGGAAGTCGAAGCGGACTTCCTCGTCCAGTCCCTCGACCAGATCGAGAATGATCCCGACATGCTGGACGGCATGGTGACGTCCTGGGCCGCCGGTGATGTCGATGCGCTCGACGCGATCTTCAACACGGCAATGCAGGAGGCCGGTCCGGAGCTCTACGAAGTCCTGATCGTCCGCCGCAACACGCACTGGGCTGACGAAATCGAGACCATGATGGCCGGATCGGGCGAAACGCTGATCGTGGTCGGTGCTGGTCACCTGGTCGGTGAGGAAGGCGTACCCGCCATGCTGGAAGCCCGCGGCTACAACGTGGAACGCGTCCAGTAGCGGTCAGTCGGCCAATTCTTCGACATCCTCATCGGTCAGCGCGCCATCGACGCGCCACCCATAGCCGTCGCCCTGTGCCAGCCTGTCGGCCAGCCAGGGCAGTGCGCTGACCAGTTTTTCCTCGAGCGTCCAGGGCGGGTTGATGACAACCACGCCCGCCCCGGCCAGCTTGCCCTCCGATGCGAGATCGCGGATCCACAGATCCGCCCGAAGGATCTTCTCCGGCTGGAAATCCAGATCGCTGATCAGCCATTCGGCGAGACCATTGTCGAACCGGTCCGCGGCCCAGAGATTCTTCAATGAGCGCCAGAAGACAAAGGTCCCGGTTGGCCATTTCCTGATCCCGCCCATGACGGCTTCGGCCATGTGGGCCAGCTCGTCCCTGTCCTCGAAGGGTGGATCGACCAGGACCAGGCCGCGCTTTTCCTTGGGCGGAAGCAGGCTCTTCAGCGCCTTGTAGCCATCCCGCTGTTCCACCTTTACCCGGGCATCGCGAGCATAACGCTGGTCCAGTGTCCGTGCGTCGGCCTCGTGCAGTTCGCACAAATGCATGCGGTCCTGTTCCCGGCCGAGACGGGCCGAGATTTCCGGCGATCCGGGATAGTGACGTACGCCGTCCGGATTCATCGCCCGCAACAGGTCGAGATAGGGCGTCAGGGCCGGCGCGGCCTCGTCCGGTATATCCGCATCGAGCAGGCGCCCGATCCCGTCCCTCCACTCCGGCGAGCGCTCGGCCTCGTCCGAAGCGAGATCATACGCCCCGATACCGGAATGGGTGTCGATGACGCGATAGGGTTTGTCCTTGGCATTGAGATGTTCGAGACACAGGGTCAGGACCATGTGTTTCAGGACGTCGGCGAAATTGCCGGCGTGATAGGCGTGTCGGTAATTCATGCCGCGGCTATAGCGCGCTTCCGCAGCGCGGTCACCGGAATTTGAAGCCTCTATACGAGCTGTCACACGCAATCCGGCCCGGCCTGGCTATTCTGGCCGCAAACAGAAGGGACATCTCATGATCATCAGGACATTGGCGGCCGGCGCCGCACTTATCCTCACCTCGACGCTCGCATCCGCACAAGATGTGCGAATGTTCGTGCCCGAAGGGCAGGAACCAATAGTCGAGCGCTTCCGCATGGCACCGGCCATCCGGGCCGGCGATTATGTCTTCATTTCGGGCGTTGTCGGCTACATCGTACCGGGCGAGGAGCGCACAGAAGACGCGTTTGTAACCGCCATCCGCGACACGTTCGAACGTGTCGAGATCGTTCTCAATGAGGCCGGAATCAGCTGGTCGGATGTGGTGGAGATGACGAGCTTTCATGTCGACATGCGCGAGCACCAGGAAATCTTCGCGCGTGTCCGAGAGGAATTCGTCACCGCCGAACCCTATCCGGCCTGGACCGCGATCGGGGTGGAACAGCTCTGGCAAGATCCGCTTTTTCTCGAGATCCGCGTTGTCGCCTATGTCGGCGAGGACTAGCCCCCACCACTAACGCATTCGTCACTTTGACGGCGGCAAAACGCGGCCTAGTCTCCTGCCCGACTGAAATTCGGGGAGGTCTCCATGATCCGCAGATTCACCGCCGCGCTGGGCGCGGTTACGCTCGGGCTGAGCGTTTTTGCCGGCCCGGCACTGGCCCAGGACAATGATGTGCCGGAACCGCGCGTCTATGAAAGCCGCGGCCAGGTCACCATCAACGAGCAGCGCATCCGCTACAGCGTAAGCGCGGGCGAAACCTTCCTGCACGACGAGGACGGCAATCCCACCGCCTCGATCTTCTCAACCGCCTATATCGCCGACGGTTATGCCGACCCGCGCACCCGTCCGGTCGCTTTCGTCTTCAATGGCGGCCCGGGCTCCGCGTCGCTCTGGCTGCACATGGGCGTGTTCGGCCCGCAGCGCCTGGCCCTGCCCAATGCCGTTGATGACGGCGCAGCACCCTATGACGTGGTCGAGAACATCCACTCCATCCTCGACGTGGCGGACCTGGTCTTCGTGGACCCCGTCGGCACCGGCTGGAGCCGTGCGCTCGGCGACAGCGAGCCGAATGAATTCTGGGGTGTGACCGAAGACGCCGAGAGCCTGGCCGCCTTCATCCGCCTTTGGCTGGCCGAGAACCGCCGCTGGAACTCGCCGAAATACCTGCTGGGTGAAAGCTATGGCACGCTGCGCATCGGCGCCCTGCTGAACGAGCTGGAGGGCGGTTATACCGACGTCGCCATCAATGGCGTGGCGCTGATCTCAACCGTGCTCGATTTCCGCTATGACGATACCACGCCGGGCAATGATATCGGCTATGTCGGCCTGATGCCGGGCTTCGCCGCGACGGCCTGGTATCATGGCAAGGTAGACCGCTCCGCCTGGAATGATGATCTGGAAGCTTTCCTGGCCGACGCCCGGACCTTCGCGATCGAGGAATATATGCCGGCCCTGCTGCACGGCGTGATGCTGCCGGCCGACCGCCGCGACCGCGTCGTGGCCGAGCTGTCGCGTTATACCGGCCTCTCCGAGCAATTCCTCGACCGGGCGAACATGCGCGTCACCCTGCGCCGCTTCCAGCGCGAGCTGCGCCGCGATGAAGGTCTGTCGGTCGGTCGTCTCGACAGCCGCTTCACAGGTGTCGAGGTCGATGGCGTCGGCGAGAACCCGGAGACGGATCCGAGCTTCTACGGCATCGATGCCAGCTTCACGGCATCAATGCTCGACTATTTCACCCGCACGCTGGGCGTCGACATCACGGAATACTATTCCACCATCGGCGGTGTTCGCGGCTGGAACTGGGATGCCGGCAGTTCGGGCGACAACAACTACATCAATGTCGCGCCCTGGATTGCCCGGGCCATGCGCCAGAATTCCGATCTCGAAGTGCTTGTGACGCAGGGCTATTACGACCTCGCGACGCCCTTCTTCTCGGCCGAGCTGATGTTCAACCAGCCCGGATTTGACCAGGATCGCGTGACCTTCACCTATTATGAAGCCGGTCACATGATGTACATCCACGAACCGTCCCTGGTGACCTTCTCCGAGGATGTGCGCGCGCTGATCCGCGACTGATCGCGGTCATTTCGCCTGCCGGGTCAGGTCGCAAATCGCGGCCAGACCCGTCAGCGCGAGGAAGGTGATCGTCGCCATATATCCGCCCTCAGCCGCGCTCTGCGGGATGGGCATGGTGTGGTTGATGTATTCCGCCACCCCCAGAAACGCCACGAAGACAAAGGGCCAGATCCGACCGATCAGGCCCTTTGCGCGTGTGGCCTGCATGTAGAGCCAGAACCCGCCCAGCAGGACAGCGGCTTCTACGGCCAGGGCAAGCGGGTAATTGTTCCACAGGCCGAAACCCGCGCGTGGCCCTCCCGGCCAGAGTTCGAGATCCGGCACGTGGACGATCAGGTCGAGGAACCAGTGTGATAGGACCGCCAGTCCGATCACCAGCCCGCCCAGGCGCTTCTCACGGGGTGCAATCAGCCCGTAGACCAGACCCGCAACCACCGACCAGGCGATCGCCGCCGGCAGTGAATGGGTGAAGGGCATGTAGGTGAGGTCGAGATTATTGGCGTCGGTGAAGCCTTCGACATAGACGACACGTTCGATGCCGTTCGCGACGAATATGCCCCAGAAGACATCGACCAGCTGGACCGCCAGGAAAAACGCCCAGAGCGGTACCGAGCGCGCGATCCGCTTGCCCGCAAAAGCGGGTCCGTAATGTCCGACGAACATCGACACCTCCCCCTTTGACCTGACACTAGAAGGCTTGCTGAAGCACGCGCAAGCGGGAAACCTCGAACGCCTGTCAGGCCGGCGCGGCAAATGCTAAACCTCCGGGCTGAGTTACCGGGGATTTCTTCATGCGCGCGCATCTCGTTGTTTTTGCCCTCGTCCTGGGCCTTTCCAGCTGTTCGGAACCGGCAGACGCACCGCTCCCCGTCCAACAGGATCTCCAGCAGCGCATCGACACGCTGGTCGCGGGAAATGACGCCCTGCCCGGCGCCGCTGTCTGGATCATTTCCGGCGATGATACAGCCGCGTTCGGGGCGGCCTCAGGCATCGCCACGCCGGACGGCGCAGAGTTCACCACAGCCACCCCGGTGCGCATTGCCAGCAATACAAAAACCTATGTCGCCGCGACCTATCTTCGCCTGTACGAGCAGGACATCGCGCCGCTCGACACACCGATCTCGGAATTGATCGACGCGGACTACAACACCCTGCTCATCAGCGACGGTTATGCGACGGATGTGATCACACCCCGGCAGCTTCTGATGCACGTCTCGGGCATGGCGGAACATGTCAGCGGCGAATACCTGGCCGCCGTTTTCGCCGAACCGGGCCGCGTCTGGAGCCGCAATGAACAGGTGGCGATGCTGGTGCGCGACGCTGACCCGCTCGGCGAGCCCGGAGCCGCCTTCGCCTATTCCGACACCGGCTATATCCTGCTGGGCCATATCATCGAACGCCTGACCGGAGCCTCGCTCGCCGACACGGTCCGCACCCAGCTGGATCTCGATGCGCGCGATGCCGGCACCACCTGGTGGGAGATCCTGGAAGATCCGCGTGCCGAACGGGCGCATCAATATCTCGAAGGCACCGATACACACGCCTGGAATGCCTCGATCGACCTGCATGGCGGCGGTGGTCTGGTGGCCAGCATGCAGGACCTCGCAAGATTCCACGCCGCCCTGATGCGCGGTGAAGTGTTCGCCGAAGCTGACACCCTCACCTTGATGATGAGCGCACCCGGCCAGGCCTCACCGGAGAGCTATCGTATCGGCCTCCAGACCAATCCGGTCGCGGGCAAGGAAGCGTTCTCGCACAGCGGCTTCTGGGGCACGTATGTGGTGTACGTGCCCGAGCTGGACCTGGTCGTGTCCGGGGCTGTGCTGGAGGCGAGTGCCTATCCGCAACTGGTGGAGCTGGTGGCGGATGTGGTGGAGGACTGGTCCGGACAGGACTGACCGGTTTTCGGTCGGCTCCTACGCCCCCTCATACGACACCAGGCTGGACACCGGCACGCCCAGCGCCTCGATGCGCTTGGCGCCGCCGAGATCGGGCAGGTCGATGATGAAGGTCGCACCGACGACCGTCGCACCGGCGCGCTGAAGGAGTTTGATCGAGGCTTCCGCTGTACCACCCGTGGCAATGAGATCATCGACCAGGAGGACACGGTCGCCCTCGCCCACGGCGTCGACATGGATCTCGATCGCATCCTGGCCGTATTCCAGTTCGTATTCCTCGATCAAAGTCTTGTGCGGAAGCTTGCCACGCTTGCGGACCGGGGTGAAACCGACCGAGAGCTGGTGCGCCACCGCACCGCCAAGGATGAAACCGCGGGCTTCCGTTCCGGCAACCATGTCGATCTTGGCACCGGCCCAGGGCTGGACCATCTGGTCGATCGCGACCCGGAAGGCGCGTGCATCGCCGATCAGCGTGGTGACATCGCGGAAGATGATGCCCGGCTTGGGATGGTCCGGAATGGATCGGATGGTTTTCTTCAGGTCCATGGCAGTCGGCGGCGCCGGAAGCGCCTCATCCTCGATTGAAGTCTGGAAACATCACGACCGGCGAATACCGGCGAGGTGATTGTCATCATTCCCGGCGCTATCGCAACCGGGTCAGGCGTGATTGACGCCTATTCCTCACGCAGTTCGTGCGTTCGGGACCGGGTGAGCGCGATCCGGCAATCCAGCGCCGTTGCCTCGCGCTGGTCGCGGCCGAGGATCATCAGGGAGGCGCGCCGGTCACACTCGGCGTCACGATAGGTCTCCCAGGCGATCTGGGCCGTGGCGAGATTGTCTGCCGCCGAGAACATGCCTCCGGTCTCGGCATCGGCGTCACGCGCTTCCTCGCGCGCCTCGCGAGCGGCCGCCTGCATCGCGTCCTCCGCATCATCGAGCAGGTCGTCGAGACAATTGTTGAGCGCGCGCTGTTCGGTGAGGTGTTCGGAGCATTCCAGCATGGGCCGCGCCGGCGGCGGTGGCATGTCCTGGACATTCGCGAACAGGGCGGCACTCAAAGCGATCGACAACATGGTGGACACATCCCGGCAGAAGCAATTGGACGTCCTTTATGGACGAGGCTCGCAGGATCGCAAACCGCAATCACCTGTCAGGTTAGTGATCGGTTTCGCTTTCCACGAGATTGCCGAGGGCCGAAAGCAGATCGTCCGACAGGCGCCGGGCGACGCCGTAACGCTGGAAGTCCTCATTCATCATCATCACATGGCCTAGGTGAATGCCGACGACAAAGGGCTCGCCCTTGATTTCCGCCACCATTGGCGCGCCCGACAGGCCGGGCCGCGAGCGGCAGGCGTGATAGATCAGGCGCTCATCCTCCACCCCGGCCGGAGCGGGTATCACCGCGCAGGGCTCGGTATCGAAACTGCGCATGACGAGGGACATGGCCCCGGACTCGCCGCCGGTGACCTGCGCGGCGCGCAGGCGCGAGACAGAACGCGGCAGGCGTTCGCTCGAGCGCAGGATCGCCCAGTCGAGCGGCAGGTCGATCAGCGCCCGCGGATCCTCCATCGAGACGGCAACCGGTTCGATCGCCACATCATCACGGCCGACACCGATCAGATGGCAGGGCAGGACCTCGCCGTCGCGGACAATGCCGTGCCGCGAGGTCAGCACCACGTCATAGGGCAGACCGGTATCGCGCAGATCGAGGATGGCGCCCCGGCTGACAACTTTGAAACTCTCGCCGGGGACATCGCACATGATCGTCACGACACCATCGCGTGAGGCCTCATACGTCATGGCATCCAGCGCCGAGAGCGGCACCTGGTCGCCGGCAAGGGCCGGCGTGCCGAAAGCCGTCGCGACGGCGAGACAAGTGAGAGAGACGAGGCGGCGAAAACGCACGATCATGCGATCAGCGTAGGACTCTCCCGGCGATCACGTCCAGTTTTTCCGCGATTTTTGGGTCGAGATGCGTCTTCGGCGTGATGAGCGACGTGTCGAGCACGGTTTCGATACCGTCCGGCGATGGTGTGCGCGCATGCCCCGCCATAATGGTAACCAGACCCGCGATCAGGGCCTTGGCCTTGGCGGTATTGCCGCGCATCACTTCCAGCACGTGGGCGACGTCCACGCTCGCCTCCTCCTCGTGCCAGCAATCATAATCCGTCACCATGGCGATCGCCGCGTAGGGCAATTCCGCCTCCCGCGCCAGCTTGGCTTCGGGCATGTTGGTCATGCCGATCACGTCGAGACCCCATTGCCGGTAGAGCTCGCTCTCGGCCCGAGTGGAGAATTGCGGCCCCTCCATGCACAGATAGGTCCCGCCCTTCTGCGTCTCGATACCGGCTCCGAGGGCCGCGTCGAAGGCGAGGCCGGACAGCCGGGAACAGACCGGGTCGGCCATCGGCACATGCGCCACACAGCCGGTCTCGAAGAAGGAACCGGCCCGTTGCCGGGTGCGGTCGACATATTGGTCGACGACCACGAACTGGCCTGGAGCGAGATGTTCGCGCAGGGAACCGCAGGCGGAGACGGCCAGAATATCGGTACAGCCGGCCATTTTCAGAGCGGCGATATTGGCGCGGTAGGGCACGGCGTGAGGCGGATGGACATGCCCCTCGCCATGACGCGGCAAGAAGACCAAATCCACACCACCAAGACGCCCTTCGGTCAGGGCTGCCGACGGGGCGCCCCAGGGTGTCTCGATCTCGCGCCGGCGGACATCCTCCAGCCCGTCGAGGGCGTAGAGGCCAGATCCGCCGATAATCCCCAGTTTCCAGGTTGAATGTGTCACGCGATCGGCCGGTCCTCACACCGCAGCATGTAGCGGGTGGTATTGCCCTGTTCCACCCAGTCCTCGCGCACCCAGACGAAACTATCCGCATCCGCCATGACGAGATACCAGGCGACCGGATGGCCGTCCGGGTCGAGCCGCGTCTCGTCGTCATACTGCAGATACATCACCAGAACTCCTTCCGGCGTTGTGGTGGCCGAGTAGACCGGCGAGGTCGAGACATAGCCGTTCTCGATATCGCTCTCCCACTGGGAGTGATAACGGCGCCCATTCTCGGAAAACCAGATCCGCAACGGCTTGTTTGAACACAACCCGGTCATGTCTGGTGGATCGTCGTCAAAAGGAAACCAGCCCCACTCCCCCTCGAGTTGGGAGACATAGTCAGGCTGCTCGGCCTCGGCTTCAGCCATGAAAAAGGCCGCCAGCGCGATCGTGCCAGCGGCCTTCAGACAATCGGTTGCACCGAACATGTCTAGTGCTCGACGTTTGCCCAGACCTGGCGATAGGCCAGATAGACCAGAACGGCAAAGATGAAGAGGAAGAGAAGGACCATCACGCCCATCTGCTTGCGCACTTCCATGTGCGGGTCACCAGCCCAGGTCAGGAAGACCGTGACGTCCTCGGCCATCTGGTCGATCGTCGCTTCCGTGCCATCGGCATAGGTCACCTGGCCGTCGAACATCAGCGGCGGTGCCATGGCGAGAAGACCACCCGGGAAGTACTCGTTGTAGTACTGGCCCGGAGCGACCGTCACGTCGTAGGGAACCTCATCCGTATAGCCCAGCAGGAGCGAGCGGATGTAGTCGGAACCATGCGAACGTGCCTTGACGATCAGCGAGAGATCCGGCGGCAGGGCGCCATTGTTGGAGGCACGTGCCTGGGCGTCATTCTCGTACGGCGCCGGGTAGGCGTCGGACGGCAGACCGGGGCGGATGCGCGGATCGCCGATATCGTCGACCTCGTCATTCCACTGGCCTTCATAGGCTGCCGCGATCTGCATGACGACCGGGTTGTCGTTTGCATTCGGGAAGCGGGCATCCTCGAACGGACCACCGCGCTCACCCAGATTGCGGAACTTCAGCAGATCCATGGCGTGACAGGACGCACAGACCTCCTGGTAGACCTGGAAGCCGCGCTGGACGGCCTCGCGGTCATAGGTTCCGAACGGACCGGCATGATGCCAGTGATGGTGTTCCGGCGTCGTGTACTCGCCTTCGGCCGCCATGGCCGAGGATCCGAGACCGAGTGCTGCCAGGGCAGCGGCGAAAATACGTGTCATCTTCATGGTCCCGCTCCCCTAGTTCTTCTCGGACCCAAGCACCGCGGCTTCAATCGAGGCAGGCCTCTCTTTCGGCTTTTCGACGATGCCCATCACCGGGAGAATGACCAGGAAATAGACGAAGTAGTACAGGGTCAGGAATTGACCGAGATAGAGGAATTTGAAGCCCTCGATACCCAGCACATAGTCATCCGGGTTCTTCGCACCGCACCAGCCAAGGCCGAAGGCGGCCAGGATGAAGAAGATGAAGAACCAGCGCGTCAGCGGACGATAGCGCATCGAGCGCACTTTCGACGTGTCGAGCCAGGGCAGGACGAACAGGATGGCGATGGCACCGAACATGGCCAGCACGCCGCCAAGCTTGGCGTCGATCGGACCGATGTCGAAGGTGATGGCACGCAGGATCGCGTAGAAGGGCAGGAAATACCATTCAGGCACAATGTGCGCCGGCGTCGACAGGGCGTCGGCTTCGATGAAGTTGTCGGCGTGGCCGAGAACGTTCGGCATGAAGAAGACGAACATCGCGAAGATCATCAGATAGACGATGATCGCGAAGCCATCCTTCACCGTGTAGTACGGGTGGAAGGGCAGCGTGTCCTTCTTGCCGGCATCGCCCTTGCGGACATCCAGACCGACAGGATTGCCATTGCCCGGCACGTGCAGGGCCCAGATGTGAAGACCGACAACGCCGGCGATCACGAAGGGCAGCAGATAGTGCAGGGAGAAGAAGCGGTTCAGCGTGGCCTGTCCGACCGAGAAACCGCCCCACAGCCATTCACGGATGGCATCGCCCACGAAGGGCAGCGCACCGATCAGATTGGTGATCACCATGGCGCCCCAGTAGGACATCTGGCCCCACGGCAGCACATAGCCCATGAAGGCCGTGGCCATCATCAGCAGGTAGATCACCACACCCAGGATCCACAGGATCTCGCGCGGCGCCTTGTAGGAACCGTAATAGAGACCGCGGAACATGTGGATGTAGACGGCCACGAAGAAGAAGCTGGCGCCATTGGCGTGCATGGATTGCAGCATCCAGCCGAACGGCACGTCACGACGGATACGCTCGACGCTTTCGAACGCCAGCGTCTCGTGCGCGACATAGTGCATGGCCAGAACGATACCGGTGATGATCTGAATCATCAGGAAGACGGCGAGGATACCGCCGAACGTCCACCAATAGTTCAGGTTACGCGGCGTCGGGAAGTCGACGAAGCTGTCCCAGCCGAGCCGGATGATCGGCAGGCGGTCGTCCAGCCAGCGCGTGAAGCCGGATTTCGGCTCGTAAGTCGAAGGTCCGCTCATGATACAGCCCACCCGGAGTTAGAAGCTTCGTCCGGCGACAGACCGATCTTGACGATCGTGCTCTCTTCACCGCCCTCGAAGAAGTAGTCGGGCACCGGCAGATTGGTCGGAGCCGGACCGCGGCGAATGCGTGCCGACGTGTCGTAGTGCGAACCGTGGCAGGGGCAGTACCAGCCGTCATAGTCGCCGGTATTGGCGCCTAGACCCAGCGGCACGCAACCCAAGTGGGTGCAGTTGCCCTTCACGATCAGGTATTCCGCTCGCAGGACACGGTTTTCATCCGTTCCCGGTGCAGAATCCGGCAGGTTGTCATTGCGGGCGAGATCGTCCGGCAGGGCCGACATCTCGACATTGCGCGCCTCGGCGATTTCCTCAGCCGTGCGATGGCGGATGAAAACCGGTCCACCGCGCCACATGACGGTGATCTCCGACCCTTCCAGGACGGGAGCTACATCGACGCGGACGGATCCGAGCGCGAGCGTGTCCGCCGCGGGATTCATCTGGTCAATAAACGGCCAGGCCACAAGACCGCCACCGACGGCGGCCGCGCCGCCAGCAGCGATGTAAATGAAGTCGCGACGGGACGGTTCCTGACCGTTTCCGTCGAGCGCGGCGTTCTCTGTCGTCACGAGCCGACCTCTTCGCTTTGCAAGTTATTGGTGGCGCGAACGCACCACCGCCCCAGAAATCTTGACGTCCCCGCAGAAGCGGGGTTTGACGCCCTATAACCTATAGCCGTACGGCAAGGCCAGCACGTGGCGCAATGCCGCATGCGGTTTAAGCCATCTGACTGTGCGCGGATTAAAATGCGTCTCGTATTTTTTCAACCAGATATTCCGCAGAACCTCGGCGCCGCGATGCGCGTCGCAGCCTGTTTCGACGCCGGGCTCGACATCATCGAGCCTTGCGCCTTTCCCCTTACAGCAAAGGGGATTCGCAAGGCTGCGATGGACTATCAGGCGGCGATCGAACCCGTCAGACACGCCTCCTGGTCTGCATATGAAAGTAGTGGAGAAGCGTCAAAAGGTCGCTTGGTCCTCTTCACGACCCGGGCTGCAACGGATCTCTGGGATTTTTCTTTCGAGCCGGATGACCGCCTGCTTTTCGGCCGCGAAAGCGCCGGTGTGCCGGATTCGGTGCACGAAATTGCCGATTCCCGGGTCATCATTCCGATTCGCGCAGACACGCGCTCGCTCAATGTCGTCGTCAGCGCCGGCATCGGCCTGGCGGAAGCGCAACGCCAATTGCGCTAGACCCGCTTCGTAGGCTTCGCAAAGATGCGGAACCTCTGGAGGACATTTGATGCGCGCGACTTTCGCCGTCCCAATCTTGGCCATCCTGCTTGCCGGCTGCTCTCCGGCACCCATCGACGAATTGCCGGCCCTGCCGGACCGCCGGGTGGCAGACGCCGATGCGTTGATGATCGAGGTCAGTGACGCAGAAAACCGGGCCGTCTCCTTCACCAACAAGCGCTCGGCCTATTTCTACACGCAGACCCACCGCAATGATCACCCGGAACACACTTGGTTCGCCGGTTTGAATCTCGCGCAGCGACGTCTTTTCTCGGGCTATGAATTCCGGCTGCGCGACGATTTGCTCGACTGGGCCGATACCGATGTGGCGGTTTACCCGGACCGGGTGGTGAGGACCTACAACGGCTGGTCCGAAACCCTGCGTCTCCTGCACATGGAAGATGCCATCGAGGTCACGCTGGCAACGCCGCCGGGTATCGAATTCGGCCATCAATTCCAGCCTTATGGCGAGGGCCTGGAATTGCTGTCCGGACACCGTCCCGACGGTCTGAGACTGTATTCCACGATGGACTCGGCCGACCACCAGCTGATCGTCGGCACGGCGAATTCGCGGCATTACATCATCGCGGCGTCGCGATCCGACGACCCGCAAAACGTCTTTTCCGAGGTGACCGGACGCGCGGAGGCGCGGCGAGCGGAATCCGCCACGCGCCTCGCGGGCCTGCTGAATGGCCCCGGCCATGTAACCGCCTCCGACGAAGGCCTGCAGACAGCCCTGCGCTGGATCGCGCTCACCACCGACCAGCTCGTCACCCGCCAGAGCGGCGACGGCATTTATGCGGGCCTGCCCTGGTTCAATGAATACTGGGGCCGCGACAGTTTCATCGCACTGCCGGGCGCACTGCTGGTCACCGGCGAATTCGAGACCGCGCGCAATGTCCTGCTGGCCTTCGCCGAATTCCAGGACATGGACACCGACAGTGAATTCTATGGCCGCGTGCCCAATCGCGTTCGACCGGATGATCTCAACTTCCACACCACTGACGGCACGCCGCGCTTCGTCATCGCGCTGCACGACTATGTTCGCTATTCCGGCGACGCCAGCATCATCGCCGAGCTCTGGCCGAATGTGCGCGCCAGTATCGAGGGATCGCTGGCAAATTGGACCGACGAGACCGGCTATCTCACCCACCAGGATAACGAGACCTGGATGGATGCCCGGCGCCAGCCGGACCTGGCGGCCTATTCCCCCCGGGATACGCGGGCCAATGACATCCAGGCGCTGTGGCACGGCCAGCTGCTGGCCGGTGTCTATTTCGCGCTCCGGATGGGCGCGATGGAGGACATGGAGCGCTGGCAGTCGATTGCGGACGGTGTGGCGGCGAATTTCGAACGGGATTTCACGTCCGCGGAGCATGATTGGCTGGCCGACCGGCTCGATGCCGATAACGCACCGGACTTTTCGCTTCGACCCAACCAGTTCTACGCGCTCGACATGATTGCCGACGAGACGACCCGGCTTCGCGCGACGCGTTCAGGCTGGGAAAATCTCGTCTTCCCCTGGGGCGTTGCCTCGCTGGCACCTCGGGACGAACGTTTTCACCCCTATCACCTGGCCTGGGACCAATATCACAAGGATTCCGCCTACCATAACGGCACCATCTGGCTCTGGAATAATGGCATCGCCATGCAGCGCATGATCGAGGCCGACCAGGTGGAACCGGCCTGGCAGCTTTTCCAGACCATGAATCGGCAGGCACTGGAACTGGGCGTGGTCGGCGGGCTCGGCGAGAACATGGACGCCTATCCGCGTCCGGGAGAAGACTGGCCGCTACTGACCGGAACCTATCTCCAGGCCTGGTCGAATACCGAACATCTGCGGGTCTGGTATCAGCACTTTCTGGGCATTCGCCCGGACATGATCTATCGCCACATCACGCTGGCTCCGCGCCTTCCGTCAGATGCCGGCCGCATTGATGCCTCCGCAAGGATCGGCGAAGGCACGCTCCGCGCCGTCTACGACATGTCCGCAGAGCGTGCGTCCTATGACTGGGTGTCCGACGGCCTGGGGGCCGTTGCGTTTATCGACCTGCCCGGTTTCCACCGAGAAATGGTCGACCTGGCGCCGGCTCAACGGATCCGGGTAGACGTCGAAGACAATCGGGCCAGGCTGGTTCGGGTCGACCACACAGGGCGTGTGCTCGAGACCCGGAATTTGCGCCTCGATCGTAACGCTGCAGCGCGGCGCGCCCGCGCTGACGACATCTTCGCCGGCATCGATTTCGCGCGTCCCGGCCGCGCCGAAGACCACCCGATCATGCAGGACTATGCCGACCCGGCTGGACAGGACTGACCGGAAAGCGCTGGACTTGCGCGGAAAAAGCGGGCAAACGGCGCGCAACTTGAGTGCCGCGCGTAGACGTTCTGCTTTCAGTCCAGCGGCGCCGACCGGGTCATGATGATCCCATTTTCGCCCTGCCTGGCTCCCAGGCGACGGGCATTGCCGAACAGCTGTTCTACGCAAGCATCGTTCAAGAATACCGTCCCGCACGTCCGGAAGGACCGGAGCGCGCGCGGACCTGAAGGACGTGTTTTGACACAATTTTTCGAACTCGGACTGGCCAATCCAGTCCAGCGTGCCGTCACTGAAGCCGGCTATGAAACCCCCACCCCGATCCAGGCCCAGGCCATCCCGGCCCTGCTGGACAATTCCGATCTCGTGGGCATTGCCCAGACCGGTACCGGCAAGACGGCAGCCTTTGTCCTGCCCCTGCTGACAAAGCTCAATGCCCAGCAGAAGGAACCGGCCGGTCCGCGTTCCTGCAAGGCCCTGATCCTGGCCCCGACCCGTGAACTCGCGGCCCAGATCAATGACAGTATCCGCACCTATTCCAAATATCTCGGCCTGCGCCATGCGGTGATCGTGGGCGGCGTGAAACCGCGTCCGCAGATCAAACAGCTCGAACCGGGGGTCGACATCCTCGTCGCCACACCGGGACGCCTGCTCGACCATGTCGGCACCGGCGCCCTGCGCCTCGACAAGGTGAAAACGATCGTGCTCGACGAGGCCGACCAGATGATGGATCTCGGCTTCCTGCCCGCGATCCGCCAGGTCATGGCCAAACTCCGCAAGAACCGCCAGACCCTGCTCTTCTCGGCCACCATGCCGAAACAGATCCGGGCCCTGGCCGATGATTTCCTGACCGATCCGGTCGAAGTCTCCGTCACACCGCAATCCACGCCGGTGGAGCGCATCGCCCAGGAAGTCATCCTGCTTGAGCGGGCCGAAAAACGGCACACCCTGCGCGACGTGCTGGGCGACAAGACCGTTGATCGCGCCATCGTCTTTGCGCGCACCAAGCGCGGCTCGGACCGGGTGGTCCAGAACCTGGAGAAGGATGGTCTCAAGGCCGTCGCGATCCACGGCAATAAAAGCCAGAACCAGCGCGAGCGCGCGCTGGAGGCCTTCAAATCGGGCAAGGTGAAGATCATGGTGGCCACGGATATCGCCGCGCGCGGTATCGATATCGGCGGCGTCTCCCACGTCGTGAACTACGATCTGCCCAACGTGCCGGAAGTCTATGTCCACCGGATCGGTCGAACGGCGCGCGCCGGTGCTGATGGCATTGCCATCGCCCTGGTCGAGCCGGATGAACGCACCCTCCTGCGCGATATCGAAAAGCTCATCGGCCGCTTTCTGACGGCTGAGGGCGCCGATCTGCACATCCCGAAACCGGCCAAGAAACCCGGACGCGGTGGCGGGGGTGGTGGCCACAAACGGCCCCAGCGCCGCCGTACGTCCGGCAAGGCACAGGGTGGCGGTGACGGTGCCGGCAAGGACCAGGCAAGGCGCAAGCCGCGGCGCCGGCCGGGCCGCAAGCCGAAGCGGGACCAAGCGCCGCAGGCCTGATACCGTCTTCGGGGCTTGCGCCCGGGCGACAGCGTCGTATCCATAGCGCCATGACTGATACCGCCACGACCGACATCGATCTCGACACCGCCCGCGCCAATGCAAAAGCCTGGTTCGAGAATCTTCGCGACCAGATCTGCGCCGAGTTCGAACGCCTCGAGGACGAGGCCCCGGCCGAGCTCTATTGCGGCGAACCGGGCCGTTTCGAGCGCGAGGCTTGGTCCCGCGGCGATGGTTCGTCCGACCAGGGCGGCGGCGTTGCTTCCATGATGAAAGGCCGCCTGTTCGAGAAGGTCGGCGTACATGTCTCGACCGTGCACGGCGAATTCTCGGAAAAATTCCGCGCCCAGATCCCGGGCGCCGAGGAGGATCCGCGCTTCTGGGCGTCGGGCATTTCCCTGATCGCCCACATGTGGAGCCCGAAAATTCCGGCCGTGCACATGAATACGCGCTTCATCACCACGACGCAGTGGTGGTTTGGCGGCGGAATGGACCTGACCCCGGTTCTGGACCGGGCCCGGACCCAGGAGCATGAGGACGCGATCGACTTCCACGCCGCCTGCGGCGCGGTGTGCGACAAGCACGGCGATGATTTCCATGCCCGCTTCAAGAAATGGTGCGACACCTATTTCTATCTGCCGCATCGCGAGGAACCGCGCGGTATCGGCGGGATTTTCTACGACCGTCACAATACCGGCGACTGGGATGCCGATTTCGCCTTCACGCGCGATGTCGGCTCGGCCTTCCTCGACATCTATCCACAACTGGTCCGGCGCCGCATGGGCGAGAGCTGGACGCCGGAGGACCGCGAGGAACAACTGGTCCGGCGCGGTCGTTATGCCGAGTTCAACCTGCTCTATGATCGTGGCACCAAGTTCGGCCTCGAGACCGGCGGCAATGTGAAATCGATCCTGTCCTCCATGCCGCCCGAGGCGAAATGGGTCTAGGAGGAGGCTGACGGGACGATCCCGGCCGCTTTCCCTCTTTGTCTTTTGCTGCATGCATCCGATACGGCCATCCCGTGCATCTCACCGGAGACGGGAGACGAGGATTTCATGCCGGAAACAGGACGGGTCACCACGGCCGCCGGGCCGCACAAGCGGTTCGAGGCGGCCTTCAGCGGCAAGGCTTTCGCGCCGCACCGCCATGACACCTACACCTTCGCGCTGACGACAAGCGGTGTGCAGAGCTTCGAATATCGCGGTGCCTGCCGGCATTCCCTGCCCGGCGAACTCGTCATCCTGCATCCCGATGAATTGCATGACGGCATGGCCGGCACCGACGAGGCCTTCTCCTATCGAGGTCTGAATATCCGTCCGGATGTGTTCGAACCCGTGCTCGATGGACGCCCCCTGCCCTTCCTGGAAGGCGGCCGCAGCACCGATTCCGCACTGATCCGGCTGGTCTTCGACCTGGTCCAGGACCTGTCCACTCCGGTGGATGCGCTGGACTGGGACAATGCCATGACCCGGCTGGTCGACCGCCTGTGCGAGGTGGAGACCGGCCAGACACTGGATCGGCCGGTTGATGCCCGAGCGGTGCGTCTCGCCCGTGACTACGTGCTCGCCCACCTCGACGAGACCATCTCCATGGATGATCTGGAAGCCGTGACAGGTCGGTCGCGCTGGAATCTGGCGCGCGATTTCCGGGCGCTTCTGGGCACCAGCCCCTATCGCTACGTCACGCAGCGTCGCCTTGAACAGGCGCGTGTCCTGATCGCCCATGGCACACCTATCGCCGTGGCTGCCGTCGAGGCCGGGTTCGCTGACCAGGCCCACCTCACGCGCCAGTTCAAATCTGCTCTTGGTGTCACGCCCCGGACCTGGTTGCGCATCCTGGACACCCGGACCCACGGCACGATCGTTCAATAATCCGACCCGGAGAGCTGTCATGTCTGTGCGGAGAAGAACCGTACAAACCCACAGACAAACTCACAGGCTCGAACTTCATGTCCACTCTCTCCTCCCCGGCTTCCGAGACGTCTCCGGCCGTTCTGTCCCGCGGGCGCGCCGCGCTCGAACTCATCGGCGGCGTGACGCTGGCTTTCGGTACCAAGGCGCTGCTTGATCCTTTCATCTGGAAATTCTCCGGACCGGTTTCGCTGCTGGTCTTCATGATCGTGTCGACGATCTACCTCCATCATCGCGGCGAGACCTGGACCGGTCTCGGCCTGGCCGGCCCGAAAGGATGGAAATCCTGGTTGCTGGTCCTGCCGCAGACCCTGCTGGCCTTTGTTGCGATCCTGGGAACCGGCATTGCCTTCGCCATGCTCGGCGATGTCATCGGCCTGTGGAGCACGGATGCCGTACCAGAGGGCGTCAATGAACGTTGGGGCGACATCAAGGGCAATCTGCCCGTCTATCTGATGTGGCTCGGCATCGTCTGGACCAGCGCTGCCTTCGGTGAGGAGCTGTTCTTCCGCGCCTATCTCATCACCCGGACGGAACGGGTGTTCCGCGGCCTCCCCATGGCCGGACTGCTGGCCGTGATCATCGCAGCGCTGATCTTCGGCTTCGCGCATTTCTACTACCAGGGTCTGCGCGGCTGGGTCGTGACCGGCATGATCGGTTTCGCGCTCGGTTCGCTCTACCTGCTGTTCAAGCGAAATCTCTGGCCGCTCATCCTGGCCCACGGCCTGGTCGACACCCTGGCCATGACCGGCCTCTATCTGGATGCTGACTGGTAGCCAAACAAAAACCCCGGCCATTTGGACCGGGGTTTTTCGTGTCGGTGCTCGGGACGCCTACTGCTTGAGACGCGCCAGGAGCTCTTCCTTGCTCGGCTCGAAGCGTTCGGCGATCCAGTGTGCCTTCAGCTCGTCGAGCGCATCGCCCAGCATCGGGCCCGGCTCATAGCCGCGCAGGATGAGATCACCCCCGGAGATCGGAAATTCCGGCTGTTCCCAGGTTTGGGCGAAATCGGCCAGAAGACGCCAGTCACGCGGCGGGGGCACGATCTCGGCCGCGTCGGCAAGACGGACCTGGTCTTCAAACGCCACGGCGCCCAGCGCCATGATTGCACGCTCTGCCGCAGCACGGTCACCAAAGGCACCGGCGACATCCTCCTTGGCAGAGGGATCAACCGCACCCTGGAGGCGCTTGCTCTCGGCATTCGACATTCTTAGTTTCGCTGCCATGGTCCTGATCCTTTCCGGTCCGCCATCGGCCAGCGCAGCGAATCGCAAAAGCGAATCGGGCGCCAGCCCGTATTCTACGTCTTGGCGGATTATGCCGCTGAGGACTCTTAAGGACCCGTTTACTCCCAGGAGAATTTGCAGGATGCCCGTGTCCTGCATGACACGGATTACCGGTGCAGGATCAGGTGCTGCGAGCAGTTTCTTCAACTCCGACCAGACCCGTTCCGCAGACAGGCTTTCCAGGCCCTGCTTCAGGTTTACCGCCGCCTCGAGACCCGCAGCATCGATCTCGCCATTGCCGTAATGGGCGTGGAAGCGGAAGAGGCGGAGCGTACGCAGATAGTCTTCCCGGATGCGTTCGGACGCATCGCCGACAAAGGTGAAGGCCTGGTCGGGCAAATCATCCAGCCCACCGGTGGGGTCGAGGATCTCTCCATCCATGTCGGCATAGAGCGCGTTCAGGCGAAAATCGCGGCGCATCGCATCCTCGGCCCAGTCCTCGGTGAAACTGACAACCGCCCGGCGGCCATCCGTCTCGACATCCTTGCGCAGCGTGGTGACCTCGTAGGGCTCGCCATGCGCGACGACGGTGATGGTACCGTGCGCGATGCCCGTCGGAACGGCTTTCAGACCGGCGGCCTCGACGACCCGGACAACCTCGTCCGGCAGCAGGCGTGTGGCGATATCGACATCGGCGACGGGCTGTCCCAGCAGGGCATTGCGTACGCAGCCCCCCACAAAGCGCGACCCGCCGGGACAGGCGGCATCCAGCGCGGCCATGACGGCACGCGTCCCGTCGGCCCGCATCCAGTCATGCTGCCGGGGGTCGAGCCGGGGTGTGCTCATTGCGGCGGGTCTTCGTCCTCGCCGGTCTCATCCTCGTCGGCAGCATCCGTCTCATCGGTCGCGATGAAATGTCCGGGAATGATCTCGCCATCAACCAGGCGCGGCGGCACGTATTGCTCGCCCTCATGGCCGGCCCGCATGCTGTCGAAGACAACGAGGCCGATCAGCACGACCACGCCCATGGCCGCACCAGCGGCGGCGAGTTTGAGCACAGGAGTGGGCCGGCTCACGGAGTCATGATCCGACTGCCAGCGCCAGATCAGGAACAGCGCGAAGGGCAGGAGAAAGGAGAGGATCTCGATGATTGTGATGCGCAGCATGTCTTATCCATAAAGCCGATCGTGCAGGGCTTTCAACATCCCCGCGGTTGCACCCCAGATAAATCGTCCCTGCCAGGGCATGGCGTAGAAATAGCGCTTGTGCCCCTGCCAGACGCGAAATTGCTGTTCGTGATTGCGGGCATCCATCAGGAATTCAAAGGGCGCCTCGAAGACATCAGCCACCTCGCCCGGGTCCGGATGCACCTCGTAGCCGGGGCGCAGGACACCGACAAAGGGCGTCACCTGGAAACCCGTGACGGTCTCATAGGGGTCGAACCGCCCGATCAGATCGACCTGGTTCGAAGGCACGCCGATTTCTTCCTCGACTTCCCTCAGGGCCGCTGCCGCCGGCGAGGCGTCACCTGCATCCACCCGTCCGCCCGGAAAGCTGATCTGTCCGGCGTGATTGTTGAGATGGGCCGCGCGCTCGGTCAGCAGGAGACGCGGCGGACCGTCATGCAGGATCAGCGGTGCCAGCACCGCCGCCTTCCGCAAGGGCCGTCCCGTTGGCGATGGAGCCCCGTTGAGATCACCGTCTCCGCGCGCAGGCAAATCCTCCGGCCCATCGACCGGGTCCAGCTTGTTACGCAGGAGGGGCAGAAGATCGTTCATTCTTGCTCATTCAGTTCCAGAGGGCAGTTCCAGCGGGAAGAACTGGCCCTGGCTCTTCACGCCCTGTACGCCATCGACTTCGCAGGTCAGCCCGGCCAGCTCGTAATAGACGGGCCGGCTCAGCAGCGCATCGAGACGGCCACGCACCCGAACCAGCGGAACGGGCTCGCCGGTCTCGTCATCCTTGTGGACAGATATGGGATTGTCGGGGCCCGCAGCAAAGACATCACCAAAATTCGTGGTGAAAAACAGGGTCTGGTCATCGCCCTCGCCCTGCGCGTCGACTCGCACGGCCAGGAAGGGCGCGACCTCGACCTCAATGCCGATTTTCTCCACGGGCGTCACGAGATAGTGAATGCCGTCGTCATCTTTCCGCAAGATTGTCGAAAACAGACGTGTCAGACGTTGCCGGGTTATGCGCCGCCCTTCGTGCCACCAGGAGCCGTCACGCTTGATGACCATGTCCATTTCACCGCAATATGCCGGATGCCAGCTTTCGACCGGTGGCAGGCCGTCGCCTGCACTACGGGCCGCATCCAGCAGCGATTGCATGGCATCTTCGCTTTGTGTGTCAGCAGGCATGGACACCCTCTCTGTGCGGCGCGATGCTCGACACGAGCAAATTGGCCTATAGATCACCGGTAGTGGGAGGAATTTAGGACGATGACCGACGTGAATGAAGCCGGTGATGAACTGATTGCCGAAGCCGACGCAGCAACGCAGCGGCTGAAAGAGGTCAAGGAATCGATCTCCAGGGTGATTTTCGGCCTCGAGGACCAGGTCGAGCTCTGTCTCGCCGCAATCCTTGCAGGCGGCCACGCCCTCCTGGTCGGTGCGCCCGGCCTGGCCAAGACGCGACTGGTTCAAACCATCGCTGTGGCGACAGGGCTCGATACCAAGCGTATCCAGTTCACGCCCGACCTGATGCCGGCCGATATTCTCGGTTCGGAAATCCTGGAAGAAAGCGATGACGGCAAGCGGCATTTCCGCTTCCTGGCCGGCCCGATCTTCTGTCGCCTCCTGATGGCCGACGAGATCAATCGCGCCAGCCCGCGCACCCAGGCCGCCCTGCTGCAAGCCATGCAGGAACACCATGTGACCGTCGCCGGCGAACGGCATGATCTGCCGGAACCCTTCCACGTCCTCGCCACACAGAACCCGATCGAGCAGGAAGGCACCTATCCGCTGCCCGAAGCCCAGCTCGACCGTTTCCTGCTCCAGGTGGACATTCCCTATCCGGGCCGTGACGCCGAACGCTCCGTCCTGCTCGCCACGACCGGCGCGGAAGAGGCCGAGGCCGTCAAGGTTCTCGATGCCGCGGAGATCCTGAAACTCCAGGCGCTCGTGCGCAAACTCCCTGTCGGCGAGAAGGTCCTGGAAGCTATTCTCGACCTGCTGCGCCTGGCCCGCCCGGATGAATCCGAGATCGATGCCGTGCGCGAAGGTGTTGCCTGGGGCCCCGGCCCGCGCGCCGGCCAGGCCCTGATGCTGGCCTGTCGTGCCCGCGCCCTGCTGCGCGGCCGCCTCGCTCCGTCGACCGAAGATGTCGCCGCCCTGGCCGAACCCGTCCTGAAACATCGGATGGCCCTGTCCTTTGCGGCCCGCGCCGACGGCCACACGCTGGAAGGCCTCATCAAGACTCTCGCGGACCAGGCCGCCTGATCCATGGCGCGCGGCGTTGATCGCCATAAGGAGGCCCAGGTCGTCTCTCTTCGCCACGAGGGCGAGGAAGCGGCGGCCAGCCTGCCGGCCCTGCTGGCCGAAGCCGATCGCATCGCCGCGACCGTCGCCCAGGGTGTGCACGGCCGGCGCCGCTCCGGTGTCGGCGAGACCTTCTGGCAATACCGCCACCACCGCCCCGAGGACGGACGGGCCGCCATCGATTGGCGCCAGTCCGCGCGCAGCGACCAGCTCTTCGTTCGCCAGAATGAATGGGAAGCCGCCAACACGATCTGGCTGTGGCGTGATGGTGCCGCCTCCATGCGTTACGGCTCGTCAAAATCGCATCCCAGCAAGCTTGAACGCGCGGCGGTCTGCCAGATCGCGCTCGCGGCCTTGCTGACACAGGGCGGCGAACGCGTGTCGGTGCTCGGGGAGTCCGCCATTCCACGGACCGGCGCGCTCGGCCTGGAACGCGTGTCCCGTCGTCTGGTTCTTGGCCCCGGAACCAAGGAAGCCGTCGAGGCTCCGCCGGTAAACCGCTTTGCTCGTGTCGTGCTCGCCAGTGATTTTCTCGACCCGCCGGAAACCTGGGCCGCCCGGCTCGCCCGTTTCGCGGCCATGGAAGCCGACGGCGTGCTGCTGCGCATTGTCGATCCGGCGGAGGAAGACTTCCCCTATTCGGGTCGCACCCGTTTCGAGGCGCCCGCTGGCGGCGACAGCCTGTTGTTCGGCCGGGCTGAAGAAGCCCGTTCAGCCTATCGCGACCGCTGGGCCCGCCATGGCGAGGCCGTCGCAGCACTGGCCCGGCGCTATGGCTGGACAGTGATCACCCATCGCACGGACCGCCCGGCCACCGGCGCAGTGCTGGCGCTGTTCCGCGCCCTTGCGAGGGATGTCTGAAATGCTGAGCTTCGGCCCTCTCTCCTTCGCAGCGCCCTGGGCCCTGCTGGGCCTGTTGAGCTTGCCGGCGCTCTGGCTGCTTCTGCGCGCCACGCCGCCGGCGCCAAAACGCGCGATCTTCCCGCCGCTACGCCTGCTGCTGGATGCGCCGGACGATACCGAGACTCCGCATCACGCGCCCTGGTGGCTGATCCTGTTCCGGCTTCTGCTGGCGGCGCTCGTGATCATTGCCCTGGCCCGGCCCAGCTGGACGCCGCCGGCCGTTGAAACCGAAGACGCTCCCCTCCTGATCGTGATGGACAATGGCTGGTCTGCAGCGCCTGCCTGGCAGGCCATGGCAGACGAGGCCCAGCGTCTCCTGTCCCGCGCCGAACGGGATGGACGCCTGGCGGTTCTGCTGACCACGGCTGCGTCTGAAACTGCTCCGCCGCCGCTGCGCCTCGATCAGCCCGACGCGATCCGTCGCCAGCTGGAATCCGTTGCACCGCGCCCCTGGCCCGCTGACCGCTCAGCTGCTGCCGAGCGTCTCGATGCCGCAATCGCGGACGGTGATCTGACCGGCCCGCTCGCGGTGACCTGGCTCAGCGATGGCCTCGATGACGACAATGCGCGGGCTCTGGCCGACAGTCTGCGCGGACTGGGCGGTGCACGCATTATCGAACCGGACGCCGGACGGGCTCCGCTGGCCCTCCTGCCGCCGGAAGCCACGTCCGACGGCCTGCGCCTGGAAGTCCGCCGCGCGGCCAATATCCTGCCGTTGCAGACCGCAGTGACGGCCTATGGCAGCGACGGCCGGGCCCTGGCCCGCAGCGAGGGTGTGTTCGGGGCCAACGAGACTTCGCTGAGCCTCGAGATGAGCCTGCCGCTGGACCTGCGCAATCGCATCGCCACCCTGCGCCTCGACGCAGCGGCCAGCGCCGGTTCGGTCCAGCTGATGGATGATCAGTGGCGCCGCCCCCGGATCGGCCTGCTTGAGACCGCCGGCGAGCAGAGCCAGCCGCTTCTGTCCGACCTCCACTATGTCGAGAGTGCCCTCGCACCCTTCGCGGAACCGGAACGCGGCACGCTGGACGTGGTGCTGGAAAACGACCCCGCCGTACTGGTGATGGTCGACGACGCGCGCTCCGAGGATCAGCGCATCGTGGACTTCATCGCCGACGGAGGTCTGCTGATCCGCTTTGCCGGACCCCGCCTCGCCGCGCGCGGTGATGACCTCCTGCCGGTGGAACTGCGCGAAGGCGGCCGCTTGTTCGGCGGCGCGCTGAACTGGGAAGACCCCCAGCGTATTGCCGGTTTTGCGCCCGACTCACCCTTCTCCGGCCTGCCTCTAGACGCCACGGCGACAATCGACCGCCAGGTCCTCGCCCAACCTGGCAGTGCCACGCCGGACCGCGTCTGGGCGCGCCTGGAAGACGGAACTCCGCTCGTCACCGCACAGCGCCGCGGCCGCGGCTGGATCGTACTCTTCCACGTGACGGCCGGGCCCGACTGGTCGGACCTGCCGCTGTCGGGCCTCTTCCCGCGCATGCTTCAGCGCACGCTGGGACTGGCCCAGAACAATTCCGCAGCCGCGCCCACCAATGGTGCCTGGGTCATTGATCGTGCCCTCAACGCACAGGGCCAGCTGGACACACCGCCGGCAACCATCCGGCCGGTCCAGGCGCCGCTCTGGGAGGCCAGCCGGCCAAGCCTGGAAACGCCGCCGGGTCTCTATCGCCTCGGCCCGGCAAGCGCCTCGCTCAATATCGCTGACGCCAATACCCAGCTCGCCGGACTGCCACGCGATCTGCCGGGCGCACGGTTCGCCGGTCTCGACGGGCCGCGGATTACCGAATTCCTTGCCCCGCTCCTGCTGGCCGCGATGATCATGATGATGCTGGATGTTTTGATTTCTCTCGGCCTGGCCGGACGCCTGCCGCAGGTCTCGCGGCTGGCCGGTGGCACCGCTGCCGTAATGCTGACGGTCCTCGTCGCAATGCCGGCTGCGGAGGCCCAGGACGCCCAGCGCGACGCCTTCTCCATGGAAGCGGCTCTCCAGATGCGCTTCGCCTATGTCGCAACAGGTGATGCCGCGATCGATCTGCGCAGCGAACAGGGGCTGACCGGTCTCAGCCAGGATCTCACCCGCCGCACCGCGATCGAGCCGGCCACACCCATGGCGGTCAATGTCGAGAGCGACGAGCTGATCTTCTTCCCGATGATCTACTGGCCGGTGGAACTGGACGCCGCGCCGCTCTCCGATGATGCCGCGGAACGGGTCAGTGCCTATCTGCAGAGCGGCGGACTGATCATTTTCGACACCCAGGACGCCGATATCGCAGTGACGCGAGCCGGAGCGCCGCATCCGGGTCTCGTGACCGTGCTGGAAAGCATCGACGTCCCGCCCCTGGCCCCGATTCCGTCGGATCATGTCCTGACGAAATCCTTCTACCTGCTCCAGGAGTTTCCGGGCCGCTGGTCCGGCAGCCCGGTCTGGGTGGAAGCCAATCCGAACGGCGCCTCCCGCGACGGTACGTCCGGTGTTTTGATCGGCGCACATGACTGGGCCTCGGCCTGGGCCGTGGGTCCCGACGGCGCCTCGACCGCGCCCGTGGACGGCGGCGAACGCCAGCGCGAAATGGCCCGTCGTTTCGGCATCAATCTCGCCATGTACGCGCTGACCGGCAATTACAAGGCTGACCAGGTCCATATCCCGGACATCCTGGAAAGGCTGGGGCAGTAGCGATGACGGCAACAGCACTCGATTTCGCACCGCTCCTGCCCTGGTCCGTGATCCTCGGACTGGGCGGTCTGGGCCTCGTGGTGATCGCCCTGGGCGCCTGGCAACGCATGTCCGGCTGGCTGTGGCGGGCCCTCGCCATGCTCGCGGTCATGCTCGTACTCGCCAATCCTGCGCTTGTAGAGGAAGAACGCGATCCTCTGGCTGATATCGCCCTCCTGGTCACTGACCGGTCCGAAAGCATGGATGTCGGTGAGCGCAATGAGGCAGCCGACGCGATGGCGGCACGCCTGCTGGCCCAGGCGGAGAATGACCCCCTGCTCGACCTGATCGAGGTCGAGGCCGGCCAGTCCAGCGACGGCACCATGCTGTTCGATGCCGTCAACACGGCCCTCGCCGGAGCACCGCGCGACCGCCTTGCGGGCATCGTGGTGGCGACCGACGGGCAGGCGCATGACCTGCCGGAGAATATCGAGGACCTCAATCTCGACGCACCTCTGCACGCGGTCATCACAGGTGATCGCGCCGCCGGCGACCGCCGCCTCGTGATCGAGGAAGCGCCGCGCTACGGCATTGTCGGCCAGACGGCGGCCTTCGTGATCCGGGTCGAGGACGAGAGCATGCAGGGCACGGCCAATGTCTCCTTCCGCTTCGAGGGCGGCGAACCGCAGACCCACCGCATCACCATCGGCAATTCGACCCGCGTCGAAGTCCCGGTCGAGCGACGCGGCCAGAATGTGATCGAGGCCGAGGTCGAGGCCGGACCGCAGGAATTGACATTGATCAATAACCGCGTCGCCGTCTCGGTGAATGGTGTGCGCGATCGTCTGCGTGTGCTGCTGGTGACCGGCGAACCGCATAACGGGGCGCGGGCCTGGCGCGATTTGCTCAAGTCCGACCCGTCGGTCGACCTCGTGCACTTCACCATTCTCCGGCCGCCGGATCGCCGCGACAACACGCCGGTCAATGAGCTCGCCCTGATCGGTTTCCCGGTCCGCGAACTCTTCGAGGAACGCCTGTCGGAGTTCGACCTGGTGATCTTCGACCGTTATCGCCGCCGCGGTAACATCATGCCGCTGCTGTATTACGACTACATCGCCCGCTATGTGGAAGCCGGCGGCGCGCTGCTGGTCACGGCCGGACCGCCCTTCGCCGGGCCGCCCAGCCTCTACCGGACGCCCCTCGCAGCCGTTCTGCCCGTGCGCCCGACCGGCTATATCACCGACGGGCTCTTCACGCCGGAACTCACCGATACCGGAGAACGTCACCCCGTATCCTCGGGCCTCGACGGCGGCGGAGAGGCACCCGACTGGGGCCGCTGGATGCGGCATATCCATGGCACATCGCTGGGTGGCGAAACCCTTCTGCAGACACCGGACGGCAATCCGCTTCTGGTGGTGCAGCGCTCCGGCGCCGGCCGTGCAGCCATCGTGATGAGTGACCAGACCTGGCTCTGGGCCCGCGGTTTTGAAGGCGGCGGCCCCTATGCCGAGATGTTCCGGCGCGTGGCACACTGGCTGATGCGCGAGCCCGAGCTCGACGAGGAGCGTCTGACTTCCTTCGCGTCCGACGGTGAATTGCGCACGGAACGCGTCACGCTTGCCGACGAAGCACCCCCGCTCCAAATCACCTGGCCTGACGGTAGCCAGCAGATCGTCGAGATGACGCAGACCGGCAATGGCCAGTTTGCCAACCAGGTCGAGGCCCAGGGTTCCGGTCTCGTGCGCCTGCGCTCCGGAGACCTGACCACGGTCGCGGCCCTCGGCCCGCTCAATCCGCAGGAATATGCGGACCTGCGCCCGACGGCCGATGTCCTGGCCCCGCTGCTCGAGGCTACCGGTGGCGGACGCTATTTCGTGGGCGAAGGTGCCAATGCCGACCTGCCCTCCCTGCGTCGCACCCGCGCCTCGTCTGACCAGTCAGGCCGCACCTGGCTGGGCCTGAAGCGCAATGAGCAATACGTGGTCCGCGCCGCCAACCGCATCCCGCTCCTGCCCGGGCTCGCCGTGGTGATCTTCATCGCGACCGTGCTCGGCCTCGGCTGGTGGCGCGAAGGGAAATAGATCCGGTTTTACAAATGCGTAGTTGCGATTAAGCTGACCATTCGCCTGGAGGGGATATGAGCCAGCCGCAATTCGATTTCGCTCAACTGGGCCAGCCTGACTGGTGGCAGACACAATTCGCTGCCGCGATCGGCTGGGCGCGAAGCGAAGCGCTGAGTACGGAATTCGGCATCCAGATTGCCATTATCGGCATTGCGCTCTTTGTCGGCTTCGCCACCAAACGCCTGTGCACCGCTGCCATTGCCCGCCTTTTCAGCTTGCCGGCCCTGCAGAAATTCCAGACCGGCGCGATCCGTTTCATGACTCCCATTGCCGGACCGGCCTCGGTCTGGGTCCTGCTGAGCCTGGCGCTGTTTGGCCTGGAGCAGACAGAGTTCGACACCTATCTCGTGCGCACCGCGGCAAACCTGACCGGCGCCTGGGCCGCGATCCGGCTCGTCTCCAGCTTCATCAATGATCCCTTCTGGGCGCGGACTGCCGCGATCACGGCATGGACGCTCGCCGCCTTGAACATCCTGGGCTGGCTGGACCCGGCGATGATCTTCCTGGACGGGCTGGGTTTCAGCCTGGGCGAGGACAGGCGTATTTCCCTGCTGACCGTGTTGCGAGCGACCATTGTCGTCGCGGTCTTCTACTGGATCGCCAGCGCCCTCTCGCGCCTGCTTTCAAGCCGTGTGCAGCAATTGCCGAACCTGAACCCTTCGGCCCGGATCCTGATCACCAAGGCGGCCCAGATCGTGCTCATGGCCGGCGCCGGACTGATGGCCCTGTCGGCGATGAATATCGACCTGTCGGCCCTGGCGATCTTCGGTGGTGCCATCGGTCTGGGTATCGGTTTCGGCCTGCAGAAAATCTTCTCCAACCTGGTTTCGGGCATTCTTCTCCTGCTCGACCGCTCGATCAAACCGGGCGATGTGATCTCGGTCGACGAGACCTATGGCAAGGTCTCGACCCTGGGCATGCGCTTTGCCTCGGTGATCACCCGGGACGGGCATGAACATCTGATCCCGAACGAGGAATTCATCACCTCCAAGGTGATCAACTGGTCCTATTCGGACAGTTCCGTGCGGATCAAGAAAGTCATCGGTGTCAGCTATGGCAGCGATATCCGCCTGGCGCAGAAACTGATCATTGAGGCCGCGTCGGCCGTACCGCGCGTTTCGTCCAGCCCGGCGATCCGCTGTCATCTGCGCAATTTCAACGACAACAGCGTCGACCTGGAGATCCGCTTCTGGATCCGCGACCCGCACCAGGGCGTGAACAATGTGACCAGCGATGTGCTGTTCGCGATCTGGGATGCCTTCCAGGAACACGGCATCGAATTCCCCTTCCCGCAGCGCGATGTGCACCTGGTCGGCAATGACCCGATCGAGGTCCGCATGGCGTCGGATGATTGAGATCGCTCATTAGTGCCATGGCGGAAAAAGTCCGCGTCTGAGCGGCGTATTTTTCCGGCTGGCGGCCCGCCCTATCTCTCTCCCGAACCCAGCAAGGGAGACAGACATGATTGAGAAACGCGAATTCAACTCGCTCGGCCGCTTCCAGATCGACTGGCTCAACGCCCGTCATCATTTCAGCTTCGGCGAGTACCACGACCCCAAACGCATGGGCTGGGGCGCGCTGCGCGTCTGGAATGATGACGAGATCATCGCCGGCGGCGGTTTTCCCACCCACCCGCATCGCGACATGGAAATCATCACCTATGTCCGCGAAGGCGCCATCACCCACCGCGACAGCATGGGCAATGAAGGCCGGACCGAAGCGGGCGATGTTCAGGTGATGTCCGCCGGTTCGGGGATCTATCATTCCGAGTTCAACAAGGAAGACGAGACCACCACCCTGTTCCAGATCTGGATCCTGCCGCAGGCAAGCGGTGGCGAACCCCGCTGGGATGCGGCGGAATTCCCGAAGGGCGACCGGGCGGGCAATTTCATTGTTCTCGCCTCGGGCAATCCGGACGCCGATGGCGGTCTCATGATCCGGCAGAATGCCCGTGTGCTCGGAGCAACGCTCAAGGCGGGCCAGTCCGCCCAATACGAGCTGACGAGTGGCCGCCACGCCTATCTCGTTTCGGCTGCCGGCAAGGTGAAAGTCGACGAGATCGAGCTGGATGCCCGCGATGCCGCCGCGATCAAGGACCATCCGGTCATCACCGTGACTGCGATCGAAGATGCGGAAATTGTCATGGTAGACACGCCGTAACAGCCGATCTTCACGAAGCGTCAAGGCGTTTCTGGCGAAGTCGTTTCAAACCACTCCCGGAGAGACACATGAAACGGCTTCGCCTGTTCGCCTTCCTGTTCTGCCTCAGCCCGCTCCTGTCCGGCTGTCTTGCCATCGGCGCCGCTGCGCTCGTGACGGAGACCGCGATCGGAACGGTCGGAACCGTCGCCGAGACCGCCATCAATGTCGGTGGAGCTGCTGTTGATGCGGTCACGCCCGGCGATGATGACGACGACGACGATTGATCCATCACGGACTGTTCATCGCAAAAACAAATACGCCCCCCTGACTTGCCGGGCGGGTCTCTGCTAATATTTCCCTTGAGGGACAAACGAAGCAGCAGAGGAGGCGCACCATGTTGCGCAGTGTTGTCGCACTCGTATCACTGGCTGCCCTGGCCTCACCGGCCATGGCACAAGAGACCATCGAGATCGGAGATATCTCGATCGGTGAACCCCTGATGGAAAAGGCGGATGAATATGGCGAACGCGAGTTCGACCGCCTCGTCCGCATGCTCGAGCGCAGCCTAGAGCGCGAACTCGGTGACCGGCTCGGCGAAAGCCATCTCGAGCTAAACATCCAGATCGTCGATGCCTGGCCGAACCGGCCGACGGCCCAGCAGCTGGGTCGCGGTCTTCACATGTCCAGCATGTCGATTGGCGGTGCCAGCCTGGAAGCCCAACTCGTTCACGAGCGCGGGATGGTGGTCGACACGTTTGAATACACCTGGCGGACGCACAGCATTCGCGATGCAGTCGGACACTCGACCTGGACGGATACACGCCGTGTGTTCAACCGGTTTGCCGACCAGATTGCCGACAGTCTGGACGAGGGATCCGACACCGGATCCTGATATTTTCGCCCAACAGGCGAAGCAGATGCTCAAGGCACATCCTGACGGGTGTGCCTTTTGCGTTTGTGATGGACTCGGACCGTCTCAATGGTGATGATTTGAGGGGGGAAACGGGGGATCGGCGCCATGCTTGGTCTGGATATTCTGGCCGCGACGGCCATGGGAATGGCGATGCAGCAGATGGATGCACCATCGCGGCAGGTCATGACACGCGAGATCGTGCGGGCCTGCGTGGCCCAGGTCGATGAACGCCTCCAGGACCCGGAACCCTCCTGTGCCTGCACCGCCGGCTGGCTGTCCGCCCAGCTGGATTACCGCGATTTCTACGTGGTCGGCCGGATTTATCATTTTGCGACCGACCAGGCCGGAATGGAGGGCGAAATCACCCGCCTGATCCGCGAGGGCGGCTATACGCAGGCCGATATCCTGCGTGTCGCGCGTTTCCTCCAGGACTCGGAAGACGAGATGGTTGCTGCCTGTGGCATTTTGGAGCGGTAGTCGCCAGTAACTCGAAGATATCACTGCAACCCTTCGAGATCACACTCACTTTTTTATTATTGTATAGAATCAGTATTCGAGGATTTGCACTTCCGCCACCTCACCTGTGATTTACTTTTGTGCTATACTTCTAGTGCGGAAGATATCCGGTGAGGAGACAAGACATGCGTAGTTTAATCGCTGTTCTGGTGTTCATGTTGGCGTCCGCCCCTGCCCTCGCACTTCAGGGATTTGAATCCAATTTCCAGGGTGAACCCGAGGAATCGATCGGCGTCGGCCGCATCGATTTCAGCAGTGCGATGATGTACAAGGCCGAAGGTCTTGGTCAGCAGGAATTGCGGCGACTGGCCAGTTATCTCAGGGACAATCTGGAAGAAGCGCTGACGCGGTCGAACTGGCACGGCATGTCGACACAGGAAAACGTGTTGAACGTGACCATTGTCGACGCGGCACCCAATCGGCCCACCCTGCATCAAATCAACAATCTGGAGGGCGCGCACTATTCCGACCAATTCCCCGGCGGCGCGTCACTGACCGCTTCGCTGGTCGACGGTGACGGCTCGGTCATCGCGACATTCAGCTATGCCTGGTTCAATGATCGGCTCGACGAGAATGCCAGCTACGGCATCTGGACGGATACAAGGCTGACCTTCGACCGGTTCGCCAACAGTGTCGCGGACAGTCTGGGACAGGCTCCTCAACCGGGAAGCTGACCGAGCTGACCGGCAGGGTCGCGCGCCTCAGGGCGCGCCGATCCATTTATGCGTCTGCAGGCTGAGCGACCATTTCGGATTGGCCGTGCAGTATTCGAACGCCGCCTGGGCGTTTTCCATCATGCGTGGCCCATCCATGGGCTGAAGCGAGAAACGTTCGAATTTCCAGTCCTCGTAGCGGGCCGGATCGAGCCCGGCCTGCGGATAGACCAGTTTCAGTTCATGGCCCTCGCGAAGCACCACTTCCGACGTGCCTTTCGGGCTTACCGTGATCCAGTCCAGGCCTTCAGGTGCCGGCAGGGTACCATTTGTCTCCACGGCGATGTCGAAATCGCGGGCGTGCAGCGCCTCGATCAGCACTGCGTCCAGCTGCAGCAGGGGCTCGCCGCCCGTGCAGACAACCAGGGGACGACCGCCGCCCGGCCAGTATGAGGCGACGTGCTCGGCGAGCGCGTTTGCATCTGCAAAACGACCGCCGCCCGGCCCGTCCATGCCGACAAAATCGGTATCGCAGAAATCGCAGACGGCCTTGTGACGATCCTCTTCGCGGCCACTCCAGAGATTACAGCCGGCAAAGCGCAGGAAAACTGCCGGGCGACCAGCCTGTCCGCCTTCGCCCTGGACCGTCATGAAGACTTCCTTGACCGAATAGCTCATGACACGCCTGCCTCCTGCCAGGCTTGCCAGCCCTTTTCCCGCAGGTCACAGGCCGGGCAATCACCGCAGCCATAGCCCCAATCGTGCAGCACGTCGCGTGTGCCGCGATAACAGGTATGCGTGCGCGTCCGGATCAGTTCCACGAGTTCAGCTCCGCCCAAATCGCGGGTGAGTTCCCATGTCTGGGCCTTGTCGCGCTGCATCAGCGGCGTCTCGATGACCAAGCGTTCGTCCAAGCCAAGGGAGAGCGCTTCCTGGGTCGCGTCCAGCGTATCGCGGCGGCAGTCCGGGTAGCCCGAGTAATCCGTCTCACACATCCCGCCGACGAGGACGGAATGCCCGCGCCGGTAAGCGAGCGCTGATGCAATGGTGAGAAAGACCAGATTGCGCCCGGGGACGAATGTGCTGGGAAGGCCGTTCTCTTCCATGCGGATGGCACGGTCAGCGGTCAGCGCGCTCTCGGCGATTGCGCCATAGCCGGAGATGTCGACCACGAAATCCTCGCCCAGACGATCGCGCCATCCTGCATCCAGCCCCGTCATCGCCTCCCGCACATCCAGCCGGGCCTGCATCTCCACCTCGTGGCGCTGCCCATACTCGAAGCCCACAGTCTCGACGCGTGCATAGGACGACAATGCCCAGGCCAGACAGGTTGCGGAATCCTGGCCGCCGGAGAAGAGTACGAGAGCGGAGTCTTGCGCGGTGGGGTGTTGCATCCCGCCCGTATACAGCGATCAGGGGCCGGATTGCCATGCAGAATGTCTACTGGATCTACACCACATGGCCGGACAGGCCGACCGCGCTGGAAGCCGCGACCACGCTCGTGACGGAAAAACTGTGCGCCTGCACCAATATCCTGGCACCGATGACGAGCGTCTATCGCTGGCAGGGCAAGGTCGAGACGGCAGAAGAGACACCCATGGTGCTGAAAGCCGGTGGCAATGCGATCAACGCGCTTCGGGCCCGCCTCGTCGATCTTCATCCCTATGACGAGCCCTGCTTCCTGGCCCTCGAGGTCGATATGGACGCCAGCGCGGACACATTCCTCGACTGGGTGCGGACCCAGTCGGCGCCCGGCGACTGACGGGGCGGCATCTGCTCCGATCCGGAAAATCAGTATCGAATCTGAAAATGACTAGGCGTTTTCAGCTTTGAAAAGACCACCGCCGGCAAAACGGGTGTTCTGACCTCGCCAACCAACGGAGGTCGTCATGATCAATCTTCTCCCCGTCGCCCTGCTCGCTGCTGCAAGTCTGGGCACCGCATCCGGCGAAACCGCTCCTGCCTCGACGCAGATCACGCTGGACCCCAGCCGCGCGGTGTCCGCGCAACATCTCTATGAGCAGATCCACGCAGCAGCCGACCAGGTATGCCGCCAGGAAAATCGCTACGCCGCCCATCTCCCCAACGTGCAGCGCAATTGCGTCCGCGACACGGTCGAGCGCACGCTCTCGCAGATCGATGACCGGGTCCTGGTGTCCGAACTCCGGGCCGCGCAAGCCGAAGGATTGCCAGTTCGTGGCGATCAGGCCTCTAATACGGTCGACTGACGAACGGGAGACAGGCGCAAGATGACGTCGGCGGAGATATTCGAACTGCTCGCGCGCGGCGGTGCATCTGCCCTGAGCCTGCATCTCGCCATCACATTCCTGGAAATCCGCAATGGCAGCTGGGCCGCGAGGCTCGGCTGCCTGTTTGCGCTGGGCGTTGCTGCCTATTCCCTGGTGTCATCCAACTTCCTGGCCGCTCATCTCGGCTGGCTGAACTATGTCTTCAATGCCCTCGCCATACCGCTTGCCGTCTTCTTCTGGTGGTTCGCCACAGCCCTGTTCGATGACCGTTTCCGATGGCATTGGTGGCGTTTCATGCCGCTGGTCGCGGTCACGGTGTTCTCGACCTGGCATTTCCTCAGCCCGCCCGGATCGCAGATGGCCGTGGCCTCCCTCACCATCTGGCAGATGGTCGCACTCTTCATGATGGGGCATGCGGCGCTGCTGGGCCTCAAGGATCTGCGCGACGACCTGATCCAGACCCGGTGCAATTGCCGGGTCGTTCTGGCGGCGCTCGTTGCACTGACAGGCATGGGCGTTGTTGCCGCGGAGGTGAATTACGCCGGCGGTCCGATGCCCGACATCCTCTTCCAGATCCAGGCCGGCATCCTGCTGGCGCTGAGCCTCGTCTTCAGCGTCTGGGTGAGCCGTGTGCGCGACACCCTCTTCACGGCGCCTCCCGCCCCTACAAACGCCCTGGTGATCGCGGACCATAAATCGGGCATCGCGCCGGAGGACCAGGCGCTCGCCCAACGGCTCGAGGAGGCGATGGCGGACGGTATCTACCGCGAACCCAATCTCACCGTGGGCGCCCTGGCAGACCGGCTGGCGACGCCGGAACACAGGCTGCGCAAGCTGATCAATCAGGGGCTGGGACAGCGCAATTTCTCCAGCTTCCTCAACCAGTACCGGATCGCCGATGCGCAGCGCAGCCTCGCGGACCCGCAGAATGCGCGGGTCCAGGTCCTGAGCATCGCACTGGACATGGGCTATGGCTCGATCGCGCCGTTCAACCGGGCCTTCAAGGATCTCACGGGAAGTACACCGACCGAATTCCGCAAGGCGGCACTTCGCCAGGTCCAGGCAAACGCCTGATCAGACGGCGAGCGCGGCCTGTCGCATGGCGCTGGGCGTGCGTCCAAACTTGCCGACGAAGGCGCGTGTGAAAGAGGCAGCGGACTGATAGCCGACAACATTGGCGATCTGCTGGATCGCGTCATCGGTCTGTTCAAGCAGGGCCAGGGCCCTCTGAAGCCGCCAGTCGGACAGATAGCCCATAGGCCCGGTTCCGGTCATTTCCCGGAAACGCTCCGCAAAGGCGCTGCGCGACATGCCGACGGCGCGCGCCAGGCGCTGGACGGTCCAGTTTTCAGCCGGAGCGAGATGGATGTGTCCGAGGGCCTGGCCGATATGCCGGTCACGGAAGGCCTGAATCAGATCCCGCAGGGCATCCCGCCGCGCGACACCGGTGCGCAGGAATTCGGTGAGCATGACCTGGGACGGCCGTGTTACCGGCGCACGCGCACCCGCTTCCCCGTCCACCTGGCGGCAGGCGAAGACGCGCATGACATCATCCAGCCAATTGTCCTGTTCGCCCATGACCTCTTCGACAGAGCTGACTTCGACAGACGCTAGAATAGGGCGTTCAGCCCGGGTGTGGAACATGCAATCGCCGACCAGATGCAGGTCAGCGTGGTTCGCCCTGCGCCTCGCCGGCCTGGGCAGCAGGATCCACGGTCTTGTAGATCTCGTGCGCGTCCTCGTCGAAACCCCGGCGGCGCCCGATGATCAGGACCGCAGCCAGGCCGCCACCCACGAGCACGGACAGACCGGTTCCGAGCCAGAGAGCAACCCAGCCATGACGTGTCATGGTGTATTCCGGCAGCGCCTGGATCCCGAAGACGATCGCGGCGATACACATGCCGACCACCACCACGACGGCGACAATCGAGCTCAGATTGGTGAAGTTCAGGCGCATGCTGGTTCCGATGCCTCATTCAGACCGGCGCGGAGATCCCACGTCGCAGGCGCTGGATCTATGTGCGATATCGCCGCAGACAAGACGCCGCGTCGTTGCGCCGCGCATTGCACTCCGATGAGTACTCCTAGGGGCCGCCGGAGCCCGGTCGCACGCGCGGCCGTGTCCGAGGCGCCATCAGGCGGTCGCGATCGATTTGCGGCCGGCGCAATCGGCCTGCCAGCGGGCTGGCGTCGGGATCGATGCCCAGGGCGAGATCAATGGCCGCGTAGAAGTTTTCGGCCAGGCCTTCCTGGGTCAGGGCCGAACATTCGCGATAGGTCGCCAGGCCTTCCGCCTCCACCAGTTCCAGGGGCGCATCGGGATCCACTTCCGTGATATTGGGCCGGGTCTCCGAGAGACCGCGAAGATCGCCCTTGAATCCGGACAGCAGCATCGGCACGTCGGGAATATGCTCGCGCAATTCCGGCAGCCAGCGTGCCTGGACATTGTCGAACGTGGTCGGTGAGATCACGGAGAAGGCAATGACCACGACGTCGGCCTCGGGATAGGAGAGAGGCCTTAAACGGTCATAGTCCTCACTGCCGGCGGTATCCCACAGGCCAAGCTGCACCGGTTGCTCGTGCCGCATGATTGTCGCCGAATAATTGTCGAAAACCGTCGGGATGTATTCGCCCGGAAAGGCGTTGGTGGTGAACGAGATCAGGGAACAGGTCTTCCCGACCGCTCCGTCCCCCACGATCACGCACTTGATGTTCCGAATACCGGCGTCTGAGCGGCCGGACATGCCCATGGCGGCACCGGTCGCAAGCGTTGCCGTGAGCAATTCACGTCTGTTCATGCCTGCCTCCCTTGGGGAGCAGGATAGCACATCATGGTCTGGCCGGAGGGAGATGGAGAAAAATGGTGGCGAGGGAGAGACTTGAACTCTCGACCTCACGATTATGAGTCGTGCGCTCTAACCAGCTGAGCTACCTCGCCACGATCTCCATCAGAGGAGGCACGCCGTATACGCAAACCGCCCGCGGCTGGCAAGCCGCGGGCGGTGCTTGATGGCAGTTGCGTGCGGACTAGGCCGAACGCACCTCGTCGAGGAATTGCTCGACCGAGGTCTTGAGCTCTTCCGACTGGCGGGAAACCGCAAGCGAGGCTTCGAGAACCTGGCCGGCGCTCTCACCGGTCTCCGAGGTCGCCTGGTCGACTTCCTGGATGTTGGTGAAGACCTCACGGGTACCGTCGGCAGCTTCCTGGGCAGAGCGGGTGATCTCGCCCGCAGCCGCCCGCTGTTCCTCCATCGCCGCAGCGATGGCCGTCGCGATCTCGCTCATCTCGTGGATGGTTCCACCGATGGAGGACATGGCCTCGACCGCCGTATTCGTGGCGCTCTGGATGCCCGAGATGTGCTCGGAGATGTTCTGCGTCGCATTACCCGTCTGGCTGGCCAGCGCCTTGACCTCAGAGGCCACGACCGCGAAGCCCTTGCCGGCCTCGCCTGCCCGTGCCGCCTCAATCGTGGCGTTCAGTGCCAGGAGATTGGTCTGCTCCGCGATGTCGTTGATCAGGTTGACGATATCGTCGATCGACTTGGCGGCGTCATCCAGACGCTGGACGTCGTCATTCGTCTTCTCGACTTGGTCAACCGCGCTGCCGGCGATCTCGGTGGAGCGTGCAATCTGCTGGCTGATCTCGCCGATCGAGGACACCATTTCCTCGGCGGCGGCGGCCACGGTCTGCACATTCTGCGAAGCGCCTTCGGAGGCCTGGGCCACAGCGGCGGATTTGCCGGTCGTGGCTGCGGCGGTCGAGCTCATTGCCCGGGCCGAGGTCTCCATCTGGTTGGCGGCATCGCCAACCTGGCTGAGCGCGGAATTCGCGGCGTCGTCGAAGGCCTGGATCAGGCTTTCTACAGCGGCCGAACGCTTTTCCTTCATACGGCGCTCTTCTTCGGTCTCTGCCTCCAGGCGAGCCCGCTCGATGGCGTTCTGGCGGAAGACATCCACCGAGCGCGCCATGTCGCCGATCTCGTCCTGGCCCGGCGTGAAGCCGAGATTCACATCGCTATTGCCCTCGGCCAGCGCAGACATGGTGCGGGCCATGGCGCTGATGCGCTTGAGCAGCGTCATGTTGACGTAGAACCAGGCAATCGCACCGGCGACCACCAGGCCGATGGCGGCGATACTGATCAGCAGGATCCGGCCGGTGCCGACAGCCGCATTGGCTGCGTTCGTTGCGCTGGCGACGCCTTCCTGCACATCGGCCTTGAAGTCGGCGACATGCATCAGGAGCGTTTCTGCGGCCGCGCGGGCTTCGGCCACGACAGCTTCGGCCTCGGCCACGGTTGCGAGTTCTGCCGTGCGCAGCTCGAACACACCCTGATCGCCATCACCGTATTCAATCAGGAGATTGGCCTGCGTGCGCATGACGTCGGTGACGATGCCGCCCAGGATCGCCAGATTGACGTCGAGCTCGCCGACGGCCTCATCATAATTGTCGAAGATCGCGTCGACTTCGTCGGCGGACGCCGCGATATCGACCTCATTGTACTGGATCATCATCTGGTTGGCCGCGAGGACCGAGCGCAGAAGGCTTTCGATATCAGCTTCGTCACTCGAATCGAGCGCACCCTCGACACTGTCGGCAAACGCCGTGCGCGTCGCGCGGGCCTGGCTGGTGACGTACCAGCGCTGGTCCCGCAGGCGCAGGCGACGCTCGACCACGTCGTTCATGGCCTGGACCTGGGCCGACAGGGCTGCCACGTCTGCCGCGAGAGTCGCGGTGGCGTCGGCAGAGGTCAGGCCGCGCAGATCCTCGATATCGCCGTTCAGTTCCGTGCTGAGTTCATTGACCCGGTTATAGAAGGCAAGTCGGTCCTCGACCGTCTGGGAACCGGCAAATCCTTCAAGCGTCGCACTCAGAGTGCGGCTGCCTTCGCTGAGCGCGTCAACGGTCAGGGTTTGCGGGATGGCTTCTTCAGCAATCGCTTCGACCGAGGTCGCAGTTGAGTTGAAGCCGGTGACACCGACCACCGCAGCGATCAGGGTCATGAGAGAGGTCAAGCCGAAGGCTGCCAGGAGCCGGACTCGAATACTTGAGGTCTTCTCAAGAAATTGGGCGAGCACAGAATTCATCGTTACGGCCTCGTTAGGGTTAATGGCCACGCATACATAAAATCACGGCGACGCTAGCGCGCCGCCGTAAATGAATTCTTATTATTGGTTTTGACGACTGAGTCTGATGCTCAGTTCTTTCGTATTATTTATGCTTGCAGTGCTGTTTAGCCGCCGAGGCTAAAGTCAAAGCGCTGCTGCATGCCCGGCGTTTCAGCCGCAGCCGGGGCGTAGGCCCAGCCTTCAATGGCGCGCAGGACGGCACGATCGAACACGCCAGCCGGATTAGCATCGACCACGGTCGCGTTGGCGATCTCGCCATCGGCCGTAACCGTGTACTCGACAACTGCATAGCCCTCGACACCGCGACGCTCAGCGCCACGCGGATACTCCGGAGCCTCTACAGACGTACGCTCACGGTCCTGGGCGAACGCCGCAGGAGCAGCCGTGAAAGCCAGTGCAGACATGGCCGCAGCCAGAATGATTTTACCCGTCGTTTTCATCGACATACCCTTCATCCAGTATTTCTTGCGCTGCCCGGGATATTCCCCGTGTTCGAACGCTTATTGATCTCCCGCGGACTTCGTTGTCCGACGCCGACAACAATGCCGCAATCCGGTTGCCAAACGCTTAAATGGGCCGGTAATTTTGTCTGGATCGATGAAGTTTTTTTCGCAATAAAAACAACAGCTTAAAATGATAAAATTTGAAGCAATCCGGTTCTGTGTCAGGCTGGCACAGATCGGCGCTCGAATTAGGGTAAATTATTCGCTAAGCCCTTGCTTCAAATGCATGATGATCCGCTTCATGATGAATGGACCCCTGCCCGGAGCCCCACGCATTGACTGACCAGCCGGACCGCCGCTTCGATCTCGCCGTCCTCGACAGCTTCACCGATCATGTTCTGAGATCCGCCGGCGCGCGGGATACCGACGCCGCGATCGTGTCCGCGCATCTGCTCGGCGCGAACCTGTCCGGGCATGACAGTCACGGGATCGGCATCCTGCCGGCTTATGTACAGCACGCGAAGACAGGCCTGGTGGAATTGCGCGCCAAGAATGCGGTGATCAACGAGACTGCGGTCATCCTCCAGATCGATGCCAAGGGCGGCTGGGGCGCATCAGCCGGCCACCGGGCAATCGACCAGGCTGTAGAAAAGGCGAAGAAGAACGGTCTCGCCGCACTGACGATCGGGAACGCGCACCATCTCGGGCGGATCGGTGCCTTTGCAGAACAGGCCGCCCAGGCCGGCCTCGTCTCGATGCATTTCGTCAATGTGACGGACCATGCGCCCCTGGTCGCCCCGTATCGCGGGTCGGATGCCCGTTTCGGTACCAATCCGGTTTGCATCGCCTATCCGGCCACCGGCAAACGGCCTGAATTCGTGCTCGACATGGCCACCAGCCGCATTGCCCTCGGCAAGGTGCGGGTCGCAGCCAACAAGGGCCAGGTGGTGCCGCGCGGCAGTCTGATCAATGAAATGGGCATGCCGACCACGGACCCCTCCGGCATGGCGGGCTTCGAACTCAAGGGCGCTCTCCTGCCGATGGCGCGGCACAAGGGTTACGGACTCGCCTTCGCCTGCGAATTGCTGGCCGGTGTGCTGTCACGCGGCGGCACGATGCAGCCCGAGACACCCCGCCGGGGCGGAATCCGCAATGGCATGTTCTCGATCCTGATCGATCCGGCAGCCTTCGGCGACAATGACTGGATGGAAGCGGAGGTCGAGGCCATGGCCGACTACGCCCTCGCCTCGCCGCCCATGGACTGGGACAGCCCGGTACTCTATCCGGGCGATCCGGAACGCGCCTGGCGCGGTAAACGCCAGCGCGAGGGCATCCCGCTGGACGACAGCACCGTCGAACAGCTCAACAAGGCCGCCGAAAAAGCCGGCAGCGACCAGCGGCTCTAGACCAGCCCACGCACTCCGAAGAGGTCAAGAACAGCCTCATCGATGCGCATGGGGCGGCGCGTGTGGGCGTTGAGACGGCACCATTCCGTCACCGCGTAGGCCGAGAAGCGTTTCGCGCCCGGCTTGCGGATATCGACATGCCGGTTGAAACGCGCGCCCTTGTAACTGCCCAGCCAGGTGCGGATCTCGGCCATCTGTCCGGGCTCGATGGCGTCGCGGTATTCGATGGTGTGCTTGAGCGCGACCCAGACCTCGCCATCCACCTGCTCCTGCGGCGAGATCAGATGCCAGTGCGTCACCGCCATCTCCTGCACCCATTTCAGATAGACGACATTGTTGACGTGACCGAGCTCGTCGAAATCCTCGGGCCGGGGCTCGACGCGGCGCATCAGTGCGGTCTCGAGATCGATACAGCCGATCCCCTCGCCCGGAGCCAGGGGCCGGTCCTCGATAATGCCTTTCAGGCCCAGTCGGGTTTCACTCATTCCGGCCTCCGCTCTCTCACAGAGAGTCTTCATACGCGCGTGCGCGCGCGAGGGAAGTGTATGGCGGGTATGCGATTACGATTTGGATTCCTGCTCCGAATTGCTGATCGGAACATATCGCGTCCGCAAATCGCAGAGGAAGCCAACTGAGACAAGAACGACGAAACCCGTCCAGCGTACGAGGTCCGAATTTTGGTCCGATGACAACAGCAGGATCGCTGGCATAAGCCCGAGCAATGCCCACTTTGGACGGATCACTCGTACTTCCTTTGAACAATTCGAACAGTCTAGGCGTTTCCACCGATCGGGATGCCACGACGCCAACAAGCCTATGTGGTGGCCACAATACGGGCAGTTACGCCAGGCTTTCCGTCCTATCGCCACCACAAGGCTCGGATTACGTCTTCGGCGCCGAGATGTGGATCGGGTGGCCCAGAGCCGTCAGTGCGGATTCCGCGAAACCTTCCGTCAGCGTCGGGTGCACGTGGATCGTTCCGGCAATGTCTTCCAGGCGGGCGCCCATCTCGATGGCCAGCGCGAACTCCCCGGAGAGTTCGGACACGTGCGTACCCACCGCGTGAATGCCGAGGACGACATGATCCGACTTGCGGGCTGTCACGCGGACGAAACCGCCATCCGTGCCCGCTTCCATGGAGAGATAGCGACCGGAGGCTGCCAGCGGGAATTTGCCGGTGATGATGTCCTCGCCCTTGGCCTTCGCCTCGTCCGGCGTGAGGCCGACGCCCACGACTTCCGGCTCGGTAAAGCAGACCGCGGCGATGGAGACCGGATCGAAGGTGCGGCGGTGACCGGCGATCAGTTCAGCAACCATTTCGCCCTGAGCCGTCGCCTTGTGCGCCAGCAGGGGTTCACCAACCACATCGCCGATCGCCCAGACATCGCGCATGCCCGTACGGCACTGGTCATCGACCTTGATGTATCGGCCGTCGACGAGGTCGATGCCCATATTTTCGACGCCCCAGCCCTCGAGGCAGGCCTTGCGGCCGACGGCGACGAGGATCTTGTCGGCCTCGACCCGCTGGATCTCGCCCTTCTTGTCTTCGTATTCGAGGAAGGTCTTGCCCTTCTCCTCGACCACACCCTTGGCCTTGCACGACAGGTTCACGGCGACCTTGTGCTTCTTCAGCCACATCGTGATCGGACGGGTGATCTCCTTGTCGTAGAGCGGCAGGATGTGATCCAGCGCCTCGATGAAGGTGACTTCCGAGCCGAGCTTGCGGAAGGCGATACCCAGTTCCAGACCGATATAACCGGCGCCGACCACGACGAGTTTCTCGGGCTTCTCGGCCAGGTCGAGCGCGTCGGTCGAACCGATGACATTGTCGCCGAAGGGCAGGAAGGGAAGCTCAACCTCGACCGAACCCGTGGCCAGGATGACGTGTTCGGCCGTGATCTCGACCTGTTCGCCATCCTCCATGTCGACCACGCAGGTCTTGGCATTCTTAAAATTGGCCCAGCCGGCAATGTGTTCGGCACCCGCGGCCTTCAGCAACTGGCCGACACCACCGGTCAGCTTGGAGACGATGCCGTCCTTCCAGCCGATCAGCTTGCCCATGTCCAGCTTGGGAGCCTCGGCCAGGGAAATGCCCAGCGCGTCACCGTCCGCGTGAGCCGCCATGTGCTCATACTTGGTCGCGGCATGGATGATCGCCTTGGACGGGATGCAGCCCCGGTTGAGGCAAGTGCCGCCGAGCCCGTGCTTGTCGACGATGATCGTGTCTAGACCCAGCTGGCCGGCGCGGATCGCGGCCGGATAGCCACCCGGGCCCCCGCCGATGACGAGTACCTGGCAAGACCGTGTTTTCATGAGTGTGCCTCTCAGAAAAAAGTGCGCCGGACGGCGTGATGTTGGGAGGGATTTATACGCTGCGCCCGAAAAGGGAAAGACCTTGTTCTCCGTGCCCGATCTGTGCGCCGGATCCAGGCAGGCCTAGGCCAGCGGAATCTCCGCCAGGCGATCCACCGAACCGTCTCCGAAGGCATAGACCTCGACCTTGTTCGCCCGTCCGGGAATCCGCAATCCGGTCTCGTTGAGTGCTTCCATGCGGGCGTTCGCGGCTTCGAACTCGTCGCCCCGGCCGATCGTGATCGCCGGCATGTAGGGCATGCCTGCCGGCAAGTAGGGGCGGAAGGCACCGGAATAGAGCTTCTTGTGCAGGGCCGTAATCTGGCCGGCGCCGCGTTCCGGTCGGAGAAGTTCCAGCACTTCATCGGTTCCGGCCTCCACGTGTACGTGGCAGGCGAACATCTCGATTGCGAAATCCGTCTCGCCGGAGAGCAGGGCCTCGGTCTCCGAGACAACTTCCTCATCCCGGAATCCCGGCACCGGAAAGACCAGCGGAAAGCCGGGCGGCACGACACCCGCCATTCCGGGGTCATGCATGTGCTGCCAGCCCTCGATCCGGAACAGGTCTTCCGGCGCGAAATGCGGCGTCAGGAAGAGGAAATGCGCGCGAATGAACACCCCCAGCGATAACGGGCTGCATTCTTGTTTCCTTTTATGGGTTTGTCACCTAGCCGAGCCTCAGGAAGATCGCTTGGAAGGCGAAATTCTGTCCCCGTTTGAGCTTGCAAGGGGACGCATTTGGTCTCATCATGCTTCTCGGGTGTTATGGGGGGAATAATGACGGTGAAACCACCGGGCTATGAGCCCGTTGTTAATCGCTCCGGCCAAATCCAGGTGCCGGAATCCTGGCAACACCAATTGGTGATGTATTGGCGCAAGGGTGGCGAACCCTTTGCCATGCGCCTGTCCGAGCGTCCGTCCCGGATCTCGCTACGAAATCTCTTCTATCGCGCCAGCATGACAGCGCCGGCGTTCGCGTTCGATCCGACGCGCCCGCGCAGCCTCGACGAACATCTCGACCCGATCGATGATGGCAGTGGCAATTTCCTGTTCGACAGTCACCAGCATCTCAGTGATGATGCTCTGCCGGTGCCGGACTGGATGGCACGGTTGAGCGTCCGAAAGCCCGAACCGGCGGAGTAAACCCGGCGAATGAGCAAACATCCTGACTCCCTGAACCACATGCTGGCCGCATGGAACGAGCCGGACGCATCCAAGGTGCGCGCCCATCTCGACAAGGCCCTATCTCCCGATGTGCGTTTCGTGGATCCTTCGATCGATGTCACTGGCATCGACGGGTTCGAGGCCAATGTGCACAATGTGAAGGCCAGCATTCCCGGTGCGGTGTATTCACGGCAGAGCGGTGTCGACAGCCAGCACGGCTTCCACCGTTATCACTGGGCCATCCACCAGAACGGCAAACTGCTACTGGAAGGCTTCGACGTCAGCCAGACGGATGAGGACGGCAAGGTGATGTGCGTGGTCGGATTTTTCGGCAAGGTGCCGCCGCTTGACGGCTAGCCGCTGAAAAAGCCCAGAAGGTAGAGCACCAGCAAGGTGCCTGCGACACCGACAGCGATCCCGACCCGGAACCAAAGCGACGCGCGGATATTCGACTCCTCGAGCGCATATTGCTCGAAATGGCGCAACCGCGTCTCTGCGTCCTGCTCCTTGCTTGTCTGTGTCATGCAAGCACCCTTGCATAGGCTCGCCGCAATCTGAACCGGGATCAGACGGAAACCTGTCCCGGCGCGCTTGTGCCGCGTTCCGACGGTCAGTCCGATGCTTGCCGCATCCGCATGACCTGACCCTCGATAACCCCGCTGACCTGGTCCACGAGGAAGCTTTCCAGCTCCGCCGGTGAGCGCGGCGCCAACGTCATGGTCGAGGCCAGGCTGACGAGACCGTAACTCGCCCCGAGCGCCGAAAAGACGAGATCTCGACACCGGGCCGGTCTGGCACCCTCGCCCAATGCCTCTTCCGCCGATCGCATGAGCCGCTCGAGCAATGCCCGCAACGCCCCCTCCAGCTCGCCATCATCGAACATGACGTAGCGCGGCCGGGACAGCATCAGCGCGTAGAGGCGCGGTCTGGCGAGCGCGAACCGGATCGAGGCCGCAAAATCTGCCTGCAGACCCGGGTCGCAGCCGCCCTCTTCCAGAGCGGCCAGCAGGTCCGCATATCCCAATGCCGCGACCTCGGCCAGGAGCCGGTCCCGATCGGCGAAATGCCGGTAGATCGCGCGGTGATCCACGCCCACCTTGCCCGCCACGGCACGCATCGTCACGGCATCCGGCCCCGCCTCCTCGCAGAGCGCCAGGGCGGCAGCGATGGCCTCACTGCGTACGTCGCCGTGATGGTAGCGGCGCGCCACCTAGCCCAGCTTCTTGACGTGCCAGGCGACCGTCATCTCGGCGCAGGTATTCTCCTCGGCATCGCGGATATCGACATTGATGTCGAACATCACCTTGCCCTCATCATTGAGTGTCTGCAGCGCCTCGGCGGCCGGCATGCTCGCGATGGCCGTCGCGGTGAGATCGGTCTTCGCCGTCTTCACATACTTGATCGACGCATTCGCAGCGACCGGCCGTGCGACCAGCAATTGATCCGCCAGTACGCCGCCCAGCGCCGCGCCCGACGCCGCCTCGCCCAGCGTGAACATCGCGCCAGCGTGCATGGTCTGAATGTGGTTCTCGACCTCACCCCGCTTGGCCAGCGAAGCCACGCCGCGCTCCGGCGAGATCTCTTCCAGCACCACGCCCGTATACCCGGCAAAGGGCACATTATCGGTCATGTGCTGCTTGATCATTTCAAAGATATCCATCGACCCAACCTTCTTATGTCACCATTGGTGACATTGGGTATAGAGGACTGTGCTCAAAAAGAAAACGCCGCGCTGTGTGAGCGCGGCGAAATCTTCGTAATACCCATTTCGACCCGACTTGATCACATGAAGAGCGTTGCCGGATTCTCCAGGAAGCCTTTCACGCGCTGGATCAGCATGGCGGCGTCATAACCGTCGACAATGCGGTGGTCGAAACAGCTCGACAGGTTCAGCACCTTGCGCGGCACGACTTGGCCGTCGGCATTGTAGCGCGGCAGGGTCTGCATCTTGTTCACGCCGATGATGGAGACTTCCGGCGCGTTGAGGATCGGCGTGGTCACCAGACCACCGATCGCCCCCAGCGAGGTGATGGTGATGGTGGAGCCGGACAGCTCGTCCTTGGTCGCCTTGCCATCCTTGGCCGCTGAACCGAGACGTTTCAGCTCGGCCGCGATCTGCCAGACATCCAGGCTTTCGGCGTGCTTGATCACCGGCACCATGAGACCGTTCGGCGTTGCCGCAGCCACGCCGCAATGCACGCCGTCATGCTTGGTGAGCAGCATGTTCTCGCCGTCGAAATGCGCATTGGCCTGCGGTGTTTCCGGCAGGGCCTTCGCCAGCGCCATGACCAGGAAGGGGATGAAGGTCAGCTTGGCTTGGTCATCCGACTTGGTCTTGTTGAGATGCGCGCGCAGTTCTTCCAGCGCCGTGACGTCGATTTCCTCGACATAGGCGATGTCCGGAATGGTGCGCTGGGCGTGGGACATGTTCTCGGAGATACGACGGCGCAGACCAATGATCTTCTCTTCCGTCACGCCCGTACGCGGGGCGCGCGTGGCACCCCCGCCACCGGAGCGGGCAACTGCACGGCCACCCGAGGCGATGAAATCATCCAGATCCTGGTGCGTGACACGACCTGCAGGGCCAGAGCCGGCGACCGTGCCGAGATCGATCTCGGCGTCCAAGGCACGCTGGCGCACGGCCGGGCTGGCCAGCGGACGCTCGCCCGCCGGACGCGAAGCGACCGGAGCAGCGGCCGGGGCCGGCTTGGCAGGCGCCGGTTTCGGTTCTTCCTTGGGCGCGGCCTTCTCGGCCGGCTTGTTCTCGGACTTGGCGTCTTCCTTGGCAGGCGCCTCGTCTTCAGCCGGAACCTCGCCATCAACCGCGATGAACATGATCTGGGTTCCGACGGCGATCACCTCGCCCGGCTCGCCGACCAGCTTGGTCACGGTGCCGTTCACGGCGCAGGGAATCTCGACGGTGGCCTTGTCGGTCATCACGTCCAGGACGTGCTGGTCCTCGGTGACGGTGTCACCTTCCTTGACGTGCCATTCCACGATTTCCGCCTCGACGATCCCCTCGCCGACATCGGGCATTTTATAGCGGTATTCGCTCATGGATCAGGCCTCCAGGACTTCGCGAATGGCATTGATGAAACGCTGCGGGCCCGGGAAGTAGGACCATTCATGCGCGTGCGGATACGGCGTATCCCAACCGGTGACGCGCTGGATCGGTGCTTCCAGGGCGAAGAAGCATTCTTCCTGGATTTGCGCAGCCAGCTCACCGGCAAAGCCCGACGTACGCGGGGCTTCCTGGGCAACGATACAGCGACCGGTCTTGTTCACCGACCGGGAAATCGTGTCGATATCGTAGGGCACCAGCGTCTTGAGATCGATGATCTCGGCGTCAATGCCTTCCGCTTCGGCGGCAGCCTTCGCGACATGGACCAGCGTGCCGTAGGTGATGATCGAGACATCGGAACCTTCACGCACGATCTCGGCCTTGCCAATCTCGCAGGTGTAGTAATCCTCCGGCACGTCGCCGCCGGCATGATTGCCCCAGGCCTCCAGCGCCTTGGACGGGTTACCATCAAACGGGCCGTTGTAGAGACGTTTCGGCTCGAAAAAGATCACCGGATCCTCGCTCTCGATGGCGGCGATCAGGAGACCCTTCGCGTCATACGGATTGGACGGCATCACCACTTGCAGGCCCGGCACCTGCGTGAAGAAGGCTTCCGGGCTCATGGAGTGGGTCTGGCCGCCGCGGATACCGCCACCACAGGGCGTACGGACCACAACCGGACAGGTGAACTGGCCGGCCGTGCGGTAACGCAGGCGCGACATTTCCGAGACGATCTGGTCGATCGCCGGGAAGATGTAGTCGGCGAACTGGATTTCAGCGACGGGCTTGAGCCCCTTGGCCGCCATGCCGATCGACATCGCCGCAATGGCGGCTTCATTGATCGGGGCGTCGAAACAGCGATCAAGGCCGTATTTTTCCTGCAGGCCTGCCGTCACGCGGAAGACGCCGCCGAAATAGCCCGCATCCTCACCAAAGGCGAGCACGCTGGGATCGCGTTCCATCATGTTGTCCATGGCCGAATTGAGGGCCTGGATCATGTTCATCTTGGTCATGATCTAAACTCCCAGATCCTGGCGCTGGCGACGCAGGCGCCAGTCCTGCTCGGCATAGACATCCTCGAAGATCGACTCGACCGGCGAGAGCGGTCCGTCATGCAGCGTGCCGTGGCTCTCGGCTTCCTTGTAGGAGGCGATCACCCGTTCATTGAGCTCTTTCTCGAGCTCGGCATGGCGCTCCTCGTCCCATTCGCCCTTGCCGATGAGATGCTGTTTCAGGCGCTCGATCGGATCGCCCAGCGGCCAGGCATCACCTTCCGCCTTGGGGCGGTAGCCAGACGGATCGTCCGACGTGGAGTGCGCATCAGCGCGATAGGTATAGGTTTCGATCAGCGTGGCGCCATGACCGGCCCGGGCGCGCTCGGCGGCCCATTGCGTGGCGGCGTAGACGGCCAGGAAGTCATTGCCGTCGACCCGCAGGGAGGCAATGCCGTAGCCGAGGCCCTTCTGGGCAAACGTGTCGGCCTCACCGCCGGCAATGCCCTGAAAGGTCGAGATGGCCCACTGATTATTCACGACATTGAGGATCACCGGCGCCTTGTAGGTCGATGCCAGCACCATGGCGCCGTGGAAATCGCCTTCGGCTGTCGAACCATCGCCGATCCAGGTCGAGACCACCTGGTCCTCGCCCTTGTAGCGGCAAGCCATGGCATAACCGACAGCCTGCGGAAATTGCGTGGCCAGATTACCCGAGATCGAGAAGAAATTGCCCTCGACCCAGGTGTAGTGCACCGGCAGCTGGCGGCCTTTCAGATTGTCGCGGCTGTTGGAGATGCAGTGGCACATCATGTCCACGATGTCCCGGCCGCGGGCAAACAAAATCCCTTGCTGGCGATAGGACGGGAACACCATGTCCTCGAATTTCAGAGCCATGGCGCCGGCGACGGCAACCGCCTCCTCGCCCGTGGACTTCATGTAGAAACTCATCTTGCCCTGGCGCTGGAGCTTCTGCATGCGGTCGTCATAGATCCGCGTCAGCACCATGTGCTTGAGACCTTCGCGCAGAACCTCGCCGTCCAGTTCCGGATCCCACTCACCCACGGCCTGGTGGTTATGATCGAGGACGCGAACCAGGCCGAATGCCAGATCCTTCGTCTCATGTCCTTCAACCGACGGGTCGGGGCGTTTGGCCTCGCCGGCCGGCGGGATCTCGATATGGGAGAAGTCGGGCGTATCGCCGGGCCGCACGTGCGGCGCGGGAACATGGAAACGGGGTTCGGTCTGGGCCATGAGCTCTCGTATCTGACAGCGGCAGGTCGTGCCGGGAAGGTGCACCCGGCGATTACACCGCGCGCGAGGGGCGTCTAACGCGGATGAGAGGGGCTTGTCCAGCGTTGCAAGTGGGTGCCATTTCCGGGTTCGCTTTGGGCCAAGATTGGACTAATTTCCCCGAAATACCTGATTTGAGGAAAAAATGTCCGCACACCTCGACGCGATAGACGTCCGCATTCTTGAAGCCCTGCAGGAAGATGCAGGCCGTTCCGTCGCCGATATTGCCGATATTGTCGGCCTCACGCCGTCTCCCTGCTGGCGCCGTATCCGCCGCCTGGAGACGGAAGGCATCATCAAGCGCCGCTCGGTCCAGCTGGACCGTCGGGCAATCGGCTTGTCCTTCACGGCCTTCCTCGAAGTGAAGATCTCGCCGGCCCGCAAGGCTAACTACGTGAAGTTCGAGGACGCGATCCAGAGCTTCCCGGAAGTGATCGATGCCTGCACGATGACTGGCCCCTACGACTACCTGATCAAGGTCGTGGCTCCGGATATCGACGCCTACAACGAATTCATCTCCGACCGGATGATCCCGCTCGACGTGATTGGCGATTTCCGTACTTCCGTGCAGATCCGCCACGTCAAGGACAATACCGGTCTCCCGTTGGCCCATATCGAGGGCTAGATGAGCTGGGAGACACTCTATCTCCTGATCAATGCCCTGGTCGTCCCGGCCTGGGCGCTCCTCATTTTCCTGCCCGCTGCGGGCATCACCCGGAAACTCGTGCATTCCGGCCTCTACCCGTTCGCTTTCGGCCTGATCTATGTGACATCACTGGGCGCGGCGCTGGTGTTCGGCGTGTCCGATCCCGGAGCCGGCATGTCGAGCCTCGGCGCAGTCATGAGCCTGTTCGACCATCCGAATGGAATCATCACGGGCTGGTCGCACTTTCTCGTCTTTGATCTTTTCGTGGGCGCCTGGATCGCACGTGATGCTCGGCGGCGCAGTATTCCGCACCTGCTGATCCTGCCCGCTCTCTTTTTCAGCTTCGTCTTCGGGCCGATCGGCCTGCTGATCTACATGCTGACCCGTCTGCTGCGCGGTGAAGGCCTGAGCCTGGACGAGGGCTAGTTGGAACAAAAAAGGGCGGCGCCATCGGCACCGCCCTCTTTGTATCCGCAATCGTTGAAACGCTTACTGGACGCGTTCCAGGGCAACAGCCGTCGCTTCGCCGCCACCGATGCAGAGCGAGGCAACACCCTTGGTCTTGCCGTGCTTTTCCATGGCGGAGAGCAGCGTCACCATGATGCGGGCACCCGATGCACCGATCGGGTGACCGAGGGCACAGGCGCCGCCATTCACATTCACCTTGTCGTGGGAAATGCCGAGTTCCTTCATGGCGATCATCGGCACGACCGCGAAGGCTTCATTGATCTCCCAGAGCTCGACATCATCCGTCGTCCAGCCGGCGCGCTCGACAACTTTGCGCATCGCCGGAACCGGAGCGGTCGTGAAATAGGCCGGCTCATGCGCGTGGGCTGCCGTGGCGACGATCTTGGCCAGCGGCTTGAGACCGCGGCGATCGGCTTCGCTCTCGCGCATCAGGACCAGGGCCGCTGCGCCATCGGAGATGGCCGAGGCGTTGGCGGCCGTCACCGTACCGTCCTTGGAGAAGGCCGGGCGCAGGTTCGGGATCTTGTCCGGCATGGCCTTGCGCGGCAGCTCATCGGTGTCGACAGTGACTTCGCCCTTGCGGGTCTTGATCGTGACCGGCGTGATCTCGCGCTTGAAATCACCTTCTTCGGTCGCGCGCTGGGCACGGGCCAGGGTCTCGAGGGCGTAGGCGTCCTGCTGTTCGCGCGTGAACTGGTGTTCCTCGGCGATCATGTCGGCATAGCCGCCCATCGGCTTCTTCTCATAGGCGTCTTCCAGACCGTCCTGGGCCATGTGGTCCTTGATCGTGTCGTGGCCGTATTTGAAGCCTCCGCGGTGCGACGGCATCATGTGCGGCGCCTGGGTCATGCTCTCCATGCCGCCCGCGATGATGATGTCGGCATCGCCAGCCATGATGGCGGCGCGGCCCATGATCGCGGCCTGCATGCCGGATCCGCACATCTTGTTGAGCGTCGTGGCCTCGACCGATTTCGGCAGGCCTGCCTTGATCGCCGCCTGGCGGCCCGGAGCCTGGCCCTGTCCGGCCATCAGCACATTGCCCATCAGGATCTGGTCGACATCATCACCGGCAACACCGGCTTCTTCCATCGCGGCCTTGACGGCAACGGCACCCAGCTCATTGGCCGATTGCGTTCCCAGCTCGCCCAGCAGGCCACCCATAGGGGTGCGGGCCATGCCGACGATGACGATCGGATCCTCTTGTGCGCTCATCTTATGTCTCCTTGAATTCCACCTTGGCGGAATTGAGTTCACGGATAATCTGGCGCGCATGATGAAAACATGCGGCACCGCGTCAAGCTTTTTCGCACATGCAGCATCGGCACTGACGACCCGGCCGGGAATTCGCGCCTGGGGCGAAAGCCTTCTCCTGCTTGGCGTTTTCGGGCTTCTTGCCGTTTATTTGGGGCTCGGCAGCGGACTGATCAACATCGCCCTCACCGATGAACACCTGCCATTCATGGTCACCGCCCTGGTGGCTTTGCTGGTTCCGGCACTCGCAGAGGAGCTGGTTTTTCGCGTCTCGCTGCCATGGTGCGGACGCGCTCTGGGCCTTCCTGCCCGCCTTGCGGACCTTGCCGCCATCGCCCTGTTCGTGATCTGGCACCCACTGCAGGTCTGGCTGGGTCTGCCGTTCGCACAGCCGGTCTTTCTCGATCCGGCTTTCCTTTCGATTGCCGGCGGTCTCGGCCTCATCTGCATGATCAGCTATCGCCGGTCCGGCTCAATCTGGCCCGCAGTCTTAATGCATTGGATCGTCGTGATCAGCTGGAAAGGTCTGACGGTTCCGGCCTAGTCACCCGGCCGGGCCGTGCAGGCAGGTTCGTGCCCCGCATGGCAGGCCTGCGCGAAAAGCGCCTCCGCACGATCAGCATCCAGCGCGACCGGGGTGATACCGTCGCGCCCTCGGCCAAGGATAATTCCCGCCTCGTGGCAGGAGCGCGCATCACCAGCCTCGCAGCCACGCTCGCACGACGCCAGCTTGCCCTGGACGCCCACGGCCGTTCCGTAACAGGCGCGGATCGAGGCCCGGGAAGCATCGCGCCCCAGCGCGGTCTGCATCGCGGCCGCTTCCTCGCAACCATCGGCATACCCGCCCTCGCAGGACCGGACGAAGAAGTCGAGGATCTCGCTCTCGGAATAGCGTCCGAGGATGCGGCGGACATCACCGGCCTGCCAGCACGCCAGCGCACTGCCATTGTCACAGCCTGTCGTGGCGATCGGCAGATAGCGCTCGCTGTCACGCCGGACCGGGTTAAGCACACCGCCCACACCTTGCCATTCGAAATTCCAGCACGACCGGCTGGACCCGGCCTCGCAGGCCTGGGTGGACAGGGCAACATAACGCTCGCTCTGCCAGAAGGTCCGGTCATTCCGCTTGATCACGGCCAGTGCGTATTCACACGCATAGGGCTCGCCCTGGTCACAGCGTTCCAGATAGGGCGCCGCCTGGCGCTCGGCCCCCTCCGGATCCAGCGGCGGGATCTGGGCGTGGGCCGGGCCTTGGGTGAAAATGGCCAGGAACAGGAATACAAGCAGGGCGCGGATCATGCGCGGAGGATAGTCGGCACCGGGCCGGGCCGACAAGCGCTTCCTAACCGATCAAGCGCACGCCACCGCCCGAACTGCCCTGCCCGCGCGTCGACGCGATCCAGCCGCCGCCGAGGACGCGGTCTACATTGTCGACCGAATAGAAGACGCAGGCCTGGCCCGGAGCCACGCCTTCCTCGCCTTCGGCCAGGACGACGCCGACTTCACCATCCTCGATGGACAGAGCTGCCGGAACCGGCGGACGGGTCGAGCGGACTTTCACGCGCACGGGCGCGCCGTCTGACAGGGTTTCATCACCCAGCCAGTTCACGTCCTTCAGCTTGATGCGGTCAACCGCCAGGGCGTCTCGCGGGCCGACGATGACCTGCGCCGCCTCGGCATCCAGGCGCACCACGTAAAGCGGATCGCCGGCCGCGATGCCCAGGCCACGGCGCTGCCCCACCGTGTAGCGGATAACGCCGTCATGCCGGCCCAGGACCCGGCCATCGACATGCACGATCTCGCCGGGGCGAGAGGCTCCCGGGCGGATCTTCTCGACGATGTCGACGTAGCGGCCCTCGGGCACGAAACAGATGTCCTGGCTGTCCGGCTTGTCGGCCACAATGAGACCGAAGGCTTCGGCGAGCTGACGGGTCTGATCCTTGTTGAGATGGCCCAGCGGGAAGCGCAGGAAGTCCAGCTGTTCATGCGTGGTCGCGAACAGGAAATAGGACTGGTCCTTGCCCGGATCTGCAGCACGGCGCAGTTCCGGTCCCTCCTCGCCCTCGACACGCTGGATGTAATGACCCGTGGCCATGCATTCGGCACCCAGCTGGCGCGCGGTTTCCAGCAGATCGGCGAATTTGACGGTCTGGTTGCAGCGCACGCAGGGGATCGGGGTGAAACCCGCCAGATAGGTATCGGCGAATTCCTCGATCACGGCCTCGCGGAAACGGCTCTCATAATCGAGCACATAGTGCTTGAACCCGCATTCCTCGGCGACACGCTTGGCGTCATAGATGTCCTGGCCGGCGCAACAGGCGCCCTTCTTCTGGATCGCGGCACCATGGTCGTAGAGCTGCAAGGTCACACCTACGACATCATATCCCAGATGGTGCAGCAGCGCCGCCGTGACGGAGGAATCCACCCCGCCCGACATGGCCACGACCACGCGGTGGTCGGCGGGATTGCCGCCCAGGCCCAGCGGATCGCCGGACAGGTTCAGATCGGACAGGAGATCATCGACACGCGCATCGGCGCGGCCGGAAACAGTATGCGTCATCACTCGCCTCCAGCGGGGTCAAGGCCCGCAGCAAACGGAAAAGGAGGCGGGTATATAGGGGAAAGCCCCTGATCTGGAAAGAGATCGCTTATCTCAGGAAGGGCAGCAGCGAGACCTGGTTGAGCGCGGAGAAGGTCCGGGCCGCGACATCAACGGCGGTCTGGGCTTGCTGGAAACGCGTCGCTGCATCGGCCATGTCCACATCCTCCATCGAACCGATCATGCGCTTGAGGAAGACCTGGCGGTCCTTGTGGCTCTGCACCAGGGTTTCGACATTGGCGAGGCTGGAACCATTGACGCCCTGCTTGCCGGTAATGTTCTCGACCGCAGTGATGATGGTCTGGACCTCGCCCTGCAGGAAGGTCTGCTGGGCCGCCGTGAGCGGATTGCCGAACGGCGTCACCGCATTCTGGTCGGCGATACGCTTGAACGACGCCATGATCTCGCCGCCCACATCGCTAGCCAGCATGCCGACATCCACGGCGATATTCTGGTCGAGCTGGACCTGGGGCCGGCGGGTCGAGTTCTGAAAGACGTCATTCGAGCTCGGCAGAGCCACGAGATCATTGAGATTCTCGATATTGACCGGATTCACGTCCGACCGCGTGCCACCGAAGATGAAGGCACCGGCATGCTTGGTCTCAAGTGCCACTTTCACCTGGTAGAAAGCGTCGTTCAGCTTCTGCATCAGGAAGGCACCGTCCATCGACGTGACGGCCAGGCGGACCTCGCCAGCGGCATCCGACAGGCGTCCCAGCGCAACATCCTGCGCCTCCAGGCGAGCCTGGGCGCGGATACCGGCTTCCTCATAGGTAGCTGCCCGGTCGCTGGCGGCGCGTGCCGCCGACAGGGTCTCGGCCTGGTGACCGATACCTTTGAGATCGGTTGCCTGCTTGCCCGTCGTCAATTGCTTCTGGGCATCAAACACATTGCGCTGTGCCCGCATGAGATCCATCAGGGCGGACTGGCTGGCGCCGAAGGTCGAAATACGCGGCATGTTTCAAACGCCTCCTAGACGATATTCATCAAGGTATCGGTCATTTCCTTGGCCGCCTGCAGCATGCGGGCGGACGCATTGTAGGACTGCTGGTAGAGCGTCATCGCTGCCAGTTCCTCGTCCAGATTGACCCCCTCGACATTCGTTCGCTTCTGCTGCGCCGTTTCCATCAGCACTTCGGCAGAACCGCTTTCGCTTTCCGCGCGCGCAGCACGGGCACCGACATTGCCGGCAAATCGCGCGGAATAATCCTGCAGCGAGCTGGATGCCGCCGACAGCGTTCCCGCTGCAGCAAAACTCTGATTGTTGAACTGCGCGGCCTGCAGTGCCTGGCCGCCGCGGGCATCACCCGAGGTCAACACGACGGCACCGATAGCGGTCGGCGTTGCAGCGCCGATCGCCGTCACGTCCAGCATGGCCAGCGACATGCGGCTGGCATTGGTACGGATGGCCTGATTGACTTCGTAGATCTCGGCGCGGCCACCGCGGGCCTGCAGGCCGACACCGAAGAGGTCGGAGAAAGACATTGAAGATCCCGAGCGCTGGGTCGTGTCCGACACCAGATCGATCTTGTACCCCTCATAACCGGCATTCGGCGTGATCTGCAGGCTGCCATTCGCGTCCAGGCTGGTGGTCGCATAGCGGCCCAGACCTGTCGTGGCATTGTTCAGGTCATTGATGATGTCGTTGAAGGTCTGGCCGGCGACCATCGGAATGCTGATCGTGCCCGCCGTCGAACCATTCGACGCCTCGACGCGGAATGTCATCGACGAACCGGCGGCGAAACCATGCCATTCGGCGCCGGTCATGCCGGTTTCGAAAAAGCCGGGGCGCGTCGAGTCGATGATATTGTTGAGACCGAAGAAATGCGCGAAACCGCGGCCGCCGCGATCCGACGGCGTGGTCGTGTCCTGCAGTGTGGCGATGCCGTTATTGGCATTGCTGGCGGTGATGTTGAACACGCCATTGCTGAAACCGGCCGTACCGTCGGCACCCAGCGCGGTCGAAAGCGCCGACGCGAACGTGCCGACCGTATTGCCGATCCCTGTCGCGGCCCCGCCATTCACCGACAGGGTCTGGGCGGTGAAGTCCACATCGATGCGGCGGACCAGCGTGCCGTCATTGCCGGTAACGGCAATCGTGGTCTGGCCCGTGAAATTGTGCAGGTCATTGACGTCCAGACCGGTATTGCGACCGATGAGCTGGTTCGGAGCCGGATAGGTCGTGGAATTGGAATGCGCCTTGTTCAGCGCATCCGCGACACCGGACGCCAGTTCGGACAACTCCTCGGCGACCTGCGGCAGGTCCGTGTCACGCAAGTCCAGGAGGGCGCGCAATTCGCCGCCCATGACATGACCGTCCAGCTCCTGCGCGGCGCCTCCCTTGGGCGGCTGGGCATAGATCCGGCCATAGGTGATCGAGTAGGCACCCGTGCCGGCCGGCTGGTATTGCAGGTCGACCGGGAAGTTATCCAGCAGCAGGACGCCGTCACCCGTCCGGACGACCACGCGTCCATCAGCCTGCGTCGCCGCGTTGATGTCGAGATAATCCGCCAGCTCGTCGAGCAGTTCGGACTGGCGATTGGCCGCGCCCGACGTGTCACCACCTGCCGAGGACAGGTTCTGGACATTGGCGTTGAGCTCGAACAGCTCGTTCAGGATCTCGTTCGAACGCTGCAGGGTCGAATTGATCTTCGAATCGACTTCCAGGCGCTGGCCCCGGATCTCGATCGACAGACGCTCCGCCTCGTCGAAGAAGGATTGCAGGTCGGCAGCAGCGGAAAGCCGCGAGACGGACAGGGTCGGATCAACACTGGCCTGGGACAGGCCGGAAAAGCCCTTGTTGAGGCGCGAGAAGAGCGAACCGGCATCATCAAGTCCGCCGAATTGCGATTGCAGGCGGTCCAGCGCCCCGGCGCGCACTTCCGCGGCACCGGCATTGCTGATGGCTCGCAGCGAGGCGGCTTGCAGGAATTTGTCGACGACACGGGTAATGCCGGTGACTTCGACACCCATGGCCGAGCCGTTGACATTGCGCGACTGCAGATTGGGTGTGGTGCGGGCATAGCCGGGCGTGTTGACGTTGGCGACATTGTTTGACGCGGTCCGCAGACCGGCCTGGCTCGCATTCAGACCCGACAGGGCATTTCCAAGAACACCGCTCAGAGACATGAGGCGCTCCTCGTCTGGCGCATGCCGCAGGACGTCAAAATACCAGTCAGGCGGCGGATTCTGCCGGGAGTCCGGCAAGCCTTGCCCAGACGAATGCCGCTGCCAGACCGGGTCGGCGCTGCACTTTCATAGGCGTATCTGACTGTTTTTCCTGCGCTAATCATACGTTTCATCATTTCTCCGCCGACGGGACCGACCCGTGGGCTCACTTGGTTAATCGCAAGGGGCGGGCCAGTTTTCACAGACCCGTGCCAGGGGCGTGGTCCGGGGCGCCGATTTTCCGGAATTCCGTCCTGCCTGCAGACGGCGTTTCTGGCCGCGCGGGGCGGGCACGGGCCCGCGCGCGCGAGGCGCCGACCGGGACTGACCGCGGTCCGCGAAGCAAGCCCGGCAGCTTCCGCCGGGTGCTGGGAAATATCCGCCCACCAGGGTCGGATTTTCACTTCTTACCAAGAGTTTAATGCTTTTATTTCAACGACTTACGTTACTCTCTTCTTGGCACGTAGCTTGCGCCAGATCTGTCGACCCGCGGAGCAGTCCGTCGGCGAGTACAAGAACAGGTGGGCCATGCAGCCGGCACAAGTGAGTACAGCGTTTCTTCCCGGACAAGCCTCCGGACCGGCCCCGGATGCGGCTGGTCGTTCGGCGAGTGCGGCCCGGGATAATTCCGGCGACAGTTTCAACCTGATCATGGCCCGCAGCCAGGGCGGCAAGGCGACGGCCGGTACGAACGCGGCCGAAAACCAAGGCTCCGCGCGCGAAGCCGGTGAGACCGGACTGGAAGCCGCCGCAGCCGGCGAGATCACGACGGCCACGAATACGACCAGTACCGGTTCGGGTAATGGCCAGGCTGGGGCCTCGACAGGCGCAGCAGCGCTCACCCAGCTCGATGTATCGGCGCAACGGCCCGACCCGGCCGCAGCCAACCCCTCCCTCGCACCGGGTGCGGCACCTGCCGGGCTTGGTGATAGCGCCACAAGGCAGCCGCAAGGCCCGGTCGATCCGCAAATACAGGCGGGCGGCAAGCCCGTGCCGTCAAAAATGGTCGCGGACCCGGCGATCCCGGCAGACGCGGCCACCAAATCGGTACCGCAGACGCAGATCGCGGATACGGGTGCGAAAGCCATGACCGGCAAGCCGGTTCCTGGCATCCAGATCTCCGAACCGCAGGGCCAGACGCCGGCCGGTAGTGTGTTGCCGCTCGCAAAGCCCGCAGAGGCCTCGCCGTTGAACGTCGCCAACCCCGCTCCGGCCCTGAAGTCTGCCGAAAACAGCGCGCTTGATGCACAGACCGTATCGATCGCTGCAGGCCAGACGCGGCCCGAAGGCAGCAAGAACCAGCCCGGTACGAACGGCAAATCGACGAGCGCCGCCAAACCCGCCATCGCCGGCGGCACGCCCGCAGCTGGCAGCGCGGCGGGTTTCCAGCCGGCAAACGCCACGCCTGACACGGTCCAGCCCGCCAGCGAACTCCAGAATACTCTGCCCAAGGCACAGCAACCGCCCGCACCGGCATCACAGCCGGCTCTCGACGGCGGCCTGGCCCGGCAACCCGCCGCGGAACCGGCCCTGCCCTTCCGCAGCGATGCCGAGCTTCGCCTGACCCAGCCGAACCTGCAGGCCAATATTGAACGCTCGGCCCAGACGACACCGCGTTTCACACCGCAATCGGCCCAACAGCTCGCCGCCCAGATCACGCGCCGCTTTGATGCGGGCAGCCGGGTCTTCGACATCCGCCTGGACCCTGCCGAACTCGGCCGTGTCGATGTGCGTCTCGAACTCATGCCCGACCAGCGCGTCCAGGCCATTCTCAGTGCCGAACGCCAGGAAACCCTCGCGGAATTGCAGCGATCGGCCAAGGACCTGGCCCGCGCACTCAGCGAGGCCGGGCTCGACCTCGACGATGACGGGCTGAGCTTCCAGCTCGCCGAAGACAATGACCCGTCCGGCTTTGCGGATGAGTCGAGCGCGGGCGTGATGAATGTTTATGCCGAGACCGACGACATCCTGCTGGATGACGCGGGCACGGATCAGCCGCCGGTATCGGCGTACGGATTTCTCCTGACAGGACGCGATCGCGTCAACGTCATGGCTTAGGAGGCTGCGCATGACTGAAGTAAGCGCACTCAATGGCGCCAATGCCGCCAGCCCGGCCCTGCAGAATTCGCAGACCAGCCTGGCCGATAATTTCGAGATGTTCCTGACCCTGCTCACCGAGCAGATGAAGAACCAGGACCCGCTGGATCCATTGGACTCCACGCAATTCGTCAATCAGCTCGTGGATTTCTCGAGCGTTGAACAGCAGATCGCCCAGAACCAGAATCTGGAAAATCTTCTGCTTCTTCAATCCGCCGCCGCGCAGAGCGCGTCGGTTGGCTATATCGGCCGGGAAGCGACGGCGGCGACGCCAGATGCCGCCCTGTCGAATGGCCGTGCACAATGGCAGTACGTGTTGCCGCGTGATGCGGAGAATACGGGCCTGGTCATCAAGGATGCGGATGGCCGCGTCGTTGCCCGCCTCGACGGCGAGCGTTCGACCGGAACCCATGCCGTTGCCTGGGATGGCAAGGACGCCAACGGGTCTCAACTGCCCGATGGCGTCTACACGCTGGAAGTTCTCTCGGTCGATACAGACGGCGAGACGATCAATGCAGACATTCAGGCTTCCGCACCCGTGACCGGCATCGACCTGTCCGGATCGGAAGTGATTGTAGAGATGGGCGGCGTGCGCGTGCCGCTGACGTCCATCCGCTCGCTGCGCGAGGTGTCGAGCAGCTAATTCGCGGGCCGCCGGCCCGACCCCGGACTGTCAGAATGACGACCGGGTATCATTCGCAAGCAGAAAGCTCCCACACGATAAAAATGCAAGGAGCATGCGATGAGCATCAATTCCGCATTGTTGGCCGGCGCTTCCGGTCTGAAAGCCAATTCATCCGCCCTGTCCGCGATCTCGGACAATATCGCGAACGTCAACACGGTGGGCTACAAGCGCGCCAACGCCGTCTTCACGCCGATGTATGAAAGCCGCGGCGCCTCGACGGCCTATACCGCCGCCGGCGTAAACGCCGTTTCGCGCCTTTCGATCAGCGAATCCGGCCTTCTGACTGCCGGATCCTCACCGACCGACCTGGCGATCTCGGGCAATGGTTTCTTCGTCGTCCGGGACGCAGCCACAGCAACATCCGCCGATCCGGTCTCCTTCACGCGGGCCGGCCGTTTCTCGTCGGACGCCGCGGGTTATCTCCGCAATGATGCCGGCAAGTATCTCGCCGGCTGGCCGGTTGCGGCCGATGGCAGCGTGACGACCAACCCGTCCGACCTCAATGCCCTGCAGACGATCAACCTGTCCTCGATCGGTGGTGCGGCCGAGGCCACGACCTCGATCGGCGTGAACGCCAATCTTCTGGCTAGCCAGACGGTCTCCGCAGCCGAGGCGACCTACGCTGCAGGCGCTGCAGCCACCAACATGGCTTCGGGCACGGTGACGCCGGACTTCCAGCGTTCCATCCCGATCTACGACTCCCAGGGCGGCATCCGCACGGTCACGTTCTCGCTGCTCAAGAGCTCGACGCCTAACCAGTGGCACGCTGAACTGCATATGACGCCGGCGTCCGACGTCGATGTCGGTGCACCACTCGTGAACGGCCAGGTCGCGACGGGCATCCTGGCGTTCGACGCCCAGGGCCGTATCGACACGACAGCCTCCACTCTGCCGACATCGCTCAGCTTCCTGGCCGCCAATTCCGCGGCTCCGGGCGCCAGCGCATTCAAATGGGGCACGGCAACCGGTGTCGACGCGCAGACCATCACGCTGGATTTCGGTTCGCCGACCGCGCCGGGCGGTTTCACCCAGTTCGACAGCCCCTCGGCTCTCCTGTCCACCAATGTGAACGGTTCCGCGTTCGGTAACTTCGCCGGCGTGGATATCGATGACAGCGGTTTCGTGTTCGCAAAATTCACCAACGGCATCGTCCGCAAGATCTACCAGGTGCCGATCGCGACCTTCGTCAATCCGGACGGGCTGGAAGCACAGTCGGGCGGTTCCTACACGGTGACGCCGGACTCCGGTGCCTTCACCCTGAACGCGCCAGGCCTGGGTGCCGCGGGCAGCGTGGCAGCCTCGACGCTGGAAAACTCCAATGTCGATCTCGCCACGGAGTTCACCGGCCTCATCACCACCCAGCGGGCCTATTCGGCGTCGTCGAAAATCATCACCACCGCCGACGAGATGCTGGATGAAGCGATCCGAATGAAGCGCTAATCACTACCCACACGCTTCGTTTACTGAAGGCCCTGCCCACCATCGGCAGGGCCTTTTTTCTTGCCTTCAGAACCCGCCGTAATTGCATAATTCAATGCAAATTTTCCCGACAGCGTTAAAGCCAAATTTACCCCGTGGTTTAGCGTCATGTTAAAGCCCGTGCGCTAGGGTGTGCTCACTAACAATAAGAAGAACGGGGAACACGGACATGCAGCCGCGCCTCAAAAAAGAGAATTATGTCATTGGGCCGGATGGTAGCCCGCTCACGCTTGCGGACCTTCCCAAGCCGGATACCCATCGCTGGGTGGTACGGCGCAAGGCGGAAGTTGTCGCTGCCGTGCGCGGGGGTTTGCTCTCACTGGAAGAGGCTTGTCAGCGCTACACGCTGACCGTCGAAGAGTTTCTGGGCTGGCAACGCTCCATCGATAAACACGGGCTCGCGGGTCTTCGCACCACGCGTGTCCAGCAATACCGCTAGCGCTATCCCCTGACCAAGCGCTAACAGAGCGGCGGCCTCCCCCCTGGGCCGCCGCTCGATTGCATTTATTTTTGCTATTGTCTTTTCAACGCTCTAGCGGGTTTTCCCGCTGGAAATCATCACGTATACGCCGGCATTAAAGTCTCGTTTACGAGCGCGGTAGGAAAATTCTGCCCAGTGCTTCGCGAAGCAGCGCGAGCAAATATTGGCAGGATCTCACGTGAACGCGTTACTTGATCAGTTCAGAGCATTTGGTGCGGGCCGCCTGACTGCGATCTTCGGCCTTGCCGCCGGTGTCGCAGCGGCATTGATGTATTTCTCCGGCGCAATCGGCGGCGGCAGCCAGACCCTGCTCTATGCAAACCTGGAACCGGCAGTCGTGGCCGAAACAGTCCAGGTGCTCGACCAGAACAATATCCAGTATGAAATCGCCAATGGCGGCACCGCGATCTATGTCGACGGTGATCGGGTTGATGATGCCCGTATCCTGGTCGCCGATGGCGGACCTCTTGTCGGCGCTTCGGTCGGCTACGAGATCTTCGACCGTTCTGAATCCCTGGGCCAGACGAGTTTCGTCCAGAATATCAACGCCAAGCGCGCCCTAGAGGGCGAGATGGCCCGGACCATCCAGTCACTCGACTTCATTCGAACTGCCCGCGTTCACCTGAACATCCCGGAACGCCGTGTCTTCGAGCGCGACCGCCAGGATCCGACCGCCGCCGTCACCATCCACGCGCGCGGCCGCCTGAGCTCGGAGCAGATCCGCGTGATCCGCAATCTGGTCGCCAGCGGTGCCGGGCTCGAAGTCAACAATATCTCCATCGCCGACAATATGGGCCGCATGCTGGCCAGCGCCTCGGACGATGACAGCGCCACCAGCCTCGCCATGGACGAGCGCCGCAACGCCATCGAGACCCAGCTGCGCGACCGTATCCTGCGCATCGTCGAGGATGTCGTCGGATCCGGTTCCGCCAGCGTCCAGGTGTCGGCCGAACTCAACCGCCAGAGCGTGACCATGAGCTCCGAGGAGTTCGACCCGGAAGGCCAGGTCCTGCGCTCGCGCAATCGCGGCGAGGAGAGCTCTCGCGACTTCAACTCCACCTCGCGCGTCTCCGCTTCGGAGAACCTGCCCGATGCAGCTGGCGGCGACGGCGAAGGCAGCGCACAGCCCTCCACGCGCGAACAGTCGACGGACAATGTCGAATACGCGATCTCCAGCACGACGCGTACGCAGATCATCGAGGCCGGCGCCGTTGAACGTCTGTCCGTCGCTGTAGCGGTCGACGGAATCGTCACCCTGAACGAGGACGGCACCACGAGCTGGGCCGAACGCCCGGCCGAGGAAATCCAGCGCATCGAGGCCCTCGTCCGTTCGGCCATGGGTTATGTGAATGTGGAAGGCGGCCGCCAGGACATGCTGACAGTCAGCCAGTTCGAATTCGCCCGCACCGATCCGCTGCTCGGCAGCGAGGCAGCCGGCGGTTTCAACTTCACGAAGAATGACATCATGCGCGCGGCCGAGATCCTGGTCCTGCTGATCACCTCAGTCCTGGTGATCTTCCTGGTTGCCCGTCCGCTGGTGAAAGGTGCCAGCGGCGCTGCCGCCGTACCGCAGGGCCTGGCCCTGGCCGGTGCCGGCGCACCCGCTCCGGCCGGTCTTGAAGGCGCCGCTGTTCCGACCGCCCTGCCCTCATCGGGCGGCGACAATCCGGTCGCCCTGCCCGAACCGACCGGCGGCGCGAGCGACGGAATCGATATCGCGAAAATCGATGGCCAGGTGAAAGCCTCATCGGTGAAAAAAGTGGCCAGCATTGTCGATCAACACCCGGAGGAATCCATTTCCATCCTCCGCACCTGGCTGCATGAGGGATAACGCCCATGTCTGCTGACCGCAAACGCGCGATCGAAGATCCTTCAAAGATGAGCGGCCCGGAGAAGGCAGCAGTCATCCTGCTCGCTCTCGGCGAAGAGACACATGGGCTCTGGGAACATCTCGACGAAGAAGAGATTCGCGACGTTTCTTCCGCCATGTCCAATCTCGGCACGGTCTCCGCCACCGCCGTCGAGAAGCTGATTGTCGACTTTGTCGGCCAGATGTCCTCCACCGGATCGCTGATGGGTTCGTTCGAAGCCACCCAGCGCCTGCTCACCTCCTTCCTCCCGGGGGAGAAGGTCGAGACCATCATGGAAGAGCTGCGCGGTCCCGCCGGCCGGACCATGTGGGACAAGCTGGGTAATGTGAACGAGGTCGTCCTCGCCAATTATCTCAAGAATGAATACCCGCAGACCGTCGCCGTCGTCCTGTCCAAGGTGAAGTCCGACCATGCCAGCCGCGTCCTGGGCGCGCTGCCGGAAGATTTCGCCATGGAAGTCGTGACGCGCATGCTGCGCATGGAACCGGTCCAACGCGAGATTCTCGACAAGATCGAGGAGACATTGCGCACCGAATTCATGTCCAACCTCGCGCGCACGGCCAAGCATGACAGCCACGAGATGATGGCCAATATCTTCAACAATTTCGATCGCCAGACGGAAAACCGTTTCCTCGCGGCGCTGGAAGAGCGCAATCGCGACAGCGCCGAGAAGATCCGGGCCCTGATGTTCGTCTTCGAGGACCTGTCCAAGCTCGACCCGGGCGGTATTCAGACCCTGATGCGGGCGATCGACAAGGACCAGATGGGCCTGGCGCTCAAGGGCGCGTCGGACAGTCTGCGCGACCTCTTCTTCTCCAACATGTCCGAACGCGCCGCCAAGATCATGCGCGAAGACATGGCGTCCATGGGCCCGGTCCGGCTCAAGGATGTGGATACAGCACAGCAAAGCATCGTTGCCATGGCCAAGGACCTCGCGGCCAAGGGCGAAATCATGCTCGCCGACGGCGGGTCCGATGACGAGCTGATCTACTAGGGATGGATGTCGCCATGAAACCGATGAAATTCGATTTCGATACCGAGTTCGACGAGAACGGCGAAATCCTCCGTGAGGGTGAGAGCTACAAGCGCTTCTTCACCCAGGACGATGTCGATGCCGCACGCATGTGGGGTGTGGAGGAAGGCCGCGAGATGGAAGAAGGCCGCTGTGCTGACGCACTGCAGGCCGTCGCCTCGCAGATGCAGCTGATCCTCGCCCGCTTGGCTGGTGAATCCGAGGCGCTCCGCCAGAGCGCCGCCGTGCTGGCCATTGCCGCCGCCCGCAAGATCGCCGGGGCCGCTCTCGAGTCCTATCCGCTGGAAACGATCGACCAGCTGGCTGCCGAGGCAGTCGCCGACCTGCGCGCCGAGCCGAAACTCTCGGTCCGCTGCAATCCGGAACTGGTCGAGGAACTCGCTGGGCGTCTCGAAAAGACCGCGCGTGATGCCGGTTTTGACGGCGCGATCATGGTTCGCGGCGAGGACGGCATGATGCATGCCGATGTGCGCCTGGAATGGGGCGCGGGCGCGATCGAGCGCTCTGCCACCGAAATCGAGGCGCGCCTCAATGAAATCGTCGAGCGCTGGCTGAACACCGCGCCGCTTGAAGAAGAAATTCCCGCCCAGCAGGCGGATGACACGGCTGCCGGCCAGTCGGCAGCGTAAGGAGGCCCGATATGGGTGACGACAATAATTTCGATCTGCCGGAATTCGACGGCGAGGAAACGGCGCCGGTTCCGGTCGAGCAGCCGGAAGAGGCCCTGCCCGCCGATGCGATGATGGAAGAGGAAGAGAAGGCGGCCGCCGACCTGGCGCCGGTCTTCGAGGTTCCCGTCAACGTGTCCGCCGTGCTCGGCAAGGCGCTGATCGATGTGAATTCGCTTCTGAAGCTGACAGCCGGATCGGTTGTCGAGCTCGACCGAAAAATCGGCGAAGCTATTGATATTTATGTGAATAACCGACTGGTCGCTCGTGGCGAAGTCGTCGTTGTCGACGACCGGCTCGGCGTGACCATGACGGAAATCATCAAGGACGGGGACACCGCTTAGCGGGTCCGGAGACAGGTTAGAGAAAGGGAGCAGACGCCATGCGAGTGCTAATCGTCGGAAGCCTCGGCGGGCAAATGCATACCGCCACCAAGATCGCGATGGATCGCGGAGCCAAGGTGTCCCAGGTGGACACGATCGAACAGGCCACCGCGCACCTTCGTGCCGGACGGGGAGCCGACCTGCTCATGGTCGACCTCAATCTGGACGTCCAGTCGCTCATTGCGTCGAACGAAATGGAGCGGATCACCGTTCCGGTCGTTGCCTGCGGCGTGAATGTCCGGCCGGAAGCGGCCGCGGCCGCCATCCGTGCCGGGGCGAAGGAATTCATCCCGCTGCCACCGGACGCAGACCTGATCGCTGCTGTGCTCGAGGCCGTCGCCGACGACGAACGGCCGATGATCGCGCGCGATCCGTCCATGCAGTCCGTCATCCAGCTCGCCGACCGTATCGCCGCTTCCGACGCATCCGTGCTGATCACGGGTGAAAGCGGTGCCGGTAAGGAAGTGATGGCCCGCTACGTCCACAACAAGTCGAAGCGCGCCTCGGCCCCGTTCGTCTCGGTCAATTGTGCCGCGATCCCGGAAAACCTGCTGGAATCCGAACTCTTCGGTCACGAGAAGGGCGCCTTCACCGGCGCGGTCGCCCGCCGGGTCGGCAAGTTCGAGGAAGCCGATGGCGGCACGCTGCTGCTGGACGAGATTTCCGAAATGGATATCCGTCTCCAGGCCAAACTCCTGCGCGCCATCCAGGAACGTGAAATCGACCGCGTCGGTGGCTCTGCCCCGGTTAAGGTCAATATCCGCATCCTGGCCACGTCGAACCGCGATCTCCGCAAGGCTGTTGCCGACGGCGCCTTCCGAGAGGACCTGCTCTTCCGCCTGAATGTCGTGAACCTGGCACTGCCGCCGCTGCGCGAGCGCCCGGCCGACATCCTCGCGCTCGCCGAGCACTTCGTGCGCAAATATTCGGACGCCAACCAGATCGACCTCCGCCCGATCGCCGACACGGCCAAGACCCAGCTCCTGGCGCGCGAATGGACGGGCAATGTGCGGGAATTGGAAAACGCCATGCACCGCGCCGTTTTGCTGGCCTCCGGCCGGGAAATCTGCCCGGACGCGATCCGCATGCCGGACGGTTCGGCCTTCACGGGCACCGCCTCGAGCGTGACTCGTCACGCCGCCGACGCCGCAGATCAGGTGCAGCGCGCCATGGTCGGCCGCACGGTCGCCGAGGTCGAGCAGGAACTCATCCTGGACACGCTGGACCAGTGCCTGGGCAACCGGACACATGCCGCAAACATTCTCGGCATCTCCATCCGGACTCTGCGGAACAAGCTGAAACTCTACTCCGAACAGGGTGTCAGCATCCCCGCTCCGAACCAGCCCGCCCCGGGTGTTTCCGCCGCCTGAACCTGACGAGCTAGATCTTGGTCGACACGCCCGCCTCTTCTCCAGGCCCCGCCGCCGGCGGTGGCTTCAGCTTTCAGGATTTCCTGAACCGCGTCCTCAAGGGTGATGTCGCGCTGGCCGTGGGTATTCTCGGCATCCTAGTGATGCTGATGCTGCCCATGCCGAGTGTCCTTCTGGACCTCTCGCTGGCCACATCGATCTCGCTCTCCGTGCTCGTCCTGATGACGGCGCTCTTCATCAAGAAACCGCTGGAATTCTCGGCTTTTCCGGCCGTGCTGCTGATTACGACCCTGCTCCGGCTGGGTCTGAACATCGCCTCCACCCGCCTTATCCTTTCAAAGGGGCATGAGGGCACGGACGCGGCGGGCCAGGTGATTGAGGCCTTCGGCGGTTTTGTCATGCAGGGCAATGTCGTCATCGGCGTGATCGTGTTCGCCATCCTTGTGATCGTGAATTTCGTCGTGATCACCAAGGGTTCCGGCCGTATCGCCGAAGTCGCCGCCCGTTTCACCCTCGATGCCATGCCCGGCAAACAGATGGCGATCGACGCCGATCTGTCCGCCGGACTGATCACCGAGGACGAGGCCCGCGAGCGCCGCAAGTCTCTCGAGGGCGAGAGCAATTTCTTCGGCGCCATGGATGGTGCCTCCAAATTCGTGCGCGGCGATGCCATGGCCGGCCTGATGATCACCGGGATCAATCTGATCGGCGGCATCATTATCGGTGTGGCGCAATCCGGCATGAGCTTCGGCGACGCCGCAACCTCCTATTCCGCCCTGACCATTGGTGACGGCCTGGTCTCGCAGATCCCGGCCCTGATTATCTCGGTCGCCGCGGGCCTGCTGGTCTCCAAGGCCGGTGTCGAGGGCGAGGCCGACAAGGCCGTCTTCGGCCAGCTGACCGCGAACCCGACGGGCCTTGGGCTGGTATCGGGCGTGGCCTTCATGGTCGGCGTCCTGCCGGGCATGCCCTTCATCCCCTTCGCCATGATGGGCGCGGGCGCCGGTGCGCTCGCCTGGTTCAACAGGAATGCCGTTGCGGAACGAGCGGCAGCAGAAGCCGCCGAAGCGATAGCCGAGACTGAAGAAGAGACCCCGACTGATGCCGAAGCGCCGATCGAGGAAAGCCTCGCCATGGACGAGCTCAAGATCGAGCTCGGCTACGGTCTGCTGCCGCTGATCAATGATGTGGAAGGCCGGAAGCTGACCGACCAGATCCGTGCCCTGCGCCGCTCGCTGGCGCAGGAGATGGGCTTCGTCACTCCGGCGGTCCGCATCGTCGACAACATGCAGCTCGGTCACACCGAGTACGGTATCCGGGTGAAGGAACTCGATGCCGGCAAGGGCGATCTGCAACTGGGCAAGCTCCTGGTCATGGATCCGGCCGGCATGCAGATCGATATGCCCGGCGATCATGTGAAAGAGCCGGCCTTCGGCCTGCCCGCCACCTGGATCGACGAGGCCGCCCGCGAGGAAGCCACCTTCCGCGGCTACACCATCGTGGAACCGGCGGCCGTCCTGGTGACTCATCTGACCGAGATCCTGCGCGACAACATGTCGGACCTCCTCTCCTACGCCGAGGTCGAGAAGCTGATCGACAAGCTCTCCAAGGAACACAAGAAACTGGTCGAGGACATCGCACCGGCCCAGATCAGCCGCGCCGGTATCCAGCGCGTGCTGCAATCACTGATCAAGGAACGCATCTCGATCCGAGACCTGCCGACCATCATCGAGGGCATCGCCGAAGCCAGCGCCACAACTTCGCACCTCGACGCCATCGTGGAACATGTGCGCGGCCGTCTCGCCCGCCAGATCTGCCACTTCAACCAGGCGCTGGACGGCAATCTGCCGGTCCTGGCCCTTTCGCCGCAATGGGAACAAGCCTTCCATGAGAGCCTGATTGGTGAAGGCGACCGCAAACAGCTCGCCCTCGCCCCGACCAAACTGCACGAATTTGTGGATGCCGTTAGAAACGGTTTTGAAACCGCTGGGGCACAGGGTCATGTACCTGTACTGCTGACGAGCCCACTGATTCGTCCGTATGTGCGTTCGCTGGTTGAGCGTTTCCGTCCCCAGACGACGGTCATGTCTCAGAATGAAATCCATCCGAGCGCGCGTCTGAACACTCTGGGCCATGTCGGCTGATAACGACTAGTTTTACGGTGATGAGCCCTCTATGCGCCTGAAGACCTACACCGCCGAGACTCTGACTCAAGCGATGTCTGACGTGCGTCGCGACATGGGTCCCGACGCCGTCATCATCGCCACGACCGATGCACCGGAAGGCGGCGTCCAGGTGCGCGCTGCCACCGAGGCGGATCACCGGGTCGAGGCGGACGAACAGGTGCGCGAGCGCTCGGAACGTCTGGCCGAGGAAGCCGAGATCGAACGCGGTGATCTCGAAGACCAGCAGATGAACCGCATGCTGCGCGCGCTGGGTTATCACCGCTCGCCCGGCATTGCCGCACAGGCGCTGATGAAGTCGGCACAAGACCTGTCCGACGGTGAAGCGATTGCCCGGCTCGCCCATGCCATCGAGGCGCGCTACTCCTTCCTGCCGATCCCGGCGGTTCCCGAATTCCCGATCCTGTTCGCCGGAACGCCCGGCGTGGGCAAGACCTCGGCGCTCGCCAAGACCGCAGCGCGCTGCGTGGCCGCCGGTGCCACGCCGACCCTGATTTCCTGTGACGGTGAACGCGCCGGCGCCGATGCGCGCCTGCAGGATCTGGCCCAGAAAATGGGTGCCGGTTTCATCGCCGTCGACGATCCGCGCGAAATGGCCGACACGATCGCCAAACTGACCGGGCCGGTCCTGATCGACAGTCCGGCCGCCAACCCGTTCGAGCTCGACGACCTCGACATGACGCTGGCCTTTGCCGACGCAGCGGATGCCGAGATTGTCTATGTCTTCGACGCCGGCCTGACACCGGAAGACGCCGAGGACGCCGCCTCACTCTTCGCCTCGATCGGAGCCGGACGCTGTATTCCCGTGAAACTGGACTGCGCCCGCCGTCTCGGCGCCATTCTCGGCGTTGGCGAGACAGGCCTGGCTTTCGCCCAGATTTCAGACACCCCCTTCATTGGCAGCGGACTGGCCCCGGCCACGCCGCTGCGCATTGCGCGCGCCCTGATGGATGACAGTGCGCCGAAACCCCGTGAGACCTATCAATGAGACTGGCATCAGCCCCTGATCACCGTTCCGCGGGACGCATTCTCGCCATCGCTTCCGGCAAGGGCGGTGTCGGCAAGACGACCCTGTCGATCGGCATGTCACGCGCCCTCTCGATGATGGGCGAGCAGGTTCTACTGGTCGACGGCGATCTGGGCATGGCCAATATCGATGTCCAGCTGGGCATCACGCCCAAGGCCGACATCACCAGCGTCATCAATGGCAAGGTCAAGCTGAAGGATGCGGTATCGCCGGCAATCGGCGGCATTCACGAGCGCGGCGGCTTCGACGTCATCTCCGGCCGGTCGGGTTCTGGCGCGCTGGCCAATCTGTCCGGGCCCGGCCTGACCAAGCTGGCCAGTGGTGTTGCCGCCCTCGCCCTGTCCTATGACCGCGCCATCCTCGATCTGGCAGCCGGCGCCGACAAATCCACGGTCCGCCTGGCGCTGACCGCCGATGACGTGATCATCGTGATCAATGACGAGCCGACCTCGCTGACCGACGCCTATGCCTTCGTGAAGACGCTGCGCCTGCATGATGACGGCGCCTCGCCGCTCGTCGTGATCAATAACGCACCGAATCTCGATGCAGCTCATGAAGCCTTCGGGGCTTTCCGGAAGACCTGCGAGTCCTTCCTGAGCTTCACACCCACCCTCGCCGGGGTGATCCGTCAGGATGCCACAGTGCCGGCAGCCATCCGGAACCAGACCGCCGTTGCCGTGCGGGCGCCGGATTGCGATGCGGCCAAGGATTTCCAGACGCTTGCGGGAACACTCGCGCGCGGCAAGGAAGCCGCGTAAACTCATCCCCGGGGACAAGTCGCGCTGGGGAGCGCTGTAGTTATGTACGATTCAATGGGTGACCGTCTCGCCAACGCGTTCACGCCTTACGACTGGTGGCTGATCGTGGTCCTGTCGCTGGTGGCGGCACTGATCATGCGCAAATGGCCGCAATTGCCCGGCGCCGCCGCAATTGCCTTCCTGCTGGATGCCATTGCACCCTTCTTCTATCGCATCGCGACCGGCGTGCCGGCCGATTTCGCCTTCGACTTCGCCTTCGCACGCCTCGACGAGCGCGGCGGGGTTGTCGTGCTGCTGCGCCTTGCGATCTACCTGATCATGATCGGTGTGATCTTCGGCGCGAAACGTCGATACGGTCAGCGCTGACCACATCGGTTTCAATGCAAGTTCACAGGGGACGAGTGCCGAGTTTGCGCTTAACACCCGCCCCCTGCGGCACAGCCCCCCTGGGAAGGGGCCGTGCAGGAGCTTGTCTGCCGATCAGTCCTGGATGGTGATCTGGCTGTCGAGATAGGCCTGTGCATCGGCCCAGGCGGTCTTGGTGTCCGACATGCCGAAAAGAATGCGCTGGCCGGCCTCAAGAACCGGTCCGTAGAGCAGCGTGCCCTCGGCATCATCTTCGATGTGGAAACGATTGGCTTCGGCTTCGAGCGTATTGAAACGCCCACGCACGAGCGCCCAGTAATCAGCCGTGGCTTCCCAGTAAGAATGGGCCGCATCATCACGAGCGAGATCGGTGCGGGTATAGGTGTTCACGCCGATTTCGCGGACCAGCTCACGCTGCTCTCCGTCGCGCAGGGCAATCTTGGAATTGTCCTGTTCGTGGATCCAGCCCCACTCGGTCACGGTATGCCGGTTCACGGCAGCGATCATGTCGTAATCATCACGCGTGGTGTCATCGCGTCGCGGTAAGGGACGCCAGGAGACCGGCGGTTCCCACGTCGAGGCATCCTCATCGTGTTGCCACCGCGCGACGGCTGCGTAACGCGGGCTGTCATCGACCTGGTAGACGGATTGTGACCAGGCGCCCGCACGATCCGCGACCGACACGTCTTCCATCGCCCATTCGTCATGGCCCTGGAAGGCCAGCACACGGCTCGGCTCATAGCGCCAGTCCTGGCGCCAGTGCTTGACGATGAAGGGCTGATCGTCCGGACCGACCAAAAGCAGATGCTGAAGCATGATGAAATCGCCCGTGTCCTCGACGACGATCACGACTTCGCGGGCGGGCGTGTGCTTGGGTTCAGCCAGTTCATAACCGGGTGCGATGGCAACGATTTCCCGGAAATCAAAGGTGACAGCGTATTCGCCCTGCATGGCCAGGATGGCCTCGCGGTCGCGCTGGAACTCGGCCTGGCTGCGCTCGGTCATCTCGAGAGCAGGCATCGCGGCGGCGCCGATCTGCGTGTCTGTCGTGGCACAGGCCGTGAGGGCGAGGCCGGCAAGAGCGCTCAGAACAAGCGGACGAATACGAGTGATGTTGTGTGACATCGCGAAAATCCCGGTGCAGAAAAACTCAATATGCGAACGACTCGCACTTGCATTCTCAAAACGCAAGGCTAAACCTCTCGCCAACTGCAAATCATTCGCAAGAAAGACGAGTCATGAGAGTTCTGTTCCTGAGCGGTGTCGCCGCAACCACCCTCGCCCTGCCCCCTGTGGCCTATGCCGAGGTTGAAACCATCATCATCGAGGCCACGCGCACCCAGATCGAGGCGGACATCTATCCGGGCATGGCGGACATCGTGGATGCCGAGGACCTGGACCTGCTCCGCCCCGCGGACCTCGATGACCTCCTGCGCGGCCAGGCCGGTGTCGAGATCGCTGGTGGCCCCCGCCGCACGGGCCAGACGATCTCGCTTCGGGGCCAGGGCCGGGACAACACGCTTCTCCTGCTCGACGGCGCGCGACAGAATTTCTCCTCCGCTCATGACGGCGCGATCTTCGTGGACCCTGCTCTGCTGGTCGGCGTGGAAACGGTGCGTGGTCCGGCTTCGGCGCTCTACGGTTCGGGTGCATCCGGGGGTGTCATCGCCTTCCGCACGGCCTCGGCGCACGATCTGCTGGAAAGCGGCGAGAGCTGGGGTTTCAATCTCGGCGCCGGCTATCGCTCGGTCGACGAGGAAACCCGCGCAACCGCGTCAGTCTATGGCCGCTCCGGTGCCTTTGACGCCGTAGCCTCCCTGTCCCGCCGACACTCGGGCGATATCGAACTGGGCTCCGGTGCCTCCCTGCCGGCGGAAGATGAAAGCCTGTCCGGCTTGCTGAAATTCGGTCTCGACATGTCCGAAGGTTTGCGCGCCGAGCTGAGCTGGCAATTCTTCGAGTCTAACGTCGTCGAACCGAATAATGGCCAGGGCGGTGCTGTGGTCGGCCCGTTCAATGCGCTCGCAGAAAAAGACGTCACCACGAATAATCTGGCTCTGAGCTTCAGCGCCAAGCCCGCGTCCCTGTCGTGGATGGATCTCGACGTGACCGTCTATCGCAATGAGAACGGTGTCGATGAATTCGAGCGCGCGGCCAACCGTTCGCTGCGACGCGACCTGGATACGACCGGCATCCGCGCCGACCAGCGCTTCGCCTTCGATCTCGGCACGTTTGACGGAGGTCTGACCGTCGGCGGCGAATACTATGAAGACGAGCAAGTCGGTTTCGACAGCGCCGACCCGAACGGCGTCCGAGGCGGCGCGCCGACGGCCTCCAGCGAGTTCTCTGCCTGGTATGCCCAGCTCGAACTGACCGGTCCGGCCCCGTTCGGCCTGCCCGGCGAAATCGTTCTCTTGCCGGGTGTTCGCAATGACAGTTTCGACACGACCTCGTCGGTTGCGCCGAACACGTCCAACGACAAGACGTCATCGCGCTTTGGCGTGACCTATGCGCCGATCGACGGCTTCTCGATTTTCGCCAGCTGGGGAGAGGCCTTCCGCGCTCCGTCGATCAATGAACTCTATATCGACGGCACGCACTTCTCGCTGCCGCACTTCGTGCTTGGGCCGCCGGTCTTCATCACGAATGAATTCATCGCCAATCCGAACCTGCTGCCGGAAGAGACCAAAACGGTCGAAATCGGTTTCCGCGTGGATATGAGCGATCGCGTCGATTTCGCCGACCAGCTGGACTTCCGGGTATCCTGGTTCGACACCGAGGCAGAAAACCTGATCGACCTCTTCGTCGATTTCCGCCCGGACTTCAGCTGTTTCGTTCCACCCTTCTTCCAGCCATGTAACGCGGGCACGACGCAAAGCCGCAATGTCGGCACGGCCGAGCTGGACGGCGTGGAAGCGCAATTCTCGTTCGCGCGCGGCGCATTCTCGCTCGACGGGACGTTCTCGGATGTCGACGGACGTGATGTGGCCACCGGCGCTCCGCTGGGATCCCTGACGCCCCGACGAGTCTTCCTGGATGGCCGCTGGGTGATGGAAGAGGACCGCTGGCTGATCGGGAGCCGCCTGGAATGGGCGGGTGAATTCGACAAGACCACGACCCCGTCGGCCAATCGAGACGGCTATGCCGTGGTCGATGTCTATACGCGCTGGCGTCCGATCGCCGAGTCCGGCCTGTCGGTGAATGCGGGTATCGAAAATCTGTTCGACGAAGATTACGAGCGTGTTTTCGCAGGCGTAAGCGAGCCGGCACGCTCGTACCGGCTCGACTTTACCTGGTCACGCAATTTCTAGGGGCGTTGCCCTAGTGAGACGTACGGCGGTGACGGGTCTGGGCGATTTCGTCCAGCTCGTCCTGTTCCGCCGAACGCACGGCCTGTTCAGCTCGTGCAAGGCGACGTTCTTCCAGGAGTTCGTATTTCTTGAGTTCCTGGAAGGCCTCGGCCAGCCGTTCGCGCAAGGCGTCGACCTGGGTCTCGACCTCGTCGAGTGACAGGCGGATATTCTCTTTCCGCTTGATCACCGCCTGGGCATAGGACCCGTAGGCCAGGTAACCGTCCTTCGACTGCGTTGCAGCGGCCTGTTCCTCCGGCACAGAGGCTTCCAGGCGTTCGATCTGGCTGTTCAGCGCAGCCTTGGATCGATCCAGTTCGGACATCTGCTTTTGCAGTTCTTCGACCTTGAACCGGGCAAGCCGGATCAAGGGTTCATGTGAGCGTGTCATTGTGCAGCTCCTTCACCACCACCCAATATTCCCGCCAAGGCCGCGAAGGTCGAAGGAATGTCCGTCGCCTCGTCTTTATCCTGTGCGAGAAACGCCTCCAACGGATCGTTGAGGGCGATTGCCCGGTCTACCGCCGGGTTCGATCCGGCGGTGTAGGCACCGAGCCGGATCAATTCTTCCATGTCGGTATAGGCCGACAGAACCTTGCGCGCTTCAGCCATCAAGGGCCGTTCCGCATCTTCATAGACTTCGGGAGCCGTCCGGCTCACCGATTTGAGAACATCGATAGCCGGATAACGGCCGCGTTCCGCGATCGCCCGGCTCATCACGACGTGGCCATCGAGAATACCGCGCACGGCATCGGCGATCGGCTCGTTGTGATCATCGCCATCGACCAGAACCGTGAACAATCCGGTGATGGAGCCCGCCTTGCGGCCATCGCCCGTTTCCGGGCCGGGACCGGCGCGCTCCAGAAGGCGCGGCAATTCCGCGAAGACCGACGGCGTGTAACCGCGGGTCGTCGGCGGCTCACCGGCCGCGAGGCCGATTTCGCGCTGGGCCAGCGCAAAACGCGTGACACTGTCCATCAGGCAGAGCACGTCCTTGCCCTGGTCACGGAAATACTCGGCGGTCGTCAGGGTCAGATAGGCAGCCTGGCGCCGGGCCAGGGCCGGCGAGTCCGAGGTCTCCGTGATCACGACCGAGCGCGCACGCCCGTCCGGACCGAGAACATCGTCGACAAATTCGCGGGCTTCACGCCCCCGTTCACCGATCAGGCCGATCACGATCACATCGGCATCACAGGCGCGCGCCAGCATCGACATGAGGACCGATTTGCCGACACCGGAGCCGGCGAAGATACCGAGGCGCTGACCGCGCCGCATCGGAACGAAACTGTTGAGGGCTCGGACACCCAGATCAAGTCGGTCGCCCAGGCGGGCGCGTCCATGAGCCGAAGGCGGATTGCCCTTGAGCGGGCACGGCGTATCGCCCTCAACCAGCGCTGGCCCGAAATCGAGCGGACGACCGAAACCGTCCAGCACCCGGCCGAGCCAGGCATCGCTGGGACGAACCCGGGCGGAGTCCGGACGCAGGCGTGCGCGGGCACCGGGGCGGACACCTTCCAGCGGACCGAAGGGCATCATCAGAGCGGTCTCGCCACGGAAGCCCACGACCTCGCATTCGGCGACGCCGTCACCGGTCTCGATCAGAGCATGGGATCCGAGAGACAGACCGGCACGCGGACCCTCGACCTCGACCAGGAGGCCGTTCAACGCAGAAACACGCCCCATAAGGGCGCGGTCTTCCATGCGCTCAACGCGATCAATCAGGGTCTGCATCATGCGGGCGTAGTGCCTTCCTCGTGCGGCCCGGAAGCCGATTCGAGAACCACTCTACGCGATCGCGGTTGCTCTCGCGTAAACACCCGGCAGAAATTGCAGGCCATTCGATTTACGAAATTCGGCGTTCCGTCCGCTCAAACCGGCGGTTTGTCGGCGGCTCGACGGAAATCCTGTTGATAACTCCACCATCGAGGCCGCGAAGAGTAATTCGCCTGCATTTACCGTAATCCTGAGTCCCAGCAGGGCTGCAGGTGGGAATTCTTTATGAGCATGATATTTCATGAAATCGATCGCAGTTGCACAAACGCACCGGAATCCCGACCCGTTAACCTCTGAAAGGTTAACGCAAAATCCGAATCAACCCGCCCCAGAAAGAATCGCCGAGCCAGCGATTCCGAAATTCGGTCAAGCCGCAGTTAACTTTCGTTAAGAGTTTCCGCCTAGCGTCCGAATAAGGTTAATCACACAGGTGAGACCGGGCGGCAGTGATTCGCCCGGAGTCGGCAACCGGAGGCGAACCAAATGCGGGTTCTTCTTATTGAAGACGATCGGGCAACAGCGCAGTCGATCGAACTCATGCTGAAGTCGGAAGGCTTCAATATCTACACAACGGATCTGGGCGAAGAGGGTGTCGATCTCGGCAAACTCTATGATTACGACATCATCCTGCTCGATCTGAACCTGCCCGACATGCCGGGCTTCGATGTTCTGAAGACTCTGCGGGTCGCCAAGGTCGATACGCCAATCCTGATCCTCACGGGTAATGCCGACATCGACAACAAGGTGCGCGGCCTGGGCTGCGGCGCCGACGACTACATGACCAAGCCTTTCCACAAGGACGAGATGATCGCCCGCATCCACGCGATCGTGCGCCGGTCGAAAGGTCATTCCCAGTCGATCATCCGCACGGGTTCCGTTGCCGTGAACCTGGACGCCAAGACCGTTGAGGTCGAAGGCCAGCGCGTGCATTTGACCGGCAAGGAATACCAGATGCTGGAGCTGCTCTCCCTGCGCAAGGGAACGACGCTCACCAAGGAAATGTTCCTGAACCACCTCTATGGCGGCATGGACGAGCCGGAGCTGAAGATCATCGACGTCTTCATCTGCAAGCTGCGCAAGAAGCTGGCAGCGGCCACCGGTGGCGAACACCATATCGAGACGGTCTGGGGCCGCGGCTACGTGCTGCGCGATCCGGTGGAAGAAAAAGCCGCATCGTAAGACCGGTCTCACCGACCAAAGAAAGCCCGGGCCAGCACCCGGGCTTTTTTGCGCCTGCAAACCGGCAAGGAAAACCCCGGAACGAGGTTCCGGGGTTCTCCGTGTACGTCTTGCTGGCGTCGACTAGGCCGCGCGCGTTGCGCGCTTGGTGGCCTGCGCACCGTGGGCGTAGAGACCGCGGCGGCCTTCCACCGGACCGAAATCGGTCGACAGACCAACAACGGTCTCGGCGGCACCCATGAAGAGGTATCCGTCCGGCGCAGTCTGGCGGGACAGGCGCGAGAGAACCTTCTTCTTGGTATCAGCGTCGAAATAGATCAGCACATTGCGGCAGAAGATGACGTCGAACGTGCCCAGCTGCGAGAAATTCTCCAGCAGGTTCTGCTTCTGGAACGTCACCATCTGGCGGATGTTCGGCTTGATGCGCCACTGATCACCATTCTGGTCGAAATGCGTCACGAGGCGCTGGACCGCGAGGCCGCGCTGGACCTCGAACTGGGAATAGATCCCGGCCTTGGCCTTCTCGATCACCCGCGGCGCCATGTCCGTGGCGACGATCTCGACACGCATGCCGCCCAGGCGGGCCCGCTCTTCCTCGAGCAGCATGGCAAGCGAATAGGGTTCCTGGCCGGACGAACAGGCTGCGCACCAGACACGGATCGAGCCGCTGGCGCCGCGTGCGCGGGCCAGAACCGGCAGCACATCCTGCTTGAACAGGTCAAATGGCGTGTTGTCGCGGAAGAAGAAGGTCTCGTGCGTCGCCAGGGCTTCGGTAATGGCCCAGAGCAGGCGATCATCCTGGTCCCGGCGCGAAGCAGCAATCAGCGCTTCGATCGTCGGGAAGCCTTCCGCCCGCGCCAGCGGCGCCAAGCGGCTTTCGAGGAGATAGCCCTTGTCCGCTGACAGGACGAGGCCCGAGCGCTTGTAGGCTTCCTTGGAGACGAAGGTAATGTCTTCTTTTGTTATCATGATTTACATCCCACCCTTCGCGCGCCGGACAATGCCTGCGCCGATATTTTTGAGAGGCAGGATTTCATCCGCCAGGCCGGCTTCTGCGACGGCTCCGGGCATGCCCCATACTACACTTGTTGCCTCGTCCTGGGCGAGGATAGTTCCACCGGCATTGCGCAGGGTCCGGCAGCCATCACGGCCGTCATGTCCCATACCGGTCAGGATAATTCCGAGCGCGATTCCGCCGGTCGCTTCCGTGACCGACTGGAACAGCGGGTCGACGGCAGGACGACAGAAATTGATCGGCGGTGTCTGGTCGAGTTCCGCGTAATAACCGCCCGCATCCTTGCGGATCGTCATGTGGAAATCGCCAGGTGCCAGATAAATCTGGCCGTTCTGCAGACGCTCGCCGTGCTCCGCTTCCTTGCAGGGAAGCTTGCCGGCCTTCGTCAGGTGTTCGGCGAGAATCTTCGTGAACAGGGCCGGCATGTGCTGGGCGATCACGACCGGGGCACCGATGTCGGCTCCGAATTCCGCGACCACATCGCGCAGGGCCTGCGGTCCACCGGTGGAGGATCCAATGGCGATGATTTGAGGCCGGGCCTTCGAACGCGGCGTTGAGCCGCGGGAGATAGGCTGGCGTGCGACCGGCGCATGGGCGCGTCGCGGCGCTTCACCGGACTTGGCCGGCGGCGTTGCCGTGCGTGCCGTCGTCGGCGAGGCCTGGAGGTCGGCCTGGCTCGGAACCGGCGGAATCGGGCGCGGTGCGAGGGCCTTCAGCTTGCCGAGCAGGTCGTGACGGAATTCGTCAGCGCCCGCAAGACGGCCGGCTTGCGGCTTGGACGCGTAATCCGCCGCACCCATCGACAGGGCACGGATCGTCACTTCGCCGCCGCGGCGGGTCAGCGTGGAGGCCATCACGATCTTGCAGGTCGGCACTTCCTTGAGAAGGATCGGCAGAGCGGCAAGACCATCCAGCTTCGGCATTTCCACATCGAGCACGATGAGGTCCGGCTGGAGATCCTTGGCTTTCTGGATGCCCTGCTCGCCATCAACAGCGGCGCCGACCAGGGCGAGATCGGAGTCTTCTTCAATCCAGCGCGTCATCAGTCCCCGCGCAACGGCGGAGTCGTCGATGACAAGGACGCGGGCAATCGAAGCAGGCGCGGCCGACCGGGAGATATTCGCAGTCATTGGCTCCCCCTATGAGGCGCGCAGCAAACCCGTCTGCTGGAACTTGGATTCGATGATGTCGCCATCGAACGGCTTCATGACGTATTCGTCGGCACCGGCGCGAAGCGCTTCGGTGATATGGGCCATGTCGTTTTCCGTCGTACAGAAGACCACGACCGGCTCGTCGCCCTGCTCCTCGCGGCGCAGCGCCTTGACGAAATCCAGACCGTTCATGACCGGCATGTTCCAGTCGAGAAGCACCGCATCGGGCATTGACTTGCGACAATGCTCGAGCGCCTCCGAACCATCAGCCGCTTCTGCACATTCAAAATCCAGCTCTTCAAGAATCTTTCGCGCGACCTTGCGAATGACTCGGCTGTCGTCCACCACCAGACAGGTTTTCATTTTTTTACCCTCCACTTAGGCCGCTTCGACAGCTCCGACGCTTCCCAACAGCGCGGATACATCGAGAACCGCCAGCAGTTCTTTTTCCAACCGGTGCACACCCTTGACCATGGATCTCCAGGTCGGATCGACATGAGCCGGCACCGGCTCGAGCTCCGCACTGGGTCTGCGAAGCACTTCACCGACACTGTCCACGATTAATCCAAATATTTCGCTACCACGCTCAACACCGAGTGCCATTCCTGCATCTTCGGCGTCACGAGGCGGCAATCCGAGGCGCCGGCGGGCATCGATCGCGGTCACGATTCGACCGCGCAGATTGAGCAATCCGGCCACTTCGGCCGGTGCCAGCGGAACTTCAGTTACCGATTGCGGCGTGAAGACCTCGCGGATCGCATCCACCGGCGCGCCGAACAATTGGTCGCCGATCCGGACGGAAACATATTCATTGATGGCTTCAGCGGAGAGTTCCGAAGTATCGGTTCCGGTCATGCCACTTTCTCCTCTTGCGAGACTTCATCGAGCGCCGCGATCAGGGCACCGCGATCGGAGCGCGGAAGCACAGCCGTCAGGCCTTCCGCATTGCTGTCTTCAGGCCAGTCCGTAACGGCGAGTGCCGGGATGGCTTCCCAGAAGCCTTCATTGCGCACGCGCTCCAGCGCAGCCGGGTCACCGACCAGCGCATCGAATTGTTCACCGGTGTCAGCGATGGCGCGCACTTCGTGCATGCCGCCGGCCGGCGTGACGTCATAACCGGCTGCGGCCAGGAGCGGCGCAACCATGCGACGGGCGAAGGCGTCGGCATCGACCAGCAGGACTTTGCGACGGATGGTCGAGGTCTTGCGCTGGACCGAACCCGTGCGGGCCTGTTCGAGATGCCAGGCAATGTCGACCACGTCGGTCGCCTTGCCCTTGATGATCGCGGAACCGACCACGCCCGGATTCTCGGCGCGCATCTGCAGATCGACGCGCTCCTCGACAACATCGACAATCTCGTCGACGGCCAGGCCGATGGCGGTGTGATCCTCGGAGAAGACCAGGACCGGCTGACGCTGCCCCTCGGCACACTGGATCTGGGCACCCAGCGGCACGATCGGCATGAGCCGGCCGCGATACTGGACAACCATCTGGTCGTTGGCGTTCTCGATCGTCTCGGGATCGAACTCTTCCAGGCGCGTGACGAGAGCGAGCGGAACCGCCTTGGGCTCTTCGCCGCCGGCACGAACCAGGAGCAGGCGTTGCGTCTGTTGCATTTCGGAAACCGAAGCGGCTGCGGATTCATTGGCATCGTCATCCATGGCGGAGACGATCTCGCCGGCCAGACCGTTCGGATCGAGGATCATGATCACGGAACCGTCGCCGAGAATGGTCGCGCCGGAATAGGCCGCCACGCCACGCAGCGAGTCGGAGAGCGGCTTCACCACGATCTCCTCGGTGTCGAGGACATTGTCGACGATCACGCCGACATTGCGTCCGCCGGCATCGAGCACGACGACAAAACCGGCTTCCTGCTCTTCCATGTCTGTCGCGTTTCCGACGCCCAGCACTTCGTGCAGATCAACCAGCGGCATCAGCCGGTCACGCAGACGCATGACACGAGCGCCGTTCAGGCTTTCAACCGTGTGCTCGGACCCGGCACCGACGCGGACCAGTTCGCGGACCGACAATTGCGGAATGGCGAAACGCTGGTTCTCGCAACCGATGATCAGCGCGGACACAATCGCGAGGGTCAGCGGGATCTTGATGGAGAAATGCGTGCCCTGACCCTTTTTCGAGGTCACATCGACGACACCGCCGATCTGCTCGATATTGGTCCGCACCACATCCATGCCGACACCGCGGCCGGACAGATTGGTGACCTTGGCCGCCGTGGAGAAACCCGGAGCGAAGATGAAACGGTGAATCTGGGCCTCGGTCAGGCGGGCCAGTTCCTCGTGCGTCGTCAGGCCCTTCTCGAGAGCCTTCTCGCCGATCTTCGCAGTGTTCAGCCCCATGCCGTCATCGGCGATGGAGATAATGATGTGCCCGCCTTCATGATAGGCGGAGAGCTTGATCGTACCCTTTTCCGGCTTGCCTGCATTCACGCGGTCTTCCGGCATTTCCAGGCCGTGGTCGGCAGAATTGCGCACCATGTGGGTGAGCGGATCCTTGATGAGTTCGAGCACCTGACGGTCCAGCTCGGTCTCATTCCCTTCCATGACCAGTTCGATCTTCTTGCCGAGATCGGTGGACACGTCGCGGATGATCCGCGGGAGTTTGCGCCAGGCATCGCCGATCGGCTGCATGCGGGTCTTCATGACACCGTCCTGCAGCTCACCGGTCACTGCGGACAGGCGCTGGAGCGGACCCTTGATCTCCTCGTCCTCGATACCGCGCACCGTCTGCATCAGCTGGTTACGGGTCAGGACGAGTTCGGACACGGTGGTCATCAGCGCTTCGAGCACGTCGACACCGACCCGCACGGTTTGCTGGACCCGGGGACCGCCCTCGCCGCCCGGACCGCCGGCATCGCCACCTGTGAGCTCGGCCACCGCCGTCTGCAGAGCCTCTTCCTTGCTCATGTCCGCGGTAATGATGTTCGTATCGGCCGGGTTCGGAGCTTCCATGCCCGGCTCGGTCTCGGCTTCCGCGAAGGCTGCCTCGAGTTCGGCGGCAGAAACCTCACCCGGACGCAGCTCGCGGCCGAGTTCCGGATCGAAATCGCCCACACCGAGATGTTGCGTCTCCTCGGCCGGCGGCTCCTCGCCATCGACAGTGGCTTCATTAAAGGCAGCTTCGAGGTCGGCCAGGGACACTTCACCCGGACGCAGTTCGCGGCCGAGATCATCATCCCAACCTTCCGGCGTCTCCGGCTCGGCAGTCTCGGCTGCCGGGGCCGCGGCAGCTCCCTTGCCCATCGCCGCGTCCTCGAGACGCTTGATCAGTTCGGCATCATCGCCTTCAGCTTCAACACCGGTCTGTTCCAGCGTTTCCAGCAGCACCTTGATCTGGTCGATCGATTCGAGGACCAGGGTGACCATGGGCGGCGTGACTTCCAGTTCGCCGTCGCGGAACTTTCCGAGCAGGGTCTCACCGGCATGCGCCACGGCCTCGAGACGAGGCAGGCCCAGAAAGCCGCAAGTTCCCTTAACAGTATGAAGAAGGCGGAAAATGTTATCGAGAATGGCCCGGTCGTCCGGGTTATTCTCAAAACGCACCAGCTCCGCGTCAATGACATCAAGACTTTCGGCAGTCTCGGTCAAGAACTCGCTGATGAGATCATCCATGGCAGGCCCCGTCTGTTGGGCGCCGGGAGGCGCTAAATCAGACGGACCGTCGCATGATCTTGGTTAACGGAGAGTTGGTGAAACAGAGACGGAATGAATCTCTCTGTTCATCAAATATGCACCGTAATGAAACGGGTCAGGCCGCCTGTTCCTGCTGCGGCTCGACGAGGGCCACGAACTCCACACGCTCGCCATCAACCCGGGCGCTGACACGACCTCCGGAATTGCGCGCGATAAGGCCCGCATAATAGGGCTGGATGGACCGGCCATCATAGCCGCCTTCCGGCACCGTACCGTCCAGGGCCTTGGCGTAATTCTCGTCCAGACGGGCCCGCGGACCATCGGACACGATCTGGATGCGGGACACTCCGGCGCTCTCGGTCGCCTCGATGGTTACCGTGCCGCCGCGCGGAACAGCATCGACACCCAGAAGGCAGAGATTGAGGAGCAGACGAGATGCCGACTTCTCGAGACCCGGTGTTTCGACCTTCCAGACGATCTCCGGCTTGGAGGCCGAGAACATCGCCTCCGTCAGGCGCTGCAATTCACGCGTATCAAGAATGCCGGGAGCCGAACCACCTGCACCGAAAGCCAGGCGCGCAAATTCCAGCTTGGCCTGGGCCTGGCGGGAGCTTTCGCGCACCAGTTCCATCGCGTCGTCATGCATGTCCGGCGCGCTTTCATCGTCCAGCACACTCAGCGCTGCACCCAGTGCAGAGACCGGGCTGACGAGGTCGTGACACAGACGCGCGCACAGAAGTGCCGCGAGTTGATCGGAGGCCAGTTCGGCGATGCGTTCTTCACTCATGCCATATCGAATACACGATTCTTTGCCCCTCGCGCCCCTTTCTACAGCCCCGCTGTCAAACTAGGCGTGGAAAGGGCTTGGCAATCGGGCGTCGCCAAGACATGATTCAGGCTGGGTTGGGCGGCATTCACGTATCGTAAGGCTTTCGTCATGCCTAACGGTGCAAGACTTGCTAGTGACCTCGCAGTATTGCGTTGCCGACCGGAGTAAACCGAAACCATGTCCGGATTTGATGTAAGCCGAGCCGATGCGCGTCGTTCGCAGATTCTTGTCGGTCTGGCGAGCGGTGGCCTGTCGGCCCTCCTGCTCGCAGCGCTTCTCTTCCTGCCCGTGCAGAGCAGCGACGCGACGGAACTGGCTGTGGCTGCCGCACCGGCCGACATCATCTCACCGGACACGGACGCACTCGAGCTCGCCGAGACCGAACTGCCGGAAACGGATATCTTGCAGCCCGAAACCGACGCCTTCCTGTCGCTCTCGGCCGCCGAACAGGATTACGGCGCCTTCGGCGATTGCGTCGACTGTCCGGCCCTGATGCATGCGACCCGTACGGTTCCGCGCGGCGGCACGCTGGCCGGCGTGCTCGACGATGCCGGTATCGACCGTGTCGAAGCGGCTCGCGCGATCAACGCGCTGGGCGACGTCTACAATCTGCGGCGCCTGCGCGCGGGACAGCGCATCAATCTCTATCTGGAAGTCCAGCCGGCCCCTGTCGGGGAATCCTCCTCCGAAGCCGCCGGACTACGCCTAAACGGCCTCTCCTTCCGTCCGGATGTGGAACGCTCGATCACCGTGGCGCGCACGTTTGACGAAGACTTCCGCGCCCGCGAAACGATCGCCACCTTCGAATCCGAAATGGTCCTGGCCAGCGGCACCATCAACACCTCGCTCTACGAGGACGCGCTGACGGCCGGCGCGACCGACCGGGTCGTCGTTGAACTGGCCGGTGTCCTCGCCTACGCGATCGACTTCCAGCGCTCCATTCGCGCCGGGGACGAGTTCGAGATCCTGTTCGAACGCTTCATGGATGAAGAGGGCGATGTGGCCCGCACGGGCGACATTCTCTATGCGCGCTACAATGGCCGCCGCGATCCGATGGATTTCTTCCGCTTCGAGACGCCCGACGGCATTGTTGGCTATTACAGCGGCGACGGCGAAAGTGCCCAGCGTCTGCTGATGCTGACCCCGATCAACGGCGCGCGCCTCTCCTCGCATTTCGGACGCCGCCGCCACCCGATCCTGGGCTATACGCGTAATCACAACGGAACCGACTTCGCCGCGCCGACCGGCACGCCGATTCTGGCCGCCGGCAACGGCGTCGTGGAACGGGCAAATCGTTTCGGCAGTTTCGGCAATTACATCCGCATCCGTCACGCCAACGGCTATCAGACGGCCTATGCCCACCTGAATGGTTTCGCGCGGGGCATCCGCTCCGGCAGCCAGGTCACCCAGGGCCAGGTGATCGGTTATGTGGGCACGACGGGCCGCTCCACCGGGCCGCACCTGCATTACGAAGTGCACCACAATGGCCGTCCGGTGAATCCGATGACGCTGGACCTGCCGACCGGTCGCCAGCTGACCGACGCCGAAATCCCGCTGTTCGAAGCCGAACGGGATCGCATCCTGGCACTGCGGGACTCAGCCCCGGCCGCCGCAGAACCGCAAACGCTGACCGCCGATGCCGAGGCATCCGGCGAGGCCAGCCTTGACCCGCAGGGCGCGCGTCCCTAGATAGCTGCCTCGGCCGGGAGATGCCTGCCGCCCGCGGCTTCGGCCAAGGCGAAATCTCCTTCACTCATGACGCTGAAACAGTGACATGCGGTGCGATGGCAAGGCGGGCCCCATCCAGACTACGCATGCAGACTGTGCATGAGGCGACATGATGTCGAACACCCAGACTCTGCCGGGCCGTGATGTGATCAAGGCCCAGGCCAAACGACTCCGCTCCTCGCTGGAAGCGGAGGGCAATTTCATTTCCCACAGCGATGCGCTCGAACTGGTGGCGAAGCAGTATGGCTTCCGCAACTGGAACACGATGAGCCCGTCTCTCGCTGACACCACCCGTCCCGGTCTCACCGTGGGCGGTCCGGTCAGCGGGCGCTATCTCGGCCATGCCTTCAGCGGAACCATACTGGGTCTGCAGGAATACAAGGGCGGACGCCGCAAGATCGTGATCGAGTTCGACCAGCCGATCGACGTGGTGGCGTCCGAGCATTTCTCCTCGCACCGCCGCCGTGTCGAAGGCGTGCTGGAACGCAGTGGTGCAAGCTGGGAAAAGATCTCCGACGGGACGCCTGTTCTGCAGGTGGATCTCTAGCGAAACGGAGGCCCGGCGTGCCGGGCCTCCCCGCCTACCCGTCCTTCCGGAAAGCCCTGAACCAGGCGGCGCGCGCTTTCAGCCAATGGCCGTGCAGCAAACCCACGCGATCGCTGGCATCCGGCGGGGCCGGTGCATCCATGATCTTGTCTTCAACCGCATCGAAAAAAGCATTGCGCTGACGCTGATCGAGCAAGTGACTGAATTGCGCCCGCGTGCGTAGGGGATCATAGCCGAGATTGGTGGCCTGGGTGACATCGGCGATCCAAGCTTGCATCAGGCGACGGCCCTCCGGAGAAATCGTGAATTCGCGCTTGGGCCGTTTTGATGCGCTGGTCTCGGCGGAGGTCAGCAGACCCCGAGCCTCCAGCCGTTTGACCAGCGGATAAACCGCGCCCGCACTGCCCGACCAGAAACCCGAGGGCGAGCGCCGGAACACCTCCTTGAGACCATAAGCCGTCATCGGCCCCCGCTCGGTGATTGTCGCGAGCACGGCACCTTCCAATTCAGTCAGTGTCGCGTTTGATGACTCAAGTTTCATCTCATGCCCATTCGACCGGAAACTCACTCCCATATGTTACGATTAGTAACATTGGAGGAATGATTGTGAAAACCCCAATTCTGGTCTCCGCCTTCGCGGGCATTCTCGCAGGCACGTCCGCCGGGGTGGCCGATGAAAACCAGCCCATCTCGGTGCCGTTCGACGTGTCGACGGGCCGCCCGGTCGTCGAGGTCATGATCAATGGCCAGGGCCCGTTTGCGTTCATATTCGACACCGGCGCTTCGGGGCCTGTCATTCGTCCGGACCTGGTCGAAACGCTGGGGCTGTCCGTGGTTGGCCAGGGCGAGGTCCGCAGCCCGCTGAGCGAAGAGACGATGACTGTCGACCGCGCGGCGATCGAAACGCTCAGCGTCAATGGCGCCGAGGTCAGTGATTTCGAAGTCCTGGTCGTCGGCATGATGTCCGGACCAACACCCTATCAGGGCGTGATCGGTCCCAGCCTGTTCCGGGATTTTGGCCGTGTGGCCTTTGATTTTGTCGAATACGAGCTCGAATTCGGCGGTGAGTTCGAAGACGTGCCGGAGGGCGCCTGGCGGCCGATCGGCGATTTCTCGCCCATTATCGAGACCGGCATGATCATTGGCGAGACCGAATTCCCGGTTCACATCGATACCGGCTCACCAAGCATTCTGTCCGTGCCCCGGAGCCTCGAATCCACCCTGCCACTGACCGGCCCCGTCCAGGTGATCGGACGCGGCCGCACGGTGGATACGGAGTTCGAGATTCATGGCGCGCCGCTGGATGCAGTCGCTGAACTGGGCGAGGTGAACATCCCGCTGCAAAGCGTGACCTTCTTCGACGCTCCCTTCGGTAATCTCGGCATGGGCGGGCTGCACGGCCTCGCGCTGGAGTTTGACTGGGAGACCGACCGTTTCGCGCTGACCGGCGAGGCACAGCCGCGGGCGATGCGCCGGGGAGATCGCGGAGCGCGTCGGCGCGCGCCGCAGGAGGATGACGGCTAGGCAGATCGGGAGCGGCGATCAGCGCCGCTCCCTGCCCGTCTAATTCACCACAGCCTCTGCCGGGCGCGCTTCCCCGACCGCGACATCATTGATGATCAACACACCGGCTTCGGCGGTCACGGCGATTTCCTGGCCATCAAGAATCTCGCCCTGCAGCATCAGCCGCGCCAGCGGGTCCTGGAGTTCTTTCTGGATCACGCGCTTGAGCGGACGGGCGCCATAGGCGGGGTCATACCCTTTCTGGGCCAGCCATTGCGTGGCGGCATCATCGAGATTGATCACCATGCGGCGGTCTTCCAGCAATTTGGCCAGTCGGCCGATCTGGATGTCGACGATTGCGCCCATGTGCTGTTCGAGCAGTTTGTTGAACAGGATGACCTCGTCGATCCGGTTCAGGAATTCCGGACGGAAATGCTGACGCACTGCGGCCATCACACCGTCGCGGGCCTCCTCGGCCACATCGACGAGCTGCAAATGCTCGGCGCCCAGATTGGACGTCATGATGATGATCGTGTTCCGGAAATCGACCGTCCGGCCCTGGCCATCCGTCAGCCGGCCATCATCGAGGACCTGAAGCAGGACGTTGAACACGTCCGGATGCGCCTTCTCGACCTCGTCGAGCAGGACGACCTGGTAGGGCCGGCGGCGAACGCTTTCGGTCAGGGCACCGCCCTCCTCGTAACCGACATAACCCGGCGGGGCGCCGATCATGCGAGCGACAGAGTGTTTCTCCATGTATTCCGACATGTCGAGCCGGCTGACGGCCGTCTCGTCGTCGAACAGGAATTCGGCCAGCGCCTTGGTGAGTTCGGTCTTGCCGACCCCGGTCGGGCCGAGGAAGAGGAAGGAGCCGATCGGGCGATTGGGATCCTTCAGACCGGTCCGGGCACGGCGCACTGCGTCGGACACGGCCTCCAGCGCACTCTGCTGACCGACCACACGCTTGTGCAGCGCGTCCTCCATGCGCAGGAGTTTCTCGCGCTCACCTTCCAGCATCTTGTCGACCGGCACACCGGTCCAGCGCGAGACGACGTGGGCGATCTGCTCCTCGTCGACCACTTCCTGGACCATGGACCCGTCCTCGCCGGAGGTCTCGGCGTCTGCCAGCTTGCGTTCCAGCTCGGGCAGCGTGCCGTATTTGATCTCGGATGCGCGGCCGAGATCACCGCGGCGCTCGGCATCGACGAGGTCGTTGCGGGCGCGTTCGAGGGCTTCCTTCAGCGTGGTGGCCGAGGCGAGCTTGTCCTTCTCGGCGCGCCAGGCCGCCGTCAGTTCGGCTGAGCGTGCTTCCAGTTCGGCGATCTCCTTGGACAGGTTCTCGAGCCGCTCCATGGACGCGTCGTCGGATTCCTTCTTCAGGGCTTCCGCCTCGATCTTCAGCTGGATGGAACGGCGGTCGATCTCGTCGAGCTCTTCCGGCTTGCTGTCGACCTGCATGCGCAGGCGCGAGGCGGCCTCGTCCATCAGGTCGATAGCCTTGTCCGGCAGGAAACGGTCGGTGATGTAGCGATTGGACAGGCTGGCCGCGGAGACGATGGCGGCATCGGCGATGCGAACGCCGTGATGAACCTCGTATTTTTCCTTCAACCCACGCAGGATCGAGACCGTGTCTTCCACGGTCGGTTCCTCGACCATGACCGGCTGGAAACGCCGGGCCAGGGCCGCGTCTTTCTCCACATGCTTGCGGTACTCATCCAGCGTCGTGGCGCCCACACAATGCAGTTCGCCGCGTGCCAGGGCGGGTTTGAGCAAGTTGGACGCGTCCATGGCGCCATCGGTCTTGCCGGCGCCGACCAGCGTGTGCATCTCGTCGATGAAGAGGATGATCTCACCGCCCGCATCCTCAACCTCGGAGAGGACGGATTTGAGACGTTCCTCGAATTCACCGCGATATTTCGCGCCGGCGATCAGGGCACCCATGTCGAGTGCAAGCAGGCGTTTGTCGGTCAGGCTTTCCGGCACGTCGCCATTGACGATGCGAAGGGCCAGGCCTTCCGCGATTGCGGTCTTGCCCACACCGGGTTCACCGATGAGGACGGGATTATTCTTCGTGCGGCGGGAGAGGACCTGGATGGCGCGGCGGATTTCCTCGTCGCGGCCGATCACCGGATCCAGCTTGCCCTCGCGGGCGACCTCGGTGAGATCGCGGGCATATTTCTTGAGCGCCTCGTAGCTGTCCTCTGCGGACTGGCTGTCGGCCGTGCGGCCGGCGCGCAGATCATTGATCGCGCTGTTGAGGGCCTGCGGTGTGACGCCGGAGGCTTTCAGCGTGTCATGAGCCTTGTTGTCCGGCGTCAGGCTGATCGCCTGCAGCAGGCGTTCGGCAGTGATGAATTCATCACCGGCCTTCTTGGCGGCCTCTTCCGCCGTGGCGAAAATCTTGGCCGTCTGGGGCGCAAGATAGAGCTTGCCCTCACCGCCCTCGACCTTGGGCATGGCGGCCAGGGCCTGGTCGACACCGTCCGAGACCTGGCGGATACGGCCGCCGGCTGTCTTGATCAGATTACTGGCCAGGCCGGCCTCGTCATCCAGCAGCGCACGCAGGACATGTTCCGGAGTGAATTGCTGATGGCTCGATTTCAGGGCGAGACCCTGGGCAGCCTGGATGATCGAGCGGGCCCGATCTGTGTAACGTTCGAAATCCATATAGATCCCCCTGTTGAGGCGAGATACCGTGCGGTCCGATGCCTTGATCAAGCACATCTACGCCGCGTCCTGGATCGCATGTAGGTGTGGCCAAAGCGTCACACAAGTGTTCCAGGCGCGACATTCTGGCCGATCCTGCAAGAAACGACTCAAAACCCATGCCAAAACTAGCATCGATCCATCGTTACCCGGTTAAAGGCTTCGCGGCCGACCGGCTGGACTCAGCAAACCTGGCCGCCGGAAAGCTTCTGCCCTGGGACCGCGCCTTCGCCATCGAGAATGGCGGCGGGCATTTCGATCCGGCCAATCCGGTGCATATGAAGAAGAAATTCTTCCTGATGATGGCCGCCAATCCGGCCATAGCCGCCCTGCCCTGCCGTTTCGACGAGGGCGCGATGCGCTTCACGGTCCTGTTCGACAGCGGCGAGGTCAGCATCGATCTCACCCGACCCGAAACCCACGCACCCCTCTTTGATGCGATCCGAGGTCTCCTCCAGGACGAAATCCGCGGCGATCTGCGTCTGGTCCACGCCCCGGCCCAGGCCATGACCGACATACCGCAACCGCACGTCTCGATCATCAATCTCGCCTCTGTCCGGGACCTGGCGGAAAAGTGCGGTCGCGAGATCGATCCGGAGCGTTTCCGCGGCAATCTCCTCATCGATGACGGCCCGGCCTGGAGCGAGTTCGACTGGGTCGGTCAGGAGATTTCGATAGGCGATGCTGTTCTCCGCGTCGATGCGCGGATTGGCCGCTGCGCCGCGACCAGTGTGGATCTGCGAACCGGCATGCGCGACATGGACCTGCCGGAAAGCCTGTTCAAACACTATGGCCACACCCAGTGCGGCATCTATGCCGAGGTGATATCCGGTGGTCGGGTCGAGCCTGGCGCGGCGGTCTTGCCGGCTTCCTGACGACGATCGGGCAAAAGAAAAGGCCGGGGAAACCCGGCCTTGTTCACTGTCATTGACGGACCGGGCCTAGGCCGCGGCGGTTTCCGACGGGTCGCTTCCCGTGTCATCGCTCTCGCGATCTGCTGTGTCGCTGGCAGTCTCGAGCGCCTGTTCGGCGGCCGATGCTTCCGTACCGGCATCACCCTCATTGCGCTGACGGCGCGGACGGCGCGTGCGACGGCGGCCCGACTGGCCGTCATCATCGCCGGCTTCGCCCTGCGAAGCAGACGCGTCACCACTTTCGGCCTCGGCAGGCTCACCACCCGGCGTGACCACTTCCATCGGATCCTGGCCGTCACGCGGCTGGCGATCCCGGCCGCGTCCGCGGCCACGGCCACGACGCTGCTGGTCGTCACCGCCCTGGTTCTCACCATCGGCGGCGGCGTTCTCGGCACCGTCTGCGTTCTCGTCCTGGTTGGGATCACGCTTGGGCTGATTGGCCTGGACGATGCGGTAGTAATGCTCTGCGTGCTGGTACAGGTTTTCCGCCCGCACGCGGTCGCCCGAAGACGAGGCATCGCGCGCCAGTTGCAGATACTTGTCGTAGATCTGGGTCGCATTGCCCCGGATTTTCACTTCCGGACCATTCGACTCATACGAACGATTCGCAGGATTGCCGGGTTTACGCCCTCGTCCGCGTTGACGCTTCATATCGCCTATCCCTGTCTAACAGCGATGCTGTTCTAACAATCGATCTTGCTTTGCGTATGCAGGTGCAAGCCAGTGCGCTCTGTCGACGATGCTCAAACAAAATGGCCGGATCTCTGCAGATGGCCTAGTCCGGCCGCGCGAGACCCCCGTACTGGCGCGAGCCACCTGCTAAGCGGAAACCTAGACCGGCCTGACCGGGTTTCCAACCCTTTTTAGCCGTTGCCTCCAGGCATGCGGCCCAGAACCACGCGGTCATTCCCGCCGAGGTCCGCGCAACAGGTCACATCCACACCGCCGGCCTGCCGCATGATCGCGCTGACCGCGGCGCCCTGGTCATAGCCGATCTCGAATGCGAACAGCCCGCCCGGTTTGAGCAAACGACCCAGGTCGGCAGCAATCTCGCGATAGGCATCCAGCCCGTCCTCGCCGCCATCCAGCGCTAGCGCCGGCTCGTGATCGCGCACCTCCGGCTCCAGCCCGGCCAGCACTTCGCGGACGATGTAGGGCGGATTCGACACCAGGACATCGAAGCCATGATCCTCCAGCCCCTCGCCCCAGCGCGCCTCGCGAAACGCGGCACGCCCGTCCAGCCCGCACCGCACGGCATTGCGCCTGGCGACCTCGAGTGCGGCTGGCGACAGGTCAACGCCGAGGCCCGACCAGCCCGGCCGATCTGCCAGCAAGGCGAGCAGGATGGCGCCGCTGCCCGTGCCCAGATCCAGTATGCGCGCCTCCCCGCCTGGTCCCTCGGCGAGAACACGCTCGACCAGGGTTTCCGTATCAGCCCGCGGCGTCAACACATCGGGTGTCACGGCGAGTTCCAGAGTCCAGAAGGGCTGGCTGCCAAGGATTTGCGACAGGGGTTTGCGCGACAGGCGCTCGGTTGCGAGATCCGCCAGCCGGGTGATCTTCTGCCAGGAGGACAGGGCCGGATCGGCGAGCGCCGCAGCCAGGCTGGCGGGAGCGAGGACATACGACAGCAGGTGTCGCGCCTCGATCTCTGCCTCCTCGATACCCGCTTCCAGGAGGCGGGCGACGAGATCCCGGCGAATGGCCGGCAGGTTCATGCCCTGCCAAGTACGGCTCAGCGCCAGTCCCGGTCGCGCCGATTCCGCCTCTGCGGCCTCATCGACCATGGCGTCGAAACTCGGAGGTGTCTTCGAATTCACTCGGCTTCGGCCGTATCAGTGTCGCGCCGCGGCATCATGCGGGCACGTCCATAGGCGCCGTCGAGCTGCCGGCTAGCGATCCAGTCGATCAGAAGACGATGATAGCCCTCGGAATACCGGGTCGAGGTCCGGGACCCGTCATCCAGTGTCTCGAACTCGATGATCCCGTGATCGGCATCGGGGAAAATCACGACATCGATGGGCGTGCCCCCGGCCTGCAATTCCTCCAGGATCGGAATGGTCGTGTCCGGCGGAGCCTCGCGATCTTCGGCCGCAAGCACCCAGAGCGCCGGAATGTCGAGCGAGGCCAGGACCGGGCGCGGTTCATAATCCCAGCTGGTACCGCGATCGAAGAAGGGCATGGCCGCTTCGACCTGCCAGATCGGCCGGACGAGGAATTCATGCGTGAACTCGCCCTCGATGAGGTCGAACCAGGGTTCGTCGCGATAGCGGTCCTTGAGATCAGCCAGCTCGTCGACCCCCTCCTCGAAATCCGTCGCCATGACCCGGCCCGCTGCGACCGCGAGGGCGCGCGTACCGGCCATGGCCTCGGTATCATCGCCGTAACCCGCCTCGATCACGCTCAGAAGGGCTTCCTCACGGTCCTCGGCCAGCGGTCCCTCCGCCATGCCGTAGGAGGCGATGACGAAATCCGCATCACTCATCGATGCTGCATAGGGTGCCACCCAGCCGCCCTGGCTGCCGCCGAGATAACCCGCCTGCGCAATCCGGTCGCCGCCCAGGCGACGCGCCTCGGCCAGCGCCGCCGATGCGTCGGCTGCGAGCAGATCGAAATCCTGTGTGTATTCACCGGTCGACCCGCCCGTGCCGCGCTTGTCATAGACAAAGGCTGCGATGCCGTGAGCGGGCAGGATGCGTTGCAGGGAGTAGAAATCGATCGCGCTGTAATCCTCGGATCCGTGGACCAGGACCGCGAGTGGGAACGGCCCATCGCCCTGAGGCATGACCAGGCGCCCCGCCAGGGTCTCGGCCTCACCTTCGAAACGCGTGTCCTGGATATCAAAGCTCAGCCGGTTGGCCTCACCTGAAACACCCTCGATCCCCTGCACGAAAATCTCGCCGGATCCGCATGCGCCAAGCTCCAACCGTGCCGGATGCGGGCTCTGGCTCCAGCCCAGGAAACCGGACCAGCTGCCATCCTCGGACGGAGAGATCCGGCCCGTGCGACCGTCAATCGCCCGCCAGCGCAGGGCCGGTGCGCTGAGCGCTCCCAGATCGAGCAGCTCGCCGTCCGCCGTCTGGTAGATGCCGACATGACAGACGATATCGGGATCCAGCTCGGCTTCGCCGCCGGAACAGGCTGCCAGGGCCGTTGCACCCAGTGCGACGGCGGCCAGATTGCGAGTGCGACGGATCATGCTTGTCCCCTGCCTTGTCCCTGCATGGAAATATTCAGCCAGTGTCCGACAGGCCCGCCTGCAAGACAAGCGGAAAGCCCGGCCTCAATCCTCGTCGGCGAGCGCGGCAAGGCGCGCGGCCTGGTCTTCGGCGATCAGGGCCGAGATCACCTCGTCCAGCTCGTCGCCTGCCACGATAGCGTCGAGCTTGTAGAGGGTCAGATTGATGCGGTGGTCCGACACGCGGCCCTGCGGGAAATTATAGGTCCGGATCCGCTCGGAACGATCGCCGGAACCGATCTGCCCCTTGCGTGCGGCAGCCTGTTCGGCGTGAGCAGCCTCGCGCTCCATGTCGTAGAGCTTGGCCTTGAGCAATTCCTGAGCGCGGGCCCGGTTCTGGTGCTGTGATTTTTCCTGGCAGAGTACGACCAGCCCGGTCGGAAGGTGGGTCATCCGGACGGCAGAGTCGGTCTTGTTGACGTGCTGACCGCCGGCGCCGGATGCGCGCATCGTGTCGACCCGGACATCATTCATGTCGAGCTCGACCTCGATATTTTCCGGCTGCGGCATGATCGCGACGGTCGCAGCGGAGGTGTGAATACGGCCCTGGCTTTCCGTCGCCGGAACTCGCTGCACGCGATGCACACCGGACTCGAATTTCAGTCGCCCGAACACGCCGGAACCGGACACGGCGGCGATGACTTCCTTGTATCCGCCCTGTTCGCCTTCCGACGCCGAGGCAAGCTCCCAGCTCCAGCCCTGGAGCTGCGCATAGCGCTCATACATGCGGTAGAGATCGCCGGCGAAAAGCGCGGCCTCGTCACCCCCCGTACCGGCGCGGATCTCGACCAGGGCATTGGCCGAGTCATCCTTGTCCTTGGGCAGGAGCAGCAGATTCATCTCGTGTTCGAGATCGGGCAAACGCTCCTTGAGCGCGTAGAATTCCTCGCGCGCCATCTCCGCCATCTCGGCATCGCCACCCTCCATCATCTCCTCGAGATCGATGAGTTCCTGGCGGGCATTCTTCAGCTCCATCGCCTTTTCGGCGACGGGTTTGAGCTCGGCGTGCTCCTTGGACAGTTTGACGATCTCGTCGGCGTCACCGGCGGCGCCCAGGCGGGCCTCCACCTGGTCAAAACGATCGATCACCTGTTCGAGTCTGGCTTCGGGTGCGTGCATGGTCTGAGTGTTTAAGGCCTGATAGGATAGGCGCAAAGCGGATTTTGCCGTGAGAGGGGGCAGCCCGGGTGACACAACCTTTCGGCTTTTCGAATGCGGTTTTCGAAAATGCAAATACGGTGCTCGCCAAGCGATGCGCAAACCTGTCACGCAATATGGGTCGCGAGATTGCACCCCCCGTCTTTGGCAAGCCCGGCGCCAGCGAGGCGGAGCTGAACCAGGTCGAGGCAGCACTCGGCTTCGTCCTGCCCGACGACCTTCGCTATCTCGCCGCCAATACCCGTGATCGGGACCAACAGATCTTCGGCTGGATCCATAATCCGGACGAGGTCCGGGAGTTCCGCGAACAGGTCTTTGAGGGAATATGCGCGGTCATTACCGGCTCCCTCTTCTGGCTGTCCCGGTGGGGCGAACGGCCAGATGATGCGTCCCAGCGACTGGCTGTCTTCGAGGAGGATTTCACCTCCTGGCCCCGGCTCATTCCCTTGCTGGGCCACCGGGCTCTCGCGGTCGAACCCGTTGAAACCGGCAATCCGGTCTTCTCGATCATGCAGACGGATATCGTCTGCTACGGCAATACCTTGTCCGACTGGGTGATGCTGGAATTCTCAAATGACCCTGCATTGTTCGAGAAACATGCCTGCAACGAGGACATGCGCGAGATCCCGATCTGGTCGGAATTTGCGAGAGGCACGCCGGGTTTTATCGCGCAGCAGGGTCTCTATCCGGAAGACGAGGCTGCCGTGGCTGCCCTGATGCAGCGCGTACAGGCAAAACGAAACGACAAGGACTAGATCCGTTCCATGGAATATCTGCGTTACATCATTCCGGTGGTCGCAACAGCGGCCATCGCGGTCTGGTATTTCAATCCCATTCCCCGTGACGAAAGCTCCGGCGATCTACCCACCGCCGACTACACGGTTGCGATCGAGGAAATGTCGGCGTGTACCGCAGACGATCTCAGGGCCTATGACCTCGCCAGCCAGGCGCTGGCAGATCGCGTACGCAGCCATGACCGCGCCGGCCTGCCGTCACGCGAATTGTCCGACGCAGCAGAGGCTGGCGATGCCGACGCGATGTTTGAACTGGGCGTGTATTACGCGCTGATCTCCGAGGATGAAGGATCGCAGACCCAAGCCGGTGTATGGCTGGAACAGGCGGCCATGGCCGAACAGGCCGAGGCCCAGATCGAGATCGGCGTGGGTTATGCCGCCGGCTATTACGGCGTCTCGGAAAATGCCGACCTGGCGCGCGCCTGGCTGGTCGCTGCCGCCGAAAACGGCGAAGCCCGGGCTCAGCAGGCCCTGGCCGGTCTCTATGAGGATGGCCGTTCGGAGGCGCCGCTCGGGGAGACGCGCTCAGCGGGTGAACTGGCAATTGCCCTGCGCGTCGAGGCGGGCCGCCAATGCTTCCCGGCAGCCCTGCGCGATCTCGCCCAGGCGCTCGAGACCGGACGCGGCCTGCCGCGTGATGCGCAGGCCGCTGCCCGGCTCGAAGAACTGGTCGCCGCCCACGAGGCGGCGGGCGGTTTCGTGGACTAGAACAGGCCCATTGCCGCGCGGACAGCGATGACGATCAGCACGATCGAGCTGGCCACGAAGACAAAGAAGCGGATCGGCACGAAATTCCAGAGCGTCTGGATCAGGCTGTGCGCCACGCGCAGGGCGACATAGGCCCAAGCCAGCATGATGTTAAGCTCGTCAGCCGCTCCGGCGAGATGGCAATAGATCGCCAGCGCATAGAAGACCGTCGGCTGTTCGTGCAGGTGATTGTAATTGTCCGCGATGCGCTGGACCTCGACCGGCAGCACGTCCAGCTCGCCCTTGCGCTGGATCTTGCTGGCATCAATGCCGGCCTTCTGCATGGCGGGAATACGGGTCGCGTACATCCAGAGCCACATCACGAAGGTCCAGATGATCATCGCCAGCATCGGCGTCAGAATGGATTGCATGCCTCTCCCCTTGATCGAATCCCTTGTTCGAGTGGCGGAACACTAGCGCTTTCAGGGCAGTGAACGCGATTGATTTCTCGAACACCCGACCCTCCGCCCCGAAATCGCCCTCTGCGCGGCCCGGCGATCGCCATGATCTGCGGACACCCTCTTGCGGGAGGCCAAAAAGCGGGGAATATGGGAGATTATTCGACTATGCCGGGTTCAGTGATGGATTTTCACCGCACAAAGCGCTTGCCGCCCTATGTTTTCGAAGAAGTAAATCGCCTGAAGGCCGAATTGCGGGCAAAAGGTGCAGACATCATCGATTTCGGGATGGGAAATCCCGATTTGCCCACCCCCCAGCACATTCTCGACAAACTGAGGGAGACGTCGGAGAAGCCGCGCACCAATCGCTATTCGGCGTCGCGTGGCATTCCCGGCCTGCGCCAGGCCCATGCGCGCTATTACAAAAACCGCTTCGGGGTCGAGCTCGACCCCGATCGCGAGACCATCGTCACGCTCGGCTCGAAGGAAGGATTTGCCAATCTCGCCCAGGCCATCACCGCTCCGGGCGATGTCGTTCTGGCACCCAGCCCGTCCTACCCGATCCACACATTCGGCTTCCTGATCGCGGGCGGCACGATCCGCCATGTCGAGGCACAGACGCCGGAGGACTATCTGCGCGGCCTCGTCCACGCGACGCGCCACTGCGTGCCCAGCCCGATAGCGATCGTGGTCTGCTATCCCTCCAACCCGACGGCTCAGACCGCCTCGCTCGATTTCTACAAGGAGGTCGTGAAATTCGCGCAGCGTGAAGACGTGCTGATCCTCTCCGATCTGGCCTATTCGGAAATCTATTTCGGTGACGAACCCACACCATCCGTGCTGCAGGTCGAGGGCGCCAAGGAGCGCACGATCGAATTCACCTCGATGTCGAAAACCTATTCCATGGCCGGATTCCGGGTGGGCTTCGCCGCCGGGTCCGAACATCTCGTCGGCGCGCTAGCCCGGGTGAAATCCTATCTCGACTACGGCGCCTATACGCCGGTCCAGGTCGCGGCCTGCGCCGCGCTCGACGGGCCGCAGGATTGCGTTGCCGAGACCCGCGCCATCTACAAGGCGCGCCGGGATGTGCTGATCGACAGCTTCGCCCGCGCCGGCTGGGACATCCCGCCGCCCGAGGCCTCGATGTTCGCCTGGGCACCCCTGCCGCCGGGCTGCGAGGAGATGGGATCTCTGGAATTCTCCAAACGCCTGATGGCGGAGGCCGGCGTTGCCGTGGCGCCCGGCATCGGGTTCGGCGAACATGGCGAAGGTCATGTGCGCCTCGCCCTGGTGGAGAATGAACAACGCATCCGCCAGGCCGCCCGCGGCGTCGCCGAATTCCTCGAAAAACACCGCCCGGCGATACGGGCGGTGTAATTCAGTTCCAGCAAGGTCAGGCGTTGGACCGGACTAGAAGGTGTAGCGCCGGAAGCTCGTGGAATGCCGCCAGACACCGCCGGCACGGGACCGCGACCGGCGCCGGTGCATGCGTGCCTGCATGACGCTGCGCGCATCCTCCAGGCTCGGCATCGCCTCGTCTGCGCTTTCCTGCATATCCTTGCGGTGCGCGACGAAGTCGGAATAGGCCTCGAGTTCGGGATCGAGCTCGGCGGAGACGAGATCGATCATGATCGCGTCATCGATATAGCCGATGCCCGGAATGCGGTCCGGGATGAGATCGTCCGGATCTGCGAAATAGGCCAGCGCGTCCAGGACGCGCGTGCGGTCCTCGCCTTCCAGCTTCCAGTCCTCGTCGCGCAGCATGTCGACCAGCGGATCGAGCAGGGCGATGCGCTCCTTCACGAATTCCGGCGGGTTGGAGGCCAGGGCCTCCTTCTTCATGGCGGCAACGCCCTCGAGAATGGTCGCGTCATCGCCGGCATTGCGATTGCCGCGCGCCTTGGCGAGACGGTCGCGGAAGAAATCGAGATCGGAGCCGCTCAGTTCGAACTCGACTCTGAGTGAGGCATCGCTGGTCGCGGTCATGAGGACCCCCGTGGCTGTCTAGTGGAATACCGTATGCGTTGATCTGCCCTGATTCGAAAGTGATTGGCGCGCGATTTCAAGCGCCGGAACAGATCAATCCCCGGCAAACCATGTGAAGCGGGCGTCGGTTATTTCAAGAGCGCCGATCGAAAGATGTCCCTCCACCACGACGGCCTCCGTCCATCCCGCGTCCTGGGCATCGAGCACGGCCTGCCGGTCGAAACTGGCGATAAACGTCACCGGGCCGAGCTCCTCGCTCTCACCCGTAAAGGCCACACTGCCTTCCGTGACCGCAAAACGCTGCGGCAGAACCCGCACGCCGCGTGAATATCCACCGCCCAGCTCATTCTCGACCCAGGGGCTGGATGTATCGACAAACTCGATCATGAAGGGCGCGAAGACAGCGCCGTCTGCCGGACCCTGCCAGGCGTCGGCCTCGGCCGCGTCATCGATGAAGATATTCTGCAGCAGGAGATCACCGATCCGGATCTCGCCCTCGGGCATGAAATAGCCGAACACGGCCATACCGGCCTCATGCTCGGGGAAGCCCGTCTCACCGGAAGCGTCCGCCTCGACCTCGACCATGAAGAGCGCATAATCCGTAGCGCTCTGCTCGGCGATCTCCTCCATGGGCGTATGCCCCACACCCTCATAGACGATGCGGCGGGCGTGCGGCATGGCCTCTTGGAAACGGTCGGCCAAAGCGAGCGGGACGAGATTGTCCTCGTCACCCCACATGATCATCACGGGCATGTCCAGCTCGCCGGCGCGCTCATAGGGTTCCAGGTCATAGCTCATCTGCGAGCGCAGGATGGTGGCCTGGCGATTGCCCGGGAAACGGATCAGCTCGTAATAGCGGTCGATCATCGCATCCGTGACGACATCCTGGTTCGAGAAGGCATCTCGCAGCGCCTGCTCGACAAGCGGACGCGGCAGGAAATCCTTCAGCGCCGATGCGACATTCGGATCGGCAAGCAGGGCGTAGACGAAGGGTTGACCGTCCTCATCTTCCTCATCGGTCTCCGGCCAGGGCGCGCCGGCGGCATTCAGAAGGCCGAGGCTGGACAGGCGCTCCGGGTGGTCGACCGCATAGCGCAGGGCTACGGCGCCGCCGCGCGAATTGCCGGCGATATGGAGTTGCTCCACGCCGAAATAGGCCCGCACTTCCTCGACGATATCGGCCGCACGCTGGATGCTGTAATCGCCATCGATCGTCGCGCCGGTCAGGCCATGGCCGGGGAGGTCCATGGAAATCACACGCCAGTTCTCACCGAGCTGGCCGGCCCACCGCTCCCAGGTATGCAGGGAGGCATTGGATCCGTGCACGAGGAAGACCGCGGGACAATCAGCGCAACCCTGATCGCGCGCGTGTACTGTTTCGCCGGACGCGAGGGTGATAAATTGCGAGTCCTCGCTGGCGTAACGCGCGACAAGGTCTTCGCGCGGAAGGTCAGGTGACCAGCTCCAGATACCCAGGGCCGCCACTCCGACGAACAGAACCACCACGACAATACCGATCAGACGCATCAGGACTTTCATACCCACCCCCTGTTTGGACCGACAGATTTGACTGCCCGGCGGGCCCGGTCAATCGAGACGGGGTAAGAATTGATTAGGGATCGCGACAGGTTGCGCACGGGGAACCGACCCGGGCGCGGTATGATGCCGGCATGAATGTCGCCTTCAATACGGCCGTTTCCGGCATGATCGCTGCGCAATCGCAGGCGAGCTCTGCTGCCCACAATCTCGTGGTCAACAGCCAGAAGGGTGAGGGTGTCATTCAGGCCGTGATCGCTGTGAAACAGGCTGAAGCCGTACACAAAGCCAGCGCCGCCATGGCCCAGGTCGCGAGCGAAATGACGAAATCGCTGCTCGATATCACCGTCTGAGCAGAGGTTTCTCGCTCCGGGTGGCCGGTGGGTGTCATCCCCCCTTCGTAGTCTCCATTGGCGTGTAGTCCACCGGGGGGGATGACCGCCGGCCCCGCCCCGCATCCCTCACCTCTCGCTTTTCGCGCGGAACCACCCTAACTGGGTGGCATGGCTCATTCTGTAACCGTCGATATCGTCGCCGACCTGGTCTGCCCATGGTGCTGGCTCGGCAAACGCAATTGGGACTCGGCCGTGCAATCGGTCGACGGCATCAAGGTCGAGACGGTCTGGCGTCCCTACCAGCTGGACCCAACCCTGCCGCGCGAGGGCCAGCCCTATCGCGAGTACATGAAAGCGAAATTTTCCGGCGAACACAGCGAGCGCTGGAAACAGATGCGGGACTATCTCGAAGCCGCGGCCCCCGCGGCCGGTATCGAATTTCGCTTCGACGAGATCCCGACCCGGCCCAATACTCTGGAAGCTCACCGGCTGATGCGGTGGGCGACCGGCCAGGGCAAGGCCGACGCCATGGCCGAAGCCCTGTTCGAGGCCTTCTTCAAACAGGGTCGGCATATCGGCGATCGGGCCGTGCTGACCGAACTTGCCGGATCGGCCGGGCTCGACACGGACGTGGTGGCAGACCTGCTCGCGACAGACCGCGATGAGAAATCGGTCTGGGAAGAGGAAATGTTCTATCGCAAGCTCGGTGTGACCGGCGTGCCCACCTATATTTTCAATGGCCGTTTCGCGGTCTCCGGCGCCCAGGAAGCCGCCGTTCTCGCTGACGCGATCCGCGAGGCCAGCCAGCAAGGTCCTGCCGAGAGCGAAGACGGCGAATAGAGCCGCTTTCCAGCGAGCTGCGAATACGCTTAGGCTCCGCTCAGCAAATCCGGGGAGATATCACCATGTCCGCACTGCAGGCTGCCGCGCTCTATGCCGGTCTGAACATCCTGATCCTCTTCTTCCTCGCCGTGAACGTGTCGCTCAATCGCCGCCGCGCCAAGGTCAGCCTTGGTGTCGGCGGAGATGACGGGCTGGAGAAGGCCATTCGCGCCCACGGCAATGCCATCGAATGGGCCACACCCGGCCTGGTCGGACTGACGCTGATGGCCATGGCCGCCATGCCGACATTCCACATGCATGTTGTCGGCATCGCCCTCACCCTGGGCCGCGGCCTGCACGCCTACGGCATCCTCACCAGCAATGGCCCAAATATCGGACGCATGGTCGGCACGCTCCTGAACTGGCTGGCATTTGCCGGCATGGCGGGCCTGCTTGTCGGCTTCGCCATCAGTTGACCCATTGCCGCCACTCCCTGCTCAGCGTAATAGCCGCCCGATGACAGCTTCCTCCGACGCCCCGCAACCCGACCGCCTGCAGGATATTGCCGGCGATCTCATCGAACGCGCCCGCAAAGCCGGTGCACACGCCGCCGAAGCCACGGTGGCCGAATCCCGTTCGCTCGAACTCTCCGTGCGTGACGGCGCGCTGGAAGATATCGAACGCTCGGAATCGCTGGATGCCGGCCTGCGCGTCTTCGTCGGCAAGCAGCAGGCAGGCGTCGCCTTCTCCGACCTGTCCGCGGCCGGCAGCGAAATGGCCGTCGAACGGGCCGTCGCGATGGCGCGAACGGCGCCGGAAGACCCCTATTCCCACCTCGCCGAGACCGACCGGCTCGAGACCGCTCCACGCGATCTCGCCCTGTTCGACGACACCGTCTGGGGGCCGGATGAGTTGGAAGCCCGCGCCAAGGCCGTGGAAACAGCCGCCCGTGCCATCGATGGTGTGAGCATGACCGATGCGGCCTTCGCCAGTTTCGGCCAGGGCGGTGCAGCCTATGCCACCTCCACCGGCTTCAATCATGGCTGGCGCAAGAGCCTATTCTCCTACGGAGCCAGCGTGATCGCCGAGAAGGATGGTGCGATGGAGCGGGATTATGCCGCTACCAGCGCCCGCCGTCCGGCGGACCTGCGCGAGATGGATGATGTCGGCACGGAAGCCGGCGAACGCACGGCCCGGCGTGTCGGCCCGCAGAAAATCGAGAGCGGCGTCATGCCGGTCGTTTTCCACCGCCGCGTTGCCTCGACCTTCCTCAGTGCGCTCAGCGGCGCCATCAGCGGTCCGGCCGTGGCCCGGGGCGTATCCTTCCTGCGGGAGAAGCTGGGCGAAGCCGTGTTCTCGGACTCGATCCAGATCATCGACGATCCGCACCGCGACTGGGGCCATGCCTCGGCACCCTTCGACGGTGAAGGCACGCGCAACCAGTCCCGCGCCATCATCGAGAATGGTCGTCTGACAACCTGGCTGCTCAACTCGGCATCCGCCCGCCAGCTGGACACGACACCGACAGGCCATGCCCGCCGCAATATGGGCGGTCCGCCCGGCGCCGGACCCAGCAATCTGCACATGATTGCCGGATCGCGCAGCCGCGAGGACATGATCGGCGCCATCTCTGACGGCGTGCTGGTCATGGAAATGTTCGGCCCCTCGCTCAACGCCAATACCGGCGACTGGTCGGTGGGCGTCTCCGGCTATCGCATCAGCAATGGCGTGATCGATCACCCGGTGAGCGAAATTACCGTCGCCGGCAATCTGGTCGATGTTTTCGGCCGGCTGGAACCGGCCAGTGATCTTGAATTCCGGGGCTCGATCAACAGCCCCAGCGTTTTCGTCGACGACATGGCGATCGGCGGACTCTAGACTACGCAGACCCAATGAGGACTTCACGATGAGTGATCTGAATATCAACCAGCAGCTCCTTCACCTCGTGATCGGCGGCGAACTCGTGTGCGTCGACCCGGACAATTGCGAGTTCAAGGATCTCGACAATGTCGATTTTGTCGGCGCCTTCGGCAGCTATGCCGAAGCCCGGGCCGCCTGGAAGGGCGCCGCCCAACGCACCGTCGACAACGCTCACATGCGCTACTTCATCATCCACGCGCACAAACTGCTCGACCCGGCCTCGGGCGACTAGGCTGACCGGCGCTTGAGCTCGAAACCGACGCAATCGACCGGCACGCTTGGCAAGCGTCTCTGGCGGGACTGGCTGGCCCCGAAATGGCCCGCCGTGCTCATCGCGCTCGTCTTGTCGGCAATCACGGCTGCAGCGGCATCGGGTTATGCCGGTCTGATCGGCTGGGTGATCCAGCTTCTCCAGGCCGCGGACCCGGCGGCCTACCAGCTGGCGCCCTTCGTGATCCTCGGCGTTGGTGCCCTGCGCGGTGTCAGCCTCTATCTCCAGACCGTGCAGACCAACCGCATTGCCCTCGCAACGATGCAGGGTCTGCAGGACGCAATGTTCGCCAAGCTTGTGGGCGCTGATTTTGCGCGACTGACCAGTGAACCGGTCGGGGCGCTGGTTTCGCGTTTCACCAATGACATCACGCTGCTGCGCGAAACACTCGTCCGCCTGTTCAACAATCTCATGCGGGACACGCTGACAATCGTCGGCGCGATCGGCTGGATGCTCTACTGGGACTGGCAGCTGACCCTGTTGATCCTGATCGTCTACCCGATCGCGTTCGGCCCGGTCATCCGGATCGGCGACCGCCTGCGCAAGACGTCCAAGACCGCACAGACCCAGATGGGCCAGGTCACCAGCCTGCTGGAGGAGAGTTTCTCAGGCACGCGCATGGTCAAGACCTACGGCCTGGAAGACTACGAAACAGCACGGGCGTCCCGGTCCTTCCTGGAACGTTTCCGCCTCCTTCTGGGACTGACCGAAAACAAGGCCCGGATCGACCCGATCCTGGAAGTGGTCGGCGGGATCGGCTTCGCCGGCATGATCGGGTTTTCGGGCTGGCGACTGATCAATGGCGAGACGGATGTCGCCTCCATTCTCGGTGTGATCGCAGGGGTCGGTGTGATGGCTCCGGCGATCCGTGCCCTCGGCACGCTCAACGCGGTTGTCCAGGAGGGTTTCGCGGTGCTTGAGCGTGTCTTCGCCGTGCTCGACGAGACACCGGACATACAGCCCGCGCTGGAAGCCCCGGAACTGGCCTGCGGATCCGGCGAGCTGGCCGTCGCGGACGTCACGTTCAACTACCCTGACGGCACACCCGCGCTCGACGGCGTGTCGATGACCGCCCGCGCCGGGAAGACCGTGGCCCTGGTCGGCCCCTCTGGTTCCGGCAAGTCCACCATATTGAACCTCATCCCGCGCCTCTATGACCCGCAATCCGGTGCGGTAAGCGTTGACGGTACGGATATCCGCAATGTCTCCCTCGCCTCGCTTCGCCGTCAGATCGCGCTGGTCAGCCAGGACGTGACCCTGTTCGACGACAGTGTGCGCGCGAATATCGCCTTTGGCCGACTGGATGCCGACGATGACGCGATCATCGCTGCGGCCAAGGCGGCGGATGCGCATGACTTCATCATGGAATTGCCCGACGGCTATGACAGCCCGGTGGGTCCGCGCGGCGCCAATCTGTCAGGCGGCCAGCGCCAGCGCTTGTCCATCGCCCGGGCCATCCTCAAGGACGCGCCCATCCTGCTTCTGGACGAGGCCACCAGCGCCCTGGACACCGAGTCAGAGCGCCGTGTGCAGTCTGCCCTCGAAAACCTGTCGAAGGGGCGCACGACTCTGGTCATCGCACACCGTCTCTCCACGGTACGGGATGCCGACTGGATCTATGTGATGGAAGACGGACAGATCCGTGAACAGGGCCAGCATGATGAATTGCTGGCCGCGGGCGGGCTCTACGCCAAGCTCTGCCGGCTGCAATTCGGTTCGGACACCTAGCGGGACGCGGCCTGGCCGGCCAGGTCCACGGGCTGGGCTGCGGGCAGGGTCAGGGTGAAGAGCGAGCCGGAACCCGGCGCACTTTCAACCGCGATATCGCCATCCATCAATTCCGCGAGCTTCTTGGCGATGGCCAGGCCGAGACCCGTGCCGCCATGCTTGCGGGCCAGGACGGCCTCGCCCTGGCTGAAGGGCATGAAGACCCGCGCGACCAGTTCCTCGTCCATGCCGATCCCGGTATCCGCGATCTCGTAGCGCATCTCGTGCTGGCCGTCGGGGAGTTGATGGGTCAGGCAGCGCACACGGATCTCGCCGCGCTCGGTGAATTTCACGGCATTCGAGATCAGGTTGGACAGAATCTGGCGGATGCGGGCGGGATCGCCCTCTATCGTCGTGTGGGCACAGGGATCGATCTCGACATTGAGATTGAGACCGTTCTCGGCAGCTTTCAGGCGATAGGGACCGAGCACCGATTGCAGAAGATCGCTCGGATTATAGCTGGCGGTCTCGACCTCGAACCGGCCGGACTCGATGTTTGCCAGGTCGAGGATGTCATTGAGAATGTCCAGCAGGGCGTGGCCGGATTCCTCGATCAGCTTGACCATGTCGCGCTGGGAATCCTCCAGCTCCGTGCTGGCCAGCAGGCTCGACATGCCCAGCACACCATTCAGCGGCGTGCGGATTTCATGGCTCATCGTGGCCAGGAATTTCGACTTTGCGCGACTGGCCTCGGTGGCCTGCTGACGCGCTTCCACGAGGTCGTGGATATCCGTCAGCGCTCCGACCATGCGGAAAGCCGTGCCCTCTGCATCCCGGACGGCATCACCGCGGATGCGGAACCAGCGTGAATTCCCGCCCACCACTTTCAGCCGGACGGACAGGTCGAACGGGCGGCCGGCCTCCTGGTGCGCCTTGAGAGCAGCACTCAGCCTCACCCGGTCGTCCAGGTGGATCAGCGTCAGCATGCGCTCGGAGGGTTCTGTGATGTCGCGGGGCTCGTAGCCCAGCAATTGGCGGCAGCGGGCCGACAGATACATCTGGTCGGTCTGCAAGCACCAGTCCCAGATCCCGTCCGACGTGCCCTTGATGGCCAGTTCGGCGCGCTCATGCACTTCATCGGTCAGCATGTCCGTGGTGAGGCGGCGCTTGTAGTGATTGAGCACACCGACCAGTTCGTCGGCATTCTTCAGCGGACGGCGGAACATGGCGACGACAATCCCGACAGCCTGTGCACCCTGCAGCAGCGGCATGCCGACCCAGGCCCGGATGCCCATCTCCTCCAGCATGAAATCATCCGGGAAGAGCTTGCCGACATTGTCCTCATACACGCACAGCCGCGTACGCAGGACTTCCTCGCAGGGCGTGCCCTGGCAATCGAAAGCGTAATTGGAGACCAGTTCGCCATTGGCGGATGCGTGAAGAGTCCGCAGGCGGTGACCGGTGGAAAGATTGCGGGCGATGAAGAAATGGTCCGCGTCGAAGAGCTCGGCAGTCTCACGCACGAAAGCCTGCAGGAATCCCTGGCACGTCTCCCGGGAGAGATGGAAATTCAGCTGGTCCAGGCGCGCGTTCGCCTGGCCCGCATTCATCGCCAGTTTCGGCATGAGACGATCTCCTCATCGCGTCTCAGCCTCAAAACAGGACCCCAGCCAAGACGTAGTTAACACTCGTTAACTTGCCCGGAATCCGCGCGAGGAGTCGTCATATCTGATGAGTGGCGCAGTCATAAAATATAGATGCGCCAGAGAGTTAGCTCGCTATTCGCGGCGAAGCACCCGTTCTGTCAGGAAGTTACCCCACCAAGTTGACATGAATCCGGACTGGACCGCATCGCGGTCATAGACAGTGCGGACCCAGTCCACGAAGTCGATCGGTGTCTCTTCGTTGTAGGCGCGATAGGTCTCGAAGAAATAGTCCAGCACACCGGTCTTGCCGGCTTTCACGTGGAGATATTTCAGCGACAGGTGTTCGATCGCTTCCTCGTAGGGAAGCTTGAGGTGCACGAGGCGGTAAAGCACGGAGATCAGCCCGGCCCGGTCCGCTCCGGACTTGCAGTGCAGGAGCGCCGGATACTGGATCGACTCGAAGATCTTGAACGCGCGTTCCATGCGGTCGAGATACGGCGCCTCGCGTGAACCGAACGGCATGTCGATCATCTCGATACCGTGTTTCTCGCAGGCCTCTTTCTCGAGGTCGTAATAGCAGACGCCTGGCTGGGTACCGCGAATGTTCAGGATCGTCTTGAAACCCTGTTCGGCCAGTTCCGCGATACGATCCGGCGACGGCTGGTTGGCACGCCACATCCCGCCGCCCACTTCGTGCATGTTGTGGAAGCGCTGGCGAAGGATGCCGTGATCCTTCCAGAGATAATCATTCCAGGCCCGCTTCCGGTCGGCGGGATTGCTGAGATCGTAGGACATGCGGTCTCTTTCTTGCTGGAGCGCCATTTAGGATGCTCAGGCCGATGAGGCAACCGCGCGCCGCGCTTGCTTTTTTTTGCAAGCGGGGCGAGCTAGGGAAGGTCATGTTGAAGAAATTGCTCGCCCAGCCGTGGTTCCAGGAGATCATCGCCGTCCTGGCACTGGTCTATATCGAGACGGTTCGCCGCTCGATCCGCTGGGAAGTGCGCAATGACGAATTCATCAAACAGTGCTGGAAAGACGAGACCCCGATCGTCGGTGCGATCTGGCATGGCCGCGTGCTGATGGCACTGCAGGCCTGGTACAAGCATTACGACCGGATGCATTTCCTGGCTTCGCGCTCGCGCGAGGGCGATATCGGGAACCGGCTGGTGCGCTGGTACAAGGTCCACCTGGTGCGCGGCTCGTCCCGCAACACGCTCAAACCGGAAAAGAACAAGGGCGGAGAACAGGCCTATCGCGAGATGGTCAATCTCATCCAGGCCGGCCAGTCCGGCGCCATGACGCCCGACGGTCCGCGCGGTCCGCGCTACCGCGCCGGTTTCGGTGCCGTCCGCATGGCTCGAGATACCGGAGCGCCGCTGATCCCGGTGACCTGGTCGACCAAACGCAAATGGATCATTCGCAAGGCCTGGGACCGGCACTGTGTCCCGCAATTCTTCACCCGCGGCGTGATCATCTGGGGCGACCCGATCCATGTCGCCAGCGATGCCGGCCCCGAAGAGCTCGAGGCCGCGCGACTGCAGCTGGAAAACAGCCTCATCGCGATGACCCGCGAAGCTGACGAGGAGATGGGCTGCGAACCTATCGAACCCTCCGAACGCCTGCGTCCGGGCACAGCCGGCACGCCTCCGGAGGTCCGCGACCGGGGAGCCGCTTCGTGAGCTTCCCGCCGGCCATCTCCGCCTATCGCGGCATGACCCGGCTGACCGCGCCCCTGATGCCGCTCCTGCTCGACCGGCGCGCGCGCCGCGGCAAGGAAGATGCTGATCGCCGCCATGAACGTCTGGGTCGCCCGCAGGACCCGCGCCCGCAAGGCCGGCTGGTCTGGCTGCATGGCGCCAGTGTCGGCGAAAGCCTCATGCTGGCAACGCTCGTGGACCAGCTCTCCGGGCTGCACCCCGATCTCAATTTTCTGGTCACCACCGGCACCCTGACCTCGGCCGAGCTGATGCAACGCCGCCTGCCGTCCAATGCCCGTCATCAATTCGTGCCCATCGACACGATCGCGGCGGCCCGCGGTTTTCTCGATCACTGGCAACCGGATCTCGCCGTGTTCGCCGAATCCGAGCTCTGGCCAAATCTGATTATCGAAACTGCGCTGCGCGGCATTCCGCTCGCTCTCGTGAATGCTCGGATGAACGAGAAATCCCTACGCAGCTGGCGCGGCCGGCCGGATTCCGCGCGCTGGCTGCTGGCCTGTTTCGACTGGATCGGCGCGGCCGATGCCCGAACCCAGGAAGGCCTGGAAGACCTGATCGGACGCCCGGTCACGCTCGCGGGCAATCTCAAGCTGGAAGCCCGGCCCGCGGATCCCGATCCGCACGAGCTGGCCCGTGTGCGCGTCAGCGCGACAGGACGCAAGCTCTGGCTGGCCGCCTCGACCCATGAGGGCGAGGAAGCGACCATTCTCAGTGCCCACGACTTCGTGCTGAAACAGGATCCGGATGCATTGCTCATCCTCGCGCCCCGGCATCCCGAACGCGGTGACGCGGTCGAGAAACTCGTGCGGTCGCGCGGCTATGACTGTGCCCGGCGCTCGCGCATGGAATTGCCACAGGCCGGACACCAGGTCTGGCTGGTCGACACGCTCGGTGAAATGCCGCTCTGGTTCTCGATTGCCCCGGCGGCCCTGATCGCAGGCAGCCTGGCCCGCAAGATCGGCGGGCATAATCCGATCGAGGCCACGCGCGCCGGCGCCGCCGTCATCAGCGGCCGGCACTATGCGAGTTTCGAGGATCTCTACGCCTGTTATGTCGACCGCAAGGCGGTCCGGCTTGTCGATGATGCCCTGGATATTTCCGAGGCCGTGATCGACATCTGGAACGGCAAGGGACCGCGCCACGAGGATGCCGAAACCGCCATCCGCGACGCGTCCGGTGGCGCGCTCGATTTGACGCTGGACGCTTTGAGCCGTCTTCTTGTCGAGGATGATGTACGGGAGAGCGGTGAATGAGGGAACCCCGTTTCTGGCAGGACGACGAAGCGCGCGGCTCGGGTTCCATGCTGCGGGCCCTCCTGTGGCCCTTCAGCCTGATCTATCGCTGGGCCGTGGCCCGGCGTATCCGGCGCGCCGAACCGGTCGATGCAGGCATTCCGGTGATCTGTGTCGGCAATCTGACCATGGGCGGAACCGGCAAGACGCCGGTGACACAGACCATTCTCGGCCGGCTCGACGAGATGGGCGTGCCGGCGCACGGCCTGTCGCGGGGATATGGCGGCAAGATGAAGGGACCGGTGGAGGTCAATCCGGCCATCCACAGCGCCGAGGATGTCGGTGATGAACCGCTTCTTCTGGCGCGCAGCGCACCGGTCTGGATCAGCCGGGATCGCCCGGAAGGCGCGCGCATGGCGGTCGAGCACGGTGCCCGCGCCCTCGTCATGGATGACGGCCACCAGAACCCGACCCTGCTCAAACATGTCAGCTTCGTTGTGGTGGATGGCGAGACCGGCTGGGGTGTCGGCCAGGTCTTTCCCGCCGGGCCTTTGCGCGAACCGGTGCAGCGCGGGCTGGAACGCGCCGACGCGGTGATCGTGATGATGCCCCAGCCCGACCAGGTGCCCAATTACGAACGCCTCGGACTGGCCGACCTCGAAATCCCGGTCCTGCACGCCTGGCTCGCCCCGACCGAACCTCCACCGCATGGTCGCCTCGTGGCCTTTGCCGGTATCGGCCGTCCGCAGAAAGTCTTTGACGCCCTGCAGGCTGCCGGAGGCCGTCTTTCGGAAACCGCGCAATTCCCTGATCACCATCCCTATACGAAGGGTGATCTGAAACGCCTGGTGAAACTCGCCGAGGCGCACGAAGCCAGCCTGGTGACCACCGAAAAGGACTGGGTCCGTCTGCCGCCGGACATGCAGGCCAGGGTCAAGGCCTGGCCGGTGCGCGCCGAGTTCGCCAATCCGGCTGCGCTCGACGCCATCCTGCATCGCATAGTGGACGCCGATGCCCAGCGTGACTAACTCCCCCGCCATGATCGAAGCCCAGCGCAATGCCAAACCGCTCACGCGGGTCGGCTGGCGGTTTGAAGCCGCGGCCTGGGATGCCTATGAGGCCATTTTCCGCATGGGCGGGATCGACAAGGCTTCCGATCGCGGCGCTGGCCTCATGCGTGCGCTCGGCCCGATGACGCCCACCCACAATCTTGCGCGCATCAATATGCAGCGCTGTTTCCCCGAGGCGGAGGCCCCGGAGCTGGAACGCCTGCTGGGCGGGATGTGGGACAGTTTCGGCCGCCTGGTCGCGGAAATGCCCAATATGGCGGACTTCGCGGATCCGGGCTTCTTCAACGAACGCGTGGAATTTGTCGGCCGGGAACGCCTGGAAGCCGCCCGCGATGCCGGCCAGCCGCTGGTGATCATTTCCATGCACCAGTCCAACTGGGAACTGGCCGCCGCCGCGATCATGCAGTCCGGCCTGAACTGCCACATCACCTACCGGCCGGCGAACAATCCGCTGATCGACCGGCGTATCCAGTCACAGCGCGCTGATTACGGCGTGAAACTGATGACCGCGAAGGGCGGCGACGGTGCCAAATCCCTCATGGCCTCACTCAAGGCCGGCGAGTCCGTGGCGCTGATGAACGACCAGAAGATGAATGACGGCGTCGAGGCGCCCTTCTTCGGCTTCCCGACCATGACCGCTCCCGGCCCGACCCGCCTGGCGATGCGCTATGGTTGCCCGCTCGTCCCGATCTCGGTCCGGCGCCTGGGTGGTGTGCGTTTCCGCGTGACCGTTCACGATCCGATCGAGATCGCCGAACAGGCCGACAAGTCGGCCGCCATCATCGAGACGGTCGGACGTATCAATCGCTGGGCCGAAAGCGTGATCAAGGACGCCCCGGAACAATGGTTCTGGGTCCACCGACGGTGGGGCAAGGACGTCTACCGGAAAGGCTGACTACTCGGCCAGCAGTCCCGAAACGTCGAGCTCCAGCAGCATTTCCGGGTCGATGTAGAACTGGTTGCGCAGTTTCACGCGCCAGTCGAGGTGCGGACCGGTGGCGCGGCCGCTGGCGCCGATCTCGCCGATCAGCGTGCCCTGTTCGATGATGTCGCCCTCTTCCACGTGAACCGCGCTCAGATGCAGGAAGGCACTGACGAGGCCCTGGCCGTGATCGATGAAGATCAGACCGCCCTCGTAGAACATGTCCGGCTCTGCCAGCGTCACGAGGCCGCCGGCTGGTGCGACGACAGGCGTACCGACCTCATTGGCCCAGTCGAGACCCCAGTGCGGTGATCCCTCGCGGCCATTGTAGACACGGGCCGATCCATAGACGCCGGTCGTGATGCCGTCGGACGGCTGGATGAAACCGTCGAGGAAACCCTGCCCGTCCCAGGTCGAGTTGAAGGCTGCCTGTTTCTGCGCGTATTCGCGCTGGCGGCGCGGCAGGGTGGATTCATCAGGCGTCACGGTCCGCTGTGGCACGCCGTCGACGCGCTGGAGATTGTATTCGCGCGAGGTGATCTCGCGGACCTCGTCGATCAGGACGGGGTCAGTCGCCTGCGGGCCGGTCAGTTCGACCCGAAAGTTCAAGCTATCCGGCGCCCGGCGCGGCAGGGCTACGAGTGCCCAGCCATCGGCGTCGGCATCGACGCTCACCTCGCCCAGCGAGACGCGCGTGCCCGATCCGAAATTACAGGCGATGAGACTGCCTTCAATGAAGTCGCCGCGGCAGAAATGGCTAGCGTCCGGCGCCTCCAGCGCCGCTGTATCGCTGGCAGCGATCAGGTCGGCGATCGGGTCCGGCTCGGCCGGGAGTTCAGCGTTCTGAAGCGCGAGGGCGGCGATGAGCGTGATCATGATCCGGGCTCCGCATTCAGTTCGCGCCAGCGCGCGGTGGCCGCGATGGAGTCCTTGTAGGCCTCCTGTTCGTCGACATTCCAGTAGCGCAGATCGCCCAGCGGGATCTGTTCACCCGACACGGCGCAGGTCACGTAGGCACCCGGTTTGAGAATGACAAACTCGGCATCGCCGTATTCCAGAACGGCTTCGCCCGTGAACTCGGCATCAAAAGGATTATCGGTCATGATCGTCGTCTAGCATGCGTCGTGCCGCACAGGGAATAGGGTAGGGAATAGGGCAGGAAGCAGGCTCGCAGCGATGCATGGCGACAAGATGGCCACGGGGCCTGACTGCCTCTCATCACCCTCCCCTTCGCCGTAGAATCAAACCAAATTCAAGACCATGGCTCGCGTACGCGCCGTCGACCGACGGCTATTCCTCCTGCTCGAGATCGCCGCCCGCCGCCTCAATCGCGATGCGGACGCCCGTCTCAAATCGGAAGCCGGTGTCACCTCGGCACAGGCGGCTGTCCTGTTCCTGCTTGCCCGGCGGGGGGAAAGACGCATGGGCGAGATCGGCGACATGCTGTCCTTGAACCCTCCCGCCGTAACCGGTCTGGTCAATCGCATGTCGGCCCTGGGCCTCGTCACCAAGGTGGCCGCGAAGGACGACAAGCGCTCGGCCCTCGTCTCGCTGACCGAGAAAGGCCGCGCCCTGAGCGATACCGCCGACCACGTGCTCAAGGAGCTCAACACCGAGCTGGAAGACCGGCTCGGCGAAGATGACAGCGACACGCTGCACCGGGTTCTGACGGGGCTGGTGACGGAGGGATAAACCCCCACGACAAACTTTTCTTGGTGAATTCTGTGCCGACCCCCGCCCCCGGCCCAACCACCCGAACAGGATACCCTCATGGGTGGTTGGGCCGGGGGCGGGGGATGGACCAGACTTGGGAGCTAGATTTTGCACCGAAACTGGAAACCGTCGGCGCCGCAGAACACCCCCACCTTTCCCTATACGTAAAGGTAAATTCGCTCGCCAAGCCTTGCGAAAATGAACTATGTTCACGCCCGAGATGAACGGCCCGTCGAGAGGCCATCAAGGGAGGATCCCGTGAGCGAACTGGTTCTGGTCGAGGATGCCGGCGGCATCCGCACAATCCGTTTCAACCGCCCCGACAAGAAGAACGCCCTGACGCGCGCCATGTACACGGCCGCTGCGAATGCGTTGGAAGACGGAGAGGCGGACAAGTCGACCCGTGTGTTCATCATCACGGGCACCGAGGGAATTTTCACGGCGGGCAATGACATCGTCGATTTCATGGAGGCCCCGCCCCATATCGGCGGCGAGGACACCCCGCCGGTCGAGAATTTCATGCGCGCCCTGGCGACCGCCAAGAAACCGGTTGTGGCCGCCGTGGACGGTCTCGCCATCGGTATCGGCGTGACCATGCTGATGCATTGCGACATCGTCTATGCGTCTGATCGCGCCACGTTCAAGACACCCTTTGTCGACCTCGCCCTGGCCCCGGAATTCGGCTCCTCCCAGATGATGCCGTCCATATTCGGGCACGTCGTTGCCGCAGACCTCCTGATGCTCGGCTCGACCTGGGATGCGGCCACCGCCGACAAGCACGGCCTCATCAATGGCGTGACCGCGCCGGACGCACTGGAAGGCAAGGCTCGCGCCGCCGCCTCGACCATGGCGGCCAAGGCACCGGGCGCTCTGCGCAAGGCCAAGGAATTGATGAAACGCCCGGAAGAGGACCTGTTCGACCGCATCCGACTGGAAGGCGGCATGTTTGCCGAACTCCTGCGCTCGGAAGAATTCGCCGAGGCCGCGACCGCCTTCATGGAACGCCGCGCCCCGGACTTCGCCAAATTCGGCTGAACCGCCCTAACCTCTACGGAAACACGTCATGAAGAAGCGTTACATCGCCGCCGGCGGGATCGGAGCCGTGCTGCTTGCCGGTCTGCTCGCCCTGAACCTCTCGACGATCGGCCGCATCTACCTGCCGTCCGGCACCGGCATCACGGCCAAGCAATTGTGCTCGATGGTCTTCGTATCCGGGCTTGATACCGACTATGCCAAACGCGTCTATATCGATCCGCTGCTGGGTGATGCTGCCAGCGCCATCTCGGTGGATGTCGACATGGCGGAAGGCGAGGTCTCGGCCAGTATCGCCGGCCTGTTCTGGCAGCAGCGCGCCATCTACCGCGAAGGCCTTGGCTGTACGCTGGTGCGCGGCGGCAGTGAGCTGGACGAGGATCTCGCCCTGCCGGCCGCAGCGCCCTTCCAGCCGATGCCGCTCGATGACGCCCATCGCGAAGTCCATTTCGACGTGGACGCACTCGAGAGCGCGATCGACGCGGCGTTCGAAGATCCGGATGGACGCCGGAACACGCTGGCGGTCGCGGTCCTGCATCAGGGCCGGCTCGTCGCCGAACGCTATGCGCCCGAAGCTCAGCAGGACACACGCTTCATTGGCTGGTCGATGACCAAGAGCATCACCGCCACCCTCGCCGGCGTTCTGGTCGAGGATGGCGAGATCACGCTCGACACGGTGCCGGAAATCCTCGCCGGACAGGATAATCGCAACGACATCACGCTGGATCATCTTCTCCGCATGACCGGCGGACTGGCCCTGCGCGAGGGCAATGACGGTACCGATCCGACCTCGCAAATGCTCTTCACCCAGCGCGACATGGCCGGTTTCGCCGCCACTCGCGAACGCCTGCATGCGCCCGGTGATCACTGGGAATACATGTCGGGCAATACGGTTCTGGCGACGCATGCCCTGCAATCACGCCTGGGCGATGATCTCGAGACCCAGGTCTCGGCGGTGCGCGAACGCCTGTTCGAACCGCTCGGCATCCATACGGCCGTGATCGAACCCGATGCCAGCGGCACGCTCGTGGGCTCGTCCTACATGTACGCGACGGCGCAGGACTGGGCCCGTCTTGCCCAGCTCTATCTGGATCGCGGCATGGCGAATGGCGAACGCATCATCCCGGACAACTGGGCTGATCTCGCGTCCGATCCGACGCCGGATTCCGGCGGCGAATACGGGTTGGGCTTCTGGATTCCGAAACCCTCGGACGACCTGCCCGTCGGCACCTACACCATGCACGGATTCCAGACGCAGCTGGCCTTCATAATGCCGCAGGAGGAATTGGTGATCGTGCGCTTCGGTGCCACCAATTACACGCGGTCCGGCGTGTATGACCTCGCCCGGTCGGTCGCCGCCTCGCTGAGAGATCCGTCCACCCTTCCGCTGGACTAGGCAGACACCCCGCTCTTGCCATCCCTTTTTGCCGCCTTTATACGTAACAATATGGTTACGAATAATGCACAGAAAGACGATCTCAGCTTCGACGCCATCGCCGATCCGACCCGGCGGGCAATCCTGGACCTGTTGCGAACAGGAGAAATGCCGGCGGGCGAGATCGCCAGGCGTTTCCCGGTCAGCCGGCCGGCCATCGCGCGCCATGTCGGGATATTGCGCCGTGCGGGCCTGGTCAGGGAGCGCCGGGAAAGCCGGTCGCGCATCTACTCGCTGGACCCGGCGGGCCTGGCGTCGGTGGATCGCTGGATCGCCCCCTACCGTCTCTTCTGGGCCGCCCGCATGACCGATCTCAAACAAGTCGTAGAAACACAGGCCGCCAAGGAGGCTGATGATGAGTGAATGGGTGCATGAATTCACGCAATCGCTGAACACGGACGCGGAGACCGCCTTCCGGGCGATGACCTCGCCGGACATGCTGAAAATCTGGTTCGCTGAACATGTCACGATCGAACCGAGGCAAGGCGGCCGCTTTTCCTTCTGGGGCAAGCATACTTATGGCGCTCCCTCCCATCCGGGGATCGAGAGCGCGTTGAAAACCTTCGAAACCGGACGAGCGATATCGTTTGACTGGCCGCTGCTGGATCGGGCGAGCGAAGTCACGATGACAATCGAGAACGCCGAGACCGGAATCGGCCTCAAAGTCTCCCACTGTTTCGACCGCGAGCCCGAACTGGAACGGGCGGAATCCTTTGTCGATGATCTCTGGCGCCTGCATCTCGGTGCACTCTGGGCCCACATCGAAGGACATCCCGTCAATCTGCCGGACTTCGCCGATCCGCATCCGATGGTGCGCAACACGATCTATATCGACGCTCCGCGCAGCATGGTCTGGCGGGCGCTGACCGAGCCCGAACTGCTGGACCAGTGGTTCACCAAATCGGCCACGATCGACCTGGACGCGGGAACACTTGATTTCGGGTGGAGCTATGAGGTCGACGGCGAGACGGTATCGCCGCCCCCGATGAAACTCCTGGAGGTCCGGGCCGAGGAAGAATTGGTCATGTCCTGGCCAGACTGGCGCGGTGATGCCAGCGTACCCAATCAGCGTGTCACCTGGACGCTGGAGGATGAAGGCGACGGCACGCGGCTGACCCTCGTGCATGACGGTTTCACCCGTACGGTGGATCTCAGCGACTATCCCTATGGCTGGCTGGGCTTCCTCCTGGGCATCCAGCGTGTCGCGCAGGGCGCAGCAGAGCCTGCCCAGTAACGAGCCGCAGACCGAAGGGCGAGTTGCAATTCTCGCCCTTCCAACCTGTGAATTTCATTGATTAATTCATAATCCTTTGCTTGTTCGCTGGATCGCCTCGCTGGTATTGTTCGATACCGATTGTCCCGGAGGCACCGCGCATGCAACGCATGTTATTGCCGGTCATTGGCGGCCTTCTTGTCATCGGCCTGGCCTGGTTCACCTGGCCGGCGCCGATTGATCCCGCCTATTGGGACGAACCCCCGATCCCGGAAATGACCGGCCCGCTCGCGCCCAATGACATTCTCGCCTCCGCCGAGATCATCCGGCCCGAGGGTTACGCCCATTCCGAGGATTTCGCCTTCGCTCCGGACGGCTCGATCTATGCCGGCACGCTGTTCGGTACCATCCAGCACGTAACGCGTGGTCCATCGGGCAATTGGCAGGTCGAGGAGATCATGCGCGTCTCGGATCGCGCCCTGCTCGGCATCCAGTGGATGGATGAGGACACTCTGGCGGTTGCGGCGATCGACGGTCTCTACGCCGCGAATGTCCGCACACGGGAATCCCGCACGCTGTCGACCGGCTCTCCGACGCGGCCCTTCGGGTTCGTGAATGATGTCGAGGTCGCGCCCGACGGCACCATCTATTTCTCCGACTCCACGGTCGGCTGGAGCGTGCTGGACTACGCAGTCACCCCGTTCCGGACCTATGAGCTGATGGAGAACCGCCCGCACGGTTTCATCTACGCGATCGACCCGGATCGCGGGCAGACCCGCGTCGAGCTGGAACGTCTGCACTATCCCAATGGATTATCGCTGTCGTCGGACGGCCAGGGGCTCTTCATCGCCGAGACCACGCGGTTCGCCATCCGGCGCTACGAGATCGCCGGTCCGGCAGCGGGCCAGATCTCCGTCCTCGCCGACAATCTGCCCGGCGTACCCGACGGTATCCAGTCAGATGGCAATGGGCGTCTGTATGTAGCCATCGTCGGACCGCGCCGTCCCATCGTTCGCTTCATGCACCGCAATCCCTGGTCGGCCTGGCTGCTCTTCAAGCTCGGCTACCGGCCTGCCCTGTCCCCCGCAGGACAGGGAGCTTTCGTGCTCGTCATCGACGAAACCAGCGGCGAGATCATCGACAGCTATCAGGGCGGAGGTGATGACTTCACCTCGCTCGCCAATATCGTGCCCGTCCCGGACGGGGATGTGTGGATTGCCAGTGATGGCGAAACCTATATTGCCCGCCTGCCCGCCCAGAGCGTGTCCGGTCGCTGAAACCGGCAGTCGCGCCCCTAGACCATCACATCCAGAACCGGCGACTCCGCCAGCAGGCCGCGGGCCCGAACGCGCTCGATATGCTGGCGTACATCGCAAGACGTCGGACGGGTCGTGCGCAACTTGTTCATAAGGGCAATGGAGACGACGCTGGGACGCGCTGCGGCGATGCTCAGCGTCTGGTAGTCACGGGCGGCGATCTCGGTGAACTCCAGCTGCTGGCAGAAGGAATTGCGCGGATCCTCTCGGACAATGTCCCAGAAGGCCTGCAGCTCGTCGGGATGACCTTCGCGCACATCCATGAAATGGTGGCTGTCCCAGATCATCGCGCCGGTCATCGAGCGATCCACCGAACGCTTCATGCAAAAGGCCAGGACCGTGCCGAGCTCTCCGGACAGCGCACCCGCCTTCATCGCAATCTGCGTCCGGCAAATCGCCGTCATCCTGTAGAGCACGCACACCTCCCTGACCGGTCCGAGCTGGCGGTCCTTCTAGACGAGCGATTTGAAGCAATCGCGAAGACTGCGGGAGGAGTTTGATTAAAATTGCGCAGAGCTCGGTTCGAGACTGAGACCGGTCGCCGCAGAGGCCTTGGCGGGTCTGCCGGAAGCGCCTAGTTTCCGGGCAGACAAACGCCGGAAAGTTCATGGCCTACAAATCCCTGCGCGACTTCATCGACATGCTCGAAGCCGAGGGCGATCTCGTCCGGATCAGTCATCCGGTCTCGACCGAGCTCGAGATGACGGAGATCCACAAGCGGACCCTGCATGCCGGCGGGCCCGCCCTCCTGTTCGAGAACGTCGTCAACGAAAAGGGCGAGAAGAGCGAGATGCCCTGTCTCGTCAATCTCTTCGGTACGGTGAAACGTGTCGCCCAGGCCGTCACGCTGGGTGGTGAGAGCCGCACCACCGGCGAGGAATTGCGCGAGGTCGGGGAATTACTGGCCTTCCTGCGCCAGCCCGAACCGCCGCGCGGCATCAAGGACGCGATGGACATGCTGCCGCTGGCCAAGACGGTCATGTCGATGCGTCCGAAGAATGTCTCCAGCGCCCCCTGCCAGGAAGTCGTGCTGACCGGCGATGGCATTGATCTCGACCGTCTGCCCATCCAGACCTGCTGGCCCGGCGAACCCGCTCCGCTGATCACCTGGCCGCTGGTTGTGACCCAGGGGCCCAATGTGAAGGGCGACCGCCAGGACGATTACAATCTGGGCATCTACCGGATGCAGAAACTGGGCAAGGACAAGACGTTGATGCGCTGGCTGAAGCATCGCGGCGGCGCCCAGCACTACCAGCGCTGGAAGGACAAGAAACCGGAACCCCTGCCCGCTGCAGCCGTGCTCGGCGCCGATCCCGGCACGATCCTCGCCGCCGTCACGCCCGTGCCGGACACGCTGTCGGAATACCAGTTCGCGGGCATTCTGCGCGGCAAGAAGGCCGAGCTTGTCGACTGCAAGACGATCCCGCTGAAAGTGCCGGCCGAGGCCGAGATCGTGCTGGAGGGCCATGTCATGCTGGACGAATACGGTCCGGAAGGCCCGTATGGCGACCACACCGGCTATTACAACAGCGTCGAGCAATTCCCGGTCTTCAAGATCAGCGCCATCACGATGCGCAAGGATCCGATCTACCTGACCACCTATACCGGCCGCCCGCCGGACGAGCCGGCGGTTCTGGGCGAGGCGCTCAACGAGGTCTTCATCCCGCTGCTGCAACAGCAATTCCCGGAAATCCTGGACTTCTGGCTTCCGCCGGAAGGCTGTTCCTACCGCATCGCCGTGATCAGCATGAAGAAGGCCTATGCCGGCCACGCCAAGCGCGTGATGATGGGCGCCTGGTCCTTCCTGCGCCAGTTCATGTACACGAAGTGGATCATCGTCGTGGACGAGGACGTGAACGCCCGCGACTGGAAGGATGTGATGTGGGCGATGAGCACCCGCATGGACCCGGCCCGCGATATCGTCACGGTCGAGAACACTCCGATCGACTATCTCGACTTCGCCTCCCCGGTCTCCGGCCTCGGCTCGAAAATCGGCCTCGATGCCACCAACAAGATCGGCAATGAAACCCAGCGCGAATGGGGCGAAAAGCTCGACATGGACGACGCCACGAAGGCCCGCGTGGACGAGATCTGGCGGGAGTTGGGGATTGACTAGAGGCGCACCTTGGCTCGCTTGCGCCTGCGTCGTCCTGGGCGCCCTCGCAGCTAGCGCCTGTGAAGGTGCAAACAAATCATCAACGCAGGCGACAACGTATGTCGAAGCCGACCTGTCCGATCTGGACATCGATCATGATCGGATGTGGCAGATAATTTTTGAATTCGGTCACGATGAATTGGACCCGACGACATTCCGCAGTTCCAATCTGACCACGCAAGGCCACGGCGTTTACAGGTTCGAACTTTTCCTCGATTGCGAAGCGGCCAAAGAGGAAACCAGCCGCCTGCTTGAAATCGCAGAAACTAGATTGCAGACCGCCGTCCTCGATCTCGCCGGCGAAATCGAATGCATCGATCAACAGCGGTATCAGCGCGTCGATTTACAGTAGTTCGGCTCGTGTGAGACCGAGCGGCCTGACCGTTAGTCAAAGACTCTGCCCCTCATCCCAAACTTGATTTGGGACCCAAGGCGCAATCATCGCCATGGGTCCTGACTTCCGTCAGGATGAGGGGGTAGGCGCTCTCCTCGCCCTCAAAGGGCGATGTGGCCGGTAAGAAGTGCTTGGCAGTCCGCGGGCCTCGCGCCTTAAGCTCACCAGCACTTTTCCCGAAACAAGTCCGTCCTTCCGGGGAAAGTGTGACGTCACGCTCCCCCGACGCGAAGCGATCGGGGGTCCAGTCCTGGTGCGGCTCTGGATCCCGGGTCTCCCTTCGGTCGTCCGGGAAGCGTAGGCAGGATTTCCTCCACCATTCATGGGGGAGGTGTCCCGCAGGGACGGAGGGGGTTACCCCCTCAGAGCTTGGAACCTGCGGTCCCAAGACCAGCTCCCCCACACGTGGAGGAGCAAAACTTATCCTCCCCCCACCAACCTCCCCCATAATCCCACTCGATCCTTGCTTCGGGAGGCGTGAGCTCCGTCGGTCGCGGGCAAGGGTGTGCGGAGCCTGCCTGTCCCGGCGGGAGCCGGGATCAGGGGGGAGGTTGAGAAAGTCGCCCGGGTCCCAAGCCTCAACGGGACAGCAGATATTCCGCGTGCGGCAGGCCTGTAAGGTCATCCACACAATCCAAATTCAATCCAGACCCGCCAGGTCTGCCGGATGCCTCCCAAACTCCAGGCCGCAAGGTCGTGGAGGTTTTCCTGCTGCCTGTCCTGGGACCACGCCCTCACAACCTAGTGATAGATAGGTGTCTTGTTTCGTGATCGGCCGCTGACCAAGTGAGCGCCAGACCAGGCGTCGCCTCCGCTCGGGAGAGGCGCCCATCGGCTGGAGATCACACATGACCAAGACCTATGACGCCATCATCATCGGCGGAGGCAATGCCGGGTTCGGCGTGTCCTCCGTGCTTGCCGAGGCCGGCAAATCCCTTGCCTTCATCGAACAGGCCGAGTTCGGGGGCACTTGCCCCAATCGCGGCTGCACACCCAAGAAAGTCCTGGTGGCGGCAGCCGCCTCGCTCGACGCTATCGCCAAGGCATCGGCCCACGGCATCGAGATCGGCGAGGCCAAGCTCGACTGGACGGCGCTGATCGATCGCAAGAGCGAGATGATCGATTTCATCCCAGGCGCCATGCAGGAGCTCGCGGAGAAACGCGGCGATGTCTATGTCGGCAGCGCACGCTTCACCGGTCCGAACACCGTGCGGGTCGGCGAGCAGGAATTGCACGCCGACAACATTATCATCGCGACCGGGTCGAAAACCCGCCCCCTGCCCATCCCGGGTGCCGAGTTGATGATCACCTCCGACGAGGTCTTGTCGCACCGCGAACAGCCCCGCGAGGTTGTCTTCGTGGGCGGCGGCGTGATCGCGCTGGAATTCTCCCACATCTACGCCCGGGCCGGCACCAAGGTGACGATCCTGGAAGTCATGCCGCAACTCCTGCCGCGCCTCGACGCAGACCTGGTGGCGCAATTGCGCGCTGCCACAGAAGCGCTTGGTGTCACCGTGCATACCGGTGTCGGCGTGAAAGAGGTGCGCGAAACGAACGGACGCCGCGAAATCGTGTTCGAGGCGGGTGGCGAGACCATCACACTGGGCGCTGACCAGGTGATCAACGGCGCCGGCCGGATTGCCAATGTCGACGGTCTGGACCTCGACGCAGCCGGCATCGAACACGATGGCGTCCGCATTGCCGTCGACCCGCATCTGCAATCCACGTCGAACCCGGCAGTCTGGGTGGCGGGCGATGCACTGGTCCACACCGCCCAGCTCTCCCCGGTGGCGACGTTTGAAGGCCAGCTGGTGGGGCGCAACATCCTCAACGACAGCCGCGACGTGCCCGACTACACGACCCTGCCAAGCTCGGTCTACACCGTGCCCAGCCTGGCGACGGTCGGGCTCACCGAGGCGCAGGCCCGCGAAACCGTCAGCAGGATCCGCGTCGCGGTGAATGACATGACCGGCTGGTTCTCGGGCAAGTCCTATGTCGAGAACACCGCCTGGGCGAAAATCATCATCGACGAGGAGAGCGACCTTATCCTGGGTGCCCATCTGATCGGCCACAATGCCGATGACCTGGTGCACACATTCGCCCTGGCGATGAAACACGGCATCACGGCGTCATCGCTGAAGGACACGATTTTCGCCTATCCGAGCTTCTCCTCGGACATCAAGAACCTGCTCTGACACCCTCGAGTTAGGTCTGCCCCGTCTTCAGGCGCACATCTGCCGGCGGGGCTTCATAGGCGGCAAACATCTCGAGCAGGGCTTCAACCCGGTCGGACACCATCAGCGCACCGCGATGCTCCGGCTGCAGGAAGCCCTGCTCGGTCATCTTGTCGAGGAAGGCCACCAGCTCGTCGTAGAAACCGTCGACATTGAGCAGGCCCACCGGATGGCGGTGCTGGCCCAGCTGGCCCCAGGTCCAGATCTCGAACAATTCTTCCATCGTGCCGATCCCGCCCGGCAGGGCGATAAAGGCATCTGACAGGTCCACCATCTTCGCCTTGCGCGCATGCATGGAGTGCACGACGTGCAGCTCGGTCAGTTCCATGTGCGCGATTTCCTTGAGGGCGATAAATTCCGGAATCACACCGATCACCTTGCCGCCGGCATCCAGCGCCGAGTCCGCGACCTCGCCCATCAGCCCCACCTGGCCACCGCCATAGACCGTCACCAGCCCCGCCCCGGCCAGGGCCTTGCCCGTTTTCCGGGCCGCTGTGACATAGACCGGTTTCTTGCCCGGATTTGAGCCGCAATAGACACAGATCGATTTCATGGCGAAGTCCCTCTTTAGGTCGCACCGCAATCTCAAGTAAGCTGACTCGATACACGGGGGGAACAAGATGCTTGATGCGGGCATGATCCTGGCCGCCGGACTGGTGATGTCCGGAGACGCGGCCATCGCGCACGACGCGGCAGACACGGCTGGTGACGGTCGGATCATCATCGTGCCGACCGAACATTGCCGCGGTTATTTCTTCATCCCCGTCACACTGTCACCGCGTCCTGGTTATCCCGAAGACCGGACCCTCTGGTTCATCTACGACACGGGTGCGTCGGCGACCTATGTCGATCCGGACAGCATCAATCGTGTCTCCAATATCGAGACTCGTTCGGGCGGACGCGTGAACATCCTCGACGCCACGTCCGGCCCGCTCAATTTCAACCGGCTGCCCGCCCGTGTCGGCGAGCTGGAACATCTCTCCAAGGCCCTGGGCCGGGAGATCGACGGCATCATGGCGTTCGACGCCTTCGACGATTTCCTGATGACGCTCGACTACGAGAACATGCAGATCCGTCTGGAGCCCGGCGAATTGCCGAGGCCAGACAATGTCACCGTCTTCAATGCCAGCGGACCCGATGACCGGCCCTGGATGATGATCCGTTTCTCCAATCGTGACCGGCGCATGCTGATCGACAGCGGCGCAGCTCTCGCCAGCCTGGTCGTGCGCCGGATCGACCGGTTCGAGACCCAGACAGAACCCGTGCCCGTGGGGGCATCCATGCGGCTGACACGGGTCGAACCGCGCACGGGTGCCCGCGCATCGGGCAATGCCCGCATGGGTCCGCATGTGCTGGAAACGCCCACGCTCACCTCGACGCCCGGCACCGAGCTGATCGGCGGCGATGTGATGATGCATTTCAACTGGACCTTCGATCAGCGCAATGAACGCGTGCGCATTGAGCGTCATGACGGTGACGGACCGATCAGTTTCGGTTCGCTCTACGGTCACGGCATCGTCTTCGAGAACCATGAGGACGGGTTCTTCGTCCGGGATGTGATCGAGGATACGCCCGCCGACGAAGCAGGCATCCGGGCCGGCGATATCATCACCCATTTCAACGGCCAGCCCTTGATGCGGCGCGACTGCAACGCCCCGGCCGGCCAGGGCCTCACCATGACACTTGTCCGCAATGGCGAGATCCGTACGGTCGCGCTGAACATGCGGCCGCTGGTCGAGTGAGCTTCGGGACAGGACGAGAATGATACTTCGACGTTTCATGGAACACGTGTCGGACCAGAACTGGTTCGCCGTCGTGCTGGACTTCTTCATCGTCGTGCTGGGCGTCACCGTCGGCCTGCAGCTGACCGAACGGTATGACGAGTCCCAGCGACGGGCCGCCGAGGCGCAGTATCTCGACGGGATCGCCAATGATTACGGCATTTATGAAGACCTCATCCAGTGCCGGCTGGACCATGAGAAACGCGTCGCCGACGCGCTCGCTTTGCTCATCCGCCAGCTCGATGGCGAACCCGTCGATGCGGCGGCCCATGCCGACATCGCCTATGCGCTGACCTCCAGTCACACCGCCCAGCCCGCTTTCGAGCTGGAGGGTAATACCTCGGCGCTGGTGGCGGGTGACCTGGTCCGCACGATTTCCGATGAAGGCTTGCGCGGCTGGATCCTGGCCGCCCAGAGTATTTCGACGGTCACGGTCACCTCGATGGCGCAGCTGCAGGATGGTTATCTCAGCATCGACCGGTTCGACGCCTATCTGACCCAGGAAGAGGAGCCGCAATTCGGCTTCTTCATGGTGACGGATTACGATCTCGCCGCCATGCGGGCCGATCCTGAAATGCGCTCACGCCTGATCAATCTGGTGAACCTCCACCGCGCGACCTTCCAGATCGATTCGCGGCTGCAATATTCCGTGCAGAATGTGCTGAATCATCTCGAGGGCATGGGCCTTTCGGGCATCGACCCGGATCCGGCCACCTGCCCCTATCCGGCCGCAGGCTAGCCCGCTGTCGCACCAGTGAGCTCGGTCTGAACGGATGCGGTCCAGCCGACAAACACATCATCACGGGCTTCGATGACCGGCCGTTTGATGAGGGTCGGGTTCTCGAGCAACAGCGCTGCGGGCTCGTTCTCGGCACGCAGGCGCTCCTCGGAGGACAGGCCGCGCCAGGTCGTCGACCGCGTATTCACCAAAGCCTTCGACCCGGCCTTGGCCAGCCAGACCGGCAGGTGTGCCGGAAGATCTGCCTCGGCCCGGATATCCACGAAGGCATGATCCACACCCGCAGCCTCCAGCGCCTTGAGCGCCTTCTTGCAAGTATCGCAATTCTTCAGACCGTAGAGCGTGATCATTCGGCAGCTTCCGTTTCCCGTTCGGTTTTCAATTCGGCAGCCCTCGCCTCCACCATTTCCACGATGTGATCAATCATCTCCTCGTTGGAGACATTGTGGTCGGGCTTGCCGGAGACATACATCTTGCCACGGCCGGCGCCGCCGCCGGTGAAGCCCAGATCCGTCATCAGCGCCTCGCCGGGACCGTTGACCACACAGCCGATGATCGAAAGCGAGATCGGTTCGGAAATGTGCGAGAGCCGGTCTTCAAGCGTCTCTACCGTGCGGATCACGTCGAAACCCTGGCGGGCACAGCTGGGGCAGGCGATGATATTCACGCCGCGCGTTCGCAGGCCGAGGGATTTGAGGATGTCGAAACCGACCTTCACCTCTTCCTCGGGCTCGGCCGACAGGGAGACGCGGATTGTGTCGCCGATTCCGGCCCACAACAGGGAACCGATACCGATCGAGGATTTCACCGTGCCGATGCGCTGGCCGCCGGCCTCGGTGACGCCGAGATGCAGCGGGGCTTCGGTGGCCTCGGACAGGGCGTGATAGGCGGCCACGGTCAGGAAGGCGTCGGAGGCCTTCACGGAGATCTTGTAATTGAGGAAGTCGAGATCCTCGAGAATGCGGGCATGGTCCAGCGCGCTCTCCACCATCGCCTCCGGACAGGGCTCGCCATATTTCTCCAGCAGATGGCGTTCCAGCGAGCCGGCATTCACACCAATCCGGATCGCGCAATCATGGTCACGGGCCGCCTGGACGACCTCCTTCACCCGGTCCATCGAACCGATATTGCCCGGATTGATCCGCAGGCAGGCCGCGCCTGCCTCGGCAGCCTCGATACCGCGCTTGTAGTGGAAGTGGATGTCGGCGATCAGCGGGACCTTCGCCTCGCGAGCGATCGTCTTGAACGCCGCCGTGGAATCCTCGTCCGGGCAGGACACACGCACGAAATCCGCCCCTGCCTCCTCACAGCGTCGGATCTGGTCGATCGTCGCGGCAGCATCGGCCGTCGGGGTATTCGTCATGGTCTGGACGCTGATCGGTGCGTCACCACCGACCTCCACACCGCCGACCGAGATCTTGCGGGATTTGCGTCGTTCGATCATGCGCCACGGGCGCACGCTACGGGGATCCTTGGCCGGATCAGACATGACTGACTCCGTCATTGCGGCTTCAGTCGGGGATATAGCTTGTAACAGTGAGGCTTTCGAGGCCTGAACGCGGCTTTATTGCGGTTCGTCGGCAGTCTCGGCCTCGGCGACGACCGGCATGTTCTCGACCGCCGAGCCCAATTCACCCAGCGGGCCGATGGCCTCGCCATTGCGCTCGAGCAGGATCGCGCCGGCATTAGCCGTCGAGACGGTGAGCCCGGCTTCGATTGCCCGATAGGTCTCGCCGATTTCCAGCGTGCGGGCGAACAGGATGCGTCCTGACGCGTCGCGGACTTCCATCCAGACCGGTTCTAGCGCCCGCATCGCCAGCGTGCTGGAATTCGACACGGTCTCGCTCAGCGGCAAACCAGCCCAGATCTCCTCGATCGTCGTACGTGTCGCGACCTCGGTATAATCCTCACGCGCCCATTCGGGAGCCGCATCCGGCGGCGACGGAACAGCGATCAGGCCATCGGATCCGCTTGTCTGGGTGGAATACCACCAGGCGACAGCGGCCAGGCTGATCAGGATCATCATTGCGCCCAGGGCGCCCCGGGGCAGTTTGATGGGTTCGCGCGTCTTCGCCGCGGCGGTGGGCTGGGCCCGACCGGTCTCGGTGTCGACGTCACGCTTGAATTGTTCGACCAGCGCTTCCGGTTCCAGCGACAGGAAGCTGGCATAGGTGCGCAGATAGCCGATGGCATAGGCCCGGGCCGGCAGACCGCGTGCGTCCATGGCTTCGATGGCTTCGAGATAATCGCGGCGGATACGGGTTCGGTGGGCGGCTTCGTCCAGCGACAGGTTCGCCTTCACACGGGCATCGCGTAGGCGTTCGCCCGCCGTCATCTGAAGATATCCGGCGCCGTCGTCCGAAAACACGGCATCTACTGGCACGTAACCCGCGCTCATAACCAGATCCGCCATAACCACTCATCGCTCTGCTCAGCGGAGCGATTTACACCCAGAGTATACGCGATTTTGGAGCAAGTTTCCTCACGCTTAACCCTATAAGATCAAATCCCCCGCCCGTTTTCAACTGCCTCGAGAGGCAGGCCGGCCTCCTCGCCTGCTTCAATCAGCAGGGGCCGGAGGCTGTCGGCCGGACTGTCCAGCCGCGACGCAAGCCAGGTGCCAAGCTTGCCGGCATCGAGTCCGGAGACGAGTTTCTTGATCGGGCCGATATTGCCCGCGGCCATCGAAAGACTGTGATAGCCAAGGCCAATCAGCACGGCAGCCTCGAGCGGTTTGGCGGCGATTTCCCCGCAGACCGAGACCGGAATTTCGTGTCGGGCGCAGGTTTCACGGATGTGGTTGAACAGGCTCAGCGCCGGCGGAGACAACACATCGTACCGTTCCGAGACACGCGTGTTCTGGCGGTCGGCGGCGTAGAAATACTGCATCAGATCATTCGCGCCGACGGCGACGAAATCGACAGCATCCACAACATGTTCAATGGCATAGGCGATGCCGGGCGTTTCCAGCATCATGCCGATTTTCACGTCGGACGGCATCACATGACCGCGCCGCTCCGCCTGTTCCAGCTCGCGCTCGAGCATGGCGCGGGCATCGCGCATCTCCCAGGGCGTCGAGATCATCGGGAACATGACTTTCAGCTCGCGCCCTTCTGCGGCATGGATCAGGGCGCGGAGCTGATAGCGCAGCAGTCCGGGACGATCGAGGCCCATGCGGATGGCTCGCCAGCCCAAGGCCGGATTGGCCTCCTTCGTCGACGGCGCAAAGGGCGCGACCTTGTCGCCGCCCAGATCGAGCGTCCGGAAGACGACCGGATTGCCGTTCGCTGCATCGAGAACCGAACGATAGACCTGCGCCTGTTCGTCCAGACGCGGCAGTTTCTCGGCCACCATGAACTGGAATTCGGTCCGGAACAGGCCGACCCCGTCCGCGCCTGTCTCTTCCATCTGCGTGAGTTCGATCAGCAGGCCGGCATTCATCTGCACGCTTACGGCCTGTCCGTCCGTCGTGACGGCCGGACCGCGCATCTCAGCGTAGGACTGGCGCTTTTCCGATAGCGCCGCCATGCGTTCCTTGTAGGTCTCGATGACCTCATCGCTCGGGCGAATGTGCAGCAGGCCGAACTCGCCGTCGATGATCACCGGGTCGCCGTCCTCGGCACGGTCGAGTGCTCCCTCGACCCGTCCGACCAGGGGAATGCCTAGCGCCTTGGCGACGATAGCCGCGTGCGACGATGCGGCGCCTTCTTCCAGCGCCACGCCGAGAAGTTTCTCCCGGTCGAAATCGAGCAATTCAGCCGGACCGATATGACGCGCAATCAGGATGGCATTGTCAGGCAGTTCCGCGTGATGGGAGGCATCCTCGTCGAGATGGCGCAGAAGGCGATTAGCCAGGTCTTCCAGATCGTGCAGGCGCTCGCGGAAGATCGAGTCCTGTGCCTTCATCAGGCGGGCGCGGTTTTCGTTACGCACCCGTTCGACGGCAGCCTCGGCGGTCAGGCCCAGCCGCACCGCCTCGCGCAGGCGTTCCAGCCAGCCGCGGTCATGGGCGAACATGCGATAGGCCTGCAACACATCCCGCGTCGGACCACCGAAGGGAATGCGCCCACTGTCCAGCATCTCGTCGACCGAGGCGCGCAGGCTCTCGATCGCCTTGTCGAGCCGTTCTTCCTCGCCTGCGGCATCATCCGCGATCAGGTCCTCGGAGGCGACATGGGGTTCAAACAGGACGGCCACACCCTGCGCCAGCCCGCCGGAATAGGCACCGCCCTGCAGACGCTCCGGCTTGGACTGTTTCACGTCCAGTTCGGACAATTCCTCGGATTCGATCATGTCGCCTGACGCGACAATTTCCGCGAGGATCATCGCGACGGTCTGTAGGGTCTCGATCTCTTCTTCAGCGATCTTGCGCTCTTCGACCGACTGGGCCGTCAGCACGCCGACCAGGCGGCCACCCCGAAGGATCGGCACACCCACGAAGGCCTTGAACGGGTCTTCCCCGGTTTCCGGCTTGTAGGAGAAGGCCGGGTGCGCCGCCGCATCATCCACGGCGAGCGGCCGGGCGCTGCGGGCCACGCGACCGACCAGACCCTCACCGGGGCGTAGGCGCACCTTGTGAACGGCATCGGCCTTCAGGCCGTGCGTGGCACAGAGTTCAAGGGCCCGGGAGACGCGCGACAGATAGATCGAGCACACATCCCAGCCGGCTTCCTCGGCGATCAGATCGGTGAGATGGTCCAGCCGTTCCTGGGCATTCTCCTGCACGGCCATGAGTTCGCGGATTCGCGACAACAGGCGGCGGGGATCCCTGGCAGATGAGGGCGGCGTTTCCAGCATGCTCAATCCCGGTCCAGTCCGTAGGCGGCGTGCAGTGCGCGAACCGCCCGTTCGACCGCGTCATCCTCGATGAGCGCGGAAATCTTGATCTCAGAAGTCGCCAGCACCTTTACGGCGATTCCGCTTTCGCCCAGCACCCCAAAAAGCGAGCGCGCGATATCCGCACGCTGGCGCAGGCCTGCCCCCACGACCGAAACCTTGGCCAAGCCGGTCTCGGATGTGACCCGCGCCTCGGGCAGGGCCGTCTCCAGCGGCTGGAGGGCTTTCTGCAGATCGCGATGGGCGACCGAGAATTCCAGATTGACCATGCCCGGCGTGCGCGCCTGGGCCTGAACGATCATGTCGACACCCACCCCGGCGTCGGCAAGGCATACAAAAGCCTGGCGAGCAAAGTCCGAACCGGCATCGGCGCCCTGCAGCGCGATCCGCGCCTGGTCGCGAGCATAGGCAACACCGGAAACCAGGCGGCGCTCGGCGATATCCCGTTCCGCAACCACTTCGGTACCGCGGCTATCACCGGCGTCCATGAAGCTGGAGAGAACGCGCATCGGCACATTCTTGGCCTTGGCGAACTCGACCGAGCGCGGTTGCAGGACCTTGGCGCCCTGGGCGGCCAGTTCCAGCATTTCGTCATGGCTGATCGTCTCGATCCGCCGGGCACCCGGCTCGATGCGGGGATCGGTCGTGTAGACGCCGTCGACATCGGTGTAGATGTCACAACGCGCGCCCAGTGCCGCAGCAAGCGCGGCCGCGGAGAGGTCCGTACCACCCCGCCCCAGCGTGCGCAGGCGGCCATCCTCGGCCACGCCCTGATAGCCCGCCAGGACCGGAACGACGCCCGCATCCATCGCCGCTTCAAAGCCGGAAGCATCCATGCCGGCAATGCGCGCTGCGCCGGCGGGACCGTCCGTGATCACCGGGGCCTGCCATCCCAGGAAGGATCGGGCTTCCAGGCCCAGCTCGCGCAGGGCCAGCGCCATCAGGGCCGAGGAGACCTGTTCGCCGGCAGCCAGGGCCACATCAGTCTCCAGATCACCCAGACCTGCGCCGAATTCACCGGCCAGACCCAGCAGGCGATCCGTCTCGCCGGCCATGGCCGAAACGACCACGGCGGGGACCTCGCCCTTTTCGACGCAGGCCTTGATCAGACCGGCCGCATGGCGGATCCGTTCAACCGAACCCACCGATGTGCCGCCGAATTTCGCCACCACACGCGTCATGCAGGACTGTCCCTCTCACCTTGCCCGAACGCCGTGACCGATCATATGAAACAGTCGGTTCATAACGTCGCACCCGGCTCGATTAGCCGGTGGGCTGGGGCCATATTATGGCGTAAAGCCACTTGGCCCGTTCCGCCGGATACCTACTTTGAGCAGGGCCGGGACGCAACGCCCGAACGCAATCGCGCAAATCTTCGCGCATGAGGAGAAATCGATGGCCAGCGCAACTGCCCCCGACACGCTCGCCCGCCCGTCCGTGGACCCGGAAGAGATCGAGAAATTCTCGCGCATCGCCGCGGAATGGTGGGATCCGGATTCCAAGTTCAAGCCGCTGCACAAGTTCAACCCGGTTCGTCTCGGTTTCATCCGCGAGACCGTATGCACGCATTTCGGCCGGGATGGCGAGCGTCCCTTCGAGGGCCTGCGCTTCCTGGATATCGGCTGCGGCGGCGGTCTCGTCTGCGAACCCATGGCCCGGCTGGGCGCCAGCGTGACCGGTGTCGACGCCGCCGAGGCCAATGTGAAGACGGCTTCCGTACATGCCGGCGAGGAAGGCCTGGAAATCGATTATCGCCACGGAGTCGCCGAACAATTGCTGGAAGCGGGCGAAGAACCCTTCGACGTCGTCCTGAACCTCGAAGTCATGGAACACGTCGCCAATCCGCACACTTTCCTGGTGGATTGCGCCAAGCTGGTGAAGCCGGGCGGTCTGATGATCTGCGCCACGATCAACCGCACGTCCAAGGCCTTCGCTCTCGCCATTGTGGGCGCCGAATGGGTGATGGGCTGGCTGCCGCGCGGCACGCACCGTTTCCACAAACTGGTCAAGCCGGGCCAGATCCGCGCCGCGCTGCGCGAAGGCGGAATGGAGGCAGGCGAAACCGTGGGCGTGGGTTACAATCCGCTCAACGACCAGTTCTCGCTGAGCTCGGACGATGCCGTGAATTATATGCTGGTGGCCAAGAAGCCCGCCTAGGCTTCCGACCAGGTGCCGAAGGGCGCGCGGGCGAGGCTGATATTGCGATAGCGATTGTCATGGCTGACCTCCGCGCCGCACCAGGCCGGCCGGTCAAACGCCTCGTCCTCGGAGGCCAACTCGATCTCGGCGACCACCAGACCCTTATTGGCGCCGTCGAAGACATCGACCTCCCAGACATGGCCGGCATGGGTGATCTCGTAGCGGGTCTTGGCGACCACGGCGCTGTGGTTCAGCCGGGCGCGCATCTCGTGGGCGTCCTCGACCGGGATCTCATATTCGAACTCGGCTGCGGAAACGCCCTCGACACGGCCTTTGAGGGTCAGCACGGCCCGGCTGTCATCAATGATGCGCACGCGCACGGCCGGATCGAATCCCTCACCCAGATAAAATTGCTCGATCCGGCGACCGGGCGTGCCGGCCAAATGATCGCCAAAACCCGAATCCACCAGGAATTTCCGCTCAATTTCGGTATTGGCTGACACGCCCTAATTCGCCTTCTTGGGCGGGGTCGGGGCCAGGGCATCCGGGAGCGGTGTCACCGGCACCCCATCATCCTTCAGGGCCTCGCTCTCGGACGGGGTGGCTTCGCCATAGATCAGCCGTTCTGGCTTCTCGCCCTCATGGATGGCGCGGGCCTCGCTGGCGAAATCCTCGCCCACATAATCATAATTCTGGCGGATGTGCTCACGCACCTGTCCGGCCATCTGGCGCAGTTTTTCCTGCGGCGTGGCTTCGCGCTTGCGGGAGGTGGAGACGTTGGGCGCCATCAGGGCCTTGCGGACGTGCACGGAACCGCAATGCGGGCATTCGACGAGACCGCGCTCGACCTGCTGGTCATAGGACGCGGAATCCGAGAACCAGGCCTCGAATTCATGTTCCTGATCACACACCAGCGAATACTTGATCATGGTCTAGACGCCTTGGGGCCCTTCAAGATCCCGGTCATGCTCCAGCGCGGGAACACGCCGCCGCGCTTCTTCCACTTTTCGCATATCCAGCGTGGCGGTCAAAATACCCGGTTCGTCGTGATCGAGCTCGGCGACCACCTCGCCCCAGGGCCCGATGATGACAGAATGCCCCCAGGTCTTGCGGCCGTCCTCGTGCAGCCCGCCCTGGGCCGGCGCGATGACATAGGCCCCGGTCTCGATCGCCCGGGCGCGCAGCAGGATTTCCCAATGCGCCCGGCCGGTCGGTTTTGTGAAGGCCGCGGGAACAGAGATGATCTGGGCACCGGCCTTGGCGAGCCGGCGATAGAGATAGGCAAATCGCACGTCGTAACAGATCGACAGACCGAGTTTCGCACCATCGATATCGGCCACCGCCAGCTGTTTGCCGGCCTGGTAATTATCGCTCTCGCGATAGGTCTCACCCTTGCCCAGGCCGACATCGAACATGTGGGCCTTGTCATAGGTCGCCGCGATGGATCCGTCGGGAGCGAAGAGGAAGGACCGGTTGGCCGCCTTGCGCTCGCCGATGCGGATTGCCATCGAGCCGATCAGGAGGTGGATACCCAGCTCTTTTGCCAGCGCCGAGAAGGCCGGGATCGCCGGTTCCTCGTCCTGGGTTTTCATGACGGCGAAGGCCTGGTCGGCATCCTTCTGCACGAGATGCGTGGTCTCGGGCGTGGCCACAAAACGAGCGCCTGTGGCCGCAGCCTCGCGAATGAGCGCAGACGCGTCTCGCAGGTTTCGCTCCGGATCAATTCCGGATCGCATCTGCACCAAGGCGATATCGAGCTTGGTTGTCATTTTAACACTCTCGCTATGCCGACCCCCGCCCCCGGCCCAACCACCCATGAGGGTATCCTGTACGGGTGGTTGGGCCGGGGGCGTGGGCGGCACGGCTAATCGAAATCATTCCATCGCCAGCATGCCGTCGAGCTTGCCCGAGCGTTCCAGCGCCATCATGTCGTCGGAACCGCCGATATGCATGTCGCCGATGAAAATCTGCGGGAAGGTCGACCCTCCGTTCGAGCGCTGGATCATTTCCTTCTTCTTCGCCACGTCAAACCCGGCATCGATCTCCTCGAAATCGACACCCTTTTTCTTGAGCAGGGCAACCGCGCGGGCGCAATAGCCGCACATTTGGCGCGTGTAGATGGTCACTTGGGCCATGAAAGTCTCCTTTGGCCCCTAAATAGTCACATCCGTCGCGCGCACAACACGGCAAAGGGTCACAACATGCACACGCGCCGCTCCCGCTCGCTTGAGCTTGCGGGCGCAGGCCGAGACCGTGGCCCCGGTCGTGAAGACGTCGTCGACCAGGATGACCGTCTTTCCCTGAAGCCGCTGCGCGCCCGCGATCCGGAAGGCACCGACCATGTTCCGGCGCCGCGACTTCGCGTTGCGGCCGGCCTGGCTGGGGGTCGCCTTGGCGCGCAGGAGGCAGTCACAGAGCACGGGCAGCCCCGTCTCGCGGCCCAGCGCCTCTGCCAGAAGAGCCGACTGGTTGAAGCGCCGGGACAAACGTCTGCGCCAGTGCAGGGGCACGGGCAGGATCAGGTCGGCCTCGTCGTGGATCTCGGCGGCCGCCAAAGCCATCCAGCGACCGAATTGCCCGATCATGTCGCGCTGACCGCCATGTTTGAACGCGAGCACCAATGGCCGCGTGGCATCGTCGTAAAGCAAGGGCGCCCTGGCCCGGTCATAATCGGGCGGACGGGCGATACAGGCCGGACACAGGGTCTCGACATCGCTGCCCGGCATGGCGGCATAGGCGAAGACGAGCCCGCAACTGGAACACCACGGAGGCGCCGTGAAGACCAGCCGCGACCAGGCATCCGCCGACAGCCGGCCCGCACTATCGACAGGCTCCTCCGTGACGGGACAGACCGGCGGCCAGATCTGGTTGGCCAGCCAGGTGCCGAACCCGCCCGCGATTGCAATTCCTCTGGCCCGCACTCTTCCCATCCTGCGTCTGTGGTTCTAAGTCACCCGCATGTCCGAACTGCCGCCCCGCCTCTTTGATCGAGACCTGCTGCGCACACGCCGCAATCGCCATGCGAGCGATATGCATCAATACAACTTTTTGGCACATCGCGCATTCGACGACATGTGCGACCGGGTGGAGAGCATTACGCGGGACTTCCCGGATGCGCTGATCCTGGGCGGCGGGCCCGGCTTGCGGGAAGCACTCGGCGGCCGCGAAGCCGGCGCGAAGATCAACTGGCTGGCCCAGAGCGATTTCTCACCGCGCCTGGCCGGACAGCTAGCCCCGCCTTCGCTTTGCCTCGACGAGGAGCAATTTCCCTTTGCCGATCACAGCCTCGACCTGGTCCTCGCACCGCTGGGCCTGCACTGGACCAATGACCTGCCAGGCGTGCTCGTACAGATCCAGCGCGCCCTGAAGCCCGACGGGTTTTTCGCCAGTGCCCTGCTGGGCGGATCCACGCTGACCGAATTGCGCCAATGCCTGCTGACCGCCGAGACCGAGCTGACCGGCGGTGCCAGCGCCCGCGTCTCGCCGATGGCCGGCACGTTCGACATGGCCGCCCTGCTCCAGCGCGCCGGCTTCGCAATGCCGGTGGCCGATGTCGACCGCATGACCGTTCGCTACGACAACGCCTTCGCCCTGATGAAGGATGTGCGCGGCATGGCGGAGACATCCGTCCTCACACAGCGGCCGGAACGACGGGCGACACGAGGCCTCTTCCTGCGCGCAGCCGAGATCTATGCGGAGCGTTTCGCCGATCCGGATGGCCGCATCCGCGCGACCTTCGAAATCGTGCATGCCGCCGGATGGGCGCCCCATCCGGACCAGCCCAAGCCCAAGCGTCCGGGCTCGGCCACGCACCGTCTTGCGGACGCTCTCGGCGTCGAGGAAAAATCTGCGGGTGAAAAAGCGGGCGGCTAGGCCCGGAACGAGTGCCCGGACGATTGCCCAGGCGGTCGCCTAGAAGGGCGTTCCGGCGTCGGTGAACATGGCCGCAACCGACGGCCCGATCACGATCAGCGCAGCAACACCTGCGACGGAAATGAGCACGGCTACGACGGAATACTCGATCGCCGTACCTCCGAATTCATCGGACCAGAATTTCTGCATCCAGCTCATCACAAGCGATCCCTCAATTCCGCCGCCAGCGGCAGGTCTGCCGCGGGCATCGCGTAGTCTCTCAGGTTTTCCTTCCGCACCCAGGCAATCTCCTGGCCTTCGCGCGGATGGGGGAAACCATCCCAGGTCCGGCACAGGAAGAGCGGCATGACGATATGGAAATCGTCATACGGGTGAGACACGAAAGCGAAGGGATGCAGACATCGTTCACAAGGTTCGACGCTCAACTCCTCCCGCAATTCCCTCACCACCGCCTGTTCCGGCGTTTCTCCGGGTTCGATCTTGCCCCCGGGGAATTCCCACAGACCGGCCATCGGCTTTCCCTCGGGTCGCTTGGCGATGAGGATGCGTCCATCTGCATCCAGCAGCGCGCAGGCGGCGACATGGATCACCGGTTTACGGTCAGCTGAAGTCATCCTGGCAGAACTCCCTTAAGGCCGCGTGCAGAAACAGGGTTAATCAAGGCTTAGCCCGGTTCGCCGGCCTGGCCAGCCTCGTCGGCGGGCTCGTCCGAAGTTTCGGCACCGGTCTCGCCGTCTTCCTCGATCACGTCGGGCCGCGAAAGGTCATACAGCAGGATATCGGCGTCGGACCGCAGTTCCGTCATCAATTCCTGGACCTCGTCGAACGTGCTGAACCGCGTGATCTGCGGGCGCAGGGCCTCCAGCGAGGGTGGAGGCTCGCGGCGACGGTCGAGCACGGTCAGCACGTGCCATCCGAACTCACTCGAGAACGGATCAGAGATCTCGCCCTCGGCGGTCGCGAAGGCCACCGCACCGAAGACGTCGAGAATGCCGTCCCGCGTGAAATAGCCCAGATCGCCGCCCTCCAGCCGCGTGGCGCGATCGAGACTGACCCGGACCGCGAGCTCGGCGAAACTCTCGCCGGCATCCAGCAGGGCCTTGATCTGGTCTGCCTCCTCCCGGGTCGCAACCAGGATGTGTCGGGCGCGCACTTCCTCGGCCCGTGGGATCAGGCGGATCTGTTCCTCGTAGATCCGCCGGACCACATCCTCAGAGACGGCATCGTCGAGCGCGGTCTCCAGCATCACATTGGCCAGGATGCGCTCGCGGGCATTGGTGATGCGGCGCTGGGCTTCCGGCGACTGGTGCAGGCCACGATTGCGGGCTTCCAGCGCCAGCAGGCGCTGATTGACCAATTCCTCGAGCACGCGGTCGAATTCCGGCGATCCCATTTCCGGCGCGGTATCGGCACTGCCGCCCGACTGGGCCAGGGATTCCGCGACCACGGCGGACCGGCGGATGGATGTGGAATTGATGCGGGCGACGACCGGATCCGGATCATCGGCATCGACGACCGGCGGTGCGTCATCGGCCTGCGGTGTCTCCCGCCGCGGTTCTGGCGCACACGCCACCAGGCTGAGGCTCAGAACAAGTCCGATTAGAGAAATCGGATTGGCGATCGGATTCGGGTGTTTTTTCATGCGATTTGCGTCCTCGATGCGCATCGCTGGCCGCGCGGCTTGATTGACACAGTTTCCCCCCATCCTTAAGTCAGCCAGACGTCTTATTGCAATGCCCGTCCGTGTGCCGATCCATTAAGGGATTCCAGTACATCCTTCCGGGCCCAACACAGTTCGCAGAACAGAAGCCTCATGCTCTCCTTTGCCCGCAAGCTCTTCGGAACCGCCAACGACCGCATGCTCAAGCGCATGCGCCCGGTCGTGCAGAAAATCAACGCCATGGAGCCGGATTTCGAAGCCCTGTCCGACGACGCGTTGAAAGCGAAGACGACAGAATTCCGCGAACGTCTCGAAAACGGCGAGAAACTCGACGCGCTTCTGCCGGAAGCCTTCGCGGCTGTGCGCGAGGCCTCCAAGCGTGCCCTGGGCCTGCGTCCCTATGACGTGCAGCTGGTCGGCGGCATGATCCTGCACGAGGGTTCCATCGCCGAGATGAAGACCGGTGAAGGCAAGACCCTGGTCGCCACCCTGCCCTGCTATCTCAACGCGCTTCCGGGCAATGGTGTGCACGTCGTGACGGTGAACGACTACCTGGCCACGCGTGACGCCGACTGGATGGGCAAGGTCTTCGCCCAGCTGGGCATGACCACGGGCGTGATCGCTCACGGCAAGACGGACGACGAGCGCCGCGACGCCTATGCCTGCGACATCACCTACGGCACGAACAACGAACTCGGCTTCGACTATCTTCGCGACAACATGAAGTATTCGACCGACGACATGGTGCAGCGCGGCCACGCCTACGCCATCGTCGACGAGGTCGACTCCATCCTGATCGATGAAGCGCGGACACCGCTGATCATTTCCGGCCGCACCGAAGACCGCACGGATTTCTACAAGACGATCAACACGCTGGTCCCGAGCCTCACGGAAGATGCCTACGAGATCGACGAGAAGGCACGCTCGATCCTGCTCACCGAAGAGGGCAATGAGGAAATCGAGACGCTTCTGCGCGAGCATGAATTGATCAAGGAAGGCAATCTCTACGACGTCGAGAATGTCTCCGTGGTTCACCACGTGAACCAGGCCCTCAAGGCACACAAGATCTTCCAGCGCGACAAGGACTACATCGTCAAGGAAGACCAGGTCGTCCTGATCGATGAATTCACCGGCCGCATGATGCCGGGCCGCCGCCTGTCCGACGGCTTGCATCAGGCCATCGAGGCCAAGGAAGGCACCCAGATCCAGCCGGAAAACCAGACGCTGGCCTCGGTCACCTTCCAGAATTATTTCCGCCTCTACGGCAAGCTGGCCGGCATGACCGGTACGGCGGCCACGGAAGCCGACGAATTCCATTCCATCTACGAGCTGGGTGTCGTCGAAGTCCCGACCAACAAGCCGATCGCGCGGATCGACAATGAGGACGAGGTCTATCGCACCTTCGTCGAGAAATACGCGGCCATTATCGACGATATCGTTGACTGCCAGGAGCGCGGCCAGCCGGTTCTCGTCGGCACGGTCTCGATCGAGAAATCGGAATTCCTCTCGGAGCTCATGAGCAACAAGAAGGTCTTCCGCGAGCACATGGGCCATCTCTACCCCAAGGACGAGGCGGCCAAGGAAGAGTTCGAGAAATCCGGTCGTCCGGCCTCCCGGACCCTGCCGGAAATGCTCAAACTCATTCCGATCGAACACCAGGTGCTGAACGCGCGCTATCACGAGCAGGAAGCCCAGATCGTCGCCGAGGCCGGTGTGCCGGGTGCTGTCACGATCGCCACGAACATGGCCGGCCGCGGTACCGACATCCAGCTGGGCGGCAATGCCGAAATGCGTCTGAACCGCTGGAAGGCGGAAGTCGAGGCGGCCGGCAAGGAGCCGACCGAAGCCGAGATCGCCAAACAGCGCGAAGGCATTGAAGGCGATATCGCCGACAAGAAGGCCAAGGCGCTTGAGGCCGGCGGTCTCTATGTGCTCGGCACGGAACGCCATGAAAGCCGCCGGATCGACAACCAGCTGCGCGGCCGTACGGGCCGCCAGGGTGATCCGGGCCGCTCCAAATTCTTCATCTCGGTCCAGGACGACCTGCTGCGCATTTTCGCGCCGGAACGCCTGGACGGCATCATGAAGACGCTGGGCATGAAGGAAGGCGAGGCCATCCAGCACCCGTGGATGTCCAAGGCGCTGGAAACCTCTCAGAAGAAGGTCGAGCAGCGCAATTTCGACATCCGCAAGAACGTCCTCAAATACGATGACGTGATGAATGACCAGCGCAAGGCGATCTTCGAACAGCGCATCGATTTCATGACGGCCGAAGACGTTGCCGATGTCATCAAGGACATGCGCCACCAGGTCGTTGAAGACCTCGTCGAGACGCACATCCCGCCGCGCGCCCTGGCCGACCAGTGGGATACCGAAGGTCTGCAGAACGCGGCCATGGACACGTTCGGCCTCAACCTCCCGATCAAGGACTGGGCCGAGGAAGAAGGCATTGCCGACGAGGAAATCGTCGAACGCCTCACCGCCGAAGCCGACAAGGCCTATGCCGCCAAGGCAGCTGATGCCGGAACCGATCTGATGCGCCGCGTAGAGAAGTCCATCCTGCTGCAGGCGATCGACATCAACTGGCGGGAACACCTGCAGAATCTCGATGCCCTGCGCTCGATGATCGGCCTGCGCTCCTACGCCCAGCGTGATCCGCTGAACGAGTTCAAGACCGAGGCCTTCTCGCTCTTTGAGCGCCTGATGGACAATCTGCGTGGAGAAGTGACCAAACAGCTCATGCTGATCCGCTTCGAGCGTGCGCCGGCTCCGCCGCCGCCGCCGCAGAACGTTACCGAGACGCATGTCGATCCGCGGACGGGCCGTAATGAAATGGCCTCTCCGGATGCGGGCCCGACCGCTCCGCGTGTCGCACCGACGCTTCGCCGTACCCCGGACAGTGTCGACCCGACCCGTCCGGAGACCTGGGGCCGCGTTTCGCGCAATGCGCCCTGCCCATGCGGCTCCGGCAAGAAGTACAAGCACTGCCACGGCGCAGTCGCCTCGGTCTGAGATGGCGGGCGGCGATGATGTCCGCCTGCGCCCCGCACGCGAGGGCGAAGCTGATGCCCTGTCGGATCTCTGCCTGAGATCCAAGGCCGTGTGGGGTTATGACGACGCCTTCATGGAGGCCGTCGCTCCGCATCTCAAAGTGACCGAAACCGCGATCCATGAGGGCCGGACCACTGTCGCCGAAAGTGATCAGGGTGAGATTCTCGGTGTCTGCCAGATCGATCCGGGCGAGGAGCACGGCTCGCTGGACCTGCTCTTCATCTCACCGACCGCCATCGGCAAGGGTGTCGGCCGGCTGCTGTTCGAACACGCCAAGGACCTGTTGCGGGCCCGCGGTGAGACCGTGATGACGATCCTCTCGGATCCCTATGCCGAGCCCGCCTATCTGCAGATGGGTGCAAAACGCACGGACATGCGACCCTCCGATGTCTTCGAAGGCCGGCTTCTGCCCTGGCTTGAAGTGAAGCTCTAGCTTGGGCGCTAGCCTGCGTCGGCTTCCAGACGGCCGATGGCCAGGAAGCGCTCGCGACGCTTGCGGCGCAGCTCATCCGGAGACAGACCGTCCAGCTTGGACAGATTGGCTTCCAGCGCATCACCGACCGCACGCATCGTTGCATCGGCGTGACGATGGGCGCCGCCCACCGGTTCCGGCACGATCTGGTCGACGATTTTCAGCCCCATCAGGTCCGGCGCGGTGATTTTCATCGCGACGGCGGCGTCTTTCGCGCGGGCGCTGTCCTTCCAGAGAATGGACGCACAGCCCTCCGGCGAGATCACCGAATAGATGGAATGTTCCAGCATCATCACGACATTGGCGCTGGCGAGAGCCACGGCTCCGCCGGAACCGCCCTCACCCGTGATGACGGAAATCAGCGGCGTGCCCAGCGACAGGCAGCGCTCGGTCGAACGGGCGATGGCCTCGGCCTGGCCGCGTTCCTCGGCACCCAGGCCCGGATAGGCTCCGGCGGTGTCGACAAAGGTCAGGACTGGCAAACCGAATTTCTCGGCCATGTCCATCAGGCGGATCGCCTTGCGATAGCCTTCTGGTCGGGCCATGCCGAAATTGTGACGCAGGCGCGACTCGGTGTCGTGGCCCTTCTCGTGTCCGATCACCACGACCGACCGGCCGCGGAACCGGCCCAGGCCGCCGACGATTGCATTGTCCTCGGAGAATCGGCGGTCACCGCACAATTCCTCGAAATCCTCGATGAGGACCCGGCGGTAATCACGGAAATGCGGACGATCCGGGTGGCGGGCGACCTGCGTCTTGCGCCACGGATCCAGCTTGCCGTAGAGCGCGGCCAATTGCTCGGACGCTTTCTGGCGCAGTTTCGCGGTTTCCTCAGCCACATCCGGCGCATCCTCGCCGGATCCGTTCGAGAGCGTTTCCAGCTCTTCGATCTTGGCTTCAAGCTCGGCCAGCGGCCGTTCGAAATCGAGATAGGTACGTGTGGGGTCGGACATGCCGTTCCAACGTCTGTGGACGTTCAAAAGAGGCCGCAAACTAGCGGCAGGTGACGCGCCTCACAAGTCTGCAATACGGCTGAGACGCAGAATACAGTGTTCACCCGCCCGGCTTTTCGCGTGCCAGGGGATGAGCGGTTTCAACGAGCGTTTTCAGACGCTCCTCAAGGACATGAGTATAGATCTGCGTCGTCGACACATCCGCATGCCCCAGCAGGAGCTGGACGCTGCGCAGATCGGCACCGCGCGCCAGGAGATGCGTCGCAAAGGCGTGCCGCAGGACGTGAGGTGAGACGGTCGCCGGATCGAGCCCGGCCGCGATCGTCAATTCGCGCAGGAGCTGGGCGAAACGCTCGCGGGTCAGATGGCCCTGTTTGGCCGTGCCGGACGGGAAGAGAAAGCGTTCGGCCCTTGCGCGACCGGTCGCGGTCTTCTTCGGCAGATGTTCCTTGCGCACGGATTTGTAGGCATTGATCGCGTCGATCGCAGCAGGCGTCAGTGGAACGAGGCGTTCCTTGCCGCCCTTGCCGGTGACGAAGATACAGCGTTCCGCCCGGGCCACGGCCTCGAGGGGCAGTGAGACCAGTTCGGTCACGCGTAGTCCGCCTGCATAGAGGACTTCAAGCAGGGCCCGCGTCCGCGCGCCGGCGGCACCCTCGAGGCCGGCGGCCGCATCGAACAGGGCGTCCACATCGGCTTCGCTGAGCACTTTGGGCAATTGCCGGGCCTTGCGCGGGCCTTTCAGCTGCGCGCTCGGATCATCTCCGCGGCGCCCCTCGGACAGCAGGAAACGGTAGAAACGCTTCATCGCCGACAGGCGCCGGGCCGCCGTCGAGGGCGCCAGGCCATCGGAGGCGAGGTCCGCCAGAATAGCTTCCAGCGCGGGCGTGTCAGCAGCAGCGAGATCCGTTCCGCGGGCCGAGAGACGGGCAGCGACATCACCGAGGTCACGGCGATAGGCATCCAGCGTGTTGGCGGCCGCACCGCGCTCGGCGGCCATCATGTCGAGGAACAGGTCGATCTCGCGCTGCGCGCTCACGCTTCCCTCTGGATGATCTGTTCCAGCACGAGATAGAGCGCCGCGTCCCGCAGCCCGATCCCGTCGAGGGCAGCCGCAATGCGCGACAACGCGTCCGCCGACAGATTCTCACCACCCTCATTGAAGGCCGCCAGGGCCAGGATAGCGGTCTCGGCATGGGCATTGGCCGCTGCCGCGGCTTCCATCGCCAGCAGGCTCCCGGTCGGGTGAGCCGGTGCATCCAGCAGCAGGGAGCGCAAACCCTCAGGGGCATTGGATCCGAGACGGTTCACCGCGAGGATTTCCGGCAGGGCGTCGGCACCGCGGCCTTCGAGATAGGCCGAGGTCACAGCCGTCAGCTGGCCGCCACGAAGACGATCACCGGCCACGGCGATGGCCAGGTCGAGCACGACGAGCCGGTCGCCGGAAATCGGGTCCCATTCGGGCTCGGGCGGCAATTCCGACCCCGGTTCGGGGATCAGGGTTCCGTCAGGACCCGCGACAAGCACGCGGCGAACCGGCGTGCGGCGCGGCGGACCGTCGATCAGCGCATCGCGCCAGCGCCGGGCCGTGCGGACATCACCGACCATCAGGGCTGCCAGCGCAAAATCAAAACCGCTCTCGAGCGTTTTTGCCGTCACCGGCAGGGTGTCGACGTCATGGCCATACTGACGAGCTGCAGCGAGGAAACGTCCATCGCTGCGGGCGTCTGAAAGCAATACGCCCAACGCCTGACCGGCGAGTTCCCGGTCAATGCCCTGGGCGAGAACGGCTCCCAGCAAACCCCGGCGCAGATCACCCTCGGCTGCGAGCGCCTCGTCGAACGAGGCTTTCGGGTCGGCATCGATGGAGAAACTCGTCACATTCTCCTTGAGAACGAAGCTGCGCAGCCATGTCGGCGCATTTTCGCCCAGGACGACCGGGTCGCCCGAGCGAGCCGCCAGCCGCATGGCCATGGCATAGTCGAGACCGGAATCAGCACTCGGCAAACCGCCTTCAGGGGCCGAGTCGAGCGTGATCGCGAACAGCATACGGTCAAAATCCGGATCGGCCTCGACCGAGCTTGCCAGTTCGGCCGTCAGTTCGGCCGCTGCAGCCTGGCCTTCCGTCGCGAGACAGAAGGCGCGGATCCGCACCCAGCGCGCCTGTTCGCGTTCATTCAGCAAGGCCGTCGCGGTATTGCAGCCGCGATCGATCTCACCCAGCGCGAACGCCAGTTCGGCATGCTGGTAGGACAGGCCCGGATTCTGGTTGAGATTGGGCGTGCGTTCCAGGAGATCATAGGTGTCCGCGGCTCCGGCAGCGGCCAGAAGGCGGTCCGTACGCATCTGCGCGAGCGTGTCATTTCCGCGTCCGCCGGCCGGCGGATAGCCACCGGTCGAGAGCACGGCGCGCGCCAGTTCGGCGGCGGCTCCGGACCGATATTCACCGTTTTCAGCAGCAGGCAGGCGTGCGAGCACGCTGAGCGCCATGCCGAGATCGGTGCCATCCCACAGGGTCGACCCCATCCAGGCGTCCGGCAGGCCGACTTCCATCGGATCCAGGGCGTCGAGGCTCTGGACCTCGATCTCATCCTGGGCCCCGGCCGAGGCGGCCAGGAGCGCGCAGGCTGCCAGTCCGCCTGCGAGTGTTCTAGCGCGGGAAATCATCATCCAACTCTACTCGTACTTCCTCGCGGGTCGGTTCCATACCGTTCGCAATGACGGCCAGAGTTCCGAAACCCACGGCAATAATGCCCACAATCACAGCCAGGCCGATCAACGCACCGCGCATGACAATTTCTCTCTCGCTCGAGACCGGACAATCCTCTGCCGGCCCGCTTCCCCAATGCCTGCGAGACTGCAAGCTTCCTGCCGCCGCAGCGTAACGGTGATTGCGGCGATTTCCAGACGCTTTATACCGCAAGTATGACACGGTCACCGCATACGGCCCGCCCGATCGTTCTCATCGGTCTCATGGGTGTCGGCAAAACCACGGTCGGACGTCGCCTCGCCGCGGCGCTCGAATGGCCGTTCCTGGATGCGGACGAGGAGATCGAGAAAGCCGCGGGACGCACCGTCAGCGAGATCTTCGACGATTTCGGCGAGGCCGCTTTCCGGGAGGGCGAGCGCAAGGTCATCCTGCGCCTGCTCGACGAAGGTCCAAAGGTACTGGCGCTCGGCGGCGGTGCCTTCGTGGATGACGAGACCCGGGCCCGTGTGCGTGAGATTGCGACCTCAATCTGGCTGACGGCGGATATCGTCACGCTGGTGGACCGGGTCTCCCGCCGCAATACCCGGCCGCTCCTGCGCGATGGCGATCCCGCCGTGATCCTGTCGGATCTGCTGGCGAAACGCACGCCTGCCTATGCGGAGGCGGACCTGCACATCAGTGCGGATCAGGGATCGCATCAGATGACCGTCAATGCCATTCTCGCGGAACTGGACCGTTTCGAGGGGCGGGCATGACCGATTGCATCACTGTTCCTGTGGGCCTGGGCGACCGGGCCTATGACGTCGTTATCGGCGCGGGCGCGCTCGAAGCGTGTGCGGACCGGCTGGCCTCGCTGTTCCCGCGCAAGCGGGCCGTGGTGATCACGGACGACAATATCGCCGATCTCCATCTCGACCGGGTCCAGGCCTGGCTGAACAGCGCCGGTATCGAATGCCAGCCCGTCATCGTCGAACCCGGCGAAACCTCCAAGAGTTTCAATGGACTGCAGACCGTTGTCGATGCCCTTCTCGATCGCAATATAGAGCGCAGCGAAAACATCATCGCGCTGGGTGGCGGGGTTGTGGGCGACTTGACCGGCTTCGCGGCCGCAATCACCAAGCGCGGTACAGGCTTCATCCAGATCCCGACCACCTTGCTGGCCCAGGTCGACAGTTCGGTCGGTGGCAAGACCGGGATCAATACCCGTCACGGCAAGAATTTCGTCGGTGCCTTCCACCAGCCGGGCCTGGTGATCGCCGACACGCTCTTCCTCGAAAGCCTGCCCGACCGGGAAGTGCGCGCGGGTTATGCCGAAATCCTCAAGGCGGCCCTGATCGGTGATGCTGGAATGTTCGACAGGCTGGAGACGGCCGGCAAGTCGGCGCTGGACGGCGCGGGACTGACCCGGGCGATCGCCGACGCCGTCGCGTTCAAGGCCCGCATTGTCGAGGAGGATGAACGCGAGGCGGGACGGCGTGCCCTGCTCAATCTGGGCCATACATTCGGCCATGCCCTCGAGGCGGAGGCCCCGAAGGACGCCATCCGCCATGGCGAGGCGGTCGCCGTGGGCTGTGCGCTGGCGCTCGGCTATTCGGTCGAGAAGGGCCATGCAGACGCTTCCGACGCCGAGCGGCTGAGGGCCCATCTGCGCGAAATCGGCCTGCCTGCCACCCCGGGAGAGCTGGCGCATTCCGACTGGAATGCTGAAGCCCTGCTGGCCCGGATGCGGGATGACAAGAAAAATCGCGATGGCCGTATCACACTCATCCTTACGCGCGGCATCGGAAACGCGTACATTGATGACACGACCGACGAGACGGATCTCGTCCGATTCATGGAGACCACGCTCTGATGAGCCTCGACTGGAGCCTTATCGGCCCCGCCCTGATGATCCTCGGACTGCTTTGCCTGTCCGCCTTTTTCTCCGGATCTGAAACCTCGCTCACCGCCACGTCGCGCGCCCGCATGCTGCAGATGGAACGCGACAAGAATCCCGGCGCCGCGCGCGTCAACCGGCTGACCAGCAATGGCGAAAGCCTGCTGGGAGCGATCCTGCTCGGCAATAATCTGGTCAATATCGCGGCCTCGATGATCGCCGGTCAGCTGTTCGAGAACATGCTGGGCGGCAATGCCATCGTCTGGGCGACGCTGGTCATGACCATCCTGGTCCTGGTCTTCGCGGAAGTCCTGCCGAAGACCTATGCCCTCTCGAACCCCGACCGTTTTGCCCTGGCCGTGTCCCGGCCGATCACCATCGTCGTGCGCCTCTTCGCGCCAGTGGTGGCAGCGGTTCAGTTCATCGTTCGCGGTGTCCTGCGTGCCCTTGGTGCCAAGGTCGAAGGCCCTGTCCTGTCGGCCCATGACGAGCTGCGCGGCGCCATTGCCCTGCATCACGAGGAAGGCCCGCTGGTCAAGGATGACCGCGACATGCTGGGCGGCGTGCTGGATCTGCGCGACCTGACCGTCGACGACATCATGGTGCACCGCAAATCCATCGTGATGATCGATGCCGGCAAGCCTGCAGCTGCCATTATCTCCGAAGCCCTGCACAGCCCGCATACGCGCCTGCCGCTCTTCAAGGACGACAATGAGAATATTATCGGCGTCCTGCATGCCCGCGACCTTGCACGGGCTCTGCTGGACGTGGACGGCGATGCGTCCAAGGTCGATATCGCCAGCGTCCTGCGCGAACCCTGGTTCGTGCCGGAAACGACCGAAGTCCTGGATCAGCTGAACGCCTTCCGCGAGAAGCGCGAACACTTCTCCCTGGTTGTCGACGAATATGGCGCCCTCATGGGACTGGTGACGCTCGAGGACATTCTCGAGGAGATCGTCGGTGCCATCGAGGACGAGCACGATATCAGCGTGGAAGGCATGCGCCAGGATGGCGACGGGTCCTGGATCGTCGACGGTTTCGTGCCGATCCGCGACCTCAATCGAGCGCTGGACTGGGATCTGCCCGACGAAGAAGCGGTCACGGTGGCCGGCCTGGTGATCCACGAGGCGCAGACCATTCCGGAACGCGGCCAGGTCTTCCGTTTCCACGGAGTTCGTTTCGAGGTGACGGAGAGACGGCGCAACCAGATCACCCAGTTGCGCGTCGCACCTTCGCCCGACTAGCCCGCCGTTTCCGGCTCCTCGGCGTCATAGAATTCACCGCAGATTGCCCGGTCGGTCGCCACGCGCGCGGCACCGGCAGCATTGCGGGCATTGACGATGAGGTCGCCGAACGCGTCGGCAAAGCTCGAGGCGAGATCCTCGCCGTCAGACGTCTCGCCGAAATCGCCGCGCAGCATCGAGAACGTGCCCGCGCCCGAGGCGAGGTGATTGCGTGCGTCATAGCGCATGGCCGCGACCTGCTCACCATCGGGGCTGAATACTTCGCCTTCAGCAGCCAGCGCACCGATGCCCACCGGCAGGCGCGGTGAAAGCGGTCCGGGCACAAACGTGCCGATAATGCCCGATGCACCTGCGGCGAAGGCATTCGTGGCCTCGAAACCGGTGATTGTCAGCTGCAGGCGGTAGGCCGCAGCATCTTCCTCGGTCACGACCGGAATGCCACCACGCGCGAGCCGGCGGCACATCGTTCGCGACAGGGTGCCGACAACGCGTTCGAACTGATCCGGTTCCACGCCGGATGCTTCCACGACGCCTGGCGCCACTGCGGCGCGTTCCATATAGATGGTGCGGATTTCGCCGGCCGCCTCGGTGTCCACATATTCCTGGACCGGGATCAATCCCCGCTCATTTTCCTCCAGCCGGTCATACCGGCTGAGCGTGTCTGTGGTGGAGATATTCGTCGCGCAGCCCGCAAGGACGAGCGGAGCCGCGGCAAGGAGGGACAGCTTGGTCAGGCGTTTCATGCAATTCTCGCTGGATGTCTTTGCGCGAGACCTAGCGCGCTGTCCTGACAATTCAACGAAGCGGCCGAAAACATCTGTTTTCTAGTCGACCGGTGCGCCGGCCTTGATGACGAGCGCATGGACCGGGCCCGCCAATTCCGTGGCCAAGGCCTCATTGACCAGGCGGTGCATGGCCACGCGGGTCAGGCCCTCAAACCGCGCAGAGACGATCTCGACCGTGAAATGGCTTTCGCCTTCCGGCCGCGCTCCGGCGTGCCCGGCATGGAGGTGACTGTCATCCGTGACGACCAGCCGGACCGGGGCCAGTTCGCGCGTAAGAATGGCCTCAATGCGTTCCTGTACCTTACCCATTTCTCAGATCTTTCCGCATTCGCTTCATTGCCGCTTTACCCCCGCGCCCCCATAATTGGAAGCATGAGCGAGGCGTTCAACTACAAGCCGCGATTCAAGGACATTCGCATCAAGCCGCCGAAGGATGAACCTTCGCCGGAGGAACGCGTGTGCGAATGGCCCGGATGCCGCAAGCATGGAGATAGCCGCGCGCCGAAATCCTCGGATCAGCTCAACAGTTTCTACTGGTTCTGTCAGTCCCACGCGTCGGAATACAACAAGTCGTGGAATTTCTTCGAGGGCATGGGCGAGGCCGAGGCCCAAGCGTTTCGCGAGTCGGCCACCTATGGTCACCGCCCGACCTGGTCCTGGCGAAACACCCACAGCGCCTCAGCGAAGGCGTCGAAAGCGTCCCGGGATTTCGCGGACGGATTTGACGACCCCTATGGCGTGTTCGGCAATCGGAACGACCCGCACAAGCCGGAAGCTCCGCGCGAAGCGCCCATGGGACGCCTGCAGTCCAAGGCGCTGGAAACGATGGGCCTGGAAGCCAGTTCGGATCCGTCGACGGTCCGGAAACGCTATGCGGAACTGGTGAAGCGCTACCATCCGGACGCCAATGGCGGTGATCGGTCGAGCGAGGAACATCTGGGCCGCGTGATCGCCGCCTACCAGATCCTCAAGAATGCGGGAATGGCCTGAGCCGGAGGCCGGTTACTCGCCTGGGGGCGGGTCGAAGGAGACGGCAAAACCGCCATCGATGACACGCACAATCGTACCCGTCAGGGCACCGATGCGCACGCGTTCACCCGGCCTGGTCTGGCGCTCGCACTTGAAGGCCACGCCGGCGATCGAGATGTCGATGATGGAGGCCGGGACGATTTCGCCATTCTCGAACTCGACCGGGTCACAACCGTCGGCCAGTTCGCGCTCATCGCCGCGGCGTTCGCTCGCACCCAGACGGAACTTGTTGTAATTCCACGCGATCGAGGCTGCCAGCCGGCGGCGCTCGGAGGAATGCGCCAGGAAGCGGACACCCATTTCGGTGCCGGAGGAGCGTACAACCTCGGCCTTGATCTGTCCGAGACTGGCCAGTTTCATGATGAGTTTCTTGCCGATCTCCGGGGCCTCTGCCGTCGCGATGCGGGCACCGCCCGGCGAGACATCCAGCACGAGACAATGGCGTTCGCGCCGGTCCTCGGTGAAAAACACTCCATGCAGCGAGAGCTGCATGCGTTCGTGAGCGCGCCGGCAATCCCCTGCGGACTCCTCTACACGTTGTGGCTGCGCATTCATCGGCAAACTCCACCCGGACGGGCTTGAGAAAAACGGTACATTGCCATCATTCACTGGGAATCTGGGGGAAGTCTTAACCGGTTTGAATAAAATATGAGCGCAACCTGTGATGGACGTCACGGACATAACCTCACGACCAGACCGTCTGTTTCGGCCTCACAACTGGTTTCCGGCGGTTACATCCCTTGCCCAAGGCCCGGGCCTGCGATAGTTCGCGAGGAAGGCGGCCATTGTCCAAGGGCCGCGTCAAGAACGAGACCGGTACGATGAGCGACAGCTTCCCCCTCTCCGCCCCCGACACGATTGCCGATACCAAGGCCCTGTTCGGCTTCGACGCCGGATTTGAAGTGCCGATGTTCTCGGAGCGGGACGAGCACACGCCGATTGTCGATCCGGACTATGTGTTCGACCCGGCCACGACCCGCGCCATCCTCGCCGGTTTCGCGCGCAATCGCCGCGTGATGATCCAGGGCTATCACGGCACCGGCAAGTCGACGCACATCGAACAGGTCGCAGCGCGCCTGAACTGGCCGATGGTTCGCGTGAACCTCGACAGCCATGTCAGCCGTATCGACATGGTCGGCAAGGACGCCATCGTCCTGAAAGACGGCAAACAGGTGACGGAATTCCAGGAAGGCATCCTTCCCTGGGCCCTGCAGCGCCCGGTCGCCATCCTGTTCGACGAATATGATGCCGGCCGCCCGGACGTGATGTTCGTGATCCAGCGCGTGCTTGAAGCCTCCGGCTCGCTGACGCTGCTCGACCAAACGAAGGTGATCCGCCCGCACCCGTATTTCCGCCTGTTCGCGACCACGAACACGATCGGTCTGGGTGACACCACGGGCCTCTATCACGGCACCCAGCAGATCAACCAGGGCCAGATGGACCGCTGGTCGATCGTGGCCACGCTGAACTATCTGCCCGCCGCGACCGAGAACGAGATCGTTCTGGCGAAGATGAAACAACTGGCCGGCCAGGAGAATGGCAAGCAGATGGTGGCCGACATGGTGAAGGTCGCCGACCTCTCCCGCGACGCCTTCATCAATGGTGATATCTCCACCGTGATGAGCCCGCGTACCGTGCTGACCTGGGCGGAGAATTACGAGATCTTCGGCGATCTCGGCCATGCCTTCCGCCTGACCTTCCTGAACAAGTGCGACGAGCTGGAACGCCCGACGATCGCGGAATTCTACCAGCGTGTCTTCGGCGAGGACCTGCCGGAAGCCCCGATCAAGGCCGAGATGGCGTAGCGGGTTTGCGATTTCGCAGCCCGGGCCTATCTCAGGCCGGATGAAGGTCTTCTACTCCGACACGTTCAACCTGCCGCTTCCGGACAGGCATCGTTTCCCGAACACCAAATACCGCATGCTGCGCGAGACCCTGCTTGCGGACGGGGTCCTGCGCGAGGACCAGCTGGCGGAATCACCGCTCGCCGAAACCGAAGACATCCTGCGCGCGCACGATGCGCATTATGTCGAGGCCTTCGAGGCCGGCACGCTGGACCCGGCGGAGATCCGGCGTATCGGCTTTCCCTGGTCGCCCGACCTCGTCGTGCGGACCCGGGCGACGGCCGGCGGCGCTGTCGCGGCGGCACGCCGGGCACTGGAGGACGGGCTGTCCGGTCAGCTGGCCGGCGGCACGCATCACGCCCATCGCGATTTCGGGTCGGGCTATTGCATCTACAATGATTTCGCGATCGCGGCCCTCAGCCTGCTGGATGCCGGCGAGGTCCAGCGCATCGCGATCATCGATCTCGACGTCCACCAGGGCGATGGCAATGGCGCCATCCTGGCCGGCAATCCGCAGACCTTCGTCTTCTCTATGCACGGGCAGAAGAATTTCCCCTTCCGCAAGACCGTCAGTGATCTCGATGTGCCCCTACCCGACGCCATGGGCGATGCCGCCTATCTGGACACGCTCGATGCCCATCTTCCCGCCGTCTTCGCCTTTGCGCCGGATCTCGTCCTCTACCAGACCGGTGTCGACGGGCTCGCCTCGGACAAGCTGGGCCGGCTGGAGCTGAGCTATGAGGGGCTGAAGGCGCGCGATCACCGCGTGCTGAGTGCCTGCCTGGAACGAGGCATACCGGTCTCGATGGGGATTGGCGGCGGTTATGCGGATCCGATCGAGGATTCGGTACAGGCCTACGCGAATACCTATCGCGTCGCGAAATCGCTGTACGGCTTCTAGCCCAGACCCAGATCCCCGAGCAGCGCCTGAATGCGGGATTTCAGCTTGAAGAAGCCTTTCGCCGTATGTGGCCAGACCAGACGGTCATAACGGCGCGACACGACATGAAGCTGGATGCCCGCTGTTCGCAGCGCCGCCTCGACGCCGGGCAAGACGTCACGATAGGGACCGACCGTCGTCCAGGGCAGGATGACGTGCTGCAATTGCGCTCGGCGCGCCCATCCTTGCACCGAAAGCGCCGCCTCGTCCGGCGTCCGGCAGGAGGCAAATCCTGCAACACTTTCACCGTGTTGCGAAAGACGCTGGATCAGGGCGCGGGTCTCGAAGGCTTTCATTGCCGGCGAGGCTGGAAGCGGCGAACGCCCATCAGGCAGATGCAGGCCCAGCACAGTCGCATGCTCGCGTTTGCGGAGCGTCTCATCCGTCAGACTGTCCGGTGTGAGCAGCAAACCGGCCGGTCCCTCTGGCAAGTCCCGCCACGCCGTGTCCGGTGCTTCCGGATCGGGGTTGTCGATACCGTCATCAATCGGTTCAGCCGTCTCGTCGAGCTGTCCGCCCGGATCGAAACGGCCCTCGGTGAAGCGGTGAATATTCTCCGCCCGCGCCAGATAGTGTTTGCCCCGGGTATGCAGTCCGGCCACCCAGCGCCAGGAACAGGTATTGGAGGCCGGATCGCCATCGAGCAGGTGACGCAGGAAGAAATCGGCGCCCAATTCCCACGGCAGTTTGAGGGTGAAGATCCAGATACTGGCGAACCACATGCGCGCGTGATTGTGCAGATAACCCGTCTCGACCAGCTCCGCCGCCCAGGCGTCGAAGGCCTCGATGCCACTTCGCCCCTCGACGGCTTCGGAGTAGGCCTTGCGAAGACCGCCGCGGCCCTCGACCTTCTCCAGCATCACCGCGAGCGATGCGCGATAGTCCTGCCAGACGTCCGGCCTGTGCTCGAGCCAGCCCTTGAAATATCCCCGCCAGAAGACCTCGCGGATGAAACTGTCGGCACTCGAGGCATCATGCCGGGCCAGCACCTGTTCCAGGACTGTGTCTTCGTCGAGCAGTCCGTGGCGGATCCAGGGCGACAGGCAGGAGACATGGTCCCGACTGTCCGGCCCCAGATCGAAATTGCGACGGCGTGCATACTCGGCGCCCAGACGGGGCAACACCGCCTCGAGCCGGGCTCGCGCCGCGGCATGACTGGCATCCCATTGGCGCATTACGGAAGCTCCGCCAATACGGCTTTAGCCAGCGCGCGTCCGCTGTTGAAGGCCGCCTCGACGCGCGCATCGAGACACCAATCACCGGCAACACCCAGACCGATCCCGGATTTCCAGACACAGGCTTGCCCCAGCGGTTGTACAACACGCGCATAACGCCAGCGATGGGCTGTTGCCCGCGCGCCGGCCCGCATGGTGATCCCGAAATGGTCGGCGAAACGCGCGACCAGCTGATCCGCCACCCAGTCCGCAGTCTGTTCGAGATGGACCCGGCTCCAGTCCGGCGAGGCCTGGATGACCCAGTGATTGGCCGCACCGCGCCCCGGCTTGGAGGAATCCAGCGCCACCCAGCCCAGACTGTCGTCGAGATCCGCGCCGGCGATGAAATCAATCGGCAGGGCCTCGCGCGCATCCAGCATGACCGTCCAGCAGGGGGCAATCTGGACATCATTGATGCCGGGCACATCGTCCAGCCAGGAACCGGCCAGCTCCATGGCCTGGTGATGGGGAATGGCAATGAGAACGGTCATGGCCTCGAGGCCCGATCCATCATCCAGTGCGAGCGTCCAGCCGGTCTCAGTGCGGTCCAGCGACGTCACTCGTAGGGGTTGGCGGATATCGAGGCCCGCCGCCAGCGGGCGAACAAGACCGCTCATGCCGGGTTGTCCGGCCCAACGTCTGTTCGAGAGCGAAGACCACGGTGCAGCATGGCCCGTTTGTTCAGCCCGGGCGAGATAGTCCGCGAAAGCTTCGCCGCGTGCCGTCACGTATTGCGCACCGTGATCAAACTGGCCGCCTTCGGTCCGGCGTGTTGCCAGGCGACCGCCCAGACCGCGGCTCTTTTCCAGCACCACCACCTCCCGGCCCGCATCAGCAAGCTGGCGCGCGCAGGCGAGGCCGGCGATTCCGGCACCGATCACGGCGATTGTCATGCGCTCTCTCCCACGGGTTCACCCCGGGAGAGCTAGGTCGATCAGCCGCGAGGTCGACGCAGACTGTGGATGTTTCTACCGAGCTTGATCACCAGCAGGACCGAGCCCGCCAGGACAGTGATCAAGGCGATGATCGAGAAGATGCGCAAATGCCAGGTGTTGAAATCCTCGCGCTCCTCGTAATCCATGATGTGGAGCATCCAGAAGAAATCGAAGAAGCGCCAGGCATCATTGCGCCGTGCCGTCACCATGCCCGTGGAAGACGAGACATAGAGGCGCGTGCCTTCGCCATCATCGATCATCACACGCCAGGCCGGGCCGGGCCGGCGGTATTCCCAGCTCGGCTGGGCCAGGAATTCGATCGATGCGATCTGCGCGTCGCCGGCATAGTCGGCGAGCGCAACTGCGCGGGCCGTGGCCTCGTCGATCGGGGTCAGCATGGCGCCATCGCTGGCATCGACCAGGAGTTCCGCGCCGCTTGCCGCGTCGAAGAGATAAACCGGACGGCCGTCATACCAGGCGAGAAGTTGCGCACCGGTGACCTCACCGATCCCGCTCGCGTCTGCCGCCTCGGCCATGGTCATGATCGAACCAAGCTCGAACACCGTCTCGGCGGGCTCGGCCATGTTGTGCTCGCCGCGCACTTCACGCAGCGGCAAGACACTCATGACCACACCGCCCGCGATCCAGAGAATGATCTGGATCCCGACCAGCAGGGCGAGCCATTTGTGGACCCGGACCGCCCAACGCTGGATGATCATTCGTGATGGCCGTGTTCGATTTCGGCCGCGATGACCTGCAGGCCGTCCTCGCCATTCGTGGCAGTGATCGTCAGCGCCGCGCCCGGCTCGAAGAGGTCGATATCGACATCGTCTGCGATCGAGAACTGCATCACCATGGAGGGCATGCCGAGTTCGGTCATGGCCTCGTGCCGCAGCAAGGCCGTCCGGGCCTCGACATCCACCGTGCGGACATCGGCGGCAACCGTCGAGGCTGTCCCGTCGACGTGGGCATCGTGGGAATGATTATGGCCGTGATCGAGGCCGGATGTGCCGGCCGCCATCAGTGCGCTCACAAGAAGATCGATCATTTCTGTCCCCTCCGTCGAAATCAGACGTCGATATTGTCCCGGGCAAGCTCGTCTGCACTGGCCAGCCGCGCCTCGCCTTCCGGATTGTCGTACCAGCCCGGATCGTCACTGCCTGACAGCCCCGGCCTTACCTTGAGAATGGTGAACATTCCACCCATCGTGATGTAGTCGCGCGGACCACGCGCGCCGATCATCGGCAGGGAATTATCCGGGATCGGCATATGCCCCATCTCCAGATGCGCCCCCATCTCGCCCATACCGTCCTGACCCATCGTCATGTAGGTGGGCAGCAAGGAGCCGACGGCCCGGTCGATACGCCGGGCGTTCACACCGGTCAGGTTCGGTATTTCATGGCCCATCTGGTTCATGACGTGGTGGGTCATGTGGCAGTGCATCGCCCAGTCACCGGGATTGTCCGCCACGAATTCGATCGTCCGCGTGGCGCCGGTCGGCACCAGGACCGTCGTGTCGGGATGACGGGCGGTTTCCGGAATGATGCCGCCATCGGTCTCGGTGACCTGGAAGGCATAGCCGTGCAGGTGGATCGGGTGGTGGTCCATCGCCGACAAATTGCCCAGGCGGATCCGCACGCGCTCGCCCTGCGCCGCGACCAGGGGCGATGTGCCTGGATAACAGCGGGCATTCATGGTCAGGATGTTGAAATCCCCCATGGCATTCGGGTCCGGCCGGGAGGCGCCCGGAGGCAGATACCATTCCGACAGCATGATCGCGTAATCGCGGTCTGGCAGAGGTCCGTTGGGCCGTCTTGGATGCACGACGATCATGCCCATCAGGCCGAGCGCCATCTGGGTCATCTCGTCATGATGCGAGTGGTACATGAATGTGCCGTGCTGAACGAAGGTCCACTCGTAGACGAAAGTCTCTCCCGGCATGATCGAGCGCTGGTTCAGGCCGCCGACACCATCCATGCCCGAGGGCAGGATCACGCCGTGCCAGTGCACGGTCGTGGGTGCCGGCAAACGATTGGTGACATAGACCCGGACGCGGTCACCCTCGACCGCCTCGATCGTCGGCCCGTGAGTGCGGCCGTTGTAGCCCCAGGTGGTCGCGGACAGGCCCGGCGCAAACTCATGCTCCACCTCTTCGGCGACGAGGTGGAAGACTTTCACGCGCCCCCGGACCTCGTAGGGCAGTGTCACACCATCCGGCGTCACAACGGGGCGGTAGTCCTGGCCCGGACGACCCGCCTGGTAGCTTTCCCCGTGATCGACGCTGGCCGAGTGGACTTTCGGAGGCACGGTCTGCGCCGATGCCTTGCCGGAGGCCAGCCCCATCGCTGCCAGTCCGGCTCCACTCGCCAGCAGGGCATCTCGTCTGGAAATCGGCATCAGTGACCTCCCTCATCGCGACCGCCGGAAGACGGTGCCGCCATGTCCGGCGCGTTTCCGGGCGAGCCGCCCGCGCGCAGTCGGCGCAACTGGATGGCGGCGAGATGCGCGGTCTCCTGGGCATCCACCCAGATGCGTCCGGCCTCGATCCGCATCTCGAAGGCGCGCAGCAATTCGAAAACACCCAGCTGCATCGCATTGTACTGCAGCAGCGTCTCCTCGAGCACGGCCTCACTGGCTGGCAATACATCGCGTTCAACCGCCTGCCATTGCTCAAGGGCGAGCGCTTGCGTGAGCGCGGCGTTGTCGGCGGCGGAATTGATCTCGGCCAGTCTCGCCGCGTAGCGCGCAAGAGACTGTTCCGCCATCAACCGGGCTCGAGCCCGGCGGGCCTGTCCCTGGTCGAAAACAGGCAGCGAGAATTCCGCGGTCCAGCCACGATGCCAGTCGCGATCCTCGCGCTCCCAGGCCAGGCCCAGTTCGGCATGCTCGAGCAGGCTGGCCCAGTTCTCCAGGCCTGCCTCCTGCGACGCGGCTTCGACGTCGCGGCGCGCGCTGTCGAGGACCAGGCTGGCCTCGTGAAGTGTCTCGCGGTCCGGCATCTGCGGGTTAGCGGGCAGGTCGGGCATACGGTCGGGAAGCGCGGTCAGATCAACAGGACGCCCGAGCAGGACTTCCAGCGCGTGTCGGGCCTGCTCGGCCTCCAGCCGGGCGGATCGTTCCGCCATGGCGGCCTGGAGCATGAAGGCCCGCTCCCGCGCCAGGTCTATCTCGGGTGAATTGCCGGCATTGCGGATTTCCTCGGCCACCACCATCGCGGCTTCTGCGGAGCTGAGATTGCGCGCCTGCAGGTCCAGTCGCTGACGGGCCGCGATCGCGGAAATCCAGGCGGATTCAAGCTCGGCGGCATAGTCGACGGCGCGCAATATGGCGAGGCTCTGGGCCTGTTCGAACCGCGCCCGGGCCGCCCGGGCGCGCCAGGGCGTAGCCACCAGCCCCATCACAGAAGCCATCAGGTCGATATCGTAGACGCGGCCATGGCCATCATCGGGGAAAGTCACGAACTCCACGACCGGATTCGCCGGGCGCGCAGCAGACTGCCAGTCGGCAGCCGCCAGCCCCGCATCCAGGAAATCTGCCGCCAGGTCCTGATTGCTCTCGAAGCCCGCAGCAATCACCGCGTTCGCCGTATCGAGACCGGGCTGGGCTCCGTCGGTGAACCCGGCACGAGCAAGGGCATCTGCGCGGCTCTCGCTCACGACCTCGGACGGGGAGAGGCTGGCGCAACCCGCCAGTACCAAGCTTGCCGCGAGGACAAGTACCGCTCGTGAAATCTGACTCATGACTTGCCGTAACATACCCCCTGGGGGTATACAAGCGAGATGACCGTGATCAGCCCAGACCTCGCCGCCACCCGCAAAAAGACCATCAGCCGCCTCAATCGTATCGAGGGCCAGGTACGCGGCGTGAGCCGAATGCTCGAGGAAGATCGCTATTGCATCGACGTGCTGACGCAATTGTCTGCGGTGAAGTCGGCCCTGGCCTCGGTGGAGCGTGAAGTCCTCAAGGATCATTCGCGCCACTGTCTCGAAACGGCGATCGAACAGGGCGATCCGGCCGAACAGCGCGCCAAGATCGGCGAGCTTATCGAACTCCTCTCTAGGCACTACAAGCTGGACAGCTGAGCCTAGCGGAAGAAGCCCAGGATCATGGCCGGAGCCCGGTTGGCGATTTCCAGCGATTGCTGACCGAGGTCTACTCGGACCCGCATGGCCGCAAGACGAGCGCTCTCGCGTCCCAGATTCGCATCGACAAGATTGCCGATGCCGGCTTCGGTGACATCCATCGTCTTGCCCAGCAGTTCTTTCTGGACCGCCAGCGTCTTCAGGCTGACGCCGAGGCGTGAGACCGCTGCATTCACGGCCGTCATCGAGGCCTCGAAAGTTGCCACCATCGCCTGGTCGGGCTGGCTGGTGACCACGCTGTCATCGGCGTAGGGCAGCGTGCCGGTCAGGGCGACGTCGAGAATGCCATTGCCGTCACCGAGATCCTCGGCACCAATGGTCATCGTCTCTGAAGGATCATCATTGATCAGGACGCTGAGATCCGTCGCACCGGCCTCGAGCAGATTCTTGCCGTCAAACTCGGCAGCATCCACGAGGCGGGTGATCTCATTGCCCAGCGTTATGTATTCCCCCATCAGAGTGCGCCAGGACTGCTCGTCCAGCCCCTTGTCGGTCGCCGCGACAAGCTTCGATTTCATCTCGCCCATGATATCGGAAATACCGGTGGCTGCCGCGAGTGCGACTTCGACGGTTCCGGTGGCAAAATCGATGGAACGCATGGCGGCGGACCGGCTCTCATTGGCCGCACGCATGCCCCGGGCCATCGCCCAGACCGTGCCATTATCCCTGGCACTGCCGACTTTCAGCCCCGTTGCGATCCGGGTCTCCACGGCAAGCTTGTCCCGTGACAGACCTTCTAGATGTCGCAAGGAAGCATTCACGCCGGCCATCGAATGAACCGAAAAGCTCATCGATACCGTCTCGCCACCATGGTGCCTGCCGGTTATCCGGTCAGGCGTGTTGCGCCCGTCTATGCGGGCAGTTGAGCAGAAGGGTGCCGAAACATGGTTGCTGCTTCGTTTACACAGCGTGATGGCCCGGCGGATCGACTTTTCTCAGGAACGGGATAGGTTGCGCGCATGTGCCCGCCTTCCGATCCCGACGCGTTCAAACGAGCCCTTTCCATAACCACCCGTGCCATCGCGGGTGACAAGGAGCTGGACGTGCGTTTCGGCGGCGAGATCGCCGGCTATTCCGGCGGACGGATCGTCCTGCCCAATCCGGGCGCCGAACCCTCTGCCCGCGCCGCAAGCGCCATCCGTGGCCGTGCCGATGCCCTCGCCCTGCGCCTCGCCCACCACGACGAAACGGCACACGTCAAAGCCTTGCCGCCCGGCGCGACCGCCCGCGCGATCTTCCATGCCGCCGAACAGGCGCGGGTGGAGAGCATCGGGGCACGCGACATGCGCGGCATGGCGGAGAATCTCGACTCGGCCCTGGTGGAACGCTGTCGCCGCAAGGGCTGGCAACGCGTCGAGGACCGGCAATCCGCCCCCATGGAAGAAGCCCTGGCCCTGCTCCTGCGCGAACGCGTGACGGGCCGCCCGGTTCCGGAAGAAGCGGCCGGCCTGATGGAGCTCTGGCGCGAACAGCTGGAATCGCGGGCCGCCCTGTCGATGGACATGCTGGCCGGCAATGTCGACGACCAGGCGGCCTTTGCCGACTCCCTGCGCACGGTGATCCAGGATCTCGACCTCGCCGACGAGCTGGGCGGAGATCCCGAAGAATCCGAAAATCCGGAAGACGAGGACGAAGGCGTCGAGCGCGAACAACGCACCGGCGAGGACACCGACGACGAGCCCACGCGCGGCGAAGAACCGGACAAGGCAGACGCCGAGGGCACAGCCGCCGACCAGGACGACATCACGGCCGATACCGAAGACGCCGACACGCGCATGGACGCGATGGATGATGACGGCGCAGCCCAGACGGCCCTGCGCCCGAACTGGCAGCCGCCCGGCGAGGAGACCGCCAAGGCCTACAAGGTCTTCACGCGCGAATTCGACGAGGTCGTGCAGGCCAGCGACATGTGCGACGAGGAAGAGCTCGAACGCCTCCGCAAATATCTCGACAATGCCTTGAAGGGCATGGACAGCGTCGTCGGGCGCCTGGCCAACCGCCTGCAGCGTCGCCTGATGGCGCAGCAGGAACGCTCCTGGAAATTCGACCTCGAGGAAGGCGTGCTCGACGGATCGCGCCTGGCCCGGGTGATCGCCGACCCGACCCTGCCCCTGTCCTACAAGCAGGAAGCCGATACCGAGTTCCGCGATACGATCGTGACCCTGCTGATCGACAATTCCGGCTCGATGCGCGGACGGCCCATCACGGTCGCGGCTGCCTGTGCCGACATCCTGGCCCGAACGCTGGAACGCTGCAGCGTCAAAACCGAGATCCTCGGCTTCACCACGCGCGCCTGGAAGGGCGGCAAGGCCAAGGAGAAATGGCTCGCCGAGGGCAAGCCGGCTCATCCCGGCCGCCTGAACGAGCTGCGCCACATCATCTACAAGTCCGCCGACACGCCCTGGCGCCGGGCCCGGGTCAATCTCGGCCTGATGGCGCGCGAAGGCATTCTCAAGGAAAACATCGACGGCGAGGCCCTGCTCTGGGCCTGGAAACGTCTCGGTGCGCGACCGGAACAGCGCCGCATCCTGATGGTGATTTCCGACGGCGCCCCGGTCGATGACGGCACCCAATCGGCCAATGCACCGGGCTATCTGGAAAAACACCTGCGCGAGACCATCGCCCTGATCGAGACCCGGTCGGAGGTCGAACTTCTGGCCATTGGTATCGGCCATGACGTGACCCGCTGGTATCGCCGCGCCGTGACGATCAATGATGTCGACCAGCTCGGCGGCGCCATGACCGACCAGCTGGCAGCGCTCTTCGATGATGAAAGCGCACCGGGCAAGGGCTTCTCGACGGGCACCAACGGACCGACGGCTGGCGTGAAACGCGTGGATTTCTCATCCATCAGCGGTCGGGTTTGAGGGAGATTTCAATGCGCTGGATTGCAAGCCTGACCGTTTTGGCCGTCGCTGCCTGTTCCCAACCCGGTGACAATACCTACGCCTCGACATCGAGCACGGAAATCCCGCTCTACGAGGCCGAGCCGGACCGGCGCGACCTCGATGGCCTGACCTATCTGGGGGGCATTTCTATCGAGCACAGCGATCAGCGTTTCGGCGGCTGGTCGGCCCTGCAGCTCAATGCCGACGGTTCGCGCCTGCTGGCCGTGTCCGACAGCGCAGACTGGATGACGGCCGAACTGCGCTGGAATGATGAGGGCGCACCGGTTTCGGTTGCCGCGGTCACCATCGCCCCGATCCTGGGCCGCGAAGGCCAGACCCTGACCGGCGAGGCCGCGGATTCCGAGACGATCGCCGATCTCGGCAATGGCCAATACGCCGTCAGTTTCGAACGCGAGCATCGGATCAACACCTATGATCTCGGTGAGGACTGGAGCGGGATCGGCACGGTTTCCGGCGTGGAATTCCCGGCCCCGCCTGGCGTGGGAAATCTGCCCAACATTGGCGGCCTGGAAGGCCTGACCACCCTGCCCGGCGGATATCTGCTGGCCGCCGTGGAATATCCGGAAACCGAAACTTCGCCACGCACTTTTTGGCTGGAGGATGGTCAGACCTGGATTCCATTGCGCGTTACCGGCGATGGCAGTTTCGGCGTGACGGCGCTACATGCCCATGGCGAACACGTCTACATCATGGCGCGTTTTTGGCGCCGCGGCATGGGCAATCGTATCCGCTTGATGCGCCTTCCGATCAACGCATTGGGCCCGGACCGGATCGCTGTGCCGGAACTTCTGGGCACTCTGGAAGCCGGCGAGTCAGTCGACAATTTCGAGGGTCTGCACGTCTTCGACCGCGACGGCGAGACGGTCCTGGTCATCCTGTCGGACGATAATTTCAACGATGATCAGCGCACCCTGTTGATGGCCTTCACGGTCGACAACTAGCCCGCGATCACGGCCCAGCCCGTGCAGGCTGCAGCGGCGAGAAACACCGCCCAGGAAAAATGCTTGCCGCGCCCCAAAATCAGCGAGGCGACGCCGCAGAAGCCGAATGTGGCTGTGAACACCCAGAGATAGGCGTCGCGGCCCGCACCGGCGTCCAGCGCCATCCAGATCAACATCGCCGCCATGCCCCACCAGGCCACTGTCGTGACGTGCCAGGCACCCCGGATGATGGCCCGGGTCATGTTCGGCGATCCCAGCACGCTGTGCATGTCGTCACGCGCCAGCAGCGGCTGCACGATCTTTCTCTCGCCCAGCCAGGAATGAGCAAGGCCAATGAACAGGGTCAGGACGGCGGCGGCAACAAGCATGGCGATCTCCTCTGTGCGGGCGGAGACTAGCGCAGGCCGGCCTTCATGGACGGATAGGCCCTATGCGCGGGCCAGATCGTCGCAGGCCTATCCCTCATCGCTGTTATGGAAGCTGTCGGGATGCTCCCAGGTCACCGTGCCGTCGACCACGGTCATCCAGGGCGTCACCGTCAGGATGTCCGGATGCGGGATGGTCATGATATCGGCCGAGAAAATCGTGAAATCCGCGCGCTTGCCGACCTGGATCGAGCCCAGCTCATCCTCGCGGAAGGAGGCATAGGCCGGCCAGAGCGTGAAGAGTTTCAGCGCGTCCTCGCGAGACAGCGCCTCTTCCGGACGCCAATTCTCCCCCTGGAAGCCGGACAGGTCAGCCCGGGCCACGGCGGCGTAGAATTCGATCCGCGGATCGCCCTGCTCGACCGGGGCATCGGAACCGCCCGTCAACCGCGCGCCGGAATCCAGCAGGCTTTGCCAGGCATAGGCGCCGTCGAGGCGTTCCTCACCCAGGCGGGCCGGAGCAAAGTGCAGGTCGCCGATGGCGTGGCTGGGCTGCATGGAGGCGATCACGCCCAGTTCGGCAAACCGGCTGAAATCCGCCGGGTCCACGATCTGGGTGTGTTCGTCCCGCCAGCGATGATCGATCCGGGCACGCTCCTCGGCCGGCACCTGGGCCTGGGCTTCCTCGACCCAGTCCAGCAGCAGGCGATTGCCGCGGTCACCAATGGCGTGGACATTCATCTGGATGCCATTGCGCAGGGCCTGCGCGAAGACGCCGATCGTCTCGTCGGCCTCGGCAATGTTGAGGCCCGAGGTTTCCGGCCGGTCGCTATAGGGTTCCAGCAGGGCCGCACCCCGAGAGCCCAGCGCGCCGTCCATGTAGAGCTTCACGGCACGGGTAATGACCATGCCATCATCGGCAATGCGCGGGACTTCATTGGCCAGGGCGGCAAACCCGTCCGGATTGATGGAGACATAGACGCGCGTCGACAGGCGATCGGCCCCGGCGAGGCTCTCGATCATGTCGACATCGGCATAGGGCACCGACATGTCATGCGCACCGGCCCAGCCCAGGCTGGCGAGACGCTGGGAGCCCTCGGCATAGATATCCGCCCGCACATCTCCGCTCGGGGCCTGGACCAGCTGGGTCACCGGATACATCGCGGTATCGATCAGCATGCCCGTGGGCTCGCCGTCTTCGTCGAACAGAATCTCGCCGCCTTCCGGGGCGATGCTGTCGCGCGTGATTCCACCGGCTTCCAGCGCCGCGCTGTTCGCCACCAGGGCGTGACCGTCGGCGCGCACCAGGACGACCGGAATATCCGGCACGGCTGCGTCGAGATCCTGACGGTTGGGGAAGCGCTCCTCGGGCCAATGGGTCTCGATCCAGCCGCGGCCATAGATCACGTCGACACTGCCGACATCGGCCGCATAGGCGCCGACCCGTTCAACCAGCTCGGCGATCGAGGTGATGCTGTCCAGATTGAGTGTGCGTTCGCGGGCACCGACACCGAGCACATGGACATGGCTGTCCGTGAAACCGGGATACATGGCGCCGCCATTGAGATCGACGATCTGCGTGTCCTCGCCGATCCAGATCGTCACGCCCTGGTCCGGGCCCACGAAAACGATGCGTCCGTCCTGCACGGCGACGGCGCCGGCCGTCGGGCGGCTGTCATCGGCGGTGTGGATCGGCCCGCCCCAATACACCGTGTCAGCGGCCGGAATACCGTTATCGGCAATGGCGGTCTCACCGCTCGCGGCCGGATCGGTTTCGGCGGTCGTGTCGGCCGGCTGGCTGCAGGCGGACAGGGCGAAACCCAGGCAGACGCCCAGGGTCAAAAAACGGCGCATCGGTGATCTCCCCTTCACTTGCAGGGGAAGCTAGCGCCCTAACCCGGATACGACAACGCCCGCTCGATGGAGCGGGCGTTCAATGTGTCGTGCTTTCAGCAGAAATCAGGCTTCGTTGGCCTTTTTCAGCTCGCGCTTGATCTTGAGGACGCGATCGGAAAGCTGCTCGTCGGAGGCTTTCATCAGGAAGGCGTCCAGGCCGCCGACATGGTCGACGCTGCGCAGGGCCTTGGCAGCCACACGCATCTTGAAGCCACGGCCGAGCTTCTCCGAGTGCATCGTCACATCGCACAGATTCGGCAGAAAGCGACGGCGGGTTTTGTTGTGAGCGTGGGAAACATTGTTTCCGGTCATCACGCCGGTTCCGGTCAATTCACAGCGACGCGCCATGGTGGCACCTTTCAAACGTAAGAATCTTTGCGCAAAGGGCTTGTGACCCATGCGAGAGCGGGCGAAATAACGGAGCGGATGCCCGACGTCAAGCGTGAGGCATTCATCTTGCAGTCGGATTCACTGTATTATTGCAGTAAATGTCGCAAGACAGGTTGGGGCTTCGGGCTTCAAACAGGGAGATGAGTACAGTGAAACAAGCCATTCTGGCGAGCGCCGCGTTTCTGGCCCTTGCCGCGACAGGCGCCCTGGCGGCCAGCGATGATGCCGGCTCGACCGAAATGACCGCCTCGCACGGTGTGACCATCCAGTATTCCGGATCGGTCATGATCTTCCAGGTCGCCGACATCCTCGTCAGCGGCGAATTCGCCGAAGACACCTACCAGGCGTCTGCCCGCTTCACGGCGGCCGGCCTCGCAGCCCTGTTCACCGACGCCGATATCGAGGCGGGTGTCTCGGGATATCGCGACGGGCCGCAGCTCAACCCGTGGCGCTACAGTCATTTCAACCATGCCAGTTCCAAGAACCGGACAGTCGGGATCGATTTCCCCGAAGGTGTGGCCACGCCCAATATCAGCCCGCCTTTCGGCAATATGGGTGAGCCGCCCGCTACCGATGCCGAACGCGCTGGTGCCCGCGACCCGCTGACAACCCTGCTGTCAGTCGGACTGGGTTCCGTCGCGACCGAAACCTCGCAATGCGACGGCACGCTTCCGGTCTTTGATGGACGCGCCCGCTACAATCTCCGTTTCGAGGACGGCGGGTCCAAACGCGTCCGCACACGGGCCTGGAGCGGCGAAGCTCTGATCTGCCACGCCTATTACGAGCCGATCTCCGGTTATGAGGCGGATGAATTCCCGTCCGAGGATGTGATCTCCGAACCGATCAGCCTCTGGCTGGCTCCGGTGAATGGCGGCGAAATGTATGTGCCGGTGAAGATCCGTACCAATGCCGGTTTTGGCGGTGCAACCATCACGGCCCGCTCGATCCAGACACGATAGGCCTGCCGGATAGGGCCAGGCGCATTCCGGGCTCGAAACCCGGCGGCGAATGGCCTACATCTGCTTGCAGAAGCAAGGAGTTCCGGGATGCCCGCGCATCGCGACGACCCGGGCAGTATTCGCGCTGCGCTCGGCCCGACCAATACCGGCAAAACCCATCTCGCCGTGGAACGCATGCTGGCTCACAGCTCCGGCATGATCGGTTTGCCCCTGCGTCTGCTGGCCCGCGAGATCTATGACCGTGTCGTCGCGGTCAAGGGGCGTGGCCTCACGGCCCTCGTCACCGGTGAGGAAAAGATCGTCCCCAAGACGGCGCAGTATTTCGTGTGCACAACTGAATCCATGCCGGTGGGCCGCCGATTCGCCTTCGTGGCCGTCGACGAGATTCAGCTGGCCGCTGATCATGAGCGTGGTCACGTTTTCACAGACCGGATCCTGCACGCCCGGGGCACCCAAGAAACGATGCTGCTCGGCGCCTCCACCATGACCGGTCTCGTGCGGCAGCTCGTCCCGGATGCCGATTTCGATTTCCGCGAACGATTCTCCCAGCTCGACTATTCCGGTCCGGCCAAGCTGACCCGCTTGCCGCGACGATCCGCGATCGTCGCCTTCTCGGCCGAGAGCGTCTATGCGATCGCCGAACTCATCCGCCGCCGGCGCGGCGGAGCGGCGGTGGTCATGGGCGGGCTCTCACCGCGGACACGCAACGCCCAGGTCGAGCTCTACCAGTCCGGCGAAGTGGATTTCCTGGTCGCGACCGATGCCATCGGCATGGGTCTGAACATGGAGATCGACCACGTCGCCTTCGCCGAGAGCCGCAAGTTCGATGGACGACGACGACGCCATCTGACCCCTGCCGAACTGGGCCAGATTGCCGGCCGCGCCGGGCGTTTCCGCAATGACGGAACATTTGGCGAGACGGCGGATTGCCACCAGTTCACCGACGAGGAAGTCCACGCGCTCGTCAATCATGAATTCGCGCCGGTCGAACGCGTGCAATGGCGCAATTCCGAACTCGACCTGTCCTCCCTGGATGCCCTGCTCTACTCGCTGGGCCGGCCGTCCCGGAACCGTGTACTCGAACGCTCCCGCGAAGCAATCGACGAGAAAGCCCTGGCGGAACTGGCCCGCGATCCGGAAATCGAGGCGCGTACCACCGACGCCGCCGGCGTTGCCCGCCTGTGGGAGGCGTGCCGTCTGCCCGATTTCCGCAAGGCGACGCTGGATGCCCATACCCGCCTGATCAAATCGCTCTTCATGCATCTCAGCGGGCCCAATCTGCGCCTGCCGAACGAATTCATTGGCGCCCAGCTGGAGAAGCTCGACCGCACAGGCGGCGATGTGGACGCGCTGGCCGCCCGCCTCGCCCATGTCCGAACCTGGGCCTATGCCGCACACCGCAGCGACTGGACGCATGACCCCGATCACTGGCGGTCCCGGGCGCGCGATATCGAGGACCGCCTGTCCGACGCGCTGCACGAATGCTTGATGCAGCGTTTCGTCGACCGGCGCACCAGCGCCCTGATGAAAGGACTGCGCGGAGACGAGGACCTGCTTGCAGGTGTGTCGTCAGATGGCGAAGTTACGGTAGAAGGGCATTATGTCGGCCGGCTGGAGGGATTGCTCTTCAAGCCGGACGCCCAGGGACAGCAATTGGAGGCGCGGGCCCTACGCTCCGCAGCACTGAAAGCCTTGAGACCAGAAATCAATCAGCGCCTGAACGATCTGGCGCAAGCAGACGCCGATACGCTGAAACTCACCGATGAGGGCATCATCGTCTGGAAGGACGAGCCTGTCGGCCGTATCGAGGCCGGCGACGGGCTCTTGCGTCCGGCGGTCAAGCTGATCGGCGGCGAACTTGGTGCCGGCGAGAACCAGTTGCGGGCCCGCACCGCGCTGGAAACCTGGCTGGACGCGCATGTCCGCTCATTACTGGCGCCGGTCTTTGCGCTGCAGGAAGCCGCCTCGCATGACGATCTTGCCGGCCAGGCCCGGGGCATCGCCTGGCGTCTGCACGAGGCCGGAGGCGCGCTGGCGCGTCACGAGATCCGCGAAGAGATCCAGGCCCTGGAACAGCCCGAGCGCCGTGAATTGCGCAAGCTGGGCGTCCGGATCGGTGAACACATGATCTATGTGCCGGCCATGGTGAAACCGGCGCCGGCCCGGCTCAATGCCATGCTCCGCGCTTTGCATGCCGGCGATGCCGCCACTGCCTGGCTACCGCCGCCCGGCCTCACGTCGGTGCCGAATGATCGTGAGAATACGCGCGCCGTTTATGCCGCGGCGGGCTTTTATCCCTGCGGATCACGCGCGGTGCGCTTCGATATTCTCGAACGCCTCGCCGACACGATCCGGGACGCCAAGACCGAGGCCAAATCGCATAATTTCCCGCTGACCCCGGCCATGGTCGGTCTCTTGGGCAGCAGTGTCGAGGATCTGCGCGGCGTGTTGTCGGCGCTGGGTTACAAACGGGTCCAGAAGGGCCCGGATCCGGAAAAGGCCGAGGGTGAGCTCTGGGGCGCCCGTCCGCGTCGCCGGCCGCAGAAACCGGTCCGCAAGCCGGTCGAGACGAAGGTCGATGCGGATTCGCCTTTCGCCGCGCTCGCCGAATTGCGCACGACGCCAGAAGAAACCGCCAAACCGTCCAAGTCCAAAAAACGTCGCAAGCCGCGCCGCAAACCCGCCAAGGCTGCGAAGCCGGAAACTGCCGAGACGTCTGCCGATACCGAGGTCGCAGCAAAATCACCTCAAAACACACCTGAAGCCGCACCTGAAGCCACACCGGACACCGCTCAGGACACGACCCCCGCAGCGCCGGAGGCCGCAGCGGAAAGCACGGCATCCGGCCCGGACGCATGAGCGAGCCCGACAGCCAGCGCGTGGATCTCTGGCTCTGGCATGCGCGTTTCTTCAAGACGCGAAGCCTGGCCACCGACACCGTCAACAAAGGCAAGCTGCGCCTGACCAGCCATGGCGAAACCCGGCGCGTCACCAAGGCCGCCACCGCAATCCGCCCGGGCGACCAATTGACCCTGTCGAGAAATGGGCGGATTGTCAGACTGGAAATTATCGCTCTGGCGACCCGTCGCGGTCCCGCCAGCGAGGCTCAGGCGCTCTATGAGAGGCTGGATACCGAACAGGTTCCTCACCCCCCAGCAGCGCTGAATGCCGGGACGAGGCGTCATCGAGGAGAGGCGTGATGTTCAAATCGATCAAATCCATGTTCGGCAAGACACAGGTCGATCCCAGTCCTGAGCTCAACCCGCATGTCGCCGCGACCGCCCTCCTGGTCGAGGCCGCCCTGGCCGACGGGATCTATGCCGATTGCGAACAGGACCAGATCCGCGCCTCTCTGAAGGCCGCGTTCAATCTCGACGCCGAGACGGCAGAGACAGTCCTGGAACAGGCCGAGGAACTGGCCGAGACCGCGATCGATCATCACCGCTTCACCAAGGTGGTGAAGTCCTGCCTGGCCGAACAGGAACGCGTCGCCCTGATCGAGCAATTGTGGATGGTCGCCCTCGCCGATGGCGAGAAATCACCCTTCGAGGATGCCTTCCTGCGCCGTATCGCGCCGCTGCTGGCCATCGATGATCGCGAGCGCGTCTTCGCCCGTACCCGCGCGGAGGCGAACACACGGAACCGTTGACAAATGCCGAGCGGCAGACCATGTCCCGCCCGTCCATTGTCTTTCCGTTTCAATTCGCGCTCTCGACATGACCTATATCGTCACCGACGCCTGCGTCCGCTGCAAATACACTGACTGCGTCGAAGTCTGCCCCGTGGACTGTTTCTACGAGGGCGAGAACTTCCTCGTCATCCATCCTGACGAGTGCATCGATTGCGGTGTGTGCGAACCGGAATGCCCGGTCGAGGCCATCGTGCCGGATACCGAGGACAGCCCGGACGGAAAATGGCTGGCCGTGAACTCCAAGTTCGCGGAAATCTGGCCGAACATCACGCTGCGCAAGGATGCGCCGGCCGATGCGGATGCCATGGCCGAAGAGAGCGGAAAATTCGAGAAATACTTCTCTGAAAAACCCGGCTCGGGCGACTGACAAAACGCCCTTAAACTTTAGGGTCCATTTGGGAAATCCGGTTTTTTGTGGTATGACAACGTCATCGATGGGTGGCGCGACAGGCGCTGCCCGCTTTTCTGCGTGGTGATTTGGCCGCATGAATTACCGATCTCGGAACCGGGTGGGTGCCGGTTACGTCCGTAGATCGCGCCGGTCGTTTTGTCTCACGCGACAGAAGAGCCCTACGAGAGAGCATCTATGACGAACAAGACTGCCAACGACAACGTGTCTTTCAAAAAAGACGATTTCATCGTTTATCCGGCTCATGGGGTGGGTCAGGTCACCGGCGTCGAGAGCGACACCGTCGCCGGTTTTGATATTGAAGTTTACGTCGTGACCTTCGAGCAGGACAAAATGACGCTCCGGGTCCCGACCGCCAAGGCCACGGCCTCCGGCATGCGTCCGCTGTCCAGCGAGAAGATCGTCAAGGACGCGATGAAGACGCTCAAGGGCAAGGCCCGCGTCAAGCGTACGATGTGGAGCCGTCGCGCCCAGGAATACGAAGCGAAGATCAATTCCGGCGATCTTATCATGATCGCGGAAGTCGTTCGCGACCTGCACCGTGCAGAAGACCAGCCGGAGCAATCCTATTCCGAGCGCCAGCTCTATGAATCGGCGCTGGACCGCATGGTTCGCGAACTCGCCGCGGTCGAGAATATCGAGCACGAGAAGGCTCGCGAAATGCTGTCGACGAACCTGTCGAAGAAAGCCGCCTGACACAGGCGCTTCAGCTGAACGAAAACACCCGGCCGTGTGCCGGGTGTTTTTCGTTTGAGCTCACGGATCCGTGACTGATCCAAATTCCTGGCATGACCGTACTCCCTTGCAGGAGGAAATTGACATGCCGCCAATGCCACCGACCACTCCCAGCGCCCGCCGCACGGATTCGGGTTATGGAGACCAGCGCTTCATGAAGGCCGCGATGGCCATTCCGCTCCTGTCCCGCGAGGACGAGCTGGAATACGCCCGGCGCTGGCGCGAAGACGGGGATGAAGTTGCCCTGCACAAGCTGACCGAACCGCATGTGCGCCTGGTGATCTCGGTAGCCGCGAAATACCGCCGCTACGGCCTGCCTTTCGAGGACCTGATCCAGGAAGGCAATATCGGCCTCATGAAAGCGGCTGAACGTTTTGAGCCGGAACGCGATATCCGCTTCTCGACCTATGTGTCCTGGTGGATCCGCTCCTGCATCCAGGATTATGTCCTGCGCAATTGGTCGATCGTGCGGACCGGCACGACCTCGGCCCAGAAATCCCTCTTCTTCAACCTCCGTCGCCTGCGCGCCCAGATCGGTGATACCGGTTCCGGCATGCTGGCCCCGGACGATCGTTCGGAGATCGCCCGCACGCTCGGTGTCCGCGAACCCGACGTCGATCGTATGGCCGCCCGCCTGTCTGCATCGGATCGCTCCCTCAACGCTCCGGCGGGTGAAGGCGAACAGGCCGAGTGGCAGGACCTTCTGGCCGATGAATCCGCCCAGCCGGAAGCCGAGGTCATGGAACGCGCCGACAGCGAACGCCGCAGCCAGTGGCTTCGTGACGCGATGATCCGCCTCAACGACCGCGAGCGCATGATCATCGAGGAACGCCGCCTCCGCGAAGCCGGCAGCACGCTGGAAGCGCTCGGCCGGCGTCTGGGTATCTCCAAGGAACGTGTCCGCCAGATCGAGGCGGGAGCCTTCAAGAAACTCCGCGAGGCCCTCGTGGAAGGTGTCGGCGATCCCTACGAGATGGAATTGATCCCGGCCGAATAGGCCGGGCTCAGTCCTCCAGAACTTCAAGCCTTTCCGGATGATCGAGCCGGATCATGGGACCATTGGTCTCCACGATCCGGCCGCGCACTCGAACACGCCTGCGCTCCAGCCCGGACGCGTCCCAGGCCTCGGCATCAAACAAGCCGATATCCTCCTCGCTGATCATGATCGTGAAATCGCTGCGCCAGTCCGGCCCGAAATTGATATAGGTGCGGCCCGATCCCAGGCGCGTGACACCATGGACCCGGCCCGAGACCAGCCGGATTTCACCGACATGCTGGGCCAGCACATTTGGATCCGCGGTGAGCACATCGTGGGCCGGGTCGCTCCAGATACCGGTTCCGGCCTGTCGCGCCTGCGCCTCGGCAAGCAACAGAGGCTCAGCATAGGTCCGGTCTTCGGTATAGGTCAGCACGCGCGCGAGCCCGGCCTCGAGCAAGACCTCCTGCAGCCAGGCGCTCTGCCCATCCCGCTCCACGAAAACCTGTGCCACAAGCCGGCCATACCGGTCCGTCGCGGGTTCAGCGGGATGCAGTCGGAGCTGGCGATCCGTCAGATATTCGTCCAGCCAGTCCCGGGCCTGTTCCGGTACCGGCGTGTCCAGCGAGGCGAGCCTGACCTCAACCGAATCACCGTCGCGATTAAGATTAATCGTGAGCGCGCCTGTCATGCCTTCATACAGTGCCGGCGGGGCCAGATCCGAGACCGGCGGCGACGCGGGCGCAGCGCCACAGGCGACCAAGAACAGGAACACAATCACTACGGGATGCTTCATGCTGATATTCCTCACCTATTTGCAACAGCAAAAGTTACACGCCAAGATTGCTACTTAAACGTGTATATCAGGCCGGCTAAACGCACGCCATAAATTATTCGCCCGGACCGCGCCTTGTCGCTGCGAACAACGAGGCGCGTTTACCAATCCTTTGATCCTGCCGGTCTATGAAGGGAGCAACGAACCAGCAGGGATGAGCCCAGATGAACGCTTACGCTTACACCGACGAACATGACGTGGCCCCGGCGGGCGCTGACACGACGACCACCGACGCCCACGCCATCGCGGAAGCCGTCGGCGAAACCGCAGCGCGCGCATCCCAGGGTGCCGAGGCCGCCCAGATCGCTCGCGACGCCATGAACCAGGTCGAGGAATCGAGCCAGGTCCTGGAACGCCGGGTCGAGGCACTGACGGATGCCTCCCAGCGCATCAATGCCATCCTGTCCACGATTGAAGCGATCGCCAGCCAGACCAATCTCCTGGCGCTGAACGCGACGATCGAGGCCGCGCGTGCCGGTGAAGCCGGTCGCGGTTTCGCAGTCGTTGCCGGCGAAGTGAAAGCCCTGGCTGGCCAGACCGCCAAGGCCACTGAAGATATTGCCGGCCGCATCGCGGCGCTCGACAATGAAGTGAAGGAAATCCTCGACGGCGTCCGTGGTTCCGGCGCCTCGGTTGCCCGCGGCAAGGAAGCGGTCGACCAGATGACCTCCGCGACCCAGGAAGTCGCCTCCCAGCTCAGCGAGCTGCGCGACCAGGTCCGCTAGGGCCCGACACAATCTGCGAAAGAGGCGGCTCGCTTGCGGGCCGCCTCTTTTCTTGTCCGCAAGCAGGCTTCTGCCCGGCCCGAAAACCGTCTAAACCGGCCCTACGGCCCCGTAGCTCAGGTGGATAGAGCGCCGGATTCCTAATCCGTAGGTCACAGGTTCGAATCCTGTCGGGGTCGCCAGCGCCTGCCGCTCCCCCGGACGTACCCGCCCTAGGCCAGCGACTTCATGTCGATGACGAAGCGGTATTTCACATCGCCCTTCAGCATGCGCTCATAGGCGTCGTTGATCTGGTCCATGCGGATCATCTCGATATCGGCCGTGATGCCATGCTCGCCGCAGAAATCGAGCATGTCCTGCGTCTCGGCGATACCACCTATCAGCGAACCGGCGATCGAGCGCCGCCGGCCGATCAGACGGCCGACGCCCGGCGAGGGATGAGGCTCGTCCGGAGCCCCGACGAGCACCATCGTGCCGTCCAGCCGCAAGCAGTCGAGATAGGGATCCAGATTGTGCGGCGCCGCGACTGTGTTGAGGATGAAGTCGAGCCGTCCACGCATCGCCTTCATCTGATCTCGGTCCTTGGAGACCACGACGGAGTGCGCGCCCAGGCGTTTGGCGTCCTCGGCCTTGTCCGGCGACGTTGTGAACAAGACCACCTGCGCGCCCATGGCGGCAGCGATCTTCACGCCCATATGTCCGAGTCCGCCCAGCCCGACCACGCCGACAGCCTGGCCGTGGGCGACATACCAGCGCTTGAGCGGGGAAAAGGTGGTGATGCCCGCGCACAGCAGCGGTGCGGCTCCGGCCGGGTCCATGCCCTCGGGAATGCGCAGCACGAAGTCCTCGCGCACCGTGATGCGCTGGGAATAGCCGCCGAATGTGTGCGAACCGTCGGGCAGCATGCCGTTATAGGTGCCGGTAAAACCCGTCTCGCAATATTGTTCGAGCCCGGCAGAGCAGGTCGAACAGGTCTTGCAACTGTCGACCATGCAGCCCACGCCCACCCGGTCACCGACCGCATGGCGCTCGACATCGGCGCCCACCGCCGTGACGATACCTATGATCTCGTGGCCGGGCACACAGGGATAGACCGTGTTGCGCCAGTCATTACGCGCCTGGTGGAGGTCGGAATGACAGACACCGCAATATTCGATCTCGATCGCGACATCCTTCGGGCCCACATCCCGCCGCTCGAGCGCGAAAGGGGCCAGATCCGTATCAGCGGCCTGGGCCGCATAGGCTTTGGTCTGTGTCATGTCTGTCTCCCTCGGCTCATGATGGCATCCGGACGAGGCCGATGACACCACCCTGTCCGCCGAATACGCCGCTCTCCCCGCGATGATGGGACCGCCGGGCGGAAAACAGCCGGTCCTCTTCGGCATAGGTACACAGGGGCGAGCGATCGATCTGCGCGGCCGGAATGCCCGCATCCCGCAATTGCCGGTAACAGGCCAGACCGACATCAAGCTGGGCACCGCCCTCCCCGTCGCGCGGCGAGACAATGCCCTCCAGATCGTCGAATGCGGTCTCGAATTCAGCGATTACTTCGGACCCGACCCGGTAATTGATCGACGAGATGGACGGTCCAATTGCCGCGATCAGCGCCTCGGGACGCGACCCATAAGCCTCGCCCATCGCCTCGATTGTCGCGGCGACGATATTCTGCACCGTACCGCGCCAGCCGGAATGGATGGCAGCGACGGCAGGGTGATCCGGATCAAAGAGCAGGATCGGCGTGCAGTCCGCTGTCTGGCAGACCAGGCCCAGCCCGGGCTGGTCGGTGATCAGCGCATCCGCCTCCCCGGCCGGCATTTCGCCCTTGGGCGGCTGATCGATGCGGACAACATTGCGGCCATGCACCTGGGTCGACAGGACGAGATGGTCGAGGCCGAGCGCGCGGCGGACCCGGTTGCGGTTTTCAGCAATCCTGTCCGGGGCATCACCGCGCGAACGGGTAAGGTTGAGCGATGCATAGGGCCCCTCGCTCACGCCGCCCGTCCGCGTGGTAAAGCCGTGGGCGAGCCCGTCGGCCGAGAGCGCGGCGGATCGGATAAGGTCCAGTTCCATCAAAGAAATCCTACCCGGTTCGCACCGAAATCATAGCCCTGCCGAGCCAGTTCGATACGTGCCAGGCAATCGTTCAACCCGCCCCAGTCATCTTCGTCTGCGATGCGCGACCATTCGGCCTCCACGACATCGATCGTCATCGTGGCCGGGTCGTCCTCGGCAAAATAGGCATGGTCCAGGCGTTCGGGACGAACGGGTGCGTGTTGCATCAGGAGGTCATGCCAGACCTCGAAGGAATTGCCGGAATAGGCATGCGCCCGCGGCGTCTGCATGGCTCGGTTGCGAGACGCAGGTCCGCCGAACCAGTCGAACAACACGCCCTCCCAGGACAGGGCGGATTGCTGCATGAAGGCCAGGAAGGCGCGCAGTGTCACCTCGTCCTTGTCGCGCCCCAGCGATGCCACGCCGAAACGGGTCATGAAAGCCTCGAGCAGGGCCGACCGGTAGAGATCCGGGAAACGGTTCAGCGCGTTTTCCAGCGAGAGGCGTTCGCCCACCAGCGCCAGGGCGCCGGCGAATTGCTGCAGGGCCCAGAACACGGCTTCCGGCTGGCGCGCGTAACAATAGAGGCCAGTCTGGTCGAAATAGGCCGCCGTGAAACCTGGCTCGTAATGCGGCAGGAAACGCCAGGGCCCGTAGTCGAAACTCTCGCCTGTCAGGTTGAGATTGTCCGTGTTCAGCACGCCGTGGACAAAACCCGCCGCCATCCATGACGCCGCCAGACGGGCATTCGTCTCGACCACCGCCTCTAGCAGGGCCGCCGGCTTATCCTTGGCGATGTCGAGATCCGGGAAATAGCCCTCGATGGCGTGATCAATCAGTGCGGTGATGCGATCGGGGGCTTGTTCATAGGCGTGGCGCTGGAACACGCCAAAACGAAGATGCGAATGCCCCAGACGCGTCAGCACCGCAGATCGTGCCGGCGATGGCTCGTCATGACGCGTCAGGTCTTCCCCGGTCTCGAACACGGCGAAGGTCTTCGAGGTGTAGACACCCAGCGCTTCGAGCATTTCGGTTGCGAGGATCTCCCGGAACGCCCCTTTTAGCGTCAACCGACCGTCCGCCGTGCGCGACCAGGGCGTCTGCCCTGACCCCTTGGTCGTGAGGTCGAGGCGCCGGTCATTCCCGTCCCGCAGCTGCGCGAACAGGAAACCACGGCCATCCCCGATTTCCGGATTATAGGTGCGGAATTGATGGCCGTGATAGCGCATGGCCCGCGGCTGGTCCTGATTGCCGGGCAAGGCCTCAAAGCGTGCGAAATGCTGCACCTTCTCGGTGTCATCGAGGTCACCGAGACCGACCGCATCTGCCCAGCGCGCATTCCAGTAGCGCAGCTCGGCACGCGGGAAATCAGCCGGCTCGACCGGGTCGGAAAAATCGGGCCCGAGACGGGCAAAACGGGAATCGGGGCGGTATGCGTCGCTCACAGGCATGCAACAGAGCTAGGCGCGCTGTGCAACAAAGGCAACTCGCTCAGCCGCGAAGCGCCTCACCCAGCTCGCCTGCGCAGGCATTCACCAGGTCCTTGGCACCCGGCAGCACGGCCGTCAGGTTGAAATAGCCGTGGGGCAGAGCCTTGCCGAGCGTGTAGTTGACCGGCACGCCGGCGGCAGCCAGACGGTCGCGATAGGCCTGGCCTTCATCCAGCAGTGGGTCGAGCTCCGCCGCGATGATGTGGGTCGGCGGCAGGCCCGACAGGTCATTCTCCAGCAGGGGGGAAATGCGCAGGTCTGCCGGGTCCTGGTCGTCTGCGAGATAGGCCAGGGCGATCTGGTCGAGGGCAACAACGGACAGGAGATGGCCTTCCAGCGCCTTGAGCCGCGGTTTGCGTCGCTCGACCAGTTGCAGAAGCGGGTAGATCAGCAGCTGGTAGCGCACCTGGTCGCGGCGGGCCTGGCCCAGCATGGCCGCCAGTCCACCACCCGCGGAATCACCGGCGACGGCCAGGCGTTCCGGATCCGCTCCGACCACGTCAGCACCCTCGCCGCGCAGCCAGTCAAACGCCGCCAGGGCATCATCAACCGCAGCCGGGAAAGCGTGTTCCGGAGCCAGCCGGTAATCGATCGCCAGCACCCGGCAACCGCTCTTGGCAGCCAGCCGGCGGCAGAGCAGGTCATGCGTGTCGAGATCGCCGATCACATACCCCCCGCCATGCGTGAAGAAGACGGTCGGGGCCGGCGCCTCGGCGCCCTGCGGCACGTAGAGACGGGCCGCGATCTCGCCGTCGCCGCCCGGGATGGCAAGATCACGTACCTCGTCCAGCGGCGGCGCCTTGGCATCGAGATGCGGGGCGGCATTGCGCAGGGCCGTCCGCATGTGCGGCGCTGCCCGAACAGGCTCGAAAGCGATGTTCAGACCGAATTTGTCGAGAGTGCGGGACCAGGGCGCGAGTGTCATGCCAGCCGGGGTATCATAACGGCCCGGCCTGACAAGAGACTTTGATGTCGCGGGATCTAGTGCAGCGTGACGCCGCGATCGCGTTCCAGCCGGCCGGCCAGGGCGTCTTCCATCACCGAACGCAGCGCGCGCCAGGCATCGGCCCCCTCGACCTTGCCTTGCTCGTCCAGCTCGCCCACCGCCTCGTCGGCATATCCCAGGGCCTGGTCACCATGCATGTCGACCAGCGTCCAGGCGATCTGATGAATATCCTCGGCGGTAATGCAGACTTGCGGCGCCATCTAGAACTCCCCGTCATTCGGCTCTTGCACAGGAAGGAGCAAGTGCGGGGCCAAGTAGCTGGCGTTTTTTTGCTTTTAATTTCAGTTGTTTGAAGATTGGTCGAGCGAAACGGATTCGGACAGGACTGCCTTGCGGCGCTTTTTGCCGAGTCGTTACTTCCGCTTGCTGCCGGGCGCATAACCGCCGCCGTCGAGATAGGCCGTTTCCTCCGGCGTGCACTCGCGGCCGAGCGCATCATTGCGATAGGGGAAGCGCCCGAAACGCTCGATCACCTCGCAATGCTTTCGCGCGTGCTGGGCCGTGCCCGTCCCGCTCAGTCGCTCGGTGGCCAGGTCGATGCAGGTGTGCTGGTCGGCCAGCGCCTCCGAGTGCATGAAGGGCATGTAGACGAAGGCGCGCTGCTCTTCCGGCAGGGCCCAGTCGAAACCCTTGTCGATCATGCGGCGCGCCACGTCGAGGCCCAGCGGATCGAAGGCAAAGGCCCGTCCGGAACCACGCCAGATATTGCGCGGGAATTGATCGAACATCAGAACAAGCGCCAGCGCGCCGCCGGGCGTATCGAGCCAGTCATGCCGGCCACGCGCATACAAGCGAGCCTCGCGCTCGACATGACGGGCATATTTGCGCCGCATGCGGGCATCGAAAGCAGCCGACACCTTGTACCAGGCCGTCGGTCCTGCCTGCAGGAACCAGAATTGCAGAATGTCGTCGGGATTGGCTCGTCGTGCGCTCATACGCGCAGTTTGCCGTCCACGATCTGCTCATACAACTCCCGTGTCAGGCGAACATATTTTCCGATCACGGGATGGTCGAAATAGAGTGGGTCCTCGATCCGGTCCGGATCGAAACCTTCCTTCACCAGGTCGACCTTGCGCAGTTTGAACGTGCCGGTCGTGTCGGTCTGCTCCTGGAGACGCAGGAAGAGCGGCCGGGCAAAGGCTGGAAGAGCTTCGTGCACCTGCTGGTGCAGGGCTTCCAGATCGAGCCCGGAGGATCCGACCAGCGCCGCCATTCCGGCGCGACCGACATGACCCTGGACTTCCACGCCATAGACATTGGCCTGTTCGATACCGTCGAAATTGAGGGCTTCGGCCACCTCGCCGGTCGAGACATTCTCGGATTTCCAGCGGAAGGTGTCGCCGACCCGGTCGACGAAATAATAATAGCCGAGCCGGTCACGGGACATCAGGTCACCCGTGCGGAACCAGGCATCGCCCTCCTCGTAGACATCGCGGAGAATTTTCTTCTCGGTGTCTTCCTTGGAGCCATAACCATCAAAGCGGAAACGCGCATCGGTCGGGTCGATCCGGCCAATGGCCTCGCCAACCTCGTCGGGACCACATTTCACACACCGGCCCTCCGCGTCGCGGACGGGCAGTTCCGTATCCATGTCGAACTTCACGAGGTCGATGTTGAACCGGTGTTTCAGATAGGACGGTACGCGGCCGATTGCGCCGGGCTGGTTGGTCGTGTTGACGAGACCGACATTGCCCTCGGTCGAACCGTAGAACTCGATGATGTCCGGCAGGTTGAAACGGGCCTGGAACTTGTTCCAGACATCCCGGCTCATGCCATTGCCGACGGCGGCGCGCAGCGAATGCCCGGCCTCGTCCGGCGAGACCGGCGAATTGACCAGGAAGCGGCAGAGTTCGCCGACATACATGAACGTCGTGGCGCCGAACTGTTTCACATCTGGCCAGAAGGCCGAAGCCGAGAATTTGCGGCGGATGATCAGCGCGCCACCATAGGAGAGCGCACAGCCGACGCCGCACAGCCCGCCCGTGGCGTGGTAGAGCGGCAGCACCATCATCATCCGGTCATGCTCTGTACTCTTCGAGATGATGGCGAAGATGTTGAGATAGTAGAGCGCGCGGATATGCGTCATCAGCGCGGCCTTGGGCAGGCCGGTCGTTCCGCTGGTGAACATTTTCAGCACCGGGTCGCGCGGCTTGACGCTTTCGCGAGCTGCCAGCGGCGGGCGCTCCTCGCTCTGGCGGGTCAGAGCCGCACCGAAATCATGGGCGCCCTCGAATTCACCATCCAGCGACCAGGCGGGCACGTCGAGATCGCCCTCCTCGCAGGCCGACAGATAGGCCTCACCGAGCTCGCCGGCGATGATGGCGTGGCGGGTCTCGCCGATGGACAGGCAGTGGGCCAGCGAATGACCGGACAGCTGATTGTTCAGGAGGGAAGTGATCACGCCCACCTTGGACAGGCCGAACCAGATCGCGATGTATTGCCAGCAATTGGGCATGAAGAGCGCAACAGTGTCGCCCGGCTTCAGACCCTGTTCCAGCGCCCAGTGCGCGACCCGATTGGCGAAGGCGTCGAAGGCGGCATAGCTGATCTCGCCTTCATCAGTGATCGCCATCGGACGATCCGGAAAGCGGTCGACCGTCTTCTCGATATGATCGGGCACTCGAACGCCGGAACCGGGTCCGACCTTCTTGATACGGCCAAGCACGCTCACCATCCCGGTGACGTAGTCGAACTCGCGTTTCAGCGTGCTGAGAAAGGCCATTTCGCCGCTCCTTTGTCCACCTGACACGATAGAATTGGGAAGGTTACGGTCAAGCAAACGGCCCTGCTTCAGCGGAAAGTGTGAAGCAAGTTTCCAAACGTTACGGAGGAATTCCGCGTCAACCTACCAGCGGCGCCCGCGTTCGGAGACTTCGGCAGCCAGCGCATAGCAGGCGGCCAGCATGCCCAGATCCTTGAGCAGGAAATGCCCCGTCCGCGACAGGGCCGGGAATCCGCCGAGCTCGGCGGACCAGGAATTTCCGAAACTTATCAGGAAGGTGAGTGTGAGCACGAAGGTGATCGCGCTCAATGCCAACCCGATCAGGAAGAGGCGTGAATTGAACCAGTAGCCCAGCAACGCCGCCACGGTTATCAGTTCGATGATGCCGATCACATAGGACACACCCTGCAGGTCGAGCACGCCGGTCATCCAGGAAAAGGCGAAATGCGAGCGGATCAGCGGATCAATGCCCTGAGCCTCCACGAGGGTGAATTTCATGCCGCCAATCCAGGCCAGGACCAGGACGAGACCGAACCACATGACCGGCAGGGCGAGCTCGCGTGTCTGGCTGTAGCGCTGCGAGAACATGCGTGAGGAATCGAAACTTGCCGCCCAGACCGCAAGACCGAGAATGGACACGTATTTGATGATGCCCTGGCCCGACCCGATAAGCGGAAACCCGCCTGCGCGGCCTTCCGCCGGAGGGATCCAGACCGGGTTGGTGAACATCACTGTCAGAGCGATGGCGCAATACACGCCCAGCATGATGAAGCCGATCCGGCGAAAACTGCCCGACGGCAGCGGCGCACCGATCAGTGCGGCCATCACCAATTGGTAGATTCCGATCGCGCGTGCGGCCGAAGAGGCCTGGTCCACAAGGCTCGACAGGAAGACATGACCGCCGAGCCAGCTGGTCATATTGGCTTCGCCCACCGCCGTGAAATTCATGGCGCCGAACCAGACAAAGGTCAGCGCCAGTGAGGCCCGGGCAAACAATACGGCATTGGTCACAGTCAGCACGGGCAGGCCTCCCTCAAGGTCGCGTGCCGGGAAAGGCTAGCATCGGCTCCATCGAGAGGCGAGGCGCAGATTCGTGATTGTCGAGGTTTTCCACCCGGTCGTGGTGCCCCTGGTCAGACTCGAACTGACACTCCTTGCGGAAACGGATTTTGAATGCATTTAGTTTAAGAAATGGTCATCATAAACATTTGTTTTAATTGCTTTAAAAATTCCTCTAACAAAATATGTGTAAGTTTATGTGTAATTTTAGCACACAAACAAACCGCATTTTTTACCAGCGCCACCTGGATAAACGTCGCACCTTCTAAGCTTAGGATTATTCAGCGATATTTGGCAAAAGACGGGCTCGCACAGCGTTTGGGAGTGCCCGGCCCGGTTATCGGTGGGCCATTCGGTTGGTTAGCGCCATTTCATGCCGGAGTCGGCAGGCGTAAGTAAGTCATCATCGTCCGCTTCATCGTCAAAAATGCGCCTCGGCTGGTCGGGAAAATGAAGCAGTGAAAGCGCAAAATCGAAACGGTCCGCAAACAGCACCAGCTCCTCACACTCCTCCTGGGGGAACCAGACCCCAGGAGCATGTTTCAAAGACGATGTTTTGTCGGTGGCAATCGCGCGATTGGACGCGAGCGACGCATCCGGCAAGGGGACCGGAGGTACGTCTCGCGTTTTAATATAGAGCCGCGACTTCAAGGCTGGTCGACTGGGCTTTGCCCAGAGCACGAAGCCATCAGTCGACGCCACTAGCAGCGATCGCTTTGACGTGTATTCGAGCCAGCGCAAGATGGCGGCCGTCAATGATACATCATATCGCGACGCACATGCGCCAATGTCGTCGAATGTTGGCGCGACGTCTGCGGGAAGTTGCGTCCGAAAGTCATCGAGCGGCATCAGCAGATTTGCCGCAAAAAGATTCGCCTCAGACTCTATTTCTGCGTACTTGCTGTCCCAACGGGTCATGTCTCGCTGGCTACACTGCCGCCCGTCCGGAAACCGCTTCCTATGGACAAGATAGTGCCCGAATTCATGCGCCAGCGTGAAGTTGATGCGGCTAGGTACTTCGATGCCGTCATTGTAAAAGATGCCCCAACCGAACTTACCGCGATCACGGGGCGCTGGCGCCAGCATTCCCTCAAACCCATCGATGCGTCTTGGCTTAATGAGCGTTACAGCGTCGTCCGGGTAGATTTGCCTGGAATACTCCTTGGCAACGTCAATTACAGGAACCGGGAATCGTTCGTCCTTCAGCACGTCATTGAGCACCCTCGATATATCAATTGCCCAGCGTGTTGGAGAACGCTCTTTAGTCATTCATCGTCGTCCCAGACTTGAACCATTCGCCGCAACATCTCCTTTTTCTCCGGGTCGAGCTTCTGGAAGTTGCGATAGAAATTCGCATCGGTCGCATCTTCTTCCGCTTGCTCGCCAATCAGATATGTGATGGTGACGCCGAGTTTGTCAGCGATCTTCGAGAGCTTGTCGGCGGACGGACGAGGCGGCGCCTTATTCTCCAGTTCCCATATATAACTTTTGCTCGATCCGGTCAGTTCAGCAAGCTGATCTAAGGTTAGGCCGCGCTTTTTTCGCAACTCCTTAATTCGAGCACCTAGGTCCCCTGCCATAGCGCTATCTCCTTGTTCGTTTTTCCGAACATTATCACCTTGACTTCCGAATTTCAATCAATTATGTTGTTCGGTATAGCGAACTTTTTGTGCGCATAGAATGAACCAACCTACGGAGGTAGATAATGAGTAGAGGGCCCAAGTCCCATCACATCGTTCCAAACCCGAACGGGGGATGGGACGTCAAAAAAGGTGGCGCGCAACGCGCAAGTAGCCACCACGAAACGAAACAAGAGGCAGTTAGCCGCGGGCGCGAGATCAGTCGCAACCAGGGCAGCGAGCTTCGCATTCACAACAAGGACGGTCGGATCGCCCAAAGCGACAGCCACGGCAACGATCCGTATCCGCCCAAAGGCTAGAGCAGAAGGAACACAGGAATGAAGAACGGAAAGAAACCGACCAAGGAAATCACGATCGTCATCAACGGTCGCGAGAAGACGGTTAGCGGGAAGACGATCTCATCTGATGAGCTTGTTGAACTCGCCTTCGAGAATCCGCCAACCGGCGAGTTCATTTGTTTCACCATCACCTACCGTAAGGGGCACGGCAACAAGCCGGACGGCAATCTGGCGGAAGGCGAAACGGTGAAGGTCAAAAAAGGTATGATCTTCAATGTCACAGCAACTGATAAGTCGTAGCGCAGATCTACAAAAACTCTTTGCTGATGGGTACGAAGTATCCGTCGTGTCAGGGCACCTTGTGATCAGAAATGTGCCCTATGTCGCCAGCGATAAAGCTATAAGACGCGGCACCCTTGTCTCTGTCCTCGATCTCGCTGGAGATAAAACGGCACCACCCAGCACTCATGTAATGAAATTTGCGGGTGAGCATCCATGCGACAAAGATGGCCGCGCTTTGAAAAACATGGTCCACAGCACGGCTCGTGAAAACCTTGGGGACGGCCTCGTCGTTGAGCGAACCTTTTCATGCAAGCCCACCGGCACTGGTCGCTACGTAGACTACTACGAGAAAATGACGACCTATGCGGCGATGATTTCAGGGCCAGCGGAAGCCATCGACCCGACAGTCACCGCGCGCACTTTTGCGGTAACAGAACCGGGTGATGAAGACTCGCCTTTCAACTATATCGATACCGCTTCCAGCCGCGCTGGAATTGCTGGCGTTGTCGAGAAACTCAAGCTTTCAAAAATCGCAATTGTTGGCCTAGGCGGTACGGGAGCGTACATCCTCGACCTTGTTGCCAAGACACCAGTCCGCCAAATTCATTTGATCGATGGTGACGAGTTTATCCAGCACAACGCCTTTCGGGCACCGGGCGCTATAACGGTCGAACAGCTGCGAAAACGGCTCAAGAAGGTGGAATACCTGGCGGATACCTATAGCTCGATGCGGAAGGGGATCATTCCTCACCCGACGTATTTGACGGATGAGAACTTGTCGCTTCTTGACGGCATGGACTTCGTGTTCGTGGCAATCGACAAAGGTGAATTGAAGGGCGCCATTGCCGAGAAGCTCGAAGCGGACGGGATCCCGTTTATCGACGTTGGGATGGGCATCAGCATTGTGGACGATGCGCTCTTTGGCGTCGTGCGCACAACCACCAGCTCACCTAATCAGCGGTCTCATTTCGGGAAGTGCGTAAACACCGGCGCAACCGATGTTGATGATGCATATCGGCAGAATATTCAGATTGCCGATCTGAATGCATTGAACGCCTCGCTGGCGGTTATCCGGTGGAAGAAACTTTTCGGATTTTACGGGGATTTGGAGCGGGAGCACCAATCCAATTTCACAATAGACGGCAACGTCATAACGAACAGCCATTTCCATGAAGAATAAGCAGATCAAGCACAAATTCGTTGATGCGATCCCGGCGGCGATCGAACCTGGCACGCTGTATATTTCCGTTGATTTTGCCACCGCAGTTCACCTTTGCGAGTGCGGATGCGGCCTTGAGGTCGTGACCCCACTTAGCCGGACAGACTGGAAAATGATCTACGACGGAGAGGCAGTTTCGCTTCATCCATCCATTGGCAATTGGAGTTTCCCTTGTCGCTCACACTACTGGATCCGTGATGGGCAGGTGCAGTGGGCCGGGGACATGCAAAATCAGCAGATCACTCAGATCCGTCAGGCCGATAGGAAGAAGAAGGAAGCAGTTGAACCGCCGAACTGGCTCCAGCGCATGTGGGGAATCGTACGTCGACTATTCAACTAACTCCCATCTCCATTCCCTTGGTGGGACACACCGGCATTCCCTCGGAGCCGACACTTCCCCAAGAAACGCCGAACCGCCGTGGAAGTCATACCCCCTAGTAGGGTTGACGGAGCAAGGGCGGTGTTACCCTTCGCCTCCACCTCTCTCGCTACGAAGTATGATCGGCGGTCCCCACCGTCTCAATCATGCGCCGAAGCTCAGCATGCTTGCCAGGATTCCCGGTCAGCAGTTTTTTCAGATTTAGGAGCTTCCAGCGGATCGCCGGCAGTTCATCAATCCCCGTCATACCCAAAACATCGAAATCAGGCTGACAGTCGTGTATCGCCAGCAAGAAGCGTCGCGCGCGGTCGTCAAGGAGCGCGTGGACTTGCCGAACAAGCTCAGCGCGTGCCTCTGCTAAATCCCCCACGCTAACCGACGAAGCTGTCATGCCTTCGAATTCTTCGACGAATGTCTTGTCCAGGTCTTTTAAATTGGGATCGAGTATCTCGTGAGGCGGCCTACTCGACGATGATAGATAGACCAGAAACGTATCAAATAGCGCCTTGGTGACACCCTCGTTTTCCAACAGGAGCTTGACATCAAACAGATCGCGCGGGTGCTGACGGTCAAGAGCGGCAACCAATTTTCCCGCGAACAAATCTTCAAAGGAAACGACCTGGATCTCAGCAAATCCGAATTCGCTTTCAACGGGTTCGGTAACCGCCATCAAGTCCGGCGCGTGTACTGTTCCTCTAAGAACGGGGGACGTCTCAACTTTAACGGCGACACCACCCAGGTTTACGAGCAAGCGCGTATCACCTCCTCCTCCACCGGCAATTCGGCCGACCTGGCCCTCTGGAAATGCCTTAGAGAGTACACTGGTCATCCGATCAAACGCCGCATCGATTTCGGCGAGTGCTGTCGATCGATCAGCACGAGGTAGGTAAATGAGGTCAATATCAACCGAGAGACGCGGCAAATCCCGATAAAACAGGTTGATTGCCGTACCGCCTTTCAGCGCGAAATCCGTTTCCTTGGCCACGAAGGGTAAGACACGAGTGAGAAGGCTCACTTGTTGATGGTAAGTATCAGCGTTCATACATCTCCTTAGGTATCGTTATGCGGTACGTGGGATCCAGCTTGCCGCCCGGAACGAGGGAGCGGTTCCCTGTTCCGAGGTCAACGTTTTGCTCGTTGATGTGCTTCAGCCAAGCATGTTGATGCCGCTTAGCGAACCAGAAGAACAACCGCTTCACTTTTACATTTTTGCAGGCTTCAAGAAGCTTTTGAGTTCGTCGAGGGCTAAGATTGGAAAGCCCCTCGAACACCTTGTCGACATGATCGAACGTCTCGTGGTTTGGAACTTCATCAAGCATTTCGAGCGTTGCGCGCTCACGCGTCGAAAGTTGGATCGGTCGATTTGGGTCCCCCCAATCGAGTGATTGTTCCGACGTAATTGTGTTGTTGCGTTCAAGCTCGACGCTGGTTCCCAGGCTAGAAAATAGCTTTGCCGCGTTGTGAGTATGAAACGTCACATCTAGGTCTAGCCTCAAGAGCCAAGTTGGCAATCTACCAACGGCGTATAGATGTACGGTTCGGTGCCCGCCCAGACGCAGATAATGCTCATGTCCAAGCAACTCCAAGGCGGTTCGACCGCCGACGAGAACGGGATACTCCATTATTGACTGGAGCGAGTAGATAACGTTTTGCCATCTGAGCTTTTGCGATCCACGGGCGTAAACGCCGCGCGCGATTGGCACTAACCATCCACTTCGAACATAGTGTTTCCGAAGGTCCGAGGAGTATCCTTTAGCCTCTAACCACCGCCCATCAGCTAAGCTCCCCTCCGGTAAAAGGTGCTGCAATTGGTTTAATTTTGTAGTTTTTCGGGTAGTCATGTTACCCAATATAATAAATTTCTAAACTGAACGCCAGTTTATTCTTTTCTATTTATAGGTAGCTCTACTACCCATAATTGAAAGTTTATAAACACCCTCACCGCTCCAAACCATCGTCGCCGCGCTCGCGTCGGAGACGCAGCCGACGCTCAATCTCATCATGTTCATCGACATGTTGATGATGATCATGATCACCATGGCGATCAAAGCCACCGACCTTCTTCCGCTGCGCCTCATAGCTCTTCCAGTCGCCGAAGCGCGCTTCGAGCATCGCCAAGCGATGCTTCTTGCCCCCGACCTGGGAGAGCTTGGCGAAGCCCTTCCCATCGCTGAAGATCAATCCCTGGCCTTTGCCATGGATACCGAGCCCGCGCTCGGCCACTCGATCTTCAAGATCATTCCATGACGACGCTTCATCAAAATGCGGCCGCATGAACTGGCGCAACTCACCGATCTTGTCCTTGCCCCAAGCGACAAGAGCATTGACGTCAAATCCGCCTTCCGCCCGCTTCTTCAAACGCTCCCCAAAGCTCAACACACGGGAGAGTCGTCCAGGTACTTGCTGTAAGCCTAACTCCCTCTCTTGGGTTTTGAGCGAGCGTTCCAGGCGGGTCTTGTAGCGCCACTTGGCCCAGGCCTTTCCGGTGTCCGGATGCACCCGGTTCACCATCACATGGATATGGGGATGTTCGGTATCGTTGTGACAGACGATGACGGACTGATGCTCGGAAAGGTCCAGATCTGAGAGCGTACGATCGGCAATGCTCAGCATACCGTCACGATCAAGCTTCTCTTCGACGGGCCAACTCACTGAAAAATGAAAGACGGGATCTTTGACCCGTCGCGACATCCGCGCCGTGGCACGCATCATCGCAGGATATGTGTCCGGATCGGTTGTCGGCAGATTGCGCGCCTCAGCCCACTCGACCCGTTCAGGTCGATCGCCACGCTGCCCCGTGGCGAGGTATCGGGCGAGGCCGCCAAAGCCGGTACCTGTCTGAGCTTCTCCGATCATGGAAAGCTCAGCCGATGCGGCGCACAGCGGACAGGACAGCGTCCAGGGCTGCGTTGATCGCGGGAGCCGACACAACGAAGCCGGCGTTGGCTTGCTTTGCGAGCTGATTGAGGTTGTTGCCAACCTTAGTCAGCTGGCGAATGGCATCCGCTGTAACGCGTGCGGGTTTCGCTTGGGGGCGAGCCCCCAGCGCACACGCACGCACGAATGCTGCACGGGTCTGATCGCAGGTCTCCGCCGACGCGTCGATGGCCGCCAACTCGGTTGGTGTGACATAGACATCGATCCTCACGGATCGAGTTTCGGCGTGTGACTTGCGATAGCCCCTAGGCGGCATTCGTTAAGCCCTCCTGGCACCTGAAGGACAAGCAGGAAACCTTGAGGACACACTTTGTGTGCTTCGAATGGTATACATGTAACGGCGCATTTTTGCCCGTATACATCCTGCTTGCTCCCGCCCAAGTCGATCTCATCCGCGAGAATATACTCCAGGTTGAAACGCCGAGCTATAGCACAACCGACACATGTGCCGTTGCACCAAAGCTTCATGCCAAGCACCGTGGCACATGTGTCACGAGGGCCTGACGAGTCCCCGTCTGGGGACTCTGGGAAGGGCCTCGCCAAGAAGCCGTCACAAGACGGATTCTTCTCTTAGAAGTGGGAGACACAATTGGCCGGGTTAAGGCCAATTTGGATCACGCTTCCGGCCGCAGGCCATCAGGGTGGGAAAGGGTGGGATAGCGCCAGCGCCTCGCCCCTCCTAAGGGGCGAGCAATCTCGAACTCGTGATCAATACGAGCACTCAAACGCCTTGTGCCTGTAGTTACTACAGGTGCTATTGTAGCGAAATGTCAGTGACACGATCAGATCAGAATTTTCTCTCTCGGGCGCTTTCGAGTGGCGGAGTGCTTGGGGGCTTCGCAGCATTCGTGGGTGCTTCGTGTTGCGTCATCCCGATATTGCTTGTGCATTTCGGGGTCGCCTCGGGGTTAGTGGCGAAACTCGGCTGGTTCGCGCGTTGGCAACCTTACTTCTTTTGGACCTCCGCAGGGCTTCTCGCTGTTGCAGCATCTTACGCAATTTGGCGAGGCCAGGCGTCGAGATCTTTCTGGATTTGGTGGGTGGTAGGAACGGGCTTCCTCGTCGCTGCATTCATCCTGCCTCAGTACGAGTTCCGTCTTCAAAGTTGGGTTTTGGATTGGACGAGGAGGTAGCATGGCAGAGATTGAACCGACTTTCCGTTTTGATGCCGCCGGTACGATCCCGCCGCCAGGATGGATCGGTCGCGCCGTTCGCGCATTCCTCGGCTACGGCTCGCTCTATTGGGTTTACCAAGTCATCAGCTTTGGCGACGCCGCAGCGCTCACGAATTTCTACGTGGTTGGACTCACGCTCTTCGCTTTGCAGCTTATCCCCTACACGGTGAACATTGGCTTTGGCCTGAGGCTGTCCTTTTGGCCGCGCCTTATTGCCACGTTCGGCATAGCCGTCGCCGGATATCTGGGCTGGCAATCAACGGGGAACATCGTTTCGCCGACCGTATGGAACGCGATTGCCATATTGAACATCTATGTGTTCGGCCACCTTGGGATCTCGTTTGCGCTCTCTGCACTCTTCGGCACGGCAGGCTGCGAAATGCGCGCGCTTCCGATTTTGATCGGCCGACTGACCGGTCGTAGCGCTCGTGACCACTATTGCCCGGGCCCAATTCGCGCCATCGACAATTGGGAACGAAAGCTATTTGGTCGACAGCCCTAGACTTGAATCAGCACAAGACTGAGATGAACGGATGAACATCACGCGTGGCAAACTCGCCAAACTAACGGGCTGTCATCTAGAGACCGTGAGATACTATGAGAACATCGGGCTCATGCCCGAGCCGGCTCGCGCAGAAAACGGATTTCGAACGTATTCGGACGAAGATGTGCGTCGTCTCAAGTTTTTGATGCGCGCACGGGACCTCGGTTTCGGCGTTGCTGAAGTGCAAACCCTCCTCAGTTTGGTGGATAGCAACACATACAGCTGCGGCGAAGTTCGAGACATGACCCTCGGCCAGTTGGCGTCTGTGCGGAAGAAGATCGAAGATCTGAAACGTCTCGAGAGCGTTCTTAGCGACATGGCGTCACAGTGTGACGGTGGTGTGGTTCCAGAATGCCCTATCGTCGATGCTCTCTACGATTTTGCGCCAGAGGACTCGTCAGTCTCGACCTGAAGAAGAATGTCCAGGACGTGGCACTGTGCAGCCGGGTCCGATGAACACTTTTTCGCGGCCGCGCGAAGAGTGGACGCGACTCCCTTCAGCTCAGCGATACGCCGTTCTACGACTTCGATATGGGATTGGATCTGATTTGAAACCGCCTGGCATTGGCCGGAGTGATCATGTTCCAAACTCAATAAGCCACGACATTGGGTCAACGAGAAGCCGAGATCTCGGAATTGTATGATGAAGTTTAGGATCGCGATGTGGCGGCGATCATAGAGGCGGTAACCGTTCTCGGCGCGGCGAGGCGCAGGCAGTACGCCTTGTGTTTCGTAGTAGCGAATTGTTTCTGCGTTGCAGCCGGTGAGACGCGCAAGTTCGCCTCTGGTCAGCGCGCTCACAGTAGCGTGTGTTTTCGTGTTCATTTTCTCCTTGAGTCTGTAGTTACTACAGGGATTAGCCTAGTTGAAAATCTAGGAATGAGCAAGAAAACGAATGATTGAATCAGAGCAAAATAGCCCGGGCGCCTCTCAAAAACGAGATAAGTTACTGGCTACTGGTGGTGTAATCGGGGCGATCGTCGCTTCATCGTGTTGCATTCTTCCGTTGGTCTTGGTGCTTACAGGCGTAGGCGGCGCGTGGATCGGTTCGCTTACGGCGCTTGAACCGTACAAACCGTATTTTATCGCTGTGACGCTTGGCTTTATCGGCTTCGGGTTTTGGCATGTTTATTTCAAGCCCAAACCGCCTTGCGACCCAGAATCTGCCTGCGCGAAGCCGCAGTCGACAATTTTCACCCAAATCGCTTTGTGGGTAGGGCTTGTGATCGTCCTACTCGCGGCCACCATCGATTGGTGGGCACCATTTTTCTACTAGGAGGACACTCATGAACAACGCAACAAAAACACTTTTATCTGCGGCGCTAGTTGCCGTAGCTGGCCTGGGCTTCATCGGCCTCACTAATGCCCCAACGGAGGCGGCAACTGCAGTCGTTGCTGAGGCGACAGAAACAGCAACTTTCGAAATCCACGGTATGACTTGCGCGATGTGCCCAGTCACCGTCCGTACGGCTATGAGCCGAGTCGAGGGTGTGGATTCCGTTGAGATTGATTACGACACCAAACTTGCCGTCGTGAATTTTGACCCTGCTGTTACCAACATTGAAGCTATTGCTCAGGCTTCGACGGACGCTGGCTACCCCGCACATGAAGCAGGCACCGCAGCGCCGGACGACAACGGCGCCACGCACGGTCACTAGCTTCACCAGAACTCAAAACGGAGAATTTTCGAATGAAAGATTGCTGCTCTAGCGACCCCAACAGTGGGTATGACATCCTTGTTATCGGTGCGGGATCTGCGGGGTTTTCGGCTGCGATCACCGCGGCCGACTCTGGCGCTAGAGTGGCACTCATCGGTCACGGGACTATTGGCGGTACTTGCGTCAATGTCGGCTGCGTTCCGTCGAAAGCCCTCATCCGCGCAATGGAGGCTGCACACAGCAGTCATGCAGCTGCTCGGTTTTCCGGGGTAACGGTTACATCGAGCGTTCAAGACTGGTCGGCAGTTCAGGCCCAAAAATCTTCACTGGTGGAGAGCCTTCGAGACAAGAAATACGAAGCGTTGCTGCCCGAATATGAGAATGTCGACTACTTGGAATCGAAAACGCCGGCGCGCCTAGTAGAGGGTGGTGTTACGTTTGATGATCAAACGGTTCGCGCTCCGAAGATTATCATCGCGACAGGTTCTTCCAGCAGCATCCCACCGATCCCGGGAATCGGTGAAATTGAAACGTTAGATTCTACTAGCGCGCTCGAACTTGAGCGCTTACCCGAAAGCATGATGGTCATCGGCGGTGGCGTGATTGGGTGCGAACTTGGACAGATGTTCGCACGCGCCGGCGTACGAGTGACGATCTGTTGTCGCTCCCGTCTCATCCCCGAAGCCGAACCGGAAATCAGCGCCGCCCTTCAGGCCTCCTTTGAGGCCGAGGGAATAACCGTGTGCTCCGGTGTTGGGTACCAGCGCATCGAACAGACGCAAACTGGAGTTGCCCTGCACTGCGAGACGGATAAGGGCACCGAGATCGTAAATGCCGAGAGAGTTCTTCTTGCGACAGGTCGGCGCCCAAATACGCAACATCTCGGCCTAGATGAAATTGGCGTAGATACCGACGCGCGTGGTGGCATCTTGGTCGACGACCATATGCGAAGCAGCAACCGTTCAATTTATGCGGCCGGTGACGTCACTGGACAGGACCAGTTCGTCTACATGGCGGCGTATGGCGCGAAGCTGGCTGCAAAACACGCCACTGATCAAACCGTCAAACCCTACGACAACAGTGCAATGCCTTGGGTCGTGTTTAGCGACCCGCAGATCGCTGGTGTGGGCCTTACCGCTGCAGCAGCCGAGGCGAAAGGCTATGACGTCAAAACATCTGTCGCGCCGCTAGATCAGGTGCCTCGCGCCCTGGCCGCAGCCGATATGCGCGGACTAATCAAACTCGTCGCCGACCGAAAAACTGACAAGCTTCTCGGCGCGCAGATCATGGCGCCTGAGGGCGCGGATAGCATCCAAACACTGGTTCTAGCCCTCAAATTTGGCATGACTACAAAAGAGCTAGGCGAGACGATTTTCCCGTACCTCACAACGGTGGAGGGCTTCAAACTCGCCGCGCAGGGCTTCGACAAAGATGTCGCAAAACTATCTTGTTGTGCGGGTTAGCGATGTCCGACTTGCCCCCTAGTCGCGACAAGAGGAATGAGAGCGAAAAAGCCGTTCAATGTGACGAATGCTGCGCTCTCATTCCTCGATCGTCCGGAAAAGGTCTATCAGCGGAAGTCGAGGATTATGTTTATGAGTTTTGTGGCGCGACATGTTTTCAAGCCTGGAAACAACACAAAACAGGCGTTCGGCATCGACATCAAAGGAGGCCTGAAGGGCAATTCGGGCTAAAACCTTCGTCACTAAAGGAAATCGAGCGAGAGGCGATATTCGCCACGCTGGAGGTCGGTTATACGGACAAAAACCCGAAAGACCTTCAGAAGGCGTCACTCTATGTATACCGGTCGCTAGCAGAAGGCCGTCCAGTCTCGTTCGCCGCCGTGGCGGACCACCTCGGGACACCTCTGGAGGCAGCCGAGACAATCCTCAAACTTGTGCCTGCAAGCGCGATCGAGCTTGACGACAACGGAGACATCGTTGGCTTTGTTGGCCTGAGTATTGTCCCCTCGACGCACCGGTTCAAAACGGCCCGGCGTTCATTGTTCACTTGGTGCGTTTTCGATGCGTTGTTCCTACCGGCGCTGATTGGCTCCGCTGCCACGCTTCACACAGCGTGCCCGCAGACGGGCCGGGAAATTGAGATAAGAGTAGACGGGACGCATTTGACCGCTATCTCACCTGACCAGCCGGTTATGTCGCTGGCCAAAACTGACACCGAAGCTTGTTGCCAAGATCTACGCGGAGCGTTTTGTGATCGGGTAAATATGTTCGCAAGCCAAGCAGCTTTTGACCATTGGAGCTCAACCCGTCCTGACGCAATAAGCGTCTCGTTGCCACAAGCATTCGAGTTGGCACAGCAGCGCAATTCCTGGCGCTACCCAGAAATCGAATACTGAGCGCACGAAAAATTCTTATTTGTTTTTATTTGCAACAGAATGGTGCATACTGTTTCAATATTTTGAATGATTCAACCGGGATAATTGCCCGAAAGGACTTTATTGGGCTCAACGCCACGCTCGCTTTTCGATCGCCACGGCAATCGGCTCTACCTAACTCCGTTTGAACGCGAGCGCTTCTTGCTCATCGCCAAACACAGCCGCGAGCCGTGGAGAACCTTCGCTGAATTCCTTGCCTTTTCTGGATGTCGAATATCAGAGGCACTGAGCGTTCGAGCATTCCATGTCGACCTAGAAGACAATCTGGTGGCCATCGAAACGCTCAAGCAACGAACACGCGGCAGCTGGCGCCAAATACCACTAGACAGCGGATTCATCCTCGCGATGAACAAACGCTTCAGGTTGCGCCCTCTCCAGCAGCTTGGGGCCGGCCGCGCCCTCCTCTGGCCGGTCAGCAGATGTACTGCCTATCGACACATCAAGAAGATGATGGCTGAAGCTGATATCGTTGGCCCACAAGCAACGCCGAAGGGACTTCGACACACTTTCGGAACCCATGCCATGCTCCAGGGGGTGCCGATCACTTTGGTTAAACGGTGGATGGGCCACGCGCGCCTGCAAACAACCGAAATCTATCTCGATGTCATCGGACCGGAAGAACGAAACTTGGCGCGGAAGATGTGGAGCGAAACACCCTATCGCGAATAGCGACATAGAGTAATCGCGCAACAAAATGCACCATTCTGTTCAACCCCGAACCGCAGTTCGGAGTACGAGGTGCGTTCATGGTCGAGACTTCTCCCCACCAACTCTCCCCCCAACGGCTCATCGCGAAGCATCGACGGAGCTACTTCCTCATACAATTGATATTCGTGGTGATCGGCGCCGCGGCAGCCACGATCACTGCTCAGATCTTCATGGAACGCCAACTGGTGGCGATGATCGCCGCCATATTAAGCTTCGATCTGCTCCGTTCCGCGCTCCTGTTTGCTCTCTACGATCCAAGAGATGCCGACGCAGGTCATCCGGACAATCGATCGCTCTTATCCTTCTTCTGGGCGTCCTCGCCTCGTCGATGGGCCGAATACGCCCTGCTCGCACTTCCTGCCAATGCGGCCTTGACCTACCTGGCGTTGGGTGCCGCGCCTGCCGACGTGCAGAACCTTGGCGTCTATACGTTAGGTATCCTGTCAGAAGTGCTCACATTGGTAATCGGAGAGGTCTCGGACCTGACCGCAGGCGTTGCCTCGTTCGTCTTCGACTTTGGCATCGTGGGCCTACTCGAATACATCGCCGCGCGGTGGGTGTTCTCCAAAAGAAAGCTAATTTTCAAAGAGAAAGCTTGAAATTTCGAAATGCAATCACAATAATATCCGTATACGGACAATAATTACTATAGGTGATGCATGACGAATGAGGTTTTTGAGACGAGTTGAAATACCAGTTGGGCAGACGCTCTCAGAGTTCCGCCAACTACTGCGAATTGGGGCCGGTGGCGTTTCCCCGGAATCCGCCGCTCCGGCACATACAGCGACGGCCCAGGCGGCCGCCGACATGGCAGACGATGACAGTATCGAGGTCATCGGATAGTGGCTGGCTACCCTGAAACGCGTTACGGCGGCTACCATCAACTATCGGGAACGGACGATTTCGCATACGTCGATATGCGGCAGCCGCAATGGTATGAACCCCACCCAAAACTCGCCGGACTTCGACTTGTTCTCTTTCGAGTGGCTCGTCGCCTCTCCCAGCGCGAGGAGATCTGGTTCAGCCCGTCCTGGTTCAGCAACTACTACCGGAAGCATGGCGTACCGCCTTTGAAGCCGCACCAGACCTACATGCACTACGACAAAATCTTCTACACGGGCAAAGTTCCGGTTCTACTGCCGCCATTGAATGAATAACGCTTAAATGGCAGATTTGACGCTCACACGGGAGCGTCGATTTTGGCTGACACACAAACCACGCGTAAAGATCTAGAGGCACTCGTCCGGGGCGCCCAATCACGCGAGAAGACGGCTCGCAATCACCTCAACGCGGCGATTGAGGCAAACCGACAAAATCCTGCCCAAGGTAAAACGCTTGCCGCCAGGCAAACCGAAGACCGACTGACCCGTCAGTACCGTGAGGCGCAGCAGAAAACGAAGAGCGCCGAGCTGGACCTACAAACCTATGACCGGATCGAAGCACGTAAACGCCAAAAAGCTATCCAGAAGGAACGCGAACAAAAGGCTCTCGATGACACTCTACAGCGCGAGACCCAAACGCCTTCGCGCGGCTTTCGACGGCGTGGGAAGAGCTTCGATCGCGAGCGCTAGGCGTCATCCGCGCTTCCAAGTGCTGTAGAGACCTTCCAAAAGCTCAAACTGGTAGTGCGGTAGCTTCGTGGCCAAGATCGGCCGCCGATTTCGGATGAACACAAACTGGAGTTCTTCAGGAAGCGCTCGAACATCCGACGCCGTCGCGATCTTCCACTTTGTATAGCGGTGATTGATCCTGTCCGCTTCCGTCTCCAGATTTGTCACCCGTGAGCTCGAAGTACTGCTGCCACTTGAATTGGTATCTGAGTGGCTGGTGCTTGAGTGGGCGTAATGATTGTTGCGCGAGCTCCCCATGCTCCGCCCTGAACTACTTGTGCTCCCAGAGGTTTGGGTGATGGATCCGTCGCTCCGATACCCTCTGGCGTAATAGTGCTGGAGGGTCTCGTCGGTTTCCCCCAGCAGTCGCTCCACGTAAGCAGCAGTGTCCGGGTCGTTGACGCCAAAGAATGACGTCGCCCCCGCATTGGCAGGGAAATTCTGCCAGGCTTCACCGTAGATCGATTTGAGCTGCCCAATATTCTGGGCAAAAGGCCACAGCTGCACACCGTATCCGGCCAGATACGCGAGACCGTTCGCGATCGGAGCCATTTCGCCGAGCGCTGGAAACTCGTCTAGCAGGAACAACACTGAGCACGGCGGTTTACGTCGCCAACCTGGCTCATCAACCCAATCTCCGACCCGCGTCAGCTCAACGGCAGCGAGCCCAGTCATCATTCGCAATACGCTCCGATATTCGTTGAGATACTCAGGCGGAATGATGACGTAGATCGTCGTTGGCGCCGGGTCCGCTCCTATCGGCCGGCACATGGATTTTTTGAGGTCGGAGAAGCGAAAGTCGCTGCTCTCTGTAGCGTTCAACAAGCGATCTGAAAGCCAAATCTGCATGCCCGCGCGACAGGTCGACAAAATGCTACTGGCGACCTTCTCGTGGTGTCCTAGAAACGCCGTCGCAAGCGAGTGTAGGGGACGATAGTTGATGCTCTCCGCGTACACCTGCATTGTCACAAACTCGCGCTCGATACCGGTCATGTCCTCTTCATCATCTCCGATGAAAAGCACATCGACGACAGAGCGCATGGTGCGCGCATCTGATGCGTAACCGTTGCGGCAGACCACATACATCAAAACGGATGTGAGTATGTTGCGGGCCTCAAGATCCCAGTATTCGTCTTTGGACTTCCCTGTTTTAGGCAGGAGCATTTCCGCGAGAAGTCGGCAATCCTCAAACGTATCCGGCGTAGGGCCGCCATTGTCGGCTGTCCTGACAAAGTCCAACGGGTTGTAGCGATCGGTTTGCTCTTCGAAAGGAGAGAACTTGACCACCTTCGCTCCGGGAAACATCTGCGCTCGGTGTTCACCGGTAATGTCGTAGTTCTCGCCTTTGACATCGATCACAAAGGCGCTGCCTGCATAGAACAGCAAGTTCGGGATGATCTGACTGACGCCTTTACCCGTTCGCGTCGGCGCGATCGTCAGCAAATGACCTGCATCGGGAAACTCCAAAACACCGGAATCGGGAGACGGCGCACCATCTGCTCCCATCGACAACACACCGAGGAACGGGCGCTTCCCTTGAGGGTAGTCGTAGACAAGCGGCGATTGGCCCGTTCGACCCTCACTGGCCGCAAGCAGCGAGTTAAACCGCTGGATCTCATTCCACTCGGGTCGGCGATGCCAACGGGATTGCCAATAATCCCGCCAGAGGTCCGCATATTGGTCTACATTTGTCTTTGCCTGGAACAGAGATGCGGTCATTGAGCCGCCTCCTGTTCCTCAAGCAACTCCGACGCGTCATCTTCAGTGGCGTTTTCATCGCGAAGATCCCAGAGCGCGGCGAAGCGATTGGCATGTTGATGCGATGCCATGGCCTGGCGATGAGCTTCCTCTTCGCGATTTTCTTCCAATACAGCACTTCGAAGGCGAGCGGGCGAGAACGCCTCCCATTCATCTTCAGGACCTGAAAGTGCTTGCAGCAATCCCGTCAGCAAATCGGTGGGATAGTCTTCGAGAAATTTGCGATCAAACCGGTAGTCGGTGAAGCCGTATCGATAGAGTTTGAATTTCGTAGGCTCCGGCTGTTTTTTGGTTGTGGCGTCGGACCGTGGAGCATCACCGGTCTTTGAAATTACGACCGGGCGTTTGTCACGAGACAGCGAGAGGTATGCACTCGCAATCGGGTCATCAAAGTGGGGGTCCATCTCCAGTTGTTTGGAGACCGTCGCCCACAGACCGAACGGGTCATATAGAACCGTGTATTTCGGTCTCAACCGCTTCTTGATCTCGCTATCTAGCCACGACAATTCACCAGAAACTCGCGTGGTAAAATCATTATCGAGGCTCTTGTCCCACCTGGGCGTCTCCGCGCCTTCGTAGAGGAAGAGCCTCGCGTTGAACTCCTCGAAGCGAGTTACCGGCTCTCGTGGATGCGGGAAGATGTGTACGCCCTTTGTTGCGGGTTCCTTGCCAAGCTCTGCTTTCAGTCGAGGAACATTGCCAGGTTCGGCGCTAGTCACCTGAACAGGCGTCGCCGGCTTTTGCGCGACCACCTCGGGCTCGCGACGCAAAAGGTCGCCGAGCTTTTTCCAAACCCGTTTGAGCCTCTGAATTACTGAATGGTTCTTTGTCTTCGGGTGATAAAAAAGCGCCGCGACGGCGGCGATAAACACGACAAGCAGTACAAGTTCCATGAGACGCCTCGACACGAGCTGATGGTGTATACGCCCATCTAAGCGAGATCGTCTCAATTGATCTAGTTTAAATTGTTATCATGTCATGATCGCCCAAGGCGTGTTCACTGAGCAACTTCGACCCAATCTGTCCAGGATGCCGTTTCCACACGGGCCGGCGAGCGGTGTTTGCGCAAAAACACTTCGAGTTTCTTTCGGACATGCTCCTCAATCTCGGCGGTGAGGGCGCGACGCCGATTGGTAGATTCCGCGTCCTTGAGCTTGATCTGGAGACGCCAACCAGCCGGCTCACCGGTGGGCTCTATCCACGTTTCGACACTGCCTCGAAAGCCTGAATTCAGATATATTCGCTTCGGTTGACCGGTTCTCGGCCACACATTCATCCGCATTGCACCCCCATCAAGTAGCGTTGCTCTTACGATTCTTATGAGCAGCGAACTAAACGGAAAACTGACAAGTGCGTAGCGCGTCTGACATTACAGCGACTCAGGACCATCGTGCCCGCTACAGCGGTCGGTATTCGCGCAAAGGGAGCAGCATCCCACGAGCGCGGAGTTGAAGACGTCGGACTTTGAGCATGCCTCAAAGCTGATCGCGACGTATGTCTTTGTGTTTTGGCAGAGCTTTCATCGCGCCATCGGCGCAGCCCTGATAGCGGAAAGGGTTCTCTTTCCGCCGAAATTTTCTAAGTGGAATGATGATGGTGCGGGTGGTCGGACTCGAACCGACACGTCCTAGGGACACCAGATTTTGAGTCTGGCGCGTCTACCAGTTCCGCCACACCCGCACGAGTGGGAACGTGTTTACACTAGTTCCAAATGAAGGCAACAATATATGTTAGTGAGATTAAATTGCAATATTTAGTTTTCTTTATTTAGTCTTTTTCTTGACCTTTCTAACGTTTACCGCGGCAGCATTAATACTATTGGCTATATGCGACGCATAGTACTTCTCAATCATCTCAACACTTGTCCGGCAATTCTTAGCCACTTGGTAAATATCCGCTCCCTCGGAAAGACGCATCGAGATGTAGGTGTGCCGCAAAGAGTAGGCAGTTCGACGCTGGCCCTCGCGATCGAACTTCAAGTCCTCTTCATCCAAAATCGAGTTGAGTAGCTCGTTGTGACTTTTCGGAAATAGGAGGTCGGTCGGACCGCCGTTGTTTCGCTTTTGAACTCGCTCAAACGGCCTGACGGCGCTGGGCATACTCTTGCAATAGCCAACACCTCGCTTCCCTCGCACTGAGATGAGAAGGATGACTTCTTCGGTATCCTGATCCTCAACGATCTCGACGTCTCGAAACTCAAGCCTCTTTATCTCATCAGGCCGAAGCCCTGTGTTCGCCATGATGAGCACGTAATCATGAAGCTGTTCCGCAGACCAACGATGGTTCTTTCGAGACGCTGAGCGAGTTCGCCGCCGTGTTGCTTCATAAAGTTTCTTGTATTCATCTGGAGAAAACCAGGCACGCCGCGTGATCTTCTTATTAGTCGCGTAGGGCTGGGATAGGTCTGGCAAACGATCGAGCCATCCGTGACGAACAGCGGTCTTCAAGACCTGTCGCAACGCCACAATTTCTTGGTGAATCGTATTGTGGTGTGGTCGTTTGCCAGAATGATCCTTCTTCTGATTGTGACGTTTAACCGAGAATGATTGGCGGTGAATCCGATACTCTTGGATGAGGCCAGCGGTCACCTCGGACAGCCCGCGATCGCCGAAGAAAGGAATGATGTAGTTGTCCAATCTCCGCATCATCCCGTCGACGTAGGTCTCAGATCGCTGACCTTCCGTGATCACGACGTACTCACGTTTGAACTGCTCAGCGGCATGCTTGAATGATTTTTCGTTTTTAAGAAGACCATCTCGCGCACGGCCTCTCAGACCGAGATACCAATCTTCGGCAATTTCCTTCGCGAGAGACAAGCTCTCTTCGCCTGTGCTCTTGCGTCGGTTCTGCCCCTTTAAGTACGCGGAACATTGCCAAAATTTGCTGTTCTCGCGCTTGTAGAGATGGAGCTTTCCGCCAAACAACGTGTGTTTATTTGTCATACGACAACTGTACCAGAAGTTGTGCGTTTGAGCAAGTTTATGTGTAACACATGCGTAAGGGAATTTGGATATCTGAATCTAAGGAATTATTACGCAGTTCGTTGATTTTATTAATTTTTACGGATTGCTATTTTTGGATACAAAATCTTTTGAATCCGTCGCGTCTACCAATTCCGCCACAGGGGCATTCCGCGATGTGCGGGTGCGGCGCGCAAGCTCGTAGTTGAGCCGTGAAAAGTCAATGCATCTATCAGGCCTCGCCGGGTTACATCGCAGCGGAAAACCCGGCGGCTGTCGCTGGCGCAGACAATGTCTCGACGGCCTCGCCCGGCGGCGATACCGTCCCGTCGACGACACGGGGAATAGTCATGTCCGAAACTGCGGCCTCCCGGGGCCTGATCAGCGCACTGGAAGAGATCGCCGCCGCCGCACCGGACGAGGGGCTGAGCCTGGGTGAATTCGTGGATGCGCTGGGCGAACGCGCCTTCGGGATCATCCTGTTCGCGATGGCCCTGCCGATCTCGATCCCCTTTCTCTATGGCGTGCCGCAAATCATGGCCGTGCCGATGATGGCGCTCTCCGTCCAGATGATGCTGGGCCGCGAGGAGCCCTGGCTGCCGGGCAGGTTCAAGCAGCGGCAGATCGACAAGACCGGACTCGACCGCATGGCTGCCGGCGGGCGCAAATGGTTCGGCTGGCTGGAAGCCCTGGCCCGGCCGCGCCTGATCTTCCTGTCCGGACCCACGGCAGAACGCGTGGTCGGCCTGATATTCGTGATTTTCTGCGCCAGCATTCTCGTTCCCCTGCCCGCCACCAATACGACTCCGGGCATCGCACTCGCAATAGCGGCCCTCGGCCTGCTGACCCGCGACGGTCTGCTTGTCCTGGCCGGGCTGGCGCTCGGGCTCGCCTGGGTCACGCTGCTGGTTACATTGTTTTTATTCTTCGGTGATGCCGCGGTCGATGTATTGAAGGACTTCATCCGGGGGCTGTTCAGCTCCGGTTCGCAATAGCGGTGCGCGCATTCGTCACGGTGCGAGCCATTCGCATCTAACGCATCATAAGGATCATGAATCCCGTGTTGTCCCAATTCCCGCTTACTCGCTGGCCGCTGCTTATGGCACTCGGCTCCCTCCTGCTCCTGCTGGGAGCCTGGATCTTCGAGTATGGCTTTGGCTACGAGCCGTGCGCGCTGTGCTATGACCAGCGCTACATCCATATGGGTGTAATTGCGCTCGGACTGGCGTCCGGCGGTCTGCTGATCCTCAAGCCCAGCCTCGCGCGCTTTGCGCCGTGGACGATTTTCGCGGTCGCTGCCGTCCTGGTCTGGTCCGCCATTTTCTCGGGCTGGCATGCGGGCATCGAATGGGATCTCTGGGCCGGTCCGGCCAGTTGCACGAGCGGCGGTCCGATGAATGTGTCGACTGACGACATTCTTGCGGCATTGAATGGCGAACTTCGCCCCGCCATGTGCGACGAGGCTTCCTGGCGCCTGCTGGGTATTTCCATGGCCGGTTACAACGCCGTCATCTCCGCCGTCATGGCCGGCATCTCCATCTTTGTGGGTTACAAGGCGCTGAAATCCGCATGAGCGACACCGCCATCCCCCTTCCCGGCAAACGCCGCGATCCGAAGCGGATCGAGCAGATGATCCGCGTTGATCACGCGGGGGAATATGGTGCCGTCGCGATCTATCGCGGCCAGCGCGCCGTGTTCGGCGACCTGCCGCACAAGCGCAGGATCGCGGACCAGCTGCGCGAGATGGAAGAGGAAGAACAGGCGCATCTCGATGCGTTTGACGGCCTGCTCCGCACGCACAATACACGCCCTACCGCGCTCGCTCCGGTGTGGAACATTGCCGGCCAGGCGCTGGGTATCGGCACGGCCCTGCTCGGCGACAAGGCAGCCCACGCCTGCACGGAAGCCGTCGAGACCGTGATCGAGCAGCATTACGCCGACCAGGTGACGGAATTGCGCGCCATGGGCGAGGACGAGCTGGCCGACCTGTTCGACAAGTTCCGCGAGGAAGAAGTGGCGCACCGGGATCTCGCCGTGGACGAGGGCGCGCGCGATGCGACCGCCTACCCCCTGCTCTCCGCCTTTATCAAGTCGGGCTGCAAGGTCGTCATCAAGATCGCTGAACGCATCTGATCCGGCACTTTTGAACCGCACGTCAGACACGAAAAAGGGCGGAGCCGAGGCTCCGCCCTTTCGTTTGCCCGAGGGCCCGGCTTACTCGCCGAGGCGCCGGATCTCGATCTCGCCGAGATCAAGGGCGCGGATGCCTTCCTCGATCTGGCTGACATCACCGATGATCATCCAGATCAGATCATCCGTGCTGGCCAGTTCGCCGGAAGCCGCACGGACTTCGTCGAGGCTCAGCTCGCCATAACGCTGCGTCAGCGTGGCCGGATAGTTCCAGTCACGGCCGTAGCGCTGGCTGGACACCAGGGAACCGCGCACGGCACCGGCCGTCTCGAACTGCCCCGGCAGGGAGCGGACATTATTGTTCACCGAGCGGGACAGCTCGTCCGAGCTGACCGGGTTGGAGCTCGTGAACTCGGCCACTTCACGCACCAGTTCAGCCACGGAATCCGCCGTACGGTCGGTCTGGACCGGGGCGTAGACCATCCACGGGCGCTGACCCGCAGCACCGAAGAGGAAGGTATAGGCGCCATAGGCCCAGCCCTTGTCCTCACGCAGATTCATGTTCACGCGTGCCGAGAACTGGCCACCGATCGCGTCGTTGGACGCGGTAAAGGCCAGGTCCGCCGGATCGCTGCCAGCCGGACCGATACGGCCCGCCAGGATGAGCGATTGCGGCGAGTTCGGACGATCCACGAGGATCACGCGTGCTCGGTCGGCGTTCGCCACAACGGCGAGGTTCTTCTGCGGCAGCGGCGAGGACGGAGCCTGCCAGCGGCGGAAGGCCCGTTCCAGCATGGGCTGGATCTCTTCCAGCGTCGTATCGCCGACGATGAAGAGCGTGGCATTGTCCGGACGCAGCCAGGCCTGCTGGTGCGCAACCAGATCGTCACGGGAGAAAGCGCTGACGGCTTCCGGCGTGCCCGATCCGGTGAACGGAATACCGTAGGCATGGTCGTCGCCATACATTTCCGGCGGCAGCTGGCGCAGCGCGATATTGATCGGGTTGGCCAGTTCCTGCTGGATACCGTTCAGCGTGTTCTGGCGGCGGCGTTCAATATCGTCCGCGGCAAAGGTCGGATCCGTGATGACAGTCGCCATCAGGTCCAGCGAGTCCCGCAGATTGCTGCGCAGGGCAGACATGGTCACGGAAGACTGGTCGAGATTGGCACCCGTGGACAGGGTCGCACCGAGACGTTCGGCCTCACCGGCGATTTCCAGCGCGTCCATGCGGCCCGCACCTTCATCCAGCATGTCCATGGTGAAATTCGCCAGGCCCGGCATGCCACCGACGGAGTCCGCTGCATAACCGGCGTCGAATACCATCTGCATCTCGACAACAGGAACCGCGTCACGGCGCACGAAGACAATGTCGACGCCATTGGACAATTCCGCCGTCTGCACCTCCGGCCAGGCCAGGACAGGCGTCTCGGCGACAACCGGCAGGGCCGAGCGGTCGGCGTCAGTCTCATTGCTGGCCATCTCGCCGAACGGCATCACCTCGATCTGGTGGTAGCCGGTGTTCAGCCATTCGCGGGACGTGGCCATCATGCTGTCGGACTCGATCGCGTTGATGCGTTCGAGATAGGTGCGCCAGAAACCCGGATCGCCGGCATAGAGCTCACCCTGGGCCAGGGCGACAGCCTTGCCGCCGAAACCGCCGATCTCTTCCAGGCCGCGTACGGTCTGGGCATTGATCACGGTCTGGGCCGCCTCGATCTCGGCATCCGTCGGGCCGTTCTCGAGGAAATCGGCCAGAAGGGCATCCAGACGGGCCGAGGCCTCGGCCACATCCTCACCCGGGTTCAGCGTGATGCCGATCTCGAACATGGAGGCCAGCTGGTGTTCCTGGACATAGGCGTAGACGTTGGATGCGATCTGGTTGTCGAAGACGAATTCCCGGTCGAGGCGCGAGGTGCGCAGACCGCCGAAGATCGTCGCCATCAGCTCCAGTTCGGCCCGTTCCATCGTTGTCCGGCCCGGCACCACCCAATTGCGGTAGATGCGCGCCTGGGGAACTTCGTCGAACATGACTTCACGGGTGTCATACTCGCGCTCGGGCACCCAGCCCTGCATGCGGGTGATCGGCGGGCCCACCGGGGCGTCACCGAAATAGCGCTCCATCAGCGGGCGCGCGGTCTCGGCATCGATATCACCGGCCAGAACCACAATGGCGTTGGACGCGCCATACCATTGCTCGAACCATTCATAGACATCGTCCAGCGAGGCCGCTTCCAGGTCCTCCATCGAACCGATGGTGGAATGGGCATAGGGGTGGCCTTCGGGGAAGAGCGCACGCAGCTGGGAATAGCTGACCATGCCGTAGGGCTGGTTGTCGCCCTGGCGCTTCTCGTTCTGCACGACGCCGCGTTGCTCATCGAGCTTGTCCTGGTCGATCGCGCCCAGGAGATTGGTCATGCGGTCGGATTCCATCCACAGCGCCATTTCCAGGGCCGGCGTGGGCACGGTCTGGAAGTAATTGGTGCGGTCGAACCAGGTCGTGCCGTTCATGCCGGTCGCGCCGACTTCCTCGAACGGACCGAAATAATCATCGTTGAAATTCTCCGACCCGTTGAACATCAGGTGTTCGAACAGGTGCGCAAAACCCGTACGGCCTTCCGGTTCGTCGGCGGAACCGACGCCATACCAGACGCTGACGGCCACGATCGGAGCCTTGCGATCCTCGTGCACGACGACGGTCAGGCCGTTATCGAGCTCGAATCTTTCATAGGGAATGTCGACGTCGGGCATCTGGGCCGATGCAAACGCCGTGAGTGACAGGACTGCGCTTGCCGCAGTCGCCAGGACACGAAGCATGGATTCTCCTCCCCCGAGGGATTGTTGGAAGTTTTGTGCGGCGGAGCATGCGATATACGGCATGCCTACAGAAACTAAATTCGCCGTAATGATGCCGTGCGTCAGCGCTCCAGCTCGACATCCCAGTAGAGATAGTCGAGCCAGCTCTGGTGCAGGTATTTCGGCGGGAAACTGCGTCCCTGGGCCTGCAATTCATGCATGGTCGGCCGCTGCGGCGGACGGGTGAGTGGCATATGCGCTTCACGCGGCGTGCGACCACCCTTCTTGAGATTGCACGGACCACAGGCGGCCACGATGTTCTCCCAGGTCGTCTTGCCGCCCTGGCTGCGCGGAATGACATGGTCGAAGGTCAGACCGTCGACGCCAGGCTTGCCGCAATAGCCGCACTTGAACCCGTCTCTCAGCCAGACGTTATAGCGTGTGAAGGCCGGCACCCGGTTCTGGGCGACATAATCCCTCAGCGCGACAACCGAGGGCACATGCATCTCGAAACTGGGCGAATGCACCACCTCGTCATAGTGGGAGATCACCGAGACCCGTTCCAGGAAGACATTCTTGATGGCTTCCTGCCAGGGCCAGGTCGAGAGCGGCCAGTAGCTGAGCGGCTGGTAATCGGCGTTCAGGACGAGACAGGGCCATCCGTCCGGCGCCTGATCAAGCACCTTCATGGCGGCCTCCTGTTCTACCGGCGGCAAGACAGGTCTCGCGGCGGCCGGAGACGGAGTGGGAATGTCGGACCCTAGTCCTGAAAGCACACCTCCAATCGAACCCAAGACGCGGTATCGATATTTCGAATCATACCACAGCCGGGTCAGAAGCTGAGCCTACCCCTGTTCGGAGCCCAGTCACGCGGGGACTTGGCATTTTTGACCCGAGATCGGTCCAGTGTGGCTCAGGAGTAACGCCCGGCGAAACAGGATTCGAGGAAATGACGCCCCATATCGAGCCCGTCCTGGCCGATAGAGTGCGGAATTCCCTGGGAAATATGCCATTGGCAACCATGCCCTGCATCGGCGAGCGCCTGGACCGCGTCCAGCATGAAGGGAACCGGCAGAACCGGGTCCTGGTCGCCATGGATCAGGAAGACCGGCGGTTTTGACAGCATCTCGTCCTTCAGCTTGCGCCCGCCCGGCATTGCTCCGGAATAACCCAGAATACCGCCCAGCTGTTCTGCCCGGCGCAATCCGGTCTGCAGAGACAGCATCGTGCCCTGGGAAAACCCGCACAGGACGAGATCCGCCGGCTGGAGAGAATAACGCGCCAATTCCTCGTCGATGAATTGATCGACGACCGGCATGGCGCTCTCAGCACCGGCCTCGATCCGGTCGGGGTCCAGATTGGAGATCGGGAACCATTGGTAACCGTTCGGCGCACCCGGCACCGGGTCCGGCGCGTTCGGCGAGACCCATTGCACATCGGGAAAATGCGGCGCCCAGTGCTGGCCCAGCCCGATCAGATCATCCCCGTTGGAGCCGTAGCCGTGCAGGAAAATCACGAGTTTTTTCGGCGTGCCGCCACCGGAGGGCGACAGGCGGGGACCATCTAGGTTGGACGACACGGACATCTCCCATTGCACAAACCGCGACAGGACAATTCCGAACCGCGGAAGTCAACGGATGGAATCAGGGAGTTTTGACAGGCTTTGGAACGCGCCATAGCTTGCCCGCGTGACGCTTATCACCCGTTTTGCCCCCTCCCCCAGCGGACATCTTCACCTGGGCCATGCCTTCTCGGCGTGGACAGCCTGGCAAGCGGCCTGCGAGGCCGACGGGCGTTTTCTGCTGCGCATCGAGGATATCGACACAACGCGCTGCAAACCGGAATTTGAACAGGCCATTTTCGACGATCTGATCTGGCTGGGTCTCGACTGGGAATTGCCCGTGCGCCGGCAGAGCGATCATTTCAGCGAGTACACGGCCACGCTGGAACAACTCGACCGGCTGGGCGTCGTCTATCGCTGTTTCAAGACCCGGCGCGAGATCCTGGATGAGATTGCACGGGCACCGCACGCGCCAGGCGAGGGACCGGACCAGTCCGTCTACCGCGGGCCTGCCGAACCGATGAGCAAGGATGAGGAGGAGAGCCGAATCGCGGCCGGGGAGAGTTTTGCATGGCGCCTGTCAATGAAAGCCTGCATGGACCGTCTGGCCAACCGCTATCAGGATCTCGCCTTCGAAGAAGTCGGCAGGGGCTGGGTGTTTGTAGAACCGGACCTGCACGGCGATGTCATCCTGGCCCGCAAGGATGTCGGCACCAGCTATCACCTGGCCGTCGTGCATGACGATGCCGCCCAGGGCATTACCGACATCATCCGCGGCGAGGACCTGTTCGAGATGACCGCGATCCATGTCCTTCTGCAGACCCTGCTGGACCTTCCGACACCGCGCTATCGCCATCATCGGCTTCTGCTGGATGAAAACGGCAAACGCTTCGCCAAGCGCGACCGGGCGGCGACCTTGAAGTCGATGCGTGAAAGCGGTGTGTCGCCCGAGGATGTCCTGGCCCGGTTCGCCGGCTAGCTCTGCGGATCCACGCCCTCGGCATATTCCGCCAGACGCACCAATTCTCCGTCGCGCCAGCCATATTCGCGGACCAGGACCGAATCCCGGCCCGGATCGCCGTAATTCATCTGACGCACGATGAAGAGCGTGTCCTGGTAGCGCTGTTCCACGGCAATCGCATTGCCGGACATGAGCGGAATGACCCGCCAGACCTCTCCATCGGACACCAGGGCCGGATAGCTGCACATCGCGCGGCCGCAGAAATAGGCATAGGACAGGCTGTCATCCGTCGTGGTGCAGCGCAGATCGCGCGTATCGATCGCGTAGTCGGGCCGGTCGTCGTCATTGATGAAACCGGAGACCCGGTGCGCAGCCTCTATCGAGCGGGCCGAGCAGTTCAGCACGCCCTTGCCGAGTGTCTGGACGTGGGACTGGAAGGCGGCAATCGCCGCCGGCGGCAGACCGGCATCGCCGGGCGATACCGCCGCGGGCGCGCATCCGGCAATCAGGCTCAAACTCAAGACTGGCAATAAGCGCATACAAGCGTCCTCGCGACGCCCCCGAGAGCATCATGATAGGCAGTATCCCTGCCCTGATCACCTAAATTCGCGGTAGGACACGGCAAGGCCACGCTGAATTGCCGCAGTCCTGATGGGTAGATGGCGCTAGGCAAGCCGCGTGGGTCTCGCTATTAGGCGGGTATGTTTTTGCGCGATCTCTGGTATTTCGGCGCCCTGTCGAGCGAGCTCAAACCCGGCAAGCATCTGCACCGGGAATTGCTGGGTCAGCCCATCCTGTTCGGACGGGATCACCAGGGCCGTGCCTATGCCTTGCGCGACATCTGTCCCCATCGCGGCATCCTGCTTTCGGAAGGCAAGGTGCAGCAGCATGAGGGCGAGACCCAGGTCGAATGCCCCTATCATGGCTGGCGCTTCCGGACGGACGGCTCGTGTGCAGCCATCCCCTCGCTGACCGGTGACCAGGCCGAGGCCATGGATCTGACCAAGATCCGCACGCGGGCCTTCCCGGTGCATGAGGACCAGGGCCTGATCTGGATCTGGTATGGCGAGGGCGATGACAGCCAGCCCTCGATCGATCCGCCCAAGCTCGACATCCCCGAGGGTCACAAGCCCAAGCTCGTGGTGCGCGACATCTTCAACTGCCATGTCGACCACGCCGTGATTGGCCTGATGGACCCGGCCCACATTCCTTACATCCACCGGCAATGGTGGTGGCGGTCGAGCAAGTCGGTTCACGAGAAGACCAAGAATTTCGGCCCGGTCGAGCGCGGCTTCTCCATGCTGCCGCACGCACCCTCGTCGAATTCCTATCTCTACCGCCTTCTGGGCGCCGACAAGCAGACCGAGATCCGCTTCCAGCTGCCCGGCCTGCGCACCGAATATGTGACCACCGGCGGCGGCAAGCATTTCACCGGCTTTACGGCCGTAACGCCGACCAATGAAAACTCCACGGCGATCACCATCGTCGTCTACTGGGATCACTGGCTGCCGACGGTCGTGCCCAATCCCTTGATCAAGCGCGGCATCGAGATATTTGTCGGCCAGGATCGCGACGCGGTGAACGCGCAGCAGGTCGGACTGGCCTATGATCCGCAATTGATGCTGATCCATGACTCCGACGTGCAGGCGAAATGGTATTTCGCGCTCAAACGGGCCTGGACCAAACATCGCGAGACCGGCGAGGCGTTCAAGAACCCCGTCAAACCCGCCAAACTGCGCTGGAGAAGCTGATGGCCGAGAACCTGCTCAACGGACTGCTCTACATCGCGATGGCCGCCGTCACCGTCACGCTGGCCTTCGGTGTCTTCACCCTGGCCCGCAAGGGCGATGAAGCCCGCTCCCAGTCCAACAAGCTGATGCGCCTGCGCGTCCTGCTGCAATTCATCGCGATTGTGCTGATCTTCTTGATCTTCTGGGTGAAGTCGCAATTCGGCGACGCCGGTTGATCGGCGAGAAGCGGCTCGCGCACCTGATCGTGACCCGCTAAATAGTCTGCATGGTCAAGCTGACGAAAATCTACACCCGCACCGGCGATGCCGGCATGACCCGTCTCGGTGATATGAGCGAAGCGGCCAAGCATGATGCCCGCGTCTCTGCCTATGGCGATGTCGACGAGGCCAATTCCTGCATCGGTGTCGCGCGTGCGGCGCTGCCGGACGGTCATGAACTCGACCCCATGCTGTCCCGCATCCAGAACGATCTTTTCGATGTGGGCGCGGATCTATGCGTACCCGAAAGCGATGAGGACCGGGGCTGGGAACCGCTGCGCGTGGTGGACAGCCAGATCGACCGGCTCGAAGCGGACATTGACGCCCTCAATGCACGGCTGGAACCGCTCAATTCCTTCATCCTGCCGGCGGGCAATGAAGTCTCGGCCCGTCTCCATGTCGCCCGCACCGTCTGCCGCCGCGCCGAACGTCAGGTCTCGGCGCTCATGGCGACCGGCGAGACCATCAGCCCGACCGTGCTGCGCTATCTCAACCGGCTGAGCGATTTGCTCTTTGTGATGGCCCGCATCGCCAATGATGATGGCCGCGCCGACGTGTTGTGGGTGCCGGGCGGCGAGCGCTAGGCCCGCATTCTTTCCTCTCCGGAAACATCATCTTCGCGTGAGGTCTCTCGACCTGTGGAATTCTGGCGCTAGTTTTTGCGAAAGAGTTTCAACACGGAGTGACCCATGAAACGCCTCCTCGCCGCGTCTGCCGGCCTGCTTGCCCTGTCCGCCGCACCGGCCCTCGCCGATCCGGTGGCTTTCGAATTCGACAAGACGCACACGCTGATCGAAGCCCGGTGGAACCACCAGGACTATTCGACGATGTCCATGCAGTTCACCGATTATGACGGCACGCTGGAACTGGACCTGGAAAACCCGTCCGCCTCGACCGTCGACATCACGTTCAACCTGATCGACGGTTTCTGGGTCGGCGCCAACCAGGATCGCTTCATCGGTCATCTGAACTCCGCCGATTTCTTCGAAACCGAAGTCAATCCGACCGCGCGTTTCGTGGCGACGGGTTTCGAGACCGAAGACGGCGAGACCGGCACGATGACCGGTGATCTGACCGTGAATGGCGTCACCGCCCCGGTCAGCCTGTCCGTCACCCTGAACAAGGTGGGCGAGACGCGCGGCGGCTCCACCAAGCTGGGCTTCACCGCCACCGGTTCGATGATGCGGTCGGAATGGGACATGGGTTATGCCGTGCCCTTCGTATCCGACGAGATCGAACTCTTCATCTCGACCGAACTGGTCGCCGCGGCCGAATAGTCGCGATGCCGGACCTTCCGGCCTGATTGCATCCCCGGTTTGCTGCGCCTAGCATTGCGGCAAACCGGGGGTGATCAATGCGTAGTCTCATTGCCGTCATTCTCCTGCTTTGCCTGTCCGGCGTCTCCGCGGCCACGGCTCAGCAGACACCCGATCCGGCGCTGATGCGCACGGATTGCGATTGTCCCGACATGGACATCGCCCTGCTGCTGGACCGGGAAATCGCCTCAATCGAACAGAAATTGATCCGGGTCGGCCAGGGCCTGACCGAGGATGAATCCGGTCTGCCCAACAGCCCCGTCCTTCTGCTCGCCATGCGCGACGAAGCCCGCATGCTTCGCGAAGCCTGGTTGCGGGACATCGCGTCCTGCCGTCGCATGTGCCGACGCTATCCCGGTGCGGATCCGACCTCTCCGGAACGCGCCTTCACCGGCGCGTCCGCGGCGTGCCGCACCTGTCAGCCCGCCGATGCACGCCTGTCCGCCGCCGAAACCGCGCTGGCCAATCATCTCAACGAGATGGAAAATTTCCGCCGGCATAATCGCATCCGCGAACGTGACGGCGTGAACGTCGCCGATTTCGCCGAACGCCTCGCCGCCTACCAGGCGGCGGAAGCTCGCTTGAATGAGCGTCTTCAACGTCATCAGGAATTGCTCGACGCTGCACAGGCGGCCGAGGACCGGGTCGGCAATATCGCCATTCTCGAAGAGTGGGAAGGCGAGGACGAGCATATGAATCTGTTCGAATTCATGGCCGGAATGGCGCATGGATTCGGGTCGGCTGCCGGCGGTTTTTTCGACTACGTGATCCAGACCGGACGCAACGACAATCTGCCCATTCCCGATCAGATCTATATCAGCCGCATCGGTGCCTATTGGTCGGCAAAACGCCATGCCCGCTGGTATCACGATGATTATGTCGTGCCAGCCGAAAGAGCGTTCAGCGCCGCCGCCAGGGTCTTGCCAGACATGCGCGAAGCCCAGGCAGCGGATTCCGATGAGTGGCCGGGCTCCACGCACTGGGACAATGTCCTGGAGGTGCTGGCACGGTATGAGCGCGATCTACAGCCCCTCATCACTGAGCGCGACGAGGCGCATAATGATCTGGTCTCCTGCAATGTCCGGATCTGCCGGCCGACCCCGGACGTGTCGGACCTCTGGGGCGAGGATGGTCTCTACACTCCGATGAGCCTGGAGGAGCGCTTCCCCGATCTGCCACCGGATCCGGCCGACGAACCCGACAATGGCGAAGGCCTGCTGACCGGAGATGATTTCGAAGGGCCGGACCTGTCCGGTGCCGACGAGTTCGCGGACGGCGCTGACGGCATGGGACTGCCCGACGAGATGGCGCCGGCCAGCCCGCCGGACCTGCCCGTCGCACCGGAATTGCCGGCCAAGACGCGCGTAGCCCTCGAGGCTACGGCAGCGGCCATGCCGGCCAGTTCGGGGCCTTGCGATATCAGCGCCGAAATGGTGTGCCGGCATCTGGCGGACACCGGTTCCGAGGATTGCGAGGCCCGGGTCGAGGACCTTGCGGCTCGCTGCGTCGACTTCCAGGCCGAGGCCTTTGTTTCAATGGGACGGGTGCAGTCCTGCCGGAGAAGCTGCGAATACAGCCAGGACAGTACGCAAACCCAGTTCTGGCTGCTCGATACGGTGCTCGACACCCTGGATACGCGTTTCGACGGTGCCCTAGCCGAACGCGATCAACGTGAAACCGACGCGCTTGCGCGCATCGAGCGCGCGCGCAGCGAAATCGCCCGCCTCGAGGGATTGCGTGTCGAACGTCGCGTCCAGATCTATCGAAACACGCAGACCGGCGAGATCATCCAGGAGGCCGACGCGTATTTCGAACCCAGCCCGCCCCTCGAACATCTCGGCGACATGGGGGGTCGATTGACGGCGGAGGAACGCGAGGCGCTCTCGCAGCGACGGTCGGAACTCCTGTTCACCGAAGCCCTGCTCGCCACCATCCCGTCACGCGAAACCTATATCAATTGGCACGGCCGCGCCCGTTCGAGCTGGACAGGCGGCGATGGCTTTTCGCCAATGATGGCATGCGATTCAGGCGATGTTGCAGACTTGACCAATGCCTGTCTCGACGCGTGTGACGCGGCCGGTGAGACACAGGCAGGTGCCCGCTCCATCTGCCAGCCTGCAGGCGTAATCGGCCGCCTGAACCTGCCCGGAACCTCCAGCCAGTTCATCCCTCCGGTGGACGACTAGCCCCCCGCTGCAAATTGCCGCTGACGTCAGGGCCGTGCTCGCATTGACTTCGCCTGTTGCCACAGGCAGTTTCCGGCTCATCCTTCCCGGGTGTGCGTCCGCACACCAATGACCGGAGTCCTGGCATGAAAATTCTCGTCCCCGTGAAACGGGTCGTCGATTACAACGTGAAGGTCCGCGTGAAACCCGACCAGACGGGTGTGGATCTCGCCAACGTAAAAATGTCCATGAACCCTTTCTGCGAGATCGCTGTCGAAGAAGCGATCCGCCTGAAAGAAAAGGGTGTGGCCACTGAGATCATCGCTGTTTCCATCGGCCCGTCGCAGGCCCAGGAAACCATTCGCCAGGCGCTGGCGATGGGTGCCGATCGCGGCATCCTGGTGGAGACGGACGAAACCGTCGAACCGCTCGCCGTCGCCAAGGTCCTGCGCGCCGTGACCGAGGCTGAAGCCCCGGAAATCGTGCTGCTGGGCAAGCAGGCGATCGATGACGACAGCAACCAGACCGGCCAGATGCTGGCCGCGATGCTGGACTGGCCGCAGGGCACGTTCGCATCCGAGGTCGAGATTGCCGACGGCAAGGCCAGCGTGACCCGCGAGGTCGATGGCGGTCTGCAGACCGTTGCGCTGCAGATGCCGGCCGTGATCACCACGGACCTGCGCCTCAACGAGCCGCGCTACGCCTCCCTGCCGAACATCATGAAGGCCAAGCGCAAGCCGATCGACATGAAGTCGCCGGGCGATTTCGGTGTCGATATCGCACCGCGCCTGGAAGTCCTCAAAGTCACCGAGCCGCCGAAGCGCGAGGCCGGTATCAAGGTCGAAAGCGTCGCCGAACTCGTCGACAAGCTTAAGAATGAAGCGGGGGTCATCTGATCATGGCTGTTCTTGTTATTGCCGAACACGACAATGCCACGCTGAACGACGCCACCCGCGCCGTCGTCACGGCTGCCAAGGGCATTGGCGGTGAGATCCACGTCCTGGTCGCCGGTGCCGGTGCCCAGTCCGTTGTCGACGCCGCTGCCGGTATCGACGGTGTCGCCAAGGTCCTGCACGCAGAGGCCGATGTCTTCGCCAAGCCGACGGCCGAGGCGCTGGACGCGCTCGTGACGCCGCTGATGGGCGATTACGACGCCGTGCTGGCCGCCGCCACCACGACGGGCAAGAATTTCATGCCCCGCGTGGCAGCGCGTCTCGACGTGATGCAGATCTCCGAGATCACCGCCGTGGAAGCGCCCGACACCTTCATCCGCCCGGTCTATGCCGGCAATGCGATGATGACGGTGAAGTCCTCGGACGCGAAGAAAGTCATCACGGTCCGCCCGACGACGTTCGAGAAAGCCGGTGATGGCGGCTCCGCCACGCAGGAAGACATCGGCGCGTCCTCCGGCCCGTTCAATTCGGAATTCGTCTCGGAAGAACTCTCCGAGTCGGATCGTCCGGAACTGACCGCAGCCAAGATCGTCATCTCCGGCGGCCGCGGCATGCAGTCCGGTGACAATTTCCACCTGCTCGACAGTATTGCCGACAAGCTGGGTGCCGCCGTAGGTGCCTCGCGCGCCGCAGTCGACGCCGGCTTCGTGCCGAACGATTACCAGGTCGGCCAGACCGGCAAGGTGGTCGCTCCGGAACTCTACATCGCCGTGGGCATTTCCGGTGCCATCCAGCACCTCGCCGGCATGAAGGACTCCAAGGTGATCGTCGCGATCAACAAGGATGAGGAAGCCCCGATCTTCCAGGTCGCCGATTACGGCCTGGTCGCGGACCTCTTCTCCGCCCTGCCGGAACTCGACGCCGCCCTCGGCTAGACGACCGCACACAGACACAGAAAAGCCCGGCCATCAGAGCCGGGCTTTTTTGTGTCTCGTCTAGCGAAGCGGGATGACCTCAGGTCAGCCGGATCGCGGCCTCGATCAGGCGGATCGCGTCTTCGCTGTGCCATTCCGCCGGTGCCGGGACACGGCCGATCTCGCGGCCATAGCGGTCGTAGAGGATCGACATCGGCAGACCGAGCGCACCCACACGGCCCGGGCTCGCGAAGGTCGCGTCATGGATCAGCGGCAGGTGCTGCAGATCACGCTCCTCGTAGAATTCCCGCGCATCATCGAAACTGCGGTCGAGACTGATCGTCACCACTTCGAAATTCTCGCCACCGAGATCACGCTGCAGTGCGTCCAAGGCCGGCATTTCGTGCACGCACGGACCGCACCAGGTGGCCCAGAGATTCACCAGGATGACCTTGCCACGATAATCCGACAGGCGGACTTCCTCGCCATCATTGCCCGTGAAGACCAGGTCGGGCTGGGGCGGCGCTTCGGGAATCGTCACGAAGACCGACATTTCGCCGCGGGCATAATTGCTGAAGGAATCCGGATCGCGGGCCGTCATGCCTGCAAAAAACACGTAACCGACCCACAAAACGGCTATCGCGAGCATGCTGATAATGCCAATTTTCAGGAAAGACCCGTTCATTTCATTCTCCTAGCCGACGGCGCGCCCATGGCAGATCCCAGCAAACCCAAATCATCCTCGGCCAGCTCCATGTGGGGCGGACGGTTCAGTTCCGGCCCCTCCGCGGTCATGGAAGCGATCAACGCCTCCATCGACGTCGACCAGCGCATGGCCCATGAGGATATCGCAGGATCCCTCGCTCACGCGCAAATGTTGGGCGCAACGGGCGTGATTTCAAGCGAGGATGCAGCGGCAATCCAGCGCGGGCTGGAAGAGGTGCGCGCCGAGATCACTGCCGGCGACCTGCCCTGGTCCAAGGCGCTCGAGGATGTTCACATGAATGTCGAGGCGCGTCTCAAGGAGATTATCGGCGAACCGGCCGGGCGTCTTCACACCGGTCGCTCGCGCAATGACCAGGTCGCGACGGATTTCCGGCTCTGGCTGCGCAGCGCCTGCGACCGCATCGACACCATGCTGGCGGCCTATCAGCACGCCCTCGTCACCCAGGCCGCGGCCCATATCGACCAGGTCATGCCGGGCTTCACCCATCTCCAGACGGCCCAGCCGGTCTCGCTGGCTCACCATCTGCTGAGCTATGTGGAACTGGCCGAACGTGATCGCGGCCGTTTTGCCGACGCCCGCCGCCGCCTGAATGAAAGCCCGCTGGGCAGTGCGGCACTCGCCGGCACCGCCTTTCCGATCGATCGCCATATGACGGCCGAGGCACTGGGTTTCGACCGCCCGATGGCCAATTCCCTCGACGGCGTCGCCGCGCGCGACTTCGCCCTGGAAGTGCTCTCGGCCGCCTCCATCTGCGCGGTGAACCTGTCGCGCTTCGCCGAGGAAATCGTGCTGTGGTGCACCCGCCGCTTCGAATTCGCGACGCTGTCGGATGCGTGGTCGACCGGCTCGTCGATCATGCCCCAGAAGCGTAATCCCGATGCCGCCGAACTGGTGCGCGCCAAGCCCGGCCGGATCATCGGTTCGCTGACCGGTCTCCTGACCGTGGTGAAGGGTCTGCCGCTGGCCTATTCCAAGGATCTCCAGGAAGACAAGGCGCCGACTTTCCAGGCTGTCGACGATCTGGAACTGGCCCTGCTCGCCATGACCGGCATGGTCACGGACATGTCCTTCAATGGCGCCGCCATGGAAACGGCCGCGGGCGAGGCCTATTCGGACGCCACCGACCTGGCCGACTGGGTCGTGCGCGAGCTCGGCCGTCCCTTCCGCGACGCCCATCATATCGCCGGCAGTATCGTCAAGGCGGCCGAGGCGCGGGATGTCCCGCTCGCCGACCTGCCGCTCGAACTGATGCAGGAAGTCGATTCCGCTATCGACGAACGGGTCTATTCCGTGTTGAGTGCCCGGGCATCGATGGAAAGCCGGACCAGTTACGGCGGTACGTCGCCGGTCCGGGTCCGCGAACAGGTCGAGGCCTGGCAGGCCCGCCTTTCCGCAGGAGGAGAGCAAGAATGAAACGCGCAACCAGCCTGGTCCTGATGGCGCTGAGCGCGCTGGCCCTGTCCGCCTGCGGCCTGCGCGGCAGTCTGGAACGTCCCGAACCGCTCTGGGGCGACCCTGTCGACCAGGAGGCGGAAGACGCCGGTGATTCCAATGATGAGCGCCGCTAACGGCCCGCATCTTCATCACCAAATCGTAATGCAGCCCGCGCTACCCGAAACCCGGCTCCGTGTTAGTTTGTGCGTATGCGTCGCGTATCGCTGATACTCGCCTGGCTGGTTCTCGTCTGGGAGCGCGCCGTGCCGGTCCTCTGGCCCGGCCTGGCCTGGCTCGCCGTCAATCTGCTTCTGGCCCTGCTCGGAACCTGGGATCTCTTCGGCGATCCCTGGCGCGCGATCTTCCTTCTCGGCACGCTGGCACTGGCCGGCTGGCAGACCTGGCGCGCAGCCAGGAGCTTCGACTGGCCCGATCCTGAAGTCAGCGCCCGCCGGGTTGAGGAAGATTCCGGGATTGAAGCCCGGCCGCACGAAGCGCTGGTCGACCGCCCGCCCGAAACCGACCCGGTCTCGCTGCGCGTCTGGGAGGAACACCAGGCCCGCATGAAGGCCCGCCTGCGCGCGGCCCACACACGCCGGCCGAAAGCCGCCTGGGGTGAGTTCGACACCTGGGCCATTCGCGGCAGCCTGATCGTCCTGCTCGTCTCGGCCTGGTTCCTGGCCGGTCCGTCCGCTCGCGACCGGATCGGCGAGGCCTTCGGCACCGACGCCATTGTCGCCGGCGGCACGCAGGTCACGCATGATGTCTGGATCGACCCGCCGGCCTATACCGGCCGCGCTCCGGTCTTCCTGTCCGAGAATGAATCCGAGGCCGAGGCCCCTGCGGGTTCGGTCTTCGTGGCCCGTATTGCCGGCAGCCGGCGCGCACCACGCCTCGAGCGCCGCGACGCCGATGGCCGTGTCCGCGCCGAACCCACCGAGATCGGTGACGGCGTCTGGGAAGCCCGGCTCGACATGCCGGTCGATGCCCAGATCAATCTGCGCTCGGGCGGCACGCGGGACAGCTGGCGGATCACCACGATCGCCGACGAGGCACCGGAAGTCCGCATCCTCGCCGTGCCGGAAGCCACGGCAAGCGGTGAGCTCGACCTGCAATTCTCGGTCGTCGATGATTACGGCGCGACCCGCTATGCGCTGGAACTGCGCCCGGAAGGCGACGAGACCGCCGAATGGCAGGAAGTCGAGATGACACCCGCCGGCTTCGCCGATCTCGATGATGCCAATGGGGTGCGCACCCTGCTCGAGACAGCACGTCACCCGCTGGCCGGCAGCCGGGTCGATATCCGCGTGGTCGCCGGTGACGCGGCTGGTAATACCGGCCGGTCTCCGCTGATGGGTATCACCCTGCCGGAACGTGTCTTCCTGGACGCCCTGGCGCGCGCCGTCGCCGAACAGCGCCGCGAGGTTCTCACGGCGTCCGCTGAATATTCCGCCCTGGAAGATCGCCCCGCCCTGACAGTCGAGGAAATGATCCCGGGCGAAGCCTATCTGGCCGAGGAACCGGAACGCCGGATCGAACGCGCACCGGAAGGCCTGCAGACCGTCACCCTCGCGCTCGACGCGATCAGCGATGCGCCGGTCTATTTCTTCGAGGATCCGGTCGTCTATCTCGGCCTGCGCGAGAGCGTGCATCGCCTGCGTCGATCCCGTGATCTGGAGGATCTCGGCGCGCTGGAAAGCGATCTCTGGAATATCGCACTGCGGGCCGAGCTCGGCTCCCTGGCCGATGCCGAGGCCGCCCTGCGCGCCGCCGAACGCGCCCTCATGGAAGCGCTGGCCCGCGGCGCCGACGAAACAGAGCTGGCGGCTCTCTTCGAGGCTTTCCAGGAAGCCATGGACAATTACCTGGCCGCCCTCGCCCGGGAAGCCGTGGAAGAGGGCAATTTCGCGGAGAATGGCCAGCAGGGCCAGGGCATGAACCAGGATGGTCTCCAGGCCATGCTGGACGCGCTGCGCGAAGCTGCGGAACTCGGTGAGACCGCGGATGCCCGCCAGGCGTTGCAAGCGCTGGGCGAGATGCTGCGCAACATGCAGATGCAGCTCGGCCAGGGCAGTGGCGGCGAAGGCGAACAGGATGATCCCGTCGCCGAGGCGATTGCCCGCGCACTCGAGGAATTGGGCGATGTGATCGGCGAACAGCGCGACCTCCAGGACCAGACCTTTGGCCTGTCGCAGGAACAACAGGGTGCCGGCCAGCCCCAGGGCGGTCAGGGCGGCCAGTCCGGCGATCAGCAATCCGGCGGCGAGATGCCCTCCGGACTCGCTGAGAACCAGGGCGGCCAGACCAATTCCCAGGCCCTCGCCGACATGCAGGGTCAGCTGGCCGACCAGCTCGGACAGTCCGCCCAGGCCCTGCCCGGCGGCGGTGAAGACGCGCTCGGCCAGGCCGGTGAGGCCATGCGCCAGGCCGAGGAAGCCCTGCAGCAAGGCGATGCCCAGGGCGCGCTCGACGCCCAGGAACAAGCGCTGGCCGAATTGCGCGAGGGTGCCGAGGAACTTGCCCGCGAACTGCTGGAACGCATGCAGGACGGGCAGGGCCAGATGGCCGAGGGCGAAGACAATCGCGACCCGCTGGGCCGTCCGGCCGAAGGCGCTTTCACGGATGGATCGGGTGTGGAAGTCCCCGAGGAAATGACCCGCGAACGTGCTCGCGACATTCTCGAGGAATTGCGCCGCCGCGCCGCCGAGGCCGGCCGCTCCCAGGAAGAGCTCGACTATATCGAACGCCTGCTCGACCGGTTCTGATCGCGAAATTGTGGTTAGTTGGCCACACATGGACTTTTTCGCAACACCCCCTCTTGCCCTGACCTTCGAAAACCATCAGAACCCGCCGCCCGGATGCGGGGCTCGTGAGACCCCGCCGGCGCGGACGGCTTTGCCGAACCCGTGTTCCGGAACCCATCTGGATCACGCTTGGATAGCTCAGTTAGGTAGAGCAGATGACTGTCACTCATCGGGCCGAAGGTTCGAATCCTTCTCCAAAATCAGTGCTCCACACTAGGAATGTGGTCTGCAATGAAACCTATCTGGCTCGCCAGGACCGCTCACGCCTCCGCGCGGAAGCGGCCAGTTTCGGCTGGCTGCCAAGCGCGGACCGGCAGGCGTCGCCCTCGCTCTGCGGTGCGGAGGATACCGGCGTCGAGCAAAAGCCTGCGGACCTGCTGTCCGGGAGGGTGATCGCCTAGCGGCGCAATCCTCCTCGCGGCGGGTCCTACAAGGCCGGGACCCGTCGTCTGAATTCACACCCCGCGTGTGTGTCGTCGAGTGGTCCTGGCGAGTTGCCAAGCCCCTTTGAACGTAAACAGGAAAGGCCTGAACAATGATTATGACCGCGGTGACCATCGCCGAGACCGCGCGCGGGATCCTGCGCCGCGATGGCACCATCATCGACGTCCTCGAACCGGGACGCCACAGCTGGTTTGACCCGCGTGGCCAGCTGCATGTCGAAACGCTCGACGTGCGCCAGCCGCTGGTCAACACCGAGCTCGCCAATGTGCTCGAACGCAATCACCCGGAACTTGTCGAGGGCCGTATCGCCATCGTCCGCCCGGGCCGCAACGAACTCGCCCTCGTCAGCGTTGACGGTGCGCCGTACGCGGTCGTCCTGCACGGCGTGATGCGGGCGTTCTGGACGCCGCTGCGCAAGATCGATGTGGAGACGGTCAACCTCCGGGAGGCCGACCGTATCGAGCCGCGCGAAGCGGAGCGCTGGTTCGGCCTCGCGGGGACCAATATCTTTCGCACCCAGGTGGAAGCGACGGATTTCGGCCTCCTGTTCGAGAACGGACAGCTTGTCGGACGGCTCGCACCGGGCCGCCACGCCTTCTGGGCGGTGGACCGCAAGCTCCGGGTCGAGCATTTCGACCGGCGCCCGACCGTGATCGACGTCATCGCGCAGGAAATCCTGACCGAGGACCGTGTGACGGTGCGGATCAACCTGACAGCGGCTGTCCGGATCACCGATCCGGAAACGCTGGTCAGCAAGGTCCAGGACGTGTGGGCTCACATGCACAAGCTCGTGCAGCTCGCTGTGCGCGATGCCGTTGGCGGACGGACGCTCGATGCGCTTCTGCGTGAACGTGCGGATGTCGACACCGGGCTGGCCGCACAGGTCCGCAAGCGTGTCGAAGGCCTCGGTCTCGAGGTCGGTGAAGTACGGATCAAGGACATCATCCTGCCGGGTGATATGCGCGATCTGCTCAACCAGGTTGTCGAGGCGGAGAAAGCCGCTGAAGCCAACCTAATCCGCCGGCGTGAGGAAACGGCTGCCACCCGCAGCCTGCTCAACACCGCGCGTCTCATGGAGAACCATCCGACGCTGATGCGTCTGAAGGAACTCGAAGCGCTCGAACGCCTGACCGACAAGGTCGGACGCATCGATGTGCACCAGACGGCGAAGGGTGCGGGCCTGCCGGCCCTGCTCGACACGCTGATGGGTGAGACCACGGCGAAAACAGCCGACTAGGAATGGCGGCCGGAGAGATCCGGTCGCCATTTCTCATTCTGGAAGTCAATCAGTGGTGGGCGTCATCCGCTGCGTGGGACTCGTCTGCAGCGACCTGTTCGGCCGGCTCGGACGCGTGATGCGCTGCGGCGTCCACGAGGGTGATCTCGGCTTCCGCGGAAGCCGGCGGCGGATCGCTGGCGATCGTGCGGAAATGCAGGGTCTCGCCGGCCCGGATCGAGGTTTCGTCCAGCGCCACATTCCATTCCAGCAGCGAATGCGCTTCCTCGTCACGCAGAATGGCCCGAACCCCCGGCACATCACGCCGGCGGCGGTCGAAATTGCGGATCGAACCCTCGATGATCAGCAGCGGCACACCATGCTCGCTCTCGCGGGTGATTGTCAGCTCGCCGACCTCGAAACCATAGGGGTTCACATCGACACCGACGGCTGCGTAGGCGGATGTGGATTGCGGCCACGCATTGACGATATCGACGCGGAAGAACCAGGCCCCGACCAGCATCAGCGCCCAGGCGGCGACAAGTGCACCCCAGGCGCCACCAGCGACGGCGGCAGACATGGTCCGGCGCTTGGCTTCCTGCCGGGCCCGATAGGCCGCAACCGGTTCCTTGACCTCGGGCTCGGCTTCAGGCTGAGTGACTTCGGCTTCAACCGGGGCGGGCTCCAGCGTCGGCAGTTCGGCGGGATCGTCGAGTTCGGCCGTCCAGACATGCGAGCAGGAGGCACAGCGCACACGACGGCCATTCGCACCAATCGCCTGCGGATTGGCGCGATACTTCGTGGAACATGACGGACAGCTGAGTACTATGCTCATCTGAGTCGCCACCGCCTTACGCTCTAGTCCCGTGCCAGTGGAGGTCATCCATCGACCCGAGGGTTACACAATCTCCGCACACCGCTCCGGAACCGGTAGTCCGCTTCGACAATGTCGGGATGCGGTATGGACGCGGTCCGGAAGTGCTGCGCGATCTCTCCTTTGAGTTACCACGCGGATCTTTCCAATTCCTCACCGGACCGTCCGGCGCGGGCAAATCCTCGCTGTTGAAACTCATCTATCTGGCCGCCAAACCCTCGCGCGGTCTGGTGAGCTATTTCGGACGCGATGCGGCCAGCCTGTCGCGCAAGGAATTGCCGATGATCCGGCGGCGCATCGGGGTGGTCTTCCAGGAATTCAGATTACTCAATCATCTCAGCGTGTTCGACAATGTTTCCCTGCCCTTGCGGGTAGCCGGAAAGAAACGGTCGGATTATGCCGAAGACGTCGCGGAATTGCTGGCCTGGGTCGGCCTCGGCGACAAGATGGCAGCGCCGCCCGCAACCCTGTCCGGCGGTGAACAACAGCGTGTCGCAATCGCGCGGGCCGTCGTCGGCCAGCCGGAAATCCTCATTGCGGACGAACCGACCGGCAATGTGGACCCGGAAATGGGCATGCGCTTGCTGCGGCTGTTCGTGGAACTGAACAAGCTGGGCACGACCGTGATCATCGCGACACACGACCTTCAGCTCGTCCGCATGATCGACGCTCCGGTAATGACCCTGTCCAACGGACACCTGCATTTCAGGGCTTCGCGCTCCGAGCGCGCCCGGGCCCGCGAGGAAGCCGAGGCCGCCAGCCTGGAAGGCGCGGAAATCCCGGCTCCCGATCTGGGCGAACCGCCCGCAATACCGGACCGCGAAACCCCGGACGATGCGGTGGCGAATGCCAGCGAACCGGATACTCCGGACGACGAGGACGGAGGGCGTGATGAGTAACAGCGCCTTACCGCCTCCGCCGGACCGGTCGACAGCCCTCTTGCCGCCCGACACCGGTCGTGACCGCCCGCTCTTCCTGGTGGCAGCCATCCTGGTCTTCCTGGCCTGTATCGCGGCCTTGGGCGCACGCGGGGCCTGGCTGTCGGCCCAGGCCTGGACATCGGATCTCGAGACCAGTCTCACCATCCAGATCCGGCCGGTCGACGGACGCGATCCCGAGGCCGATGCCGTCCGCGCGGCAGAACTCGCTTCGCATATCCCCGGTGTTGCCGAGGCGATCGCTCGGGACCGCGCTCATGCCGAACAATTGCTGTCGCCCTGGATCGGATCCGGCAATCTGCCCGATGACTTGCCCCTGCCCCTGCTGGTTGAGGTCGAGCTCGAGGCCGCCGCACCCGCAGCCCGGGACGCCATCCAGACAGCGCTGGATGCAGAAGGGCTTGCCGCGACCGTTGATGATCATTCGCGCTGGGCGGGCGCTGTCAGGCGCGCTGCCCGATCGGCGCAGACCCTGGGCATATCGCTTCTCGCCCTGCTGGCGGGCGCCGCCGCCGCGGTCGTCGCCTTCGCAGCCCGCGCCAGCCTGGCCGCCCGGATCGAGGTGATCGACGCCCTGCACCTGTCGGGCGCCGAGGACCGTTTCATCGCGGGCCTGTTCGAGCGCCGCTTTTTCATGCTCGGTCTCAAGGCCGGGGCGACAGGAGCGTTTTTCGCGGCTTTGGTCTCGCTTCTGGTCGGACTGGGAGATGCACCCGCGAATTCCAGTTTCTTCCTGCCGCAACTGGCGATGAAACCCTTCGAGATCGCGCTCCTGGTGATCGCGCCAGTTCTGGCCGGGCTGACATCAGCCGTGTCGGCGCGCCTCGCTGTGGCAACCGATTTGCGGGGGCGCTGGTGAACACCATAAATCGGTCACGATCAGGCCCAAGCTGGGCACGGGTCTTGCGGACAGACTCGCAGGGACCCGATGAAGGATCAGGCATGTCACACCCCGGAGCAGGACGATGACTGAGCGCAGCGGCGGCATTCTGCGCCTCGTGGCGTTTGTCGTGGTCGTCCTGGCACTGATCGGCTTCGGCTCCTGGGCGGGAACCGTGTCCGGTTACGACACACCCGATGCCTCGCAACAGGCCGATGCTATCGTCATCCTGACCGGCGATGAGGGCCGGTTGTCGGCTGGCGGACAAATCCTGCAGCAGGGCCAGGCCCCGCGCATCCTGATCTCGGGTGTGCATCCCTCGGTCGCCAGCGGGGATCTGCGACCCTATACCGGGCTCACCGCGGGCCAGTATGATTGCTGTGTCGAACTCGGACGCGAAGCCGCCGACACGGTGGGCAATGCGCGGGAAACTGCAGAATGGGTCCGGGCCAACGGCTTTACGAGCTTGATCATCGTCACCTCGGACTATCATCTGCCGCGCAGCCTGATCGAAATGAAAACCGCCATGCCGAATATCGACCTCATCCCCTACCCGGTGCGCACGTCGCCGCCCTGGCAGGATCCCGCCGCCGCACGTCTCTGGCTGCAGGAATACGCGAAATTCGCCACGGTCTGGCTGGGCACGCGTTTCGCCGGTGACGGAGACACGCCGTCATGACGCTGATCCGTTCCGTCCTCTTCTACATCTTCATGTACGGCATGATGGTGATCATCGGTCTCTTGGGCACGCCGCTTCTGCTGGGCCCGCGCAGCTGGGCGCGCAGCCTGCTGCGCCTTTACCTGTCGATCATCTGGTTCGGACTGCGCGTCATCTGCGGCGTGACCTTTGAAGTCCGAGGCCGCGAAAACCTGCCCGAGGGCGGTGCGCTGATCGCGTCGAAACACCAGAGCATGTGGGAGACCCTGGCCTTCTGGGGCATTCTCCCGGACCCGGCTATCATCCTGAAGAAGTCGCTGATCTACATGCCTTTCTTCGGATGGTTCGCAGTCAAGCTCGGCAATATCAGTCTTGATCGCAAGGGCGGCGCCAAGGCCCTGCGCAAAATGCTCAAGGACGCTGCCACCCGTGCCGCGGAAGGCCGCCAGGTGCTGATCTTCCCGGAAGGCACGCGGGTCCAGCCCGGCGAAAATCCGGATCTCAAGCCCGGCGTGATCGGGCTCTACAATTCCATGAAAGTGCCGTGTGTACCGGTTGCCCTGAATTCCGGTGTTCACCTGTCGAATTATTGCGGCCTGCGCAAACCCGGAAAGATCGTGGTCGAATTCCTCGAACCCATTCCTCCGGGACTCGACAAGGCATCCTTCATGGAAGTATTGCACAAGAGAATTAGTACAGCTTCAGATGCCTTGCTTGATGACGAGGCCTCTTCTGAAGCAACAGGAGTGCCGGCGTGAGAATTCGCGGGACGTATCTTTTCGTAATTATTGGCATTGTCAGTCTTCTGACGATCTATACCGGCTATTGGTTCTATGCGCGCTCGGTCATCCACATCGAAGTCGCCGAATGGATCTCCGAGCAGGAGGCCGCCGGTTACGAGATCGACTATGCCGATCTGCGCGTCGTCGGCTTTCCCTACCGCTTCCAGATCCAAGCCAGTTCGCCCGACATCCGCGCGCCGGCCATGGATGGCGGCTGGCATGCCCGCTGGGAAACCCTGAACGCCAACGCACTGCCCTATGATTTCACGCACTGGATCGTGCAGTTCGACGGACCGATGCTCGTCGAGACGAATGCCGAGGCGAGCAGCGTGTTCGAGCTGAATGCCGATGGTGCACGGATCAGTCTTGTCAGTAATGAAGACGGTGAGACGATCCGGGTCGGCGCCGAGCTGGAAAACCTGGTCGTCAACACGATTTCCGGACCGCCTTCCGACCTGCGGTCGATCGACATGCTGCGCATGACCGGTCAGGTCGAAGAAGGCGACAGCCTGCGCATGCGACTAGAAGCCAACGGGCTGGGTGTCGGCGCCGAGGCGCTGGAGCCGCAGATCAGCCGCGCCTTCGGCGATCGCGCTGCCCTGGCGCGTCTCGACATCACCGTGACCCAGTGGTCGGCACTTGCCCGGGATGGTGACGCCGCCGCCTGGAGCCGGACGAACGGCCAGCTGCTGATCGATCAAGCCGAACTTGAATGGGGTCCGGCCCACGTGACCGGCGCCGGTGATTTCACGCTGGACCGGCAGGCCCGTCCGGATGGCCGGCTCTCGCTGAGCATCGCCGATCCGGACGCCCTCGCCGACGCCCTGGTGCGCGGCGGTCTCGTGGAAGAAGAGAATGAACAGGCCCTGCGGCTTGCCACCATGCTGGCACCGCGAAGCGAGAACGGCGTGTCACTGCCCTTCCGCATCCGCGATGGCGGTATCTATCTCGGACCTGTCCGCCTCGGCGATCTGGAAAACTGATACGCCGCCCTAGGCGCCAACAAATTCCCGAAGCGCATCCATCAGCTGGCGGTTCTCGTCCGCCTTGCCGATCGTGATGCGCAGCGCGTTGGGCAGTCCGTAGGGCAGGACGGGCCGGACGATCAATCCCTTCGACGTCAGGAAGGCATCGGCCTCGGCTGCGGTCTTGCCCGGCGTGTCCGGGAAATGCACCAGCACGAAATTGCAGACACTGGGCGTGACCTCGAGGCCCATGCCACGGATCTGCTGGGTCATCGTGGCAACCCATTCGTCATTGTGATCGACCGAGCGCTTCATGAAGTCCCGGTCGTGGATTGCGGCGATACCGGCATCAATGGCCGGCAGGTTTACATTGAACGGGCCACGGACCCGGTTGAGCACATCGATGATGGCGCGCGAGCCATACGCCCAGCCCAGACGCAATGCGGCAAGGCCGTGGATCTTGGAGAAGGTACGCGTCATCACGACGTCATCGCGTTCACGGGCCAGTTCCACGCCGGCGGAATAGGCCTCGTCGCGCACGAATTCCGCATAGGCCGCGTCGATCACCAGCAGCGTGGTCGGCGGCAGGGCATCGCGCAGACGGCGGATTTCGGAGTCCGGAATGTAAGTACCGGTCGGATTGTTCGGATTGGCCAGGAAGACGATCTTGGCATCATCGCCGGCGGCTTCGATCAGCGCGTCGACATCGGTCCGGTAGTCCTTCTCCGGCGCGATCACCAGTTCGGCACCGCTCTGCATGGCGACCAGGCGATAGACGAGGAAGCCGTATTCGGACTGCACGACCTTGTCGCCGGGATTGAGATAGGCCCGGCCGAGCAGCTGCAGAATCTCATCGGAACCGCAACCGCAGACGATGTTGTCGGCTTCCAGGCCCTCGGCCTCGGCGATCGCGTCGCGCAGCTTGGTCGCGCCGCCATCGGGATAGAGATAGAGCTTGCCGGCCGCGGCCTTCAGCGCCTCGGCGGCGGCTTCGGAACAGCCCAGCGCGTTCTCGTTCGAGGAGAGCTTGATTGGATCGGCAATGCCCGGCGCATCCGCGGCACCCGGCTTGTAGGGACGAATATCCAGAATGCCTGCGCGCGGTTCGATAGCCATGTTCAGCCTCAGCTCTCTAGGTTTCTTCGGACGTCTCGCGAGGAGATAGCGCGGGCTTTGCCTCTCCTTCAAGGCCTGTTCGACGGGCGCGCGCAGTTGCCGGCAGGGGATGTACCGCCGCTGTTCGCTTCACCGCCTCGACCATCAGCACACCGCCCAGGCTGGCCCACGCAGATTCCCCTGCCTTTTCCCAGACTTCCGCGGTTTTCGGTCCGGTGCTCCAGCGCCAGGGCGGGGCGTAGAGTGCGCGGGCCCAGGCGGTCGGTTCGAACAGGGCGGAATCGAGCAGGCTGGACAATTGCGCCCGCGAGAACGGCCGGCCATGTCCGAACGGGGTCGAGTCGAGCCAGGCCCAGATCCCCGAGCGCGCCGCCGTGACGATCACGACACGGCCTTCCGGTGCCAGGACCCGCCAGCTCTCGCGCAGGAGCGCCGGCAGGCTGTCCGCTTCCTCCAAGGCGTGGATCATCAGCAGGCGATCGAACATCGCCTCGGGAAAGGGAAGATGGGTCTCGTCACCCAGCACGCTCGTCGAGGCGGTCTCGGTCTCGATCACCGCGCCCTGGCCGGACGGCATGAAGGAGATTGTCCGCCGGGCATCGCCCCGATAGGTGTCCAGATAAGGGGCCGCGAAGCCGATCCCCAGCATGTCCAGATCTCGAACATCCGGCCACAGCGCCTGCAGACGCCGCAGGATCATGCCGCGCGCAGCCCGCCCCTGGCGGCTGCGATAGAAACGATCAAGATCAAGGGCATCACGCCGCACTAGGCAATCTCCGCGATTCCGGCCTAAACAGACGGTTCAAGACTACCCTGCCTCGGATCGATGGACGCCACAATGAGCGAACTTCTTATACGCCAGTTTCCCTGCCTGTCGGACAATTACGGTTTCCTCGTCCATGACCCCGAGACCGGCGAGACGGCGACGATCGACACGCCGGACGCGGACAGGATCCTGCAGGAGGCCGAAACGGCAGGCTGGACGATCACCCAGATCTGGAACACGCATCACCACTGGGATCATGCGGGCGGCAATGACATGGTCCGGGTCGCGACGGGGGCGAAAGTTGTGGCGCCCTCCTACGACGCGCACCGCATTCCGGACATTGATGTGGAAGTGTCCGACGGCGACATCGTCTCTCTGGGTTCGCACAAGGCCAAGGTGATCTTCACCCCGGGCCATACACTGGGCCATGTCTGCTATCACTTCGCCATGGACGGCGTGGCCTTCGTCGGGGACACGCTCTTCGCGCTGGGCTGCGGACGCCTGTTCGAGGGTACGCCAGCGGAAATGTGGAACTCGCTCTCGCGCCTGATGAAGCTGGCCGACGAGACGACCGTCTATTGCGCCCATGAATACACCGAGGCCAATGCCGCCTTCGCGCTGACAGTCGACCCGGACAATCTGGACCTCCAGGCCTATGCGGAAAGCGTCAAGGCGGAACGGGCCCGCGGCGAGCCTACCGTTCCCACTACAATCAGCGCGGAAAAGGCCACCAATCCCTTCCTGCGCGCCGGCGATCCCGGTATTCGCGCCCATCTGGGCCTGGCCGATGCCGCCGATGAAGACGTGTTCGCCGAGATCCGGCGCCGCAAGGACAATTTCTGATCCATGAGCCGGGCACAGGAGATCATCGAGACGCTGGGAATGCAGCCCCATCCCGAAGGCGGCTGGTATGTCGAGACCTGGCGCGATGTCGACGGGCCAGACGGCCGGGCACGCTCTACAGCGATCTACTATCTGCTGGAGGCCGGGCAGCGCTCGCACTGGCACCGTGTGGACGCGCTGGAAGTCTGGCACTGGCATGCGGGTTCACCGCTCGAACTCGGTATCAGCGAGGATGGCGTGGTGAGCCAGACCCTACGACTGGGCCCCGACGTGCCTGGCGGCGAACGCCCGCAGGGCATCGTTCCGACCGGCGCCTGGCAGAGCGCGCGCTCGACCGGGGACTGGACACTCGTCGGCTGCACAGTTGCACCGGGATTCGAGTTCGCGGGTTTCGAGATGGCGCCGGAGGGCTGGGAGCCCGGGCAGGACCTGGCTGACTAGACGTCGTCGCCCATGATGGCCTGGATGATCAGCGCCGAAGAGGGACGACCGGCAAAGCCGAATTCCGGAGCGATCTCCACGACAAGCGCATCATCTTGCCGGTAGGCGGCGGGCTGGCTGCCGATCTGTAGCGAGATCCGGTCGATACCGCGTGTTCGGCGGCGGTCCGGCAGCGTCTGCATGGCCAGGATCATCATCTGCAGCGCGTCATACTGCACGCCCAGACCCGCGCGGGGCGCGGGGGCGTAGTCGACGGCGATATCGCGATTGAATTGGTCGGCGAATTCATTTGCCAGATCCTCGGCCTGGCGGCGGACTTCCTCGGGCGAGCGCGGTGTCGGCGCAAGCGATCCGGCCGGGCTGGCATATTCCGCGATTACGCCATTGGGGGCATCGACCGGAAAATAGGTCGCCCCACCAAGACCGGTGATGCGCAGCAATTCATAACCGGTATCGGTCACGTAGGCGGTGCCACCTCCGGGAGCCCGGTTGGCAAAGAGAACGAAGACTTCCGAAGACGGATCATCGCGCTCGCGCAGGAGTGCCGGCGTTGCCGACCGGTCGAACTGGAAGAATTCGCCCGTATCGGCACGCTGGAACCAGCCGATCGCTTCTTCCGACCGGTCATTGCGCAGCAGGCGATCCCGCAACGGGTTCTGAACCCCCGTCGCGGCACTCGCGAATACCACCGCGGTCACTATGGCAATTATCCAACGCGTCATCCCGACCGGTATTGTTACCCCCATCACGGCGATTTTGGGGCACATTCCCGTCGAATGCGTTAAGCCATGTACTGGCCGCCATTGATGGACAGGACCGACCCGGTCATGAAGCCCGCATCATCCGAGCACAAGTAATTGACACATTTGCCAATTTCTTCAGCTTCGCCGAGCCGGTTGACCGGAATACCGCCAATGATGGACTGCAGTACATTCTCCGGAACGGCGGCCACCATCTCGGTATTGATATAGCCCGGAGCCACACAATTGACCGTGATGCCCTTGCGCGCCGTTTCCTGGGCGAGCGCCTTGGTGAAACCGATCACGCCGGCCTTGGCGGCGGAATAATTCACCTGGCCCATCTGGCCCTTCTGGCCGTTGATGGAGGAAATGTTGACGATGCGGCCCCAGCCGCGCTCGCGCATGCCGTCGATCAGCGGACGCGTCATGTTGAACAGGGACGTCAGATCCACGCGGATCACGTCATTCCACTGTTCCGGCGTCATCTTGTGGAACATGCCGTCCCGCGTGATGCCCGCATTGTTGACGAGGATCTCGATCGGGGCACCGGCAGCCTCTTCGGCCGCCGCGATACCGCGGACACAATCTTCGTAATCACCAACGTCGAACTTGACCGTCGCGATGCCGGTTTCTTCGGTGAAGGCCTTCGCCTTTTCCTCATTACCCGCGTAATTCGCGACCACAGTGTGCCCGGCTTCCTTGAGCGCGAGGCTGATTGCGGCACCGATGCCGCGCGTACCACCCGTAACCAATGCTGTGCGTGCCATTTGCGTTCCCCGCAATTACATCAAGACGATGGGCCCAATCCCTTTCGCGCTTGCAGCAGACCACCATAAGCGCGTAAACCCCTAATGGAGCAGGCAAGGCGCGTTGTCGAGGGATTCCGGCTATGCGTTTTCGCCGCAAGCGCGAAATGACGCGCAAGGGACATTTTGTGCGGCGTGCCGCATCGTGAGGCAGAACAGCATGATCGTGATCAAGAAGTACGCGAACCGTCGTCTCTACGACACGTCCACCAGCCAGTACGTCACGCTGGACCATCTGCGTGATCTGGTGAAGGACGGTACGGACTTCCAGGTTGTCGATGCCAAGTCGGGCGAGGACCTGACCCGCGGCGTGCTGGCCCAGATCATTTTCGAGGAAGAGAGCCGCGGCGCCAATCTCCTGCCGGTCGACTTCCTGCGCCAACTGATAAGCTTCTACGGCGACAGCCTGCAGAGCGTGGTGCCGGGCTATCTGCAAATGTCGATGAATAATTTCGCGCAACAGCAGGAAGAGATGCGCGCGCGGATGACCGAGGCCATGACCTCTCCGCAAGCCTCCATGACGATGATGGAAGAAGCGACCCGCCGGAATATGGAAATGTTCGGCCAGGCGATGCGCATGTTCACGCCCTTCACCGCGACAGCGGACGCCGAGGCCCCGGCCTCGCCCGAGGCCAAGCCGGAAGCCGCACCGGTTGCCGAAGAGGGCGAGGATATCTCCCGCATGCGAGAGGAACTCGACTCCATGCGTGCCAAGCTCGACCAGCTTCTCAACGAGAAGAAATAGGTCAGCCAGACATGCGGCCCGCATCGAGCCGGCCGCGTTAACACTTTGGTATCATTTTGACCCACCGGCAGGACCTGCCGGGACAATCCGGCGTGGATTCAGGCCTGATAAGGGCTTGAACCGCCCAGAATCGTGGTTAACTCCTCATTAAGACTTGGCATCGGCCTTGCGAATGACCGGGTATGACCATGATCCGCACGCACTCTGTCCCGACCCCGACCGCCCGGCGCGTACAGCCGGCGGCCGACGCGCGCGGTGCCAATGATCGTCCGTCGCAGCAGAGCCGCGCCCTGGTTCCTGTCCCGACCCCGCGTCCGTCCAAGCCCCGTGCGAAGACGACGTATCGGGCGCGCAACGCTGCGACGGAGGTCATGGTCCAGGTGATCGCCGGCAATCCCAAGCGCGGCATCCGCGCCGAGACCAGCGAGCTGCAGCGCTATCACCTTACCTATGCCCAGGCCGCGACCGGCCCGGTCAGCAATCGCCCGAGCATGGAGCGTTGCGCATGATCGACCGTGTCGTCAGCTCCACAAAGTTCGGCTTCTGGTGCGATGTGGCCATCGGCGCCGCCGTCGTGTTCGTGATTTTCTAGATCATCGATGACGAGATCCGGGTCACGCCCGGCTCAAACGAAAAACGCCGCCCCCTTTCGGAGGCGGCGCTTGTCTTGGTGCGTTGGGTGGAAGCGCTAGGCTTCGCCGCCCACGGCCAGGTCGCGGCGAGCAGCCACGATCGTGACGACAAAACCGGCCACCGTATCCATCAGCGTCATGAGCGTGATGAGGAAGAAGGCCGAGGTCGCGAACATGCCGACCAGAAGGAAGAGCGCGAGGCAGACCACGAACACGGCCATGGAGAGACCGTGATTGACGATGGTCGCCGTGCCCGAACCGGCGGATTTGATCAGTTCGATGAAGAGGGTGAGCATGCCCAGGATGATGAGGACATCACCCTTGGAGAGCTGGAGCTCGCCATTCACCATCGGCACCGTGAACACGCCCGTCGACATGTCGGCACCCATCAGAGTGGCGACGGCCGCATAGGCAATCACCGGAATAATCATCAGCGGAAATACATTGAACAAGGATCCATCCCCCTTAGTACGACCACCCCGCTGTGCGCGATTGGCGGCCATCATACCCAACAACATGCCGTTATCCCCACCACCGGCCATATCGTCTTCCTTTCCCTCTCCGGGGCTCGCGCTCAGTGGTCCTATCGCGGCAAGCCCCTAGAATTCATCACTCCCGCGCGGGTTACGCGCCCGGGAATTTAACCACATCATCCCCATCATGTCTGTCAAAGAGGCGAAAAGACGGCCAAAATTCGTGTATTTCGAAGCGCCGATGGTCCGGTGACGATGGGTGACGGGTCTGAATTCGCAGACAAATCCCTCGCGATTCATCAGAGCGGGGAGAAATCTGTGCTGGTGATCGAAAAACGGGAGTTGCAGATAGGCGTCCCGTTTGAAGGCCTTCAGACCGCAGCCCGTATCATTGCAATCATCGTTCAGCATCCGCTTGCGGATGCCATTGCCGAAGCGCGAGGCGAATTTCTTCCAGCCGCTGTCCTGGCGATTGGCGGAGCGGTCACCGCCGACCAGGGCCAGGTTTTCCGGCGCGTCCTCGCGCATCAGGGCATCTACCACGGTCGGCAGGTTTTCCGGCGGGTTCTGGCCATCACCGTCGAGCGTGCAGATCACGCTGCCGCGGGCATGCATCACCCCGGTCCGCACCGAGCGCGACTGGCCGGCATTATGCCGGTGAGCCACGACACGCAGCATCGGGAGTTCCGTCTTGGCGTCGATCAATTCCTGGCGGCTGTTGTCGGTCGAGCAATCGTCGACGAAGATGATCTCGAAATTGCGTCCTGCGAGGGCTTCAGCGATCTCGCGGGCCAGCGGCACGACATTGCCGGCCTCGTTATAGGCGGGCACGACTACAGAAATATCGGGTATTTGGCTCATGGGTATGTCTGCTTGAGCTTGCGTAACATCTCTGCCCCGTTACATACCGGGTTCTGCACACGACGCGAGGGATTTCTGCGCCTTGCGTCATTCGGAGGGGTTCATGACCCAGCTCGCTGAGGGCGTCCGCGCCTATGTGATTATCGGATTGATCGCCGCCCTGGCGGCCATTGCCGGCATTTTCACCATGCCGCCGATCGATCGCGATGAGAGCCGCTACGCCCAGGCGACCTCGCAAATGCTCGAGACGGGCGATCTCATCAATATCCGTTTCATGGACGAGGCCCGGAACAAGAAACCCGCCGGCATCTACTGGATGCAGGCGGCCACGGTCTGGCTGGTTTCCGATGTCGAGGACCGGCAGATCTGGGCCTACCGCATTCCCTCCGTGCTTGGCGTGATCATGGCCGCCCTCGCCTGTTTCTGGGGCGGGATCAGGCTGATCGGGCGCGAGGCGGCCTTTGCCGGGTCTGTGCTGTTTGCTGCCACCATGCTGCTGGGGTTCGAAGGCGGGATCGCCAAGACCGACGCCATGCTGGCCGGTGCGACGACATTGTCGATGGCGGCCCTGGCCAATCTGAGATCCGGCGATGGCGGCTGGCGGACCTCGATGATCTTCTGGTTCGGCATCGGTCTGGGCCTGCTCATTAAAGGACCGATCACGCCCATGGTCGCCGGTCTGACCCTGATTGCTCTTGCGATCTGGGAGCGCCGGCTGAACTGGATGAAACCCCTGCTTTTTATCCCGGGTCCGCTGCTGGCGATCGCGATTTTCGTGCCCTGGTTCCTGGCCATCCAGCACGCCACCGGCGGGGATTTCCTGCGCGAGAGCCTGGGCCAGGACATGCTGGGCAAGGTGGGCGACGAGCAGGAACGCCATGGCGGCCTGCCGGGCTATTACCTGCTTCTCCTGCCGCTGTTTCTCTTTCCCGCCACGCTCTTCCTCGGGCAGGGCATCGGCCGCGTCTGGTCCACGCTGCGCCTGAAGATCGACAATCACGCCGCCGATGCCGCGCGCTTCCTGGTGTGCTGGGTCGTGCCGACCTGGCTGGTCTTCGAACTCACCTCCACCAAACTGCCGCACTATGTCCTGCCGACCTATCCCGCCCTCGCCCTGATCGCGGGCTGGGGGCTGATGCAGACCACGCGCGAGAGCGCCTGGCCGTCCCGCATCAGTCTAGGCCTGTTCGGCTTTGCCGCTCTGGTCTGGGCGATACTCGTGCCGGGCATGGCGATCATGTGGTCCAACCCGGCCAGCTGGGATGCGGTCCGGCTCTCGCTGGGTGGTTTCCAGGGCGGCTTCCAGCTGGAGCCAGACATGAACGCAATCGCGATCATTCTCTCCGGCGCGATCCTGTTCGCCATGCTGGCTGCCGCGGCCCTGATGGCGCAGGCACGCGGTGCGGTTCTGGCGTTAGTTCTGGCGGTCTCAGCTGGCCTTGGCTGGCATGTCATGGCCCGCACGACCGCCTTGCCGAACGCCTATGCCGTACGCCTGGCCGACCAGGTGCGAGCAGCGCGGGAATACTCCGACACGATCACTGGCGTGCCCGCGCGCGAGATCGTCACGGCGTCGAGCTATACCGAACCCAGCCTGGTCTTCTCGCTGGGCACCGACACGATGCTGGGGACGGCAGAGGAAGTCATGGCCTTCGCCATGAGCCGGGACGAACCGACCATGGTTGTGCTGGACCTGTCGCGGGATGACGCGGTTCGCGAAAGTTATGTGGGGTCGGTGCAGGATCTAATTGATCAGGGCATTGGTCCGAGCTGGCTGCAATGGCCATTGCCGGCCGACCAAAATCCGCTCGGAGTTTGCCACCAGGGCCTCGCCGCTGGCACCAACTACTCCCGCGGTGACGACACAACGCTGGTAATCCTTTTCACACGCTGCGCTGCGGAGGCGTCCAATGACCCGCAAGATTGAGATCGTTGAAGTCGGGCCTCGTGATGGCCTGCAGAACGACCCGGTCCTCATGCCCACGGACACGAAAATCGAATTCGTGCGGCGCCTGATCAATGCCGGTGTGCGCCGCATGGAAGCGGCCAGTTTCGTGCATCCCAAACTCGTGCCGGCCATGGCCGACAGTCCCGAGGTGATGGATCTCGTTCCGCGCGAGGTCGGGGTGAAATATATCGGCCTCGCCCTGAATGAGCGCGGCATGCGCCGGGCGCTCGATGCCCGGTGCGACGAGGTCAATTACGTGATGGTGGCCTCGCCGGGTTTCGGGCTGAAGAACCAGAACGCCACACCGGAACAGACCGCCGATCTCTTCGACAAGATCGCCATCCTGGCCCATGACGAGGGCGTGCCGGTCTCGGTGACGGTCTCGGTTGCGTTTGGCGATCCCTTCGACGGTGAAGTCGATCCAGTCATCCTGGGCGAGCTCGCCGCCCGGGCCCGCGCCGCCGGAGCCGTGGAGTTTGCTTTGGGCGACACGATCGGTGTCGCTGATCCCTGGAAAGTGGCGAGGGTCATTGACCTGGTCCGCCAGCAGTCCGGCGATATGAAGCTACGCCTGCACTTCCACAACACCCGCAATACGGCGATGGCAAACATCTATGCCGCCGTCGACAATGGTGTCGATGTCATTGACGCCTCCTGCGGCGGTATCGGCGGCTGTCCCTTTGCGCCTGCGGCCACCGGTAATGTCGCAACCGAAGACGTCGTCTATATGCTGCACCGGGCCGGATTCGAGACCGGAATTGATCTGGACAAGATGATCCACACCGCCAAATGGCTGGAGTCGGACGGGCTGGGCCATCCGGTGGATTCAGCCTTGTCGAAAGCAGGTGGGTTTCCGGCCTGATCAGTCCTGATCGCGATCGCTGGGCGAGCGGGCTGGGTTCTCGGCCTCGCTGTCGCGCAATACACGTGTCGTCACATGCCGGTCGCGTTGCTGGCGGATGCGATTGAGGCGAGTGGTCGCCTCCCGCCCGCGCAGCAGGTCTGACACCGTGCCGCGGACCCACAACCAGGCGACGCGACCCCAGATCGCACCGAAAATCGGCGGGATCATCAATATCGTCGCCACGCGTTCCAGCGGTGCCGTATAGAATTTCCAGAAATACTTCACAAAACCCGACGCCTTGTGGGTTTCGACCTTGAAGGGATTGGACTTGCTGGTGCCGCCGTAGTGCAACACGCTGGCCCGGGGTTCGAACCAGACTGCGCCCCCCTGTCTCCGTACCACCCGGCAGATATCGATATCCTCGACGTGCAGGAAATACTGTTCGTCGAAACCGCCGATCTCGAGGAATTGGGCGCGGGCCATCATCATCGCGGCCCCGGAGACGGTTGGCGTGGTGTGCAGGGCTTCAGGGATCATCTCCCCTTCGCGGTGAATTCCGCGCAGGTTTGGAAAGATACGCTGCAGCCCGAGGAAGCTGATTATGGCTGACCGAGGCGTCAGTTCGCCCCGTCTCGCGCCGCGCTGTTCTGTGCCATCGGAATTCAGAACACACGCACCGATGAGCCAGGGACTGCCGGTCATGGTCTGCGCCGAGTCCTTCAGGCGCGTAGCCACGCCCTTGCCGAGAACAGCGTCGGGATTCAGGAACAGGACCAGATCCCCGCTCGCCTCCCGCGCACCGATATTGCACCCCTTGGCGAAACCCAGATTGGTACCGGTCTCGATCAGCTTGAACTTCGGCTCGGCGTCCGCGAGATCGCGTAACGCCTTGTTGGTGGCTTCAGGATTGTCGTGATTGACCAGTACGAGCTCGTCGACCCCCGGTGCTGACAACACGGACGTGACGCACTCCATCAGGTGCGGTCCTGTTCGCCAGGACACTGTGACAACACTCAGTCTCAATCTACATCAGCCCGCTTTTCTTTGCGCACCGAGAAACAATGTCGCGGTAACAGCCAAAGCAACAGCTCCCTGGTGCCATTCCTGCCAGACACCGTAGGAGAAGAATACTAGCGAAACATAGCTTGTGAAGACCCAGGCGATGGCAACTGCTTGAATTCTCGATAGGCGTGGCGCTCCTGCAATACGACCTCCGAGCGCGACCAACGCACCGGCAAGCAACGCCGCACCAACCAAGCCTTGCTCGAGCCAGATATGGAGAGCTGCATTGTGCGGATGAAGCGGCAGCAAATCGATCTGGTAACCTTCCAGCGGAGCGGTTTGATTGATTGGACGCGAAGCATCCAGGCCATGACCAAACAGGAAATTCTGTTGGATCAGATCACTCGTATAGGCCCAGATTTCGAGCCTCCATTGCCATGACAAGGGCAGATTTTCGACGAGGCCTTCCGGCAAGGCTTGGATAATCCCTGCAACGACGAAGGGGGTAATCATCAACAATCCGGCCACGCCACCGATCAGGATCGACATGGCATTCCGCGGCCAAAATGCTGCCAGGCCTGCAGCAATGGTGGCGAGCAAAAACGCCGCGGCATTCACCTCGGTATTGAACGAGAAGGCCAGGACGAGGCACATCGTCATTAGAAGACCGGCGATCACGGGTCCACCTTCACGCCAAGCCAGCAATCCAGCGGGCCCCGCGAGCAAAACCAGTGGTGCGGTCGCATGCCCGAGACTGCGGTCGACATTACGTTCGAGCGTGACCAGATCGATGGCGGAATTGTCCTCCATCGCTGTTTTGAAACTCATCGTGGCGGAGCCGCCCGTGATCATCTCGGCGATGAGAGTCAGGCCAAGCGCGACAACCATGAAGATGATTGCCGCCTCCACACGGGCCCGCCAGACGCCTTCCAGCCCGCCTACTCTCAGTGCGAACACGATATAGAGAGGCACGCCCAGCAGAGTTTTGGGAATCTGTTCGGGATTATCGTACGGCGACCAGAGAAAACTCAGCCCCACCCAAGCGAGAAACATTCCGCCCAATACGACTGGCCAGATCGATCCGGTCAGCGCCCAGGTCTTGCGGTCAAACGGGAAGACCACCATGCCGAGGATCGCCAGCAGCGGCGCGATTATCAGACCGCTGGCCGCCGCGAGCGGAAAGGAGAGCAGGAAGGCAGCAACGCCTGCAATACCTATCCTGCGCTCACCTGGCTTCATCGAGTTGGCCTCCGCGACGGACTTACGCGCGACGCAGATCGGGCGGCGTGGCGTCCGCACCGAGGCGTTCGATGGCGTCGGACAGGGAGAGAACCTCCTGTTTCTTGCCACCCTCACCCAGGAAACGCAGGGCCACCGTGCCCTCTTCGGCTTCCTTGCGGCCGACCACGGCGATCACCGGGATCTTGCCGACCGAATGTTCGCGGACCTTGTAGTTGATCTTCTCGTTACGCAGATCCGTTTCCACGCGCAGGCCGGCCTTGTTCATCGCCGCCTTGACGTCTTCCGCATAGTCGTCGGCGTCGGACGTGATCGTGGCGACGACGACCTGGCGCGGTGCCAGCCAGAAGGGCAGCTTGCCGGAATAGTTCTCGATCAGAACGCCCAGGAAACGCTCCAGCGAGCCCAGGATCGCGCGGTGCAGCATGACCGGGCGGTGTTTCTCGCTGTCATCGCCGATAAACGTGGCGTCGAGGCGCTCGGGCAGGTTGAAGTCGCACTGCATCGTGCCCGTCTGCCATTCACGCCCTATCGCATCCTTCAGCACGAAGTCCAGCTTGGGACCGTAGAAGGCGCCGTCACCCGGATTGTGCTCATAGTCGAGGCCCGAGGCCTCCGCCGCGATGCGCAGGGCTTCCTCGGCCTTGTCCCAGACCTCGTCGGACCCGACGCGCTGTTCCGGACGGTCCGAGAACTTGATCGTCACATCCTCGAAGCCGAAATCGGCATAGACGGATTTCAGGAGTTCACAAAAGGCCGTGACCTCCTCCGTGATCTGCTCGACCGTGCAGAAGATGTGCGCATCATCCTGCACGAAACCGCGCACCCGCATCAGACCGTGCAGCGCGCCGGACGGTTCATAACGGTGGCAGGAGCCGAATTCGGCGAGGCGCAGCGGCAGGTCGCGATAGGATTTCTGGCCCTGGTTGAAGACCTGGACGTGGCAGGGGCAATTCATCGGCTTCACGGCCAGGACTTTTTCTTCCTGGTCGATCGAGGAGATGAACATGTTCTCCCGGTACTTGTCCCAGTGGCCCGAGGCCTCCCAGAACTTGCGGTCCATCAGCTGCGGCGTCTTGATCTCGACGTAACCGGCGTCCTCGAGGCGACGGCGCATATAGCTCGTCACCGTGCGGTAGAGCGTCCAGCCGGCCGGGTGCCAGAACACCTGGCCCTGGGCTTCTTCCTGGAAGTGGAAGAGTTCCATCTGCTTGCCGAGGCGGCGGTGATCGCGCTTCTCGGCTTCCTCGAGGCGGTGCAGGTGCGCCTTGAGCTGTTTGTCATCGAGCCAGGCCGTGCCGTAGATGCGCTGCAGCTGCGCATTGCGGTGATCACCGCGCCAATAGGCGCCGGCGACTTTCATCAGCTTGAAGGCCTTGCCGATCTTGCCCGTGGAGGGCAGGTGCGGGCCGCGGCACAGGTCGAACCATTCGCCCTGGCGATAGATCGTGATCGGCTCGCTCTCGGGCAGGTCCTCGATCAGCTCGGCCTTGAAGGCCTCACCCATATCCTTGAACTTCGCGATGGCTTCATTGCGATCCCAGACCTCGCGCACGAAGGGCAGGTCGGCATCGACGATTTCCGCCATGCGTTTCTCGATCGCCTCGAAATCCTCCGTCGAGAAGGGCTCGTTGCGGGCGAAGTCGTAATAGAAACCGTCCTCGATCGACGGACCGATCGTGACCTGCGTTCCCGGGAAAAGTTCCTGGACCGCCTGGGCGAGAATGTGCGCCGTGTCGTGGCGGATCACTTCCAGGGCTTCATCGTCCTTGCGCGTGATGATGGCGACTTCCGCATCACCCTCCAGCGGGCGCGTGAGATCCCAGTCCTCGCCATTGACCTTGGCGACCACCGCCGCCTTTGCGAGGGATTTGGAAATGCCGGCTGCCAGATCCATCGGCGATGCACCATCGGCCAGTTCGCGGATCGATCCGTCAGGGAGCGTTACATTGATCATCAGTCTCTAGTCCTTGTCGTCGGCGCGATCGGCCGGCGGGAGGCTGTCTCTCATTTGTCGCGACGGCGGCGTCCGGAGACGCCAGACCGCCCACCACGGTGCGTTCGAACGCTGCGGGGGTGCCGGATCATAACCGTGCGTCCCGCCCCAGCGGCAACGGCCAAGTCGCCCCAGCGTCAGCCAGAAGCCGCGCCAGGCGCCCTGGGACCGGATGGCGTCCATCGAATAGGCCGAACAGGTCGGCTCATGACGGCAGCGCACTCCGAGAGCGTAGAGGATGGGGGAGAGCGTCAGCTGGTAGCCGCGCAACAGCCCGACCATCAACCATCCCACAGGCCCCTTCGCCCGATCTGTCCGTTCGCTCGAACACATATGGAATCAAGCCTTTTAACGCCGCACCGCGCGCTGTCCACCTAAGACATCAAACGCGCGGCAGCGACCGCATGAATCTTCGGGTTCATTCAGGAGGTTCCGGACCGTTCGCGAGACCCCGCCGGCATGGCGGGCGCGACCGGCCCTAGCCAGTCAGCGGTGTGGTTGCAGGTGTGGCCGAACGCACGGATTTCGCCGCGTCGAGCGCCGCCTCGAAAGCCAGAAGGATGGACTGGTGACGCGCCGGATAGGCCCGCGCGCTTTCCAGCACGCGCAATTCGGAGAACCGGCCCTTCGGCGCGGGATGACCCTGTTTCAGCATGGCCTTGAGACTGTCGCGTGCCCGGGACAATTCCTCCACCGAGGCACCGATCACGGCTCGCCCCAGAATGGAGGCCGACGCCTGGCCCAGCGCACAGGCCTTCACCCGCAGGGCGAGATCGGCAACCCGGCGGCCCTGCATGGCGATATCGACCTCGACCTCCGATCCGCACAGGCGCGAAACCTTGCGCGCAGACCCGGTCGGGTGCGGCAGACGCCCGATACGCGGAATATCCGCGGCAAGCCGGAGAACGGCGCTGGAATAGAGATCATCACTCATCGTGAGACCTATTTAAGCGAGCAGAGCAGGATTTGCCAGCGTCACCGCGACGCAGCCCGGTCGTGATCAGGCGTCGATCTCGTCCTCGTCGAGATAGACAGGCTCGGTCCGGCCGAGAACCTCGGGCACGTCACCCAGGTCCCCGTCCTCGCCGTCATCGGCCTGCCAGGCCTCGTCCAGCTCGACGGACCAGAAGCCTTCCGACTGGGCAGCGCCGCTGGCGAGCAGGACCGCCTGGTCCTGGTCGCCGGCGACAACACCATAGGTGACGAAACAAGGTCCGACCGCGTCCTCAACCTGCAGCATCACGTTGAATCCGAACAGTTTCATGCCGGTTCCACCTTTCGCCACGTCGAGCCTTCCGGACCATCATCCACCTGGATGTGCCGCGCCGTGAGCTCGTCACGAACGGCATCGGCGGTCGGCCAGTCCTTGTCGGCTCGGGCCTGGTTGCGTTTGGCGATCAGCTCATCGATCTCGGCACGTTCTTCCGGGGCGAGGCTGGACAGGCCGAACCAGGCATCCGGATCGCCCTGGGCGATGCCCAGCAGCTTGCCGGCCGCCAGGAGCTGGCCCTTCGCTGTGGCGCGGGCCTCGTCCGTCTCGGCCTTGTTGGCCGCCCCGGTGATCTGGAAAATTTCAGACAAGGCCTTGGGCGTGTTGAGGTCATCATGCAGGGCGGACAGGAACGCCTCCGGCGCCTCCACGTCCGCCGCCTCGACATCGGAGAGCCGGCGTAGAATGCCATAGATCCGGTCAAGCGAGCGGCGTGTCTTCGTCAGCAATTCCGCATTCCAGGTAAGCGGCGCACGATAATGCGCGGTCAGAAGCGCAGCGCGCAGGACCTCGCCCTCATGGATTTTCAGAAGGTCATGGATGAGCGCGACATTGCCGATCGACTTGGACATCTTGTCCGAGCCCATATTCAAAAAGCCATTGTGCAGCCAGTAGTTCGCCATGGCCTTTCCGCCATGGGCGCAAGACGACTGGGCGATCTCGTTTTCATGATGCGGGAAGACGAGGTCGACGCCGCCACCATGAATATCCATGGTCTCTCCGAGATGTGTCTCAGCCATAACCGAGCATTCCAGATGCCAACCCGGCCGGCCGCGCCCGAACGGGCTGTCCCAGCCGGGCTCGTCTTCGCTGGACGGTTTCCACAGCACGAAGTCGCCCGGATCCTTCTTGTAGGGAGCAACCTCGACGCGGGCGCCGGCGATCATGTCCTCGGTCGAACGCTTGGACAGTTTGCCGTACCCGTCGAATGAATTGACGGAAAAGAGAACATGTCCTTCGGCCGCATAAGCATGGCCGAGCTCGATCAGGCGCTCCATCATCTCGATCATTTGCGGGATGTGCTCGGTCGCCTTGGGTTCCAGCGTGGGCGGCCGGATGCCCAGACCGGTCAGGTCCTGGCGATAGATCTCGGCATAGCGCAAGGCGATCGTCTCGATTGAAACGCCCTCCTCGCGCGCGGCCGCCATGATCTTGTCGTCGATATCGGTAATGTTGGCAGCCAGCACCACGGCGTCATCGCCATAGGTATTCGCGAGCACGGCCCGCAGCACGTCGAAAACAACGGGCGGGCGGGCATTTCCGATATGGGCGTAATTGTAGACGGTCGGGCCACAGACATACATCGTCACCCGGTCCGGATCGATCGGTTCGAAGGGGCGTTTGCGGCGCGCCATCGTATCGTAGAGGGTGAGGCTAGACATCGTATTGTCCCGAATTCTGGTAGCGTCTTGGCGAAAAAGTGAATGGGTTGCATGCGCGTCCGAGATTGGACATTCGCGCAGGAGGCCCTAAATAGCGTGAAGCGCACCCGCGCGAAACACATGGATGACAGGCCCGGGCTGAAAAAATAGCGACGGCTCGCCTCGATCCGGAAACCGGAACTACGTTTGCGTCGTATACGGCACAAGCGACCCGAAAACGAAAGGATCCACGACGATGGACGCCGTAACGCCCGAGGCTGCACGCATGGCTGCAGAAAAAACCCGCCCGACCCGCGAAGAGGCTGAGGAAGCCGTCCGCACGCTGATCTCCTGGGCAGGGGACAATCCTGCTCGCGAAGGACTGATCGACACGCCAAAGCGCGTCGTGAAGGCCTATGAGGAATGGTTCGCCGGCTATCGCGATGATCCGCTGAAAGCCCTCGGCAAGACTTTCGAGGACGTGCAGGGCTATGACGACATGGTCATGCTGACCAATATCGACGTCGAGAGCCATTGCGAACACCACCTCGCTCCGATCATGGGCGTGGCGCACGTTGCCTATCTGCCGACCGATGCCGTTGTCGGCATTTCCAAGATCGCCCGCGTTGTCGAGATCTTCTCCAAGCGCATGCAGACCCAGGAAACGATGACGGCACAGATCGCCGACGCCCTGACCGAGGCGATGAACCCGCGCGGTGTGGCCGTCTTCATCGACGCCAAGCACCAGTGCATGACCACCCGCGGCGTACACCACCCGAATGTCTCGACGATCACGTCGAGCTTCACCGGCGCCTTCAAGACGGATGCTGACTTGCGCGACCGCTTCATGCGCATGGTCGAGCGCGGCTGAACCGGAAACGCATTGCGAATGATAAAAGCCCTCCCGGTCGGGAGGGCTTTTCTCTTTGGCGAGAAGACCGGCGCCGATTCAGCGTGAGGCCATCGCAGCCCGTGCTGCACCCAGCGCCGTCTCAAGCGCATCCTCGCCACCGGCCATGTCGGGCAGAACACCAACGCCTTCCCAATTCGTGCCGGTTCGCGGGTCGATCGGCTGTTTGTTCGGCAGCCAGGCCCGGACCTGGCAGGTCAGGTCAAACGTCTCCGGCGGGTTGGCGCCACCGCCGGTGGCCTCGCCGATGATCACGGCGCGTCCATCCTGTTGAAGCCCGTAGGACAGGGCTTCGGCTGCAGAGAAACTCTCCCGGTCGACCAGCACATAGACCGGCTTGTCCTCGCCGTATCGCACCGGCAGGTCGAGCGGTTCGAAATCTCCGAACCATTCATCCGAATGATCCACGCCATGGCGATCGATGAAGCGAAGGCGCGGATAGTCATCATGACCCAGTACGTAGCGGCGCACCGCGTCGACCGAGGCACCCTCCCCGCCCGGATTGCCGCGCAGGTCGATGATCAGCGCCGCCGAGTTCGACAGGAATTGGAAGGCCGATTGATAGGTCGGACCGGCAATGTCGACATGGTGGAAATCGGTGATGCGCAGATAACCGATATTACCCTCCATGACCTCGACCCGCTGGACACCGAAATTGGTGTTCGGGGCATTGGCGAGCCAGGCGGCTTCCCAGTCCTCTTCACCCTCGGCGGCGTCCGGATCGAAGAAATCGAACATGAAATGCATGTCGCCGGTCACATCACGCAGGTGGAAGGTCAGCTCACGGCCGAATTCCTCGGCCTGGAGGTTCTCGATCACCCATTCATCCGTGATTGCCGCGGCGGCCTGCTCGCCGATCGCCGGGATCACGTATTGCTCGGAGACGAGCGTGCGCAGTTCGGAAGCGAGTTCACGCGGGGTTTCGCAGACGGGATTGGCGGCCAGGGCCAGGAGAATACTCAACATTACTTGGGGTCCTTTGATTGGGGGGCATCTGATTGGAGTTCACGGCGGATACGATCGGCGAACGGATCGGCCTCGAGGCTTTCAATGGCCTCGGCGAGAAGATCGGAAAGCGGGTAGCTCAGGCCGGTATTGAGCGTCTGGCCCGCCGCATTGGTCGCGGCCCATTGCGCCTCGAGGGGTTCGCGCAGGCTTTCGCCATGAACGGTCAGGCCGATACGGCGGACGCGCCGGTCGGCTGTCGGCTGATCCTCGATCAGGTCCGACTTTTTCATCTCGCGCAGGGTCTGGCTGACGGCCGGCTGGGTCAGGCCGGACGCTTCGGCGATCTCGCCCACCGTCATCGGACCCTTGCGCAGCAGAAGCCGCATCACCGGTGTGTATCGCGGCCGATAGTCCAGGCCGGCTTCCTCGTAGAATTTGACGACATCACCATCGAGCAGTTCCAGGAGGCGTCTCACCTGCGTTCCGAATGTCTGTTTCACACGTGTCATGGCTTTTCCATAAGCATTTATATAATTGCTTATACTTTGAACTCGTCGAGGTCAAGCGAGCTTTGTCAGCCGTTGGAAAATTCCCTGTGTGATTTCCCTGTCTAGCTGAGCCGTTCCGCCGCCGGCACGCCGCCGCTGTCGGCCGGCAGGATTCGCCAGGAACTCTCGATCGAGGCTCGATAGTCGCGCTGGAGAATGGTGGAGACTTTCACGTATTCCGCATTGGCCGCCTCGTCGGTCAGGGTCAGGCGGATATAGCCGTGATCTTCCATATTGCAGTGCTGCACCGGCTCATTGGCCTCCATCATCATCTTGCCGTAGTCGACGCCAGGGGCGGAAAAGCCGGAGAAGGGGCTGGGAGAGGTGACCGATGACGCCACCAGTTCGGTCCCGATGCGGTCCCCGGCTGCGTCGACAAGATCATTGGTCCAGAAGGAATGCACATCACCGGTCACGGTGATGACATCCGCATCGACCTCGCGCAGGGCCGCGTAAAGCCGTTCGCGTTCGGCCGGGAAACCGTCCCACATGTCCAGATTGAACGGGATTTCAAAGCGCGTGGAATTGATGAAACGTCGCGCGAACTCATTGTCGCGCGTGGCGAACCAGCGCAGCCAGGCCGGCATTTCCCGCGTGAAGTCCGGGAAATTCACCCGGCTCATGATCACCTGGTTGCCGATGATGCGCCAACGCTTGCCCGCGGCCTTGGACGCGGCACAGGCTGCCTGGACGTCGGCGATCTGTTGCGCGCCCATGAGTTCGCGATCCTCGGCACCGATCTCGTCGCGCTTCCACGCAGCGACGATGGCGAGATTTTCCTCGGTCATCTCGGAATTGGCGTCGATGGGGAAGTCTTCATAGTCCATGACTTCGGAACGGGCCGTGAGACGGGTCTCCAGCATGCAGAGCGTGGCGAGATCACCGATCTCGTAGACGCCGCGCCGGTCGATCAGCGGCTCGCGCTCGCGGCTGGGCGTCCAGTCATACCAGGCCCGCACGGCGGCATCGCGGCGCTCGGTCCAGCTGCCCTCGCTCGCATCATGGTTCTCGGCGCCGGTGGCATAGCTGTCATTGGCGGTCTCGTGATCATCCCAGACCATGATCCAGGGTGCGGCGGCATGAAGGGCCTGCAGGTCCGGATCGGATTTGTACTGGGCATGCCGACGTACATAGTCCGAATAGGTCAGGATCTCGGTGACCGGGTCGGAGATGCGGTTCATGTCCAGGGAATTCGCCGAGGCGTATCCGTCCGCCGGATATTCATAGATGTAGTCGCCGAGGTGCAGAACGAGATCGAGATCGCCATTCTCGGCGGCCTCGCGATAGACGTTGAAATGGCCGGCAGGATAGTTCGAGCAGGAGAACACACCGATCCGGTATTGCTCGACCGCGCCCTCGGGCAGGGTGCGCGTGACGCCAACCGGGGAATAGGTGTTCTCAAACCGGAAGCGATAGAAATACTGGCGCCCGGCCTCAAGCCCGGTGGCGATGTATTTCCAAGTCCCCAGCGGCTGCGGCATGACATAGGCGATCTCCTCGCCCGTTTCGAAAACAATGTCGGTGAACGCTTCATCTGTCGCGACTTCGACGCCGCGATACCCGCCGCCATCCTCGGTCAGGGCCGTCCACAACACGACGCTTGTCGTGTCCGGATCACCAGACGCCACACCGTGACGGAATGGACCGTCAGCCGTGTGCTCGTAACGCTCGACCGGACTGGAACAGGCGCCCACCGCAAGTCCGGCACCGGCTGCGCCCATCAGCGCGCCGCGACGCGTTAGCTTGACCTTGTCCATCGACCTGCCCCGTTTTTCGTTTCACTCAATTACCGCGCAAATATTGCGCGAATGCGGCGTCGGCGCTACTCGCTTGTGAATGACGGATCTCCGCGAAATCACCGCAGAAGACGAGCATGCCGGCGAGCGCACTGATCGCTGGCTGACCGGCCTGTTCGAGGAATTCTCCCGCTCGCGCCTGAAAGCGCTGATCGAGGAGGGCCAGCTCCTGCGCGACGGTCAGCCCATGACCGATCCCAGCGCCAAGGTGATCGCCGGCGCGCATTACGCTCTCACCGTCCCGGCCCCGCGCCCGGACACGCCGCAGCCTGAGAAAATGGATCTCGACATCCTGCACGAGGATGCCGATCTGATCGTCCTGCTAAAACCCTGCGGTCTCGCCGTGCACCCGGCAGCCGGAAACTGGAGCGGCACGCTGGTCCACGGCCTCCTGCATCACTGCGCGGGCTCGCTGTCAGGGATTGGCGGAGTGGAACGCCCGGGTATCGTGCACCGGCTCGACAAGGACACGTCGGGCGTGATGGTCGTCGCCAAGTCGGATGCCGCGCACAAGGGCCTGACCGCGCAATTCGCCGCCCATACGGTCGAACGCGCCTATATCGCCTTCACGCGCAACGCACCCTCGCCCAAGGCCGGACGCATCGAGACCCAGCTTGTGCGTTCCTCGAAGGACCGCAAGAAGTTCGAAGTTCCCTGGGATCCCGACAGTGAGGCCGGCAAACACGCCATCACCAATTACGAGACCCTGGCGCGCTACGGCCAGGACCCCAAGGCTGCCATCGGCACCGCTCTGGCGGCCAAGGTGGAATGCCGGCTGGAAACCGGCCGCACCCACCAGATCCGCGTCCACATGGCTCATATCAAATGCGGCCTGCTCGGCGATCCGCTCTATGGCGGCAAGCGCGGTGGACTGCTGGCGGCCGGCGAGACGGGCAAGGTGCTCAAGGAATTCCGCCGCCAGGCCCTGCACGCCGCGATCCTGGGCTTCGAACACCCGGTAACCGGCGAGAATTTGCGCTTCGAGACCGAATTGCCCAAGGATATGCAACGGCTGGAGAAATTCCTGGAACGCCTATGACCGCCAAACCTGCCGAGCAGAAACGCCCCAAACGCCGCAATGCGGCGGAGACCAAGGCGCGCCTGCTGCAGGTGGGGGAAGTGCTGTTCTCGGACCAGGGTTTCGACCGCACCACGCTGGAAGCGATCGCCGACGCGGCGGGCGTGAACAAGGCGATGATCCGCTATTATTACGGCGACAAGGACGGGCTTTACGCCGCCATCATCGATCGCGTGGTCGCCGACGTTCTGGCCGAGCTGGAGGCCCGGCTCGAGGCGAGCGCCGATCCGTCCGAAGGCATGGGCGATTATATCGAGATCCTCGCCGGCGCGATCATGTCGCGGCCGAGTTTCCCCCGCATGATCCTGCGCGATTATCTGGACGGCGACATCATGTCCCGCGAAGGCCCGTCGAAAACCCTCTTCCAGTTCATGCAGAAGACCCGGGCCTATTACATGGCGGGTTTCGAACAGGGACGGTTCCGCGAATTCGAACCGCACATGCTGCACCTGTCGATCGTGAGCTCCGCGATCTTCTTCTCGGTCACGCGTCGCTTCCGGGCGCAGGTGGCCGAACGCGGTCATCTCTCCCATGAACAGATGGAGCTGGAGAGCCAGGCCTTTGCCCGGCATTTGCGCGACCTCGTCATGAACGGCGTCAGGGCCCGGTCAGATATCGATTGACGATAATTATCCGATCGGATAATTAGATGCCTGAAGGGGCGGTTTTCAATCGCTATTTTGGATCAATCAATCATGTTCAAACTCGGTAATTTCAACACGATCATCACCTCGGCCGCGGCCCTGGGTGCCATCGCACTGGCCGGCTCTCCCGCGCTGGCGCAGGACACGACGGGCGACATCCTCGAACGCTTTGCAGCGGATTATCTGGAGGATCCGACCTTCACGCGCGACTGGACGTTCGGCGTTCTCGTCGAGGAGGAGGAATGGTGGACCGTGGCCTTCGACCACGCCGCCGGAACCTATTCGGTCAGCGCGGGCGAACCGTCCGAACCGACTTTCTACTACACCTCCGACCGGGAAAGCCTCGGCAAGGTGGATCGCGGCGAGATGGCCGCCCTCACCGGCATGGCCAAGGCCTTCTCGACCGATGTTACCCCGATGGATATCGAGCTGATGGAAGGCGCGGGATTTGACCCGGCCATACTCGGCCTGACCTTCCATTTCTGGTCCCGCGGCCTGCCCGAGCGCACCAATTACCTGACGGCCGAAACCCGATTCACCCACGGAACCAATGCCGGGATCATCTATTACCAGCCGGGTTTCCGCAGCGGTTTCTTCCGGATCGAACCGGGTCACCACGTCAATGAGAATCCGGACAGCCGGACCAATCCCTTCCCCAGCCTGGTCGTTGTGACCCAGGGCGAGGTCCGCGCCCGCATCGGCGGCGAGGACACGATGGTCGTCGAGGGCGATGTCGTGCTGATCCCCGCCGGTATCAGCCATGAATTCTTCAATGACGGCGACGATCTCGCGATCGGCCTGCTCTTCATGTTCGGTGAAGGCGCGTAGGGGGCAATCACTCGCTTCCCGCTTCTCCCGGAAGAGGCCGGATCTATTCCGGCTGATATCCGGGAAAAGTGATTGCGGCATTGTGAGGCATACCGAACGACACTCACCACCGCCACCGCCGATTGCCACACTTGAGGCGAAGGGCTAGCGTCCGCGCCATGAATCCGAACGACCAGTCAGCCCTCCAGCGCGCTGCACCGCAATTGGCGCCCTATGTGCGCACACCCCAGATCGGCGACTACGCGCCCGACCTCAACATGCTGGACGATTCCGGCCGGGCCCTGCGCCTGTTCGAGGACGCCTTTGCCGGCCGTCCGATCGTGCTGGTCGTGTGCAACCGGCTCGATGAAGACAGTACGCGCGCCTGGCTCGCCGAATGGGCGGCGGAGGAAGCCGAGCTCGAACGCCTGCGGGCACATCTCATCTTCCTGACCAGCGAGACATCAGCGCGCCTCGCCCGCTCGCTGCGCCGGGAGCTGGGTCTGCTGGCGCCGATCTGTTCGGACGGCAATGGCACCATGCTGGCCCAGATGGGCATTCCGGTCTGTGCGGATCCGTCCAGCGCGCCCGTCACGCGGACCGTGATCATCACGCCCCACCGCCAGATCTGCGCCCTCTATGACGAGACCGGCGAGGCCGCAGCGCGGGCCCGCCAGACAGTTGAAAACCTCAATGCGGAGTCAGACCGAATGAATGATGCCGGCTGGATCCCGGGCCATGCGCCCATCCTCATCGTACCGCAGGCGCTCGACCCCGCCGATTGCCAGGCCCTGATCGAGACCTATGAGAAATCCGACGCCTTCCGCGTCGCTCGCCCGGACGCACAGGCGCAGGGCGATTACAAATTCATGGTGTCCGACTACAACCGCACCGACCGCGTCGATCACGTGATCCAGGACCAGGCGCTGCTGCAGCGGCTCGACCAGCGCATCAATGAACGCATCCTGCCGATGGTGCAGAAGGCCTTCGCCTTCCAGGTCACGCGTCGTGAAACCCTGCACATCGCCCGTTATCGCGGCGAGCGCGGCGGGATCGAGATCGGCCATCGCGACAATGCCGTGCCCCAGTCCGCCTATCGCCGGTTTGCGCTGTCGATCAGCCTGAACACGGATTACGAAGGCGGCGAACTGGTCTTCCGCGAATACGCCGGCAAGGGCTATCGCGGCGATGTCGGCACGGCGCTGGTCTTCTCCTCCGGCCTCCTGCACGAGATCGAGGAGACGACCGAGGGCACGCGCTACAATCTCATCAGCCATTTGTTCAACGATGCCTCGGTGCAGCAGGCCCAGGGCATGCCGCGATGACAGCTGACACGATGACAAATGAGGCGATGACAAAGGGCGTCGGTGGATCCACCGCCCAGGCCGAGCTCGACCGTCTTGAGAACATGCTGGCCGATTGCCAGCCCATCCCGGTCGAGCAGCATCGCGACCGTATCGCCGCGCTGCAGGCGCGCATGAGCGAGGCCGGACTGGACGCCGTCTATCTCGATGCCGGCAGCAATCTCGTCTACTACACCGGCATGCGCTGGCACGCCTCGGAACGCCTGGTCGGCGCGCTCGTGCCCGCCTCCGGCGAGATCACTTATATCGGCCCGGCCTTCGAGGATGGCACGCTGAAGGATTTCATGCGCCTCGACGCCCCGCTCGCGACCTGGGAAGAGCATGAGGATCCCTATGCCCTGCTCGCCTCGCTTGTGCCGGCCGGCGCGAAGCTGGGTCTCGATCCGGCGACGCCACTCTTTCGCGCTACGGGCATCACGAACGCCGCCTCCGGCAGCGTGACCGATGCCGGCGACACCGTGCTCTACGGACGCGCGCGCAAATCCGCCGCCGAGATTGCCCTGATGCAGGCCACCAAGACCGCGACGATCGAGGTCCACAAGGCTGCCGCCCGCATCCTGCGCGAGGGGATTTCGACGCAGGAAGTCACGGAGTTCATCCATGCCGCGCACAAGAAGATCGGCGCGCCCGGCGGCTCGACCTTCTGCATCGTGCTGTTCGGACCGGACAGTGCCTTCCCGCACGGTGTCTCGGATCCCAAACCGCTGGCTGCCGGCGACATGGTCCTGATTGATACCGGCTGCGCCATTCACGGCTACCAGTCCGACATCACGCGCTCCTATGTCTTCGGTGCTCCGACCGACGAGCAGCGCCGGGTCTGGGACGCGGAGAAAGCCTGCCAGCTGGCCGCCTTCGAAGCCGCGCAACTGGGCCGTCCCTGTGCCGAGGCGGATGCCGCCGCCCGTGCCGAGGGCGAACGCCGCGGTTTCGGTCCGGGTTATCAATTGCCCGGCACGCCGCACCGGACCGGTCACGGTATCGGACTCGACATCCATGAAGGCCCCTATCTGGTCGGGTCCGACCAGACGCCGCTGGATGTGGGCATGTGTTTTTCCAACGAGCCGATGATCTGCGTGCCGGGAGCATTCGGCATCCGGCTGGAAGACCATTTCTACATGACCGCCGAAGGTCCGCGCTGGTTCACCGAACCGTCGAAATCCATCGACGACCCCTTCGGCTAGGCCATCGGCCAAACCATCCGTCGCACAAGCTCACAGCGCTTTGACTGGCGCTCGCGGCACACCCGTGCTTGGGTGGACGAAACACCACGGGAAATCCTCATGCGTCTGCTCGTCTCGCTTTTCAGCATCTTCGTGATCCTGGTCCTTCCGGCTCGTGCCGAGGACGATCATCCGCGGCCCTTCACCCAGAATTACGCCGCGATGGCCGATGTCGACGCTGCCCTGGCCGAGGCCCGCGAAGCCGACAAGCGCCTCCTGCTCGTGCTCGGCGCCAATTGGTGTCATGACAGCCGAGGCCTGGCGCATCATTTCGAGGACGAGGAAGTCGCCAGCATTCTCGAACGCTTCTACGTGGTGCGCTATGTCGATGTCGGCTGGCGCGACCAGAACCACGACGTGATGCGCCGTTTCGACGTGGCCGCCATCTACGCCACACCGACCGTCTTCATCATCGATCCGGACACCGAGACGCTGCTGAACCGCCATGAGCGCAATGCCTGGACGTCAGCTGCCTCGGAAACCGTGTCGGAGGCCCGCACCTATTTCGGCCGCTGGGCCCTGCAATACACGCCCTCCGGCGGCCTCGTGGAAGGCTCCCTGGTCTATCAGGCCCTGATGCTGGAGATCGACCTCTACGAGGAAGAGGAAGCCACACGCCTGGGCCAGGCCTATCTCGATATCGGCCGCTGGCGCGAACTGGATCGTGACGAGCGTCCCGAGAATTTCTCCGAGCTCGAACAGGAAGTGGAATCCTGGCGCCGCCGCATCCCGCGCGATGTGGCCAGCCTGCGCTCGGACGCCCGCCGCCGCGTCGTCTCCGCCCTCTCCGACATGGCCGGCGACGAGCCCTTCACCGCCGACACCATCGCCGCCTTCGACGAATCCGACCCGGACATCTATCTCGACATGGACCGCCACCAGAGTGAGGTGTGGTAGGGCCGCAACCTCCCGTCACCACCCGTGATTTGATCCTGTGGACGGAAGCCTGCTAACCGGCAATTCCGGTTCCTAGCCCCGGTTTCTTGGCCCGGTTTCCAGCGGAGTTCGTCCATGCCCAGCCTGCCCTATTACGAGATCCATTCCTTTGCCGATCCGCGCCGTCGCCTCTCGGGCAATCCTGCGGGTGTGTGCCTGATGGACGCCTATCCGGACGACGAGACCCTGCTGGCCATCGCCGAGTCGAACAATCTCTCCGAAACGGCCTTTGTTGTTCCCAAGGGCGAGGATCTCTGGGATCTGCGCTGGTTCACCCCGGCGCTCGAGGTCGAGCTGTGCGGACACGCCACGCTGGCCGCCGGTGCCGTTCTGCTCGAACAGGGCCTTGTGAGCGGCGACACCGCACAATTCGACAGCCGGTCGGGCCGGTTGAACGTGTCGCGGGACGCCGCGGCCGGATTTGCGATGGACTTGCCGCGCGTGGATTTCAAACCAGCCGGGATGAATGCCGGTCTCAAGGCAGCGCTGGGCCTGGCGGATGATCCGGTCGAGGTGCTGGACATCGTGCGAATTCACGGCGCGCACTACCAGATGTGGGTTCTGGCCAGCGAAACCGATGTGTCCCGGTGCAGCCCCGATCATGGCCGCCTGAAAACGCTGGAAACCAATATCATCATCACTGCCCCGGGCGATGAGGTCGATTTCGTCTCGCGCTTCTTCGGCCCGGCCTCCGGTGTCGATGAGGACCCGGTGACCGGTTCTGCGCATTGCTCGCTGGCCCCCTACTGGTCGGACCGGCTGGGCAAGCCACGGCTCTCGGCGCGCCAGATCGGACCGCGCCCGGGCGCGCTGGAGGTCCAGCCCGACGGCGGGCGGGTCGCGCTGTTCGGACAGGCCCCCGCCTATCTGGAAGGCCGGATTACCTTCTAGGCCTTCCGGCAAGAAAAAGGGCCGCCCGAAGGCGGCCCTGAGCCGGGAAAGAGGGACAGGGGTCCCGGCTGTTTCCTTGTCAGCTATCAATAGCGATGGCGACGATCGCGGCGCTCATAGCGGTAATCGCTGTGGCGGTAGCCCCGGCCGCGATAACCCCGGCCACGCTCGATGACGACATCGATATAGCGGCGCTCGCCACGGCGGTTCACACGAAAGAATTCGCCATTGCGGGTGCGGTAGACCACGCCCGGCGTGCCGCGGCGTGCACCGGAACCACGCTCGACACCATGACGGCGCTCATAGCGGTCCATGACATAGGTCCAGGAGCGCGGCGGGCATTCGATAACTCGTCGGTCCCGGCGGTCTTCACGTCGGTCCCATCGGCCCTCATTGACGCGTCGGTCGCGACGGTCTTCGCGCAAATCCGGGCAGGATGCGGCGTTGAGATACCAGGTACCGGCGCTGGCCGAACCGGAAACGGCCACGGAGCCCAGCAGGGCGAGAGCGGCTGCAGCGAAAATACTTTGAACAGGCTTCATGTCGTTCCTCCAAAATGCAGACGATGTTTGCGTCTTGGTGGCCATCTAGACATGTCGTGGCTGAGCCGAGCTTGAATGCGCGGTTCAGGAATGGGTCATCTAGCTGAATGCCGTTCATCTTCGCTCAGCGCGACAGATTGCCTTGGTCTTGCCCGAGTTTTTGGTGATATGGTCATTCCGCGAGGGGACAGGAGTTTCAATACCATGCGTACAGGAATTATCGCAGCCCTGGCGATCGCTCTCAGCGCGTCGTCCGCCATGGCCAGGACCGTTCAGGATGCTCCGGCAGAGGCCGAACTGGCCGGCGGACCAGACGACCGGCTCTCCAGCCGGGATATTTCCAGCTATCTGCGCACCTTCACGCAAAAACCCGACAAGCCGGGCGCCGGCGCAGGCGGTGGCTATAACGGCACCGATACCTGTCAGTGGGCCAATGACGGCGAGTGCGATGATCCCGGCATCGGGACCGGCGCCTGCGAACAGGGTACGGATTATTCCGACTGCTGGCGCATTGCCACGAGCGTCGAGGACAATTCCTGCCGCTGGGCCAATGACGGTGAGTGCGACGAGCCGGGTTTCGGCACCGGAGCCTGTACCCAGGCCACCGACCTCGCGGATTGCGGCGACATCATCCACCTGCGCTTCCGCAATGACAGTTGCGAGACCGCTTTCGACGGCGTTTGCAACGAGCCCGGCGTCGGCGACGGCACCTGTCCGGAACGCACCGACCGCGCCGATTGTTTCGGCCGCGAACGCCCGCTGACGATCAATGACCATTATTTCGGCCGCGATGACCGCGTCTTCATGGACACGGCCGTCTTCCCCTGGAGCGTGGTCGGCCAAGTCGATTTCGACGAGGGCGGTGCCTGTACGGCGACGCTGATCGCCGATGATGTCCTGGTGACCGCCGCGCACTGCATCAGCAGCGATAACAGCATCAATGCCCGCGGCACATTCCGTACCGGCTACAACCTGCCCCGCGGCCCGCGCGAGGCCCGTGTCATCGCCTATTTCATAGATCCCGAATGGGACAATGAGCGCTTCTCGAACACGGATAATTTCGACGGCACCGACTGGGCCCTGCTGCGCATCGACACGCCGCTGGGCCGGGAGCTCGGCCATGCCGGTGTCCGCTCGCTGGTTGATACCGCCGGACGGCGTGGTGCAACCCGCGTCGATCTCCTGCAGGCGGGCTACAGCTGGGATACCGGCGCTCACCTCTCGGGCAATGAGGCCTGCCGCATCGAGACCGTCTACAATGACGACACCATGGCCCATAACTGCGACACCACGCGCGGCGACAGCGGTTCGCCCTTCTTCGTGCGCGAGGGCAATGAGTATTTCGTGGTGGCGACGGATTCCAATTTCCGCTCAAACCCCCGCGGCCCGATGATCTATATCGCGGCACGCAGCGAGGCCTGGGCGGAGTATTACGAGGATTTTGTCGCCGGCCGGATCGGCAATGACGGTCCGCGTCCGCGCGGTCCGGGCAAGCCGCCGAAATAGCCGGAGTTCCTGTCGGAGAGCGTCAGCCCTCCTCGTCCGCGAACAACGTGACGAGTCCGTTGGCGAGCGCGCTGCGCCAGGCGGCGACATCATGCCCGCCCGGGAAGATCTGCAGGTTCACCTGATAACCCTGCTCGCCCAGGCGGCGCGCCATGTTGCGATTGGTATCCAGCATCACATGGCCGCGATTGGTGGAGGTGTGGACATATTCCAGCTCGCCCGCGGCCAGCACAAAACGCGGCGCCGACAGGCCCGCCGGTTCGAGCTCGCGCGCCAGCCATTCCGGCGCTTCGCTTTCGGGTGACCAGTAGAAGGAACCGGACAAGGAAATCACGGCGCCGATCGCGTCCGGCCGGTCCAGGGCAACGATGCTGGCGGCAAGACCGCGTCGCGATGCGCCCGCCAGCACAACATCGCTCGCCGCCGGCCGGATACCGGCCTGGTTGGCCATGATCGGCAGGAGTTCATCGACGATGAAAACGGTCTGGTCGGCATAGGCATTGGCGGCGCTGGACGCGTCGAGCTGGTCGACGAGGATCAGGTGCATGTCCGGGATATGACCGGCATTCTCGAGATTCTGCAGGATTTCCCAGGCCGGTGCCCTCACGCCCCAAAGGAAGGAATCATAGAGCACCAGGAGCGGCGCATCTTCGCGTTCGGCCGGGAAAAGCTGGAGAAAGACCGGCCGGCCGAGCGCCTCGCTCTCGAAAGCCCGGGCCAGGGCCTGGCGCCGCTGAGCGGGCGGGAAGGGCCGCAGCATGTCACGCCCCGTCACCCGGTCCATGACGAGCAGGGATTCCGCATCCTCACCGCGCAATTGCCGGCGATTGGCCGGGTCGGAGCGGCGATAGACACCGGACAATTCGCTGACCAGGAAGCTGTAACTGGCCTGGACATCGCGATTGACGTCCAGCGTGATCGTCCAGAGATCCGACCCGTTCAGACGGCTCAGCGGAAGCGTGAAATCCTGGCGGTAATCATCCACGAAATCCGCGGCGAGCGGTGCGTTGATCACACTGTCCAGCCGGACCTCGCTGACCCCGTCATGGCCGCGATAGGCAAAGGTCACACGGGCGAGACTGTCATCACCCGGATGCGGCTCGATGATCGGAAGCCCCTGCCCGGCGAGAGCTTGCCAGGCGGCTTCCTCGGCCTGGGGCTGGGCAGTCAGGATCGCCAGCGCCTCGGCCTCGTCCAGCCGGGCGTGTGCAGGCATGGTCATCGCCAGCCAGGCCAGGCATGCGCCTTGAAGCCAGGACATGACACGCATGAGACACCTACTTTGCGGTCCTACAGGCTCAGTCTAACCTGCCGAGCCTCAACGGGGATAAAGCATGTCACTCAACGGCGCCATAGACCGGCAGGACCGGATCCAGAATATTCTTATTCTCTCATCGCTCGTCTTCGGGGCGGTCTATCTGTTCGATGATTTCGGTTTCGGGGCGCCCTATCCGCTTGATGTGGTGATCAAGGCGACCGGTATCGTCCTGCTCGGACTGTTCGCCCTGAGACGCGGCTATCCCATGCTGGCGGCGGGTCTCCTGGCGGGTTCGGCGGGTGACGCCTTCCTGGCCTTGCAGCCGGCCCAGATCGCCTACGGGATCGGCGCCTTCGGCCTGGGACACATCATCTACATCATCATCTTTGCCGACCGGCTTAGGCAGACGGGCCTGCGCGGCATGTCCGGTTATCTCGGCGCCGGCGTACTGGTGATCTTCGGTGCGGTGATGCTGATCTATCTGCAACCGCATTTCGGCGATCTGCGTGTGGCCGCGAGCATCTATAACGGCATTATCCTGGTGATGGCGATCCTGGCCGTATTGGGACGGCCGCCCATGCTGGCCACGATCGGCGCCCTGCTCTTCGTCGTGTCGGACAGTGTGCTGGCGATGCGCATGTTCGCCGACCTCCTGCCCTGGGGCGGACCGGTGGTCTGGGTGACGTATTATCTCGGACAAGCGGGTATCGCGCTGGGACTTGCCCAGCCCCAGCGTCGATAATCCGGATGTGAATGAAGCGGTGCGAACCGGCTAGACGAGACCCTGCTCGCTGGCCATGGACCGCATGGCCTTCTGCAGTTTCTCGAAGGCCCGCACCTCGATCTGGCGGATACGCTCACGGCTGACGCCGTAGTGCGATGCCAGTTCCTCGAGCGTCTTGGGATCCTCGGACAGGCGGCGCTCCTGCAGGATGTGCTGTTCACGCTCATTGAGCTCGCCCATTGCCGACTGCAGCAATTGCATGCGCGTATCGAACTCGTCGCTCTCGGCAAGCTCGTCTTCCTGGCTCTCGGCATCATCATCCGCGAGCCAGTCCTGCCACTGGCCATCGCCTTCCGTACCGCGCAGCGGTGCGTTCAACGAGGCGTCCGGACCGGACAGACGGCCATTCATCGACACGACGTCGTCATTGGTCACGCCCAGCTTGGTGGCGATCTCCTCGACCTGGTCGGGTTTCAGATCACCCTCGTCGAGGGCCTGCATCTGGCTCTTCATGCGGCGCAGGTTGAAGAAAAGCTTCTTCTGCGCAGCGGTCGTACCCATTTTCACCAGCGACCAGGACCGCAGGATGTATTCCTGGATCGAGGCGCGGATCCACCACATCGCGTAGGTCGCGAGGCGGAAACCCTTGTCCGGGTCGAATTTCTTCACGGCCTGCATCAGACCGACATTGCCCTCGGAGATCACTTCCGCGATCGGCAGGCCATAACCGCGATATCCCATCGCGATCTTGGCGACGAGGCGCAGGTGTGACGTGACGAGGCGTTCGGCGGCCTCGGGATCTTCATGCTCGCGCCAGCGATGGCCGAGCATGAATTCCTCATCCTTTTCCAGCATGGGAAAACGGCGGATCTCGGCCAGATAGCTGGACAGACCCTGTTCAGGAGAGAGCGCGACTGCGACTGCGTTGGACATCGAATACTTCCTATCCCTACTGGGGATCCGCACGCAAATTCTCGCGCGCCTCTCCCCGACGGCTTCCTATTTAGGGAGCCATCGCGGCGAATGCGAGGGGCTCACACGAGTGTTACCGGCATTTGAACCCGAATAGGGTCCATTCACCTGCGCATCGACCCCGGATATTCGCCCTCCCCCGGGCGAAACGAGGCATTCCAGCCAGTCCTGCGCCCCTCACATTTGGGGAGCGAAACGGGGGGTGCAAGGCATGACGGCGAGTATTCTGCTATCATGCCGCATCAATTAGGGGGAAATCATGACCCGTAGCCGTACATTCCTCATGGCCTGCACCACGCTCGCACTCTGTGCGCCCGCCGTGATGGCCCAGCCCGCCAGCCAGTCCCGGGCCCAGTCCGAACAGGCCCTGCCCCTGTGCCGCAATGCCGAGGCCGGACAACGCTGCCGGACCCGCAATGGCGAGATCCGTGTCCGGCGCGGCAATCGCCAGGGTTTCAGCGGCGATGATCCCGGCTGGGTCCGCCCGGAAGTCGATGACGAGGTCCTCGTCCAGTTCGAGGAGGGTGATCCCGACCGTCCCGTCATGTCCGGCAGTCGCATGAATGGCCGCGACACGGCTCCCGAAGCTGCCGGCGGTGACGGTGCCGACAATACCCGGGTGGTCAGCGGCCAGACCCAATTCGGTGGCGGAGATGTCGGTTTTGCCCGTGGCGTCGAGGCGCCTGGTGCGTCCTACATGGACTCCGAGTTTTCCGACGACGAGGACGAGGATCCACCATTGCCGCCGACGACCAATCCCCGTCAGCCGACCGATACCGGGGGTCGGACCCAGCCGGCCGACGAAGACCCGGAAGATTGCGTCTGGAACAATCCCGAAGAAGGGCCGGACCAGGAATTCTGCGACGAATAGGCCTAGCCCGCATCCTTGTGCTGGCGCGCGACCTGGAGTTCCAGGCGCTTGATCTCGCGCATCACACGATTGGTCGAGATCTGCTGCATCAGCACGCTGCGCAGGAAGAGAATGACATTGGCGCTGACCACGGCCGACAGACCCCAGCGCAGGGACATGACCGGGTCGGTGGTCGAGAAGAAATTCCAGCCGGTCCACAATGTAAGACCGACAAAGACGAAGACCAGCAGCATCACGACCGCCATTACCCAGCCGAGGCTGCCGCGGAAAATACTCAGCGCCTGAACAAAGAAGCCCGGCTCCTTGCCGTACTGGTCCAGCAATTCACGATCCTCGGCATCGAGGGCTTCGGAAATCAGCTCGTCGAGGGTTTTGTCAGCCTGGTTCATGGCCATCTCCTTCAGTCTGAGGCTCCAGCGCAGCGCGGATCTTTCGCCGCGCATGCATGAGCCGGGTCTTCACCGTGCCGACCGGCACGTCGAGCGCGATCGCGATTTCCGCCACGCTCAATTCCCTGCCATGGAACAAGGCCATGGCGGATCTCTGTTCCGGCGGCAGGCCGGCAATCGCGTCCTTCACGGCCGCCAGGTCTGCGCTCTGTTCGGCCCGTTCCGCGCTGCGCTCATCCGGCGGCGGCTGTTGCGCCGCAGCCTGCTTGGTCCGGCGGACCCGTTGCAGTTTCCGGATCGAATTGGCGCATTTGCGGGTCACGATCCGGTAGGCCCAAGCCGGAAACACGGCCGCATCCTTCAGGCGCGGCAGGCCGCGTACAATGTCCAGCCAGGCGTCCTGCAGCGTGTCGGCCGCCAGGTCATGATCGCCGGTCAGGCGCCAGGCATGTCGCATCAGGGCCGGCTGCCAGAGGGCGGCCAGGCGTTCGAAAGCCTTGCGGTCCCCGCCTTGCGCGGAAACGACCAGATACTCTTCAAAAACGCGTTTCTTGTCCCGCCGCATCGGCGAAACCTGTCGTCAGCCGGGCCCCATTGCAGCCCTGTTCAGACTATAGGTGTTCGCCCCGGCAAAAAGGGTTCAATCGCGGAAACGGACCAGCAATTCCCGAGCACAGGCGAGCGGCCAGGCCATCAGGAAGAGATTGGCAGCCCACCAGGCCGGGTCGAACTCACCGGCGATCGCCCAGTAGGACACCGCCATGAAACCGGCGCAGAAGGTCAGGCTGGCGGAAATCAGTGCGAGACCGGCCCAGGCCTTGCCGGAACGGGCGCGCCAGAGCGCGGTCAGGCCGGTGACCGAGGCCAGCAGGTCCAGCGGCGCGAAAGACCAGTTCCAGACGATCATGGCCGGATCCGAATAGTCCTTGTAGAGCCAGTCCGGCGGGATTTGCAGAGCGCCGATCGCGGCGAGGCCTGTCACGCTCCAATAGACGAGGAAGCCGATATCGGTCAGGCCCATGGACCAGCGCAGGAAGGGCGAGGGCAATGCCATGCCCGGCCTATTTGGGGAGAGTCTTGTGATAGCGGAGATAGCCGCGCTCGACCATGCGCCGCATGGCTTCATAGGCTTCCGACAATTCCTCGTAGGCATTGCGCAGATGCGCCAGCCGCTCGACCTCTTCCTCGGTGAGCGGGCTGCGGGACTGGGTCACCATGCGTGCCGCATCCACCCACGCACTGCGGGCCTGGGAGGCTGACAGGGCGAGATTCTGGAAATCGTCGAGCGAGACGTGATGGATGGTCTTTTTCATCACCGCCTGGTTCGCGGCAAAGACCGTGTAGTCGATCTGTTCGAGATGGCCGCGAAGCTTGCGCTGTTCCTGCGGGTCCTGGACCAGGTCCGGCTCGAACCGGTCGGAGATCCGGCGATAATTCGACGTGACTGTCTTGGACATGACTGTCCTCCAGCGGCAAAACTTCCCGTCCGCCCTGCGAGTCTCCCAGCCCGGCCTTAACAGAGGTTGAAACTAGGCCTGTTCGGCCAGGTACCGCCGGAAATCGGGCATGGTCATCACCTTGTCGGGCCAGCCCAGCGCACCGCCGGGATCACTCTTGCGCCCCGGGGACACCTCGTCATGCCCGAAAACGCGGTCGAGCGAGAAAGTCCCGGCGTGGGCTTCGGACAGCCACAGGCAGACAGCGGCAAGGGCGTCGAACTGCTCGCGCGTGAACGGGAGGTACCAGCCGGCATCGATATTCTCGCCCTCGGCATAACGCAACTCGTATTCGCGATACCATTCTCCGTGTTCGGACAAGCGCCGGCACCGGCCATTCTCGTCCAGGATCACGCGACCGCGCTTGTCCCGCTTCGCGTTGAACCAGGGGCAGAAGACGCCGTCCTCCCGGGCCTGGTGCAGCTGGCCGGGATTGTTGAGCTCGAAGCCGACATAGAAGCGCGATACGCCCTCCCGGCCGGTCTCCGGACACCGGCTCTTGCCAGCGTGATACCCCCAGCTGTCCCAGGTGAAACCCTGCGGCAGGTAGATCCGCCCGGTCCGGCTAATCGCACCATAGTGATAACCCTGACTGGCCCCGTAGCGCAGGACACCGCGCGATGAGGCATCGCTGTCGGGCTGGGTCCGGGCTGCATCATAATGCACGATCAGACCTTCCAGTCCGGCAGGCCGCGGCCCCCTCACCTTGTGCATTACATTCGGCACGGTATGGAATTCCGGCTCTGCAAAGAGCGGCAGGGAGGAGCGTTCGGGGCGTTCCGGCTCGTCCCCGTCGGCAAGCTCGTCCGCCTGCCAGTCCTCGAACGGATCGCACGCGCCGGACCAGACGAAATCTCCGGCCAGTGTGCGATACCAGCGATCGACCCCGCTGACGGTTTCGCCCTCGACGATCGCGGTCACGAACAGGTCTGTTCCGGCATCCAGCGTGCGTAAGGGAGGCGACATCCGTGACGGCCCGTCCGGCCGGAGATTGACCCGCGACGCTGTCCGGACACGTCCGATGATCACGGCCTGCGGGTCCTCGCCCGGCGGGTTCTCCACCTCCAGAACATGGTCCGTCATGCGACCCTCCCTTTGCGCGTCGTGGTGTTCGTCTCGGTGTGACGAGCGAGACATTACCACTTCTGCGTGCTTTGTGGATAGGGTCAGTCTGAAGTCGCAAAATTTCCGCGATCTGGTTGCCAGCCACAACCCGACGCCGCTAGGCTCGGCGCGGGACATTCATTGGGGGACATCATGACCAGATCTGCCTTGCGCATCGGTATGGCCGGTGGAGTAGCGTGCGCCCTGTTGGCCGGAGCCGTCGGAGTGACGTCGGCAATCGCGCAGGATTTCCGGCTGCGGCCGGCATTCGGCACGATCCAGCTCGAGGCGGGTTTCCTGCCGGACCCCTATCGCCGCAATCTTACTGCCGGCGGCACGATCCGCGCGCAGGACCGGTTCCGCGATTGCCGCGGCTATATCGCCAACGCGCCGGATTTCTCGCTCTATTATTCGGCGGGATCGGCCCCGCTCTACATCAATGTCGACAGCGACCGAGACACCACGCTGGTGGTCAATGGGCCGGACGGGCGCTGGTATTGCGATGACGACGGTGCCGATGCGCCCTTCAACCCGCTGCTCCAGTGGAATAATCCGCAATCGGGCCGCTACGACATCTGGGTCGGCACGTATTCGCAGGGAAGCGGCGTGCCCGCCACGCTGTTCATTTCCGAGCTCGGCGAGGCGACCATTGATGGCGGCCTCGCCATCGACAATTCGCGCTATGTCGACATCACTGCCCCGGCGATCAGCGGCAATGTGCGGCTGAATGGCGGTTTCCTGCCCGATCCCGTTACGCGCAATGTGCCGGCCGGCGGCAGCCTGCGAGCCAGCGACGCCATTGCCTCCTCCTGCCGCGGCTATGTGGAAACCGCACCCACCCTGGAACTGAGCTATTCCGGTTCGGGTCCGCTCTACATCTATACCGAGGGCAACGCCGACACGACGCTGGCTATCAACGGGCCGGACGGTCGCTGGCACTGTGCCGACGACACGATCGGAACGGATGCCGGTATCGAATTCCGCAGCAATACCTCCGGCGTGTACGACATCTATGTGGGCACGTATGGCCAGTCACGCGCGAACACCCGGCTGATGATCTCCGAGATCCGGATGGGCTACTCGCCCGGCGGCAAATAGCCTCTGGCTTGACGCCATCCGTTGAGCTGCGACTATCCCGGCTGCAAAAGGAGCCGGGATATGCAGCAATTCGCCTTTCTGACCATCGGGTTCGAGAAGCCGACACCGGAAATCATGCAGGACTGGCAAGCCTGGTTCGCCTCGATCCAGGACCGTATCGTGTCTCAGGTCGGCTTGATGAACGGCCAGGAAATCTCGGCGTCGGGCACGGCGGATCTCGCCATGGATGCCAATGCCGTCACGGGCATGATGATCATCAAGGCCGAGGACCGGGCCGAGGCCATGGAGATCGCCTCGCGCAATCCCTTCATCACCTCGATCCGCGTCTACGACCTGATGGGGCACTAGGCCCCGGCGGGCGGTCGCGGCACGCGTGTTTGGAGGCCGGCAGGCCTCGGAGTTTGCGCCTAGAAATCCCGGCCGAGCGAGACCGTGAACCGCGTATCGGTCGCTTCGCTGCCGATCGCCGGTTCGAATTCATGCCGGGCCCGAATGGCGGTATCCAGCGACCAGGCCTCGCGCAGCACGGTGACAAGGCCCAGGCGTTGTTCCACCCGGGCAGCATCACCGGCAAACAAGGTGGTTTCCGCACCGATCCGGGCGCTGTCGCTGAGCACCCAGGCGAGGACCGAGCCAAGCTCGCCCACCATGCTCGTATCGGCGTCCTGGCCGGGACGATCGGGATCGACATACCGGGCACCCGCACCGGCCCGCAGCTGCCAGTCGAGGGTTTCCCGCTCAACCGCGTGATAGCTCACACCGCCGGTCAGGAAGGCGGTGTCTCGGAAATTGCCCAGCTCGTCCCGCTCCAGATTGGCGCCGCCATAGGCACCCCAGGGACCTTCGATCGTCCGGTCCAACCGGGCCTCGGCGAGCCAGTTGTCGCGGGTGATCGCGCCATCGCTCTCGGTGTAGAAATATTCCAGCTTGGAAGCGAGATCCCAGTCCGCGTTGAGATCCCGGTTGAGATGGAGGGCAAAGGCATAGTCGGCGAGCTGGCTGTTGCCGCTGACATATTGCAGGCCCAGCGAGACCCGCCCGGACCAGGCCGAGCGATCGATCACCGAATACAGCCGGTCCATGTAAAGCTTGGCCCAGCTGCGCGTCTCCGGCTCGATCTCGGCAGTGATTGCGGCCTCGCCATCCGGAACCGCCGGAGTTTCCGCGACCGCCGCGGCAACAACAGGTGCCGGTGTCTGCCAGTCGGCGAACTGCGCCAGGCGGTGCGGCGCACTCGAGGTGATCGCCGCCAGTACATCGGCTCGCCCGCCCGGTGTGATGCCGGCGATGAGTTCTGCCGTCTCGCGAAAACCCTCGGCATCATGGCGCGCATCGGCCGCGCCCAGCAGCGCCTGCATCTCCGCGGACAATTCCACGGCATGGGCCGGTGTGCCGGCCATGACCAGTCCCAGCGCTGCGAGGACAGCGGTCAGATAGCGGCGCGGATTGCGGATCAGGTGACGGAACAGGCGAAGGCTCATGCGAAACTCCCGGCAGGACAGGCGCCGGATAGCAGGCTTCGGTTTCCGAATCCTTCCCGCGCCGCAGATGCCCGGATGCAGGATCAGGTGCCGGTCCCGCAAATCCGGCCGTGTTGTGCCGTGAAACAGCATGTAACTAGCGCGAACCCCCACGGCTTCAAGCACTGAAATAACTAAATTTCAGTGCAGATCCAGCCACTTAACTCCGTCGTACACTACGCAGTTATCCCAGATGGAGTATCCCCCATGACCCCCACCCGTATTCTCGCCGCCTCCGCGATCGCCCTGGCCGCGGCCACCGGCGCCTCGGCCCAGTCTTATGTCTCCGGTTCCGCCGGAATCACCTTCCAGAATGACAGCGACAATGCCGGCGCCCTGACGCGCAATTTCATCACCGGTGACGGTGTGGCCGTCCCGGCCGGAACGGCCCTGGCCGCCGGCACGGACATCGCCTGGACGACCGAGTTCGACACGGGTGTCTTCGTCGCCGGTGCCTATGGCTACCGCTTCAACGACAAGTTCCGCGGCGAACTGGAAATCTCCTACCAGACGGCCGACGTAGACAGCCACTCCAACGTCACGGCCGGTGGCGGTGCCCTGGGTGGTGCCGATGCTGCAGCCCTGATCACGGGATCCGCACCGCTGGGCGTCACGATCGCCAACCTGGTGGCTGACGGCCGCGGCGAGATCACCACGACCGCCTATGCCGTGAATGGCTATTACGATTTCGAGATCGACGGTGCCCCGCTCGACTTCTATGTCGGCGCTGGTGTCGGTATCGCAGAAGTCCAGGTCGACTTCTCCCCGTCGGGTGTTGCCATCATCGACGACAAGGAGGCGGTCAGCCTGTTCCAGGTCATGTTCGGCGGTTCCTTCCCGCTCTCCGACACGACCGAAGCCTTCGGCGGCTATCGCTATCGCATGACGGGCGATGCCGAGACGAACAGCGTGCTGTTCCCGACCTCGCTGGACATCGAGAACACCTCCCACGTCCTGGAAGCCGGCATCCGCTTCCACTTCTAATCCCCCCTGTCCGGCTATGCCGGACGATCCCCCCCGGAAAGGCCCGACACTGATGTCGGGCCTTTTTGCGTTGGGCGTTTGCGATCACCCCGGTTGATTTTGGCGCCTGCCATTGTCACCTTCGTGTCGCCTGCCTGTCGTGGGCGCCCGGGCCGCCAAACGCTATTCCAGACAGGCAATTGAGACGTGAGAGCCAACGCATGGGACTGAAATCGCTGCGCCTTGAGAAAGGCTGGTCGCAGGAACAACTCGCCACCATCAGCGGGCTGAGCGAGCGCACCATCCAGCGCGCCGAACGCGGTGACATGCCCAGTCTCGAGACCGTGCGTGCCCTGGCCGCCAGTTTCGAACTCTCCCATGCCCAATTGCGTGAACTGATCGAAACGCAAGAGGACACGCCCGACATGGCCGCCAACGACACCACTGCCCCGACCGCCACTCCCGCGCCTGCCGCACCGGCTACCGCCGGAGCCACGGATACGCCCGTGCTCAACACAATCATGAAACGCATGCTGCTCTGGGGCGGCGTCTATCTCGCCGTCATGACCTGGCTGGCGCTGATGACCCAATTCGCGGGCTGGGACCCGGAATTGCTGGGCTATGTCGGCCTCGTGGGCGGCGGTATGCTGGCTACGGTCGCCTATTCCACGCTGGGCGGAGAAGCGCCGGCCGAGGATGAGACGAAGGACAACACGAAGGACAAGGCGGACAGCTAGGGCCCGGCCCGCTCCGCCGTCCAGGCCATCAGGAAACCGCGGCCGACGGAGAGGGTCTGGCCCTCGATCATCCCGTCCGGACCCAGCCGCCCGGACGTCGCATAAATGCCGCTCGTGTCCGAAGTGATCACCGAAATGATCCAGCTCTCCCCGTCGCGCCGAAAACGGCCGGTCTCGAACGCACTCTGGTAAAAACTCCCCTCCAGCGTCCCGTCGGCATTCACGGCGGTGATCTCCATCACCGTCGCAGAGGGCGGCGCATCGGCGCTGAAATAGAGAGCGACGTCCCAGCTTCCGATCAGGACGTCCGGATCGGGTTCGGCCGCGGGCGAGGATTGCAGGGTCAGGAGGGCGAAGAGAGCGATCAGGGTTTTCATGTCTCCATAATACTAGGCCGGGCGAGGTGTGGGACAAGATTTCGGCCCGGCCGCGTCATGCTGACGAAAGTCAGGACCCCGAGCCGGCGAGCCCAGCCTTCTCGAGGTCCCGGCGTGCGCCGGGATGAGGAGAGAAAGGTTCAAGCATTTCCCCCGGAGGAGCGAAGCGAATTCCGGGGTCCGGCACCCGCCCCGGAATACTCGCCAACGCATGCCAGACCCCGGCACAAGGCCGGGGGAAATGCGTTTGAATCTGCTGCCGGCGTGCGCCGGGATGAGGAGTCATTGGGACCAGACGCCCCTCCCCACGCCTCCCGGACGACCGCAGGGAGATCCGGGATCCAGGCTGACGCCCTCACTGGACCCCGGCTCGCTTCGCGGCCGGGGAGCGTGGCGTGGGTTTGAGCAGGCGTGCCAGGGCCAGGCTCAGCTCCCGCGCCCGGTCGCTGTAGGGCCGCTGGCTCACCTCGAATTCCAGGTTTCGTTGCAGCACCTCGACCGACAGGTCGAACAGGCGCTCACGATGGGTCTCGGCCCGCTCGGCGGGATAACGGCGTCGGCTCATGGATAAGTCCTCTCTTGTCTCACGGCAGTTCGCCGCGCTTGCGGATCGGGCTCGCCTCATCCTGACAAAAGTCAGGACCCCGAGCCGGCGAGTCCGGCCCTCGCGAGGTCCCGGCGTGCGCCGGGATGAGGAGAGGCACGACAAACATCTCCACGCGCCGAAGCGCTGGAGTGGGAGGCATGCGGGAGACCTGACGGGTCTTGTTTGGATAGGTGTGTGGTGACCCGACAGGTCTCCCGCACGCGGAGTTTTCCCGGAGGCTCTCGCCCCCGTGTCCAATCCAGGCGGTGCTCGGGTCGGGCGTCTAGTGCCGTCGAACCAACCTGGACGCCCTGCCGGACCAGCTGTGCGTCACCACAGCGGGCGGACAGGCTCCGCAAACCCACACCCGCGATTGACGGACGTCACGCCTCCCGTGGTGCAGATCGGGAGGAAGTATGCGGGTGTGTGGGTGGGGTGGGGATAAGCGTGATCACACTCACACCGCCGGTCAGCTTTGCACACCTACTCTCCCTCTCCCCTTGAGGGAGAGGGTGCCCCGCAGGGGCGGGAGAGGGGTATGACTAAAAACCGGTTTCACGCCAAACGCTTGCGCCGGGAACAAACGCCCGCCGAGGCACGCCTGTGGTCTCGTTTGCGCAACAAGAACTTGCTGGAATTGAAGTTTCGACGCCAGGTGCCGCTCGGCCCATACATCGCGGATTTTGTCTGCTTCAAGGCCCGCCTCATCATCGAGGCGGACGGCGGTCAGCATGCCGACCAGCTCGACTATGATGCTCGGCGCTCACAATATCTTGAAGCTCAGGGCTTCCGGATTCTGCGCTTCTGGAACATGGACATCCTGGGCGACACGGACGCCGTAATTGAGGCGATCGCGATCGCCGCACGGGAGCGAATTCTCGATTAGACCCCTCTCCCCCTACGCTTCGCTCCGGACCCTCTCCCTCAGGGGGAGAGGGGGAAGTTGAGACTTAAACCTCTTGCCAGCAGGTCGCCGTAGTGGCCGCAAGAGTTCAATACGGCCCCGTCTTAGAATGAGGTTTAAGGCGACGAGGAGGATTTGCCAGATAGCTCAGAACCAGTTGACTGCTCAGCTGTACGTCCAAATTGTCTAATGTGCGCACGCGCTTCCTCGTCGAGTGCTTCGCGAAATTCTTGCTGTGAACAGTCCGACAACTCTCTTGGGTCATTGTCTAGCAGGACATCAAGTAAGAGAGGTCGGTAGACGTAGCCCTTATTTGCCTGACTGAAATAAACTCCAAATACCGGGTAGCTGTCCCCAACCCCTGTCGCGAAAAGCTGGAGTTCGGTCGCTCCCACCGCGCGATTGTACTTCTGTTCTTCGGTCTCCCCACGCAGGAAGTCGATGCTGTCGAACACATAGGTTGAGGCGGTCTGCGGATAGAAATGAAAGTCTGGCCGACAGTGAGCTTGAACAAGAAATCCGCCCACTCCGGAGCGATGCCCAAACCCCTCATCGCAAAAAAGTTCTGAGATATTCTGTCGAACTTGTTCAGGCGTATCTGCCTCCGTCAGCCGGCGAGCTAAACGAACATCGCCGATGGCGCAATTGGTCTGTTCTTCTGAGACCACACCGTTGAAGATCTTTCTAAGCGAGACCCCACCATTGTGGCTGACGAGCAAGTATTCGACTGCCCCGTCTTCGGAGCTCGACCGTAGTCTCTCGCGGAACTCTCCGACGCTATGCACGACGCCATCTTCGAAAGCGTTCTGGATTACCTGAATTGCTCGATCAGCGTCTCCGGCGTATGCGATCGTGCATTTTCTGTTTAAAATAATGCACTTAAGCCGACCAGGGAATGAGTTGACGCTTGCGCTTCGCTGGTCCGTTATCGCGAAATCGGTCCAAAGCTCAACATTCTCTCCAGTTCGAAATGCGAGCCCAATCGTCATCTGCTCTCCCCCTAATCAATCGGCTCCCGCGTCGTGCCGTCCTCACTGAGATAAATCTCCGACCCCTTCTCGCGGAACTCCGCGGCCTTTTCGGCCAGGCCGCGCTCGGCCTCGCTCATCTCATTCGGCGCGCGTGCCGACCCGAAGGTGTCCCGGATCTCCCTCGTAATCTCCATCGAGCAGAATTTCGGGCCGCACATCGAGCAGAAATGGGCGACCTTGTGGGCCTCTTTCGGCAGTGTCTGGTCGTGGAAATCGCGGGCGGTTTCCGGGTCGAGGGCCAGGTTGAACTGGTCTTCCCAGCGGAATTCGAACCGGGCGCGTGAGAGCGCATCGTCGCGGATCTTGGCGGCCGGGTGGCCCTTGGCGAGGTCGCCGGCATGGGCAGCGATCTTGTAGGTCACCACGCCCACTTTCACGTCGTCGCGATCGGGCAGTCCGAGATGTTCCTTCGGCGTGACATAGCAGAGCATGGCGCAGCCGAACCAGCCGATCATGGCGGCCCCGATGCCCGAAGTGATGTGGTCGTAACCCGGAGCGATATCGGTGGTGAGCGGGCCAAGCGTGTAGAAGGGCGCCTCGTGGCACTCCTTCAGCTGCTTGTCCATATTCTCCTTGATCTTGTGCATGGCCACATGGCCCGGCCCCTCAATCATGACCTGGCAGCCCTTGGCCCAGGCGATCTTGGTCAGTTCGCCCAGGGTTTCCAGCTCGGCAAATTGCGCGCGGTCATTGGCGTCGGCGATGGAGCCCGGACGCAGGCCGTCGCCCAGCGAGAAGGAGACGTCATAGGCGCGCATGATGTCGCAGATCTCTTCGAAATGCTCGTAGAGGAAGCTCTCCTTGTGATGCGCCAGGCACCATTTCGCCATGATGGAACCACCGCGCGACACGATGCCGGTGACGCGGTCGGCGGTCAGCGGCACATAGGCCAGGCGCACGCCGGCATGGATGGTGAAATAGTCCACGCCCTGTTCGGCCTGTTCGATCAGCGTGTCGCGGAAGACTTCCCAGGTGAGGTCTTCGGCGATGCCATTGACCTTCTCCAGCGCCTGGTAGATCGGCACGGTGCCGATCGGAACCGGGCTGTTGCGCAGGATCCATTCGCGCGTGTTGTGGATATTCTTGCCGGTGGAGAGGTCCATTACCGTGTCGCCGCCCCAGCGGATGGCCCAGACCATTTTCTCGACCTCTTCCTCCACCGAGGACGCCACGGCGCTATTGCCGATATTGGCGTTGATCTTGGTCAGGAAATTGCGGCCGATAATCATCGGCTCGAGTTCCGGGTGATTGATATTGGCCGGGATGATGGCGCGGCCGCGGGCGATCTCGCCGCGGACGAATTCCGGCGTGACATGTTCCGGGATGGAGGCGCCGAAGCTCTCGCCATCCGCCATGCGTTCCCTGGCGCCCTCGACGGCTTCCTTGCGGCCCAGGTTTTCGCGCTCGGCCACATAGACCATTTCCGGCGTGATGATGCCGGCTTTCGCGAACTCGTATTGCGTCAGCGGCTGGCCTTCGGTGCCCTTGAGCGGCTGGTGCTGGGTCGGGAATTCGCGGGCGAGATACTTGCCGGTGGCACCGCCATTATCGAGCGGGGAGAGCGGACGGCCCTCATACTGTTCCACCTGGCGATCCTTGTACCAGTCGAGGCGATGACGCGGCAGGCCGGTCTCGACATTGATCGTCGCGTCCGGGTCGCTGTAGGGGCCGGACGTGTCATAGACGCGCACGGGCGGTTCATTGGCCGTCGGGTGAAGGTCGATCTCGCGATGCGGGACTTTCAGACCCGGCGCCTTCACGGGCGAGGTATAGACCCGCCGCGATCCCGGCAGCGGACCGGTGGTGACTTCAGGCGTCTCGAAGGAGGCTTGGTCAGTGGGCTTGTTCATTGGGGTCTCCTTCAGTCGTCGCTGTGACCGTGAATTCCGCGGGTTTCCCCGGGCACGGTGAAAAAGTCCTCGCCCGAGCCGAAAATGTCGGCGGGCACATTGATCGGGATGTGGATGCCGGTGACATGGTCGGCATTGAGGCGGTCGCGGGTGGCGTCGCCGCCCCAGCGTCCGATCACCCAATAGGGCGGGAAGGCATTGTGGGTCCGGCGGGCCTCGAAATGATCGCGATGCGTGTCGTAGACCGGCGTGTCGGGCGTCGCATCGCCCATATGCATGACGGTGGCCTCGCCGTTCAGCGTGACGCGGTAGACCATGTTCTGGATGTGCGCCCGGCCGGGACCGCCGGCATGCGGGATGTGCACGGCCTCGATGCGGATGGCTTGCGGATGGCCATCGGCCGGCAGGACCAGCTCGCTGGGCTGGGCCACAAAGGGCAAGGCATTGATGCGGTCCTCGAATGCGGGATCCCAGCCCTCGGCTGCCTGCATGTCGAGCCGGGCCTGGAAGGGTGCCACCAGGATTACGTCCGGATGGGCGGCCATGTAGTCATTCATCGCCACGGCCGCGAAATGATCGCCATGCACATGGCTGACAAAGACCGCGTCGACACCGTCAAAGGGCGCCTCGCCGGCCATGATCGCCGCGCGCATGGGCACGCTGACCAGCGGATAGCCGTAGGAGGTGTCGAAGAGGGGATCGAACAGGATGCGTGTTTCGCCGGCCGTCACGAGGATGGCCTCATTCGCCAGGAAACGCGCCGTGGCCGGATCATCCTCGCTCGGATGGGCATGGGCTGCGGATAGGCTGAGAAGTCCCGCCGCGAGGGCGAAAAGCGATTTCATGTCCGTTCCTCCGCCGGTGCTAGCCGGATCAGGTTCTAAGGGTACGTCTCAGCCGCAGACTCAGTCCGGGCGCCCCTCGGCACTACGCGGAGAAAATGGACTTGGGGGGCCGATTTGGCAAGGTCAGGCCAGGTGCGCACGCCCGTGACCCTCATCACAGCCTGAACTGGACTTCCTCGCTAGCATCGGTCCGGCTCTGGGGAGGGCTGTCATGAGCATCGACTCCGATACCGGTCCGCGTAACGAACCCGATGATGGCCCAAGCCTGCGAGAACGCGTCACCAAGGCGGTCGACGAGTTTTCAAGAGTTGCGGTGCCGTTCTGGCTGTTCGCCCTCATCCTCACCAGCACCTATGTCCTGCTGATCACCTGGCCCATAACCAATGCCAGCACGACCGTTGTCTGTTCGACGGTCCGGCCCGCTACGGATGAGTCACAGACCGACGATGGACAATCAGGACCTCGCCGGAACTGGTTCGAGGACGGTGTGATCTATCTCGTCAGTTATTGCCCGCCGGCATCCTCCACCGGAACCAAGCAGACCGATAATGCTGACAATTCGGATGGCGGCGCTTCCGGCCCATCAGACAACAAGACACGGGCCCAGGATGAGGTCGCAGCGGACCCGCAGACCCAAGGCAATGAGGACTCAAACGACCCGTTCAGCGACTGGACGGTACCGCGGCAGCAGAATGCGCTTTTCCTCGCTGTGCTCGCCGCCGGCATCATCGGCGGATCGGTCTACAGCTTGCGGGTTCACACGCGGCATATCGGGACGGGCGAATACCATCCGCGCTGGTGGCAATGGAATGCATCACGCCCATTCCTGAGCGGGGCATTGGCCATTCTCTTTTTCTTCCTGATCCGCGCCGGATTTGTCGAAGACGGCAAGCTGACCGCACTCAAACCGGAGGGCTTTATCGCCATCGCTGGCCTGGTCGGCCTGTTCACCGACGAGGCCTGGGCCAAGATCCGGCATGTCTCCGAGGCGGTCTTCGCCCCGGCTAATCCGCGGCGCAGCGAAGACGATCCATCAGGACGCGGCTGAGCTCGTCAGGCGAATCCCTGCCACAGCAGCACCGCGCCGATCACCACGATGGCGATGGCCCAGATACGCATGAAGGCGCGGGCCTTGATCATGCCGTCCATGATGCCCAGCGTGATGGCCGGCAAGGCCAGGATGAGCAGGCCCTTGATGGTCGCGGCCCAGCCGAAGAAGGTCACGAGACCCGCCTGCCAGGGCGTCCACTGATCATGTGTAGCGAGGATCACCACGCCGAAGGCGAAAGCCAGCAGTCCGGACATGAAGCGCATCAGCATGTTGTCGCGCATCTGCTGCGCCATGCCATCGAGCTCGCCCAGCCGGAAATTGATGCCGATGCCGGCAGCCAGGAAATACAGGCCGAATACGCGTAACCAGAACTCGGTCATGGAAGCCGTGTCGAACATGAGGCTCCTCCCCTTTGCGTGGGAAGAGCCTCATGCCGGCCGGTCATTCACTCAATGTGACGGATCGCCCCACGGTGATCAGGGTTATTCCACCCGGCGATATTCGCTGTCATCCCACGTCATGCCGGTCAGCCGGCCATGGTCGTCGCGGGAGAATTCGAAACCCTCGATCGACTGGAAGGGTGCGGACTGGGCCGCGAAGACATCGCGGGTCGCGGGCTGGAGCGAGGCGGTCATATCGCCCCAGTGCATAACCAGTTCGCCGTCGACCAGGCGGATATCGAGGTCGAGATAGGGCTCGCCCGTCGTCCAGCGGCCGGCATAATCCACCAGCTCGTCCGTTCCGGGCTGCCAGTCCCAGCCACCCCAGCGATCCTCGGCGCGGGTCCCGGCCTCGCGCTCGGTGCGGATCTCGAGCACGCGGGCAATGCGTTCGGGATAGTGATTGATCCGCAGTTCGGCCATGCGCTCGGCATCCTCGTGTTCGACGAGGAACATCAGGAACATGTTGAGCGTGGCCCGGCTGGCGACCCAGCCCGTCTGGTTGTCCGAATTGGAAAAGGCCGCGACCCCCACGCCGAGGTCCGGCGAGAAGGCCATCATGCTGCGCGCGCCTGTATAACCACCGCCATGGACGTAGACGGCATGGCCCTCATAGTCGCAGATATTCCAGCCCAACGTGTAGTGAGAACACGACATTTCATACGGGTTCCGGCCGTCCTCCATCCCGGTCTCGGCGAACCCGGTATGGGCGGTTGCAACGGCACTGGCCGTGATATCAGACCCCGGCAGGCCGTCATCGCGCAATTGCAATTGCAGCCAGGTCGCCATGTCGTTCGGCGAGGTCACCAAACCGCCGGCCGATTGCATCATGCCGTCGGTCTTCGGCCGAACATCGAACCAGCCTTGTTCGTCGCCTTGCCAGATATGGTTCCAGGCGAGTTCGTCGAGCGTGAAATCACTGGTGCGCGCCGAGGTGTGCGCCATGCCCGCCGGCTCGAAAATCACCTCGTCCAGCCAGTCCTGCCAGGTCTTTCCGGTGACCGTCTCCAGCAGCGCGCCATAGAGATTGTATCCCAGATTGTCATACTCGAAGCCGGGCTCGCGCGCTTCCGCGAACGCCTCGATCAGGCGCGGATAATCCTCCGGCGCAACCCGTGTCACATAGGCTTCCAGCGTGGTGATGATGCCGATATCGACCGGGACCTGGTGGCTCAGCAGGTCGCGCATCGTCCATTGCGAGATGTCGACACCCGAGGCGATGTCCAGATCCGGCCAGATCTCGCCGATGCGTGCGTCCAGCGACAGCACACCCTGCTCGTCCAGCACGGCGGCCAGGAGGCCCATATAGGCCTTGGTCTGGGAGGCGATATACATCGGCGTGTCTGCCGTCATCGGAGCTCCGGTCGAGGCGCGGCGATCGCCGGTCACGCGATTGAGCACCACCTCGTCCTCGGTGACGACGACCACAGCGAAACCCGGTCCGATCTGCGGCATCTGGTCGAGCACGGCCGCCATGCGCTCCGCAGCGCCCTCCGGCGTTTCAGCGGCCGCAAGTCCTGTGAGGCCCGCTAGGGCTGTAGCTGCGATCAATCCCTGTCGGATCATGGCGATTCTCCCGTCGCACGCCTGCCGGTCATCGCTCCGGCACGGCTTGAAATACATGTTCGACCGCAAGCCTAGGCGAGGCCGCCAGCCGCGTCTTGAACGCATGTAACATCATGGAAGAATGAAATGCCGGCGGCGCAGTCAGGCGGCGCAGAGCACATGTTTGAGCTGGCGTGGGGAGAGCCCCGTCTCGCGCTTGGCGAGGCGTGAGAAATGCGACTGATCGGCGAAACCGGCACCGGCCGCCGCATCGGCAAGATCTGTTCCCGAAGCGATCTGCACGATGGCACGCGCCACCCGGCAGCGGGCCCGGTAAAGGCTGGGCGGCATGCCGAAATGGCTGGAGAAGGCGCGCGACAACGAGACCCGGTGCACCCCGGCCTCCCGGGCGATGGCCGCCATGTCCAGCTCGTCTCCGCATTCGCGCAACTGCGCCCGCACCTGGTCGAGCCAGGCCGGCGTCTTGCCGGGGCTCATCTCATCCCGCCCGGCCGACAGGGCAAGCAGGTCCCAGACAGCGTTTTCGGCATGATCGCCCTGATCGGCCACCAGCCGGGTCAGCGCGAGGGACATGCCGTCCTGTTCCACACCTTCGGCGCGCGGCGTCCAGCGCCAGTCATCGATGGCAAAACTCAGCGGATCCAGATCGGCTTCAGGCCTGATATTCAGGGCCAGGATCAGCGTACCGTTCGGCCCGTAATCATTGGCATGTTCCAGCCCGGCCGGTTTCACGCCGATACTCGGCCGCACGAGATCGCGCTCGGATCGCAGACTACCCTCGCGCATCTCGCCGGAGAGCAGCCACGAGACCTGGTGGAAGTCATGCGCGTGCGCGGCCATACGCTCGCCCGGCGCATAAAAGCTCAGGCGGGCGCTCAGACCAATGGTTTCAAACAGGGTACGACTGACCAGCGACATCTCTTCCTCGATCCGAAGACATACAGAAGTGATGCGTCAGCCAGCCTGTTTGGATGATGAAATCGCTGTAAGGCCGGTCTAGTTGAACGCCATCGCCCGGCGGTGGCAGGCATCATAGAGCGGCAGGAAGGCGGCGGCGTCGGTATTGCCGCGCTCGGCGGCATCTACCATGTAGCTTCGGGCCCGCCACGGATCCTGCGGCCCGTGATCATCGGACAGCATCAGCCCGGTCAACAGGCCCGCGAAATGGCCGCCACGCTCGTCAAAGATGCGAGCCATCGCGGTTTCGGCACGGTCGCGATTGTCGGCCCAGCGATAGGTGGTGAGCGTGAGCTGGGCGAGCGTGCGCAACGTCTCCGGATCATCGCTCTGCAGCAATTGTCCGCCCCAGTAGAAGGCGGCGACATCACGGGTCACTCCGCGTTCGGCGGCCATACGCTGGAGCATGCCCTCCATGCCGTGACTGGCCGAGTGAAGATAGGCATCGCGATGCTGGGCGTAGCGGCTGCAATCATCCGCAAACGCATGCCCTGCGAGCCAGAAATGCAGGACAAGGCTGGCGGACAGGCCGAAGACGTGACGTGTGCGAATACGAAGCATTTTTCCCTCCCAGGCATGGCCGAAGGCGGGAAGTCTGCGGATCGGGTTTTAAGCGGAAACCAAGCGCGGCGGCGCATTTCGTTTTAAATTCAATACAATAATGCGAACAATTTTATCGATCTCCGGGACCGGCTCCGATGGCGCAGATCTTGCGCAATCCTTAACCAAACCGGCAGGAGGCCAGCATGTTGAAGGCATTGTTCCATTCCCGTCACGGGCGCCTGGAAGAGGCAGGAAATCTCTTCACACCGCTGCGCATGCTGTTCGCCATCGTGGTGCTCTATTCGCACGCGCTGATGATCATTCTGGGTAAACCCTTCCTGAGTTCCTGGTCGCAATTTGCAGACTTCGCGGCCCATCGCGGCCTGGACGGCTTTTTCATCCTGTCCGGCTACATGCTGACCGCCAGCGTCCTGCGCTCCGACAATCTGCGCAATTACTCGCTGGCGCGCGTGTTGCGCATCTTCCCGGGCCTGATCGTGACCGTGCTCCTGCTCTGGCTGGTGGCTGGCCCCCTGCTGACCTCGCTGAGCCTTGCCGAATATTGGAGCCACAGCCAGACCTGGGCCTTCCCGCTCCTGCTGATCAGCCAAGCCGATCCGCTGGCCGGCCTGCCCGGACTTTTCGACGGCTCGCCCGTGGGCGGTGCCGCCAATGGTCCGCTCTGGACGATCCGCTATGAATTGCTGTGTTATCTCGCGCTGGGCGGACTGGTCATGCTCGGCCTGTTCAAGTCGCGCAAGCTGATCCTGGTCTGGGCGACGCTCGCCGTGCTGGGCGGCATTGTCTACGCGATCTTCGGCTATACCGGCCCCGGCGATGCGACGCTCAGCGCAATGGCGCGTTTTGCCCCGGCCTTCATGATCGGCGCGGGATTCTATGCCGGTCGCGATCATATCCCGCTGGCACCCGGCTATATCATCCTGGCTATCGCCGCGACGCTCGCCAGCTACGGCACGGCGCTCTTTCCGACCATGCTGCAGATCGCGACCGCCTGGGCCGCTCTCGCACTCGGCTATGTCCGGCTGCCGGAAAACCTGCACAAGCGGATCGCCGATCTGCCGGACCTGTCCTACGGCATCTATATCCTGCACTGGCCGCTGGGCATGGTGTTCTTCGCCCTGATGCCGGGCCTGAGCACCACGGCGCTGTTCGCCCTGATGCTGCCCGCTGCCATCCTGTCGGGCTGGGCCCTGCGGGTGATGGTCGAGAACCCGGCCGAGGCATTGAAGCGCCGCCTGGTGACGCGGCCGGCGGCGACTGCCATGCCGTCACGCTCGACGACCGCCTGATCAGATCCGCTTCTGCCACATCACTACGCCGAGCAGGACCAGCCAGGCGGAGTGCGCGGAATAGACGATGAAGGCCCCGCCGACATCGAGCGAGATCATGCCGGACATGAGCAGGCCCGACGGTACAAGCCCGGCCGCGATACCGGCAAGACCCGCAATCCTGGCGTGACCGGCCTGCGACTTCACCAGGGAAATTCCCCAGAGAATGAAGGCGAGGCCCGAGGCGTGCACGCCCAGCGTGGCGAAGGCCTGGTTGGCATTCCACAACAGGATGAAGAGGTCGTGCGAGGCCGTCGTGTCGACGGCTCCGGCCAGCGAGGGCACGATGAAGCCATTGATCGTCGCGGCGAGGACATGGCCGATCACGCTGATCGCGTAGGCGACCAGTCCGGCCAGGCGCAAGGCGCTGTGGCCTCCAGCCAGCGAGAAGACGGCCAGTGCCCAGACCTCGATCGAGAGGAACACGATCATGGCCGCGTGCACGATATTGGCGAGGCTCAGACCCTCCTGGCCGCCGCCATGCCCGTGCGGATGATGGCCCATCGTGAAGACCACCAGCAGCGCGGTGATCGCCAGCAGCGCGCCCGCGCGCGATGCATGCCGGTTCCAGCCATCTTCAGTGCTTGCAGCCATGATGCTCTCCTGTCCTCGTGGCGAAATCGGGAATGAAACTGGCCCGACACACTGGTCAGTTGAACGGAAAGCGCCTCCCCTCTGTCCGCTTCCGGACATTTCGGGCAGAATGTCCGGAAGCATGACCGATATCGACGACATCGCAGACCGCCGTGTCAGGCGGACCCGCCGGGCCCTCATCGAGGCCTTCAACGCGCTGGTGACCTCGCGACGCTATGAGGACATCAAGGTGTCCGACATCATCGAGGCCGCCGATGTCGGGCGTTCGACTTTCTACGAACACTATTCCGGGCGCGAGGCGATCCATCGCGACGCGCTGGCCGCGCCGATGTCGATCCTCGCGGATGCCGCCTGCGGCCGGGGGGATTCCGCCCGGCTGACCAGCCTGCTGGAGCATTTCTGGGACAATCGCGCTCTGGCGCGGTCAACCCTGTCCGGACCACAGGGCAAGGGTGCCGTCCGCCTGCTGGCCGACCAGATCACGGATCGCCTGTCCGAACGTCCGGGCGCCGATACGTTGCCGATACGACTGGCGGCCATGCAATTGGCAGAAGGTCATCTCGGCCTGGTCCGGGCCTGGGCCTCCGGCGAGGCTTCGGCCACGCCGGACCAGCTGGCGCCCGTCATCATCCAGAGTTCAAAAGCGGCGCTGGACGCCCTGTTCGAACCCGAGACCTAGCGATTGCCGGAATACTAACCCCGGAAGGGATCCTGCATCAGGATGACGTCTTCGCGCTCGGGCGAGGTGGACACCAGGGCGATCGGGCATTCGATCAGCTCTTCCAGGCGGCGGACATATTTGACCGCCTCGGCCGGAAGCTGCGCCCAGGAGCGCGCACCGGCTGTCGAACCCGTCCAGCCCTGCAGCGTCTCGTAGACCGGTTTCACATTGGCCTGGGCTTCCTTGCCTGCGGGCAGATAGTCGAGGCGTTCGCCGTCGAGTTCGTAAGCCACGCAGACCTTGATCTCGTCGAACCCGTCCAGCACGTCGAGCTTGGTCAGCGCGACGCCGGTGACACCGCCCTGGGCGAGCGTCTGGCGGGTGATGACGGCATCGAACCAGCCACAGCGGCGCTTGCGGCCAGTGACCACGCCGAATTCATGGCCCTGTTCACCGATACGCTGGCCGACCTCGTCATGCAGTTCGGTCGGGAAAGGACCCTCGCCCACGCGGGTCATGTAGGCCTTGGCGATGCCCAGGATATAGCCGGCATCCTTCGGGCCCACGCCCGTACCCGCAGCAGCCTGGCCGGAATGCGTGTTCGAGGAGGTCACGAAGGGATAGGTGCCGTGGTCGACATCGAGCAGAGCGCCCTGGGCGCCTTCGAACAGGATTTTCTGGTCATTCTTGATCGCGGCCTGCAGATCGCGCCAGACCGGTGCCGAATAGGGCAGGATTTTCGGCGCGATCTCGAGGATTTCGGCAACCAGCTTCTCGGCGTCGTATTCCGGCTGGCCCATGCCGCGGCGCAGGGAATTGTGGTGGAAGAGGATATCCGCCACCCGCGCGCGCAGGGCCGTTTCATCGGCCAGGTCGACGACCCGGACAGCGCGGCGGCCGACCTTGTCCTCATAGGCCGGACCGATACCGCGGCGGGTCGTGCCGATGGCCTCACCGTCATCGCGATTCTCGCGCATGGCATCCAGCTCGCGATGGATGGGCAGGATCAGGGCAGCGGTCTCGGAAATCTTCACCACGTCCGGCGTGATGTCGACGCCCTGTTCGCGGATGCGCTCGACCTCGGACACGAAGGCCCAGGGATCGACGACCACACCATTTCCGATGACCGAGAGCTTGCCGCGAACGACACCCGAGGGCAGCAGGGAGAGTTTGTAGACCTTCTCGCCGACAACCAGCGTATGGCCCGCATTATGGCCGCCCTGGAAGCGCGCAACGACATCGGCGCGATGCGACAGCCAGTCGACCAGCTTGCCCTTGCCTTCATCGCCCCACTGGGCGCCTACCACGGTCACATTGGCCATGAAAATTCTCCCGAACCTGTCCGCGGTGGCGATGTTTGTCACGAAGCCGTGACCGGGACCAGATGAATTTGCATGCTCGCGATTAGCTTGATACGTTCATCCAATAATTTGCAGGTATAAGCACGTTTAATGGGGAATAAGAGATGAATCGCGCACTTTTATGTCTATTCGCATCCGCCGGTGGCCTCGCAGCATCGGCTGTCAGCCTCGGATTCGCCAGCATGGCCACGGCCCAGCAGGCCGCACCGCCCGCCGCCTGTGTCGACGGTGTCTATGATGATTTCGACTTCTGGGTCGGCGACTGGAATGTCTACGCCCCCGATGGCGGCCAGTATCTGGGCCAGAATACCATCACGAAGATCAATGGGGGATGCCTGATCCAGGAGCATTGGGTGGGCGCTGGCGGCAATACCGGCGACAGTATCAATATCCACGACCCGCTGATCGGCGCCTGGCGTCAAGTCTGGATGAGCAATGGTTGGTATATCGACTATACCGGCGGGCTGAACGAGGACGGCGCCATGGTGCTGACCGGCGAGGCCTACACCATCCCCACCGAGACCCGCGCCGGGTTCCGCGGCACGTGGACGCCGAATGAGGACGGCACGGTGACGCAATTCTTCGAGCAGCAGGACGCCGAAGGAAACTGGCAGGGCGTCTTCGTCGGCATCTATGTACCCAAGGAAGACGATCCGCGCGCAGCCGAAGCGGCATCCGCACGCGGCGAGTGACGCGATGTCCCGGCCCTGCGCCTGGCGGGGCCGGACCCGCGCCGGGCTCTAGCGCCCGAACTGGTAGCTGATGCGCACGCCGGCATTGTCGAGCGCCTGGTTGCGGCCCGATGCCAGGATCTGGCCGTGCGAGATGTGCTCGTAATAGACGCCTACACCCCAATTCTCCGCGACCTCCATGTCGAGGCCGAATCCGTTGTAGAACAGGATGCTGTTACCCATCAGCGAGCGCGTCGTGGCGAGACGGATCCGGTTGGGATCGCTGGGCGGCGCATTGCGGTCAATGTCCTCTACACCGTCATTGTAGGACAGGCCGGTGGAGAATTCGAAGCTGACGCCGTCGGCAATTTCCCAGTCCCAGGCCATGCCGGTCGCGCCGAAATTGGTCAGGCTGTTGGAATTGAAAGAGCCGTAGACAAAGGGACGCGGCGATCCGGCCCATTCCATGAAATCCGGCGACGGGAACAGGAGTTCCAGCGTGTAGTTCGGACCGTCTTCCACATGGTCGGAAAGGTCATGGGCGGTAACACCGAAGCGGAATTCTATCGTGTCATTGTCGGCGTGAGCCGCAGCCCCGGTCAGGGCCAACACAGACACGGCAATCATCAAACGAGACATATTTCCCCCCATGGGCGTTTTCCCGGACACAAACTTGCCCACAGCGATACCTTGCGGATCAGCCAGCGTCCAGCGCTTCGCGATAGGCCCAGTCAAGCCAGGGACCAAGTGCGGCCAAATCATCACGCTCGATCGTCGGACCGCACCAGATGCGGATGCCCGGCACGCTGTCGCGGTGCATGATGAGGTCAAGACCGGCATTCTCGCGCTCGAGCAATGACACGATCTTTTTGGAGAAGGCCCATTGCGCCTCGGTGTCGAGGTCGAGAATAGCCGGATCGGTGAATTTGAGCGTGACGGAGATGTGCGAACGATGCGCCGGGTTCTCGCACAGATAATCAAGCCATTCGCTCTCGGACACCCATTCATCAAGCGCCTCGAAATTCCCGGCCGCCCGCTCGACCAGGGCCGGCAGGCCGCCGATCTTCGACGCCCATTTGCACGCGGCGAGATAATCCTCGACCGCCATCAAGGACGGCGTGTTGAGGGTCGAGCCCTCATAGACCTTCATATTCGCCGCATCACCCTTGTGCAGCTGGAGCAGGCCCGGCACCGGCCAGTCGGGCTTGTGCGAATTAAGGCGCTCGATCGCGCGCGGCCCCATCACCAGCATGCCGTGCTGGGCCTCGCCGCCGAGGCATTTCTGCCAGGAGAAAGTGAGCACATCGATCTTCGACCAGTCGATATCGACGGCAAAGGCCGCCGAGGTCGCGTCGCAGATGGTCAGCCCCTCGCGGTCCGCGCTGATCCAGTCATAATCGGGGATCCAGACACCCGCCGCCGTGCCGTTAAGGGTGAAGACCGCATCACGGGACGGGTCGTATTTGGAGAGATCCGGCAGTGTGCCGGCCTTTTCCTGGAAAATCCGCAGATCCTCCAGTTTCAGCTCGTCGCGTGCGTCGAGGATCCAGCGATTACCGAATACATCCCAGCCGAACACATCAACACCGCGCGCACCCAGCAGCGACCACATCGCGGCTTCCATCGCGCCGGTATCGGATCCAGGCAGGAGTGCGACGCGATAATCGTCCGGCAATTCCAGCAGGGCATGCGTGCGATCGATCGCTTCGCGGATCCGGGCCACGGCATTACCGGCACGGTGCGTGCGCGAAAGCGGGGCATCCTGCAGCGCCGCCCAGGACCAGCCCGGGTGTTTTTTCACCGGACCGCAGGAGAAGCGCGGATCGGCCGGCTTGAGCTGGGGTTTGGGATTGTTCGTTACCGCGGGCGCGGAAGTCGTGTCTGCCACGAGTATCTCCAGAAATCGCAACGAGTCGCCGATGCGCCACCCGTCGCCCGCACGTTGACGCTCCTGCCAAGGCAGGGCAAGAGGCTTTGCATGATCCCGTCGCAACGCGCGCTGTTCGACCTTCCCCGCGAGCTCGCCTATCTCAATGCCGCCTATATGGGCCCCATGCCCAGCGCCGCCGCCGAGGCGGGCCGCAAGGCGTATGAGAAGAAACAACAGCCCTGGACCTATTCCGTGGACGGGGATTTCTTCGGGGCGCCGGAAACCTATCGCGAACTGACCGCACAACTCTTCTCGGCCCCGGCCGACCGGATCGCGATCGTGCCGGCCGCCTCCTACGGGCTCGCGACCGCCGCCCGCAATCTGGAACCGCAATCGGGTACCGACATTCTCGTGCTCGACGGTCAATTCCCGTCCAATGTCTATGTCTGGCGGGAGCTGGCCGAGCAATGCGGTGCCCGGGTGAAAACGGTGACCCGGTCGGACAATGAGAGCTGGACCGAGGCCGTGCTCGAGGCGATTTCGCCGGCGACGTCCATCGTCGCCTGCCCGCAGGTACACTGGGCCGATGGCGGCCAGCTGGACCTGGCCGCAATCAGCGATGCCGCCCGCCGCCAGGGTGCGGCCCTGGTGCTCGATCTGACTCAGTCACTGGGTGCCCTGCCCTTCGACCTCCACGCCATCCAGCCAGATTTCGCCGTTGCCGCCGGGTATAAATGGATGCTGGGCCCCTACGCCCTCGGCACGCTCTATATCGATCCGCAACACCATGCCGGCGAAGCGCTAGAAGAGAACTGGATCGTGCGTGACCGGGCCGAGGATTTCGCCCGGCTCGTGGACTATGCCGACGCGCATGCGCCCGGGGCCCGCAAGTTCGACATGGGCGAGCGCTCCTCCTTCCAGCTCATTCCGGCGGGCAATGCCTGTACGCAGCAATTACTGGCCTGGGGCGTCGCCGAGATCGCGGCCTCGCTGGGCGCGCTGACCGGGCAGATCGCCGACGCGGTCCAGCCGCTCGGCCTGCACGACGCGACCCCCGACCGGGCACCGCATTATCTCTGCCTGACCCTGCCGTCGGACACGCCGGCCGACCTCGTGAAACGCCTCGCCGAACATGGCGTGTATGTCTCCCAGCGCGGCGATCGCCTGCGCGTCACACCCCATTTGTATAATGACGAGGCCGATATCGCGCGCTTCGCCGATGCGCTGAAAGCCGAGCTGTAAGTGTCCCAGACCCCGCAACATCCGACGATCCGCAATTGGATCGAACTCCTGCTCCTGACCGTGCTGTGGGGCTCGGCCTATGCCTTCATCAAACACGCGGTCGAGACCCTGCCGCCCAATGCGCTGATCTTCGTGCGGATCGGTCTGGCGGCGATCCTGCTGACCGGCTGGGCCCTGTTCCGCGGCCGCCGCCTGCCGCCGATCACCGACAAGCGCTGGATCTGGTTCACCGGGCTCGGCCTGTTCGGCAACACGCTGCCCTTCTTCCTGATCACCTGGGGCCAGCAATTCATCGACAGTTCGCTGACCGGAATCCTGGTCGCGATCATGCCACTGGCCACGATCGCGCTGGCGCATGCCTTCGTACCGGGCGAGCGCATGAACGCACGCCGCCTCACCGGCTTTCTGATCGGATTTGCCGGCGTGATCCTTCTCATGGGGCCTGCCGCCCTCGCCGGCCTTGGCGGCGACCAGGTCGACATCATCGCGCAATTGGCGGTGGTCGGCGCGGCGGTTTGCTATGGCATCAATGCCGTCCTTGCCCGCCTGATCCCGGAGACACCGCCCTCCGTGTCGGGTGCCGGCATGCTGATCACGGCCAGCCTTCTCGCCATGCCGTTCGGATTGTGGGAATTGTCCCAGCAGCCGGACGTGTCCACCTCATCCTGGATGGCCGTGCTCTGGCTGGCGCTCGGCCCGACAGCCATTGCCTCGGTCGTGCTGATGCAGATAGCCCGGACGGCCGGTCCGAGCTTTCTCGCGGTGGTGAATTACTTGACACCCGTCGCGGCGGTCATCACCGGCCTGATCATTGGCGAGACAATCGGCTGGACCGCGCTTGCGGCACTGCTCGTCATCCTCGGTGGGGTCTGGCTGGCGCGGAATACGAACAAACCGGCCTCATAGGCCCGATCATCGCAAACTCGTGTAGCATCGCCGTAATGATTCTGCGGCGATGGGGACAGCATGTCTGAAACGGCCAACGCGTTCGATCACTACCGTGTCATGGTTGAGACGTCGAAATACGCCCAGATGATCATGCTCGGGCCGCAATTCGTCTTCGCCAACCAGGCTGCTGTGGACACGTTCGGCTTCGGCAGTATCGAGGAATTCACCAACGTCCACCCGTCGCAGATCTCGCCGGAATACCAGCCCGACGGCCAGACATCCTTCGACAAGGCCAACGAGATGGTCGCCATCGCCTACGACCAGGGCTGGCACCGGTTCGACTGGATGCACGTGCACACGGACGGGTCGAAAATCCCGATGGAAATCACGCTGACGCGCATGCCCTACCAGGGCGAGATGGCGCTGTTTGCGGGGTGCCTGGATCTCACCGACCGGGCCCGGTCCGAAGAAGTCATCCGGCGCACTCAGAAAATGGACGCGATCGGCCAGCTGACCGGCGGCATCGCCCACGACTTCAACAATATTCTCGGCATCATCAAGGGTAATCTGGAAGTTCTCAAACGCGCCCTGCCCGACCATGAATTCGCCCAGGACCGGATCCGGGCGGCCCTGGTCGGAACGACGCGCGGCGCTGACCTGACCCGCAAACTCCTGGCGTTCTCCCACGAAAAAGCCCGGGGCAGCCAGATCATGCGGGTGAACCATTCCGTCCGCGAATTCGAGAGCCTGATCGGCAAATCCCTGACCGCGACAGTCAATCTGGAACTGGAACTGGGTGAGGATCTCTGGCTGGTCGATGTCGACACGGCCGACTTCGAGAATGTCATCCTCAATCTCGCCCTCAATGCCCGCGACGCGATGCCCGATGGAGGCACGCTGCGCATCACCACGCAGAACAAGACGCTCGACGCCGAGTACGCCGCCCGCAATGCCGGCGCGACGGCCGGCGAGTACGTGATGATCGCCGTGTCCGACACCGGCACCGGCATGTCGGCTGAGGTCAAAGACAAGGCGTTCGACCCCTTCTTCACCACCAAGCCGGAAGGCAAGGGAACCGGGCTGGGCCTGCCCATGGTCTATGGTTTCGTCAAACAGTCCGGCGGACATGTGAAGATCTATTCCGAGCCCGGTGAAGGCACGACCTTCCGCCTCTACCTGCCCCGCGCGCAGGCCGGTGACGGCGAGACCGGGCTGGAGGAAGAGGGCGAGATCGTGCTGCCGCGCGGCAGCGAGACCGTGCTGGCCGTGGATGATGAGGACGCCTTGCTGGAGGTCTGCCAGGCCCAGCTGCAGGATCTGGGGTATCGCGTCATAACGACCACTTCAGCCGAAGAGGCGCTGGCGATACTCGCCGAGCGAGACGATATCGATCTTCTCTTTTCGGATGTCGTGATGCCGGGCGAGCTGGACGGTTTCAAACTGGCGCTGAGGGCCCTGGAAGTCCGTCCCGGCCTGAAAATTCAGCTCACCTCGGGCTTTACTAAGCAATTGGAAAGCAATGCAGAGGCTGACTCCTCATTGATGGCGCATTTCTCGACCACTTTGTTGAGGAAACCCTATAACCAGCGCGAACTGGCCTTCGCCGTTCGCCGCGCCCTCGAGAGCGAGGAGAGCTCATGATCGAACACCATATGATCGTTGCGGATGATGACCGGGAATTGTCCGACATCCTGCGTATCTGCGGTGAGGGTCTGGGCTTCAAGGTACACACGGCCGCGACCGGCGATGCCTTCAAATCCTGCATGATGGAGTGCGATCCCAGCGTGATCGTGCTCGACATCGTCATGCCCGACACAGACGGCAATCAATTGCTGATGTGGCTGATCGAGCGCGGCGAGACCGCCCCGATCATCGTGATGACCGGCTATGACGGCCAGTATATCGACACGGCTACGCTGATCGCCAAGACGGGCGGGCTCAACATGCTGGGCACGCTCAACAAACCCTTCTCGCTGGACGAGCTGGAAACCCTCATCAAACCCCTTCTGGACGCGTAGGCAAGCTAGTCGCGCAAGACCCACATGTGATCAACCGGGCCGTGGCCCTCGCCGAGACCGGGGGCCTGGCGGATCGCTTCGTGGAGATAATCCCCGGCTCGCTCGACAGCCTGGCGGAGCGCGTGGCCCTGGGCCAGCAATCCCGCGATCGCCGAGGCCAGCGTACAGCCCGTGCCGTGGGTGTGCGGTGTATCGAGGCGCGGTCGTTCCATGATTTCAATGCCTTGCGGTGCGATCAAGACATCGCGCAGGACATCACCATCCATATGCCCGCCCTTGATCAGGGCCGCGGCGGCGCCCATTGCGACCAGCGCCTTGCCAGCCGCGATCTGGCCGTCCAGATCGGTGATGTCGCGGCCCGTCAGGTATTCCGCTTCCAGCCGGTTCGGCGTCACGAGGGCGGCGCGCGGAAGGATGCGGTCCCGCAGGACGGTCTCGGCATCGCTGTCCAGGAGCCGGTCGCCCGACGTGGCCAGCATGACCGGGTCGAAGACGACGGAAATGGCCGGATCGAGCCCGTCCAGCCGGTCTGCGACCGTGCCGGCAATGTCGGCACTGGCCAGCATGCCCAGTTTCACGGCATCAGTGCCGATATCCTCCAGCACCGCGTCGATCTGCGCCTGGATCATCTCGGCAGGGAGAACTTCAACGGCAGTGACGCCGCGGGTATTCTGCGCCGTGACGGCGGTGATTGCTGTGGTCGCGTATCCGCCCATGGCGGCAATCGCCTTGATATCGGCCTGGATGCCGGCGCCACCACCGCTGTCGGATCCGGCGATCACCAGGACGCGGCCGCGCGGTTCCGGCCGGCGCTCGTCGGAACTCATTGCTCGGACAGCTCCCGGGCACGGGCGATGGCCCGGGCCGCCTCGGCATCACTGATGGAATTGGCAGCGGCCTGTTCGAACAGGCGGCGGGCGGCGGCGCGGTCACCCTGCGCCGCACGGATCTCGCCGAGTGCGATCGCTGCGGACGCATTTTCCGGTTCGAAGGCCAGCATCTGGCCATAGATGCGGGCGGCGCCGTCCAGATCACCGGCTCCAGCCAGACAGCCGGCATGTTCCGCCTGCAGGGCCTCGTCCCAGGGCGATTCCTCGACCGCCGCGGCAGCGCGCTCGCACGCCGTCCCGGCGGACCGAGCGATCTCGGCCTCGCGCTCGGCCTCCGCGGCACGCTCTGCCTCGACACGCCGGGCTTCGGCTTCAGCCGCCGCTGCCGCTCGCGCCGCGAGCTCGCCGGCCCCGGCGGTGTCTGTCGTGTTGTTGATCGGGGACGTCATGCCGGGCGGTGGACGCGACATGTCGGCACCGCCATGCGGGTCCTCGGCAGGCGAGCCGGACACGGCCGCCGGAGCAGACGCCGGCGCATCAGTGCGGGTGCCGGTCGTGCGGGTGTCGCTCATAACCGTCTCTGCCATTGCCGTATCGTTGGCGTCGGCAAACTCGAACGAGGTCGTGGCATGCATCGCCGTGACTGGCATGCCGATCAGCACGCCGGACTGGCGCAATTGCGCACGGGCCGTCGTCCAGTCGGCGTTCCCGTAAAGCCGGACCACGGCGCCGGCCGGGACCGGCTCGACGCGGATTTCCTGAACCAGGCTGGGATCGCGCGGAAGAATGCGCCGCTCGCTGACCTCGACGCCGCGCAGACGCAATTCGGCGCCGCCGGCGATCTGCACGAGTTCGACCTGGAGAGGTTGATTATCGAAGGCTAGCCAGATCTCGCCCTGTTCCGCGGTGATGCGAAAACGCGCATCCGCCAGATCGGCACCGGCAGGCGCGGCGAGCGCCATCAGCAAGGCCAGTCCCGATACTGTGCGTGCGGCCAAGGCCAGCTCCTTCATGTCTTCATGAGCGAACCGGCCCGGACGTGTCAGCCGACGGGCTGGCTGGGTCCGGCGTCGCAGACGTCATAGCCCAGCGCGCCGATAAGTCGTCCATCCGATTCGCGAACCGACTCATAGACATAACACCCTTCATCCGAGGGCGGCATGCGATTTCGGACGAATATCGGATCACCTTCGCCCAGAACCACGTCGGCGGCATCCAGCGGACGCAGCGAATTGATCGCCTCGTCATTCCGGCGCGTCGCGCATTCCCAGGTCTGGCCGTCATTGTCGACGATGCGCACGCCCGTGCCCTCGCCGAGCGGATAAGCCATCGACACGTGGTCGCCGCGCCGGCCGAACTCGGCCAGGCAGACATCGATCGCGCGCATGTAGTCGGACAGGTAGTTGGACCAGCGGTCCATGCTGGCGACCTCTGCCGCACAGCCGGAGACCTGGCTGCCGTCAATCCGCACGCGGGCGAAATAGGCAAAGGACTCATCCGATCCGGTCTCGCGGCAGGGACCGGCCTGGAGCTCGACCTGGATCGATCGGCCGTCCGGCGTTGCCCCATGGAAACGGCGCACGCCGTTCGCGAGATAGGGCATCGAGATTTCCAGCTCGCCCACCGTCGTCGACCCGCCTTCCGGCGCGTAGGCGAATTCGATCAGCGGCTCGCCGCCCGCGCTTTCGAAATTCATCGCCGCCTGCCACAGGCCGTGCGATTCAAGCTCGTATCCGAAACCGGCTCCGGCCCGGCGGGCCGTGCCCGTGCGGACATGGTCGAATGCGGTATTGGCCATGCCCGGCGCGCCGCCGCCCGTACTGGTCGTGGCGCAGGCCGTCACGCTCGCACTGGCGAGCGCCAGAATGAGAAATCGTTTCATTGTCGTCCCCGTAATCATCGCGTCGTCCCCACGATTATGCCCCGGTCTATGCCGCGGTCTGGTCCCCGCTTCTGTGCCCTGCCTTAATGCCGCCCAATACATGAACAGCGCATGAGCATGCCCGTCCGCGAACCCGTTTTCAGGCTCGGACAAGGGACGGATTATATCCGGTCATTGAAGTGTTGTGCCAGGAAATCAACGAACAGGCGAACCCGGTGCGCCAGATACCGGTTTGAGGGGAAAACCGCCCAGAGGAAACGATGATCCGGCTGCCATTCCGGCAGGATTTCCACCACGCGACCCTCTTCCAGCGCCGGCACGGCCGCATAGCGCGGCGTACAGGCAATGCCGACACCCGTCGCGGCGGCCTCGACGGCGGCACGCGCTCCATTGAGCGTCAGCCGGCCGCGCACCTTCACCTCGACCTCGTCCTTGCCTTTGGAGAATTTGAGCAATTGAGGCGCGGGTTTGTTACGGTCGATGATCACGTCGTGCCCGGCGAGTTCGGACGGATGCGCCGGCGAACCGGCGGCGGCGAGATATTCCGGCGAGGCGATCGTGACGAGACAGGCCGGCGCGAGGCGGCGCGCGATCAGGGCGCTGTCCGGCAGATTGCCGATGCGAACGGCCACGTCATATCCCTCGTCGACCAGGTCGATCATGCGGTCGGCCAGCGACAGGCGCACATCGACCGCAGGCCATTTGGCCATGAATTGCGCGATTGGCGTCATCAATTGCGCCGCACCGAAATCCACCGGCGCCGAAACCCGCAACAAGCCGGCCGGGGCGGCGCTCTCCTCGGTAAGCCCGTCCTCCAGCGCCTCGTATTCGGCGAGCCAGGGTTTCACGCGATCGAGCAGGGCCGAACCGGCATCGGTCAGGCGCACCGATCGGGTGGTGCGCTCGAACAGGCGGCTTTGCAGCCGACCTTCCAGGGCGGTGATCTGTTTGGATGCGGCGCCGGGCGTGATGGCTTCACGCTCGGCGGCCTTGGTGAAACTGCCGAATTCGGCCACGGAGACGAAGAGCCGCAAGGCATCAATCCGGTCCATCTCGCCCTCCATTTCTTCCAATATGGAATGAGATACGCCTGTTCTGCGCAATTAGGCAGGGCAAGTCACAAGGTCAATGGCCGCAAAGGCGCGCAGCGAATGGATCAGTCTGCCGAAACCTCGTCCAGCACGGCCATGAAGGCAGCGGAAATCTCATCCTCCACCGAGGCAAAGGTCCGGAATGTGTCGGCACGGGTGTTGATGTTCACGGCGACGGACAGACCGTATTCCGGGTAGACCACCAGCCAGCTCATCGCCCCCTTGGAGACACCACCGTGATGGGCGTAGGCCGCCGTGCGCTCATCGCCGGCCGGATGGGGGGCATCCGGATTGAAGCGCCAGCCGATCGCATAGCTCTGCGGATTGATCTCGCCATTGCTGAGGCGTTGCGGCGCCCACAGCGCTTCCCGCGTTTGCGCACTGATATAGCTCTCGTCGAGCCAGGCGCCGCCGATACGCACGAGGTCGGACGAGGTCGAGACCAGCCCGCCGCCGGGCCAGCGCTGGGACAGGTCGAAGGGCCGCCATTCGCGGGCCCGCTCGCCGTCGCTCTCGTAGAAACGCGTCAGCTCCGGCCGGATCTCGCCATCATGATCACCGCCCAGAACGGCAAGTCCGAGCGGCGCGGCGATCTCGTCCTGCAGCAGGTCCAGATAGGCCTGGTCGCGGCTGGCAGCGAGGGTCGCGCCCAGCAGGTTCACGTCAAAACTCGTGTAGTGAAAATCCGTCTCGGGCGGGAAGAGAAGCTCGGCATCATCGAAAATCGCGAAACTGTCGCGGACCGTCGGGTAGTGACGGCAGCCGCAGAGCGTGACGAGCGCCCCGCGCAGGTCCGAATTGCGCGAATATTCCGGCAGACCCGTCATGTGCGAACCCAGCTGGCGAGGCGTGAATTCCTCCCAGACGGGATTGGGCAGATCATCGATATAGGCCGAGATCGGCGTGTCGATATCGATCTCGCCAGCATCAACCAGGCGCGCCAGCGCGGTGGATGTGACCGCCTTGGAAGTCGAGCCGATCCGGAAGACCGTGTCCGGGGTCACAGGACGCATTTCGTGCAGATCAGACCAGCCTGCCGAACCGGACCAGACCAGCGTGCCGTCAACCGAGACAGCGGCAGAAATACCAGGAAAACCATGGGCTTCGCGGTGCTCGGCAATCGCCGACAGGGCGTGCTCGGCCGCGGACTGGAAACGCGGATCCGACAAGCGTTGTTCGATCGGCGCGGCCGTTTCGGGCAATTGGCGCCAAGCCCCGAAACCGTCCCAGAGCGGATAACTCAGCCAGCCTCCCGCGATCAGCACGAGAAGTGCGCCCAGAATGGCACCGACCCATTTGAGAATACGCATGACTGCCCCGCTTGCCCTCACACTACTGATCCGGATGTGTGCAGCATCCGGATATCAAGCGAGTCTTGCGGGGATATGACTGAACGTCAGCTGAACGCAGCTCAGCCCGGCTTGTAGGCGATCGCCTCGAGGACCATCGGCGTGATCATCATGGAGGCCGGATCCGCCTTGCGCTTTTCGACGAAGGCTTCGAATTCCCGCGCCTCTTCGGCGGTCAGGAAACCGAGCTCGACCATGCGCGCAGGTGCCTGCTCGAACCAGGAAATCGGCCAGTCCCAGAAGGCTTCGCCCGGACGCGCGGCGTGCACGATCGGACGCGCCTCGTCGAGCTTCCAGCCGAGCTCACGGAAGAAGCCGGGGAAACGGCGGCCGAGATTGGGATCGCCATTGAAATGCCGCCAGCTGATCTCCACGGCCTGGACGAATTTCTTGAAGGCCGGCGAGTCCGGGATCATCTGCAGACTGTCATAGTCGGCATATTCCTGGGCGAGGAAGACGCCGCCCGGATTCAGCGCACGGTCGATGCCGCGCATGATCAGGCCGGGTTCGGGCACGAAGCTCAAACACCAGCGCGACCAGACCGCGTCGCAGGAGAAACGGTCCCAGTCGAGATCCGCGAGATCCGCCTCGATCACCTCGATATTCCGGATATTGCGGAAACGGGCGCCCTGGCGCAGGGCCTCCAGGAAGAGAGGTGACTGATCGACGGCGATTACACGCCCCCGGGGACCAACCAGACGAGCGAGGTCGAATGACGCGTAACCCGGGCCCGACCCGATATCGAGCACGGTCATGCCCGGCTTGATCCGCGCACGACGGAAGGCCGACAGGGCGTCTTCCCGCCAGATCGCATGCTGCAGACCGAGGCGTTCTATTTCCTGGTCATTGGTACCGATGATGTAGTCATCATCTTCGAGAACAGCCGTGCTCACGCTTTCTCCTAGGACAGCCCTTGAGGAAAATTAGGGCCTTAACCGGAGTCTGGCCAGTTCATTACGGCAATCAAATTATACTTGCGGGGGTTTGGCGGGGTGAGCAGGCATTCGGCGACGTGGCCGGACCGGTCAATCCATCAGCGTATCGGTCTGGGTGGCGTAGTAGGTCGCAGCACGTTCGGCTTCCTCGACGGCCTGCCAGGCAGAGCGTCCGAGAAAGGCGGTAATCATGATCGCAGCGCCCCAGGCGAGCACGGCTGCCGGGTGCAGGATGCGTGTGAGTCTTCCCATGCGATTGCGTGTCATGCCTTTGCGTCCCCAAAACGCAGTGTTCTGTCCGAGCCCGCCAATCATCATGATCAGACGTGCGGTTGCATGTAATAATTGATTAAATATTCTGAACGCGCCGACACCATTTCGTTTTACCGTTTCTTTTCAGACGCTTAAATTACACACCGGTCATGATGCAACCATCCGGAAAAACACCAATAGGGCGAAAATGCCGATCGCACACGCGATGGCGACCAGCAGTCTGAAACCGTGATGGGCGAGGCGCCAGGCCAGGCGACGGGAGCGGATTGAGGGTGTCGACATGACGGAAATCCCCGACTGCCGCGCAGGATGGCACACCGCTCGCGATGGAGCAGATCAGCTCTGCTGACGATGCCGTGATCAAGCTCTGTGAAAGCGCAGATTGGCGGAAAAGACATCGCCAGAAGCACCAACCGCCCGTCCTTCTCCCCCGAAGGGTTGAAGCGGCGGGCGGCCGTGTTGCTTCCGGTTCGAGCCTGGTCGGCTCGGCTCCTTCTGCACACCCCGGGTTTGACCCCGGAGCCAGCTCCCCTCTTTCGAGGCTTGCTGTAATCGGCGCGTCCTTCTCACCTTCCTTGCGGTCGGATCAGCCTCTTGGGTGTTTCCGGTTCCCTCTGTTTCCTTGCGGTCCCTTTGGGTTCCTTCCGCTCCTTCGAGCCCCGAGCCTTGCGGCCCGCTTTGGTCGCTGTCGATGATTTAAAGCTACCCAAGACCCCGCCCCGTCGCAACGCAATGCCATCGCTTTTCGGGGGATAAGAACGCGGTTTTGGTGGAAAGATTTTGCGCTTCCGTGGACATCCCGGTGGATAATTGCGGGATAAGTCGGATTCGACTTTCTGAATCAGGCGATTGGAAAAGTCCGGATACGGAGCAATAAAAATCGCAAAAAAGAAGCCGACCCCGAAAGGCCGGCTTCCATTAATCGCGATTGCAGCAGGCGTCTAGGCCGGTTCTGCAATCTTTTCCTTGGCGCCTGCACCGAAGCGTCCGTAGAAGGTCTCGCCCTTCTCGGCCATCTCGCGCAGGAGCGCCGGAACCTCGAACTGGTCGCCATAGGCGGCCTTCAGCTCGTCGGCCCGCTTCACGAAGGCGGCAGCGCCATAGGTGTCGATGTAGGAGAGCGCACCGCCGGTATAGGGCGCAAAACCCCAGCCCAGGATGGAACCGACATCGGCTTCACGCGGATCGATGACGATTTCCTCTTCCATGCAGCGGGCCGCCTCGAGCGCCTGGGTGATCAGGATGCGATCCTTGATCTCCTCGGCGGAGGGCTGGTTCTCGGCATATTTGCCACCCGGGGCAAATTGCTCGAGTTCCGGCCAGAGGCGTTTCGGCTGACCCTTTTCGGCCGGGTAGTCGTAGAAGCCCTTGCCGTTCTTGCGGCCAAAGCGTTCGTACTCCTCGACCATCTTGAACAGGATCGGCTCGGTCGGGGACGGCGTGTAGGCATCGCCCAGATCGGCCTTGGTCTGCTTGATCAGCTTCACACCCAGGTCCAGGGCCACCTCGTCCTGCAGGGAGAGCGGGCCCACCGGCATGCCGGCCATGCGGGTCGCATTCTCGATCAGGACCGGATTGATGCCCTCGGCCAGCATGTTCATGCCTTCCCCGATGAAACGCATCACGCAGCGATTGGCGTAGAAGCCGCGGGTGTCCGAAACGACGATCGGCGTCTTCTTGATCTTGGTGACGTAGTCGATTGCGCGCGACAGGGCGTAGTCACCCGTATTGTCGCCCATGATGATCTCGACCAGCATCATCTTCTCGACCGGCGAGAAGAAGTGGATGCCGATATACTGGTCCTCGCGCACGGAGGCCTTGGCCAGACCCGTGATCGGGATGGACGAGGTGTTCGAAGCGAAGACCGCATTCTCCGGCATGACCTCTTCGGCCATCTTGGTGATCTTGTTCTTCAGCTCGGAATTCTCGAACACGGCCTCGATGACCAGGTCGACGTCGGACAGGAGACCATAATCGGTGGTGGCCGTGATCAGGCCGCCCATGGCGTCTGCCTTCTCCTGGCTCAGCTTGCCGCGGGCCACACCCTTCGCGAAGTGATCCGTCGCGTGTTTCTTGCCCTTGTCGGCGCCTTCCTGGTTGGCGTCGATGAGCACGACCTCGATACCGGCCTGGGCCGTCACCGTGGCAATGCCGGCACCCATGAAGCCGGCACCGATGATGCCGATCTTCTTCACATCGGCCTTTTCCTGGCTCTCCGGGCGACGACCGCCCTTCTCCAGCGCCGTCTTCGACAGGAAGATGGAGCGGATCATGTTGCGGCTTTCCGGACGCATCAGAAGCTTGGTGAAATACCGGCTCTCGATGCGCAGCGCGGCATCCATATTGACCTGCGAGCCTTCATAGACACAGGACAGGATGTAACGCTGGGCCGGGTAATTGCCGTAGCTGGTCTTGCGCAGCATCGGACCGGCGGCACCGAAGACCTGGGCACCGGCGGGATGGTAGGGACCACCGCCCGGGAATTTGAACTTGTCCTGGTCCCAGGGCTGTTTCGCGCCCATCGGGTCTTCCTTGACGAGTTCCTTGGCCTTGGAAATCAACTCGGCCATCGGCACGACAGCGTGGACGAGGCCGTGACCATGCGCGGTCGCGGCATCCCACTGCTTGCCCTGCAGCAGCACCGGCGCGGCATTCATCACCCCGACGAAACGCGGCAGGCGCTGCGTGCCGCCGCCGCCCGGCAGGACGCCGACCATGGCTTCCGGCAGGCCCAGCTTGGCCTTGGGATTGTCGGACGGCATGACGCGGTAGTGGCAGGCCAGCGCGATCTCGAAACCACCGCCCAGGGCGAGGCCATTGACGGCCGCCGCGATCGGCTTGCCGCAGGTCTCCATGGCGCGGAAGGTCTTGTTGAGACGGAAGCACTGTTCGAAGAGCGCCTTCTTCATCTCCTCTTCCGGCAGGTCAGCCGCGCTGCCCATGGAACCACCGCCCAGTTCGGACAGGTCGGCACCGGCGCAGAAGGCGGCCTTGCCGGACGTGAAGACCACGCCCTTGATGGCGTCGTCGGTGGAGATTGTCTCGGTGAGTTCCGCGAAATCATCCATGACGTCCGCGGAAATGACATTCATCGACTTGCCCGGGCTGTCGAACGTGACCAGGGCAATGCCGTCGTTATCGATCTCGATAGTGAAGTTTTTCATTGGTCTTGTCTCCTGATCGATCTCTTACACCCGCTCGATAATCGTGGCGGTACCCATGCCGCCGCCGACGCAGAGCGTGGCCAGGGCGGTTTCCTTGTTGGACCGCTCCAGCTCGTCGAGAACCGTGCCGAGGATCATCGCGCCGGTAGCACCCAGCGGGTGACCCATGGCGATGGCGCCGCCATTCACATTGATGTCGTTGTGATCGATGTCATAGGCCTGCATCAGACGCAGGACGACCGCGGCAAAGGCCTCGTTCAGCTCCCAGACGTCGATGTCGTTCTTGGTCATGCCGGCCTTTTTCAGGACCTTCTCGGTCACCGGGACCGGACCCGTCAGCATGATCGTCGGCTCGGAACCGATCGAGGCCATGGAGCGGATACGGGCGCGCGGCTTGAGCCCGGCACGCTCGCCGGCTTCCTTGGTGCCGACCAGGACCATCGACGATCCGTCCACGATGCCCGAGGAATTGCCGCCCGTGTGGACCCAGTTGATGTATTCCACGTCCGGGTATTTCTGGATCGCGACCTGTTCGAAACCCACGAAATCGGAGAGATCCTTGAAAGCGGATTTCAGCGAACCGAGCGACTGCATGTCCGTGTCCGGCCGCATGTGCTCGTCATGGTCGAGAATGGTCACGCCCAGCTGGTCCTTGACCGGCACGACCGTGTTCTTGAACCGGCCCTCGGCCCAGGCCTGCGCGGCACGCTTCTGGCTCTCGACGGAATAGGCGTCGACATCATCGCGGGAGAAACCGTACTTGGTCGCGATCAGGTCGGCGGAGACACCCTGCGGCACCACGTAGTGATCGAAATTGATCTCCGGGTCAGCCATCATGGCACCGCCGTCCGAACCCATCGGCACGCGGGACATGGCTTCCACACCGCCGCCGATGGCCATATCGGCCTCGCCGGACATGACCTTGGCCGCAGCCACGTTCACCGCTTCCAGGCCCGAGGCACAGAAACGGTTGATCTGGTAGCCGGCCGTGGTCTGGGCGTAGTCGGCATTCATCACCGCGGCGCGCGCAATGTTCGAGCCCTGCTCGCCCACCGGCGAGACCACACCCATGATGACGTCGTCGATCAGCGCCGTGTCGAGATCATTGCGATCGCGGATCGCCTCGAGCTGCTGGGTGGCGAGCTGGAGTGCGGTGATCTCGTTGAGAGCCCCGCCCTTCTTCTTGCCGCGCGGCGTGCGCACGGCGTCGTAGATATAGGCATCAGTCATTCGGTCAGTCCTTTCCCCGCATCCGGGTTTCAACTTTATCGACAGTGTTCGGTTCGCCCTTTTCGGGACTTGGCCGCGATCACTCCTCCTCGCGTGTATCCACCATGTGGTACGCGATGGCGTGTTCGCCGCGGTCATTGAGCGCTTCGGCAATGCGCATGCGCTCTTCAATGGATTTGTTCTGTGAGAGCTTGGCCTTGCCCTCGATGCGTTCGATTTCCATCTCGAAGGGCTGGATGGCCGCTTCCAGCTTGGCCCGTTTCTTTTCCTCGATATCGGTAATCCGCCACGCACTTTCAAAGTCGGCCACCTGGTTGGACAGGGAGCGTTCGGCTTCCTCGCCGTAGAGCGCGTTGAATTTCCCGAAGACATGGACCGAGATGTAATTCCAGGTCGGCACATTGTTGGCCGGGTCGGAATACCAGGTCGGCGAGACATAGGCGTGCGGGCCCGAGAAAATCGCCATCGCCTGTTTGCCGTCCGCGATCGCCTTGGCAATCGGATTGGCGCGGGCGACATGGCCGACCAGCATCTGGCGCTCGTCATCGAGCTTGAGCGGCAGGTGCGTGGCCGCCAGGTCGGTCTCGCCGGGCACAAGCAGGAGCGCGAAGTCATACGCGCGCATCAACGCACGCATGTCGTCGTGATCATCCATCCTGAAATGCATCGGCGTGTACATGTGACCTCCCTGGCGTCGCGCGCCGGTCTCGTTCTACAGCGTCCTCGCGATCAGCAGTTTCATGATCTCGTTGGTACCGCCATAGATGCGCTGGACGCGGGCGTCGCGCCACATGCGGGCGATTGGATACTCGTTCATGAAACCATAGCCGCCGTGAAGCTGCACGCATTCGTCGACCAGTTCGTTCTGGGCCTCGGAGACCCAGTATTTCGCCATCGAGGCCGTGGCCGCATCGAGCGTGCCGTCCAGCAGGCGCTCGGAACAGTGATGGCAGAAGACCTCGGCCAGCGTCGCCTTGGTCTTGCACTCGGCGAGCTTGAACTGGGTGTTCTGGAATTTCAGGATCGGACGACCGAAAGCCTCGCGCTCCTTCACATAGGCCAGCGTTTCGGCGAGGGCGCGCTTCATCATGCCCAGGCCCTGCACGGCGATCTGCAGGCGTTCCTGCGGCAATTGCTGCATCAGCTGGATGAAACCCTGGCCCTCTTCCGGACCCAGGAGGGCGTCGGCGGGAACCCAGACATCCTCGAAGAAGAGCTCGGCCGTGTCCTGGCCCTTCAGCCCGACCTTGTCGAGCAGGCGACCGCGGCGGAAGCCTTCCAGACCATCCGTCTCGACCATGAAGAGCGAGGTGCCGTCATAACCCTTGGACGGATCCGTCTTGGCGACGACGATGATGAAATTCGCCGTGCCGCCATTGGTGATGAAGGTCTTGGAGCCGTTGATGCGATAGCCATTGCCGTCCTTGATGGCGGTGGTTTTCACACCCTGCAGGTCGGAACCCGCACCCGGCTCGGTCATCGCGATGGCGCCGACATATTCACCGGACACCATTTTCGGCAGGAGACGTTTCTTCTGATCTTCCGAGCCGTAATGCCAGATATAGGGGGCGACGATGGAGTTGTGCAGGGAGGCACCCCAGCCATCGAGACCCTCTTCGGAGCCGACCATGTGGAAGGCATAGTCATGCCGCCAGTCACCTCCGGCGCCGCCATATTCCTCCGGGCAGGCCGGGACAAGAATTCCGGCCTCGCCGGCCTTGGTCCAGACCTCGCGATCGACCTTGCCTTCCTTCTCCCAGCGCTCGGAATGCGGATGGCATTCCTTTTCCACGAAACCGCGCACGGCATCGGTGAAAAGATTGACGTCTTCGCGATCCAGCCATTCCGGCTTGGGAACGTTCAACGGATCCTGCAGCATGACCAACTCCCCTTTGGGCTTTGCTTCTTGTTGTGAGCTTGCGCTTTTTCTCTGACCGTCCAGTCCTGGCGTTCGGTGACGCGCCCCTTATCCGAAGGCTTCGTCTGCGAGTGCCATCATCGTGTCCGCGCCCGCCTCGACCTTGGCGAGATGCATCGCGGCTTCCGGCACCCAGCGATCCAGGAAGTACTGACCCGTCTTGATCTTGGTGTCGTAGATCGGGTCGGTGTCGCCGGCAGCGATCTTGGCTGCGGCGGCCTTGGCCATCTTGACCCACATATAAGTGAGGCAGGTCAGGCCGAAGAGGTTGAGATAGTCGTGGCTGCCCGCGCCGGCATGATCGAAATTCTCCAGCGCATTGTTCATCAGCCAGTCCGTGCCCTGTTTCAGCTTGTCGCGGCATTCGGCGAGGGCATCGATGAAGGGCTGGGTCGTCTCGTCACCGCCCTCGGCGATCACGGCTTCCAGCTCGCCCATGAATGTGGTGATCGGGCGCATGCCGTTCATGGCGAGCTTGCGGCCCACCAGGTCCAGCGCCTGCACGCCGTTCGTGCCTTCATAGATCAGAGTGATACGGGCATCGCGCAGAAGCTGGGACGCACCCCATTCCTCGGTGAAGCCGGAACCGCCATGGATCTGCAGGCCGTTGGAGACCATGTCATAGCCCTTGCCGGTCAGGTAGGACTTCACGATCGGGGTGAGCAGCGCCATGTAGTCGCCGCCCTTCTCGCGCATCGCCGGATCGTCGGACTTCTCTTCCATGTCACCATGAAGCGCGGTCCAGAACGCGAAACAGCGGGCGGCCTCGACGAAGGATTTCTGGTCCATCAGCATGCGACGGACATCCGGGTGCACGATGATCGGGTCGGCCGGGCCGTCCTGGTTCTTCGGTCCGGTGAGAGAGCGGCCCTGGAGACGGTCCTTCGCGAAGGCGAGGGATTGCTGGTAGGCGGCCTCGGCCAGGGCGTAACCCTGGAGGCCGACGCCCAGGCGAGCCTCATTCATCATGATAAACATGATTTTGAGACCCTTGTTCTCGTCACCGACGAGCCAGCCGGTGGCCTCGTCATAGTCCATCACGCAGGTGGCATTGCCGTGAATGCCCATCTTGTGTTCCAGGCCGCCACATTTCAGCGAGTTGCGCTCGCCCGGATTGCCGTCGGCATCGGGGATGAATTTCGGCACCACGAAGAGCGAGATACCCTTCACGCCTTCCGGCGCACCCTCGATGCGGGCCAGGACGAGGTGGACGATATTCTCGGCCATGTCGTGTTCGCCCGAGGAGATCCAGATCTTCTGGCCGGTGATTTTGTAGGAACCGTCCGCCTGCGGGACCGCCTTGGTACGCAGCAGGCCCAGATCCGTACCGCAATGCGGCTCGGTCAGGTTCATCGTGCCGCCCCACTGGCAGGAGATCATCTTCGGCAGGTAGAGCGCCTTCTGCTCGTCCGTACCGCCGGTGTGCAGCGCCGCGGCGGCACCCAGGGTCAGGCCCGGATACATGCCGAAGGCCATGTTGGACGAGGAGACCATTTCATTGATGGCGAGGTTGAGCACGTGCGGCAGGCCCTGGCCGCCATATTCCGGATCGGACGAAAGCGCGGTCCAGCCGGCCTCGGACATCTGGTGGAAGGCATCCTTCCAGCCCGTCGGCGTCTTGACGTTGCCGTCCTCGTCGCGCGTACAGCCTTCCACATCGCCGACCTTGGACAGCGGTGCGAGCACGCCTTCACAGAATTTCGCACCCTCTTCGAGGATAGCGTCCAGCGTATCCGGATCCGCATCGGCGAAACCGGGAAGATGGCCGTACTGGCCGACATTCAGCACATCGTGCATGACAAAACGCATGTCACGGACGGGGGCGCGATAAGTGCTCATTCTCTATCTCCAACGGCGTGTTCTGTTGTTGTTTCGATTGTCTGTTCAGTCGGACGGAAGTCCGGTCCAGGGCTCGAGGCGTGCCGAGGCGAGGGCCTCGAACGCACGGGCCCGACGGCGGACATCCTCCGGAGGGGTTCTGTCTTCGAGGCGCTCCCGCATCCAGTCGAGACCGGCCTGGAGCTCGGAGATTGCGCGGTCCACGTCCTCGCGCTGCTGTTTCAGCACGTCGATACGGCCGACGAAGCGCTCGATGGCGGGTTCCAGACGCTCGCGGCCGCCGCGGTCGATCGCCTCGAGATCGAGGATTTCCTTGATCTCGTCGAGGGCGAAACCGACGCGCTTGCCGCGCAGGATGAGGTCGATACGGGCCCGGTCCGCTGCAGAATAAACGCGCGCCGCTCCCCGGCGCTGCGGATGGATCATGCCCTTCTGCTCGTAGAAGCGAAGCGTCCGGGGCGTGACGCCGAACTCCTGGGAGAGTTCGCGGATCGAGAATTCGGAATCGGGCGGGACCTGCTGGATCATGGCGGGGACCATATTCGCTAATTTACGCGAACGTCAACGTCAAAAATATGACGGAATGGCATTCCCGGCGGAAAACTTGCTACTCACCGGGGAAAGTCCTTTTCTCGCCCCAAAGCTCACGTCAAACTCGACCCATGTTGAAACGTTTCGGTGCCGCCCTCGCTTCGCTGGCCTTCCTGGCCGCCACACCCGCCTCCGCGCAGGAGCCGGATCCGTTCTCCATTCTCGCCCCCCAGGAGGAGGCGACGGAAGCGATCACGACGGTTGCCCGAGGGCCCGCAGGCCCGCATCTCAATCGTGAGGCCTATCTGGCACGACGTGCTGACCGGACCGATGCCGTGCTGCGCACACGCTGGCGCGTCGAGACCCGCGCACTTGACGGCACGCTGGAGAGCGAGAGCCAGTTCGAACTGGTCATCGGGGATGGTTATGTGTTCGAGATCACTGGCGACACACGCGCCATTTTCGACTTCACGACCGATCGCATCCTGCGTCGCGTCCAGTCGATTGATGGCCCGGTGATGGTCAATGAATCCGTGTCCAGCCATGTGCACCGCCAGATGGATATCTTCACCGCCTTCACCAATGCCGGCCAGCTGGAGGAGATCACAGGTCCGGGCGGCGTCCAGTTCGAGCGCTTCTGGATCGAGGCGGCTCTCGGTGTTCGCTTGAGCGAAGTCGATTTCCTGGCCAGCGAAAATGAGAACGGCGAGACCGAGTTGCGCCGCGGCGAGACCGGCAGCGCGGTCTTCCGCTACATGCCGTCCGACGCCGGCGGCGCCGATGCCGCCGACCTGTTCCGGCGCTGGCTGCAACACAGCGCTCCGGTGCACCCGGACGCCCTCGCCTCCACCGCTACGGCAGACGGTCTGCCGGAGAGTCTGAGCTTTCTCGTCTTCAGCCCCAGCAGCCCGATGGGCCGCCGCGAGGAGTGGACCCGGCTCAGCGCACTTGAAGACACGGCCGGCTTCCCCTGGCCGGAAGGTCTGCCGCCGGCGGACGCAACCTCCTACCAGCCTTCCTCCGCCGAGCTGGGCAATCTGATCCGTACCGGCATGATGGCCGCCGCCAGCCCGGAACTCGCACCGGACGAGGATGGATTCCTGGGCGCCGCGTCGACCGCCCTTGATCGCGCCGATATCGCCGGCGCCTATCTGACGCTCTACCAGGCCTCGCACCACTACGGCCCCTGCGCCCGCTCCGGACCAGCAACGCCGATCTGCCAGCGGCTCAGCCAGACGACGGCCGCCGGTCTCGGTGACGCGCCGTTCGAACGCCTGATGACCACGATGTCGGTGATGACGAGCGATCGTACCGCTGCACTGAACGGCCTGGGCCCGCATCTGCGCCGCGAGGATCTCGGCGGTGCTGCCGCAAATCTCCTGGCCGCCCAGACCGTGGCCGTGCTGGAGACCGAAAACGCTGCCCCCGGGGAAGTCCCGCCGGTCTACGCCCTGTTCGCCGCCGCGGCAGAACGGGATCCCTACGCACCGCTGACCTATTGGCATGCCGGCCGCTATGCAGCGAGCCGTGGGGAGATCGAGATCGCCTGGATCCTCTTCGACCTCGCCAACAGCCTGCCCGCGACCGAGACGACGGCGCCCGTTCGCGAAGCCGCAGCGATGACCAATCAGCTGCGCGTTCTCGCCCCGGGATATTTCGGAGCCCCCGCTGCCGAATAACGGCGAGTTATTAACAGATTTTACGGCCCATTAACCGAGTCATCCGCTTGTGTGGACTCAGGATTTGCGTGTTCTCGCTGGAATTCGCGCAATTCGGTGTGGAAACACCACATATTGGGGTCTCCCCCTTGGTTTACACAATATTAACCGCCCGATAGCGTCGGCCGGGGTAGTCAAAGCGAGCGATTCGAATGTCGTCTGGAGGGCCTTGGAGCGTGAAAGGGATTGACCCTCGCGCCCGTGCGCGTGCCAAAACGGCCGCACGCCGCGAAGGCATGACCCTGGGCGAATGGCTCAACCGCGTCATCCTCGATGAATCCGATCCCGGCAGCCCGCGCTGGGATGATGCTCTGGAAGCCTTTCCGGGTTTTGGCGGCGATGTGCCGGCCAGTCCCGAGGAGGACCGGTTGATGCGCGCCATGGTCAACCGGCTGACCGAACGCGTCGACAATACCGAGCAATTGTCCGGCAAGGCCCTGACCGGCCTCGACAAGGCCATCAGCCAGCTCGCCGACAAGATCTCCAAGTCCGACACCCGTCTCCAGTCGCAGCTGGAAGAGGCGCGCAAGACGATCGAGACGATGCGCTCGGGCCAGTCGGCCCTGAATGATCGTATCGACACGCTCGAGACCAAGGGTCCGGCCAATGGCGTCCCGGAGGATTTTGCCAAGGCGGCCGAAAACACGGTCGGCAAGATCGCCCGCCGCCTCTACGAACACGAGAACGATATCGCCGCGCGCATGCATGACAGCGAGAGCACGATGCGCGAGATGTCCGAGGCGACGCGCAAGGCGGCCCAGTCGCTGGAACACCGCATCGACCGGCTGGAAAACCGCGCCAGCGATTTCGCCGATCTGACCAAGCGCCGCGATGCCCGCACCGCCGAGACGCTGACCGAGCTGCACCGCACGACCAACGCGCTGCGCGAACGCCTGGAAGGCTCCGAACGCCTGTCCAGCGACGGCGCGCGGACGCTGGAGACATCCGTCGCCCGGATCGAGGAACGCCTGCGCGGCCTCGAGAACCGCAATGAAGGCGACAATGTCGAGCTGGAACGCCGGTTCGATCGCCTGTCCGACGACGTCGCCCGCGTGATCGCGGATACCCGCTCGAAAATGTCCGACGCCCTGTCGGGTGCGGCCAGTGGCAATCGCGTCGACCGACTGGAGTCGACCCTGGCCCAGGCACTGGAACGCATGGACCGGTCCGAACAGCGCCAGACCGAGAGCATGTCCCGGCTCGGCGAGGAGATCACGCGCCTGGCCGGCGCCATTGATCGCCGCATGACCGAGGCCGAAACCCGCGCTGCCAAGGACCGGTCGGAAGACCAGTTCGAGAAACGCCTCGACGAGGTGCGCCGCGAGAACCGGGACAATCTGCGCCGCATGGGCGAACAGGTCACCAAGTTGGGCACATCGCTCGCCGACCGGATCTCACGCGGCGAGGACAATGCCAGCAAGGCCATCGAGGACGCGACCAGCCGCATGGCCGATGCCGTGGAGCGCATCGAGACCGCCCGCGCCTCACGGGAAGACGAGCTGGATGATCGCCTGCGCCAGTCCGAGGAACGCACCGCCCAGCGCATCGAAGACGCGATGGCCGGCATCCAGGACAAGCTGAGTTCGGCCAAGTCCGAGACTGAAGAAGCCCTGTCCCCGGTGCAACGCGCCATGAGCGCTCTCGCCGACCGGCTTGAAGCCATCGAGAACGGCGCATCCGACGAGGACAGCGACGCCGACGGCGAAGACACGAATGCGTCGGACGAAGGCTCCGCGACGAGCCAGGACTCGAAGATCGACCCGGCCGGTTTCGACTTCGACACGCCGCTGGCGCCGCCGCCGGAAGCGGAAACCCCGATGACGGGCGTCGAGACCGGCGAGATGGATCCCTTCCTTGAACCGGCACCGGAACCGGTCGAAGCGCCGATCCTGCGCGCCCCGCAACCGGCACCACAGCCCGTGGCCCAGCCCGCTGTCCAGCCTCGCCAGCCCAGTGCACCGCATGCCCAGCCCGCCGCGGCAGAACCGGCTGAACGCCCGGCGCCCGCCCAGGTCGCACCGCGCCGTGTGGGCGCAACAGCCGACACCGAATTCCTGGCGGCAGCCCGCGAGCGGACCCGTGTCGAGGGCACCGATTTCGACGGGTCTTCCCGCCGCCGCCGCGCCCGCCGCGGCAGTCTTCTCCTGGCCCTGATACCGGTTGCCGTCGTTCTGTCCATCGGCACGGCCGGCACGATCGCCTATCTCGACAGCCGCGATACTGGCTCGTCCCAACAGGTCTCCGACAGCGATTTTGTCGCGAACGTCTCGGGCGCCTTCTCCAGCGAAGCAGTTGAAAACGCCGCCCCGGCAAACCCGCCGGAACCGGCACCCGAATCCACCCTGCCGGCAGAGACCGCTACAGCCTCGCCCTCTGAAACTCTGCCCGCCCAATCGGCGCCCGCCCTGCCGGCACCTGAACCGGTCGAGACCGCTGCTGTTCAGCCGCCGGCCGTCGAAGCGACCCCGGTCGCCACCGATCCGGCGCCGGTCGCCACGCCGCCGTCCAACCAGGTCGCGGATGCCAGCAATACGATCCTGCCCCCGGCTGCCGATCCGGCACCGGCGCGCACGCAGACCGCGGCCAATACGTCGGGTAATCGCACCACGCTGTTGCAGGCGGCCGCCAACGGCAATCCGGTCGCGCAATACCAGGTCGGCATGCGCCAGCTGGAATCCGGCGACTTCACTCGCGCCGCGGCCAGCCTTCTCGCCGCCGCCGAACAGGGTATTCCCTCGGCCCAGTATCGCTATGCGAAACTGCTGGAGACCGGGGATGGTGTCGAACAGGATCTCGAGGCTGCCCGCCGCTGGACCGAACGCGCCGCCAATTCCGGCCATGTCCGTGCCATGCACAATCTCGGCGTGATCAACTATTACGGCGCCGGTGGTTCCCAGAATCTCGAGGCCGCCGCGCGCTGGTTCCAGGAAGCCGCACTGATGGGTTCGCGCGATTCCCAGTTCAATCTGGCCCTGATGTATGAACAGGGTGAGGGCGTGCCGCTGAGCCTGCCCGATGCCTTCGCCTGGTATACGATTGCGGCCTCCGAAAATGACCCGACCGCCAGCCAGCGCGCCGCTAATCTGATCGAACTGATCGAACCGGCTGCGCTGATCGAGGCACGTCTCGCGGCAGGTAATTTCGCGCCGCGCCCCGCCAATGCGGAAGCCAATGGCGTCTACACCAATCAGCCCTGGGACCGCACCGTGACGGTCGCACCGGAAGCGGTGCGCCGGGCACAGGCATTCCTCTCCGTCCTGGGCTATGCACCGGGCCCGATTGATGGTCAGATGGGTACTCAAACCCGTGAGGCCATTATGTCATTCGAAGCCGATCAGGGGCTGCCGCGTAGCGGACGTGTCGACGCCGTATTGATCGAACGTCTCGAGCGCGCTGCGGCCGACTAGGCCGTCGATGCAGATCTACCTGCCCATAGCCGAGATCTCGGTGAGCATTTTCCTGTTGCTCGGCCTGGGCGCCGGAGTGGGTTTCCTGTCGGGCATGTTCGGGGTCGGCGGCGGTTTCCTGATGACGCCCATGCTGATGTTCATCGGCATCCCGCCGGCCGTCGCCGTCTCCACCGAAGCCAATCAGATCGTGGCCTCCTCGGCGTCGGGAGCCCTGGCCCACTGGCGCCGGAAATCCCTCGACGTGAAGATGGGATTGCTGCTCCTGGTCGGCGGTGCGAGCGGATCGATATTCGGCGTGCAGCTGTTCGCCTTTCTGCGCGGACTGGGCCAGATCGACCTGATCATCTCGCTCAGCTATGTCGGCTTCCTCGGCATTATCGGCATTCTCATGTGCATCGAGAGCGTGCGGGCCATCATCAAGCGCGGACGCGAACCGGAACGCCGTGAAGGCGGTACCGGAGCCAACAAGCGCAAGCGCGGCCTGATCGACATCCTGCCCTTCAAGATGCGCTTCCCGGCCTCCGGCCTCTACATTTCGGCCATCCCGCCCATCGCCATTGGTTTCTTTGTCGGCACGCTGGCCGCCATCATGGGTGTGGGTGGTGGTTTCGTGATGGTGCCGGCGATGATCTACATCCTGCGCATGCCGACCAATGTCGTGGTGGGAACCTCGCTGTTCCAGATCCTTTTCGTGACGGCCCTGACCACTTTCCTCCAGGCCGCCCAGAACCAGACCGTCGACATTGTGCTGGCCCTGCTCCTGATCGTCGGCGGCGTGATCGGCGCGCAATTCGGTGCCCGTGCCGGCCGGCATGTGAAGGCCGAGGAATTGCGCGCCCTGCTGGCCGCCATGGTCCTTCTGGTCTGCGGCAAGCTCGCCTGGGATCTCGTGGTCACGCCCAGCGAGCTCTACGCCGTTCTGCCCATCGGCGGGGAGGGTCACTGATGCTGGCGGCCTTTTTCATCTCCCTCCTGGTCCAGCCAAACCTGTCCAACGAGGCGCCCCAGATCATGGCAGCGCTGACCTATGAGACGGTCGAGATCCGCGAGGACTTCAACGGTACCGAACTCGTGCTTTTCGGCGCCACGCGCGGCCTGACCCTGCAGGACGAGATCGTGGTCGTCCTGGCCGGCCCCCAGCGCGATCTTCGTGTGATGCGCAAGGAACGCAGGTTCGGCATCTGGATGAATACCTCGCCGGTCGAGTTCCGCGATGCGCCCAGCTATTACGCCATCGCCAGTTCCCGGCAGCTGGTCGATATCGCCGACATGGATGCCCTGCGCGAGGATTCCATCGGCCTGGTCGCCTCGCTGACCCCGGAGACCGATCTCGATCCGGAGGAGAATTCCAAATATCTCGACGCCATCGTGCGGGCAGCCGAGAGCGATGATCTCTTCCTCCAGGCCGATTACGGCGTCGACATCAAGGATGGCGGCCTGTTCCAGGCGACCATTATCCTGCCGCCCCTCACCCCGGTCGGGGAGTATAACGGCGTGGTCTATCTCTTCCGCGACGGCCAGCGCATCGCGCAGCGCCCCTTCAGCCTCCAGGTCGAGAAGGCCGGGCTGGAGCGCGTTCTCTATGAATTCGCCCACCAGGCGCCGATCATTTACGGCCTGTTCTGCGTCGCCCTGGCCATGCTGGCCGGCTGGGCCGCTGCGGCGATCTTCGGGCGCAACTGACTGGCCGGCATCGCGGCCGGCTCTATATCCGCCGGCATGTCGACCGCCAATTCCATTCCCCGCTCCGCCCTCCTGTCCGGCCTGGCCGGACTGATCCCCTTCTGGGCAGCCCCCGCCCTCGCCCTGATGCACGTGATGTCCGATGTCTCGATCGCGACCGAGGCGGCGATGTACACGATCTATGGCGCGATTATCCTGGGATTTCTGGGCGGGGTGCGGTGGGGCGTGGCGATGCAGGCGCAGACCACGCCTCCCGGCCGGGTGCTGATCCTTGCCGTGCTGCCCAGCGTGCTGGGTTTTGGCGCTGTCTTCGTGCACTGGTCGATGGGCGAGGTCTGGGGTTGGGCGCTGATCATTCTCGGACTGCTGGCGCAGCTGGCCTGGGACCGGGCCGCTGTCAGCAGCGCGGTCCTGCCCGCCTGGTACGGGCGTCTGCGGATCCTGCTGACCGGCGGCGCCAGTCTCGCCGGCCTCGCCCTCATTGCAATCTATCTGGCGGCCATCGCCTGAAACCGGTCGGACACGCATTTGCGGCCCGAGACGGCGTGAACACGGTCCCGGCCCATGACCAGCGCGTCGGGCGTGCCGCCGAAACACAGCGCGAAAGCCTCATCCCGGATATTCAGCCCGCCGGTAAAGGCGCCGAAGGCTGGCATGACCAGGCGGCGGCCATCGGTGGCGAAACAGCGACGCCGGACCGCGCGGCCGCGCGCCCGCACCTTGGCGCAGGGATGGAGGTGACCGGCAATCTCGCCGACCACGGCGCCGGGTCGCGGCTCATGACGCAGCACAAGGTCACCCAGGCGCAGGACATCCGTCACGACGCCGCCGAATTGCGGCGGCGGCGCCGGATCGTGATTGCCCTCGATCCAAACCCATTCCTCCCGGGTCGCCACCATGTCCTGCAGCAGGGTCGCATCGCCCTCCTCCATACGCCGGTCGGCCAGCATGTCGTGGAAACTGTCACCCAGCGCGATGACGCGTGACGGCGCATGGCGATCGATCGCCTCGGACAGGCGCAACAGGGTTTCGCGCGTGTCGTAGGGCGGCAGCATCTGGCCGCGCGCCGCATAGGACGAGCCCTTCTCGAAATGCAGGTCCGAGACGATCAGCGTTGAGTGTGCCGGCAGGACAAGCACGCCCACCGGATCGGCCAGCGCCTGTTCGCCATTCAGCGCGAAACGCAGGATATCGGACCGGGTATCAGTCAAGCCGCATGGCCTCCGCAATCAGATCCTCGGATGCGTCCTCGAGAATGCTTTCATGTCCCTCGCCGTAGACCGGCTCCTTGCCGATTTCCAGCATGACCGGCACCGCCAGCGGCGAGATCCGGTCCAGGGCCTTGTGGGTGATCCGGCCCTGTATCCGTGACAGAGCATCGCCGAGTCGGCGCACATCCAGAAGCCCCGTCCCGGCATCCTCCCAGGCCGAGCGCAGCAGGATGTGGTCGGGCTCGTGCTCGCGCAGGACATTGTAGACGAGATCCGTCGACACGGTGACCTGGCGTCCGGTCTTCTCCTGCCCCGGGAAACGACGCTCGATCAGGCCAGCAATCAGCGCGCAATTGCGGAAGGTCCGTTTCATCAGATCACTCTCCGCCAGCCAGGCATCGAGATCATCGCCCATCATGTCCTCGGAGAAGAGCGCGTCGAAATCGAGCCCCGACATGTCGCGCAGCCCCCAGACCGACAGGGCGTATTCATTTGCCACGAAACCCATCGGCCGCATGCGCATCCGCTCCAGTCGCCGGGTCAGCAACATGCCCAGGGTCTGGTGTGCCAAACGCCCCTCGAACGGGTAGCAGACCAGGTAATAGCGGGCCGCGCGCGGATAGGTCTCCACCAGCAGGCCTTCGGCCGGCGGCAATTGCGAGACGTCGCGCTGCAGGCTCAGCCAGTCGCGCACCTGTTCGGGTAGGCGCGACCAGGCCGTCGGATCCTGCACGAGTTCACGCACCCGCCCGGCCAGATAGGTCGACAGCGGGAATTTCCCGCCCTGGTAGGACGGGATTTTCGGCGTGTCGTCGGTCGTTCGAGTGACGCGTGCCGACATTTCCTCGATCGCCTCGAAACGCAGGACCTGGCCCGCAAAGAGGAAGGTATCGCCCGGCACCAATTGCTCGATGAACCATTCCTCGATCTGGCCCAGCCGGCGTCCGCCGCGACCGCGCGAGGAGATCACCACGTCCAGCATGGGGGCTTCCACGATCGTGCCGACATTGAGCCGGTGTTTCTGGGCGATCTGCGGATTGCGGGCGCGCCACAAACCGTCCCGCCCCTTCACGATGCGACGGAAGCGATCATAGGTGTCCAGCGCATAACCGCCGGTCGACACGAAAGCGAGCACGCGCTCGAACGTCTCCCGGTCGAGCTCGGCATAGGGCGCGGCAGCGCGGATTTCGTCGAACAGGGCGTCGGCATCGAAGGGTTCACCGCAGGCCCGTCCCATCACGTGCTGGGCCAGGACATCCAGCGCGCCGGCCTTCAGCGGCTCTCCGTCCAGCGCATTCTCGGCGACGGCATCCCGGGCAGCCTCGCATTCAAGGTGTTCGAACCGGTTGGTTGGTGCCAGCAGGGCTCTTGAGGGATTGTCCAGCTGGTGATTGGAGCGGCCGAGGCGCTGGATCAGGCGGGAGGAGCCTTTCGGTGCGCCCATCTGGATAACGAGATCCACATCGCCCCAGTCGATGCCGAGATCGAGCGTAGACGTACACACCACCGCGCGCAGCTTGCCTTGCGCCATCGCCGCCTCGACCTTGCGCCGCTGTTCCGGTGCGAGCGAGCCGTGATGGAGAGCGATGGCCAGATTGTCGTCATTGATGGTCCAGAGTTCCTGGAAGGTCAGTTCGGCCTGGGCGCGCGTATTCACGAAGACCAGCGCCGTCTTTGCCGACTTGATGCGTTGATAGACATCCGACAGGGCGTGGCGGCCCGTGTGACCGGCCCACGGAATGCGTTCGTCAGGATCGAGAATATCCACTTCCGGCCGTGCCCCGGCCTGGCCACGCACAAGGCGCGCAAAACGCGGGTCGGCATCGGGAGTTTGCGGCACGAGCCAGCGGGCGAGACCCTGTTCATCGGCCACGGTCGCGGACAGGCCGACACGGCGGGCATCCGGCGCCCATCGGGCCAGCGCAGACAGGCCCAGGCTGAGCAGATCGCCGCGCTTCTGGGGCGCGATCGCGTGGATTTCGTCAATGATGATGCATTGCAGGTCACGGAAATAGGCATCCGCATTGGCCGAGGCACAGAACAGGGCCAGCTGTTCCGGCGTTGTCAGCAGGAAATCCGGCGGATTGGCACGCTGGCGCTGGCGTTTGGACGCCGACGTATCACCGGTGCGGGTCTCGATGCGCAGATCCAGGCCCATTTCCTCGACCGGGGTGAGCAGATTGCGGGCGACATCGACCGACAAGGCCTTGAGCGGCGAGAGATAGAGGGTGTGCAGGCGATGCGGGCGCTGCGCGGGCGCGTTCTCCAGCCGTCCGGCCATGTCGATCAGGCTGGGCAGGAAACCGCCAAGCGTCTTGCCGCCGCCCGTCGGAGCGATGAGAAGCGCGTGTTCACCCGCCTGCGCCGCCGCCACCATTTCCAGCTGGTGTGGCCGGGCCTGCCAGCCGCGCTGCACGAACCAGTCGGCAAAGACCGGCGGCAGGAGACGGGGGGACAGGGTGGCAGTCATGCGCGAAATATCGATCCGATCCGAATGATTACAAGAGCTTGCCCTTGAGGGGACAGGCCCGCCTCTATTCCCCCTGCCCGGCCTTGCGTGATTTCGCCATTCTTCAGCTCGTCTATGCAAGCAGGGATTCATCGGCCATGGGACACGCCGTGATCAATCGGTTCAAGGCGCTGGATGACGCTTTCCGCGCGCGCGCCGCCCGTGGCGAACGCCTCTATGCGCGTTTCGCCGCGCTCGCCGCCCTCTCGGCACCCCAGGATATCGAGTCGCTGATCGAACGCTGTTTCGAGGTTCGCACCAGCCTGAATGAAGGCCTCGGCAATTGGCGCGCGCCCAGCCGGTCGATGCGCCTGGTCTTCGCCGCCGCCCTGGTTTCGGGCGAACGCAATGCCCGCCATTTCTTCGATACCCGCGATGCCATGACAGCCCGCCGGGCCGAACGCGGTGCCCGCGCCCTGTCCCAGGGCGGGTCCTGTGCGGCGCTCTCCCTGACGGCGGCGGGCGGACATATCCACCAGGTCGATGATTTCTTCGATGTGCTGGACGCGATCTCCTCGCCCTGGTGGCGCCGGGAAGCCTCCCGGGAGGAAGTCCTCGCGGCGGCCTTTGCCGCGCTGGGCGTGACGCCCGACGAGGCCCGCGACAAGATCGACACGGCCCGCAATGCCCTGATGACGGCCGGCGTGCCGCGCCAGCATGCCGAGGCCGCAGCCCATGAAGTCGCCCTGCTCAATCCGGATCCCGGACAGCTCGCTGGCGCCTGGACCACGCTGAACGTCGCCGTGCGCGGACGCGCCGCCCTGCGGCATGGCCTGGGCAAGACCGGACTGGCTGTGCTCGCCGCCCATGGCGAGGGCCCTGTGATCGTCGACAGCCTGGTCCACAGTTTCGAGGCGGTTCGAGCCCTCCGTCCGCGGGCGTCCGGCCAGATCGCCGCCCGCCTCGCCATGCGCCTCACCCAGGCGCAATGCGGCACCCGGACACCGGTCGCCGCAGCCGGTGATCTGGCCGCGATCCTGGCAGCCCAGGCGGCTATGGTGACGGCCGTCGCTGCCAGCTCGGCCGCCGCGGGAGCCGCCGTCGCATCCGGCTAGACGGTGACAATCCCCCGCGGGCGCGCCATTGTGCTCAACACATGTATCCGGGGGGAAAGGCGTGGCGTTCCGTACGCTGAGTTCAAATCACATCATCGAAACGCTGGAGCGGCTTGAAGCCCGCATCGGGGAACGTTTTCCCGAGGCCAGCCTGAATGGTGTCGTCAAGGAATTGGTCGAGCTGGGCAAGCAGGATCGCCGCCGCGCGGAACGCCTGTCCCGGCCCTATATCCTTCTGCGCCTGGGCATTCTCGTCACCATTATCGCCGCCGTGTCCGCGCTCGTCCTGATCGGCGCGAAAGTCATCGGCTGGGTCGAGATCGACGGCGTGAACCCGGATATTTTCACCGTTTTCGAAGGGGTGGAGGCCGGGCTCAATATCGTGATCCTCGCCGGTGTCGCCATCTTCGCCCTGTCCCGGGTTGAGGAGAGGCTGAAACGCGATCACATCCTGAAGGACCTGCACGAATTGCGATCGATGGCCCATGTCATCGACATGCACCAGCTGACCAAGGATCCGGCGGCGCTGCTGCGTCTCGTGACGCCCACCTCGTCCTCGCCGCCGCGCGTCATGTCGGACCAGGAACTCAGCCGCTATCTGGACTATTGCGCCGAGCTTCTGAGCCTCGCCGGCAAGATCGCGGCACTCTACGCCCAGAGGTCGCGCGATCCGGTTGTAATCGCTTCGGTAAACGACATTGAGACCCTCACATCCAATATGTCGGCCAAAATCTGGCAAAAAATCCTGATTGTCCGCGATGCACCGGAGACAACTTCCCATAATTAGGCCATATTTCCCTTGGCGCACGAAAATTGTTACACGTTCGTAATGTTTTCGAGGAAGGGGAAACAATGAATACTGAAGGCCTGTTCGACCAGGAGACCATTTCGGCCCTGGTTCAGCGCGGCATTGATGCCGGCATTAATCTGGTTCTCGCAGCTCTTGTCCTGATCATCGGCATGATGATCGCGGGCATGATCCGCGGCACGATCCGCAAAATGGCCTACCAGAGCGAGAGCCTGGACGACACGCTCGGCTCGTTCTTCGCATCGATCGCCTATTGGGGCGTCATGGCGATGGTCATCATCGCCGTGCTGGGACGCTTCGGCGTCGAGACGACAAGCCTTGTCGCCGCACTCGGTGCCGCCACCCTGGCCATCGGTCTTGCCCTGCAAGGCACGCTGTCCAACCTGGCCGCCGGCGTCATGATCATCTTCTTCCGCCCCTACAAGCTGGGCGATTTCGTCGAAGCGGCCGGTCAGGCCGGTTCCGTGAAGGACATCACCTTGTTCACGACCGTTCTTGCAACAGGCGACAACAAGAAGATCATCATCCCGAACGGCGCAGCCTGGGGCGATGTGATCACGAATTACTCAGCCAATCCGACCCGGCGTGTCGATTTCACCTTCTCGATCGACTACAGCGACGACATCTCCAAGGCGCAGGACATCATCCGCGAGACGCTTGCGGCGGATGGACGTGTCCACAAGGACCCCGATGTCTTCACCGGTGTGATCGCCCATGGCGGTTCTTCGGTCGATATCGTCACGCGCGCCTGGTGTGACAGCGGTGACTATTGGGGCGTCTATTTCGACGCTATGAAGAACGTGAAGGAAGCCTTTGATGCCAAGGGCATTTCCATCCCGTACCCGCACCAGGTCAACATGGAGCGCAAATAGCGCTGAACATGCGGCACAATCGGCCCCGATTGTGCCGCATTTGTCTTCGAGGGTGAGCGGATGAGCGAGAACACGGATACGGCGCCCCGCGCGCAGGACCGCGAGCCGCGCAGCTTTGTGCAGCGCCTGCTCCGGCTCACCCCGACCGACATTCTGCGCCTGCTTTTCCTGTGCGTGCTTGTCGGCTTCCTCCTGGCAGCCTTTGGCGTCAATCCGCGCCGGCTGTGGGTGGATTTCTTCGGCTCGCTCGTCGATGTGTTCGACCGTTTCCTGGACATCATCGCGCACAGCGCGGCCGACCTGGTGAATTATCTCCTGCTCGGTGCCGTGATCGTCGTGCCGATCTGGCTGGTCTTCCGCGTACTCGGCGCGACCAAACGCGACTGATTTTCATCAGGAATTAACCAGGTTCCTTTGCAAGACCGAAACGGTTGCCCGTCATTCTTTCGCGCATGCACGCCGAAAGCCCGAGCATAGACCAGGACGAAATCCTGACACCGCCGCCTCCGCTGGACTGGCGCAAGGAGTCGCCCCTTGTGCTGGAGCGCAGCGCGTTCATGCGATCCATCCTGACCAGTCTCCTGCGTGATGCCGGTGCTGCCGAGGTCATGGCTGCGCCCAACCAGGAAACGGCTCTTCAGGCCATGCACGACTTTCCGCCGAGCGTCCTGATCACGGACTGGCCGGCCGAGGATGAGTCCGCCGAGGACCGGATGAAGTTCATCCGCCGTATCCGCGAGACCGAGCGTGCGCCCTATCGCGACGTGCCGATCATTCTCGTCACCCATCCGCGGACGCGCCGGGAAGTCGAGATCGCCCGCGATGTCGGCGCAACCGAATTCCTCGTCACACCGCTGGCCCCCACCGTGCTGCGCCAGCGCCTGCAATCGCTCGAGGACAATCCGCGCAATTTCGTCGACGCTTCGCGTTACCGCGGCCCGTGCCGCCGTCGCCGGCCGCGCCGCGAGGACGGCCCCGCCTACAAGCGCGACGCCGACGTATCCCAGGGCCTGACCACGCCGATCGGGGCCGCCCGGGCCGCCGCGCTCTCGCTGGCGCAGGAAACCGTTCTGTCCGGCGACAAGCTGGCCATCCGCGTCGGCCGGTCACTGCAGCATTTCATCGCGACGATCGACGACTACACCCCGTCCGACGCCGAAGTCGTGGACATGCACCGGGCCGCGCTTGCCCAGCTCGTCCGCATGGCCGAAATGGGCAATCCGCTGCGCGAACCCGTCGTGAAGGGTCTCGAGGAAGTCGTGGAATTGCGCACGCAAAAGCGCTGACGGGATTGTCGCGCAGCCGGGCAGCGCGCTAAGAGGAGGCAAATCTGGAGCCTCCATGTCCGACGATCTTCAAGCCACGCTCGACAGTATCGCCCCCCTCATTGTTGATGGGTCACCCCATGCGGTCGCGCTGGGATTTAAGCTGGAAAGCGTCACGCCCGGCGCCGCGGTGATGCGTGCGCCCTATTCGAGAGACCTGGTCGGCGATCCCGAAACCGGCGTTCTGCATGGCGGCGTGGTCACGGCCCTGCTCGACCATGTCTGCGGCATTGCCGCCTTCTCGGGTTTCGGCGCGACCGACACCCCCGCCACGCTGGATCTACGCATCGACTACATGCGCCCGGCTGAACCGGGCCGCGACATCATCGCCGAGGCGGCCAGCCTGCGCGCTCACGGCCTGGTCGCCTTCGTCCGTGCGACGGCCCATGACGGCGATCCGGACGATCCCGTCGCGATCGCCCAGGCCGCCTTCATGATCACCAAGGCCTCTGTGGCCGCCCAGGAACGCGCACGCAAGGCGATCGAGAATGGAGACGCGTCATGAGCACGGACCTGCTGAACACCCTGCTCACCGCGCCCTATGTCCAGCGCTTCGGCGTGCGGCTTGAAGAGATGGGCGACGAGCTCACCGGCATCCTGCCCTATGCAGAAAACCTGGTCGGCAATCCGCTCATTCCGGCCCTGCATGGCGGTGCCGTGGGTGCGTTCATGGAAATCGTGGCGAGCGCCTCCCTCCTGACCGCCCAGCCGCAATCCCGCCTGCCCAAACCGATCGATATCGCCGTGGATTATCTGCGCCCGGCCCGTGCTGCCGACATGTATGCCCGCGCCATCGTGGCCCGCAGCGGCCGCCGTGTCGCCAATGTCCGTGTCGAGGCCTGGCAAGGCCGGAAGGGTGCGCCCGTGGCCACCATGCACGGGCATTTCCTGACCACGCCGCTCACCGAGAAATCGGGTTAGCGAACCCGCCAAAACCCGCCTGCGGCCTGCGGTCACATGTGACATCCCGGCCCTTTGCCGGACAGCCGGCGCGACCTAGATTTGGGGCATGACCCAGTTTGCACCCGTGATCGCCTATTACGATGATCTCTGCTCGATCTGCCAGGCGGAGATGTTCGCCTATCGCCGGCAGGGCGAGGGCCTGATCCAGCTGCATGACTGCAATGGCGATCTGCCGGCAGACATTGATCGCGAGGCCGCTCTTGCGGCCCTGCACGTCCGTCTCCCCGACGGACAGGTCGCGACCGGCTGGGATGCCTTCATAGCGATCTGGGAAAGACTGCCGCGCTGGCGCTGGCTGGCCGCTGCAACCCGCCCGGCCCTGATCCGCAAACCGCTGGACGTCGTCTATCGCTGGCTGGCGCCCTATCGGCCGCGCCGCACCTGCCGCGACGGCGCCTGCGAACTCTGACGGCTTGCTGACGGGCACGGGGCGCGTTAAGCGGACCCATGTCCAGAACACCGCTCACCCGCATGGAAGTCATCCAGCGCGCCTGGCCGCTGGTCTTCGCCAATGCGACCGTGCCCCTGGCCGGCGTGATCGACACTTTCGTGCTGGGACTGGCTGGGGACGAGACCGATCTCGGCGGTGTCGCGCTGGGCGGCGCGATTTTCTCGGTCTTCTACTGGAGTTTCTACTTCCTGCGCATGGGCACGACCGGGCTGACCGCCCAGGCCGATGGCGCGGGACGCACCGCCGAAACCCAGCGCATCCTGGTCCGGGCCACCGTCATCGCGATGATACTCGGCCTGGTGATCCTGCTATTGCGCCACCCGGTTTCCGAGATCGGTTTCGCTATCCTGCAAGGTGGACCCACCGTTGAATCCAAGGGCGCGGACTATCTTTTGGCGCGGGCCTGGGGAGCGCCGGGAGCCCTGGCCGCCTTCGCCCTGTCCGGCTGGCTGATCGGCCTGGGACGCAATTCCGCGACACTGGCCATCTACGCGGTGTTCAGCGGCATCAATATCGTTCTGGATCTGTGGTTCGTGCTGGGGCTGGGCATGGGTCCCGGCGGGGTCGGCGCCGCCACGGCCATCGCGGAATGGGGTGCCGTTGTGGTGGGCTGCGGTTTTGTCCTGCACGCTCTGGGCAAGCAGGGCGGCTGGGCCGAGGGCGTTCTGGACCGTGTAAAGCTGATGAACCCGGCCGCGATCGCGGAAATGTTCCAGGTCAATTTCAACCTGATGATCCGGACCTGGTGCCTGGTGATCGGTTTCACCTGGTTCGCCAATGCCGGCGCCAAACAGGGTGCTGCGCCGCTCGCGGGCAATCACGTCCTGCTGCAGATCATCACCCTGTGGGCCTTCGTGCTCGATGCCTTTGCTTTCGTCGCCGAGACCGAGGCCGGACGCGCCTTCGGTCGCCGGTCATTGAAGGATTTGCGGCGCGCCGTGCGCATGACCGCAGAACCCATGTTCGCCTCCGGGGCCATATTCGCGGTGCTGACCTTCGCCTTCGGCGCGGCGGCTCTCTCGACCTTCGTGCTGGACGTGGACGCCCGCGAAGCCGCGATCACCTTCCTGCCCTGGTGTGCCGTGATCCCGCTTCTGGGAGCGCCCGCCTGGCTGCTGGACGGCGTGTTCATCGGGACAACGAGCGGCAAGATCCTGCGCAATGCGGGTATCGGCGCAATTGTGATCTATCTCGCCTCCGACGCCCTTCTGGCGCCGGCCTGGGGCAATCACGGTGTGTGGGCCGCTTTCCTGATCTTCTACCTGGCGCGCGCAGCCACGCTGGCCGTCGCCTATCCGGCACTGGAAAAACGGCTTCAGTCGCAGCCGACCGCTTCGGAAACCGAAGCGAACCCGTCCGAGTAGAGCCGCTCGGCGAGGCCTTTCTTGATCCGGCGCACCAGGCCCGGTCCGGAATAGATCATCGCCGTATAGAGCTGGACCGCGTCGGCACCCGCGCGGATCTTGGCATAGGCCGTGTCGGCATCACGCACGCCGCCGACGCCGATTATGCCCAGATCGGGACCGCCGGCCTTGCGGAATTCACGCACCAGTTCGGTCGAGCGTTCAAAGACGGGCGGGCCGGACAGGCCACCGCCCTCCCCCGCATGTGTGCTGCGCAGGCTTTCGGGACGATTGAGCGTGGTGTTGGACACGATCACGCCGTCCAGCTTGTGCGCCGTCAGGCTGGCGATCATGTCGGCCACTTCGCTGTCGGCGATATCCGGCGCAATCTTGAGGAAGACCGGCGCCGTATCGCGCACGGCCGAAACGGCTGCGAACAGCGCGTCCAGCGAATCCCGCGACTGCAGATTGCGCAGGCCCGGCGTGTTGGGCGAGGAGACATTCACCGTGAAGAATTGCGCCATGCCGCGCAGGTTCTCGAGGCAGGTCACATAGTCGGCGATACGGTCTTCGCTATCGAGATTGGCGCCCAGATTGATGCCGACAATGCCGCCGCGCGACTGGCGCCGGGCCAGGTTGGCGCGGAATACTTCAAGGCCCAGATTGGGGAAGCCCATCCGGTTGATGACAGCCTCGTCCTCGGTCAGCCGGAAAATACGCGGGCGCGGCTTGCCGTCCTGTGCACGCGGCGTCACGGCCCCGGCTTCCACGAAACCGAAACCGGCGCCCAGCATCGCGTCCGGCACTTCGCAATTCTTGTCGAAACCGGCAGCCAGACCGACCGGATTGCTCAGCTCGAGCCCGGCGACGCGGCTCGCCAGGACCGGTGCATCAGCGGAGAATTGCCGCGGGCCCAGGCCCAGTTTCAGGGCCGAGATCGTCAGGCGGTGCGCCGTTTCGGGATCAAAGGCGTGCAGGGCACGGGCTGCCAGATCGTGGATCAATTTCCGTCTCCCAGATCAACCGGCAGCATCCATTCGCCGTCTTCATTGCGGCGGATGTGCCGGAAGCCCCGGACCACATCCATCGGGATCTTGCCATAGACATGCGGGAACAGGGCGCCGCCGCGCGATTTTTCCCATTTCACACTGTCGCCCAGCGCTTCCAGATCGATCTCGACCAGGAGAAGGCGCGCATGATCCGCATAGTGTTTGATCAGCGTTCCCGCGACCTGATCCGCTGCGGAGAGATGGATGAAACCATCCGCAATATCATGAGCTTCGCCTTCGAATTCACCGGCGGCCATGATCTCGGCCCAGCGTTCGGGCGCAGCGAGTCGGTATGCAATGGGTGCAGTCATGCTGCGCGGTATCGCCTGAGCGGTGGAGCCTTGCAAGTCCAACTGTCTGCACGCACACGTCTGGCGGGTGGGATGATCTTCCTATAGCTTTCCGCGAGAAAGGCCGACGCATGTTTACCCATGATGAGATCTGGCGCGGGATCGACCGCCTGGCACGCCATGCCCAGACCAGCCCGTCCGGCCTGGCCCGTCGCGCGGGCCTGGATTCCACCACGTTCAACCCGTCCAAACGCATTTCGCCAGACGGGAAGAAACCGCGCTGGCCCTCGACCGAAAGCGTGGCCAAGGCGCTCTCCGCTGCCAATATGGACATTCACGGTTTTGCGGCCCTGGTCGCCGGTGAGCCGGCGCGCAGCCTGCCCGCCATGGATCTGGCGGAGAGCGGCGAAGCCGGCCGGTTCGATGCGGCCGGCTTTCCGGATACGCAGGGCTGGCGCCGCATTCCCCTGCCCCAGGGTTTCGGATCTGCAGATTACGCGATCGAGCTGGGCGATACGGCGCTGGAACCGGTTTTCCGCAAGGGCTCGACCCTGATCATCTCGCAGGAGGCGGAAGCCCGGCCTGGTGATCGCGTGCTGGTGAAACCGCGCGTGGGCAATGCCGAGGCCTGGGTACTGGGACGCAGCGATGTTCAATCCGTCCAGCTCGAACCGCTGGATCCGGCCGGGCCGTCCGTGCAGCGGAAACTGGCCGAGATTTCGTGGATTGCCCGCATTGTCTGGGCGAGCCAGTAGGTCCGGCTAGCGACGCATCCGGTCATCCGCCCAGGCCGTTGCAGCTTCGCGATCCGGCAGGAGATCGGACAGGCGCTGCGCCTCGGCAATGACCCCGGCTTCAAACGCATCCCGCGGCGGCATGATCAGCGCCGCGTCGAGCTGGGCCCGGGCGAGATCGATCCGGGCAGGATCGTCCAGTGCCACCAGGCTGAGGGCCAGGAAGAAACGCGGGGCCGGGTTCTGTGAATCCAGGGCTATGGCATTGGTCAGGAAACCGATACCGGCATCGATGTCGGCATCTAGGGCCTGCATGCCGCGCTCGCCGCCGCGACGGGCGACTTCCAGATGCCAGGTCCCCAGCATGCCCACGGCCCAGGCATTGTCGGGATCTTCCTCGACAATGCCCTCCAGCAGGCGCCGGCCACGTTGCGGCACGCGCAAGACATAAGCGCGCCAGGAACTCATATAGCGGCCGTGAAAGCCCAGCGCGCTGGCTAGGCGGAGACGGGTTTCCAGACTGTCCTCGTCCAGGCTGTGGCCGTATTCGGCAAGACGCAGCGCCTGCCGCGCGAGGTTCCGCCGCTGGTAGAGTTCGGGCTCGACCATGAGCTGGGCAACGAGCGCGCCCGCGGCATAGGCATAACCTTCGGCACCTCCCGCGCGCTGGGCGTGATCGGACGCATCCTGCCAACGCCCTTCGGCGTAGGCGCGGCGCGCCTCATCCATGTCGGCATGGGCGGCGGCCGGTGCAAAAACCAGGAGAAGCACGGTGCAGAGGAGTTTCATCCCGAAAGCCTAGAACAAGACGTTGGCCGGATGAAGGCCCCGTCGCGACGAATCGACCCTGTTCGAACCCCCGGCCGCGCGCTAGATCAGGGCCATGACCGTCGCGTTTGAACCGCCCCGCCCGCCCTATGCGCAATACAGTCCGATCGGCGAGATCCGCCCGTCCGACTATCTGGTCTATTTCCGCGCCATGATGCGCAATCCGCTGGAAGTCTGGGGCGAGCATCATTTCCACATCCGCGTGGTGCCCTTCCGCTGGCTGGGCCGGTCGAGCGTGATCATCAATGATCCGGACGTGATCCATCACTGCTTCGTTTCGAATGCCGCCAATTACGAGATGAACCCGTTGCGCCAGGCGGTGCTGCGTCCCTTCCTGCGCGATGGACTGCTGACGGCGGAGGGGCAGATCTGGAAATCCGTGCGCAAGGCGGTCTCGCCGGTTTTCACCCCGCGCCGGGTCAATGCGTTCGCGCCGACCATTCTCGATGTCTGCCGAGAAGCTGCCGACCGGCTGGCCGACCAGGACAGCGAAACCATTTCCGTCTCGCAGACGATGATCGACCTGACGCTGGACGTGCTGATCGAGACACTCTTCTCGGGCGATGATGCGCTGGACAAGCCGCGCTTCAGCGCCGGCATCAACCGGCTGACCGAGATCTCCGGCGTTCCCCACCTATTCGACCTTCTTCGCATGCCGGGCTGGATGCCGCGTATCGGTCATGGCGAGGCCAATCGCGTGATCCGGGAATTGCGCGACCAGGTGGGCCAGGTCGCGGCGGCCCGGCGCGCCGATCCTCATACCGCCGATAGTGATCGAGCTCCGGACTTCCTCGATCTGTTGCTGGGCGCCGGGCTCGACGACACCGCCGTGATCGACAATCTGCTGACCTTCCTGGCCGCCGGCCATGAAACCACGGCCCGGACGATGGCCTGGACGCTCTACCTGCTCTCGCAGGCACCGGACGTGCTAGACCGGCTGGAAGCGGAAATCGATGCGGCCGAGCTGGATCCGGACCAGCCGGAAAAATGGGGCGACCACCTGCCCTGGACCGTCGCCGTTCTGAAGGAAAGCATGCGGCTCTATCCGGCCGCTCCGGCGCTTGCCCGCACGTCGAAGGCGGCGGACACGGTCGGCGAGCATGACATCCCGGCCGGTACCGATCTGCTCGTCTCGACCTGGCTGCTGCATCGCCAGCGCGAGATCTGGGAACATCCGGACGAATTCCGGCCCGAGCGCTTTTTCGGCGAGGCGGCGAAGGCGATCCCCAAAGACGCCTACCTGCCCTTCGGAATCGGTCCGCGCATCTGTATCGGAGCGCGCTTCGCAATGATGGAAATGGTCATCCTGATGGCTGTGCTCAGCAAGCGCATGCGCTTCATCTACGAGGCCGAGGACCATCCGGTGCCGGTGATGCGCATCTCGCTGCAGCCGGATATCGACCTGCGGATGCGCATCGAGGCGCGCTAGTCGGCCGCGGGATACTGGAACACGCTTTCCAGCGGGACCTCGAAGATCTGGGCGATCCTGAACGCAACTTCCAGAGAGGGGGAGTAACGCCCCTGTTCGATCGCGATGATCGTCTGCCGGGTGACCCCGACCTGGCGGGCAAGCTCGGCCTGGGTCATCTCGCCCGCATCAAAACGCAGGCGCCGGATATCATTGGTGATGCTGGTCGGTTTCACCATGTCAGGCACCCCGGCGATAGGCGATCAGCTTGACCACGGTGCCGACGACGGCACTGCCCCAGGCGCCCAGGAAGAGCGCATTGGCCACCCAGAACCGGTCCTGTCCGGTCCAGATCAACGCCAGCGCACCGATCACCGCAACCGACAGGAAATAACCACCCCAGGCATCACCGAGCCGGGCGAATTGCTTGTCGCGTTCGTCCTCCTCGGAGAATTCGGCATTCACCGCGTCCTCGCCTTCCCTCACGCCCAGCCAGACGGCCGCGCCGATACTGACAGCTATCGTAGTGACGATGGACAGGATCACGCCGGCGATCACGGCGATGATCATCGGCTGGGTGAAGGCGATGAACTCCACGGGGCCCTGGCCCATCTGGGGCAGGATCTGGAATGCGTACCAGACGATGACGAGAAAACTGGTCAGCAGACTCGTCAGATTGATGCCTTCGCGGAAACCCATGTCTAATACCTCTTACTTCGTGTATAATTTTCTTTACACGCACTGATGTAAGAGATCAATGACATCATGTCAATTATTTTTAACTCGGTGAAATTTGAGGCGCGGCGTTTCTGCTAGCGGTTCCAGCGCAGGCGGAAATTGAAGCTGGGCACATTGTCGATATCGACGGCGCCATAATCCAGGATCGCGCCGTTGAGATCGCGCACGGTCGTGGAGTTATTGCGTCCCCGGCCGGTCCGGATATTGAGGCGGACGTGTACTTCCTCACGCACCTCGTATTCCGTCCAGAGCGAGACAAAACTGCCCTCGTCATATTCCAGCGTGTTCTGGATCACCGGACCCACACCGGGACGGCGGACGCCGTCAAAGATGTAGCGTTCCTCGCGCACGGTTTCGGGCAGACGCCACCAGAAGCCGGTCCGCCAGCGGTCCGAATGGCGCCATTCGCCGTTCATGCGGGCTTCCAGGCCCGGCACTTCGCGGCGGATCTGGGTCAGCCAGTAATGCGTGGACGGCGCATCTTCCTCGAGCACGATGCCCAGCACGTATTTGCCGTCGGCAAATTCCTGGCGCAGGCCGATCTCGAAGGAATAGTCCTGGTGTCCGGATGTCTCGCGCGTGAAGCCCTGCAGCGGATCGATCCGCTCGGACTGGCTGAGCACGGCCAGGCCATCGATGAAGAGATCCGGCATGCCGTAGCGGCCGAGATCAAATTCGAATGCGCCCTCGAGCCGGTCGACCGTTTCGGGTCCGATATTGGCCGATGTCACACCACCCGTGGCGGTCCGCACGCGGGAGATCGGGTTCTCGACTTCCCGGCGCTCGGCCAGGAGACGGATCAGGCCGCGCTCACCGAACCGGCGCTCGATCTCGGCGCGATAGGTCCAGTCACGCTCCGGCTCCAGCGTCGAGGCACCGGCCGTGTTGAGTGCATTGTCCAGATTGGTCTCGGCCAGGAAGAGATCGAGATCGAGCTGACCGACCTCGCGCTCGGCAGACAGGCGCAGGACCCAGTCATTCGGCAATGTCCAGGTCAGATCGGCACGCGGGATGACGTCCGTCAGGGTCAGCTCGCCCGGCGCATTGGAGGAATTGAGCGAGAATTGCTCGATCCGGCCGCCGAAATTGGCGGTCATGTCGGCACGCGGCGACCAGCTGGCCACGGCCAGGACCGCGGCACGCGTCTCCTCGACCGAGGCGATCGATCCGTCCACATTCTGGACGATGCCGTTGATAGTCGCCGAAGCCGAACCATCCAACGTGTTGAGCGCCCAGGTTCCACCGGCTTCCAGTGTCCACGCATCGCTGAACCGCCAGCGGAAAGTGGTACGGGTGGCGGTCTCGCTGGTCTCCTCGCCCGAGGAGAAACGGCGCACAGAGCCGGTCTCGGTCAGGCTGGCCGAGTTCTCCTGTTCGCCATCGCGGCGGGTCAGGATGGCGAGGAGGTCCAGCCGGTCATTGATCGGCGCGCTGTATTCGACGCCGAAACTCGTATCGGCATTCTCGAACTCGCTCGTCTCCTGCAGCGCAGCGCCGCTGGCAACGGCTTCGGAGGTCGGACGTGCGGTCTGTTCGAACCCGTCATAGGCGGTCGACAGGATGAGGCTGCGGCCGCCCCCCAGCGGGATCGTGGCCGAACCCTGGGCGTCGCGGCGGGTGAGCGTGGTATTGCGGTCGGGAGAGAAACGCGCCGTCGGCGTGTCGGCATTGGCCGAGCGGATGTCGCGATAGGCGATCAACTCCTCGTCGTAGTATTCGATATTGCCTTCCAGATCGACACCGCGACCGGTCGTCGATCCGCCGACGGCCAGCTGGACCTCGTCGCCGCCGTCTTCACGGGGCTCGATCTCCATGCGGCCGTTGAAACGGCTGGCCGTATCATCGCGCAGGACGATGTTTAGCAGCAGCGGATAGCCCTGCATGTCGATATCGCGGGCACCAGCTTCGATTAGCTCCATGCGCTCCACGTCTTCAACGCGGATCGAGCCAAGGCGAGCCCCCAGCGAACCGGAGCGCGGCGGCGGACGGCGGCCATTGATCAGGACATTGCCCTGCGCGCCGGACAGGCCGCGCACTTCATCGCCTTCATCAATCTGGAATCCGGGCAGGCGCTGGACGAGATCGCTGGCATTCTGCGGCAGGAATTGCGTGAAAGCCGAGGGTGCATACACCTCGACACCGGCCTCGGGGGTCTGCGCCCCGGCCACTCCCGACAGAACAAGAAGCGGCAATGCTGTCAGAGCAGCACCTACGCGGATCCGAACGCCCACACTCTTTCCTTCCCTCGCTCGCCCGCCGGCTCCCACAGCCGCCGGGCAGGTCTTTGCCCATGACCTTTTGCGCCGGGCCACGACCCGACGCGCATGTCGTGCTCTATACGCGACGGTTTTCCCCGCAGATCAAGGTATGCGTTATCACGCCGTCGTGAGCAGCTCGCCCGCCAGCGCCTTCTCGATGAGCGCAATCGTCTCGCCGATACCGTAGATCGCTACGAAGGATCCGAAGCGCGGCCCCTGGCTCTGGCCGAGGCAGACCTCGTAGAGCGCCTTGAACCAGTCGCGAAGGTTTTCGAATTCCTGTGACTTACCGGCCGAGAAGACTTCCGTCTGGATCGTCTCGGCATCGCGGCAATCGGCATCCAGCGCCTTGAGGCGGCCCAGCAGGTCATCCATCGCCGCTCGCTCCATGTCGGTCGGCGCGCGGAAGGATTTGGTCGGCTCGACGAAATCCGTGAAATACTGCACGGCGAAACCGGCCAGCTTGTCCAGCATCGGATGGCTCTGAGGCGTGGCGCCCTCCACATAGCGACCGATGAAACCCCACATCACATCGGTGGAATGGGCACTGGCCGCCGAGGCCAGGTTCAGCATCAGCGCGAAATTGATCGGCGAGGCCTCGGCCGGCGGATTGCCGTTATGGATGTGGAAGACCGGGTTTTCCAGGCGCTGTTTCTCGTCCTGCCCGGCATAGGCGGCGAGGTGCTGGAGATATTCGTCGACCGCCCGCGGGATGACGTCGAAATAGAGTTTCTTCGCCTGCCGCGGCTTCACGAAATTATAGTAGGCCAGGCTCTCCTGCGGGGCGTAGGTCAGCCATTCCTCGACCGAGAGACCATTGCCCTTGGACTTGGAGATCTTCTCGCCCGCCTGGTCCAGGAAGAGCTCGTAGACGAATTGCGTCGGCGGTTCGGCACCCAGGATCCGGCAGATGCGCGAATAGATCGGCGCATTGGCCTGGTGATCCTTGCCGAACATCTCGAAATCAACGCCCAGGGCCGCCCAGCGCATGCCGAAATCCGGCTTCCACTGCAGCTTCACCTGTCCGCCGGTCACCGGCAGCGTCGTCTCGGTGCCGTCCTCATCGTCGAAGGTGATGGTGCCCGCCTTGGCGTCGACCGACTTCATCGGCACGTAGAGCACGCGGCCCGTCTTCGGGGAGATCGGCAGGAAGGGCGAATAGGTCGCCTGGCGCTCCTCGCCCAGCGTCGGCAGCATGACTTTCATGATGTCGTCATAGCGCTCGCACGCTTTCAGCAGCATCGGGTCATAGGTACCGTTGCGGTAATATTCGGTCGCCGAGGCGAACTCATAGGTGAAGCCGAAACTGTCGAGGAAGCCCTGCAGGCGCGCATTCATGTGCGCGCCGAAACTGTCATGCGTCCCGTAGGGATCCGGCACGACGGTCAGCGGTTCCTGGAGGTGCTCCTGCAGCATCTCCTGGTTGGGCAGATTGTCCGGCACCTTGCGCATTCCGTCCATGTCGTCGGAGACGCAGATCAGATGCGTGTCATAGGCGCCGTCGGTCAGCACGTCGAACGCGTGCAGGACCATGGTGGTGCGTACGACTTCACCGAACGTGCCCATGTGCGGCAGGCCCGACGGGCCATAACCCGTCTCGAAGACCACGCGGCCCGATTTCCGGCCCAGCTTGTCCAGACGCTTTTTCAGCAGGCGCGCTTGTTCAAACGGCCAGGCTTTTGCGTTTTGGGCGAGTTGGGCAGACATGGCTGCAGTCCTTTGTTCACGAGGGGTCACATCAAAGGCTGCGAGGTAGAGGGGAAGCCGGGAAGCGTCAAGCGATGGCGGCTATGCACACCGACCGTTGCGGATTTGACACACACTGCCGCAATCAAACAACACTTCGTCGATTTCCATTGCACGCCAAATCGAAGAGGCGCATACACCGCCTCCCGTTTGACCCCCTTTGCGCAAGCAGAGACAGATATGAGCCGGCCCATGAGCACTTGGCAGATCACATATCGACTCTCCCGTCCGGTGTTTGCACCGGCGGTTTCCTTGCGTGCGGAGGCAACGGCATCCCTCCAGTAGACTGACCCCCAACAGTCCTGGACACCCGCCCTCCCAAGCGCAGCTTGAGGAGGGTTTTTTCGTTCCGGAAGTGGCCAATCTCCCCCCAGCCAGGCCTGCCGGAACCCTGCAAGGGAGGAGGCGTTTCCCCGACGCCTCCTCCCGAGCACCCCCTCTCCAAGCGGTTCGCAATTTTGCCAGAAAGGCCCTCATCCCCGAGGGTTGGACCGATGAACACGAAGTTTGAATCCATCGAGACCCATTCCGGCCTCATCAAGGCCTGGACCAAGGGCGTCACTGTCGACCCGAATGCGGTCGAACAGTTGCGCAATGTCGCCGGCCTGCCGTTTGTACACAGCCATGTGGCGGCCATGCCCGACGTCCATTTCGGCCGCGGCGCGACCGTCGGCTCGGTCATCCCGACCAAGGGCGCCATCATTCCGGCGGCCGTCGGGGTCGATATCGGTTGCGGCATGATGGCCATGCGGACCTCGCTGGAGGCCCGGCACCTGCCGGACAGCCTGAAAGCGACCCGTGATGCCATCGAGGCGGCCATCCCGGTCGGAAACGGCAAGGGCGGCGATCACCGGATCACCCCGGCCTCGTCCGAAACCCGGCTCAAGGCGTCCGGCCTTGTCGAGCGTCTCGGCGTCATCAAGGCCAAGCACAAGAAGATCGGCACCCACAAGGTGGACGGTCAGCTGGGCACGCTGGGCGGCGGCAATCACTTCATCGAGCTTTGCCTCGATGAAGAGGACCGCGTCTGGGTCATGCTGCACTCCGGCTCCCGGGGTACCGGCAACATGATCGGCCAGTACTTCATCTCCCGTGCGCGGGAGGAACTGGCGCGCCGGGTTCTCGACTTCCACGTCCCGGACCGGGATCTCGCCTTCTTCCTGGAAGGAGAGGACCTGTTCGACGACTATGTTGAGGCCGTCGGCTGGGCCCAGGACTACGCCCGGGAGAACCGGGAAGCGATGATGCATCGTGTCCTGGTCGCCCTGCGCAAGACGCTCGGCAAGTTCAAGACCGAGAAGGCCGCGGTGAACTGTCACCACAATTACGTGGAGCAGGAACATCATTTCGGTGCCGATGTCTGGCTGACCCGCAAGGGTGCCGTCTCGGCACGCGAGGACGAGCTGGGCATCATTCCGGGATCGATGGGGGCGAAATCCTTCATCGTCCGCGGCAAGGGCGTGGCGGAGAGCTTCTGCTCCTGCTCGCACGGTGCCGGCCGGATGATGTCCCGGTCCGAGGCCAAGCGCACCTTCACGCTCAAGGATCACCGCAAGGCGACCGAGGGCGTGGAATGCCGGAAGGATGCCGGCGTCATCGATGAAACGCCGATGGCCTACAAGGACATCGACGCGGTGATGGCGGCCCAGTCCGACCTGGTCGATATCGTTCACACCCTCAAACAGGTGGTGTGTGTGAAAGGGTGAGGCGTCCGGCGGGCGCCTCACCTCCGCTCCGGAGGCAATCATGCGTGACGACATGTACAAGATCATCGTGGAACGCCCCCGCAGCGGATGGCGCACGCGCAAGCTCAACCGGAGCAAGATCAAGCGTGCCGGCGAGGACTATCCCCATCGCATCGGCGTGCGGCGGCAGCGCAAGACGAACGGCACCCACACGAAATGGCTCAACGAGAACCTGGCGCCGCTCAAGCGCTATCTCGACAAGCAGGTGGGCCGGCCGTGGGACAAGGTCTATGGCGAGATCCGCGCCAATCTCCATCCCGATCACACCGTGAAACAGCATGTGCTCGAACATGTCTGGGATTTCGTCTACCGCATCCGGATCGGACGCGATGGCGAGTGGATCTGGCAGGGCAATTGGGCCCAGCATGACGCGCCCTGGCGGCGCAATGCGCTCTACATCCACCCGGTCGACGGCCTGCTGAAGCGCTGGAAGGAAAAACCCGACCGCAAGTGATTGCGACCGGGTTCTTCAAGACCGGGTTTTTCAAGCCCGGGTTTTTCAGGAGAGCGCGGGCCGGGACTACTGGACCTGGAGGTCGCCGAGATTGAAGGCGACATCACGCACGGTGTCACCGGCTTCGTCGCGGATCTGCAGGCTGATGGCACCGCTCTCCCAGTCGACCTCGACGGCACCGTAATTCACCGGTGCGTACATCTCGCCGATCCGGTGCGGGCCCGCCTCATTGTTCTCGTCGGCGAAGGACATGTTCAGCGAAGACGAGGTGATCTCGTAGAGCGGGTAGCCGATCACGTCATCGCGCATGTAGAGACCGGAGGAATGCCGGTCGCCGGACATCAGTACGACGCCATTGGCACCGCTCGAGGCAATCGTCTCGTAGAAACGGTCACGCTCGTGCGGCATGGTGCGCCAGGCTTCCCAGCCATGACCGTCGGCATGCACCTGGATGGAGGACACAACCAGGCGCAGATCGGCGGGAACAGCCAGCTGTTCCTCGAACCAGGCCCATTGCGCCTCGCCCAGCATGCTCACCGAGGTGTCCTCGGTCGGCAGATAGCGTTCGCGCCCCGGTGCGCCGCGCTCATCCGTCCGCCGCAGCGGACCGCGGAAGTAACGCGTATCCAGCAGGATGATCTGGATGCGCTGGCCTTCAGGACCGAAAACGCGGCTGGTGTGCAGGCCCGGACGGTCACGGCGCTCGTCATCGGCAGGCACGCGCCAGAAATCCAGGAAGATATCCTCGGCATAACCCTTGAACGGGAATTCGGCGCCGAAATCATTCATGCCGTAATCATGATCATCCCAGGTCGCCATCATCGGCACGGCGCTGCGCAGATTGCCGAAGGACTCGGCCGCGCCCAGTTCCGCGTAGGCGTCGCGCAATTCCGGCAGGGTGGGATCCCAGGAATAATTGTCGCCGTAAACATTGTCGCCGACATAGAGGAACATGTCGGGCTCGTCGGCGACGATCCGGTCGAGAATGCTCAGATCGAGATCGCCGCGATGGCAGGAGCCGAACATGATGCTCGTGAGGGCCTGGTCGGCAGCCGGCAGGGCCGGACCTTCCGGTGCCCGGGGCAATTCGATGCCGAGGCCGGCATAATAGGGCTCCAGCGCCTCGACGACGCTTGCCGGCGGTGCGGCAACGGCCGCTGGCTCGGTCACCGCGGCAGTATCATTCGCCTCGTCAGCGGGCGGCTGGGCCGGTTGCTGGGCCCCTTGCTGGGCTGGCGAGCAGGCAGACAGGATCGTGGCCAGGGCCGTTCCGGCAATCATCAAACGCATCACATTCCCCTTTTTTCGTCCGCCGCTTTGTACGCGACGGCAATGACGTATGGGTGACATACCTGGCCTAGGCGTCAGCGCAAGGCATGCGCACCTCGAATACCGTGCCGGTCTCCCCGGTTTCCAGCAATTTCACGTCCCCGCCATGGCCGCGCGCCAGTTCGCGGGCAATGGTCAGACCCAGACCGGTACCGCCACGCTTGGTGGAGCCGGAAAAGGCCTTGAACAGATTGTCCTGTGCCTTGGCCGGAAGCCCCGGCCCGGTATCGCGCACCGCGATCAGGCAGTCATCGCCATCCTCGCGCACCGAGGCGGACAGGCTGCGCGCGCCCTCGACCGAGTGCATGGCCTGGATGGCATTGCGGAACAGGTTGAGGAAGATCCGGTGGGCGTGATCGGCATCGGCATCGATCAGCACGTCCTCGCCGACATTATTGTCCCAGTCGACCTCGCCTTCCGCCAGCATCGCATCGCTGGCCGCCTCGTCGAGCACTGCGCGGGCCGCCAGGGTGACACGTTGCGCCGGCATGTCCTCGGCGCGGCCATATTCCAACGTCGCCTCGCACAGGCGCACGCCGCGATCGACAGCGCGCACAAGACGCTCGCCCATGCCGCGCACCCGGTCATCATTGTCCATCGCCAGCCTGTCGGAAACGAGCTGGGCCGAAGTCAGCACATTGCGCAGATCGTGATTGATCTTTGACACGGCCTCGCCGAGCGCCGCCAGGCGTTCGCGCTGATGCAGGGCCTGCCGGATCTCCTCCTGCATGCGGGCCAGTTCCTGCTCGGCCTGGCCGATCTCGTTCTTCTCGCCGCTGGGCGACACTGTACGGGACGGGTCTTCCGGAGCGTCGCGGAAACGGATCATCGAGGCGGCCAGGCGGCGCATCGGGCGGACGAAGAGATAGAAGAGCGCGAGATAGATCACCCCGCCCACGCCCAGCGCGATCAGGCTGGAATAGAGCAGCAGCCGGCGCGAGAAGGCGGCAAGGTCAGCCTTGAGGGGCGCCTCGCTCAGGATCACGTCGATCACCTCGTCGGGATAATCGACCGGCTGGGCCCGGATGCGGAGATAGCGTCCCGGAGGACCGTAGAGCGTGTCCATCGTGTCGCGAATATGCCCGGCCCAGCCGATGACGCGCAGGTCGGAATCGACCAGCTCGCCTTCGATCGGGCCGCTGTAGAGGACGAGTTCGTTCATCCCGTCGCGCACACGGGCCACGGCGACCGCTTCAGCGCCCATCAGGAGGGCGCGCACCTCGTCCTCGCCAAGACCGCCCCCCGGAGCGACATCGGCAGCGAGCGCCGCCAGATGAGCCGTCTGGGCCCGGTCCATCATCCATTGCACGCGGTAATTCGCGGCAGCGGGGAAATAGACCACGGCAACGCTGATCGCGATCAGGCCGAAGGTCAGCATCAGCAATTGACCCGGCAGGCTCTCCAGCAAGCCCCGGCAGACGGCACGCACGGCCTCGCCCACCTGCGCAAGCGCGCCGGGCGAAGACGTCGGGGGGAGATCCTTTGCTGTGCTCATGGCCTGCGTCGCACTTAACCTAGGGTGTTTTGTCCCGCAAGCGGGCCCGGCGTTTCCAGGCCCGGTGGATCAGGGGAATGAAGGCGAAGAAGAGCGCCATCCCCAGGACGATCAGGAAGGAGGGCCGGGCAAGATCCGCCAGTCCCGGCTGAACACCCGCATCCACCAGTTCGCCGAGACCGGCGCCCAGATTGGCATAGAGAATCGTTGCCGGCATGGCGCCGATGAATGTGCCCAGCACGTAATTCCGGAAATTCGCGCCCAGGAGCGCGGCCGCGACATTGACCATGAAAAAGGGTGTCGGCGTCATCCGCAGCAGGATGACATAGGTCAGGTCGTCCCGCCGGAAGCCGGCGGCAAAGCGCGCAATGCGGCCGTCAAACCGCTCGTGGAAACCGGCACCGGCCAGGTAGCGCGCCACCAGGAAGATGTTGGCGGCCCCCACCGTCACCCCGATCAGCGAGACCGGAATACCGATCGTGGCGCCCAGCAGATATCCCGCACCGATGGTGAACCAGAGCGCTCCGGGCAGCGAGACCGAGACGGCCAGCATGTAGAAGAGTGTATAGGCCAGCGCGGCGAGCAGGAGATTGGCCTCGATCCAGCCTGACCAGGCCTGGCGATTCTCCCGCAAAAGCTCGACCAGCCCGGCCGGGGTCAGTCCTGCACTGACGATCGCGGCAAGAATGCCGCCCAGCACCGCCAGGACAAGCAGCTGGCGCCAATGCCCTGCGAGCCATCCGCCCAGCTGACGTATACGATCGGACACCAGGCATTCTCCTTCCCCGGCCAACTGCTATAAATGCAGTCGCGCCGTGCGTCTTTAGCAAGTTGGGGCCTTGACGCGGCGTGCTGGCTCGCGTATTGCCCGCCGCTCTCGAATTGAACGCCAATGGAGCGCGATCGTGAAACGCACATTCCAACCGTCCAAGCTGGTCCGCGCTCGTCGGCACGGCTTCCGCGCGCGCATGGCTACGAAGTCCGGTCGCCAGATCCTGGCCCGTCGTCGTGCCAAGGGCCGCAAGAACCTGTCTGCGTAAGCGATGACCGCGACGCCCTCAGCCGTCAGGCGGCTGAAAAAGCGGCGCGAATTTCTCTACGTCGCCAAAGGTAAAAAGGCCGTCCGGCCTGGCATCGTCATTCAGGCGCGCCGGCGGGACGGCCTTTCTCATTGTGGCATCGGTTTCACCGCCACAAAGAAGATCGGCAATGCGGTGATCCGCAATCGCGCCAAGCGGCGCCTGCGCGAACTGGCCCGGCTGCTACTCCCCCTCCACGGACGGCCCGGCTTTGATTATGTATTCATCGCGCGCGCGGCCACGCCCGACCGGGACTGGTCACAACTGCAAAAAGACGTCAAATACGCATTGGTGAGCCTCGCTGAAGACGAGGCCCCGGGCAGCACGAAACGGGAAGCCTGAGAGGCCTCGACATCATGAGTGAAGATCACCGCAGAACTTTTCTGGCCTTCGGCATCATCGCGATCCTGCTTCTGATCTGGCAGGTCTTCATAATCGGTCCGGCCGAACGCGAACGCCGCGAGGAACTGGCAGCGCAGCAGGCCGCCGAACAGGCCCAGGACGGCCTGGAACCCCAGATCGCGCCGCCGGCCGCCAGTACCGTGATGGACCGCGACGACGCGCTGGCCACCTCCGCCCGCATCGAGATCGATGCCCCGGGCGTTGAAGGTTCGCTGGCCCTGACCGGTGCCCGTTTCGATGATCTGCGCCTGCGCCGTCACCGCGACAATATCGAGGAAGACACGCTCGTCTCCCTGCTCAACCCGATCGGCAGCGGCGAATTCGCGTTCGCCCGCGGCGGCTGGGTCGCAGCCCTGCCGGCCAATACGCCGGACCTGCCGGGCGGCTCCACCGAGTGGACGCTGATCTCCGGTGACCGTCTGACACCGGCAAGCCCGGTTGTGCTGCAATACGCCTCCGAGAGCGGACTGGTCTTCACCCGCACAATCAGCATCGACGAAAACTATCTCTTCACCGTCGCGGATTCGGTCGAGAACAACTCGCAGATCTCGCACGAGATCGCGCGTTACGAATTGGTCCGCGTCGAGAGCATGCCGACGGATCCGGAAGAGCGCCGCCGGTCGCGCAATCTCGCCGTCTTCGAGGGCCCGCAACTGGTCACTGACGGCCAGCTGACGCAGAAACGCTTCCACCAGTTCGGCGATGATGACGATGCCGAGGAAACCGGCACGACCGGCTGGGCCGGCATCACGCGCAATTACTGGCTGACCGCCGCCATTCCCGACCAGACCCAGGGTTTCACCGCGAGTTATCAGATGATCGAGCGCGGCGATCCCGACGAGGAAGACGACAACTGGTTCCAGGCCGACTACCGGACCGACACGATGAGCGTCGCCCCGGGCGAGACCATCACCTCCACCGGTTTCGTCTTTGCTGGCGCCAAGGAATTGAGCGTGCTCAACGGCTATGCCAACGAGCCGGGCATTCGCGACCTAAACATGTCGATCAACTGGGGCTGGCTCTGGTTCCTGACCAAGCCGATGGTCTGGCTGCTCAACATCCTGGAAGGCTGGACCGGTAATTTCGGTGTCGCCATCCTGGTCCTGACGCTGGGCATCAAGGCGGTGATGTTCCCGCTGGCCAACCGCGCCTACGCCTCCATGGCGAAGATGAAAAACGTCCAGCCGAAGATCCAGTCGATCCGCGAGCGCTTCAAGGATGATCCCCAGAAGATGCAGCAGGAACAGCTGGAACTCTTCAAGAAGGAGAAGATCAACCCGGCTGCCGGTTGTGTGCCGATGCTGCCGCAGATCCCGGTCTTCTTCGCCCTGTTCCAGGTCCTCTTCATCTCGCTGGAAATGCGTCACCAGCCCTTCTTCGGCTGGATCCGCGACCTCTCGGCCGCCGACCCGACCACGATGTGGAACCTGTTCGGCCTCCTGCCCTATGACCCGAGCGCGATCCCGATGCTGGGCGGCATGCTCGGCGGCACCGGCGTGCTGGCCCTGGGCATCTGGCCGCTGCTGATGGGTGTCACGATGTGGGCCCAGCAGGCGCTGAACCCGCCGCCGCCCGATCCGATGCAGGCGCGCATCTTCGCCTTCCTGCCGGTGATCTTCACGGTTGTCCTGGCCAATTTCCCGGCCGGCCTGGTGATCTACTACACCTGGAACAACCTGCTCACCGTGGGCCAGCAATACGTGATCATGCGCCGCCACGGCAATGAGACCCAGCTGGACAAGCTGATCAACCGCCTGCGCAATGGCGGCAGCAAGGATGATGCGGGAGACAAGGACTGAGCATTCCCGCTGATCTCGACCTGGAAGCCGGGCGACGCCTCTTTGCGCGTCCCTGCGACTTCATCATGGGTGCCGTGCGGCTGGATCAATTGCCGCCGCCGGACCGGGTCGAGATCGCCTTTGCGGGCCGGTCCAATGTCGGCAAGTCCTCGCTGATCAACGCCCTGACCAACCAGAAGGGTCTCGCCCGCGCCTCCGGCGAGCCGGGCCGCACGCGCGAGCTCAATTTCTTCGACCTGCAGGCCAGCGAGATGCGTATCGTCGACCTGCCCGGCTATGGTTTTGCCAAGGCCCCCAAGGATGTGGTCGAGAAATGGACCCGCCTGACCCGCGATTTCCTGCGCGGCCGGGTCAATCTCAAACGCGTCTACCTGCTCATCGACAGCCGTCACGGGCTGAAGAAAGTCGATGAGGCGATCATGGACGTGTTTGACGAAAGCGCTGTCAGCTACCAGATCGTGCTCACCAAGACCGACAAGATCAAACCGCCCGCCGTGGCCCGCATGATCGAGGAAACCGGTGAGAAGATCCGCAAACGCCCGGCCGCCTTCCCGCGTGTCGCGGCAACATCAAGTTCCAAGCGTGACGGCCTGGACGGGCTGCGTGCCGAGATCGCGGCCCTTGCTCCCGGGCCCGCCTCCTGAGACAAATACCGCATGCTGACCCGTCTCCTTCTAGTTCTCGCGTTTTTTGCCATCGGCACCTCTTCCGCCAAGGCGGCCGAATTGTGCAACCAGACCAGTTTCATCGTGCATGCCGCGGCCGGCTGGCCGGTCGAGGGCGGCGTCGCTCTTCAGGGCTGGACCCGTCTGCGCCCCGGTGCCTGTACCGAGATCGCCGAAGAACTCGACATGGAGGGCGATCAGCCGCTCTTCATCTACGCCAAGACCAGTGATGCCTATGAGGGCGGCGTGCGCGAATGGCGTGGCTCCGTACCGCTCTGTGTGGACGAGGCCGATTTCGACCTGGTCGCCAATACGCGCTGCGCGGCCCTGGGCCTGGCCTCGCGCGATTTCATGATCCGCGAGGGTGATGACCGGCAGCGCACCGTGCTCGTGGAACCGGATGACTACCGTCTCGCGCCGCAATCGGGTGGGCGATACCTGACCTCCCAGCGCTATGCCGACATCGCCGCGATCCAGCGCCTGCTGGCCGCAGCCGGTGGCACCGGTTCGCGCGTCGACGGCATGGAAGGCAGCGGCACGCGCCGCGCCATTCGCAATTATCTGCGCGAGGTCGGCGTGGAAGATCGTCCCGCCAATCCGGAACTGATCGATTTCCTGGAATCCCAGGCCATGGCCCGCAATGCCAGCGCCGGGCTGACGATCTGCAATGACAGCTCGACCGACATCGCAGCGGCCATCGGCCAACAGCTCGAGGGCCGCTGGCAATCGCGCGGCTGGTGGCGCCTGCACAATGGCGAGTGCGCCCGCGTCCTGGCCAGCCGGCTGGAGAGCAGCGAGGTGTTCTACTACGCTGAACGCATCAATGCGGACTCGCGCACGGCCATCACCGGCGGCGACCAGAATTTCTGCCACGCCCCGTCCCGCTATCTCGCCGAGGACCGCACGGATTGCGCTGTGCGTGGCTATGGCGTGGCCCGTTTCCGCCGCATCCCGCAACCCGAGGAAGGCGGTTCGCGCGTGACCATTTCTGACGGCGATTTCGAAGGCATCCGCCCGTGAGCATGACCCGGCCCGACCTCTCCCATGTGAGCCACTGGGTCTTCGATCTCGACAACACGCTCTACCCGTCCGACGCGGCGGTGATGAGCCAGGTCGACCAGCGCATGACGGAATATGTCGCGCGCCTGCTCGAGGTTGATCTCGACGAGGCCCGCATCGTCCAGAAATCCTACTGGCGCGATTACGGCACCACGCTGAACGGGCTGATGAAACACCACCAGGTGAACATGCGCGAATTCATGGATTTCGTGCACGATATCGACGCAACGGTGATCGAGCCCGATCCGGAACTGGCCCGCCATATCGCCGCCCTGCCGGGCAAGCGCCTCGTCTATACGAATGGTTCGCTGGGCCATGCCGAGAACATCATGAAACGCCTCGGCATCACCGAGCTGTTCGATGATGTGTTCGACGTGGAAGCGGCCGGGTTCACTCCCAAGCCGCACCGCGAAGGCTTCGACCGTTTCACCTCGCGTTTCGCCCTGCCCGTGCCGGAAAGCGTGATGTTCGAGGACTCCATCCGCAATCTGAAAACCGCGTGGGAAATGGGCTTCACCACGGTTCTGGTTCGTGCGAAGGAGGGCGGGCATGACGAGGAGAGCGCCCCGCCGGGCGTGCATCCCGACCATGTCCACTACGCCGTCGACTGCCTGAAGACCTTCCTCGGCGATATCCGCACAGCCGCTCACACGGACGAGACATCATGACCGCCGACCTGCAATCCGCCATCGAAACCGCCTGGGACAATCGCGACGGTGTTTCCGTCGACACGACCGGCGAGGTCCGCGACGCCGTCGAGGCCGCGATCGAGATGCTGGACAATGGTACCGGCCGCGTCGCCGAGCATTCCGGCAATGAGGACTGGGTCGTCAATCAATGGCTCAAGCAGGCGGTCCTGCTGGGCTTCCGCCTCAATGCCATGGGCACGATCGATGGCGGTGTCGCCAATTCCTCATGGTGGGACAAGGTGCCCTCCAAGTTCGAGGGCTGGGGCGAGGCCGAGTTTGCCAAGGCCGGTTTCCGTGCCGTACCGCCCTGTGCCGTGCGCAAGGGCGCCTTCATCGCCAAGGGCGCCGTCCTGATGCCGTCCTACGTCAATCTCGGCGCCTATGTGGACGAGGGCACGATGGTCGACACCTGGGCCACGGTCGGGTCCTGCGCCCAGATCGGCAAGCGTGTGCACATTTCCGGCGGCGTCGGTATCGGCGGCGTACTGGAACCGCTGCAGGCCGGTCCGGTCATCATCGAGGATGACGTCTTCATTGGTGCCCGCTCGGAAGTCGCCGAGGGCGTGATCGTGCGCGAGGGCGCGGTGATCTCGATGGGTGTGTTCCTGGGCCAGTCGACCAAGATCGTGAACCGCGAGACCGGTGAGATCACGCGTGGCGAGATCCCGGCCTATTCCGTCGTCGTGCCGGGCACGCTGCCGGATCCCAAGGGCGGTCCGTCGCTGGCCTGTGCCGTGATCGTGAAAACGGTCGACGCGCAGACGCGGTCGAAGACCGCGATCAATGATCTGCTTCGCTGAGCCAGGCTGACAGGCCTTCGGCCGCGCAGACACCCGTCGCAAAACTTGCCTGCAGCAGATAACCGCCGGTGGGCGCGTCCCAGTCGAGCATTTCTCCGGCGACAAATACGCCGGGCTTCGCTGTCAGCATCAGGCTCTCATCCACCGCGTCGCGGCGGATGCCGCCACTCGACGAGATCGCCCGGTCAAGCCCACGCGGGGCGGTGATCGTCAACGGAACGGCCTTGATGCGCTGTGCCAACTCTATCGGATCGCGCGGCAGGTCGGGCCCGGCCTCACGCAGGAGCGCCGAGGCCTGGGGTGCCAGTTTCAGGCGTTTCTTGAGCATCGTGGACAGGCTTTCGCCCTTGCGCGCCTTCGACAGGCGATCCGCCAGCCGTTCGGCCGTCTCGGTCGGCCGCAGATCAACCCGCAAGTCCGCCTTGCCGTCCCTGTCCAGTGCCTCGCGGATTGGAGCCGACAGCGCGTAGACCGCGCCGCCTTCCAGGCCATATTCCGCGATCATCGCCTCACCGCGCACGCTCTCCTCGCCCACCGACAGCGCCACCGCCTTCAGCGGCTGGCCCGCAAACCGCTCGCGCAGGATATCGCTCCAGGCGATCTCGACCCCGCAATTACTGGCCCGGAAAGGCGTGATCTCGACACCGGCCTGACCGAGCTCATCGACCCAGCCCGCATCCGAACCCAGGCGCGGCCAGCTCGCCCCGCCGAGGGCCAGCAACACGCCGTCCGCCTCGACCTCGACCACCCCCTCCGGCGTATCGAAGGAAAGCGCGCCGCTCTCCGCCCAACCCGTCCAGTGATGGCGCAGGCGGATCCTTACGCCCAGCTCGTCCAATCGCACGCGCCAGGCCCGCAGCAGGGGCGAGGCTTTCATCACCTTGGGGAAGACGCGACCGCTGGATCCCACGAAGGTTTCCTGGTCCAGTTCATCCGCCCACTCCCGCAGCGCGTCCGGCGAACAATCCTCCAGCATCGGCGCCAGCCAGTCCGCGGCATCGCGATAGCGAGTGAGGAAACGCTCGAACGGCTCGGAATGGGTGAGATTGAGCCCACCCCGCCCGGCCATGAGGAATTTGCGCCCCAGCGTCGGCATGCGCTCATAGACCGTGACGTCAAACCCGTCATGGACCAGTTGTTCCGCAGCGATCAGACCCGCCGGCCCGCCGCCGATAATGGCAATGCTGTGCGTCATCTCTGGATCAGCGCTCCGACACCATGCGCCGGATCTCATCGACCGGGAGGGCGCGTACGACACCCTCGCCGCCCGCGCGTGGATATTCGATGTCCTCGGCCATCAGCAGGGAATTGTAGATCGCTTCTTCCGTGGCTTCGATCACGGCCTGGAAGAGCGGCGACATCGCCGAATTGGCCAGCTCGACCGTCTCAGCCACGCCGGACCGGCGCTCGGGCGTGCGGCGGACATCCTCATGTGTCGAGAAGGCAATGGCGTAATCGCCGGAGCCATTGGTCATCGAGGCACCGGTGCGGGCCAGGCCGGCGAAAGCCCGGTCGGCCAGGCGTTCCAAATTGCGGTCCGAGAGTGGGGCGTCGGTGGCAATGACGATCATGATCGAACCATCCGCCCGGTCATCAGCAACATGGTCGGACAGGTAGAACTGTTCCAGCGCCTCGCCGACGCGCATCCCGTCCATCTGAAGCACGCCGCCATAATTTGACTGCACCAGCACGCCGACCGTCCAGCCGCCCAACGCCTCCGGCAGGGCGCGCGAACTCGTGCCGATCCCGCCCTTCCAGCCGAACGCCACCGTGCCATTGCCCGCACCGACATTGCCCTCGGCAACCGGTCCGCCGGTCGCGCTCTCGATCGCCTCGACCGCATGAGCCGGCGTGACCACGCGGGCGCGGATATCATTGAGCCGGGCATCATTGGTCTCACCGACGACCATGTTCACCGACCGGATGCCCTCCGAGCCCGGCTGGGCGAGGGTCCAGTCGAGAATGCCGTCAGCGGCGCGCGGCACCGCCATCGTATTGGTCAGCAGGATCGGCGTTTCGATCTCGCCCAGCTCCATGATCTGGGTCGAGCCCATCAGCTTGCCATAGCCGTTCGCCACCGAGACCGCGGCCGGCACCTTGTCGGCGTAGAGATTGCCGCCATGGGGCAGGATCGCCGTCACGCCGGTGCGGATGCCGGGCGCCTCGGTCAGCGTGACCTGGCCCACCAGCACGCCCTCGACATCGGTGATGGCGTTGAGCGGGCCCGGTTCGAGAATGCCCGGTTCGATGCCGATATCCCGCGCGCGAACCTGGTCTTGCGCGCTACCTTGCGCCTCTGCCATCGAGCTCGTCATCATTCCCGCCACAGCCAGCGCGATTGCTGCAATCCGCATGAGGCCGCCTCCCCGCAATCTGATTCTCAACAGGTATATCAGGCCGCGACACCCCGTCACGGACCGGGATGCTGATGCATCGCTACCGCGCGCGCCTCGAATCTGATCGAATGGCGTCGAAGTCTAGATTGAGGGGCGCCCCATGAGCGATGAGATGACCAAGGAAAAGCCGGCCGCAACGGATCCGAGCGCACCTTACGGCTCGGCCAACAACCCGTCCGAACATGACGTTCTGGGACGCATGGGCGCCGACGAGCCGTATTTCATCATCCGCGGCGGTGACCCGCTCTCCGACGCGCTGGTCGAGCTGCACGCGTATATCGGTGCCGGTCAGTCCGGTGCCGCTCACGACACGCTGGAACGCATCCTGGCCCTGACGGCCCAGGAACCCCCGCGCCCGGTCGGCTCACCGAAATACCGCGAGACCTTCAAGATCAGCGTTTCCATGGAACGCTATCGCGAAACCCACGGGCGCTCGCACTAGCGACTGGTTACCCTTCGATCGCTTCGCGTCGGTGGAGCATAAAGCTGTACTTTTCCCGGATGAGCCCGGCCTTGTGCCGGGAGAAGTCCGGGGCTCACCATCGGTGCACGGCTTGGGGCGATCGGTAGATCCCGGATATCAGCCGGACCAGGTCCGGCCTCTTCCGGGAAAAGTGGTAGTGGGATGAAGGCACCCAGCCAAATAAACCCATAATTCCCTTTTAGCAGTCAGCCGTATCGCACCCCTACCCCCGCGGCACACGTACCGCTTCGCCCGGCCCGGTATAAACATTGAGCTGGGAGAGCTGGGTATTGGTGTCGAATTGGATCGCGTGCCAGTCCTCGCCGACGCGCATGAAGAGGAAACGCACGAAGACCGGTGTGCCGCTGTCCCAATAGGTCGCCAACACGATCTGCCGCATGCCGGGACCGTAGCGCGTGTCCGACATGAAATGGCCGTCCAGCATCGTGTGGCCATCGATGACGGGGCTGAGGCCGGAGACGGCATTCCGTGCGGCAACAGCATCCCTGCCATAGGCCATCATCATCTCGGCCATGACAGCCGTGCCTTCTTCCTCGAACCGGTCGAGCCAGTCGCGGGCCCAGGTCTGCGGATTATCGATCCCCTCGACCGACACCTGCGCCGCGGCGGCCGGTGTTACCAACAGGCCCAGCGCCAGCATCGCAATACCCAGTGAGCGCATTTTCCCCTCCTCGATCTGTCAGGAAGAGACTAGTTCCGGTCGCCGCTCCCGCACAAGCGGGCCGTGGACCCGTCAATACGGCTCGTCTCGCTTGTTGGTGAAAACCGCCTCGCCGCTGTAACGGCCGGCACGGACATGCAGGTCGATATCGGGATAGGCCCCTTCGTCGCGATCATCCCGGGAGCCGAAGGCGAGAAAGACACAATCGGCCTCGCTGCGATTCTGGATGTGGTGGCCATTCTTCTCGCCGGCGGGAAATCCAATCGCATCTCCGCCCCGCAGGATTGTCTCGCCCTCATCCGTGACCAGCACGGCCTCGCCCTGAAGCATGATGACCAGCTCGTCCTCATGCGAGTGCCAATGGCGCTGGGACGACCAGGCACCGGGGGCGAGCCGGACCTGGTTGGCACCGAACTGGCTGATCCCTGCAGCCGGGGTCAATCGCCGCGAATAACGCTCCCGGCACTCGGCGTCGAAGGGTTCGGGATAAGTCGACCCGGCATGTTCCTCCAGGTCAGAGATCCGAAATTTGCGCATGGCTGCATCCTCATTCTGGCCCGCGGGAACAAAGTGTTTATGTTGCCTCATATGGTTACGCTGTCACCCCTCGCCAATCCGGTCGAGCTTGCCAAATCGCTGATCCAGAAACCCTCGATCACGCCGACCGATGCGGGCGCGCTGGACGTGCTCCAGGCGGCCCTGGAGGCGCTCGGTTTTTCCTGCCGGCGGTTGCCGTTCGGCGAGGTGGACAATCTCTATGCCCGCCGCGGTACGGCCGAGCCGTGTTTCATGTTCGCTGGCCACACCGATGTCGTGCCTCCGGGTGCCGAGGCCGAGTGGCAGAAACCGCCCTTTGCCGCCGACGAGGAAGACGGCGTGTTGTGGGGTCGCGGTGCGGCCGACATGAAGGGTGCGCTGGCCGCCATGGTGGCAGCGGTGGCGCGCCATCTCGACAGCCGCGAGGGTGAGGATTCCGGATCGATCGCCTTCCTGATCACCGGTGATGAGGAAGGCCCGGCCATCAACGGAACCAAGGCCGTTCTGAAGGCGCTCGAGGCCGAGGGCGAGACATTCACCCACTGCCTGGTCGGCGAACCGACTAATCCGACGGCCATGGGCGAGACCATCAAGTCGGGGCGGCGTGGTTCGCTGAACTGCACGCTGACCGTCACCGGACGCCAGGGCCATGTTGCCTATCCGGAACGGGCGGAAAACCCGATCCCGCCGCTGATGGCGCTGCTGGCCAAGCTGAAATCCCGCGTGCTCGACGACGGGCATCCGCCCTTCCAGCCCTCCAATCTGGAGATCACGACGGTTGATGTCGGCAATCCGACCACGAATGTGATCCCGGCAGAGGCCTCGGCGCGTTTCAATATCCGGTTCAATATCCGCCATACCGGAGACGAGTTGAGCCGCTGGATCCGCGATGAAGCCGCGCTGATCGATCTCGATTTCGACGGTTCGATCAAGGTGGATATCCACGTGACGGGCGAGGCCTTCCTGACCCCGGCCGGCGAGTTCACCACCCTCCTCCAGGACTGCGTCATGGCGGAGACCGGCAAGCGTCCGGCCCTGACGACGGGCGGCGGGACGAGCGATGCGCGTTTCATCCACAATTACGGCCCGGTCGCGGAATTCGGCCTGGTCGGCGCGACCATGCACCAGGTCAATGAGCGGGTGCCGGTGTCTGACATCGACTGTCTGACCCGTATCTATACCCGCATTCTCGACAGCTATTTCCGGAAGACGCCTGCATGATCCGCGCGCTCGCAGAAACCTGGATCGCGCTCAACGGCGTCGGCAAGGCGATGACCTTCCGGCCGGACTGGGCGACGCATTTCGACATGTCGCTGGCCGGCATGTGGCGATCCTTTTTCGCGGTGATCGCCGCCCTGCCTGCCGCCTTCTTCATCCTGTCCGCGGCGCAGTCGATGGGCCTGACCATCGATCTGGGCCGGTATTTCACGCAATTCGCAGCGGGCTGGATCATCTTCCCGGTCGCCGCCGCCCTCACGGTGCGTCTTCTGGGCGTGCCGCAGAATTTCGTGCCCTGGGTGGTCGTGCACAACTGGACCTCGCTGGGCCTGTACGGCGTGATCACGATCATCTGGGCGCTCAACACGGCCGGTCTGGGCGGACGCGATCTCTTCGAGCTCCTGATCTTCCTGTATTTCTATCTGCGCATCCTGGTGCACTGGCGCGCCGCCTATCTGACCCTGGGCGTGCCCACGATCACCAGCGCCTTCGCGGCCGCTGTTCCGATGCTGGTCCAGGCTCTGGCCTTCCGCGTGATCACGATCGCCTTCGAGACACCCGACCCGACCGCTGATTAAGCCGGGTAATCCACCGCAGTGAGATAGAGCCCGTCGGGCGGGGCGACCGGGCCACAGCGGCTGCGGTCGGCAGCGTCGAGCGCGGCCTTGAAATCCTTCGCCGACCATTTGCCTACGCCGACCTCGACCAACGACCCGACCATCGAGCGCACCTGGCGATGCAGGAAGGAACGGGCTGAACAGGTCAGCTGGACCTCCTCGCCATAACGCGCCACGGCAATGGCATCGATCGTCTTCACCGGGCTGTCGGCCTGGCATTGCGCGTCGCGGAATGTCGTGAAGTCGTGCTGGCCGACCAGGGCCTGGGCAGCGTGATGCATGGCCTCGGCGTCGAGCGTGCGCGGCACGCGCCAGACCTGGCCCTTATCGAGCGTCAGCGGCGCCCGCCGATCGATCATCCGGTAGAGATAATGGCGCTGGGTTGCGGAGAAACGGGCGTGGAAGTCCTCGTCCACCGGTTCCGCCTCGATAATGGCGACCGGGTCCGGCTTGAGATGGAAATTGATCGCATCGCGCACCTTGTCGGCGGCGAGATCCTTGGTGAGATCGATATGCGCTACCTGCCCCAGCGCATGCACCCCGCTGTCGGTCCGTCCGGCGCCAAAAACCGTCACCGGAGCCCCGTCGAGTTTCGCCGCGGCGCGCTCGAGTGATTCCTGCACCGAGGGCGCATTGTCCTGGCGCTGCCAGCCGGAAAACGGGCGGCCATCATACTCCAGGGTGAGCTTGAAACGCGGCATCAGTCGAGCACCATTCCGGCCGGGATATTGTTGCCACGCAGGAAATCCTCGGCATTCATCGCGCTTTTTCCCTCGCGCTGAAGGCGAGTGAGATGAAGAGAATTCTCGCCACAGGCGATTTTTAGGCTATCATCCAGAACTGTCCCGGGCGCACCTTCACCCCCCGCGACCCGGGCTTGTAACACCTTCACCCGTGTACGCCCTTTCCCGGTGTCTAGCTCGAACCAGGCACCGGGGAAGGGTGATAACCCCCGAACATGATTGACCAATTCTGCCGCCGGACGCGTCCAGTCGATGCGTGCCTCGGCCGAGGAAATCTTCCTGGCATAGGTCACGCCCTCTTCCGATTGCGGCACGGCTTCCAGCGAATCGCGCTCCAGTGCTGACAGAAGCCGCGGCCACATCAGCGCGCCCGTATCCATCAGCCGGTCATGCAGGCTGGCAGCGGTGTCTTCCGGCGAGATGCGCACGGTTTCCGACAACAGGATGGGACCGGTATCGAGGCCCGCCTCCATCTGCTGGATCTGCACACCCGTCTGCTCGTCGCCGGCCATGATGGCGCGCTGGATGGGCGCCGCTCCGCGCCAGCGCGGCAGCAGCGAGGCGTGCAGGTTGAGACAGCCATAGCGCGGCGCGTCGAGCGCGTCCTGCGGCAGGATCTGGCCATAGGCCACAACTATCGCGGCATCGAGATCGAGCGCGGCGAACTCTTCCAGCACCTCCGGGTCGCGGAAGGATTGCGGCGTGGAGACCGGGAAGCCCAGCACTTCGGCCAGCTGGTGGACCGGCGTTTTCTGCTCGGACTGGCCCCGTCCGCGGCGGCGCGGCGGCTGGGTATAGACCCGGGCGACCTCATGGCCGGCAGCGGCGATTTCAGCGAGGGAGCGCACGGCGAAATCCGGCGTGCCCATGAAGGCGAGGCGTAAGGTCATGATAGGATCCGGCCAGTCATCCGGCATTCAGCGTGTTAGCGCTCTGATAGCCCGGACACACCACATGCGCCAAGCGAGACCGACATGATGCGATTGATCCTGATACTGCTCGCCCTCGGACTGACGGCCTGCCAGGTCCCGGCCGACGACACGCCGGTCCTCCCCCCGCCGGTCGAGGCCTCGCCGATCGGTGGCATGTGCGGCGGCATGATGGGCCAGGCCTGTCTCAACCCGTCGGCCTATTGCCGCTACGAGGTCGGCGCCATGTGCGGCGCCGCCGACCAGACCGGCACCTGCCAGATCCCGCCCCAGGCCTGCACCCGCGAATACCGCCCGGTCTGCGGCTGTGACGGCCAGACCTATTCCAATGCCTGCACCGCCGCGTCGGCCGGTGTCAGCGTGGCGGCAGAGGGTCGGTGTGAGGATATGGGGCGGCGATAGCGCCTATTCAAAACCCCAGGGCGCCGGCGGGGCGTCGACGGGATTGCTCAGATCGAAGGTCGCCTCGAAATGGCGATTGGTGCGGTCCAGCGCGTATTTGAACACGCTGTCGGTCAGGGTCAGCGACCAGGTATTGCCCATGCTGTCGGGAATACCGCCTTCCTCGAAAAGATCCTTGGAGAACTGGTCCGCCGGGAAGGCCACGCGCGTGGCGCTGGGTGCCTCGACACTGTCGCCGCCATATTGCGTCATGGCGTCTTCACTGCCGTCCTCGTGGCGGTGATCATGCTTGAGACGCATCTGGCCGTCATCGAGCACGCTGATCACCCAGGTCCGCGAGCGGTCCTCGCCGACATGCAGCGGGATGCGGATCACATCCTCGGAGCATTCGCGCACATGCATGACCAGGGTCTCGGACGCCCAGTCGGCATCGCGCGGATCATCGCTCGTGACCCGGCCCTCAAAGGCCTGGCCGCACAGGGCCGAGAGGCGCGTGAAGAATTCCGGCGCATCGCCATCCGTGTCCGGTGTCGAGGATCCGCTGCATCCGGCCAGAAGGGCGGTGGCAGAAACAAGGGTCAGGATTCGCATGTCAGGCCTCCGGAAGCGAGGCGCGCACGATGCTGCCCGGCCCGCACGCGGTCAAGCGCACACGGTGCATCTTCATATTCCGGCCGGATCGGGAACGGGTCGCGGAGACCGGTCAGGCCGCGGCGTCGCGGGACTTTTCCTTGACGACCTTCTTCACCTTCTGGACCGCACGCTGGCGCTTCAGTCGCGAGAGATAGTCGATGAAGAGAACGCCCTCCAGGTGATCCATTTCGTGCTGGATACAGGTGGCGAACATGCCCTCCGCGATCTCCTCGCACTCTTTCCCGTCGTAATCGAGATAGGTGATCTTGATCCGGTCCGGACGCTCGATTTCCTCGTAATAACCCGGCACGGACAGGCAGCCTTCCTCATAGGGGCGCATATCTTCGGACGGGTCGGAGAGAACCGGATTGACGAAATAGCGCACATCACTGCGCTCATCGGGTCCGGAAAGGTCCATCACGATCACGCGCTTGGGCACGCCGACCTGGATCGCCGCCAGACCGATACCGTCGGCGTCATACATGGTCTCGACCATGTCATCCATCAGGGCGCGCAATTCATCATCCACCCCGTCGACGGGTTTGGAGATCTCTTTCAGGCGCGGATCCGGGACTGTGAGTACTTCGCGAATAGCCATTCTGTTCAGCTAGTTTTCCAGAGCTTCTGCGTCAAGCGCGGCGAATCGGTGTTAGTGTCATTTTCCGTACAGAACACTTAAGGAACATTACCGGTGCCGGAGAGTTTCGACCCTGTTTTCATGGCCCTGATCGGCGGTCTCGTCCTGGTGGCGGCGCTGGGTGGTGCCGGTCTTGCCGCCCTCCTCCTGCGCAAGCCGAAGACCGATGACGGGCTGAAGGAACGCCTCGCCGAGCTGAGCCAGACCCAGGCCGCATTGCAGGGCCGGCTCGACCAGATGGCCCAGTCCAGCCAGTCCGGCCAGGAAGGCCTGCGCAAATCCATGGATGAGCGCCTGGACGCCGTGTCGAAACGGGTGGGTGACAGTCTCAATCAGAGCCAGGAGAAATCCACCGAGGCACTGCGCCATCTCTATGAACGCCTCGCGATCATCGACAGCGCGCAGAAGAATATCTCCGAATTGTCGGGGGAAGTGACCGGGCTGAAACAGATCCTGTCCAACAAACAGGCCCGCGGTGCTTTCGGCGAGGTCCAGCTGAAGGATGTGGTCTCCAGCCTGCTCCCGCCCTCAGCCTATGAATTCCAGGCCACGCTGTCGAACGGCAAACGGCCGGACGCGCTGATCCTCCTGCCCAACCCGCCGGGACCGGTGGCGGTGGACGCGAAATTCCCGCTGGAAGCCTATCGCGCCCTGACCGAGGCCGAGGACGAGGCCTCGCGCCTGACTGCCCAGCGCGCCTTCACCGCCGACGTGAAGAAACATCTCGCCGACATCGCCGAGAAATACCTCATCGCCGGCGAGACATCGGACACCGCGCTGATGTTCGTGCCGTCCGAGGCCGTCTACGCCACCATCCACGCGGATTTCCCTGACCTGGTCGATCTGGGCCGCAAGAAACGCGTGTTGATCGTCTCGCCCACCACGCTGATGGCGATCCTGAACACGGTACGCGCGGTGCTGCGCGATGCAGAAATGCACAAACAGGCGCACCTCATCCAGGCGGAGGTCGGCAAGATGATGGATGATGTCCGCCGCCTCGATGACCGGGTTGAAGCTCTGGGCAGGCATTTCGCTCAGGCCGAGAAGGATATCCGGCTGATCCAGACCTCGACCGACAAGATTGTTCGCAAGGGCGAGAAAATCGCCGAGGTCGAGCTGGAAGATGGCGAGGAGGCCGAAGCGCTTCCAGGCGCACGGATCGAAGCATGACACGACACACCGACTACAAACATATCTTCCACGAACGCGTCCTGGCGACAGGGGCGAAATCGGTGCTTGATGTTGGTTGCGGTCGCGGCGAGTGGGTGCACGAATTGCGCGATGCGCAGATTCAGGCCGTTGGCCTCGACAGAACCCAGGCGATCAGCATGTCAAACCCCTGGATCAAGCAGGGCCGGGCGAGCGCGCTGCCCTTCGAGGACAATTCGGTCGATATCGTCGCCAGCGAGTTTTCCGCTCATCATTTCGAGGATATCCGGGCGCATCTGTCGGAGGCTTTCCGCGTCGCTCGGCAAGGCGTTGCCATCCTCGATGCGTGGTTCGACGACAGCATCCCATCGCAACGCAATGCGCACCGCATGGATGACTGGATGAAGGCAATCGATCGGGCGGCCGGCGAAGTCCATCGCCCGATCATGAGCGCTGGTGATTTCATCGCCGCCCTGCCCGCTGATGCCAGCAATCTCTCGATCAGTTTCGAACATCTGCTGAGCCTGGAATCCATCCCTCAGGACAAGCTGGAGGAGCGGTTTGCCCACTATGCGGACAAGAGCGCGGGCGATGCCGGACTGCAGCGCGAAGAGGCCAGTCTGCGCCAGGCCATCGCGGCTGACGGCATCAGCGAAGACGGCGCAATCATATTCCTGGCCGTTCGCGCCTGAAGACGGCCCGCATCTTGCTTTTTCCCCTGTAGAGGGACCAAGGAGAAGCCGATGCGAACGAAGGTCGTATCAATCAAGGACATTCCCGCTGATCTGGCCGCACAGTGGAACGCCTGGGCGTGCCCGGACGGGACTTTGCTGAGCCCCTATTTCCGCTTCGAATTTGCCGAGACGATTGCCGCTGCGCGCTCCGATGCCCGCGTCGCGATTTTCGAGGACGGATCCGACGTGGTCGGTTTCTTCCCGCACCACCTGCCGCATGGCGGTGTGGCCCGCCCGATCGGGGCGCCGATGAGCGACTACCAGGGGGTGATCGCCGGGGATTACTCGCACTTCACGCCGGGCGGTATCGTCAAGGCAACGGGTGCCTCGGCCCTGGTCTATGACAATTGGTACTGCCCGCGCGGCGGGTTCGGCGAGGGGCGCCGAGAACGCGAGGGCTCGGTCATCGCGGACCTGTCCGGCGGCGCGGACGCGTATTTCGCCGAGCGCAAATCCGCCTTCAAGGATCATTTCAAGAAATCCGCTCGCCGCCAGCGCGCGGGCGAGCGTGATTTCGGTCCGGTCCGCGTCGAGCTGGGCGATCCGACCGGCAAGGCCTTCGCCGCGCTGAGCGAATGGAAGCAGACGCAATACACCGAGACCGGCAAGCTCAACGTGTTCGGTATCGACTGGGTCGACCAGGTCCTCGGCTGGCTGCACGAGCGCGAGGGCGAGGAGTTTTCCGGACTGACCGCCTCGCTCTGGTTCGGCGACCGCTTGGCCGCCGTCGAATTCGGCCTGGTCGCGGGTGATGTCTATCATTCCTGGTTCCCGGCCTATGACCCGGAACTGGCCAAATACTCGCCCGGCCTGCTCCTGCTGCACGGTCTGTTCGAACAGGCTCATACACGCGGGCTCAGCCGCATCGATCTCGGTCGTGGCGGCGGGCATTACAAGAAATACTATGCCAGCTACGAAATTCCGCTGGAGACCGGCCGCATGCTGCGCCCTGGACTGGCAGCGTTCGGCATCCAGGCCTGGGAGACCGCCGAGGCTGTCGCCCGGATCCTGCCGGAACGTCTCGCCGAGGCCCCGGCCCGCCTGCGCCGCCGCTGGGCCCAGGTCAGCGCCTTCGAGCCGGAATTCGCGCCGCGCCTGGCGACCTTCACCGGATCGATTTCACTTTAAGGCGAGATCTGAAGCCAGACGCTACACAACCTCCCCGTCGGCGCTATATTCAGCGCCAGACCCAAGGGGAGTAACATCATGCGTCGTACGGTCACCGCCACCGCCCTCATTGCCATCCTGTCTGCCAGCGCTGTCGCCCAGAGCGATGTGCACGAGACGGAACAGGCCGATTTCCGCGTTGCCACCCTGGTCGAACAGCTGGAATTCCCGTGGGGCATGGCCTTCCTGCCCAATGGCGACATGCTGATCAGCGAGAAGGCCGGACGCCTGCGTTATGTCGAGGACGGCAATCTGCGCGAGGCCGCGGTCACCGGCCTGCCCGACATCCATGTCGAGAACCAGGGCGGTCTGCTGGGTCTCGCCCTGCATCCGAATTTCGCGGACAATCGCTATGTCTATTTCGCCTTCTCCGAAGGAACGAGTGCGGCCAATCACACGGCGTTGGGCCGGGGACGCCTGAGCGCCGACGGCAGCGAGCTGACCGATTCCGAAGTCATCTTCCGGGTGAATTTCGAGAAGCGCCGCGGTTTCCATTTCGGCGGCCGCGTGACCTTCCTCGCCGATGACAGCCTGATGCTGACCCTCGGTGATGGCGGCGGTCATCGCGACGAATCCCAGAACACGGCCAATCATATCGGCACGGTTGTCCGCCTGAATGATGACGGCTCGGTGCCGTTCGACAATCCCTTCGTGGATGACCGGACCGCCATGCCGGAGATCTACAGCTATGGTCACCGGAACATCCAGGGCATCGCCATCAATCCGGAGACCGGCTCGGTCTGGACGCATGAACACGGCGCCCGCGGCGGCGACGAGATCAATATCGTCGAACCCGGTCTCAATTACGGCTGGCCGGCCGTGACCTATGGCATCAATTATGATGGTTCCCCGGTGTCCGACGCCACGTCGGGCGACGGTTTCGAGGAGCCGATCTGGTATTGGGTGCCGTCGATCGCTCCGTCCGGCATGGCCTTCTATTCCGGCGATCAATTCCCGGCCTGGCAGGGTGATGTTTTCGTGGGTGCGCTCGCCGGCAGCATGCTGGTGCGCTACGAGGTCGATGGCGACCGTATCCTGTCCGAAGAGCCCCTGCTGGAAGATCTCGGCATTCGCGTGCGCGACGTCCAGACTGGTCCGGACGGGTATCTCTACGTGCTCACCGATGACCTGGAAGGCCAGCTCCTGCGCCTGGAACCGGTCACGCCCTAACCGCTGAAATCAAACAGTCTGCGTCCCTGCGCAAGATTGCGCAGGACGTAGACCAGTGGCGTGTCGAAGACGGCGACCAGGAGTTTCACGATCACCTGGCCCAGGATCAGGCTGCCGATGGCTGTCCACGGCAATACGCCGCCGAATGCCACGGTGATGAAGATCAGCGTGTTGAAGACCTGCGACGCCATTGTCGAGATATTGTTCCGCAACCAGAGCAGATTGCGGCCGGCCTCGCGCACTTTCAGCCGGTGAAAGATGAAGATGTCGGTCAGCGCGCTGATCGCGAAGGCCACCATGCCGGCGATATTGATACGATTGCTAGTGGCAAAGAGCGCCTCGAACGAGGCCTCCTGCTCGGCCGTCCAGACCGGCGCATTGCTGACGAAGGGCGCGACATCCTCCAGCTCCACCGCGTAGAGGATCAGGAAAAGCATCAGGAAACGCATCGCCAGACCCGCCAGCACCACCATGTAGGCATAGGCGCGGCCCCAGACCTCGCTGATCACGTCGGTGGCCAGATAGGTCAGGCCAAAGGCGAGCGTGCCCGCCGGCACCAGGATCGCGAAACCGAACAGGTTGAATTCATGGATCTTCACGGCGGTGATGGCCGCCAGGACCAGCGACACCATGAACAGGCCGACGCAGAAAAACAGGATGAAATCGCGCCGGTTGAAGCCCGATTCCGATGCGTCGGATGCTGCCATCTTGCCCGCCAATATCCTGCCTCGCCCCCGCTGTCAGGAGCGGTGAGAATAGAGCGTTTCACCCGCTTGCATAGAAATATTCAGGAATAAAACTTTTCTCTAGACCGAGGCCCGGCTGCGGAATGCGGCTGCCAGTGTACCGTCATCGAGATAGTCGAGCTCGCCGCCCACCGGCACGCCGCGCGCCAGCGAAGTCACTGACACACCACAGGATTCAAGCTTGTCCGCGAGATAGTGAGCGGTCGTCTGGCCGTCGACCGTGGCGTTCAGCGCCAGCACGATCTCGGTGATTTCCGGCGCCGCAGCCCGCTCGATCAGCCGGGCGATATTGAGATCTTCCGGCCGAATTCCGTCCAGAGCCGACAGGACACCGCCCAGTACGTGATAACGGCCCTTGAAGGCTCCAGCGCGTTCCAGCGCCCAGAGATCCCCGACCGTCTCGACCACGCAGATCAGTTCCGGCTTGCGCCCCGGTGCCGCGCAGACCGTGCACGGGTCGGAGACATCGAGATTGCCGCACACGCCGCACGGCCGGATCTTCTCGGCGGCCTCGCTGAGTGCCGCGGCCAGCGGATGCATCAAAGCGTCCCGGCGCCCCAGCAGGTGGAGCGCAGCGCGCCGCGCCGATCGCGGTCCCAGGCCCGGCAGTTTGGCCAGGAGGGTGATCAGGCGTTCAATCTCGGGTCCGGCAGAGGCCTGGCTCATGTTCGGGTCCGCTAGAAAGGCATCTGCATGCCGGGCGGAAGATCCAGTCCACCGGCTGCGTCCTTGATGATTTCCTGCTGCAGGGCCTCGGCCTTGCGCCGCGCATCGGCATGGGCCGCCACGATCAGGTCCTCGACGATTTCCGGCTCTTCCGGATCCAGCAGGCTCTTGTCGATCTGCACACCGCGGGCATCCCCCTTGGCGGTCAGCGTCACCTTGACCAGGCCGGCACCGGCCTCGCCCGTCACTTCCTGCTCGGACAGTTTCTCCTGCGCCTCGGCCATTTTCTGCTGCATGGCCTGCGCCTGTTTCATGAGACCCATCAGGTCCTTCATGCGCGATTCTCCGCCGCTTCCTCATCGGCAGCCGGCTCGGCTGCCTCGTTGATCTTCACCAATTCCGTGCCCGGGAAGAGACGCATGGCCTCCACCACCGCCGGGTCCTTCAGCGCGGCCTCGAAACGTTCGGCCTTCAGCCGTTTGCGGGTTTCCGAAGCCGTCTCGCCGCCGATCGCATCCGGGTCCGCGAGAATGGCCCAGGTCTCGCCCGTCCATTCCTGCAGCCGGCGCGCAAGCTTCTGCGCCAGATCCGGCGGCGCGCCCTCGACGGGCTGGTAGGTCATTGTGCCCGGCTTGAAGGAGACCGGGCGGGCAAAACGCTCGATATCCGTCTGCAGGCCGATATCGCGCTTGGATCGCAGCAGGTCGATCAGGGCCTCGAACGTCGCCGGTCCGGCCGGGACCGGGTCCGCCTCGGGCGCGTCCATGATGTCCGGCTCAGACTGTTCCGGCTCGGGTGCCGGGACATCCTCCATGACCGGAACGTCGTCCGCCGCGATTTCCATGGCCGGTTCCGGCGCTGCCGGTTCAGGCTTTCCCGGCGCCTCCCCGGCGGCGGGTTCGGCCTTGTCGGCACCGGAAGCCTCGGTCGGCAGGGCGGCCAACAGACGCGCGGCGTCTTCCGGACCGGGCAGGTTCACCGCCGCGATCAGGCGCAGCACGGTCATCTCGGCCGCGGCCAGCGGATCGGGCGCCTGGCGGACATCATCGAGCCCGGTAAGGATGAGTTTCCAGAGCCGGGTCAGCTGCGCCAGGCTCAGCTGGCCGGCGATCGCGGACAGGCGTTCCAGCGTTTCCTTCGCCTCGCCGAGATCAATACCGTCGCCGACCGCCTTCACACGCGAGGCGGCGTGCACGAAATCGAGCAGGTCGCGCGTGATGATCACCGGATCACCGCCCGCATCATAGAGTGAGGCGAGTTCGGTCAGCGCCTCGGCCGTCCGCGTCGCAACGACATGTTCCAGCAGGTCGAGCACGCGGGCCCGGTCTGCCAGGCCCAGCATTTCACGCACTTGTTCAGGCGAGACCGGACCGTCCTGGTCGGCGCCCTGGACAATCGCCTGGTCGAGCAGGGAGAGCGCGTCACGCACCGATCCCTCGGCCGCGCGGGCGATCAGCGACAGGCCGTCGCGATCCACGCTCGCATTCTCGAGACCGCAGATCCGGTCGAGATGATCGGTCAGCATCTCGCGATCAATCCGCTTGAGATCGAAACGCTGGCAGCGCGACAGGACCGTCACGGGCACCTTGCGGATCTCGGTCGTGGCGAAGATGAACTTGGCGTGCGCCGGCGGTTCCTCGAGCGTCTTCAACAAGGCATTGAAGGCCGAGGTCGACAGCATGTGCACCTCGTCGATGATGTAGACCTTGTAGCGCGCGGAGACCGGGGCGTAGCGGACGCCCTCCAGGATCTCGCGGATATCATTGACGCCGGTCCGGGAGGCCGCGTCCATTTCCATCACGTCGACATGGGCCGAGCGGGCGATCGCATCGCAATGCACACCGCGCTCGCCGAGCGCCATGTGCGGCGCGTCGATCGTGTCGGTCTGGTAGTTGAGAGCCCGGGCGATCAGGCGCGCGGTCGTCGTCTTGCCGACACCCCGCACACCCGTGAGCATGTAGGCATGGGCGATCCGGCCGGCCGCAAACGCATTGGTCAGGGTGCGGACCATCGCCTCCTGGCCGATCAGGTCGTCAAAGGTGTCGGGACGGTATTTGCGCGCCAGGACCTGGTAGCTCTCGGCCGCCTCGGTTGCAGGCAGGTCGAGGCCCGGCATGAGCTCGTCCGTCGCTCCGGAAGTGTCAGGCTGGAGCGGCGTTTCGTCCATCTTTGCTCATGGGCTGGAGTGCGAATTCAAGTGGAAGACCGGACAGCGACCCGAACGGAAACTCGTTACGGCTGCTTCCTTCCGGACCTGACCGGGTTGGCGAGGCGCTCGTCCACCGCCGGCCTTCCGGCTATCTATATCGCGCGCCGGCGGGGAGTCTGCAAGCCGCAGCGTCACTGAAGCTGTGAAATAACGCCCTCCCCGGTGTGCGAGGCCGCCCGCAGGAAGGCTGCATGATCATCGAGGATCTCGATCAGATCCTCGCTTTCTCCCGATTCAACAAGCAGATCACGCCAGTAGGCCGTTACCTGACACTGGGTCTGCAGCCAGTCGCGCAATGCCTCGCGGGCGTGGTGGACACACAGGGGGATGGTCTTGGATTTGGTCGTACACATGCCGGGTCCTTTCACTCCTGCTCCGATCTTAGTTGCGACTCATTCTCATATGCAAACGAAATCTGCCCAATTCCTGCGCCCCGTGTCAGTCTGTCGCGACAGAGGCAGGAAAGGTCTCCCATGAACCCGCCCAATCTCATTGCCACATCGGCCATTCTGGTCGTGCCCGATCTGGACCGGTCGATCGCCTGGTATGTCGACCGGCTCGGTTTCAGCCAGCCTGGCGATGATGCCGAGAAATTCCGCTTTGCCGTGCTCGAGCGCGATGGCGCGGCGATCATGCTCAAGGAATCCGCCTCGCACCCGCCGCCCAATCGCGAATTCACGCCCGGGCTCGATCTCTTCGACGCCTATATCTGGATCCGAGATGTCGAGGCGCTTCACGAAGATCTGAAAGCTCGCGGCGCCGAGATTGTTGAAGGCCCGGTGGAACGGATCTATGGCTGCACCGAGATCGCACTCGATGATCCCGACGGCTACCGCATCGTGTTTGGATATTGCCCATGAATGATCGTTCCCTCCTGGCTGGACAGGAACCCATGGTGTTCGCCGGTTCGCCGCTGGACCGCGGTGATGTGCTGCGCCGAGACGAAGCCCTGCTGATCGCCGAATCCGAGCGCGCGGATGCCAGCTGCATCCTGCTGCAGGGTGAACGCCCGGCGCTTTCGACCGAAGGCACGCTGTTTCGCTGTCCGCTCTCCACGGCACGGGTGATGTCAGCGGCAGGTCCGGAAATCTATCTGGGACGCGATAATGGCGTACCCGTCTTCGCGATCGAGCTGGCCAGCGATGCCGAACCGCCCACGGGTACAGCCTTTCTCGATGCTCGCCGCGCCGCAATGGGATTGCCGCACGACGAAGCCGCGATCTTCGCCCAGGCCAAGGCGCTGTTCGCCTGGCGGGCCCGGCACGGTTTCTGCGCCAATTGCGGTGCTGAAACGCGGCAGACAGCAGGCGGCGCCAAACGGGTCTGCGATGCCTGCGGTGCCGAGCATTTCCCGCGGGTCGACCCGGTCGCCATCATGCTGGCGGTCGATGGCGATCGCTGCCTGCTCGGGCGGCAGGCCAGCTGGCCCGAGGGCATCTGGTCAGCGCTCGCCGGTTTCATCGAACCGGCGGAGACGCTGGAAGAAGGCTGCGCGCGGGAGCTCGAGGAAGAAGCCGGCGTGAAAGTCGACATTGCCGGTATCCGCTATGTCATGACCCAGCCCTGGCCGTTCCCCTCCTCGATCATGGTCGGCATGCTGGCTCCGGTTCTCGACGCAGGCCTGACCATCGACACGCACGAGCTGGAACAGGCCCGCTGGTTCAGCCGCGACGAGGTCCGGAAGATGCTGTCCGGCGAGCACGAGAGCGCCATGATGCCGCCCTCCATTGCCATTGCGAGACGCCTGGCGGAACTCTGGGTCGACGGTCGTATCTGACCGCACAAAAAACGGCCGCACCCGGAAGGGCGCGGCCGTTCTTGTTCAGCGCTGACTGCTGAAACCTAGCCGCCGAAGCGACGGACGTAGGACACACCGAACGTGTCGGCATTGCCGCCATCATCATAATCGCCGCGCGTGTATTCGACACGCAGGCCGTTCGGGCCCTGGAAGGTGTCGAAGCCGACGCCCCAGGCGATGGCATTGTCGTCTGCTTTGGCAGACACGGCACCGGCGGAGACTTCCAGCTCGGTCTGGACATAGCCCAGGCGACCGAAGAAGGACGAATCATCGCCGACCGGGAGACGGGCGATGCCGAACACGCCGACAGAGTAGTTCAGCTCGGTGGAGGTGTTGATGCCGGCAATCGTGCGCTCGCTGTCGCCAATGCCGAAATTGGCCTGGCCTTCGATGCCAAAATTGCGGTTGAAGTCATAGCCGCCGCGCAGCACGACCGTATCCAGGGCACCGCCCGGGAATTCGGCACGCTCATAGCCGGCGCCGGCATTCCAGCCCGCGTCTTGAGCCTGGGCTGCGGTACCGGCTGCTGCCGCCGCGATGGATGCAATGAGAATTTTGCGGATCATCGAGATCATCCCTAATCTTTTTGGAACACATGTTTTGATTTTCTGACCGGTGCTTGCCGCTCCGGCTTGAGGCGGTGAGTTGGAACCTGCCTCGCCCAGGTTCAAGTCGTGTCCGGAGAAGATTGCAGCTCAATCCGCAGTCGATATCAGGACGTGTCTGCCAAGCCACAGTTTATGAAGGGGAATTTAGGCAGTTGACCGGTCATTCCTCCGATCCGGCGGGTGATCTCGCGCTCCAGACCTTGACGAAATCCACAAAGCTACGACTTGTCGCATGTAATCAGGCGCTCTGAACGGTTGCCTGAGCGCGCGGTGCATGCCAAACACGGCGCAATCTTTCGACGCGAATTATTACGGGGGCGTCCATGGGCGATCTCTTCTGGAACAAGGTTTTCGGTGTAATCATCGGCGGCGTTCTCGTGGTCCTGCTGATCATGGAACTCGGCCACATGCTCGTACCGAGCCATGGTGCCGACGAACTGACCGCGGAAAACACCGCCTATCCTGTTGACTGGGACTCACTCGGAGCAGGCGCCACGGCTGCCGTCGAGGAAGAGGAAGCCGGTCCGGTTGATTTCGGCACGCTGCTCGCAGCCGCCAATATCGATGCCGGTGCCCGTTCCTTCCGTCGCTGCCAGGCCTGCCACACGGTCGACGAAGGCGGCGCTGCCCTGCAGGGTCCGAACCTCTACGACATCGTGAACCGCGACATCGCCTCGGTTGCCGGCTTCAACTATTCCGGTGCGCTCCAGGACCTGGAAGGCGGCTGGACGTTTGAAGCCCTCTACGGCTTCATCGAAAATCCGCGCGGCTACGCCCCGGGCACGAGCATGTCCTTCGCCGGTCTGCGTGACCAGAATGACCGTATCGACCTGATCGCCTATCTGCGCAGCCTGTCTGCCAGCCCGGCCGAACTGCCGGCTCCGCTGGCCGCGGTCGAAGAGGTTGTCGAGGAAGCCGCTGCCGAGATCGTCGACGACGCTGCCGCTGCCATGGACGACGCAACTGACGCTGCCGGTGACATGATGGACGCCGCTGCAGCCGATGCTGCCGAGACGGTTGAAGATGTGGCTGAAGAGGTCACCGAAGAGGGTGGCGAGGAATAATCCTCCCCTCCTGATGAAAACAAGGCCCGGTGCTCAGCGCCGGGCCTTTTTTCTTGCCGTGTTCGCGGGCCCGGATCAGGCCGGCGGCCGGACAATCGAACGGACCGGATTCTCCTTCAGACGGATACGTTCCTCCGCCTCTGCAAAAGCTTCCAGAGTCGTGTCCATGGTGTGGGCATTGGCGTGCAGGAGGTGTTCGCTGTCGGTCATGATGCCGACATGGCCGGGCCAGAAGACAATATCGCCGCGCTGGCGCTCGCTCGCATCCGTCACGTCCTGCCAGTGTTCACCCAGCCAGGCTTCCTGCTGGTCGGCATCCCGCGGCACCTCGACGCCGGCAGCCCGCAATGCCATCTGCACCAGGCCGGAGCAATCGAGACCCAGGCTTTCCTTGCCACCCCACAGATAGGGCGCACCCAGGAAGGCCTCGGCAACGGCGACGAAATCGGCCGCCCTGTATCCCAGCGGCTCGGCATGTTCGGCGAACACCCAGCCCAGGCCGATCGCCTCGACGAAACGCCCCTCGGTCCGCCCCGCCTGGAAACGCGCATTCAGGGAGAGCAGCGCATTGGGTGCGGTCTTGAGATCGGGTTCGCTGAACACATAGGTGCGCAGGACGGTGACCTGGTGATCCGCATCGGTCGCCACGCGGCTGAAGCCGGACAGGTCCACCCAGCCGACATAACCATCCTCGACAGCCTGACCCCAACCCCAGCCATCACGCTCCTCGAGCACGTCGAAACGCTCGCCGGCGAGGACCTGGTCGTCCATGGCGGCATCAGCGGCCGGAGCCTTGCGGATAGGGGAGGCAGGCACAACGGCCTGCCAGCTGACCGGTTCGACAAAACGCTCGGCCTCGACGCGGCCCTTCAGCCGGGATGAGGCGAGGTCTGGCCTTGCTGGCGTAAGGCGCGGATCCAGATGGGACAAGTCGCGGTTTCCTCAGCTTTGTGGGCAACGCTTTGCCCGTAATCGTACAGGAAGACGGCGCCTTTGACAGTGCGGTGGATGGAGACATCCCGCTTGTCGCGGCGATCCTTCTTGCGGCGCACGAAACCGAGACGTTCCAGCACGTCCAGGGCCCGCGTCACGGCGGGTTTGGGCAGATCGAGGCGTTCGGACAATTCGCGCACGGCATGGGGGCCGGGCCGCATGAAGATCGACAGGAGAAGGGCAAACTGCCGCGCAGTCAGATCCGCCGTATCGCCGCGCAGAACGTCGGCGGATACACGGCGCATCATCTCAAGCGATTGCATCGCCTGCGACGCCATAAGAACACTCCCGGACCTGGGTCAATCAATGCGACCTAGTCTAGAAGCCCATTTTTGAGCGTTTGGTAAACGGCCCGGACGCCCTGCATGTTGCCGCCCTTGGGATGGCCCGGGCGGGGCTTGGGCGTCCAGGCGAAGATGTCGAAATGCACCCAGCGCGTCTCACCGGCAAAGCGGCGCAGGAAGAGACCCGCCGTCACGGATCCGGCGAACGGCGTGCCCGTCGAATTGACGATATCGGAAATCTCGCCGTCGATCTCGCTGTCATAACGGTCCCAGAGCGGCATGCGCCAGACCGGGTCGTCGACATCACGCGCCGCGCCGGCAATCGCCTCGGCGACTGCATCATCATCGGTGTAGAAGGGCGAGACTTCCGGACCCAGCGCCACACGCGCCGCGCCGGTCAGCGTGGCGAAATCGATCATCAGGGACGGATTATCCTCGGCCGCACGCGCCAGGGCATCGCCCAGGACGAGACGCCCCTCGGCATCGGTATTGTCGATCTCGACCGTCAGTCCCTTGCGCGAAGGCAGGATGTCACCCGGGCGGAAGGCGCCGGCGCTGACCGCGTTCTCGACCGCGGGAACAAGCAGGTGGAGACGGACCGGAAGCTTCGCCGCCATGACCAGCTTGGCCAGGCCCATGGCATTGGCCGCGCCGCCCATATCCTTCTTCATCAGGCGCATGTATTGCGCCGCCTTGAGATCGAGACCGCCGGAGTCGAAACACACGCCCTTGCCGACAATCGCCAAGCGCGGATGTTTCGCGTCGCCCCATTCCAGTTCCAGCAGGCGCGGCGCCTCGCCGGCCGCGCGGCCGACGGCATGGATCATCGGATAGTTTTCCGTCAGCAGATCATCACCGGTGGTGACACGCAGTTCGGCACCGTGCGCCTCGCCCAGCTCGCGGAAGGCCGCCTCGAGCCCGACCGGTCCCATCACGTCCGCCGGCGAATTGACCAGATCACGCGTGAGGGCCACGGCCTCGGCCACTGACTGCGCCTCGGCCGCATCGGCCTCCTCCGGCAGGACCAGGCGGGCCGGCTCGCGGCTGTCTTCCTTGAACCGGGTGAATTTATACCCGCCCATCGCCCAGGCGATGGCGCAGAGCGTCGGATCCAGATCCTCGGGGATGCCGGCAAGCTTCCAGTCGCCCTCCGGCAGGGCCCGCGCCGCGGATCCCAGTGCAAAAGCCTCCTCGCCCTTGCCGATCCCGTACAAGGCGTCGGAACCGGTCTCGGCAGGCAGAAGCGCGACCTGGCCGGGCTTGCCCTTGAAGCCCTCCGCCAGCGGCCGTGCCGATTCCGGCAATTCGGCCAGCACGTTGTCGGCGTCCTCAGTGGTCACGAGACGGACAGTGCGGGCGTCGGCGGAGGTGGAGAAGAAGGCGGTCATCGGAGACTCCCAGTCGGGGCGGGCAAATCAGGCGGAGATTAACGCATTCTTGACCGGCTCGGCGCAGATTCAAGCGATGCTCACAGTTGCCGGTAGACCCATGCGCAAGATTTCCTGGATTGCACCGCTCGCCGCCCTCGCCCTGACAGCCTGCGCGACCACGCAGCGCACGCCCGAGGAACAGGCGATGGCGACCTCCCTGGAAAGTCGCGACATCATCCCTGCGACCGAGGATGAGCGCGCCGCGATCCGGACCCAGGACATGCTGACCCAGGCCGCCTTCTGGGCCGAGGCGCATGATCTCAACCCGTCCGATCTCGAAGCCGCGCTGGAGCTTTCCAACGTGCTGCGCCGCCTGGGCAATTCCACGCGGGCAGCAGAAGTCGCCCAGCAGACCCTGGCCCTCTATCCGGACAATCCCGATCTCCTGCTCACGCTCGGCGCCTCGCTGGCTGCCAGCGGCCGCGGCGCCCTGGCCATCGAACACCTGCAGCGCGCTGCCCAGCTGGAACCGACCCGCTGGCAGACGCTGAACGCGCTCGGCGTGGCCTATGAACAATCCGGCGACAGTGATCGCGCCCGCTCGACCTTCCGCCAGGCGATGGCCCTGGGACCGGGCGAACCCTCGATCATCTCCAATCTCGCGATGTCCTACGTGCTCGGCGGCGAGGCTGAGACGGCCGAACGCATGCTGCGCGAAGCCATGATCCGCCCCGGAGCCGATCCGGCCGTGCGCCAGAATCTCGCCCTCGTCATCGCCCTGCAGGGCCGGTTCGAGGAAGCCGAAACGATGGCGCGGCTCGATGTGACGCCGGAAATGGCCGAGGCGAACATGAATTACGTGCGCGCCATGCTGACCAGCCAGCGCCGTTACGACGCCGTGCGCGGTCAGTAGACATCAGCCCTGTCGCGCCCGCCGCACTCCCCGGAAATAGCCGCGCATCAGGAGATGCATGGTGAAGGCGAAGATCAGCGCGAACAGCAGGACCTGGATATAGCTGAGCGTGTCGGTCGGTCCGCCCGGTGCCCGTGCGTCCAGTGAGCTGATCACCCAGTCCGCAGTGCTGACCAGGACATCCGCGATCAGCACATAGACTGCCAGGATACTGCGCTGCCAGAACAGCCAGACCAGGCTGCAGGACAGCAGGACCGCGGTGTAGAAAATCACGTGCCCGGCAAAACCCTGCGAGTCGGTATAGGCGACCATGTCTGCGCCCAGCCAGGCCGATGTTATCCCGAACAACTCGGCCGACAGGCGGATCCAGGTCCAGAAGAGATGCATCATCGCGTTGAGAATGATGATGACCAGCGTGGCGCGGCCTATCATCGCCTCGACCTCGCTTGCGTCGAGAGGAGGGCGTCGCCTCTTGCCGGAAGCGTGAGCCGGTGCTGCGGTCAGCCCGCCCCAGCTCCAATTCATCGCCACCAGGCCGATGGCGATCAGGAAGACGGCGGCGTGCACATAGACATAGGTCCCGGCAAAACCCGTTCCGAAATGCGGATTGCCTGTATCGAAGGCCCAATGTGACGTGCCGCTGATCAGCGCGAGACCGAGCGCCAGCAAGGCCCAGCGCCGGCGCAGGAGAACGCCTACGACAGCAACGGCCGACAGGGCGGCCTCGACATAGAGCATCCAGCCATCGAAGGCGACGGGGCCCGCGAGATAGGTACGCCAGTCATTGCCCAGCCAGGAACCGTGCACGCCGAAGAATCGGGCGGGCACGTCGACGAAGATCCAGCCGACATAGATCAGGGCGTTCAGGCCGCAGAACACCAGGGCCGCAACATAGATCGCGTCCTGGGCATGAGCCCGGGTCCAGCGATCTGGTCCTGGAAATTCCTGCTGATCCGGCATGCCTCGATCCCGTCTGGCAATCGCTTACGCCACGAACTCCAGCAGGTTAGCACGAAACCCCGGAAGGGTTAGGTTCCGAAATCCATCGGCGGCGGGGGCGGTGGCGGAGGCGGCGGAGCGACTTCCTCGTCCTCGACCTTCTTCAGCGGGAAATCCTTGCGCAGGAGCGGCGAGACCAGGGTGTGGTCGAAGCGGAAATCCTCGACCAGGTCGCGCAATTCCTCGGGCGCCCGCCCGCTCTTGGCCGACTCGGTGGCGCGGTAGAGCGCGTAGAGGCGGAGATAATTCATGTCGTCACGCGAGAGCGAGGTCTCGTCGAGACGGCTGCACACGGCGATCAGCTTGTTATTGCCCTGCTTGATCTTGCCGGCCTTCAGCTCGATCACGGCGCTGGCCAGGCCGACTTTCCAGCCCATGTCGGCATAGTGGGTCTTCGGGGCCGCGGAGAGTTCCTTGCGCGCCCGCGCCACATCCTCATCGGCCAGGGCAGACATGGCAGACCCGACAGCCTCATCCGCCAACTGGATGAGTTCCTGCAGCTTTTCTGCTGATTTGCGCCCGCCGAACATGGGCTGTGTCCACCTGTGCAACATGTGACCCGCCATTCAAGACGCGGGCCAATCCATTGGGTCACATCGCGTTGATGCGAATGATCGCCGGTCCGAGGATCACGACGAAGAGGACAGGCAGGAAAAACACGATCATCGGAACAGTCAACTTCGCCGGCAGCGATGCGGCCTTTTTCTCCGCAGCTGCGAGCCGCATATCGCGGTTCTCCTTGGCCATGACGCGCAGCGCCTGGCCAAGCGGCGTACCATAGCGTTCCGCCTGGATCAGCGAGGTACAGACGGCCTTCACGCCCGGATGATTGGTGCGTTTGGCAAGGTTTTCATAGGCGTCGCGGCGGTTCTGCAGATAGGAGAGTTCCGCCGTGGTCAGGGACAATTCCTCGGCCAGTTCGATCGACTGGCTGCCGACCTCTGTCGAGACCTTGTGAAAGGCCGCCTCGACCGACATGCCCGATTCCACGCAGATCAGCAGCAGGTCCAGCGCATCGGGGAAGGCTCCCATGATCGATTGCTGGCGCTTGGCCGCGAGGTTGGAGATGTAGAGATTGGGTCCGTAATAGCCCAGCAGACCCAGGCCGATGGAGAAACTGTAGCGGGTCACCGTCGGCAGGCCGAAATCATTGACCACGAAGAAATAGAAGAGCGCGCCGAACAGGAGAATGATCGGCGTCAAAAGGCGGAAGAAATAGAAGGTCACCGCCGGGCGATTGCCGCGCAGGCCCGCCTGGGCCAGCTTTTCCTGCAGGGCCGGATCCTCGAACGCTTTTTGCAGGTTGAGCGAATCCACGACCTTGCGCATCAGGCCCTTGGCCTCGGCGCCGCGGATCGAGGCCTGTCCGCCACGGGCGTCCAATTCCATCTGTTCGCGGCTACGGCGGCGCAATTCCTCGCGCCGGTTCTGGACACCCTTGATCCGCTTGTCGAGCTTGTCGCCACCCATCATGGGTCCGGTCAGCGTGACGATGGTCGCAAACACCAGGATGCCCGACAGGAGCGTCAGCAGCATTTGCGGATCGGTCAGGAAATCACGGATCTCGAAAAAGCTCGGCACGTCCAACCTCTAGATCTTGAAGTTGATCATGCCGCGCATGACGAAAATGCCGATCGCCATCCAGGTCACACTGCCCAGCAGCATCAGCTGACCGGTCGGATGGGTGAACATGGCGCCCATATAGTCCGGCGTGGTCGTGTAGACGACGATCAGCACGAAGGGCGGCAGCGAACCGATAATGCCGGCCGAGGACTTGGCCTCGGAGGACAGCGCGCCGATCTTCTCGCGCATCAGCTTGCGCGAGCGCAGCACCACGGAGAGATTGCCCAGGGCTTCGGCGAGATTGCCGCCGGTCTTCTGCTGGATAACCAGAACCGTGCGGAAGAAGTTCAGCTCGGGCAGCGGCATGCGTTCGCACATCCGGTTCAGCCCGTCCTCGATGGACACGCCCACGGCGATGCCCTCGACCAATTGCTGGAATTCGCCCGCGATGGGTTCCGGGGATTCGGCGGCAATGATCTTCAGACAATCATTGAGCGGCAGGCCCGACTTGATACCGCGCACGATCACGTCGAGCGCATTGGCGAATTCGCCGGTGAATTTCTTGCGGCGCCGTCCAGCCAGGAAACCGAGCCACCAGCGTGGCATGCCGAGGCCCGAGACGATTGCGATCCCGCCCGAGACGAGCAGGCTTTGACCGGTGATCAGCGCGATGGCGAAACCCGCCAGCGCCAGCCCGGCCGAGGCGATCCAGAACATGCTCGGCTGGAAGGACATGCCGGCCTGCTGGATGCGGGCTTTCAGCGTGACCGTCTTCTTGCGCTGGTCCTTCTGGCGCTGCTCCATCTCCTTGAGGGAGTCCTGCACCTGTTTCCTGCGCTGGGCGGCCTGGTCGGTGGGCGTCGAGGCGCCTCGCGCACGGGCCATCCGGCCTCCGACCGCGCGGTCCACGCGTTTTTTCGACTGGGCATCGCCCATCGCGCCGACAGCAACCCAACCCACTCCGCCGATGGCGAAGAAGGCGGCCGCTGCTGCGAGAATGAACATCACATCGGGGCTCATGATCAGGCCTCCGACGCGTCGAGCGCGGCCGCGAGTTCGCGCTCGAGACCGAAATAGCGGGCGCGGTCCCAGAATTTCGGACGCGCGATACCGGTGGAGACGTGACGGCCGGCAATGCCACCATTCTCGTCCTCACCCTCGATTTCGTAGACGAAGAGATCCTGGGTGACGATGACCTCGCCCTCCATGCCGACCACTTCAGTGATATGGGTGATCTTCCGCGAACCATCGCGCAGGCGGGCAGCCTGGACGATGACGTCGATCGATCCGGTGATCATTTCGCGGATCGTCTTTGCGGGCAGGTTGTAGCCGCCCATCGTGATCATGGATTCGATCCGCGACATGGCCTCGCGCGGCGAGTTGGCGTGCAGCGTGCCCATTGAACCGTCATGGCCGGTATTCATCGCCTGCAGCAGGTCGAAGGCTTCCGGTCCACGCACCTCACCCACGATGATGCGTTCCGGACGCATGCGCAGGCAGTTCTTCACGAGATCACGCATGGTGACCTCGCCCGAGCCTTCCAGGTTGGGCGGTCGCGTTTCCAGGCGCACCACATGCGGCTGTTGCAGCTGGAGTTCGGCAGCGTCCTCGCAGGTCACGACACGCTCGGCATCCTCGATGAAACCGGTCATGCAGTTGAGCAGGGTCGTCTTGCCCGAACCCGTACCGCCGGAGATCAGGACGTTACAGCGGCTGGCGCCGATCACGCCGAGAACCTTGGCGCCTTCCGGCGTGATGGAATTGAAATCCACCAGGTTCTGCATGGTCAGCTTGTCTTTCTTGAACTTACGAATGGTCAGGGTCGGACCATCAAGCGCAAGCGGGGGCGCGATCACGTTGACGCGCGAACCGTCCATCAGGCGGGCGTCACAGATCGGCGAACTCTCGTCGACGCGGCGGCCGACCTGGCTGACGATGCGCTGACAGATATTCATCAGCTGAGCATTGTCGCGGAAACGGATATTCGTGCGCTCGACCTTGCCGTTGACCTCGATGAAGACGTCATCGGCGCCATTGACCATGATGTCGGCGATATCGTCGCGGGCCAGCAGCGGTTCCAGCGGGCCGAAGCCCAGCACGTCATTGCAGATGTCCTGCAGCAGGCTTTCCTGCTCGGCGATCGACATCGCGACGTTCTTGATCGAGATGATCTCGGTGACGATGTCGCGGATTTCCTCCGCGGCGGTGTCATGGTCCAGACGCGCCAGCTGCCCCAGATCGATCGTGTCGATCAGGGCATTAAAAATGGTCGTCTTGATGGCGTAGTATTCTTCCGACCGCGACGGTACGTCATTGGCCGGGCTCGGCTTGGGCGCAGGTTTCGGAGCCGTTTTCGCCGCCCGTCGACGCTCTGCGCCCGCCTCCGCTTGCGCGGGGCGGGCCTCAGCTTTCGGCGCACTCTGGACAGCCGCGGCTGGCGCTGCCCTGGGCGTGGGATTGGGGACTCCGGCGCGTTTGCCGAACATGGCGTGTTAGCCTCCGAACAATCCACCAAACAGGCCGCGCTTGCGCGGCGTGACCGGTGCCCGGCCTGAAACCAGGCTGGCAAGGTGAGAGAAGCCGTCAGCGGCCTTGGACTTGGGATCCAGTTCCGTGATCATCTGGCCGTTATTGGCGGCCTTGCCGAACAGGTTCGGCTCGAACGGCATGACCAGGACCGGCGGCTGACCCAGGGCTTCCGCGAAATCCTTCACCGGGATTTCCGGGCGTTTGGGCATGCCGGCCATGTTGACGACGATCTTGGGCGGCGCGTCATTGGCCCGCGCGCTCGTGATGAGATCGACCAGGTTTTTCGCATTGCGCAGCGAGGCGAGATCCGGTGCCACCGTGACCACGACCTCGTCGGATGCCAGCAGGGTCTGCTTGACCCAGGGGGCCCAGACATGCGGCAGATCCAGCGCGACGAAGGGCGCCTGGCGGCGGACCTTGTCCAGCACCATCTCGTAGTCGACCGGAGCGAATTCCCAGTCCTTGTCGAGCGTGGCCGGAGCGGAGAACAGGCTCAGCCGGTCGGTACAGCGGACAAGCAGGCGATCCAGTAGCGCGTCATCAAGACGATCCGGCTCTGCCAGGGCATCGCCCAGCGTCTGCGTCGGGTCCTGGTTGAAATCGAGTCCGGCCGTGCCGAAGGACAGGTCCATGTCCATCAGGACCGCATCGGTATGCATGCCTTCGGTCAGGGCCCAGCTGGTATTGTGGGCGACCGTGGAAGACCCGACACCGCCCTTGGCGCCGACAAAGGCGATCGCCTTGCCTGCAAAGGGCTGTTCCGGATCGAGGAATAGTTCGGAAATCGTGCGGATCAGGTGCAGCGGCGTCATCGGCGGCACGAGATATTCGCTGACACCGCGCTTCATCAGCTCGCGATAGAGAGATATCGTTGGCGGCACCGATGATGACGACCTTGGTGCTCGGGTCGCAGACACCGGCCAGGTGTTCCAGCTGGTCGAACAGGCCCGAGCCGCGCATGCCCGTCTCAACAATGAGCAGGTTCGGCGTGGTCTCGTCGTGGAAACGCTCGATGGCAGCCGGCAGTCCGCCCATGCTGACCTGGACGTGAGCCTTGGCCAGCCGGCGATCATCCGACGAGGTGTTGATCATGCCCGCCGTTTCCTGGCGTTCGCAGAAGGCGGCGATCGTGATGCGCGGAACCGGCTGGTCCGGCAATTCGCTGTCGATCTCGCCATAGAGCGCTTCGCCCGAGGGCAGATCAAGCGCGAGCGTATCCGTGAATTCGTCGGCGGCGTCCTCGAAGACCGGGTCGAAGGCATTGCCATGCTCGACCAGCGCCTCGTCCAGGCTTGTCTCGACCTCCGGGTCGATCTTCGGTTCGGGCACAAGCGCCGCACTGGCGCCGAACGGAACGTGGTCCGTCGTATCGACCGCGTCCGGTTCGCTTTCGGCCAGCACGTCCTCGCGCGTGGCCTCGCCCAGCATCAGACGTTCGATGTCGGACGCGTCCATGAACGGGTCATCACCGCCCAGGAAATCATCTTCTTCCTCAAGCAGGGCTCGGTTCGCGTTCTTCATGATCGCTCCTTTCGCCCCCTAGTCGTTTGCCACGTTGGAGACAGCGCCGCTCTCGTATTCACTGCGCTGGCTCGTCGTGGACTCACCGGCCCGGTAACGGTCCATCACGGTCTGCCGGCGTCCGGTATCGGACGGTCCCATATCGCGCGGAGCGATAAGATCGCGCGGATCACTGACCATTTCCGCGAGATTGGCAGCCATGGCGCAGCCGAAACGGGCTTCATGGCGGTTGTCGAGATTCCGCGCCATGTTCGGCCAGCCCTGCGGGCAGTCCGGAGCAATCGCGCGGTATCGGGTGAAGGTGAAGATCACGGCCGCATCGCCGTGGCCGCGGGCGTCATAGGGCCCGCCGGAAATCTGGCGCCAGTCCACGCCGGCCTCGTAGAAGACCGTGCGGGCATTGGCGATCGCGAGCATGGCGGCCTCTTCATTGGCCGCGCCCTGCGGATAGCTGATGACCAGCGGTCCATGGCCGCGCGTCTTGTATTCATCGGCAACGGCCTCGAGCAGGCCCAGCTGGGACCAGTTGAGCCCATTATCGCGCGGGTCGACCGGCATGTCGGCGCGGAACAATTCCGCCTCTGCCGTCGCCTGGGGCAGGTCGAGATCGGTCGGCACGGACGAGCAGGCCGTGATGCCGAGACCGGCCGCAGCCAGGAGAGTCGCAAGGGTCTTAACGCGCGGGAACTGCATTACAATCACCTAGTCAAACAGGAAGCCGACAGGGCCGGTCCAGCCGCGGCCGTCCGTGTCCGAACCCGGCACGGAATAGACGCGGTTGATACGGCCGAACAAAAGCGTGTCGGCTTCACTCGCATTCTGGAAACCGTCGGCCGGCGTCTCGAGCGCATTCGGATTGGCCGGATCGACCAGATAGGGCGTGACCAGCACGACCAGCTCGGTTTCCTGGTTTTCGAAATCGCGGGACCGGAAGAGCGATCCCAGGACGGGCAGGTTCTGCACGCCGGGCACGCCGTCCAGATTCTGGCGGGTCTCTTCCTGGATCAGGCCGGCGAGGACGAGGCTGCCGCCGGAGGGCAGTTCCACCGTCGTCTCGGCGCGGTTCACATTGAGCGCCGGGATGGTCAGGCCGGGCAGCTGGCCCACGACATTGCCCTGGTCATCCGTGATCGGCGTGGAATTGAAGGTCAGTGCGCCCTGGGTCGTCAGTTCGGAGACTTCCGTCGAGATGCGCATGCTGATCCGGCCCTCGGACAGCACGACCGGCGTGAAGCCGAGACCGACACCGAAGGGCTTGTATTCAATGATGATATTGCCATCGCGATCGCGGCCGACCGGGACCGGGAATTCACCACCGGCCAGGAAGTTGGCGCTTTCGCCGGTAATGGCGGTCAGATTGGGTTCGGCCAGGGTGCGGACCAGGCCGACGCGTTCCATGGCCTGGAGCAGCGCGTTGACGTTCTGCACGCCGCCGGCATTGCCGCTCGTCCAGCCGACATTGGCGGCCAGGCCATTCAGGAAACGACCGACCAGCGAGAATTCATTCTGCGTGGCGACGGCGAAATTGAACTCGCCGGACGTAGCCGCCGTGGACAGGTTCACACCCAGCTGGCGGACGATCGTGCGCTGCATCTCCACGATGCGCACTTTCAGCATCACCTGTTCGCGCGCCTCGATGTTCAGCATCGACAGGACCTGTTCCGGCTCGTCGACCCAGCGGCGGGCGATATTCAGCGCAGCATCGGCGTCGGCGGCAGACGGTACGCTGCCGGACAGCACGATGTGGTCATTCATGGCCTCGGCCTGCACGCGGGCGGCCGGCAGGAAACGTTCCAGGGAGTCCTGCAGCGGAGAGAGATCGCGCTCGACCCGGATGTCGAGATCCAAGATCAGCTGGCCGTTGGCGTCGAAGAAGAAGGCATTGGTCTGGCCGGTCGCGATACCCATGATGTAGGCGCGGCGCGTGGTGCGCACGACGGCATCGGCGACAGCCGGATTAGTCACCAGCACGTCGGCGGCATCGACCGGAAGGTGGATCACGGCCGCCTTGTTGAGCGGCAGGTCGAGCGTTTCCGAGACCGGACCATCACCCGGCGCGCGGATATGGACCTGCATCGTATTGCCCCGCTCGGTCGTGCCGGGCTGCGCCAGGGCAGCCATGCCCGGAGCAGTGGCCATGAGGGCCAGGGCAGCGAGGTATTTGAGGACGCGCATCATGGTCGGCTCCTCAGTTATCGCCTGCCAGCGCGACTTCGCGCGCCTGGCCGTAGCGGATCAATGTCACGGTACGCCGGCCTTCCTGTTCGAAGCCGCTGGACGGCGACGCGACAGACGGCTCGCCACCGGCAACCAGCTGCGGACCACCATCGGCGTCCGACAGGCTGCGCAGGACCAGCGCCACTTCACCGCGAGCCACGGCCAGCGACACGGCGCGGGCCTGGTCCGGTGTCAGTTCCAGCGTTGCCGTCTCACCCACGACAGTTTCCTCGCCCTCGCCGTCCCCGAAGGTCTGGTCGATCGCGAGGACACGCGTATTCTCGACAAGTGTCTGGGCCACGAAACCGCGGCGCGAACCACGGCCGGTCTCATTGTCCTGTTCGTAGGAGACAATCACGTCGACCCGGTCACCCGGCAGGATGAAACCGCCGGCACCCGTCTCTGCGGAAATCGGCACGGCAACGGCGCGCATGCCCGGCGTGAGCACGGCAGCCATGAAACCGGCATCGCCCGGCTGGACCAGTTTGCGTCCGGTGATCGGTTCACCCTGCGCGATCGAGGCGCGCACGACGGAACCGGCGAAATCTTCAATACCCTGGCCGCGATTCTCGACGACATAACCCGGGGCGATCGCCTCGTCGGGCCAGTTCTGCCAGTAGAATTCAGCGGCGGTGACGCGTTCGCCGATCGCCAGGTCGCGACGGGCAGCCAGGACGCGCACAGCGGGGCGTTCCTCGACCTGTGCAACGGGCGCAGGCGCGGGCCGGCTCATGGCCTGGCGCACGAAGAATGCTACAGCGATGGCGGCGACGGCCGCCGCGACGAGAATGGCGATACGAACTGCGTTCATGGTGCGGGTCACACCCCTTAGACACACGGATACAGTTCCGATGAAACGCCGAATTCCTCAAAGCGGTGTTAATGAAGGGTGTTCAATGCCGACTAAAGGCGAAAATTCCCGGATTTATCTCAGATCGCGAGGAATAGCGGGGCCAACGGCATGCTCCAGAGGGCTCCGCCGGCCAGGGCGATGCCGTAGGGGACCGGCGCTCCGCGGGCCAGGGCGGTATTGTCGGTCCAGCCTTCGGGAACACCCGCAAGGGGTGCTGCCCGTCGCAGAACGATCAGGGCCAGGACGAGAACGCCGCCGACCAGGACCGTGTAGAGCATGAACGTGGCCGCAGCCGGCCAGCCGAACCAGAGCGCAGCGGCTGCGAAGAGTTTTGCATCACCGCCGCCCAGCAATCCGCCGGCGAACAGGCCCATGCCGAGCAGGAGCGCAACAAATCCGGCAAGCAGGGAGAAGCCGAAAACGCCCCATCCGATCCCGCCGGCAAGGGCGGCGACCGGGAAGAGCAGCGCAACCGCGGCCGGAATCCAGTTCGGAATGCGGAATTCCATCGCATCATTCCAGGCCGCAAACAGCATCAGGCCTGCAAAGGCGAAGATCAGGATCTGGACCAGCATGGCGCCACCTCTCTCTAACCCGGCCACCTTAGGCCGATAGGTTTAATGTCCGGTTTGCGCCGGTCGATCCGGCAAAGCGGACCGCACATACGACAAGGGCCGCTCCGTTTGGAGCGGCCCTGCCGAACTTTACAGTCAGTCAGCGACTTAGAGTGCGCCGGCGACCGTGTTGAAGTTATCGGACACACCCGTACCAAGAGCGGTAACAGCGCCGATAATGACAACAGCGATGAGAGCAGCAATCAGGCCATACTCGATAGCGGTTGCGCCAGACTCATCCTTGAAAAAGCGAGAAACGAACTTCATTTTTATTACTCCCGTTAGGTACCTCACCATCAGGAGTCGATCCGTCCCGACCCCTCCTGAACGATGCCCACTAAACACGAGAACAATTTCCGCCCGGTAAAAATCCTTGCTTAATAAAGTCTAAATTCACGCAACCGGCATCTATGCTTAATGTTGGGTAAATTTCGGCGGCGGAGTAAAATCAAGCTCGATCAATATACTAGGCTAAATACTAGCATGCGTGTTTAGGAAAGATTCATCCGCGCGCGCGATCATGGGCCATATCTCGCATTGAGCGTTCCACGGAGTCTGACCATGATCCGCAGCCTAATCACGGTGATCGCCTCGGCAGTCCTGCTTTGCGCCCCCGCCGCAGCGCATGATCTGGTCCTGGCCCCCGAACATGCCGAAGTCGTCCGCCTGCCGGCTGATGCCTCCGCTGTTGTCGTGGGCAATCCCTCCATCGCGGACGCCATGGTCCATGACGGCCGCACGCTGATCCTCACGGGCCGGCTGCAGGGCCGGACCAATGTGATCGCCGTCGATCGTATCGGCCGCATCATCTACGAGCGCGAGATTACCGTTTCCAGTCCGATCGCCGGCCAGGTTGCCCTGTTCCGCGGTCCGGACCGGCATACGCTCAATTGCGGCACGGTGTGCGAGGAGGTTCCGCGTGTGGGTGACCAGACCGAACGCACCGATGCCCTGACAGACCAGCAGCGCGACCGCCTGTCCACCGCCCAGATGGCGCTGGGCGATGACGCCGGCGCGCCGCCGGACAATTAATCAAGCCCGCAGCCCCGCAAGAAAAAATCATAACGGGGCCGGGTCCAGCTAACCGGCATGGTGGGTCGGATGAAAAGAACGCTCAGCGAAAGAAACAGGGATTTCCTGTCCCGCCTCAAGCGGGAAACCTCCGGTGCCACGGCGGTGGAATTCGCCATGATCGCCGCACCCTTCTTCTTTCTTCTCTTTGCGATGCTGGAAGTCGGCGCCGTTTTCTTTGTCGGCACCGTGCTGGAAAACGCCGTGCTGGAGGCCTCGCGCCAGGTCCGCACCGGCCAGGCCCAGACCGCCGGCATGTCGCAAGCGGGTTTCCGGTCCGAGATCTGCGACCGCATTGCCGTCGTCGGCAATTGCGAACGCCTGGAGATTGATGTCCGCGTCTTCGAGAATTTCGGCGATGTCGACCAGTCCAGCCCGATCAATGAAGGCGGCGAGATCGATACGTCCGGTTTCGGCTGGGATCCGGGTGATGCCGGCGACATCGTGCTGGTCCGCGTTTTCTATCGCTGGAGCCTGATGACGCCGAATTTCGGCACGGCCATGTCCAACATGAAGGACAATCAGCGCCTGATCACCTCCGCAACCGTCTTCCGCAACGAGCCGTTCGATGATTGATCGCCTGAGCCAGTTCCTGCGCCGTTTCCGGCGTGACAAGACGGGCGTTTCCGCCGTGGAATTCGCCCTGATCGCCCCGGCGATGATCGGTCTCTATCTGGGTGCCGTGGAAATCAGCCTCGCCCTGCAGATCGACCGCAAGGCCACGAGTGCGGCCTCGGCCCTCGCAGACCTGGTTGCCCAGGACGACGTGATCACCGATTCCGAAATTGCCGCGATCATGACCGCGGGCGAGGCCATCCTGGCCCCTTTCGATACCGGCCCGCTGCAGATGCGCATCACCAGTATCTACCAGGACAGCGATGATGATGTCGAAGTCCAGTGGAGCGACGCCCAGGGCATGTCACCGCATTCGCCGGGCGGGTCGATCTCCGTGCCGCCGGGCATTCTGGAGAGCAATCGCTCGGTGATCATGGTGGAGGTGGAATACACCTATCACACCATGTTCGACGAACTGGGCGTCTCGCACTTCGATATCAGCGAAGTCTTCTATCTGCGCCCGCGCCGCTCCATCGTGGTCGCGCGCTCCTAGCGGATCATTTCGCCAGGACGGACCGCACCCGGTCGAACAGTCCTTCCACCGATGCATCATCCCGCGTCCCGGGACGTTCGACACGGATCGCGCCGGACAGCGCATTGGTGACGAAGACAAGCCCGGCCGTGTCGAGCACATCCGGCAGCGCCCGGCATTCCACGACATCAAGACGATCCAGCAGGTGCGCCCGTGCGGTACCCGGCAGCACGCCGCTGTCGAGTTCCGGCGTGCAGATCCCGAAATCGGTGATCCAGAACAGGTTCGCGCAATCACAGCCCGACAGGAATCCATCCGTATCCAGCAGCAGCGCCATGTCGGCGCCGACCTCCAGTGCCTCGCGCCGGGCCATGACATTGTCGATATAGCTGAGCGTCTTGTGGCGGCAGGCCGGGCTCGAGGGTGAGCGACGGATCGCGCTTTCATGCAGGCGGATGGATGCGGGCGGTGCGGTCAGCGGTGCCGCCGTCATGAACAGGCTCGCTCCGGCCGGATCGGGACGGACCAGGCCGCGCGGGCCGCTGCCCGCCGTCAGGCTGATCCGGACAGCAGCATTTTCCAGACCGAGGCGTTGTGCCAGCTCGCCGGCAGCGCGGTCCAACCCCGCCCCGCCATCGGGCAAAGTCAGGCCGAGCTCGGCTGCGCTGGCGGACAGGCGCGCCAGATGGCGTTCGAAACGGACCGGCGCGCCATTCGACACGCGCAGCGTCTCGAAGAGGCCATCGCCCAGCAACAGGCCGCGATCATCCAGGGCATGGCCGATATCACCGGCCGCCAGGAATTTCCCGTCCCGCCAGACCGTCATCCGCCAGCCCCCAGCGCACGCTTGAGAGCGGAGACCTTGGTCAGTGTCTCCTCGTATTCGCTGACCGGATCGGAATCCGCGACGATGCCGCCGCCTGACCGGATCGAGGCCAGCCAGTCGCCATCGGCCCGGCGCAGTGCCGCGGTGCGGATCATGACATTGAGGTCTAGATCCCCGCGCGCATCGATCCAGCCCAGCGCGCCGCAATAGGCCCCGCGCGGCTCGGCCTCCAGCTCGCTGATGATTTCCATGGCGCGGACTTTCGGCGCACCCGTGATCGAGCCCGGCGGGAAACTGGCGCTAATCAGATCGAACACGTCCCTGTCCGGCGCGATCTCGCCTTCGACGACCGAGACGAGATGGTGGACATTCGCATAGCTCTCGACCCCGCACAGGACGGGCACGCGGACCGATCCGGTACGGCAGATGCGCGAGAGATCATTGCGCATCAGGTCCACGATCATCAGGTTTTCCGCCCTGTCCTTGGCGCTCGCTTCAAGTTCACGCGCCAGGGCCGCATCGCGCTGGGGATCAGGATCGCGCGGCCGCGTGCCCTTGATCGGCCGGGCCTCGACCTGCCTGTCGTCGACCCGCAGGAAACGCTCGGGCGAATTGCTGACGATGATCCGGTCTGCATCGAGGGCAAGGAATGCAGCGTGGGGCGCAGGGCTCTGCCGGCAGAGCCGCTGGAAAGCCGCGAACGGCGTATCACCCACGGCGAGCCGGGCGTCGAAAGCCTGTGAGAGATTGACCTGGAAAACGTCTCCGGCGTGCACATAATCTCGGGCACGCTGCGCGGCCTGGAGATAGCGATCGCGGCTCCATCGGGCCTGCCATTCCCGCGCGGTCCGGTCGGGCGCCGGCTCGAGCGAGCTCGTTTCGCCGAGGGCTGAACGCAGGCGCTCACGGGCTGCCGGATCATGTCCATGAATGCGGATTTCGCCCGCCCCCGATTTGGCCCCGGAACCCGCTCCAGCATCGAATTCGGCCCAGGCCGGGTATTGGCCGAAGGCGAGCGCCGGCCAGCGCTGGCCAGTCTCGGGCAGGCGTTCGAAAACCTGGCCCAGCTCGTAACCGAGCAATCCCGCCAGCATCGCCCCGTCGGGTAGCGCGCGCCCCGCCTCGGCCAGCGCGTCGAAACTCTCCCGGCCCTCACCTTCGAACACACGATCCGGGAAGGCGAAGATCCGGGCCCGGCCATGCTGACCGTCATGCAGCAACAGCGCATAGGGTTCCGACGCCAGCGGTGCAAAGGCCGCGAGCGGGTCCCGCCAGGGCAGACTGTCCGGAAGAAGGGGAGACACGAGCCGGGATGCCGCCTCGGTCATGCGGCCAGCCAGCGATCCCGCAGCGCATCCAGCTCGGCCTGTTCCAGGCCCAGCGCACCGGTCATGTAGTCCTGGAGATCGCCCATCACGGAAAAGGCCTCGCGCAGGTAATCCGCCTCGACGCCGAGAAAGGCCTTCATGTCCTCGTCCCGCATGTCGACATCATATTGCTCCTGCATCCAGCCGCGAACCCGCGGCACCAGGACATCGAAATCGACGGCGTGATTGGTCAGGAGATAATCCTCGAAGACCTCGTCTTCCTTCACCCCGAGATGACCCAGCACGATGGCGCAGAAAATCCCCGTGCGGTCCTTGCCCGCCGCGCAATGGGCCAGCAGGCCCGCATCGGCATCACCGCTGGCCATGGCCCGCAGGCCATCGCGGAAGACCGATTGATTGCCGGCCTCCATGGGGATGCGGCGATAGGCGGTCAGCATGTATTCGCGGACTTTGTCGCCGGAGAGGCCGTGTTTCTTGAAAAAGGCGATGTGCGGCGGTTCGCCGTGATCATCCTGGTCGGAGGTGAGCACATTCATGACGGCCGCGTCGCGGAATTGCGACGGCTCTCGCTGGCGTTCGCTGGGGCGGCGGAAATCCACCACGGTGCGCACGCCCAGATCATGCAAGTAATCGCGATCGGCCTCGCTGGCCTGTCCGAAATGCCCGGACCGGAACAAACCGGTTTTCACCCTCGCACCATCCAGACCGACATAACCATGCCAGTGCCGGAAATTGTGCACTCCATCCAATGACGTGACGCGTTCCATGCGATCGAACTACGCGCTGCGGCGGTCCGCGGCAAGTCCCGGGTTACGGATTTTCGACCTGTTCGCGAACCCGGGGAATGATCGCCTCGTATTGCCGGATCAGGTTCTGTTCCTGCATCTCCAATTCGCGAAATCCCGTCGAGAGGAAATAGAGCGAGGAGGTGATGTCCCGGTCCACGAAGGAGTCCTCGTTGAAGAAAGAGGTCTCGACCAGCATGCGCCAGGTCGAGCTGACCCCCAATTCCTGGATGTTGTAGACGCCGGCAATATCCGAGACGAGATCGAAATCGATCCGGTTCAGCTCGCCGCGCTGGGAGGCAATTTCCCAGGCCACATCGGAAACCAGGGGCGGCTGGACGCCGCGTGGCAGGACCGGCGTGATGCGGGCAATCAGATTACCCTCGGCATCCGCCTCTCCATTGGCGACCTGTTCGGCCAGCCCGCCCAGCGAGGCACGCACCTCGCCGTGATAACCCACGACACGTTCCAGCTCAGCGAGATTGGCTTCCATTTCCTCGACAATGCGTTCCAGGGCTGCCTGGGCATTGGCCTCGGCGCGGCGCTCCTCGCGCCATTCCGTCGCGAGGAAACCCAGCATGACCGCGAAGACGATCAGGACGGCTTCAAACACGGCCCGGCCGAGCCATGCGGGAAATGCCAGCTGGTTCATTCTCCCCTCCCCCTGAAGGCTAGCGGAATGGCGGCTCGTCGAAACTGCGCAGCTTGCGCGAATGCAGGGCCTCGGCCTCGTCACGCTTGAGCAGTTCGATGGTCTCAATACCGGCGGCCAGGTGTTCGGACACCGAGCGCTGGTAGAAGAGATTGGCCGCACCGGGCAGTTTCAGTTCGCCGTGCAGCGGCTTGTCCGAGACGCAGAGCAGTGTCCCGTAGGGCACGCGCAGGCGCAGGCCATTGGCCGCGATCGTGGCGCTTTCCATGTCCACGGCAATGGCGCGGGTCTGGTTGATCCGGCGGGCCTGGGCGGCATAACGCAGCTCCCAGTTCCGGTCGGCATAGGTCGCCACGGTGCCAGTACGAAGACGCTGTTTCAGCGTATCGCCGCTGTCGCCGGAGACATTCGCCACCGCCTCTTCCAGCGCAATCTGGATCTCGGCGATCGGCGGCACCGGCACGTCCAGCGGCAGATCCTCGTCCAGCACGGCATCGTAGCGCAGATAGGCGTGGGCCAGGACGTAGTCGCCCAGGCGCTGCGAGTGACGCAGACCGCCGCAATGGCCGATCATCAGCCAGCATTGCGGCCGCAGGACCGCGAGATGGTCGGTGATATTCTTGGCGTTGGACGGACCCACGCCGATATTCACCAGGGTAATCCCCCGCCCGCCCGGCGCCTTGAGGTGATAGGCCGGCATCTGGAAACGACGCCATGGCGCGCCTTCCACGATGGCGTGGGCGTTCGGCGTGTCGGCATCGACCTCGACATTCCCGGCCGCCGAGAAACTCTCATAGTGATTGTCTTCCTTCAGCTGGCGGATGGCCCAGGCGGTGAAGGCGTCGACATATCGATGATAGTTCGTGAACAGGATGAATTGCTGCACGTCCTCATAGGGCGTGCCGGTATAGTGGCGCAGGCGCTGGAGCGAATAGTCGACACGCGGCGCTTCGAAGAGCGAGAGCGGGCGTTGCTCGCCCGGCGTGGACGGGCTCAGCCCGTTGGCCACATCATCATTGATCTTGGACAGGTCGGCATAGGGAAAATGCCGGACCAGCTCAGCCGGCGTCGCCGCGTCCATGTCGAGATCGGCCGCACCATCGAGCACGTAGGAGAAGGGGATTTCCACGCTGGAAGGCCCGGTCTCGATCGTGACGTCATAACTGTCCTGCAACAGGGTCAGCTGGGAGATCAGATAGTCCCGGAACATGTCGGGATGGGTGATCGTGGAGGCATAGACACCCGGATCGGTGAATTTGCCGAAGGCCCGGCTGATCGGCGGAGGCGGCCCGTCGGGCTCGTAGGTCACCCGGAGTTCGGGATAGACGAAGGCCCCGGCCTCACGCTCTTCAGCGCTTGGTGGCCCATTGCCATCAAGGAAGGATTTCAAGGAGTTCTGCAAACGCTCGACGGAAGCATCATACAGCGTTTGCAATTGATCCACCGCTTCGGACGGTGTTTTCGCTGTCTTATATTTTCTCATCGCGAACCTCATGCCCGATTTCGCGCGCCGGGTAAATGGCCTGCCGGGAAGAGTTGATATGCATTCGCGCCCGGTTGACGATGCCGTCCAGCCAGGGAGAGCTCCATGTCCGATACGATGCGCTTCAGGGACCGGGTCGCGGTCACCGTCACCGATCATGTCGCCGAAGTGCGCCTGGATCGGCCGGACAAGCTCAACGCGCTGGACGCCGACATGTTCGACGGCCTGATCGAGGCTGCGGGCTGGGTCGCCGAGCAGGATGATGTGCGTGTCGTGATCCTGTGCGGGGAAGGTCGCATGTTCTGCGCCGGGCTGGATTTCGGCAGTTTTGCCGCCATGGCAGGCGGCGGGGATCGCGAGGACCAGGTTACGGCCGGCCTCATCGACCGCACGCACGGCCTGGCCAATCGCCCGCAATATGCCGCCTTCGCCTGGCGGGAATGCCCGGTTCCGGTGATCATCGCCATCCAGGGCGGGGCGCTGGGCGGCGGCATGCAGATCGCCCTCGCCGGCGATATGCGCATCGCCGCGCCGGATGCCAAGATTGCGATCGCCGAGACCCAATGGGGTCTGGTGCCCGACATGTCCGGCAATGTCACCGCCCGCGGACTGGTGCGCGAGGACATCCTGCGCCGCCTCACCTATACCGCCGAGCGTATCGACGGGGCCAAGGCCTGCGAGATGGGCCTGGTCACCGAGACCGCCGACGACCCGCTGGCCCGGGCGCGCGAGATCGCCGTCCAGATCGCCGGGCGCAGCCCGTCCGCCATCCGCGGGGCCAAACGCCTGATGGATGCGCTCGCCGACGGCAATACGGAAGATCTCCTGATGGCGGAATCGCGCGAACAGGCGGCGATCATCGGCAAGCCTCACCAGGTCGAGGCCGTGATGGCGAATTTGGAAAAACGCTCCCCCAAATTCGACTAGGCCCAAATTCGACTAGCGGGCGAAAATCACCCCGAAACGGGTCTGATGGCCCTGCATTGGCAGCAAAAACAGCCCACTCATCAAGTTTTCATTGGCGCTCCACCCACGGGCCTGTATGGACCCCGGTCGCCCGGGTCGTGAACAGGTAAACCCGCCCGGGACCAATGGAGATGAAAATGGAAAACACGCAGAACTGGATCGTCCTGAAATTTGGCGGAACCAGCGTGAAGACGCTGGCCAATTGGCGCGTGATTTCCAAACGGATCAAGACCCTCAAGGCCAGGGGCAAACGGGTGATGGTCGTGCACTCGGCCATCGCCGGCGTGTCCGACATGCTGGAGGGCCTTGCCGATGCCGCCATGGCCGGCGAGGCGCAGCCCGTGCTGGACGCCATCCGCGACCGGCATCTCGATCTGGCCAGCGAAATGGCTCTGGACGGTGCAGATCTCCTGTCCGGGAATTTCGAGGCGCTGGAACGCCTGGCGGCCGGTGTCGCCCTGACAGGTGATGCCAGCCCGCGTCTGCGTGCCCGCATCCTCGCCCAGGGCGAGCTGATGTCGACCACGCTCGGCGCGGCCTGGCTGAACAGCGATGACGTCCCGGCCCACTGGCTGGATGCCCGCACCGCACTGGCAGCCCTGCCGGGCGGAGCGGTCGGCGGTTATCTGAGTGCCGATTGTCATTTCAGCGATGATCCGGCCCTGCGCGATCGTCTCGTTTCCGAAACCGTCGTGATCACCCAGGGCTTCATCGCCGGGCGCGAGGATGGCGATACCGCCCTGCTCGGCCGGGGCGGGTCCGACACGTCTGCCTCCTGTTTCGCGGCCAAGCTTGCCGCGGAGCGTATCGAGATCTGGACCGATGTGCCCGGCTTCTTCTCGGCCGATCCGCGACTGACGGGTGCCGCCCGCCAGATCCGGGCGCTGAGTTATGCCGAGGCCCAGGAGATCGCCTCCATGGGTGCGGCCGTCCTGCATCCGCGCGCGATCGGTCCGGTCCGCAAGGCCGGGATCGAGATGCAGGTGTTGTGTACGTCCAAGCCCGACATGGCCGGCACGAAAATCAGCGAGGCGCCGTCGGAAGACGCGCCGCGCCTGAAAGCCGTCTCGGTCAAGCATGGCGTTCGCCTGATCACGCTGGAGACCGACGGCATGTGGCGGGCCTCCGGCTTCCTGGCCCGGGCCTTCGAGCCCTTCGGACGGCATGGCGTATCGATCGATCTGGTCTCGACCTCCGAGACGAGTGTCACCGTGTCGCTGGATGATGATCCGTCGCTGACTCCGGACGTGATGGCCGCCCTCAAGGAAGATCTCGCCGAGATCGCCCGCGTCGAGATCATCGAACACTGCGCCGCCGTCAGCCTGGTCGGCCGGGGTGTGCGCGCCCTGCTGGCCCAGCTGGGACCGGCGATGGAGGCATTTGCCCACTATCCGGTCCGCCTGATCAGCCAGGCGGCCAATGATCTCAACCTCACCGTTGTAGTGGATGGCGACCAGGGCAAACCGCTCTGCCGCCGCCTGCACGACCAGCTGATCCAGCCCAAGCCGATGGATCCGACTTTCGGCCCCAGCTGGCGCGAGATTGGCCAGCCCGACGCCGTCGCCGCCAGTGGTGGTCCGGCCGTATGGTGGCAGGACAAGCGCGACGCCCTGCTGGACCTCTGCCCCAGCGATGCGCCGCTTTATGTATACGACCTGGAGACCGTACGGGCCCGCGCCTCGGCGATCTCGGGTCTGAAACATCTCGATCGCGGCTGGTATGCGATGAAGGCCAATGGCCATGCCGATGTGGTGCGCACCGCTGCCGAGGCCGGTCTGGGTATTGAATGTGTCTCGCTGGCCGAGGTGAAGGCGGCGCAGCGCGCCGTGCCCGACCTGCCGGCCAATCGCATCCTGTTCACGCCGAATTTCGCCCCGCGCGGCGAGTATGAGGCGGCGCTGGAGATGGGCGTGCATGTCACGCTGGACGGCCTGCACCCGCTGCGAGCCTGGCCGGACATCTTCAAGGATCGCGAGATCACGCTGCGCATAAATCCGCAACGCCCGGAAGGCCATCACAAACATGTCCGCACGGCTGGTCCGGAGGCCAAGTTCGGCCTCCATGTCGACGAGCTGGATGACGCGAAAACACTCGCCGCAGACGCCGGCGCGAAAATCATCGGCCTGCACGTGCATTCCGGCTCGGGCATCAGCGATCCGGAACATTGGCGCCGGGTCGGTGTCTTCCTTGTGGAGACGGCGCGGTCCATGCCGGATGTGCGCATTCTCGATCTGGGCGGCGGTCTGGGTGTCGACGAGGCCTCCGGTCCGCGTCGCATCGATACCGACGCGCTGGACATCATGCTGGGCGAGCTGAAGACCGCCTATCCCGGTTATGAGCTCTGGCTGGAACCGGGCCGTTTCATCGTCGCCGAGGCGGGCGTCCTGCTGGCCCGCGTGACCCAGCTGAAACACACGCCCGATGCGCGTTTCGTGGGCATCAATGCGGGCATGAACAGCCTCATCCGCCCGGCGCTCTACGGCTCGCGGCACGAGATCGTCAATCTCACCCGGCTCGACGCAGACCCGGCCTGGGTCGCCGACATTGTCGGCCCGATCTGCGAAAGCGCCGACAAGCTCGGCGGCCAGCGCCTGCTGCCGGAAACGGAAGAGGGCGATGTCATGCTGATCGGCAATGGCGGCGCCTACGGACGGGTCATGGCCAGCGCCTACAACATGCGCGAACCGGCCGGTGAAGCGGTGATCTAGATTGTGATAATCCGGGAACCGCCGGCGTGAGCCCGGTTCCCGGATTGTCCATTTGAAACGCTCAAGGCGCGGCGGCTATCATCACGCGACAGCCGGATTGGCCACGCCGGACGGGGGCAGGTTGCGTCTGGCCTCTGCCCGGATCGCGAGCCAGCAGGCGGCCAGGCCCGAGACCGCGATGACGAGGGAGATGATTACCAGGCCCGTGGCGATCTGTTCAGGAGAAATGCCCTCCGGCATCGGCCCGGCGCTTTCGCCGAAGCCGTTGATGCTGAAGGACAGCCAATTGAAGAGCGCGTGAGCGGCGATCGGGGGCCAGATCGAGCCCGAGGCCAGGCGCATGGCGGCAAACACGAGGCCGATCGCGAAGGCCATGAAGGCCTGGGCGTGGATCATCACATCGGGGATGTCCGTGGTCAGGCCCTGGAGATGGACCGCTCCGAAGGCGACCGAGGTCAGCAGGACAACCGGCCAGCGCCCCAGCGGGCCCAGCGCCGTCCAGACACTGCCGCGGAAGACGATTTCCTCGGACAGGCTGGTCGCGAGAGCCAGGGGGATGAAGACCAGGATCATCGTGTTCAGGCCCGGCGCGCCGAAGACACCGCCACTGGCGATCATGACCAGGATGAAGGCCCAAAGCGGCAGGCTGGACAGCCAGCCCCGCACGCCTCGCGGCCCGCGAAAACCGATCTGTTTCCACACGCCGAACACGCTGGCGAGCCCGCACAGGGACAGGCAGAGCAGGAGTTTGCTGATCAGGAATTGCACGGTGAAACCGGCCCGGCCATCCAGCAGGATCGCCAGGTCGGCGGTCAGCCAGGGCCAGGCGAGAAACATGGACAGGCTTCCCAGTGCAAACAGTCGGATACGCATCGCGGCCTCCTCGGGCTTTTGCTTTGTCCCAGGCCTATCGCGCCAAAATGCGAACCCGAATATACTTTTGCGATGAGCCCGAACCGCCTTCCCGGGGCCAAGCCCACCAAACAGATGCGCAGCCAGCTGACGCTGGACCGGATCTCCGATGCGGTGATCGACCTCCTGCGCGAGAAACCCTTCGACCAGATCTCCGTGGCCGAGATCGTCGAGGCCTCGAACATCTCGACCGGCACTTTCTATCGCCGCTTCGACAACAAGACGGCGCTTCTGCCCCTGCTCTTCGAGCGCTATTCGGTGATGATGGGGCAATGGTTCGCGGCCCTTGCCGAGGGCGGCACGAGCGATATCGATCTTCAGGGTTTCGTGCATGCCGTAGTCAGCGAGACCCATGCCCTCTACGCCGAACACCGCAATCTGATCCGCGCCGTGCACCTGCATGCCCGCTACCGGCCGGAACTGGTCGACCGCCCCGGCACCGAAAAACATATCGGCTCACCGCCCACCTATCTGGGTTTCCTCAAACCCGTGCTCGACGAGATCAAACCGCCGATCGAGGAGGCCGGCCCCTTCCTGTATTTCACTCTCACCACGGCGATGAATGAACGCATGCTCTACCCCGAACACGGCTCCACCCGCGCCCTGATGATGGACGAGGCGAAATTCTGCGAACATCTCGAGGCGATGCTGCTGGCGTATCTGCGGGGTGGGTGAGCGAATGTGTCCACCGCCTCATCCTGACGAAAGTCAGGACCCATGGCGATGATTGCGGCATGGGTCCCAAATCCCGGATTTCCATCAGGGCAGGCAAGTTTGGGATGAGGGGATGGACTGGCCTGTCTTCCCCCTCGCCTCGTGCGCGGCAGGCGTGTAAATCGCCCGCATGAGCCACACGCCCGAAATCTTGCCCGACACCGAGACAGCCGAAAACGCCGGCAAGCCCGACGCCATCACCCATGGCTCGATCTTCAAGCGTTTCTGGCCGCAGATCAGCGGGACATTTGCCCTGCTGACCATTGAGAACGTGCTGGGCGTGATCGAGCCCCTGTTGCTGGGCATTGCCATCAACCGGATGATTGAAAACGATTTTTCCGGACTGATCTGGCTGGCGGCGCTGGAGCTAACCTTCATCATCATCGGCATCGGCCGGCGCATGTATGACACGCGGGTCTATACCCGAATCTATGCCCGGGTCGGTTCGGACGTGGTGGCGCGCGAACAGGCCAAGGGCGCGCCGATGACGCAGATCAATGCCCGCGCCGGCCTGATCAAGGAAGTCGTGGATTTCTTCGAGGAGATCCTGCCGCTCTCGCTGACCGCCGGTTTCACCCTGATCGGCTCGCTGGTGATGATCGCCTTTCTCGATTTCCGCGTCTTCATCGTGGCTGCCGTCGCGACCGTGCTGACGGGCCTGGTCTTCTTCCTCGCCTCCAAGCGCATCCACACGCTGAACAAGGCGCTGAACAACCAATACGAAAAACAGATCGAGATCTTCGAACGCATGCGCGCCTCCAGCCGCGACCGGCATTTCCGGCGGCTGGCGCTGTGGCAGGTCCGGCTGTCGGACCTGGAAAGCCTGAATTTCGGCCTGACCTATCTCTTCCTGGTCACGGCGCTGTTGTTTGGCATCTACGACGCCGTTACCCGGCTCGACGCACCGATCGGCACGGTCTTCGCCTTGATGACCTATCTCTTCCAGTTCGTGCAAAGCGTCGTCGCCCTGCCCATCACCTATCAGCAAGGCATCCGCACGCGGGAAATCACGGAGCGGGTATCGGACTAGCTGCCGGGCGGCTGGAAAATCATCGTCAAGAGATAGATCGCGTAGGAGATCGCAAAGACAATGATAAACAGCCGAGTACCGCTCAGGCCCTGCCAGCCTTGTTTTCTGAGATAGGCATCGACATCTGCGTCCGTCTGAGGCTCGAGACGGCGCAACTGCTTGTAATAACCTCGATTAATCCAGGTTTTCGGAACGAGTCGGGCGTAGACCACCAGCGCGTCATCAGAATGGCCCTTGCTCCTTCCCTGCCGACGCGCGAGGACATATCCCAGAATTCCGAACGGAATCATGGCCAGAGACGCGATAAAAATCTCACCGAAGGTGAGCGGGCCTGCGTCGGGAAAGTTCCAGAACACGGCAATCATGATCGATGTCATCATCCCGGCCACGATGATGTACGCTGGCGTTTTTCGTTTCTCCGGCGGCTCCGCCTGGAGCATTTCCTCGGCCGAGAAATTCGAGTCCAGAAGATCCGCGAGGCGATTGATAAACGCGATCGGCACACCCTCTCGGCTCATTTCATCACGCATCTCGGCCAGCAGGAATTGCTTGTTCACGCTCTCCTGGATGTCGCTCGACGGTTCGTCGCTCATTCGCTGCAGCCCCTGATTGCAGGATGACCAGACTTGCCGTTTCGCGACAGGGCGTCAATCGGTGCTGCGCTGCGAACAGGTTCGCGTTTCCCCGGACATCCCCTAAAGTGAAACCAGACGGGACGGACGAATGATTCTGAAACGGGTGATGTACTGGTTCTGCGTGCTCTTCGTGGCCGTGGAGACGTTTTACGGATTCTTCTGGGCGATTCCGAATATCGCCGTGCGCCTGGGTGTCTGGCCGCGGGACATTTATCCCGGCCTCTACGAGATCATCCCCACGCTCAGCTTCGGGCAGGAAGCGGTCTTCTTCTCCCATGTCGTGCTGAACGCAGTCGCGCTTTACATGTTGTTGCGGCACTGGCGACTGTGCATCCCGGTCTTCATCTTCTCCTTCATCCTCAGCCGGATCGACTGGATCCTGCTGGGCATGAACCCCCTGTCCTACATCCGCAATCAGAGCGTCGACGACATCATCTCCTTCATCTCCAATTTCGGCGGGATCGGGTTGATGGGTGTGCTGCAATTGCTGGCGATCGTGCTGATGGCGCTGATGCTGCAGACCGGGCAATTGACCGTGGGCCGCGAGGGATACTGGCCCTGGCAGACCGACCTGCGGACGCCCGCGAAACGCTGACCGCATTACGCTTTCGCCGCGAACTTATCCCCGTCCCGCATTTCAAGCGTAGGATAAGCCCACATTCGGTCATGCGGGTGCACACGACATGGCGGGATGGGTGGCGCTGGCAGGCTTGATCAGGCCCGCCTTAATCGGCTTCACCGGGTTGCAGGCGATCCTTCCGGAGCTACCAACCACATACCCAACGACTTTCCCGGCAGGATCGTCTGCGATGCCCTTCCCCAAAGCAAAACGGCACGCGGATCACCGCATGCCGTCTTTCAAACCTGCCCGGGATCTCAGCCTAGTCGGCGAGTTCCTCGGTCTTGGTGTCTTTCATCTTGTCGAACATGGACCAGACGCCATCGCCGCCATGCCATTCGCCCTGGGTCGCACCCTTGGAGTATTCGGTCGCGCGGGCCTCGAAGAAATTGGCGTGTTCAACACCGTTCAGGATCTCGGTCAGCCAGGGCAGCGGGTGTTCCTTGACGCCATAGATCGGCTCCAGGTCCAGCTGGCCGAGGCGCCAGTCGGCGATATAGCGGATGTATTGCTTGATATCGTCCGGCGTCATGCCCTCGACATCGCCCATCTCGAAGGCGAGATCGATGAATTTGTCTTCCATCCGCACGACTGTTTCGCAGCATTTCACGATGTCGTCCTTGACCTCCTGGGTCAGGGCACCGGTCTCCTCGGCGAAGGCGTGGAAGAGCTTGATCATGCCCTCGCAGTGCAGGCTCTCATCGCGGATCGACCAGGTCACGATCTGGCCCATGCCCTTCATCTTGTTGAAGCGCGGGAAATTCATCAGCATCGCGAAGGAGGCGAACAGCTGCAGGCCCTCGGTGAAGGCGCCGAACATGGCCACGGTGCGCAGGATGTCCGCATCGCTCTCCACGCCGAATTCCTGCATGTAATTGTGTTTGTCCGCCATCGCCTCGTATTCCATGAAGGCGGAGAATTCGCTGTCCGGCATGCCGATGGTTTCCAGCAGCAAGGCGTAGGCGGCGATGTGGATCGTCTCCATGTTGGAGAAGGAGGACAGCATCATCTTCACTTCCGTCGGACGGAAGACTCGGCTGTAGCGCTCCATGTAATTGTCGTTCACCTCGACATCCGACTGGGTGAAGAAGCGGAAGATCTGAGTCAGCAGATTGCGCTCCTTGTCCGACAGTTTCGTCGCCCAATCCTTGCAGTCCTCGCCGAGCGGAACTTCCTCCGGCATCCAGTGAACCTGCTGCTGTTTTTTCCAGAAATCATAGGCCCACGGGTAGCGGAAGGGCTTGTAGGAATGGCTGGTCGTAAGAAGACCCGGCAGCGCACTGGTTTCGGTCATGATGTCACCCTGGATGTCGAAGAGGCACGATCGGAACTGAATCGCGCCAATAACAATATATTGTGGTTAAACGCCGATTAACGTCTACCCATTGTGTGTACTCAATGGAGTTATCCACAGCACGATTCACAGTTTTGTGCTGTCACTCCGGCTCGAAAACTCTCAATTCCGCCTGCGTTCTGAGCGCCCCGTTCCGCATCACATGCGTCAACATGCGGAAATTCCGGACGCTTTCCCGCGGGTCCGCGGACAGGACGATCAGATCGGCCCGCTTGCCAGCCTCGACCGTCCCGAAATCATCTCCCATGCCCATGGCCTCGGCGCCGGCCCGCGTCGACATCTCGATCACCTGGTCCGGGGTCAGCCCGGCCGCTTCCATCGCCTCCATCTCGTTGTAGATGGACGGGCCGTGCAGCGTCATGGGATTGCCGGCATCGGTCGCCGTGACGACATGCCCGCCCGCCTCGGCCACTGCCAGGAGGTTGGCCTGCATCGCGCGCAGGCCGGCTTCGATCATGCCGTCGCGCTGACCCAGCATGGCGATCTGCTGCTCGGTCGGCGCCAGCGCCTCGAACATGCGTTCGGGATGCTGGATGCGATCACGGATCTCCGCGTCGACACAGCCATTGGGATCATCAATCGCGGCGCTTTCCTGCAGGGCGACGCTGGCGACCGCATGGGTCCAGTTACCGCCCACCACCAGGGTCGGCGCGTAAACGGTGTCATTGGCGAGCAGGAGATCGAGAAATTCCTGGTCCACCGGCTCGTTCTGCACGCTGTGCACCAGCATGCTGGCGCCGGCGCGCAGGGCCATTTTCGCCTCGCGCAGGGAGGTGGCGTGCACGATCAGGGGAAGCCCGGCCTCACGGGCCGCGGCACCGGTCTCCATCAGGAGCGCGTCCAGCCGTTCTCGGTCATCCGCACGCGGGGCGAGATACCAGACCTTCACCGCCTGCGAGCGGATCGCGACGAGATGGTCGACATTGGCGCGCACCCCCTCCGCGGATTCCATGGGCAGGAAGAGCGGCTGGTCGGCAGCGCCGCCGACCTCGAAGAAACTGTTGCGGGCGCTGGCATGAGTGGTCAGCGGACCGGCCGCGCGGACATGCACCCGGTCGGGCCGGTCCGTGTCGGTGGCATGGGCTTCGGTCACCGTCCAGTCCTGGCCACCGACATCGTAGACGGCGGTGATGCCCGAGCAGAGATAAGCCGCATGCCAGCGGCCCGGATTATTGCGCGCATAGGCAACGGTCTCGGCAAAGGGATAGACGTCCGGCGCCTCGACACCGTCAGGACGGCCATCGATCCAGCCGGTTTGTCCGAAATGGACATGAGCATCCACCAGGCCGGGCGTGATGAAATGGCCGGCAAGATCAACCGGGTCCGCACCGGACGGCACTGGACAGTCGGCCTCGCTTCCCGCGCAGGTGATGTGCGTGCCCTCGACATGGATGACGGCATTCTCGATCGCGGCACCGCCGGTCCCGTCGATCAATGTCGCACCCTGCAGGATCACGGCATCGGAAGCCGCCGGCTCATCCGTTGACGGCGCGGCATTGCAGGCCGCCAGGCCCAGCACACCCGCCAGAGTGAGAATTCGCGAATCCATGACAACCTCCCCTGCCCGGTCTCATCCTAGGCAGGCGGTCGATTCGCAGCAAACGAGGTGGGGCGGGCTCGCCGGGCTACCAGCGCCAGTTCACGGTGACGGCGCCGAATTCCTCGGTCTCGTCGAACTTGGTCACGCCGGCGATGTGTTCGTATTCGCGGCGGACATAGGCGAGCGAGAGATCCGCATCCCAGACACGAACAGCGATGCCGGCCTGGGCATCACCGATGACCTCGCGCTGGGTCAGGTACATGGCGCCATCATCGAAATCCATGCCCTTGCCCGGATCATACATCAGGGCGCGCCGGTCAGCGCCGGCGAAGATGTACCAGGACGGATTGTCCGTCGTCTCGGTATGCATGAAGCGGCCGAGGCGCAGTTCCGCACCGGCACCGGCCGCGGATCCATCCGGACCGACCGAGACACCGGCACGCGGCGTCAGCGCCACGTCGAGCGTTTCCGCATTGCCCGGTTGTTCAAAGGCGCGTTCGTAATTGACCGCCACGACTGCCTCGCGCTGACCGCGATCAAGCACGACCGGTGAATGCTCGGCAAAGGCGGACAGGCCGGAATGGGCAGCATCACGCGTATCGTCATCGATGATGGCGACTTGCAGACGGCCAGCCTCGCCGAGATCGATCTCGGCCGCGGGACGCGAGGTCAGGGCGGCGAGCGAATTACGGCTGAAGGGATCCTCGTCGAGGGCAAGCGCTGACAAGGCAACGCGGGCTGCGTCCGGCGACAGCGGGCGCACATCTTCTTCCTGCATGAATTGGGCAGAGATCATCTCGGACGACGTCGCCCAGTCCGAAGCCGCCCGGCCCGGCACGGTCATGACATAGCTGATCCCGGCCAGTGAAATCAGGCCGGCACAGACCAGTTCCGATGTGCGTCCCATACGCATTCGCATCTCCCCCTGCCGACCAGCAAACACAATGGTTAATGGTCATGCACCTGGATTCGCGTTGCACGCGAACAATTCTAGACGATTCTGCCCTGGTGCGTCCAATTTGTCACAACCTCGTGACGCAAATCACGCCCTTTGAGCGCCAAGGCTGTGCGAATGCCGACAAAAAAACCCCGGCACCGTCAGGCGACCGGGGTTTTTGCTGTTTGCTTTCAGCCTATTGGCAAGCGAGGCATTCCTCGTAGTCCGTCGGCGCCGCGTCCTCCATGGACTTCTCGGCATCGGATTTTTCCTCGGCACCGGCATAGGCTGCTCGCTGGACCGATTTGGAGCGGCAATAGTAGAGCGATTTCACGCCCTTCTCCCAAGCCGTCCAGTGCAGCATGTGCAAGTCCCACTTATCGATATCGCCCGGCAGGAAGATGTTGAGCGATTGCGACTGGCACACGAAGGGCGTCCGGTCGGCCGCATGCTCGATCACCCAGCGCTGGTCGATCTCGAAGGCCGTGCGGAACAGCGCCTTCTCGTGCTCGTCGAGCGCGTCGATATGCTGGACCGAACCTTCGTGCTCGAGGATCGAGGCCCAGGTTTCCGGCGTGTTCAGACCCTTCTCTTCCAGCGCGGCTTCCAGCTGCGGGTTCTTCACGGTGGTCGAACCGGACAGGGTCTTGTGCGTGTAGACATTGGCCGGGATCGGCTCGATGCCGGCGGAAACGCCACCGCAGATGATCGAGATCGATGCCGTCGGCGCGATGGCCAGCTTGTGCGAGAAGCGCGCCTTCACACCGTTTTCCTCGGCGTCCGGGCAGGCACCACGCTCGTCAGCCAGCTTCACCGAAGCGGCATCGGCAGCCGTACGGATATGCTTGAACATCTTCATGTTCCAGCTCTTCGCCATGGCCGATTCAAACGGCGCATTCATCTGCTGGAGGAAGGTGTGGAAGCCCATCAGGCCCAGACCGACAGAGCGTTCGCGGATAGCGGAATAGACGGCGCGGTCCATTTCTTCCGGCGCGCGGTCGATGAAGTCCTGCAGCACATTGTCGAGGAAGCGATAGATGTCCTCGATGAACATCGGATCGTCTTTCCACTCGAGATACTTGGCCGCGTTGAGCGAGGACAGGCAGCAGACCGCCGTGCGTTCCTTGCCGTTATGGTCGAAACCGGTCGGCAGCATGATCTCGGCGCACAGATTGGACTGGCGAACCTTCAGGCCCAGCTTGCGCTGGTGTGCCGGCATCGCGTTGTTCACGGTGTCCGAATAGATGATGTAGGGCTCGCCCGTCTGCAGACGCAGCTCGATGATCTTCTGCCACAGCTTGCGGGCATTGATCGTCTTCACGACCTCACCGGACTTCGGCGATTTCAGCTCGAACTCGCCATCATCACGGACGGCTTCCATGAAGGCGTCGGAGATGTTCAGACCGTGGTGCAGGTTCAGGGATTTGCGGTTGAAGTCACCGGACGGTTTGCGGATCTCGAGGAATTCCTCGATCTCCGGATGGTGGATGTCCAGATAGACGGCAGCCGAACCGCGGCGCAGTGAACCCTGGGAAATGGCAAGGGTCAGGCTGTCCATTACACGGATGAAAGGAATGATGCCCGAGGTCTGGCCGACTTCGCCGATCTTCTCGCCGATCGAGCGGACATCGCCCCAATAGGTGCCGATACCGCCGCCATTGGAGGCGAGCCAGACATTCTCCGTCCACGTGCCGACGATGTCGTCGAGGCTGTCACCGACCGAGTTCAGGAAGCAGGAGATCGGGAGGCCGCGATCAGCACCGCCGTTCGAGAGAACGGGCGTGGCCGGCATGAACCAGAGATTCGAGATGTAGTCATAAAGACGCTGGGCGTGTTCGGGGTCGTCGGCGAACGCCGTCGATACGCGCGCGAACATGTCCTGGTAGGATTCATTCGGGAGCAGGTAGCGGTCCTCGAGCGTCTTCTTGCCGAACTCGGTCAACAGCGCGTCACGCGACCGGTCGACCTTCACGCTCTTGACGACTCGCAGATGCGGCGACGCGTTCGATTTCGGTTTCCCGCGCGGCGATCCGTCAGCCGGAGAAACATCGAGATCAACCTTGCGATTGGCGGCCGAATCCAGTGGTGTCATGACAATTTTGCTCCCCAAACCCGAGACAAAAATTCCCTGTCACGCGAAAAAACGCTTCGCGCGTCGTACAAACCCTTAAGGCTCGAAATATCTGTATAGTGTGTCGCTGTCGCCAGCTGACCCAACATATAGTGGATCAAGCTCTGGCCCGGGGTCAACGCCCTGAATGGTCCGAACGCGGATTTTTTGGTTAACAAATACCTAACGCGCGTCCGGACCCATTACACACTCTTAAACCCGCCGACACGCCCGTGTCGCAAGGATTAAGGCGGGTTAAGAGAGTTTCATGAGAGGTTAAGAAGCTCCGGGTCTCCACCCTGCGCCGAGATGTTGATCGTGACCGTTTTCTCGCCCGCAAAACGATGCAGATAGTGCGGGCCTCCGGCCTTGGGACCCGTGCCAGACAAGCCCTCTCCGCCGAATGGCTGCACCCCGACAACGGCACCGATCATGTTGCGATTCACGTACACATTCCCCGCCGGAACGGTGGACTGTATTTGCCTGTGGAAAGATTGCAGGCGGGAGTGAACCCCCAGGGTCAGGCCGTAACCCTTGCTTGCAAGTGCCGCGGCGATCTCGGGAAGTTGCTTGCGCTTGTAACGCACAACGTGGAGCACCGGACCGAAGACCTCTCGCTCCATAATATTTAATGAGGGCAACTCAATCAGGGCCGGGCCGAAGAAACAGCCATTGCCCTGGGCATCGCCGAGCGGCATCTGCTTGAGCAGTTTTGCCTCTTTATCCATACGCGCCATGTGGCGAATCAAAATCTCGCGGGCTTCCTCGTCGATCACCGGACCGACATCGGTCGAGGGGTCGGCAGGGTCACCGATCGCCAACTCGTCCATCGCGCCGGAGATGGCCTCGATGAATTCATCCGCGGTCTCTTCCGGCAGGAAGATGATGCGCAAGGCGGAACAACGCTGGCCGGCCGAACCGAAGGCCGACATGACGGCGTCATCCACCACCTGTTCCTTCAGCGCGGTGGTGTCGACGAACATGCCGTTAAGACCACCGGTCTCGGCGATCAGTGGCGCGATGGCCGTGTCACGCGCGGCCAGCGAGCGGTTGATGAGGCGCGCCACCTCGGTCGACCCCGTGAACGCGACACCGGCAGTGCGCACGTCGGAGGTCAGGGCAGCGCCCACCGTCTCGCCACGTCCCGGCAGGAGCTGAAGCACGGCCTCGGGCAGTCCGGCCTCGCGGAAGAGTTTCACGGCCTCATAGGCGATCAGAGGCGTCTGTTCCGCCGGCTTGGCGAGAACGCTATTGCCCGCCGCGAGAGCCGCGGCCAGCTGGCCGGCAAAAATCGCCAGCGGGAAATTCCACGGGCTGATGCAGACGAAGACACCCCGGCCCTGCAGGCCAAGATGATTCGTCTCACCTGCCGGACCCGGCAGGCGGACCTCGCTGTCGAATTCGCGTTCGGCCTGGGCTGCGTAATAGCGGCAGAAATCGACGGCCTCGCGGACTTCGGCGATACCGTCGTCCAGCGTCTTGCCGGCCTCGCGGGACATCAGAGCCACCAAACGCAGCGTCTGGGCCTCCATGGCATCACCCATGGCCCGCAGGATGGCGCCGCGGGCGACACCGCCGCGGGCATCCCATTCCGGCTGGGCCTCGGCCGCAGCTGCAAAGGCGCGATCCACGTCACTGCTCTCTGCCTCGATGACCGTGCCGATACGGCGGCTGCGATCAACGGGAGAGGTCACGTCCTGGGCCCGGCCGGTAATTTCGGCGCCGGCAATCAGCGGCGTCGCCTCGATCGGACCAGCCGCATCCAGCGCGTCGAGCGCTGCGGCGAAATCATTCTGGACAGCAATCTGGCTGAGATCGAAGCCCATGGAATTTCTCCGCTCCTCACCATAGAGCGCCATCGGCGCCGGGATGGAGGGATGACGGTCGATACCCTCGGCTTTCTCGAACGGTCCGCGCGCGACGTCCTCGGCCGGCACGTCCTCGTCGAGGAAGGAGTGCACGAAGGAGGTGTTGGCGCCGTTCTCCAGCAGGCGGCGGACGAGATAGGGCAGCAAGTCCTCATGGCTGCCCACCGGGGCGTAGACCCGGACCGGCCGCGCGCCATAGGCCTCGTCGGCCGCAGCGTAGAGCGCTTCACCCATGCCGTGCAGGCGCTGGAATTCGTATTCCTCGACACCGGCCTGTTCGGCCAGTTCGCGCACCGCGCTGAGCGAGTGGGCATTGTGGGTGGCGAACTGGGAATAGATCGCATCGGGTGCCGAGAGCATTTTTCGCGCGCAGCCCAGATAATTCAGATCGGTCGCCGGCTTGGTGGTCCAGACCGGGAAGTCGGACCAGCCCATCTGCTGGGACATCTTGATCTCGGTATCCCAATAGGCGCCCTTCACCAGGCGCACCAGGAAACGCCGGCCGGACTGGCGGGCCAGTTCGATCAGCAGGTCGATCACGTGGGTGGCACGTTTCTGATAGGCCTGGACGGCGAGGCCCAGACCATTCCAGCCAGCCAGTTCCGGCGCGCGGGCCAGCTTGTCCAGAAGCTTCAGCGAGATCACCAGGCGGTCGGCTTCCTCGGCATCGAGACAGAAACCGATATCGTGGGATTTCGCCGCCACCGCCTGTTCGAGCACCATCGGATAGAGTTCCGACATCACCCGGTCTTCCTTGGTGGCGTGATATTGCGCGTGCAGGGCCGAGAGTTTCACCGACACGCCATGCACGTGTTCGATCGGTCCCTCACCGCGATTGCGGCCGACCGTCTCGATCGCGTCGAGATAGCGCTGGTGATAGCGCTGTGCGTCCGCATCGGTGCGCGCACCCTCGCCCAGCATGTCGAAGGAGCAGAGCTCGCCCTCGCCCTTGGCCGCGCGCTTGAGGGCTTCCTCGATCGTCCGGCCGAGCACGAATTGCTCGCCCATGATGCGCATGGCCTGCATCACGGCCGCGCGGATCACCGGCTCACCGGCCTTCTGGGTCAGCGTCTTGAGATAGCCAGACGGATTGCGGCGGGCTTCCGGCTCAACATCGATGATGGAACCGGTCAGCATCAGGCCCAGCGTGGAGGCATTGACCAGCCAGCTCTCCGACTTGCCGGCATGTTCCGACCAGTCGCCGCTGGAAATCTTCTCGGCAATCAGCTTGTCGGCCGTCGCCGGGTCCGGGACGCGCAAAAGGGCTTCGGCCAGGCACATCAGCGCCAGGCCTTCCTTGTTGGACAGGCCGAATTCCTGAAGGAAGGACTCCATCAGGCCGCGGCCGCGCGTCGACGCACGAGCCCGCTTGACCAGATCGATGGAACCGTCGCGTACACGATCGCGGGCTGCCTGGTCCAGGCCGGTCAGTTCCGCGAGTTTCGCAACCCGCTCGGTTTCGTCATCGAACTTGCCATGATCCAGATCATCCCATCCGATCGTGTTCTTGACATGGGCATTCATGACGGCGCTCCCTCACTCCGAATTCGGCGCGGAGAATGATCTCACAATGCCCGCTCCGCAAGCCCGATGTTCGGCCCCTCTTCGCGCCGCTCTCCAGATGCGCTAAGAGGCTCCTAACAAGGCGAGTGGACTCATGACGAACGACACTGAAACCCAAAGCGATTCCGGCGCAGCAGACGAAGCGGCCGCAGGCCTGCCCGTCGCGACCGAGGACCGTCCCCAGCGCATCATGCTGGTGACCGATGCCTGGGAACCGCAGATGAATGGCGTCGTGCGGACCCTGTCACGCACCGTCGCGGAATGCCGGGCCATGGGCCATGAGGTGGAGATCATCCATCCCGGCCTCGGCTACAAGACCATGCCGCTTCCGACCTATCCGGAAATCCAGCTGGCCATGGGCGCACGCAAGGACATCGCGAAACGCTTCAAGGAATTCGAGCCGGAAGCGATCCATATCGCGACCGAGGGCCCGCTGGGCCTCGCGGCGCGTCGCATCTGCATCAAGTGGAAGCTTCCCTTCACCACCAGCTATCACACCAAGTTTCCGGAATATGTGAACGCCCGCTTCCCGCTGATCCCGCTGGCAGCCGGCTATGCCTTCATGCGCTGGTTCCACAATGCCGGCGGCCGCATGATGGTCACCACGCCCTCCATGCGCGACGACCTGGCCAAGCGCGGCTTCAAGAACCTCACCCCCTGGGCGCGCGGCGTGGACATCGAATTGTTCAATCCGGACAAGCGCCATGTCGGCGGCGAAGACGTCTATGAAGGCCTTGAGAAACCGATCTGGGTGAATGTCGGCCGTATCGCCGTCGAGAAGAATATCGAGACCTTCCTGGAAACCGATCTGCCCGGCACGAAAGTCGTGGTCGGCGACGGCCCCCAGATGGAAGAGCTGAAAGAAAAATATCCCAAGACCGTCTTCACCGGTTCGAAATTCGGCGACGAGCTCGCCCGCTATTTCGCCGATGCCGATGTCTTTGTCTTCCCGAGCTGGACCGACACGTTCGGTCTGGTGAACCTGGAAGCCATGGCTTGCGGCACACCGGTCGCGGCCTTCCCGGCCCATGGTCCCAAGGACATCATCCCGGGCTCGGGCGGCGGTTTCATCAATGAGGACCTGCGCCAGGCCTGCCTGGACTGTCTGGAGATCGATCGCGAGGCCCCGCGTGCCCATGCGGAGAAACACTCCTGGGCCCAGTGCGCGGTGGATTTCGTGAAAAACCTCAAACCCCAGCCCAAGCCGGAACGCCGGCGCTTCTGGCAGCGGCTGCGCCGCCGCAAGGACGACATGGGATAAACGACAAACGCCGCCCCGAGGGGCGGCGTTTTTCTTTGTGCATCGCAGATGGCCTGCTGACAGACGCCGACCTAGGTCAGGCGCTTGCGCAGCAATTGCGAGAGCAGGTCGATCGCGCTGACCGCCACCACGATGACGATCACGATCGCCGCCGTGCGCTGATAGTCGAAGGCACGGACGGCTTCGAACAGGATCTGGCCGATACCGCCAGCACCGATCAGGCCCAGCACGGTGGCTGAACGGGCGTTGGATTCGAACCGGTAGAGACCGAAGGAGGTCCACAGCGGCGCGACTTGCGGGATCACCGCCCAGATCACCTCGTGCAGCGGCGCTGCACCGGTGGCCCGGACACCCTCCACAGGCCCGTCATCAATCGCCTCCACGGCTTCCGAGAAGAGCTTGGCCAGAACACCGGTCGTGTGCACCGCCAGGGCCATCACACCGGCGAGCGGTCCCAGACCCACAGCCGCGATGAAGACGAGCGCGATGATCAATTCATTGATCGAGCGGAACACGTCCATCAATCGGCGCACCGGCTGGACGACCCAGCCCGGAGCCACATTGCGTGCGCTGAGCAGGCCGAAGGGAATGGCTGAGATGAGGGCGATGAACGTACCCCAGATGGCGATCTGGACCGTCACGATCATCTGCGGCACGGCTTCGGAAATCCCGTCACGCAGCTCGACCCAATAGCTGGACCGGGACTCGGCGTCGGAAATGTCCTCGGGGAAGAAACCGGCGATGAACTCGCCCATATCCCCGGCATTCTCGACCAGGAGATAGGAGCGGTCCATGTCGGCATTGTCGAAGCTCCACACCAGGATCACGATCACACCGGCCGAGATCACCGCATTGGCGAGGCGTTCGGTCAGCGGGATGCGAGGACCCGGGCCGCGCGGCGCGGTTGCCCAGAGCAGGACTGTCAGCAGGCCGATGGCGAGGACGAGCAGAATGCCGGCCTGGGCCAGGCGATTGCTGCCCTGCATCTCGGCGGCGCGGTCTTCCTCGCTGATTTCCTGGTCATCCCCGGCCGTGCTGGCCAGGCTCACGAGACCCGACGCTCCGGACTCGACCGCAGCCAGGCGCTCCTCGAGTTCGGCGATCCGTGTCGCGCGCTCCTCTTCGTCCAGCTCGGGATCATTGCGGACCTCGGTGAGGTCACGCACGATTTCCAGCTGCACGATGGGATCGAGGTGGGCGTTGGACGAAGGCAGGAATGTGCCGAAATACAGCGGCTCCAGAACCTCGCGGGCTTCCGCGATCTCTTCCGGCGTGCCCATGCGGCCGTAATTCATAAAGAAGTATTGCAGCCGGCGCTTGGCCTCCACGTCCAGGTCCGACCGCCAGATGATCGGATCGGTCTGGATGGCCGGCGACCGCCAGATCTCGCGCAGCTGGGCATAGATGTCCGGGCGCGAGCGCTGCAGCAGCGTCATGTTCGTGGTGTTGTTCGTGCCGACATCGATCAGCGCATTGGCAACGGCCACGGCATTGGCCTCGTGATTGGCATTGCGGACCGAGTTGAAACACTCGTTCGGATCAATGCCGCGCGGGGCGAAGATGAAGGCGGACGGGACCAGGAAGCCCGAGGTCGAATTGGGATCACCCATGCCGAAATCGATCGTGCCGTCACAGGCCAGGATATCGTCCAGCGACTGGATCGGGCTGTCGGTCGGCACCAGCAGGACCGAGTGATAGCCCTCACTGCCGTCCGGATAGGTCGCCTTGGCGAAGACCTCGCCATCGGCCAGGCGCACGGCCTGGAGAGCGGAGAAGTTGGAGAACCAGGCGACCTGGACGCTGTCATAGCGCATGGCCTGGATCACACCGGCATAGTCCGACGCGTAGAAGGGCTGGATGTCATAGCCGGTCCATTCGGACATGGCGGCGATGAAGGGCCGCCAATTGGTCTCGAGATTGGACGAGCTCTCGGTGGCAATAATGCCGAAATTGAGCGTGCGGCGTCCGTCCTGGCTGACCGGCGGCTGGGATGTCGTGGATGAGCTGGGCTCTTCGGCCGGCGTACAGCTGGCGAGAAGCAGACCCGCCAGGACCACGAGGGCCAGGCGGAGATAGCGCGAGAGGATCTGGGTCATTCGTCGTCTCCGCCGTAGAAGGCCGCTTCGAATTCGGGGCCGTAGATCTCGACCAGTTTCTCGCGGGTCAGACCGTCGGACGGGCCGTCATAGACAATGCGTCCGCGGTTGAGCGCCACGGTGCGCTCGCAGAATTTCGTCGCGTAATCGACCTGGTGCAGCGTGACCACCACGGTCAGACCGTCGCTCTTGTTCAGCTCGGACAGCAATTCCATCACCTTGCGCGCGGCGACCGGGTCGAGCGAGGCGATCGGTTCATCGGCGAACAGGACTTCCGCGCCCTGGACCAGCGCGCGGGCAATCGCGCCGCGCTGCTGCTGGCCACCGGACAGGTTTGACGCCCGGCGTCCGCCGAACTGGGCGATGCCGACGCGTTCGAGCGCGTCCATCGCCTTCTGCTTCACGGAGTTCGGGAAGAGGCCCAGCGCGCCGCGCCAGCGCGGCAGCTGGCCGAGTGCGCCCAGCAGCACGTTGGAAAACAGGCTGAGCCGTCCCACGAGATTGAACTGCTGGAAGATGAAGCCGAGACGGGCGCGGTTGGCGCGGATGCCCGCGGCCAGCTTGCCCTTCGACTGCATGCGCCGGTTCAGCACCGAGACCGGACCCGATTCCGCATCGGCGGTCTGCAGCGCCGCGGCAACGCGCAGCAAGGTGGACTTGCCGGAGCCGGACGGACCGATCAGGGCCACCATCTCTCCGGGCTTGACGGATAGGCTGACATCGTCGAGGGCTTTAGTCTCGCCGAACGTCATGCGGAGGTTTTCCGCGTGCAGCGCCAAGGCGGCGTCAGTCATCTGCTAATCCCCTGCTACGTTTCACCTGTGTGGCGTACGCGGACGACAATCGTGTGACAAGTCCGACATGCTCCTCACACATTCCGCCACCCTCATTTTGTTCACCGCCCTGCTCTGGCTCGGCTGGACGGATCTGCGCACACGGCGACTCCCCGATATTCTCACGCTACCACTTGCCGCAATCGGCCTCGTTTTCAATACGCTTGTGTATGACACCCCGATTCCGGCCTTGCTGGGACTGGTAATCGGCTATGCCAGTTTCTGGGCCGTGGAAGTCGTGTTCAGACGCCTGCGAGGGATTGACGGGCTCGGACGCGGCGATGCCAAACTCCTCGCCGCGGGCGGCGCCTGGTGCACCGCCTGGTTCCTGCCGGCCATCGCGCTGATCGGAGCGGGAACCGCGCTGCTTTATGTCGCACTGCTGGCGCTGGTACGCCGACGGTTCGAGGGCCGGCTGACGACCTATCCGTTCGGTCCGTGGCTGGCCCTGGGAATCGCCCTGTGCTGGCTGTGGCGCGCCTATGGCGGTCAGCATCCCTTCCCGGTCTAGCTGGGACACGGCTCAGGGATTGATACGGCAGGCATAGTGACCGGTCACCGGGATGACCATTTGCTCCCCGCCGGGCCGCAGGACACGCATGATCGCGGGCGCAATGCGCAGACCGTCGGCCGCCCCGCCATGGATCTCGCCGCTCAGCTCGATATCCGATCCCGTGTCCGCCACGGAGAAACGCCGCTCATAGCGCAGGCCCGGCACAAGGCTGTCCGGCCGGGCGGTCGTGGCGAATTCGCGAACCGCTCCGTCGAGATAGAGCCGGACGATGCCGTCATTGAAATTCTCGTAGGCCAGGAAGGGACGCGCCTCGCCGCTGCCCCAGAAGAAGACCGCGCATTCGCCCGCCTCGAGGCTCTGCGGCGGCAATTCCGTGACCGGTTCCGGCGCTTCGACAGGCGGCTGAAGGACCGCTTCCGCCGCCTCGATCGCCGGAGCCGCCGAGGCGCATCCGCCGACAATCGTCAGCGCCGCCAGGACCGGAAGCAGTAATCTAGCCGCCATAGGCTTCATTCCCCTCGCCGCGCCAGACCGGTCCCTCCCGGACCAGGCCGGCCAGGGCTAGGGCATCGGCCAGTTCACCACGCGGCGTCTCGACCTCGACCTGCCAGGCATAATGACCGGCATGCAGCGCTATCTCGCCCGTCAGCCGCAGATCATTGCTGGATCCGGCCAGGCTCAACACCAGGACATCATCGCGACAATTCAGCCGGCCGTCGAGAGGCGAGCCTTCGAAGCCGAGCTGGCTGGCGAAACCGATCAGCGCGCCGGTCCGCACATCACCGCTCGCGGCGCGGCAGACGCCGTCATGCCAGTCCAGTTCGGTGATCCGCACATAGACGCGCTCGCCGGGGTCGACGCCGGGCCAGAGTGCGATGTCGACGCGCCCCAGCATGGTGACCAGGTCGACATCGCGAGCGAGAAGACTGCCATCAGCACGCCGGGTGACCTGTCCGCTGCCGCGCAGGCCGGGATCGTCGAATTCGAAGTCCGCCGACAGCGAACCGGTCAGAAGGGCAAGCGGCTGGACCGAGACTTCCACCAGCTCGATATCCTCGCCTGCCGCCCGGACCCGGTGCATGCGCCCGTCCCAGACCGAGCCGTAGACATCGCCATATCCCAGACCGGCGACATTGCCGGCCATCAGGGCCACGAGCTTGAGCGGCATCAGGACGATCAGCCAGACGACCAGGAAGACGACAAACAGGACAACACCGCGCGTCATGCTCATCCTCCCCGGCGCCGCAGGACGATATTGGCCTCCACGAAGGCATCGGATTCGCGGTCCATGGACGTCGAGATAATCTCGACGCCGTAACGCGTTTCCAGGTCGATCAGCCAGGACATCAGCGCCTGGGAATCCGCGCGGGAAATATTCACGGTCAGCCGGCCGTCATCCGACGGGATCATGCGCGCGATCGAGATGCCATGGCTCAGCGCCACGCTGCCGGCGACGGTGCGCAGGGGCTGGGTCGAATTGGAGAAGGCCGTTTCGCCCGTGCGGATCTCGCCATAACGCTGTATGTCCGCTTCCATGCTGCGATACATGCGCATCGAGGCGGCATAGTCCTCGCGTGCGCGCTGGTGCGTATCCAGCAGCGGGCTGATGACGAAGACCTGCAGCAGGACGAGGCCGGCCAGCACACCCATCACCGCGAGCAGGACCTGTTCGCGCTGGCTGCGCTCCATCCAGAAGCGCTGGATCATCTGCATCACGCCGTTCATCGCAGCCTCAACACGAAATCACCCTCGATCCCGCGATCACCCTCACGGGTGCCCTGGTCGTCGAGGATCAGCCCCATCTCCGCCGCCTGGCGGCTCAGGGCATCGAAATCGGAAAACTCGGTATAGATCGCCGACACGGTCAGCTCGGCCCGGCTGCGGTCGAACCGCAGGTGATCGATACGGATCCGGTCATTCTCCCGCGTCAGATCGGCGAGCGCCGCACTGAGCGTCAGGAAGGACACGCCGTCGCTATTCCCGGTCACACCCGCAAGGCGCTGATCGAGAATGCGCCGGGCAGACGCCGGGACAAGCGTGGTCGTGACCTCGGGGAAGGATTGGCGGAACAGGGCCACCGATGCGTCATCGAAGCGGTCCGCCTGGTGGCGCAGATAGATCGCCTCGCCTCCCATCAACAGGCCGAAACCGAGCAAGGCGGCCCCGGCCAGCATCGCCGGCCGGCGCAGCGGGCGCAGCACGGACGACCAGTCGAAGGTCGAGCGCAGGCGATCGCCGAACAGGGGCGGCAGGCCCTTCAGGAATTCATCGTCCAGGCGTGACGCACCGCGATCGAGATCCTCGTGCTCCAGCGCGGTCAGATTGGCACCGGCCAGACCGAGCGAAGCCGACACGGCGATCTGACCGTCACCGGCCTGTTTGACCAGAGCCGGAAGGAGTGTGTCGAAAAGACCGCGGCTTACGGCTGCACCGACATTGCGGCCGCTCTCGCGGGCCTCCCCGTCCAGCATCACCAGAACGGCATTGCCGCGATCATGGAGGCGCAGGACAGCGTCATGTGACGGTATGGCCAGGCAGTCGGGCACGGTATGCACCGGTCTCACGAGCACGGGCTCCAGCGCGGCCAGCCAGGCCTCGGCGCGGGCCTCGTCGACCGCCATCACCCAGCGCTCATTGCCGGCATCCTTCTCGCCGATCGCCACGCGGGTCTCGTCCAGACCGGCAGCCAACTCGTCCTCGATCATGAATGGCGCCGCCTGGCGGGCCTCGCGTTCGGATCGCGCCGGCAGGCTGATCCGCGTCAGGAAAACATGTTCGGTCGGCAGGAGGCAGAGCGTGCGCGTGACCTCGCCGGTCTCGCCCGTGTCCGGTATTTCGCCCGGTCCGGCCTCGCCATGCCGCAGGCGTGCACCCGAAACCCGGTCGATCATCGACCAGATCAGGCCGCCATCGGGCCGGACATGAAGGAGGAGGTCCTGGCTCATGAAAACATACCGTATCTCTGGCTCAGCCGGACGGGCCGGCCGCTGGTGCGATGTTCCACGGTCTCGCGCAATTGATAGCGCATGCCGGAATAGAGGACATCGATCTCGATTTCAAAATAGGTGGAGGCCAGGCCGACCACATTGCGGCGTGACGCGTCGAGCTGGAGCGCGGCAATCTCGTCGAGCGCCCAGAACAGGTCGAGATTGGCGAAACCCTCCGCCGGACGCTGCTGCAGCACCGCTTCCGCGCTCGCCAGTGTCAGCTCGCCCTCGAACACGGCAATCAGCAGGGGCAATTGCTCGACCCCCAGCGTGTTGATGTTGAGACGCAGCGGTTCGGCGACCGGGCGAGTGCAGACGAAATCGGCGATCTGCGCATAGAGCGCCGGTGTCATCGCCTCCAGCGCCAGCAATTCCTCGCGTTCCGCCATCAGCGTATTGCCGGTGCGGTAGGGCCGGTCGGCGCGGGCGTAGGACGGGTCCTCGGCTCCGGCGGAAACCGGGCGATTGTCACTGTCGATCCAGTCCACGGCCTGGGCCGCGATCATCGCCGCCTGGTTGGCCTGCAGGCCCAGCTCGGTCAGCAGGATCTCGAAACGCCGCTGCTGACCCGGATCGGCGAGCATCCGGCCGCGCTCGTCCATGGTCACGAGACCGTTCAGATTGAAGCAATTGTTTCCATCATGGATCCGGCCGAGCAATTGCCCGTTCTCGATCGGGAAAATGCTGGGCCCGGCCAGCCATTCCGCATCCGGACGGAAGGTGGATTCCGGCGTATCCATCGCGCGCTCGATGAGCGTCTCGGTATAGTCGCGCGCACCCAGGGCATACCAGTGCGCCTGGTCGCGGAATTCCATATTGCCGGATCGCCGCATCGCCACGCGCAGATCACCGACCAGCGACAAGGCGACCAGCGACATCACCGCCACCAGCAGCAGCGCACTGGCCAGCGAGGAACCGCGCTCGGCGGCGTTATCGTCCTTGCGCCCGAACATCATGGCGCCTGCGACGTCAGGACGACGTGTTCCACCGAGCCGAAGACCGGCGCGGAATAGCGCAAACGTACCGCTTGCGGCAGGGAGATGTCATTGCCCTCGACCGGCACCAGCGCCTCTCGCCCCCAGCTGGAGCCGAAGAAGAATTCGAGCTCGAAATCCTCCACATCAACAGCCAGGACAAGTTCACGCACATCATCGGCCGCGGCCATGTCCGGGTGGTTGGCGGCCCGTCGGACAAGCGCGCCGTCACGCAGCCGGTATTCCACGAAGATCAGCGAACTACGCGGCCGGATGGCGCCGGGATTGGCGCGTCCGCGGCGGGTGAAACTGAGCACCAGGCGGTCATCATCGAACTGGCCCGTGCGGGTCGGCACGCCGGCATGCGTGCCGGCAAACAAATAATCGCGCACATAGCCGTCGGCATCTCGGACCGGGCGTTCGACGATCTGTCCGAGATCATCGCGCAGCACGGTGCGGATCCGGTCCAGACCCTCGACCCGTTCCAGGGCTTCCTGGTTGACGACCTCGCCCTCCACCGTCGCGGCGAGCATGACCACCGCCATACTGGCAGCCAGCGCAAAGACGAAGAGGCCGACCAGGATCTCGACGAGGGAAAAACCGGCATCGCTGCGAGCGGACATCACAGACCCTCCCGGCGACGGAAGGTCTCGAGACGCGAAAGCACGCGGTCATCATCCTCGGCGCGGACTTCCAGCACGACGCGCAAGAGCCCGGCATCGGTGGTGCCCTCTACGTCCAGGCGCCAGTCATATCGGCGTCCGGCAATGTCATACCCGCCTTGCCGGTCTTGCAGACGGCCTGGTCGGATGAGTTCGGTGTTGAGGACATTCTCGGCGGCGAGCATCGCGATCGAGCGTTCCTGGACCGCTGCGGTATTGCGGGTGGAGGTCTGCATCAGCTGCACGATGGCGATGCCGCTGAGCGCGAGCACGAAAACCGCCACCATCACCTCGATCAGGGAAAACCCGTTATCGCGCGCCGGACCGCTCATGATCAGCCGGCCTCCGCGATGCGCACACGTCCGGTCAGCGTCCAGTCCAGCGTGACCGCATCGCCTTCATGCACCAGGCGCAGGCTGAACGGGTCGGTCATGGCAGCCGGATCGAACCACACATCCGGCAGGAGAAGGACATCATCAGCGTCCTGCGCCACGGGCCATCCGCCCTCCAGGCGCGCCTCGACCCGGTCGGTCAAGTCGTGCCGGCCCAGTGTGGGGTGGTCATTGATCGCCCACCAGCGGCCATCGACATAGCTGGTGAATTGATATCCGCCGCCATCACCGTCCAGCGCAAACCCGACCGGCTGACCGGTCACCATGGCTTCCTGGCTCGCATGCCGGAAACTCAGCGCCAGCCGGTCCGCCTCGTCGCGCAGGGGATCGCTGCCGGGCGCCATGCTCAGCGTCACGGTCGCGGCCATCAGGGCCAGAATGGAGATCGCAACCAGGATCTCCACCAGCGACAGGCCGGCGTCGGGAGGCAGTCGATCTTGCGACATCAGCCCTGCCAGTTGCCGATATCGGCGTCGGGGCCCTCGCCGCCTTCACGGCCGTCGCGCCCGAGAGAGAAAATGTCCACGATCCCGTTCTCGCCCGGATAGACATATTGATAGGGATTGCCCCAGGGATCGTCCGGCAGGCGGCGGATATAGCCGCCCTCGCGGTAATTGCCCTCGGCATCGCGCGGCTCGCTCACCAGCGCGTCGAGGCCTTCCTCCAGCGAGGGATAGCGGCGCATGTCCAGCCGGTAGGCGTCCAGCGCCTGCTCGATCGAGGAAATATCGGCGCGGGCTTTCGTCACCGCGGCCTGGTCTCCCAGCGGCGCGACATTGATCACCACCAGCGTGGTGAGCAGGGCCAGGATTACGACGGAGATCATGATCTCCATGAGGGAGAATCCGGCCTCCTTGTCGCGGCCGTCGCCACGGCCGTCCGCGGCGTCTTCGGATTGGTGTTCGGGGGTCAAAGCGTCGGTCATGCGCGCCTCCTATCCCAGGGCAAGAGTGTTGAGTTGCAGGATCGGCAGCAGGATCGAGAGCACGATGGTCACAACCACGCCGCCGAGGACAAGAATGATACCGGGCTCAAGCAGGTTGAGACCGATGGTGATGGTGGAATCAATGTCCTGGTCGAGCTGGTCCGCCGACCGGCCGAACATGTCGCCCAGGCGTCCGGAGCGTTCTCCGGCAGCGATCATGTAGAGCATCAGCGGCGGGAACCACCGGCTCGCCTTCATCGCATCTGAGAGAGCCTTGCCCGTCTCGACATCGCGGATCACCGCCGTGACGGCATCCTTGAAGGCCAGATTATCTGCCGAACGTCGGGCCGCGCGCAGGGCATCCGGCAGCACCGTTCCCGAAGTCACCAGAATGCCCATCGTGCGGGCAAAACGCGCCGCCTCGGCGCGTCGCAGGAACCCGCCCAGGACCGGCAGGCCTGCGACCAGGCTGTCGAATTGCCGCCGTACCGGCTCGCGCGACAGGGCCAGGCCACCGCCGATGATCACAACGGCAATCAGTCCCAGCAGGACCGGCCAGGCGTTCACGAGGAATTCCGACATGCCCATCATGAAGCGGGTCAGCGCCGGCAGGGAAACGCCCATGCCGGTGAATTGCTCGGCGATGCGCGGCACCACGAACAGCATCAGCATGGCTACGACACCGATTGCCACCACGGTCAGAAGAGCTGGATAGATCAGCGCACCCGTGATGCGATTGCGCACGGCCGCTTCCTTTTCCAGGTGGTCGGCCAGACGCTCCATCACCGTACCCAGCGAACCCGACCCCTCACCGGCCGCAATCAGGGCGCAATAGACGGGCGGGAAGGATTTCGGGAAGGCCGCCAGCGCGTCGGCGAAACGCTCGCCCTCGGTCACCCGCGACCGGACGGCCAGGAGGATGCGGCGCATGTGATGGCTGTCGAGCTGATTGCCGATCAGGCCGAGCGCCTCGGCAATCGGCATGCCGGCATCGATGAGACTGGCGAGTTGGCGGGTCACCAGCATGCGTTCACGCGAGGACAGGTCGGTCCGCGCCAGGCTGATACCGGTCGACGCACCCGCACTTCCGTCGGCGGCCGTGTCCGTCTGCCGCGATGCGTCGGCGCGGCCGATACTGAGCGGCGCCAGGGACTGGCCACGCAAGAGGCGGCGGGCGGCGAGTTCGGAATCCGCGGTGATCAGACCCCGGGTCCGTTTGCCTGCGGCGTTCAGCGCCTCGTATTCGAAGGCCGGCATGGTCTCAGCCCTCGTCGCGGCTCACGCGCAGGACTTCGGACAGGCTGGTCTCGCCCGCGAGGGCCAGCGTCTTGCCGTGTTCGGACAATGTCTTGCGCTCGGCGAAGGCGTGCTCCGCCATCTCGCTTTCGCGCGCATCATCATGGATCAGGCTGCGCATGCCCTCATCGACCACGACGATCTCGTAGACACCTGTCCGGCCCTCATAACCCAGTTGCTTGCAATGATCGCAACCCTTCGGCCGGTAGAGCGTGACGTCTGCCCCGCTCTCGAGCCCGAGCAGGTCCAGTTCGGCATCATCGGGCTGATAGGCCTCGCGACAATGCGGACACAGGCGGCGGACCAGGCGCTGGGCGACAATCGCCGACAGGGTTGAGGCCAGCAGGTAGGATTCGACCCCCATGTCCCGCAGGCGCGCAATGGCGGCCACGGCGGAATTGGTATGCACCGTCGACAGGACGAGATGGCCGGTCAGCGATGCCTGGACCGCGATCTGGGCCGTCTCGACATCGCGGATCTCGCCGACCATCACGATGTCCGGGTCCTGGCGCAGGATGGCCCGCAATCCGGCCGCGAACGTCATCCCGACCTTGGCGTTGACCTGGGTCTGGCCGATGCCGTCGATGGCGTATTCGATCGGGTCCTCGACAGTGAGAATATTCCGGGTCTGCTCATTGAGCTTGTTGAGACCGGCATAGAGCGTGGTGGTCTTGCCCGCACCCGTCGGACCGGTGACCAGGATGATGCCGTTGGGCTGGGCCAGGGAGCGGTCGAAATCGGCCAGGACTTCCGGCGGCATGCCCAATTGCTCGAGCGCGAAGCGCGAGGCGGAATTGTCCAGCAGGCGCATGACAACGCGCTCGCCATGGCGCGACGGCAGGGTGGAGACGCGGACATCCACGGCCTTGCCGCCCAGCGTCAGGGTCAGGCGGCCGTCCTGGGGCACGCGTTTCTCGGCGATGTCCAGCCGGGCCATGACCTTGATGCGCGAGACGAGCGGCGAAGCGAGACGCGGCGCCACACTGGCCGTTTCCTTCAGAACTCCGTCGATGCGGTAGCGCATGGCGACACGGTCTTCATAGGGTTCGACATGGATGTCCGAGGCCGAGGTACGGATGGCCTCGGCGATCAGCCCGTTGATCAGCCGGATGATCGGAGCGTCGGTCGTGGAATCCAGCAGATCCTCGCTGGCCGGGATCTCGTCGATCAGGCGGGAGAGGCTCTCATCCTCACCCGTCTCGTCCAGCTCGTCCTCCGCGAGCCCGTCATAGGCATAGATATCGGACAGGGCCTGGTCGTAACGCGCCGGATCAAGCTCGGTGACCGGATGGGACTCGCCGACAACACGATGCGCCTCGATCAGGGCCAGCGGGTCGGCACCGGTACGCAAGAGAAAAGCCGGCGTGTCACCGGGCCGGAAGGCAATCCCCTTCAGACGCGCGAAGCCATAGGCGATCGGCGTGTGCGGGCGTTCTCCTGCATCGTGTGAATCCGCCATGTCTACTCGTCGTCTGCCGCGGCCGGCGGCGTGGTCATCAGCATGTCGACGATCGTCTCCAGCGAGCTCTGGCCGTTCGGATCGGCGAGCCGCTGGCTGGACGAGATGTAGTCGTAGCGCTGCTGCGTCACGGCCTGCATGTCCGCCTCGTCGCGAATGATCGTCGGCCGGATGAAGATCATCAGATTGGTACGCTTGGTCGTTGTGCTGTCGGAGCGGAAGAGACGCCCGACACCCGGCAGACGGCTGAGACCCGGCACGCCGGTCGTGGAGTCCTGGTCATCCTGCTCGATCAGCCCGCCCAGCACGATGATCTCGCCATTGTCCGCCAGCACGGTGGTCTGGACCGACCGCTTGTTGGTGATCAGGTCGGACGAGCTGGCCGTGACCGGGCCCGCGATCGACGAAACTTCCTGCTCGATGAAGAGGCGCACCGTGTCGCCGGCAGAGATCTGCGGGCGAACGATGAGTTTCACGCCCACTTCCTCGCGCTGGATCGTGCGGAAGGGATTGGAATTGTCATTACCCAGGACTTCGCCCGTCGTGATCGGGATTTCCTGGCCCGACAGGAAGGAGGCTTCCTGATTGTCCATGGCCAGGATGGAGGGCGTCGACAGGAGGTTGGAGTCGGTATCGCTCTCAACGGCATTCAGGATCAGGCCGAAGAGCGTGCCGTCGCTGTTCTGGCCGCCGAAACCGATCGCCGAACCATCCACGCCCAGCAGCGAATTGAGCGCAGCCGTGCGCAGCGTGTCATTGATCGTGTCCGTGCTGTCGCCCGCAGACGTCACCGCGCCGGACAGGGCAAGCAGGTCGGGATTGGTGTTGGAGAAACGCGTCATGGCCAGCGGCGAATCGCTGTCCGGACCGCCCGTCAACAGCATCTGCACGCCCAGCGCCTCGGCAGCAGTGTCGGAAATCTCCACGATAATGCCCTCGACCAGGACTTGCGGCCGGCGGATATCGAGCTGGCGGATGACCAGTTCGAGCTCGCGCTGCACATCCGGTTCGGCATTGATGATCACCGCATTGGTCGCGACATGGTGCGAGACGGAGGGCCGGCGGCCGACACTGTCCTGGTCGGTCAGCGTCTCGACCACCTGTTCCAGGATCGGCAGCATGTCGGCGCCGTCGGCGTGATTGAGATAGATGACGCGGAAATTCTGGTTGGACTCCGACACGCTGTCGACTTCCCGGACAAGGCGCGCCATTTCGCGCACGGCCGGTGCGGTGCCGCGCAGGAGCACGGTATTGGAGGCCGGGATCGGGGCGACAGTGACGTTGAACACGGCATCATCCTCGCCGGCCGTATTGCGCTGGCGGACGGTCTGGATGATGCGCGCCATCTCGGCGGCCGATACATTGGTCAGCTCGACCATTTCGAACACCGACGTATCGCGATCAAGATCGCGGATGACCTGCTGGATACGGCGCATGTTTTCCGCGAGATCGACGATCACCAGGACGTCGCCGCCCTCGGCCGCATTGATCGAGCCCTGTGTCGTCACGATCGGGCGCAGCACGGTCAGCGCATCACGCGAACCGACATGGTTCAGGCGCACGACCGAGGTGACATACTGGTCACCGCGCAGATCGGCATTCACCGGCGAGGTCGAGCGCGAAGCGGCCTGTTCCGGGACGATCTGGTAGGCCCCGGTCGCGGTGGGAACCACCGTGTATCCGTGCACGCGCATGGTCGACAGGAAGATCTGGAAATACTGGTCCGGCGTGACCGGGGTCTGCGAGGTGATCGTGACACGGCCCCGCACCGTCGGATCGACGATGAATGTATAGCCCGTCACCGAGGACACATCGTCGATGACGGCCTGGATTTCTGCCTGGTTGAAATTGACCACATGTTCCTGAGCCCGGGCCGGAGGCACGGCGATCAGGAGGGACAGGGCCAGCAGCCCGCCTGCGAGGCGTTTCGAAAACTCGAACATCAGGGCAGATCCATCTGAATGGTGAGTGACATGCCGTTGCGTGAAACGGCAACATACAGCGTCTCCTCCTCCTCGACCGCCTCGAGCAGGCCGGCCAGGTCGGAGGAGTCCGCCAGGGAATTTCCATTGATCTCGGTGATGACATCGCCGGCCCGCAAGCCGAGCGCCTCGATCACCGGGGCATTGCTGCCGGTCAGGCGATAGCCGATCAGGCGGCCATTCATCACGGCCGGCCGGACCTGGAAGACATCGCTCAGATCCAGGCCTTCCAGCGCATTGGGCACTCCGCTTGCGGCGTCTTCACTGGCGGGAGGCGTTGCGGCGGCCGATCGCGCTGCGGCGGCGCGACGTTCGCTTTCCTCGCGCAGGTAGAGCGATTCCGCGATGCCGCGGCGACGGATGATGACATGGTCGACATGCACTTCCTCCAGCGTCACGCCATCCATGATCTCGGCGTCGACCGCGAAGAATTGCTGCCGGTTGTCCGGCGTCTGGATGATGGCGGCCCCGCTCTGGGCGTCCTCGCCCCGGCGCACGCCGCGCAGCACCAGATTGAGCTGGGTTTCCGGCGCCAGCTCGACCGCGTCCGCGACGTCCTCGACGGCACGGCGATCGGCGAACAGGCGGGTATCGCGCAAGAGGTTGAGATCGGCTTCGTAACGTGCTCCGCCGTCCGCGGCCGCGCTGCGCTGGGTATCAAGCTGGAAATCTCCTGCGCTGGCCCCGAAGGCGATCAGCCAGATCAAGCGGGCGAGAATAAATGCCAGCAATCCGAGCAGGAAAATCTCGATCAGCGGAATCAGGAAACGCGCCGCGGCGTTTCCGCTGGCGCGCCCGGCCCGTTCGGCCCCTATGGTCGCGCTGTCCACCATACCCAATCGCTTGTACTTTCTGCCAACAATCCTCGTTGGATCGAGGCTTTAGCCCCATTTCGGGATTACCCGATACTTGCACTTCACGACAGTTAAATGAACCGGCGCAGTTAATTCCGTCGCGGAGAATAAAAAGGCGGGTCCGCAGACCCGCCTTTCCTGTTCCTGATCACCAGGTGCGGCTGACCGAAATGCTGAAGCTCGTGCCGACATCATACGTGTCGACCGCCAGCTCCACATCGCCCGCCGTCTGGGTGGCTTCATAACCGTCGCCGAGAATATTACGGACAGAGAAACCGACGTCCCAGTCATTGCCGTGAATCTCCAGCGTGCGGCTGTATACCCAGTCGAGCGAGGCTGGAACCTGTTCGACGATCGACGGCAGATTGTCCGACAAATTGGCTACGGCCCGGGTCCGCTCTCCGGTGTAATTGTAGAGCAAAGCACCGCGCGCCCGACCGTCATTGGTTTCAAAGCCGAGCTGGACATTGAAGAGATGCTCGGACTGTCCCTGCAGGGCGCGTCCATCTTCGATGAAACCGGTTGCGTTGAGGACCAGCGCCTGCGGCTGACCGAAGGCACCCTGGGCCACCGTCACATTGCCGGAGGCCGAAACTTCCGACTGGATGTAGGTGTAGTTCGTCTTGATGAACCATTCCCGGTCATCGAAGAACGGGCTGTCCCAGCGGTCGCTGAAATCGAATATCTTCTCGAACTCGAATTCGGCACCCGTGAGAGTCGCATTCGGCGCATTGATGAAGGACGTGTTCAGACCGTCGCCGATCGGGATGATGAATTCCTCGATCGGATTCTCGATCTCCTTGTAGAACGCGCCCACCGTGATGAATTGCTCACGGCCGAAATAGTATTCCAGCCGCGCATCCCAACTCTCGATGTCCGAATTGACCAGGAAGGGATTACCCTGGAAGCGCTGGTCGGTGTCGGAATTGAAGAATTCCGAGAAGGCCAGTTCGCGGAATTGCGGCCGCGCGATCGACTGGGAATAGCCGGTCCGGAGCTGAAGATTGTCCGCGAAGGTCCAGGTCAGCGTGAGGGCAGGCAGGAAATAGTCTTCCTTGATCTGCGTCTCGATGGCGCCCGTATCGGCGGGATTGGCCGGGAAGGCAAACGTGTCGACACGCTGCTGCCCGCTTTCATACCGGCCGCCGATGGCGGCACGGACGAAATCGTTCAGCTGGATATCGGCACCGAGATAGGCTGCTTCCACCTGGAGCTCACCGCGATAGGCCTCCGGCAGGGTCAGGCCGCCCGTCTCCACCAGACGCAGACGCGAGTCCGTGATGTTCTGGCCCGAGAAGATGTAGTCGATCCGGCTGTCCAGCAAATCGGCGGGCAGTCCGATCGAGCCCTGTTCGAAGGAGAAGCGGCGGGACCAGGCATCACGCTCACGCAATGTGTAGGCGTAGCCGCCCGTCAGTTCGATGTCGAAATCGCCCAAAGTCACCGGCAGTTCGAAATCGGCACCGCGATCGGATGTATTGTCCTCGATCTCCGAGAAATTGGTGATGTTGTTGTCCAGATCGCCGCCGTATTCGGCACCGGTGGTGGTGATCTCGTAGTCGACGGCGCGCTGGTAGGGAGCATCCCGCGTGGCGGTCGCCTCGGAGATACGCCATTCCATCGCCAGATCGCCCAGGCCCGGGAAAATGTGCTCGCCGCGCAGCTGGTTGAAGATCACCTGGCGCTCGAACCATTCCGTGCTGTCCGTACGGAATGTGCCCGAGGAACCGGCATTGTATTCGGTCTGGCTGCGGGCCTCCTTGGTGGTGGACCGCAGGACCATGCTTAGGAAGGAGACTTCGTGGTCGTCGTAGAAATCGACGCCCACATTGATCATCGCCGAAGCGTCGATCGTGTTCTCCGTTCCCAGGAAATTGTTCTGCGCACTGGCCGGCGCCGCGACATCGGAGAAGTCCGCATTGGACGGGCCATTCTCATAGCTGAGCACATTGCCGGCACCGATACGGCCCTTGCCGCGAATACCCTCGCGCGTCTCCCAGGAATTCGCGTACTGGACCGCACCGAGGATACCGAGGGAGAAATTCTCGAAATCAAAGCGCTGGCCCGCATTGATCGCGATGGAGCCATTCGCGTCCGTATCGACATTCTGCAGGACCCAGAGTTCCGAATTGACCAGCGAGCGGCCGATAGCCTGTTGCTGGTCCGAGGGAAGTCCGTTGCCGACGCGGGTCGTGTAGAACACATCCGCCAGCTCGGCCGGCAGATCGCGCAGGCCGTCATCATAACCCAGCCAGTCCGTGTCCGACCCGGCATAGGTCAAGCCGCGATTACCGGTCGTGATCGTGTCGAAACTGCCGCCGAGCTTGAGGGTGATGAAACCATCATCCGGCAGGGTCGAGGTCTCGACGGCAACGACACCGCCACCGAACTCACCCGGGAATTGCGGAGTAAACGTCTTCTGGACCAGCACATTCGAGAGAATATTGGTCGGGAAGATGTCGAGCGGAGCGGCACGACGGAAAGGCTCCGGGGACGGCATGGGCGAGCCGTTCAGGAGCGTGTTGGAATAGCGTTCGTTCAGGCCGCGGACGACCACGAATTTTCCGCCGGTGGTGGACAGGCCGGTAATGCGGACCAGGGCAGCTGCCAGGTCGCTATCGCCGGTGGTTTCAAGATCGTCGAGCGAGAGCACCGCCGAGACTTCCGACGTCACGCGACGGTCGTCAGGGATGTACTGATAGCGAACGATGATCTGGTCTTGAATGATCTCGGACTGGTCCGTGTCCTGCGCCATGGCAGCAACCGGTACCAGCGTCGTGGAAGCCAGCAACGCAGCCGAGAATGCGAGTCGATTGGTCTTCATCTTCATCACCATGTGACTGCGATTGAACGATTCAGCCTCCGGCCGGGCGGGGCCGGCCGGAGGTTGGATTTGCGTTACTGGGTGCGGCGGAAGGTCCAGTTCTGGTACCAGGTGTCGTTCGCGTCAGCGACGGCCCCGACATAGGTCGTGGCGGTGAACCAGCCGTCCAGCGCGTTGACGTCCGTTGCGGTCACAGCCAGCTCGGTGGCGCCCGGAACCACACCGGTATTGCCCGGGATGAAGGCAAAGCCGGACAGGGAGTGCGTGGTGCTGGAGACATTGTTGGCCTGGCCGTCGAACCAGTCGGACACGTCCACCGGATCGCCGCCGCTCTCGTCGAAATCCGTGGTGCAGTCGAGCAGGACCGATTCCATCTTCAGATCGACGGCATTGCCGCTGTTGATCTGGGCGAAGGTTTCGGCGTCATCGATGTCCAGGCAGTCCTCGCCGAAATCGACGACCACGCCGTTGTAGAACTCGCCCGCGGTACCGGCACGGAGCAGGATGCCCTGGTCCGATTCTGCAGCGCCGCGTTCACCGATCAGGGTGAAGTTGGAAATGCGCGGATTGGAGCGGGGCAGCAGCGTGTTGTTGGAGCCGCGATTGTCGAACTCGAAACCCTGGTCGGCATCATCGCCCGACTGTGCCACGATCACGAACTGGGCCCGGCCGATCCAGCCATCCGTGTAGTCGAAACTGTCATCCGCATTGCCGGTCAGAACGACGTGGCGGACATCAACCGCGCCACCGAACATCTCGATACCGTCATCGGCATTGTTGTGGACCTGGATGTAGTCGACGGAGGTACCATTGCCGACACCCTGGAAAGCGATGCCGTTCAGCTCGTCCTCATTGTTCACCTTGAAGCCGGCATAGCGGACCTGGGTGTAGAAGAGATCGCCGGAGTCGTCGGTCGGCGTCGCGCCGCCGAAGAGACCGGACGAACCCTCACCGGACTTCTCGCAATCAACCGTGCCGCCGGTTGCCGTACCATCGATACAGGCATTGATCGGCGCGCGGCCATTGATGACAAGGCCGCCCCACTGACCACGATCATTCGGGCCGACCGTGCCTTCGACGTCGGAACGCGAAGTCATGATCACCGGAGCCGCTTCCGTACCGTTGGAACGGATCGTGGAACCGCGGGTCACCACGATGTAGTCGGACCCGGACGTGCCGAAAATCGTGACACCCGGATCGATCGTCAGCTCAGCCTGGATACCGGACGGCAGCGGGCTGGCCGGATCAGGACCGCGGTCCACACCGACGAAGATCGGGCCGATCAGCTCGTACATGGAACCGCGGATCAGGCGCAGATCGGAGGTGATATTGCCGGTGATCTGGCAGACGCGCTGGCCATTGATCTGGTTGGCAGCCTCCGTCGTGCCCGTCGGACAACCCGGATCCGGGAAGAGGTTGAACGTCCAGCCGGCAGCCCAGTTGGATGCGGCGGAGTCGGTCGGACCGAAGGCACCGATGTAGGACGTGGCGTCGAACCAGGTATCCAGCGCGTTGACATCGGTGGCCGTGACGGCCAGCTCGCGCGGCCCCGGGAAGACACCGGACATGGAATTGGAATAGCCGGAAAGATTATTGGCCTGGCCGTCGAACCAGTCGGACACGTCCACCGGATCGCCGGCGCTCTCGTCAAAATCCGTGGTGCAGTCCAGCGCGGTGGATTCCATCTTCAGGTCGACAGCCGTTCCGCTGTTGATCTGGGCGAAGGTTTCCGCGTCATCGATGTCGAGGCAGTCCTCACCGAAATCGACGACGATACCGTTGTAGAACTCACCCGCCGTACCGGCACGGAGCAGGATGCCCTGGTCGGATTCGGCAGCATTGCGTTCACCGATCAGGGTGAAGTTGGAGATGCGCGGATTGGAGCGGGGCAGAAGCGTGTTGTTGGAGCCGCGATTGTCGAACTCGAAACCCTGGTCGGCATCATCGCCCGACTGGCGGACCAGCACGTATTGCGCGCGACCGATCCAGCCATCCGTGTAGTCGAAACTGTCATCGGCATTACCGGTCAGCACGACATTGCGGACGTCAACCGCGCCACCGAACATCTCGATGCCGTCATCGGCATTGTTGTGGACCTGGATATTGTTGACCGTCGTACCATTGCCGACGCCCTGGAAGGCGATGCCGTTCAGCTCATCTTCGTTGTTCACCTTGAACCCGGCGAAACGGACCTGGAGGAAGCTGATCGAACCGGAATTGTCGGCCGGGTCGGCGCCGCCGAAGAGTCCGGACGAACCCTCGCCGGACTTTTCGCACTGGGCCGTGCCGCCCGTTGCCGTACCGTCGATACAGGCATTGATCGGCGCGCGGCCATTGATGACCAGGCCGCCCCACTGGCCGCGGTCATTCGGTCCGGCCTGCCCCAGCACGTCGGCGAGCGAGGTCATGATGACCGGCGCGTTGGCCGTACCCTGGACGTCGATGCGCGAACCGCGCGTGACGACGATGTAGTCGGACCCCGAGGACCCGAACAGCGTCGTGCCGGCCGGGATGGTCAGCGTGGTCGGCGTACCGCCGGCATTCCGGGTATTGAAGGATTTCTGGGCCGTCGCACCATCATCGGAGCCGACAAAGACCGGACCGGTGATGACGAAGGAACTGCCGCTCGGCAGGGTCGTATTCGTCAGGATATTGCCGGTGATCTCGCAGACCGTGACATTGTAGGTCGTACCGCCGACCGTCGTGGTGAAGGTCGTCTGGCGGGCCGAGCCACACCCATTGGAGCCAACCAGATTGACATCCTGGGCGGTCGAACCGCCGCCCGTTCCACCACCCGTGCTGGGCGGTGTACCGGCATTCGTATCGCCCGGAGACGAGATGGACGTATCCGCACAGGCCGCGAAAAAGGCGCAGGCGGTGCTGACGAGCAGCAGGTTACGGAAGTTTTGCTTCACCGACATGGAAGACCCCCAAAAGGACAAAAAATCTCTCCAACGAGACTCCCCGTCCCGGGGCTGCCTCGCTCGGTGCGGGCATAAACATCAGCTTTGTAACGCTTGAATGACACGAAACCGCGTCGCGTTCCGGGCGGCGCCGAAATCAGATTTTCGCGCTGGAATCCGGCGATGCGAACGCCGGGTAGATGCTGAAATAGCTGCGTGAATCCGCGCGGTGTCCGTCACGCAACAGAACGGGCAGCTATCCTTGAATTTTTTACGACATTTCGGATTGAGTGGGGATAACTCAACTAATTGAAATCATTTATTTTTATGATGCGGGAAATGCCGAAATTCGTTTTTTGATCCGCGCACGTCCCAATCCCGGTCCCGCTCCAGTGCGATCCCGCCGCGCGCCCACACCGCCACGAGCAGCAAGCCTGGCCAGGCCGGATCTTCTCGTGGAGCCGGAACCATCATTATCTGCTTTACAAGCCCGGATTTTGGTCTTAATCGCGCTCCACCCGGCGGAGGCGACGATGCCGGATTGGGTTAACTGCCATCAGGGGGTCACGTGAATTGCGCACGTACCAGACGCCCCTGGACCTGGTCCGCTTACGGCACCTAGAAAACCCGGTCGTGTGTGCACGTCCGGCACGTTTGGCCAAGGCGAACCTCTGGTTCCAGGACAACTTCCCCGGGGAAGTTCTATACGCCGTCAAAGCCAATCCGAGTGATTGGGCCATTGATGCTCTCTACGAGTCCGGCATGCGGTTCTTCGATGTGGCCTCCCTCAGGGAGATCGCGTTGATCGCGGAACGCTGTCCGGATGCACGCATGGGCTATCTGCACCCGGTGAAGAGCCGCGATTCGATCCGCCGCGCCTATTTCGATTACGGTATCCGGATCTTCGCGCTCGATTGCGAAGCGGAATTGCACAAGATCCTGGAGGAGACCGGCGGTGCCCGTGACCTCACCCTGGTCGTGCGGCTGGCCGTGTCCAATGACGGCGCTGTCTTCTCGCTCGCCGGCAAGTTCGGCGTGCCCGCCTTCGAGGCAGCAGACCTCATCCGCCTGGCGCGCGCCGGCGCGGACGAGCTGGGCGTGAGCTTCCATGTCGGCAGCCAGTGCATGCAGCCCTCGGCCTACCGGACCGCCATGCTGGAAGCCTCGCGCCTGATCGCGCAGGCCGGTGTCACCGTGGACATCGTTGATGTCGGCGGCGGTTTCCCGTCCATCTATCCCGGCCTCACCCCGCCCCCGCTGGCGGACTACGTGAACGCCATCGAGGATGCGTTCGACGAGATGATGGTGCTGGAGAATGCCGAGCTCTGGTGCGAACCGGGCCGGGCTCTCGTGGCTGAAAGCGCCTCCATCCTCGCGCGGGTCGAATTGCGCAAGGGCGACGCGCTCTATCTCAATGACGGGTCCTACGGATCCCTGTTCGACGCAGCCCACGCCAAATGGCCCTTCCCAGTCCGTCTGCACCGCCCGGTCGGCGACAGCACCACCCAGAGCGCGTCCTTCCGTTTTTTCGGCCCGACCTGCGATTCCCTGGATGCCATGCCCGGACCTTATGAATTGCCGGCCGATGTCCGCGAGGGCGATCTCGTCGAGATCGGCATGCTGGGCGCCTATGGCACGGCACTGGCCAGCCGATTCAACGGTTTCGGCGAGTCAGAGACAGTCTTCGTGGACGACTCGCCCTGGCCCTCTCTCTACGACACCCAGCCCGACAGCACCGATGATGAAGGTGCGCGGGTCATCAATCTTTCGCGTGCGCGCAAGCGGCGCACCAGACTGCGGAGACGCGCATGACCGAGATGTCCAATCGCAAGGCGGAACTCCTGTCCTCGCCGGTCGAGCATATCGACATCACCGCCTTTGACGGCCGCCCGATGATCGATGCCTGGGAGAAGATGTCTTTCACCTCCCGCGACGCCGCGCGTGCCGCGCGCATCCTGCAGGAGGCCGTGGCCGATCCGGATTGTTCCGTGATCCTGACCCTGGCCGGCTCGACCTCGGCCGGCGGCTGCATGCATGTCTGGCGCGACATGGTCCGCCACAACATGGTCGACGCCATCGTCTCGACCGGCGCGTCCATCGTCGACATGGATTTCTTCGAAGCCCTGGGCTTCAAGCACTACCAGGCCAAGGACGTGCCCGATGATCGTGTGCTGCGCGATCTCTATATCGACCGGATCTACGACACCTATATCGACGAGGAAGAACTCCAGGCCTGCGACGCCGCGACCGGCGAGATCGCCGACCTGCTCGATCCGGGTCCGCGCTCCTCGCGCTCCTACATCAAGGCGATGGGCAAATGGCTGGCCGACGGCAATGCCAAGAAGGACGGCTCGCTGATCCAGGAATGCTATGAACAGGGTGTACCGATCTTCTGCCCGGCCTTCTCCGACTGTTCCGCCGGGTTCGGTCTGGTGAAACACCAGGTCGAGCGCATGAAGGCGAACCAGCCCTATCTCTCGATCGACAGCGTGGCCGATTTCCGCGAGCTCACCGAGATCAAGATCAAGGCCGGCAAGACGGGCTTGTTCATGATCGGCGGCGGCGTGCCGAAGAATTTCGCCCAGGACACGGTCGTGTGCGCGGAAATCCTCGGCGAGGACGTGCCGATGCACGCCTATGCCGTCCAGATCACAGTTGCCGATGTGCGCGACGGCGCCTGTTCGTCCTCGACGCTCAAGGAAGCCTGTTCCTGGGGCAAGGTCGATGTGGCGCTGGAACAGATGGTCTTCGCCGAAGCCACGACCGTCGCTCCGGTCATGGTGTCGGACGTCTATCACCGCCGTGCCTGGGAAAACCGCCCGCGCCGCCGCTGGGGCGATCTGTTCGAGGATTAATCCGCGTCCTCGACCACACACAGCCAGCGGCTGATATTGATGGCCGCGGGATTGGGCACCCAGCCCTCGACCCGCGGTCCGATCAATTGCTTGGTGTTCTGGAAGAAGACCGGCGCAAGCGGCGAGGCGTCGAGCACCATCTGCTCGGCCTCGGCCAGCAATTCGCTGCGCCGCTGCATGTCCGGCTCGACCATCGCCTCGGCCACCAGCGCGTCGTAACGCTCATCGACCCAGCGGCTGTAATTGATCTCGCCTGCGCGGCTCTCATACACGAGGAGATAGGCGTAGGGATCGTCGAAATCGGGTACCCAGCCGGATGACGCCACGACAAAATCACCGACCCGCATCGCGTCATAGTGCAATTGCGTCTCGCGCATTTCCAGCTCGACCCGGACCCAGGGGGCGATGTCCAGCCAGTCCTGCTGGATGATCGGCGCCACGCGGGGCCAGCCCGCCGAGGGCACGTAGTGGAAGGTGAATTCGAGCGGATTGTCCGGGCCATAACCCGCCACGGCCAGCAAGTCGGCGGCCGCCTCGCGCCGGTCCTCCGGATCCTCGTCCGCGAAATCCAGGGAGACACCATCGAGCCTGCCGGCAATGCCTTCGGCGACCAGGCGATTCGCGGGCGAGTCGGCACCTCCCAGCACGTCGCGGGCGATGAAATCCCGGTCGATCGCCATCGACAGCGCGCGCCGTACGCGCGCGTCGGTGAAGGAACCGGCGGTCGTGTTGAAGGTGATATTGCGCATGTCGACGCTCGAGCCGATCCGCACCATCTCGGGATAGCGCGCGGTCAGGAATTCCAGATTGGCGCCAGCGAACTCGATATTCAGATCCAGCTCGCCGCTTCGCACCTGGCGCTCGGCCGAGGAAGTGTCGGTCGTCGAGTAGTAATAGACATCCGTCAGGCAGATCTCGTCCGCATCGAAGAATTCCGGATTGGCCGTCAGGTGGACATAGTCACCGGTGCGCCATTCCGAGAGATGGAAGGCACCGCTGGTCACGATGTTCTCGGGGCGGATCCAGGTATCGCCGAATTGCTCGATGGCATGCACGGGCACGGGCTGGCCCCAATACATCAAGACGCCCGGCAGATAGGGCGCCGTGTGTTCCAGCCGGATCTCGACCGTGCGCTCGTCCACCGCCGTCACGCCAAGATCGCCCACGGGCAGATTGCCTTCGGCGACCTGCTGGGCGTTGGCGATCATATAAAGCGGAACCGGGTATTGATTGCGCGTCAGCGGATCCATCGCGCGCTGCAGACCGCCGACAACATCGCGCGCCGTGATCGGCGTTCCGTCGGACCAGCGGGCCTCACGCAGATGGAAGGTCCACACCAGGCCGTCATCGGAAATCTCGACCCGATCTGCCAGGGCGTTGACCGGACGGCCATCCGGGCCGGGCTGGTAGAGGCCGACAAACATGTCCGCGATGACGGTGCGGATATCCATGATCACCGCGACATGCGGATCAAGGCTCAGGGGTTCGGTCCGGTTGCCGCGGTGGAGGACGGAATCATCCTCGGCGGGGCTTCCGCATCCGAGCAGGACAAGACTGGCGGCCGCGATGGCCAGAAAACGGGTCCGGACCGGCATGGTCCCCTCCTTCCCTGCTGGACTGGATCCAGTCCAAGAGCACCAAGTTTCAATGCGATAGCACGATAGTACTAACATTTTCATTCCCGTGTCAGGGGAATTTCGCGCGATGCGAGGCGCGGCGTTTTCGCAAATCTGGTCTGACATGGAGCGGGAGGAAATCGCGTGACGGGCGCGATTTAGAAGGATAAGGGGGGCTTAGAGGACAAAATCATGCTCGAAATATTCACCACTGCCTTCGTGACATTCTTTGTGGCCATCGACCCGCCGGGCGTGGCGCCGATCTTTGCTGCCCTGACCAAGGGATCGCCGAAAGCCCATCGCCGGGCCATGGCGATCAAGTCGGTGGTGATCGCTGCGGGCGTGCTGCTGGGCTTTGCCCTGGTCGGCCGCTGGCTGCTGGATGCCATGCATATCAGCCTGGACGCCTTCCGGGCTGCCGGCGGCGTGCTGCTCTTCCTGATGGCGCTCGAGATGATTTTCGAGAAGCGGACGGAACGCCGCGAGGAACGCGCCGAGAAGATCTCCGAAGAGGACGACACTGTCCCGGGCACCACCGAGGACATTTCCGTCTTCCCGATGGCGATCCCGATGCTGGCCGGTCCCGGTTCCATCGCGACGATCATGCTGTTCATGTCCCAGAATGATGACTGGATCGCCCGCGGGGCCGTGCTGGCAGGTGCCGGTGTGAACCTGCTGATCTGCCTCGTCGTCTTTCTTCTGATCGGACCGGTGATGCGGCTGATCGGCGACTCGATGGCGGCCATGATCACCCGCATCCTCGGTGTCATTCTTGCTGCCCTCGCTGCCCAGTTCATCTTCGACGGCATCAAGGGCGCCCTGCTCAGCTAGGCCGGGCCTGGCGGAACGGGTCTAGTCGACCCGTTCCAGCCGCATCGAGAAATTCTCCATGCATCCGGTCTGTGGCGAGCAATACGCACCCGTCTCCGACCAGACACCATCCTCATAGGTCGTGGTGTAGACAACGCGGGCATCCTGTCCGAGATCGATCGACCATTCGAACCCGGTCTCGGTCAGCACAATGTCGGCGTCCTGCATGTATCCCTGATAGGTGATGGCGCGCATCTGGTAGCCCGGGCTTCCGGCAGCGGTGATGAAGCCTACGGCATCATGCACCTTGCGGCCCTCGCGCCCGGCACCGGCCGGGGCGAAACCCTCACCGGCGACGACGACGGCGTGGCCGCCCGCCCGGATCTCGGCCGTCTCGAACACATCGAATGTGTGGCGCTGGCCGGTCCGGTCGATGACCCAGCCCTGGCCCTGCCATTCGCCATCCATCCAGGCCAGCAACTCGCCCGGCAGCGCCTCGTCCTCGGCCTGGCTCGGCCCGGTCATACCCATCGCCAGCACCATCGCGGCGACACTCATTGCAGTCGTTGAAGTCTTGCGGAACATCCTGTCCTCCTGTCCGTTGAACAAGAGTACTTTATTTTCTGAAGTTCTTTTTCCAAGGGGGACTAAGGAGTCATTCATCCCTCTGTGTCATGATGGAGGGGCTGAGGGATCAATGCTTGTCGGCGGGGGAGATGGAGGAATACATGGCTATTCGTCTCGCCTTGATGATCGCGGCCGCTGCGGTGGCCATCGCCGGAATCACGGCGGCTGCTTACAGTTTTTCGCTCGGACATGCCGATCAGGCGATTGCCTTCGGATGGCCGGCACTCTCCATTGCGACGATGATTGCGATCATGATCCCGGCCCGCCGGCGATCGACGGCGACGCCTCAGGCGGGCGGGCTGAAATAGCGCGCATAGAGATCCGGGCGCCGGTCCCGGAAGAATCCCCAGGCCGCCCTGTGGCGCTGCAGGAATTCCCGGTCGAACTCCGCCGTCACTATACCCTCTTCATCCCGGCCCAGTTCCGAGACCAGGCCCCCGGAATGGTCGGCGACAAAACTGCTTCCATAGAAAACCTGACCATCCTCATCGCCGATCCGGTTCGCGGCGAGAACCGGGATCACGTTTGAGACGGCATGGCCCTGCATGGCGCGTTGCCAGGTCTCGGCGGTATTGAGGCTGGCATCGTGGGGCTCCGATCCGATCGCGGTCGGGTAGAGCAGGATCTCGGCACCCATCAGCGTCATGGCGCGTGCGGCTTCGGGAAACCACTGATCCCAGCAGATACCCACGCCGATACGGCCATGGCGGGTTTCCCAGACGCGGAAACCCGTATTGCCCGGGCGGAAGTAGAATTTCTCCATATAGCCCGGACCGTCGGGAATATGGCTCTTGCGATAGGTGCCCAGATTGCTGCCATCGGCGTCGATCATGACCAGGGAATTGTAGAATTCCGGCCCGTCGCGCTCGAAGATCGAGACCGGGATCACCACACCGAGCTCGGCAGCGAGATCCCGCATGGCCACGACGCACGGATGCGTCTCCGCCGGCCAGGCCCGGTCGAAATTCGCCTCGTCCTGGGTCTTGCAGAAATAATGGCCCTGGAAGAGTTCCGGCGGCAGCACGACCTGTGCACCCTCACCGGCTGCGCGACGGATCATATCGCCAACCTTGGCGATATTGGCGTCGATATCATCGCTGAACGCGGCCTGCAGCCCTGCCACACGGAGTTTGCTCATTTCGCTCAGTCCTCGTCGAACCGGTCCAGCCAGCCGCCCGGACTGCCGCCGGTGCGCAGGTCCATGACGGTGGGCCACAACCACCAGGCCGGTCGATTATCCGAATTCCAGAGGGCGACAAAGCCGAATCCGGTTTCCGGTTCCAGCACGATCTGAGCGCCATATCCCGAGAGATAGCCGGAATGCATCACCAGGGTGCGATCGCCCCAGTCATAGATGCGCCAGCCAAGTCCATACCAGGTGGCATCGACCCGGCTGCGCAGATCGCCCAGCCGGCGCGTCTCGCGCACGGTTTCCACCAGGCGGCTGTGCGCCCGGTCGCGAACGTCCTCCGGCAATCCGGGACGGCTGCCGAGCTGGACCTGCGCCCAGGCGATCAGGTCCTCCAGCGAGAGATTGACGCCCGAGGCAGACGGCAGCCGGTCATAATTGGTCTCCGGATCGCCCGGACGATTGGCTACGCGGCGCCAGCCGCGATGCGGCCGGGCCCAGGAGTCCTCGGAGGTCAGCGCGTCCGTACCCATCGACGCCGTGTCGAGACCGAGCGCATCGAACAGGCGCGCCTCGACCACTGCCTCGAAATCCTCGCCGGTCGCACGCTCGACGAGATCCTCGACCGCGGCGAAGGCGACATTCTGATAGGTGTAGCAATCCCCGATCGGGCAGATCAGGTCGACCGAGGCGAGGCGTTCGCGGATCCGTTCCGGGCGCTGGCCAGCCTCGAGGTCGAGATCATAGGCATTGGGCGGAAGCCCCGTCTGGTGACTGGCAACTTCCAGGATGGTGGGCTGTCGCGACGCATCCAGGGTCAGCACCTGGGACGGCATGTCGGCATCAAGATCCAGCATGCCCTCGGCTTCAAGCATCGCGAGCAGGGTGCCGGTGAAGGTCTTGGACACGGACGCCGCGCGGAACAGCGTGCTCGGCGTGACCTCATCGCCCTGGCCGGCGGCGGTCCGGCCGTGGGTGTAGACGAGAACCGGTTCGCCGTTCTCGATGACGGCGGCAGCCAGACCGACGATCCGCCGGTCCTGGACCGCGCGGTCGAACTGCGCGCGCACATCCTCGACATAGTCGGGAATGGCCGGCGCATCATTGGCCTGGGCAAGGGGTGTGAAAACAACGGTCTGGGTCGCGGCGGCTAGGCCGGCAGCAAACAGGTTACGCAGCACGATCAATCTCCGGGCACGTGACAGGTCACGCAATGAAACGCCCCACCCCCGGTCAGAATAGCGCCTGATGCGCGTCCGACAATCCGGTGATCCGGAAAAGCCGCCTGGAGACCCCGCAAGGCCGCGCTCTCGCCCGGCCGGCCGTAGACGGGCACGACCAGGTTGTTCGGACCGGTCACCCAGTTCATGTAGCTGGCCGGCATGATCCCGCCCTCCTCCGTCTCGACCCGGCCGGGTGACGGGATATGGCGGACCTGGAGCCGGCGCCCGCGGGCATCGGTCATGCGCGAGAGCTGGCGCGAAATCCCTGTGAGGATGCGGGCCTGCGGATCGTCTTCGCCGAACGGCATCTGGCAGACCACCACGCCGGGACGCGCGAAGCGCACGATATTGTCGATATGGCCGTCGGTGTGATCCCCGGCCAGGCCCTCATCGATCCAGAGGATTTTCTGGACCCCCAGCGCTGCTTTCAGCCGGGCCTCGACCTGGGCCTCGCTGAGCCCGGGATTGCGATTGGCATTGAGCAGGCATTGCCGGGTGGTGATCAGCGTGCCGTCACCGTCGAACTCCAGCGCGCCGCCCTCGGCCACCAGATCCACATCACGCATTTCGGCACCGGCGAGTTCCGCAATACGGGTGCTCACCCCGCGATCATCCGGGAAGTCGAACTTGCCGCCCCAGCCGTTGAAACGGAAGCGCAGTGCGATCAGCTTGCCGTTTTCCCGCAGGAAGACCGGTCCGGTATCCCGCGTCCAGACATCGCCATAGGGCGACCGCACAACGTCCGCACGCGAACCCAGAGCCTGACGGGCCGATGCCTCGGCCTGTGCCGTGGCGGCCAGGATGGTGAGCGGCAGGCGCGCCGAGCCACCCGAAATCATCGCCGAGAGGAAGGCGCCGAATTCCGCCTGGGCGGGATGCAAGTCGTCTTGCCACAGATCCACGGCCGCCGGCCAGCAGGTGAAGACCTGCGCCGGTGGGCTGGATTCATGGGGCAGATGGACGGGTTTCATGGCGCGCGCCTCTAGCACGGGTCTCTCAAAAGAAGAAGGGCGGCCCGAGGGCCGCCCTTCCAGGAATTGCGATGTTGCAACCAGATTAGAACTGGTAGCGGACACCGAACTGGATCTGCCACAGCGAGGAACGCGAGATGCGGTTCTCGTTGGAGTGCGGCACACCGCGAGCGTCGTCGTAGACGTACTGGCCAGCGCCATTGATGTCGTAGAGTTCCACGACCGGCTGGAAGTACTCGTAGCGAACCTGCTCGTAACGGCCCCAATCGGAATTGATCAGGTTACCGAAGTTCTCGATGTCCAGGTAGAAGATGCCACGGGCGCTCTGCGGGAAGAAGGCCGGGAACTCCTGCTGCAGACGAACGTCGAAGATCGTCGACCAGGGGCTCTCGAACTCGTTACGCGGAGCGATCTGGCCGGCATAACCGATCAGGCCCGTCGTCTGGAGATAGTTGTTGAACGACGTGATGTCGAAACCGGCCGTGTAGGTCACGTTCGGGTCAGACGTCAGGGTCACATTGCCCGAACCATCAGCCATCGGCACGTAGAACAGCGTACCTTCGTCGTCGGCAGCGCTCTCGTTGATGCCGAACGGCGAGATGTTGCGGTACTGGTTGCCCAGACCGTTCGAGTAACCGTACGTGTAGCTGAAGTGACGGCCGGAACGGCGGTTCATGAAGACTTCAACACGGGTCTCGTAGTCCTCGAAGAACGCGTGACGCCAGGAAGCGCGAACCTTCCAGTCGTGTTCGATCTCGTAGTTGGACGTCGAGGAGTACGGGTTCTGACGGTCAAACGACGCGTAGTCCGAGTAGTTCGACGTTGCCGTCGAAGACGTACCGGAGTGGGCGTCGGTGATGTCCTGATTCGTATAGCTGGTCCAGAAACCGAAGCCATTGTCCCATTCCTTCTCGAGTTCGAAGGAGAGGATCAGCGAACGGCCCTTGTCGGTGTTGCCGAGGATGATGTCCTGGCGAGCCGTGGAGCAGTTGTAGATCGGACGACCGTCGTGAGCCTGGCTGGCAGCCGGGCAGTTGGCCTCATACCAGAACGGAGCACCGTCCTGCGTGTCCCACAGAGCGTCGAACGTGAAGTTCCAGTCTTCGGAACCGAAGATGTCGAAGTTCACGTCGGCACCCAGCGATGCACGCCAGACAGACGGGATCTCGAAGTCCGGACGCAGGGCGTTCACGGAGCCGTCGCCAGCCGTCAGAGCCGACGTTGCGGCTGCCGGCAGGTTGGTGGCGTCGACATTGGTGATCGGGCCGCCGATGAAGACGGAGTCGATCGTCACACCATCGTTCGAGTAGCCGTTGGACACCCAGACCGACGGGTTGCCGCCGGCGAAACGGCCAAGACCACCGCGGAAGACAACGTCGTTGACGGCGAAGTCAGCAAAGTCGGAACCGAAGGTGATGTCGGACTCGTAGTTGAACGCGACACGCGGCATCAGGATGCTGAGGCCGTCGAGCGTGGTCGTGTTCGAGAAGCCGTAGCGAGCCTGGAAGTTCGCGTTCGGCGTGATGGTGTTTGCAGCTTCGTAGGAGTCGTAGCGCAGACCGGCGATGACCGTCAGCTGGTCGTTAACCGCGAACTCGTCCTGGATGTAGAACGTGTTGATCGCGTAGTCCCAGGCAGCGGCACCGTCGTTTTCATTGTTCGTCACAGCGTTGTTGTAGAACAGGCTGGACGCGACGCGGTTCTGCAGGTCCGTGATCGAGTCGAAGTCATAGGAGCCTTCAGAACCCGGAACGAACAGGTTGAAGATTTCCTGCGACTGGCGCTCGAAACCACCGGAGATCACGTGATCGCCGACGATGTATTCGCCGCGCAGCTTGAACTGCCACAGCTCGTTGGACAGGGCGTTGGCGTGACGGAAGAAGTCCGGACCAACCGACACCGTACCGCCAGTCGGCGTGTCGATGTCGAACTGGGCGAAGTCTGCACCGTCAACGGAATTCTGACCCGTGTCCTGCGTGGAGTAGGAGATCTTCACTTCCGTGGAGAAGTTGTCGCTCCAGTCAGAGAAGCCCTGGAGAACGAAGGATTCCAGTTCCTCGGAACGGTTGTACCAGGTCGACGGCGTACCGATGTCGGCACGGTCGGAACGTTCCTGGACGGAGGTGCCTTCGGACGTGTTGTAGGTGAACTTGATGCGGTGATCTTCGTTCACGTTCCAGTCCAGGGAGATGAGAAGCTTCTCGTCTTCCGTGTCCAGGTTGGCTTCGTCGAAATTGGTCAGGTCGAGGCCGTAGACGCTCTGCATGATCGAGAGGATCTGGTCGACTTCAGCCTGCGTGACGCTGTTCTCGGTGAACAGGGACGGCGGACCACCCAGCGGAGCTTCGCCGAGCGGCTCGGTGCGGGTGAATTCCTCGTAGGACACGAAGAAGAACAGCTTGTCTTCGACGATCGGGCCGGACAGCCAGCCACCGCGCGTGACTTCGGAGAAGTCGGACGTGCCGAGCGTGACACCGTCGGTTTCGTCGCCGATCAGGCTTTCATCCGTGCGGAAGTAGTAGAGCGAGCCGTGGAACTCGTTGGAACCGGAACGCGTGACAGCGTTGATGGTACCACCGGAGAAGCCGCCGTACTGAACGTCGAACGGAGCGACTTCAACGGAGATGGCTTCCAGGGCATCGATCGAGACCGGGCCGCGGTTCTCGGCCGGGAAACCGGACGAGTTCAGGCCGAACAGGTCGTTCTGGGCAACACCGTCAACCGTGAAGGAGTTGTAGCGGTTGTTGGAGCCGGCCAGCGAGATGGCGTCGGAGTTTTCCGGGTCCAGATTGGCGAACGGGCTCAGGCGAGCGATGTCGCGCGGGTCGCGAGAGATCGACGGCAGGCCATCGATGTCGTCAGCGGTGAAGCGAGCAGCCGGGCCGGTCGCCAGATCGGCGAAGGAGCTTGCGCTGGCCGTGACCACGATCTGGTCAACATTGCCGGCAGAGAGCTCGACCGGAAGGTTCAGCGGAGCACCGAGGGACAGGAAGATGTCCTCAATGCGCTGGGCCTGGTAGCCGGAAGCGGTGATGGTGACCGTGTAAGGACCGCCGACACGAAGGTCGCGGCCGTTGAAGGCGCCGTTGGCACCCGTCGTCACCGTGGACAGGGAACCCGTCGGCACGTGCATGATCATGACCGTGGCACCCGAGACCGGTGCACCATTGGCCGTGACAGAGCCACGAATGTCCGAAGTGGTTTCCTGAGCGTAGACCGCAGCCGGTGCTGCAGCGAGCAGCGCGATTGTCGCAGCGCCGTATGCGAACTTTTTCGTCAATGACATGAAACATGTCCCCCGAAGAAATCGACCATGGGGGACTATTCCCCCGATTAGATTGCAAGGGCCTCGTACTCGGGTCTTTCGAAGAATCCAAGACGTCTTGGCGAAGCTTTTGCGACAGTGCGCAAATGCATAAAATCATGCCTTGTGCGTCGCAGCATGAACCACCCCCAAAATATGGTGTGATTCAACGCGTTTACCCAAAATAAAGGATTTCAGGCTCGCTCAATTGGCGAATTTTCTCCTCGCCAGCCTTTACGGGAGGAGTCTTAAAGCGCATAGCCTGCGGCCAAAATGTTACAGTCTCGACAGCACGTCATGCGAGCAGCTGATTAAATGACACGTCTTAATAGCCAAGCAGAGCCGGATTGGCTCCGATTCGCGGTTTTCCTGATTCTGGGCCTGACTTTTCTGAGGGTTATCGGGCTGTATCTCGCGCCGGTCGCCCTCTACCAGGACGAGACCCAGTACTGGATATGGTCGCGCGAATTCGACTTCGGGTATTTCTCGAAACCGCCGATGATCGCCTGGCTGATCGCTCTCTCCACAAGCGTATTCGGCGACGGCGATGCCGCTGTGCGCCTGCCTGCTCCGCTGTTGCACGCCGGAACGGCCAGCTTCCTCTTCCTGACTGCTCGGCAGGTCTGGGATGCGCGGACCGGTTTCTGGGCTGCAGCCACCTACATGACCCTGCCCTCGATCTGGATCTCCGGCGGCATTATCTCCACTGACGCCCTCTTGCTGTGTGCCTGGTCCGCCGCCCTCTATTGCCTGATCCGGTTGCGCGAAAGCGTGCAATGGTCGACCGCGATCGGACTGGGTGTCGCGATCGGGCTCGGCTTCCTGTCCAAATACGCGATGATCTATTTCGTGGTCGGACTGGGTATCGCGACCCTGTTCGACTCGGCGACGCGCAAGGCCATGCTGTCGCTGCAGGGCCTGGCCGTCGCGGCCATCGCGATCCTGCTCATCCTGCCGAACATTCTCTGGAACGCCGCCAATGATTTCGCGACGGTGACCCATACGGCTGCCAACGCCAATTGGGGCGGTGATCTCTTCCATCCCGGCGAGATGTTCGAATTCATCTCGGCTCAGCTGGGCGTGTTCGGACCCCTGCTCTTTGTCACGCTGATCGTCGCGATCGTCCTGATCCTGCGCAATTTCCGCGAGGCTGACAGGACCCAGCTCCTGCTGGTCTTCTTCATCCTGCCGCCGATCCTCACGGTCTCCGTCCAGGCCTTCATCAGCCGCGCGCACGCCAACTGGGCCGCCGCCGCCTATGTCGCGGCAACCCTCCTGGTGGTCGGTTTTGTCCTGCACGCGAAGCCGCGCTTCAAATTCGTCCTGCCGGTCTCGGCCGTCCTGCACACGGTTCTCGCCGTCTTCATTTTCACGCTGATCGCCAGCCCTGCCCTGACCGAGGCCACCGGTTTCAGCAATGCCACGAAACGCATCCGCGCCTGGGACGATACAGCCGACCAGATCACGGCGGCGGGCATGGCGCAGAATTACAGCGCTGTCGTTTTCGACGATCGCAATGTCTTCCACCAGATGCAGCGCTACGCGCCGGACCTGGACCGCGACCTGCGCATGTGGTGGCGTTTCTCCGGACCGGTGAACCATGCCGAACAGGGCTGGCCGCTGGCCGACGGCCATGCCGGCGAGGTCCTGATCGTCTCCCATCGCCCGCTGGAAATTCCTCGTCTGCGCGAGGATTTCGCGATGTTCGAAAGTGCGGGAACGATCTCGATCGCCCTGGACGGAAACAAGACGCGCGAATTCACCCTGTGGCGAGCCAGCGGATACCAGCGCGTCACACGGGACGCCGCCTATGAGGAACGCTGGCTGGCCGTCGACGCAGCCGCAAGCGGCGGCTAGGCGAACTGTTCGGGCAGGCCCAGCGCGAGGGTGAGATTCTGCATGGCCTGGACGGCCGCGCCCTTGAGCAGATTGTCCAGCGTGCTGACGATCACCAGGTGACGCCCGTCCTCGCCCAGTTCAAACCCGCCGATCACCGCACCCGGCTGTTCCGCACCGTCGCGGACCTCCGGGATCGCGTCAGTCACACGGATCAGGCCCTCTCCGGCATAGAATGACCGGTAGAGCTCGATGACCTCGTCACGGTCCATCGGTTCTGCGAGCTCGGCATGCACGCTGGCGACAATGCCGCTGAAGAAGGCCGCGACATGGGGCGTGAAACGGATATCGGCACCGAGATGCCGGCTCATCTCGCGCTCGTGGATGTGACCGCTCAGCGCGTAGGGCATGAGATTGTCCTTCAGCGCGTCGAGATCATTCTTGCGAGACGGCGTCGTACCTGCACCGGAATAACCCGACACGCCGAAGACGTGCGCGGAGCCGCTGAGACGGTCGCGGATCGGCGCCAGGGCAAGCTGGCCGGCGGTGGCATAACAGCCCGGGTTCGAGATCCGCGTGGCTGCTCGGATCGCCTCACGGCCGTGGATTTCCGGCAGTCCGTAGACCCAGTCATCGTCAAACCGGTAATCAGCCGACAGGTCCAGCAGAACCGCCGAGGCCTGTTCCCGCTCGAGCGCCGCGACGAAACCCGCCGCCGCGCCATTGGGCAGGGCCAGGATCAACGCATCGACCGGGATTGCGGCGGCATCTTCGGGCGACAGAGCCTGGAAATTCAGCGAGCCGGAATATTCCGGCGCCATCTCGCTGATCGGACGCCCGTCGAACTCGCGCGACGAGGCATAGGCCAGCTCCAGATCATCCCGGCCGGCAATACGCCTCAGGATCTCCCGCCCGGTATGTCCGCGCCCGCCGATCAGACCGATACGCTTGCTCATGGCAATTCCTTCAGCGTCGCCGGACGCGCGGCAATGCGTTGCAACAGGCCCGACCAGTCGGTTTCGTCGATGGTACCGCGCCAGAAGACCGTCCAGTCGCCGGACCGGACCGCGCCGTCACACTCCGCGAAATAGAAGGCGTTTACCGGATTGTCCGAGCGCGAGCGCCAGACCAGGCGTGGGGCATAGTCGACAAGATGCTGCCAGACCGCCCGGCCCAGACCCTCGCCGCGTGCGTCATCGAGCACGGCGAACTTGTCGAGATAGATCCAGTCATCGAGGCGAGTAGTGATGGTGGCGGCACGATAGTTCTCGGTCACGAACACCCGGTGCACATCGAGGCTCGCCCAGTAATTGTCGATCGTGGGCCGGCCGAACGCCGCTGCGACCAGGCCGTCGAGGCGCTCGAGGTCCAGACCGTCGAGCCCGTCGGTGGCCAGAATGCGCTCACCGCGCCGGATCAGCGTGCCGGCCCCGGCATGGGTGAAGAGTTCACGCGCCAGTTCCGCCGGCTTGGTGATCGATACCGAACTGGTCAGGGGCAGGCCTTCCAGAAGCCGCTTGATCTCCTCGATCTTCAGCCTCATGCCGCCCTGCACCCAGTCGGCGTCCATCAATTCCTCGAAATCCGTCGCGAGATTGATTGAGGACAGGATCTCTCCCGCCGCATCGAGAAGACCGCCGGTTCCGGTCAGGAAGACCACTTTATAGGGCTGCAGCTCGTGTACGAGCGCGCGCACGGCGGCATCGGCATTGACGTTGACCAGGCGGCCATCGGCCGTCTCGCCGAGGCACGCCAGAACGGGGGCCTGGCCGGCACGCGCCGCCGCCGCTACGAGATCGAGACGCACCCGGCTGGGTTCACCGACGCGGCCCAGCCGGTCGGCATCCTTGAGCTCGGCCTCGAACACCCCGCCGGGGATGGCTGCGGCCTGGCCGCCGGCCGCGCGGATGGCATCGACAAGGGCGAGATTGGCCCGCGTCAGCGTTTCGCGGATCACTGGAATGGCGGCATCGGGCGTGACCCTCAGCCCTTCGTGGCGCTCCGCCTCGATACCGGCCTCGGCCAGGGCCTTGTCCAGCTGGGGGCCGCCGCCATGCACGATGATCGGCGAGAGGCCGACGGTCTGCAGGAAGGCCAGGGCTGCGGCGAGGCTCTCGAGATCATCCCGGATCACCGCACCGCCGATCTTGATCACGGCGAAACGTTCCTGCTCCACACCGGAAAATCGATGCAGGTATTCGCGGATCTCCTTGCCGTCGCGCATGTGCGACAGCAATTGCACGATGGTATCGCGGACCTGGGGCGTGTCGGCACTCATGACGGCGTCCCCTGCCCTGCCAGCTGCTCCATCACGGCCTTCTGGACGTGCAGGCGATTGGCCGCCTCCTCGATACCCATGAAGGCCGGGCTGTCGACCACTGCATCGGCAATCTTCACATTGCGCCGCATGGGCAGGCAGTGAGAGACCACGGCATTGTTCGTGAGGGCCATCTTGTCGGGCGTGATCATGAAATCCGCGCCCTTGGCCCGGTACTCGGTCTCAGCATCCCAATTGCCGTAGAAGGGCAGAGCACCCCAGCTCTTGGCATAGACCGCATCCGCTCCGCTGTAGGCGGCCTCGACATCCGTTGTCAGCGTGACGGAACCACCACCCTCGTCCACGAAGCGTTCGGCGGCGCCCATATAGCGCTCGTCGAGCCGGTAGACCTCGTCCGGAACCAGGAGGCGGACATTCATGCCGAACTTGGACGCGATCAGCAGGGCCGAATTGGCGACGGCCGTGTTGAGCGGCCGTGGATGGGGCACCCAGGTGAGCAGATAGGTCTTGTCCTGGACACTGCCGATCCGCTCCTGCAGCGCCAGCATGTGCGCCAGTTCCTGGCAGGGATGGACGATGGTTTCCATGTTGATCACCGGCACGGTCGCATGGCGTGCAAAGGCAGAGATCAATGGGTCCTCGCGTTCGGCAGACCAGTCCTTGAAGTCCGGGAAACAGCGGATGGCGATCAGGTCGACATAGCTGGACAGGACACGGGCGGCTTCGCGGACATGCTCCTCTTCGCTGCCGTCCATGACAGCACCGTCGGCAAATTCCATCGGCCAGGTCGCCCCCTTGGCATCCAGAACGATGGCATGGCCGCCCAGCTGGTGCGCACCGATATCGAAGGATGAGCGTGTCCGCAGGGAGGGATTGAAGAAGACCAGAGCGATCGACTTGCCCTCGAGGGCGCGGCTTGTTGCACCGGCCTTGAAGCGCGCGGCGCGGTCCAGCATGTCCTGCAATTCGGACCGGCTCCAGTCGGCTGTGGTTAGGAAGTGACGCATGTCTTGCCCCATTTTCGTGGAGTGGGAATACAAACAGAAACACCCGGCCTCAAGGCCGGGCGTTCGGGGTAATCCATCAACACGTCCGCGGCCCTGGTCGGCCGCGCGGAAAAACTGGCGCGCTACGGCCCTCGATTCATGCCTTCGATTTCTCGGACGAGCGATCGCGACGTGGACTCGCGCTCGCGCATGTCACGACGGCTGAAACAGATCTCGCGGCGGACATTCGACGAGGTGATCTTCATGCGGCGGCAGACAAAGTCGCTGGATTCGTCGATCTCGAGCTGGGCCACATCCTGTGTGGCCGGCGCGTCCGGACCGAAACCCATGAAGCCATTGCCGCCAATGCCCAAAGTGGAGCAACCGGTCAGCATCAAGCCTGAAACGCCGATGACCAATAATTCCCTCACCCTGAATCTCCCTCACCTGTCCCACGTCGAAAGCCTACAGCCTTCAACGCCTTGGGGGCTAACGTATATGATATTCCCCCGCTCGCAACTGCCATTCGCCGCATAAGCCCCGTCACAGGGCAACAGCAAAAAGTAGCAAATGCGCAGATTGCCAGTTTTATCAGGGGTAAGTGCGTAAAACACATGAACCTCTTGTAATCCGGCCGCGGGAAACGAATAGCGGTATCAAATCCGCGTGAAGTCGGAGGCGGCCGGCTGTGGTCATATCCGGCAGGATGTGAAACAAGCGCCGCATATTCCGGGAGTTGCCATGTCTGTCCTCGCCGTCATCCCCGCCCGCTACGGTTCGACCCGTTTCCCGGGCAAGCCGCTCGCCAAGATCGCCGGCCGCATGATGATCGAACGCGTCTGGCGTATCGCCGCCGCGGCCGACGGTGTCGATCGCGTGGTCGTGGCGACAGACGACCAGCGCATTCTCGACGCGGTCGAGGCTGCCGGCGGTGAAGCGGTGATGACCGATTCGGAATGCCGCAACGGTACTGAGCGCGCGCTGGACGCAATGCGCCGGCTGGAAAGCGATGCCGAGATCATCATCAATGTGCAGGGCGATGCGCCCCTCATCCCGCCCTGGGTCATCGGCGGCGTGGCAGAAGCGATGCGCGCCGATCCCGGCCTCGCCATGGCGACACCGGCTGTCGAACTGCCGGCGGATACCGAAGCCATGATGCGCGAGGCCAAGGCGAAAGGCTCTGCCAGCGGCACCACCGTCGTCTTCAACAAGGCGATGGACGCGATGTATTTCTCCAAGGCGGTCATCCCCTTCCGGCGCAAGCCCGCCGAGGGCGCGCCGACCTATCAGCATATCGGTCTCTACGGCTATCGCCGCGAGACGCTGGAACAAATCGTGGCGCTCGAACCGAGCCCGTTCGAGCTCACCGAGAGCCTCGAACAATTGCGGGCACTGGAAAACGGCATCCCGATCCGGGTCGTGCTGACCGATTATCGCGGCCGGTCCGCCTGGTCCGTCGACGCCCCGGAGGATGCAGTCCGGGTCGAGGACATCATCGCCCGCGAGGGAGAACTGGTCGAATGACGCGCATCCTGCTCGCCCGCCACGGCAATACTTTCGCTCCCGGCGACAAGGTCGTCTGGGTCGGAGCCCGCGAGGACCTGCCCCTGGTCGAGACGGGCGAGGCCCAGGCCGAAGCCCTGGGCGAAGCGCTGAAAGAGGCCGGTCTGACTCCCGGCCGCATCATCTGCGGGCCGCTCAAGCGCACGCGACGCGCCGCGGAGATCGTTGCGGCGCTGACCGGGTTCAGCGGCGAGATCGCCATCGACGACCGGCTGCGCGAGATCGATTACGGCAATTGGGGCGGCAAGTCGAATGACGAGATCAAGGCCGAATTCGGTGCCGAGGCACTGGCGGAATGGGACCAGCATCACCGTCGCCCTGCCGGCGCTGACTGGTCTCCGAGCGAGGCCGATCTGGAGACCAATGCGCTGGCCAGCATGCGTGACGCCGCCGCACAGGACCTCACCCTCGTCATCACCTCCAACGGGATCCTGCGCTACATGTACGCCGCGACGACCGGTCCCGAGGCCGAGGCCAAGGTGAAAACCGGCAATGTGTGTGCAGTCGCATTCGACGGCGCAGACGGCCAGAGACTGTTCTGGAATGAAAAGCCTGATGCGGGCCTGATCAGCCGGGCGCTCGCCTAGTCACACTCCGCCAGGAATTGCTGGATCGCGGCCAGGGCTTCGGGCTCGGTCATGAAGGGCGCGTGGCCGACATCTGGCACCACGACCTCTTTCATGCCGGGCGCGCGGCGGTGCATTTCCGCGATCGTGTCCCGCGATATGAGATCAGTGATGCCGCCCACAACGAGCAGGGTCGGGAAACCGGCGAACGGCGCCCAGAACGGCCAGAGGTCCGGCAGGTCATCAGCGGCACCCATCTGTTCGACAATCGCACCGTCATAATCCAGGCGGATGCGGCCATCCTCCTCGATCCAGGTCTTGCGCGCGAAATCCGCCCAGAAGCCTGCGTCATCCGCCCGTTTCGGAAAGGCGGCGAGATTGGACTCGCGCGAGCGGGCGGCCGCCTCTTCCCAGGTCGTGACCGGATCCCGGCTCGACACATTCGCAACGATGCGGGCGATGCCCTCGGGCGCGATCTCCGGTCCGATATCATTGATCACTGCCGCGGCGATGCGCTGCGAGTCCTGGGCGGCAATGATCATCGTCATCAATCCGCCCATCGACGTGCCCACGAATACGGCGCGATCGATACCGATCTCGTCGAGCAGCGCCATGACATCACCGGCATAGGTCAGCGGCTGGTAGCGTTCGTGCACAGGGTCTGGTTCAGACCGGCCGCGACCGCGCTGGGAGATCACGATCACTCGGCGCCCCGTCTCGACGATGAGTGGTGCGAGATCCTCGAAATCCTTCACATTGCGCGTCAGCCCGTGCAGGCAGATGACCGTCACGCCGGCGGGGTCGCCGGCAGACGGGTAATCGCGATAATGGATGCGCGGACCGTCTGCGGTGGTGAAAAAATGCTCCGTCCAGGCGTCAGGCATTGTCCGGTTCTGCCGCCTCTGCCGGTGCGTCGACTTCCCAGTCATTGTCCAGATAGCGTGATGCCCACAAAAGCAGCGCCGACGCGGCCAGGTAGAAGACACCACCGCATAGGATGGAATAGCGCAGGGATTCATCGCCGAATTGCGAGGCGAAGCCGTCCGACATCGCGCCCAGCAAAAGGTCACCGAGACCGATACCGATCAGATTGTTGATCAGCAGGAAGATCGCCGAGGCCGTGGCGCGCATATTGGGCGGCACGATGTGCTGGAAAGCCGCCAGCACAGGCCCCAGCCAGGCCAGGGACAGGGCTGTCGGGATCAGCATCACGAAGAAGATGACCAGCAGCGAATTGGACAGTGTGCCGGCAATCAGGAAGGGCGCGACGGCGAGGAAGGCCAGGCCCGGAATGCGGGCGTAATTGGCCTTCTTGGCAGCCCCCAGCCGGTCAGCGAGAACGCCGCCCATCCAGATACCGACAAGTCCGCCGACGAAGACGACGAAACCGTAGAAATAGGCTGCGTAGAGCAGCGCGGGTGCGCCTTCGGGGACCAGGAAGCTCGGCGCCCAGCTGAAGAAGCCCGGCAGCGCATCGCCGAAGGAGCGGACCAGAAAGGCCGGGATCCAGGCGAACAGACCGTAGCCCATCATGGAGGAACAGGCCGCGCCGAGGCTCAGCAGCCAGAAACTCTTCTTCCGGCGCAGGGTCTCGAATACCGGGCCGAAACCGACCGGTTTGGGCCGTTCACCGGCGTCGAATTGTCCGCGTTCCGGCTCTTTCGTGGTGAGAAGGAAGATCGGGGCAAGCACAATGCCGAGGGCGCCGACGATCACGAAGGCCGCCCGCCAGTCGAGCACCGTGGCGATCACGCCGCCGAAGATGATGCCGACGGCACTGCCGATCGGTACGCCGAAGGAATAGACCGCAAGGGCACGGGCCCGCTGTTCCGGCGGGAAATAATCCGAGACGATCGAATAGGCCGGGGCGACACCGCCCGCCTCGCCGACACCCACGCCCATGCGTGCAAAGAAGAGCTGGACCGGCGTGGTGATCATGCCGCAGACCATGGTCATGAAGGACCACATGGTCAGCGCAGCCGTCATGATGCGGACGCGGTTATAGCGATCGGCCATCCAGGCGATCGGAACACCCAATGTCGAGTAGAGAAGCGCGAAGGACAGGCCGCGCATGGCCGCCATCATCGTGTCGGACACGCCCAGTTCGGCCTGGATCGGTACGGCGAGAATGCCGATGATCTGGCGGTCTATGAAGTTGAACGTGTAGACCACGATCAGCATGAACAGCACGTAGGCGCGATAGCCGTTGCTGATCTGGGCGCCGGGACCGGTCGCCGCAGTTTGATCCGCCATTCTCTCTCCCCTGTTTTGTGCCGCCACTCTAGGGACAGTGCAGCGGATGTCGCAAGAGGCAAACATGAATGACCATTCAGGTTTGGTCAAATCCCAATCACTTCAGACGTCTGTCGCCAGAGTCTTGCCAGTCAGGCCTACGAGTGCAGGATAGCCGCAATGCTTGATGCATGATCTTGGGGAAGAATATGAAATCCACACTTTACGCTGCCCTTATCGGCGGCTTCACGCTTGCGGCTTGTTCGCAGCCTGCCGGCACCGACACCGCCGACGCCCCGGAAGCGGCTCCGGCCGGAACGGAGAGCGCCGCGGTCACTTCTACGTCCGACATCAATGAAGCGGATCTGCGCATGCGCATTTCCACCCTGGCTGATGACGCTTTCGCGGGGCGGGCACCCGCCACGGAAGGCGGCGTCCAGTCCAGCCAGTGGATCGCCGACGAAATGGTCCGCATTGGCCTGGAACCGGGATATGGCGACAGCTATTTCCAGCCGGTCTCCCTGCTGGAAGTGACACTGGACGGTGAGAATTCCGGTTTCGACATCTCTCACAATGGCGAACCGCTCGGCTTCGAAATGGGCGAGGATGTCGTCTACTGGACCAAGCGCGCCGATGATGAAGTCTCGATCACCGACACCGAACTGGTCTTCGTCGGCTATGGCGTCGTCGCTCCGGAATATGGCTGGAATGACTATGAAGGCGTCGATGCCGAGGGCAAGACGGTGGTCATGCTGGTCAATGATCCCGGTTTCGCCAATCCGGACGCCGGCATCTTCAATGGCCGCGCCATGACCTATTACGGCCGCTGGACGTACAAGTTCGAGGAAGCCGCACGCCAGGGCGCCGACGGCGTCATCGTCATCCACCAGACCGAACCGGCCTCCTATGGCTGGAACGTGGTGTCGGGCTCCTGGTCAGGCTCCCAGCTGGACCTGGCCCGCGAGCCGGGTGAAGGCACGTTTGCCGGCGTCGAGAGCTGGATTTCCGAGGGTGCGGCACGCCGTCTCTTCGATCTCTCCGGCCTCGATTTCGACGCCCTGACCGCCGCTGCATCCCAGCCGGGTTTCGAAGCCGTACCGATGAATGGCCTGACCGCGTCAGGAACGCTGCGCAATACCACGCGCACCATGGACAGCCGGAATGTCGTGGGCGTCGTCCGCGGTACCGAGCGTCCGGACGAATACGTGCTCTACACGGCGCACTGGGACCATATCGGTGAGCGCCTGCGCTTCGACACCGAGGACCACATCTATAACGGCGCCGTCGACAATGCGACGGGTACCGCCGCAATCCTCGAGATCGGTGAGGCCTTCGCAGCCAATCCGCCCGAGCGTTCCATCATGATCCTGGCCGTCACCGCCGAGGAATCCGGTCTGCTGGGCTCGGCCTATTACGGCGTAAACCCGATCGTGCCGCTGCGCGACACGGTCAGCGGTATCAATATCGACGCCATGCTGCCGACCGGCCGGTCTGCCGACGTGGTCGTTGTGGGTTATGGCGCGTCCGAGCTCGAGGACATCCTCACCGAGGAAGCCGCCGCCCAGGACCGCTACATCGTGCCGGACCCGAACCCGGAAGCCGGCTATTTCTACCGCTCGGATCACATCTCGCTCGCCAAGCAGGGCGTGCCGATGCTGTATGCCGATGGTGGTTTCGACCTGCGCGAAGGCGGTAATGAAGCCGGCGCCGCGATGGGCGCCGATTACCGCGCCAACCGCTATCACGCACCGGGCGATGAATACGATCCGTCCTGGAACATGGAAGGCATGGTCGAGGACGTGACCCTGTTCTTCAATGTCGGTTCGCGCATCGCCAATTCGGAAGACTGGCCGAACTGGTATGAGGGCAATGAATTCCGCGCCCTCCGCGACGAGCAGCGCGCCGAATAGGGTCGCCCACGCGACCAACGGAAAAGGGCGGCCCGCGAGCCGCCCTTTTTCATGCCGTGATGACGGGGATCAGAACGTCTGGCGCGACGTCACCTTCTCGCCGCGCTGCTGGAGGCGCTGGGTATATTGCTGCTCGGTCAGGACCGCCGCCGAGTGCACGCAATAGGTCGAGCGGGCCTGCGAGATGCGCGGCCAGTGGATGAAGTCCATCAATTCGGTGCGCAGGCCGGACGGCACATTGATCTCGATCTTGCCGAGGCTCTGGGCGAAGGCGAGATTGTTCTGGAACATGCCCTTGTCGCGGATCGTGTCCATGGCCTGGGCGAAATCCCCGCCGATGAATTGCTTGATCTGCCGACCCTCGATCTGTTCGCGCTCCATGCCAAGAAGATCTAGCGCGCCGCGCGAGATCGCTTTCAGCATGCCCATGGAATCCGTGACGAATTCGATTGCGGGATTCATGGAGACCAGGTCCACCCAGGTGGGCGCAGGCGCCACCACGAACGCGTCCTGGACAAGCTCGCTCATCCGGCGCTTCACACGCTCAGGAGGTTCGGATTCCCCGTTTTCCCAACGTGAGATCATGGCCTGGGTCACAACTAGATCGGCTGCCAGCGCCGCTTGCTTGAGGCGCTTGGACATCCGGAAATTCCGGATCACCGAAGGCCAGTTCACCTTATTCGATGAAACCGGCAGATTGATGTCATCAACCAAAATCGGCCCCCCTCGGGTCCTTATCTTTTTGAGATTATCTCTATTTGCCCGCCCAAGTCACTACACAGGCTTAGAAATTCCTCTTCATCCACCGGTGCGCCGCAGGCAATCCACCGAATACGGCCATCCTCGGCCTGCCTGGACCAGTGCAGACCGTGCACGTACAGGCGGGTCATGCCGCCGGACGAGCGCCGGAAGCAGACCGTGCTGGCAGTCTCGGCGCCGGCGATCTTCCCCTCGAAAAGACCCTCGGCGCTCAATCGGTCGAACAGGGCGATGAAATCGCCTTCCAGTATGTCGGCGATGTGTCGTCCCTCGATCTCGCCGCGGCCCACACCGATCTCGCGCAGGACGCCCTCGCTGACCGTTTCGATGATGCCCGTCTCGTCGACCACGCCGGCCATGGTCGGGTTCTGCCGCACGAAATCCCGCCAGCCGACCATCGGCGCTGCGGCCGGGTCGGGCTCGGTCAGTTCGCCCAGCCGCGCCCGCATCGCCTGCCCCGGCTGGGCCCGGCCGGATTCCCAGCGAGAGATCATCGCCTGCGTCACGCCCAGATCCTCGGCCAGGGATGATTGCTTGAGCTTGCGGATGCGCCGGTACTGGCGGAGGCGCTCCGGCCAGTCGGCAATCTCCGCTTCAACCAGGTCGTCGTGCTCTGACCCCATCAGACCGCCCTCCGGATCAACATTTTCCGGCCGAGTTTCCTGCGGACATCCCGGGCGATCTCCCGGCTTACCTCGGCACCGGAGGCCAGCCAGAGAATGGTCTGGTGAGACATGAAGACCGGACGGTGCAGACCGTGTGAATAGATCCGCTTCAGGCGGGCATCCGGTCCGGTGAACTGCAACAGGTCGACGCTTTCGGCCGACGCAACCCGCCCCTCGAACAGCCCCGACGCGCACAACGCATCGAACAGGTCGACGAAATCACCCCGGAAGGATTCGTGCAGGTAACGCATCTCGATATCTGTCCGCATCACCTTGAGACTGCGCAGCAGACCGCGGCTCGCCGCAACCTGCAGGCCGCGATCATCGACAACCAGCGCGATGGCAGGATGGCGGCGGATACGGTCCAGCCAGACGTCCCGGGACAGGCTGGACGTGTCGGCCCAGATCAGGTCGAACAGGCTTTCGCGGATGCGCAGGCTGGGTGCAGAAACACCCGCCTCCCAGCGCGACACCATGGTCTGGGTCACATTGAGATCGCGGGCGAGAGCCGCCTGTTGCAGACCCTTGGAGAGTCTGTAATGCCGGATCACGGAAGGCCAGTGGATCTCCCGGCTGCCGGCTTCGATAGCCATTGTCGCCATGAGGCATCTCCGTAACGCGACGGAACGCCAGCCGGGTTTCCGGCATGTTATATAATATAACCTCGCCCTGCCTGTTTGACCAACTGGTTCTTTTACGCCACCGCAAAAATGGGCCACTAACCCCGGAATAATCACGGAGTTGACGTATAGGTCACTTCCCCCATTTCCATCGCCCGAAAGCGCGGTATGCTGCGCGCAACGAGATAAATATCCGGGGAGTGAGGCTTGTCGCGCGACGATACCGGCGCGGCTGAGCGATTGTGCGCAAAGTACGATCACCGAGCCGACGCATTGCTAGAAATCTTTCACGACCTGCAGTCCGAATGCGGTTCCGTTTCGGACGATGCTGCACGAGTCATCGCGGAGCGTCTGAACCTGTCGCGCGCCGAAATTCATGGCGTACGCAGTTTCTACACCGATTTCCGGATCGACCGTCCGGCAGATGAGCCGGTCAGACTGTGCCGTGCCGAAGCCTGCCAGGCCGTGGGCAGTGAAGCCCTGGCCAGCGAGCTGGAAAAACGCGGCATTCCGCTGGAAACCGTGTTCTGTCTCGGCAATTGCGCGCTGGGCCCGGCTGCCCTCGTCGGCGACCGCCTGATCGGGCGCGCCACGGCGGACCTCCTCCAGACCCGGCATGCGGAGCGCGAACATGGCTGAGCCGCAACGCCTCTATCTGCCGCGCGATGCCGCGGCCCTGTCCGTCGGTGCGGATGATGTCGCCCGCGCGCTCCAGGATGCCGGCGGGGATATCCAGCTTGTGCGGACCGGTTCGCGCGGCATGTTGTGGCTCGAACCGATGCTGGAGATCGAACGCGACGGCCGCCGCCACGGGTATGGCCCGCTGACCCCGGCCGAGGCGAGCGAACTGGTCGCCGGAAACTTTCCGGCAGATCATCCCCGCGCGCTGGGCCCGATCGACGACCTGCCCTGGATGAAGGCCCAGACCCGTCTCCTGTTCCAGCGCTGCGGCCTGATCGATCCCGTCGACCTGGAAGCCTATGAAGCGACCGGCGGGCTGTCGGGCCTGCGCAAGGCGCTCGCGATCGACCCGGCCGACATCGTCTCCATCGTCACCGAGTCGGGGCTTCGCGGCCGCGGTGGCGCGGGCTTCCCGGCCGGTATCAAGTGGAAGACGGCCGCCGGGGCACAGGCAGACCAGAAATTCATCTGCTGCAATGCCGATGAGGGCGATAGCGGCACGTTCGCCGACCGCATGCTGATGGAAGGCGACCCATCCTCGCTGATCGAGGGCATGGTGATCGCCGGCCTCGCTGTCGGCGCGACCCACGGCTTCATCTATCTGCGATCGGAATACCCGCACGCCATCGAGACCATGCGCGAGGCGCTCGCGGCGTGGGAAAGCCGGGGCGCGCTGGGTGATGATATTTTCGGATCCGGCCGCGCCTTTCATATCGAATTGCGCCGCGGCGCGGGGTCGTATGTGTGCGGCGAGGAAAGCGCCATGCTCGAAAGCCTCGAGGGCAAGCGCGGACAGGTGCGGGCGAAACCGCCGATCCCGGCCCTGGAGGGCCTCTTCGGCAAGCCGACCATCGTCAACAATGTGCTCACCCTCGCCAGCGTGCCCAGCATTCTCGCGGAGGGTGCCGACGCCTACGCCGCCCTCGGTGAGGGCCGGTCACGCGGCACGCAGGCCTTCCAGCTCGCCGGCAATATCCGCCGGGGCGGGCTCTTCGAGGCGCCGTTCGGCATCAGCCTGAAAACCCTGATCGAGGAGTTCGGCGGCGGGACGCTGTCCGGACGTCCGGTCCGCGCCGTTCAGGTTGGCGGCCCGCTCGGTGCCTATCTGCCGGCCGACGGGCTGGACCTGGCCACCGACTACGAGACCTTTGCGGCCGCCGGGGCGATGCTGGGTCATGGTGGTATAGTGGTGTTCGACGACAGAGTGGACATGGCCCGCCAGGCCGAGTTCGCCATGGAATTCTGTGCCGAGGAAAGCTGCGGCAAGTGCACGCCCTGCCGTATCGGTTCGGTGCGCGGACACGAAACGATTGCGAAGATCCGGGCCGGCGAGAATGTCGAGGCTAATCTCGAACTCGTCGAGGAGCTCTGCACCATCATGGCGGACGGCTCCCTGTGCGCGATGGGCGGTCTCACACCGATGCCGGTGATGAGTGCCCTGCGGCACTTCCCGGAGGATTTCCGGACCCGCACCCCGGAAACGGAGGCTGGATAGGATCATGGCAAGCCGCAGACAGAATGATCACGGAACGCCCGCCAAATCCGCTGACCGCCAGGTCACGCTGGAGATCGACGGGCATTCGGTCACGGTTCCCGAAGGCACGTCCATCATGCGTGCCGCATCCGAGGCCGGTAGCCGTATTCCCAAGCTTTGCGCCACGGACACGCTGAAGGAGTTCGGCTCCTGCCGCATGTGTCTCGTCGAGATCGAGGGTCGCAAGGGCACGCCCTCCTCGTGCACGACGCCTGTCGCCGAGGGTATCAAGGTCCAGACCCAGACCGACCGGCTGCAATCCCTGCGGCGCGGCATCATGGAACTCTATATCTCGGATCATCCGCTGGATTGCCTGACCTGTTCGGCCAATGGCGATTGCGAACTGCAGGACACGGCCGGCGAGGTCGGGCTGCGCGAGGTGCGCTACGGTTTCGAGGGCGAGAACCATTTGTCCGAGGGTGTGGACGCCTCCAATCCCTATTTCCAGTTCGACGCGTCGAAATGCATCGTCTGCTCGCGCTGTGTGCGGGCCTGCGACGAGGTCCAGGGCACGCTGGCCCTGACCGTCGATGGACGCGGTTTCGAATCCCATATCTCGGCCGGTCTGGACGAGGGTTTCCTGGACAGTGAATGCGTCTCCTGCGGCGCCTGCGTCCAGGCCTGTCCGACGGCGACGCTGATGGAAAAATCCGTCGTGGAACAGGGCCAGCCACGACGCGAGGTGAAAACGACCTGCGCCTATTGCGGCGTCGGCTGTTCCTTCATCGCCGAACTCCAGGGTGATGAAGTCGTGCGCATGACGCCCGATATCGATGGCGGTGCCAATGAAGGCCATTCCTGCGTGAAGGGCCGCTTCGCCTGGGGTTATGCCAGCCATCCCGATCGTGTCCTCAGCCCGATGGTCCGCGACCGCATCACCGATCCCTGGCGGGAAGTAAGCTGGGACGAGGCGATCGGTTTTGCCGCCGAGCGGTTCAGGGCAATCCAGGCCGAACACGGACCGGCGTCCATCGGTGCCGTGACCTCCTCGCGCTGCACGAATGAGGAAGTCTATGTCGTGCAGAAAATGGTCCGCGCGGCCTTCGGCAACAACAATGTCGACACCTGCGCCCGGGTCTGCCACTCGCCGACCGGATACGGGCTGAAGACCACATTCGGCACGTCGGCCGGCACCCAGGATTTCAAATCGGTCGCCAAGGCCGACGTGATCCTGGTGATCGGTGCCAATCCGACCGATGCACACCCGGTCTTTGCCTCGCGCATGAAACGCCGTCTGCGGGAGGGTGCGCAGCTGATCGTCATCGATCCGCGCCGGATCGATCTTGTTCGCTCACCGCATATCGAGGCCCAGCATCACCTTCAGCTGCAGCCGGGCACCAATGTCGCGGTCATCAATGCGCTGGCCCACGTCATCGTGACGGAAAACCTCGCCGACGAGGCCTTCATCGCTCAACGCTGCGAGGATGACAGTTATCGCCGCTGGGCCGAGTTCATCGCCCGGCCCGAGAATTCACCGGAAGCGGTTGAGGATGTGTCCGGCGTGCCGGCGGAGACGCTGCGCCAGGCCGCCAGGCTCTACGCCACGGGCGGCAATGGCGCGATCTATTACGGTCTGGGCGTGACCGAGCACAGCCAGGGTTCGTCCATGGTGATGGGCATGGCCAATCTCGCCATGGCCACCGGCAATATCGGCCGCGAGGGCGTGGGCGTGAATCCGCTGCGCGGGCAAAACAATGTCCAGGGCTCGTGCGACATGGGCTCCTTCCCACACGAATTCCCCGGTTATCGCCATGTCTCCGACGGCGCGACCCGCAGCCAGTTCTCCGACTATTGGGGCGTACCGCTGGTCGATGAGCCGGGACTTCGCATTCCCAACATGTTCTCGGCAGCCATCGACGGGTCCTTCAAGGGGATTTTCGTCCAGGGCGAGGACCTCGCCCAGTCGGACCCGAATACCCAGCATGTGGTCGCGGCCTTCCGCGAAATGGACTGCGTGGTCGTGCAGGATCTCTTCCTGAACGAGACGGCCCAGTTTGCGCACGTCTTCCTGCCGGGCACATCCTTCCTCGAGAAGGACGGCACCTTCATCAATGCGGAACGCCGCATCAATCGCGTGCGCCCGGCCATGCCCGAGAAACAGGGCCTCTCGGAATGGGAGACGGTCTGCCGCCTCGCCCGGGCCATGGGCTACGACATGCCCTACGCCGCAGCGGCTGACATCATGGACGAGATCGCGGCCCTGACCCCGACCTTCGCCGGTGTCAGCTTCGACCGCCTGGACCGCGAGGGCTCGGTACAATGGCCGTGCAATGACGCCGCGCCCGAGGGCACGCCGATCATGCATGTCGACGGATTTGTGCGCGGCAAGGGCCAGTTCATGCTGACGCAATTCATTCCAACCGAGGAAAGATCGACGCGTCGCTTCCCGCTGCTTCTGACCACCGGCCGCATCCTCAGCCAATACAATGTCGGCGCCCAGACGCGTCGCACGTCCAACTCGGTCTGGCATGACGAGGACGTGCTGGAAATGCATGCGGCCGATGCCGAGATGCGTGGTCTCGCCGAGGGCGACATGGTTTCCTTGTCCAGCCGCAAGGGCGTCATCACTATCCGCATGGTGATCTCCGACCGCATGCCGCCGGGCGTGGTCTACACGACGTTCCACCATCCGGAATCCGCAGCGAATGTCGTCACGACCGAATTGTCGGACTGGGCGACCAATTGCCCGGAATACAAGGTGACGGCCGTGGAGGTCGCGCCCTCGAACATGCCGTCGGACTGGCAGTCCGAGCGCGAGAAACGGGCCGATGACACGGTCCGTGTCGCCCCGGCTGCGGAATAGGTGTGGATTGACCCTCGTACAGACCTCAACCAGCCGCCGCACCGGCGTCTCCGCCTCCGGCCAGTCCGGGGCGGAATGGGGTATTGCCGAGGAAGTGCCCGTCGAAATCGGTTTCAACGGCAAGGCCTGGACCGTGATGATGGCCACACCCGCCGATCTCGAGGACCTGGCTGTGGGGCTCGCCCTGACTGAGGGAGCTATCCGCTCGGCAGAGGATATCGAACGTGTCGCGGTGAAATCCTGGCCCGAGGGCATGACCGCCGATGTCACGGCATCGCCCGACGCGCTCCAGACTGACCGTATCCGCCGTCGCGCCCTCGACGGGCGCACTGGCTGCGGCCTGTGCGGTGTGGAGCGCCTGGCCGAACTGCATCGCCCCACCTTGCCTGCACGCCCCGGCATCGATGTAACCGACAGCGCGATCGCAGCCGCATTCGAAGCCCTGCCAGTAGCCCAGGCTTTGAACGCGCAGACACGATCGGTCCACGCTGCAGCCTGGTGCGATCTGGACGGCCGGATCCTCGACATCCGCGAGGATGTCGGCCGGCACAATGCCCTCGACAAACTGGTCGGCGCGCGCCTGCGGCGTGGCGAAACCACACCCGGTTTCGTGGTCCTGTCCAGCCGCTGCAGTTTCGAGCTTGTCTTCAAGGCCGCCCGTCTCGGCGCTGCCTGCCTTGCCACAGTATCAGCGCCGACCGGGCTGGCCCTCGATCTCGCGGCGGCGCTTGAGCTTCCGCTTGCCAGCCGCGACCGCCAGGGCGCAGCGGTGCGCTTCGACCAGGGAGAGATGTCATGAATGAGCAGACCCTCATTCGCATGGCCAACCAGATCGCCGATTTCTTCCAGCCCTATTCCGAGGACGAGGCCATAGAGGGCATCGCCGGTCACATCCGCAGTTTCTGGGAACCGCGCATGCGCGAGGGGATACTCGCTGTGCTGGACGCGGATCCGGACGCGCTCAAACCGGTCGTGGCGGCCGCCCTGCGCAAGCTCGCGGAGCCGGCTGACTGATCAGATAACAATATCCATCCACAGGGGACGTAACGCATGAAGAGCGATATCGAAATCGCGCGCGCAGCCAGCATGCTGCCGATCGGGGACGTGGCACAAAAGCTGGAAATTCCGGCCAGTGCCCTCGCGCAGTACGGCGATGACAAGGCCAAGCTCAAGGCGGACTATATCGCCGGTCTGAAGGACAGGCCGGACGGCAAGCTTATCCTCGTCACCGCCGTAAACCCCACGCCGGCAGGCGAGGGAAAGACCACCACCACCGTCGGACTGGGCGATGCGCTCAACCGGATCGGCAAGAAGGCCGCCATCTGCATTCGCGAACCCTCGCTGGGCCCGTGTTTCGGCATGAAGGGCGGGGCTGCCGGCGGCGGGTTCGCCCAGGTCGTGCCCATGGAGGATATCAATCTCCACTTCACCGGCGACTTCCACGCCATCACCTCGGCGCACAATCTCCTGTCGGCGATGATCGACAACCATATCTACTGGGGCAATGCGCTGGAGATCGACCAACGCCGCGTGGTCTGGAAACGCGTCCTGGACATGAATGACCGGGCCCTGCGCGAGATCGTCAGTTCGCTCGGCGGCGTCGCGAACGGCTTTCCGTCCGAGGCCGGGTTCGACATCACCGTCGCGTCCGAGATCATGGCCATTCTCTGCCTGGCCAATGATCTGGAAGACCTGCAGGAACGGCTGGGCAATATCATTGTCGCCTATCGCCGCGACCGGTCTCCGGTGACCTGCCGCGACATCAAGGCGGACGGCGCAATGACGGTCCTGCTCAAGACCGCCCTCCAGCCCAATCTCGTGCAGACGCTCGAGAACAACCCCGCCTTCATCCATGGCGGTCCGTTCGCGAATATCGCTCATGGCTGCAATTCGGTCATCGCCACCAGGTCGGCGCTGAAACTGGCCGATTATGTCGTAACGGAAGCCGGGTTCGGCGCGGATCTTGGTGCAGAGAAATTCTTCGACATCAAGTGTCGCAAGGCCGGTCTTGCGCCGGAGGCAGTGGTCATCGTGGCCACCATCCGCGCGCTGAAGATGAATGGCGGCGTCAGCAAGGACGCGCTGGGCGAGGAGAATGTCGAGGCGCTCAAGAAGGGCTGCGCCAATCTCGGTCGCCATATCGAGAATGTCCGCAAGTTCGGCGTACCGGCCATCGTCGCGATCAATCACTTCTCCAGTGACACGGACGCCGAGGTCGAGGCGCTACGGGCCTATGTCGAGAGCATGGGCAGCGAGGCGGTGCTGTGCCGTCACTGGGCCGACGGTTCCGCCGGCACGGAAGCACTCGCAACGCGCCTGGTCGAGATGATCGACGGCGGTGTCGCACAATTCGCGCCGCTCTATCGCGACGAGCTCAGCCTGTTCGAGAAGATCGAGGCCGTGGCCAAGCAGATCTACCGGGCCGATGAAGTTCTGGCGGACAAGAAGATCCGCGACCAGTTGCGGCAATGGGAAGAGGCCGGTTTCGGGCATCTGCCCGTGTGCATGGCGAAGACCCAGTACAGTTTCTCGACTGATCCCAATCTGCGCGGGGCACCGTCCAATCACTCCGTGCCGGTCCGCGAAGTCCGCCTGTCGGCCGGCGCCGGTTTCATCGTGGTGATCTGCGGTCAGATCATGACAATGCCGGGCCTGCCCCGGGTGCCGTCTGCGGAGGGCATCGGTCTGGATGACGAGGGCCAGGTCGTCGGATTGTTCTGATCGCAACCAAATACAACCCAGGCGAAACCCGGCGGTTCCGGCCGCCGGGTTTCCTGTGTCTGATCTGATAACTTATTCATATTTTGCAATTGCCAAACCGAACGGCCGCGACCTACAAATCAGGAGTACCAAATTGGTTTGAACTTTCGCGAAATGACGGCAATGGATTGGGCGAAAACAGTACGTTACCTCCGCACCCGCCTCCGCCTGAACCAGGGGGCTCTCGCCGAACTGACCGGCGTCAGCCAGACCTATATTTCGCGTATCGAAGCCGGCTCCGCCACCCCCTCACCCAAGGTTGCCGAGGCCATCCAGCGCCTGTGCGAGAACCCGCGCACCCGCGCCGTCTTCGATGATTTCCTCTCATCTGTGCGGTTCAGCCCCTTCGATTGCCTTGTTCTCGACCGGACCGAGGACGCGCTCGTGGTGGTCGCGGCCAGCCCGGGCCTGCAGGCCCGCGTTCCCGGACTGGGGGTACTCGGAGACCTGAACGATACCGGGCTGAGCGAACTCTGCCGCCAGGCCGTTCTCCTGTTCGACGCAGGCTTGCGGGACGGGCATATCGCCGGAGCTCGAGGTCTCTGGCAGGAGGGCGACACCTGCTGGCAGGTCAATCACTCACCGGTGCGCGATGAGGCGGCCCACTGGTTCTTGCACATCAGCTTGAACGAGATCGCGGCAACAGACTTCACCGCCCGCCGCGAAGCAGACGGCGACGACCCCGTCATTGACAGGATCGGCTGACGGGCTTCACGCCGTAGCGAAATCAGCGATAGCGTGCCTGGAGTTTCTTGAGGGCTGCGGACCCCGGATTGAGTTGGTCGAAGGGCAGCGCATTCAGAGGTGTCTTCGGCAGATTGTTCGCGGCATGCATGTCCGGCTGGTCCTCGCAGTGATAGAGCAGGCCGGTCTTCACTTCCGGATCGTTCTCGCCCGCTTGCATCAGCGTCTCGATGGCCTGGCCGCGATCGCGAGGATCGTAATCGTCCTTCACCTTGCGCAATTGCAGATAGGTGCCGTCATGCATCTGGACCTGCATCACGCCATCTTCGGCATATTCGCCCGTGATCGCTTCAGCCTCGGCCACGAAATCGGTATGCACCATCGGGTGATAATACTTGTAGGTATGGGCGTAGCTCTTCGTGGACCCGGCATGGTCGTTGAAGGTCACGCAGGGCGAGACCACGTCGATCAGCGCGAAACCCTTATGCATCAGCCCGGCCTTGATCAGCGGGATGAGCTGGGATTTGTCGCCCGAGAATCCGCGGGCCACGAAACCGGCACCCAGGGTCAGGGCCTGGACGCAGGGATCGATCGGCGGTTGTTCGTTGGCGATGCCCTTTTTCGATTTCGTGCCGATATCGGCCGACGCCGAGAATTGCCCCTTGGTCAACCCGTAAACACCATTATTTTCAATGATGTATAGCATGTTGAGATTGCGTCGGATCGCATGAGCGAACTGGCCGAAACCGATCGACAGGGAATCGCCGTCACCGGAAATTCCGATGTAATGCAGATCATCATTCACGGCATTGGCGCCCGTCGCCACGGACGGCATCCGGCCATGCACGCAATTGATGCCGTGCGACTGACCCATGAAATAGGCGGTCGTCTTGGACGAACAGCCGATACCGGACACCTTGGCGGCGCTTTCCGGTGCCAGGTCCAGCTCCCAGAAGGCATGGACCAGCGCGGCGGTCACCGAGTCGTGGCCGCAACCGGCGCAGAGCGTCGACATCACGCCTTCATAATCACGCACCGTCAGTCCGCGACCATTGCGCGGGAGGTGTTTGTCGATCAGCGGTTTGGGCATCGAGGTCATGTCAGGCCTCCTCCAGCTCGAGGTGCGCCATGATGCCCTCGACCACGAATTTCGGATTGGCGGCCATGCCGGCATAGTCCAGCACGGAGATCAGCTTGTCCTTGCTGGCGGACGTCTCGTTGACCAGCAGGGTTCGCAATTGCGCGTCCCGGTTCTGCTCGACCACGAAGACCTCGTCATGGGCGTCGATGAAGGCGTCCACCTCGGCGTTAAACGGGAAACCGCGGACGCGGAGATAGCTCACATGCACGCCCTGTTCGGACAGCCGGTCGAGCGCTTCCAGGACAGCACCGTCACAACCCCCGACCGAGATGATGGCGCGCCGCGTGGGCTGGGCCGCCTCGACGATGACCGGTGCGGGCACGTGATCGGCGGCGTTCTTCCACTTCTGCGTCAGACGGTCGAGCACTTCCTTGTACTCATCGCTGTCCTCGGTATAGCCGCCCTTCCAGTTATGGCCGGAACCGCGGGTGAAATAGGCGCCCTTCGGATGCACGCCCGGAATGGTCCGGTAGGGAATGGCGTCGCCGTCGCGATCCTCGTAGCGATAGAATTTCTCCATCGCTTCCAGATCCTCGGCCGACAGGACCTTGCCCCGGTCGGGCTGATAGCTGTCATCCCAGTCGAATTCCGGAACCATCCAGTCATTCATGCCGATATCGAGATCCGTCATGAAGAAGACCGGCGTCTGGAAACGTTCGGCCAGATCGAAGGACAGGACCGCCATGTCGAAACATTCCTTCGGATCCGCCGGGAAGAGAAGGATGTGTTTGGTGTCGCCATGGCTGGCATAGGCCGCCAGGGTGAGATCGCATTGCTGGGTCCGCGTCGGCAGACCGGTCGATGGTCCGGCTCGCTGGACGTCGAACAACACCACCGGCACCTCGCCGTAATAGGCAAAGCCGATGAATTCGCTCATCAGGGAAATGCCCGGACCGGAGGTCGGGGTGAAGGAACGCGCGCCGTTCCAGCCGGCACCGATGGCCATGCCGATCGAGGCGAGCTCGTCCTCGGCCTGGATAATGCAGAATTTCTTCTCGCCGGTTTCCGGATCAACGCGCAGCTTTTCACAGAACCCCTTGAACCCGTCCATCAGGGAGGTCGAGGGCGTGATCGGATACCAGGCGCCGAAGGTCGCTCCGGCATAGACACAGCCGAGCGCGGCCGCCGTATTGCCGTCGATCATGATGTGGCCGGCGGTCTGGTCCATCGGCTCGACGCGCAGCGGCAGCGGATCCGGATAGTGTTCGCGCACATAGTCCAGGCCCAGATTGATCGCCTTCATATTCGCTTCGATCAGGTGTGCCTTGGTGCCGAACATTTCCTCGACCATGCCGCGGATGATCTCGATATCCATGCCGGTCAGACCGGCGACGGCACCGACATAGGCCATGTTCTTCATCAGCACCCGGGTCCGGGCATTGTCGAACTCGGCATTGCACATGCGCGCCAGCGGCACGCCGATCGCCGTGATGTCGGCGCGGTCGTGCAGATCCGGCCTGGGCCAGGTGCTGTCATAGAGGAGGTAACCGCCCGGCGAGACCTCGGCGAGGTCCTGCGCATAGGTCTCGGCATTCATGGCCACCACGAAATCGGCCGAGCCGGAGCGGGCCATATAGCCGTCCTTGGTCAGGCGGATCTCGTACCAGGTCGGCAGGCCCTGGATGTTGGACGGAAAGAGGTTCTTGCCGACCACGGGCACGCCCATGCGGAAGATCGCCTTCATCAACAGGCCGTTGGCACTGGCCGAGCCGGTGCCGTTCACATTGCCGATCTTGATAACGAAGTCATTGACGCGGGATTGGGTCATATTGTCGGCGACATCTTTCATTCCGCCGCTACTCCATCAGCTTCCTCACGCACGTGAGGAATGAATATATCCGCGTCCTGCATGTCCCAGGCGGCGGTCGGACAGCGTTCGGCGCACAGGCCGCAATGCAGGCAGAGATCCTCGTCCTTCACCATCACCCGGCCGGTATCCTTGAGCGGTTCGGAGACGTAGAGGTCCTGGTCCAGATTCTTGGCCGGCGCCTTGAGCCGGGTCCGGAGATCCGCTTCCTCGCCGTTCTCGACAATCGACAGGCAATCCACCGGGCAGATGTCGAGGCAGGCATCGCATTCCTTGCAGAGCGGCGCCTCGAACACGGTCTGGACATCGCAGTTCAGACAGCGCTGGACCTCAGTGAGGATCTGCTCGCCGGTGAAGCCCAGTTCCACCTCGGTGACCAGGTTCTTGAACCGGCTGTCGAGTTCGACCATCGGCATTTCGCGGCGGTCGGAGGCGTCGAACGCGTTCGAATACTGCCACTCGTTCACGCCCATCTTGGCCGAGGCCAGATTGACGCCGCGCGGCAGGCGGTCCTCGATCGACTTGCCTTCGCAATGCTTGTGGATCGATATCGCGGCCTGGTGGCCGTGCTCGACCGCCCAGATGATGTTCTTGGGACCGAAGGCGCTGTCGCCGCCGAAGAACACGCCGTCCAGCGTCGACTGGTAGGTCGTCTCGTCAACGACCGGCACGCCCCATTTGTCGAACTCGATACCGATATCGCGCTCGATCCAGGGGAAGGCATTTTCCTGGCCGATCGCCAGGATCACGTCGTCGCACGGGATGATCTTGGTGCCGACGGTCCGCGTCTCGGTGATGCGGCCGCGTTCGTCGAGCTCGTATTCCATGAGCTCGAATTCCATGCCCGTCAGCTTGCCGTTCTCGACGACGAAACGCTTGGGCGAGTGATTGACGACGATGTCGACATTCTCGTCCTCGGCGTCTTCCAGCTCCCAGGGCGAGGCCTTGAAGAATTCACGCGGCTTGCGGGCCATGACCTTCACATCGCTGGCACCCAGGCGCAGCGAGGTCCGGCAGCAATCCATCGCGGTATTGCCGACACCGATGATCAGGACGCGGTCGCCGATCTTGTCTGTGTGCTCGAAAGCGACGGCTTCCAGCCAGTCGATACCGATATGGATGTTGGCGGCAGCCTCTTCGCGGCCCTCGATCTTGAGGTCCTTGCCCTTCGGGGCACCGGAACCGACGAAGACGGCGTCATAGCCTTCCGCCAGAAGGTCCTTGAGGCTGTTGATCCGGTGATTGAGCCGGATGTCGACACCCATATTCTCGATATAGCCGATCTCTTCATCCAGCACTTCCTCCGGCAGGCGGAAGGAGGGGATGTTGGAGATCATCAGACCACCGGCGCGGTGATGCGCCTCGAAAACCGTGCATGCATAGCCCAGCGGAGCGAGATCATTGGCGACTGTCAGCGAGGCGGGCCCCGCGCCGATCAGCGCGATCTTCTTGCCATTGGTATTGGCCGGTTTCGGCGGGATGAGGTGCGAGACCTCGTCGCGATGATCCGCGGCGACCCGCTTGAGACGGCAGATGGCGACCGGTTCCTCTTCCACCCGGCCGCGCCGGCAGGCCGGCTCGCACGGGCGGTCACAGACGCGTCCGAGAATGCCCGGAAACACGTTGGAACGGCGGTTGACCATATAGGCGTCGGTGAAACGCCCTTGCGCGATCAGCCGGATATATTCCGGCACGGGAGTGTGGGCCGGGCAGGCCCACTGGCAATCCACCACCTTGTGGAAATAGTCCGGATCATTGGTATTCGTCGGCTTCATTCTTCCCCCACCCCGGTCCCTGCACCGGTGGATAAACAGGCTCGAAAAGACCCTAAAGGCCCGACAAGTCCGCGCATATTCGCACCGTCCCCACCCTGCCGGTCAAGCGGATTTCAGGGCAAAACCGTGCACCGCGACACATATGTTTGCGGATGATAGTGAGTCGCAAAATGTGATCGGTAACGAGACCAGTTGTGAACCTGCTCTCAGCCGATGTGGAACAGGGCGAGCTTGTTGCCGTCCGGATCGCGGAAATAGGCGGCGTAGAAACTGCCCTCGCCCCGCACCCCCGGATCACCCTCATTCGTGCCACCCAGCTCCAGGGCGAGGGCGTGAACCGCCTCGACCTGCTCGCGGCCCGACATGGCCAGACCGATCATCGACCCGTTCCCGACACTCGCCGGCTTGCCGTCGAAGGGCTTGATGATCGCAAGAGCGGGCTGGTCCATCCCGGTCGCCCAGATAATGGTCGTGTCGCTTTCCATCACGCGCGTTGCGCCGAACTCTGCCAGCAGCGCGTCATAGAATTCGGCAGACGCTTCGAACCGGTTTGTCCCCAGGGTCGCATATCCGATCATCGGCGGCCTCCTCTCGCTGGACGAAGGCTAGCGGATCGAGCCGGCACCCTACAACTCGTCCAGCCCGGCCTCGTGATGGCGGGCCTCGTCTTTCAGCCAGGCGATGAAGGCCTGGGCATCCGAGCTGAGCGGGCGGTTCCGGGCCGTGGCGATGTGATAGGCCGAGCGCACCGGCGAGACCCCGTCCGGGAAGAGCGCCACCAGTCGACCGGACGCCAGGTCGTTTTGCGCGAGCGCCCGCTTGGCCAGGGCGATGCCCCGACCGGCAACCGCCGCATCGATCACCAGGGCGGACTGGTTGAACCTCACCCCGCCGCTGGTCTCCAGCCCCCGGATGCGGCGCGCCGCAAGCCAGGCACCCCAATCGGCGCCGTCGACATCGCTCTCTGGCGAGGCATCGTGCAGCAGGGTGTGGGCGGCCAGGTCCCGCGGCTGGCGGATCGGCTCGCTGTCCCGAAGCAGGTCCGGACTGCAGACTGGCAGGACCTCCTCCGACAGCAGGCGGTCTTCCTCGATGGTCAGATCACCACCGGGCCCGTAACGGATGGCGAGATCCGCAGCACCGGCGGCGAGATCCACGCGCTCGCTGGCAGCGGAGATCCAGACCTCGATTTCCGGTGCTCGCTCCTGGAAACGGTGCAGGCGCGGCGCCAGCCATTTGCCGGCGAAGGACGGTGCGACACTCACTGTCAGCCGGCGTTTCTGCGCCGGCTGACGCATGATGGCGACGGCGCGCTCGAGCAGTTCGAACGCGTCCGACGTGGTGTTGGCGGCGGCACGACCGGCATCGGTGAGACTCAGAGTGCGGCCCTGCCGGATGAAGAGCGGTGCGCCGACATGATCCTCCAATTGCCGGATCTGCTGGCTGATCGCTCCGGGCGTGACGGACAGCTCGTCCGCGGCACGGGAGAAACTCTCGAGCCGCGCTGCCGCTTCGAAGGCACGCAGGGAGTTCAGCGGAGGGAGGCGCGAGGATCCGGACATTGATTAGTTTTTCTAAACCCAAAACCCATAAATCGTCGTTTGTAATGAGCACAATCAATAGAAATATTCAATCCGTCGCGCCACGAAGGCGCAGGATTGGATCAGAGCAATGCGTGTATTTCCGGCCTCCATCCCTCTGGAAGGATCAACCGTCATCGTCATCGGCCATGGCCCCATGGCCGAGGCAAAGGCACGCCTGTTCCTCGACTCCCCGGCCCGGTTGAAGTGGTTCACCGGTGCCAATGACGATCCTGTCGCTGCGGATATCGCCCAATATGCGCAGCTCATCCGCCGGGAGCCGAACCGGCGGGATCTTCGTGGCGCGACCCTGGTTTTCATTGCGGGCGGTGACGATCTCACCATCGCCCGCCTGGCGCGACAGGCCCGCGGCCTGGGCGCCATGGTCAATATCGTCGACTCCCCGGCCGGGTCCGATTTCCAGACCCCGGCCCTGATCGATCGTGACGGGATCGTCGTCTCCGTCGCATCCGGCGGTGCGGCGCCCGTGCTCTCGGTCGATATCCGCTCCGAGATCGAACGCGTCCTGCCCGCACGTATCGGCGTCATCGCAGACCTCGCCCGTGAGCTGCGCGCGACGGTGAAATCGGTCTTCGACAAGTTCGACGATCGCCGGGCTTTCTGGGAACGCGCCCTGCGCGGCAAGGCCCGTGACCTCGCCCTGTCCGGCGACACCGCCGGTGCACGGCGCGAAATGCTGCGCGAACTCAATGGCGAGACGGGCGAGTCTACAGGCATTGTGCACCTGGTCGGAGCCGGTCCGGGCGATCCGGATCTGCTCACCATCAAGGCCGCCCGCCTCCTGCGCGAGGCCGATGTCATCGTCTTTGACCGCCTGGTCAGCCAGGGCGTGCTGGACCTGGCGCGCCGCGATGCCATCCGCATCGATGTCGGCAAGACCAAGGGTCATCACCCCGTGCCCCAGCACGCCATCGAGAATATCCTGATCGACCACGCCCGGCGCGGCCTGCGCGTTGTGCGCCTCAAGGGCGGCGATCCCTTCATCTTCGGACGCGGCGGCGAGGAAATGGCCACGGTGGAAGCCGCCGGCATCGAGGTCCAGGTCACGCCCGGCATCACGGCTGCAATCGCCTGCGCAGCCTCGGCGGGCGTGCCTCTCACCCATCGCGACCATGCCCAGAGCGTCACCTTCGCCTCCGGCGTGGTGAAGAAGGACGGGCCGGACGCCGATTACAGCCAGCTGGCCGCTCCCAATTCGACGGGTGTCTTCTACATGGGCGTCGGCGCAGCTCCGGAAATCCGGCGCAAGCTGATCGAGACGGGCCGCGACGCCTCCACCCCCATCGCCATCATCGAGAACGGCACAACTGACCGGCAACGCACCATGACCGGCACGCTCGACGGTCTCGCCGACCTCGTCATTTCGGAAACTATCACCGGGCCCGCCGTGATCATCGTCGGTGAGACGGCCGCCCTGGCGACATCGAAACAGGCCGCAGACGCGGCGGAGCAGATCGCATGAAAGCGCTTACCGCGAACCGCCTGACCGATGGTCGGGTCATCTACCGCACGGCCGAAGGCCAGTGGTCGACCGAAATTCTCGACGCCCAGCAACTGACCGACGAGGCCGCGACGGCCCTGCTCCCGGTCGCCGAGACGGAATTCGGCATCGCCGTCGGCCCCTACATCATCGAGCTTGAGGACGACTCGCCGGCCGGACAGAAATGGCGCCGCGAGAGCATTCGCCTGGGCGGTCCCAGCGCGGGATCGACGCGCCTCCTGGGAGCCGCCTGATGTATCGCTACGACCAGTATGACGAGAGGATTGTGCGCGAACGGATCGCGGAATTCCGCGACCAGGTCAAGCGCCGCCTCGATGGCCGTCTCACCGAGGACCAGTTCAAACCCCTGCGCCTGATGAATGGCGTCTATCTGCAGCTACACGCCTACATGCTGCGGGTGGCGATCCCCTACGGCACGATGAGCAGCGCCCAGGTTCGAACGCTGGCCGAGATCGCGCGGCGTTATGATCGCGGTTACGGCCATTTCACCACCCGCCAGAACATCCAGTTCAACTGGCCATCCCTGGTGGATATCCCGGAAATTCTGGAATTGCTGGCTGATGCTGAAATGCACGCCATCCAGACTTCGGGCAATTGCATCCGCAATACCACGGCCGATCCGTTCGCAGGCGCCGCAGCCGACGAGATCGAGGACAGCCGGCCCTGGGCGGAAATCATCCGCCAGTGGTCGACCCTGCACCCGGAATTCACCTTCCTGCCGCGCAAGTTCAAGATCGCCGTCAATGGCGCCGAGGAAGACCGTGCGGGCATTCGCGTGCACGATATCGGGCTGCAGATCGTCAAGGACGCTGCCGGCAATCCGGTCTTCGAGGTCTGGGTCGGTGGCGGCCAGGGCCGCACGCCGCGCCTCGCCCGCAAGATCCGCGACGGCCTCCAGCCGCAGGACCTGCTGAGCTATCTGACCGCAATCCTCCGCGTCTACAATCAGCACGGCCGTAGGGACAATCTCTACAAGGCGCGGATCAAGATTCTGGTCGACGCGCTCGGCCCGGAGGAATTCGCGCGCCAGGTCGACGAGGAATGGGGTTTCATCCGCAACGGCGAACTGCATCTGGACGCTGCCGAGATCGCCCGCATCCGCGGCTTCTTCCAGGCACCCGATGTGACTGAAGCAAGCGCCCTGCCCGATGCGGGCGAGGCGGACTTCCGGCGCTGGCTCGGCCGCAATCGCCGCGACCACCGCACGCCCGGCCTGTCGAGCGTGGTGATCTCGCTGAAACCGATCGGCGGCACGCCCGGCGATGCGACAGCGGACCAGATGGACGCGGTCGCAGACCTCGCCGAACGCTTCGGTTTCGACGAGGTACGGGTCACGCCGGACCAGAACCTGATCCTGCCGCATGTGCGCAATGAGGATCTCTACGCTGTCTGGTCAGGCCTGGTGGCCGCCGATCTCGCGACCGCCAATGCCGGTCTCGCGACGGATATCGTCGCCTGCCCGGGGCTCGACTACTGCAATCTCGCCAATGCCCGCTCCATCCCAGTGGCGCAGGCCATTTCCGAACGCCTCGAGGCCGATGGCCTGGCCGATGCCGCCGGCGATGTGACGATCAAGATCTCCGGCTGCATCAATGCGTGCGGCCATCACCATGTCGCCCATATCGGCGTGCTCGGTGTCGACAAGCGCGGCGAGGAATTCTACCAGATCACCCTGGGCGGCGCCTTCGGCGCGGATGCCGCAATCGGCGCCATTGTCGGCAAGGGTCTTGCCGGCGAGGACGTGCCCGGCGCCATCGCCCGCATCCTTCATGCCTATCTCGATCTGCGCCAGACCGGCGAGCGTTTCATCGACACGCTTCGCCGCACCGGCGCCGATGTCTTCAAGGAGGCCATCTATGCTCACCAGTAGACTGGATACCGACAGCCACGACCTCGTCGACGCACAGCTCGCTTCTGGCGGCGGCGACGTGATCCTGCTCGACGCCGGCGATGACTGGCAGTCCGTAGCCGGCCAGATCGAACATGCCGTAATCGTCGACATCCATTTTTCGTCCTTCAAGGATGGCCGCGGTTTCACCCTGGCCAGCCAGATCCGCAACCGGCTGAACTATCGCGGCCGGCTGCGCGCGACCGGCGATCTCATCCCGGACCAGGCGCAATTCCTGAAACGTGTCGGCTTCGACGAGATCCTGCCCGACCGCAAGGATCTCGACACGGACTGGGCCCGCGCGATGGAACGCTTCTCCGTGCGCTACCAACCCGCGAATGACAGCGCGCCGACCGTGTTGCGCCAGCGTGCCCGCGCGCCCCAGCAACCGGCGTCGGCAAGGATCGATCTCGCCGAGCTCAATACCCGCTATCGCGACATGGAACCGCTGGACATTCTCCGCGACGCCATCGGTTCGGTCTGGAATGGCAAGATCGCCATCCTCTCCTCGTTCGGAGCCGAAGCCGCCATCGGCCTGCACCTCGTCAGCAAGATCGATCCGGACACGCCCGTGCTCTTCCTCGATACCGGCCGGCATTTCGCACAGACGGAACAATATCGCGATGAACTCGTGGACCGCCTCGGCCTGACCAATGTCCGCGTGCTCACGCCCGACGCCGAAGAAGTGGAACAGGAAGATCCGGACAACCGGCTCTGGTCGCGGGACAATGATGCCTGCTGCGCCCTGCGCAAGACCCGCCCGCTCGACAGGGCCCTGACGGATTACGACGCCCTCATCACGGGGCGGAAACGCTTCCACGGCGGCGACCGGCTGTCCCTGCCGGTGGTGGAGCGGGTCAATGGCAGTATCCGCGTCAATCCGCTGGCCAATCTTTCCGCCGATGAGATCAATGCCTATTTCCAGCGCTACGATTTGCCGCGACACCCCCTGACCGATATGGGCTACACGTCCATCGGCTGCTGGACCTGTACGGCACCGGCCCGCGAGGGCGGCGACATCCGGTCCGGACGCTGGGTCGGACAGAACAAGACCGAGTGCGGCATTCACCTGCCCCAGCGCGTCGCAGCGGAATAGATTGCGGGTCCGGCCCCACACGATTGCCGGCTGCATACGAATGAAAGGGCGCTTCGGTGTCACACACACATGTCCTGGACCTGATCGGCAATACGCCGCTCATCCGTCTTGATGGTCCGTCCGAACAGACCGGATGCGAGATCCTCGGCAAGGCCGAGTTTCTCAATCCCGGTGGATCCGTGAAGGACCGCGCCGCGCTCAATATCGTGCGCGAGGCCGAGGCGGCCGGCACATTGCGTCCCGGCGGCACGATCGTGGAAGGCACGGCCGGCAATACCGGTATCGGTCTGGCCCTGGTCGGCGGTGCACTCGGCTATGACGTCATCATCGTGATGCCCCGCACCCAGAGCGAGGAGAAGAAGGCCGCGATCCGTTCCTTCGGCGCGCAACTTGTCGAGGTCGACGCCGCGCCCTTCTCGAGCCCCAATCATTTCGTGCACTATTCCAGGCGCCTCGCCGAGGAACTGGATGCGAGCAAACCGGAAGGTGCCATCTGGGCCAACCAGTTCGACAATCTCGCCAATCGCAGGGCCCACGAAAAGACGACGGCCCCGGAGATCTGGCAACAGACCGAGGGCAAGGTCGACGCCTTCATCTGCGCCGCCGGAACCGGCGGAACGCTGGCCGGGGTCGCAGCGGGTTTGCGGAGTTTCAATCCGGATATTGCCATCGGCGTGGCCGATCCGGCGGGTGCTGCCCTGTTCAACTATTTCACGCGCGGTGAGCTGAAAGGCGAAGGCTCCTCCATCACCGAGGGCATCGGTGTGAACCGGATCACCGGCAATCTGGAAGGCCTCGAGGTGGACCATGCCTACCGGGTCGAGGATGCCGAGATGCTGCCTATCCTCTACGAATTGATCGCGAAGGAAGGCCTGTCGCTGGGCGGTTCAGCCGGTGTGAACATCGCCGGCGCCATGCGTCTCGCGCGCGATCTGGGACCCGGCAAGACCATCGTGACCATGCTGTGTGATGCCGGCGCGCGTTATGCCGGCAAGCTGTTCAATCCGGAATTCCTCGAAAGCCGGGGCTTGCCTGTCCCCGCCTGGACCGTTACCGAAGCGCCGCGAGCGTCGGCTTAACGCCTTCGCTCCATTTCTTGAGTAGACCCATGAATGTCATGACAACGCCCGCGCCCGCGAAAAACTCCATCTCGGCCAAGCCCGGCCCCTACACGGTCGAGACCGTGCTGTCGGTGAAACACTATACCGACCGTCTCTTCCATTTCCGGATTACCCGGCCGGCCTCCTTCCGGTTCCGCTCCGGCGAATTCGTGATGATCGGCCTGCCCAAGGAAGACGGCAAACCCCTGCTGCGCGCCTATTCGGTGGCCAGCCCCTTCTGGGATGAAGCGCTGGATTTCTACTCGATCAAGGTGCCGGATGGTCCGCTGACCTCCCGCCTCCAGCACATCCAGCCGGGCGATGAAGTCCTGCTCGGGCGCAAGCCGACCGGCACGCTGGTCCTCGATGCCCTGAAACCGGGCAAGCGTCTCTATCTCGTCTCGACGGGCACGGGTATCGCGCCGTTCGCGAGCCTCGTGCGCGATCCGGAGACCTATGAGAAATTCGACCAGGTCATCCTGACCCATACCTGCCGCGAAACGGCGGAACTGGCCTATGGCAATGAACTTGTCGCCGCGACCAAGGAAGACGAGCTGATCGGCGAGATGGCGGCCGAGAAACTCGTGCATTTCACCTCGGTCACCCGCGAGGAAGGTCCGGTGAAGGGTCGTGTCACCGACATGATCAATTCCGGCGAGCTGTTCGAGCATCTCGGTGTGCCGGCACTCGACCCGGAGATCGATCGCGTGATGATCTGCGGCTCCGAAGGCCTGCTGAAGGATGTGAAACAGATCTGTCTCGATCGCGGTTTCGTGGAAGGCTCGAATGCCGCCCCGGCCGATTTCGTCGTCGAGAAGGCCTTCGTCAGCACCGACTGATCAGCCGGGCTTCCAGCTCGAAATCTCCTCCGCGAGAAGATCGAAGACCAGCCGGATACGCCGGCTGGTGTGCAATTCCCTGTGCGTGACCAGCCAGACCGGAACCATGATCGGCGGCAGGTCAGGCAGGACGCGTTCGAGATGGGGATGGAAGCTGGCCACGTCCTTTGTCAGGACGCCCACGCCCAGCCCCTGTTCCACCATCGCGATCTCGACCTCGCCGCTGCCGGAACTGATCTTGAAATTCTCCAGACCCAGGGGCAATCCGATCTCGTGGAAATAGGGCAAGGCCCGTTCATTCTGGTCGAAGCCGATGAAGTCCAGCTTCGCGGCCTCCTCGGGCGTCGACGGCCGTCCAACCCGGTCGAGAAAGGCCGGTGAGGCGTAGAGACCGCCCGTGGTTTCCCGCAAGAGCCGGGCAATCAGGTCGGGTTGTTCCGGACGCGCATGGCGCAGGGCGATGTCTGCTTCGCGCTTTTTCAGGTCACGCACATCATTCGACGCCACGATGTCGACGATGATGCCCGGAGCCCGCTCGCGGAGTTTCTCCATCACCGGCGGCAGGAAATACGCGCCCATGACAGAGGTACAGGTCAGGGTGACCCGGCCCTCGATCTCGAGGGACTGGCCCGACGCTGCGATCGAGATCCGGCCCGCCGCCTCGCCCATCGCCCGCACATGTTCCAGCAGTTCGAGACCCGCCTCGGTGACGCCCATCGAGCGGTGGCCGCGTTCGAAAAGGGTCACGCCCAGTGATTGTTCCAGGGCGGTGATCTGCCGGCTCAGCGTCGGCTGGGTGAGACCAAGTGCGCGCGCTGCAGCGGAAAAAGATCCTTCCTCCACGGTCGCCAGGAAGCTGCGCACCTGGTTCCAGTCAAAATTGATCGCCTGCCAATTCATTGATTCACGTATACCAGATATCGGATTTTCAGCTCTTTATGTTCGAATTACGTATATGTACATCAGAACATCAACGCAATGAGCAGCGGGTCCAAACCCGCCGAACAGGGATGACACCATGAAAAACGAAGCCGCCTTCTGGGACCGGGCCGCCGAGAAATACGCGCGCCAGCCCATCAAGGACGAAGCCGCCTACGAGACGAAGCTGGAACGGACACGCGACGCCTTCACGCCCGAGAGCGACGTGCTGGAAATCGGCTGCGGGACCGGATCGACGGCGATCCTGCACGCGCCCCATGTCAGACACATCCTGGCCACCGACGTCTCGGGCGAGATGCTGCGCATTGCGCAGGACAAGACCGACGCAGCCGACATCTCCAACATCACTTACCGCCAATCGAGCTTCGAGGCGCTGGATCTGCCCGACGATCACTATGACGCTGTGCTGGCACTGAGCCTTCTTCACCTGCTCGACGACTGGAAGGGTGCGGTCCGCCGGATCTTCCGGACCGTCAAACCGGGCGGGGTTTTCGTCTCGAGCACGGCGGTCCTGAAAGGCCGCATGCCGCTGCTGCGACTGGTCCTGCCGTTTGGCCAATGGCTGGGCAAGATTCCGCTGGTGCGCTTCTTCACCGCCGACGAGCTGGAAGCCGAACTCATCGATGCCGGCTTCGAGATCGAGCATCGCTGGCAGAAGGAAAAGAGCCTCGCTGCCTTCTTCATCGCCCGCAAACCGCACTGAAACGGCTTGTGATCTGAGCGAACAGCCCCAAGTGTGAGACACAGGCAGCGGCTCCACCGCGGAGCCCGGAGAGAGATCGTGTCCGAGACCCAGACTGCAAAAGCCCGATCCGCGGACGCTGATCGCGGTTCCGGATTCGCCGCGGAACTCGAGCGCGACGCGGAACACCGGGAAAAGGCCAAGAGCCTGCAGCCCCTGCGCCGCCTGGTGCCCTATGTGCTGCGTTACCCGGCTCTCCTGCTGGCCTTCGCCCTCTTCCTGGTGCTCGCCTCGGCACTGACCCTGCTTCTGCCGGCCGCCTTCCGCCTGGTGGTGGATTGCGGTTTCGGCGGTGCGTCGGACGCGGAGCTCTGTTCAGCCTTCGCCTTCGGTCCCGACCTCTCCGCCTATTTCCTGGCCGGAATGGGCGTCGCCTTCGCGCTGGGTGTGGCCAGCGCCATGCGCTTCTACTTCATCAGCCGGCTGGGCGAACGGGTCGTGGCCGATCTGCGCCGCGCCGTCTTCGATCACCTCCTGGAGCTGAGCCCCAGCTTCTACGTCTCGACCCGGACCGGCGAAGTCCTGTCGCGCCTGACAACGGATACGACGCTGATCCAGACCGTGGTCGGCTCGTCGGTCTCGGTGGCGCTGCGCACTGTGGCGACAACGGTGGGCGCCCTCGCCCTGATGGTCGTCGTGAACTGGCAGCTGGCCCTCATGGTGCTGGGCCTCGGCCCCGTCATCCTCGGACCCATCGTACTGTTCGGACGGCGGGTCCAGCGATTGTCCCGGTCCAGCCAGGACAATCTCGCCGACGCCTCAGCGCGGGCGAGCGAAAGCCTGCAGGCGATCGAGACCGTCCAGGCCTTTACCCGCGAACCGGAAGAAAGACTGCGGTTCGGCGACGCGGTGGAGACCACCTTCCAGGCTGCACTGAAACGCATCAGCACACGGGCCCTGATGACGGCAATCATCTTCACGGTGATCCTGACCGGCCTGATCGCCGTGCTCTGGTTCGGTGCCGTCCAGGTCCAGTCCGGCGCCATCACGCCGGGCGCGATGACGCAATTTGTCATGTACGCCTTCGTAGCGGTCAGCGGTGTTGGCATGCTCACCGAAACCTATACCGAGGTCATGCGCGCAGCCGGCGCGACCGAACGCCTGATGGAATTGCTCTCCGCGACCGCCGACATCACGGCGCCGGACGAGCCCGCCTCGCTGCCTGCCGAGGTGCGCGGCGAGATCGCTTTCGAAAACGTGGATTTCTCCTATCCGGCGCGGCCCGACGATACCGCCCTGAGCTCCGTCTCCCTTGCCATCCCCCCGGCCAGGACGGTGGCGATCGTCGGGCCGTCCGGTGCCGGCAAGAGCACGCTCTTCCAGCTTCTCCTGCGTCTCTACGATCCCCAGGGCGGACGCATCACCATTGATGGTGTCGACATCCGCTCTCTCGATCCCCGGGCCCTGCGTGACACGATGTCGATCGTGCAGCAGAACGCCCCGCTCTTCTCCGGTTCGGTCTCGGACAATATCCGCTTCGGCCGTCCCGACGCGTCCGACGCGGAAATCCGGGAGGCCGCAGAAGTGGCGAATGCGCATGGCTTCATCGAGGCCCTGCCGGAAGGTTATGACACGCAGCTGGGTGAACAGGCCTCGACGCTTTCCGGCGGACAGCGCCAGCGCCTGGCCATCGCCCGTGCCGTGCTTCGCAAGGCGCCGATCCTGCTGCTCGACGAGGCCACCAGCGCCCTTGATTCAGAGAGCGAGCAGATCATCCAGTCTGCCTTCGACGTCCTCTCTAGAGACCGCACCACGCTGGTGATTGCGCACCGTCTGGCCACGGTCCGCAATGCCGACAGCATCATCGTGATGGATGAGGGCCAGGTGGTGGACCAGGGCACGCACGAGGAATTGCTGGCCCGCGGCGGTCTCTATGCCCGCTATATCGAGCTGCAATTCTCGCGGCCGCGCGAAGCGGTGCCGGCCGACTAGTCCTCGACGGCGCCCTCGGCGGCCTCGCGGGCAGCCTTCATGCGATTGCCCAGCTCTTCCTCCCACGGACCGCGGATCTCCTTGACCTTGGCCACATAGGTCTCGTTCTGCTCGGCGGGAATAGTCGAGTCATAGACATCGGCCAGGGCGATCATCGACCGCCGGTCGAGCTCGTTGAACGCGTCCGTCATGCGATCGGCGTGATCACGCGGGATGCCAAGCGCCTCGAACGCGGACCGGCCCATGCGCAGGGAGCTGTCATAGGTCTCGCGGATGATATCCCGGCAACCGGCTTCCCAGAGCTCGTAGACGTGATGTCGGTCGACCGCGCGGGCCGTGACATGCAGGTGCGGCCAGTTCTGCGTGGCATAACGCACGAGTTCGGTGATCTGTTCCTTGTCGTCGATCGCGATAACCAGGAGTTTCGCCTCCTCGATACCCGCCGCATGCAGGAGGTCGGGGCGTGTCGCATCACCGAAATAGGCATGGATGCCGAATGTGCGCAGGCGCTCGAGCTGACGCGAACTGAAATCGACCACCGTGGCCGGATATCCCGCAACACTCAGCATGCGGCTGACGATACCGCCCACCCGGCCGTGACCGGCGATGATGACGTGATTGTGCTCGTCCATCTCGTCGGCTTCGCGTTCCTGCTCGCCGGAGAAATGCTTCGCGATCAGCTTGTCGTAGACGATGAAGAGCACCGGGGTGAGCAGCATCGACATGGCCACGATCAGCGACAGCTGGTCCGCGATCGGCGCCGGGATGACCGAGCTCGCCACGGTGAAGGAGAGGAGGACGAAACCGAATTCACCCGCCTGCGCCAGACCCAGCGCCAGCAGCCAGCGATCCGCACCGCGCAGGCCAAAGAAATGGCCCAGACCCAGCAGGATCACGCCTTTCAACGCCATCAGCCCCAGCGTGGCGCCGATCAGCACGGTCCAGTTCTCGGCGAGCAGGCCGAAATTGATCCCGGCACCCACGGTCATGAAGAAGAGACCCAGCAACAGGCCGCGGAAGGGATCGATGTCGGATTCCAGCTCGTGCCGGTATTCGCTGTTGGCGAGGACCACACCGGCAATGAATGTGCCCAGCGCCGGTGACAATCCGACCAGGGACATCAGGAGCGCGATACCGATCACCAGCATCAGCGCCGTGCCGGTGAAGAGTTCGCGCAATTGTGCGCGAGCGATGAAGCGGAACAGCGGACGCGTCAGATAACCACCGATCAGGATGACCGCACCGATCGCACCCAGCGTCACCAGGGCCGCGGCCCAGCCCGGCAGACCGGCCACCAGGCTCGGCGCAGGACCATGGCCGTCCCCGCCATGCGCCTCGCCATGACCGTCACCTTCACCGTGACTGGCACCGTGACTGGCACCGTGACCATCAACAGCGTGGGCAGCGTCGGCGTGGGCCGCCTCGGCGGCATGGCCGGCTTCGGCATAGCCGCCCCCGACCAGGTCGGGCAGGACGAGGAGCGGGATGATTGCCAGCATCGGGATGACGGCTATGTCCTGGAACAGCAGGACCGAAAAGCCCGACCGTCCGCCATCACTGCGCATCAGACCCTTTTCGTTCAAAGTCTGGAGCACGATCGCCGTCGAGGACAGGGCCAGCACGAAACCAATCGCCAGCGAGACCTGCCAGGGCTGGCCCATCGCCATGGCGATACCCATGACCGCCAGCACCGTGACACCCACCTGCAGACCCCCGAGGCCGAGCAGGCGCGAGCGCATTTCCCAGAGGCGTTTCGGCTCCAATTCCATACCGACCAGGAAGAGCATCATGACCACACCGAACTCGGCGAAATGCTGGATCGAGATCACGTCCACGCCTTCCCAGCGCAGGATCGGGCTGATCAGGATGCCGGCGATCAGATAGCCGAGCACGGACCCCAGTCCGAGCCGGGTGGCGATCGGCACCGCGATGACACCGGCGATCAGGAAGGTGAAGGCAAGCAGGAGAAAATCGGTCATGGACGGGCCGGTTCTGAGCGTGAAAGGAGAATGCGTGTGGGAATATAGGTGATGTGACGGGAATCGCGAGCTGTTGTTGATTTAATCTTGCGACCAGCCACAGATCAAAAATCTCCAAGATCGGGCCTTTCATGACTCTCGCGCAGATTGATGTAAACTAGTCCACTCGCGTCACAGGGGAGGCAGGTATGCGAGACTGGGCCTATCCACGTATCGCCATGGCGTTTACCGCCGCGATTTCCTTCGGTTTTGAAGCCCATGCGTGGCAAGCCGACGAAGCCGCGAGCTGCCCCGCCCCTCCATCGCTAGGCCAGGGCACGGAATCGAGTGAACTCGTTCAACTGCGCCAGCTAAGAACGGCTGCTGAAACGGCCCGCTCCGCCTATCAAACGGCAGAGCAGAACGCGCGGCAGTTATTGCAACGATTGACTGAAGTTCGGGCCATCGAAACGGGTCTTCTGGAACCGCAGATACGATTTGAACGAACCCGCGCGGAACAGGCTCATCAGGCCCTTGTACGCCAGCGGCAAGCCATGACGATCATGGTTCGACAGGGCGTTAGCCAAAGCGACATGCTGTTGATTTTGCTCGATGACGACGAACCGACATTGGGCTCTCTGGCTGGTTTTCTGGGCCTGCCGGCCGATGCGAGCGATCTTGGTTCGCTGGCCCCAGAAACACGCACACGCGCAGAAGCTATTCTCGGTGCGGCGGCCACTTATCGATCCGCAGCCAACCATCTTGAATTCCTGGACCAACAAATCGGTCCCGGCGAAACACCGGATGCTCTGTTCCAGATTCAAGAAGCGCAAGAGAACCGCGCTGCAGCCGAACAGGCCTATGAGAATGGTGTCGACCAATCTGAATCGGCGTGGAGCGATTACTCCACGGCATTATCGCGTCTGCGAGACGCACGATTTGAGCTCGATGCGCGCGCCACGAACGTCTTTCCGCCAGAGCTCGTTTCCGTTGCCTTCTCTGACACTGATGCAGACACTTTGTCTCTGCGGTGGGAAGGATCCGAGCAAATCGATGCTGCGGACCGGGCCATCGTTCGCTTTTTGCGGCGCGGATTGGCCATAGCAATCGAACGTGAGAGCGCCGCTGTCGATCTTCACTATGCCAATGCACAGCAGACGCTGGCGGAACATCAGCGTGCCTCACAAGCGCTCGTTCGCCAGATCAATTCTGCCGCTGTTGGACGAACCTACTATAATCTACTGGACTTCGGCGTCACGACCGGCCGGGACGTTGCAGCGGGCGTGCCTCTCGGCGTCAGCGTGGCCATATCCGCACTCTTGCGCTACCAGGACTTGCGGGAGCTCGGGAGCATCGCCTGGACGAGTGTCGCCGGCGGTAGTCCTCAATTGCGGCGCCGGGGACCCGATATACAGGGTGTGCTCGCCTATTCCGACCGTCTGTTCGCCGATGCCAGACAGAATGCCCTATCAAATTCGGAGCAGGCCGCATTCATCGACAGCGTAACAGCGGACAGCTTGTATCCGTACCTGCAAGAAATGCGGCGTTGGTTCGGGCCTCGCTATGGGCGGGGCGGAATGCCCGAAGGCACAGAGGAAGAGATCTACAACCACCTGATCTCCAACTACGCACAGGACCGGTGTGCGCTGGTTTTCGCCGACACTCGGCGTAACGATGATCGTCTACACGCTGGCATCGCATCCGGTCCATTGGGTCGGTACTGCTATCGCGGCGCCGATCCATTGGCAGCGTTGGGGACCGAACTCACACCTGAAGAGGCGGCTGACGACGCGCATGCTGCCTTCCGTCACATCAGCAACCCACTGACATATCGAATGGCAACCCGTTCATTTATGGGTGTGCTGGTCAAACCGCACGCAGCGCAACATGTCGCCCGAGATCTCGCACGCCGAGGCAGTGCACGCTTGTCGACGAGTTTCGATGATTTTCTTCGCAATAATGTCGTGCCGACGGCGCGCATACCGGCCGGTCAGTCTCCAGCTGCCGCATCTCGGGGCAACATGTTCCGAGGCTTGGTCATAACTGCTGTTCAGGCTGTCCTACTATCAGAAGTCGAAGCCAGGATTGATTTTGCCACGCTCGAAGCAAGTGTTCGCGTCGTCTCGGCGGATATCGAACGCATAAACGCACTTAATCATCTGCGCCTGCACGGCCATCTCAGACGCTATTATCAGAAACTGGATCGTGCCCTGGCGGAACATGAAGCGTTTGGACCAGGGCCGAGCCTCGACCAGGCGCTGACGCGCGTGATGGTGCAGGAGAGGGGCTTTAACCGAGACGGACTCGACGGTGATCTACTGGCGGTCTTGCGCTTTTCGGAGCCCGTTCAACTCGACTGCGTGAGTTTGGGTCATGCCGTACAAAACTTTGACTCCTCACAAAATGATTTGTCCGAGTCCTGGCGGATTAACTTCAATGCAAATGAAGCCCTTGGGGACCGCGATTCCGGCGACGCGACCTTTTATGTAATTGCTCATGCGGACCCGGATGATCGCGTCATTGACGGTGATCCGGAGACCATTCCAGTTCTCTCGACAAACCCAGTCGCCATTCAAAACTGGGAACAGACGCCATTTCGCACCGACATCCCGCTGAATTACGAATTGGAAGACGCGATTGCGATCGTGCTCGACAATTCCGGATCCATGGCTGACGCACAGCGATTTGAGCCCGCTCGCGCTGCCGTGTCGCGACTGATCGGTGAGATCGACGAAGACTCGGACGACATCGTTTCGATTACCCGTTTTCGTGATCGTTGTGGTGTGCACTCGTCAGATTTCACTCGCGACGGACAGACGCTTGAAGCATTTCTGGAGGAGACGTCTCCTGATTATTCGACGCCCCTCGCCAGTGCCATCACCGAGGCGACCAATAATCTGACCAGCATTGCGGGTGCAAATCGTCACGTCCTCTACGTTCTTACGGACGGAGAGGAGGAATGCGACGGCAATCCCGCACTTGCCATGCATCGAGCGAGGCGATTGCTGGGCCTCGCACAATGCGCGGACGGCCAGGATTGCGGAGGCTCCAGATGATCCGCATTGTCTGCCTCGCCATGATCTTGGTCTGGGCCTTGAGCTCATCGACCGCAGCCCAAGACGCACTCGATAACTCGGTTACACTGGAAACTGGACTGAACCCCATTTTGCTGTCCCCGGACGCGTCTCCCGAGGTTCTGTACACAGCCCCTGAAGCTGGGTTTTATCGGTTCGAGGTTGAGAGCGACGCCATCGTTGAATTGCGGATTTTCGGCGAGTCCTCTCGCAACCGGATTGCGCGTTATCTCGACGCTGGACCCGTCGAAATCGAATTCGACGGCCTCATGCGAAAACCGTCGGAACAACTCGCCTGGATCAATATCTCCCGGATTGCGGCGATACCCGAAGGGGAGCCCAACGACACTCAAGGTCAGGCAGTTCCGGTCGAACCCCGCGTGACATTTCCGGTCGAGATCTATCCGGCTGGCGACCGCGATTGGTTTGTTGTGGACCTGGCCTACCCCGGTGTCCTTTTGGCTGTGTCGGAACCGCAGATTCCGGGTCAATTCGCACCTGATATGGCGCTGACCTTCTGGTCCGGGGAAAATGAATTGCACGCCGACGTCCAGGGCGATGAAACCGGGCGTGTCTTCGGTCCGATTGACGTCAATGCTGGCCTGACCACGATCGAGGCGCGGAGTACGGAGAGCGCAAGCGGCACCTCCAATCTGACCCTGTATTACCTGCCAGAGACCCAACTTGACGCGCTTCCAGACGGCGCGCCCGAAGCTGAGCTCATCTCGAGTGACCGCGATTTGCCGATCTTTTGGGTCGGGATCGAATTGGACGAAGACACCAGCGGTGCATTCAGGGTCGCGACCGAGGCGATGGGCGGACAGTATTTTGAAGCCCAGTCTATCGACGACATTTCATCGGTTGTTCAAGACGTACACGACCTGGCTGCGCCGGATGAATCCACTCCCCGGAACTATTTCGTCTGGATGCTTCTCGGCGCGAGCTTGGCGCTGGTGTTCCTTGTCCTCTTTGTCCGTCGCAGGCGGCGAGCCTAGACTTCGACGTACACCAGATTTCGCGCCTGCTAGTTGCCCCCACATGTCCGTTGGCCACATTCGTCCACGGTGTGCAGCCACAGGCATTGTCGCCCAGGGGCCGGAATGCCGCTTTCGCCTCCGCCGCTCTGAAACTCTTCAGCTGATCCAGGCGCTAGATGGCGCTCATGACTTCACTTGCGACTACCCAACCAAGGGCCGGCAAGCCGGCGAGATCGGTGATGGCTATCTTGCGCAGGGCCCCGGCGGGGCGGCCGGCACGGACGTAGAGCAGGAGAAATCCGAGCATCGAAATCGCGCACACCAGCGTCGCGGCGAGACGTGAGGCCGGCGAGAACACCGCCAGGATGCAGAGCGCAAAAACTGCTGCAAACAGCCAGCCACGATGGACGAGAAGCAGGCCGGTCTCACCGGCATCATCCACCCCGTAGAGCGTTCGCACCAGACCGGGCCGGATCACTGCGAGTGCCGGCGGAAAATGGATGAGCGCCAGCACAGTCCAGGCGATTTGCGTGATCAAATCGGTCATGGGGTCATTTGATAGCGCTGGGCGCACGACCGCAAGCCTGCGGATTCCGCGGCACAACCTGCCTGCCGAACCTTTCCGCGATGTAATTTCATCCGAGTGGATTTCGCCCCCCGGGCGACCTAGCCTTTCCGGCGAAGTCTTCTGAGGGGAAGAGATATGAAATCACTGATGATGCTCGCCGCCACCAGCCTTATTGCTGTCAGCGGCATCGCCCATGCCCAAAACCAGCCTGCCGGTCAGCCTGATCGCGTCATTCGCGGCAATCTGGAGATGATCAATATCCCGGACATTCCGGAAGAGGTCAGCGAACGCCTGCGCACCTACCAGAATGTCCGCGGCGCCGGTTTCCAGGGTTTCCTGCCGGACGGCGGCATCCTGATTTCAACGCGGTTCGGCGAGACCAGCCAGATCCACCGGGTCGACACTCCGCTCGGCGCACGCTCGCAGCTCACCTATTACGACGAGCCGGTGGGCGGTGCCTCGATCCGCCCGGGTTCGAGCGGCGAATTTGCCTTCTCCCGCGACCGCGGCGGCGATGAATACTACCAGCTCTTCGCCTTCGACACGGCCAGCGGTGATGTGCGCCAGATCTCCGAGGACGAGACCCGTAACGGCTCCGCCTCCTGGTCGGATGACGGATCGCAGATCGCCTGGTATCGCGCCACGCAGGCCGACCCCAACTGGGACATCCTGATCGCCGATGCCGACAATCCCGATGGACGCCGCGTCCTCGTCGAGGGTGAAGGCGCCGTCTTCCCCGGGGACTGGGCCGCTGACGGATCGATGATCGCTCTGATGCGTTACTACTCGATCACGCACAGCGATCTCTATGTCGTCGACACGCAATCGGGTGATGTGCGCGAACTCAATCCCGATCTCGACGTCGCCTATGCCGCCCACGAATTCGAGCCCGATGGCGAACACCTGCTCGTTGTCACGGATGCCGAGGGTGATTTCCGCCGCGTCATGCGCATGGATGTCGAGACCGGCGAGATGAGCCCTGTCGGCCCGGATCATGGCTGGGACGTGCAGGGCATGGACCTGTCGCCGGACGGACGCACACTTGCCTATGTGCTCAATGCCGGCGGCCTGTCGGAATTGCGCCTGCTGGACATCCGGACCGGTGAGGAATTGGCCTCACCCGAACTCCCGGTCGGACTGATCGGCGGGATGGAATGGGATGCCGATGGCGAACGCCTCGGCTTCACGCTCAATGCCGCACAATCCCCGTCCGACGCCTGGGTCTACACCGTCGAAAGCGGCGAGCTGACGCGCTGGACGGCCAGCGAGGTGGGTGGTCTCAACACCGAGAGCTTCATCGCGCCGGAACTGATCGAATACGAGAGTTTCGACGGGCTGGACGTGCCGGCCTTCGTCTACCGTCCCGAGGGTGACGGCCCGCACCCGGTCATCATCTCCATCCATGGCGGTCCGGAAGGACAGTACCGCCCGGGTTTCTCCTCGACCTTCCAGTACTGGCTCAACGAGCTGGGTGTCGCGGTGATCGCGCCGAATGTCCGGGGTTCCTCGGGTTATGGCCGCGAATACGTGATGATGGACAATGTCTTCAATCGCGAGGACTCGGTGCGTGATATCGGCGCCCTGCTCGACTGGGTCGCGCAGCAGCCGGACCTCGATGCCGACCGTGTCATCGTCTATGGTGGTTCCTATGGCGGCTATATGGTGCTCGCCTCGCTGGTCCACTACTCCGACCGGCTCGCGGGCGGTGTGAACATTGTCGGCATTTCCGACTTCCGCACCTTCCTCGAGAACACCGCCGGTTATCGCCGGGATCTGCGCCGCGCCGAATATGGCGATGAACGCGATCCGGACGTGTCCGCCTTCTTCGAGGACATCTCACCGGCCCGCCAGGCCGACCGGATCACGGCGCCGCTCTTCATCATCCAGGGTCTCAACGACCCGCGCGTCCCGGCCTCCGAGGCCGAACAGATCCTGGAACGCGTCCGCGAGGCGGGCGGTGATCCCTGGTATCTGCTGGCCAATGATGAGGGCCATGGTTTCCGGAAGAAATCCAATCGCGATTTCCAGCGCGAGAGCGTGACCATGTTCCTGCGCGAAACGCTGGGACTGGACTAGACCAGACGACAGACCCGAAACGAAAAGGGGCGCCCCGGAGCGCCCCTTTTTATTGCTCGCTAGCCCGCAGCCGCGGTCCGGCTGGCCTTCTTGCGCTCGTGTTCCTTGAGGAAGATCTTGCGGATGCGGATGCTGTCCGGGGTCACCTCGACGAGCTCGTCGTCATTGATGAATTCCAAGGCGAATTCCAGCGTCAGCTTGATCGGCGGCGTCAGCACGATGTTCTCGTCTGAGCCGGCGGCGCGGATATTGGTGAGCTTCTTGCCCTTCGTCGGATTGACGATCATGTCCTCTTCGCGCGTGTTCACGCCGACGATCATGCCCTCATAGACATCCACCGCGTGGCCGATGAAGAGCTTGGCGCGTTCCTGCAGGTTGAAGAGAGCAAAACCCAGCGCCTTGCCGTCGATCATCGACACGACCGCGCCGTGATGGCGCTGGCCGAGCACGCCGCCGGTGCGCGGGGCGTAGTGATCGAAAGTGTGGAACATCAGGCCCGTGCCCGAGGTCAGGGTCAGGAATTCGGACCGGAAACCGATCAGGCCGCGCGTCGGGATCATGAAGTCGAGGCGCACCCGGCCATTGCCGTCCGGCACCATGTTCGTCATCTCGGCCTTGCGCGTGCCGAGCTTTTCCATCACCGCGCCCTGGTGTTCTTCCTGCAGGTCGATGGTCAGGCTCTCGAAGGGCTCGCACGTCTCGCCATCGATCTCCTTGAGCACGACACGCGGACGGCCCACGGCAATCTCGAAGCCTTCGCGGCGCATGGTCTCGATGAGGATGGAGAGGTGGAGTTCGCCGCGACCGGACACCGTGAACTTGTCGGCGTCGTCCTGCTGCTCGACCTTCAGCGCCACATTGTGGATCAGCTCGCGATCGAGCCGGTCCTTGATATTGCGCGAGGTCACGAACTTGCCTTCGCGGCCGGCAAACGGGCTATCATTGACCTGGAAGGTCATGGACAGGGTCGGCTCATCGACCGAGAGCGGCGGCAGGGCCTCGACATGTTCGGGATCACAGACCGTGTCGGAGATCTTGAGGTCCTCGATACCGGTGAAAGTGATGATGTCGCCGGCCTGGGCCTCGTCGCGCTCGACGCGCTCGAGACCATGGAAGCCGAAGATCTGCAGGATGCGGCCCTTCACCTGGCGGCCATCCGCCTTGGCGACCACAACCGGCTGGTTCTTGGCGGCCTTGCCGCGGGCGACACGGCCGATACCGATCACACCGGTAAAGCTGGAATAGTCGAGCGCCGAGACCTGCAGCTGCAGCGGTCCGTCGCGATCCACGGCCGGCTCCGGCGTGTGTTCGGTGATCATCTCGAACAGCGGCGTCATGTCGGTACCGGTCTCGCCGGCCTCGCGCGCAGCCCAGCCCTGCAGGGCAGAGGCATAGACAACCGGGAAGTCGAGCTGTTCTTCATTGGCGCCAAGACGGTCGAACAGATCAAATGTCTGGTCCACAACCCAGTCCGGGCGAGCCGAGGGGCGGTCTGCCTTGTTCACGACCACGATCGGCTTGAGACCACGTTCGAGCGCCTTGCGGGTCACGAAGGAGGTCTGCGGCATCGGGCCGTCCACCGCGTCGACGAGCAGCAGGACACCGTCGACCATGGACAGGACGCGTTCCACCTCGCCGCCGAAATCGGCGTGGCCGGGCGTATCGACGATATTGATCGACCAGTCGCCCCAGGTGACTGCCGTGTTCTTGGCGAGGATGGTGATGCCGCGCTCTTTTTCCAGGTCATTGGAGTCCATGACGCGTTCCGGCGCGGCGGCGCGTTCGCCGAGCGTGCCCGATTGCTTGAGCAATTGGTCGACGAGCGTGGTCTTGCCGTGGTCGACGTGGGCGACGATGGCGATATTGCGCAGCTTGGAGAGGGGAGCGCTCATGGGATCATTCCTGCGATGAAAGGCGCGCCCTCATACGCCGGGACCGGCAGTCTGGCCAGTGCTAAATCTGCGAGCGCTAGAGCGAGGTGTGCTGTACGCCGAGCTGGATTGCCGGATCGAGCCCCCGGCGGCGGCGCATGCGATAGAGGCGGCGGACGGGGCGCAGACGCACAATCAGCCAGCGCAAACCGGCAATCGCCAGCGAGATCACAAAGACCACAAGGAAGAGCACGGCCGCCCAGGCGTTCGCGATTTCGCGTCCGACCGAGAGGTCGATCACGGATGCGAAGATCCAGTCCGGCCCCTCGATCCGGCTGAACGCAACGACGTGCTCGGATCCCTGGACAGTGATGACGCCTGCCTCGCGCGGATCCCGGTCGATCTGGGCCATGACGGATACCGGTTCCAGCAGGCTCATCCGCTCGGTATGCGCATGGCCAATCTTCACCTGGTCGCCGCGCGTCATCACATTGCCATCGCGATCGAACAGCATGTTCATGCCGTGCGCGGGAGCCTCGCTGAGCGCCTGTTCCAGATAGTCATTCATCATGATCGACGTACCGAAAGCACCCAGCAATTGCTCGCCCATCCGGACCGGCATGCGGCAGGCACTGGCCACCCGTTCACCACCATCCTCGTAGACGAAGCGGGAGAGATGCGTGCACATCATCTCGCTGTCCGGATTGGTGCGCAGGTCGAACAGGATGGGATCCTCGTCGGCTTCCAGCGGGAAATCAGCAGGCGCCTCATAGCGGTAGAAGCGCAGATTATCGGGCCGGTCCGGCGCGAACATCACCATGCGGCGATCCGGCGTGAAGAAATACAGGCTGGAAAAGTCGAGCAGATGTGCCTCGCCCACCGTACGCACGGTGTGGAAACCGGCCAGGTAGCGGCGTTTCTCGGCATGGCTCATCTGGGCTCCATCGCCCAGGAAGGCCCCGACGCCGTAATAAAAGTCCCCGTCCGCACGCGCCTGCCCGTCCCACAGCGCATCGACGCTGCGGCGGGTCCCGTCGGGCTGGACCGGGAAGAGCCGGTCGAATTCGCGGTCGACACTGTCCGGGTCGATATTGGCGAGACGCTGGCGGAAGACGCGGGACGCCGTACGCATGAGCGAATTCGCATCCTCGAACAGGGCCCGCTCATTGCGGGCACGGGCCTGGATGTAGGTATCCGCCTGTTCGATCTGGGCAGAGGTATGCGTGCGGTACACGACATCGCGCACCACAAGACCCGCCGCCGCCGCCATCAAGGCAGACAGAAGCACGTGCAAAACCAGGCCGGAAAACTTCTTGATGGACAACCCACTCTCCATGTCGGCAGGAGAGCATGCTTCATATAAATATTACTGAACGAACTGCGCCGCGCATAAGATATGACTGCACCTGATCGGCTTGTGCAGCAGGCCTTTCGGCTAGCGCGCGTCGGGCACGCCGGAGATCAGCCGGTCGAGCATGTCGCGCAATTGCTCCTGCTCCTCGACACCCAGCGCCTCGCCCGCCGCTGCGGGCACGGCCTCGATCCGCGGCCGCAGATCCTGGTAGAGCGCCTCGCCCTTCTCGGTGAGGAAGAGGTGGCTGACACGACCATCATCCTGGGAGGCCTTGCGGATCAGCAGACCCGCCTCGAGCAGCGCCTTGGTCGCGCGGCTGACGATGCCCTTGTCCATAGGCGTGATGGTGACAACGTCGACGGCGGTCCGGCCCGGCTTCTCCGCAATGGCCGCCATCACCCGCCATTGCGACAGGTTGAGATCGCCGTGATCGCGGGCCAGCGCCGCCGTATGGCGCGAGATGCGGTCGGCCAGCACCATCAATTGATACGGCCAGTAACGCTGCAGCTGGAGCACACGATCATTCGCCGGCTGATCGGCGAGATTTTGGGAAGGAGTTCGGGTCGTCATGAGGTCAATTTAGTTGTTTTTGCAACTTGACGCAATGACAACTTTTATGCTATCTCCCGGCCAAAATCGGCGCACTGCGCACACCCCCACAGAACTCACGAGGTATGGAATGGCTGATCTGTTCGAAAATCCGGTTGGACTTTGCGGTTTTGAATTCGTCGAATTCGCCGCCCGGGAGCGCGGCATTATCGAGCCGATCTTCGAATCCATGGGCTTCACCCATATCGCCAATCACCGCTCCAAGGACGTCGCGCTGTGGCGCCAGGGCGGCATCAACATGCTGATCAATTACGAGCCGAACACGCACGCCGCCTTCTTCGCAGCCGAGCACGGCCCGTCGGCCTGCGGCATGGCGTTCCGCGTCCGTGACGCCAAGGCCGCCTACGAGGAATGCCTGCGCCGCGGCGCCCAGCCGGTCATCACCGAACCGGGCATTTCCGAACTGCGCATCCCGGCCATTCGCGGCATCGGCGGTGCAACGATCTATCTCGTCGACCGTTTCGACAATGACGAGAACACGCCGTCGATCTACGACATCGATTTCGAATATCTCGAAGGCGTTGATCGCAACCCCGTCGGATGTGGTTTCAACATCATCGATCACCTGACCCACAATGTGTACAAGGGCCGCATGGACTACTGGGCCGAGTACTACGAAAACCTCTTCAATTTCCGCGAGATCCGCTATTTCGACATCAAGGGCGAATACACCGCTCTCCTGTCCCGTGCCATGACCGCTCCGGATGGCCTGATCCGCATCCCGCTCAACGAGGAAAAGTCGGACAAGGTCGGCCAGATCGAGGAATATCTGCGCGAGTACAAGGGTGAAGGCATCCAGCACATCGCCTTCATCTGTGATGATCTCGTCGCCTGCTGGGACAAGCTGAAAGCTGCCGGCACGCAATTCATGACCGCCCCGCCGGACACCTATTACGACATGCTGGAAGACCGTCTTCCCGGCCATGGCGAGCCGACGGATGAATTCCAGAAGCGTGGCATCCTGCTGGACGGCACGACCGAGGGCGGTCAGCCCCGCCTCCTGCTGCAGATCTTCTCGGAGAAGGCCATCGGACCGATCTTCTTCGAATTCATCCAGCGCAAGGAAGACGAGGGCTTCGGCGAGGGTAATTTCAAGGCCCTGTTCGAATCCATCGAGCGCGACCAGATCAATCGCGGCGTTCTCGAAACCAGCGACGCATAAGGAGACGCATCATGAGTGTGGACCTCAAGCGCATTCACCACGTCGCCTATCGCTGCAAGGACGCCAAGGAAACGGTCGATTTCTACAAGCGTGTCCTGGACATGGATCTTGTCCTCGCCATCGCCGAGGACGAGGTTCCGTCCACGAAAGAGCCCGACCCGTATATGCACATCTTCCTGGATGCCGGCATGGGCAATGTTCTGGCCTTTTTCGAACTGCCGACGCAGCCGGAAATGGGACGTGACGAGCAGACCCCGGTCTGGGTCCAGCACATCGCCTTCGAGGTCGAGGATCTCGATGCGCTGATGAAGGCGAAGGAACATGTCGAGGCCCAGGGCCTGGACGTGCTGGGACCGACCAATCACGGCATCTTCAAGTCGATCTATTTCTTCGATCCGAACGGCCACCGTCTGGAACTGGCCGCCAATACGGGCACCGATGAGCAGATGAAACAGCTCAACGAGGTCGCGCCGCTGATGATCGATGAATGGAGCAAGACCAAGAAAGCCCCGCGCCACGCCGCCTGGCTGCACGAGATGGACTAGGCTTCCTGCCAACAGCACACATGAAAACGCCCCGGCGCCTGCGCACCGGGGCGTTTTTCTGTCCGGCTTTTTGAACGCCTAGGCCATCGAGCGCAGGACCATGTCCCGCAACGTGACCAGGCCCGCGATCTTGCCATTCTCCAGGACGAGCGCCCGCGTCAGCTTGAAGCGGAAGAGCAGGCGAACCGCGTATTTGAGATTCATGTCGACATCCACGCTGAGCACGGGTTTGGACATGATCTCGTAGACGCTGACCCGGTCCGGCGACCGGTTCTGGCTGATCACGTGTTCGGCGACATCATGGACGGCCAGGACACCGTATTCATCGGCATCGTCACGCTTGTTGATGATCAGGGATGAAATTCCGTTCTCGCGCATCAGGTCGACGGCTTCGGAGACGGTTGCCAACCCGTCCACCATCACCGGATTGGGCGTCATGACTTCGCGCACGGAAGTATAGGTCTGCTCGCTCATATCTCGTCCTCGATTTCCCGCTGTATTTCCTCGATCTGGGCCGACAGGCCGATCGCATCCTCGATATCTATTTGGAAGGCGATACCCGCGCCCGGCTCTTCCTCGAACCGTCCCTCCCGGGCGATGGCTTCCAGGATACGCCGGCCGCGATGTTCCTCGACGATGAAGAGGACCATGTCGCGCTGACCTTCCAGAGTCAGTCCGAAGAAGGTCGTCGGGGGTTTCAGCCCCTCACCGCGCGCAGCGGTGACGACGGTACAACCCGTCGCGCCTTCCTTGCGCCCGGTCTGAGTGACGATGTCTGTCTTTTCGTCCGTCACCAGTGCGATGATCAATTTGAGCTTCATGGGCTCACTCCAGTCTGCGGCCCCTTGGCCGGTCTTGTTGTGTCGGATTTCGGCTTGCGCCGTTTCTGCCATTCGGCCCAGGCGTGAGAGCCCTGGGCGTAGCCCATCACGGTGATCATCGGGAACAGGCTCGCCAGGGCGATCAGTCCGAACCCATCGATCAGCGGGCTGCGACCTTCCACGGTCGCGGCGAGGCCCAGCCCCAGCGCGGTCACCAGCGGAACGGTCACGGTGGAGGTCGTGACACCTCCGGAATCATAGGCCAGCGGGATCACTTCCTTGGGAGCAAAGAAGGTCTGCGCGATCACGATCATGTAGCCGACCATCATGTAGAGATGCAGGGGCGTGCCGGTCACGATCCGGAAGGCACCCAGCGCGATACTGATCGCCACGCCGATAGCGACCGCGATCCGCAGCGCCCACGGTTTGATGGCCCCGCCGGAGGCTTCGTCGGCCTTCAGCGCGACGGCAATCAGGGAGGGTTCGGCGATCGTGGTCGAGAACCCGATCGCGGCGGCAAACAGATAGACCCAGTAATAACGCCACCAGATCACCTGGTCCGGCTGCTGACCCGCTTCCAGCCCGTAGACGAAGGCCGGATCGGTCAATTGCCGCGCCATGGCTTCTCCCAGCGGGAAGAGGGCCTGTTGCAGACCGATCAGGAAAAGCGCCAGCCCGGCCAGAACGTAGACGAAACCGATCAGCACCTGTTTGAGATGCGGCACCGGTTTGCGCAGTACGGCCAGCTGGAAGAAGGCGAGGATTGCCGCGATCGGCAATACATCGCGGACCGTACCGACCACCACGCCCAGCAATGTCAGGATCGCCTCGCCCATCTCACACCACCATGCCGTAGAGAAGGACGAAGAGGATCGGCGTCAGGCTGGCAAAGGCAATCAGGCCGAACCCGTCGATCAGCGGATTGCGCCCTTTGATGACGGTCGACAGGCCGATACCCAGCGCGGTCACCAGTGGAACGGTGATGGTCGACGTCGTCACACCACCCGAGTCGTAGGCGATGCCGATGATTTCGCGCGGCGCGAACTGGGTCAGCAGGACGATCAGGAAATACCCGCCCATGATCAGCCACTGGATGGGCCAGCCACGAATAATGCGCAGAACGCCGATCACCAGGGCCACGCCGACCGAAATGGCCACGGTATAGCGCAGGCCGAGGGCGTAATTCTGCTGGGCGGCCGGGTCGGCCCCCAGCGCGCCTTCGGCTGCCTTGACCGCCGCAGCCTCGCCGGCCACCGCAATCAGCGCGGGTTCGGCGACCGTGGTGCCGAAACCGAGAGCAAAGGCGAAGGCGAGGATCCACCAGACATTGCCCTTGCGCGCAAAGGCTCCGGCCATGCTTTCGCCGATCGGGAAAAGACCGATCTCGAGGCCGCGAATGAACAGCGCCAGCCCGACAATGACGGCCAGGAGACCGGTCAGCACGCCGACGAGATCCGGGAAGGGTTGTTGCAGAACCGCGATCTGGAAAAAGGCCACGACCAGGATGATCGGCGCGAGATCGCGCAGACTGTCCAGAAGCAGGCGGCCAAAAGCGGCAAAAGCTGGCGGCATGAATGTCCCCGGCCCCGTCCCGCGATCCGGCATGCCGCGAGTCAGTGAGCTATCCTGAAACCATAGCGGAAATCGGGTCATCCATGCGCCGCGACAAAGTCGCGCGCTCAGGCATCCGGGACACGCAATCGCCGGATCCCCATTCCCCGATTAGGTGTTTCGCATAACCATGCTATTCAACCAGGAAGGGAGAAGCCTGGGGAAATCATGTTGTTGCGACGCTTGATGACGCAGATCGAGGACCAGAACTGGTTTGCGGTCGTCCTGGACTTCGTGATCGTGGTGGTCGGGGTCCTGCTGGCCTTCCAGATCAGCACCTGGTCGGAACAGGCTGAAGAACGCCGCATGGGCGAGGACTATGCCGAACGCCTTCTGGAGGACCTCCGGATCGAACAGATCGGCGGCCACGACATGGTGGAATACATCACCGTGGTCGAACAGCACGCTCTCCAGGTGGTGGAGCTCTACCACGCCCCCGCGGGCGAAGCGGATGTCGAATTCGTTACCGCCGCCTACAACGCAACGCAGGCCTTCGGCACTCTCCAGTCCCGGTCGACCTATGACGAATTGATCTCAACCGGCCAGCTCCGCCTCCTCCCCTCACGCGATCTCGCCGCGGTCGCGAATAGCCAATACCTGATCGATTACCGATGGAATGCGTACGAATTCCTCTCGACCTCCGGCTACCGGGATCGGGTCCGCCGCCTCCTGCCCGTCTCGCTGCAGCAAGCTGTGAACGAAGAATGCGGGGACATACTGGACGAGACGGGCCGGGTGGTCGGGCTGGCAATCGATTGCGTCCCCGATATCCCCGGCGAGCAGGCCAGCGCTGCTGCGGCTGATCTGAGAAATGATCCCGAATTCCTGCCCGATCTGCGCAGCCTGATCAGCGGCCTGTCCTACCGGCTCGCCGACATGCGCAACCGGCAGGAGGTACTGGAAAGCAATCTCGAATTCCTCGCGGAGGACGCGGAATGATCCTCGCCCGCATTACCAAGGCTATTCGCGAGCAAAGCTGGTTCGCGGTCGGGCTGGAATTCATCATCGTCATCCTGGGCGTGGTGATCGGTTTCCAGATAACGGCGTGGAATGAGACCCGCCAGGACATCGCCCTGGAGCGCGCCTATCTTGATCGCCTGGCCAGCGAGTTCGAGACGATCCAGGCCGAACTCGAGGACACGCAGGGTGATCTCGATGATGCCCGGGCCCGGGCCGAACGCTTTCTCGCGGCACTGGACGCGGGTGATGAGGAGACCATGCGGGCCAATGCCTTTGCCCTCCTCTCCGTGACGCGCGTGTCGGAGGTCCAGGCCCAGTCCGCAGCCCTGCACGAACTGGTTTCCAGCGGCCGGCTGGGCCTGATCCGCGACGAGAATCTGCGATCGCAACTGGCCAATCTCCAGCTGACCGAGGCTGATGCCCACGGCGTGTTCGACCAGCTCAAGGCCCAGCAAGTCGACATCATCGCGACCCTGCGACCGCACATGCGGGTGCGGATGGACGGCTATTCCGTCACCGCCGTCGAACTGGGCGATGACTTGTCAGGCATGGATTCTGATCTTGCCAACACGCTGTCTCACGCCATCTACGTGAATTCCGCCGCCAGCCTCTTCATCGCCGTCCTGCGCAACCGGGTCGCCGAATTGCAGGAGGCGCTCGCCGAGGAATTGGGAGACGCAAATTGATCCTCGCCCGCATCACCTCCGCCGTGCGCGAACAGAACTGGTTCGCGGTCATCCTGGAAGTCCTGATCGTGCTGTCCGGTGTCGTGATCGGTTTCCAGATCACCGCCTGGAACGAGGCCAGCCAGGAACGCGAACGGGAACGCCTGATCCTCCAGCGGCTGACGACCGAGTTCGAGGCCATCGAGGAACGCTCCCGCCTGACGATCGAGGCGCTGGAAACACGGGCCGGACACGCTGCAGATTTTGTCACCCTGCTGCAGACGGCAGATGCCGGTCTCGACGACGCCAGCTTCCGGCAGGCGCTGCAGCTCTCCATCGGCACGCCCGTGCCCAATGGCCGGTCCTCGGTCTATGTCGAACTGGTCGCCAGTGGAGACATGCGCCTTGTGCGGTCCGAGCGTCTGCGCGCTGCGCTGGTGGAATTCGACGAGACGGTGAGGCGCCAGGAACTGGCCTATGCCTCGCTCGCCAACATGGTCACGGACAATGCCCGTATTCTCCTGGATCTCAGCGCGCTCGAGGCCGCCAGCATTGAGGGCATGCCCGAAGCCTATGCGCGGGAGAGAACGCGTCTGCGTAATTCGCCCGACCTGCTGATCGCCGCGCAATTGATGCAGAGTGTTAATGGATTCAACATCAACTGGAATCGTCTGACGCATGATCGGGCCCGAGCGGTACTGACCGCCCTGGAATGAACCCGGCCGCCGACCGGCTGGACAGAGGAGTGACCCATGTTTCGCACAACCCTCGAACTCAGTCCGGAATTTGCCACGCAATACCGCTCGGTCGAGGACCGGCTCATGCCGGCGCTCAAGGCGAAACTGCGCCCCTACCGCGTTGATCCCGCTCTCAACGGAAACTTCCTCGAACTGACCGGAGACGAGCCGGGTGTCATCATCGTGCAGACCTTGATCCAGGCCGTCGCCGATGAGTGGATATCGGGCAGTGCCCCGTCGGACGTCTGGTCAGAGGACCGGATCAATGCCGGCTTCGACGATGTGCTCAAGCGGGAGCTGGCCTTCCGGCTGGCCGGCCTGCGCAAGGCCGTCCGTCCGATGACGGTCATGCAACACGCTTTCATGTCCGCCTTGCTCGACAAGGGACCCGATATCGTGATCGGTACCGGGCCGACGGGAACGGGCAAGACGCATCTCGCCATCGCCGCCGGGATCAATCATGTCGAGACGGGCCAGTACCGCCATCTGGTGATCGCCCGTCCGCACGTCTTCTCGCACGGTGAGACCGTCACCGCCGAGGCCCGCCGCGACACCGAATATGACGGCCAGTTCGCCGCCATCGAGGACGAGCTCAACGACCTGATCAGCCCGGACGAGGTGCGTCGCCTGCAGGAGGTCAAACGCCTGGAAGTCATGCCGCTGGGACGCATGCGCGGCCGGACCTTCCAGAACGCTTTCATCGTCATCGACGAGGCTCAGAACATGGATGTCCGTCGCATGCGCATGGCGGTCACGCGGCTTGGCCAGGGGTCCCGCATGGTGCTGACGGGCGATCCCTCGCATGTCGACCTTCGCGATCCGGGATCGTCGGGCCTGCAGCACCTGATCAATCTGGTCGCCGACCGCGATTTCGCGAAAACCTTCCGCTTCACGCCGCGCCAGATCGTGCGCAATCCGGTCGTTGCGGAACTGGAAGCGCTCTACACCGCAGATCTCGGCGAAGCTGACGCCGAAGCCTGAGTCGGAGAGGTCCGGGCGCGATCCGCAGACCGCGCCCGGGTTTTCCTATTGACCGACCTGGGTCGGGTGGGCCGGTGCGGTCAGCGGTACCGACGGGCCCGTCTGGGCCGCCATCATCGCTTCCAGCTCGGCAATCGCCCGCTCGAGCTGGCTGTCCCGGCCCGCATTGGTCAGGACCGGATCCAGCTGGCTTTCGATGTCCGGAGCAACGCCCTCATTCTCCACCGTCCACTCGCCTTCCGGCGTGAAGAAACGGAAGAAGGGAACCACCAGGAAACCGCCATCGATCAGCGCCGGATTGGCGGAAATCCCGATCAGACCACCCCAGGTCCGGGTGCCGATCAACGGACCGATACCGCGGCGGCGGAAGGAATAGGGCAGGTAATCCCCGCCCGATCCGGCATCCTGGTCCATCAGCATGACTTTCGGACCGTAATGACCGGCCAGCGGCGTATTGCGGACCATGCCGTCACGATCCTCCCAGCCCGACAGGTGGAAGGGCGAGAGAATGTCGGTGATGTAGTCAGCCGCCTGGCCGCCACCATTGGAACGCTCGTCGAAGATGAGCGCCTGGCGGTTGGCCTGGGCGTAGTACATGCGGTTGAAGAAATCATAGCCGGCACCGGCCGTATTCGGCAGGTAGACATAGCCGACCCGTCCGTTCGTCGCCTCATCGACGGCGGCGCGATTGGCTTCGATCCAGCCCCAGAGCCGCAGCGCATTCTCGCTGCGGATCGGCTCGACGATGATCTCGCGGGCATCCCGGCCGCGGGCATCCGAGGCAATTCGCAGGGCAACCTGCGTATCCACCAGGCCCTGCATGGCCTCGTGGATATTGTCGCCGGATGTCAGGTCCTGGCCATTCACGGCGAGGATGTAATCCCCTTCCGACACGCCCAGGCCCGGCGCGGACAACGGTCCGTTCAGATACGGGTTCCAGCTTTCGCCCGAATAAATGCGGGCGATGCGATAGCGACCGTTCTCGACGGTATAGTCCGCACCCAGGAGCCCGGTCGGTACAGCGCTCTCGTCATGCGTATCGCCACCGCCGGTCCGGTTGTGACCGACCTGGAGTTCGCCGATCATTTCCACGAGCAGGAAGTTGAGGTCCTCGCGGCGACCGACATGGGCCAGCAATGGCTCATAGCGGGTGCGAATACCTTCCCAGTCGAGATTGTGCATGTTCTCGGCATAGAAATACGCCGCTTCCATGCGCCAGACCTCGTCGAAGATATGGGCCCATTCCTCACGCGGATTGACGCGGATCCGCATGCCGGACGTGTCGATACGTTCCAGGTCCAGGCTGTCGCCAGCCTCGGCATGGGCCAGGCCACCTTCGACACGGGCCACCAGAAGCGTCTTGCCGTCATCGCTGACAACATAACCGGTGACACCACTGGCCAGGGCGCTCGCCTCCTCTTCCTCGAAATCGAACCGCATCAGGCGATTCTGCGCGGCCGGTGACGTGCCCGGCGGCGTGTTCTCGGCACCCGGCTGGGCGTTCTCGATGAAGAGGAGCGCACCGTCATGGGTCACGGCGAGATCGCTGTAGGCGCGTTCCGACACCGGCAGCGCCACGATGCGATCGGACAGGCCGGCAGCGTCGATCCGCGTAGCCGGCGTATCCTCGCTGTCGTCTGCGTCATCACCCTCGGCATTCTCGTCGCCCGTTCCAGGCAGGAGAGGCGAACGGCCATCCGCGGCCAGGACCGCCGCATAGAGACCGTAGCGGGCCGGGCGTTCCCGGGAATTCATGTTCAGGCCCATCTGTCGCGGACCCGCATTCGTGGACGCCGCGAAGAAGAGGTATTGGCCATCGCGGGAGAAGGCCGGAGCCCCCACATCCGCCATGCCGTCCGACACGGTGATTTCCGCCGTACCCTGCAGATCCCGGAGCACCAGGTCGCGCAGGAAATTCTCGCGTTCATGCGTATAGGCGAGCCAGCGCCCGTCCCGGCTGACCGCGATCTCGAACGCCTCCCGGCGCGCCTGTGTGGCGACGCGCTCGGACCGGCCCGTCTCGACATTCAGCGCGTAGAGATTGAGATGATTGTCGGTGTAGAGGATGTGGCCACCGCCCGGCGCCCACAATTCGAGCGCATAGAAGGCGCCGGCCTCGCCACCCGGCGACAGGGACCGCGGCGCATCGAAACCGCGCTGGTCGACGATACGGATCGACTGGCTTCCGCCTTCATCGCTGATATAGGCGATTTGGTTGCCATCCGGCGACCAGATACCGGTGTATTCGCGCACGCCCGACGAATTGGACACATTGCGCGTCGAGCCCTCATCGAGCGGTACCGAGAACACATCGCCGCGCGCCGTGATCACCGCGCGCTGGCCTGTCGGGGAAATATCGGCCGACTGGATCGTGCCGCCGGCATTCTCCCAGCGCGTCGCCAGTTGGGGCAGGTCCGGATTGAGCGAGATCCGGATCTCGCTGACGTCACCGGAACCGATATCGTAACGCTTCAGGCGCCCTCCGGCCTCGAACACGATCGTGTCGCCGTGAATATCCATGGCGCGGATATCCCAGGGCGCCTCGGAATGGAGACGGCGCGTTTCGCCGATCGCCGGGTCATAGGCGTGAAGCGCCAGGGCGACATTGTCCTCGTCGGACAGGAAATAGACCGTGTCGCCGCCCCACATCGGATGGATGTGATTGATCCGGTCGCTCGGCAACATCGTCGAGGCCTGGCGATCAGCGGACAGGACGGTGATCGTGCCGGTCGAACCACCGCGATGCAGGCGCCAGCCCGAACCGCCATCCGTCAGGAAGGAGTGTGCCGTGCGGGTCGCGTTATAGGCGATCCGGCCATCGGTATGCACATCGCCGAGCACGAAGCGGGCGTCCATTTCCTTTGTGGGATATCCCTCGCCCGGCGCGATCGAGAAGAGCTGGGCAGATCGTCCGTGATTGCGTTCGCGCGCCGAGGTGAACAGCACGCGGCCATCCGAGGACCAGCCCGTCACCATGTCGACACCCGGATGCCAGGTCAGGCGCTGCGGCTGCCCGCCGGACATCGAGACGACATAGACGTCCTGATTATCCTCATAGTCCGCCGTGAAGGCGACCATCGTGCCGTCCGGAGAAATGTGCGGGAAGCGTTCATCGGCCGGATGACTGGTCAGCCGGCGCGGATCGGACCCGTCGATCCTAGCCGCCCAGATATCGCCTGCATAGACGAAGGCAATCTGGTCACCACTGACCGCCGGCATGCGCAGCAGCAGCGTCTGTTCGTCTTCCTGGGCCGAAACTGCGGTCGCACCAGCGGCCAGGCCCACACCGGCAGCCACGAGACTGCGCCAAACCTGTTTCATGAAAACCTCCCCAATCGGCCGCATCTTCCGGCGGCGTTCAAGACAGTGCACGACGCCATGCAGGCAGCCGGAACCGGCTGCCTGCATGATCGTCAGCTCTTGGTCACGCTTTACTCAATCGTGCCCAGCACGGCGGCCAGTGCACTCATCCGGTCGGCGTCCGCTCCGGAGGCGGCGGCTGCCGCGGCTTCGAGGCCGGAGGCAGCAGCGGTCCGCGTCTCGGCGGACGACCAGTCGGCAATGGCGGCGCTGACGGCGTCAGACAGGTCGGACGACAGGGCGTCCGAACGGGTCAGCTGGTCCATGTAGGCCTGGGCGACCGTAGCATCGGCCGGCCAGTCATAATGAAGCTGCGTCTGCGTGTTCGCCTCGTCGAAGAGCACGGCCTCGGCCACGGCGATCTCCGCTGCACTGAGATGCTCGCTTGGCGTCAGGCGGAAGACATCCAGACCGCGCACGATCTCCGGCGCATAGATGCGGCCATTGTGCCAATAGGCCGCCCAGTGACCCGCCAGGAAGAGGCGTTCCGCACTGACCGGTCCGCGGTCGAAATAGGCGATCTCGTAGGGATTGCCCGCATCGGTGAAGTCCATGATGGAGATACCGCCGCTGTACCAGGCCTGGACCATGAGATCGCGGCCCGGGACCGGGATGATTGCGCCATTGTGGGCGACACAGTTCTCGACCTCGGTCTGCGTGTTCGGGATCTTGAAGAAGGATCCGCGCTCGAGACCGTTCTCGGTGCGCTCGAAAATGATGTTTGCGCCCCAATTGTCCGGATCTTCCGGACGGCAGCGCGGTCCGAGACCCCCGCCCCACTCATCGGTGAACACGATGCTGGTGGCGTCATTGTTGAAATTGGCCGAGTGCCAGTAGGCCATGGCCGGATCGAAGACCTCGTCGATCCGGGCCGGATTGGCCGGGTCGGAAATGTCCAGCAGGATGCCATTGCCCGAACAGGCGCCCGCCGCGAGGTTGAAATGCGGATAGACGGTGATGTCGTGGCAGTGATTGGTCACGCCGGAACGCGGCGCATCCGGATCCGGTTCGACCTCGGCGACGGTCTCGCCCTCGGCCTCTCCCTCGACTTCGCTGTCCTCGTCATCGTCCAGACCGCGCCAGAGACCGGCAATCGCGCCGGTATCGCGGTCAGCGAAAATGTGCGGACGATTGATGATGCGAGCGTTTTCCGGCGCATCAAGCGGGACCTCGATCACATCAATACTGTAGAGCGCCGTGTCGGGATTATCTTCCGGCTCGCCGCCGGAACAACCCTCCATCTCGTCTCCCGGGCGCGGTGAATTCGTACCCTGGACATAGATGTAGGCGATGTTGTCATCGCTCGGGTGCGGCACCAGCGTGTGCGTGTGCGAGCCGCGGCATGTCTGCACGGCGGCTACCTGGCGCGGGGTCGTCACATCGCTGATGTCGAAGATGCGGATACCCTTGAAGCGCTCGTCACTGCTCTCTTCCTCGACACCGCCGCCACCGCAATCGAGGCGGGCGCGGTTCTGCTCGACCGACATGAAGACCAGATTGCCGCTGACCGACACATCGCCCTGGCCACCCGGACAGACCACCGAGGCCTGCAATTCCAGCGTATCGGCATCGACCGCGTCATAGATATTGAAACCGTGGAAATTGCCCATGATCACGAGCGAGCCCGTGAAGGCGAGATCGCTGTTGGCGAAGGAGATCGGCCCCGGGCCCGAGGTTTCGGCCTCGCCCTCGCCGTCTTCACCCTCGGCTTCGCCATCTTCGGCGTCGGCCTCGACGACCTCTACGGTCTCGCCGGCGTCTTCGCCATCACCGTCCTCGGCATCATCCTCGTCATCACCCCCGTCGAGCAGGCCCGGCGGCAGGCCCCACATCGTGTCTTCGCTGAAGAAACCCGGCGGCGGCGCGACCGTGGCGGTGTGTTCGAGATTCCAGATCGCCTCACCGGCATCGAAAATACCGGCAGCCAGGCCTTCCCGGCTGGGCGGCGTGACCGCTTCCGGCGCCACAGCGGCGGTCGTGGTCTCCGGCTCGGCGGGTGTAGCCGCCTCTTCGGCCGGCGTGCAGGCGGCCAGCGCAATGCCCAGCGCGAGCGTCGATACCGTGGTGAGTCTGGTCTTCATGTTACTGCCCCGTTTCGGTTTGGCTCCGGACCCCGCCCAGCATGACTTGCATGCGCAGGATCTCGGCAGACTGGTCGGCGATGATCGCCGCCAGGAATTCGGAAATCTCCGGGTCTTCTCCAGCCCCCGGATTGCTCATCAGGTCGTGGACCATGTCGATCGCGCCCTGGTGATGGTGGATCATGCCGCTCAGATAGAGTCGGTCGAAGTCCGAGTCGGCCGACGCGGCGAGCGCGTCCATCTGCGCCGGCGACAACATGCCCGGCATCAGGGGCACGTCGCGCGACATGGCCATGCCGGCGTGATGGCCGTGATGCCCGTGATGGGCATGCAGGTCATCCGCCTCCAGCGGTTTTTCGCGCTGGGCCAGCCAGGCCCGCATCATGTCGATCTCGGTTTCCTGGGACATCGCAATACGCCGCGCGATGGCCGTGATCCCGTCGTGCGTGGTGCGGCCCTCGACCAGTGCGCCCATATCGACCGCCTGGCCATGGTGCACGATCATGTGCTGCATGAAGCGGACATCGGCGGGGGTGTAACGGCCGCGGGCGAGCTCAACGGATTGCTCGACCGTGAGCGTCCGGCTCGCCTCGCCGGGGGCGCCCGGCTGGATAATCGGAGCGACGTCCTGCGCCGCAGCCGGTCCTGCAATCATGGCGCACGCCAGCGCCATGAGGCCGGTTATTCGTCCTACCCGTGTCATTCTGGCCCCTCACTACCAGACGACAAGCTAAACCCGTCACACGTCAGGTCAAACCGGAAACGGGCTCGCAGGGCGCAATTTTAATACGCTTCAGCTCACAATCAGATGAGGCCGACGCGCTGCGGACCGTCGCCGGGTTCGATCAGCCATTCCTCGTCGATCCGGACATTGCCGACCGACTTGTTCGCCTCGCTGATCTCCATGGCCTCCGCAGGCGGACCGGCCAGCAGCATGTCGATATCCTGGTTATCGGTATCAAGCCAGGCCTCGAAATCCTTCTCGTCGAGGATGACCGGCATGCGGGTGTGGATGCGTTCCATCGCGGCATTGGGCTGTGTCGTGAGAATGGTGAAACTCTGCAGGCGCTCACCCTCGATCTCGGCCTCGTCCCACAGGCCGGCAAAGCCGAACCAGTCCTGTTCGCGGATGCGGATATACCAGGGCTGTTTTGCGCCCTTCGGCCCGGTCCATTCATAGAAGCCCACCGCCGGGATAATGCAGCGCCGGCGCTTGAAGGGCTCCCGGAAACTCGCCGTCGTCGACGCGGTCTCGGACTTGGCGTTGAAGGTCGAGTATTTCATTTCCTTCAGGGGTTTCTTCCAGAAGAAGGGCACCAGCCCCCAGCGGGCCATGTCCAGCTGGTTGGCGCCGTCCTCATTGCGACGGATGATGGGCGCGCTCTGCGTCGGCGCGATATTCCAGCGCGGCGGCATGTTGAGCGCCGACTGCTGGAGCTTGAACGTCTCCTGCAGGATCCACCATTGCAGTTTTCCGAGCGCGTAGCGTCCGCACATGAAACTAGTCCTCGTTCCGGTCCTCCGGATGTTCAATGACGACCGGCTTTCTCTCAGGACAGGGCGTTTTCAGACCGTGCTTGTCGAGGACGTGCTCGTAGTGTCTCAGGACCTGGTCAAATAATTCCCGGAGGTATTCGAGCTCGGCCCGGGCGTCATCCTCATAGTCGAGACCGATTGCCTTCAGCCGGGCATCGATCACGCCCAATCGGGAGGAAATTGCACTCAAACTATCTCCCTGACAGACCACCCCTGGATACTTCCGACCCGGCAATTGCACGACGCAGTAGTTTGAAGGAGGGCTGAGCAATTCGGCCGTGGTCTCCGACATGGATATGATCCAGTTCAATTTATTGATCTCTTGCCGAGATCAGGCCGGATTGAATTCCGGGCGTCAAGGACGGCAACGCCGCCTCCGGTTTCATCCTTGACGCCCGGAATTCAATACGGCGCACTGGCCAGCAAGACTTCATGCGCGCGCTGGCGCGCGCCAAACCGTAAACCTTCTGGAATCCCAGCCTTCTTTCGACGACCGATTCCCGGCTTGACTCTTCTGGTTCGTGAATGGAACATAAAGGGAACATCACTGAGAGGACGGAATGAAATCTGTGCCGCCGCGGCGGCTGCAGCTGGATGCGCTGCGCCGCCAGATCGCTGACCTGGATAGTGGAATACCACTGCTCGCTGCCAATGAGGTCGGCGGGACGGACCGGCATGCGCAGGCGGAACCCTCTCCGCTCGACCTCGCTCCGGGCCTGCACGAGGTCTGCCCGGCCGGCTATCTCGACACGCCCGCCGCGCTCGCCTTCCAGCTCGGCCTGCTGGCCCAGCGCCTGCGCCAGTCACAGAGACCGCGGCCCATCCTCTGGGTCCGCTCGCCGGCCGGGCGCGACCAGGATTTCGGACGCCCCTACCCGCTGGGTCTCAAACAATGGGGCCTGCCGCCCGACCGGCTTCTCCTGGTCGAGACGAATGAGGCGAAGGACCGGCTCTGGGCCCTTGAGGAAGGACTGACGGCCGGCGCCCTGGTGATCGGCGAGATCGGCCGGCATTCCGCCTATGACCTGACGGCGTCCAAACGCCTGCACATGGCCGCACGGTCGCAGCAGGGGCTCGCCCTGCTCCTGCGCAGTCATGACGATATCCAGCCCAGCGCGACCCTGACGCGCTGGCGCATTTCCGCCCTGCAGAGCCCGCCGCGCCCCTGGCGTGGGGCGAGCGGCCTGCCGGGCCTGGGCGAACCGCGTTTCCGCGCGGTGCTTGAACGGGCCAGGGGCGGCCCGCCACGTCAATTCGAACTCGAGTGGAAACATGCAACGTTTCATGTCCTTGAGCCTGCCCCGCTGGCCGGTCGAGAGACGACGCGACCGGCTGCCGTCCGGCCCCGTCGCCTCACCGGCTGAGGGCAGTCCCGATCCTTCGGCATCCCCCTTCGCCCTGGTCCACACCACGACCGGGGGGGAACGGCTCTATGCCCTCAATACCGAAGCCCTGCAGCGCGGCCTGCGCCGCGGCCAGGCCCTGGCCGATGCCAAGGCGCTGGAACCGCATCTTCGCATCGCGCCCTGTGCACCCGAGGCCGACAAACGCCTCTTGCAGGCCTTTGCCCGCTGGTGCGGACGCTGGTCGCCCTGGACCGCTCCGGATCCGGGCGAACCGGGCCGGGACGGTATCCTCTTCGATGTCAGCGGTTGCGCCCGCCTGTTCGGCGGCGAGGACAAGCTGGTCACCGCCATGCTGGCCGCCGTGCGCGAACAGGGTTTCACCGCCTCCGCCGCCATAGCGCCCACGATCGGCCAGGCCTGGGGTCTGGCGCGGTTTGCCGCTCCGAAAACCGATACCGGCTGGTGTCTCAGCGAGGGTGAGGCGGCGGATCTCGATGTCCTGCCCGTCGAGGCCCTGCGGATCGGCGAGACCGCCGCCGGCCTGCGGCGTTTCGGTCTCAAGACGGTCGGCGACATGGCCGGACTGCCCCGGGCCCAGCTCACCCGCCGGTTCGGACGGGAACTGGTCCGCCGGCTCGACCAGGCCCGCGATGACGAGGAGGAAAGCCTCAGCCCGCTGCAGCACAGGACGCCCTTCCGGTCCCGGCTGCGCTTTCCCGAAGCCCTGCTCCTGCTGGAGAATATCAAGCAGGCCGTGCGCGAATGCGCCAATTCCCTGTGCGAACGCCTCGAGGGTGAGGGTCGCGGACTGCGCCAGGTCGAGCTCCATCTCTTCCGGGTCGACGGCAAGACCCATCTTCTCGGTGTCGGCACGGCCGCCCCGGCCCGCGATCCGGCCCATATCGCCCGCCTCTTCAACGAGAAGCTCGACCGCGCCGAAATCGATATCGGGTTCGGCATCGATGTGGTCGAGCTCTGCGCCCGGCGGACCGAGACTGTTACAGGCCGCCAGTCCGGTCTGATGCCCGAGGACGAGGTCGACAGCGAGGATCTCGCCCGTCTCACCGACAGGCTCATTGTCCGCCTGGGCGAGACCAGCGTGACGGCGGCCGGCCGCCGGGAAAGCCATATCCCGGAACAGGCGGCCGGCTGGCGTCCCGGCTCTCCGCTCGGCGCGGCGGAAACCGCCCAGGCACCCCTCATCCGCCTGCCCGACCCGGATCGCCCCCTGCTCATCCTGACCCGCGCCGAACCGGCCGAGGCCGTGGCCGAGATCCCGGATGGTCCGCCGCGCAGTTTCGTCTGGCGGCGCGTGCATCACCAGGTCAGCCGCGCCGAGGGCCCCGAACGCCTGGCGCCGGAATGGTGGCGCGACCAGCTCAGCGCGCGGACGCGGGATTATTTCCGGGTCGAGACCCGCGAGGGCCGCCGGTTCTGGCTCTACCGGGAAGGTTTGTACGGGCTCGAGACCACCCAGCCCGCCTGGTATGTACACGGAGCCTCCTGATGCAGGCCGCCGCAAACACCGGCCTCCCCCGCGGGCGGGGGAGGTGTCCCGGACTTGCTCCGGGACGGAGGGGGGACGCGCAAGATGGGCTCGGCTCGGTCACAACCTCACCGGTCCGCTCTCTCATTCATCTCAAGACATCGAACACCGCCACACGAGGTTTGCCCGTCATGCGCCAGCCACGCCAACGCTCCACCGTGCTCGCCCGGTCTCTGCGCAAGCAGATGACTCATGCGGAAGTGAAACTCTGGCTGAGGCTGAGATCGCGCCAGTTGCAGGGCTACAAATTCAGACGACAGCACCCGATCGGCCCCTACATCGTCGACTTTGCATGCCTGAACCTGAAACTTGCAATCGAGGTGGATGGTCCCTCGCATATGACAGGCAGCAGGATTGCCCATGACCGCGAGCGGACAACTTTCCTGGAGCAAGGCGGCTGGCAGGTTCTGCGCTTCTGGAACACGGACATCCATCACGACATGGAAACCTGTCTGGAATGCATCGCCAGAGCGCTGCAGGTAAGGGAAACACATCGCCGGGCCAGAAGGCACGCGGTCAAGGACAGCCAAACCGTCTCATGGAGCGGCGCTGCACGAACGCCCTCTGCTTCAACCCGTTTTTTTCTGCCCGTCCCCCCTCAGTCATCGCTCCTTGCGGGCGCGCTGACAGCTCCCCCGTCCACGGGGGAGCCCGATCCGGCGAGCCAAACCTTTCACGACAGGTTCAATTCCAAACCAACCGGCGGAGCCTCCTGATGCAGGCCGCCGAACTCATCGCCGCGACCAATTTCTCCTTCCTGCACGGGGCGTCCCATGCAGACGAGATGGTGGCCCAGGCCAAGGCGCTCGGACTGTCGGCGATCGGGATCGCGGACAGGAATTCCTTTGCCGGCATCGTACGCGCCCATCTCGCGGCCCGGGATGCAGACATCAAACTCCTGGTCGGCATCCGCCTGGTGACGGTGTGCGGGTTCGAACTCATCGCCTATCCGCAGGACCGCCAGGCCTATGGCCGGCTCACCCGCATGCTGACCGATGCCAATTTCCGCTCGAAGAAAGGCGAGTGCGATCTCTGGCTGGAAGAGATTGTCCGTGCCTCGCAGGACCAGGCCTTCATCCTCCTGCCGCCGGACGTGATCGATGAGGCCTGGCAGGACAAGGCCGCCGATTTCCTGGACCGGTCCTCCGCTAGGGCCTGGCTGGCCCTGGTCCGCCGGTTCGACGGGAGGGACGGTCAGCGGCTCTTCCGCCGGGCCGAATGCGCCCGCGCCCTGGGCATTGAAACCGTTGCTGCGACGGACGCGCTCTATCACGCGCCGGGGCGCAAGAATCTGCAGGATGTCGTCACCTGTATCCGCGAACACGTGACGGTCAGGACGGCCGGTTTCCGCCTCGAGGCCAATGCGGAACGCCATCTCAAACCGCCCGCCGAACTCTTCCGTATTTTCCGGGGTTATGAAGACGCCGTCGAACGCACGCTGGATCTCGCCGGGCGTATCAATTTCAGCCTGGACGAGCTGGTCTATGCCTATCCCGACGAGGTGATCGGCGAGAATGAGACCCCGATGGAGACCCTGCGCCGCCTGACCGCGGACGGTATGAAGACCCGCTATCCCTCCGGCCCGCCCGCCAAGATCGCCGAAGCCGTCCGCCATGAACTCGACCTGATCGAGGAGCTGGATTACGCCGCCTATTTCCTCACCGTCTACGACATTGTGCGCTTTGCCCGCGGCGAGGGCATTCTGTGCCAGGGCCGCGGATCGGCAGCCAATTCCGCCGTCTGTTACGTGATCGGCATTACCGAGGTCGACCCCTCGCGCATCGACCTCCTCTTCGAGCGTTTCGTCTCGGCCGAGCGCGGCGAACCGCCCGATATCGATGTCGATTTCGAACATGAGCGGCGCGAGGAAGTGATCCAGTATGTCTACGAGAAATACGGCCGCCGCCGCGCCGCGATGACCGCCACGGTGAATTGCTACCGGCCGCGCGGCGCGATCCGCGAGGTCGGCAAGGTCTTCGGCCTGTCCGGGGATGTCATCTCGGCCCTGTCGAAAACCCTGTGGGGCTGGTCCTCGGATGATCTCACCGATGACCGCATCCGCGACGAGCTGGGCCTGGATCCCGATGCCGAGGCCATCCGCCTGACCCTGCGTTATGCACGCGAGCTGATGGGTTTCCCGCGCCATCTCTCCCAGCATCCCGGCGGCTTCGTGATGACCCAGGACCGGCTCGACGAGATCGTGCCGCTGCACAATGCCGCCATGCCCGACCGCACGGTGCTGGAATGGGACAAGGAGGATATCGACGCGCTGGGCCTGATGAAGGTCGATGTTCTGGGCCTGGGCATGCTGACCTGCGTGGCGCGCGCCATGGCCTTCATCACCGAGCATTACGACCGTCCCATGAGCGTCGCCGACATCCCGCCCGAGGACCCGGCCGTCTATGACATGATCTGCGAGGCCGACACGGTCGGGGTCTTCCAGATCGAGAGCCGGGCCCAGATGACCATGCTGCCGCGCCTGAAACCGCGCAATTTCTACGATCTGGTCATCGAGGTCGCGATCGTGCGGCCCGGTCCGATCCAGGGCGACATGGTGCATCCCTATCTGCGCCGGCGCGACGGGCTGGAAGCGGTGGAATTTCCCTCGCGTGAGCTGGAAGAAGTGCTGGGCAAGACGCTGGGCGTGCCGCTCTTCCAGGAACAGGCCATGCGGATCGCCATCGTCGCGGCCGGTTTCACCCCGTCCGAAGCCGACAAGCTGCGCCGGGCCATGGCCGCCTTCCGCCGCGCTGGGACGATCTATGAAATGGGCCAGAAACTCATGCAGGGCATGATCGCCAACGGCTATACGCCCGATTTCGCCCAGCGCTGTTTCAAACAGCTCGAAGGGTTCGGCGAATACGGTTTCCCGGAAAGCCATGCCGCCAGTTTCGCGCTGATCGTCTACGTGTCCTGCTGGATCAAGCACTATTTCCCGGACGTCTTCCTGGCCGCCCTGCTCAATTCCCAGCCCATGGGCTTTTACGCCCCCGCCCAGCTGGTTCGGGATGCCCGCGATCATGGCGTGGAAGTCCGTCCGCCCGACGTCAATCATTCCGACTGGGACTGCACGCTGGAAGCCACGGGCTCACCCGCCAGCGGCATGCGCGCCCTGTCGACCGAGGGCGGCGGGCGTTTTGCCGTCCGTCTCGGCATGCGCCAGATCAAGGGCATGAAGGAAACGGCTGCTGCGCGCCTGGTCCAGGCACGACAGGAGGCGGGCCCGTTCGAGAGTGTGGACGATCTGGCCCGCCGCACCCGGCTGGACCGGGGTTCGATCGACCGCCTGGCCAATGCCGATGCCTTCGGCTCGATCGCCCTCAACCGGCGCAAGGCCGGCTGGTCGGCCCTGGCCCAGGCCGGCAAACCCCTGCCCCTGTTCGAACACGCCGCCGATTATGGCGGCGAGGACCGGATCCGGCTGCCGGCCCTCTCCCAGGGCGAGGAAGTCGCCCAGGACTATGCCAGTCTGCGCCTCTCCCTGAAGGCGCATCCGCTGAGTTTCTTCCGCCCCGAACTCGCCGAGACCGGCCATGTCTGCAATGCCGATCTCGAGGAGATCCGCGACGGCCGCTGGGTCACGCTGGCCGGCCTCGTCCTGGTCCGCCAGCGCCCGGGCTCGGCGAGCGGGGTGATCTTCGCCACGCTGGAAGACGAGACCGGCGTGGCCAATGTGATCATCTGGCCGCGCTGTTTCGACCGCCATCGCAAGACGGTGATGCGGTCCAAGCTGATGTCGGTGACCGGCCGGGTCCAGAAGGAAGGCAAGGTCATCCATGTCGTGGCCAGCCGTATTGTCGACCGGTCCTGGTGTCTTGCCGCCCTCGCCGATGGCGGGGAATTCCAGGAAAGCCTGGCCCATGCCGACGAGATCGCCCGCCCCCAGGCCGACCCGCGCACGATCGCCCTCTACCGCCGCGTCATGCAGGGCGAACGCCTGGAAGACATCCTGCCCCAGAGCCGGGATTTTCATTGAGAGAGACGGAGGAGGCCATTCAGACAAACAGGCCAGGCTTGCTCGATTTCACTCAGCACACGCTCCACCTCTTGCCGCAAATCTTCTGCGATCTCGGGCAGAGTTCGTCCGGTCAGAGCACCCATCATGGCTTCATCATACTCGAGCGAGAGACCGAAAAGCCGTTCGGTTGAAACGCGAGGTAGAGCAAAATCCTTAGATCCGCCTGAGCCGAGGGTATGAGTTCCAACGGACCAGAATTCCGCCAAGGCAAGCTCCCGGTTCTGAGCAGCACGCAACAGGCAATGCATCAAAACGACCCGAACCTCGTCGGGGGAAAGTGACGGGACCCCCGAATCGGAAAGCGCATCATTGAATGTCACTGAGATGTCAGCCCAAGCAACGTAAGATGGGTCTTCAATGGCCACTGCGGCGACAGCATTGGACTCAGAGCCCGCCTCCAGCCAGGCCATGGCCAGTCTGCAAGCATGTGCAGCACTTAAGAGCCCCACCTGACGACAGGCGGCGGCATGAACGGGGGTCATTGCGAAATCTAACGAGGTCATAGCGGCTCCGAGATCAACAATATCCCGGCCACGTTTCGACCAGGGCGCGCGTTTAAAGAGGTCACGCATCAGGGTCAAGAATGAAATCGGATCCTGGCGGTTACACCCTTGACCCGCTGACCTTCATACGGCGTGCTGGCCGGCAAGAAATTCATGACGCCCTCTGCGCTCGCGCACCTTCGACAACAGGGCTTGGCAAAGCTCACAAGACGACTCGGTCCGGACCCACACAGATGCCCACCATCTCCCTCACCGCGCTCGCCCTGAGCCTGCTGCCCTGTCTGGGCATTGCCTGGATCGCCCATGCCTGGGCTGGTGGCGGTCGGCAAATGCTGTACGCGACGGCACGCATGGCCGTGCAATTGCTGGCCATCGGTTTTGCTCTGGTCTTCCTGTTCGAGACGCCGAATCCCTGGCTGGGCCTGGCGATCGTCGCGGCCATGATCGCGATATCGGCCCTGATCAGCGTGCGTGTGGTCAGGCGCGACAAGGGCCGCGCCTTGGTCCATGCCGGGATTGCGCTGGGTCTTGCCGGCGGCGCTGTGCTTCTCTTCACGCTCTATGCCGTGCTGCAATTGCGCGACCCGCTCTACCAGCCGCACATCATCATCCCGATCGCGGGCATGGTGTTCGCCAATGCGATGACGGCGATCACCCTGGCCGCTGAACGCCGCGCCAACGCGCTTGAGACAGGTGCAACACCGGACGAGGCCCGGCGTGCGGCCTGGACGGCGGCGCTCATCCCCCAGGTCAATGCGCTTCTGGCTGTTGGACTGGTCTCCCTGCCGGGCATGATGACCGGCCAGATCCTGTCCGGCGTCGATCCACTGATCGCGGTGCGCTACCAGATCGTCGTGATGGCGATGATCCTGCAGGCGTCCGCCTATTCCGTGGCGGTCTTCCTGTGGCTGGAGGGCCGCATCCGGCCCGGCGCGGGCTGAGCCTCAGCCCGCCTTTTTCGGGAACCAGGGAATAAAGCCGGACGTGCGGGTGATGTAGTCTTCATAGCCCGGCTTGTGGGCCTTGAGATTACGCTCGAGCAGGGCCGCGCCCGACCATTTCACCAGGGTGAAGGTCAGGAAGGCCGGCCCGATCGCGGTCCACCAGCCCGTGCCATTGTCGACGGCGACTAGCCAGATTCCCCAGAAGACGCAGGCATCGCCGAAATAATTCGGGTGACGCGTATAGCGCCAGAGGCCGCGATCCATGACCTTGCCGGCATTCTCCGGATTGGCCTTGAACTGCATCAATTGCCAGTCACCGACGACCTCGAAGAGCAGGCCCAGCCCGTACAAGCCGATGCCGGCCAGGGCGAGCGTGCCCAGCGGATGATAGCCATCGGCCACGGCGTTCTGGATGGGAAGCGAGACCAGCCACAGCAATACGCCCTGCATCAGGAAGACATAGACGAGCACGAAGATGTGCACATTGCCCTTCGCCCGCGCCATGATCGCCTCGTAGCGCTTGTCCTTGCCCTCGCGCCGCCAGCGCAGGAAGAGGTGGATGGCAAGCCGTGCACCCCAGACCGTGACCATGGCAAAGACCGGATTGGCGACTTCCGCCTCGCCGGAGAAGAAGGCCGCCGAACAGGCAATGATGATGAAACCCGTCGGCCAGACCGCGTCGATGAAGGACGGGTCTCCGCTACGGATCGAAATCGGCCACAACAGGACCATGACCGCGAGGATCACAGCCAGATTGCTGGCGTAAAAGATCAGGCTTTCCATCATTTCAGGCCTCCCTCACGGAAAATTAGGGCGCACGGATCCGGTCGACCAGTTCCTGCACCTCGTCCGGCGGCGGTGCGGTCATCAGGCTGACGGTGATTGAGACCGCGAAACTGATCGCCATGCCGATCGTGCCGAAACCCTCCGGCGACACGCCCAGGATCCAGTTCTCCGGCGTATTCGGGATCCAGCCGAAGATCTTGTAGGTCAGGATATAGGCGCCGGTGATACCCAGTCCGGTGACCATGCCGGCGATTGCGCCTTCCTTGCTCATGCGCTTCCAGAAAATCCCCAGCAGGATTGCCGGGAAGAAACTGGCTGCAGCGAGACCGAAGGCGAGCGCCACCACAGACGCCACGAAGCCCGGTGGATAAATGCCCGCGAGGATCGCCACCAGGACAGCGCCGACGGCCGCCAGCCGTGCGATCAGCAATTCCTGCTTCTCCGATAGATCCTTGAACAGGACTTTCTTGCACAGATCGTGGGAGACGGAGGACGAGATCACCAATAACAATCCGGCAGCCGTCGACAGCGCGGCGGCAATACCGCCCGCCACCACCAGCCCGATCACCCAGCCCGGCAGGTTGGCGATCTCGGGATTGGCGAGCACGAAGATGTCGCGATTGAGCGTGGTGACCTCATTGATCGCGGGGTCGGCGGCATACTGGATCCGGCCGTCATCATTCTTGTCCTCGAAGGCCAGGAGACCGGTCGATTCCCAGCGATGGAACCAGTCCGGCGTGACCTGTTCACCCTCGATCGCATCCTCCTCGACATAAACGGACTGGTGCACCGTCTCGACGAAATTGGTCCGCGCGAACACGGCAACGGCGGGCGCGGTCGTGTAGAGGATGGCGATGAAAAGCAGGGCCCAGCCGGCGGATTTGCGGGCATCGGAGGCACGCGGCACCGTGAAGAAGCGGATGATCACGTGCGGCAGTCCGGCGGTACCGGCCATCAGGGCCAGGGTAATGGCGAACACGTCGAAGGTGGATTTCGAGCCTTCGGTATAGGCCGTGAAGCCGAGATCGGTCAGCACACCATCGAGCTTGACCAGGAGTGGTGTGCCGTCACTCGCATCGCCGATGAAGCCGAGTTGCGGAATGGGCGATCCGGTCAGTTGCAGCGAGATGAAGATCGCCGGTGTCATGAAGGCGAAGATCAGCACGCAATATTGCGCGACCTGGGTGTAGGTGATGCCCTTCATGCCGCCCATCGCGGCATACATCAGCACGATCAGTCCGCCGACCACCACGCCGACCTCGATCGGCACTTCCAGGAAGCGCGAGAAGGCAATGCCTACGCCCTGCATCTGCCCGGCGATATAGGTGAAGGAAATGAAGATGGCGCAGACCACGGCCACCACGCGTGCCGTGTCGGAATAATAGCGATCGCCGATGAAGTCCGGGACGGTGAATTTGCCGAAACGGCGCAGATAGGGCGCGAGCAGCAGCGCCAGCAGGACGTAACCGCCTGTCCAACCCATCAGGAAGACAGACCCGTCATAGCCCGAGAAGGCGATCAGACCGGCCATGGACAGGAAGGACGCCGCGCTCATCCAGTCGGCGGCGGTCGCCATGCCGTTGAACACCGGTTTCACATGATGGCCGGCGACGTAGAATTCATCGGTCGACCCGACCCGCGAGGCAATGGCGATGGAGATGTAGAGCGCGAAGGACGCGATCACGAAAAACCCGGTCCAGAACAGGGAAGCGGTCATTCGCCAGCCTCCCCGTCGATGTCATCCCGGACACCGTATTTCTTCTCCAACCGGTTCATCGCGTGGGCGTAGTAGAAGATCAGCGCAACAAAGACGAAGATCGAACCCTGCTGGGCGAACCAGAACCCCAGCGGCGCACCGCCGATCGAAACCTGGTCGAGCACCGGACGCAGCAGGATCCCGAACCCGAAGGACACGGTGAACCAGATGGCCAGCAACACCCCCATAAGAGTTAGATTGGCCCGCCAATAGGCTCGTTTTGCACCCGGCTGGGTTTCCGTCATCCCGTTGCCCCTCTGACGAATCCTGTCGCGGCGTGAGCTTTGCAAACAAAACCTTAATTGAACAGAGGTGTTGCGATTTGGGCCGGTATCGCCGGTGCGGGAAAGTAGACATGACCGACGCGAAAAAGCTGACAGAAATCGAGACGCAGGTGATGCGCATGCTCTGGGACCGGGGCGGTATCTCGGCAAGCGAGCTCGTGATGAACCTGCCCGCGTCCGAACGTCCCGATCACGCCGGCGCGCTCGACCTGCTGCGCTCACTCGTCTCTAAAGGTGCCGCGACGCGCCACCAATCCGGCCGGAATGTCGTCTACAAGCCGAAACTCAACAAGGAGACCGCACGGTCCCACGTTCTGGGTCGCCTGTTCGAGAGCCCTGCCAATGATGGCAATGCCGATGGCGGGCTGAACATCATTGTCCTGAGGGAAAGCGATGTGTCGCCGCAGGACTGGGCTGACCTCCAGGCCGAGCGGGCCGAGAAGGCGCGCCGCCGCCGCGACGGCTAGTTCGCCAGGAACGCCCTGACGTCACCGATCGTGCCCGCCGGGTCTTCCTCGTGCGGGATATGTCCGAGCCCCGGCAGGCTGACCAGCCGGGCAGACGGGATCAGCGCCGCAAATTGCGGACCGTGTTCGGGCGGCACCATCCGGTCATTCTCACCCCACAGGATCAGCGTGTCGGCCTCGACTGCCGCCAGTGATGCCGTCGGATCCGGCAGGGTGAAGACTTCCAGTCGCTCGACAAGCGCCTGGCCGACACCGTCGAACCGCATCATGTCACCCACGCGCCGGGCCATCTCGTCGGTCATGCGCGAGGCATCACCGAACAGTCCCGTCGTCGCCGCGGCAATCATCGGCTGCGGTGCCTGGGTCAGGTAGAAGCTGACGCCCACCGGTACGGGAACCGGGTCTTCCGTCACGCCATTGATCGAAAACCCGCCCGGCGACAGGAGGACGAGCTTCTCCACGAGGTCGGGTCGTCTCGCAGCCAGTTTCCAGGACACCAGTCCGCCGAGGGAATTACCCACCAGGCTGGCCTGCTCGATCCCGAGACCCTGCATGAGCTGTTCGAGGAAATCGACCGTCTGGTCCACCGAATAGCGAGCTTGCGGGTCCGGTCCCGTCAGGGCGTGACCCGGCAGGTCCATGCGGACAACCCGGTAGTCCGTCGCAAGGTCGGCCGCCCATTGGTCCCAGGTTTCCAGCGAGAACGAGAAACCGTGCACCATGACGACGACCGGCCCCTCTTCGGGACCCTCGATCCGCACACGGGCCCTCACCCCATCCACCATGACCCACCGGTCCGCGTTAGCCCAGTAGGGCGTGTCGGGAATCGCGGCGACATCGCCGGGCGAAGTGTCCACCTCGTCTCTGCCACCCGGCCAGAAGAGGATTGTGGCCACGCCGGCAAGCACCAGGATGGCGAGGATGAGGGTCAGGATCATGCGGGACATGGCGGTCTCCCCGGAAGAAACGGCGAACCGGAGGCCCCTTGTGGAGCCTCCGGTCCAGGGTGTTGGTCAGGCCGGTCCGGAGGGGTTGGACCGGCCATCACATCAGTAGCGGATCGCGAACGTGCCGGTGACGGTCCGCGGTACGCCGTAGAAGGCCGTCAACGTGCCTTCCAGACCCAGTTCGGGTGCGAGGGTCGCGTTGTTGACGAAGTCATAGCCGGCAACCCGGTATTCCTCGTCGGTCAGATTGCGACCATGCACACCGACCTGGTAACGGCCGGTCGGATCATCCCAGACCAGCGACATGTTCCAGAGCGTGTACGCCTCCTGGTCCAGTGCCGGGAAGGGGAATTCGAACTGGCTCGTATCGCCGCGATGCGAGATCCGGTTCAGTACCGTCAGATCACCCCCGGCGATCGGCGTGACATAGGTCAGCGTCGCGCTGGCAGTCAGGTCCGGCGTGTTCTGGATGACGACCTGGTTGGAGACATCGACACCGAAGGCGTTGATGAACTCGTCATACTCGCCGTCCAGCCAGCCGACAGCCCAGTTGAAGGACAGGCCGTCACCCTGGCGGAACACATCCTCGCCGAGGAAAAGGCTGCCCTCGTACTCGATACCGCGAATGGTCGCCGCACCGGCATTGGTCGTCACGCCGGTGAAAGTGTCGTTGATGCCGTCACCATTGGTGTCGATACCCACGGAACCCGGCACCTGGATGTCGGAATAGTCCATGTGGAAATAGGCCAGGGCGTGCTGGTAATTGCCGCTCGCGAACTTCCAGCCGATCTCGTAGCTGTCGACCTGTTCCGGCTCGAAGGACATGAAGCGGAAGATCTCGTCCGGCGTCACCGTGCCGCTAAGGTCGAAGTCCGGCGTACCCGACGTCTGGGCGCGCGGGTCGAAGGAACCGCCTTTGAAGCCCTGGCTGAAGGTGAAGTAGAAATTGTGCTCGTCCATCGGCTCCCAGGCGAGAGAGAGGGTCGGGCTGAAATCATCCCAGGAATTGGAACCCTGGAAGTCGGACGTCGTCGCGATCGGGAAACCCGTGCCACCGAAGAAGGGCGACAGGCCGCCCAGATAGGTGCGGCGAAGCACGCGGGATGTGCGCTCGTCATCGGTGAAACGGCCACCCAGCGTCACGCTGAACTCGTCATTGATGTCGTAGGTGAAATTGCCGAAGACCGACCAGGATTTCGTGTCCACATCACCCAGCGTCTGGGCGTTGAGACCCGGCAGGGCGATCAGGGCACCGAGCTGGCCCAGAACAACGTCGAACACATTGTAAGCGTTGGCGTCGAGATAATAGAAACCCATCACGCCATTGAGCCGGTCTCCGGAATACAGGAGCTGGAACTCCTCGGAGAATTGCTCATTGGTGTAGATCACCGGAACGTCGAGATCATCGCCCGGCAGGCTGTCGAAATCGATCGGCGAATAGCTCTCGTCCTCGCGGCGCGAGATGATGTTCTTGGCCGTCCAGCGATCATTGATCTCCCACTCGACCGTCAGGGACACACCCTCGGCCTCGACCCGCTGTTCCGGCACGTTCAGGCCGGCACGCGTATCGAAGACATTGTCGAGAACCGGAGCACCGGAGAAGGCACCGGGGATCAGGCGATGGCCCTGGCGCGGATTTGAATCATCCTCGACACGGTCATAGGCGAAACGGACGAAGACATTGTCGCTCGGCTCCCACTCGGCGGAGATCCGGCCGGCCAGCACGTCCTTGTTGTAATTGTCCATTCCGGTGAGGAGATTCTCGCCGAAACCACCGCGGGTCAGATTGGCCAGCGCGCCGCCGACACGGAATGTATCGGTCAGCGGAACGGAGCCGGAGATGATCTGGTCGAACTGGTCATAACTGCCGACATTGAGACGTGCATTGAATGTCGCCTGGTCGGGATCCAGCCGGCGCGTCACGTATTTGATCGCACCACCGATCGTGTTCCGGCCGTAGAGCGTGCCCTGCGGACCGCGCAGGACCTCGATGCGCTCGACATCGAAGATATCCATCACGGCGGCCTGCGGACGGTTCATGTAGACATCATCGATATAGATGCCGACACCCGCCTCGAAACCGGCGACCGGGTCCTGTTGGCCCACACCGCGGATGAAGGCGGACAGGGTGGAATTGGTGCCGCGGGACACTTCCAGCGTCACGTTCGGCGTCGTCTCGTTCAGCGCGGTGATGTCGATCGAGCCGGAGGTTTCCAGGTCCTCGCCGGAATAGGCCGTGACCGACAGCGGCACGTCCTGAAGGCTTTCCTCGCGGCGGCGTGCCGTGACGGTGATGACATCATTCGAGGCGCTCTGCCCGTCATCCTGCGCCATGACCGGTGTCGCGAACATGGCGGTTGAGGCGATCGTGCTGGCCAGCAGCGCGGAACGCCAGATCTTGTGTGTCGAACTCATGAGTTACTCCTCCCCTCGACAGACTGCTTCGTGCTCCGCCGCGACGTGACGCGACGGGCGAAATCGGAAACCGCACGGGCAAACTCTTCCGGTTCTTCCAGGTGCGGGGCATGGCCCGAGCGCGCAAACGCCCTTTGCGTCGCGTCGGGCAGGGTTTCGACGAGAAATCGGCTCGTCTCCGGGCCATAGGCCTGACTGCGCTCGCCATAAGTGACGAGGACAGGCAAATTCATTGCGGGCAGATCGGCGCGCACATCCTGCTTGGCCATCGAGGTCCACAGGTCCGCCATGGCCGCGGGATCGCGGCGGCTGAGACGGTCGCGGACATCCTCGACCAGGCCGGGATCGCGCTGGGCACGCTCGCGGGAGAACATGCGCGGCGCGAAGGTCGCGGCGTAGCTGGACCATTCGCTGCGAATGGTCTGGGCAACACGGGCAGAATTCTGGGCATCCAGGCCGCTGGACATGCCCAGCGACCAGTCCGCGCCGTTCAGGATGCGCGGGCTCATGTCCTCGATCACCAGGCCGGACAGGCGGTCGTGACCGTGGCGGGCAATCTGCCGCCAGAGGACGAGCGCCCCCATGGACCAGCCGGTCGCGATCACATCCGCGAGCTCGAGACGCTCCATCAGCTCCTGCAGGTCATCGGCAAGGCGATCGACATGGAGATCATCGCCCCCCGCCGGCGTTTCACCGTGGGCGCGCAGATCGGGTGTGATCACCCGGAAGTCCTTGGAGAGAGACAAGGCAAGGCGGTCGAAAAACCGTCCCGACGCCGCCCAGCCATGCACCAGCAGCACGACAGGGCCATGGCCGATGTCGGTATAGCTCAACGGCGTACCATCGCTCAGCTCGATCGCACTGAGCGCCGGTTCCGGTCCGTCGATCCTGTCTGTTGCCAGCGTCAGCAAAGCGTCTGGTCCCCGTTTTAATTCCACCATCTGGCCACCATCCGGCGGACCGTCTGAAAGCCGACACCGCGGCCGGCTTTCGTGGCATATTGATTTAGGACCAATTTTGTGAAAACTGAATCATATGTCAACTTTGCAATCGACACCGGCCTCGAAAAACCCGAAAACCGCGCGCGGCCAACGCACTCGGAACAAGTTGCTGGATGCGGCTGAAGGCGCATTCGGCGAGGAGGGATTTCATGCCACGTCCATCGGCGATATCACGCGCCGTGCATCCGTGGCCCTGGGCACTTTCTACGTCTATTTCGACTCGAAGGACGAGATTTTCCGCGCCCTCGTGACCCACATGAACGAGATGGTGAGAAGCTGGATCGCCGACCGCGTGAAAGACGCGGATGATCGTGTGGACGCCGAGTTCAAAGGCCTGGTCGCCTACATCGAATTCGCGCGCGCCCACCCCAATCTCTATCGCATCATCGAAGAGGCCCAATTCGTCGCGCCGGACGCGCACAAGGCCCACTATGACAGTTTCGCCGAGCGCTATGAACGCAATCTCGCCGAAGCAGTTGTGAAGGGCGAGATCAGTCCCGGCGACAATGAGACCCGCGCCTGGGCACTCATCGGCATGAGCGTGTTTCTCGGCCTTCGTTTCGGCATCTGGGACCGCAGCCGCAGCGCCGAGGAAATCGCCCGCACCGCTATCGATCTCGTCTCCGGAGGTCTCCAGAGCTGATGAGCGGGACGCAGCCAGACACGGTCCTTGTCGACCGCCGAGACGATGTCCTGACCGTCAGGCTGCACAGGCCCGGACGCGGTAATGCGCTGGTGCCTGAAATGCTCGATGCCCTGCTCGACGAGATCGACAAGGCCGAGCGGCTCGATCTCGCGGCACTGGTGATTACCGGCCATGGCAAGGCGTTTTCCAGTGGCGGCGATGTTGCGGAATTCGCCCGGCGCGTCGAGGACCCCGCGGCGCTGCAGGCCTGGTCGGAACGCCTGGTCGGCACTCTCAACACGACCATTCTCCGCCTGCGCTCCCTCCCCTGCCCCGTTCTCGCTGCGGTCAACGGACCCGTGACCGGCGGTTCGGTCGGACTGATGCTGGCGGCCGACACGATTCTCATGTCCCGCGATGCCTTCATCCAGCCCTGCTACGCGATGATGGGCTTCGCGCCGGATGGCGGCTGGACGGCGCTGATGCCGGACCGGATCGGCCGCGCTCGGACCCAGGCCTGTCTGGCGCGGGACCATCGTATTGCTGCGGACGAAGCCCGGTCCATCGGTCTGGCAGACCGGCTCGTTGACGCGGCGGACTTCCAGACCGCGATCGATGAGGACACCGCGCGCCTCACGGCAGGCTCGCGCACCAGCCTGGCAAACGCCCGCCGGCTGCTCGACGCGCAATGCGTGCCGCCGCTCGCTGAGCGACTGGCCGGTGAGCTCGACGCCTTCCTCCAGCAGATCACCCAGCCGCAGACCCATGATCGCATGCGCCGCTTTCTCGAAGGTCAGGGCAATCGGAACACCGAACGCCAAGGAGCCGCGTGATGGATATCATCCTGGATATCACGGCCCGCCGCGCCGCCCTGTCGCCGGATGCGATCGCCTTTCACGACGTAATGTCCGACCGGGATGTCAGCTATTCCGAGCTTGATGAGCGCGCATCCAGGGCCGCCACTCTGCTCGGCAAGCAGGGCATCAAGCCGCAGGACCGCGTCGTTATTCTCTGCCGCAACCGGGTCGAGTTTTTCGAACTCCTCTTCGCCTGCGGCAAGCTCGGCGCCATTCTCGTTCCGCTGAACTGGCGCATGCCCGCAGGCGAACTGGCGGGATTGATCGAGGACTGCACGCCCGGCCTCATGATCACCGGAGCCGAGGATCGCGAAACCGCCGCCGCAGCCGCCCCGGACCTGCCCTGCCTGGATCTGGACGGCGACTATGCCCAGCAGCGCGATGCCTGCGATGACCACCCCGGCCGGCCCGCCTGGCCGGGCGACGAGACCTGGTACCTGATCTACACGAGCGGCACGACGGGCAAGCCGAAAGGCGTCATCCAGACCTATCGCATGGCGCTGGTGAACTCGATCAATATCGGCCAGGCCATCGGCCTCCGTCCCGGCGATGCCACGCTCAACTTCCTGCCACTCTTCCATACGGCAGGAATCAATCTCCACACCCTGCCCGTGCTGATGTCCGGCGGGCTGGTCCATGTCCTGCCGGGCTTTGAACCGGGGCCGATGCTGGACCTGATCAATGCGGGCACCCTCGACGTCTTCATCGGTGTCCCGGCCTGCTATCGCGGCCTGGCCCTGCATCCCGATTTCGAGAAGACCGACCTGACGCGCCTGCGCCACTGGGCGTGCGGCGGGGCACCGCTTGCCGATGTACTGGTCGAGACCTTCGCCAAACGCGGCGCCGTCGTCTGCAACGGGTTCGGCATGACGGAGACCGGGCCGACCGCCTTCCTGGTCGACGCGGACCGCGCGCTCGAGAAGATCGGATCGGTGGGCAAGGCCCAGCTCCTGGTCGAGGCGCGCATTGCCGGGCCGGATAACCGGCCGGTTCCGCAGGGTGAGACCGGCGAGATCCAGTTCTTTGGTCCGGGCCTGACACCCGGCTACTGGCAGCGTCCCGAGGAGACCGCGAAACTTTTCACCGAGGATGGCTGGCTGAAGAGCGGCGATCTCGGCCGGTTCGACGCGGATGGCTATTGCTTCATCGCGGGCCGGATCAAGGAGATGTACATCTCCGGCGGCGAAAACGTATACCCGGCCGAGGTCGAGAATATTCTCGACGAACACCCGGCGGTTCAGGAGAGTGCGGTCACCGGCACGCCCGATGAAAAATGGGGCGAAGTGGGCTGCGCGCACATCATCCTGCGGGTCAATCAATCGGCCTCGGCCGAGGATTTGCGCACCTGGTGCCGCGCCCGCCTGGCCGCCTACAAGGTTCCGCGCCATGTGCTCTTCACGCATGACTTCCCGCGCACGGCCGCCGGCAAGGTCCAGAAACACCATTTGCCCGGCCCGGAGCGCGTGGAATGAGCCGGCGGGCGGTCCTGGAGAAAAGCTTCAGCCAGGCCGATTTCGACGCCTTCGCCCGGCTCTCCGGTGATGACAATCCCATCCATGTCGACCCGGACTTCTCGGCCCGGACGCGGTTCGGAAAAACGGTCGCGCACGGCGCCCTGCTGTGTTCGGTCCTGCGCGGCCTGGTCGAGGACCTGGTCCCGGGTGGGCGTCAGATCCGGCAGTCCACCATGTACCCGGCCCCATCTCCGGCCGGCGAAACACTTCGTTTCGAAGCCGAAACCATCTCCGAAAGTCCAGAAAAAACAATAATCAAGCTCCAGGTGACGCGGGTCGGCGACGATGTGGTGACGTGTACCGGCGAGACGGAGCTGGCCCTATGAGCCTGGCCCTCAAACCCGGCATGTCAGTCGCGACACAGCGCGTCTTCGACCGCACCGACATCACAGCGCTGACCGAATTGACCGGCGCTCCGGACAGCGGTGATGCCGTACCGGAAGCCCTCATCAACGGGATGTTCTCCTACCTGCTCGGCGTGGACCTGCCCGGCCAGGGAACGAATTACCTCAAACAGGAAACCGACTTCCTGCGCCCCGCCCGCCTGGGTGACACACTCACGGCGCGGGTGGAAATCACCCGGCTTCGTCCGGACAAGCATCTCGTCGATCTGAGAACGACCTGCACCGACGAACACGGCGAACTGATCGCCGACGGACGGGCTTTGGTTCTGGCGAAAGATGTCAGCGGAGCGTGGGGCTGAGGCACAACTTCTGATCGACATTGCGCTTTTTTCAATGCCGTGGAAACTGCGCCGCCATGACGGCGCTTCGAAAATCTGCACCTTCCCCGCAAACCACGACCGATATCCTGGTCGTTGGCGGCGGGCATAACGGCCTGGTCTGCGCGGCTTATCTGGCCGAGGCCGGTCTCAAGGTCACGATCCTGGAGCGCCGAGACATCGTGGGCGGCGCGGCGGTGACCGAGGAATTTCATCCCGGTTTCCGCAATTCCGCCGCCTCCTACACGGTCTCCCTGCTGAACCCGAAAATCATCGCCGATCTCGACCTGCACCGGCATGGTCTGGAGATCGTCGAACGCAAGGTGGGCAATTTCCTGCCGCTGGAGGACGGATATCTCCTGGCGGGCGAGGGCATTACCGCGGGCGAGGTCGCGAAATTCTCGGCGCAGGACGCCGATCGGCTCGGCGAGTTCAATGCCAGGCTCGACACGATCGCCGACACTCTGCGCGAACTCGTCCTGGAAACCCCGCCCAATCTGCGCCAGGGCGGCTGGATGGGCGCCCTGCCCGAAGTTTTCAAATCCCTGAGCCTGGGCGGCAAGCTCAGCAATCTGGACCTGACCGCCAAGCGCGACCTGCTGGAACTCTTCTCCAAATCCGCCGGCGACTGGCTGGACGGCTGGTTCGAGAGTGAACCCATCAAGGCCCTGCTCGGCTTTGACGGTATTGTCGGCAATTACGCCAGCCCCTATTCGCCCGGCTCCGCCTATGTCCTGCTTCACCACGTGTTTGGTGAGGTGAATGGCAAGAAAGGCGCCTGGGGTCATGCGATCGGCGGGATGGGCGCGATCACCCAGGCCATGGCCCGAGCCTGCGAGGAACGCGGTGTCGAGATCCGCACTTCCTGCCCTGTCGACCAGGTGCTGACCGAGGACGGCCGTGCTGTCGGCGTGCAGCTGGAAAGCGGCGAGCAGATCCATGCCCGCGCCGTGGTGTCCAATCTCAATCCGAAACTCCTCTTCGGATCCCTGGTCGATGATGCCGACCAGCCCGAGGATTTCCGTGACCGGATCCGGCGCTATCGCTGCGGATCCGGCACCTTCCGCATGAATGTCGCGCTGGACCGCCTGCCCGATTTCACCTGCCTGCCCGGCGAGGGCGATCACCTGACGGCTGGCATCATCATCGCGCCCAGCCTCGACTACATGGACCGCGCCTATGCCGATGCCCGGCGGTTCGGCTGGTCGCGTGAACCGATCGTGGAAATGCTGATCCCGTCCACGCTCGACACCTCCCTGGCGCCCGCAGGCCAGCATGTGGCGAGCCTGTTCTGCCAGCATGTGGCCCCGGAACTTCCCGATGGCCGCAGCTGGGATGATCACCGCGAGGACGTCGCCGACCTGATGATCGAGACCGTCGACAAATGGGCTCCCGGATTTGCCGACTCGGTCCTCGGCCGCCAGATCCACAGCCCGCTCGATCTCGAACGCAAATTTGGTCTCGTGGGCGGCGATATCTTCCACGGCGCCCTCAGCCTCGACCAGCTCTTCTCGGCCCGCCCGGTCCTGGGCCATGCCGATCACCGCAGCCCGGTTAAAGCTCTCTACCAATGCGGCTCGGGCACCCATCCCGGCGGCGGTGTCACGGGTGCTCCCGGGCATAACGCCGCGCGCGAGATCCTGAGGGATGCCAAGGGCGGGCGTTTCTAGGCGTGTGCCGCTCGATCATCGCTCTTGATGTTGCCTATGGTGAGGACGCCGCCGGCGTCGGTGTGGCAAGCATCTCGGACTGGGCAGACTCCGAGGTCACGCACGAACTTGCATTCCGGGCCGAGGGCGCTCCGGCTGGGTATGCACCCGGTGAATTCTATCGCCGCGAACTGCCCTATCTGCTGGATGCGCTCGACCGGCTGGACCAACCGCCCGGCTGTATCATCGTGGATGGTTATGTCTGGCTGGATGCGGACGGCCGTCCAGGCCTGGGAGCCCGCCTGTTCGAGCAATTGGGCACAGGCATTCCCGTGATCGGCGTCTCGAAAACGCGCTTTCGCGGTGATGACTTCTCGCAGTCCGTTCTGCGCGGCGAAAGCCGGACACCGCTCCATGTAACCACCGCCGGGATGGACGCCGAACAGGCCGCTGATCATGTACGCGCGATGCATGGTCCGCATCGCCTTCCGACCCTGCTGAAACGTGTCGACCGGCTGTGCCGCGACGCCCTTGCAGGCTGAGACGGCAAACGCTCAGCTCTCCTCAACCCGTTCGAAATCCAGCTCGGCATCCGGCCATTCTTCGCGAGCCCGCACCGTCATCGCAGCCAGGTTTTCCTCTGAACCGGCATAGGCGAGCATGAAGCGTTTGAGCGCCGGGAAACGGTCCCGCCCGAGACTGTCTGGATCGAAAGCATAGTCGGCGGTCGTGTCATCATCGGGCGTGCATTCCAGATCCAGTCCCAAATTACCCAGCGCCGGCAGATCCGACGCCAGGACGGCCTCGATGGACGCCTGGGACGGCGCTCCGCCATTCATGCCCGTCACCGGATCGTCGAGAATCACATCCAGCACTTTGAGCTTTGCATGCTGAAGCGGCTGGTCGAGCACGAAATTTCCGGCCAAGTCGAGCTCTTCCAGACCCGGCATGCCGGTAAGAAGCTTAGTGATATTGCCGATGCGGCCATATGCGGCATGACCATTGTAGAGCAGCTCGAACCCTCCAAGGCTCAGCGTGCGCAGGGACGGCCACTGGTGCTGCGCGAGGCAGGCCACGATGTCGGAATAGTCCTGCACACCCTCCTGGCCGCCATAGAGATCATGCGACCAGCCAATGCTCAGCGTCTCGACCTGGGCAGCGGCCGGAGAGGCAGCCAGGGCCCGGATGAAGTTGGCGCCATGCCGCCCCATCAAGATTTTCGCTGAATGAAGTCGCCGAGGAAATGATTTGCGCGTCAGCTGCGTCTGAAATCCCGGATCCCAGTCGGCGGGCCAGGATTTCACGCCGAGCAGGATCGCGTCACCACTCACACGCCGGTCATCGTCCGGAATGCGTTCCAGCGCTTCGAACAGGCCCTGCCAGGCAGGGTCACGGGCTTTGTTGAACAGGCCGAAAAGAGACATGGGCCGGAGCTTAGTGCACCGGATTCACGCGGCCAAGAAGCACGAAAGCCAGACGCCGGGATCGCAAGGAAAAACCCCGGACCAGACGGTCCGGGGTTCTCACCACAACAATACTCAAACCACAACTGAACAAGCGGTGGAGCGCTTAGCTGGCGCGCTCGATGGCTTCGCGGATCAGGCGCTGCGCGGTCTCTGCGCCTTCCCAGCCCTGGACCTTCACCCATTTGTTGGGCTCCAGATCCTTGTAGTGTTCGAAGAAGTGCGTGATGCGCATGATCTGCGGCGTCGGCACGTCGGAATAGTCCTGCACCTCATCATAGAAGGGCGTCAGCTTGGGATGCGGGGCAGCGAGGATCTTCTCGTCCAGACCGCTTTCATCTTCCATCAGCAGCACACCGACCGGACGGGCGCGCACGACACAGCCCGGCATCAGCGTGGTCTGGCCCAGCACCATGACATCGATCGGGTCGCCGTCATCGGACAGGGTGTGCGGCATGAAACCGTAATTGCACGGATAGCTCATCGGCGTGTGCAGGAAGCGGTCGACGAAAACCGTGCCGGCATCCTTGTCCATCTCGTACTTCACCGGCTGGCCGCCGACGGGGACTTCGATGATCACATTGATGTCTTCGGGCGGGTTGATACCCGCGGGGATCTTGTCGAGACGCATGGGGCGCTCCCTGGCTGGGCCCGTCGTGATAGCTCGGCGCCCTCATACGCCTATTGGCGCCCGGAACCAATGCCTTTGCTGCACTGCAATAAGACTTTTCTGTGTCAGGCCGACCGGGGCTCCAGCGCGGCGGACTGCAATTCCCGTTCGCGCTGAACCACTTCGGCACCACGCAGGTGGACAAAGGCCTCCCGCACGTTCGCCCAGTCCCGCAGCAGACGTGACGCCAGTTCGGACCCGGTCTCGCGGTGATGACGTTCGATCAGGGCGAGACACAGCGCTTCAGCCTCTCCTTCCAGCGCAAACTCGACCACCGTGTCGCGATTGAGCCGGGCGTCCAGGCGCTGGTCCGGATCGAAGACGAAGACATCGCCACCGGTCATGCCCGCCGCGAAATTATCGCCGACCGGACCAAGGATGACCGCTGTACCGCCGGTCATGTATTCACAGCCATTCGTGCCGCAGCCTTCGACCACGGTTTCCGCACCGGAGTTGCGTACGGCGAACCGCTGGCCGGCTCGACCGGCCGCAAACAGGCGTCCCGACGTCGCGCCGTAAAGACAGGTATTGCCGATGATGGCGCTCTTCTCGGCATGTTTGCGCATCTGCGCGAAGGGGCGGACGACCAGGGTCGCACCGGACAGGCCCTTGCCGACATAGTCATTGGCATCACCGTCCAGCTCGATCCGTAGGCCCTGGGCGGCGAACGCCCCCAGCGACTGGCCGGCCGATCCGGAGAGTTTCAGGGTCAGGTGATCCTCGGCCAGTCCCGCCGCACCGAAGCGCGTGACGATCTCGGACGCGGTCCGCGTGCCGACGGCACGGTCGGTATTCCGCACACCGTAATCAAGCTGCATCTTTTCGCCGCGCTCGAAGACGGGTTCGGCGTCGACGATGATCTGCTCGTCCAGGCAGGGCGCAACGGCATTGCGCTGCTCGCGCGTCGACCGGGCCGGGCGATCCGCCGCATCGGCCCGCGCCATGATGGCGCTCAGATCGAGATCATCGAGGGCTTCGGAACCGCGGGAGACCTGATCCAGCAGATCAGCCCGGCCGATCACGTCTTCCAGCGAGCTTGCACCCAGTCCGGCGAGGATCTCGCGCACATCCTGGGCGAGGAAGGACATGAGATTGACGACATGGTCCGGCGCTCCGCCGAAACGCGCACGCAGATCATCATCCTGGGTGCAGACACCGACCGGACAGGTATTGGAATGACACTGGCGGACCATGAGACAGCCCAGTGCGAGCAGGGCTGCCGTGCCGATGCCGAATTCCTCGGCCCCCAGCATGGCGGCGATCACGATGTCGCGGCCGGTCCGGATGCCGCCATCGGCGCGCAAGGTCACGCGTTCACGCAGCCCGTTGAGCGAGAGCATCTGGTGAGCCTCGGCCAGGCCGAGCTCCAGCGGGCCGCCGGCAAACTTGATCGAGCTGAGCGCGGCCGCGCCCGTACCGCCGACACTGCCGGAGATGTTGATGATGTCGGCATTGGCCTTGGCGACACCTGCCGCTACGGCACCAACACCGGCGGATGCCACCAGTTTCACACCGACCCGGGCCCGCGGATTGATCTGTTTGAGGTCATAGATCAGCTGGGCGAGGTCCTCGATCGAATAGATGTCATGGTGCGGCGGCGGCGAGATCAGCGACACGCCCGGCGTCGACATACGCATCTGCGCGATGAAGGGCGTGACCTTGAAACCGGGCAATTGCCCGCCCTCGCCCGGCTTGGCGCCCTGGGCGACCTTGATCTCGATCTCGCGGCACTGGTTGAGATATTCCGCCGTCACCCCGAAACGCCCCGAGGCGATCTGCTTGACCGCGGAATTCATGTTGTCGCCATTGCTCAGCGGCTTGTAGCGGCGCGGATCCTCGCCGCCTTCACCGGATACGGACTTGGCCCCGATCCGGTTCATCGCGACGTTCAGCGCACCGTGCGCTTCCGGCGAAAGGGCGCCCAGCGACATGCCCGGCGTCACGAAACGACGGCGGATGACATTGATGGATTCCACAGCGTCCAGCGCCACCGGCGCCCCCAGGGAATGCATCGCCAGGAGATCGCGCAGATGCACCTCGCCCTGGGCATCGAGCGCGTCCTTGTAGGCCTGCCAGGCTTTCGGATCATTCTGTTTCACCGCCGCCTGAAGCGCCGAGATCGAGGGGGCCGTCATCGCGTGCCGGTCACCGCTCGCGCGCTGGCGATAGAAACCACCGATTGGCAGGCGGGCTTCGCCCTGCCAGGCCTCGCGATGCAGGTCCAGCGCGCGGACTTCCAGGCCGGGCAGGCCGATCCCGGAAATGCGGCTGACCACGCCGGGCAGATAACGCTCTACCAGGGCCCGCGACAGGCCGAGCACCTCGAAATTACATCCCCCGCGATAGGAGGAGATGATCGAGATACCCATCTTGGAGAGGATTTTCAGCAGACCGCCATCCAGCGCGGTCTTCAGCCTGAGCGCCCGAGCGCGGGCTTCACCGTCATCAGCGGCGGCGGCCGTCACCGTATCGAAAGCGAGATAGGGATTGACGGTCGTGGCACCCAGCCCGATCAGCACGGCGGCGTAGTGCGCATCGAAACACTCGGCCGAGCGGATGTTCAGGGAGCAAAAATTGCGCAGGCCGCGCCGTGTGAGATGGGCGTGGACCGCACCGGCCACGAGAACCATCGGCAACGCCGCCCGGACGTCATCCTGGTTGTGATCGGTCAGCACCAGGTGGGCCGCGCCGTCACGGACGGCAATTTCCGCCTCCTCGATCACCCGGTCCAGCGCAGCGCCAAGCGCCAGGCCATTGCCGTTGGCCTCGCGCGTATCCAGGAGACAATCGATCTCCTTGACCGCACCGCCCAGATGTTCGCGCCAGCGCTCATAGGCACCATTGGTGAGGATGGGACTCTCGAGAACCAGGACATCGGACCGGGATTCATCCGCCGCGAGGATATTGCCCAGATTGCGGAAACGCGTCTTCAGCCCCATCACCCGGCCTTCACGCAAGGGGTCGATCGGCGGATTGGTGACCTGAGAGAAAGTCTGACGGAAGAAGTGGGAGAGGGGTCGATACTGTTCCGACAACACCGCCAGAGGCGTGTCATCGCCCATCGATCCCACGGCCTCCTTGCCATCGTCCGCCATCGCGGAAATGACGAGTTCGATGGCCTCGAAGGAGAAACCGGCCGCCGATTGCAGGCGCGACCGGCGGCCCTCGTCCAGCATGGCCGTCTCTGAACCGGGACCGACGACAGTCTCGATGTCCTTCATCTCGTTCAGCCAGCGCTGATAGGGATGCGCCTGGCTCATCTGGTCCAGGATCTCGCCGGACCGGTAGAAACGACCCTCCTCGAGATCGAGAGCAATCAACCGGCCCGGTGTGATGTCGCCGCGCTCGACGACACGGCCAGGGTCGAGCGTGGCCATGCCGGTTTCCGATCCGGCGACAACAAGATCATCATCCGTCACTGCGTAGCGCATCGGCCGGAGCCCGTTCCGGTCAAGTCCCGCAATCGCCCAGCGGCCGTCAAACGCCGCAATCGCCGCCGGCCCGTCCCAGGGTTCCATCACGGCATTGCAGTACTCGTACATGGCTCGCCAGCGGTCCGGCATCACATCGGTCCGCTTCGACCAGGCCTCGGGAATGAGAAGCGTCTTGGTCATCGGCGCATTGCGGCCGGCGCGGACCAGGACCTCGAACGTCTGATCCAGGGCCGCGGAATCCGAGGCGCCGGGCTGGATCACCGGCCTGACATCATCCTCCGACCCGGCGAAGGCCGTCTCGGTGATGTGGAGTTCATGGCTGCGCATCCAGTTGGTATTGCCGCGGATCGTGTTGATCTCGCCATTGTGCGCCAGCATGCGGAAGGGCTGTGCCAGACGCCATTCCGGGAAGGTGTTCGTGGAATAGCGCTGGTGGAAGATCGCGAAGGGCGAGATGAAGGCCTCGTCCTTCAGATCGAGATAGAAGGCATCGATATCCTGGGCGCGGAACAAGCCCTTGTAGATGATGTCGCGTGAGGACAGCGAGCAGATGTAGAGACCGTTGAGATTCTCCTCGCGAGCCCGGCGTTCAATCCTCCGGCGAACGAGGTAGAGCTGGCGCAGGACATCGTCGGCATCACGGCCGGCTGGGTCACGCAGCAGGACCTGTTCGATCTCGGGCAGGGTCGCCCGCGCCTTCTCGCCCAGGACCGACGTATCGATCGGCGGCTGGCGCCAGCCATAGAACTGGAATCCGCCACTGAGAATTTCGGCCTCGATGATCGCGCGGGCACGTTCGCGGGCCGCAAAATCGGTGCGGGGGAGAAAGACCATGCCGACGATGATGTCGCCGGCTTCAGGCTCGTGACCGGTGCGGGCCACGGCCGCGCGGAAAAACTCCTGCGGTACGCCCACGCGCAGGCCGGCTCCGTCGCCCGTGCGCCCGTCCGCATCCACGGCACCGCGATGCCAGACCGCTTTCAGCGCCGAGATGGCGAGCGTCACGATTTCGCGTCGGGCCTTGCCGTTGACGTCGGCGATCAGGCCAACACCGCAAGCATCGCGTTCGAACTGCGGATCGTGCAGCCCGGCGGATTGCAGGCGCTCGAGGCCCGCCTGGTAGCGGGCTGCATTCCAGGATGACTGGCTCATTCGGCGGCTCCCAGAACATTCATGCGGTTTTCGAGATAGGTCTCCATCGCCGCAGCCGCGTCGAGCCCGTCCTTGATGGCCCAGACCACCAGCGACGCACCGCGATAGATGTCACCGGCCACGAACACGCCATCCAGCCCGGTCATGCGCGTGTCGGGATCGCTTTCGATCGTACCCCAGCGGGTAATCCCCAGATCGGGTTCGCCGAAGGCGCCCGGCAGATCCTCCGGGGTGAAACCGAGGGCGGAGATCACCAGATCCGCGTCGATATCATGGACCTGGCCGGGATCCGGTTCCGGGCTCCGGCGGCCACCGATATCGGGAGCACCCAGCCGCATGCGCTGGACCTTCACGCCCGTAACGCCGGTTTCGCCGGAGAGGATGGCGGCCGGCGCGCTGAGCCATTCGAAACGCACACCCTCTTCCTCGGCATGGCCGACTTCGCGGGCCGAACCGGGCATGTTCTCGCGGTCGCGCCGGTAGAGGCAAACGACCGAGCTCGCACCCTGCCGCACCGCCGTCCGCACGCAATCCATAGCCGTGTCACCGCCCCCGATCACGACGACCCGCTTGCCACGGGCATCCAGGCCCGTGTCATTGGCAGGGGTATCCCCGAGATCGTCACGATTGGACCGGGTCAGATAGTCGATCGCCTGGATCACCGCACCAGCGCCTGCGCCCGGACAGGCCAGCTGCCGGGCCTTGTAGACCCCGGTCGCGATCAGCACGGATTGATGTTTCTCGCGCAGATCCGACAGGCTGGCATTGCGTCCGATCTCGAACTCCAGCTCGATCGTCACACCGCCATCCACAAGGCGGTCGATGCGGCGCTGGACGATGCTCTTCTCGAGCTTGAAACCGGGAATACCGTACATCAGGAGACCACCAGCGCGATCGGCACGCTCGTAGACCGTCACCTCGTATCCCGCGGCCCGAAGCCGTTCGGCGGCGGCCAGCCCGGCCGGTCCCGAACCGATAATACCCACCGATTGCCCGCGCGCACTGCCTGGTTCGAGCGGAGCCACCCAGCCCTCCGCCCAGGCTGTCTCGGTCAGGTATTGCTCGACACTGCCGATCGTGACGGCGCCATGGCCCGATTTCTCGACCACGCAGGCGCCTTCGCACAGGCGATCCTGCGGACAGATCCTTCCGCAGATTTCCGGCATCGTGGAGGTCGCTGCAGACGCTTCATAGGCCTCCCGCAAACGACCATTGCCGGCCAGCATCAGCCAGTCGGGGATATTGTTCTGGAGCGGGCAGCCGGACTGGCAGAAGGGAATGCCGCATTGCGAACACCGCGCAGCCTGTTCCGCGGCCATCTCGCGCGCGAAGGGCTGATAGATCTCGGCGAAATCCGAGCGGCGCGTCTCGACATCACGCTTTTCCGGATAGGCCTGGTCGGTGTCCGTAAATCTGAGCAAGGCGCTCCCCTCGGTCCGCTGCAAATGATGCAGTGCAGCATAATCGCTGCAACCGCACAAGCGGGGCGAGGGTCAAATTTGGAATGATCAGCCAACATTTATGGATGAATTGGCCACGTCGCACGGATTTTCTGCATTCACGATCTAATTGAGCAAATTTATTTCTGTTACCGCAATCATGCGCAATTGACCCATACGGAACCCTGTTCGACCTGAGTCGCATTTTTCGAATTATATTCGTCAGATAGATGGGCATTCCGGATCTGGTTCCGAGACGGATGAGGCTCTCAACCCAACGGAGCGTCGCTGGTCACGTCGGCGAGATGCATGCCCAGACGGCCGAGGAAATTCGGCAGGAGCGCGGCCTGCACGTCCTCATTTGCCCAGAAGGGATTCATGAAGACACAGCGCAGCAGAACCAGCTGATCGGCGTCTCTCTGACCGTCATAGGCGTCGACGTGGGCGGAAATCAGCGAATCATAACTCTCGGCGGACAGAACCGTCTTGGAGATCGAGAATTCCGGATCCGCCTGGAAACGTGCGAACACGGCCGCCGTCCGGGCATTGGCGGCACTCAGCGGCTCGCCATCCTCGGCCAGGGTGAAGCAGAGGATATTGCTGTCGGCGGGCTCGAGCAGCCGGACGCGCGTATCACAGCCCGGCAAGGCGTGGCGGAAACGCTCCCGTGTCCGGAAGGTCGAGGCGAGGAGTTCTCCGAACCGGTCCGACGTGAAACCGATCGCCTTGCCGGTCAGCCAGGTCGCCGCGGCGCCGGCCCCGGAGCGGGAACCCTCCAGCGTGCAGGCCCATTTGTCATTGGTCTGGGCGCGGTCGATATAGGGCGCCTGGAAGGAAGACGCGATGTAGCGCTTGGCATCACGGGTCAGGAAGGCACCGCACGCATAGGGCACATAGCCCAGCTTGTGCGGATCCAGCGTCACCGAGTCCACGCGCCCGATCGCAGCCAGGGCATCGCGCTGGCGCGGCGCCAGGCACCGCTCGGCCTCGCCGCCCAGCATGGCGCACAGGAAACCGCCGAAAGCCGCATCGACATGGTGCCAGATATTGCAGCCCTCCCGGCGCCTGGCCTCCAGCCGGTCCGCCAGCCCGTCGACCGGATCGATCTCGCCGGCCTCGGTCGTGCCGGCCACGCTGACCACACAGAGAATGGGACGCCCCTCCTCGCGGGCCCGCTCGAACAGCGCGTCCACGCCGGCCAGGTCCAGTCGTCCGTCGCGGTCCAGTGGCGCATTCCAGAAACTGTCCTCGCCCAGTCCGAAGACATTGGCAGCCTTGCGCCAGGAGAAATGCTTGTTGCCCGGCGTAATCAGGATCGGGCCGCGCCAGGGCTGGCCGGACGCCGCGGTCAGGCGCTCGGCGATCTCGAACGGGTTCTGCAGCACGAAACTGCAGCGCTTGAGATCCTCGTCGGTGGCGCCGCTTTCCGCGCGCAGGGCATCAAAACGCCGCCAGCCCATATGGGCCGCATCGAACACGTCCAGCGTGGTGCCGTCCCGTTCAGCCAGGAAAAGTCCCAGAGACAGGAAATGATCGAGCCGGTAACGCGCCCGCCAGATCGCCTCGAAATTCGCCACCGTGCCGCCGCCGGTGAAATGCCCCTGCGCCTTGCGGGGATCGTAGCCGACCATGTCTGCCAGCATGGCGATGGCCTCGTCCTCGACCAGGCCGCCCACCCGAGCGACCTCGCGGGAGGTGTTGTTCGGATTGTGCAGCAGGGTCGCGAAATGCCCGAACAGGGCCGGCAGGGAGAGCTCCGACACCATATGGCCGACATAGCGCGGCGTGTATTTGGGCACTTCCGAACAGAGCATGTCGCACAGCTCGGCGACATGCTGGGAGAGGGTTTCCCGTTCGCGCAGGAATTCAGGGCTGCGGCGCAATTCCGGCGGTGTCGGCGACGGGTCGTCGCCAAACAGCGATCGGCGCCATTCGAACCAGTGATCCAGGATCGACTGGAATTCGGAGCGCACCCAGGCGGCGTTCTCGGATCGCGGTCCGAGAAAATGTGCATTCGATACGAAATCGGTCTGTGTCTGTCCCATGCCCTGTCGCTATCCCTGCCGGCTTCGCGCGCACAGGTGACGCCTCGTCGCACTCGGGCCCTGCGGGCGCGGCGAAGCGACGCAGCGACGGCTTGCCACCCTCAATACGCGCCTCCGGACTGCTAGTGACGGGGAAACAACAAGACGAAACAACAAGACCGGCCAGGGACATGACCGATCCAACACTTCTGCGCTACGCCCTGCGCAATACGCCGCGCTATACGAGCTATCCGACCGCACCGCATTTCAACGATGCGGTAGGAACGGACCGCTATGCCGCCTGGCTCGCCGGGCTCGACGGCGAGGCCCGCGGCTCGCTCTATCTCCACATCCCCTATTGCCAGGAGATGTGCTGGTATTGCGGCTGCCAGACCCGCGCGACCCGGCGCGAAAAACCTGTCCGGCGATATGCGCAGACCCTGTTGAAGGAGATCCGCATGACCGCCGGCGCGATCCCGCACCGGCTGAAAGTGGACCACATCCACTGGGGTGGCGGCACGCCCACACTGACTGCGCCCGAAGACCTCTCCGCCATCATGCAGGCCCTGCGCGACGGCTTCGATATCCAGCCGGATGCCGAAATCGCCATCGAGGCGGATCCGCGCACGCTGAGCGAGGAGATGGCACGCACCCTGGCCGCCAATGGTTTCAATCGCGCCAGTCTGGGCGTGCAGAGTTTCGATGCCGACGTTCAGGGGGCAATCAATCGCGTGCAGGATTTCGCCACGACCAAGACCTGTGCTGACCGCCTGCGCGGGGCCGGCATCTCGCGCATCAATTTGGACCTTCTCTACGGCCTGCCAGGCCAGAGCGAGCAATCCTGCCGCGAGACAGTCTGGGAAGCGCTGGCGCTCAATCCGGACCGCTTGTCCGTGTTCGGCTACGCCCACGTGCCGCATATGCGTCCGCACCAGAAGATGATCGACGAGGACACGCTCCCGGGGCCCGAAGCCCGCATCGCCCAGGCCGAGATCATCGCCGAGGAGCTCACCCGGCTGGGTTATGTCGCCATCGGCATCGACCATTATGCCCGCGAGGATGACGAGCTGGCCCGGCAGCAACGCGACGGCCGCCTGCACCGGAATTTCCAAGGCTATACGACCGATGCCGCCGACGCCCTTATCGGCCTCGGCGCGTCATCGATCGGTCAATTGCCGCAGGGTTATGTCCAGAACGCGCCGTCGACCGCCGAATGGGCCCGCCGGATCGAGGCCGGCGAGTTCGCAACGGTTCGCGGTTTTGCCCTCAATGAGGATGACCGCCTGCGTGCCGACATCATCGAACGCCTGATGTGCGATCTCGCCGTCAGCGAGGACGAGATCCGGCTCCGCCACGGCCGCGGCTTTCCGGAGCATGATCTGGCGGAATATCGCGAGCGGGACATCATCCGCAAACGCGGCGAGCGGATCGAGATCGACCCGCAATACCGTCTCCTCGCCCGCAATATCGCCGCCGCGTTCGATGCCTATCTGCCGCAATCCACGGCCATCCACTCGCGCTCGATCTGACCGCATCGCGCGCCGATGACAGACGCGCGTCGCAGCGCTAGAATTCGCTCTTGAGAGTTCAAGAGGTTGGCCGTGGCCGTGCGCGAGAAATCCTTTTCCGACCCGATCGAGAAAGTGTCGGTGGTCGATCAGCTGGCATCCCGGCTGCGCGCCCGCATCCTGCGCAACGAGATCCAGGCCGGCGAACAATTGCGCCAGGAAGCCCTCGCCGAGGCCTATGGCGTGTCTCGCATGCCGATCCGCGAGGCCCTGCGCCAGCTGGAAGCCGAAGGCCTGGTCGTCTTCAATCCGCACAAGGGCGCGATCGTCAGCGCCATGTCGGTCGATGAGGCAGAGGAGCTATTCGACCTTCGCCTGCTGATCGAGCCGGACCTGATCATCCGCGGCGCTCTGGCCGCCGGCGAGGCGGACCACGCCTTCGCCGCCGAAGCCCTCGACCGGATGAATGAGGCCTATCACACCGAGGACACGGCCCATTGGGGCGAGCTCAACTGGGCCTTCCACGCGGCCCTCTACGCGCCCGCCCATCGCGAACGCTCGCTGGCGCTGGTGCAATCGCTCAATTCCAAGATCGATCGTTATGTCCGGCTGCAATTATCCCTGCAGGACAATGCCCGCGACCGCGCTGCCGCCGAACACCAGGCTCTGCTTGATCTCTTCATCGCCCGCGACGAGGCGGGTCTGCGCGACGCCCTCACGGCCCATATCAGTTTTGCCCGCGATGCCGTCCTCGACGCCCTGCGCGAACGCCCCGAACTGGGCGGCTAGCGTCTTTCCCAGACGAGCCGCGCGGCGGCCAGGTCGGCCAGGGCCGTTCCCACCGATTTGAAGACCGTGCGCTGGTCAGCCGATGACCGGCCATCGACCTCGCCGCGGCCGAGTTCCGCCAGGCCGCCGATGATCTGGGTCTGGTCGATGACGCCGCGCGCGAGCGGATCCGCCAGCTCTCCCGCCTCATCGATCGCCGCGGGCAGGTGATCACCGAAGATCCGCGCCTGGTCGAACACCGCATCATCAGCCTCGCGCATGTCCGGCCGGAAGGCGCCGACCAGGTCGACATGACAGTCCGGGCGCAGCCACTCGCCCTTGAGGATCGGGTCGGTCGTCAGGGTGGCGCAGGAGATGATGTCGGCCGTGCTGGCAGCCTCGGCGAGGTCGGTCACCGCCTCGGCATGGATGCCCTGCACTTTCAATTGCTCGACCTGTTCCTTGGCAGCTTCGGGACGCCGGGCCCAGACCAGGCTCCGCGTGATCGGGCGAACCTGCCGATGCGCCGCGACGAGCGGCTGGCACAGACGCCCCGCACCCAGGACGAGATGGGTCGACGCATCCACCGGAGCGAGAAACTCGGCGGCGAGCGCAGAGACGGCAGCGGTCCGGCGGGCGGTCAGCGCCGTGCCATCCATGATGGCCAGCGGCTCGCCCGAACCCGCATCGATCAGCTGATAACTCCCGCTTACCGAGGGCAGGCCACGCTTGGCATTGTCGGGGAATATGCTGACCAGCTTGACCCCGGCATATCCATCCGCCGACCAGGCCGGCATGACGAGCAGGGTCGCATCCGCCTCGCCCTCAGGCTGGGGCAGGGTGTGGTGCTGGCGCGGCGGCACGTTGATGTCGCGGCAGAAGCCCGCCCGCAATGCCGCGACCAGGCTTGCATAATCGAGCCGCGCCTCGACCTCTTCCGCCGTGAAAACTTGCATTTCCCGCCCCGCCTCAGGAGTGTAGCCAGACTAGCCAAGGATGTTGTCCGGGACCAGATCCGCATGCCACGCCACACACATTCTGTCCGACTGCCGGAGACCGGCCGCACCCTGTTTGTCACCGACATGCATACCGCCGGAGAACCGGTGCGCATTCTCGATGATCCGGGCCTCGAACTGACCGGCGACATGCTGGCCAAACGCCGCCAGATGGGTGAGCAGCATGACTGGATCCGCCAGGCCCTGATGCTGGAACCGCACGGTCATGCCGACATGTATGGCGCGGTCCTGACCCAAGCCGTCACGCCCGGAGCGGAAGCCGGCGTGCTCTTCATGCACACTTCCGGCTATTCCACGATGTGCGGCCACGCATCGATCTCCCTGGGACGCTATCTCAATGACCGCCGCGAACAGGCCGGCCACAACCGGCTGGACCGGATGGTGCTCGACTGCCCCTGCGGACCGGTGACCCTGTTCTGCGAAAATGAAACGACCGGTTTCGACAGCGTTGCCTGTTTCGCCGACGCCCTCGACGAGACGGTCAACCTTCCCGGTTTTGGACCGGTGAGATTCGACCTGGGATATGGCGGTGCCTATTACGCCATCCTGCCGGCTGAACGCCTGGGTCTCTCGGTCACGGATACTCCCCTCGAAGACCTGCGCCGGGCCGCCGGGACACTCGCCTCGGAACTCCGCTCGACCCGAACGATCACCCACCCCGAAGCCGAGGATCTCGGATTCCTCTACGGCGCCATTCTCACCGACGGCAAGTCCGGCGCGGATGCCGTCTCCCACCATGTATGCTGGTTCGGCGAAGCGCAGATCGACCGCAGCCCGACCGGCAGCGGCGTCAGCGCCCGGCTCGCTATTGCCGCCGCGCGCGGCGAAGCGACGCCCGGCCAGACGCACCGGTTTGCCGGAGTATCAGGCGAGGCGTTCGACGGAGAAATCCGCGAAATGCAGAACAACGGCGTGGTCGTGCATGTCAGCGGCCGGAGCTTCTATTCGGGCCAGTCGAGCCTTGTCGTCGAGGCGCCGGACACGCTCGGGGCGGGGTTTTCGATCTAGCTCAGCCCGGGGAACGAGGAATGCTGGTCTTTCCTCCCCCATTCATGGGGGAGGTGTCCCGCAGGGACGGAGGGGGTTACCCCCTCAGAGCTTGGAACCTGCGGTCCCAAGCCCAGCTCCCCCACACGTGGAGGAGCAAAGCTTATCCCCACCCCCTCTGCCCGCGCCTATACTGGCCTCACCTCATTCCGAAGCGGGGCGTTTCTAGGCCGTCTTGAAAAGTGGGATGGGGGCGATGTCCTCAAACTGGCGGCTCCGGTCTGACAAGCCGGGGACGGTACGCCAAGTGAGGTGGGCAGATCTGGTAATCCGGCGAGCGGACAGCGGGCAAAGGCAACCCGTGGCGCCAAACCGGCTAACGTTGAAGCACGAGCGTAAGCGACCCAGATCCATAAGAGCCGACACCATCGCGCGCAGGGCGGTCCGAAGGACCACCCACCACATCCATAGCGCTTTAAACCGGTCCTCCGGACCGCCCTGCGCTCCCGTTTCATCACTCCAGGCGGAAACGTCGTGGAGGTCTAGGTGCAGGCGCGGCTGCTATCCCGCGAACTGGTAGCTCGTTTTCACGATCGTGTAGAAATCCCGGGCCAAGCGGCCCTGTTCCCGCGGGCCGTGGCTGGAGGATTTCCGGCCGCCGAACGGGACGTGATAGTCGACGCCCGCGGTCGGCAGATTGACCATGCTCATGCCCGCCTGGATATGGCGTTTGAAATGCTCGGCATGTTTGAGCGAACCCGTACAGATACCCGCCGACAGGCCGAATTCGGTGTCGTTGGCGAGAGCGAGGGCGTGGTCGTAATCATCGGCGCGCTGGATACTGGCGAAGGGACCGAAGACTTCCTCGCGATTGATGCGCATCTCCAGTGCTGTGTCGTCAAACAGGGTCGGGGCGAAATAATAGCCTTCGGTCCCGGCACGCAGGGCCTTGCCGCCGCAGACCAGGCGTGCGCCCTCCGCCTCGCCGATCCCGGTGTATTCGAGCTGTTTCACCATCTGCTCGCCACTGGCCAGCGGACCGATCTGGGTGTCAGGATGGCGGGCATCGCCGACGCGCAGGGCCGCAATCGCCTCTGTCAGGCCTGACACGAAAGCCTTTGCGATACCAGGCGTCACGATGAGGCGGGACGAGGCCGTACAGCGCTGACCGGTCGAGTAGAACGCACCCTGGACGGCGCAATTCACGGCAATGTCGAGATCGGCATCATCGAGCACGATGAGCGGGTTCTTGCCGCCCATTTCCAGCTGCACGCGGGCGCCGCGAGCGGTCGCCGTGTCGCGGACTCGGGCACCGGTCGCCACCGAGCCGGTAAAGCTGATCGCATCGACAGCGGCATGTTCGGACAGGGCCTGGCCCACTATGCGCCCGGGTCCCATGACAAGATTGCAGACGCCCTCGGGCAGGCCGGCCTCGACCAGGATCTCGACCAGCGCGTGGGCACAACCGGGCGTCAGCTCGGCAGGCTTGAACACGACAGTGTTTCCGAAGGCGAGAGCGGGCGCGATTTTCCAGGCCGGGATGGCGATCGGGAAATTCCACGGCGTGATGAGACCGATCACGCCAACCCCCTCGCGCGTCACCTCGACCTTCACGCCCGGACGGACACTGTCGACGAGATCACCGCTCTGGCGCAGGGCCTCGCCGGCGAAAAACTTGAAGATCTGCGCGGCGCGGATGACCTCGCCGGTCGCCTCGGGGAGCGTCTTGCCTTCCTCGCGCGCCAGCAAATCCCCCAGCGCCTCCTTGCGGTCCAGGATCAGCTGTCCCGCGCAGTCGAGCACGTCGGAGCGGAGCTGTGGCGATGCGGTCGACCAGGCCGGGAAGGCCGCCTGTGCCGCCGCGATCGCGTCCTCCACATCGGCCAGCGAAGCCGAGGCGTATTCACCGATCACATCGGACAGGTCGGAAGGGTTGATATTGGCGGTCGTCTGCTCGCCCTTGCGCCATTCGCCGGCGATGTAATTGCGTTGCATGCCTGTCTCTCTTGCGGGCTAGAGGACCTGGAAACCGTGTCTGAACGGGTCCCGGTCATCGACAAAAATTCGGTTGATACCGGTCTGGACAGCCCAGCCGCGAATGCTGGGCAGGATGGCGGGCGTGCCGCCGATCTCGGTCGTGTCTTCCACACGGCCATGGAAGAGCGAGCCGATAATGCTCTCGTGCACGAAATCATCGCCGGCGGAGAGCTCGCCCCGCGCGGCCAGCTGCGCCATGCGGGCACTGGTCCCTGTGCCGCAGGGGGAGCGGTCGATGGCGCCGTCTCCGTAGAAGACCGCGTTACGGGCATGCGCCTCAGCCCGGGAAGGTTCACCCGTCCACAGGACATGGCTACACCCCCTCACCGTGGGGTCGACGGGATGGGTGCAATCGGCAGCCTTGTCCGCCAGTTCGCGAACGAGAGGGCTGAGGCGCAAGACGTCGGCGGCCGAAAACGATTCCAGCCCCGGATAGTTTTTCTGGGGTTCGACGATGGCGTAGAAATTACCGCCATAGGCGATGTCGAGAACCAGCTCGCCGACGCCCGGACAGTCGATGCGGACCTCGCTGTGAGCGAGATAGCTGGGCACGTTGAAAATGCGCACGCCCTCGACCCGGTCGCCATTCCACTCGATCTCCGCCCGGATCTGTCCGGCCGGCGCATCGAGGACGACGCTGTTGCGGTCCTGCGGCGTGATGAGACCATTCTCGAGCGCCATCGTGACCGTGCCGATCGTGCCGTGCCCGCACATGGGCAGGCAGCCCGACGTCTCGACAAACAGGATCGAGGCATCCGCCTCGTCCGAGTGCGGCGGGTAGAGGAAGGCGCCGGACATCATGTCGTGGCCGCGCGGCTCGAACATCAGCGCCGTGCGGATCCAGTCATGATTGGCCAGGAAATCCTGCCGTTTGGCACTCATGTCCGCACCCACGAGCGGCGGGTGGCCGGACGTGATCACACGCACCGGATTGCCGCACGTATGCCCGTCGAGACAGTCGAACTCGTGACGCATCGCGCGCTGTCCTATTCGGCGGGCTCGACCTGGCGAAGGGCGGGACGCGTATCGCGTGCGGTTTCCACGATCGTGGTGACCTCGGCGCGGCGCGGACCGGTCAGCTCCATACGCGGCATGCGGACACGCTCGGATCCCCGGCCCATGATGGCTTCGGAGAGCTTGATCGACTGGACCAGGTCATGTTCGGCATCGAGATGAAGCAGCGGCATGAACCAGCGATAGATCCGCAGGGCCGTCTCGAGATCGCCTGCCTCGACGGCGTCCCAGAGGGCGATGGATTCCTTGGGGAAGGCATTCGTCAGGCCGGACACCCAGCCCTGTGCGCCCAGCAGCATTTCCTCGAGTGCCACATCATCGAGACCGGCGAAGACGACATAGCGGTCCCCGCAGGCATTGATGATGTCGGTGATGCGGCGCGGATCCGGAGCGGATTCCTTCACGGCCACGACCGTTTCGACATCGGAGAGACGCTGGAGGGTCGCGATCGAGATGCTGACCCGGTAGGCCGGCGGATTGTTGTAGAGCATGATCGGCAGGCCGGAAGCAGCGGCCACGCGGCGGATATGTGTCTCCAGCTCGGCCTCACTCGGCACATAGACCATGGCCGGAAGCACCATCGCACCGTCGGCACCAATGGCCTCGGCATCGCGGACATATTCCTCCGCCAGCTCGGTCGTCAGTTCGGACACACCCGTGATGACGGGTACGCGCCCGGCGACAACATCGACGATCGCGGTCAGCACGGCGCGTTTTTCCTCGGCACGCAGGGAATTGTTCTCGCCGACCGTACCCATGGCGATAATGCCGTGCACACCGTCCTTCACCAGATTGTCGACCACCCGCCGGGTCGCCTCGATGTCGACGGAATAGTCCTCCGCGAACTGGGTCGTCGCAGCCGGGAAAACGCCGCGCCAATTGATCTGGGTCATTGCTCTCATCCTGAATTCTGTCCGCTCGATTCTACCCGACGTCCAAACCGCTCTGAAGCACCGGTTTGACGCCGCTGAAGACCCCCTATAGAGAAATTGGATCCAATATTCAATCCGGAAGTTCCACAGGTGAAAACACCCGATAAAACCCGTGTCCTGGTGATTGGCGGCGGCATTGTCGGATTGGCCTGTGCGCTCCGGCTTTCCGGGGCCGGCTTGCGGGTCACCGTGCTGGATCGCGACCGGCCGCACGGTGTCGCCTCGTTTGGCAATGCGGGCCATGTCGCGACCGAGCAGATCTATCCGCTTGCCTCGCCGGCCACACTGGTCGAAGGCCTCGGCTACCTCTTCCGGCAAGACGCTCCCCTGGGCATCCGCCCGACCTATCTGCCGCGCCTCCTGCCCTGGCTTGCGCGGTTCGCCTGGGCCGCCCGACCGTCGGCCTTCAGGCGGGGCACACAGGCACTCGCCGAGCTCCAGGCAGACGCGCTGCCCGCCCTGCGCGACCTGCTCGATCTCGCGGAGGCCGGTCATCTGCTGCGCGAAACGGGGCATGTCCTGGTCTCGGATCTGCCGCCAGGAGCCGGCGTAGGACGAGATATCAACCGGCAGCGCGCTGACGGCATCCCCATCGACGATGTTCCCGCCCATCGCGTCGACACGCTCGCTCTTGATGGCGGCACATCACCTCTGTCGGCCTGGCACTATCCGCAGACGGCCCATGTGAAATCGCCATCCTCCCTGCTCGTCCATCTTGCCACAGCGTTCCGGAAACGGGGCGGCCGGATCGAGGCCGACACCGTGACCGCGCTCGACCGACGGGACGGGGCGCTGCGGGCATCGGGCCTGTCCGGCCGCGAATACACGGCGGACCGGATCGTGCTGGCTGGGGGGCCGGGATCGCGCGATTTGCTGGAACCGCACGGCGTGCGCGTGCCGCTGGAGACCGAAGGCGGCTATCACATCCACCTGCCGAACGGGCGGCTGCCGGTCGACATGCCCGTCGTCGATGCCCGGCGCAGGATCATCCTGACGCCCATGCAGGACGGGGTCCGGGTGAGCGGTTTCGTCGAGTTCGGTGGGTGGGAATGCCGACCCGACCCGAAACGGTTTGCCCAGCTGGAACGTCATCTGCGCAGCCTGGCGCCCCACGCCGACACGACCGGTCTCCGGCGCTGGCACGGATTCCGGCCCTCGCTGCCGGACCATCTGCCGATGATCGGACCGCTCCCGGGCGCTCCCGACATCGTCTGCGCGTTCGGGCATCAGCATCTCGGCCTGACCCTCAGCGGCGTGACGGCCCGGCGGGTGACCGACGCGATCCTGCATCCCGGCGGGACGGTGACGGCATCGCCCTTCCGGCCGGATCGTTTCGGCCTAGATCGGGGTTACACCGGCTTCAGGTGACAGCCCGCCTGCTGCGGGCTAGCGTCGCCATCCACGCGCGGAACAGCGCGATTATGTGAGGGGAGAGATCACATGAAACGCCTCAAGCTTCTGGCCGCAGCCCTGCTGCTCGGAACCGCACCCGCTGCCGTCCTGGCCCAGTCTGACAGCGCCGGCATCGCCGAGACCGTGCGCGGACTGGACATGCGCGACGGTTTCATCCCCCTTCATGTCGACGAGAGCGATGGCCGCATCCTGGCAGAACTCGATCTGCAGGATGACGGTTCCTTCGGCCGCATGATCTACACCTCGCGGATGACCTCGGGCCTGGGTTCGAACCCGGTCGGCATCGACCGCGGATTGGGCGGATCCTCCGAAATCCTGCGTTTCTTCCGGGTCAACGACCAGATCTTCGCCGAGTTCGAGAACATGCGCTATCGCGCCATCGGCGCCGGTCCCGACGAAGCCAATGCGACGCTGCAATCCTTCGCCCGCTCGGTCGTCTGGAGCACGGATATCGTGGCGGAAGATGACGGCCGCGTGCTGATCGACCTGTCCGGCTTCCTCACCCGCGACCCGGTCGGTACGGCGAGCCAGCTGGCCGCGCGGGGACAGGGATCTTTCTCCCTCAACAGCGCCCGCAGCGCACCCCTCACCGACACGGCGCTGTCCTTCCCGGAGAATGTCGAGATCGACGCCCTGCTGACGCTGACGTCTTCGTCGCCCGGCTCGGAAGTGCGGGCCGTGACGCCGGAACCGGGTTCGGTGACGCTCACCGTGCACCATTCCTTCGTGGCCCTGCCGGATGACGGCTACACGCCCCGCATCGCCGACGAACGCTCCGGCGCGATCAGCCAGGACGTCTATGACATGGCCTCGCCGCTCGATCAGCCGATCCGCACCGCCTACGCCACCCGGCACCGGCTGGAACGCGTGGACCCGGCCGCCGACAGCGGTCCGGTGGTCGAACCGATCGTCTACTATCTCGACCGGGGTACGCCGCCGATCATCCGCGATGCGCTGATCGAGGGCGCGATGTGGTGGGCCGAGGCCTTCGAGGCCGCCGGTTTCGAAGACGCCTATCGCGTGGAAGTCCTGCCGGAGGGCGTGCATCCGCTCGACGTCCGGTACAATGTCATCCAGTGGGTTCATCGCCAGACGCGCGGCTGGTCCTATGGCGGGTCCGTGCGCGATCCGCGGACCGGTGAGATCATCAAGGGCCATGTCCTCCTGGGAAGCCAGCGTGTACGCCAGGACCGGATGATTTTCGAAGGCCTGCTCGGCCGAGAAGGCACCGGAAGCGGCGCGGCCGACGATCCGCTCGAACTGGCCCTGGCCCGTGTCCGTCAACTGTCCGCGCACGAAGTCGGACACACGATCGGCATCCTTCACAATTTCGCGGCCAGCGTGAACGACCGTGCCTCCGTCATGGACTATCCGGCTCCCCTGGTGACCTTCGATGCGGCCAACGGGCTGGATACAAGTGCGGCCTATGATGTCGGCATCGGCGAATGGGACATGGTCGCCGTTGACTGGCTCTACTCGCAATACGCCGATCCGGCGGACGAAGCCGCGGGCCTGGAAGCCATTCTCGCCGAGCGCGACGCGGCGGGCCTTCTTTACATTTCGGACCGGCATGCCCGCGGCAACAACTCCGCCCACCCGCTGGCCAATCTCTGGGACAATGGCGCCAATCCCACCGACATGCTCGCCGAGACCATGGATGTGCGCCGTCATGCACTCTCGCGCTTCGGTCCGCATGTGATGCAGGAAGGTCAGGCGCTCAGCGAGATCCGCAATGTCTTCCCGCCCATCTATCTCTATCACCGCTACCAGGCGGAAGCTGCCGCCAAGGCACTGGGCGGCGTCGACTTCGCCTACGAATCCAACAGCGCATCCGTCGCCGGCCTCAACGCCTACAGTGCGTCAGAACAGCGCCGCGCCCTGGCCGGTCTGATTGCCACGCTGGATCCGGCCGAACTCGACATTTCCGACGCGACACTCGCCCTGCTCGCTCCGTCGCCCTACACGGACTACGACGCAGCAGCGCAGCGCGAGCATTTCGAAAGCGGCCAATACCCGGCCTTCAGCCGCAGCAATGCCGCCGCGGCGGCTGCGCGCATCACGCTGAGCGCCATGCTGGCCCCGGCGCGTCTGGCCCGTATCGCCGACCAGAGTTCCCGGGATGAAACCCAGCTCACCCAGGCTGAGGTCTTCGATACTGTCGAAACGGCCCTGTTCGAGCCCGCCCGGGAAGAAGCCGCCCGTCTTCAGCCTGTCCGCGAGACAGTGCAGACCGAATACATCGCCCAGCTCCTGCGCCTGGCCGGCAATGACACGCCATCCGTCGCCAGCACGGCGCGCGAGCGACTGGAACGCCTCGAGCGCCGTCTCGACGGTCGCGGATCCGGCCGGCGCGCGCACCGCGTCTGGCTGGCACGGGAAATCGCTGCAGGACTTGCAGCCATCGATCTTGGCGAAACGCCGGAAATCATCGATAGCGACATCCCGCCCGGCAGCCCGATCGGTGCGGATACCTGCTGGCATTGTGACAGTGCAGACCTGCTTGGAACCACTCGATGAAACAACTCGCCTCTCTCGCCCTTCCGCTTGCCCTGCCGCTCGCCCTCGGCGCCTGCTTCCTGCCTGAACAGGGTGAGCGCGGTGGTGTCGAACAGATCGAGCAGGTCAGCGGCGTCACGTCCAGCCTGCGCGGGCTTGCGGTCGTGGATGCCGACATCGCCTGGATCGGCGCGCCCGACGGGCAGGTGCTGCGCACGGTCGACGGGGGCGACACCTGGACCATCCACCCGGTGGACGGTGCGGGCAATCTGGACTTCCGCTCGGCCCACGCCTTCAGCGCCGATCGCGCGCTCTTCATCGGCGCCGATCAGCCGGCCCGCATCTACGAGACCCGGGATGGCGGCGAGAGTTTCGACATCATCTGGGAAGATGCCAGCGGGTCGGCCTTTTTTGACACGCTGGAATTCTGGGATGATCAGCGCGGCATCGCCTTCTCCGATCCCGTTGACGGCGAATTCCTGGTTCTCCTGACCGCGGACGGCGGCAACAGCTGGGCCTCGGCGCAGGGCCTGCCCGCGCCGCTCGACGGCGAGGCCGGCTTCGCCGCCTCCGACACCATGATCGCGGTGTCGGACGAGGGATGTGCCTGGATCGGAACCGGCGGCGGGGATGTCGCCCGCGTACTTCGCAGTTGTGATTACGGCGCCAGCTGGTCGGCCTTCGACACGCCGATCGCCGCCGGCACGCCGGGTTCCGGCATTTTCTCGCTCGCCTGGACCGGCTCCCGCCTCATCGCCACGGGCGGAAATTACGAAGCGGCCGATGCCAACGAGGCCAATCTGGCCTGGTCCGATGATCTCGGTGAAACCTGGACAGTCCCGGACCAGCGCCCCGGGGGATATCGCTCGGTGGTCGCCACCTTCCCGACCGATGACGCCACCTTCATCGCTGCCGGGAGCAATGGTTTCGATTTGAGCTGGGACAATGGCGAAAGCTGGAACCGCATGTCCGATGTCGGCTACCACGCTATCCGTTTCGCGCCAGGCGCCGATGCCGGCTGGGCGGTCGGATCCGAAGGCCGCATCCTGCGCTTCATCATCCATCGCCGTGGCACGGACTCCTCCGAAAACTAGACATACAAAACGGGCCCGGTGGAGGCAGCCGGGCCCGTCTTTCCGCAAGCGTCAAACGACGACCGGCGGTCGGCTTCAGCCGCCGAAACTCTGCGAGAAGGACAGGACCCAGGCGTCATCGCCACCGCCCGATACATCGTGGTAGCGGAAATCCCAACCGACCGTCTCGTAGATCGTTCCCGAGACACCGATCTGGTAATCCTCATAATCAGCGGCCGGGACATCATCGAACCGGCTGGCACCGGCGCGCAGGTCCAGGGTCAGCCCATCGGCGACCTTGAAACCCACACCTGTCTCGATGTAGATGGCCGGACCGGTCTCGAGATAGAAATCCGGCGAATAGGACAGTTTCGCATCCCAGGCCACGAAGTCGAACTCGCGGCCGATTCCGGCATAGACCTCGTAGAAATTCTGGTCGCCGCCGGCACTCGGGCTGTCCGGATAAGCGTAGAAGATACCGCCGAGATCGAAGTCGAATCCGCCGGCCGACCAGGCGTAGCCGCCGTAAAGATCCAGCTCCATCGTGGTGGCGTCCGAGAAATCCACGCTGGATCCCCAGACACCCGCATAGGCACCGCCGGCTTCAACGTCGAAACCACCGGAGATCGCCGGGCCGTTATCGGTCTGGGTGACTCCGCGGAAAATGTAGTCCGTGGCGAGGGCGACATTGCCCGTGATGTCCTGTGCGGCGGCCGTGCCGGCCGTGCCGGCGGTCAGGGCGAGAGCGAGAGCGATTTTGCGAACAGACATGTTTTACTCCTTGATATTCATGCTGGTTTCAGGACGCGCGGGCTATCCGGCCGGGATCGTTTGAGCCCGGTTCTTCCCTGGATGCGCGCCTGCGGTTTGAGGCTCCGGCCGGGGGGCGGGGAGGAATGCCTCACCCGACCGGAATTCGGTGTGTCGTCAGTGCGGGGCTCGCCCCCGGGCCGGATAACTTCCCGGTAGGCCGCGGCCGGCACGTCAGGCGTGCCGGACGCGGTCGCTATCTCGGGGATCAGGCCGGGGCGGTTTCCTTTCCCTCCGGCGACACGAAGACGGCGCCGGCGGCATGTCCAAGCTCGGACAGGTCGCCACCGACATTCTCCGCGTCGGGAGAGAGACGGATGCCCAGGGTGATGCGCAGGATCATCCAGACCACGAAACTGACGGAGAAGACGAAGGCCCCGATTGCGAGAACACCTGCGCCTTGGGCCAGGAAGGACGTCTCGCTGTTGGTCAGCGGCACGGCGAGCGTGCCCCAGATGCCGGCGAACAGGTGGACCGGAATTGCCCCGACCACGTCATCAATGCGCACAGTCTCTAGCAGTTTCGCGCCAAAGGTCGCGATCACAGCACCGACAGAACCGATGATGATGGCTTCCATGACCGTCGGGGTCAGGGGTTCCGCCGTGATCGAGACGAGTCCAGCGAGGGCACCATTTAGGCAGTAGGCGAGATTGGCCTTGCCGCCACCCAGCACCATCGAGAGCACATAGGCCGTCACAACGCCGCCTGCTGCGGCCATGTTCGTATTGGCGAAAATCTGGGCGATCGCCACGGCATCCGCCGCGGAGCCCATCGCCAGCTGGGAGGCCCCATTGAAGCCGAACCAGCCGAACCAGAGGATAAACGTACCCAGCGTCGCCAGCGGCAGGGAGGAAGGCTGCATCGGCTTGGCATTCGGACCGAAACGCCCGGCCCGGGCACCTATCAGGATGGCGCCGGCCAGCGCGGCCCAGCCGCCCGTGGAATGCACCAGTGTGGAGCCTGCGAAATCGCTGAACTCGGCTCCGAAACTGGCGACGAAGCTCTCGCTGTTCAGCCAGCCGCCACCCCATTCCCAGGCCCCCTGGATCGGGTAGATAACGCCGGTCAGGACAATCACGAAGATAAAGAAGGAGCCCAGCTTCACGCGTTCGGCAATCGTGCCGGACACGATGGATGCGGCCGTAGCCACGAAGACCATCTGGAAGAACCAGTCGGAGGCGGCGGCATAGCCGGTGGACAGGTCGATTGTCTCGTCGGCGGCGGTTTCTGCCGGCGCCCAGATCTCCGGAATGCCGAACCAGGGCGTCTGGCCGCCATACATGATCTGATAGCCGATCAGGTAGAACATGATGCCCGCGATCGAGTAGAGCGCGATGTTTTTCAGGCAGATAGCCGCTGCGTGCTTGGTCCGCACGAAACCGACTTCCAGCATCGCGAACCCGGCGGCCATCAGCATCACCAGGAAACCGCCGATCAGGAAGAGCAGCGTGTTGAACACGAAGGCGGTTTCTTCGGACACTTCCGCCGCTGCCGGCGCGGATGCCACCACCCACAGACCTGCCGCGAATGACGCGACCGCTAGAATTCTGGGCAATACGCCCCGTTTCAGACCAGGCATTGCGCCCCCCTTTTTCTCCATGTCCCGGCCCGTGATCGAGACGGGCGGGGTCCGGCCCATCGGCCGTAAACTCGTGATGAGGTGGAGGACGCGTCAGCATCATCGCACCGGAACGCCAGGATCTGGCGTGCGGGCTGGTCTGCGATCTGTGGAGCGGGCGATTTTCGCCTCGTTTTCTCGGCGCTTCACTCGGACGGCGTCTCCCGGGGAAAAGGCCGGCGGCGAGGCCGCCGGCAGTCAATCCACAGAGTCGCGGTCCGAGCGAACCGCACGTGAATTGCTGCACCTGCGAGATGGCGGGTCAATCAGACGAATGAATTTTTTGACGAGATATTCGCAGATAGAGCAAGATTGCTCTGAATTGATCAATTTTGCCGCATTTGCGTGCAATATTAGTGCACGATCATTTGCCTTCGGGCGTATCCGGGCGCGTAAGAATAAACAATGCTGCACCCGCGAGAACGCCTGCCTGCACAAACAGAATCCAGAGATTGAATCCCAGCAGGACACTCGCTGCCAGAGCCGCGATCATGGCCAGGATCGCAAAGAGTTTCGACCGGCGATCAATACTCCCATAGGCCTGCCAGTTGCGCACAAGCCGACCGAAATGCCTGTGCTCCATGATCCAGTCATGCAAGCGTTTTGACGAGCGGGCGAAGGCGTAGACGGCCACCAGCAAAAAGACCGTTGTCGGCAGCAAGGGCAGGATCGCGCCGGCGATCGCGAGCGCCAGCGCGAGCATACCGACCAGGAACCAGAAGCTTCGCGCAAACATCTACCTGTCCACCCGCCTATTCACCTCACAGTTGAGTCCGAACCGGTATCGCCTGGCAAGCAGAGAAGGTATTTTGCTTGAACTGCAAGAGTTTGAGCGCCTCGCGCATGATTTGTGCAAAAAATGGCTTGCAATCGATTTACGCTCACGTCACGGTGCGGCGCAACACAAACGGGACACACCATCAATGGCTCGCAGCGCAAACACTCTTTCGGTCCAGCCGGCCGCCGCCCTGACGGGTGAGCGGACGCTCGGCCTCGCGCTCGTTCTCGTACTTGTACTTATTATCACCTCCATACCAGGAGCGGCGTTAGCGCCTGCCGGTTAGGTCACGCACCAGACAAGGCAGACTCGAAAAACCCCGCTCCGGCCCGGAGCGGGGTTTTTCGTGCTGAGCACACGGGAAACCCACGATGACATCCGAAAATCCGAAACGTTCTGACGCGATCACGCGCGGCCCTGCTCGAGCTCCGGCACGGGCAATGCTGCGCGCGACAGGCATGGATGACGCCGATTTCGAGAAGCCGATCATCGGTGTCATCAATACCTGGACAACGGTCACGCCCTGCAACATGCACCTGGCAGATCTGGCCGAACCGACCCGCGAAGCTGTCCGCGCGGCGGGCGGTCATCCGGTCGATTTCAACACCATCGTCGTCTCGGACGGGATATCCATGGGCACGCAGGGCATGCGCGCCTCGCTGATCTCCCGCGAGGTGATCGCCGATTCGATCGAGCTGGCGGTGCGCGGTCACAGCCTGGACGGTGTCGTCATCCTGGTCGGCTGCGACAAGACCATTCCCGCCGCCGCCATGGCATTGGCGCGCATGGATGTGCCCGGGACCATCCTGTATGGCGGTACGATCATGCCCGGCCGCCGCGGCGATCAGGACTTGTCGATCCAGGACGTGTTCGAGGCTGTCGGAGCGCATGCCTGCGGATCGATGTCCGAAGCCGAGCTGGACGCCGTCGAGAAATCCGCCTGCCCCGGCGCAGGCGCCTGCGGAGGCCAGTTCACCGCCAATACGATGGCCATGGCGCTGACCATGCTGGGCCTGTCCCCGATGGGCGCCAATGACATCCCGGCCCCGCATCCGGACAAGCCGAAAGCCGCTGCCCTGTGCGGACGCCTGGCCGTCGAACTGACGAAGGCCGGCATCACGCCGCGCCGTTTCATCACCGAGGCCTCGCTGCGCAATGCTGCCATCGGCGCCTCGGCAAGCGGCGGGTCGACCAATGCCATCCTGCACCTGGCCGCGATTGCCGCCGAGGCGGGCGTGCCCTTCTCGATCGATGTGTTCGACGAGATCTCAGCCGCCGCCCCGGTCATCACCGATCTCAAACCCGGCGGCCGTTTCCTCGCCCATCACATGTTCCTGGCCGGAGGCACCCGCCTGTTCGGCCAGCGCCTGAAACAGGCGGACCGGCTGGCCGACACACCGACCGTCACCGGACACAGCCTGTTCGAGGAGCTGGATGCCGCGGAAGAGACACCGGGCCAGCGCGTAATCCACACGGTCGAGAATCCGGTCAAGCCGGATGGCGGTTTCCGCATTCTCTACGGCGAGCTGGCCAGCGAAGGCGCGGTGCTGAAACTGTCCGGGCATGCGCGCACGACGTTCGACGGCCCTGCCCGCGTGTTCGAGCGCGAGCAGGATGCTTTCGCCGCCGTCGAGGCCAATGAGATCAAGGCCGGCGATGTCGTCATCATCCGCAATGAAGGTCCGCAGGGCGGTCCGGGCATGCGCGAGATGCTGGGCGTCACCGCGGCCCTGGTCGGCCAGGGCCTGGGCGAAGATGTCGCCTTGATCACCGATGGCCGTTTCTCAGGCGCGTCGAAAGGTTTTGTCATCGGCCATGTCAGCCCGGAAGCCACGGCCGGCGGCGCCATCGGCCTGATCCGGGATGGTGACCGGATCCGCATCGACGTGGCTGCGCGCCGGATCGACACCGATGCCGACCTCGCCGCCCGTCGTCGCGACTGGACACCCCCCAAGCCCAATCCGATGGGCGGGGTCTTCGACAAGTATTCCCGCCTGGTGAGCTCCGCCGCGAGCGGTGCCGTCACCTGTGCACCCGTTTCACCACCACTCGACAAGACGCCTTCAGGCCAACCGGCCAACGATCAGGAGATATTCGCATGACCCGCTCACCCAATACCCCGGACGCACCAGCACCACGCCGGCAGGATTTCGAAGTCGACACGACAGCTTTCAAGACCGAGACGATCGCGGTCATCGGCTATGGCAGCCAGGGCCGGGCCCACGCCCTGAACCTGCATGAAAGCGGCTGCGACGTGATTGTCGGCGCGCGTTCCGGCGGCCAGGGCGAGGCCCGCGCGCGGGCCGATGGATTGCGCACAGCAGAGCCCGCCGACGCGGCCCGGCAGGCCCGGCTGATCTCCATCCTGACGCCGGATATGAGCCATGAGGAAATCTTCCGCGAACAGATCGCACCCAATCTGGAGACTGGCGATGCGGTGATGTTCGCACACGGATTCTCCGTGCATTTCGGACGCGTCCAGCCGCCTGCAGGCGTCGATGTCATGCTGGTCGCACCGAAGGGACCGGGCGATCTCGTCCGCCGCGAATTCGAGCGCGGCCGTGGTGTGCCCTGCCTGTTCGCCGTGCACCAGGACGCCAGCGGCAAGGCCCGCCAGCGCGCCCTCGCCTACACATCCTGCATCGGCGGGGCGAATTCGGGCGTCATCGAGACGAGTTTCGCCGAGGAGACCGAGACCGATCTGTTCGGCGAGCAGGCCGTGTTGTGCGGCGGCGCGACCGAGCTGGTCCTGGCCGGCTACGAGACCCTGACCGAGGCCGGCTACCAGCCCGAAGTCGCCTATTTCGAATGCCTGCACGAACTCAAGCTGATCGTGGACCTGCTCTATGAGGGCGGGCTGGAGAAGATGCATGAATTCATCTCCGAAACCGCCATCTACGGCGATCTGCGTTCGGGTCCCCGCGTCATCAATGACGAGACCCGCGCCCGGATGAAGGACGTTCTCAAGGACATCCAGGACGGCACGTTCGCGCGCGACTGGATCACCGAGAACCAGGCCGGAAAACCGCAATACACCGCCCTGCTGCGCAAGGATCTGGATCACCCGATCGAGCGCACCGGTGCTGCCCTGCGCGCCGACATGCCCTGGCTGCAGCCCGGCGCCAACGCACAGCACTGACCCGTCAGCGAAAGGAGTACACGAGATGACGGCCCTGCCCGCGACCCTTGCCCACCCCGAGACGAGCCCCCGCACGACCGGTGCTCACTGGGTCGTACGGACGCTGGAAGATCTCGGCGTACGCCGGATCTACGGCTATCCGGGCGGGACCATCATGCCTGTCTATGACGCCCTGGTCGGCTCGAAACTGGAACACATCCTTGTGCGACACGAACAGGGTGCCAGTTTCGCTGCCGATGCCCAGGCGCGTCTCAGCGGACGGGCGGGTGTGTGCCTGGCCACCTCCGGGCCCGGTGCCACCAATCTTCTGACCGGCATCGCCAATGCCTTCATGGACAGCGTCCCGATGGTCGTCATCACCGGCCAGGTCCCCTCGGGCCTGATGGGGACGGACGCCTTCCAGGAAGTCGATGTCTTCGGCATGTCGATGCCGGTCGTGAAGCATTCCATCATCATCCGCGATCCCGCGCGCATCCCGGAACTGATCCGGGAAGCCTTCGAGATCGCCGAAAGCGGACGTCCCGGCCCGGTCCTCATCGACCTGCCCAAGGACGTGCAACAGGCCGAGGTGACAGCCCCGAACCCGACACCTCGGTCCGCAGCAGAGCCGTCGCTGGCCGCCCCTGCACAAATCGACGCCGCGACGGCTCTGCTCACCGCTGCCCGCAAACCGGTTCTCTACATCGGCGGCGGCGTCGCCCTCGGCGGCGCGGTCGAGGCGCTGCGTGATTTCATGGCGCGATCCGGCATGCCCGCTGTTGCCACGCTGAAAGGCCTCGGCTGTGCCCATCCCGATGCCCGGAATTTCATGGGCATGCTGGGCATGCACGGAACTCGTGCCGCCAATACCGCCGTGCAGGAAAGCGATCTCCTGATGTGCGTCGGTGCGCGCTTCGACGACCGGGCCACCGGCCGTCCCGACGAGTTCGCGCCCAACGCACAGATCATCCACCTGGATGGCGACACCGCCGAGATCGGCAAGCTGCGTTTCGTGGACGCCGCCGTGCCGGGCGATATCAGCCATTCCCTGGCGCGTATCGATTGCGGCTATCTCGACATCGAGGACTGGCGCCAGGCCTGTCTCGAGCGCAAGCAACACCACGCCTTCGACTACAATGCGCCGGGCAATGGCGTCTTCGCACCAGCTCTGCTGAGGGACCTGTCAGAAGCCGCGGGCGATGATTTCATCGTCACCTGCGATGTCGGCCAGCACCAGATGTGGGTGGCCCAGCATTGCCGTTTTGCCCGGCCGGAATCCCACCTGACCAGCGCAGGCCTCGGTGCCATGGGTTACGGCCTGCCGGCCGGTATCGGCGCCGCCCAGGAACGCCCGGACGCCAAGGTCTTCACCGTGTCGGGCGATGGCTCGATCATGATGAATATCCAGGAGCTGGCGACGGCGCGCCGCTATGGCGCGCCGGTGCGTATCGTCCTGCTGGACAATTCCTCCCTGGGCCTGGTGCGCCAGTGGCAGGAATATTTCTTCGAGGAGAATTTCTCGGAGATCGACCTCTACGACAATCCCGATTTCGCCGAGGTCGCCCGCGCCTTCGGCATCGAGGCCTTCACCGTTCACAGCCGCGACGAGGTTCCGGCTGCGATCGAACGCCTGCTGGCGGCGACCGGTCCGGTCCTCGCCCACGTGCTGATCGACCCCAAGGAAAATGTCTGGCCGCTGGTGCCGCCGGGCAAGTCCAACACCGACATGATGGAGAACTGACCATGAGCAATACGCTTCGCATTGAAATGGCCGACCGGGAAGGCGCGCTGATGCGTCTCATCGGTCTTATTGAACGCCGCGGTTTCGCGATCGCGCGGCTGGACAAGAGCCCGGCCGCCGACGGCCAGGCCCGGATCACGATGAGCGTCGCCGCGCGTGAAGGCGTGCGCCGCATCGACGTCCTGGTCCGCCAGATCAGCCGCCTGTTCGAAGTCGAATCCGTCTTCGCACCGGAAATGGTTCCCGAACCCATCTCCCAGGGGAGGGCTTCATGTCGACCTCGACAATAAGACCGGACACCCCGCCCGCCGCGGATCGCCTGCAGATTTTCGACACGACGCTGAGAGATGGCGAACAGGCTCCCGGCTTTTCCATGACACCCGGCGAAAAGCTGGACATGGCCCTGATGCTGGAGGAATTGCGCGTCGACACGATCGAGGCCGGATTTGCCGCAGCCTCGCCCGGCGACGCCGAGGCCATCCGCACCATCGCGACAGAAGTTCGCGGGCCGACAATCTGCTCGCTCGCGCGGGCCAGCATCCGCGATATCGATGCGGCCGCCGAAGCCCTGGCCCCGGCCCGGCGCAAGCGGGCGCATATTTTCCTCGCCACCAGCCCGATCCATCGGGAGGCCAAGCTGCGCATGTCGCGCCAGGAAGTCCTGCGCGCCATCGAGACGGCGCTGACCCATGCCCGCGGCACGTTCGACGAGATCGAATTCTCGGCCGAGGACGCCTTGCGCACCGAGGAGGATTTCCTGATCGAGGCGCTGAGCTGTGCCGCCGAGTTCGGTGCCGATGTGCTCAATGTGCCCGACACCGTGGGTGTGAGCGAACCCGGCGAGATCCAGGCCCTGTTCCGCACCCTGTCCGACCAGGTGCGGCGACCGGATCACGTGATATTCTCCGTGCACTGCCACAATGATCTCGGACTGGCCGTGTCCAACAGCCTCGCCGCCGTGCAGGGCGGGGCCCGCCAGATCGAGTGTGCCATCAACGGGATCGGTGAACGGGCGGGCAATTGCTCGCTGGAGGAAGTCGTGATGGCGCTGCGCGTCCGGGCCGACATCTTCCCGGCGGTCAGCCATGTCGACACGACCCGGCTCTGGCCCGCCAGCCAGCGCCTGTCCCGGCTGACCAATACCCATGTCGCGCCCAACAAGGCGATCGTGGGCCGCAATGCCTTCGCCCACGAGGCCGGCATCCACCAGCACGGCATGCTGAGCGACCGCCGGACCTATGAAATCATGACGCCGGAAAGTGTCGGGGCGCCCGGTTCCGAACTCGTTCTCGGCAAGCATTCCGGCAAGCATGCGCTGAACCAGCGCCTCGCGCGGCTGGGCTATCAGCCCGATCCCGATCGGCTGAATTCCGTGTTCGAGGAGTTCAAGGCCGTCGCGGACATCCATGGCGAGGTCACGGATGCGGATCTCGTCTCGATCATGGAAGGCGTGTCGGCCTCCGGATCGCGCTGGAGCGTCGTCCGTACCGAGCTGCGCACAACAGCGGGACGCCGGCCCACGCAATACGCCCGCGTGGAGCTGGAACATCCCGAGCGCGGCCGCATCTCCGACATCGCAAAGGGTGACGGGCCGATGGCCGCCGCTTTCGCCGCCGTGCAGCAGATCACCGGCGTGACACTCGACGTGCTCGCCTTGGAGACACGCATGCTCCAGAGCACGCAGGGCCGGGAATTCCTGGCCGAGATCGAGGTCGATATCGCTGGCGAGCGTTTTGCCGGACGGGCCCGCGGGCCGGACGTCGTGACGGCGGCCATAGACGCGCTTCTCTTCACGCTGGAACGGGCGGACGCCTTCCAGCCGCCTATCGCACACGCAAACGAAACCCACGAAACAGCCCAGGCGGGCTAGTCAGGACTACACAATGGCCATCCAGGAAACCGACTTCATCTGGCGCAATGGCGATCTGATCGATTGGCATGACGCGCAGACCCATATCCTCTCCCACGCCCTTCACTACGGCACCTCCGTCTTCGAGGGCATCCGGGCCTATGACACACCGCAGGGTCCCCAGATCTTCAGGCTCCAGGACCATGTCCGCCGCCTGTTCGACTCGGCCCGCGTCTATCACATGCCCATCCCCTACGAGGCCGACGAGATCATCGAGGCCTGCCGTCAGGTCGTGAGATCAAACCGGCTGAAGGACGCCTATATCCGGCCGATCGCCTTCTTCGGTTATGGCGGGATTGGTGTGTTGCCGGGCCAGGACACGTCGATCGATGTCGCGGTCGCCGCCTTCCCCTGGGGCGCCTATCTGGGCGAGGAAGCCCTCGCCAAGGGCGTGGATTGCTGTATCTCCAGCTGGAACCGCGCGGCGCCCAATACCATCCCGACCGGTGCCAAGGCCGGGGGCAATTACCTGTCCTCCGTGCTGATCAGCCACGAAGCCCACAGCCGCGGTTTCGACGAGGGCATCGGTCTCGACGTCAATGGTCTGGTGTCCGAAGGCGCCGGCGAGAACATCTTCGTCGTGTCGGACGGTGTGATCCGCACACCGCCCACCTCGGCGTCCATCCTGTCCGGCCTGACCCGCGACACGGTGATCAAGCTGGCGGAGGCCGAGGGTTTCGATGTGCGCGAACAGACCTTGTCCCGGGAAAGCCTCTACGTGGCCGACGAGATCTTCTTCACGGGCACTGCCGCCGAGATCACACCGGTCCGTTCGGTCGACGGACATGTCGTGCGCTGCGGCGGACGCGGGCCGGTCGCCAGCCTGATGCAGGAGCGTTTCTTCGGTCTCTTCAGCGGCGAGACCGAAGATCGCTGGAACTGGCTGACCCCGGCTTTTAACGACGCGATGGAGGTCCAGCATGTCGCCTGATCCGTCGGGGAGCACGGCGGCGCCGCGCTCTCTGTTCGACAAGGTCTGGGATGCCCATCTGGTCTCGGCGGAAACGCCGGAAGCCCCGGGCATTCTCTATATCGACCTGCACCTGGTGCACGAGGTGACCTCGCCCCAGGCCTTCGCCGAACTCGCCCGGCGGGGATTGCCCGTGCGCCGGCCGGACCGGACGCTCGCAACCATCGACCACGCCACGCCAACTCTCGATTTCGCCGAGGGCGATGAACCGCCCTACGCGACACCGGAAGCAAAATCCCAGGTCGAGACCCTGGAGGCGAACACCGGACGGCACGGCATCACCCTGCATGGCTGGAACAGTCCACATCGCGGGGTCGTGCACGTGATCGGGCCGGAGCTCGGTGCGACCCGCCCCGGGATGACGATTGTCTGCGGCGACAGTCATACGGCGACCCATGGTGCCTTCGGCGCTCTCGCATTTGGCATCGGCACGACCGAGGTCGGTCATGTCCTGGCGACGCAATGCCTCTTGCAGCGCAAGCCGAAATCCATGCGCGTCCGGTTGAACGGAGAGGTACAGCCCGGCGTTTCGGCCAAGGATATCGTGCTCGCCGTGATCGCCGAGATCGGTGTGGATGGCGGTACAGGCAGCGTGATCGAATATGCCGGCGAGGCCATCCAGGCGCTCGACATGGAAGGCCGGATGACGGTCTGCAACATGTCGATCGAGGCCGGTGCGCGTGCCGGCATGATCGCGCCGGACCAGACCACGTATGACTGGCTAAAGGGCCGGCCGCATTGTCCGCGAGGCAGGGCCTGGGACGAGGCCGTGGCTGAATGGTCCACCCTCAGGAGTGATCCCGGTGCGAGATTTGATCGCGAGGTCGAGATCGATGCGAGCCGGATCCGCCCGATGATTACCTGGGGAACCGCGCCGGACACAGGTATCGCCATCGATGAAAGCGTTCCGGTTCCGGGATCGGCTTCGGACGCCAAGGCGCTCGACTATATGGGGTTTGCTGCCGGCGAGCGTGCGGCCGGCATGAAGGTCGACCAGGTCTTCATCGGCTCCTGCACCAATTCCCGCATCACCGATCTGAGAGCTGCCGCCCGCATCATGAACGGGCGTCGCGTGGCGCCGGGCGTGAGGGCGCTGGTCGTGCCCGGCTCGATCGCCGTGCGCGCCGAGGCCGAAGCCGAGGGGCTGGATGTCATCTTTCGGCAGGCCGGGGCGGAATGGCGCCAGCCCGGCTGCTCGCTCTGCATTGCCATGAATGGAGATCAGGGTGCCGCCGGTGATCTCATCGTCTCGACATCGAACCGGAATTTCGAGGGTCGCCAGGGACCGGGTGTCCGCACTGTCCTGGCCAGTCCGGCGACGGCCGCTGCGGCGGCCATTGCCGGGGAAATCATCGATCCGCGCCGGGTCGGGGAGGTGGAATATGCCTGACCGGAGTTTTGCCGATTTCCGCAGCCGGAGCTTTGTCCTGGCCCAGGAAAATATCGATACCGACCAGATCATCCCGGCCCGCTTTCTCACGACCACCAGTCGCGAAGGCCTGGGTCGTCTGGCCTTCCACGACTGGCGCTTCAACGAGCAAGGCCAAATGCGCAAAGGCCAGCCACTGAATACGCTGGACACAGCGAGCACGGCCGTCCTGGTCGCGGGCCGGAATTTCGGTTGCGGATCCTCGCGCGAGCATGCGCCCTGGGCGCTGCATGATTTCGGCATCCGCGTGATCATCTCGAGCGAGATCGCCGACATCTTCCGGTCCAATGCGCTGAAGAACGGGCTCTTGCCCATCACGTCTCCGGCGGACGCGCATGCCTGGCTTCTCGACAACCCGGGCGTCGAGATTGCCATCAATCTCGCCGAACAGATCGTCGATCTGGGTAATGGGCGGGGCTTCGAGTTCGAGATCGAGCCCTTCGCGAAACACTGCCTACTCGAAGGTCGCGACGCGCTCGGACACCTTCTTGCGCACGCAGATGCCATCACGACTTACGAGGCAAGACACGCATGACCGCCTACAAGATTGCCCTCCTGCCCGGTGACGGGATCGGACCAGAGATAACAGCCGTGGCCCGGTCGGTCATGGAGACGGCCGCAGAGATGTGCGGGATCCAGTTCAAAATCGAGAGCCTGGCCTTTGGCGGCGCCTCGATCGACGCGCATGGCGACCCATTGATACCGGCCGTGGAAGAGGCCTGCCGCAGCGCCGATGCAGTGTTCCTGGGCGCGGTCGGCGGGCCGAAATGGGATGATGCGCCGACACGGCCGGAAATGGGCCTGCTCGCCCTGCGCAAGGCACTCGGCGTGTACGCCAATCTGCGACCGGTGTCGGTCTTTGCGGCTCTGGCAGACCGGTCACCCCTGCGCGCCGATCTCGTTGCCGGTGTCGACATGCTGATCGTCCGGGAACTGACCGGCGGTATTTATTTCGGCGAGAAACAGCGATCTGCCGGCCATGCGAGTGATCTGTGCGCCTATTCCGTGGCCGAGATCGAACGGGTCGCCCGGATCGCCTTCCAGCAGGCCCGCCTGCGCCGGGGACGGCTGACATCCGTCGACAAGGCGAACGTGCTGGAGACCAGCAAGCTCTGGCGCAGCACGGTCACCGAGATGGGCCGGCGCGACTATCCGGACATCGCGCTCGACCACATGTATGTCGACGCCGCAGCCATGCATATGTTGCGGGCACCCGGCGATTTCGACGTCATCCTGACCGAGAACATGTTCGGCGACATCCTGTCGGACGAGGCCTCCATGCTGCCCGGCTCGATCGGTCTTCTGGGCTCGGCATCGCTTGGTGATAACCGGCCCGGCCTGTTCGAACCCATTCACGGTTCCGCGCCGGATATTGCAGGCCGCGATTGCGCCAATCCCTTCGGTGCGATCGAGAGCGTGGCCCAGATGTTCGAGGCCGGCCTGGGCGAAACCCGACCGGCAGCGATCATTCGCGACGCCGTTCGGGACATGCATCGGGAGTGCTGCTGGACCGCGGATCTCGGCGGCGAGCTGAGCTGTTCCGGGGCCGGTCGTGCGCTGGTCGAGCGCATGGTCACAAGCCCCGCCATGGCGGAAACCGGCTAGTCCTCGGGCAGGTTCTCGAGAAAGAAGCGGATGGCGTTCTCCCCCATGACCAGGCGTGATTGTCGGGCAAGAAAAAGGGCCGCCGGTGATACCGGCGGCCCTCCTGTCAGATCGCGGTCGATCTATTCGCTGTAGAGTTCCGAGATCGAAAGCATCGCATCGGCATTGTCGCCTTCACGATAGGAACCGATCCAGATGTCGTAGACGCCGGATGCCGCATTGTTGAAGGTCAGCGCCGGGTTCAGACCCGCATTGCCGCCGTCATCATTGCAGTGCCAGTTGCCGTTCGGATCATTGACGAGGATCGTCGTGTCCGAATTCGAGGCTGCCGAGATGATCAGCGGCAGGCTGCCGGCCGTAAAGTTGAGCTGGAAGTCCGGAGCACCGGCCACCCAGCCGGCACAGCCGCTGCGTACCGAGCTGGCGCGGAACTGGCCACCGGAAATGATGTTCACCCGATACGGGTCAGGCGTGAAACCGGTCCGCAGCGTCACTTCACCGAACGCTGCCGGAAGCGTGAAATCGGGGCCATTGCCGGCATATCCGCCGCCGGAACCACCGCCATGCTCGGCAACCAGACCAATCTCGGAGACCGAGAGAGTCGCGGCAGCATAATCGCCTTCCGAATAGGAGCCGATCCAGATGTCGTAACGGCCGGAACCCGGATTGTTGAACGTCAGCAGCGGGTTGAGACCTTCCCCGCCATCATCGTCGCAATACCAATTACCGTTCGAATCATTCACGATCAGCGTCGTGTCAGAATCCGAATCAGCGCCGATCGTCAGATCGAAGGACCCGGCGTTGTAATAGACCGAATAATCAGGCGCGTTTGCGACCCAGCCGCGGCAATTGGAGCCGACATTGCTGGCGCGGTATTGGCCGCCAGAGGTGATCTGGACGGTGAACGGGTCCGGTGTGAAACCGGAATTGAGAGTCGTGCTGCCGAATGCCGGATCGAGTGAATAGTCCTGGGCGGCCGCATGGCTGCCGAGGAGGGCGATCGCTGCACCGGCGAGAAGTAGTTTACGCATATGTATTCCCCTTCTTTTCTTCCCGCGACAGGCCGCAATTCCACGGCCCGTTCCTGCCCGGAAGACGGGGATACTACGCGACAATCAACGTGAACCCTAGCTGAATGTGGGTTCAAATTGGCCGTTTACGTCATGGAATGCTTCGGCATTCCGAGATCGGCTAGTCGAGGGTCCGCATGGCGGTCATGGATTCAGCGAGCACGCTGTCGAGTGCATCGGAATCACCAGTCTCGCCGGCCTCGAAAGTGTGGGCCAGCCCGCTGAGACGTTCCAGGCCGATATTCGCCGCGGCGCCCTTGAGCGCATGACCGGTCTCGCGACAGCCCTGCTGGTCCCCGCTAGCGAGGTTGGACTTCAACTGCCCGACGAGTGACTCGATATCGGCGGCAAACTGTTCCGTCATGGCGGCGAACGCGTCCGCGCCGACAGCTGCTTTCAGCGTTCCGGCAATATCGCCATTGACCAGGGGTCGATCGCGCCAGCTCATGACGGCCTCTTTTCGGCTTGAAATCTCGGTGCGCCCGGAGACAAACACACTCCATGCCGGGGGTAAAGCGATCCGCCGGAATTGGCGCCGGAAATAAGCAGCAGTCCGATCCTGCGTGCCACGCAAGCAAACGGCCGACGCAGGATCTGCGCCGGCCGAATGGTCACACTGCGGAAAGGGCGTTGGGTGCCGCAGGCTGTTTGACGCCTCGGTTCACGATGCGGAGGGCTGATGCGCCGCAAGCCGGAAGACGAACTTCAAACAAGCCCTGAGCTTCGGTGAGCATTCGTCCAAGCGCGATATGAATGCGACGAACGGACTGTGAATCACGATGAAGCGCACAACGCCCGAGACGTGTCGGATTGGCCGCAAACGCACGTGTGACGGGAATTTGGTGGTGCCACTCCACCTCAAGCGCAGCGAATTGAGTTTAATCGCGCGGAATTTACGGTGAATGACAGATCGCTCATTATCTGGGCCGGGAGGGACAGGCTACCGTAATATTATGACAGAGACGGCGCACACACCTGCCGGCCCCTCGCCCGGGCCGGGACCGGCTATTCCGGTGTTTTCAGCAAACTTCCTGCTGGTGCTTGGCGTATTCTGGGCCGTTGTCGCGTCCACCAATCTGATCGCCAATTGGGGTCAGGTGACGGCTTCGCCAACCGGGCTGGTCCGTCACGTCCTGCTCTTCGTCTTCGGCGCCGCGATCTCCTGCGCCATTTCCCTTGCCCTGACGCTAACCCGGACCAATCCCATCCTGCCGCGTGTGCTGCACGTGCTCGGCCTGGCCGCGCCGACCGCGCTGGTCTATGCCGCCATCGCCGTGGTCATCCTGCCGGGTGACGGCATGGCCGCGCCGGGCACAGGCTTCGGCGACATCATGCAGTCAGCCGCGTCGAGTTACTGGATCTTTTCGGCCTGGGGCGCGCTCTTTCTCCTCGTGTCGACCGGCGAGCATGACTGGACCTGGCGCGATCTCATAGACGGCCTGTCCCATCGCGATGAGCGCCGTCTCGAACTTGACGAATTGCGCCGCCGCCTGATCCCGGGCAGCTCCGCCTATACCGGGCTGAACACGAAATGGTTCTGGAGCTTCCAGGCGATCTTCTGGTCCCTGAAAGTGAGCATGGACGTCGCCGGCATGCTCGATTACGGCGAAGCCCCGTCCGAGATGTGGCGCCCGATCCTGGCCGATCTCGGCGGACTGCTGCTGACGACGGCCGCGCATTATTTCGTGCTGAGGCACACGCAGAATCTGGGCCTGTCCCGCCGCATCATCCTGGCGCTGCTGGTCTCGATCATCGCGGTGAATGTGTACATCCTGGTGATGTGGGTGGCCTGGTTCCAGATCTTCCCGGTCGAATTCTATACCGACGGGGAATTGGTGGAGACGGGCTGGGCCTTCCTGGTCCAGCGCCTGCCGCAGGAAATCCTGGTGAACATTGCCGTTTTCGTCGGCTGGTCGGGTTTCTACCTGGCCCTGGATTCCGCACGCCGCATGCGACACCAGGAACAACAGCTCTACAATTCCATCATGATGGCCCAGGGCGCCCAGCTGAAGATGCTGCGCTTCCAGATCAATCCGCATTTCCTGTTCAACACGCTCAATGCCATCTCCACGCTGGTGATGGACCAGCGAAATGAGGAAGCTGAGAGCATGCTCATCCGGCTCAGCCGCTTCCTTCGCTTCACGCTGGAAGCCGATCCGGAAGACCGCGTGACCTTGCAGAACGAGCTTGAGGCCCAGGAACTCTATCTGGAGATCGAACGGGCGCGCTTCCAGGACCGGATCTCGGTCCAGATCGACACGGAGCCGGGAACGCTCGACGCCGCCATTCCCTCGCTCCTGCTGCAGCCGATCGTGGAGAACACGATCAAGCACGGCGTCTCCAATTCAAGCAATCGGGTCGAGATCCGCATCGCCGTTAGACATGACGACGAACACCTGGTGATCGAGATCCGCGACAATGGCGACGCGTCCCCGTCGCCCGAACCCCAGGCCGGAAGCGGGGTGGGTCTGCAGAATGTGCAGTCGAGGCTTTCGGTTCTCTATGGCGAGCGGGCCAACCTGCTCGCCGCCCCCCTCTCAGAAGGCGGATTCCTGGTCACGATCCGCCTTCCCTATGAACGTCTCCAGCCAAAATCTGGCGACGCAAAAACAACGGAATAAATGCCATGCGTACACTACTCGTCGATGATGAACCTCTCGCCCTTCGCCGCCTTGAAATCCTGTTCGGGCGACGACCGCGCTTCGACGTCATCGGCTCGTGTCGCGACGGCGAGGACGCGCTCGACGCGATCCGTGATCGCAAGCCCGACCTTGTCCTGATGGACATCCGCATGCCGGGCCTGGACGGTCTGGAAGTCGCGCGCGAGATCGCCGGACCGGGCGCGCCCATCATCATTTTCGTGACCGCCTACGATGCCTTCGCCGTCGAGGCCTTCGAGGCTGCCGCGATCGACTATCTGCTCAAACCGGTGGAATCGGACCGTCTCGACCAGGCCCTGACCCGGGCCCGCCAGCATTTCTCACTGCGCGATTCCGAGTCCCGTGCGGGTGAACTGGAAGCCGTCGTCAACGCGCTTCGCAGCGCCGACGGCCCGAGCGAGGATGATCTCTGGATCAAGGACCGGACAGGCCGGGTGCGCCTTTCAAAAAGCCAGATCGACTGGGTCCAGGCCGAGGGCGATTATGTTCGCATCCATTGCGGCGACCGGTCCTGGCTCTATCGCGAGACGATGGCGGCCATGGGCGATCTGCTCGACGAGCGGATTTTCATGCGCGTGCACCGCTCGGCCATCGTCAACAAGCAGCGGGTCAGCCGAACCAGCACGACCGCCAATGGCGCCCGGAAGCTTATCTCGAGGATGGGTCGGAAGTCCGCGTGGGCCGTTCCTTCGAACGCGCCGTGCGTGATGCACTCGGCAGCAATGCCTGACGTTCGGGCGAATTAGACCTTCGCCGAGGAGTCCCGGACGATCACCTCACACCGGTATTCCGCTGAGCGCGGTGCGCCGTCATCCTCGTCATTGAGGATTTGCGCGAGCAGTTCGACAGCGCCTGAGGCCATTTCGGAAATCGGCTGCCGCACTGTTGTGAGTTGCGGCCAGATCGCCGTCGCCGTCTGGGTGTCATCGAACCCCACGACCGTCAGATCCTCGGGCACCCGAAGATTGAAGCGGTGAGCCGACGCGATCACCGCCGCAGCCATGTCGTCATTGCACGCGAAAATGGCCGTTGGAGGCTCCGGCCGGTCGAGCAGGTGCGAGGCGCCATCCATGCCGGACTTGTAGGTGAATTGCCCGTCCGCGATCAGCGTCTTGTCGACGTACAGCCCGCGGGCCTGCATGCCGTCGGAGAAACCCTGGAAACGGTGCTGAGTCACTCCGTGCTCGGGATGGCCCCGGATGAATCCGATCCGATTGTGCCCGAGATCGATGAGGTATTCCGTCATCCGCCGCGCGGCGTCCCGGTCATCAGTGCAGACGAAGGGCGAACGCTCGCGATCACGGTTAGGTGCCATACGCACATAGGGCATTTCGGCGGCCTCAAGCGCATCGAGCACGGACGGATAATCGCAGACCGGCGGCGGGATGATGATGCCGTCGAAATTCGAGGTGGCCAGCAGGGCCTCGACGCCCTTCTCCCACTCGGTATTCGTCGAGCCGCAGTTCTCCAGCACCAGATGGTAGCCCTCGCGACGGCAGCGATCGAGCGCGCCGATGAGAAGTTCGCTGATATAGGCAGCCGACGGATTGTCGTAGAGGAGGCCGATGAAGAAGGTCTGCGCCTTGGCGAGACTGCGGGCCGAGATATTGGGACGGTAATTGAGTTCCCGGATCGCTTCGAGCACGCGCTCCCGCGTCGCCGGCCGGACATTGGGCTCGGCATTCAACACCCGAGAGACGGTCATTGCCGACACGCCGGCCAGGCTGGCCACGTCCTTGATCGTCGCGCTGCTCTGCTTGTTGGCCCGTCTCTTCAAAGTGCTGCCCCTGCCGGTGAACTACGTTCCACCCGCGCATTGATAGCGCAAACCTGCCCCTGGTGAACATAGGGCGAGGCAGGAAGTCGGGAGACCGGACCGGTCTCCCGCCAGCTTTGACGGATTTGCTAGAGGCCCGAGAAGACCTGGAAGACCTTCAGGATCGGGTTGTCGTAGCGCAATTTGCCTTGCGTCAGAGCGAGACAGATACAGGTCTCGCCCTCATCGATCTGGATGTCGTGCTGAATATCCTCGTCGGATTCCTCGACATCACCCGTCCGGTAACAGGTCGTACCGTCGGTGAAACTGCCCTTGAGGACCAGGGTCAGCTCGACGCCGGAATGTCCGTGGCGCGGGATCTTGGTACCGCCGCGGGCTTTCAGCAGCCACAGCTTCTCGCCATCCTCGCCGGTCCACAGCATGGCCTTGCTGAGACCCGGTCCGAGGAACTCCCACTGAACGCGCGTCTCGGTATCGCGCAGGAAATCCTTCAAAGCCTCCGGAAGGACCGGAAGCGTGTCCTCCGGAGCCAGTTCATTGTCGTTGACCGCCTTGGCAGCGGGGGCGTCGAGATCGAGACGCGACAGGATGTCGTCGGCGCTGAATGCCAGCGGCTCGTCGCTCACTTCGTGGCTATCGAGCAGGCACCCGCCAATCCGGTCCAGCTCGGAAACCCGACGTGCACCCGACGTCGACAATTCGACATGGGAGGACAGCAATACATTCATTCCACCCGTCATGTTCCCGGACGCATAGTCCAGGTACCACGGATCGCTCAACAATTGGCCTTGAGCCTTCATTCTTCTTCTCCAAGAACACTCCGCAACCGTCCGAGAGCGAGACGGATGCGCGACTTCACCGTGCCGAGCGGCAGAGCCAGGGTTTCTGCGATTTCCTGATGGCTCTGACCTTCGGTGAAAGATAGTTTGATGACTTCCCGTTGCTCTTCAGGAAGCGATGTCAGAGCCTCGGTGATGGCACCGACATCTTCGCTGCGTTCGACGAGTTCCTGAGCATCAGGCGTGTCGTCGAGATGAAAGTGAGGATCGTCCTCGTCCAATACCTGTCTCTGGACCTTGCGATAGTGATCGATGTGGAGATTCCTCGCGATCGCATAAATCCAAGTCGACGCCGCGGCCTTTCCGGGATCATACCGGTCAGCCCGACGCCAGACATTCAAGAGCGCTTCCTGGGTAAGATCATCAGCTCGCGCGGGCGTGAGCTTCCGACCGATCAGGAAGGCGCGGATGCGGGGTGCGAAATGATCGAACACCACGCGGAAAGCCTCTCGATCGCGATCCTGCCCCACACGGTGAAGCAGAGCCGCCATCTCCTTGGCTGCGACATCGGTTCGCTTGCGGTCCATGCTTTGGACCATACCCCCTCCATTGGGACCATGATCGTCCGCAATTCCCGTTCGGGTTCGAATTTGCGTCGCAGCGTACATGAGCGGGTCTACGAATCCAGACGCAAACTGGATCATTATCCTTAAAAGTGATCCGGTTGTCGGCCAGCCGCGTAACCCTTCCAACCTGATGGAGAGGATACGCCACCATGACCGAGCGCCCATCGAGAAAACGAATTGCTGTTGTCGGATCAGGCATTTCCGGCCTTTCAGCAGCCTGGCTCCTGGCTCGCAACCACGACGTGGTCCTGCTGGAAAAAGATCAGCGGCCCGGCGGGCATGCGCACACCCGCACCATCGATATCGATGGTATGCGTGTCGATGTAGATACGGGTTTCATCGTCTACAATCCGCGCAATTATCCGAACTTCATCCGGCTGCTGGACGAGCTTGATGTCGAGACCGCCGACAGCGACATGTCATTCAGCGCGTCGCTCGACAATGGCGGGTTCGAATACTCCTCCAATCTGCACGGCCTGTTCGCCCAGCGGCGCAATCTCGCCCGCCCTAGAATGTGGCGCATGCTGTCGGATCTGAACCGGCTCTACGCCTATTCCCGCGATCGCAGCCCGTCCCGAGAACAGGGCTCGCTCGACGACTTCCTGCTGCGAGAAGGCTATTCCCGCGCCTTCCGCGAAGATCACATCCTGCCGATGTGCGCAGCCATCTGGTCCTCCCCTGCTGACCAGATGCGGGACTTCCCGGCGGAGAGTTTCTTCAACTTCTTCACCAATCACGGCCTGTTGCAATTCGCCGACCGCCCGCACTGGCGGACGATACGCGGAGGCAGCCACGCCTATGTCACGCGCCTGCTGCAGGACTTCACCGGCGAGGTTCGCCACGGCGTGAATATCCGCACGGTCGGCAATACCGACACCGGTGCCCTCATCACCTATGAGAATGGCGATCTGGAACGCTTTGACGACGTCATCCTGGCCTGCCACAGCGACCAGGCCCTCGGCCTGCTGGACGCGCCGACCGAACGCGAAACCGCGCTTCTCGGCGCGATTGCCTACCGCCCGAACCGCGCCGTGCTGCATACCGATACGCGTTTCCTCCCCAAGCGGAAATCGGCCTGGGCCAGCTGGAATTATCTCGCCAAATCCGGTCCGGACGGGCACCGGGATATCAGCCTGACCTACTGGATGAACAAGCTGCAGCCGCTGCTCACCGAAGTGCCTGTACTCGTGACGCTCAACCCGGAAATCGAACCGAATCCGGCGAAAATCCTGCATGAGGACCACTATGCACACCCCGTCTTCGATGCCGCCGCCATCGCCGCCCAGGACACGATCGGCGAAATCCAGGGCAGCCGGAATATCTGGTATTGCGGTGCCTGGCTCGGCTCCGGCTTCCACGAGGACGGGCTACAGTCCGGACTTGCCGCGGCCGAGGCTGTCGGTGGCCATGTCCGCCCCTGGGGTCTCGACGGAATGACTGGCCGCGTCGCCTGGCACCCTGCCCGCCAGCCGGCGGCCACAGGCCCGGCTGGACTACGGATTGCCGCGGAATGAATCCGCTTCCGCCATCCCTCTTTTTCGGTCGCGTCGGCCATGCCCGCTTGCATCCCAAGCGGCATTCCCTGCGCTACCGCATGTTCTCGCTGCTGATCGATGTGGACCGTTCGACTGAGCGCACCGGCCTGCCCGCTCTGTTCTCCATCGACCGCTTCAACCTGGTCAGCTTCCACGCGAAGGATCATGGCGCACGGGATGGCGATCTGCGCCGCTGGGCCAGCGAACAGATGCGTCCGCACATCGGTGATGAGCCGCTGGGCCGGATCCAGCTCCTGTCCGCCCCCCGGGTGCTGGGCATGATCTTCAATCCGGTCAGCGTCTATTTCTGCCATCGCCTCAATGGCGAGCTTTGCGGTGTTATCTTCGATGTGAGCAATTTTCACAGCGGCCGCTGTGCGTATGCCTTTCCCATCGAGGATGCCCGCGCCGACGTTTTCCGCTTCCGCTGTCCGAAAGCGTTTTTTGTATCGCCGTTCAACCCAGTGGCCGGTGAGTACACTTTCCGCCTCCGCCGAACCGGCGAGGCCTATCATCTGGGCATCCAGTTGTGGCGTGACGGCCAGTGCGTGCTGAACGCGACCCACAAGGCTGACCGGCGTCCGCTCGACGACCGGAATCTGGCCGCCGCAAATTTAAAACATCCTTTCAACACCTTACAGATCGTTGGCGCAATCCTCATCGAGGCGCTAAAATTGCGGCTTAAAGGGTTGCAGCTCTATGCACCCCGCCGCGGCACGATCGACACCCTCTCCAGGAGAGCCTGATGGATCTATCCGCATCGCCGACATCCTCATCCGCCAACCGCCGTCCCGGGTGGCTCGACCGGCGCGTGGCCGGATTCATCCAGTCACAACTCACCGGCATCAATGATGGCCGTGTGGTCGTGGAACTCCCCTCCGGCTACCGCTTCGTATGCGGCCAGGGCGAGGCAGGATCGCACGCGGAATGGGTCATACATTCCTGGAATTGCCTGTGGCGCGTGGCGCAGTCTGGCGCGCTCGGTTTCGGCGAGGCCTATCTCAATCGCGAATGGTCGACGCCGGACCTCCAGGCCCTTCTCAACCTGCTCGCCCGGCACCTGGACGGGGCGAAAAGCGCCCAGAACCATGGCGGTCTCAGCCGCCTCGTAGGACGCGTCAAACACCTGCTCAATGCCAACACACGAACCGGCAGCCGGAAGAACATCTCCTTCCACTACGATCTCGGCAATGATTTCTACGCCCGCTGGCTCGACCAGAGCATGACCTATTCCGCCGGTCTGCTCGACCGCGAGGATGGCGATCTTCACGCGGCGCAACTCGCCAAGTATCGCCGTATCTGCGAGAGCCTCCAGCTGGCTCCGGGCAGCCGCGTGCTGGAAATCGGTTGCGGCTGGGGCGGGTTCGCCGAAGTCGCGGCACGCGAATACGGCCTGCACGTCACCGGCCTGACCCTGTCGCGCGAACAGCTGGCCTTCGCCCAGGGCCGGATGAAACGCGCCGGCCTGACCGACCTCGTCGATCTGCGCCTGCAGGATTATCGCGATGTTGAAGGCGAATTCGACGGCATTGCCTCGATCGAGATGTTCGAGGCCGTCGGCGAGGAAAACTGGCCGGTCTATTTCGACACGGTGAAAGCCCGCCTGAAGCCGGGCGGCCGGGCCGCCCTCCAGGTTATTACCATTCGCGATGCCGACTTCGCCTCCTATCGCAAGACGGTCGACTACATCCAGAAATACATCTTCCCGGGCGGCATGTTGCCGACCGTACCGGGTCACATCGAGGCCGGCCGGATGGCGGGGCTGGAACCGGACGGACAACACATGTTCGGCCTGGGTTATGCCCGCACGCTGGCGCGGTGGCACACCGACTTCAAACTGGCCTGGCCGCAGTTGAAAGGCGGTCAGTTCGACGACCGTTTCGACCGGATGTGGCGCTTCTACCTGGCCTATTGCGAAGCCGGCTTCCGCGCCGGGCGCATCGATGTCGGCCAATTCGTCTACGAGAACCGGGCTAATTGATCTGCACCCGACCTCATAATTGATTACCGGTATTCACCAGTATTCAGCCGGGAAATAGCAGTGAAACGCCAGTTTCACGACGTGATCTTTACATCCTCCGGACACTGTCGGGTCGATTTTCACTCGACAGAGTTCGGACATGGGACACGCACTCGACAAGAAACTCGGCCTCTACATCAATGTGGCGGCGATGGTCAGCCTCATCGCCTCGGTCCTGACGATCTATTTCTTCGTCGGCGCGCTGAACCGCAACGCGCTCCGGACCGATACGCAATTGCTGACATCCGGCCTGGAATACGCCGCCGAGCGCAATGAGACTTGGGCGGCTGATTACGGCTGGTGGAATGAATTGCTGCAGGTGCTGGACCGTGGCGACGTCAACATGCTCGGCACGGGGCTCGCCTCTTCCTTCAGCGATCACGCCGGGTTCGACTTCATCGTCGTCGCGGATGAGAGCCGCGGCCAAGTCCATAGCTGGCACCGCGACAGCGGCCGAAAACTCCTCTCCGACCTGCTCGAGATTCCGCACCTCGTCGACATGCGCGAAGACCTGCAGGCAGGCCATCCGGGCCAGGACTATCTCGCCTCGCAATACATCCGGATCAATGACCGCTTCTATCTGATTTCAGGAACGGTGATCGGTGAGTTCGATGATCGCCGGGTGACTGATCCGGCTCGCGCGCCACTCCTCATCATCGGCGCCGAGCTCGACAAGGGTTTCTTCAACGACTTGGAAGCGCAATTCCTCATCGAGGATATCCGTTTCGTGCCGGGAGCGGGTGGCGCGATCGAGGGCGCCGTGCCGATCCGCGATGCCGAGGGACGCCAGCTGGCCCAGCTCGTCTGGACACCGTCCGAACCGGGTGTCCAGACCCTGCGCGTCGCACTTGTCCCGCTGATTGCCTACGTCCTCGTTTTCCTGATCGCATCACAGGTCATCGCCTGGCATGCCCGAAAGCTCGTGCGCCGCGCTGAGGAGAATGAGCGCCGGGCCAAGCTGGCGGCGTCGACCGACAGTCTGAGCCAATTGCCCAACCGGCATGGTTTCGTTGAATTCATCGAATCCCCGTCCGTCGAGCACGCTGCGCGGCATGGCGAGGCGGCGGTCATCTATCTGGATCTGAACGGCTTCAAGGCAGTCAATGACAAGGCCGGCCACCATGCCGGTGACGAGGTCATCCGCATCGTGGCCAGACGCTTCCGGGACACTCTGCCCGGCACGGTCATGGCGGCGCGCATGGGCGGTGATGAATTCGCCTGCGTCCTGATCGGCAGCGACCAGGTCGAGCAGGCCCTGCCCCTCGCACGCCAGCTGTCCGAGGCCTTCAACGAACCGGTCGAGATCCACGGCCAGAAATTCGACATCGGCGCGGCAATCGGCATTTCCTCCCAGGAAGCCGGGACAGCAAAATCGATCGAGGATCTCGTCAATGAGGCCGATATGGCGATGTATCGGGCCAAGTCGGACCAGCTGCGCGAACCGCTCTGTTATGACGTGACACTGGGCTTGGAACACCACAAGCGCCGGACGCTGGAATGCGATATCGAGCGCGGCATCGCCCAGGGCGAGTTCTTCGTGGTCTATCAGCCGATCGTCGACGCACAGACCAGCGAGGTCCAGTCGGTGGAGGCCCTGCTGCGCTGGGACCAGCCGGAACGCGGTTCCGTTCCGCCCGATGTCTTCATCCCGATCGCCGAACGCTCGAAACTGATCACCGAGCTGGGCGATCTCGTGCTGGACTCGATCTGCCGGGATATCGGGCCGGACGCGAGCTATTCCGTCTCCGTCAATCTCTCACCGCGCCAGCTGGGTGATCCCGATCTCGCCGAACGGGTCCTGGGCAAGCTCGCACTCGCCGGCATGTCCCCGACCCAGATCGAGTTCGAACTGACCGAGGCCGTTCTTGTCGAGGATTTCGACAAGGCCCGTTTCAGCCTCGAACAACTGGCGGCGGCCGGTTTCCGGATCAATCTCGATGATTTCGGCACCGGGTTCGCAGGCGTCGGCTATCTGCACAAACTGCCCTTCAACAAGATCAAGATCGACAAGAGCTTCGTCCGGGCAATCGGCAAGGGCGAGGACCACAATAAATTCCTCCAGGCCCTGTCCCTGCTGGGCGATGCCTTGCACCTCGACATCGTCGCCGAGGGTGTCGAGACCGAAAGCCAGGCTTCGCTCCTGCGGCTGCTGGGGATCAAATTCCTCCAGGGCTGGCATTTCGGGCGCCCGATGGAACCGGGCGCGCTGCGTCGGTTTCACCCGCCGCGCCCGGCGTCCAAGACCGCCGGCGGCTGAGCCCGGCAGGACGGTCTTTTCGTCGCAGCATGCAGGCTTCGCGTGAACTCTGCGCCTGCTCCATGCCATACTCCGGGCTGACGAGGTCGGGAGCTGCGCAAGCCTTTGGCGAAAATCACCAATATCATCCTGTCCGGCCTCATCGGCCTGCTGATCGTCGCGCCCCGCGCCGGCGCCCAGGATGCCGTGATCGCCAGCGCCACGAATTTCACCGACACCCTCGCCAGCCTCGAAGCCCAATTCGAGGCGCGGTCCGGCTACGACATCCGCATTGTCTCCGGATCCACCGGCCAACTCTACGCCCAGATCCGGCAGGGGGCGCCGTTCGACGTCTTCCTCGCGGCCGATACGGAACGCCCGGCCCGGCTGGCGGAACTGGACCTCGCCGTCGAGGAAAGCCGTTTCACCTACGCAGAGGGCAGGCTGGCGCTCTGGACGCGCCGGCAGGATGCGCTCGACGGCATCGACGAGACATCGGTGGGTGCGCTCGACTTCCGCCGACTGGCCATCGCCAATCCGGACCTTGCCCCGTATGGGCGTGCCTCCGTCGAAGTCCTGCAATCCCTGGCTCTGCAGGACCGGTTCGATGATCGCCTGGTGCGCGGCCAGAATATCGGCCAGACCTTCGCCATGGCGGCGACCGGCAATGCCGATCTCGCCTTCATCGCCATCGCCCAGCTGGATCATCCGCGCGCACCGGAGGGCTCGGCCTGGCGAATACCCCGGGAGCTGCACACTCCGATCCGCCAGGACGGAATCCTGCTGGCCCGCGCGCGGGACAATGCGGCCGCCCGGGCCTTTGTCGAATTCCTGCAGGGTGACGAGGCTCGTGCCATCATAACCGCAGCCGGATACGAGGCTGGCCATGACTGATCTCTCGCCGGTCTGGCTCACGCTCCAGCTCGCTCTGACCACGACATTCGTCCTGCTGGTCATCGGCACACCGCTGGCCTGGTGGCTCGCCCGCACGACGTCACGGATCAAGCCGGCCATTGAGGCCCTGACGGCCCTGCCCCTGGTGCTGCCGCCCACGGTTCTGGGCTTCTATCTGCTGATCCTGCTCAATCCGGACGCGCCCCTGGGCGGGTTCTGGGTTTCACTGACCGGCGATACGCTGACCTTCTCGTTTGCCGGTCTCGTCATCGCCTCGGTCATCTATTCCCTGCCCTTCATGGTCCAGCCGCTGCAGGCCACATTCGAGGGTATCGGCCGCGGCCCGCTGGAAGCGGCGGCAAGTCTGCGCGCCGGCCCGTTCGACGCCTTCCGGTCAGTCATCCTGCCCCTGTCGCGGCGCGGCTTCCTGACCGCCAGCGTACTGAGCTTTGCCCATACGCTGGGCGAGTTCGGTGTGGTCCTGATGGTCGGCGGCAATATTCCCGGCCGAACCCAGCTGATCTCGATCGCCATCTACGAACATGTCGAGACGCTGCGATATGACGAGGCCCATATCCTGTCGGCCGGGCTGGTGATCTTCTCCTTCCTGGTCCTGCTCTTCGTCTACATGTTCAACCGGCGGTATCCCGTCCATGTCGGATAACGCGCTCGACATAAGCCTGCGCCGGCAGCTGGGCGAATTTCGTCTCCAGCTGGACGCGTCGCTCGCCCTCGACGGGGTGACGGCGATCTTCGGTGCAAGTGGCGCGGGCAAGAGCGCGCTGCTCCGCCTGATCGCCGGATTTGACCGGCCGGACAGCGGATACATCCGGTGGCGGTCGACGACCTGGCATGACAGCTCGACCGGTTCGCATGTCGCGCCGCATCTGCGACCCGTCGGATACATGTTCCAGGATGCGCGCCTGTTTCCCCATCTCGACACAGCCGGCAATCTCGACTTCGCGCACCGGCGGGCAGATCCGGACGGGTCCGCGATCGAACGGGATGACGTGATTGATGCGCTGGACCTCGAAGACCTGCTCAAGCGCCGCCCCGACACCCTGTCCGGTGGCGAGCGCCAGCGTGTCGCCCTGGCCCGGACCCTGCTGGTCCGGCCCCGCCTGCTTCTGCTCGATGAGCCCCTGTCCGCGCTGGATACCGGCCGCAAGGCCGACATCCTGCCCTATCTGCAACACGCGCTTTCACGCTTCGGGCTGCCGGCGCTCTATGTCTCGCACTCGGTCGACGAGATCGCTGCGCTGGCAGACCGCGCGCTTGTCCTCCAGGACGGCGGCGTGATCGCGCAAGGCGAGGTCGCGGATGTCCTGGAAAGGCTGGATCGCGATACCGGAGGTGTCTTCGATGCCAGTGTCCTGGTGAAGGCCGTGCTCGGTGAAGCCGATGCGCAGCGCCAGATACAGACCGCGACACTCGCCGGCCAGTCGTTGAGCCTGCCGCTCCTGCAATCGCTGGAAGCCGGCCAGACCGTACGGCTGCGCATCCGCGCCCGCGATGTCGCGGTGGCGACGCAGCGTCCGCAGGGCATCAGTGTGCGCAACATCCTGGAGGGCCGGATCTCCGAAATCCGGGAGGCAGAAGCATCCGCCTTCGCCGATCTTCGCATCGAGATCGGCGACAGCCATTTGCGGGCCCGTATCACGCGCGCCTCGGTATCGGATCTCGGGCTGGAATCCGGCCAGACCGTCTTCGCCCTGGTCCGCAGTGTCAGTTTCGAAAGCCGGCTCGATTGATGCCCTGGGAGCACCGCCCGACCGCATCCTCAACCCACACAGAAACGGCCCCGGCGAAGCTCGCCGGGGCCGGTAGTCTTTTGTCCGGACCGGATCAACCGGTCTGGCTGGATTGAGCAGTCGCGCTAGCGAAAGTAACCCAGGATCGTCGACGGCGCGGAATTGGCAATCGACAAAGCCTGGACTCCCAGTTGCTGCTTGACCTGCAGGGACTGCAGGCGCGCGCTCTCCTGGGCCAGATCCGCGTCGACCAGGTTGCCGATACCCTTTTCCAGGGTGTCGGACAGCTTGCCGACGAAGTCTTTGTGGATACCCAGAGACTTGGATGCCGTACCCAGACGGGCCAGCGACGAATTGAGATTGTTGATCGACGTCGAGATCGTACCGGCGATCGTGCTTGCGGCACCAGCGGACTCGAACGAGGCCGTGGCTGCGAGCGTCACGACTGCACCGCCGAGCGACAGGTTCTCGTCCTGGATGGAGATCGTGGACGAACCCGCAGCATTGGCGAGGGCCGAAATCGAGGTGACCGTGTTGTTGATCAGGTTCGTGCCGTTGAACGAGGCGTTCGACACGATCTTGCCGATCTGGTCACGCAGGGCCTTGAAGTCTTCGTTCAGGGCAGTGCGCGATGCGCTATCGAGAGAATTGTCGGAAGCGGCGAGGGCCTTTTCCTTCATCTCGACGAGAAGATCGGACACGGCTTCACCGGCTGCCAGGGCAACATCCACGGTCGACGCGGCCAGATCGAGCGAATTGCCAACGGCTTCATAGCCCTTGACGTCCGCACGCATTTTCTGGGCGATCGCGAAAACACCGCCATTGTCCTTGGCAGAGGCGACTGCCAGACCCGTGTTGATACGGCTCTGGACCTGTTCGATCTGCTTGTTGGTTGCGTTGAGGTTCTGCAGCGCCACCATCGCGCCTGCATTCGTATTGATTGTAGCCATTTCTTGGCTCCCACACTTCTGTTTACACCTGCCGGGCAGCCATCTGATCTACGTCATGATTTCACCACCCGGTGCCGGGAAGCCCCAGGTCTTCGCCTGAATTCCACTGCCCGGCAGCATGAAGGCTAGGCTGAATGCATAAATTATTCGCAAACACAGAGCCGAAATTGCCTGCCCTCACTGGAGTTTACGCGCACAATTCACTGATTTTTATGAGTTTATGCCCCGCCGTGATTTCCCGAAAACTCCGGTAATTGCGCATATTTTCATGCATATCCCGGCGAATATCGCGCCTGACGGGCCCGGATTTCGGGCCTGAGGACGCGGATTTTTGCGCCGTCTGAATGGCAATATGCGCGCGAGCAGCCGCCCTGTGTCTAAAGTGGTTTCGTGGCCCGTGCGAAAATGCGCGCGCCAGCGTAGTCGGGGGATTTCATGGCGCGAATGACAGAGGGATTGGCGACGCTGGCGATCGCCGCCGATCTGGCGACCGGCCGGCCGAAATGGTCCGGCCTGTCGGCGGCTGTCGCGGCCGCTGAACTCGCCAGGCATCTGCGCCTCTCCGTCACCGAGCAGAAAGACGCGTTCTACCTCGCCGCGGTGCGCTTCATCGGCTGCACGATCACCAGCCACGAAACCGGCATGATGGCCCTCGGGGACGATCAGGGTTTTGCCGTCGCGACAATGCTCGGCGACTGGGCGGACCCGGACGACCTGCACGCGTCGCTCGATCGCTATATCGCGCCGGAGGCCCCGGAGGATGTCCGCCGCGAGGCCTTCACCGCGATTTGTGAGTCACTGCCGACCGCGGCGCCGGATTTCACTGCCGCGCACTGCCGCCAGTCCTACCTGCTTGCCCAACGCCTTCCCGTCTCGAAAGCCGTTCTGGAGGCCATTCCCTATTACTACGCCCGTTTCGACGGAAAGGTCCTTCCGTTTGATCCGGCAAAGATTCCGGCCCTGTCGAAACTGGTTCGTGTGACGGAGATCGCAGAGCTGGCGCGGCGGCTGGAGAATGCCGATGCCGCTATTGAACTGATCGCGAGCAAGGCCGGGCACGAGCTCGACCCCTCGGTCACGCGCATCTTCCTCGCCGAAGCGGATGCCATCTTCGAAGCGGCGTCACGCACGCCCGAATTCGAGGCCTTCATCGAGGCGGAGCCGGGCGAGCCGATCGAGATGACCCTACAATGCCGCGAGACCCTCGCGGAGGTCGCGGCCGACATGTCGGACCACAAGGCCGCCTTCTTCCAGGGTCATTCCCGCCGCGTTGCCAGTCTGGCAGCGAGTGCGGGCCAGGCTCTCAATCTCACGGACGAGGAAATCTCCTCACTCCGCCTCTCCGGCCTGGTGCACGATATCGGCAAGTGCGCGATCTCGAACCGGATCTGGTACAAGGACTCGCCCCTCACCGCGTCCGAGCGGCTGGAAATGCAATCCCATCCCTTCCAGACCGAATTCATCCTCTCGCACGGTGAACCCTTCTCGGACTGGGCCCGCATGGCCGCGTGCGCGCATGAACGCGCCGACGGCAGCGGGTATCACCGCCAGGTCCCGCTCAGCGATCTCACCTGCAATATCCTGGCGGCGGCGAACCTCTATGACGAGCTGACCCATCGGACAGCGGAACGTCCGGCCTTCTCGAGCAAGGATGCCGCCGACTTCATGACCCGCGCGGCACAATCCGGCAAACTCCTGCCGCTTGCCGTTACCGGCGTCCTGAAGGCCGTCGGCCACGGCGGCAAGACGAGCCGACAGGCCCTGCCCTTCGACCTGACCCGGCGAGAAGCGCAGGTCCTGGCCCGCCTGACCAAATCCGAAACCACGGCGCAGATCGCCCGGGCGCTGGAGATCTCACCCAAGACGACGGATCACCACATCCAGAACATCTATCGCAAGACCAATACGCGGGGCCGGACCGCTGTCGCCCTGCTGGCCCTGGAACACGGCATCATCGCCGATTGATCCCGGGCCGATCCCGTTTCGCTGAAAAATAGGGACTTCTCCCGATGCCCTTTCCAGACGGCACGCCCTAGGCTTGCCGAAATCCGGAGCATGTGGTTCCGGACCGAGTAACGGGGGAAGGCGCAGGCGCGCCTCGAGTGACAGGGATGACCAACATGATGAAACAGATTCTGACCGCCGCCGCATTGTCCGCAGGCCTGTTCATGGCCGCACCGGCCCAGGCCGATCCGGTCTATCTGGTTGCCAATGTGACCGTGGATGATTTTGACGCCTACATGGGCAATTACGGCTCGATTGCCATTCCGGCCATTCTCGAGGCCGGCGGGGAAATCCTGGTGGCAACACCGGAGACCACCGTGATCGAGGGCGAATACGCCCACAACTGGACGGTCGTTGTCCGCTTTCCGAGCGCCGAGGCCGCGCACGGCTGGTACCATTCGTCGGAATACCAGGCCGTCATCCCCGCCCGTCACGCCGTCACGGATACCGATACATCGGTGATGATGTTCGCTGACCAATTCGTCCCGCCTGCACCGCCGGCGGAATAAACTACCAGCCGCGAACTCGCGGCCATTCCGCGACAACCCGGTCCGCTTCGACCACGTAGTACCGGTCGAACTGGGCCGCGGTTGCGCAGGCATGATTGGGCGCGATGCGGATCATGTCGCCGACCTCCAGCCGGGCATTGCTATCGCCTGCGTCGACACGGGGCTCGATGATGCCGTGTTCCTGGTTGGCGGAGGTGATGACCAGCGATCCGATCGGCCGGCCAGCGAGATCACGCACCTGGCCATATCCGTAGTCGATCTCGTGCGAGGCCGTGCCGCGATCGCGCGACATCGCCATCCAGCCGGCGTCCGTCAGCGTCCAGCCCTTCGCGGGCTGATGGCCGATCACGCTGCCCAGGACTGTCACCGCCAGATCGTCCGGATCGCACACGCCAAGCCCCACCATGACCAGGTCGTGGAAAGTGTAGACGCCAGCGCGAACCTCGGTGACACCCTCGAGGCTTTCGGCAAATCGGGCAGTCGGAGTGGATCCGATTGATACGATGTCGACGGGGAAGCCCGCCTCGCGAAGACGGCCGGCAGCCCGCACAGCAAGCCGTCTTTCCTGCTCGGCGATGGTCTTGAGTTCGGCTTCGGACCGGCAGTCATAGGATCCGCCGGCATGGGTCATGACACCGAGCAGGCGGGCGCCAGGGGCTTCAAGTTCGCGGGCCACGTCGAGCAGCAGCGGCGAATCCGGCTCCACGCCGGCCCGATGGCCGTCCACGTCCAGCTCGATCAGAACGGGATACTCGATCCCAAGTGCCGCACCTTTTTCTGCGACGATGCGCGCACTCTCAACGCTGTCGAGAATGATCTGGAGATCCGCGCCGCGCGCCCTCAGCCCGGCGATCGCGTCGAGCTTGTTGGGGGCGATTCCGACGGCGTAGAGAATGTCTGTCTCGCCCTGCTCGAAAAAGTATTCTGCTTCGGCAAGCGTCGAGACGGTGATGCCTCGGCAATGACCGGCGCGTGCGAGCTCGGCCTGCACATCGGCGGATTTGTGGGTCTTCACATGCGGCCGCAATACGCCGCCCAGACGGCCGACATGCGCCGCCATGCGTTCAAGATTGCGCTGCAGGATCTCGCGGTCGAGCAGGAGGCAGGGCGTGGTCAGGTCACGGATTTTCATTGGGGCGCTTCGCGATCAGTCTGGTCGGGACCGCCAACCTACAGATCGCACCTCCCCGTGTCCCCATCGAGTTTGCAGACCCCGAAAAGACAAGGCGCCGGAATCTCCCGATTCCGGCGCCCGATCGTCCGAAGCTGACAGGATCAGCGCTGATAGGTCACGCCGAACCAGAGCTTGTCGCGGTCAGCCGGACCGGCGGTCGGGCCGTTATAGAAGGCGGCCTTCAGCTCGGCGCCGAAACCGTTTCCGAGATTGGAGCGGACAACAAAATCGATCTCGGACCCCAGATCCATGCTACCGCTCTCCGACTCGAAATCATGGAAAACGAAGGCCGCGTTGAGAGACTCGCCGAACGGGGCTTCCGGGACGGCAAAACCCACCTGCGCATAGATATCCCGGACACCATTGGCCGGCGTTGCCAGGAAGACATCCGCCCAGCCCTGGAATTTGTGCAGGGTGGCGAGCGGCGTCAGGAAGCCGATCGTGCCATTGCCCTCCAGGGATTCAATGCCGAGACGGCCACTTAACCCGTTCTGGGCCACGCTGACCTCGGCACGGAACATGTCGAGCGAGATATCCAGCGGATTGTCGGCATAGTCGGACTGGTGCGCGTATTCGAGCATGTAACCCCAGCTCGGCTCGCCATCACCGCCGAAACTTCCTCTCCAGTTTACGCCCATCGTCGAGCTCGACAGGAGGGCCGCATCCTCGACATCGGCGAGGATCGCGAAACCGGTCAGCTTGCCCGCATCGGAATTGAACTCGGCCCAGAAGGCATGACTGTCGAGATCAAGCTCGCCGGCTGGGTGGTCATCACCGAAGATCCGGTGGACACGATCGAGATAGGCGTAGGTGAAGAAGATATTGTCCGACGGCGCCCAGCCGAAGACCGCCGCATCGAAGGTCTGCTCATTCTGGCGGAAGCCGACATTACCGACATAACGTGCATCACCGAGAATAATACGCTGGCGGCCCAGGCGGGTGTTGAAACCATCGCCATTGGTCCAGGTCACTTGCAGCCGGTTCAGTTCGGTGGCTTCCGGATCGGCGATCACCGGATAACCGGCCAGGCCGTTCACCGTGTCGTTGAAGTCGTCCACGAGATGGGTGACGTTTTCGCCTTCAACGAGGACGCTGAACCCTTCGCCCAAATCGGCCTCGAAACCGAAACGGGTGCGCAAGGTGATGGCCTCGGCTTCATTGGCGACGCCGTCCATGTCCACCGTCTCGGCGCGCAGGCGCATGTTGAGGATCCAGTCGACGCCGTCTTCCGCCAGTGCCGGCGCGGAAACCGATGCCAGAACGGATCCGGCGGTGGCGGCCATCAATGCGGATTTGCAGAACGCACGCGTGATCATTTTTCTCATTCCTCTGTCTGCCAGCGCCCCTGTGGAGCCGGCGTATGTGGTCGCTTACTGAACCAGCGGGCTCGCGGCCCCGTTCAGCTCAATGCCCTCGATCTGCGCCTCGCCGACCACCAGCGAAACGAATTGGGCAACGGCGCGACGCCAGCTGGCATCGCGCAGGAATTCCTCGACCAGGGGCCGGGCGAGATCGAAGGGCGGAATCGAGCCCTCGACCTTCCGGTCCAGCCGGATGATGTGGAATCCGTAGTCGGTCTCCACCGGCTCCGGGCTGATCGCGCCGGTCTCCAGCGCCATCATGGCGCGCTCGAATTCCGGCGTGGTCTCGCCCCGGCTTACCTGGCCGAGACGCCCGCCCTCGGCGGACGACACGCAGGCGGAATGCTCGCGCGCCAGGCGTTCGAAATGGTCGGGATGGAGTTTGAGATGGGTCACCAGGGCCCGGGCATCGGCCCGGACGCTGTCATAGGCCAGCGCGTCGGACTTGTCGGCCTGGAGGAGGATGTGGGCCGGCTCGTAGAGATCCGGCGTCCGCATTTTCAGCCGGTTGTTCTCATAATACCGGCGACAGGCCTCCTCGTCCGGCTCGGGCACGGAGATTTCCTGCTCGACCAGGGCGCGGATAAGCGCGTCTTCCTCGCTTTCCGTCTGACCGCCCTCCAGTTCGAGCGGAGCAGCGGAAATGCCGGTCTGCCGCGCTGCCTGGAGCAGGGCCTCGCGCACTGCGAGGGCCTCGGCCGCGGCGAGCCAGGCGGCTTCCGGCTTGGGAGCCGGATGGTGCTGGGCCTCCGCGGCGATGGCTTCAGGTGTGATCAGGACACCATTCACCCGGATGTCCGGTGTCGCCGTCTTGGGCGTGATGATGGAGTGCGCGCTCATTTGCGGCCTCCCATCTCCGGACGCGTCCGTACAACCTGGTAGCCGCGGCGGAAAAAGTAACGCGCCGGGGCCGAGAAGATGTGCACGAGCCGGGTGAAGGGGAAGATCAGGAAGATCGTCAGCCCCAGGAAGAGATGGAGTTTGAAGATCCAGTGAGCGTGCGAGATGTAGCTCGCGGCGGCGAAGTCGAAGGTGAAAATACCCTGTGCCCAGCTCATGAAGGTCACCATTTCATGACCGTCGAGATGGTTGATCGACACGAAGATCGTGCCCAGGCCCAGCAGAAGCTGGACGTAGAGGATCACCAGGATCGCATTGTCGCCGAAGCTTGACGTCGCCCGGATGCGCGGATCCGCGAACCGGCGATGCATCAGCAGGGTCGCTCCGATCAGGGCCAGCACACCGGCGACGCCGCCGGCCACGATGGCCAGGATCTGCTTCGCCGAATGACTGACACCCAGCGCGTCGAATACCTCGATCGGAGTCAGGAGGCCGACCAGGTGACCGAAGAAGATCACCAGAACGCCGAGATGGAACATCACCGAACCGGCGACCAGCTGCCGCCGGCGCAGGAGCTGACTGGATCCGGCACGCCAGGAATAGGGTTCACGGTCGTAGCGGATGATCGATCCGATCACCATCACGGCGAGGGCAATATAGGGGTAGATGCCGAACAGGGCGGTATTGAGGAATTCACTCATCTCGCTCTCCCTAGGCCTTGGCTCCGGGCGCAGCGCCCGGTTCCCGGTTCATGCGTGCGACCATGTCGCCGGCTATCGGACAGCCCTCCTCGCCCGGACCGAAAGTCACGGGCTCCTCGGCCCAGGCCTTGTCCAGGGCATCGAGATCATCGGGGTCGTCATCCTCCGTCGCGACATCGCCGGCCGACGCGGCGGGCTTGCCGGACGTCAGCGTGAGCATCGCCCGGAAGACCGAGGCATAGATGCTCTTGCGCTTGCGCAGGCGGTCACGCAGGGCTTCCAGCACATGGGCAGGCTCGCCCAGAAGCGCACGGGCCTCATCCAGTGGCAGGACCGAGAGGAATTCGAGGAAGAGCGGGATATAGTCCGGCAATTCCTTCGCAGAGATTTCCAACCCGTGCTCCGCATAGAGCGCCTGCAGGTCGACCATCGCCTGGCCGCGGTCGCGGCTTTCGCCGTGCACGTGTTCGAACAAGTGCAGCGAGAGGGATTTGGACCGGTCGAACAGGGAGACGAAACGCTCCTGGAGATCGTAGAGATCCCGTTCGGCCAGCTGGTCGATCAATTGCCCGATCCGGACCTGTTGCCGCTCGGGCAGCAGACCCTCGTCGGCCAGCACCGCCCGGAAGGCGGGTGAGGCGGCCTGGATATCCTCGGTCGGATAGCTGAGCAGGGCCGCAAGGACTTTGAACGTACGGGTCATCAGGCCTTCTCCATCGGGTTCATCGGCGTTTGCGATTTGGGTTTTCCGAACAGGGATCCGGTGGAGCTTCCATCGGAACAGCCATTGCCGAAGCTGAAGCCGCAATCGCCGCGCAGGTCGTAGGCGTTCTCGGCGTATTCGCGGTGGCTGGACGGGATGACGAAGCGGTCCTCGTAATTGGCGAGGGCCATGATCTTGTACATGTCCTCGATGAGGGCCGGCGTCAGTCCAACGCGATCGGCGACATCCGTATCGATCACACCATCAACGGTCTTGGCCCGCATGTAGGCGCGCATGGCCAGCATGCGTTCCAGTCCCAGCGCGACCGGGGCCTCGTCGCCCGCGGTGAGCATGTTGGCGAGATAGCGCAGCGGGATGCGCAGCGAGCGCACATCCGGCATCTCGCGATCGACCCCGATGGCCCCGGCTTCCGCGGCGCTCGAAATCGGTGAGAGCGGCGGCACATACCAGACCATGGGAAGCGTCCGGTATTCCGGGTGGAGCGGGAAGGCGACCTTCCAGTCCATGGCCATCTTGTAGACCGGGCTTTCCTTGGCGGCTTCGAGCCAGGCTTCCGGAATGCCCTCCTTGCGGGCCTCGGCGATCACCTCCGGATCATTCGGATCCAGGAACATGTCGAGCTGGGCCTGGTAGAGGTCCTTCTCGTCCTGTTCGGCAGCGGCCGCATCGATCTTGTCGGCATCGTAGAGCAGGACACCGAGATAGCGGATCCGGCCCACGCAGGTTTCCGAACAGACTGTCGGTTCACCGGCCTCGATGCGCGGATAGCAGAAGACGCATTTCTCGGACTTTCCGCTCTGCCAGTTGAAATAGATCTTCTTGTACGGGCAGGCCGAGACACACATGCGCCAGCCGCGGCATTTCTCCTGGTCGATCAGGACAATGCCGTCTTCCTCGCGCTTGTAGATCGCGCCGGAGGGGCAGGACGCCACGCATGCCGGATTGAGGCAATGCTCGCACAGGCGCGGCAGATACATCATGAAGGTGTTTTCGAACTCGCCGTAGATCTCCTTCTGCACGCCCTCGAAATTATAGTCCTCGGAGCGCTTGGCGAATTCCCCGCCCAGGATTTCCTCCCAGTTGGGACCCCATTCGATCTTCTCCATGCGCTCGCCGGAAATCAGCGAACGCGGCCGCGCGGTCGGGAAAGCCTGGCTCTCTTTGGCGGTCTGGAGATGTTCGTAATCGAAGGTGAAGGGCTCGTAGTAATCGTCGATTTCCGGCAAGTCGGGATTGGCGAATATCTTCGCCAGGATCCGCCATTTGGAACCCATTTTCGGGCGCAGCGATCCATTGCCGTTCCGGGTCCAGCCGCCATTCCAGCGCTTCTGGTTTTCCCAGTCCTTCGGATAGCCGATGCCCGGCTTGGTCTCGACATTGTTGAACCAGGCGTATTCGACGCCTTCGCGATTGGTCCAGACGTTCTTGCAAGTGACCGAGCAGGTGTGACAGCCGATGCACTTGTCCAGGTTCAGGACCATGCCGATTTGTGCACGGATCTTCATTCTGCAGCCTCCTTCGCGTCAGCCGCCGGGCCTTCCAGCCAGTCGACCTTGCTGAGCTTGCGCACGATGACGAATTCGTCGCGGTTCGAACCGACCGTGCCGTAGTAGTTGAAGCCCCAGGATTGCTGGGCATAACCGCCGATCATGTGGGTCGGCTTGAGCGTGGCGCGGGTCACTGAATTGTGGATACCGCCGCGCTGTCCGGTCATCTCGGAGCCCGGCACGTTCACGATCTTCTCCTGTGCGTGATACATGAAGATCGTGCCGTCCTTGATACGCTGCGAGACGACGCAGCGGGCCACCAGGGAACCATTGGCGTTGTAGGCCTCGACCCAGTCATTGTCCTCGAGACCGGCCTCGCGGGCGTCATTCTCGGACAACCAGACAATCGGTCCGCCGCGCGACAGCGTCAGCATCAGCAGATTGTCCGTATAGGTGGAGTGGATGCCCCATTTCTGGTGCGGCGTGATGAAGTTCAGCACAACCTGCTTCTCGCCGTTCGACTTGGAGTCGATGACGGGCGCCACGGCCTTGGTGTCGATGGGCGGACGGTAAACGCACAGCGCCTCGCCGAAGGCCCGCATCCAGGTGTGGTCCTGGTAGAGCTGTTGCCGCCCCGTCAGCGTGCGCCACGGAATGCGCTCGTGCACATTCGTATAGCCCGCATTGTAGCAGACCTTCTCGCTCTCCAGGCCCGACCAGGTCGGCGAGGAGATGATCTTGCGCGGCTGGGAGACGACATCGCGGAAGCGGATCTTCTCGTCTTCCTTGGGCAGGGCCAGGTGCGTGTGATCACGCCCTGTTGCCTTGGAGAGGGATTCCCAGGCCTTCACGGCGACTTCGCCATTGGTCTCGGGCGCCAGCATCAGGATCGTCTCAGCGGCGTGAACAGCCGTCTCGATCTTCGGACGACCCGCAGCCGGACCTTCCGTATGCACGCCGTTGAGCTCGCCCAGGAGTTCAACCTCGTGATCGGTGTTCCAGGCGATACCCTTGCCGCCATTCCCCAACTGGTTCATGAGCGGGCCTAGCGATGTAAAGCGCTTGTAGAGATTGGGATAATCGCGCTGAACCACGGCGATGTTGGGCATCGTCTTGCCCGGGATCGGGTCGACCTCTCCCTTCTTCCAGTCCTTCACATCGAGCGGCTGGGCAATCTCGCCCGGCGTGTCGTGCAGGATCGGGGTCAGGACGATGTCCGTCTCCACGCCCAGTTCTTCCGGAGCAATCTCGGAGAACTTCTTCGCGAAGCCCTTGAAGATGTCCCAGTCACTGCGCGCTTCCCAGGCGGGGTCCACCGCCTTGGAGAGCGGATGGATGAAGGGATGCATGTCCGAGGTGTTGAGGTCGTTCTTCTCGTACCAGGTGGCGGTCGGCAGAACGATGTCGGCATAGACGCAGGTGGTCGACATGCGGAAGTCGATGGCGACCAGCAGGTCCAGCTTGCCCTCGGGAGCCTCGGCTGCCCATTTCACCTCGTCCGGGCGCACGTCCTCGCTGCACTCCTCGCCGAGCACGCCATTGCTGGCCCCGACCAGGTGTTTGAGGAAATACTCGTGACCCTTGCCCGAGGAGCCGAGCAGGTTCGAGCGCCAGACAAAGAGATTGCGCGGCCAGTTGGACGGGTTGTCCGGATCCTCGCAGGCCATTTCCAGATCACCGGATTTGAGCTGTTGGACGATATAGTCCTTGGGCTCCATGCCGGCGGCTTCGGCTTCGGCCGACAGCGTGATCGGATTGGTCTTGAGCTGGGGTGCCGAGGGCAGCCAGCCCATGCGTTCGGACCGGACATTGTAATCGATCATCGAACCGGACCAGTCGCCGTCCGGCGCGGTCGGGGACAGGATCTCATCCACGCCCAGCGTCTCGTAGCGCCACTGGTCGGTGTGTGCATACCAGCAGGATGTCGAGTTCTGCTGACGCGGCGGCCGGCCCCAGTCGAGGGCGAAGGCCAGCGGTTGCCAACCGGTCTGCGGGCGGAGTTTCTCCTGGCCCACATAGTGCGCCCAGCCGCCACCGGACTGGCCGATACAGCCGCACATCACGAGGAGATTGATCACCCCGCGATAGTTCATGTCCATGTGGTACCAGTGGTTCATGGCCGCGCCGATGATGATCATCGACTTGCCCTGGGTCTTCTCGGCATTGGTCGCGAACTCGCGGGCCACAGCGATGATCTTGTCGCGCGGAACGCCCGTGATCTGCTCGGCCCAGGCCGGCGTGTAGGGCGCCATGTCGTCATAGGACTTGGCCGCGAATTCACCGCCCAGACCGCGATCCAGACCGTAATTGGCGCAGAAGAGATCGAAGACGGTGGCGACCAGTGCCTCGCCATCCTTCAGCTGGAGTTTCTTGACCGGGATCTTGTGGTCGAGAACGTCCGGGTGGTCAGTGCCGGTGAAGGCATCGTGGCCCTTGTTGCCGAAATACGGGAAGCCGACATCGACGACATCATCATGCCGGTCGTCGAGAATGAAGGAGAGTTCGAGGTCGATATCCTCGCCCTTGCCGTCCTTCTGTTCGAGATTCCACTTGCCCTGCTCGCCCCAGCGGAAACCGATGGAGCCGTGCGGCGTGACGATATTGCCGGTCTTGCGGTCCCAGGCGACCGTCTTCCAGTCAGGATTGTTGTCTTCACCCAGCTGGTCGGTGAAATCGGAGGCGCGCACGAGCCGATCCGGCACGTAGCGATCGCCCTTCTTCACCAGGCGGACAAGGTTCGGCATGTCCGTATTCTCACGAGCATATAGCTCGAAATACTCAGCCTGCCGGTCGAGATGGTATTCGCGCAGGATGACGTGACCGAAGGCCAGCGCCAGGGCTGCGTCGGTACCCTGTTTCGGGTTCAGCCAGACATCGCCGAACTTGGACGCCTCGGAATAGTCCGGGCAGATCACGGCCGACTTCGTGCCCTTGTAGCGGGCCTCGGTGTAGAAGTGGGCATCCGGCGTCCGGGTCTGCGGAACGTTCGAACCCCAGATCAGGAGATAGCCGGAATTGTACCAGTCCGCGGACTCGGGCACGTCGGTCTGCTCGCCCCAGGTCATCGGGCTGGCAGGAGGCAGGTCGCAATACCAGTCGTAGAACGACATGCAGACGCCGCCGAGCAGCGAGAGATAACGCGAACCGGCCGCGTAGGAGACCATCGACATGGCCGGGATCGGCGAGAAGCCGAACACGCGGTCCGGACCGTAGGTCTTGGCCGTGTAGGCGTTGGCGGCGGCGATGATTTCCGTCACCTCGTCCCAGTCCGCCCGCACAAAACCGCCGGCGCCGCGCTTCTTGATATAGCTGGAGCGCGTCGCGTCATCCTGCTGGATCGACCGCCAGGCCGCCATCGGCGCCTGGGTCTGCCGCGCCTTCCGCCAGGCCTTGAGCAGGCGCGAGCGGATCAGCGGGTATTTCACCCGGTTGCCGGAATACATGTACCAGGAATAGCTGGCACCGCGGGAACAGCCGCGCGGTTCGTGATTGGGCAGGTCCGGCCGCGTACGCGGATAATCCGTCTGCTGGGTTTCCCAGGTCACGAGGCCGCCCTTGACGTAGATCTTCCAGCTGCACGAACCCGTGCAATTGGCGCCGTGGGTCGAGCGCACGACCTTGTCGTGCTGCCAGCGTTTCCGGTAGGCGTCCTCCCAGCCGCGGTCCTCGGTGGTGGTCACGCCGTGACCACCCGAGAAGGCTTCGGAAGACTTGGTGAAAAAGGTCAGTCGATCCAGGAGATGGCTCATGGTGTCACTCCTATGGGTTTTTCACGTAGGCGCCGGGGCGCAGGTAGAACCACCAGTTCAGCGCGATGCAGATCACGTAGAAGGCCGCGAACCCGTACAGGGCGTATTCCGGCGTGGTGGCAGCGACCTGTTCGCCGAACACTTTAGGGATGATGAAGGCGCCGTAGGCGGCGACGGCCGAGGTCCAGCCCAGCACCGGGCCGGCCTGTTCCTTGTCGAACACGATGGCGATGGTCCGGAAGGTCGAGCCATTGCCGATACCGGTCGCTGCGAACAGGACCAGGATCAGGATCAGGAAGGGCACGAAATACTCTTCCGGCGTGGCCGAGGCGTAGGCCTGCTTCAGGAAGTAGGCCACACCCAGTGCTGCGCCGACCATGACGACCGAGATGATCTGGGTCACCAGCGCACCGCCGATCTTGTCGGAAATCTTGCCGCCGATCGGGCGGATCAGCGCGCCGATGAAGGGACCCATCCAGGCCCACATCAGGGCCGACGGACCGTTCGGATTGACGGTGTCATGGGTCATCACCCCGTCTACCATCACGTGCTGGAAACCGAAGATGACCTTGATGGCCAGCGGCAGGGCGGCCGAGAAGCCGATGAACGACCCAAACGTCATCGTGTAGATGACCGTCATCGCCCAGGTGTGCTTGTTGTTGAAGATCTTGTACTGGCGATCGAGGCTCTTGCGGATCGCGCCCGGGATGAGCTTCAACGCGAACACCGTCGCGGCGATGACCAGGGGCAGGACGATCCATTTGGAAACGCCGAAACCCGAACCGCCGGCATTCTCGGGCAGCATCAGCCACAGGCCGGCCGAAGCCGTCACCATGCCGATCAGAAGCATGCCGAGGATCTTGCCGAAGGCGCCGGCCGTCGAACCGATCTCCGGGGAGACGTGTTCGTCGACGATATTGTTCATGCCGAGCCAGGCAGCGATCACCAGCGGCACCAGGATCACCACCCAGATGATGCCGGCATTGTGCAGATAGGTCGGGGTCCCCGCCTCGATCGTGCCGATCAGCGTGCCCGACGTGTTTTCAAGGATCATCGGAACGCCGCCGAAGACACCGACCGTCATTACCAGCGGGATGAGGATCTGCATCGTCGTGACGCCGAAATTGCCGAGACCGGCATTCATGCCCAGCGAATAGCCCTGCATCTTCTTGGGGAAGAAGAAGGAGATGTTCGACATCGAGCTGGCGAAGTTACCGCCGCCGAAACCCGACATCAGAGCCATCAGCTGGAACTGCCAGAGCGGCGTGTCCGGGTTCTGCAACAGGAAGCCGGTTCCGGCTGCCGGAAGGATGAGCAGCGCCGTGGTGAGGGCGATCGTGTTGCGGCCGCCCGCCAGCCGGATCAGGAAGGATGAGGGAATACGCAGGGTCGCGCCGGTCAGGCCGGCAATGGCTGCCAGCGTGAAGAGTTCGGCCTGGGAGAAGGGAAAGCCCAGATTGATCATCTGGACGGTGATGATCCCCCAGTAGAGCCAGACCGCGAAACCGCAGAGCAGGCAGGGAATGGAGATCCAGAGATTCCGGTTGGCGATCTTGCTGCCGGACTCGTCCCACTGTGCGGGGTCTTCCGGATTCCAGTTTTTCAGATCCTTGCCCATTTAAGGCTCCTTGAGATCTAGGGTCGTGGTGGGAGCGGTTCCCGGGCATCGCCGCCAGGCTTCTGGGGAGAGGCGGAAGCGATGATGCCCGGGCCGTACTTCAGCGGGCGGAGGGCGCCGTGACAGGTTGATCCGGTCCGCCGCTGAAAGTGGTTGAAGAGGCGTCGCTGCGAGCCTGAGGGGCCGGGTGCGGTTCGTCCGGGACATCGCTGAGGTCCTTGGCCTCGGCGAGCTCGGGGATCCGGCGGCGGTCCATGCGGACGATCGCGACGTGCATCCAGAGAGTCGAGACGAGCACCAGCAGGAACATGAGCATGAAACAGCTCGTCCAGACGCCGGTGAGGTCATTCATGACACCGAACAGGATGGGCAGGATGAAACCGCCCAGACCGCCAATCATGCCGACCAGTCCACCCACCGCGCCGACATGGTGCGGGTAGTAGACGGGGATGTGCTTGTAGACGGCAGCCTTGCCCAGCGACATGACGAAGCCGAGACCGCAGGCCAGCGTGGCGAACAGCGGCACGCCGATGCCAAAGCTGAACTCGATCGGGCCGTTGATGCCCTGCACGATGTAGGTCGTGTCCGGATAGCTCAGGATGAAGAGGCAGACGAGCGATACCACGAAGGTGAGGTACATCACGAAGCGGGCGCCCCACTTGTCCGACATCCAGCCCCCGAGGGCGCGGAAGATCGAGGCCGGCAGGGAATAGGCCGCGGCCAGCATGCCTGCCGTCTGCAGGTCCAGGCCGTAGGCACCGACGTAATAGCGCGGCAGCCAGGAGGCGAGTGCCACGAAGGCACCGAAGACGAAGAAGTAATAGGTTGCGAAACGCCAGACCTGGATATTCTTCAACGGCTCGAGCTGCATCAGGGCCGAAGGCGGTTTGGCGCCCGACTTGCGCTGTTCAACGAGAACAGGATCATCCTTGGTGAAGACCCAGAAGATCACGGCCATGAGCACCAGGACGGCGGCGTAGATCTGCGCGGTCTGCTGCCAGCCGAAGGCGACCACCAGGAAGGGTGCACCGAAATTCGTCACCGCGGCGCCCATATTGCCGACACCGAAAATCCCGAGTGCCGTGCCTTGCGCCTTGGCTTCATACCAGCGCGACACATAGGCGATGCCGATGATGAAGGAGCCGCCTGCGAGACCGACGCCGAGCGCGGCGAGCAGGAAGAGCGGATAACTGTCAGCCATAGACAGCAGGAAGGCCGCGACCGCTGTGGTGATCATCTGGATCGGGAACATGATCCGGCCGCCATACTGTTCCGTCAGCACACCCAGGAAGATGCGGCTGATGGAACCGGTCAGGACCGGAGTTGCGACCAGCAGGCCGAACTCGGTCTCGGACAGTCCGAGCTCCTGCTTGATGCGGACACCGATGATGGAAAAAATCGTCCAGACCGCAAAACACATGGTGAAGGCCAGCGTACTCATTCCGAGTGCTTGCCTTTGCTGGCCTGGAGTGACGCCTTTCAATGCGTGCATGTCATTCCCCCATTCCTTGCCCGAGACGGGCGCGTGAAGACCTCAGTTTTTTAGCGGTCAACACTTGGGGAATGAATGTGTAGGCGTGTCGCGCGGCAAAAATACGCACCTACAATCAATGACTTGCGAGATTTCTTTTCGAGATCGGAAAAATCTGTTCGGCACGATTACTTGGCATCAATTTATAGCTTGATCTATGTCAAGCGATTGCCTAGCGTCCCAGTCCAAGAGGCCGTGGGGAGCGCGAAACCGGCATGCGCGATGAAGACCGTCAGGCAATTCGGGATCTGGCCCTGTTTGCCGCGATTGATGACGAACGATTCGAGAGCCTGCTGAACGCTGCCTATGTGCAGCGCATTCCGAGCCATGTGGAATTGATCAAGGAAGGCGATCCGGCCGATTTTCTCTACGTGGTGCTGGAAGGCGTGGTTGAACTCTTCTCCAGCAGCCATGGACGGGAAACGTCGATGGCGATGGTCTCGCCCGTCTCCACCTTCATTCTCGCAGCCACGATCAAGGATGCGCCCTTCCTGATGTCCGCGCGAACGATCGGAAGCTGCCAGCTCCTGCTGATCCCGTCACAGAATGTGCGCGACGCCTTCGACAATGATGCCGGCTTCGCCCGGGCTATCGTGACCGAGCTGGCGACCTGCTATCGCTCGGTCGTCAAATCGATGAAGAATCTGAAACTGCGCACGGCCGTGGAACGGGTCGGCAATTACATCATCCGCCTGCACGACAAGAAGGGGCGCCCGCCGGTCGTCGAACTTCCCTACGGCAAGAAGAATCTCGCCTCGATGCTGGGCATGACGCCGGAAAACCTTTCGCGCGCCTTCTCCGCCCTGCAATCGCACGGCATTCTGGTGGACGGCCCACGGATCGAGATCACGGATCGCGATGCTCTGGAAGCCTATGCCAAGCCGAACGCCCTGATCGATGATCCGTCCAGCTGAGCCCGTCTGCGGTGTGGTGCTGAGCGGCGGACAATCCCGGCGCATGCAAACCGACAAGGCCGCTCTCGAGATCGCCGGAAAATCCCTGCTCGCCCACGCCGAAAACCTGCTTGGCGCAAGCGGCTGCCAACCGGTCCTGGTGAGTGGCCGACCCGATCTGCCAAACGGTATCACGGACACGCACCCCGGCGGTGGGCCTGCCCACGCCATTCTCGACGCCGCTGATGCCATGCCAGGGCAGTGCCGTGGTCTCGTCATCATTCCGGTCGACATGCCGGGCCTGACTCCGCAGGACCTCGAACCTCTGATGGCCTGCGACGCGCAAGCCGTGCATTGGAACGACTTCCAGCTCCCGCTCTTTTTACGGGCTGATCTTGTCCGACCGCCGCGGGACGATATCTGGTCGGTGAAACGGCTTCTTTCCCTGCAGGAAACGGCGACTCTCCCGATAGATTCATCCCGGCAACGGCGCTTCTCCAACCTCAACACGCCGGAAGATGTGAAACGATTCCTCGACATGTAGACTTGGGGCTTCCCAGGAATTGGCGACAGGTGATCTGATGACTGACAATTCGAGCAAACACGGACTTGCCCGCTTCGCGACATGCGCGATCATGTTGTTCTTGCTGTCCGGTCCGGCCGCCGCCCAGGACACCGCGCCGCGCCTCCTGCCCATGAGTGAGACGGAAGCCCGACATCCCGTCGTGCCGCCCGTGCTTTCGCTGCGCGATCGGGCGGAGGTGATCGACCGTATTCTCGCGGACAGGCTGGACCGGGTGATTCCACAGATCATGCGCGAGAACGACATCCCGATGTGGGTTCTCATGTCACGCGAGTATTTCGAGGAACCCGTCGTCGAGAGCATGCTGGATGCGCGCAGCATGGCTGCCCGCCGGCGCACGATCCTCATTTTCTTCGATCCGGGCGAGGGACAGGAGATCGAGCGGCTCACGGTCAGCCGCTACGGACTCGCCGGCCTCTTTGAACCGGCCTGGAATCCGGAAGACGAGCCGGACCAGTGGCGCGCCGTGGCCGATATAATCGCCGCGCGCGACCCCGCCCGCATCGCCATCAATTATTCAGACATCACCGCGTTCGGCGACGGGATGACACTGAGCCAGTACCGGGCGATGACGGCGGCGCTGCCGGAGGAATATCAATCCCGAATCGTGTCTGGCGAGACTCTCGCCGTACGCTGGCTGGAAACCCGCACCCCGATGGAGATGGAAATCTATCCGACCATCGTGCGGACCGCCCACGCCATCATGGCCCGGGCCTTTTCCCGTGAGGTCATCACCCCCGGTGAAACGACGGCAGATGATGTGGTCTGGTGGTATCGCGAAGAGGTCGACAGGCTCGGCCTGAAACCCTGGTTCCACCCGTCAGTCGGCATCCAGCGCGCCGGCCATGACGGCATGCTGCGCGGTGACACGGTGATCGAGCCGGGCGATCTGCTGTGGACCGATTTCGGCATCACCTATCTGCGGCTGAACACCGACACGCAGCACCTCGCCTACGTGCTGCGCTCGAACGAGGCAGCTGCTCCGGGTGGACTGGTCCGCGGCCTGGCCGCCAGCAATCGCGTGCAGGACATCCTGGTCTCACACATCCAGACCGGGCTGAGCGGCAATGAAGTACTCGCTCGGGCGCGTGCCGATGCCATCGCGGAAGGTCTCGACCCGTCCATCTACACCCACCCGATCGGATCGCACGGCCATGGCGCCGGCACGGCGATCGGTTTCTGGGACAATCAGAATGGCGATCCGCGCGGCGCATACACCATCCGGCCCGACACGGCCTGGTCGATCGAGCTGACCTCCTACTCCGAAGTGCCGGAATGGGGCGGACAGCGCGTTGATTTCCGCACCGAGGAAGATGCCTTCTTCGACGGGGAAAGCGTGCGCTATCTCGACGGCCGCCAGACCGAACTCATCCTGATCCCGTCAGACGACTGACCCGGCTTACTCCTCCGCCGTCTCTTCGTCCTCGACAACCGGTGTCGGCGGCTCGAAGTGCGGTGCATCGAAGCGCAGCGCGACCTCGGTCGCAGCGGCCGCGGTGCTGGGCGAGAGGTCGAGCGTGAACATGTTGCCCGTGCAGATCCCCGGCGCTTCGGGCACAGCCCGGTTGAACACCATCAGGCCGAGATATTCATAGCCGGACGGATCAACGACACCGCCCTGTCCGAGCGGGATCACGTCGACGCTGCCGCCGCCATAACCCATCGCATAGAGTTCCAGACTGTCCGCACCCTCGACCCGCACATCGTGCGCTCCGTCGAAGGCGAGTTCGAAATAATTGGCACCCAACTCCTGGGGACCGTCCTTGCTGGTCCAGCGCTGGGCGGAATCGATCCGTCCGGCGAGCGCTACAGGGCGGTCGAACAATTCGGCCAGTTCGTAATCGCGGGCGAAATTCTGGGCACGCCAGCGCAGGAGCGCCTCGGGAATGGTCGTACCGACCGAGTTGAGCGTGACTTCCATCGTCTCGAACCCGTCATGCTCGACGGCATTCTCCCAGATGTCGACGACGATGCCCTCGCCATGCACGTCGGCCAGCGATTGCAGGAGCGTCCACTGGGAATAGTCAAAACCGTTCTCGCTGGTGGTCCAGCACAGGCCCGGCTGTTCGTAATCGGTCTCGACGTAATCGGTCGCGTCCTGGTGGGTCCCCACCGTCGCCACCTCGATCCAGGAAGCCGTGGATTCGTACAGCCAACCCAGGCCTTCCTCGGAGTCGTAACCGAACTGCACGACGTGGGCGAATTCATGTGTTGCGGTCGCCCGCATCAGACTGTTCACGGGAGCGGTCTTGTCGTCGAAACCCTCGAAATCATTCTCGATCACGAAGACCGTGCGCGAAGCGAGCGATTCCCGGACATCACCGGTATGCGGATTGTCGAATACGGTCTCGACCGGATAGGTCACGCCCATCGAACCGCCGGCATCCTTGATGAAGGCACGATAGAGCCCGTCGCCATCTCTGACTGGCTCGCGCCACCCCATGCGGTCGATCTGTTCGCGCAGGGAATGCTGGAGCGCGTCGCCGACGGATACGGCATAGGCCCGGGTGGAAGCGTCTTCGCCTTCGGTCGTGTAGTGCACGACGAAGTCGCGCGTACGGATCGTTGCGGTCTCGCCGCTGAGCGCAACAATCGACTCGCGCAGGGACTGGAGGATTTCCACGACCGTCGTGTCGACCCAGGAGAGGTTCAGCGAAAACTCGCCGGAACTGCCGCCACCGCCATAGCGATCGACCTCGACCACGTAATCTCCGGCCTCGCGTGCCGTATAGGCGAAGGCCGAGTTCAGCGATCCGTCGCCCCGGTCATCATTCATCGCAACCGGAGAACCGTCCGGCCCCAGGAGGCGAAGCACCGTATCGAGGTCACCGCTCACCGCGTCAGCATAGGCATAGATCGTCTGCCCTGCCTCGATGGAAACCGTTTCCCGGTGGATGGGATTGCCGTCATCGATCAGACCACCACTGACGAGGATCCGCTCACCCTCGATGGAGGTGAAGTCGAAGGGCAGTTCCGCGTTCGGGTCCGTACCGGCAGCGAGAACGAGCTCACCCAGATCGCTGCCGCTATAGCTTCCGGCACGCAGGATGTAATCGCCGCCGGTCTCGGCGAGATAGAGGATCCGCGAATTCAGGCTGCCATCACCGCGATCATCATTCTGCGCAACAACGACACCATTCGCGTCCAGCAGGGAGAGGACCGTGTCCAGCTCATCGCTCAGGGCCTCAGTCGCCGCGACGAGGATGTCACCGGCCTCGAGGCTCACCGTCATGTCGTACTCGCTCACCGTGTCCGTGAACCGAACCAGGGCGTCGTCGAGCATGACACCGTCCGGAGACAGGCCCAGATCGAGGCCGTCCTCGATGAGGAGTTCAAACGCGCCCGTGGCACCGCCATACCCGGTCACATTGGCCGTGTAACTCCCGCTCTCGGGCGCGACCAGCACAACACGCGATTGCAAGGTCTCGGCACCGGCATCATCGTTCTGGGCGATCGGCTTTCCTGCCGGGCCCATGATTTCAAGAACGGTATCGAGGTTTTCGTCAGACAGGGTCAGGATCGTCGCGACCTCGCCCTCTTCAAGATCGAAATCGTGGCTGAAGACCGGCTGGTCCTCTGTCAGCGAACCGGCAATGCCGTCGCTTCCGCCCTGGGGCGTTGCGGCAGGCTGGCCATCCTGGCCGCCCTGGTCCTCACCACCCGGCGTGGTGCCGAGATCGGTGCAGCCGCCCAGGCACAAAGCAGTCAAAGCTACGAGTTCGATACGCATCTGAATCCCCCTTCGGCGCGCCGTGGAATGGCGGCCCCCATGCGGGATAGCTTCATCGCCCCGCCGCGACAAGCCGCATGCAGGTACGCATCTCGTTTTTCCGATGCAAGCGCCGGGCGCCGGAGCAGGCTCCGGTCAGTCCCGGACCAGTCGCAGCAGGGCGTGGGCGTGCGCACGGGAATCGCCGCCAACCCAGATGTCGAACTCGCCCGGCTCGGCCCGGAAGGATCCGTCGCGATGATAGAAGGCGAGGTCATCGACACCGAGGCTGAACGACACACGAGCCGACTCGCCCGGCGCCAGTTCATGCCGCGAAAACGCCTTCAGCTCGCGTACGGGCCGGGTCACACTCGCGACCCGGTCGCGGATGTAAAGCTGAGCGATCTCCGTGCCGCTGCGCGAACCGGTATTGGTCACCGTCACCGAGACGGTCACCCTGTCCTGCGCACCCATTTCCGCCCGGTCGAGCTCGAGATCCGCATAGGCGAACTGCGTGTAGCTGAGGCCGAAACCGAAGGGGAATAGCGGCTGGTAGCCGGCATCGAGCAGGAAACTCGTCATGCCCAGCGATGTCTGCGGTGCGCCCTTCTCGATCGCATCGATATCGATGACGGTCTCGGGCGTGGGCGGACGTCCGGTATTCTTGTGCGCATAGTAGATCGGCACCTGACCGGAAACTTTCGGGAAGGAGACCGGCAGTTTGCCCGTCGGGATCGACCGTCCGAACACCAGGTCGGCGATCGCCTGTCCCGCCATCGACCCGCCATGCCACGCGATCAGCAGCGCGTCGAAATCATCGATGACATCGCCAAGCGCGAGCGGGCGTCCGGCCATGATCACGCCGATCACCGGTTTGCCCGCCTTGCGCAGGGCGCGCAGCAGATCCGCCTGGGCGCCCGGAAGACCGATATCGGCCCGGCAATGTGCCTCGCCCGACAGGATGGCTTCCTCGCCGAGGAATAGCAGGACGGCATCGCTCGAGCCGGCGCACTCCACGGCAGCCGCGAAACCGGAATCGTCACGGCTACGCGTGGTGTGCAGGGCCGGTTCGAACGCGACTTCACAGCGGTTTTCGAGCAGGCTACGCAGTGCTCCCAGCGGTGTTACGCTGCGCTCTGCATCGCCATCGAAAACCCACGTGCCCATCTGTTCGGCCGGTTCGTCGGCCATCGGTCCGATGACCGCCAGTTTCCGGACCCCGGTCTCGTCGAGCGGGAGGATATCGCCTTCGTTCTTCAGGAGGACACAACTCTCCGTCGCCGCCTGGAGCGCGGTTGACCGCACAGCCAGTCGTGCAGGTTCTTCCGTGGTCGCCGTCAGCCGGTTGCCGTCGATCAGACCGGCGCGGATCTTTGCCCGCAGGACATTGCCGGCCAGTGTGTCGACCCGGTCCTCGGACAATTCACCCGAGGCAACGAGATGCGGGATGTGGCCGGTATAAACGCCGCCCACCATGTCCATGTCGACCCCGGCATTTACCGCTGCCAGCGTGGCATCGACATCATTCTCGCACATGCCGTGGACACACAGCTGGCGGATCGAATCCCAGTCACTGACCACCATGCCGTCATACGACCATTCCTGGCGCAGGACCTGGTCGAGCAGCCATTCATTGCCGCTGGCCGGAACGCCGTCGATATCGCCGAACGAGGTCATCATCGTTGCGACACCGGCATCCAGCGCCGCCTTGAAGGATGGGAGATGCACATTGCGCATCTCGTTTTCCGGAACGTTGGTCGAGTTGTAGTCGCGGCCACCCTCGGAGGCGCCATAACCCGCAAAATGCTTGGCGCAGGCGAGCAGCGTGTCGGGCGCGGACGGATCGGAGGTCTGGTAGCCCTCGACCATGGCTACACCCATGACACTCGTCAGATAGGGATCCTCGCCACAGCTCTCGGCGATGCGGCCCCAGCGCGGATCGCGGCTGACATCGATCATCGGCGCAAACGTCCAGTTGATCCCGGAGAATGCGGCCTCCTGCGCCGAGAAGCGGGCACAGTCCCGCACCAGGTCCGGATTCCAGCTTGCTGCCTGGGCGAGCGGCAGGGGCATCACGGTCTGGAAGCCGTGGATGACATCACGGCCGATCAGCAGCGGAATGCCCGACGGGCTTTCATCACGCGCGATGTGCTGCAGCGTATCGATGGCGACGCGGTCGACCAGATTGATGATCGAGCCGATCTGGCCCTGGCGCACCTGTGCCGCGAGGTCGTCGAAGGAATCCCAGCCGCCCCACTGAACCTGGTTCAGCTGGCCCGCCTTCTCCTCCAGCGTCATGCCGTCCAGGAGACCGCGGATACGGTCCTCGATGGCGACGTCCGCCTGTTTGAACTCATGTGTCATTGCCATGACAAACATCCCTGCATACCCGGCCTTCTCACAAATAGCGGGGCCGATTTCCGATTTGGTTTACTCTGCCGGTGCTGCCGACGTTCCCGTCGTACCGCGGCGTTCTTCCAGGATCTTGCGAACCTCTGCCGCCTTCTCCCGGCTGATGTCCAGCGTCGTCACCAGCCAGATCGCGACGAGGTAGAACACGACCGGAATGGCGACGTCATAAACGCGCAGCCAGAAAAGGGTCGATTCCGCCTGTCCACCACCGAGCGCCTGGTCGAAACCGGTATGGGCGAGGAGGAAACCGCCCATTGCGGTGGCCGCGCCCTGGCCGAGTTTCACCACCCACCAGAAGATCGACGCGAACATGCCCTCACGCCGTTGGTGCGACCGGACCTCGTCCATGTCCACCACATCCGCGACCATTGACGGCATAAGCGTGAACAGACCGCCCAGTCCGAACGCCATGAGCGGAGCCGCGAAATACAGCAGCCAGGGCGCTTCCGGATTGTAGAGGAACCATTTCAGCCCGTAGCCGAGCGCAGCCAGGCCGATGGCGATTCCGAACATGCGCCGCTTGCCGATCCGTGTCGCGAACCAGGCCACGACGGCCACCGCCACGAAGGAGAACAGGATACGCAGGGAATCCACCGCACCATTGTGCGCGGCTCCCGCCTCGATATCCCCGGCGAAGACGTAATAGGCCACCACGTAGAACTGGAAGGCGGCGATCATGATGAAGCCGTTGAAGACCAGGAAGGTCGCCCCGCAGAGCTTCAGGAAAGGCACGAAGGAAAGCGCCGATCCGAAACCCTTCATGAAGTCCCAGACATTGCCGATAATGCCCTGCCGGTCTTCCTTGGTCTCTTCCAGTTCCTTCGCCGCGACATCGGCCATCCTCTCGCGCAGGAAAATGGCTGGCAGGACGCCGAAGAAGGCGACCAGGCCCGCGAGCACCCAGGCGATGACCGCCGTGCCCTGAACCATGTTGTCGAACATGTCATTCTGCGCCCAGAGCACCAGCCAGGGCGGAATGAAATAGGCCATTTGCGCAATGAAGTTCTGCGTGCCCATGAGCAGATTGCGCTGATCGTAATCGGGCGTCAGCTCATAGCCGAGCGCCACCCAGGGCGTCGCGAACAGCGTGTAGGCCAGGAAGAAGATGAAAGATCCGATCAGGAAGTACCAGAAATAGAACATCTCGCTCTGGCCGGCCGGGAATTGCCAGAGCATGGCGAAGGAGATCGCCGCGGCAATTGCGCCAAAGAAGATGAAGGGCCGGCGACGCCCCCAGCGCGTCCGCGTGCGGTCAGAAATATATCCAACGATCGGATCGGTAATGGCGTCGAAGAATCGCGGCAGGCCGCCCAGAAGGCCGACGAGGACAGGATCCATGCCCAGGCCAATGTTCAGCACGACCATCATCGCGCCGATCGAGCCCGCCAGGAGATTGTTCGCAAAGGCGCCGGATCCGTAGATCAGGCGGTGGAGGAAGGATACACGATCCTCGGGACGCGTTTTTGCAACGGCTTCAGTCATGCTTTCCCTCAACCCTTATTGTCCGGCCGCCGCGCCGGTACGGCAGGCGATCCCAGTGTCCGGATCCTCCGGACAGTCATAGACCCTGACCCAGTCGATCAGCATCGTCTTGGGGAAGTCCTCATAGTCGACACCGCCGGCATTGCGGTCTTCCGCGAGATGCCCGCCGATCGCCATGTTGAGGATCAGGTAGAAATCCTGGTCGAAGGGCGCGAACGGCCGCCCTTCCGCATTCTCGGCATCGCTGTGCCAGTCATCCTCGGTCAGGAAGCCATAGCTCTCACCGTCGAGGAACCATTCGATCCGGCCTTCGGTCCACTCGGTGGCGAAGACGTGGAATTGCTGGTTGCCGCGTTCCGTGACCGGCAGATAGGTCTGCCGGTTCTGATAGGTATTGTGCGGCCAGGCGCCGCCGAAATGCAGCGTGCCCAGGACGTGGTTTTCAATGCCACCGGGACAGTCGGCACAGGCTTCGCCGAGATTGACGGTCTCCAGGATGTCGATCTCGCCGGACAGCGCCCAACCGCCGTAGAATTCATCGCTGGGCAGCATCCAGAAAGCCGGCCAGCTGCCCTGCCCCTCGGGCAGGCGCGCACGAATCTCGATCCGGCCGTAACGCCAGTCCGCCTTGCCCGCCGTGTTCAGGCGCGCGGAGGTGAAGGGCTGGGTCCGGGTTTCGGCGCGCTGTTCCTCGCTGGCCCCGACGAGAAGACGGTCAGGCAGGGCCGGCCCCGTCGATTCCTCGAGATGGGCCTCGATCACGAGATGGCCGTCCTCCAGGCGGGAATTGCGCGGCGAGTCCGTGTAGCACTGGCGCTCTTCATTGCCGCCGCCCCAGCAATCGCGTTCGTGATTCCACTTGGCCGGGTCGATCTCGCTTGCGTTGAATTCGTCAGACCAGGTCAGCTGCCAGCCGGACGTCGTGGATTCAGCGCCCGAATCTGCCGAGCAGGCCGCCAAGGCTCCCGCACTGACCAGACACACGCTTGCCGAGGCGATCAGTTTCGCCTGCAACCCTCCCGAAAGCCGCATCGTACCTCCCCTGGAACCAATTGGCCGAACAGCCACACAGGCTAGCCATGGGGCCTACCTTGTCAACAAAAATGTCCAACCTTGTCATATCGGGAGGACAAGCGAATCCAGCTGGTCGGGACGGGGTTTCAGACGCGCGGCGACTGCGTGGACTGACGGATTTTCAGCTCATAGTCGAGCGTCAGGACTTCCGGCGATTCATCCTTCGACTTAACAGACTGCGCCTTCGTCAGCTTCACGACCGCAGCCTCCGTCATGGCCTCATAGGGCTGGGCAACCGTCGTGAGCGGGGGCCAGATCGTGGTCGCGATCGGCACATCGTCGAAGCCCACGACGGAGAGGTCATCGGGCACACTCAGGCCCAGCTTCGCGGCCACGAAGTAGACGGCAGACGCCATTTCATCGTTCGAAGCGAAAATCGCCGTTGGCCGGTCCGGCGAGGACAACATGGCCTCGGCTTCTTCCAGAGCCCGGTCGAACGCGAAGAAACCCTGACGGACCCAGTCGGGCCGCCACTCGGCGTCCGGCGATGCCTTGATAGCGTCCTCGAAACCCTGTTCACGCAGATTGGACGCGACATGCCCCGGAGCGCCGGACAGGTGGCCGATCTTTCGGTGTCCGAGAGACAGAAGATGTTCGGTGACGTCACGGGCCGCCTGGCGGTCATCGATACGAATCGACGGCGCGTCGGGCGTTTGCTGGGTGGGAGAGATCAGAACGAAGGAGACATTCCGGTCGGTCAGGGTCTTGTGCAGCACTTCGGATCCACAGATCGGCGGAATGAGGATCATGTTCTGGACCCGGGTACGGGCCAGGAATGCGCTCAATTGCCGGTCCCAATTCTGTGCGGTCTCGTCGAAGAAACCACCGGCAAGGAAGTAGCCCGCCGAATCGCAGGCCCGAAGGGCGGCGTGGTGGAAGCGCGCCTGGAAGCCGCTCTCGGTCGCGCCGAACAGCATGCCGATCGACCTGGAACGGCCGGAGCGCAATTCCCGCGCGGCATGGCTGGGATTGTAGTCGAGCTCAGCCATGGCGGCCTGCACGCGTTCCCTCGTCGACGCCCGCACCGTGTCGGCATCATTCATCACCCGTGACACGGTCTTGATGGAGACGCCGGCTTTTTCAGCAACATCAAAGATATTGGCCATTCGTCTAAGATTGCTCCCGCAAATCTGTCCTCGGGCGACCGGATTCCGGCTGTCACGAGCGCGAGTTTTCCGAGCGCCGCGTCTCGTTCAGCCAGGAGTCGGGGCATGCCTGCCACCGCTCCGGAATCATGATCGCCAGTCCCTTGCCTACATGATCAGGCGGATACTGCGACACGCGATAGGCGTGATGCAACACATCAGCCTGCTACTAATCGACCGTACGGGCACCTATCCGAGGCGCCCGGGAACTGACGGCCGACAGGAAGTTCTCCTGTCAGCGCGCAAACTTTTGTTCCAGCGTCTCGAGCGACATCTGTTTCGTTTCCGGCAGGAAACGCGCAATGAGAAGCAGGAAGACAAGGCCGAACGCCCCGTAGATGAAGAATGTCATCGCGGTTCCCAGTGCCGCGATCTGAACCGGGAAAGCCAGCTGGACACCCGAGCTGACACCGGAATTCACGAAAGTGATCACCGACATAGCGAGTCCCCTCACCCGGTTCGGGAAGATTTCCGACAGCAGCACCCACATGACCGGGCCCAGTGATACTGCGAAGGACGCGACAAAACTCAGAATACCGGCCAGGACCAGGGGCGCGTTGATATCGATCGCTGCATTGGTGATCTCGGCGCGGAAATTCCGGGCGGCATCCTCGCCGAGCGCGTCATCCAGGGCTGTCCGGAAGGCGACATCCGACTGGAACTCCGTCCCCGCGATGGTCATCAATGCCTCGCGATCGATATCCTCGGAAAGCTGCGTGATTGCATCGGCCGACAATTCGTAACGCGCCTGGTGGAAGCCATAACCGGTCACGCTCATGCTGATCACCACGCCGGCCAGGCCCGCGATCAGCAGCGGTTTGCGGCCAACCCGGTCGATCAGCGCCATGGCGATCAGCGTGAAGAGCACATTGACCAGGCCGACACTGGTCGCCTGGGCGAAAGCGGCATTGGTGCCTGCTCCGGCCAGTTCGAAAATCGTCTGAGCGTAGAAAAAGACGGCATTGATGCCGGTGATCTGCTGCGCGATCGCAACCAGCAAGGCCACGAACAATAGCCCCATCATCGCGGGATGTAGCATCACGTTCAGAGGCGTTTTATCCCGGGCGCGGGACTCCGCGATGCTCGTGTGGATTTCCTCGATCTCGGCGTCGATCCGCTCGGCGTCATGGAAACGGGAAATCACCTTGCGCGCTTCGTCTTCGCGGCCCTTGACCATTAGCCAGCGCGGACTTTCGGGCGCGAAGCTCAGCGCGATGAGGAAGATTGCGGCCGGCACGAGTTCCACAGCCAGCATCCAGCGCCAATTGTGGTCTGCCAGTCCGATCATCTGGACGAAGTCCGTCCCGCTCTGGCTGGCCAGCAGCAGGTAGTAGCCCACGAAATAGGCGACGGCGAAACCAATGACGATATTCAACTGGTTGATCGAGACGAGAAAACCGCGGCGTTCGCTCGGCGCGATTTCGGCAATGTAGAGCGGTGCGAGGACAAGCGATGCAAAGGCAAAACCGCCCAGTGCCCGCGCCCAGACCAGGATCTGGAAATCAGGCGCCCAGGCCGATAGCAGGGCAGAGACTGCGTAAAGCACGCCCACGATCTGAAGCATCAGCCGCCGGCCGAAGAAATCGCTGAGCGGTCCGACAGCAAGACCGGCGAACATCGCGGCCAGTGCCGGCGACGCGACCAGCACTCCGAATTCGAGATCACCCAGGCCGAATTCCCGGACTGCCAGCCCGCCGACACTGGAAATGATCGCGGCATCGAAACCGAACAGGAATCCGCCCAGTGAAATCATCGCCGCCAGGACGGCCACGGAATTGTTTCGCGATTTCATCAAACCGATCTCCCCTTACCGGCTTTGCTGCAAAGACACGCGGTCACGTGTCGGCGTTGGCTAGAGCTCACATCCCATGGATTCGCTTTCCGCTTCACCGATCGAGACGTCGTCAAACCACATTTCCAGCCCGCCGGGTCCCGTCACCACCAGGGGTGCGTCCACCGCAGACAGGTCCAGGCCGCCTGCCTCGAAACAGCTCAGGGGCAGGCTGGCGGAACGCCATCCCTTGCCCTCGGCCACACGAACGCCCTCGGTGATATCGATCGATGCCCCGCAATCCTCGCCACAGGACATCGACAGGCTCACAGCACCTTCGCCGCGATCGACAACCTGGTAGGAGATCTGCAGAACCTGGTCGCCGGCAACACCGGAGATCGCGCCCTCGACCCTCAAGGTGGCCGGTGCGGACCAGGTGAAACGACGGCTGTCATCCTGCTGTTCGCGATCATCCAGCGTGGTCTCGAGCGCGCCGTCGCCGGTGACGGCATCCGGTCCGCTCACGGTCACAACCTCATCGCCACTCTCGAGGCGGAGGACAAGATCTCCTGCCGCACGACCGCGTGCGATGATCGCCAGACGGTCGGCATCACCCTGCCGGGCGAGACCGTCATCCTCGCTGAGTTCGCCAACCGGTTCGCCCGGCTCGGCATAACTCAGCCCGTATCCGTAGGCGAAGAGCGGTTCATAACCCTCATCGCGCGGATTGAGCACGGTCTGGTCGGCCCGTTGCGGCCATGAGTAGGACAACCGCCCGACGAAATCATGCCGCGGGGCACCGTCCGCATCACCCACGATGACATCGGCGATTCCGCCACCCTCCGAGCCCGGCAGCCAGGCGGCCACGAAGGCATCGGAAGCGTTGATCTCCCGGTTCATCCAGAGCGGTCGTCCGGACAGGAAGACCGCAACCGTCGGGATGCCTTCCGCGCGGTATTGGCGCAGCAATTCGAGGCCACGCTCATCGGGGAAGTCGACATATTCCTGGTCGCCGACGAATTCCGCATAGGGCTCCTCGCCGAACACCACCACGGCGACATCGGGACGCTCGGTCCAGGACCCGTCCTCGCTCAACGTAACGGAGCCTCCGGCCGCTGCGACGGCCTCGTTCAGCCCGTCATAGACCGACTGGCCGCCCGGGAAATCCTCATTCGTGTGACCATCGCCCTGCCAGTTGATCGTCCAGCCGCCCGATTGCTTGCGGATATTGTCGGCACCGTCACCGGCAAGCAGGATATTCGCCGCCGGGTTCAGCGGCAGGAGGCCCGTGTCGTTCTTGAGCAGCACCAGCGAAGCCCTCACTGCCTCGCGGGCCACGGCGCGATGCGCCTCGCTGCCGATCAGGTCGAAATCACCGGCATGCGTGCGCTCGGACGGCGCGACACCGCCGAACAGACCCGCCCGGGCCTTCACGCGAAGAATGCGGGTGACGGCCTCGTCGAGACGCGCCATCGGAATCGTGCCGTCCTCGACCTGTCGCAGCAGATTGCCATGCAGTTCGCGCCAGCTCGCCGGTGCCATATACATGTCGACACCCGCGAGCAGGGCCTGCGGACAATCGACATTCTCGCAGCCCGCGATCTGGCCGTGACCTTCCCAGTCACCGACAACAAAACCGTCGAAACCCATGCGGTCAACCAGCACATCGGTCAGCATGGCGCCATTGCCGTGCATCTTGATGCCGTACCAGGAATTGTAGGACGCCATGACGGTCTGTACGCCGGCGGCGATCGCCGGTGCGTATCCGGCGGCGTGGATGTCGCGCATCTCGGCTTCAGTGGCGCGGTTATCGCCCTGGTCGATACCGCGATCGGTACCGCCATCACCCACCCAATGTTTCGCTGTGGCGACGATATGGTCGGCGCCCAGCAGGTCATCGGATCCGGCGGCGCCCTGCAGGCCCTCCACCATCGGCCCGCTCAGATTGGCCACGATGTCCGGGCTCTCCGAATAGCCTTCATAGGTGCGGCCCCAGGAATCATTCTGGACCACCGCCAAGGTCGGCGCGAAGGTCCAGTCCTGTCCCGTCGCGCGGATCTCCAGCGCCGTGATCTCGCCGATACGGCGGATCAGGTCCGGATCATTGGCAGCGCCCAGACCGATATTGTGCGGGAACATTGTGGCACCCACGATGTTGGAATGCCCGTGCACGGCATCGGTACCCCAGATGATGGGTATGCCGAGCCCGCCATCCGACGTGTCCGTCGAGGCACGGTAATACGCGTCCGCCAGCGCCAGCCAGGCCTCCGGCGGCGCGAAATTGTCATTGCCCGGACCCGAATTGCCGCCATTGAGAACCGAACCGAGATTGTATTCGGCGGCCAGTTCCGGAGTGATTTCGGAAATGTCCGCCTGGATGACCTGGCCGACCTTTTCCTCGACGCTCATCCGGGACAGCAGGTCAGCAATGAAGACCTCGACGTCGGGATCCCGTGCGACACCGGACTGGCCCTCCGGCCAGTTGGCAGGATCGACCACGACACTGTTCGAGCCGTTGGACACGGTAATGGCAGTGCTTGCCGCTTCCGTCGCGGCGTCCGGTACATCAGACGCAGCATCACCGGGTGCGGGCTGGCACGCCGACAGCAAGAGAGCGGCGACCGAGGCCGTGAGTTTCAATCCGGACTGGCTGGTAAATTTGAGCGTCATCTGGGCCTCCCTGCCGGCACGAGACGAGTTGTTCTTGTTGGAGGGGCGAAACCCGGTCGCCCGGACACCGGTCCCGACACCGGCGCGGATAAAAAAGGGGGCAGGCTGTTACACCTGCCCCCGATTTTTGAGCTCGAAACCATTCGGTTCCGTGTCGATCAGAATTCGTAACGCAGTCCGAATTCGAAACGACGATCATTGTCGAACACCGAGCGGGCGAAAGTCTGCCCGGCTGCATCGACCTGCTGCCGTGCCACCGCCTGGGTGTCGAGCAGGTTGGCCGCTTGCACGCGGAATTCGAGATTGTCGGTGACGTCCCAGCGGAAGGAAGCATCGAGGAAACCAATATCATCCTGGATGATCGGGTTACCCGTGATGAAGTCCCGGTAGGAGCTGAAGTATTTCGACCGCCAGTTATAGGCGAGACGGAATTCGAACTGTTCGTCCTGGTAGATACCGATGAGGTTGTAGGACGTCTCGGACAGGCCGAGCAGTTCAGCAACGCTCCAGCGATAGACCGAGAGGAAGCCCTCAACCCCGTCACCTTCCGTATCGCGAACGGACGGCAGCGGTGTCGTTTCGGACGACAGCAGGGTCAGGTTCGCCTGGAGGCCGAGATTGCCGAAGATACCCGGCCAGTCAGTGAAGAACTGCTGGTAGGAGAATTCGACACCATCAACCGTACCGTCATTCAGGTTCAGGTTACCCGAATAGATCACCGGCACCGTGTAACCGTCCAGCGTAACCGCGCCGGTCGTTTCTTCACCGTAGACGATGATGTTCTCCAGATCCTTGTGGAAGGCGGACACGGAGAACAGACCGTCGGATCCGAAATAGTATTCGAACGACAGGTCGATATTCGTCGCCTCGATCGGCTCGAGGTTCGGGTTGCCGCCAAAGACACGCAGCGAACCGAGTACGATGTTGGAAATCACCGGCGGCGTTGCCGTGTTGTCGACGACATATCCAAGCTCGGCGATCGTCGCCTGGTTGGAATTCAACGCCGCGATATCGGCCGGCGTGATCGCCTTGCTCGCGCCGAAGCGGATCAGCATCTCGTCATTGAGATCCCAACGCATGTTGAAGGACGGCAGCAGATACTCATAGCTGTTGTCGATCGTGTTGGGCGTATTCGCCTGATCGAGGAAGGCCGCGGTTTCCGGGAGGAAATCACGTTCCTGCAGCGGGTCGAGCGGATCATCCGGAGCGAATTCGGCGAAGGACGCGAGACCGCCACCGGTCGTTTCCGTCCGCACATAGCGGAAGCCGAAATTACCCGAGATCGACTGTCCGTTGGAGAAGTCCTCCAGGAAGTTGAGCTGGGTGTAGAGGTTGATGGTCTCTTCCCGCACGGTGCCATCGCTGCCGCGACCGGCATAATCGATCGCGCCATTTTGACGGAGCGGGATCCAGTCACCGACCTGCAGATTGCCATCGACGTTGATGCCCGACCCAATGAGCGGCTCGTTCGCGAGGGAATCCACGAAGGCATCATAGTCCAGCATCTGGGACTGGCTCGGGAACACGATCGACGTGAAGCCCGAGAACACGCCGCCGCCGAGGAAGCCGGAATAGTCATTCACGTCGAATGCTGTCGGATCCACACGGTTCGCGTACGGCAGGTAGCCACCGCTCCACGGCGGGGCGATACCACCCCAGTTCAGGCCGGCACTGCGGTTGTTCTGCTCACGAACCGAGCGACGAGCGCCGAATTCGATCGATTCAAACCAGCCAGCGTCCTCGAACTCATACTGAGCATCGGCACGCATGGCGAACAGGTCACCGGTATTGTCCTGGAACTCGTCAGCCGCGTAGAGCAGGAAGGCGTAACGCGGATCGGCGAGATCACCGAGCGTTCCCGGGTTCGGACCACGGGTCGTACCCCAGGTGGCAAGCTGCACCACATCGGACATGAACAGCTCGACTTCCGGATTCTCGATATCGGAGAAATCGAAACGGTAGTCTGCGAAGTGGTTACCACCGGCCCAGAGACGGTCCAGCGTTGCTTCAGCTTCGGTGTAGTGAGCATCGAACTCGAGATACAGGCGGTCCGAAGCATTCCACTTCATGTTGAAGCTGTAGTCTTGCGTGACAGACTCGTTCGTCTGAACGATCGCAAGCGACTGGAGCGGCGTCTGCAGGTTACCGGTCTGGCCCAGCCAGTCACGGAGATTGTTCGACACCACACCCGATTCCATCAGGCCACCATCGACCGGAATCAGCGTTTCACAGATACCCTCACCGCCGTTCGCGGCTTCACCAGCGCCACTACAGCGCGGCAGGCCGGCGGAGGAGAAGGGAATGATGTTGCGAGAGTTCGGTCCGTCAAGGATGGACCAGGCGGCCCAGGATTCCGCGTCGGTGAAGAACTCAATCGTACGCTCATTGGTCTGAATTGAATTCTCGACCCGCGTCGTCTTGAGAGTGATCTCCATGTCACCATCGTTCGAACGCCACTGACCGGCGAGATAGTAACTGTCGCGCTCGCGACCGACAGAGGAATCACGCGCCTGCCAGCCACCCGGCAGGGCCATCATCGATCCCGGAGAATCCGGATTCGGGACCGCGAGAAGCGGACCGTACTGAAAACCATTGATCGAGGACTGCAGCTCCGACGTCGAGAACGAGCCGAGGAGGCCGAACTCGCCGGAATTCGTGATCCAGCGATCGCCGTAGATGGCGCTGAAGCCCGGGCTCCATTCCTCGGCCTGGTCCGTGTAGATCGAGTCAGCGACCAGGATGGCCACGCGATCATCACGGTCGAAGGGCTCGAGCGTGCGCAGATTGACCGTACCGGCGATACCGCCTTCGATCATGCTGGCCGTCTGGTTCTTGAAGACCTCGACAGCACCGATCAGCTCCGGCGGGATGCTGGCCCATTCCAGAGCACGGCCACCGTTAGCGGAGAAGGCGTCGCGTCCGTTGAACTCGGAGCGGACATATTGCAGGCCGCGGACGATGTTGCCCGAGCCTTCCGGCGACGGGAAGTCACCATCACTGCCGCCAAGCTCGAAGCGCTGGGTCACAACACCCGGGACACGGGCGAGGGCTTCAGCGACCGAGAGGTCGGGCAGTTGCGACACGTCGGACGCAGTGATCGAGTCGACGAAAGTGTCAGCCTCGCGCTTGTTGTTCCGCGCGGTCTGCAGGGCGCCACGGACACCCTGAACCACGATTACGTCGCCCGTGTTGCCATCGTCATCGGCATCGGCGTCTTGCGCTAGAGCGGGCTGCATGCCGAGCGACGCCAACATGGCCGTCGTCCCGAGCAGTCCGTATCGCATAGACCGCCAGCGGTCGGTTTTCTTCGGATTGGTCACAAATCTTCTCCCTTAACGCACGCCTTGGATCTTCCCCAATCATGCACGCCATTACGCGAATGATAACGTTGTCATAACTGCTTTGCTTTTTGCAAGACCCGATCCATATTATCTACATAATTCTGTTACACCGAAGGACCAGAAGTGAGCGTGATTTCACGAATTTGTATCTTGGGCGGTGGAACAGCGGGCTGGATGACAGCCGCCGCGATCTCTAACAAGTTCAAAAGCTTAGACCTGGACATTCGCCTGGTTGAATCCGATCAGATTGGAACCGTCGGTGTGGGTGAGGCAACATTGCCACATATCCGCTTTTTCAATCAGACGCTGGGCATCAACGAAGCCGAATTCATGAAATCGACCGAAGCCACCTTCAAGCTCGGGATCGAATTCTGCGACTGGGGACAACGCGGGGATCACTATATTCATCCGTTCGGAGATTACGGTCTGCCGGTCGATGATCTCGACTTTCACCAGTTCTGGCTGAAGCTCAGACAGGCCGAGGGCGCACCGCGCCTCAGCGATTATTCCTATCCTGTCCTGGCGGCCGAACAGGGCCGCTTCCGCATCCCCGAAGGCGATCTCGACCGGATCGGTTCGAACTTCGGCTACGCCTACCAGTTCGACGCCGGTCTCTATGCCGGTTTCCTGCGCAAATACTCGGAGAACAACGGTGTAAAACGCGTCGAGGGCCGGGTCGTGGATGTCGATCTGGATGGCGAAACCGGTCACGTCCGATCGGTCACGCTCGAAGACGGCACGACCATAGAAGCGGACCTTTTCGTGGACTGTTCCGGTTTCCGGGGCCTCCTGATCGAACAGGCGCTCGAGACCGGGTATGATGACTGGAGCCACTGGCTGCCCTGCAATCGTGCCGTTGCCGTGCCCTGTGAGTCGCGCGGCGAATTACTGCCCTTCACCCGGGCCACTGCACGGACTGCCGGCTGGCAATGGCGCATCCCGCTACAGCACCGGACCGGCAATGGCCATGTCTACTGGAACGAGTTCATCTCCGATGATGAGGCGACCCATCAATTGATGTCGACACTGGAAGGCCCGGCCCTGGCCGAGCCGAAACAGCTCTTCTTCAAGACCGGGCGCCGCAAGAAATTCTGGAACCGCAATGTCGTGAGCGTTGGCCTGTCGGCCGGCTTCCTGGAACCTCTTGAATCCACATCGATTCACCTGATCCAGGAGGGTATCACCACCCTCATAGAACTCTTTCCGAACGCGTCCATCGATCCGCAGGATATCGACGAGTACAACGCACGAATGGGCCTCAATTTCGAGCGCGTGAGGGATTTCCTGCTCCTGCACTATGTGGCGACACAGCGCGATGACAGCGAGATGTGGCGCTATTTCCGGGCGATGGAATTGCCGGACAGCCTGCAGGAAAAGATCCAGGCCTGGATGTCGCGCGGCTATGTCCTGAAATACGAGTTCGGGGTCTTCCTGCCGCCGAGCTGGATCGCCGTCATGCACGGTCAGAACCTAATCCCTGAAAATCACGATCCGCGCATCGACCGCTACGGGCTTTCCGAGGTAAAACAGCGCGTTGAGCAAATCCGGCTCGACACCGCACAGGCGGTTGCCGAGACGCCCACGCAGGCTGACTTCCTCGCCCGCTACGGCGCGGCCTCGCAATCCTCGCCCCTGAGTGCGGCCAGGATGTAGGCCCGACTTCATTGATGGACACGATGGATGCTTCGATGAAAACCGTGATTGTCTGCGGCAGCGGCCTCGCCGGAAACCTGGCAGCGCTGAGCCTCGCAAACGGCCTGGGCGACAATGTCCGCATCGCACAAATCGTCGACACCAGGGCGCCGACGGAAGACGCGCTCTACGGCAATGTCACGGACCCGGGTGCCTATAATTTCCTGCGCGGGCTGGGTGTCGACGAGCCGACCCTGATTTTGGAAACGGGAAGCTCTTTCTCCTTCGGGACGGTGTTCCGCAACTGGCTGTCAGACCGGAACTGGGTGCAATGTCATCATTCGCCGCTCGGCCTAATCGACGGCGTTCCGCTCCGCCATGTCACGACACGCGCAGGCGTCCCGCTCGAGCCCCTGCTCGTGTCAGCGCAGGCAGCCCTCGCCGGAAGATTCGCGCATCCGCCAGCCGATCCGGCCGTGGTGCTATCGCGCGCCGAATACGGCTACCAGCTGGACCCGGCCGAGCTGAACGGCTTGCTGGACCGCCTCGTGCAGGCCAGTCGCGTCGACCGGTTTCACTCCTCGATCGAAACGATCGAGCAGGATGGCGGCACAGTAAGCGCTCTTCGGCTTGAAGACGGCGAGACCATCCCTGCCGATCTGGTGATTGATGCGACCGGAACGGGCCGCCGCGCTGTCCTGGCTGCGGGCGGACGGTTCGAGACTTCGCATGCGATCGACGTCAGCCGGACGGTGCGCCCGGCCGATACACTCGGCCCGCCCTGCCGTTTGGTGGAGGCGGATGAGCTCGGCTGGACCAGCACGGCGCACCTCCAGAAAGCCACTCACACGCTCCGTATCAGCGCCGCCGGATCGACTGACGGCTCCGATCCGGCCTTCACGGCAGAGCTCGGACACATGGCCGATGCCTGGGTCGGAAACTGTATTGCGATTGGCCATGCCGCCAGCGTTTTCGAGCCTCTCACCCCGGCCCCGATGATGATGCTCCAGCGCGACATTGAACGCCTGCTGGAACTGGTGCCGGTCTTCCCGGAAATGAGTATGGAACGCCGCGAGTACAATCGCCGTTTCCATGACGACGTGACGCATATCAACCTGTTCCACGACGCCCTCTTCCTCGACGGTGAGACACGGGCCTCTCGCTATTGGCAGGACGCCATGAAGCCGCGAGGCGACGCACGTCTGGATCGCAAGATCGAGCAATTCCGACACCGCGGTGTTCTGGCCAGTTACGATCTGGAACCGTTCAACGACGAGGACTGGACGATTGCCCATCTGGGCATGGGCCGGACGCCGCAACAGCATGACCGGCTGGCCGAAAGCATATCGGGCGCCGCGTCGGAGCGTGCCCTGGGTCAGCTCCGGCAATCCATCCAGCAACTGGTCCCGAAAATGCCGCCGCACCACATCTATGTCCAAAAGCTGAAACAATATCTCGAGAAGCAGAAACATGCCTGAGACAGCTGCCAATCCCATCAAGCAGATTGTTGTCGTCGGCGGCGGGTCCGCCGGCTGGATGACGGCCGCCGCCCTGTCCAGCCTCCTTCCGGCCGAAAACGTCAGGATCTCGCTCGTCGAATCCGAGATGATCGGCACGATCGGAGTGGGTGAAGCAACCATTCCCGACATCATCAATTTCAACGCAATGCTGGGAATTCCGGAAGACGAATTCCTGAAAGCCACAAACGGCACTTTCAAGCTGGGCATCAAATTCGTGAACTGGGGCCGGCTCGGCGAGGAATACCTCCATCCCTTCGGCCAGCACGGCGCCGATATGAACGGCATTGATTTTCATCAATTCTGGCTGCGCTACCGGGAGGACAATCCGGGCAGTACGATCGAGGAATTCAGTCTCAGCGCCGCGGCTGCCGAACACGGCAAGTTCGCCATGCCGGACCCCAATCCGCGATCCGTCCTGTCGCAATTGCGCTACGCCTATCATTTCGATGCGACCGCCTATGCGCGCTATCTTCGCAACTTTGCCGAACAACGCGGTGTTCAGCGTATCGAGGGCAAGGTCACCGACGTCCAGCAACATGGCGAGACGGGCAATATCGCCAGTATCAAACTGGAAGACGGAAGCGAAATTGCCGGCGATTTCTTCTTTGATTGCACGGGCTTCCGGGGCCTTTTGATCAATCAGACGCTGGGCGTTCCCTTTCAGGACTGGTCACACTGGCTGCCTTGCGACACGGCCCAGGCCGTGGCCTGCGAATTGTCCGGCGAGATCCTGCCCTACACGATATCCACGGCGAAGGATGCGGGTTGGCAATGGCGGATCCCGACCCAGCACCGCACCGGCAATGGCCACATCTATTCCAGCAATCTCATGAGCGACGAGGCGGCGATCGAAAGCCTGCTCGCAGATCTCGACGGGCCGGCGATCGGCGAACCCCGCAAGATCCGCTTCCAGACCGGACATCGCGCCCGCCTGTGGGAGAAGAATTGCGTCGCGGTCGGCCTCTCGGGCGGTTTCCTGGAACCGCTGGAATCCACCTCGCTTTTCCTGATCCAGGAAGGCATCAGCAAATTCATCGCGCTCTATCCGACGGCCGATGTCCCGCCAGTGGTCCGCGACGAGTACAATCGCCAGCTGGTGAAGAAGTTCGAACAGGTGCGGGACTTCATCATCCTGCACTACAAGGCCACGGAGCGCGACGACACGCCCTTCTGGAACTATACGCGGGAGATGGACATCCCCGACTCGCTGACCGAGCGGATGGAGCTGTTCCGTGAGGCCGGGCGGGTCTTCCGCTACGAGGATGAATTGTTCTCGAAACCGAGCTGGGTCGCCGTTCTCCTGGGGCAGAATATTGTGCCAAAATCAATTGATCCGATCGTGACAACGGTGGACCGTGCGGGGATTGCGCGCAGCCTTCAATCGATGAAATCGGCAATGGATGGCGCGGTCGGGCGCATGCAATCCCACCGGGCCTTCCTGCAAGGATATGCGTGGTCCGGGGAAACCGCGCAGGGGTAATGGGGTAGACGGAATGCAAGACCACAACATCAAAGAGATTGCCATTGTCGGCGGCGGCACCGCCGGCTGGATGGCCGCCGCGGCGCTCTCCATCCTGCTGCGCAACCCGTCGATCCGCATCCGGCTGATCGAGTCCGAGGAGATCGGCACAGTCGGCGTCGGCGAGGCGACGATTCCGCACATCCGCTATTTCAACAAGCTGGTGGGGCTGGATGAGAACGACTACCTGCGGCGCACCAGTGCGACGTTCAAACTGGGTATCGAATTCGTCAACTGGGGCCAGAAGGGTGACCGGTATTTCCACTCCTTCGGCCCGTACGGCGTGCGGATGGACGGCATCCACTTCCATCATTTCTGGCTGCGGCACATCCTCAAGGACGGCGCCGCGCCGATCGATGACTACAATCTCCAGGTCCTGGCATCCAAGCAGAACGTCTTCTCGCATCCCCAGAACAATGTGCGGAATTCCCCGCTCGCCACGATCGACTACGCCTACCAGTTCGATGCAAGCCTCTACGGCAAATACATGCGGGAGGTCGCGGAAAGCCGCGGCGTACAGCGGGTCGAGGGCAAGGTTGTCGAGGTGAATCAGAGAGCCGCGGATGGCTTCATCGAGAGCCTGACGCTGGAATCCGGCGACACGATTGCGGCGGACCTCTTCATCGACTGTACCGGTTTCCGCGGCCTGCTGATCGAGCAGACACTCAAGTCGGGCTATGATGACTGGTCGAACTATCTGCCGGTCGACCGCGCTGTTGCCCAGGCCTGCGAACTGAGCGGGCCGCTGACACCCTACACGCGTGCCACGGCACACGAATCCGGTTGGCAGTGGCGGATCCCGCTGCAACACCGGATCGGCAATGGCCACGTCTATTGCAGCCAGCACATCAGCGATGACGAAGCCTGTGCCAAACTGCAATCCGGCTTTGATGGAGCCGCGATCGGAGACCCGCGTTTCCTGCGCTTCAAGACCGGTATCAGGAAGAAGCCCTGGAACAAGAATGTCGTCTCGCTGGGCCTGGCCTCGGGTTTCCTGGAACCGCTGGAATCCACCTCGATCCACCTCATCCAGACGGCGATTGCCCGCCTGATGACGAACTTCCCCGACAAGAATTTCAACGAACGGGATATCGAGTACTACAACGAACGCACTCTGGCCGAATTCAAACAGGTCCGTGACTTCCTGATCCTGCACTATTGCGCCACCCAGCGGACCGATAGCGATTTCTGGAACTATGTGCGTACGATGGAATTGCCCGAGACGCTGCGTCAGCGCATCGACATCTATCTGGAGAACGGGCGGCTCTACCGGCATGACAATGAATTGTTCGGTGAGGACAGCTGGTTCGCCGTGTTCGAGGGCCAGAACCTGCGGCCCAAGCGCTACCACCCGGTGATCGACAATCTCTCGGATAGCGATCTCGACAAACGCATGGCGGAGATCCGCCGGGCGATGCACAAATGCCTCGATAGATTCGAGGATCACGAGCAATACCTTAAAAAACGTATCTCGGCGGCCTGATCCGGCTGAAGGCCAAGATCAACAGATTCCAAACACGTGCGCCCGGGTCATGCCCGGGCGCAGCTGTATTCGGCGACCATCCGGCTTCAATTACCGGCAGCGGACCTACCAGAAGCGGACATAGATCGCGATCAGCACCGCGATAATGGCCAGGCTGGCAAGGTTGAAGACCGGCTCGGTTGCGAACTTGATGCCCGACAGGTCGACCGGGCGATCCTCGGCCGGCTTGCCCGTGACGATCGAGACGATCATCCCGATCACGAGACAGGCAAGGAAGACGATCCAGATCCGCACCACGAAGGGCAGATCGAGCGCTTCGAGACCGAACGTGGCGAGCACCTGCACTCCCATGCCGCCGAGCGCGGCCGGATTGGCCATCGTCCAGAACAGGAAGGACAGGACCACCGAGCTGATCAGCAGGGCAAACGCACCCATCGTGTTGGTACGTTTCCAGAAGAAACCCAGGAGGAAGACCGCAACGACGCCCGGAGCGACGAAGCCGGTATATTCCTGGATCGTCTGGAAAGCGCTTTCCATACCGCCCAGGAAGGGTTGGGCGAGGATCAGCGCGATCGCCATGGCCGCGAAGGCCGTAATCCGGCCTACCGTCACATAGTGCTGCTCCGACTTCGACGGACGCGCGGACCGGTAGAGGTCCATCGTGAAGATCGTCGAGATCGAGTTCATCATCGATGCGAGGGAGGAGACGATGGCCGCGATCAGGGCCGCAAAAACCAGCCCGCGAAGGCCAGCCGGTACCAGTGTCATCAGGACGCCGTACGTGCTGTCCGGACGGGCGTCGAGCGCAGCCTGGTCCAGCATTCCGTTCTGCGCCAGATGCAGGGCGGCGATACCCGGCACGACCACGATGACCGGGATGAGGAGTTTCAGGCTCGCAGCAAAGGCAAGACCCTTGCGGGCTTCCGCCAGGCTCTTCGAACCGAGGGCCCGCTGGATGATGTACTGGTTGAAACCCCAGTAGGAGAAGTGCAGCACCCACAGACCGCCCAGCAGCGTCCAGATACCCGGCAGGTCCGAATAGTTCGGATGTTCCGGGCTCAGGATCATGTTGAAATGGCTGGGAATGCCGCTGAGCAGGGTATTGAAGCCGGCGACAGCGCCGGCGCCGTCACCCACGAGACCCAGTGCGATCCACGTAATCAGGACACCACCGATGATCAGTACGACGACCTGGATGATATCCGTCAGCGCAACGGCCTTCAGACCACCATACAGCGAATAGATCACGGCGAAGGCCGCCAGGGCGATCATGCCCGGCAGAACCGCGAGACCTGTGACTGCATTGATCGCCAGACCGCCCAGCCACAACACGCTGGTCAGATTGACCGCGGTGTAGAGCGCGATCCAGAACACGGCCATGATCGATTTGACCCCGCCGCCAAACCGTTGATCCAGGAATTGCGGCATCGTGTAGACATTGCGTTCCAGGAAGATCGGCAGGAAATACTTCGCCACGACCAGCAGCACGATAGCCGCCTGCCATTCGTATGCAGCGATGGCCAAGCCAACGACATAACCCTGCCCGGACTGACCGATGATCTGTTCGGCCGAGATATTGGCCGCGATCAGCGACGCGCCGACTGCCCACCAGGGAAGGGCTTTGCCCGCAAGAAAGTAATCGGTGGAATCCTTGGTGTGGCCGGCCTTTTCGCGGCTGACCAGTGTCGCGATCGCGATCAGTGCGAGGGCATAGCCCAGCACAATCGCGAGATCGATCGTAGATAATGTCATGTTCTCTCCCCTGATCGCGGCGGAGCGAATTGCCCGTTGAATTCAGCGGAGACTGCATCCGTGCGAATTCATGCCGCGACCCGGCAAAATTGTTACCGCGAACAAGTCCGCCGCGCAATCTGGCCTCCAAAGGAATTGGCTATCGTTGTCAGATTTCGCGGCATCGGCCTATAGTCGCGCGCTCGACGTGACGGACCCGGCAGAAAACCCGGGTCGGCCAAGCCTGGGGTTACTGCATGAATGTCCTCGCTCTCGCTTCCCTGTCCATCATGCAGATGGCCGAGACCTGCGGGCTTGCGGACAATTTTTCGCCCATCGTCATGTCCCAGACCGGGTTCGAGACCCGAGGCCCCAAGATCGCCATCCTGCGTGCCGACGCCAATGTCCCGCTCGACTGGGCCGTCACCGATGACGGTGGCGCGACGGTGATCTCTGGCCAGACCCGCCCAATGGGTTTTGATGCCAGCGCCGGAGAGACGGTGCACCGGATCGATCTGGGCGACCTGTCCACCCCCGGCGAGGGCTTCCACATCGAGATCTGCGGCACACGATCCCGGCCCTTCACGGTGGGTGAAACGCCCTATGCGCGCCTCGCCGAGGACAGCCTGCGCTATTTCTACCTCAACCGTCTCGGGACCGATCTCGAAGCCGAATTCACCGGCGGCGAGGAATGGGCCCGGGCCGGCGGTTTCATGGACAGCCGCAGCACGTGTTTCTTCGGAACCGACATGACCGGCACCGACTGGCCCGGCTGTGACTATGCCCTCGACACGACGGGCGGCTGGGCGGACGCCGGTGATTTCGGACAATACGTGGTCAATGGCGGCATCTCGGTCTGGACCCTGCAATACGTGTTCGAACGTTTCCGGGGCCGCGGCGAGGTCGAGGAATTCGGCTGGGATGGCCGGCGCGTCGCCCTGCCCGACACCTCGACAGGTGTCAGCGAGATCCTGCTGGAAGCCCGCTGGCATCTCGAATTCATGTTGGCGCTGCAAATCCCCGAGGGTGAACGCGTCTGGGTGGATGCACGCGAGGCGGATGCCGACGCGCCCGTGCCGACCGAGATCGACGGTTCGGGCCTGGTCCACCACAAGCTGCACGAACGCCACTGGCTGACCCTGCCTCTCATGCCCGAGGATGCCGACGCGCCGCGTTTCCTGATCCCGCCCTCCACCGCCGCCACGCTCAACCTGGCGGCGACGGCAGCGCAATGCAGCCGGGTCTGGCGGGACATTGATCCGGACTTCGCTGACCGATGCCTTGCGGCAGCCGAACGGGCCTTCGACGCGGCACGACGGCAACCTGGCCTGCTGGCCCGCGACCTTTTCGATGGCGGCGGCGCCTATGGAGACCTGGTCGTCGATGATGAATTCTACTGGGCCGCCACGGAATTATTCCTGACCACCGGACGGAGCGAATATCGCGAGGCCGCCCTGGCGTATCGCGAGCGCCTGAACGGACACCGGCCAATCTTCTGGGCCAATATGGAATTGCTGGCTGAGTTGTCGTCCCACGCGGCCGCGGAACCGCACGCCTTCCAGGCCGATGCGCGGTCCGTGATCCTGGCAACGGCGCGGGACTACCGCGAGGAGATGGAGATCACGCCCTATCTCTACCCCCTGCCGCCGAACCAGATCACCTGGGGTTCGAATTCCGGCATTCTCAATCGGGCCCTCGTGCTCGCCGCAGCCCATGACATCGATCCCGACGAGGACTTCCGGGACGGGGTCGTGCACGCGATGGACTATCTGCTCGGGCGCAACCCGCTCGACCAGAGCTATATCGCGGGTCACGGCGTGCGGGCGATGCGTCATCCGCATCACCGCTTCTGGGCCAATGGAGCAGATCCGGAGTATCCCGAAGCCCCGCCGGGCGCCCTGTCCGGCGGTCCCAATCATCTCATCATGACCGATCCGGTGGCGCGCGAAATGGAGGGATCCTGCGCTCCGCAAACCTGCTGGGCCGATCATGTCGCCGCCTACACGATGAACGAGGTCGCCATCAACTGGAACGCGCCCCTGTTCGCTATAGCCGCTTATCTCGAGGCCACTGAAACCGGCCCCGACTAGTCCCTGTATCCGGCCGCCGACTGCGTTGACGGCCTTGTTGTCTTGCGATGTCCTACATCCAGAGAGGAGCTCAGAATGTCCTTGCGCCGCCTGTCGAAAACCAGTGTTTCCGCCCTCGTCCTGTGCGTGTCGGCGGGCTTGGCAAGCTGCCAGCCCGGCGCCGTCGAGGCACCGGACTCGCCGGTTGAAACGGATACGGAAACGGCCGCAATGCCGGCCGCAATGCCGTCCGTCGAACCGGCCATGGTCGCTCTCCCGGATGATGCCCGGGCGCTGGCCGAGAACTGGCCCGCCATCGAGCCGCTGCCTCTAGACCCCGAGGTCGAGGCGCGTATCGACGAGATCCTGGCCATGATGACGGTCGAGCAGAAGGTCGGGCAGACGATCCAGGCTGACAGCGGTGCGGTCACCGCCGACGAGGTCCGTGAATACCGCCTGGGTTCGGTTCTCAGCGGCGGAAATTCCGCCCCCGGACCACTGCCCTATGCCGATGCCCAGACCTGGCTCGATGCGGCAGATGCCTATTTCAACGCCTCGCTGGACACTGAGGGCGTCGAGATCGCGATCCCGATCATCTGGGGTATCGACGCAGTGCATGGCCACGCAAATCTGCGCGGTGCGACTGTCTTCCCGCACAATATTGGCCTTGGTGCCGCGAATAATCCCGACCTGATCGAGGAAATCTATCGCATCACTGCGGCCGAGCTGTCGGTCTCCGGTCACGACTGGACGTTCGCGCCCACGCTCGCCGTGCCGCGCGATGATCGCTGGGGCCGGACCTATGAGGGTTTCTCCGAGGATCCGGAAATCGTGCACGCCTATGGTGACCGCATCGTCTGGGGCCTGCAGGGGCGCCCCGGAACGGACGAGTTCATGGCGCCGGGCCGGGTGATCTCCAGCGCCAAGCATTTCCTTGCGGATGGCGGCACGGTCGACGGCCGCGACCAGGGCGATGCGCAGATCAGCGAGGCAGAACTGCGCGACATCCACGCGCCGGGTTACTACTCCGCCATCCCGGCGGGCGTGCAGACGGTCATGGCCTCCTTCTCCGGATGGAATGGCGTGCGCATGCACGGCAATCACAGCCTGCTGATCGACGTGCTGAAGGACCGGATGGGCTTCAACGGATTCGTGGTCGGAGACTGGAACGGGCACGGTCTGGTGGCCGGCTGCACGGCGACCGATTGCCCCGAAAGCTTCAATGCCGGTGTCGACATGTACATGGCGCCGGACAGCTGGCGCGAACTCTATGAGAGCACGCTGGGCCATGTCCGTTCAGGTCGCATCTCCATGGAGCGGCTCGATGATGCCGTGCGCCGCATCCTGCGTGTGAAGATCCAGTCGGGTCTGTTCGAACAGGTGGCACCGAGTGAACGTCCGCTGGCCAATGCCACCGAATTGCTCGGGTCCGACGAACACCGGGCCATCGCCCGCCAGGCGGTCCGCGAATCCCTGGTTCTGCTCAAGAATGAGGACAATCTCCTGCCGCTTGACCCTGGCATGACCGTGCTCGTCGTCGGTGACGGCGCCGACAGTATCGGCAAGGCGGCCGGCGGCTGGACGCTTTCCTGGCAGGGCGGTGATTATCCAAACGATGAATTCCCGAACGGCCAGTCGATCCTGTCAGGTATCCGCGAGGCTGTGGAGGCTGCCGGCGGACAGGTGATTTTCGACGCAGCGGGTGAAGCCATCCCGGAAGCGGATGTCGTGATCGCAGTCTATGGCGAGAATCCCTACGCGGAATTCCAGGGCGACCGGGACCATCTCGATTTCGTGCCGAACGGGTTCGATACCGAACGCCTGGCCGCCTATTCCGAAGCCGGTCTCGACGTGGTCAGCGTCTTCATCTCCGGCCGGCCGCTGTGGACCAATCCCGAAATCAATGCCTCCGACGCCTTCGTCGCCGCCTGGCTGCCGGGCACGGAGGGTGCCGGCATTGCGGACATGCTGTTCCGCAGCGATCCCGGATTCGAATTCACGGGTCGGCTTTCCTTCTCCTGGCCGGCCTCGGCAACCGGGGATCAGCTCAATCGAGGAGACGACGACTACGCCCCGCTCTTCCCCTATGGCTATGGCCTTGCCTATGCGGAAACGGGAGAGGTCGGAGAACTGTCCGAGGCATCCGGTCTGTCAGCCGAGGATCTGGCCCCCAGCGGCGCCTTCTTCACGCGCGGTCAGCCCGTGACGCCCTGGACGCTCCAGATCGGTGCAGGCGAGTCCTGGCAGACGGCCGGCGATGATGCGATCGACACGGCCGGCATCACGCTGCGCCGGACCGACCGCACGGCCCAGGAGGACTCGCTGCACTTCATCTGGCGAGAGGCCGGATCGGGTCTGCGCCTAGTCACCGAAGATGCCGCGGACCTGTCGCGCGAAGCCAATGGCGAAATGGAAATCTCCTTCCGGGCCCGCGGCTTCCACAGCCGTGACACCTCGGTGGAGATCGGCATGGCCTGTGCCGGGGGTGCTGACTGCTCGCACTTCGTTCCGATCCGGATCACGCAGGGCCCCTGGCAGGAATACAGGGTCAGCCTGAGCTGTTTCACCGATGCCGGAATCGACCTCTCGCAGACCGGCACCGCCTTCTATCTGCGCTCGGGCGAGCCGGATGGCGAGATCGGGCTGGGAGATATCGTGCTGGCCTCCGACACCGACGCGACCCAGACCTGCGGGGACACTCAGTAGCACTGACCATCGATCACGCGGCGAAAACCGGCGGGAGCGTCAGCCCGGCGCTCCGACCGGTAGCCGCGAATTCTGCTCACGAAACCCTGTGGGTGTCATGCCGTAGCGTTTCTTGAACAGCGACGAGAAATAGGCGGTCTGGTGAAAACCGTTCTCATGACTGATCGCCTTGATTGGTCGCCGGGTCGTCAGCAAGGCGAGTGCCGCCCGCTTGAGACGGTGCTCGATCATGTATTGCGCGAAGGTGACGCCCATCGAGCGGCTGAACAGGCGCGAGAAATAGCTCGATGACATCGAGCACAACGCCGCCGCATCTCCCAGCGAACATTCCGGCCTCGGCAACGCCTCCAGATGCAGGAGAAAGGGAGCCAGTTTGTGGAATCCCAGATCATGAGACGCCGTCCCCCGCGGCAGTGAGGGCGCATGCAGAACGATGGACCGCATCAGCTCGAGAATGGCCGGTGCATGGGCCGGCTGACCATCGCCGGATCGATCCTCAAGCCAGGAAACAAGCGTCGCGAGACGCTCCACATCGCTGTGTGACAATGCAGCGGCGACCGGAGTCTCGATACCGGTCGCGCGCGGCCCCGACAGCGTGTATTGCACCAGCGTCCAACCGGCTTCGCCACCCGCTATCGCGAAATCATGGATCGCCATGGGCGGCAGCCAGACGGCACAGGGACCGGCCAACTCAAACGTCCCGATATCCGTTGCCAGCGACCCGCTCACCCGGCTGAACACCACCAGTTCACAAGCCTCGTGCAGATGCGCGAAGCGATCGGGGGCCGGGTCGGACGGTCGCTGCGTTACATGCGATACAGAGATATTACTCCAAGGGTCGAGCCCTGTACTTTCAAACGTCACTGGCAGGTCCATGACAAGAAAGTGATATCTTTTCGCACGGACTGCAATGGGGTTTCGGCTCGATCCCCACCGGTCCGGCTCGTTATGCTCGGCCTGTTCGAATTGGTGGAGCAGACCATGACAGCAAGTGCGAACCTCCTGGACGAGATCGACGCACCGATGACCCTGGCGCCCGGACTTCGCAGCCAGTTCGAGCGAGACGGCTATGTCCGAGTCGACGGCGTGCTAAGTGCCGAAACTCTGTCCCATTACGGCGGTCACATCACCGAAGCAACGCTCCGGTTGAACACGGAAGATCGGCCGCTGGAAGATCGTGACACCTATGACCGCGCCTTCCTCCAGGTGATGAATCTCTGGCAGGCAGACGAGGAGGTGAAACGCTTCGTCTTCGGGAAACGCCTGGCCGGTATCGCGGCGGACCTGCTCGGTGTCGACGCAGTCCGGCTCTACCATGACCAGTCGCTGTACAAGGAACCGGGCGGCGGACTGACACCCGCCCATGCCGACCAGTTCTACTGGCCGCTGTCATCCGATCGCACCGTAACCGCCTGGATCCCGCTACAGCCCGTGCCCGCAGGCATGGGCCCTCTGGGCTTCTACAGGGGCAGTCACAAGGAAGATTTCGGTCGCGACTTGGAAATCTCCGACGAGAGTGAGGTGCAAATCACACGAGCGATGGAGGCACGCGGTTTCGAATTCGACGTCACCGCATTCGAATTGGGCGATGTCAGCTTCCATGCTGGCTGGACCTTCCACCGGGCCGGCGCCAATACGAGTCCGGCTCCGCGGTCGGTCATGACGATGATCTACATGGACGCCAAAATGGAGGTCGCCGAGCCGGTCAATGCCCCCCAGCGGGCCGATCTCGAACGCTGGCTCCCCGGACTGAAGCCCGGCGATATCGCCGCCTCGGCGCTCAACCCTGTTCTCTTCCAGCGTGCGTCATGACAACCGGGAGAGCGATCATGCAGCCAATTTTCCGTCTTGCCGTGATGGTCCTTTGCCTCGCACTGGCAAGCTGCCAGCGCGCTTCAGACAGCACCGCCCTCGAGCCGGCAACGCATGAGGCACCGCTCTACTACCATGTTTTCGTACGTAGTTTCACAGACAGCGACGGCGACCAAAATGGCGATCTCCAGGGCATTATCGACAGCCTGGACTATCTCCAGTCCGTTGGCGTCACCGGCCTCCTGCTGACCCCGCTCTACCCCTCGCAGTTCTACCACAATTATTTCGCCGATGATTTCTACGGTATCGATCCGGAATTCGGCACGATGGAGACCTATCTATCGCTCGTTGATGCGCTCCATGATCGCGGCATGACCCTGATCATGGACCAGGAGATCCAGTATGTAAGCGGTCAGCACGAATGGTTCACAGCGGCCTTGAACAATCCGGATGCCGCCGTCGACGGGATGGCGCTGTTCGAGGACGATGCGAATTCGCGGCCCGTCGGCACGCTGATCGGCCGGACGGTATTCGATGTCTGGCCCGCCCAGCAGCAGACCATCGTGACCGTGGACATGCTGAACCCGCGGGTGCAGACCTATTTCGAGGACTATCTCCTGTTCTGGATGGACCCGAACGGCGATGGCGATGTTTCGGACGGCGTCGACGGTTTCCGCATCGACCACATGATGGATGATCTCGACAATGCCGGCATCCTGACCGGCCTGTTCGATGACTTCTGGATCCCGATCTTCGACTCGCTGCGGGCGCGCAACGCGGACATTCTCATCATCGCCGAACAAGCCGACTGGGGTTATGGCGAAATCTTTCTGAACGAGGGCGAGACCGACGTGGTGTTCGGCTTTCCCGTCTGGGACGCAGCGACACGGATGGACGCCGGCGCCCTTGCAGAAGCCCTGCGCCGAACGAACACGATCATTTCGCCCGACAAGGGGCAATTCATCTTCATCGAGAACCATGACACGCCGCGGTTTGCCGGCGGTGAGCGCAATCGAGCCGAAATCCTGAAGCTTGGCGCTGCCGTAAACCTGCTGACCGGATGGACGCCGATCATCTATTACGGCCAGGAGATCGGCATGACCGGTGAGAAAGCCCATTCCGACGACGAGGCCGAATTGCTGCGCGCCTCCATCGACGACGCCCGCGACATTCCTGTCCGGCAGGCCTTCCGCTGGCATGCCGAACACGCTGACGGCTCGCTGGCAACCTGGTATCGCGCGTATCCCGACGCCTATCCCATCGCCGACAGCAATCAGCCCGGCGATGGCGTCTCCGTGGCGGAACAGGATGGAGACTCGACCTCCCTGCTCAACACCTATCGGCGCCTGTCCGCACTCCGAGCCGGACACGCTGCGCTAGCGGCAGGACGCACTTCCGTGATGGCGCAAGAGGGCGACGTGATCCTCTTGCGGCGTTCAACCGAAGATGCGGCCGCACTCGTCGCCTTCAATTTCTCCGATGAACCGGCTTCGATCAGCTGGAGAGGCGATGGGTCGCTTGAACGGATTTACGGCGAGGCCGGAATAGAGAATGGCGAGGACCAGGTCCTCGCCACGCTCGACGGATATGCAGCCGTCGTCTGGGATTTCACCGGGGAATAACCTCCCCGCCGAACATCCTAGATGCGGATCAGGCCGGCTTGCGGAAGCGCAGCGTCATCCGGTCGGATTCACCTATGGCCGAGGTTTCCGGATTGTCCCGCGTCGTCGGCGGCAGACGCCAGACAAAACTGTCGGCCGGATCGTTCGGGTTTGCGTTGATCTCGCTGCTGGCGTCGAGCACAAAGCCTGCGCGTTCGAACGCAGCAATCACATCGCTCTGCTTCAGATATCCGTTATTGCCGTTTGCAAACTCCGGATCAGCATCCTCGGGAGCGCGGTGCTGCACAACACCGACGACGCCGCCCGGGGCTAGCGCGTCATAGACTTCCGCAAGGGCCGCATCGACCAGCGGCTCCTCGAAGCGGAAAAGATGGTGCATCGCCCGGAAGAACAGGACGGCATCGACCTGCCCATTCTCCTCTTCAGGAATATTGTCGATGGCATAGCCCAGCGTGGCCTGGCTGGTCTCGACGCCCTCGACGCTCATATATCGGCCCATCTGGGTGATATCGGCACCGAAGCGTTCGTAATTGTCCTCGCTGAAATCGGGAAACATCCGGGTCCACAGGCTGACCGGATAGGTCGCCCCGATCATCCGTCCTTCAGCGGCGGTGAACGGGGTCAGGATCTGGGAATACCAGCCACCATTGCCCGGCAGGACCTCCATGACCGTCATGTCTGGCTGGAGGCCGAAAAAGGTCAGCGTCTCTACCGGATGACGCCATTCATCGCGCGCCCGGTTGTCATCGCGGCGCTCATGCGCGACCACGTCCAGCAGGACGGATGACGGTGCGGCATCAGCCGCGGGGGCCTCCATGTCAGGCGCATCCGCCGCGTTTTCAGCGGCATTTTCCATTGCATCGCCGGTCTCGTCCGCCGCCGAGGACATGGCATCCTCGCCACTGGAACACGCCGCAAGAACCAGCGCCATTGCGCTCACATAACCGATGGCCTTCATGAAACCCTCCCCACGCGTCGGCGCTTACCGGCCGGACGCGATTGCCTCTTCAGATCAGTTTGCCGCGTGACGTTCGGATCCGGTTGGATACCCCGCCGCGGGCCGCACAACACTAGGCGCCCGGATTGCGGTGTTTCAAGCGAGATCCGGGCGTCAAACCGCCCTGCTGGCTAACGAATGCGTGAGGTTGGAATTGTCAGACGCGCGGCCGATTTCCTCGTCGCGTGCGCCGCCGCCCGCCCCGCCTTCGCTTGACGCCCAACCTCTCGCGAGCGATGGTCTGCGACGTTAGCGTTATCAGAAACGAGACCGAGGGAGCCTCATGGACGGTCAGAACGCGGCGGAAACGTCATCCAGCAATCTTGGCTATATCCTGGGAATCTCGATCGTTGCGACGATCGGTGGATTCCTGTTTGGCTATGACAGCGGGGTCATCAACGGCACCGTCGATGGTCTCCAGCAGGCCTTCAACTCCCAGTCAGTCGGTACAGGGTTCAACGTCGCCTCGATGCTGCTCGGCTGCGCTGCCGGTGCCCTGATCGCCGGCCGCATGGCCGACATATTCGGTCGCCGCGCCCTGCTTCTCGTGTCCGCGGTCTTTTTCATCGTCAGCGCCTGGGGATCCGGCATCGCAGGCGGTTCCGCCGAATTCGTCTTCTACCGGATACTGGGCGGCCTGGCGGTCGGCGCAGCGAGCGTCATGGCCCCAGCCTACATCTCGGAAATCGCGCCCGCCCACCTGCGTGGACGCCTGACCACGATCCAGCAGGTCGCGATTATCGCGGGCCTGTTCTGCTCCTTCCTGTCCAATTATTCGCTGGCCGGTGCCGCCGGCGCGTCGACCGAGGAGTTCTGGCTAGGCTTCCAGGCCTGGCGCTGGATGTTCTGGGTCGAGCTTCTGCCGGCAGCGCTCTTCCTGGCCTGTCTCTTCCTGATCCCGGAAAGCCCGCGCTTCCTTGTGCTGAAGGGCAAGGACGAGCAGGCGATGGCCGTGCTAACGCGCCTGTTCGGCGCCGACACGGCCGCGGCCAAGACCGCCGAGATCCGGCAATCCCTGGCGGATGACCACCAGCCGCGCCTGACCGATCTCATCGATCCTGTGGCCAAGCGCGTCCGGCCGATCGTGTGGGTCGGCATCGGCCTGGCCACGTTCCAGCAATTGGTCGGCATCAACGTAATCTTCTACTACGGCGCCGTGCTCTGGCAGGCCGCCGGCTTCACCGAGAGCGATGCGCTCCTCACCAACGTCCTGTCCGGCGGGTTGAGCATTGCTGCAGTCATCGCCGCACTGGTCCTGATCGACCGGGTCGGCCGCAAACCGCTGCTGATTATCGGCTCCATCGGTATGACCGTCACGCTGGCCCTCGCCGCCTACGCCTTCTCCAGCGGCCAGCTGGTTGAAGACGGTACGCTGAACCTGTCCGACAGCATGGGCCTGCTCGCCCTGGTCGCGGCCAATGTCTACGTGATGTTCTTCAACTTCTCCTGGGGCCCCGTCATGTGGGTGATGCTCGGGGAAATGTTCCCCAACCAGATCCGGGGTTCCGGACTGGCCGTATCCGGCCTGTTCCAGTGGACGTCGAACTTCGCCATCACCATGACCTTCCCGATCATGCTGGCCTCGATCGGCCTGGCAGGCGCCTACGGTTTCTATGCCGTCTCGGCCGCCATCTCCATCGCCTTCGTCCTGTTCATGGTGCGCGAGACCCGCGGCCGGGAACTCGAAGAAATGGAAGGCTGAGCCCGGAGCCCCAGAGAGGATATTCGACATGCGCATGGACACCCTCACCGGACCGGTCCGGACCGGCGCCACCCTGCTGGTTTCCGCACTGGCCCTTGCCGCCTGCTCGCCCTCGCCGGCAGGCACGGAGGCAGAGACACCGATGACGACAGCCTCGACCACTCCGGCATCAACACCGACGACAATACCGGCCAATTCCGGGGACAGCCCCGCCTATCGGGACGCCAGCCTGAGCATCGATGAACGCGTCGAGGACCTGCTCGGCCGAATGACGCTTGACGAGAAGATCGCGCAGCTGATCGGCATCTGGCAGAACAAGGGTGCGATCCAGGACGGGTCGGGGGCTTTCTCGGCGGAACAGGCGTCCCAGAACTTCCCGAACGGGCTCGGCCAGATCTCCAGGCCCTCGGATCGCCAGGGCGTCGTCGTGGGTACCGATGCCGCCGGGGCCAATGCCGGCGCGGTCAATCGCGATGCTCGTGAGACCGTGGCCTATGTCAACGCAGCCCAGCGCTGGGCGATCGAGGAGACACGGCTGGGCATCCCCCTCCTCTTCCACGAGGAATCCCTGCACGGCTATGCCGCGCCGGACGCCACCAGCTTCCCGCAGGCGATCGCCCTCGCCTCGACCTGGGATCGGGGTCTGGTCGAGGAGATCTTCACGCTCGCCGCCTCCGAGATGCGCATCCGCGGCGTGCAGACCACGCTCTCGCCGGTTGTCGACGTGGCCCGGGATCCGCGTTGGGGCCGGATCGAGGAAACCTATGGCGAGGACCCGTATCTCGTCAGCGAAATCGGTATCGCCGCCGTGCGCGGCTATCAGGGTGATGACCTGCCGCTTGGGGATGGCCGGGTCTTCGCGACGCTCAAACACATGACCGGGCATGGCCAGCCGGAGAATGGCGTGAATATCGGACCGGCCATGGTCTCCGAGCGAGAGCTCCGGACGATCTTCTTCCCGCCCTTCGAACGCCTTGTCGAGGAATTGCCGGTCCAGCAGATCATGGCCTCGTACAACGAGATCGACGGTGTGCCGAGCCATGTGAATACCTGGCTGCTCGATGACATCCTGCGCGGTGAGTGGGGCTATGACGGCCTCGTCGTTTCCGACTATTTCGCCATCCGGGAAACGCTGACACGTCACAACATGTACGAGACCATCGAGGAAGCGGCCATGAGGTCGCTCGATGCGGGTGTGGATGTCGAACTGCCCCATGGCGATGCTTTCCTGCGCCTGGCCGCACTGGTTGAAGAGGGCCGTGTCGACGAGGCGCGGGTCGATGAGGCCGTGCGCCGCGTACTGCGGGTGAAATTCCTCTCGGGCGCTTTCGAGACCCCCTATGCCGATGCCGAGGCCGCCGAGGCCGCCACCGGCAATGCGCAGGGTCGCGCCCTCGCCCGCCGTGCTGCCGGCCAGGCCATCACCCTGCTGGAAAACCGCAACAACACCCTGCCGCTCGATGCTGACCGTCTGTCGCGCCTCGCTGTGATCGGCACCCATGCCGTGAATACGCCCATCGGCGGATATTCCGATCAGCCGCGCCATGTGGTCAGCGTGCTGGAAGGTCTTCAGGAAGCAGCCGGAGACCGGTTCGAAGTCGTCTATTCGGAAGGTGTCCGCCTGACCGAGAGCCGCGAATGGGCCGCCGATCCGGTTGACCTGATTGATCCCGCGGTGAATGCCGAACTGATTGCGGAGGCCATCGAGACAGCCCGGACCGCTGATGCGGTCGTGGTCGTGCTGGGCGAGAATGAGCAATTGTCCCGCGAGGCCTGGTCCGACACCCATATGGGTGACCGCGCAGATCTCCAGCTCGTCGGACAGCAGATGGATCTGGCCCGGGCCTTGTTCGAGCTCGACATCCCCGTGATCGTCCTGTTGCTCAATGGTCGCCCGCTGGCGGTCACGGAACTGGCTGAAACGGCCGATGCCCTGCTGGAGGGCTGGTATCTGGGTCAGGAGACCGGTCACGGTGTGGCCGATGTCCTGCTCGGCGAGGTCAGCCCGTCCGGGCATCTGCCGGTGACGATCCCGCGGAGCGTCGGCCAGCTGCCGCAATTCTACAATTACAAGCCATCCGCTCGCCGGGGCTATCTGTTTGACGACCTCACGCCGCTGTATCCGTTCGGTTACGGCCTGTCCTACACGCAGTTCGACATGTCCGAACCCCGCCTCGTGGACGCGGAAATCACGGCCGGCGAAAGCGCTTTCGCGGAGGTCGAGGTGACTAATAGCGGTGATGTCGACGGCGCCGATATCGTGCAGCTCTATCTGCGTGACGATGCCTCGGTAGTCACACGCCCGGTGCTTGAACTGGCAGCCTTCGAGCGTGTCGAACTGGCAGCCGGCGAGACCCGTACGGTCCGGCTTGAGATAACGCCGCGGGCCATGTCCTTGTGGAATCTGTCGATGGAGCGGGAAATCGAACCTGGCACATTCACGATTTCCACCGGCCATGATTCAACACGGCTGAGCTCGACGCAGCTTACAGTCCTGCCTGCGGATCCCGGCTAGTCGCACCGAGCGCCATCACGAGCGACAGGGTCGCGCCGGGCTTCAATGCCTGGATACCGGCATCCTCGGAAGATGCGGCGTTCAGGGCATTGCTGACATGGGTGACCGGTTCCAGGCAGAAAAACCCGGGGCCGGCCTCGCCGGGCGCGTGAGGCGGCGAGTAGAGGATGGCGTGGCGCGCATTGTCGCTGCAGCGCATCTCGATCTCGAGTCCGGCACCGGGCCAGGCGATGCGCGCTTCGCCATCCCAGCCGGAGAAACAATGATCCACATCCAGGCCGGTCACGGTGCGCGGTTTCCGGAAATCCCATTTCGCCGGCACCGGTCCCGCCCTGTCCGGAATGCCCGATTCCGGTCCGGTCCAGACGCGCTGCGCGGCAAAGGCCAGCTGGCAATCCGGCGTGAGATGGAAATAGGGATGAAAGCCGAGCCCGGCCGGCATCACGTCCGTCGACTCGTTCCTCAGTCGCAATGCCATGACCACGCCATCCGGCCCCAGCGTGATCTCCTGGGTCGCCGTGAACCGCCACGGCCACTCGCCCGCCTCGTGCCGGTATTCGAGCGAACAGGCATGCTCCGACCGTTCGGTCACGTCCCACTCGTGCGTCCAGCCCGAACCATGAATCGGATGACGCTCTCCGGGCATGTTGAGGGGCAGGCAGATCGTCTTGCCGCCGAAGGAAAATTCCCCGCCGCCAATCCGGTTGGAGAAGGGTACCAGCGGAAAACAGGACATCTGCAGCGGCGCAAAATCCGAAGCACCGGGGTCGCGCTCGCGGAACACGGGATGATCCCGATAACTCAGTCTCGAGAGGCTGCCGCCGGTCTGCGGATCGACATCGGCCCGCCAGTCATGGGCCTCCAGGCGTATCATCGCTCGCCTCTCCTCACCGGCCAGTCCGATTTGCACGACGCCGATGATAACGCTATCAATCGTCCCGATAAAGTGCCGTGGAAGGCATGATCAACAGGGGAGGACGGTCCCGGATGTATTTGGGGATCGATATCGGCACGTCCGGCGTGAAAGCCATGCTGGTGGATGATCGCAATGCGATCATTGCCCAGTCCAGCGCCGCACTTTCCGTCTCCCGGCCGCAACCACTCTGGTCCGAACAGGCTCCGGACGACTGGTGGGAAGCCACCAATGCCGCCGTCCTTGAACTGCCCGCCGAACACCGCCGGGCCGTCCGTGCGATCGGGCTTTCCGGGCAGATGCACGGCGCGACCGTTCTCGACGCCGCGGACAAGCCGCTGCGCCCCGCCATTCTGTGGAATGACGGCCGCAGTGCCCAACAATGCCGGTCGCTGGTCGAGGCCCTGCCGGAGATCGAGACCATCACCGGCAATCTGGTCATGCCCGGCTTCACTGCGCCCAAGCTTGTCTGGCTGCGCGAGAACGAGCCGGACATTTTCGTACGCACGGCCAGCATCCTCCTGCCCAAGGACTATGTCCGCCTCCGCATGACCGGCAACAAGGCGTCGGACATGTCGGACTCTGCCGGCACGTCCTGGCTGGATGTCGGCGGACGCACCTGGTCAGAGGAAGCGCTGGCAGCCTGCGACCTCACGACCGCTCACATGCCGCGCCTGTTCGAGGGATCGGAGTTCACCGGCACGCTCCTGCCCGCCACCGCGCAGGCCTGGGGGATGGACCGCGTCGACGTGGCGGCAGGAGGCGGTGACAATGCGGCCGGTGCGTGCGGTATCGGAGTGATCGATGACGGGGATGCCTTCATTTCGCTCGGCACGTCGGGCGTGATGTTTCTGGCCGGCGATCATTTCCGGCCCAACCCGGCGCGGGCCGTGCACGCCTTCTGTCACGCCCTGCCGGACCGCTGGCACCAGATGACCGTAATGCTGAGCGCCGCAAGCTGTCTCGACTGGGCAGCTCGCGCGACCGGGGCCGGCGATGCCGCGGCGCTGAACGACATTGTCACAGCACGGGATCGTCTCGACGGGGCCGAGACCTTCCTGCCCTATCTCTCCGGCGAGCGCACACCCCACAATAATCCGCATGCCCGCGGTGTGCTCTTCGGGCTCGATCATGACAGCGACGCGGCGGCGATCGGCCAAGCCGTCATGGAGGGCGTGGCCTTCGCCTTCGTCGACGGGCTGGATGCTCTGACGGAATCCGGGGCCGCCATGTCCAGCCTCTCGGTAATTGGCGGCGGAGCGAATTCGAAACACTGGGGCCGCGTTCTTGCGGCTGCCTTGCAGCGCCCGCTCGTCTATCGCGAGGGCGCCGAGAAAGGCCCCGCCTTCGGGGCCGCTCGCCTGGCGCGTCTCGCCGCCGGCGATGGTGATATCGCCGGTGTGCTGGCGCCGCCACCGGTGACCGGGCGGATCGAACCCGCCGATGCCGACATCGAGGCCCTGGCCCCCAAACGCGCGCGCTTCGCACACCTGTACGAAGCCCTGAACCCCCATTTCGGAGACTGATCCCATGGCTGATGGACGCACCGCAGACACCACCACCTGGTTCCCCGGCATAGACCCGATCCGGTTCGAGGGTCCGCAATCATCCAATCCGCTTGCGTTCCGGCATTACGACAAGGACCGGGTCGTGCTGGGGAAGCGTATGGAAGAACATCTGCGTCCCGCGATCTGTTTCTGGCACACATTCTGTTGGGACGGATTCGACATTTTCGGCGCCGGGCCGTTCAGCCGCGACTGGCACCAGGGAAGCTCCGCCGCCGAAATCGCCCGCTTCCGCCGCGCTGCCGCGTTCGAATTTTTCGGCAAGCTGGGCACGCCCTTCTACTGCTTCCACGATATCGATATCTGCGAGCCGTCCGACACGCCTGATGCGCTGGCGGAGAACCTGGTCGTGGCTGTCGACGATCTCGAACGGCTCCAGGCGGAAACCGGCGTCCGCCTGCTCTGGGGCACGGCCAATTTGTTCTCTCATCCGCGCTACGCCGCGGGTGGCCTGACCAATCCGGATCCGGAAGTGACGGCCTGCGCCCTCCGCCAGGTGCGCGACTGCCTGGAAGCGACGCATCGCCTGGGCGGATCGAACTACGTCCTGTGGGGCGGTCGCGAGGGATATGACACCCTGCTCAACACCGATCTGAAGGCCGAGCTCGATCATTTCGGGCGCTTCCTCAACATGATCGTCGAGCACAAGCACCGCATCGGTTTCACGGGCAAGATCCTGATCGAGCCCAAGCCGCATGAACCGATGTATCACCAGTATGATTTCGACACCGCGACCGTCTTCGGTTTCCTGAAGAACCACGGCCTGGAATCGGAGGTTCACGTCAATATCGAACCCAATCACGCGACACTGGCCGGGCATTCCTTTGCGCACGAGGTGGCGACTGCCAATGCGCTGGGCATCATGGGGTCGATCGATATCAACAGCGGCAATTACCAGAACGGCTGGGACACGGACCAGTTCAATCTCGACACCCGCGACATCACCCTGGCGATGTACGAGCTGATCCGGGCGGGCGGGCTCGATACCGGCGGATTCAATTTCGACGCCAAGGTCCGCCGTCAGTCCATCGACCCGGCCGACCTGTTCCACGGCCATATTGGCGGGCTGGACGCGCTGGCCAAGGCGTTGCTGGCCGCCGAAACACTGATCGAGAACGACGAGATCAGCGCCAATCGCGCCCGCCGCTATGGCGGCTGGGACAGCGAGCTGGGCCAGTCCCTGCTCGCGCCGGGCACTTCCCTCGCCGATGCCGCAGATCTGGCTGCGAAACAGAATATCGATGGCCGCCAGGTCTCGGGACGCCAGGAATTCCTGGAAAACATCGTGATGCGCGCTCTGGACTGACCGGGCCGGTGCGCTGCGCCCTGGTCGAATAGGCGACAATAGCCGAAATTCGGCAAGACGTCTGGTCAGAGATAGTGGCGGTGAGGGTGGGATTCGAACCCACGAGACGGGGACACCGCCTACCCGCGTTCCAGGCGAGCGCCTTCGACCACTCGGCCACCTCACCGCAGGAGGCGCGACTTAGCGCATCCGCTGGCGGGGGGCAAGACATCTCTCTCAGCTGGCCCGACACCGGGCTGCCAATTCACCGGCACCACCCGGAGTGTCGCGTCCTCCCGATGGCTGTAACGAGACGGTGATCATGTCTGGCATTGTTCGGCTGAGCACCTAATTATGGTGCTCGAAGAGTTATGGAGCCTCTCCATGTCACTGCTTGGCTGGAAAGACAGGATCATACCCGCCGACAAGGCCCTGCCGGGCCGCGAGGTGTCGATCCGGACCGCGGATACGAATTTCATCACGGGCCGTCCCCTCAAGGCGGACCCGCCCGAAGGCATGCAGGAAATCATCGTCGGCATGGGCTGTTTCTGGGGTGCCGAGCGGAAATTCTGGGAAACGGACGGTGTCTGGCAGACCGCGGTAGGCTATGCCGGCGGCACGACCCCCAATCCGACCTATGAAGAAGCCTGTTCCGGCAATACGGGGCATACCGAGGCGGTGCGGGTGATCTTCGATCCCGCGAAAGTCTCGCTGGACGATATTCTCCGTGTCTTCTGGGAATCCCATGATCCGACGCAGGGCATGCGGCAGGGCAATGATCGCGGCACACAATACCGCTCGGCGATCTATCCCATGGATGCGGCCCAGATGGCCGTGGTCGAGGCGAGCCGCGCGACCTACCAGGCAGCGCTGGACGCGGCGGGCAAGGGGCGCATCACGACCGAGATTGCATCGGCCGGAGCGTTTTATTACGCCGAGGATTACCACCAGCAATTCCTGGCCAAGAATCCCGATGGCTATTGCGGACTCGGCGGAACCGGGGTTGTCTGTCCCACCGGGACTGGAATCTCGACCTAGGGAGCCGTCATGGGCAGCCGATCGAACTGTGTCCGGCCGGTCCGGGCCGGATGGGAGTCGTGAAACGGCTCATCGCCTTCGATGTCGACTCCACACTCCTGCGCGTGGAATCCCTGGATACTGCGATCGAGGCTGCGCTCGGCCGGCTTCCCGATGGACAGGATGCCCGCGAGCGACTGCACGAGATTACCGATGCAGGCATGACCGGCCGCATGGCCTTGCGGGACTCCTTGAATGCCCGGCTCGAACTTGCCGGTCTCGACCGCTCGCTCATCTCCGAGATCTCGGACCTCTTGCGCAAGCGCATGACACCGGGTTTCAAACCCTTGCTGGCCCGGCTTCGCAGCGAGGGTGATGAACTCCATGCCATCTCCGGCGGTTTCCGCGACCTGCTGGATCCGGCCCTCGCTGATCTCGGCTTCGATGCGGACCGTATTCACGCGAACCGTTTCCTGTTCGAGGGCGATCAGGTCTCGGGCCTTGATCCGGATTGTCCGCTCTCGCGGAATGGCGGCAAGGCCCAGATCCTGGCCGCAATCGGCTCACAAGCCGACGAAGTGATCATGGTCGGCGACGGCATGACGGATTTCGAGGCCTTCGAACAGGGGGCGGCTGACCGCTTCATTGGTTTCGGCCTAATTGCACAGCGAGAGGTCGTGATCGCGGCTTCCGAATGGGCTGGCGCTGACTATGTGCGCACGATCGATGCGCTTGCTTCAGCGCTCCGGAACTAACCGGTCAGCAGACGCGCCCGGATTGAGCCGTCGAGCGCCTGTACATGATCCAGGAAACTGTCAGGCAGATCGCCTTCGAGATCCGCTGCGACATAGCCGATCGAACCACGCGTCTCGAGATGCTGGGCCGCGATATTGGCGCCGGAGGCACTCACGGCATCGTTAAGGCGTGACAGATAGCCCGGCGCATTTCCGTGGAATCCGACCAGCCGCGTTCGACCCGGCGCGATCGGACCTGGTTCAATCTCGGGAACGTTCACGGCGCCCTTGGTACTGCCTTGAGTCAAATAGCGCGCGAGCTTGCTGGACACGTCTTCGCCAATCGACGCCTGCGCCTCGATCGTCGAACCACCGACATGGGGTGTCAGAATGATGTTTTCGAAGCGCTGCAGGGGAGACTCGAAGGCTTCATCCTTCGACGCCGGTTCCTTCGGGAAGACATCCACAGCTGCGCCGTGAAGATGACCGCTGCCCAGCGCCGCCGACAAGGCATCGACGTCTACGAGGTCGCCGCGAGCCTGGTTGATGAAATGCGATCCCGGCTTCATTTTTGCGAACTGCGCTGCGCCCATCATCCCTTTGGTCTGCGGTGTCGACGGGACGTGAATCGTCACAACGTCTGCCAGTTCAAGCAATTCATCCAGCGACGCTACAGATCGTGCATTTCCGTGAGCCAGTTTCGGCTCGATATCGTAGAAATAGACATGCATTCCCAATGCACTGGCAAGAACGCTGAGCTGGGAACCAATATTGCCGTAGCCGATAATTCCGAGCTTTTTGCTGCGCACCTCATGAGAGTGGGTAGCGTTCTTTCGCCATTCCCCACGCTTGGCGGCTTCTGAACGGTGCGGAACGCCGCGCATCAACATCACAATCGAGGCAAGTGTCAGTTCGGCCACTGAACGCGTATTTCCAAACGGGCCGTTGAAGACGGGGATACCGCGCGTGGCAGCCGTGTCCAGGTCAACCTGATTGGTCCCTATGCAGAAACATCCCAGCGCCAATAATTCAGTAGCCGCTTCGAAGGCGGCGGCAGTCATTTTCGTCCGGGAGCGAATGCCCGCAATTCGCGCTTCCGCCAGAGCAGTATGGAGATCGGACGGGTCCAGCGCGGCCCCGTAACGCTCAATCGTCAGACCGGCCGCAAGTAGGGCCGCATCGGCCACCGGGTGAACGTTTTCGAACAAGATTGCGTTTTGCGGCATGGCGGATCTCCATTTCGGATACGCAGCTTAGCCGGGCTTCGCTGCACCGCAACATAAAAGCATGACAACGACTGAAAACCCGCGATCACAGGAAATCTTGCACGAAATGCTCAGAAGAATATGAGCGTTCGCAATTTCAGTCCGCAATCAGGCGAGCTCGTAGGCGATTTTAAGCCAGTCACGGACCTGATCGTCGACATCATCGACACTTTCGAGGCGAACTCGGTGCGAGACCATGGCGTTGAAGGAACCGGAAGGTTCGAGCCGGCCGACAGGCTCTACGGCCCGCAGGTTCAGCCCCAGATCCACCCGTGTCTTCGTTGACGGCTGTATCAGTGCAAACTGCTTGCTGCGACGAACTGAGACATACGCCTTCTTGGGGGCCAGTTCGGCATCTTCACCGAAGCCCCGTATCAGGTCGCACAGGCGGTCATGGATCGGGCGCAGATGCTCCTTGCCGGCGTAGATGGCATCAACCGGGTCCGCGTCCGCCGTATCGGGCTTGTCACCCGCCAGATGCTTGTGGGCCACCAGATTAGCGTAACCATGGGTCATGCCGTGTTCGGATTTCAGCCAGGCGACGATCTTGCCGTGTTTCTGCTCGGGCGCTGTACGGGCCAGTTTGAGCCAGGCTTCCAGATCGCGTCCCGTCTTTTCGGGCAGGTTCGCGATCATCGATGCAGCCATTTCCTCCGGTGACGCCATGCCATCCCCCTTTGTATTGCCTGTCCCGGCGAGGAGTATGTTGGAGCCTCCCGGAAATGAAAAGAGCGCGCCATCGGGCGCGCTCCGTTCAGTCCGTCATGTCGGTCCGGCTCAGTCCATCGCGCGGATGGCGGCCAGCGACTGGTCGACATGTTCGTACGGGCTCATGTCGGCATAGTGGAAGGCGATGTTGGACTCCTGGTCGATCACGTAGGTGATACGGCCGGTCCAGTCACCGCCCGGGCGCAGGCGAGCGTCGTAGTCATTGATCATGTCATTGTCGACGGCAAAGACCGGGAAGGCATCGGCGCAATGCTGGGTCGAGAAATCGGACAGGCGGTCCGTATTGCCGGCGGTCAGCCCGATCACGGTCACACCCAGGGCTTCGAACTCGCCGATGGATTCCGCGAAACTGGCGGCCTGGGCCTCGCATCCCGACGTATAGGCGGCCGGGAAGAAGAAGGCGACGACCGGACCTTCGGACAGGGCATCGCTGAGGGTGAAGCTCTGGGCCTCACCGGCCTGGAAACCATCAACGGTGAAGTCCGGCGCGGCATCACCCACGCTCAGATCCGCGTAGGCGATCGACGCGGTCAGTCCCACGGCGGCGATGCCGGCGAACAGCTGTTTCATGCTTCTCTCCCAGAACACAGCAAATCAGATGCTCTCTAGATAGTCCTGTCCCGGCTCACGGCAAACTCACAACCCCGTTGCGGACATAAACTTTATTTTGTAAAGTTCTTTTATGAACACTGAAACCCGATCTTCCCCGACACCGATCGCGCGCCTGGAATCCGTATCCATGCAGTATGGCAAGGTTCACGCCCTGTCCGAGTTCGACCTGAAGCTCGAACCGGGTGAGGCGATCTGCGTGCTCGGCCCCAATGGCGCGGGCAAGACCACCGCCCTCAAACTCCTGACAGGTCTCAAACGCACCCAGAAAGGCCGGGCAATCCTGTTCGGCGGCAATCCGCGCGCACCGCGCTCCCGCCGGAAAATCGGTGTGACCCCACAGGAGGCGGCCTTCCCGCATGGGCTCAAAGTGCGGGAATTGCTGGGCTTCGCCCGCGACCACTATCCCCAACCGGCCGATCTCGGCGAAATCGTCGAGGCGTTTGACCTTGCGCCGCTGATGAACCGGATGGCCATCGCCCTGAGCGGCGGCCAACAGCGCAAACTGTCCGTTGCCCTCGCCTTCTGCGGCGCCCCGGATGTGGTCTTCCTGGATGAACCGACCACGGGTGTGGATATCGAATCCCGGCGCCGCATGTGGGACTACATCCTGCGCTACAAGCAGCGCGGCGGGTCGATCTTCCTGACGACCCACTATCTGGAAGAAGCGGAATTCATCGCCGATCGCATCGTGCTCATGAATGCCGGCCGGGTCGTGCGCAAAGGACCGGTCGACCATATCCGCGCTGCGGTGAATGTGCGTGTCGTGCGATTTGATGCCGATGCCGCTCCGGATCTGGCCAGCGCCCGACTGTCAGGGAGCGAGGGACGGCGACACACCTTCCTCTCCACCGATGCCGATGAAAGCGTGCGCGCCCTGGTCCGGACCGGGGTCGAATTCTCGAATCTCGAAGTCCAGCCTGCCTCGCTGGAAAACGCGGTGACCGAACTCCTGTCGCAGCAAAGCCCGGAAGGAGCGGCCCCATGAAGCTCTACCGCATCCACCTGACCGCCACTCTGCTTCCGCTTCTGCGCACCCCGGCCTACTGGATCCCCCTCGTGGTCTTCCCCAGCCTGCTCTACGCCTTTTTCGGTATCCCGCCCTCCCAGCAGGGCCCGCAAGTGGCCAATATCCTGCTGGGCTCGTGGAGTGCATTTGCCGTGATTGGCATCGGCTTCTTCCAGTTCGGCGTGAGCATTTCCCAGGCCCGCGAGTCGAAATGGGAAGACTATGCCCGCACCCTGCCCGCAGGCGGCGCACCGCGTTTTGCGGCCCAGATCCTGTCGGCGATCGTGTTTCTCGCTGCGGCCCTGGGATTGCTCTGGACCGTCGCCAATCTCACCACGCCGGTTGATCTGTCACCGATCCAGTATGGACGCCTGCTGGCCTCGCTACTGGCGGGGGTGGTCCCGTTCGTGATGATCGGGGCAGCGCTGGGTTATTCGATACCGGCACGGGGCGCCGTGCCGATCGCCAACCTGCTCTATCTGCCGCTGTCCTATTTCGGAGGGCTGTGGATGCCGCCGCAAATGCTGCCTGATATCGTGGCGCGTTTCTCGCCGTATACGCCGACGCGCCAGCTGGGCGAGCTCGCCTGGGCAGCGGTTCTGGAAACGCCGATCCCGATGGCCAGCGTGCAGGGCCTGGCGCTCTACACCGCCGGTGCAGGCCTGCTGGCTCTCGTGATGTGGCGTCGCGACGAGACGGTGAAAACGGCCTGACCTAGTTATCGTCCATTTTCAGGGCGGCGATGAAGGCTTCCTGTGGAATGTCGACCTTGCCGAACTGGCGCATCTTCTTCTTGCCGGCCTTCTGCTTGTCCAGGAGCTTGCGCTTACGCGTTGCGTCACCGCCATAACATTTGGCCGTCACGTCCTTGCGCAGGGCGGCCAGCGTTTCGCGGGCGATGATCCGGCCACCCAGAGCGGCCTGGATCGGGATCTTGAACATGTGCCGCGGGATCAGGTCCTTGAGCTTCTCGCACATGGACCGGCCACGCATTTCGGCGCGGGCCCGGTGCACGACCATGGAGAGCGCGTCGACCGGTTCCTCGTTGACGAGAATGCTCATCTTCACCAGGTCGCCGACCCGGTCATCAATCCACTGATAGTCGAAGGAGGCATAGCCCTTCGTCACGGATTTGAGACGGTCATAGAAGTCGAAGACCACCTCGTTGAGCGGCAATTCATAGACCAGCATCGCGCGATTGCCGGCATAGGTCAGCTCGACCTGGATACCGCGGCGGTCCTGGCAGAGTTTCAGCACGCCGCCGAGATATTCGTCCGGCACCAGGATAGTGGCCTTGATCCAGGGCTCGGCGATCGTGTCCAGCTTGACCGGGTCCGGCATGTCGGCCGGATTGTGCAGCTCCATCTCGGAACCGTCGGTCATGGTGATCTTGTAGACCACGGACGGCGCCGTGGTGATCAGCTCGATATCGTATTCGCGCTCGAGGCGCTCCCGGATGACTTCCAGGTGCAGCAGGCCCAGGAAGCCGCAGCGGAAGCCGAAGCCCAGCGCTGCCGACGTCTCCATCTCGAAGGAGAAGCTGGCATCATTGAGGGCGAGTTTCTCGATCGCCTCGCGCAGATCCTCGAACTCGGCGCTGTCGACCGGGAAGAGGCCGCAGAAGACAACCGGCTGGGCCGGCTTGTAGCCGGTCATGGCCTCGGCGGTCGGGCGCTTGTCATCGGTGACGGTATCGCCGACGCGCGCATCGCGGACCTGTTTGATCGAGGCGTTGAGGAAGCCCAGCTCGCCCGGCCCCAGCGAGGCGACGTTTTCCTTCTTGGGCCGGAACACGCCGACGCCATCAACCGGATAGGCGGCGCCCGTGCCCATCAGACGGACGCGCATGCCCTTCTTCAACGTGCCTTCGACAACGCGCACCAGGCATATGACGCCGAGATAGGGATCGTACCAGCTGTCCACCAGCATGGCCTTGAGCGGCGCATCCGGATCGCCGACCTCGGGAGCCGGCAGGCGCGCGACGATGGCTTCCAGCACGTCTTCAATGCCGATACCCGTCTTGGCCGAGATCTCGACAGCATCCGAGGCATCGAGACCGATGACGTCCTCGATCTGCGCGCGGACCCGGTCCGGCTCGGCTGCCGGCAGGTCGATCTTGTTGAGCACCGGCACGATCTCGTGGTCGACCTCGATCGCCTGATAGACATTCGCGAGCGTCTGGGCTTCCACACCCTGGGAGGCGTCGACGACCAGGAGCGAGCCTTCACACGCGGCCAGCGAGCGGTTCACCTCATAGGCAAAGTCCACGTGTCCGGGCGTGTCGATCAGGTTCAGCGTATAGGTCTTGCCGTCCTTCGCGGTGTAGTCGAGACGCACGGTCTGCGCCTTGATCGTGATGCCGCGCTCGCGCTCGAGCTCCATGTTGTCGAGCACTTGTTCCTTCATCTCGCGATCGCTCAGTCCACCGGTGAACTGGATCAACCGGTCGGCCAGAGTCGACTTGCCGTGGTCGATATGCGCCACGATGGAGAAATTGCGGATGAGGGACGGATCTGTAGTCATGCGCGGCAAGTAGCATCGGGAGGGCTTCCGGCCAAGCAGATAAGGCTGCTCCGCGGCTAGTCCGGCTTCCGGCGGCCCAGATAGAAGACCGGGACGCCCAGCGCGAACAGGACCGCACCCCAGGCCAGGACTTCCAGGCCCGAGCCGAGAATGGCGAAGATCGCATAGATCGCGCCCACGACCGCGACCACCGCCCAGGCCTGCGCCGAGCGCCAGGAATACTTCAACTCGGCCAGGGCACTGACCAGCAGCGGCATCAGCGTGCACACCGTGCTCATCATCAGCAGGAAGGTGAAGGCGCCGACTAGTCCGCGCGAATAATTGGCGACCAGCAATACCGAACCGATCACCGAGGAGATCAGCAGGGCATGGTAAGGCGCCAGGCCGCGATTGCGCTTGGCCAGCCAGGCCGGAGCGAGGCCGTCATTGGCGACCGACATCGGCAATTGCCCGCTGGTGAAGATGTTGCCGTTGAGCGATCCCGCCGTCGAGACAAGCGCTCCGATCGCAACGAGGGGCGGACCCCAGCTGCCCAGCCGGGCGGCCGCGTCCGAGAAGGGCGAGGTCGAATTGACGAGGGTCTCGGCCGGCACAAGGGCCATGACGGCAAAGGTCGAGCCGATATAGACCAGCGCCGTGAAAATCGTCCCCGTCACGACGGCGCGGGGAATGGTTTTTTGGGCATTTTTCACATCGCCGGCCGGGATCACTCCGCATTCAAGGCCGGCGAAAGCCCACATTGTCAGCAGGGCCGTTGCCGACAGCACCACCAGGGGCGAGCCGCCGGTCGGGTTGAAGGCCGGCATGTTCTCGGGCTCGCCCAGGAATGCACCCGCTCCGATGATCAGGAAGAGCGGGACGAGTTTCAGCACCGTCATCAGGATCTGGACAAACCCGGCCGTGCCGATGCCGCGGATGGAGATCAGGGTCAGTCCCCAGATCAGGGAGAGCGCGGCACCTGCCTGCAGCCAGGGACTGGCGCCGAGCCCGGGAACCAGGACCGTCAGATATCCGACAAAGGCGATGGCGACAGCGGGCGTGGCGACAAACAGTGACGCCCAATATCCCCAGCCGACCAGGAAGCCCGCGAGATCGCCGAACGCATCCCTCGCATAGGCATAGGGACCTCCGCTTCGCCGCGTGCGCGAGGCCAGGCGCCCGAGCACGAGCGCGAGCAGGATCGAGCCGCCGGCAGTCAGGATCCAGCCGCCCAGACTGATCGTGCCATAGGGTGCCAGGACGGTCGGAAGCAGGAAGATGCCGGATCCGATCATGATGCCGACCGTCAGCGACCAGCAGCTCCAGAAGCCGAGAACCTTTTTTGGTTCGGCCTGTTCAGACTCGGTCATGCTTGCCCCCTGTTCTGCCCCTAGCAGGCGCCTAGCCGCTGCCGGCATAGACCTCCCGCAGGAGATTGTGCCAGTGCCAGACCCCAGCCTCCTGGCTCGGCGATAACCGGCCCGGCTGATAGCGGCCCGAACCCAGGCCTTTCTGGACGTGTTCGCAGATCATCCGGTCCTCGTCCTGGATCTCGTCGGAAAACCTGTCGTCGGCATCGGCCCGGCTTTCCCCGCCCGACGCGTAATAGAAGTCGAACTCGACCTTGCAGCGGTCAGGCCCGTCCGGCACGACCCGATTGGTTTGCATGCGTCCCGGCAGGATGTTCAGCATCGTGTTGGGATAGATGAAGAAATAGAGCGCCTCGCCGGCGGCATAGGCCTCGGTCTCGTCGTCGATCGGCGATCTTTGCAGCGACCAGTATTCCGCCAGCTCCGTCCGGTATTCCGGATAGGACACGACCCCGGTCAGGCCGGGATGCACGAAGGGCAGGTGATAGCCCTCCAGATAATTGTCGACATAGACCTTCCAGTTGCAGGCGACGTCATAGACCCTGCTGTGATGATGTTTCAGTCCGGCGAGATGGTCCGCGGGCGCGAGATCACCGATCCCGGCCAGCACGGTATCGAGCGCGGGCCCGGGCGAGATACGGGCGAAGACCATACCGCCCCAGATCTCAACCTCGATGGCCTCCAGGCGGATGGATTCCCGGTCGAAATCCCGGGCCTCGTGCATTTCCGGTGCGGTCCGCAGACGGCCGTCGAGATCATAGGCCCAGCCGTGATAGGCGCAGCGCAGGCGCCGGGCGCCCTTGCCGTCACACAGCGCCAGGGGTCCGGCACGGTGACGGCAGATATTGAGAAATCCGTTCAGCCGCCCTTCCGCGGAGCGCAGGATGATGACTGGAACCCCGCCGATCTCGCGCACGATGTGATCACCGGGCTCTGCCACCAAACTCGCCGGCGCCACGACCTGCCAGCCGGGCGCGAGCACCGATTTCTGGTCTCGGACGAGCGCCGCCTCGCCGACATAATGCTCCGGCTCGAGCGCGCGGGCCCGTGCGAGCGCATCGGGGATCTGTGACGCGGATGGGGTCAGATCATCCATTCGGCGACGCTAGGACCAATGCCCATCCTTGCCAAGTATCGGGGAATTCCCGCCTTTCGCGTCGACCGGCGACGGGGTCAGGGCTCCAGATCGGCGGAGGCTTTCAGCGTGGCCGGATCAAACGGGTTGGAATAGTGCTCGTGATAGATACGCCAGCCGTCCGCTCCCTTGCGCAGGGCGACCGTGCCGCGCATCCAGCCCGCCTGTTCCTTGCCCTCGTCATCGGTACAGCCGCAGCGCGCCAGAAAGCTCGCCACGCCGAGAGAGCCGTCGGCCTCGATCTCGAGCTCGGCATGTTCGAAAATCATCTGGCCCTCAACCCCGGCCATGCAGGCATGCCAGTGTGGGCCATAGGTTTCGACGGTCCGGAATTGCAGCGGCCCGATTGCGTCGAAAGCGCGGATGCCCGGCTCGTAGAGCGACAGGACACGATCGACCTCGATCTTGCGGGTGGCATCGGCCCAGGATTCCAGTACCGCCCGGATCTCCGCCTGCGCGCGCGTTTCATTGATCACTTGCGACATCGCTGCCTCCGTTTCTGGTCCAGCAGAGCCGCATAATACCATAGCTCGGCGTCGGGCCCGTACGGGATTGCCAATTGGAGGATCGCTGGAATAGGCTTTCAATCACCACGGGTATTGGGGACTCTCATGGGCATCGCGCGATTGATGTATGTCAGCAAGTCGAAGCAGGCGCTGACTTCGGACCAGATGGACGAATTGCTGGAAACGGCGCGCTACAATAATGCGCGCAACGGCATCACCGGTCTTCTGCTCTACACCGCAGACAGTTTCATCCAGGTTCTGGAAGGCCCGGAAGAAGCGGTCGGCAAGACGTTCGACGCGATCCGTATCGACCCGCGCCATCGCGATATCACCGTGCTCATCCGGGACCGGGTCGAGGCCCGCAGCTTCCCCGGCTGGGCGATGGGATATGAAACCCGCGCCAGCGCAGCCACTCCGACCGCACAGGGCTGGTTCTCGCTCAGCGAGTCGGCACTCGACATCGCGATGCCGGAGAGCGTGGCCCCGGAAGTCCGCCTCCTGCTCACGAGCTTCTTCGCGATCGAGGGCGATACGGTCGCCGCCTAGGCCGGGCCTGTCGCACTGTCCGCACGGAGAAAATACCGAGCACAAGAAAACGGCCGGTGGATCGCTCCACCGGCCGTTCCTGTTTACGACAGTCTGCCCTGCCCTATTCGGGGACCGGGAAACCGCGGTCACGCATCAGCGCGTTCGGGTCGGCATCGCGGCCGCGGAAGGCGCGATAGGCTTCCGCCGGATCGATCGAGTTACGCGGCGCGAACAGCCAGTCGACCATGCGCTGGGCGAGCTCGGCGTCGTAATAGCCGCCCGGTGCTTCCTGGAAGGCTTCCGAGGCGTCAGCCGTCAGGCTGTCGGCCCACATGTAGCCGTAATAGCCGGCCGAATAGCCTTCACCCGAGAAGATGTGACCGAAATGCGTGGAACGGTGACGCAGGACGATCTCGTCCGGCATGCCGAGCGCGGCCGTCTGGTCACGCTCGAATGCGTCCGGGTCGATGCCCTCCGGATCCGTCGTGTGATAGAGCATGTCGATCAGCGCCGAAGCGAGATATTCGCCGGTCGCGAAACCCTGGTTGAAGTTGGCCGCATCGCGGATCTTCTGGACCAGTTCCGCCGGCATCGGCTCGCCGGTTTCCACATGGGTGAAGTAATTGTCGATGATCGGCTGGGTGAAGAGCCAGCGCTCGAGCAATTGCGACTGGAATTCGGTGTAGTCGCGAACGCCGCCATTCAGGCCGGAATAGGCCGAGTTGGACGACAGCGTGTGCAGGGCATGGCCGAATTCGTGGAAGAAAGTGTTGGCGTCGTCCCAGGAAATCAGGACGGGCTCACCCGGTGCCGGTTCGATGAAGTTGGAATTGTTCGTCGAGAGCGGACGGGTCTGTCCGTTGAACGTGGTGTGGCCGCGGAAGGAGCTTGCCCACGCGCCCGAACGCTTGCCCTGGCGGGCGAAGGGATCGAGATACCACAGGCCGACATGCTCACCGCTCTCGCGGTCGGTAACTTCGTAGACGGTCACGTCTTCCTGCCAGACCGGGACAGAACCGTCAGTGATCTGGGTGAATTCCATGCCGAAAAGTTCGCCGGCCACGAAGAACATGGCCTCAGTCAGATTGCCGAGCTGGAGATACTGGCTGATCTCCTCGGCATCGACAGCATAGCGGTCGGCGCGGACCTTTTCGGCGTAATAGCGGTAATCCCACGGCGCGATCGTGATGTCGTGCCCCATGGAATCGGCCAGCGCCTGCATGTCGGCGACTTCTTCCTCGATCCGCGCAACGGCCGCCGGCCAGACGCGCATCATCAGGTTCATCGCATTGTCCGGATTGCCGGCCATGCGGTCTTCCAGACGCCAGGATGCGTAGTTTTCATAACCCAGCAGCTGGACGCGTTCGTGACGCAGCTGGAGGATCTGGGCGATGATGGCGTTGTTATCCCATTCATCACCATTGTCGCCGCGGCTGTAATAGGTGCGCCAGACCTGTTCGCGCAGATCGCGTTCATCCGAGAAGGTCAGGAAGGGCGCCATGGAGGAGCGGGTATTCGTGATCGCATACTCGCCACCTCGGCCGCGCGACTCGGCCGCCGCAGCAGCGGCCGCAACGAAGCTCGCCGGGAGACCGGAGAGCTGGTCCTCGGTGATGTAGGTCACGTAGGACTGCTCGTCGTGCAGGACATTGTTTCCGAACTGCGTGTGCAGCGTTGCCAATTCCTGCTGGATCGCGGCGTAACGCTCGGCCGCTTCGCCTTCCAGGGTCGCACCATTGCGGGCAAAGCCCTGATAGGTCAGCAGGGTCAGGCGCTGCTGATCCGGGCGCAGCGTCTGGAACTCATCGCTCTCATAGACGGTCCGGATGCGATCGAAGAGAGCCGCATTCTGGGTGACCTGGGAGTTGAAAGCGGACAGTTCCGGAGCCAGTTCGCGCTGGATCTCGCGGAATTCCGGCGTCGACATGTTCGACGACCAGATACCCCAGTACGAGAAGGCGCGGCCCAGGGCATCACCCGAACAGTCCATCGCGACGATCGTGTTCTCGAAGGTCGGCGGTTCCGGATTGTTCGCGATGGCCTCGATCTCGGCCAGGTTCAGCGCCATGCCTTCACGTGCCGCGTCGCGCAGATCATCCAGGCTTGCGGCGGTGAAGTTCGGCACACCATCATACGGACCGGTCCACGCGGCCAGCAGCGGATTGCTTGCGTTCTGCGGCGCGGCCTCGCGCAGCCATCCGCAGGCGAAACCGGCTTCAGCCACTTCGATTCCGGCATTCGGCACTGTCATGGCGGCAGTCTCGACCGCAGTGTCCATCGCGGTGTCTCCGGCTGTGTCGGTCGCGGCGCCGTCTCCGGCCTGCGGCGAACACGCCGCGGCGAACAGTGCCGCCGAACCGGCGGTCATCATCAAAATCTTGCGCATGGTTTCAACTCCCCAATAGTCGCTGGCGGGGAGCCTATGAGGCCTGCAGGAGCAAGGCAAATGGCTTTTCTGCAAGGATTCAGGCACCGACGGGCCCCGTCGTGCGGTCCTGCCGAAATTCGCCGGAATTAACCGGACGCTAACCCTTTCGCCGCGCTCTGGCCCTATTCGCATAGGATAAGCCTGATCGACCCCAGCGTCCGGAGACCAGACATGCGTGTACTTGCCAGAATGCTCGCCGGCCTAATGCTCGCCTTCAGCGCCCCGGCCATGGCGCAACAGGACCCGGAGCAGGCGCCGCCTGACTATGGCCAGCCGAGTGAATACTCCGAACCGATCAATACCTATTCCCAGGACGAGGTCGTCGATGCCGTCACCGATTTCTTCGGCGTCACGGCGGAAGCCTCGGCCAGTGTGCTGGAACGCGTCTTCGCGGATCTGGGCCGCCCCGTCGGATACATCGCCGGCGAGGAAGTTTCGGCCGCCGCGGGCATCGGCCTGCGCTACGGCGAGGGCTATCTGACCCTGAAATCCGGCGAACGCGTGAAGGTCTACTGGCGCGGCCCGTCTGTCGGCTTCGATGCCGGAGGCAATGCCAGCCGGGTGTTCGTGCTCGTCTACAATCTCGATGATGTCGATCGCCTCTTCCAGCGCTTTCCCGGCGTGGAGGGTTCGGCCTATCTCGTTGCCGGTCTTGGTGTGAACTATCAACGCGCCGACGAAATCACGCTCGCCCCGATCCGATCGGGCGTGGGGCTACGCGCCGGTGCCAATGTCGGTTATCTCGCCTATTCCCGGCGCCGAGCCTGGCTGCCCTTCTGATGCAGATCCGGCCGTTTGAAGGCGAGGACGCCGACGCCGTCCGCAGTTTGCTGGAAACGGCCTTCAAGGGGGATATCGAAGCGCGCATCGTCGACGCTCTGCGCGAAGACGATGCCGACGCGCTCGAACTCGTGGCCGAGAAGGATGGCCAGATCATCGCCGAGATCATGTTCTCGCCGGTCACCGCGACCAGCGCAGCGGGCGAGGAGATCTACGGCGTCGGCCTGGGCCCGGTTGCCGTCCTGCCGGAGTTCGAGCGTCAGGGCATTGCATCGCTCCTGATCGAGAATGGCCTCAACTTCATGCGCCAGCTGGGTGCTCCCTTCTGCATTCTGCTGGGCAATCCAGAATTCTACAGCCGCTTCGGGTTCGAGCCCGGGCGCGCGCGGCAATGGTCGTGGGAGAAGGATCCGGACTTCCAGTTCGGCGATGCCTTCCAGGTCATGATGCTGGGCGAAGCCGACCTTCCGGGCGGGCCTGTTGTCGCCGCCTATCACGCCGCATTCGACCTGGACGCCAGCTGAAACCAGCCGATCCGACAGGGACCTGGACAACCGGCTTCCCCCTATCAAGGGGACCCGGATAAATGCCATATTTGAGATTGCGAAAACTGCTGACACGAGGAGAGCTTGATGGGGGATGGAACGATTAGCGGACTGATCCTGCTGGTAAGTATCGGCGCCCTGTTCGTCCTGGTCCTTGCCCGGCAGATTCCGCTGCAGATTCTCGGCCGTCTCTTGTCGCCAATCACCCGTCCCCTCGGACGGTTCTTCGGTCTCAAATCGATCGCCCGCGCCGCGCCAGGTGCGGTTCGCCCTTCACACATGGGCCCGTCGGCCTGGGCCGCCCTGTCACGCGCAGCGCGCCCACAGACCGAGACGGAATCCGCCATGGGAACGGATTTCGACCACGAACAGCGGCATACCCGCCAGCATGGGGTTCTCTTCCACTGGGTGAGCGTGGTTGTCGGCTATATCCGAGTTCCCAGCGAACTGACGGATGATGTGGCCCAGGAGTATTTCGAGAAGGGCTCGGCCTTCCTCAACGGTCGGGTGAAGATCTCCGCCAATCCCCAGAATCTCTACGAGGACGAGGAAGGCGCCGTGATCGCGGAATACTTCCCGACGGACGCGGGTGCCCTCTTCCTGCTGAACCGGATGCGCAAGACCATCAATTCGAATGTACGCAAGCTGACACTGGTCTTCACGACCATTATCGCCACCGTGCTGATGATCAATCTGATCTACAATACCGGTTCGCTGATCGACTTCCATTCGGCACTCGGCCTGTCCGGTCCGATCGGTCTCGGCTTCGTCGAGATCAGTGCTGAAGACTTCAACCAGTCGCTCTTCGCCGCCCTGACCACCATGGGCGGGGCCTTCGCGATGTGGATCATCTATTTCATCGAATATGTGCCCTACCAGCGAAACAATTTCCGCGAACTCGCGAATTTCATCACCCGCTACCTGGCCCGTCTCAACGACCATTTCCGCACCGCCGCCGGCCAGGCCAAATCGGTCACGGTCGGTCAGGAAACCGATCCCGCAAAGTTCGCCCATGACGCCCGCAAATGGCATACGAATGTGCTCTGGATCGCCCTGCGCATCTTCTTCCTCGAGAGTTTCGTCCGGAACATCATGTTCCAGATGCTGCGCAATTCCGGCTATTACCTCGTCTTCGTGCCGCTTCTGTTCGCCATCGTTCTGGCCAGTCTCAACCTGATTCTGACCGATCTGACGGGGTTCAGCGTCGGCGCCCGCCTGGCCGATCTCGGCGTTATCTTCGTGGTTCTCTTCCTGGTCCTGCTCTTCATCTACGCGCTCTTCCTGCGCCGGGCGATGACCAGTATCGACGAGATCAACCAGGATGAGTGGATCGGGTTCGACAGCCTGTTGATGGAAAACGTGCTCGGCGAGATCGTCGGCAAATACGCCGAGGATGTGGGCTATTGGAAGAACCGCATTGGCGGGAGTTTCTAGATGTCCGGCTTGCTCGCCGCGGTCCTGTGGCTTTTCGCATCGTCACCGGTTGAAAGCCCGGACGTGCGGGTCGAACCCTTCGCCGACAATGTCTGGATCCATACGAGCTATACCCGTTTTGACAATGGCCGGTGGGTCTTCACCAACGGGCTGATCATCCGAACCCCCGAAGGTCCCGTCCTGGTCGATACGGCCTGGACGGACGCGCAGACCGCCACGGTTCTGGACTGGGTGGAGCGGGAAATCGGCGAACCGGTTGTCGCCGCCATTCTGACGCATGCCCATCATGACAAGATGGGCGGGGTCGGTCTGCTGCACGAACGCGGGGTGGAGACCCACGCACACGCGATCGCCAACCAGCTGGCGCCGCAGCGGAACCTGACACCGGCGATGCATGATCTGGAGCTCGCGCCCGGCGAGAATTCGACCCGCTTTGGCCTCGATATCCACTATCCCGGGCCGGGTCATACTGCCGGCAATATCGTGGTCTACGACCCGGTTTCACTCAGCCTGTTCGGAGGATGCCTCATCCGGCCGCATGGCGCCCGGACGATGGGCAATACCGCGGATGGGGATGTCGGCAACTGGGATGACGCCGCTCGCATTGCGAAGGCGACCTTCCCGGAAACCCGGCATGTCATTCCAAGCCATGGCGCGCCGCGTGGTCCCGAACTGCTCGATCACACGATCGCGCTTGCCCTGGAGGCCCAGTCCCGCGAGTGATCAATCATGATCATGGCTGCACAGCGCATGGTCCGAGAGGGTCGCGATAACGCGGCACTCGCCGACAACGCCGTGGGCGCAGGTCTCGACCATGAGTTCAAGATCCGCCTTCAGCGCCTGCAGTCCGGCCAGCCGCCGGTCGACTTCCGCAAGCTGGCGTCTCGCGATGGCATCCGCCTCGTCACAGGACTGGTCCGGCCGGTCGGCCAATTGCTGGAGCGCGCGCAGGTCATCCAGGCTGAAACCGAGCTCGCGGCCATGCCGGACAAAGCGCAGACGCTCCAGATGGGTGTCGCCATAGCGTCTCTGACCGCCGTGAGAGCGCGGCGGATCCGGTATCAGGCCAATGGATTCGTAATAGCGGATCGTCGGAATCTTCACCCCGCTCTGCCGCGACAACACGCCGATGGACAGGTCTGACATTCGCGCTTGAACCTCTAGTCGCTAGAGATATTAGGCTGGCCAAAATCGATCGACGCAAGGAGAAAATCGTGTCGGCCTGTTGCGGCAATGATCAGGAATTCGACGGAACGGCGCCGGCCTTCAAGCGCGCGCTGGTGGCCGTCATCATCATCAATGCCGCGATGTTCGTGGTGGAGATGGTCTTCGGTGCCGCGGCTGCGTCACAGGCGCTCAAGGCGGACGCACTGGACTTTCTCGCTGATGCCGCGACGTACGGTCTCTCGCTGTGGGCGATTGGCCGCAGCGTCGAGACCCGCGCCCGGGCTGCCCGTTTCAAGGCCTGGACACTCGTGATCATGGGATTGGGCATTCTCGGCCTGGCGCTCTACCGCGCCGTCTTCAGTGTCAGCCCGCAGGCAGAACTCATGGGCGGAATTGCCCTGCTTGCCCTGCTCGCCAATCTGGTCAGCGTGGCCATCCTGCTGAAATGGCGCAATGGAGACGCCAATGTGAGATCGGTCTGGCTGTGCTCGCGCAATGACGCGATTGGCAATATCGCCGTCTTCGTCTCTGCGGGACTGGTCTTCCTGAGCGGCACGCATTGGCCGGACGTGATCGTGGCCGCCATCATGGCGGGCCTGTTCCTGAGCTCGGCCGTTCAGATCCTGCGACAGGCCGACCGGGAAACTGCCCCGGCCTAGCCGCCGGTCGAATAGCCGCCAAGGCGGCGATCGGAACTGCTGCCTGTACTGCCGGAGGCGCTCGATCCGCTGGAGCGCGGGGTGCCACAGGTACGGCAATTCAGGGCGACGCGCTCACGCACTTCCGACATCCGGTCGGCAAGCTGGTGGAAACGCACCTGGCTGGCTTCCCACATGTCGGCCGAACGCGAACAGCTCGCCTCGGAATAATTATTCCGCATCATGCACTGATTGTAGACGCGGCAGTTCTGCACGACGGCATCGTAGGAACCATCGAGTTCGGCCTCGAATTGCGCCACGAGATAGAGCGTGCTCGACACGGAATCCGGATCCGGCCCGCCATAGGCATTCGGCGAACGGCGGCTCTGCCGGTCCAACGTCTCCGGCTCGGCCTCGGCTTCCATCACGGCGATATTGTTGCGCAATTCCTGGGCAGCCCAGAGCAGGCGGTTGCGGTCCTCCTCGTAGGACACCGCAGAACACATGCTTCGCGCATCCAGGACGGCATCGGGCGCCGGAGCCCGCACGATGGGCGGGCGCGGTTGCGGACGCGGCTGGGGCTGGGCGGTCTGCGAGGTCGTCGACGCACAGCCGGCGAGGGCCACGAGGCTCAGGGCGATTCCGATCTTTTTCATCATTCAAACTCCCGCACGGGTGTGCCGGCGCGCTGGCTCAGCGGCCATATCCGTCCGACGGCGCTTGCCGTTCCTCTACTGATTCCATGTAACAGCCGGGCTGTAGCGCCCCGGCGACTGCCTGCAGCTCGGCCTCTTCCAGCCGGCGCTGCCAGGCGAGATAGAAGCGATCACCATCTTGGCGCGCTTCTGTCAGCAATTGCTCCGCGATGCGAGACCAGCGCGTGGCCGGATCGCCGCCGCCCTGGCGCGAACGCAGATAACCTGCCCGGGCGTGACCGAGCTCCGCAGCGCGGCGCAGATAACTGTCCGCGCGCTCCGGGCTCTCGACGACACCGCACAGGCGATAACTGCCCTGCACCGTGCCGGTCCCGTAAACCAGGGCCAGGTTGAAATTGGCCTCGGGATGACCGCGCGTCGCAGCGATCTCGAACCATTCCGTCGCCATATCGACATTCAGGTCCACGCCGAGACCGGTCGCGAACATGATGCCGAGCAGGTTCTGGGCCCCGGAATCCCGCGCTGTTACAGCGGCGTGGCAGATCAGGTCGACCGTCTCCTGCGGATTGAGCGCGCCGGTCTGGTCAAAACCCATATCGGCCTGGAAATCGCGCACGGCCCGGCGCGTGTTCGGCCCGTATTCGCCGTCCACCGAGTCCGCGTAATAGCCCAGCGCAGACAATGCGTTCTGGCGCAGACGAAGACTGATGATCTCGCCATTCACATCCTGGCGGTCGAACCCGTTGGCGATCCGGGCGAGACTCTGCGGCGTGGTCGGGCAGGACCGTGCGAGAACGGCGCCCTGCAGACGTTGATGAGCGGTCAGGGAAGCCTGGGCACCACCGGTTTCGGACCCGACAATAAGAGCTTCATTCCAGGCCTCGCGGGCGCTGTCGATCTCGCCGACGGCCTGGTAGGCGTCACCCACGCGGAGCCAGCAGCGGGCGATCGCCGCCTCACTGGGATCCTCGCCCGACCCGTAGCATATTTCCTCACCCGGAGAGCCGAGATAGGAGGACGTCCGCGACGACCGGGTCCGGCTTGTCGAGTCACGATCATTGTCACGATTGTTCCGGCTCGGACGGACCGAGGGCGGAGGATCCGGCTGTAGCCGTGCACTGCCGCTGTCCTGGGATGCCGGGATCAGCGCCGCAGCGCTCTGCATGCGTCCGTCGGGATTGATGGTGGCGGGTTCGATACGGGGCGCCGGCTCGATCATCGGACCATCCCGCAGATCAGCCGTCTCTTCCTCGCAGGCACCGTTGGCACAGAGCCCGGCGCGATAACTGCTCATATGGGTATAGGAGAGGAGCACAATGAGGCCGATCACGACCACGACCGTGGCCGCAGCCTGGGCCAGGAAGGCAGTCCACCGTTCCAGCATGATGCGCTAACACCTCCCCCGACGTTGCCGACCAGCTCCCCCGTCGGAGGCCCCGATCCTGCGCGGTCATCCGGCCCAACACTCCCCAGTGGCAGACCGAGTTACCTTCACCCTTGGTTAACCACTCTAGACGCGAGTTTTGGCCGGCGCCATACGCGCAAGGCGAGATTCCACAAAAAACCGTTCAACTCGCAGTGGAATTGGACAATTTCCCCAATGGGTTGCGCGAAAATCTTATATTTTCCCCATTCACGCGAATCCGAACGTGACGCGGATCACGGCGATTCGGCGGGGACGAAGTCGATCTCGGGCCAGAGCACTGCCTGTTCGGCGATCTTGTGATTCCATCCGTCGGGATTGGCGATTCCCGGCATGGGCTCCACACGCAGGGAAAAGAGCGCATCGAGACCAAAGGGCGCGATGACATCCATCTCGCCCGGCCCACTCCAGCGCAAGGCCACGGCGTGGGTTTTCGACGCGAAATGGCGCACCGCATCGGCCGTATCGACCAGGGGTTTGCGCTCGACGCCGAATTTCTTGCTGAACCAGATATGCACGCGCGCCTGGTTGCAGACCTCGACCTCGGCCGGCAGGTCCGCAAATACCGGAGCGCACCGCCGGATCACCACATCCTCGGCCTCAAAGCCCAGATCGCTGTCATCGAAATAGGCGACGTCATAATCATTCACGCCATGCCCAGGTGCCCGGCCCGTCAGAGCATTCCAGACCGCCTTGTAGAGACTGCCGGCCATCAGGGCGTGATCCGGCAGGCCCAGCTCATACGCCCGCTCGAGGACCACGGCATTGACCGGGTCGGCGAGGACCGCATCAACCAGGAAGGCGCGCTGCTCCTCCGGACCGGCATTCGCCAGTCGCCGGGGATCAGCGCCCGTCGTCATCAGCTGCGCAGCGAGCCGCCGGTGGCGCCCGTCACCTTCGCCACGACCTTGTCGGCGACGGCGTCGATTTCCTCATCCGTCAGCGTCTTGTCGCGGGGCTGGAGCGTGACCTCGATGGCGAGCGAGGCATGCCCCTCCGGCACGCCCTGGCCTTCATAGACATCGAACAGGGTCACGTCGGAGATCAGCGCCTTGTCGGCACCACGGGCGGCACGCAGGAGCGAGTCAGCGGCTACACCCTTGTCGACGAGGAAGGCGAAATCACGCCGCACCGGCGTCAGGTCGGCCCGGTCGAGCTGGCTGCGCGCCTTCAGGCCCGAGGACTTCTTGGGCAGGGGGATATTGTCCAGCACGATCTCGAACGCCAGCACGCGACCATCAACGTCGAGCGCCTTGAGTACGCGCGGATGGATTTCGCCGAATTCGGCCATCACGTTTTTCGGACCCAGGCGCAGCACACCGGACCGGCCCGGATGCCACCAGTCACGGGCCTCGGCGGCCACCTGAAGCGAGGCGGTCGGCGCACCGGCTGCAGCCAGCGCCGCCAGGACATCGGCCTTGGCGTCGAACACGTCAGGAGCCTGGCTGCCGGTCCAATGACGACCGGACGCAATCCGCCGCACGGCGGTGGCGACCAGACGCTGACCGTCGGGCTGGTCGGTCAGATAGACCGGACCGACCTCGAACAGGCGGGCATCATCCTCGCCGCGATCGGCATTGGCCTGCAGAGCCTTGAGCAGATGGATCAGAGCCGTCGGACGCATCACGTCGAGTTCGGAGGAAATCGGATTGTCGACTTCCAGACCCTCGCCATGCCCCCCGAACAGGGCAGCTTCATTACGCTCGCAGAAGGACCAGGTGACGGTCTCGTTGTAACCACGGCCGGCCAGCGCCCGGCGCGCATAACGGGCACGCAGCTGCATCGGCGTGGCCGGGGCTTCGCGGCGCACGGGCGGACGCGGCATGGAGATGGCCTCCAGCTTGTCGTAACCGTGGATGCGCGCGATCTCCTCGACCAGATCGGCCTTCTGTTCGCAATCCATGCGCCAGCTCGGCACGCCCACGGTCAGCACATCGCCATCACCCTTCGGCGTGAAGCCGAGCGTTTCCAGGATGCGGATGATCTCCTCACGCGGCAGGTCCATGCCCGTCAGTCGTTTGACCTCGGAGAGCGGGAATTCGATCGGAGCCGGCGGTGCCGGCGTTTCGCCGACCAGTTTGAGCTCGGACGCTTCGCCGCCGCAGATCTCGAGGATCAGGCGCGTGGCATATTCGACGCCCTCGGCCGGGGTCTGAGGGTCGACACCGCGCTCGAAACGGTATTTTGCATCGCTGTCGATACCGGTCGCCTTACCGGTCGCACGCGTGATCTTCGGATCGAACCAGGCCGCCTCGATGAAGACGTCCGTCGTATCGCTTTCACAGCCGGAATAGGTGCCGCCCATGATGCCGCCGAAGCCGAGACAGCGCTCGTCGTCAGAGATCACACACTGCTCGTTTGAGGGCGTGTATTCCTTGTTGTCGAGCGCTTCGAAACGATCGCCCTCACCGGCGCCGCGACGCACCCGGATCGGACCCGAAAGCTTTGCCGCATCATAGACGTGCAGCGGTCGGCAGCGATCATAGGAGATCATGTTGGTGATGTCGGCGAGCGCATTGATCGGACGCAGGCCGATCGAGGTCAGCGCCTTTTTAAGCCAGTCCGGGCTCTCGACATTCTTCACACCGCGGATCAGGCGGCCGGCAAACACCGGACAGGCCTCGGGCCATTCCAGCTCGATATCGACGGGGCACGGGAAAGTGCCCGGCTGGGCGTCGGTCGGAACATGTTTGAACGTACCGATCCCGGTGGCGGCCAGGTCGCGGGCAATACCGCGTACACCCAGCCAGTCGGGACGGTTCGGCGTGACCTCGAAATCGAGCACCGGATCATCCTGGCCGAGCGCGGCGACAGCCGGCGTACCGACCTCCCACTCACCGTCCAGATCGATAATACCGTCATGGTCCTCGCCGAGCTCCAGCTCCTTGGCGGAACACATCATGCCGTGGCTTTCCACGCCGCGGATCTTGCGCGGCTTCTTGTCGAGCGCGAAATCGAGGCCGGGAATATAGGTACCGAGCGGCGCGTAGACGGCATACATGCCGGCGCGGGCGTTCGGGGCACCGCAGACGATCTGTTTCTCGCCATCCTTGGTGTCGACCGTGCAGACGCGCAGCTTGTCGGCATCGGGATGTTTCACCGCATCCTTGACGTGACAGACCGTGAACTCGGCAAATTTCTCGGCCGGATTGTCGATATCCTCGATCTCCAGACCCGCCATGGTCATGGCGTCCGCAATCTCCTGCAGGGAGGCGTCGGTCTCGAGGTGATATTTCAGCCAGGAAAGAGGGAATTTCATGGTCGGCTCCCGCCGTCGCTTGTCTTGTCAAAAATCAATTTTCACTCGAGGCCGGCTCGAGTTGGGATTCAGGTGATGTCTCTGGCATCTCACGACGCAGTGTCTGATCGCTGTCGGTCTGGCCGAACACTTCGAACACATCCGTTTCGGAAACCGGACATTGCCGAACCGGAGTACGCGCACCCGAATCCGCCGTGACCGTCCAGCACCGATCGAAGACCGAGCAGTAACAGACCTGCATGTCCCACTTCACCCACTCTTCCAGCAAGTCGGCAAAGGCGGGATCGTCCAGATCTGCCCGGTCCCATGTGAAGGCAATCGGCTCAACCGAACCACCCGGTGCGAGAACGCGCCCGACAACGCTCGACCAGGACACGTCGAAGTCCGCGGGCAGTCTATAGGTGACCGGACGCCAGTCCTCAGTCACCTCGCCCTCCCGAACCAGCTGGACGTGTTCGATCACAGCCGGGCCCACACCGTTATTGTTCAGTCGTAGACCCATGGACCGGGATTCAGGCGAGCTCGACAGAAACCCGTCAATCTGGATCACCGGCACAACAGACCCATGCTGCTGGGCCCGCATCACACGCGACTGGTCCCACGCGACATAGAGCGCGATCACGCTGACCAAGATAGCGGCCATCGAGGTCAGGGACTGGTTATGTGTCTTGAGCCAGCGGAGCATCAGCCATTCACCGTAGTCAAATTCAACGAACGCGCGGATGCGATGAAGTCCGGCAAATAGCTCTGGTCTATGGTCGTGGTCGCGTAGAAGTCCGAACTTCTGCCGACATCGCTCAATCGAGCGTCGACTTCGATATGTCCGAGTTTCTTGAATGTGCACTTCAATCCGAAATCGCCTTCTAGCGACTCGAAGTGAAAATCGCCGCGCATGCGGCTAACCAGCCTGTCCAGCTCGCCGACAAGGCCCTCCAGATCTAGACTGTAAACGCGAGCCTCCGCGGACCCGATCTCGGAAGCTAGACCGATAAGCGCATACTCTCCTCCCCCGATCTCATCAGAGATCGAGAGCCGGAATGACCCGGAAGAGAGTGCGACCGTCGCCATCAGCTCAGACCGGTCGCCAGATTGGCCTGCAGCAGCGGGCTGAAACCGTAATGGTTCAGCCAGCGCGCATCGGAATTGAAGAAGTCGCGCAGATCCGGCGCGCCATATTTCAGCATGGCAAGGCGATCCACGCCCATGCCGAAGGCGAAGCCCTGGTATTCATCCGGATCGAGACCGCAATTGCGGATCACGTTCGGATGGACCATGCCGCAGCCGAGGATCTCCATCCACTTGTCGCCCTGGCCGACCTTCACGGCCTGGCCGACACGCTCGTATTTCACGTCCATCTCGGCAGACGGTTCGGTGAAGGGGAAGTGGTGCGGACGGAATTGCGCCTCGACCTTGTCGGTCTCGAAGAAGGCCGCGATGAAATCCATCAGACAGCCCTTGAGGTGACCCATATGGGTTTCCTTGTCGATGACGAGGCCTTCCACCTGGTGGAACATCGGCGTGTGCGTCTGGTCCCAGTCACAGCGATAGACACGACCTGGCACGATGATGCGGATCGGCGGCTTCTGGCTCATCATGGTGCGTATCTGAACCGGCGAGGTGTGCGTGCGCAGGACTTTCCGGCCACCATCGGCGTCCGGCTTCATGAAGAAGGTGTCCTGGGTATCGCGCGCCGGATGGCCCGGCGGAAAGTTCAGGGCCGTGAAATTGTGGAAATCGTCTTCCACGTCCGGTCCTTCGGCGACCTCGAAACCCATATCGGCGAAAATCACCGCGAGTTCTTCCATCACCTGGCTGACCGGGTGGATGGACCCGGTGGCTTCCGGGCGAACGGGCAGGCTCACATCGACGGTCTCGCTGGCGAGCGCGGCATCGAGGGCTGCATTCTCGAGGGCGGTCTTGCGTTCAGTGATGGCGTCATTGAGCCGGGTCTTGAGACCGTTGAGAGCCGGTCCCATGACCTGGCGCTCTTCCGGCGTCATCTTGCCCAGCCCGCGCATCATCAGGCTAACCGAGCCCTTCTTGCCCAAGGCAGCGACGCGCACGGCATCCAGGCCGGCCTCGTCGGTCGCGGCGTCGATTTGCGTGCGGACATCCTGTTCCAGTGTGTCCAGATCGATGGTTTCGCTCATAGTCTCGCCCTTACCAGTCGGTGTGGGTTTAGCCTTTGGTTTTTGACCTGTCGACACCGCGGGGCGGCGGTTGCGCGATGGTCAAAGAAAAAGGCCCGCCGGCTTTGCGCCTGCGGGCCTTTTCCTGAACTTGTTCAGCCGGGATCAGCCCAGCGCGGCGCGCGCTTGGTCAACCAGGCTCTTAAACGCTTCCGGCTCGCGGATGGCGATGTCGGACAGGACCTTGCGGTCGACTTCGATGCCGGCCTTGGTCAGACCGTTCATGAAGGCGGAATAGGTCATGCCATGCAGGCGGGCGCCGGCATTGATGCGCTGGATCCAGAGGCGACGGAAATTGCGCTTCTTGGCGCGACGGTCGCGATAGGCGTACTGGCCTGCACGCTCCACGGCCTGGACGGCAGCGCGGAAGGTGTTCTTGCGGCGGCCGTAATAGCCTTTCGCCTTCTTGATGACTTTCTTGTGGCGGGCGGCCTGTGCCGGACCGGATGTAACTCGGGACATAGCTGAGTGCTCCTAACTCGGTGCCAGCGGCCTAGAGGCCGTTCGGGAGGAATTTCTTGACGATCTTCGCATCCTGCGGCGACAGGGTCGTCGTGCCGCGCTGGTTGCGGATCTGCTTGTTGGTGCGCTTGATCATGCCGTGACGCTTGCCGGCCTGACCAGACTTCACCTTGCCCGTGGCAGTGAGCTTGAAGCGCTTCTTGGCGCCGCTCTTGGTCTTCATCTTCGACATTTCGATCTCCTTTTCGGACAGGCCGGAGCCTGTCTGGGTAGATGGTTCAGCCAGCGGGCATGTCGAAATTGGCCCGGCGAGCTGGTGTTTGAAGAGCGGGGGTTATACGCGCACAGGCGAGGAATGCAAGCCTTGTAGGGAGTCCCGGCACACCGGCGTCAGTGAGCCGCACCGTCCTCGGTCTCGCACATGCCGCAATCCCGGCGATGATCGTGTCCGGCACGCGCACGGGCCCGCCAGTTAGCCAGATGTGCGCCCGCAAGAATGGAGACGCCGGCCAGGGTGACCAGGGTTTCCGCCGTCGGGCCCAGCCAGTGTGCTGCGCCGATCGCCATGAGGATCAGGCCAAACACGCCGATCGCGATGATCTTCAAACCGGCCTCCGCCACGCGGGCACCCCAGATCAGTCCGCCGAGCGAGATCGGAGCCGCAACCGCAAGCAGGCCGATATGCCAGTCATGGCTGGCGCCGAAGAATTCAGCGAGACCAGGAGCGAAAAGCGGGGCCGCAGCCGCTGCGGTCGGGAAGAGAAGGCAATGCACGACACAGAGCGCGGACAGGCCAATGCCTGTCGCGTCAAGCGACGCCGCCTTGTCTGCAGACCGGAAGATATTCAGCATGGTGCGCGAACCCGTACAGTGCGACCGGTGATATAGTATAACATTTCCGGCGCGCCAAGCGCTGTTTCGCGCGATCAATAAGAAATGCACAGCCTGGCAGGCTCAAACAAAAACGGCGGCGCCCGGGAGCACCGCCGTCTTCAAGGCCATGTCAGCGTGATCAGTCTTCGAAACCGAGTTCGGAGATCCGCAATTGCGCTTCGGCGCCCGGACCTTCGCGATAGGTGCCGACCCAGATGTCGTAGACACCGGCGGACGGGTTCTCGAAGGCGACGCCCGGATTGAGACCATTATTGTCGTCATTGCAGATCCAGTTGCCGTTCGGATCATTGATGACGAGCGTGGTATCGGAGTCGGAAATGGCCGAGATGTAGAGATCCAGGCTCGACGGCGTGTAGGTCAGCTCGTAGTCCGGAGCGGCCGTGACATGGCCACGGCAGGTCGCGTGAGCGCCATCAGCAGCACTGATCGGACCACCGGCGATGAGATCGACCGTGTGCGGATCCGGAATGAAACCGCCCTCCAGCTCGATGCCGCCGTAATTGGCGTCCAGCGTGAAGTCGAGCGCCGCATCCGACAGATAGGCATCACCGAAGCCGAGTTCGGAAATGTGCAGGACGGCCGGCTCGAGACCGCTCTCGCCGTAGGTGCCGACCCAGATGTCGTAGCGACCGCTTTCCGGGGCGTCGAAACGCACACCCGGATTGAGATTGCCCGCACTGTCGTCATCGCACCACCAGCTGCCGTCCGGTGCGTTGACGACGATCGTCGCGTCACCGTCCGAGCTTGCAGAGATGTAGAGATCGAGACTGCCCGCCTCGTAGGTGAGGTCGTAATCGGGAGCCGTGCTGGCAAAGCCGCGGCAATTCTGCCCGACCGCTTCGTACACGTCGATATTGCCGCCAGCCATCACGTCGACATTGTGCGGGTCCGGCGTGAAACCGGCCTGCAGTTCGACGGAGCCGAAATTCGACGGCAGGGAATAGTCGAGAACCGCCGGTTCCACGACACCGCCCAGGAAGCCAAGCTCGGAGATGAACAGGGTCGCATCGGTGAGCGGGCCCTGGGAATAGCGGCCGGCCCAGACGGCGTAGCGGCCCGTCTGCGGGTCCGGGATGTGGACGCCCGGATTGAGATCACCGGCCTCGTCATCATCGCAATGCCAGTTACCGGACGGGTCCTGGACGACCAGGGTCGTGTCGGCGTCGGCCTGCATGGACAGGAAGAGATCAAAGGTATCGGACGAGGAGTAGTTCAGCCAGACATCCGGTGCCTCGGAGACCTGTCCCCAGCACTGGCCGGATGTGCCGCGGGACGCGTCGAGATCACCACCGGCCTGAACCGCGAGCGTGCGCGGATCATCGCTGAAGCCGGCATTGAGGTTCACCGTACCCGCGTGCGGCTGGAGATTGGCGTTCGGCGAGCGCGAATAGGCATTGTCGCTGAAGAAACCGATTTCGGAGATGTGCAGCATCGCCGGCTCGAAACCGGAGCCGGAGCTGAGAGAACCGACCCAGATATTGTAGAGGCCGGATTGCGGGTTATCGAAATTGACCCCCGGATTGAGGCCCTGGCCCGGCGCGTCGTCATTGCAGTGCCAGCTGCCGTCCGGCGCATTCACCACGAGGACCGCGTCCTCGTCGGAAGCAGCCGAGATGAACAGGTCGAACCCGCCGGCATCATATTCAAGATTGTAGGACGGCTGATGGGTGATGTAGCCGAAACAGGCACCATCCACATTGCTGGCATTGATCGCCCCGCCGGCGCGAACCGGGATCGAGGTCGGGTCATCGGCAAAACCCGCATTGAGCTCGATCGAGCCATAGGCCGGCGCCGCGCTCCAGTCCTGGGCCTGGGCGTTCCATCCAAGCGCGGCGGCAAGTGCGGCGGCGCTCAAGGCAGTCGTGAGTCTTTTCATGTCCATTCCCCTCATTCGCTACTGGCTGACCAGTTCGGAGATCGACAGAGTCGCCTCCTGGAGCGAGTTGTCGGCATAGGTACCGACCCAGATATCGTAGAGCCCGGTCTGCGGAGCCGCAAAACGGATCGACGGGTTGAGCCCGTCTCCACTGTCGTCATCGCAATACCACTCGCCGTCCGGCCCGTTGATAACCAGGGTCGTGTCCGCAGCGGCCGCGACCGAGATGATCAGCGGCAGGGACCCGGCGTTGAAATAGAGATCGAAGTCCGGGGCCGATGCGACAAACCCAACGCAATTGCCGCCCAGGGTGCGGGCGGCATCGATGGATCCTCCGGATCGCAATTCGACCATGTAGGGATCCGGCGTAAAGCCGGAGGACAGGGATACTTCACCGAAAGTCGGCGCGGCTCCCGCGTCCTGGGCGCTGGCTGCCGGCGGCAGGATCAGCGCTGCGAAGATCGCAGTGGTGAGACGTATATTCATTCATTCCCCCTGAATGGGAAACAGGCCTGATAGACCTGTTTCACGCGCACATTTGAGCACGTGTAGGTGATGAAATCATCACAAACCTTCGGGGGTGAACCGCGACTGAATGCCACCGCCGTCAAATCGGCAGGCTTCCGTCACATTTTCCGCGCAGTCGGGGAAATGGCGCCTATCGAGGCGCCATCACCATTACCATCAGCCGGCCTTCGAGCTTGGGCTCGAACTCGACCTTGGCGACCTCGTCGAAGTCTTCCTTGACGCGTCGCATGATGTCCATGCCGCGATCCTGGTGAGCCATCTCACGGCCGCGGAAACGCAGCGTGACCTTCACCTTGTCGCCGGCCTCGAAGAAGCGATGCATGGCCTTCGTCTTCACCTGGTAATCATGCACGTCGATATTCGGACGCATCTTGATTTCCTTGATGTCGACCGTCTTCTGCTTCTTGCGAGCTTCGGCCTTCTTCTTCTGTTCCTGGTATTTCAGCTTGCCATAATCGACAATCTTGCAGACCGGCGGATCGGCGTTCGGGGACACTTCGACAAGGTCGAGTCCAGCTTCCGCGGCTGCTTCAAGCGCAGCCTCGACAGGCATGACGCCCTGTTTTTCGCCGTTTTCGTCGATGAGCAACACTCGCGGAACACGAATGTCTCTGTTGGTGCGCGGTCCCTCTTTCTTGGGCGGCTGCGCGTGATGTGGTCTGCGGGCTATGGAAGCTTCTCCCTGGTGGCCAATAAACAGTACTCTACTAATCCTCCCGCGACGGCACGGGATCAAGCCCCAATTGCCGGAATCCGGCCTCTGCGGTGCGGAAAGGCGGCAAATATGGTCAATCGATCACAATCTGCAAGGCCGAGCTGCCGCTGAAAGGGTCGCGGGACAGTTGCGGTGCGGACTTGTCACGCGATTGCAGGAGCCGGCGCCTCGTCGAATCCGCCGGCAAACCGCATGGCGTTCATCGCCTCTTCCGGCGTCACCTGGGCCAGGCTGGGCGCGTGCATCAGGATGACCGCCTCATCACCACGCGGCGCGCGCAGGGTCGGATCCTCCTCGCCGGGATAGAGCGCCAGGGCCGGCGCGCCCGACGCGACCAGCAAGTGCATCAACGGTGTATCCTCGGCAAAGATGAATCGCGTGCGGCGAGCCAGTCCGGAGAGCTGGGTGAGCTTGGCCTTGCCGGTCAGGTCACGGGCACCGGGCGAGACATGCGCCACATGTCGACCCACCTCACGGACATCGGGACCGCCGATAATCGCCGGCGTCACCCCCGCCTGCAGGAGTTCATGGGCCAGAGCCGCCCAGCGCTCGGCGGGCCAGCGCAGCGTTGCCTTCACACCATCCCCGGCGGGCGCCAGGAGGGCGAAGGCTCCGTTCAGGCCGAAATATTCAGGATCCAGCATGCGTGACTTCTTGGCGAGATAGTCCACCCAGGACGCATCGGGAGCGGGCGCACCGCCCAGCGGATATTCTGAAATTCCCAGCCCCGTGATCTCGCCGATCGAACCGGCCAGAACGTCCACCGGATGCTGGTCCTCGCGACCGCGATTCTCGACGGCGATGAATTCCGTCTTCGAAAAACGGAAGAGGCGTTTCATGCGCTTGGAATCGGAATCACCAACCAGGTCATAGACCCGGACGGGATGCATCGCCTTCATGCGCTTGTCCCGCACGCCGGCCAGAGCGCGCGAATCCGGTTTCGCGTCGATCTCGACTGAATTGAAGAAGGGACAATGCTTGAGAAAGGCCTCGTATTCGGGCGTGGTCAGCAGCACGATCCGGTCACGCTTATGGGCCTCGCGGATCATTTTCGCGGCCACCAGCATGCGGACCGTCGAGGTCAGATCGCCCCAATGCAGGAGATAGACAATATTGCGCTGCGGATCACTCATCAGGTCACTCTAGAACTTCACGATAGACGCGCAAAGTCGCGGCTTGCAGGCTGGTCGAGGAAAAATTCGCCCGGACCCGGTCCTGGGCTGCGACAGACATCGCCTTGCGCGCTTCGTCCGGCATGGTCATCGCGGTCCTGATGACACCGGCCAGGTCGGACACATCACCGGGCCGAGCGCGCCAGCCGGTCACGCCGGCTTCTATGACTTCTCGCGCGCCGCCATGGTCGGCGGCGATCACCGGCACGCCCATCGCCCCGGCCTCGGCAGCCGTGCGGCCGAACGCTTCCGGTTCGATCGACGGGGTGAGAACAAGATCACTCATCGCCAGGGCCGCCGGCATGTCCGAACAATGCCCGACGATCTTCACGCGGTCCTGCAGGGCGTGCTCGCCGATCAGCGCTCTCAATTCCTCGACATAGGCATCCCGCCCCTGGGCGTCTCCGGCCAGCAGGAGGAGCGGCAGGTCTGCGCCCTCGGCCTTCAGCTGGCCCATGGCCCGCAGAGCTTCGCGCTGCCCCTTCCACCCGGTGAGGCGCGCTGGAAACAGCGCAATCGGCCGGTCGGTCGACAGGTCGATGGACCAGTCCCGGGCGAGTGCGTTCACACGTTCCGGCTCAACGGCCACCGGATCGAAACGCTCGAGATCGACACCGCGCGGGATGACGGTGATATCGGACGCGTCCAGACCGTGTTCGGCCATGATGTGATCGCGAATGAAACAGGAATTGGCGATGACCCGCTCGCCCTTCGCCATAACGGAATTGTAGCGGCGCTTGAGGCCGGAGCGGGCATTGTAGGTACCGTGATAGGTCGTCACGAAGTGTGCGGGCGTACGATCGGCCGCCCATTTCGCGCTCCAGGCCGGAGCCCGCGAACGGGCATGAATGATGTCGACCCCCTCGCGCATGATGATCCGGACCATCCGGTGGGTGTTCTGCCAAAGCGCGAACGGGTTCTTGGACGCGACCGGCAGACGGAACAGTTCTCCGCCGATCGCCGCGAGCTCGGCCTCGAGCCGGCCGCCCTCGCTGGCGACCAGGGCACGGCCGCCCGCTGCCACGATGGCCTCGGCGACTTCGATCGTCGTCCGCTCGGCACCTCCGGCATCAAGCTGCGGTATGACTTGAAGAACGATCATTCTCGAACCGGGCGCCCCTCTTCGCTCCCACGCCTATCGTCTTGTTTCACAAGCAAGACCCAATGACAAACCCTGCTTCTTTCACCGTCGACGCCGCGGTGAGTTTCGTTCGAAATCCTATCGGAATGGTAATGAGCAATGACAGATCAGGATTCGACCGGACGCATGCGCTGGCCTAGTATGAGTTGCGTCACCCCCGACGAATTCCATCCCCGAGTTCTTTCATGCGTCTTCTCTCGACCGCCCTCACCGGCGCATTCCTTCTCACGTCCGCGCTTCACGCCCAGCCGACCGGGGCTGTTGCCGAACAGGTGCGCTTCTCTGCCTGTCTCGACCGGGTCGAGCGGGATGCCGACGACGCCCTCGAGGAAGCACAGACCTGGCGCATGCAGGGCGGTGGCTGGCCGGCACGCCATTGCGAGGCCCTGTCCCTGATCGCGCTTGGCGAGATGGAAGTGGGCGCCGCCATTCTCGACGATCTCGCCATCATCCCGCGCCCGGGCAACAGCCAGGCGACCCGGCTTGCACAACTGGTCGCCGCCGGAGAGGCCTGGTCACGCGCGGGACGGTCCGAGGAAGCGGTCGCAAGTTATTCGACTGGTCTGACCCTGGCGCCCGAAAACCCGCATCTTCTGATCGCCCGGGCCAAAGCCAATCTCGACCTGGGTGATTGGCAGGCCCTGAACCGCGATGCGGAAATCCTGGTGGATACGGCGCCCTACCTGGCCGAAAGCTGGTCGATGCGCGCCCAGGCCCGGCTGGAAGGTGGTGACCGCGAGGCCGCACTCGCCGATATCGAGGAGGCACGGATGCGCGCACCCGAGGATATCGACATCCTGGTTCTTCGCGGTCGGATTCTGGAAGCACGCCGGCTCGCCGGCGAAAGCTGAGGGTCAGCCGGCTTCACGCAGCGCCGTGTCGGGCCCCGGCTTCGCAAGCGTGACGCGATTGCGGCCATTCTGCTTGGAAAAATAGAGCATCTCGTCGGCGGCCTGCAGCAGGCTGTCTGGCGTATCCAGCCCATGCTTGAGCTGCACCGAAGCCACGCCGAAACTCCCGGTCACCGGGAAACGCTCGCCGTCATCATTCTCGACCTTCATGCGCTCGATCGTCTCGCGAATGCGTTCGGCGACCATGGCGGCCTGTTCCAGCTGGGTATCGTGTAGGACGACGGCGAATTCCTCGCCGCCCAGCCGGCCCAGCAGGTCGCGATCCCGCAGGCAGGACTGCACTTCCCTGACGGTCTGGATCAGGACCCGGTCGCCTGTCGCGTGTCCGTAGGTGTCGTTGACCGACTTGAAGTGATCGAGATCGATCATCACGACCGACACCGGTGTCTCGTGCCGTCGCGCCTTCTCCGACTGCATCTCCAGATACTGCATGAATGCGCGGCGATTGGCGGCGCCGGTCAGGGCATCAGTCTCGGCGAGGCGGCGGAATTGCTTCTGCATGCGAACAAGGCGCGAGGCCGCACGCAGGCGGGCCCTCAGCTCGGTCATGTTCACCGGCTTCCGGATGAAGTCATCGGCGCCGGCGTCGAGTGATTCCTCCAGCCGGCGCTCCTGTCCGGAGGCCGTGATGACGATCGTGTAGATCGACTCCGTGTCGGCGTTGGATTTCAGGGACCAGCAGGCCTCCAGCCCGTTGACCTTGCCCACCTCGATACCCGTCAGGAAAATGTCCGACGGCATGAGTTTGAGAAGTTCCAGGGCCTCTTCGGCATTTGTTGCCGTCTGGACCGCGTAGCCTGCCTCCTCGACCGCCTGGGAAAGGATGCGCAATTGGACCTGGCTGCTCTCACAGATCAGAACCGAGATCTGATCCGCAAAATCCTGTCCGTCGCTGTTTCCCGTATCCGTCATGGCATCGGCGGTTGAAGGCTTCAAAGAGCCGGGCCAGCAGAACTGGTGTCCGGCAAGATTGCATACGTTATGCCGATGAAGAGTTTGAAAAATGGATAACGGCGTCTGAATACTCACCAAGAGTTTTTATACGACACCATTCGGCCTGGACTGTCTTGTCCGCCTCGACCGCCGGAACAAGGTTTGCCGCCCGCTCAGGATCCAGTTCCAGCAGGGCCCAGACCGCCGCGCCGCGCAGGACCGGCGAAGCGTCGCCAAGCAGGGTTGCAGCCGGATCGAACAGGTCTGCATCGCCCGAATTGCCGATGGCGAGCAGCACATTGCGGATGAAGCGTTCGCGACCGATCCGCTTGACCGGCGACGCCGTGAAGACCTGGCGGAAACCCGCATCATCCAGCGCTACCAATTCCGCCAGAAGCGGCCCTTTCAGTTCCGGTCGCGGATGGAAGGCCGTTTCCTCGGTGACGCGCGCGAACTTGTTCCACGGACACACGGCCAGGCAGTCATCACAGCCGTAGATACGATTGCCCATGGGTTTGCGGAACTCGTCCGGTATCGGGCCGCGATGCTCGATCGTCAGATAGGAGATGCAGCGCCGCGCATCGAGCTGGTATGGCGCCGGGAAAGCATCGGTCGGGCAGATATCGAGACAGGCCGTGCAGGAGCCACAATGATCCTCCTCCGGGGCGTCCGCTTCCAGTTCGGCCGTTGTCAGCATCACGCCGAGAAAGAGCCAGGAACCGAATTCGCGGCTGACGAGATTAGTATGTTTGCCCTGCCAACCCAGCCCGGCCTTGCCCGCGAGCGGTTTTTCCATCAGCGGCGCCGTATCGACGAAGACCTTCACCTCCTCACCCGTCTGCGCGACGAATTCCCGCGCAAAACGCTTGAGGCGCTTTTTCATCAGATCGTGATAATCGGCATTCTGCGCATAGACCGAGATGACCGCTTCGGACGTGCGTTCGAGACCGGCAAGCGGGTCGATGTCGGGGCCGTAATTCTGGGCCACGACAACCGCGGACCGGGCGTCCGGCCACATCGCATTCGGATGACGCCGCCTTTCCAGCGTGTCTTCCATCCAGCCCATGGTGCCGTGATAACCCTCGGCCACAAAGTGAGAAAGCCGGTCGGCCGCGTCCCACGCCTCGTCCGCACGGCAGATGCGCGCCGCGGTAAAACCGGCGTCGAGGGCGATCTGTTTCGGGTCTGGCGGCACGGATGCGGTCTCTAGAAATCCAGGTCCGCATAGTGCTCCGAGGGGGCGACGCCGGGCAAGCGGTCTTCCAGGACGCCGCGCATGGCGGGACGGCATTTCACGCGCTGATACCAGTGTTTGACGCTGTCGAACTCATCCCACGGCACGTCACCGAGATAGTCCACACAGGACAGGTGCGCCGCTGCCGCGATGTCTGCGAGCGTGAAGCGCGGCCCGGCCAGGCCGTCGCGCTTTTCAAGCAGCCAGGCCATGTGATCGAGATGCCAGCGCAGGTGATCCCGCCCGGCGCGGATCGCCGACGGATCGGGCGCGCCGAGGCCCTGGGCGCGTTTCTCCAGCTTCTCGTGAAGGAGATAGGCATTCACCTCCCCGTCGAACTTGCGATCGAACCAGTCCTGCAGGCGACGCGCCTCGGCGCGCTCGGCCGGACCACCGGGCAGAAGGCAGGGGCTGGGCGTGGTCTCCTCGATGTATTCCAGGATTGCCCGGGCCTCGACGATGATGCGCTGACCGCCGCCGGACTGGTCTTCCAGCACCGGCGTCGTACCAGCCGGATTGACGGCCAGCAGGCTGTCGGGCCGGTTCCACGGCTCTTCGGTCTCCAGCTTGTGCTTGAGCGATTTCTCGTCGAGCACGATGCGGACTTGTCTGGAGAATGGGTCGAGGGGCCAGTGGCGGAGCAGACGCATTGAGGGAGGTTAGATCGGTTTTGCGGCAGGACTAAGATGCATTGCTTGCCCCATCCTCGCCCTGGAAGAAAGGGGTTCCGTGCGGTTCGGCCACACCATGCGGATCAGCATGGATCAGGATATCAGCAGCCGGATAGGCCTCCATCAGCCTGCGCTCGCACTCAACCAGGATGGAATGCGCCTCGCTGAGGGTGAGTTGCGGGTCGAGCGCAAGGTGAAACTGGATGTGTACAAGTGGTCCCGCCGCCCGGGTCCGCAATTGGTGGATGTCGATAATGCGCGGATCCGCCTCGGCGATGGCCTGGATACGGGCCCGTTCCTCGTCCGGCAATTCGCGGTCGAGCAATTGATTGATCGCGCCCTGGGCCACTTCCCACGCCGTCCAGCCCAGCCAGGCCGCCACGCCGAGCGCCGCCGCCGCATCGAGCCACAGCCAGCCCCCGAAAGCCGAGCCGGCGATGGCCACGATCACTGCGAGATTGGCGCCGAGATCGGAGAAATAGTGGGCTCGATCGCCCTCGACCGCCACCGAGCCGGTCTGTTTCAGCGCGTGCGACTGGGCAAACAGAAGGACAGTCGTCAGCAGGATCGACAGGCCCATTACCCCCAGCGCCCAGCCGGACGCCTCGATCCGGGAGGGGTTGAGCAGGTGGTCCACGCCCTCTCGCAGAAGAAGGGCCGCGGAAACGGCCACGAGAATGGCCTGGAGAATACTGGCGATCGCCTCCGCCTTGCCATGACCGAAACGATGCTCCTCATCAGCGGGAGAGGCGGCATAACGCACGGCGAAAAACACGGTCAGTGACGCGGTGAGGTCGAGCAGGCTGTCGGCCATCGAAGCCAGCAGGGCGACCGATCCGGACATCCACCAGACAATCGCCTTGGTCAAGGTGAGAATGGTGGCAATCGCGACAGACAGGCCTGTGACCCGGCCGGTCACCCGGCGTGCCTCCTCGACCGACAACCGGCCTGGCCCACCCTGATCTGTCATGTGGTCGTGTGGCATGGCACTCCTCGAACCCGGTTTAGGTTGCACTGCGCCGGGCGGTCAATGCGCTTCGGATTGGCCAAGCCGGGCGAAAGCGATAATCATGCGTCGCAATGCCGTCGAAAGGGCAGCGCATGAGCGTGTTCCATCTCGTAATCCTGGCGATAGTCCAAGGCATTACGGAATTTCTGCCGATCTCGTCCTCGGCCCATCTCATCCTCGCGCCCGATGTTCTCGGCGCGGCGGATCAGGGGCCGTTGATCGACGTCATGGCACACGCCGGCTCGCTTCTGGCCGTGCTCGTCTATTTCTGGCGTGACATCCGGGATGTCGCTCTGGGCAAGCTGGCCTGGCTGCAGGGCCGTATGACACCGGGCGGACGACTGGCCCTTCTGGTGGCCGCCTCCCTGCCTCCGGTCATTATCCTGGCCGGACTGCTCTATGTCTTCGATCTCGTCGACGCGCTTCGTTCGCCCCTGGTGATCGCCATCGCGACGCTCGTCTTCGCGCTGCCGCTCTGGCTCGCCGATCGCTACGGCCCGCAGATAAAGACCGCCGAGACGATGGGCTATCGCGACGCATTCCTGATCGGCCTGGCCCAGATGCTGGCCCTGATCCCGGGAGCCTCGCGCTCGGGCGTCACCATGACGGCGGCCCGCGCCCTCGGCCTGAATCGCAAGGAGAGCGCACGCTTCTCCATGCTCATGGCCATTCCGGTGATTGTCGCCTTCACGCTGGTATCGGTCATCGAGCTGGCGCGCGCCGAGACCGCGGCCGCCAATCTGGGTGACGGGCTGATCGTGGCCGCCCTCTCCTTCTTCGCCGCCTGGCTGGCCATTGCGGTCCTGATGAGACTGGTCGACAGGATCGGTTTCATGCCCTTTGTCCTCTACCGGATCGCTCTCGGACTGGGTCTGTTGGCGCTGATCTATTTAGGCTAAACCCTAAATAATTTTACAGCACACCCGTCATCATGTTAGGAATTTCCCTAATTAAAGGGAGAGCCATGATGCGCGCCATCACCGTATTCCTCGTCCTCGCCTTCGGGATCAGCTGGGGCATCGCCTGGGCCATTCATGCGGCCGGCGGATTTGCCGCTCTCGGCCAGGTCTACAGCGTCGCCTCGCTGATGGGTTACATGATGGGGCCGTCGATCGCCGCCGTCGTGACCGCGCTGATTTTCGACAAGGGCCGGTTCTGGGCGAGTCTCGGCCTGCGCGGTTTCGGCTGGGGCGCTATCATTTTCTGGACGGTACTGGCCTGGATCATCGCGATCGCCCTGTCGGCCGCCAGCGTCGCCCTGACCCTCTATGTGTTCGGACAGGAGGCCGGCGACCCGGCCGCGACGATCGCTGCCCAGCTGGCGGCTACCGGCCAGGAATCACCGATGTCGCCGGAGGAGCTCGCCCGCCTGCAGATCATGATCGGCGTGCCCGTCGGTATCGCCTTCAACACGGTCTTCCTGCTGCTCAGCGAGGAATTGGGCTGGCGAGGCTGGCTGCAACCGCGCCTGGCCGGGCTGGGTTTCTGGCCGATGTCGATCCTGATCGGGCTCATCTGGGGCGCCTGGCACGGACCGATCATCCTGATGGGCCATAATTACGGCGACATGGGCTGGACGGGCGTCGGGCTGATGCTGTCCTTCACGGTGCTTCTCACGCCCTTCCACAGCCTGGTCCGCGAACGCGGCGGTGTGATCCCGGCCGCGGGTCTGCATGGTGCTGTCAATGCAGTGGCAGGCGTGGGACTTCTCTTCATCGCCAACCCGGTCTGGCCCTGGAACGGCCTGCTGGGTTATGGCGGCGTCGCCGTGATGCTCGCCGGCTGGGTGCTCATCGCCCTCGTACGCCGCAAGCCGTCAGCCGCGAGCTAGGCCTCACGCAACATCTCCGCGCAAAGCAAAAGGGCGAAGACTTCCGTCCCCGCCCTTTTCTGCAGAACAGGATGCGATCTGATCAGGCGCGGCGTTCGTGGAACTGGCCGTAGCGGCGATAGCGTTCCAGATAGGCCGGCACGATGGCATCGACCGTGTCGGGCTCGATACCCAGATCCGCCAGGCCCTTGGCGCCTTCGGAGACGACATTGTCCTTCTTGAGCTGTTTGAGCTGGTCATTGGTCAGCATCGGCTCGATGAAAGGCAGGATCGTGGACACCAGCTCGGCCAGCGTCGCAATCACGGTGCCGGCTGCCCAGGGCAGCGGAACCAGGAAGCGCGGGCGGTCGATCGTCTCGAGGATGAAGCGCATCAGCTCCTCGAACGTGTACACGCCGGAACCGCCAAGCTCATAGGTCTCGCCCCAGGCCTCGGAGGATTCCAAAGAGGCCAGGACCGCCTTCGCGACATCACCGGCGAAAACCGGCTGGAAGCGCGACTTGCCGCCACCGAAGAGCGGCAGGGCCGGCGCAAAACGCGCCATGCCCGCAAACCGGTTGAAGAAACCGTCATCCGTACCGAACACGATGGAGGGGCGCAGGATGGTGGCGCCCGGCAGGGCCGCTTTCACATGGGCTTCGCCTTCCGCCTTGGAACGGGCATAGCGCGACTCGCTGTCCGCAGACGCGCCGATCGACGAGACCTGGACCATGCGCTCGATACCGCGGGCTGCAGCCAGCTGGGCGATGATCTTGGCGCCGGCCGAGTGCAGGCGGGAGAAGGACTGGCGACCGCTCTCGCTGAGCACGCCGACCAGATTGACCACACCGTGGGCACCATCCAGCGCGCGCTCCACCGAGGCTTCGACGCGGATATTGGCCTGGACCAATTGCACCTGCCCGACCACGCCCATGACGCGCAAATCCTGCGCCAGGTGCGGACGGCGGGTCGCGACGCGGACCCGGTAGCCGGCCTTGGCCAGGGCGCGCACGACATGGCGGCCGACAAAGCCGGAGCCGCCGAAGACGGTGATGATTTCGTCACGAAGCATGGGAATCGTCCCTCGGATATTCGGTTCCAGCCGGATAGATCAAAAATCGCGCCGATTGTCCATGCGGCGATGCGCCTGGGAGCGGGTGAGCGCACAAGCTGCAGCTCTCCCGCACCCCGCCGTTGACAGCGCCCCGCAGCTTCTTTACCTAGCCCCCTCCTCACCTGCCCAGGTGGCGGAATTGGTAGACGCGCTGGCTTCAGGTGCCAGTGGCCGCAAGGCCGTGGAAGTTCGAGTCTTCTCCTGGGCACCATTCTCTCGACATCGACGATTTGAATGCGACCGCACGGTCAGCGCCTATGCGCTTGGTCCGTCCGCCCTCTGAGCCGCCGCGCCGAGCCGAACAGCAAACGCGATGCACCAGGCATAGAGCGTGGTTTCCAGACCGCGCTGGTACAGGCCAACGTGCGGATTATCGGGTGTGATCTGTACAAAACAGAACAGCGCAAAGGCTCCAGCGAGAACGCCCAGCACGGTGAGCACATTGCCATTCCGGCGGCGACATCCCACAGCCAGCACCAGCACACCCGCGATACAGAAAAGATAGGCGCCCAGCCCGCTGGCGATATGGACCATATGGCTGAAGGTGGGATCGTCCGGACGGCATCCGGCATCACACGGATAGAAGGAGGCGATAATCAGGCTCACGGCGTAGAGACCGAGCAGGGCCAGGCCCACGCGCGTCACCGCGTCTCGCCCCGCTCGTCTGAAAGCCAGTCCGACAAATGCCAGGAACAGGATTTCCGTCGGAAGGAAGCCGAGATAATTGACCATCCAGCCGCCGGGCGCGCCTTGCGCTCCGAGTTCGCTCATGAACTGGCTGACATGGCTGTAGCCGGGATGAAGGACGCCGGCGATCAGCACGGTCATGAAGAGCCAGAGATAGCTCGCGATGGGCAGGGCCACTAACCAGCGATCTGTACGCATACACGCCTCCCGGGAAACGACGACATAACAACCGGAAGACGTGGGTTTGTCACCCCTCCAGCAGGGCGCGCACCTGGTCCGGAATGGCAACCGGTTTACGGTCGGCGCCCACGGTCGCGAAGACATAAGTCAGCGTGCCGGCGACCAGGCTCTCCTCGCCGCGGAAGACGCAGAACTGGTAGACCATGCTAGAACGGCCGAGACGATCGACGCGCAGGCCGATATCCAGTTCGTCATCAAAGGCGGCCGAGCCGAAATAATCGGCATTGGCGTTGACCATGAAAGTATCGACACCAAGCTGGCTGGCCATGTTCACGTAATCGATCCCGGCATTGCGCCAGAACTCGGTCAGCGCCACATCGGCATAGACCAGATAATTCGGATTGAAGACGATGCCCTGCGGATCGGTCTCGCCCCAGCGCACGCGCAGCGGATGAAAAAAGGCGAACGCGTCGCGGCTCGGCGGTGTCGGCTTGCTGCTCATGTCTGCAATCTAGTGGCCGGGCCGCAGAAAGACACCGCTCTTGGGCAGATCAAGACCGGAAGATTAATTGCTGGGCAGGACGTGCTGATCGCGCCATGGTCGCGGCATGACTGCAACCGCTCCGGACATCCTGACAGACCGGCTCTGCCTGCGCGCCCACCGGGCCTCGGATTTCGAGGATTGCGTCGCGCTGTGGACCGACCCGGCCGTGACCGCCTTCATCGGAGGAACGGCCTTCCCGCGCGATGCGATCTGGACCCGTCTGCTGCGCTATGCGGGCATGTGGTCAGTGCTGGGCTACGGCTATTGGGCGATCTGCGACCGGCAGAGCGGGTGTTTCCTGGGCGAGGCCGGCCTGGCGGATTTCAAGCGCGACATGACGCCCGCGCTGGGTGATACGCCGGAAACGGGCTGGGCGCTGCGCGGCGAGGCCCATGGACAGGGCCTGGCGACGGAGGCGATGCAAGCCGTGCTCGACTGGTCAGACCGTTCGCTGGACCAGGAGGAGACCTGCTGCATCATCTCGGACGATAATCCGGCATCGCAGCGCGTCGCCGACAAGCTGGGCTACAGGCCGGCGGAAACGGGACAGCTCGGAGAAAACCCGGTCCGTATTTTCCGGCGAAGGCGGCGACAGACACCCTGAATTCACGGCTTTACCTGTCCGGGGCGGGTCGATAGCGTTCCGACAAACCCCGGACCACACGACGGGGACCACACTGCGGACGGGCATGCAGCGCTACACACGCATATTCCTGATCACCCTGGCGGGCATCATGCTGGCCTTTGCGGGTTTCAACCTGCTGGTCGATCCCTATGCCACGACCGGTGCGCCGGGCCTGCCCGGCCTGACCGCGCGCGATACCCGCCTGCTGGATGATGGCGGCCGGGTGCATGTTGCCGACCGCCTGGCCCGCGGCGGCGATCGTTCCATCCTGCTCGGATCGTCGCGCACCGTGGACGGTTTCCCGCGCCAGCCCGAGAACTGGCCGGGCGGAATGTTCAATGCCGGCATGCGCGGGACCAACATTTTTGAACTGGCCCAGGCGATGATGCTGGCCGGTCGCAATCCGGAACTTCGCTGCGTGGTGCTGGGCCTCGATCTCGACGAGTTCGGCACGCATTCCAAGACCAAGGCGACCTACTGGCTGTCAGCCCTGACCGATGGCCGCCGCGACTTCGCCTTTGCCCGGGTGGCGCTTTCGCCCAATACATTCCGCTCCTCGGTCCGCATGCTCACAGACAATGTCACTGGCGAAACCCCGCCCGTTCCGTGGGCCGACAGCTATGATGCCGGCTGGCAGCGCGAACGCTATGAGCGGGGCACGACCGGCGCCTACCGTTTCTACATGAGCTATAATTTCGACGAAGCCCGGATCGATTATCTCGACTCCGCCGTCGATGCGCTGACGGCGCGCGGCGTCCAGGTGGTCGGGTTTTTCCACCCGCTGCATGCCTGGCGCGAGGAGGCGCAATTCCGGTCGGGGCGGGGCGAGGACTACGCCGCGCTCCAGCGTCGCCTGACCGGCGTCTTCGCCCGCTACGCCGATCGTCCTGCCGCCGATGCCTGCCTCGATGGCGGCACTGCGCAATTGTGGGATTTCTCCGGCTTCCGCGCTTTCTCGGTCCGGCCGGCTCCGGCTGAAACCGCAACCGGCGCTCATCCGACCTTCTACGAGCCTGCCCACTACCTGCCGCATGTCGGCGAGGCGTTGCTGGACCGCATGCTGGACACGCAATCACAAGGCGGACTGGTCGGGGAACGCCTCACGTCGGAGACCATCGACGCGGCGCTTGAAAATACCGCCGAACGCCGCGCAGCCTGGCTGGATACGCGCGACGGCCGCACGGTGACGGACTTGCTCGATCGCTATATCGACTCCCGCCCCACAGCCGAGGCTTCACCGCCGATCTATCTCAGCCGGGATGACTGGCAATCGCTGGAGCGAAAGCGCAGGCACGTTGCGCGCCTCGCGCTTGACCGCTAGGACGCTCCCATACCAGCGAGGAAATGCACGACATGACTGTTCACTATCACAAGGGCGACCTGCCATCGGACGTAGATCTGGGTCCGGTCGTCGCCGTCGACACCGAAACCCTCGGCCTGTCGCTGACGCGTGATCCGCTGTGCGTCGTGCAGCTCTCTTCCGGCGACGGCAATGCCCATGTCGTGCAGCTGGACCGGTCCAGCTATGACTGCCCGAACCTCAAGGCGCTGCTCTCCTCGCGGGACGTGCTGAAAATCTTCCATTTCGCCCGTTTCGACGTGGCCATGGTGATGAAGTATCTCGGTGTCGAGTTGAGCCCGGTTTTCTGCACCAAGATCGCCTCCAAGCTCTGCCGGACCTATACCGACCGTCACGGCCTCAAGGATGTGACCCGGGAATTGATCGGGGTGGACATGAACAAGCAGCAGCAGAGCTCGGACTGGGGCGCGGAGACGCTCAGCGACGCCCAGCTCAACTATGCCGCCTCCGATGTGCTGCACCTGCATGCCCTGCGCGAACGCCTCACCGCGATGCTGGAACGCGAGGGCCGCATGGAAATGGCGCAGGCCTGTTTCGACTTCCTGCCCACACGTGCCCGGCTTGATCTCGCCGGCTGGCCGGAAACCGACATTTTTGCGCATTCCTGAACGCATCTGCCTTGAAAAGGCCGACAAAGACTGTCTTTGTGCGATCGATGGCGGCCTGAGCGTGCCGCCCCGTCGAACCCGACGACTTGTTGACGGCGAAGAGTCATGACTGCGTATGCCACCTCCGGACTGGATGCCCTGCAGCCGACCCATCATGGTCGCTGGGAGCCCCGGCGTGCGCTGACCCTGAGCGCCGCGCGGCGCCGCACGGCGTTTGTCCGCTTCATGCGTTTCGGATTCATGGCCGCGATCGCCGCCATTCTCGTCCTGCTGACGGTGCAATTGATCGCGGGCAATACCGGCGATGCAGACTCGGCCCCGGAAGTCCTCAGTGAGGATGTCCGGATGATCAATCCGCGCTTCACCGGCCGGGATGAAAATCTCACGCCCTATGCGGTAACGGCTGATGTCGCCGTACGCCGGCGCAATGATCCGACGGGTGTCACATCGCTCGAAGCCCCACGCCTGGACTATGACTTCATCAATGAAGGCAATGAGCTGACAAGCGTTCTGGCGGAAACCGGCACCTATGACGCCATCAACCGGGTGCTGGATCTTTTCACCGACGTGAATTTCTCGACGGACACCGGTTATAGTTTCGCATCCCAGCATGCGCGCATCTATCTCAACGAGGAGCGCGTAACCGGGAACATGCCTGTCGAGGGTATCGGTCCGGCCGGAACCATCCGCGCTGACAGTTATGAAATTCACGAAGGCGGCAATCGTGTGATATTCGACGGGAATGTCCGCGCGCGCCTGTCACAGGCCCGCACGCAGCCCCCGTCTACTGGAGACGATCAATGACGCGAATCCTGGTCAGCCTGACCACTCTTCTGGGCCTTTTGCTGTTCGGGTCTGCGACGGCCCTGGCACAGATCGGGGATTCCAGCCTGCCCATCGATATCGAGGCGGATAATGCCGAGGCCATCGACAATGAAAAGCGCATTGTCTGGACAGGTAATGTGCACGCCGTGCAAGGGGATTCCAGCCTGCGCGCCGACCGCCTGGAAGTCTATTACACCGGCGTGGCCGGCGGTGAGGGCTGGGGTGATATCGATCGCATCGTTGCGGTCGCCAATGTCTATTACGAAACACCGACCCAGCGTGCCCGCGGTGATCGCGGCCTCTATCTGATGGCCGAGGAAACCATCACCCTGACCGGCGATGTCGTTATCACCCAGGGCGAGAACACGATCACCACGGACCGTTTCGTGACCGAGCTGGCCACGGGCGATTCCCAGTTCGGCGATGAGTCCACCGGCGGCCGGGTGCGCATGGTGCTGCAGCCGCAAAGCGGTGATGACGCCGACTCGTCAGACGACGACAACCGCTAGCCGGCAGACATCAGGACGTCCTTTCATGGCCACAACTGAAACCCTCGAAGCCGACGCGGTCGAGACCACCAAGACCGGCCTGGTGGTCGACAAGATCGGCAAGGCCTATCGCAAACGCCCGGTCGTGAAGGGTGTATCCGTCTCGCTCGAGCGCGGTGAAGTCGCCGGCCTGCTCGGTCCGAACGGTGCCGGCAAGACGACCTGTTTCTACATGATCACCGGCCTGGTGGAGGTCGATTACGGCCGCATCCTCCTGGACGGCGAGGACATCACGCGCCTGCCGATGTATCAGCGCGCCCGCCTCGGCATCGGCTATCTGCCCCAGGAAAAATCCATCTTCCACGGCATGAGCGTCGAGCAGAACATCATGGCGGTGGCCGAGATCGTCGAGAAGGATCGCGATCAACGACAGGCCCTTGTCGATCAATTGCTGGACGAATTGCGGATCTCGCATCTGCGCGACGCCCCGGCACCTTCGCTGTCAGGCGGTGAACGCCGCCGCGTCGAGATTGCCCGTGCGCTGGCGACGCGTCCGTCCTTCATGCTGCTGGACGAACCCTTCGCCGGTATCGACCCGCTTGCGATCGCTGACATTCGCGACCTCATCCGCTTCCTGAAGGACCGCGGAATCGGCATTCTGATCACTGATCACAATGTGAGGGAAACGCTCGAAATTACTGATCGCGCAACGATTATCCACGAGGGCGAAGTCCTGTTCGAAGGCTCGCCTGCAGAGATCCGTGCCGATCCGGATGTGCGTCGCGTTTATCTCGGGGAAAGCTTTTCCTGATTAACCTCTGCAAGAAACTTACCAAGCAGAGGCGTACATGGCAGGACTGATGCAGAAGCTGGACATGCGCCAGGGACAATCCCTGGTGATGACGCCCCAGCTGCAACAAGCCATCAAACTCTTACAATTGTCGAATATCGAGCTAGCCGAGTTTGTCGAAGGCGAGCTTGAGCGTAATCCCCTGCTTGAACGCGATGATCGCGAGGAAGCGCCGCAGGCCGAACGAGTCGAAGGCGAGGGCGAACCGCAGGAGCTGGAATTGTCCGCTCCGTCCAGCGACGCCAATGATTCGATCGATGCCCCGAACGAGATGATGCACAGCGATGATTCGAAGGCGGATCTCGCAGGCGTTGCCCCGGCTGCAGATGCGGTCGGTGCGGGCGGCAGTTATGGCAATACCGGCGGCAGCACGAATTTCAGCAGCGAGGAATATGATGCGATCGCCAATTCCTCCCGCGATCTTTCGCTGGCCGAACATCTGCACGATCAATTGTCGACGGCGACGGCCGACCCGATCGACCGGCTGATCGGCGCTCACCTGATCGACCTGGCGGATGATGACGGCTATCTGCGCGCGGATCTCGACGAGATCTCGACGCGGCTGGGCCTCGAGCGTGCCCGCGTGGAAGCTGTGCTCGAGCTAACGCAATCTTTTGAACCAGCCGGTGTGATGGCCCGCGACCTGGCGGAATGCCTGGCCCTGCAATTGCGCGAGAAGGACCGGCTCGATCCGGCCATGGCCTCCTTGCTGGACAATCTCGACCGGCTCGCCAAGCACGAATACAACACGCTGAAATCATTGTGTGATGTCGACGGCGAAGATCTCGACGACATGATCGCGGAAATCCGCGGCCTGACGCCCAAACCGGGCCTGGCCTTCGGACATGATTCGGCGCGCGCCGTGGAACCGGATGTGTTCATCCGCCAGTCGCCGGACGGCGGATGGCAGGTCGAGCTGAACACCGAGACCCTGCCGCGTGTGCTGGTGAATAATCGCTACTTCAATGAAATCAGCGCTGTCGCCCGAACCGAAGCAGACAAGACCTTCATCACCGAGTGCAGCCAGAACGCCAGCTGGCTCGTGAAGAGCCTCGACCAGCGCGCCCGGACGATCCTCAAGGTGGCGTCCGAAATCGTGCGTCAGCAGGACCTTTTCCTGGCCCATGGCGTGGCCTATCTGCGCCCGCTGAACCTGAAAACCGTGGCCGATGCGATCGGAATGCACGAATCGACTGTCAGCCGTGTGACCTCGAACAAGTTCGTCGCGACGCCGCGCGGACTGTTCGAACTGAAATATTTCTTCACCTCGGCCATCCCTTCCGCAGGCGGCGGGGAAGCCCATTCTGCCGAGGCAGTTCGCCATCGTATCAAGACGATGATCGACCAGGAGACCGCCGAAGATGTGCTCTCCGACGACAAATTGGTCGAACAATTGCGACATGAAGGGATTGAAATCGCACGCCGTACTGTGGCCAAATACAGGGAGGCGCTGAATATCCCCTCCTCGGTCCAGCGGAGACGCATTCTCAAGCGCGCTGGATAGGATCGCCGATAGAGCGCCTTCGCGGGTAAACCTCCGCGCACGGCGCGGTAGGCTGCCACAGGATAAGAGCGTTGACTCCGGCCATGGCCCGCGACTAGGTTCCGCCCGCTTTCCGGGGAGGGGCAGAATCGTCGAGAACGCCTCACGTGCTGGTGTATGGCCAGCGGGAAGGAGCGCATGCAAATACAAGTGGTCAGCAAGGGCATCGATGTCAGTGACGCGCTGCGGGATCAAATCCTCGCACGGGTCGAAGACGGCGTTGCCAAATATTTCAATCGTCCAGGTGAAGCCTATGTCGCCATCTCTCGGGAAGGTGTTGGGTTCCGCGTGGACTGTTCCCTGCATCTGCCGTCGGGCGTGATGCTGCAGGCGCATGGATCTGCCGAGGATGCCTACAAGGCCGCCGACGAGACCATGGTTCGCCTGGAAAAGCGTCTGCGCCGCTACAAGCGCCGGCTCAAGAACCACCACGCTGACAACAAGTCGGATCTGCCTGCAGAGGCCTCCATGCCGATCGTCGTGCTCAAGGGCATGCGCGATCTCATGGACAATGATGATCTCGATGATGATGCCGATTTCGGTGACGCCAATGGCGCGCCCGGCCCCATCACCATCGCGGAACAGCAGGCGGAAGTGCAGACCCTGACCGTAGAGACGGCATCCCTGATGCTCGACGCGGCCGATTCCCCATTCCTGATGTTCCGCAATGCGGCCAATGGCGATCTGAATTTCATGTATCGCCGCCCCGATGGTCATATCGGGTGGGTCGACCCCAGCCGCATCACGCAAACCGAACAGGCCTAGGACGCAGTAGTCTCAAACATGGCGTTAGCTGATTTGATTTCCGCCGACGGCGCATCCGTTGGCTTGGGTGCGTCCAGTCGCAAGCAGGTCCTGCAGGCGATGTCGGAAATGGCCGCCCACGTGACCGGGCTGGACGCCCGTACGATTTTCGATGCCGTGCTGCAGCGCGAGCGTCTCGGTTCGACCGGTGTCGGCCAGGGCGTTGCTATTCCGCATGCGCGCCTGTCCGGTATCGATGCCGTCACCGGTATTTTCGTACGGACGAAAAGCCCGGTTGATTTTGAATCGATCGACGGCCGCCCGGCCGACCTGATCTTCATGCTGCTCGCTCCGGAAGATGCCGGTGCAGAACATCTGAAGGCCCTGGCCCGGGTTTCCCGTCTCCTGCGCCGCGAAGATGTGCGTCAGCGCCTGCGCGCCGCGCCGGACACGGACGCCGTGTTTGCCGTCCTGACGGCCGAGCCTGCCAGCGACGCCGCCTGAGCCAAACGGCCAGATCCGGAATGAAAGACCCCGGCAGGGAAATCTGCCGGGGTTTTGCTTGCGATCACAGCGAATCCAAAGAAAAACCCCGCCGTTTCCGGCGGGGTCTGACTTGGTGGAGCCAGGCGGAATCGAACCGCCGACCTCTTGAATGCCATTCAAGCGCTCTCCCAACTGAGCTATGGCCCCGAAACTCGGGTCGCGCGCGGCCGTTTGGGACTGGCCTCGGCGAGAGGCGCGGAAACTAGTCCCGGATCGCAGCGGGATCAAGCCTGATTTCCGTGCCTTTTGCAGCGCGGCCAAACCACGTTGCAGAGATGATCAGAGATCCTCGTCCTTGTTGGCGGCGAGCTCGCTGAAATCATCATCTTCCTCTTCGTCGATCAGCAGCGAGGTATTGTCGTCCTCACTGTCATCCTCGACATCGCCTTCATTGAAGCCGTCCGGAAGATCATCGCTCAGGCCGGAGCCCTCATCGTCATCATCTTCAGTGTCTTCAGGCATTTTTTCCGCAGCGGCTGCATCGAGCTCGGGCGTGTCATCGGCTTCCTCGCCGAATCCGTCCTGCTCCTGATCGGCAGCCTCTGCCGGTTTTTCTTCCTCGGCCGGTTCCGGAGCAGCCTTTTCAGCCACCCGCGGATCTTCCGCCTCGGGATCATATTCGTGTCCGCACTTGGGGCAGCGCACCGGCTGGCGACCCAAATCGTAGAATTTCGCAGCGCAACTGGGACAGACGCGCTTGGTTCCAAGATCAGCTTTGGCCATGACAACCCTTCACAACCAGATTTCGTTTTCGGCGCGACCCGTTGCCACGATCATCGCGCTCTGTCAAAACCTCTTCGCCGTCCTGCCACAAAGTTTTTTGATTTTTCGTTGATGAACCAGCGCCATTCCCCCTCCCGACGCGCCATGATCGCGCGACGTTCAGACCCTCTTGCCGGTGGTTTCAATGCTCCGGGCGACAAATCGATTTCGCATCGGTCGCTGATTCTCGGCGGCTTGGCAAAGGGTCAAACCAAAGTTTCCGGACTTCTGGAAAGCGATGACGTGCTCAATAGCGGCCGGGCAATGGCTGCGCTCGGTGCGACGGTCGAACGGACCGGCGACGGCGACTGGACGATCCAGGGCTGTGTCAACACCCTGCGCTCGCCGGACGCGCCGCTCGATTTCGGTAATGCCGGTACAGGCGTGCGCCTCGTCATGGGGGTTGCGGCCGGTGCAGGCGTGTCGGCCGAGTTTGTCGGTGATGCCAGCCTTTCGGCCCGGCCCATGCGCCGCGTCACCGACCCGCTGGGCCAGATGGGCGCCACCTTCGAGACGCAGGACGGCCGGCTTCCGGCGCGCCTCTCCGCCAGCCGGCTGACCGGGATCGACTACACGCCGCCGATCGCCTCGGCCCAAGTGAAGTCCGCCATCCTGCTGGCAGGGCTGGGCGCCGTCGGTCAGACGGTCGTGCGTGAACCCCATGCCACCCGGAACCATACCGAGACCATGCTGCGTGATTTCGGTGTGGAACTGGACGTCGAGCCCGACGGCGCGGGAAGCGTTATACGCCTCCAGGGCCCCCAGCGCCTCACCGCCTGCAACGTGGACGTTCCCGGAGATCCGTCGAGCTCGGCCTTTGCCGCGGTGGCAGCCTCCATTCTCACTGGCTCGGACATCATCATCCGCCACGTGATGGACAATCCGGCCCGGTCGGGCGTGTTCACCACGCTCCAGGAAATGGGTGCCGACATCCGCATGGAGCCGGGACCGGTCATGGCCGGCGAGAAAACTCTGTCTCTGCATATTCGCGGATCCGCCCTGAAGGGTATCACCGTACCTGCCGATCGCGCGCCTTCCATGATCGATGAATATCCCGTCCTCGGCGTGGCCGCCGCGTTCGCCGAGGGCACGACCCGCATGGTCGGACTGGCCGAGCTGCGTGCCAAGGAAAGCGATCGTCTGACGGGTACGGCCGACCTGTTGCGCAATAATGGCGTCGAGGTCGAAATCGATGGCGATGACCTGATCGTGCATGGACGGGGGCCGCAGGGCGTGCCCGGCGGTGGCATGGTCGAGACCCGGCACGATCACCGCCTGGCCATGAGCGGCCTCGTCATGGGCCTGGCGGCACAGAATGCCGTGACGATCGATGACGCAGCCATGATCGCGACGAGCTATCCGGATTTCTTCCGCGACATGGCCGGAATCGGCGCTCGGATCGAGGAGGCCTGAATGATCATCGCCGTCGACGGTCCGCTCGCCTCCGGCAAGGGTACGATCGCCCGCGCCCTGGCCGCACGTTTCAACCTCCCGCATCTCGATACAGGTTCGCTCTACCGTGCGACGGGCCTGGCGCTGATCGATACGGGTGTGGATCCGTCCGACGAGGCCGCAGCCGCGCGCTGTGCTGCCGGTCTCGACATCGAGGCGATCGACGAGAGCCGAATCCGGACCGCCGAGGCCGGGGCGATGGCCTCCAAGGTCGCCGTCCTGCCCGCCGTCCGCGATGCGCTTTACGAATTGCAGCGTTCCTTCGCCACCCAGCCCGGCGGAGCGATTCTGGACGGACGCGATATCGGTACGGTGATTTGCCCGGACGCCGACGTGAAACTCTATGTGACGGCGGCCCCCGAGACACGGGCCCGTCGGCGCTGGGAGGAATTACGCGATCGCGGAGACCCGATTACCTATGACGAGATGCTGGCTCATACGCTCGAAAGAGATGAGCGCGATGCCGGCCGGGCCGACGCGCCGATGAAGCCGGCAGCGGATGCGACCTTGCTTGATACGTCGGAACTGAGTATAGACGCGGCCGTCGCCGCAGCTCTGCGCATTGTGGAAAAACGCCAAAAGGCGTGATCAATCCGAAGACAAGACGACAAAAAGCCGGGTGTTCGAAGGCCGAACCGTACGGGCAGTGCTCGTGGCGGATTCAGTCGTGGAGCGCCTAATATGTTGAAACCTAACCCATGCCGCCCCGGCGGCACCCGATACGGGCCTCATCTAAAACCTCGAGACTAGCCTCGAACCCCGTATCGTTTCCGGAGCAATTCCCTAAATGTCTAACGAAACCCTCACCCCGACGACCGATGATTTTGCCGCGATGCTGGAAGCCAGCCTCGCCGGCCGCGACCTCGCTGAAGGTCAAGTCGTCAAGGGACAAGTGACCGCCGTCGAAAATGATTTCGTCGTGGTCGATGTTGGCCTGAAAACCGAAGGTCGCATCCCGCTGCGCGAATTCACCGGCCCGGGCTCTGAAGCCCCGACCACGGGTGATGAAGTCGAAGTCTATCTGGAGCGCATCGAGAACGCGCTCGGTGATGCCATCCTGTCGCGCGACAAAGCCCGCCGCGAAGAGAGCTGGGATCGCCTCGAGAAGTCCTTCGAGAAGAAAGAGCCGGTCAACGGCGCCATCGTCGGCCGCGTCAAAGGCGGTTTCACGGTGGATCTGGGCGGTGCTTCCGCCTTCCTGCCGGGTTCCCAGGTGGATATCCGCCCGGTCCGCGATGTCGGCCCGCTGATGAACCAGGAACAGCCGTTCGCCATCCTCAAGATGGACCGTCCGCGCGGAAACATCGTCGTTTCCCGCCGCGCCGTCCTCGAGGAGAGCCGTGCCGAACAGCGTGCAGAACTCGTCGGTCAGCTGGCCGAGGGTGAAGCCCGCGAAGGCGTGGTCAAGAACATCACCGACTACGGTGCCTTCGTTGACCTGGGCGGCATTGACGGCCTGCTCCACGTCACGGACATGTCCTGGAGCCGCGTCGGCCACCCGTCCGAGGTGGTGGAAGTTGGCCAGACGGTCAAAGTCCAGATCATCAAGATCAACAAGGAAACCCAGCGCATCTCGCTCGGCATGAAGCAGCTGATGTCGGATCCGTGGGAAGGCGTTGCCGCCAAATACCCGGTCGGCGCCACCTTCGAGGGCCGCGTCACGAACATCGCCGAATACGGTGCCTTCGTGGAACTGGAATCGGGCGTCGAAGGCCTGGTCCACGTGTCCGAGATGTCCTGGACCAAGAAGAACGTGCATCCGGGCAAGATCCTGTCCACCTCGCAAGAGGTCCAGGTCATGGTGCTCGACGTCGATGCCGACAAGCGCCGCATCTCCCTGGGTGTCAAGCAGACCCAGCGCAATCCGTGGGAAGTGTTCGCCGAGACCTATCCGTCCGGCGCACAGATCAAGGGCGAGATCAAGAACATCACCGAATTCGGTCTGTTCGTCGGCCTGGAAGGCGATATCGACGGCATGGTTCACCTGTCCGACATCTCCTGGGACCGCTCTGGCGAAGACGCCATCGCGGACTTCAAGAAGGGCGATGTGGTCGACGCCAAAGTGCTGGACGTCGATGTCGACAAGGAGCGCGTCTCCCTCGGCATCAAGCAGCTGGCCGGTGATCCGATGGACTCCTCGGGCGTGTCGCGCGGCGACACCGTCACCTGCACGGTGACCGAGATCACGTCCGGCGGTATCGAAGTGGCCTTCGGTGAAGACGAGAACATGAAGTCCTTCATCCGCAAGTCCGACCTGTCCCGCGATCGTGCGGAACAGCGTCCGGAACGCTTCGCGGTCGGCGACAAGGTCGATGCCCGCATCACCAATGTCGACAAGTCCTCGCGTCGTGTCTCCCTGTCCATCAAGGCCCTGGAGATCTCCGAAGAGCGTGAAGCTGTCGAACAGTACGGCTCCTCCGACGCCGGTGCTTCGCTGGGTGATATCCTCGGCGCCGCCCTGCGCGAGAACGAGGACGACGAGAAGGACGGCTAGTCCGCACCTGTATCGTTCAGGCAACAAGAACGGCCGGAGCCTCTCGCTCCGGCCGTTTTTTATTCATCGGGACGGGTTTTTTGCGTTGTTTCCATTGACGAAACTCTGATCACCCTGCCATTCTACCGGCCTACGTGCGGGAGGATTGAATGATCAAATCCGAATTGATCGACAAACTGGCTGAGGCCAACCCTCATCTTTATCACCGCGATGTCGAGCGCGTGGTCAATACGATCCTCGACGGTATCACCGATGCGCTGGCCCGTGGGGAGCGGGTTGAATTGCGCGGTTTCGGTGCCTTCTCCGTACGCCGCCGTCCGGCGCGCGTCGGTCGCAATCCCCGCACCGGGGAGAGCGTTCCGGTCAAGGAGAAACACGTACCCTTCTTCAAGACCGGCAAGGAATTGCGCGAACGGGTCGACGAGTCTCGCGACCGGATTCCGGAACTGGGCTGAACACTCTGACCCACCGGGTCACAATCGATTGAACAAGGGCGCTTCCGGCGCCCTTTTTCATGCCCTCTTAAGACGCAGGGCCGAAAATCGGACGCAATGACACCTGTGTCTGCGTTTCCGTCCGACGTAACGGCAGCCCCGCTGCCGCGTTCAGCCGTGCCTCAAGCCCCTGCGGGCAAGAGCCCCGGCCCTGCACAGGCCGGACCGGACAACCTGTCCGAAAGCGACCGCAAGCTCGTGGACAAGTTGCGGGCCCGGGACCAGGAAGTGCGCGCGCACGAACAGGCGCACAAGAATGTCGGCGGACAATATGCCGGCGCCATCAGCTACGAATATCAGAAGGGCCCGGACGGGAAGCAGTACGCCGTCGGCGGTGAAGTGCCGATCGATGCCTCGGAAATTCCCGGCGACCCGGAAGCCACGATCGAGAAGATGCGGATCGTGAAGGCCGCCGCCCTTGCTCCGGCCGAACCCTCGGCCCAGGACCGCAAGGTCGCCGCCCTGGCCGACGCCCAGATGATGAAGGCGCAGGCCGAGCTCAATGCCGGCAGAGGCAAGGACAGCGAGAAGGATGCAGCACGACCTGGGGAGACCTTGTCCGGATCCTTGAGCCAGCAGCTGGCGGAAATGCGCCAGACTGCCCACTCGTCCGATGATGAGGCATCGGCATCGCCGTCATCGGACCTCGCCGCCTATGCGAACAACGCCTATCGGCATCAGGCGCCGCTCTTGAATGAGATGATTGCCTAGAATTTACGGTTGAAGTCGGCGTGGTCGCCCAGCCAGTCCAGGCGTCGCGCCAGCCAGCCGAGCCAGCCCCCATCGACTTTCCACTTCAGCTGGTTCGCATTCAGAACCTTCGCCGGCTGCTGGTTATGCATAAGCTCAAACACGGTCATGGCGCTCTCCGTCATCAGGTGAGCCTTGATATAATGCGCTATTACTGGCATTGACCAATGTGTTCTCAAGGGTCTGCCATAAGCTGTTTTTATGCCTGAAAACGCCAGCCTTCCTCCCATCAATGCCATCCGCGTCTTCGAGACCGCGGCCCGCCTCGGCAATTTCACGCGCACAGGCGAGTCGCTGGGCATGACCCAGGCGGCTGTCAGCTATCAGATCCGCATCCTGGAAGACCGGCTCGGTTTCTCCCTGTTCGAACGCAAGGCCCGGCATGTGGAACTGACCCCGCGCGGCCGCCGCCTGGCCGAGGGCACCAGCGAGGCCTTCCGCCTGCTGGAACGTACCTTCCAAGATGTACGCGAGGCCCGCGACAGCGTGCTGACCATCTCGGCCCTCCCCACCTTCTGTTCGAACTGGCTCGTTCCGCGGATCGGCTCCTTCCAGATGGCCCATCCCGATCTGGCCGTACGCATCGATACCAGCGACGAGATCAAGGACATCAAGGCCGGCGAAGCCGATCTCGCCCTGCGCTCGGGTTATGGCAATTGGGAAGGCCTGGAGGCGCGCCACCTGTTCGAGGACAAGACCGCACCGCTGGTGCCGTCCGCCGCGGTCCGCCGCTTCGGCCCGTTCGAGAAACCCGAGGACCTGCTGAAACTCCGCCTCTTCGGACCGCTGCACTGGTGGCAGGCATGGATGGAGGAACAGGGTGTCGATCCGGCTCGTCTGCCCGCCCGCACTGCGCTGGAGCTGGAAACCCAGACGATGGAGATCTCGGCGGCCATCGCGTCCGGCGACGCTGCCTGCATGGTCACGCCAATCTATTTCGCCGAACAGATCGCCTCAGGCGCTCTCGTCCAGCCCTATGAACACGAGAGCCCGCACACGCATTCCCACTATCTGGTCTTCGACCCCGCCCGGGCCCGCGAGCCCAAGATCAAGGCCTTCATCGAATGGATGCTCTTCCAGCCGATGGCGTTTTGCCTGAACCGACCGGCCAAGGCGTTTCCGGATGCGGGTGGAGTTTGAGCCGTCGGAACCTCGCCGAAACCACCCTTTCGCGCTAAACTCCTGCCCATGACCGAGATCAAATTCTGCGGCCTGAGAACCGGCCCTGACATTGTGGCCGCGCGTGACGCCGGCGCGCGCTGGGTGGGGCTTGTCCTGTTTCCGCCGAGCCCACGCCATGTCGACCTGCAATCGGCCGGCGAGCTGGCGGCGCTCTCGCAGGGTCTCGAGACGGTGGCAGTCACCGTCGATGCAGATGACGAACTCCTGCGCCAGATCCGCGATGCAGTCGCTCCCGACTGGATCCAGGTGCATGGTGAAGAGTCTCCCGAACGCATCGTGCAGACCCGGCAATACGCCAAGCGCGGTGTGTGGAAGTCGATTCCGGTCGCGGACGCAGCCGATCTCGACCGGGTACCGCGGTTTGAAGGCGTGGCTGATCGCATCGTTTTCGACGCCAAACCTCCGGCCGGTGCCAGCCGCCCGGGAGGCTGGGGCACAGGCTATGATTATGCCCTGCTGAAAAATCTGCATTTATCCGTGCCATGGCTCTTGTCCGGAGGGCTGGACCCCACCAATGTCTCCGCTGCGGTTGCAGCCTCCGGCGCGACGGGCGTGGATGTGTCTTCGGGCATTGAATCCGGCCCCGGCGTGAAGGATCACGACCGCATGAAAGCCTTTGCGGCCGCCCTGAAGGAAATCCCGGCGGCCTGAACCGACCGGACGACCTGACAGGGAGAGTGCCATGAGCGATACCGCCACCGCAGACACGCGACCGAATGCCCTCTCCGCATGGCCGGATTCGCAAGGGAAATTCGGCGATTACGGCGGTCGTTTCGTCGCCGAAACATTGATGCCCAACATTCTCGAGCTGGAAAAGGCCTACGAGGATGCCCGGCGCGATGTGAACTTTCTCCAGGAGATGGAAGACTTCCTGCGCGACTATGTCGGCAAGCCTTCGGCCATGTATTTTGCCGAGCGTCTCACCGAGGAGTTCGGCGGCGCGCAAATCTGGTTCAAGCGCGACGAGCTGAACCACACCGGTTCGCACAAGATCAATAACTGTCTCGGCCAGGTTTTGCTGGCCAAGCGCATGGGCAAGACCCGCATTATCGCCGAAACCGGCGCCGGCCAGCATGGCGTGGCGACGGCGACTGTCGCCGCACGTTTCGGCCTGCCCTGCACGGTCTTCATGGGCGCGACCGATGTGGAACGCCAGGCGCCGAACGTCTTCCGCATGAAACTCCTCGGCGCGGAAGTGATCCCGGTCACGTCCGGAACAGGAACGCTCAAGGATGCCATGAACGAGGCCCTGCGTGACTGGGTGACGAATGTGCACGACACGTTCTACGTCATCGGCACGGTCGCCGGCCCGCACCCCTATCCGGCCATGGTGCGCGATTTCCAGTCGATCATCGGCCGCGAAGCGCGCGAACAGATCCTGGAACGCACCGGTCGTCTTCCCGATGCCTGCGTGGCCTGTATCGGCGGTGGATCGAACGCGATGGGCCTCTTCCATCCCTTCATCGATGATGAGGATGTGCGCCTGATCGGTGTGGAAGCCGCCGGGCACGGTATCGAGACGGGCAAGCATGCCGCCAGCCTCAAGGGCGGTGAGCCGGGCATCCTGCACGGCAACAAGACCTATCTCCTTCAGGATGATGACGGCCAGATCATCGACGCCCACTCCATCTCGGCGGGTCTCGACTATCCGGGCATTGGTCCGGAACACGCCTTCCTGCACGACGCCAAGCGCGCGGAATATGTCTCGGCGACCGACAAGGAAGCACTGGAAATGTTCCAGCTCTGCTCGAAGCTGGAAGGCATCATCCCGGCCCTTGAGCCAGCCCACGCCCTGGCCCGTGTCCGCGATCTCGCGAAAGAACTCGGCCCGGACAGCATGATCCTGATGAATATGTGCGGCCGCGGCGACAAGGACGTCCCGCAAGTGGCGGACATGCTGGGAGTGGAGCTCTAGATGACCAACCGCCTCACCACCCGTTTCGCCGAGCTGGAAGCCTATGGGCGTCCGGGTTTTGTCGCCTACATGATGGCCGGCGATGGCGAGAGCCAGGACCTGCTCAACGCCCTGCCCGAGGCCGGTGCCGATGTGATCGAGCTGGGCATGCCCTTCACCGATCCGATGGCGGACGGCCCGTCCATCCAGGCCTCCGCCCTGCGCGCGCTTGAGGCCGGCATGACGCTGGACGGCACGCTCGACCAGGCCAAGCAGTTCCGCAAGCAGAACCAGACCACGCCTGTCGTGCTGATGGGTTATGCCAATCCCATCCACCACATGGGGTTCGGGCATTTCGCCAGACAGGCCGCCAAGGCCGGTGTGGACGGGCTGATCTGTGTCGACATCCCGCCGGAGGAAGATACCGAATTGCGCGAGGCCCTGGATGCGCAGGGCATCGCCCTCATCCGCCTGGCCACGCCGACCACGGATGACACGCGACTGGCGACAGTGGTCGAAAACACGTCCGGCTTCGTTTATTACGTATCCACAACAGGGGTTACCGGTGCCGGTTCAGGTGCGGTAACAGAAGTGGGCGAGGCTGTGGACCGCGTACGCGCGGCGAGCGGCCTGCCGGTGGCTGTCGGGTTCGGCGTTCGTGAACCGGAACAGGCGCAGGCAATCGCTGAACGCGCAGACGCAGTGGTGGTAGGCTCCGCCATTGTCGATGCCATGCACGAGGGCGGAGTCGAAGCCGCAACGGCGCTGGTCAAGCGCCTTTCGGATGCGACACACGGTGCGAAGCGGTGAGATGTAACCGATGAAGGATCGGGATTCAGAAATGAACTGGCTTTCCAAGCTTACCCCGCCGGGTATGTCGAAGATCTTTTCCAAGCGTGACACCCCGGACAATCTCTGGGTCAAATGCCCCATCTCCGACGAGATGGTCTTCCACAAGGATCTCGAGGCCGGTCAATTCGTGACCCCGGCCGGCCACCACATGCGGATCGGTCCGGCCTGGCGATTCCAGTTCACCTTCGATGACGACAATTTCGAAGAACTGGACATGCCGGAAGTCCCCAAGGACCCGCTCAAGTTCAAGGACGACAAGCCCTACACTTCGCGTATTGCCGCGGCCCGCAAGAAAACCGGGCGCGATGACGCGATGGCGATCGGAATCGGTGCCGTCGGCGGCGTCGAGACGGTCGTTCTGGTCCAGAATTTCGCCTTCATGGGCGGCTCGCTCGGCATGGCCGCCGGCGAAGGCTTCATCAAGGCTGCCGAAGCCGCGATCGAGCGCCGTGCGCCGCTGGTGGTCTTCACGGCTGCAGGTGGTGCCCGCATGCAGGAGGGCGCGCTGTCGCTGATGCAGATGCCGCGCACGACCATTGCCGTGGAAATGCTGCGCGACGCCAAACTGCCCTACATCGTCGTCCTCACCGACCCGACCACGGGTGGAGTGACGGCCTCCTACGCCATGCTGGGCGATGTCCACCTGGCCGAACCGGGCGCGCTGATCGGCTTTGCCGGACCGCGCGTGATCGAGCAGACCATTCGCGAGAAATTGCCGGAGGGCTTCCAGCGTTCCGAGTATCTGCTGGACAAGGGCATGGTCGATAAAGTCGTGCATCGACGCGACATTCCGGCTACGCTTTCGCGCATGCTGCGTGTGATGATGAAACGACCGGGCGCCTCCGCGCCGGCAGCGCTGTCTGCGCCGCCCGCGGATCATGTTCCGGCCACGCCGCCCGCATCGGACGGGGAATCCCATTAGCACGCGGGGTCAGGCGCTTGATGACGCGCTTGCGCGGCTGGCTCGGCTGCACCCGAAGAAGATCGATCTCTCACTCGGGCGCCTGCAGCGCCTGCTGACCACGCTCGGCAATCCGCAGGATCAATTACCGCCGATCGTGCATGTCGCCGGCACCAATGGAAAAGGCTCGACCTGCGCCTTCCTGGCGGAAATGGCCCGCGCCAATGGCGAGCGTGTCCACGTCTACACCTCGCCCCATCTCGTCAGTTTCACCGAACGCATCCTGCTGGACAGCCGGCCGGTCGATGACCGCACGCTGATCGAGACCTTCGCACGTTGCGAGGCGGCAAACTTCGGTGAGGAAATCACCTTTTTCGAGATCACCACAGCCGCGGCCTTCCTGCTCTTTTCCGAGCATCCGGCCGATCGCCTGATCCTGGAAGTCGGGCTCGGCGGGCGCTACGACGCCAGCAATGTCGTCGCCAAACCGGCCTGTTCAGTGATCACGCCGGTAAGCCTCGATCACCAGGATTTCCTGGGATACGAGCTCGACGGTATCGCCCGCGAGAAGGCCGGCATCTGCAAATTCGGCGTGCCCGTCGTGGTGGGCAATCAGACGCCCGTCGCTGAAGCGGCCCTGCTGGAAGAAGCCCAGAAGGCCGGCGCGCCGACCTTTGTCTGGGGCCGCGATTTCAACGCCTACCAGCAGCATGGCCGTCTGATCTACGAAGATGAGAGCCGGGTCTGGGACCTGCCGGCACCGGGTCTCCTGGGACCGCACCAGATCTTCAATGCGGGTATCGCCTGCGCCACCGCCGCCGTGTTGCAATGGCCGGAACACGCTGCGGCAAGCGGGGTGAAGGACGCACGCTGGCCCGGGCGCCTCCAGAGCATTACCGGCGGCCCGCTGGGCGAGATCGCACAGAAGGCCAATGCCGAGCTCTGGCTGGATGGTGGGCATAACGAGGCTGCCGCCGCCGCGCTGTCGCACGCGCTTGCCGACATGGATGAACGCGAGGATCGCCCGCTGGTGATCATCGCCGGTTTCTCGCCGAACAAGGATGTGAAAGCCTGGTGCCAGCATTTCGCCGGCCTGGCGCGCCGCCTGATCGCCGTCGAGTTCAATGCCGGTCGCGGCGGGTCGATGGAGGCAGAAAAAGTCGTCGAGATCGCCCAGACCGCCGGGCTCAAGGCGGAAGTCTCCAAGGGCCTCATTCAGGCCATGAAGAGCGCCGCCAAGGAACACCCGGCGCCGCGCATTCTGGTCGGCGGATCGCTCTACCTTGCGGGTGAAGCCCTCGCTCTCGGCGGTGCCCCGCCCCACCAGACCCCGGGCTGATATCAAGACAAAGAAAAAGGACCGCCCCGAAAGGCGGTCCTTCTTTTGGATCAACGGATCGGGGAAATCAGGCCGCGGTGTCCGCGAGCGTTTCCTGAACCCATTCAGAGATCTTGCCCTTCGCCATCGCGCCGATCTTCGTGGAGGCGACCTGGCCGCCCTGGAAAATCATCAGCGTCGGGATGCCGCGAACGCCGTACTTGCCGGGCGTCATCGGGTGATCGTCGATATTCACCTTGGCGATGGTGATCTTGCCAGCCATCTCCTCGGCGATTTCTTCCAGAGCCGGCGAGATCTGCTTGCACGGACCGCACCACTCCGCCCAGAAATCGACGAGCACGGGTCCATCCGCACTCAGGACATCAGTCTCGAAAGACTCATCGGTGACCGTCTTGGTCGCCATGGGCAACTCCTTTATTCGGGACGAATCCGGCGGACCGGATTCCATCGATGGCGCGTGAGTTAAGAAGTGCCGGCCCGAAGGTCAAGCCGAAGCCGTGCCCAGCGCTGAATCCATCAGCTCTGCCGGGACTTCCATCAATCTTGCCTCATCCGTCCACAACAGGGCGCAACGTATTGTTTTATCGGGGTGCAGAACGCGGAGAATAGCACGATAGGCGGCCATCTGGCCGAGATAGACCTTCGCCACTGCAGCAATCTCGCTCGGCGGCGGGCGATTGGTCTTGTAGTCGACGATCAGTACTTCCGAGTCGGTCACCACAAGGCGATCGACCTGGCCGCGCACCGTCACGCCGTCCGGCAAATCCGGCGCCGTACCCGACAGGCCGACCTCGGCCCGGCTGCCCGGACCGAAAAGGGAGGCGAAATCGGGATGATCCAGCACGGCGAGTGTCTCGGTCACGATGATCGCCTTCTGCTCGTCCGATACATCCTGCTGCGGGGCCAGGAAACGTTCGGCCGCGAGACGGCGGCGATCCGCCGGCAGGTCCGGCAGGGTTTCGAGCAATTTGTGGATCAGTTCACCGCGGCGATAGCGATAACCGTCAGGATCGGCCAGCGGCGACAGTACGGCCGGTTCTGGACCCGCCTCCTCGAGCAGGGATGACGGCGCGACGGGTTTCAACAGGCTCGCTTCCGTCTCGGCATCGGTTCGCGCCCAGGCCGGCAGGTCGGTTACAGAATCCGCAGCGGGCACGTCTTCGGCAGGTAGCTTGACCGGTTCCGGCCCGAGACGGATCCCGTCCTCGCAATCCTCGATCAGCTCCGAAAGTGGTGTCCGGGCGGGCACCCAATCCTCGCCGCTCCAGGCCCGTTCCAGCTGGGCATACCAGGAATCCTCGGCAACCGTTCCGGGCACGCCATAACCGTGTTTCCAGCCGCACACGATGAGACGATCCCGCGCGCGGGTCAGGGCCACGTAGAGAAGCCGGCCATGTTCCGCCTGGCGTTTGGCCAGGGCCGTTTCCCTCAAGCCGGCGACAACCGGCGAATCCTCCGACTGGCTCGGCGACCAGATCAGACCGGCCTCAGGGTGCGCAAAGATCGGGTCCACACCCCGTCCCTTCGCAGCCTGGGTCGTGTCCGGCAGGATTATCACCGGCCGCTCCAGTCCTTTCGACGCGTGCACCGTCATCACCTGGACTTCATTGCGCTGGGCACTCATCTCGCGCTTCAGCTCCAGCGCATCATTCTCGATCGAGGCCACGAAGGAAGCGACCGCACCGCCCTGTTCGCGTTCATGCAGAAGCGCACGAGACAGGAATTCCTCGACCGCGTCTCGAGCCTCCTCGCCCAGGCGGGCAAACACCCGGGCCCAGCGGGTCTCGCCCGTCGGTGTCCGGGCGTTGAGGAAGGCGGAATAGGCCTCGTAGAGCGAGATACTGTCGGCCTGGTTACGCCAGCTCGCCAGAGCATCACGCGCCTCGATGAAACGCGGATCCGCAGTCTTGAGAAGCGCGGGCCACAGCGTGCCGCGCCGCATCGATGTCCGCGCCTGGACGAGATCGTACAGGGCATCGTCATCGATCACCGGCTCGCCACCATCATCCGGATCGAAGAAGGGCGATTTGAGTATTTCGGCCAGCGCGAGATCATCACTCGAGGAAATCGCGAACCGACCGAGCGCCAGTAGATCACGCACGGCCGTCTGGTCACGCAGAACCATCCGGTCCGGGCCTGCTACCGGCACATTGCAGATCTTGAGCTGGCGGATGACTTCCTCGAAGAAGCCGCCGGTACGCCGGGCCACGAGGATGGCGATATCCCGCGGCTGAACCGGCCGCTGCACGAAGCCGTCATCCGTTTCCTGCCAGACCGCGTCGCGGCGGACGATCATCTCGCTGACCTCGCGTGCGACCGCCGAGGCCAGCACATCCCGCGCCGACCCTCGTACGGCCTGGTCCACCGGATCGAAGATCGAGTTCTCCTCCACCCGTTCCGGCTTGGGCACGGCAGGCCAGAGCTCCACGCATCCGGGCGTGTTCTGCCGCGCTGCTGTATGACGGCGATAATGGCTGAACGGGCGGGTCGAATCCGGCGCCTGGAATTTCACTTCCGGCGCTGCATCTGCAGGTTCCGAGTATCGCTCAAACGCCTGGTCCACGGCGTCCAGGATTTCGGGGCTCGAGCGGAAGGACACGGCCAGGCCGGGCCGGCGCCAGGCTGCATCGGCATCGCCGGCCCGCCGCTCCATCTCGTCGCCCTCGGCCAGGAATTCGGCTGGCTCAGCGCCCTGGAAGGAATAGATGGATTGTTTCTCGTCGCCGACCACGAAGAGCGTCCGGTTTTCGCTGGCGGCACCCTCTCCGGCGAAGAATTCCGACGTCAGTCCGCGGATCATCGACCACTGGCCCGGCGACGTGTCCTGCGCCTCGTCGACCAGGGCGTGAACAAGACTGCCGTCGAGCTTGTATCCGACCCAGCCCGCGAAAGCGTTGTCCGGCCGCAGCAGATTACCGGCCAGGCGAATAAGGTCATCGAAGCCCAGTGAGCGCGCGCGCGCCGTTTCCATGTCATAGGCCTCGAGGAAGGCCATCGCGAAACGGATCGCGGTGGCGCTGCCATCGGCAATACGCACGGCTCGCATCTCATCACGCACGTGCTCCATCCGGTCCGCTTCCGCCTCGAGGAGCGGGCCAATCTGCGGGGCGGCCCCAAGACAGGTTTTCGTCACGAGTGTCTGTGCCCGGCTGCCCCGGCCGTTCTTCGTGAAGAAGGCCTGGAGATATTCCGACAGGGCCGCCTCGGGGTCGGGCGCAGCAAATGCCCGGGCCAATTGATCGGCGCGCTTGCCATCCGTCTTGCCGCCATGATCTCGCAGCGCTGCGATCGCCGCCTCGACCCGATCGGCCGGAACGTCATCCCACGCCCGCGCGGACAGGGTGGCGTACGTCTCTCCGTCCGCAATGCCCAGCTCGCCACGCATCTGCGCCACGAGGGTTTCCGCATCGCCGGCACGGTCGAGCGCGTCCAGAAATTCCAGCCGGTGCATGCGGCACCAACGGGTCAGCTTGTCGACCGCTTCCAGACCGCCATGGGCGATGAGCGCCGGCACGAGATCAGCGCCGGCACCGGACAGCACCTTGCGGCGGGCCCGGTCGGCCAGCCGGGCTGCCTCGCTCTCCTCCAGCGTGGAGAAGCCTGGAGGCGCGCCGGCTTCCAGCGGGAAACGACGAAGAAGGTTCTCGCAGAAAGCGTGGATGGTCTGGATCTTCAGACCGCCCGGAGTTTCGAGGGCGCGAGCGAAAAGGCGACGGGCCGCGCCGAGATCCTGCCGGCCGGGGGCTCCATCCCCAAGCTTGCCGAGATCCGCCTCCAGCTTGTCATCCTGCATCACCGACCAGCGGCCGAGACGGGCGAACAGGCGGTCCTTCATCTCGGCAGCGGCGGCCTTCGTATAGGTCACGCAGAGAATGCGATCCGGCGCGACGCCGCTCAGCAGAATGCGGATCACCCGGTCGACGAGGACGCGCGTCTTGCCCGACCCCGCATTGGCCTCCACAAAGACATGCACCGAGGGGTCCGACGCCACATCCTGCGCCCGGCTCGCCTCATCGCGGATGTCGGGATTGAATCCGGGCGCGGTCATTCCTCGCCCTCCTCGCCCGCAGCGCTGGCCCATTCCGACCGGCGTGCCAGATGATCATACTGGCCGTACTGATCGACATATTGCGCACGAACCTGGCTGGGATAGGCGGTCTCGACCTCATCGAACCGGTTGATCCACTGTTTCAGCTCGTCCAGCGCATCGCCGGCCATCTCGATCGCTGGCGGCGTCGGATCGCCGTTCCTGACTTTCTGCCCGTCGATCCGGCGCTCCACCCCGCCGGTCTCATTGCCGGGCAGGCTTACATAGAAGAGCGCATTCGGATCCTCCGGAGGCAGACCATCAATGCCGTCTGCCGTCGCCGCGATGACGGCCGAGAGCGGCAATTGCGGGTCAAACCCGGCCCGGACCTCCTTGGGCGTGGCCGAGGATCCGGTCTTGTAGTCGATGATGTCGTAACCCTTGCCGTCCGGCGCCCGATCGATCCGGTCGATCCGCCCGGTCAGGCGCCATTCGCCGCCGGGCATGTCCAGTTTCAGCTGGCCACTGGCTTCCAGGCAGGCAATCTCATAGCCGCGCTCCCGGCGCCCGTGCTCCCAGGCGAGGATCCAGCGCGCGGCCCGGCGCAGGCGGGTCAGTTCCGTGGGCAGGCTGTCGGGCGTTAAGCCCGCATCGAGCAGGGCCGATCGACCCGCAGCCAGCAATTGCTCCTCCGCATCACCGGGCAGATCAGCACCCCAGGCGTCGAAACAGCGGTGCAGGACATCGTGCAATGCCGTGCCGCGTTCACGTGGCCCGGGCGGCATATCGGCCGGATCCAGCGGGCGGAGTCCCAGCACATGACGGGCATAGATTGCGTATGGATCACGCACCCATGTCCGGATCTCGGTGATCGACAGGCGGCGCGGGCGGGACTCGACCGGCGGTCTCGGCTGCGGTGCGGGAGCCGCACGCGGAGCATGATCCGCCGCATCGATCTGTTGTGCGAGCGCCGGATAATCAATCTCCGGGGCCAGGGCCGTTTGCGCCGCCTCCTCGCCCATGGCGCCGACGGCCAGCGTCTTCAGGCGCCAGACCCAGCGCGAGGCCACGGTCGGAGCACCCTCCGACTTCAATGACCGGCTGAGGATGACCTCGCCAGCAGCAGCGAGCTGCGCGAAATCATGTGCAGCCAGACCGTGGCGCCGTTCCGGAGCACCCAGATCGACCGTCATCCGCATGCCGCGGGACAGCCAGGGATCCGAGCCGAGCCCGGCCGGCCAGACACCCTCATTCAGGCCTGCCAGGATCACACGGTCGGCATGGATCAGGCGGGCTTCGAGCGGACCCAGCATCTGGAGTCGGGGATGGAGGCCGGCGGTCGCCGGCTCCCGTGCTGCCTGCAACATCTCCCGGAAGGCGGACGCGTATTCGGTCCGGCCCATCGGCGGCAGCATCTGGGATTCCGTCATCAGCGCCCGGAAGAAATCGGCCAGGGCAGCACCGCCCTCGGCGCTCCAGAGCCTTTCGGATCCGGCCTGGCTCTCATTCGATGCCAGCGTCTCGATCGCCTGTGCGTGGCGACGCGCCCATTCCGACATGTCCAGGCGCTGATCACTGCCGAGCGGTCCGATGGCCTCGCCCAGATCCACGAGCAGGGCCTCGATCAATGCCCGGTCATCCGGGAAAAGCTCCACCCTTTCGCCGTCGAGGCGGGCCCGGATAGCTGCGAGATCATGCCCCGGCCGGGCTCCACGCAGGGCCTGGGCCTCGAACTTGCCGAGTACGGCGTGAACATCGCCACGCTTGCGGCCCAGTGTGAACAGGGGCGAAGCCCAGAGAGCGGACAGGGCGACGACACTTCCGGGGTTCTCGATCACATCGAGAAGACGGGAGCACAGCGCTCCGGGCTGGGACTGGGCCAGGCTGCCACCCGCGGAATCATCCAGCCGCACGCCGAACCGCAGCATCTCGGCAGAGACCCTCCGCGCCAGATTGCGATCGGGGGTCACCAGGATCGCCGTCTTGCCCGGCGTCTCCAGCACTTCGCGCAGTGCCAGTGCGCAGCAACGCGCTTCGCTGATCTCGTCCGGAGCCTCCACGAGGGACAGGGCCTTGAGCCCGTCCTCGAAAAACCCCTCGCCCAGTTCGCCACGCAGGTGATCCAGGCGGACCAGCCAGCCATCGGTGGCCCGGGCCGGGCGCAGGGCCTCACCGATCACGCGACGCCGCGCGCGCGCCGGTCGGGTCTCAGCGGCTCCCGGCCAGGCGATCACATGATCCCGCTCCACCCCCATCGCCTCGATGAAGGCCTTCATTGCCCATTGCGGATGGGCGTCATCGATCCCGTCCCAGGCATTGCCGTCTGCATCCCAGTCGAAACCAGGCAGCACGACAGCGCCCTGCTCAAGCCGGGCCACGCATTGCATGACGCGGCGAGCGGCCGGGATCGACCCTGTTGAACCGACCACGAAAACCGGATGATCAGGCGGTTGCCGGTCCCAGCGCTCCACAAGCGCGTCGAGCACGCGGGTCCGGCGCTCGGCCGGATCGATCAGGCCGAGCTCGGCCAGGCGCTGCGGCCAGACCGTCTGCACGATCTCCAGGAATTCGATTGCCTCCTGCCGGTCGGCGGGCAGGAGATCGGCCAGCTCCTCGCGCAGGACCGAGATTTCCCGGCTGTCCTCGGTGGCCAGATCGTCGAGCAGAGCACCCAGGGGTTCGGCCAGGGACAGCGCACCGCCGATGCCCAGCGGGCGGCCCAGTGCGGTTTCCTTGGCAAGGATCAGGCGGGCCAGTTCGAACCGGCGCCGTGACTGGCTGATCGCCGGTGGCGCGATATCGGCCAGCTCGCCCGGCTCGAAGGGCGGGTCATCAACATCCACATCACCGATCGGGCGGATGCTCGGCAGCAGCGCCGCCCCCTGCCCACCGGCACGCGCGAAGGCATCGCCGAGCGCGCGGGCGGCACGGCGTGTCGGCGTCAGTATCAGGACCCGTGTCAGGGCGTCAGGGTCCGCCTCGGCTCGGAATTCCGACCGCAGGGTCGCGGCCACCGAAGCCAGGAAATCCGCATCCGGCGGCAGGGTGAAAAGGCGTGGGGCCGGCGTATCGAAAATGCGTGTCGTCAACCCGTCAGCCGGGCCTCCGCCTCGATACGGGCCTGCGGGTCGCCGACATGCATCCAGAAACTCTCCATCACCAGGCCATGAACCCGGCCCTGAGGCACGAGTTCTCGCCAGACCTGCGTCATCGAGAAGGGTTCGACTGCACGACCCTGCATGATCGCCGGATTGTGGATCTGGACACCGGCATAGGCATAGGGCGCGCGCTCGGCGTCACCGCGCCAGGCCACGCAGCCGTCCGGCTGCAGGAAGAAATCACCGGCTCCGTCGAAACCCAGCGTCCGCTCAAGCGGTGCCAGCAGCAGGAGCACGTCCATGCGCTCGCCGTCCCAGGCGGCCCGCATGCGGTCCAGCTCGCGCTCGCCCTCATCAATCCAGACGGCGTCGATATTGCTGATGAAAACCGGGTCGGGTCCAAGCAGCGGCAGGGCCTTGACCACACCGCCACCGGTTTCAAGCACGGTCTCCCGCTCGTCGGAGACCAGCAATTCCGGACCGGTCTGACGGGCCGCGATATGGGCCTCCATCAGGTCCGGGAAATGGTGGATGTTCACGACCGCCCGTTCGACACCGCTGGCTGCAAAACGGTCCAGCGCCCAGTCGAGCAGGGCCTGGCCCTTTACCTCCACCAGCGCTTTCGGCCGGTCATTGGTAAGGGGCCGCATGCGCGTACCCAGCCCAGCGGCCAGCGCCATACCGGTCCGGATCTCGATCACTTGTGTGCTTCCCGGAAGACGGCATCGGCATGCGTCTTCGCCCACATCAGCAGCGACATCTGGGCCGGGTGCTGAAGGTTCGACACGAAATGCCGGGCCACGCGTGGCAGAAGGTCGAGATAACGCTTCTTGCCGTCCCGCATCGCCAGGCGCACGAAAATGCCGAGGATCTTCGCATTGCGCTGGGCGCCCAGTACCGCGAAAGCCGCATCGAAGGCGGCAGCGTCCTCGATCCCGGCCCGAGCGATGAAACGCGCTTTCAGCGGCACGACCAGCTTGCGGTCAACATTGCGGCGCGCGTCTTCCAGCAACGAGACAAGGTCATAGGCGGGGTGGCCGATCAGCGCGTCCTGAAAGTCCAGCATGCCCACGACGCCAGGACCGTCTCGGTCCGGTAGGTGGATCAGGTTCTCGGCATGGAAATCACGCAGAACGAGGCCCGGCGCACAGGCATCAAGGCGCGCGAAGGACTGGTTCCAGATCGCATCCCAGTCGGCGCGCGCCGCGTCGCTTACGGGGGTTTCCGCATAAGTATCAAGGAACCAGTCCAGGAAGAGATCAACCTCCGCCTTGAGCGCCACGGCATCATAGGCCTGCAGCGGCCAGGACCGGCCATCGATCTCGACGGCATCGGGAAAGCTCGACCGGTAGATCGCCGCCAACGCATCGACGGCGTGGGAATAGAGCGTGCCCTCATGCATCTGCTGCGGCACGATCCGGGCGTAGAGTGCGTCGCCAAGATCCTCCAGCAGAAGGAAGCCGGCCTCCAGATCGCTGGCGAGAATTGCCGGCGCCGAGAATCCCCGTTCGCATAGCGCGTTGGACAATCCGCCGAAGGCCGCCAGATCAGGGCCTGCCAGACGGGCTACGGCGTTGTAGCCGAGCTCCGCCCGCTCTTCAGGCGACGCATCCGGCGGACAGGCCGGTGCCTCGGCCGCTGCAGGTGCATCCATCAGGATCGCGGTCTCGTCGCCGCGGATCAGGCGCGTATAGCTTCGCGTGGAGGCATCGCCAGGAATTTTGGCCCGCTCGGCATCCGCCCAGCCCGCGGTTTCCAGGAAGGCACGGAGCTGGGTCGCGCGATCCGTAACAGCTTCGAGTTCAGAGGTCGTCAAGTCGGCTCTCCCATTGCCCAAAACCTGTTATGCGCGCCTCACGCGCGCTGTCCATCCCGCTACCGGAATGAGTTATGGATATCTCCAGCCGGTCGGACGGCAGCCAGCGGCCAAGCCGGTCCGGCCATTCGACTAGGGTGATCGCCTCGTCGAACGCATCTTCCAGACCGATCTCGTCCAACTCGCCGTCGTCCTCGACACGATAGAGGTCCGCATGCCAGAGCGCATCACCCGTGCGGGTCTCATAGACCTGGACGAGCGTGTAAGTGGGGCTCGGCGCATCCACCACTCCCGTCATGGCCTCGATCACGGACCGGGCCAGCGCCGTCTTGCCGGCACCCAGATCGCCGCTCAGCAAGACCACATCGCCCGCCCGGAGACGGTCGGCGAGTCGCCTTCCGAAGGCCTGTGTCGTGGCCAGATCCGGCCAGGTCAGAGCATGCATTCTTTCCATGTCCCGCGCTTAGCGAACCCGCGGCCCGGCCGCAAGCAGTGAGGCTGAACCTTGACTTCAACCTGAACGCTGTTCATTTCCTCCGCGTCTATGGAGCGGTAAATGGCCAAGATCACCTATATCGAACACAATGGAAACGCCCACGAGGTCGACGTCGCCGACGGCCTGACGGTGATGGAAGGCGCTGTGCGCAATCTCGTTCCGGGCATCGACGCCGATTGCGGCGGCGCCTGTGCGTGCGCAACCTGTCACGTCTATGTCGACCCGGCCTGGATCGAGAAGACAGGCAGCCGCGAGGCGATGGAAGACTCCATGCTCGATTTTGCCGAGGAAGTGCAGGAAACGTCCCGCCTGTCCTGCCAGATCAAGGTGACACCGGATTTGGACGGATTGATCGTCCGCATGCCGGAACACCAAGGCTGACACCCGGCCGGGCTTAGGCCTGTTCTTCTAGAAAGTCGTCAGCCTGGTCGGTGACCTCGGCCGCTCCTTTCAGATCAAGCTCCGGCGGTACGGACGCCGAGCGTGCCTCGACCGGCAGGTGGCAGGACACTGTGGTGCCCTCGCCTGGCGTGGACTGAAGCTCCACCCAGCCGCCATGCATCTGGGCAATTTCCTTCACGAGGGCGAGGCCGAGACCGGCACCGCCGCGTTCGCCGCGGGCAAAGCGGTCGAACACCTTCGCCTGTTGCTCCGGTGCGATACCCTCGCCATCGTCCTCGACCCACAGCGTCACATCATTCTCGGAACGTCGCGCTCCAATACGCACGGTTCCACCCGGCTTCACGTGACGCAGGGCGTTTGACAACAGGTTCATCGCAACCTGTTTCAGGCGTTTGCGATCGGCGCGGATCAGGCCCGTCTCATCACTGACCTGGATGTCAAGCTTCACCGATTCATGGTCGGCGCGGGCAGCCACCAGATTGGCCGCTTCCTCGGTGACATCCTTCAGGTCGACATCGCCGAGGTCCAGTTCGAGCTGACCGGCATCAATCGCCGCCACGTCGAGAATATCATCGATCAGCTTGGCCAGGTGCGATGCGGCGGACTGGATGGCGCCCATCGGCTCTTTCTGGCGATCCGAGAGCTCGCCGGCGAAACCCTGGGCCAGCATGTCGGCATAACCGCCAATCGTGGTGAGCGGTGTCCGCAGCTGATAGCTCACATGCTCGACGAATTCCGTCTTGATGCGTTCGGAGGTTTCCAGCGCCTCGGCGCGTTCGCGCAAGGCTTCCTCGATCCGGCGGCTGTCGGTGACGTCGTCCCAGCAGATCAGCGTCGCGCCATCCGGCAGCGGACGGGTCAGATAGGTCAGGACACGATCATCCGAGCGAAGCATCTCGCCGGTCACCTGTTTGCGGGCCTGCGGATTCGGATCGGTCACGCGAGCCTTGATCTCGGTCCAGACGCGGTCATCGGCGAACAGGGTGGCGCAGGTTTCGGCCACGACATCGAATTCCGGCTGACCTTCCAGCTCCTCGCCCTCGAAACCCCAGATGTCCTCGAAAGCGTTGTTGTGCAGCTGGAGACGGCCATTGGCACCGAACACGGCAACGGCCTCGTGCAGCTTGTCTAGCGTGGCCCGCTGCACATTGATCAGCGTGTTGTAGCGGGCGCGCAGGGCGAGCTCGTCCGTCTTGTCCTCGAAGATCAGCATCAGGCCGCCCAGCGGGTGACGCTGGCGAGCGACGCGCAGCGTGCGGCCATCGGGCAGCGGCCAGAGCTCGTCCGGCGTCTCGTCGGACGGTGCCTGTTCGTATTGCGCCAGCTCGTCGGACTTCCACGCAGCGAAGTCGGCCTGTTCAGGCAGCAGGCGTTTCTCGCGCATCCGGTCCAGCAGCTGGCCATGCCCCGGGCGTTCGGTGAGATAGGCCTCGTCCAGCTGGAAGAGCTTGCGGAAAGCGGTGTTGTAGAAATTGAGGCGTTTGGATCGATCAAACACGATCACGGCCTCGGCCATATGGTTCAGCGTCTCGTCATGGGCCTGGCGGAAGCGGGACAGATCGGCCTTGGCTTCCTCGCCCTCCGTGGCATCGATGGCGAAACCTGCCGCACCGCCGGAGACCGGGAAGACGGCGAGCTGCATGAATTTACGCTGACCCTCAACGACAATCGTGCGGGTGGCGTAGACCGGTTGTGCATCGCTGGTCGCCTTGGCGGCCTGTTGCATCATCTGCTGGTCAAGCGTGACCTGTTTCGAGAGCACTTCGTCGAGCGCCGGTGCATCAACCGCGCGGATGTAAGCCTCGTTCGCCCATTCCAGCCGGCCGGAGGCATTCATGCGCCAGGCGGGGAAAGGTGCGCGACCCAGCATGTCGAGGAAGGCCATCGGGTCCTGGCTGACCATGCGACGGGCTTCCTCGATACGACCGCGGGCGCCGGATTCCTCCAGGCCGCGGATCGTGGAATCGGACAGCCAGACCACCAGTTGCGTCCCTGCTGCGCGACCATCGACCTCTAGGAAACGGCCGCTCGGTCCCAGGATGGTCAACGAGAAGGGGCGCCCCTGCTGCATCAGGTCCTGGAAACGCCGGCGAAGCGTCGTCTCATCGCCGCTGGCGGCGCGCGCTTCATAATCGGCGAGGCCCTCCATGAGAATGCCCGCCGGATTGGGGCCATCGGCGGCCTCGGCGAATTTCAGCAGGGAAGCCAGCGCCACCGAGGAGCCGAAAATGCGCGGCTCGCCCCAGCCTGTATCGGCCTCGTCAAACGGCGGTTCATCCCAGACCAGGACCAGACCCGGATGCGCACCGAACACGCTGTCGGCCCGTGCGATACGGTCTTCCAGTTCGGCGAGACGCCGGCGCCAGAGATTCTGCGCCGTGCGAGCACCGCTGGTCATGCGATAGGCCCAGACGCCCACGGCAATTGCCAGGGCCACTGACCCTGCGGTCACAAAGAGTGTCAAGGATTCTGCGGTCATCGCCATCGCCCTGCCCGAACCGCCTCCGCTTGCGGGATACTGGTTCCAACGAATCACCATGATACCGACACGCGGACTCGCGCGCGATGTCTCAACCCCGCAAATTCTTAATAAGATATGTCCGGTGACCTCCCCCGGCCGTGACCGCTGTGGAGAAATTCCGAAACCATTGAAAAAACGGGAGTCGTCTCAGGGACTTGAATCCAGACGCCGGCATTGTCCCCGATCTTGCGCCAGGCGCTCGCCGGACGACGAAGCTGTGGAAACCTGGAACGGGCGATCGCCGGCGGACTATCGGATCCGTACCTCACCCTGGCGGAATTCGAACATCACCACGCAATTCTCGAGAATGTCGGCGCCGTCCAGCGGACGAAATTGCCAATTCGAAACGGCCCGCGTGGCGGTGCGGTCAAACACGCCCGACGGAATCGAGCGCGCGACGCGGGAGCGATGCACACTGCCATCCGAATACACATGGAAACGCACGACAACCCAGCCCTGGCGACCGCGTTCATAGGCACCGTCCGGATAGTCCGGCACGATGGCCGAGACGGCGGAGAGCGTGGATCCCCGGCAATCCTCCGGCCCGATCATCTGCGCGACATTTGGCGGCGCCGGGTATTCATCGCGCGGGAAAAACGGTCCGCGGTCCCGTTCTCCATCTCCGGCAAGGGGAAGGTCGGGCAAATCCGGCATGGCCGGCAGGCCGGCACAGGCGGAGAGAAGAAGGACGGGCAGGAGGAAAAGCGCACGCAACATGGCGCGGAAACTATCGCGAAGCCGGAGCCGGGCGAAGGCGTTTTTCGTTGCTGGGCCTGCGTTTGGGCGGGTTTTCGCAGAACAAAGATTGAACAATTTATTAAGAAGCGCTTAATGCCGTTCTAATTCCGGCCCCGAACTTGTAAGTTGAGCCGAGATTAGTGATGCCGCGCGCCTTTTTGGCACAGGCTGAAACTGTAGATTTATCTACGAGGTAGATTGAGTCATGTCCCTGTTGCCGACCGCTCACGCTGGCCAAGCCTTCGGTTCCCGCCGCATCGATTACTTCACCGTCAATGGTCACGTATCTGAATCCGACGCTCATATCGGACAGGTCGTGGACAGTGACGGCATGGATCACGAGATCAAGCTGCTGGAGAAAACCAGCGCCCTGGCGCCCGGTGATACAGCCACCGTCCTGCGTGTGCAGTCTGGCCCGAACCGGCGCTCGCGCCCGGTCGCCCTGGTCAATCACTCCCGCGGAGTTTGGATGCGGGCATCCCCGGATGCGACCGCTGTTCTGGCCCGGTCGGGTGTGACCCGGACACTGAACTGGTGGTTCTCGCTACTCTTCCTCGCAATCATCGCGGCGGCGGCCGTCTGGACCGACCTGCACGCCTTCCTGAGCGAAGTGAATGCAGGCCTCATGGCAGGCGTCCCGATCTTCGACATCTACGCAGACCTGGCCCAGCGCATGCCGGCCCTCGCGAGCTGGCGGCTGGAAACCGCCCTGCCGTCGGGGCTGTTCGACGCGATTGCGGGCCTCGGCTTCATCCCGATGGAACAATTGACCGAATGGGGTCTCGGCCTCGGCAGCGTCCTTCTGGCCGCCGTCGCCTTCTCCGCAAGGTCCTGGCGCTTGATCTACCTGCCCGCGGTAGCGGCTGCAGCTGTGCTGATCGGCGGCGTGTTCGGCAGCGCCCTGCCGACCCTGATGGTGCTGGGCGGCACCGCCCTGCTCTTCGTCATTGGAGGCCTCGTCAACCGGATCCGCGATGGAGGCCGTTTCAATGCACGCGTTGATCGCCTCGCGGAACATGTGCTTCGCAACCCGCCCCAGGAAGGTGTTGCGGCCCAGCCGGCTGCCGATGCTGCTCCGCGCGGCGATGCCCTGCCAGCCGCCGCTGCGGCCGCCGCGATCGCCAGTGCCGCCGCAGCCGCCGACCAGGCCGAGGACACCGTCGAAGCCGCTGCGGAAACGGCCGAGGCCGACGCTGCGCCGGAAGAAACTGTGACGGCAGAGGCGGAACCCGAAACCGTTACGGAAGGGGCATCGGAGGCCGAAACCACGGTTGCCGAATTGAATGCCGCCGCCGAGACTCCGGCGGAGCCGGACGCAGATGCCGAAGCAGAAGACGCGGCCGAGCCGGAGATCAAACCTGCTACGGAAACCGAAACCGCGCCGGAAGCTGAACTGGTCGATGCGCCGGAGGCCGCCGACGCAGACGATGTGCCGGACGCCGAATCGATCGAGGCATCCGAGCCGGAAACGCCGGCCGAGGATGATGATCTTCCGAGCCTGGAAGCCGTGGCCGCCGCTGCCGCTCTCAATAACAGCGAAGAGACGGAAGCGAACGTCGAGGCCGAAGAGACGGTCGAAATCGACCTGGATGACGAGCGCACCATGCCGGTCGCCCCGCCGCCGCCCATGCCTGAGGCATCGGATGCAGCGGGTTCAGACGGTGAAAATGAGAATATCGATGCGGCACCCGTTGCCGAACCGGCCGCTGCCGAAACCTCCGAGATCGACGATCTTGCCCCGGTTGATGATCCGCTGATCGATGATGCGGCGGACCCGATGATGGAAGACACCGCCGACGGTGATTTCGCGCCGGGTGCCCCGGATATCGAAGTGGATGAGACGCCGGCCGAATAGACCTTCATCATTTGCCGTTCAACTGGACCTGAAAGCGGTCAGTCTTCCTCGTGGAAACCGGCTGCGACCAGGGCTTCCAGCGCATCTGCAGCTTCGGTCGCCTGGGCCCCTTCGGCTTCGATACCGATCTCCGATCCCTTGCCGGCAGCCAGCATCAGCAATTCCATGATGGAATCCGCGTTGACGGTTTCGCCGTCCCGGCTGACCCGGATTTCGGCATCATATGCCAAGGCAAGTTCGACGAATTTGGCGGCCGCACGGGCATGCAGGCCGCGCGCATTGCATATGGTCACGCGCCGCTTTTCGCTGGTCACTTCCCGGCACCCTCCAGGACATCCGATGCGATCGCGATGTAACGCTTGCCGGCGTCCTCGCCCATCTTGGCCAGGCTGTCGAGATCGGCGCGGGAGCGCGCTTCAGCAAGCTTGATCAGCATGGGCAGGTTCACGCCGGCGATGACTTCCACCTTGCCCGGATCGAGCAGGGAGATCGCGAGATTGGACGGCGTGCCACCGAACATGTCGGTGAGGACGAGTACACCCTCGCCGCGGTCCGCATCGGCGATCGCCTGACGAATATCCGCCCGGCGCTGCTCCATGTCGTCATCGGGGCCGATACAGATCGCCAGAAATGCATCCATCGGCCCGACCACATGCTCTGTGGCGGCGACAAATTCATCGGCCAAACGGCCGTGACTGACGATAACGACTCCGATCATGACAGATATCTAAACGCGGCTTGGCAGCGGGGGAAAGCGCCTTTTTCAACACAGCTGCAGCAGACGCATCGGCCCGGGTCAGGATTCCTCGGCGGCAGGGAGCGTGATCATGAAGCTCGCACCGGCGATTTCACCCTTATCATCCAACCGGTTAGTGGCTGTAATGCGCCCACCGTGAGCCGTCACGATCTGGCGCGAGATCGCCAGCCCCAGCCCGGAATGGGTGCCAAAGGCCGCACCCTTGGGACGCTGGGTGTAGAAGCGCTGGAAAATCGTCTCGAGATTCTCCTCCGGAATGCCCGGCCCGTCATCCTCGACGGTGATGATCAGCGCTGACTGCCCGCGCAATTCTCCTCGCCGTGCCGTCAGCCGGACCGAACCGCCCGGCGGGCTGAATGTCACCGCATTGTCGATCAGATTTCGGAAGACCTGCCCCAGAGGATCCCCGCGACCGACGACCTTGCCGTTACGGACCTTGCTCTCGAACTCAACCGTGATGTCGCTGGTGTCGGTTTCATTGTAGGTCGGCAGGAAATCGCGGATCAGCCCGCAGACATCGACCGGCCCGACATCTTCCCGAGCCAGTTCGGAATCGACCCGCGATGCCCGCGAGATATCCGTGATCAAGCGATCCAGCCGGCCGACATCATTGGTTATCACGGCCAGCAGACGATCGCGTCGCGAGTCGTCGGTCGCCTTGGGCAGGATCTCGGCCGCCGACCGGATCGAGGTGAGCGGGTTCTTCAATTCGTGCGAGACATCGGCGGCAAAGCGCTCGATCGCATCAAGCCGGTCGTAGAGCGCCTCGGTCATGTCCGAAAGCGCGACTCCAAGCTCGCCGATCTCGTCCTTGCGGGTCCCGAGATCCGGCATTTTCACCCGCCGGCCGCCCGCGCGGCGGGCATCTTCCGCAGCCCGGGCGAGTCGCCGGATCGGGCGCGCGATGAACACCGTCAGGGCCAGGGAAGACATGGCCGTCACGAGCGCCGCGATGAAGGCATAGGGCAGCAAGGCCTCGCGTTCCGCGGCAATCAGGGAGTCGAGATCATAACTCTCGATCGTCACCACACCGATGACGGCCGCGACGGGCTGGATAGGGATGGAGACCGAAACGACACGTCGCCCCTCCTCGTCACGGCGGACACCGGCCACCACTTCGCCGCTGATCGCGGCGCGCACCTCACCGGGCAGATCGCGCGCGAGGGCTTCGCGTTCCTCGGTCGAGCGCAAAATGCTGGACAGGGTGTCGAGAACCAGCGTCGGAAAACTGCGGGCCTGGTCGGCAAGACCGGCCTCCTCCTCGCCGGGAGGCGGAAGGCTTGTCGTTTCAAAGAGATCCCGCAGCAACCGGCTATCGGCCACGATCGTGGCGCTCTTGTCGAAGACCAGAACGCGTTCCTCGTCGGAGACCCAGAGACTGCCCAGAAGGGCGCGGGCATCATCATTGCGCAGCGCTGGAGCGGGTGCCGGGAATTCCTCGGCCGCACCCTGGGCCAGGACATTGGCGATGAGTTCGCCCTGGGCCCGGAGCGAGTCGAGCTTGGCATTCACCAAGCCGCGCTGGGTTTCGGTCAGGGCCAGCATGCCGACCACGAGTACACCCAGGGCAATGAAGTTTGCGACAAGGATCAGCTGGGCCAGGCGCGACGAGGCACGCGGCGTCAGGCCGCGCAACATGCGGCCGGCCCTGACCAGACCATCACGCCATTTGGGGCGATCAGTCTTCCTTGTATCGGTAGCCGACGCCATAGAGGGTCTCGATCGAGTCGAACGACTTGTCGACTTCGCGGAATTTCTTGCGGACCCGCTTGATGTGGCTGTCGATGGTCCGGTCGTCGACATAGACCTGGTCGTCATAGGCCGCGTCCATCAGATTGTCGCGGCTCTTCACATAGCCCGGACGGGTCGCCAGGGCCTGGAGAATGAGGAATTCCGTCACTGTCAGACGTACCGGCTCACCATCCCAGGAACAGGCATGGCGATTGGGGTCCAGCAGGAGTTTGCCGCGCTCGAGCGGCTTCGCGTCTCCCGGCTCCGCGGAAGCGTTCGGCGCTCCGATCGGTTCATTCGCGGAACGGGCCCGTCGCAGGACCGCCTTGACGCGCTCACCGAGCAGACGCTGGGAGAAGGGTTTGGCGATATAGTCGTCCGCGCCGAGATTGAGCCCCAGCGCCTCGTCGAACTCGTCATCCTTCGAAGTCAGGAAGATCACCGGCATGTTCGATGACTGGCGCAGGCGTCGCAGCAATTCCAGCCCGTCCATGCGCGGCATCTTGATGTCGAATATCCCGAGATCCGGCGGGTCCTCGGCGAGCGCCGCCAGGGCGGAGGCACCGTCATTATAGGTGCGGACATTATAGCCCTCACCTTCGAGAAAAATGGAAACCGATGTGATGATGTTCTCGTCGTCATCGACGAGGGCAATGGTGGCCATGCTGTCTCCGCAGTGCGCCGCTCAGGCGTCCAACATCTTCATTCGCGCGAGAGAATAGCCGCGCCCCGGCCCGCACGCCAAGCGTTAAGCTACATATTCCGCACGGTTCACAACGTATTAAGCGATTTTGCCCACTCTGCGTGTAGAGAATTCTGCGCGACGGGGGCAGGCCATGTCAGGCGGCATCCATTACGAAGTGCATCTGAAGAAGAATCGCAAGGCGGGCTGGGCTCTGTACGAGGCCCGCGAGGATCGCGATCAGGCGATACGGCTTGCCCATTCCCTCCTGGCCAAGAACAAGGAGGGATCGGTTCGCGTCACCAAGGAAAAATTCGACGAGGAAGAGCGCGTCTTCCGCGCTGTCCCGATCTTCGAGGGCGGACGGGAACGCCTCCAGGCCGTCGAGGAGAAGACTGCCGAAGCCACACTGCCCTGCCTGACGCCGGATGATCTTGCGAAGGCGATGGGGCGCGATGCGATCCGCCGCTGCCTGTCGCAATTCCTCGAACGCATCCAAGCCCTGCCCATGGAATTGCTGCACCGGCCCGATCTCGTGGAAACACTTGAGGCGTCGGACACGGAGATGCAGCACGCCGTCCAGAAATACGCCATCGCCCGGGCCCAGGGCAGTGATGCGAGCGTGCATGGCTATGTGAAACAGCTCAACGAGCTGGTCCAGAAAGCGCTCAATCGCATCTACAAGGACGGCCGCAACAAGAAACTGCCGGAATACGCCAAGTCGAAATCCTTCAAGGACGTGGCCGGCGAGATCCACGAGACCGATGCCCGCCCCTACATGTTGCGGGCTGCCATCGCCAACCGGCTGAAATCCGAACGCAATTACGGCAACAAGCTGGAAGTCCTGCTGGACATGCTCGAGGACCTGCCCGCCGACGATGAGGCCCGAGATTTTGCGATCGTGGAGCTGGATTCCTTCCTCTCCGAAGTGATCAGTTTCGACAGCGGCCAGGACGCGTTGCTGGGATCGCGCAAGGATCTCGGTGAGTCCGTGGAAAGGCTGACCTGTCTGTTCGATGGCGATCACAGCGCCGACGCACTGTCCATGGCGACCAGTGCAGCCAAGCGCATGGCCCGCCGCATCGCCCATGGCGAGCTGGATGAATGCAAGGGCAAGATCGCCCAAACCCTGCTGCGCGAGCTGGAAAAGCCGACACGTCTGCGCCCCAGCAGCGTGAAACAGGAAGTCCGCCTGGCTCGCGAACTGGCCCAGAAACTGGTGATGAGCGCGGGTCCCGACCTACCGCTCGACGCCCTGAACAATGCTTTCACCGCCCGCTCGGCCCGTTTGCTACAGCCCGAGAACATCGACGAATTGCTGCGCCATTCGCGCGATCCCGACGAGGAGATCGACCGGCTGATGATGCTCGAGGAGAATCTCGTCGGCGAGGAAAACAAGCGCAAGCTGGCCGGTTTTGTCCGCTCCATCCTCGGCCAGCACCAGACCGAGAGCTGGTATATGCGGAGCGATGCGAAGCCCCTCGAGCGCCTGTCGGCCCTGGCCGGCCATCAGCGCCGGGTGCTGAAGGGCGGCTATCCCGACGAGGAAAAGGCGCAGCTCGCCGGCTGTTTCGACACGATCGGCATGAAGGTGATCGACGAGACGAAAATCCTCAACGCGGTTGAGGCCGGCGACCGGCCCTCGCTGGAAAAAGCCGTGGCGATGCTGAAACTCGCAACGGCCGGGGCGCTGCCGGAAGGCCAGTGCACCGCGGACGCCCAGGCCCGCGCCCTGCGTCATCTGAAATCCCAGATGGGCCTCACCGAAGCCCAGTCCGAGGAGGCCAAGCCCAAACTGCGCGCGATCCAGTCCATGCTCGGCCAGATCGCCGCCCAGGGCAAAGCCGCCTGACCCCGAACCTCTCTGGACAGGTCGGCCGCATTGCCTAATCTGTGGCCATGGGGATCCGGATCATTCTTGCAGCTATAGGCGGGGCGCTCATTGGCGCGCTCGCGGCCCTATTCGCCGTCTTCGGACCGGCAGAGATCGGCGGGATCAATCTTGCTCCCTGGCATACCAATCAGCATATCGGCTCCACGGATGCTCCGCCGCTGGTTCGGGCCATCGTGGCCCGGCGCGGCCTGATGGCATTGCGCCAGACCGAGACCATCTATTTCAGTGCCGATCATGATGATGAGGGCCGCGCACTCGACGAGGATTGCGCCTACAGGATCACATTCGAGAACGAACCGCAGGCCCGCTGGTGGAGCGTGACACTCTATGCCGAGGATGAATTCCTGGCCGTGAACGGTCTGGAAGCGCACTCCATCACCGCGGACCATGCCGCCGCCAGCGCGGAAGATCCGCTCGCGGCGATCATCTCAAGCGTCCCGCTTGCGGGCTCGCCGAGCTATTGGATTTCCAGCCGCAATGCCGGCGCCTTCAACCTCACGCTTCGCCTCTATCATCCCGATGCCGAGGTTCTGGCAGACGCCCGGACTGCCCACCTGCCGTCCATTGAGCGCCTCAGCTGCGAGGGTGAGGCATGAAACACTGGCTCGCTCCGCTGCTAACCGCGAACGCGGCGGGTTTCCTGGCCTTCTGGCTGGTGATCCAGGCCGTTCCTGGTTTCATCATGAGCCGCGCCCTCGACCGCCTGGCCGAGATGGATGCCGGCTGGAACCAGGTCTGGCACGGCCCACCGACCGACGAGACTTCGCGCCGCGTCGTGCGGCCCAGCCCGGACATTCTCTACTCGGTCTGTCCGTATGATCTCTCGGACGGCCCCTTGCGCCTCACCATTCCCTGGCCCGAGGACGGCAGTTATGCCTCCATCAGCTTCTACGACGCAGATACGAATAATTACAGTGTGATCAGCGACCGGGAACGCGACCCGGCGGGTCGCAATGCCATCCTCCTCGTACCGGGATCTTCGATTACCTTGCCATCCTATGAAACCCGAGATGACGAGACGATCATTGTCTCTCCGACGCAGACAGGCCTGGCCCTCTATCGCCGTGTCGTGATGGGCGGAACCTCCGTCGAGGAAGCCGATGACGGTCGCCAGGCCTTCGCCTGCGAACTCGCCCCCGGTCGCCTCGACTAGCTGCCTCACCGCTTCGTAACTTGCCAAACTCCCGTCAGATGGAGGAGCCTGCGGGCACGTCTTCTGGAGGGGATTGATGAAAACACTCAGGACATTCGCGCTCGCCACGGCCTCGCTGGCCTTCCTGGCAGCCGCGCCCGCCCATGCCGACGACCGGGCAGACATCGAGACCACGATCGACAATCTGTACGACGTGATTTCCGGCCCGGTCGGTGAAGCCCGCGATTTCGACCGCATGCGGTCGCTCTTCGTGGAAAATGCCGCCATGGGCGCCGTCGGCGCCGGTCCGGACGGTGAAGGCCGCGGCAGCGTTTTCGGCGTCGAGGGATATATCGAACGATCGGGCGAATGGCTGGTGGAGAATGGCTTCACCGAGACAGCGACGCGGACCGATATCGACATCTGGGGCGAACTCGCCGTGGCCCGCTCTTCCTATGAGGGCGTCAATGGCCGCACCGGCGAGACCTTCCTGATCGGCGTCAATTTCATCACCCTGTTCAAGATCGAGGGTGAGTGGAAAGTCGCCTCCATCCTCTGGCGTCAGCAGACCGAGGACATCCCGGTCGCCGAGGCCTTCAATTACAGCGGCGCCGAGTGAGCGCCAGACATTCGGGGGGGAGCTGAATCAAGGCGATACTGATTCAGAAGGCCTGGTGATTAAACTGGCTAGAATTTCAACTCGCGTTCGAGGAACAGCCCACATCTAGGGGCGAATTTCATAGGTTGCGATTCGGCGGCTCGATCTCTGCTCGACGGGCCGTTCCGTACCTGGCGCGTAATACACTTCTAGGAAGCGAGCTCCGGCTGGGAGTTGATCGACAACAATAATTGGCCACCCAGTTTGTTCGAGGCGATCGAACGACAAATTGCGATACAAGTCGGAACCGGCTTCCAGTGACGCCCGCAATTCTATTGACGCATCAGGCGAGATTCTGTCGATAAAAACCAAGATCAATTGGTAGTTGTCGATATCCGGGTCCGCCTGGAACTGCTCACTTGGGATGGCCTCTCGCCTGACCCTGCCGAGCAGCTCGATTACACGCGCGTGGGTATCAGCCGGCGCGGCATTTCCGTCAAACGTCGCCGATGGCACTATTCGTAGCCTTGTTTCCGGAAATTCGGTCGAATTGAAATACACAGCCGCATCAGCAAAAACTTGTCGGCCTTCGATCCGGATGATCTGAGCTCGCATGATCACGAGCAGCCGTCGGCCAGTCATTTCACGGAATTCGACTGCGACATTGCTCCAACCATCTCGCGGCTCGTCACCGATGTAGGAAGCGCCGGCCAACTCGAACCTCTCGGGTGTCAAACCGGCTGCTGCTAGTTGGTTCACCACTTCGTCTGTGACAACGAAACCCCTCGCCGGTTGTTCCGACCCAAGCAGGTAGGCGGCCAAATCTTCAGCGGATGGCCTTGAGATATCCTGCGCCAGGATCGGCGCTTGCGTACTGATCCAGATTACGCCGATTAGCACGCCAACGGTTCGTACAAGCAGGTTCAATTGACTAACCCCCACCCGCCGGACGCCGGTCCACCCCGAATAAATCCGCCCTTGGAAGGCACTTGGGGGATGACCTCAACGCCATAGACCTCCTCCAGCATTCCCGGGTGGGCCAAGAAGTTAAATTGCCCAAGGCCATTACGGTCCTTGAGCTGTCCTGGACCCAAGCGCTCATAGTCCCTGATGTCATATTCGGGCCGGTCACTAATCCAGTCCTCGAAATCGATCATCAGCTGTCTAACACCAATATAGCCGTCAGGCGGGTCACCTGCCGGCCGGATGATGGACCCATCCTCAAGAGCATCTCGAGGATCAGTTGGCCGGATAATCGGACCGTCAGTCGCGAAGTCCCAAGGTCTTGCCGCTTCGATAAACTCCGCTCGGCCGTCTTCATCGAGTCCTTCTTGGATCGCATCAAGACATGCCTCGGGCACCGTACGGGTTGCGCCACGGGTTTGGAATTCGTCGCGATATCGCTCCATACATTGCGCCGCAAACACGCTTGGTTCATTTGGTTCGGGCGACTTGATCGCTACGTCTGTTTCAACAGGTAGGGGAGGTGGCGCCACGTCCAGCGGCAAATCCGGGAGTCCTGCCTCTCCAGCAAGAACGAGCGTGAAATAAACCCGCCCCTGCGCACCACCCCGCGGATAGTATCCGTGTGTCGCCGTTTCGGGTTGGAGGGGCTGGTACACGGCTGCTACCGTCCGGATCGTACGACCGCTTTCTTCGATCTGTTCCAAGCGAGCCTGCAGCAAACCGAGCGGTACGGCTGCCAGTATGAAAATCTCATCGTCGATCCCGCGTGCGAGAGAGTTCTGACCATCCGGAACGTCCCAGTGGTATCCGGCCTGCTGGTAGAAGTTTGTGAAGTAGTGCACGTTATATGACCGTGATCGTCCGGCCAGCATGTCTACATTCAGATTGTGCAATCCGCGATTGAGCGCGCGGGCTCTGGTCTCACGCAGTCCATCCCCTCCCCCCATGAGTCCATGCTCCTGCGGGATGTTCTGAGAACCCGTGAATTCGCCGGTGACTTCAATGCCGGTTCGAGCGTCATTCCACGACGCGGTCATGCTCTGCAAGAAACGGCCTTGCTGCATCATTCGTCGATGCAGAACGCGCCACTGTCGCACCGGTACGGCGACATGGAGCCGAGGGGGCTCGCTCAGTCGTCGAGTTCCGGGCACGTTATACATGAAGTCGTTGAATCGATAGACAGTTATCGAGTATCTGACACCGTTCGGCGTCCAATACGCATCGATATTGGTTGTTACATAAAATTCGTCGACGACCTGGTCTTGATAGTACGATCGGAGCTGGGATGCAGTGAGTCCCGTCCGCACTCGCCATGATCTCCACCAGGGATTCATGCCCAGCACGCTCGACGGCTGATCCACGATTTGCAGAACAAAGCGCTCGCCTACTCCGTCGACGTGATAGCCAATCACATTGGCTACACGATTATTGTTATCTCTGGCGCGTTCGACGAGCTCCCGGACGCGCGTTTCAGTTATGTTGAAGTACCAGCCTAGCGGATAGGCTTCGACGGACTCTCCCAATTCCTCCTGACTTTCCGTCGCGAACGCGACTCCGCCGCTTGCTGCAAGCGAAGTCAGAACCCATGCAAGTAAAACTCCCCGTATCAAGGCGCCCCTCCCGCACATTCGATGAGAAAACAATGTACGCGACGGCACCCAACAAACAAAACCCCCGGAGCCCGGCTCCGGGGGTTTCTTCGTGGCGATTGACGGAGACTAGTCCTCCGCAGCCTCCGCCGGCTCATCATCACCCATCAGCTTCTGCATCAGGAAGGTGTAGAGCATGGCGTCACGACGCGCGTATTCGGACAGGTCTGCCGCGGCGGCGTGACCGCCCTCTGTGTTCTCGTAGTAGAGATATTCGTGTCCGAGCTCCTCGAGGAGATGAGCCATCTTGCGGGCATGGCCCGGATGGACTCGGTCATCCTTGGTGGAGGTGTAGATGTAGATCTCCGGGTAATCCCCGTTCGCATCCACATTGTGATAGGGCGAGATCGAGCGCAGGAAACCGCCCTCGTCCGGGTCTTCCGGATTGCCGTACTCACCCATCCAGGACGCACCCGCCAGCAGCGTGTGATAGCGCAGCATGTCGAGCAGCGGCACGGCCGAGATGACCGCGTTCCACAGGTCCGGACGCTGGGTGTACATGACACCGGTCAGCAGACCGCCATTCGACCCGCCATAGACAGCCAGGCGACGCGGGCTGGTAATGCCGCGATCGGAAAGATCCTCGGCCACGGCGATCAGGTCGTCATAGATGCGCTGGCGATCCATTTTCAGACCGGCTTGGTGCCAGGCCGGACCGAATTCGCCACCGCCACGGATATTTGCGACGACATAGGCGCCGCCATTCTCCAGCCAGAGCTGGCCGCGCGATCCGCTGTAGGACGGGCGAATGGAGACTTCAAAACCGCCATAGGCGTACAGCAGCGTCGGCGTGGAACCATCCATCACCGTGTCCTCGCGGCGAACCACGAAATACGGGATCATCGTGCCGTCGGTTGAAGCCACTTCCAGCTGTTCCACGACCAGGCCTTCGGCATTGAAGCGCTCGGGAATGGACTTGATCGGCTCGACCGTCAGATCAGCCGCATTGACCATGTAGTAGGTATCCGGCGTCAGGAAGCCCTCGGCATTCATGAAGGCGATGTCTTCACTGCTGTTGGTACCGCCCAGCGAGATGGTGAGATTGTCCGGCACCGGCACGCTTTCGGAGGTCCATTCGCCATCGGCGTAGTAGAAGGCCTCCAGGCCGCCGACGACATTCTCGTCGATCGCGACCATCAGGGCCGACCGGGTTGCACCAATATTGCCCAGGGACTGGCGTTCGCGCGGCACATACACCGTCTTCACTTCAGGCAGTTCGCCGGACGCGGCAAAGTCCGCCATCGTGAAGGACAGAAGCGCGCCGGACGGATAGGTCTCGCCACCCTCGACCGGTGTCCATTCTTCCTGGAGCGTGAAGACCAGCTCGCCCTGGTAGAGGTCCTGGATCGAGGATTTCGGCGGCAGCGGCAGCTGCATCGCGCCGGCATCCGCAGGCAGATACCACCAGGTCGTATCGTAGAATGTGTCGGCTTCGGACGCCATCATGTAGACCGTGCCGTCGCTGTCCTCGGCGCGGAAAGCAAACAGGCCGACATCCTCGCGATCACCGCGCACAGCTTCGGTGGCCTCGGAGATATCCGTGCCGCGGGCCCAGCGATAGGCGACAGACGGATAACCGGAGTCGGTTGTGTCAGCTTCAGAGGTGGCGAGGCCGACCATCAAAGTGTTTTCGTCGATCCAGCTGACGCCGCCCTTGGCTTCCGGCGTCTCGAAACCGCCCTCGACAAAGGCGCGATCGGAGATGGAAAATTCGCGACGATAGGCTGCGTCAGATCCACCGTCGGACAGCGTAATCATGCAGCGGTCATAGTCGGGAGCGAGGCAGTTGGCGCCGCGCCAGACCCAGTTCATGTCCTCGGCTTCGGAGATCGCGTCCAGGTCGAGGATCACATCCCATTCCGGCTCGTCGCTGAGATAGCTGTCCAGCGTGGCCCGGCGCCAGAGACCATGGGTATTGGTGGCATCCTGCCAGAAATTCCAGATGAAACCGCCGTAGTAGGAACCGTAGGGAATGCGGTCATTGCTCTCGTAAAGCGCCAGCGCCTGGTTGAAGAGGCCTTCATAGCGCTCATCACCCTGCAGGCGGCCCATCGTGCGCTCATTCTGGCCCACGACCCAGGTCATGGCCTCTTCGCCCTCGACCTCTTCCAGCCAGACCCGCGGGTCATTCGTGGGGTCGATTTCGACGATCTGGCGCTCGGCCGGTGCGTCCGTGTTTGCCGTATCCGTGCTCACACTTTCTCCTTCTTCGCCCGAAGGCTGGCTGCATGCTGCCAGCGCCAACGCACTGGCGGTAGCGACCCAGAAAAATGGACGCTTGATCATGGCGGATTCCCCTCTGACTGACTTGGCGCGCAGTTAAGCCCGGCCACACGCTGGACGTAAAGCATTTCCGGCGCTATGCGACGATAATGCGTGCAAATTTAATGAACGGCGCCGGCAATGCCTTTCTCCTCGCCGATGCGAGGGGACGCGCAGCCCTGCTCAACCCGTCCGCGGACCAGATCCGGGGTTGGGCGCGGCAATACGGGTTCGATCAATTCCTGCTGCTGGAAGACAGCGATACGGCCAACGCCTTCATGCGTATCTGGAACGCCGATGGCGACGAGGTCGGCGCTTGCGGCAATGGTACCCGCGCCGCCGGCTGGGCGATGATGCAGGACATGAAGACCGACCGCGTCACGATCGGTACCGCCGGTGGATTGCTGCATGCCAGCGATGCCGGGCCGATGCGTGTCAGCGTCGACATGGGCGTGCCGCGCCTCGACTGGAAGAACATCCCCCTAGCCCGCGAGGCCGATACGGTGGAAGTGGATTTCAGCGCCGAGGCTGCCGGAGTTCGCGTCGAACGTCCGGGAGCGGTCAACATGGGCAATCCGCACGCCGTTTTCTTCGTTCGCGATGCTGAGACCCTGCCGATCGCGGCCCTCGGACGGGAAGTCGAGATGGACCCCTTCTTCCCGGAACGCGTGAATGCCGGCTTCGCCCAGATCTTCGATGCCAGCCATATCCGCCTGCGGGTCTGGGAGCGCGGCGCCGGACTGACCGCCGCGTGCGGAACCGGGGCCTGTGCCGCGCTGGTCGCCGCGCATCGCCGTGGCCTGGCGGAACGTTCCGCTTCGATCATGGCGGATGGCGGCGAGCTGCACGTCACCTGGCGCGAACAGGATGACCACGTGATCCTGACCGGACCGGTCGAGGATGAGGGCGAAGTCGAGCTGAATCTCTAGGAGAGCAGGATGAGTGAACAGGTCTGGACGGTCTATCTGTCGGGTGAAATCCATACGAGCTGGCGCGAAGACGTGATGTCCGCGTGCCGCGCACAGGGCCTGCCGGTTGAATTTGTCGGCCCGGTCACTGTGCACGAGGACAGTGATGATTGCGGCGCGGTGATCCTGGGCGAGGAAGACAAACCCTTCTGGCGCGACCAGAAGGGCGCGCAGATGAATGCGGTGCGCACCCGCACGCTGATCGAGCGGGCCGATATCGTCGTGGTGCGCTTCGGCGACAAGTATCGCCAGTGGAATGCCGCCTTCGATGCAGGATATGCCGCTGCCCTCGGCACGCCGGTGATCACGCTCCGCGACGATGCACTGACCCATGCGATGAAAGAAGTGGACGCGGCCGCACTGGTCACCTGCACGACCTCACAACAGGTCGCAGAGACGCTTGCCTACGTGATCGCCGGGCGATTGAACCGCTAGGCCCGATCACGCCGGCGCGAGCTTTCTTGCAGCGATTTATGGCCAGCATGACTGTCCGGGCGCGGAATTTTGCCTATCATCACAATCCGGCCATCAGATGGTCGAACTGACTGGGCAGTTTGGGGACATGAACATGCGTCGCTTTTTTGCCGGAGCCTTGCTGGCTGCCGCCATCGCCGCTTCCGGCCAGGCCCAGGAGGCCGCCGAGGAAGCCACACCGCAATCCCTCGCCCTCGAACTCTTCGGAGCGGCTCAGACCTATGTGCAGGCCGGTGACTACGAAGCCGCCAAGCGCATGCTCGAGGCTGCCGGGGACATCAAGCCGGGTCACCCCGCCGTGTTGCGCGGACTGGTGACCGTCGCGATGCGTGCGGAACAGCCCGGTGATGCCCTCGAAGCCCTGGAACGCATGGCTGATGCCGGCATGACATTCGACACCGCCCCGATCACCGACGCGCTCCGCGAGGCCGACATGGAACGATTCCAGGCCGTGTCTGCCCGCCTGCGCGCCAATGCCCGTCCGGCCGGCAGCGCCGAGCGGTGGGCGGTGATCAACGCACCCGACGCCCTGATCGAGGGCGTGGCGATGGATATCGAGACGGACCGGCTCTTCCTGTCCTCTGTCGCGTCGCGCCAGATCCTGATGGTGGAACCCTTCGACCGCTCCAGCCCCGTCGTCTTCGCGGATGCCAGTGACGGTCTCCGCTCGGTCTTCGGCCTGCGTGTCGACGACCGCACGCGCATGGTCTGGGCGACGTCCGGAACTCTGCCGCAAACCCCGCTGGAAGAGGGTGAGGAAGCCGAAACGGGTCTGTTCGCCTTCGACATGACCAGCGGCGATCTCTACCGGCGCTACACCGTCGACGGTGCCGTCCAGATGGCCGATCTCGTGGTCCGCGACGGCACGGTCTATGTCTCTGATGCACAGACGCCGCGCATCTATGTGCTCGACCGGATCAATGCGCAATTGCGTGTCCTCGTCGAGGATCCACGCTTCGTGAATCTGCAGGGCATCGCGCTGACCCGCGGCGCACTCTACGTCGCCGATTACGGCATGGGCATCTGGCGTGTCGATCTCGGCGATCAATCCGTCACTCTGGTCCGTCCGGGCGATGACAGCCTGATCGGTATCGACGGCCTGCTGAACACGCGTGACGGCCGCCTGATCGCCGTTCGCAATGGCGTGGCACCTCATCAGGTGATAGCCATCGATCTCAATCGCGACGGCACGGCGGTGGAAAGCTCGGAAGTCCTGCTGCGCGCACATCCGGACATGGCCGGCAACACCGAGCCGACCCTGATTGATCTCGCCGACGGCCGCGGCTGGCTGGTCGCCAATGCCGCCTGGCCGCTCTTCCCCGCCGACGGTTCGGACCCGGAAGAGGCCCGCCCGGCGACGGTCATCCTGGAGCTTGATCTTCCGTAAACGCACCGCTCAGCATTCATTCACGCTCCCCGGCTAGGATCAGAAGTCTCCGCAAGACGCACGCGTTGTGGCGCGCTTGAAGAAAAGGAGGCGATCATGCAGGAGGCTGACAGCGATTTTATCGCCCAGATGAAGGGCGCCCGGCTCACGACGGCCGAAGTGCTCTACTACATGCCGGACCATCCCAAACTGCTGCAGAGTTTTCTCTGGCAGACCCAGGACATGGCCCCGCGCTATCCCCGACTTCTGCGATTTCTCGATTACTGGCACCGCGAGATCGAAGCCGTGATCCACACGGTTCGTATCGCCCATCGCGGCCTGGTCAGCCCGGCCGAGTGGCGCCATGTCGACATCGAAGACCGACTGAACTGATCAGCGACGCGGATTGACCCGCATGAGGCCTGCTCCGCAGGTCTGCTGGATCACGGTTTCCGCATTCACCATGCGCCGGACCAATGCGGACAATTCCGCCGGCGTCATGCCCGAACGCTGCATGGCTTGTGCGCGCTCCTCGCGCGATTGTCCCTCCACACCCATGGACTGAAGCAGGATCGCCTGTTCCCGTTCGTCGAAACGCGACCGAACCTCCCGCGCGACGCACACACAGGCGTCCTCGTCTCCGCCGCGATCACGGCAGGACTGGTAGAGCCTCTGTTCGTCAGGCGTCTGTGCCGAAACGGCTGCTCCGGCGGCACTCGCAAGCGCCAACCCAATCACGACTGATACTGATACAAATCCCTGCACCCAAACCTCCCCGCAAGCGTGCAATCTGCCGTCGGCTCACCCCAAGCCGATATACCACAGATTTTATATGGAGATATTCCCGCTCTTTTCTTCCTCGCAAGACGAGTCATAATTCATGCAGCGAGGGCGTGATTTGGGAGGAAATCCGGCATGAGACTTGTCGCTATTATGCTTGGTGCGCTGACGGTTCTGACCGCCTGTGCCACGCCGACCCCCTACCAGCCTGCGGTTGGATCGCGCTGGGGTTACGAGGAAATGCAGATCGAACGGAACCGTTTCCGGGTGTCGTTCGGCGGCAATTCCCTGACCGACCGGGAAACGGTCGAAAATTACCTGCTCTACCGCGCGGCCGAACTGACCGTGCAGCAGGGCTATGACCATTTCATTCTTGTGAACCGCGCCACGGATGAGGATTCGCGCATCGTCGGCGTGGGCCGCGACCCCTTCTTCCGGGGATCCCGCCTGGGCATGCGCTACGCCTACTACCATCCGCGCTGGGGCTGGCGGTCAATGTATGACCCGTTCTGGGATGACGTGAACTATCGCGAGATCAATCGCTATGAAGCGAGCGCTGAGATCGTCTTCGGCCGCGGCCCGAAACCGGCCAATGATCCGGGCGCGTTCAATGCCCGCGAGGTGATCCGCAATCTGGGCGCCAACATCGTCCGCCCGGCCACGGAATAGTCACGGAACGGATCCAGTATCCATCAAATGAAAAGAGGCCGGGCGATGACCCGGCCTCTTCCTTTGGCGGATATGCGTGAGATCAGAACTGACCGCTGATGGTCAGGCTGATATTCGCCGGTGCACCGACCGAAGCCTGGTGCGTGCTGTGCGAGGTCGGGAAGTAGAGCTCGTCCGTGATGTTCTCGGCGTTCAGCTGGATGCGGAAATCATCGGACAGGTCGTAGTAGAGCGCGGCGTCGACACGGGTATAGCTCGGAAGCGTGGCCGTGTTGGAATTGTTGATGAAGCTCTCGTCCTGATAGGTCACGCCCATGCCCAGTCCCAGCTGGTCATTGACCTGGAAGCCCGACCAGACCGAGAACATGTTTTCCGGCAGTTCGCGCGGACGAAGACCCGTCGGACCCATGCGGTTGACGATCTCGCCATCGAGACGACTATAGCCGGCCGTGATGAACCATTGATCCGACAGCTGACCCTGGATCTGGGCTTCGAAACCCGTGGTCTCGGAATCGATCACGTCCAGCGTGGCCGGGTCGGCATCGGCGACTTGCGGCGAGCTCTGTTCGATTTCGAAGATCGCCGCCGTGAAGCTGATATCGCTGTTGAAATCCCACTTCAGACCGGCTTCGAGATTGGTGAAAGTGTTCGGGTCCAGGGCGTTGTTGCTGCCGTTGATATTGACGAATTGCTCGCCACTGCGCGGCAAGAAAGTTTCGCTGTAACTGGCGTAGAGGGAGACGTCCTCGCGCGGCTTGAACACCAGGCCCAGGCGCGGCGAGATTTCCTCGTCGGTGCGCGAGCGGCGGTCATTGGCCGGCACATTGAAGACGTCGATCTCGAAACTGTCGAAACGGGCACCGATGATGATATCGAGCTGGTCGGAAATCTCGATCTCGTCCTGGATGTAGGCCGAGAAGACCGTGACATCGGCTTCGGTGTCATCATTGAGCGCGACGGAGAAGTCGTTGGTCGTGGTCGCACCGAGCGCGTTCGTGCCCACACCGCCACGGATGCTCAGCGGACGCTGGATCGTGAACACCTCGTTGTCGTCGGCCGTCTGGTCGAAGAAAGTGTTGTAGCGGTCGTTATTGTTGACCGTGTCGATGTATTCCACACCTGTCACGACCGTGTGGCGGAAACCTGCGAACTCGAACTCGCCGATCAGATCGCCCGACAGCATCAGGTTCTGACGCTGGGTCGTGTCCAGATATCCGTCCAGCGTGACCTGGTTCGGCGTTGCCGCCTGGTTGTAACCGGACGCGTAGAGGTTCTGGTACATCTTGTCGTAATCGCCGTAGAAGGCGCTGACACGGCCCTTCAGCGATTCCGAGAAACGGTGCTGAAGCGTGGCGCGAAAGATATGTGCCTGCAGCTCCGTCGTGTTGAGTTCCGGATCGCCGAAGACGATGTCGCGGAAGGCTTCGACCGGGCGGCCATTCGTACCCGTCGGGATACCGCGATCGATGAAACGCTGGTGGTCCAGATACTCGTAGGACAGGTCAAGCGACGTGGCGTTATCAAGCTCGAAATGGGCCGTCGGGTTCAGACCGATCCGGTCGCCATCGTAAAAATCCCGGTGGTTGGCCAGGCTCTCATACATTGCGTTGATGCGGACCGCAGACCGGCTGTCGTGCGAGATATTGGCATCCAGTTCGATACCGTAACCGCCAAAGGAATCGATCGAGGCGCGATAGCCGGTGAAGTCTTCACCCACAACGCCTTTCTTGGTGACACGGTTCAGGATACCGCCCGTGCCGCCGCGACCGAAGAGAAGGGCATTCGGGCCGCGCAGGATCTCGACCTGTTCGACATTGTAGAGCGGACGATAGTACTGAACGTCGTCGCGAACACCGTCGATGAAAAAGTCAGCCGTCGAGCGGACACCGCGGAAGACGACCGCATCCCGGTGGCCTTCACCCTGGGAGTTCGAGACGCCCGGGATGTAGTTGATGATATCGCCGATGCTGGTGAAGCCCTGCTGGTGGAACTGGTCGGCGGTTACAATCGTCAAGCTCTGCGGGACATCAATGATGGGTGTCGGCGTGCGCAGCGCATTGACCTCGTCATTGTAGAGGTAATCGCCGGTCACGATGATCTGGTCGACAGTGCCGTTGATGTCCTGCGCAAATGCACCCGGTGCAGCAAGAACCAGGGCGAGGGCGCTGGTCACGGCGAGGTCAGAAACTCGGATTGTCATTTATCGTCCCACTCTTTGTACAACCGCGTTCGGTCTTGTCGCGGCAAAATCCATCACTGGCAGCTGTCTCTAGCGAAGAACCGGTCATCACTTGGCCTGCTCGCCCTCTTGCCCCCGGGCGGGACGCGTCAGCGTCAACAGTGCGAAAAACCGGTGAGCCCTCGCTCGAAATGAAACTGCGAATGACCCGCAATTACGCCTCGCTCTGGGCCGAGTCCAGTCTCTTTGCGAATGAATTGCACTAACTGTGACGCACTGTCGCAGCGAGAACACAAAAAAGGCCGGAGCAGAGCCCCGGCCTTTCTCGATCGCACTCGGCGAAATTCTATTTCGGAGGCATGCGCGCACCGGCATCCAGGCGGACGCATTCGGCGTTGATGTAGTCATTGGTGACCATGAAGGCGACCAGGTCTGCATACTCGTCCGGAGTGCCGAAACGCTGCGGGTGCTGGAGATGGGCAGCGAGATTCACTTTCACTTCCGGCGGCATCTGCTTGTAGATCGGCGTTTCGAAGAAGCCCGGCAGGATCGTGTTCACCCGGATGCCTTCGCGAGCGAGATCGCGGGCCATCGGCAGGGTCATGCCGTAGATGCCACCCTTGGAGGCCGAATAGGCGAGCTGTCCGATTTGACCGTCCTGGGCCGCCACGGAAGCGGTATGCACGATCACGCCGCGACCGCCACCATCAACTGGATCCAGTGCCATCATGCCAGCAGCCGATTTGGCGGCGCAGGCGAAGGAACCGATGAGGTTGATCGCGATCACCTTGGAGAAGCCCTCAAAGGTGTGAGCGCTGATCTCGCCGGTCGAGGACGAACGGCGTGCCGTCTTCTCGGCCCAGCCGATCCCCGCGCAATTGACGAGGATGCGTTCCTGGCCGTGCGCTTCGCGCGCCTTGGCAAAACCGGCATCGACACTCGCCTCGTCGGCCACATTGACCTGGCAGAACACACCGCCGATGTCGGCAGCCACCGCTTCACCGAGCTCGGCATTCATGTCGAAAATGGCGACCTTGGCGCCCTCTGCTGCCAAGCGGCGAGCCGTGCCCTCTCCGAGACCGGATGCGCCGCCGGTGACGATTGCCGCGATGGTATTGTCGATTTTCATGGAGTCTTCCCCTCAAGCACCGAATGGATTTCGCCAAGCGACATAGCCCGTCACGCCCAAAAAGAAAACGCGCCGGCTGCGGGGAAGCAGGCGGCGCGACATGTAGCGTAGGAGGGATAGTTTGATCTTGTTGGACCCGCGAATGGGAGACTTCGGGGGTCACGACGGGCGTATTCAGGGAGAGTGCCCGTCGTCGTGCGCCTCTTACTCGCCGGGGCCGATACCATCCATGGCAGTCGCGATACCGGACCCGATGAAACAACCATAACCCCAGTCCGTGTGGGGTTACATGCGGCCGGAGCGCGCAGGTGATCAGGCCCCTGCCGCAAACTCCACTTCCAATCCGGCGCGCCCCGGTGATAAGGCTGGGCACAGACGACCGGACAGTCCGGCCAGACGATGAGGTCCCGTGATGACTGCACGTTATGCCCTTGCCCTGCACGGCGGTGCCGGTGTGCTCGCCGATCATGATTACGCACGCGAATTCGACCAAATGCGCGGGCTTGCCGAGATGGGCCGCGACCGACTGTCCAGCGGTGCTGCCGCTATCGATGTCGTCACCGAGATCATCACCGACATGGAAGCCAGCGGGCTCTACGTGGCCGGCAAGGGAGCGTCGCCGAACAAGGTCGGCCGCTACGAGCTGGATGCAGCTCTGATGACAGGGCGTGACCGCCAGGCCGGGTCGGTTGCGGCCCTGACCGGCTTTATCAGCCCGATCCAGGCGGCACGCGCGGTGCTGGAAAACACGCAACACGTCATGCTGGCCGGACGCGGCGCGGATGGATTTGCCGGCCTGCAGGGGCTGGAACGCGTCGACAGCGTGAACGACTACTACACCCCCGCCGCAGCGCCGGATGATCGCGAGTTTCCGACGGGCACGGTCGGCTGTGTCGCGCTCGATCTGGACGGCCGCCTGGTGGCCGGCACATCGACGGGCGGAACGCTGAACAAGATGGAAGGCCGGGTCGGCGACAGCCCGATCATCGCCTCGGGCACCTGGGCCGATGACCGCGTCGCGGTGTCGTGCACGGGCCAGGGCGAATTTTTCCTGCGGGCAGCTACGGCCCACGATGTCGCTGCCCGGATGCGTTATGCCGGCGCGGATCTCGCAGCGGCAACGGACGCGGCGATTGCCGAAATCGGCGAGCTGGGCGGAGAAGGCGGACTGATCGCGGTCGATCGCGACGGTCATATCGCCCACGTCTTCAACTCGCCGGGCATGAAACGGGCGACGGTCGATGGTGACGGCCAGATCTTCGTCGACGTGAAATAGGACGGGTCATGCGCGGATATTTTGCAGTCGGTGCCGAGGGCATTTCCAAACCGATGAATCTGGGGGCGATCCTGCGGACGGCCCACGCCTTCGGGGCCAGTTTCGCCTTCACGGTGGATGCCCATCATCGCGTCACCGAGATGAATGATGCGGACACCTCGAAATCGACGACGCACCTGCCCTATTACGCCTGGGATACGCTGAGCGACTTGGTGCTGCCGGCCCAGTGCCAGCTGGTCGGGATCGAGCTCACTGATGACGCCGTCGACCTGCCCAGCTTCCGGCACCCGCTGAACGCCGCCTATGTCTTCGGCCGTGAACGCGGCTCGCTGACCGAGGAGATGCAGGCGCGCTGCCAGCACATCGTGAAAATCCCGACCAAGTTCTGCGTCAATGTCTCGGTCGCCTGCGCCGTGACGCTGTACGACCGCACGCTCTCGCTGGGCGGGTACCCGGAACGCCCGCTGATGCCCGGCGGTCCGGAACTGGGCGACACGGACAGCTGGAAAAAGTTTGGCGCGCATCGCTAACGCCTCGGCAATAACCCGGACCTAGTTTGCCGAGACATTGTCTGGCCGAGATTGGTCTGATGGACCGAATGGCCATCAAAACGCCACGACCTCATTCCAGGGTCGCGCTGTTACGAGTTGAGGATCTGTGCCCGTGTCGATGAAATCGCTTTTCACCGCCTGCCTTGCCTTCGGCCTGCTCGCCGCACCGGCGCTGGCCCAGACTGATCCGCAATTCCGCGGCGAGTACAGCGACTGGCGGGTCTTCACCCGGCAATCGGACAGCGGATTGATCTGCTACGCCCTGTCCCGTCCGGAAGACATCGCACCGCGTGCCCACGAGCACGGCAATGTCTATTTCCTCGTCGCCAGCTGGCAATCCGGCGCGGTCGAGGAACAGCCCAGCCTTCTCGTGGGCTATGAACTCCGCCCGACCAGCCCGCCGGAAGTGCGCGTCGGCTCGAGCCGCTACGACATGTTCACCGACGGCCAGGAAGGCTTCCTGGATGATCTCGACGACGAACCCGGCCTGATCCGTGCCATGCGCCGCGGATCTGCCATGCGTGTCACCGCCACGACGGTGGACGGTGTGGCCACCGCCTATGAATTCTCGCTCTCCGGCGTCACCGCCGCCCTGCAGCGCGTCGAGGCGCTCTGCGGTTAACGGGATTCGCTTCCAGGATTAGGCAATCGGCCTGTTCTGTGATATTGCGCGCGCCTTCCTGATGACCGGACGGACCTTGCGCCATGAATCATGCGCTGAACATTTCTGCGAGCAATCCCAACGCGCCTCGCGTCGAGGACGGCGCGCAGGCTCTGCCGCGTTCGCTGGCCGGCATGACACGTGCGCAATTGCGCGAGGCGGTGATCGCCGTCGGGGTCGATGAAAAGAAGGCCAAGATGCGCGCCGAACAGCTCTGGCGCTGGATCTATCATTACGGCGTCCAGTCCTTCGACGATATGACCAATATCTCCAAGGATCTGCGCAAGGTCATCGCCGACGCCTACACGCTGGAGCGTCCGAAACTGATCGATCGCCAGGTCTCGGTCGACGGCACGCGCAAATACCTGATCGAACTGTCCCCGGGCGTTGAGTGCGAGACGGTCTTCATCCCGGATGTCGCCCGCTCCGGCGCGCTGTGTGTGTCCAGCCAGGTCGGCTGCACGCTGAACTGCACCTTCTGCCATACCGGCACCCAGGCCCTGGTGCGCAATCTGACCGCCGCCGAGATCGCCGCCCAGGTGATGATCGCTCGCGACGACCTGCAGGAATGGCCGACCTCGAACGAGAACCGGAAGATCACCAATATTGTCTTCATGGGCATGGGCGAGCCGCTCTACAATCTCGATCATGTCGCGGACTCGATCGACATCATCTCGGATGGCGACGGCATGGCGATCTCGCGCCGCCGCACCACCGTCTCGACCTCGGGTGTGGTGCCGAAAATCCCGGAACTGGGCGAGCGCACCGGCACGATGCTGGCCATCTCCCTGCACGCCACGAATGATGATCTGCGCGATGAACTCGTGCCGCTGAACAAGAAATACCCGCTGGCCGAGCTGATGGACGCGATCCGCGCCTATCCGAGCCTGGGCAATTCCAAGCGCGTCACCTTCGAATACGTCATGCTGAAGGGCGTGAATGACAGTCTCGCCGAGGCCAAGGCCCTGGTGAAACTGCTCAAGGGCGTGCCGGCCAAGATCAATCTCATCCCCTTCAATCCCTGGCCCGACAGCCCGTATGAGTGCTCGGACTGGGACCAGATCGAAGCCTTTGCCGACGTCGTCAATCGCGCCGGTTATGCCTCGCCGATCCGCACCCCGCGCGGCCGGGACATCCTGGCGGCCTGCGGCCAGCTGCGCTCGGAGAGCAAGAAGGTGAAGGCAAGCGTGCTGAGGAAACAGCGCCTGGCCGGAGAATGACCTCCGCCGTTCTCTATCGCTGGAAGCTCAAACCGGGTCGCGAAGCCGAGTTTCGCGAGGCCTGGACCGAGGGTACGAAACGCATCCACAAGCGCTGCGGCTCGCACGGCGCCATCCTGCATGAGGGCGAGGACGGCATCGTCTGGTCCTATGCCAGCTGGCCCAGCGAAGAGACGCGCCAGCAATGCTTTGCCGAACATGACTGGTTCGCCCAGGACTGTTTCAGGACCATGCAGGACTGTATCGCCGAGCGTTTCGACGAAATCCTGCTGACGGCCACGAGCGACGAACTCGCCGACCGCACACTACGCCCGGACATGCCGGTCATGATGACCGACCGCCTGGTCCTGCGCCCGATGGTGATGGCCGACGCCGAGGCCTTCCTGCCGGCGCTCAGCACGCCGGAAAACATGACCTATTGGTCGAGCGGCCCGATGGAGACGCTGGACCAGGTGCGCGACTATATCTCCGGCAATGTCTTCGGTGCGGCCTATCCCGCCTGGGTCGCCGCGGAACAGGCGACACCTGACCAGGCCCTGGGCTGGGTGGTGCTGATGGACCGCAAGGACGGTATCGCCGAGATGGGCTGGATGTTCCGCCCGGACTGCCAGGGCAAGGGTTATGCCTACGAGGCCGCCCTGCCGGTCATGCGGCACGGTTTCGAGGATCGCGGCTATCGCCGCATTTTCGCGGATGTCGACCCGGACAATACGCCCTCCATCAAGCTGATCGAGAAACTCGGCATGCAGCTGGAAGGTCGCGCGCGTGGGGCCTGGAACACGCATATCGGCGTGCGGGACAGCCTCATCTATGCCCGGCTGGTGGACGACCCCGATCCCGTATGAATTGCAACCGGCCCGGTCTGCACGCGCTTCCGGCAAAAATCTGCATAGAAATATGCGCTATCGGCGCCACCTGAAATGGTCTGTTAACCAAGCTCACGCTTCTTGGGACGGTCTAGTATTCGACCCGTATTCGGAGGCCAGCTGACGGGCATGAAGGGGCTAATTCCAGCAATTGTTGTGTCGCTCGCGGTAATAGGCGCACCTTTGCTTGCCATCTTCGAACCCGTTCAAGGGGACCAGGCCGCCGTCGTCTTTCCACCCGGATGGACCCATTCCGAAGTCATGACAGCAGCCGCCAGGGCGGATCTCGCCCTGGTACGGTTCGGCGTTACGCAGAATATCGCCATCATCGCTGTGTCGGACACGGAGGCCATCACCGCCCTTCGGCGTGAAGGAGCCTGGCTCCTCCTGCCGCCGGGTGCACTGGGTGGATGTCTGCTCCGGCCGGAGGACAGGGATCTCGTCCTCGCCGGCCTCGACCGAAAGGCCTCGACATGAACCGTCTCGACCAATTGCGAGCCAAGGCCCAGGCCGCGCTCTGCTTTTTCACCGTCGCCGCTACAATTCTCTATCCGATCGTGGCCCTGTTCGCCGCGCCGGGGCGTCTCCTGCCGGGAACCATCCTGCTGGGCGTCGTGTCCGCGGCCGCCATCATCTCCTGGCGGATGAGCCCGAACACGGTCGTGTCGCGGGCCACAACGGCCGGCGCGGTCATCGCCTTCCCGGCCGCCCTCGTCTACATGATGAGCGGCGCCAGCTGGCAGCTCGACATGCACATGGTCTTCTTCGCCTGCCTCGCAGCCACGGCGATCATGATCGATTGGCGCGCCATCGTCGCCGCCTCCGCCGTGACGGCCGTGCACCATCTCTCGCTCAACTTCCTTCTGCCCTTCGCGGTCTTCCCGGAAGGTGCCGACTTCGCCCGGGTCCTGTTCCACGCCGTCGTCGTGATCGGCCAGGCCGGCGCCCTCATCTGGATGACCTCGCAGGCCGCCAAGGCGCTCGTCGACGCTGAGGAAATCACCGAGGTCGCCGAGACCGCACAGACGGCTGCTGCCGACAGTGCCGAGGCCGAGAAAAACCTGCAGGCTGAAGCCGAGGCCCAGCGCGAGGCGATCGCCAGCCTGGCTGCCGATTTCGAGACCGCCCTGCGCGCTGTCTCCGGCGGCGTGTCCGGTTCGGCTGCCCAGGTCGACACGCTTGCCAAGCAATTGCACGGCGATGCCAGCGCGACGCAGACCGGTTGTCATGGCGCGTCCGACCGCGCCTCCCAAACCAATGCCGACGTGCAATCGGTCGCCGCGGCTGCGCAGGAAATGTCCGCCTCCATCGAGGAAGTCTCGCGGATCCTGACGAATTCCGACGAGGTTTCCGAACGCGCCGCAGCCGAGGCTGAAGGCGCCGGCCGGTCCATTGATGACCTCCAGACCGCCGCCCGCGAGATCGAGGAGATCATGCAACTGGTCGCCGATGTGGCCGAACAGACCAACCTACTGGCCCTCAACGCCACGATCGAGGCGGCCCGCGCCGGTGAAGCCGGCAAGGGTTTCGCGGTCGTTGCCTCGGAAGTGAAGGCCCTCGCCGAACAGACGTCAAACGCCTCCAACGACATCGCAGGCCGGATCGAAGCCATGCGCGGCGCCTCTGGCGGCGCCGCATCGGCGCTGGGCCGGATCGCGGAAATCATCGCGGAATTGCGGACGGCCTCCGACAGCGTCCGGAATGCCTTCATCGAACAGAGCGGAGCGACGCGGGAAATCGCGGAACTGGCGGAACGTGCCGCCGGCGCGACGTCGGACGTCACGAATGAAATGTCCTCGGTCAGCGAAGCCGCCAACCGGACCAGCGAGGCCGCGGAATCCTTTGCCCGGGCCTCGGCGGAACTGAACGACTCGGCCGGCAAGCTGGACGAGGAGCTGAACAATTTCCGGTCGGCGCTCGACGCAGCCTGACCTGGACGTTCACGTCAAAGCAAGACGGGCGGTCTCCGGACCGCCCGTTTTTCATTGCCCCGAAGCAAAATGATCAGGCGGGTTTGCGGAAGAGATAGACGAAGCGGTCCGTATTGCGCCGGATCGAGGCGTCGAACACGCTGATGTCGCGGGGATCATCCGGATTGGCGAGCATGTCGCTTTCCAGCGCGAGCTCGAAACCGGCCGCCATGACTTCCTGCTGCACGAACATCGCATCGACCCGGTGGGTCGTGTTGCCGTGTTCGCCGCCCGTGCCCTCCGGAGCGTGGTGGTCGATCACCAGATAGACGCCGCCGGGCCGCAACGCGTCGAAAATGGCCTGGTTCATCGCCGCCCGGTCTGTCTCGTCATACGTGGTGTCATGGTAGAAAAGCACCATGAAGACCGCGTCGAGCGGGTCCTCGATGTCCGCGGAGAAATCCTCGATCCGCGACACGACATGGGTCATGTTGACCCTCTGGGCGGACAATTCGGCGAGCGCGATATTCGGCTCCGGGAATTGCTCGGCCACCCAGCTGGGATTGTGGGCATAGACATGACCCGCCTCGCCGACCGCCGTCGACAGGACGCGGGAGTAATAACCGCTCGACGCTGTCAGGTCGGCGACACGCCAGCCGGGTTCGACGCCGGCGAAGGCCAGCACTTCCGCAGGATGACGATTGATGTCCAATTGCCGGTCCTCGGAGGGGCGCGACGCGTCGGCGACGGCGCGCTCGATGGCTTCCGGCATCGCGTCTTGAGTTTCGGCCTCGGCCTGCGGAGCTTCTTCCATTGCCGCATCGACCGGCGGCGGCGTTTCCTCGGCGGGAGAACAGGCCGCGACCGCGAAGGCGGACAGGCTCGTCAGCAAGAATGTGCGCATGCGATTCCACCCTTTTCCGGGAGTTGAACGGCGATCCGGTTGAATCATTGCCCAAGTTGCGGCCCACGCCAATCACGAAGGTGTGACGCTGCGCATTCCCATGACTTTCAAGCGTTTACCTTTCGGCAAGCCCGGTGGGCCAATTTCGCCCTGCTGTCCGGTGCCTGATTCGTACCGGCGGTCCTGGGGAGGACAACATGCATTATCTGCTCGCACTCTCGACCGTGCTGAGCCTGGCGGCCGCGGCCCTGTACCGCCTGGAATGCCGCCGCCAGCGCTGATTTAGACGCACCCTCTTTTCATACACGCTGGACGCGAATAGTCTCCCGCCCATCGCAGGGGGGACATCATGCATATCGTGCTCGGTTTGATCGGCATTCTCGCCGCCGCTGGATTCTGGATCTATCGCATCAATGCGGCCGCCCGGGGCGCGCAGGAACTTGCCGACCTGGCAGGCACCGCCGCCAATCTGCCGCGCAAGATGCGCTTCCAGCACAAGGCCCGCAAGAAAGGCCTCGCCATTGTCGAGGATCCGCGTGAAGCCGCCCTCATCCTGATGCTGGGCGTGGCGCGCACAGCCGGCGAGGTCAGCATCGAACAGAAAGGCGTCATCCGCGACCAGGCGATGAAGCATTTCCAGGCCAGTGAGGACGAGGCCGAGGAACTGCTCTCTCGCGCATCCTGGGCGTCCAGCGATCTGACCAATCCGGACGACGCCATAAGCCGTATGGTCGATCTCATCGCCCAGAAGGTGAATGAGGAGGATCGCCCCGGCCTGATCGAGATGCTGCGCGCAGTCGCCATCGCCGAGGGCGAGGAGAATGTGACGCCCGAACAGGCCAATTTCATCGCTCGCTGCCGCTCCCGACTGGGCTTGCGCTGAACGCCAAGCCGCGATTAGCTCCCGCACGAATACCTAGCAAAGGGAGCGCCGCATGCTGCTGCACCAATCGGCCTGGCCGGAAGTCGAATCCTATCTGGAACGGTGCAAGGGCATCGTCATTCCCATCGGCTCCACCGAACAGCACGGCCCCAACGGCCTGGTCGGTACCGACGCGCTCTGCCCGGAAATAATCGCCCACGAAGCCGCCGCCGAGGCAGGCTTCCTGGTCGGACCGACCTTCAATGTCGGCATCGCCCAGCACCACATGGCCTTTGCGGGCTCGATGACGCTACGCCCCTCCACCATGATCGCCGCGATGAATGACTGGATCGACAGCCTCGTGCGGCACGGGTTCGACCGGATCTATTTCTTTAACGGCCATGGCGGGAACATCACCACGATAAATGCCGCCTTCTGCGAGTATTACGCAAACTGGTCGCTGGACGGCGAAGCCTGTCCGATCCGCCTCATGCAGCGCAATTGGTGGGAGCTGCCGGGCGTGATGGACACCTGCAAGAAAATCTTCCCTGTCGCCGACGGCTCCCATGCGACGGCTTCCGAAGTGGCGGTGACCTATTACGCCTATCCGGACTCGATCAAGCGCGTGGAGATGACGCCGAAAATCGCCCCGGAAGGCAGTTTCACCGACGCCGCCAATTACCGCGAGACTTTCCCGGACGGACGCATCGGGTCGGACCCCAGCCAGGCCACGCCAGAGACGGGTGCCGAGATCGTCAGTTTCGCCAAACAGGCGCTCATCGCGGAACTCGCGACTTTTTTCGACACGAAACTGGCTGTCGAGGCGGCGGAATAGATGACCGACCCGACCCAGGATAGCGAGACCAGCGACTGGGCACCGGCCGCCTCGGATGAAGCCGTCCGCAAGGCTACCGGCAAGGACTGGCCGGAATGGCGGGCCGATCTCGACAGCTGGGCCGACGGGCTCGAGCACAAGGCGATCGCCCGGCGCCTCTACGAGGAGCGCGACGAGGTCTCCGGCTGGTGGGCGCAGATGATCACCAATACCTGGGAAGTCATGACCGGCCGCCGCCAGCCGCATCAACGCGCCTGCAGCGATGGCGGGAAATTCCAGGCCTCGGCCTCCAAGACCATCACTTGCGCTCCGGCACAGGTGGAACAGGCGTTTGACCTGCCCGGTTTTGCAGACTGGGGACCGGCGGGCGTTTTCACAAAAACTTCCGGCAAGCCTGGCAAGTCCGTGAATGGTGCCTGGTCAGAGGGAGGCCGGCTCTCGGTCTGGTTGACCGGCAAGGATGGTCCGAAGACGCAGATCTCGCTGAGCCATGACAATGTCGAGGACGCCGAGGCCTGCGAGCACTGGAAGGCCGAATGGCGCGAAGCGCTCGGCCGCCTGAAGACGAAGCTGGAGGGGTGAAATGATCCGAGCCCTGATTGCCGCCCTGCTGTTCAGCACCCCAGCGCTCGCCCAGGACGCGCCCGAAATCTGGGCGCGCTTGCCTGAACCTGTGACCAATAACGCCGTCGCCGGGATCGAGCTGGATGGGCGGATGATGGCCTACTCCTTCGCCGGTCTGCACGCGGGCAAGACTTGGCGCGATGTCACCGCCGACGCCTATGCCTGTGACCTGACCGCCCGCGAATGCCGCGAGATCGACGGCTTGCCCGATGGTATCGGCCGCCTCGCAGCCGTGGCCGTAACCGTGCGCGAACAGATCTATATTTTCGGCGGCTATACCGTGGCCGAGGATCATTCGGAACGATCCACGCCGAAAGTCTGGCGCTTCGATCCGGCCAGCGAGACCTATACCCACATCACCGACATGCCCGTCCCGGTCGACGATACCGTCGCCCTGCCCTTCCAGGACCGCTACATCTACCTGGTCAGCGGCTGGCACGACACGGACAATGTCGATCTCGTCCAGGTCTATGACGTCGAGGAAGACCGGTGGTTCGAGGCCACGCCCTTCCCGGGCGCACCGGTGTTCGGGCATGCGGGGGCGATGACGGAAGACGGGTTGCTCCAGATTTGCGGAGGCACGCGCGTCGTCCCTCCCGCCGCTTCAGGCGAAAGACGGTCTTTTCAGGCGATTGCCGATTGCTGGCTTGGACAGGTCGCTGACGATCTCGCGACAATCGTCTGGTCCGAGGGCCTAGAGGTACCAGACGGTGCGTTCTACCGCGGCGTCGCTTATCCCCTCTATCGAGCCTTGGTATTCGCAGGCGGCACAGTAAACGCCTACAATTATTCCGGAATTGGATACAACGGCGAACCCAGCGAGCCGCGATCCGATTTCATCAGCTTTATTCCCAATCCCGCAGACGATCGTGTCTGTGAACCACCGCTCTTGCGGATTGAGCAACCGGAACCCGTGGGCTCCTGGTCCAAACACAACGGCCTGAACGTGATGGATATTCGCGGCGTCGCGCAGTGGGATTACCGGGGCGTTACGAGAACTTTCGTGCTCGGCGGCATGGGTTCTGACCAACGAGTCCTCGACAGCGTGCTGGAAGCCCCAGGCCTCGTCATGTTTGCCGCGCCAATTATCGACCCGCCAATCATGTGCGCTCATCCAGAGTTCCAGATCACCGCACCTGACTAACCCCGACACAAAACATTCATTTCACCCTGCCGCCCCGCCTCGATATACGCGCCGCGTGATCCTGGTCCGTGGGAGGCCCTTATGTCGGCGCGTTTTCTTTTGCCTGTCCTGACCGCGGGTGCCGTCCTGGCGGCCTGCTCGGCGTCCGAGTCGAACGATCCGGCCAATCCCCACGAAGCAATCCTGTCCGGTTTCGACAATTACAATCTGGCCTACTCGCAAGCTTGTTTCGCGGAAGACCGGTCCGGCAATCTGGTCTGGGGCCAGAGCCTGGTCGAGCGCTCGCCCGACGGGATTGTCCGGGTGTCCTGGGCGCTGGACGACCAGCGCGGCGAGCATGCTTTCGCGATCACCTCGCTCACCGAAGAGCAGCGCCTGCAGATTGATGCGGCGGCGGCCGACTTCATCCGCACGGCCGGCCTCGCTCACGACCCCGCCACCGACGCAGTGATCTATCACCGCGAGACCGATGGCAGTTTCTGTACCGTCGTGAAGGATGTGGAGACCGGACGCACCGTGCGGGACGCGGCAATCGCGCTTCAGGCCGAGATCGACGCCGGCTAGACCGGGTCAGGACTTGTAGAAGACCGCCAGCCAGATCGTGTCGGTATCGGGCGCGGTCCAGGCGACGCGGTGTTTGCGGCCCGCAGGGATCAGGAGGTGTTCGCCGGGATGAAGCGCCAGGCGTTCATCGGGATCTTGCAATTCCAGACCCGCCGACCCCGTCATCAGCAAGACCCATTCATGCTCGTCCTGCTCATACCAGAAGCCCGGCGCGCTTTCCTGGCCGTGCGAGACTATGCGTTCGATACGAACATCCTGCCCCTCGGCAAGGATCTGGGTGATTTCCTCGCGGCTGGCATCGGGCAGGTCGCGCAGGATATTTCCCACACGGACCGGAGGCTTTCCCCCTCCGGTCATTTGACCCGGACCTCATCGCCGACCTGTTCGACCTCGATCGCCTCGAGACGGTCGCCCACCGCCGGTCCGCCGATACATTCCCCGGTCGCGGCATCGAAACTCGCGCCGTGAACCGGGCAGACGATGAAACCATCCTTGTGCAGCATGACCTTGCCGGAGGGCAGGTTCATCCGCAGACCGGCATGGGGGCATTCATTGATCCAGGCGCACAGCTTGCCCCCGCGCTTGATGATCAGCGCCCCGCCTTCATTCCAGTCCGAGATCTTGCCGGCCGGCTCGTCCATGTCAGCGACTGACCCCAGGACCGTACCGCTGGCCGGACGGCTCATGCCGCATCCCCCGGCGGATTGAACACCCATTTATAGGGTGCGGCCTCAACGCTCTCGAACAGGCCTGCCAGGGCGTAGGGATCGGTCGCGAGCCAGGCATCGAGCTCGGCCCGGTTCTCGAAATCAACGATCAGGAGCGAGCCCGCCATGGCCTCGTCCTCGCCCATCCAGGGGCCGGCAGCCTTGATGCGGTCGCCGGCGGCCTTGAGCCAGCCGATATGCGCCTCGCGATTGTCGAGACGGACATTCAGCGCGCCCGGCTTGTCGCGGGTATGGACCAGGAAATACATCGGCAGCCTCAGGCGGATTCGAGGGTGAAGGGACGGGCGAGCAGGGCTTCGATGGCCTCTTCCACGCTGACCTTGCCGGCCAGGATTGCATCAACCGCTTCGCAGATCGGCATTTCCACGCCCTGTCGTTTCGCCAGCGCAACGACTGCCGGAGCGCTGGCCACACCTTCAGTCACGGCACGGCGACCGGACAGGATGTCGTCGAGATGCACACCACGCCCCAGCGCGAGACCGCAGGACATGTTGCGCGATTGCGGAGAAGAACAGGTCAGCACCAGATCGCCGAGCCCGCAAAGACCGGCCAGTGTCTCACGCTTGGCGCCCAGCGCGAGCGCCAGGCGGGTCATCTCGGCAAAACCGCGCGAGATAAGGGCCGCGTGGGCGGACTTGCCCAGGCCGCGTCCTTCGGAAATCCCGCAGGCGATGGCGAGCACGTTTTTCACGGCTCCGCCAATCTCGGCACCGACCAGATCATCCGCCAGATAGGGCCGGAAGCGCGGCGTGCCCAGCGCCTCGATCAGGGCATTGCCGATCGTCGTGTCTTCACAGGCCAACGTCACGGCGGTGGGCAGCCCTTTCACCGTGTCGATGGCAAAGCTCGGCCCGGAGAGGACGGCGGGCGTGGCGGACGGTATGGTCTCGGCCAGGACATCCGTCATCAATTGCAGGCTGGACTGCTCTATACCCTTGGAACACAGGACGATCGGAATGCCTGCGGGTGCGAAGGGCGCGAACCCTTCCAGGACACGGCGCAGATGCTGGGCCGGTGCGACGGCCAGAATGGCATCACATCCATCCAGTTCCGCCATGCCGGTCACCGCCTGGATCGATGGCTCCAGTGGCGCGTCGGGCAGGTAGATCGTGTTCTCGTGCTTCGAATTGATCGCGTCGGCGACATCCTGTTCGAAGGACCACAGCAGGACGCTGCGTCCCGCACTCGCCGAGGTCTGGGCGAGGGCCGTGCCCCAGGCGCCCGCACCGATCACGCCGATCGTCTGGTAATCCGTCATGCCTTGGGTCCTTTCCGTCCTGAACCGATGGCCGGGTCCAGCTTGGCCGAGCTGGCGTCCAAAGGCCAGCGTGCCCGTGCCGAAGCGTCCAACCCGTCTGTCTCGCCGCGTTCGAGATGTTCCAGACCCGCCAGCGCGATCATCGCGGCATTGTCGGTACACCATTTCATCGGCGGCGCGATCAGCTCGAAACCCTTGTCGGCCGCCATTTCAGCAAGCGCGCTGCGAACGGTCTTGTTGGCCGCCACACCGCCGGCCACCACGAAGGGGCGCGGTGTGTCGACCATCGGGAAATCCTCGATGAAGCGGTCCATGGCGCGACCCGCGCGCTGCGCCAGGGTGCGGGCGATGGCCGCCTGCATACCGGCTGCCAGATCAGACTTGTCCTGCTCGCCGGGCGCATCCAGCGCGTCCCAGATCTGCCGCGCCGCCGTCTTGAGACCGGCGAAGGAGAAGTCGCAGCCCGGCTTGCCCTTGAGCGGAACCGGCAGCGTAAAACGGGTCGCGTCTCCGGTCTCGGCCATACGTTCCAGGGCTGGTCCGCCGGGGAATCCCAGGCCCATAACCTTGGCTGTCTTGTCGAAGGCCTCACCGGCCGCATCGTCCAGCGTGGAGCCCAGGCGATGATAGCGGCCGACATCCTCGGCGATCAGCAATTGCGTATGCCCGCCAGAGACCAGGAGGAGGAGATAGGGAAAGTCGATGTCCTCGCTCAGGCGCGGCGACAGGGCGTGACCTTCCAGGTGATTGACCGCGATCAGCGGTTTGCCGCTTCCCAGTGCCAGCCCCTTGGCCGTCATGAGCGCCGCCATCACACCGCCGATCAGTCCCGGCCCTGCCGTTGCGGCGATGCCATCGAGATCCGCGATCTCGAGCCCGGCCGTCTCGAGCGCCTGGACAACCAGACCGTCAATGGCCTCGGCATGGGCGCGCGCCGCGATCTCCGGCACCACGCCGCCGAAGGGCGCATGCGCCTCGACCTGACCCAGAACAATGTCGGCCAGCACATCGATCCCGCCCGTGGCTGATCGACGCAGAATCGCGGCCGCGGTCTCGTCACAGCTGGATTCCAGGCCCAGCACGGTCAGCCCGGTCTCTTGCCTCGCATCGGTTCGGGAGGATAAGTCCATGATTGTTCGATATCGCCCCCGACCGGATCCTGCAACGTGCCCTTACCGTCTCATCCCCTCCCGATCGCCACCCGGCGCTCCCCGCTCGCCCTGGTCCAGGCCCGCGATGTCCAGGCCCGGCTGGCCGCCGCCCATGGCGTTGCCGCGGCGGATATCGACAAGGCCTTCCCGATCCTCGGCCTCGTGAGCACGGGCGACCGGATCCAGGACCGCACCCTGCTTGAAGCGGGCGGCAAGGGCCTCTTCACCAAGGAAATCGACGAGGCCCAGCTCGATGGCCGGGCCGCCTTCGCCGTGCACTCCATGAAGGATGTTCCGACGCAATTGCCGGAGGGGCTTGTGATGGGCGCCATCCTCGAGCGCGAGGATCCGCGCGACATGCTGCTCGCCCGGGACGGCGAGTGCCGGCTGGCCGACCTGCCGGACGGCGTGGTGGTCGGCACCGCCAGCCTGCGCCGCCAGGCCCAGCTGCTGTTTCGTCGTCCGGACCTGCAAGTTGTCCCGCTGCGCGGCAATGTGGACACCCGGCTGAACAAGCTGCGCGACGGTGAGATCTACGCGACTTTCCTCGCGAAGGCGGGCCTGAACCGGCTGGGCCGTGAGGAGGGAAATCGCACTCCGCTGGCGACCGATGAAATGCTGCCGGCCGTCGGCCAGGGCGCGGTGGGCGTGACCGTGCGCGAGGGCGATTCGACCGCCGCAAGCCTGGTTGCACCCCTAAACCACATGCCGACCGAGTTATCCGTGCTGGCCGAAAGGGCCTTCCTGGAAAGGCTGGACGGCTCCTGCCGCACCCCGATCGCTTGTCATATGCATATCGAATCAATGGACTTACGCGGCGAAGTTTTGAGTCCTGATGGCAAGATTCGCTGGCACGAACAGATTCGGCTGGATCTGTCAGATGCGAGCAAGGACGATGTCGTGAGACTGGGTAGCGAATTGGGTCAGGCCATCAAGGAGGCCGCAGGGGAACAATTGCCTGCGGTGATCGGAACAAGTTGACGGTATTGGTGACGAGAGGCTGGCCGGGCGCCGAAAGGACTGCCAACGGTCTGAGGGAGATGGGGATCAATCCCATCATCTCGCCCGTTCTCGACATCAATTTTCGCGCCGCCATCAATGTCGATCTCAAGGATGTGCAGGGCCTGGTCTTCACCAGCGCCAATGGCGTGCGCGCCTGGGGCCCGCGCCGCGACGAGCGCGATCTCACCGTCTATTGCGTTGCCCAGGCGACAGCGAATGCCGCGCGCGAGATCGGTTTCCGCCGGGTACATGCCGGCGAGGGCAATGTCGCCAGCCTGGTAGACCTGATCCGGCTTAAGGCCAAACCCTCCCGCGGCGCCCTCCTGCATGTGCGCGGCATCCATATCGCCGGTGATCTTGCCGGTCCTCTGAAGGCCGACGGATTCAAGATGCGCGAAGCCATCGGCTATGGCGCAGTCTCGGTGGACGTGCTCGCCGAGGAAGCCATCGCGGCCATCGTGTCGGGCGCCCCGGTCCAGGTCCTCATACATTCCGCCCGCGGTGCCAAATCCTTCCTCGATCTCTGCAAGAAATTCGGCCTCCTGCACTGGCTCGGCTCGGTCACGGCCTATGGTATCAGTGCGAACGCATTGAAACCACTCGAGAATGCGGGTTTTGCAGGCCTGGTCGCCGCGCCCAAGCCGGACGAGGACGCCCTGCTGGGCCTGTTGTCGCATGCACCGACTCTGGCGCACGTTCGCGACGCATCATAAGGTACGCGAATTCAAGCTGATTTGCGGGCCAACATGGCTGATCCCAACGATATTCACGATCCCGAACCCGTCGATGCCGAGTTCGAACCGGCCGATGACGACATGCCGTCAGACCGGGGGGAGTCCGGTTCGCGATCTGGCATGGGCGCAATGCTCGTTGTCTTCGTTCTCGCCAGCCTCGCCGGCGGCGCTCTCGGCTTCACCGGCGCGCGCATGTTTCCGGCCCAGACGGACGCTGCGGATCCTGATGCTTCAGCAGAACGGACGGCCATCACGCAGACCGTCACCGGTCTTGAAACCCGCCTGGCCGCCATCGAGGCCGAGGACCCGGCCGCAATCGCCCGCGACAGTGCCAGCAATTCGGTCAGCGCGCTTGAACAGCGGATAGCCGCCCTCGAGGCCGTGCCGCCGGGCAGTGTCGATCTCGGCCCCGTCGAGGCCCGGATCGAGGAGCTGGAATCCGCGTCTTCATCCGACGCAAGCGGCCCGGCCCTCGACCGGCTGATCGCCCTGGAAGAACGCGCTGCCACGATCGAGGCTGCGCAGATCGATCTCCAGGGTCAGATTGCCGCCGCCGAAACCGCCTCCAACGGCGAGGTCGCACCGGCAATCGATCCGGCCATCCTGCAGAATTTCACCGAGAGACTGGCAGCACTCGAAGCGGCCGCCGACGCCGGGCCGGCAGAAACGGTCTCCTCCGCCGAGCTCGCAGCCCTGACCGCGCGCATCGAGACGCTGGAAACAGCCCTAGCCGAAGCCCGCGCCGTGGCCGACAGCGCCCGGATCTCCGCCGACCAGGCCACGGAGACACTCGCCTTGCGCCCCGCCGACGACACCGACGCCGCCCGCCAGCTGGCAGCACGCGCCCTGGGGCTGACCGCGATGCGCGACATGGCCGCCGCGGGCGGAGCATTCGAAGCCGAACGCGCCGCACTGGCGCGTCTCTGGCGCGGCAATCCGGACCTGGCCGCCCTGGCGAGCTACTCGCGCGCCGGCGCTCCGACGATCGAGGATCTCGCTGCCAGTTATCCCGGCGACGCCATCCGCGAAGCCGCCGGTACCGGCCGGCATTTCTTCGGCCTTCTGGCTGTGCGCCGGGTCGACCCTGGAGAGGATTCCAGTGATCCGCTGGCTCTGACCGCTCTTGCAGAGACACGTCTTGCCAATGCCGAGCTCGACGATGCCGTCATGCTGACCGAGCAATTGCCGGAGGCGGCACTCGAGGCTGCGCGGTCCTGGCTGCTGGATGCCCGAGCAAGGCTGGAAACCGATGCGCGTCTGGCCAGCCTGCGCCAATCCCTGGCCGAAGATGCCACCGAACAGGGAGCCGATCCCTCATGATCAAACTGCCGTTCAAAATCCCGACCATGGTCAAATTCATCGGCCTGTTCGTGATCATTGCCGCGGCCTCTGCCGCCGGCTGGTTCTTCGCGCTCAATCCGGGCCGGGCCGTGTTCGAATTCCTCGGTTACGAGGTCGAGGTCCCCTTCATCCTCGGCATGGCGATGCTGTTCGTGGTGACCTTCGCTTTCTTCCTGCTGGTCTGGGGCATCTACATCGCCTTCACCTCGCCCGGAAAGATCCGCGCTTTCCTGTCCCGACGCCGCCGCGAACAAGGTTATGACGCGCTGGAGCGGGCACTCATTGCTTCGGCCGCCGGTGATGGTGAAGCCGCCGTCCGCCAGGCGGCGCGCGCCGACTCGCTGCTGGACCGCCCCGCGCTCTCGACCCTCCTTGCCGCCCGGGCCGCTGAAGCCGCGGGCAATATCGAGGGCGCCGAAGCGCATTACGAAGCGCTACTGGAAGACAACAGGACCCGTGTCGTGGCTCGTCGCGGCCTCGCCCAGCTCGCCAGCGAACGCGGCGACATGGACGCGACACTGGAACACGCCAAGGACGCATTCGCCCGTGCCAAGGGTGCTCGCTGGGCCTTCGACGCGCTGTTTGACGCACAGATCGCCCAGGGCCGTTGGGAAGGCGCACTGGAAGCTCTCGCCGAGGGCGAGCGGCGCAAACATATCGCGCCTGATACAGCGAAACGCCGCCGGGCCGTCATCCTGACCGCGTCGGCGCTCTCCCTGGAGGAGAGCGAACCGGAACGCGCGCGCGACCTGGCGGATGCCGCCTGCAAGGCGGCGCCCGGATTTGCGCCGGCCGCCACACTCGCCTCCCGCTTGATGGCCAAATCCCGCCGGCACAAACGCGCCTCTGATGTCCTGGAAGCCGCATGGACGCAATCACCTCACCCGGCGATTGCTCGCGCCTATCAGGGCCTGCGCAAGACGGACAGCAAGGCCAAGCGACTGGAGCGCTTGAAAGGTCTCGCCGCCCTCAATCCCGAGCATCGGGAGAGCAAGCTCCTTTTGGTCCAGGTCGCGCTGGACGACGGCGATGCCCGGACGGGCCGCCGCATTCTCGATCCGTTGCTGGAAGAGGAGACGCCGTCGAGCGCCCGCGAATGTGCGCTGGCCGCCCGTCTCGCCCGGCTGGAGGGCGAGGACGAGGACGCGCGCCGCTGGATGACACGTGCCGCGCACGCCTCCAATGAGGCCGACTGGTCGGATATCGATCCGGAGGGCCGGGCCTTCCCCTACACGGATGAGGACTGGAAACGCATGGTCTACGTGTATGGCGAGGAGGGCCGCCTGACCCATCCGCGCCACGAGCGTTTTGAAGGTGCTGCCGAGGCCGTGCCCGAGACCGCCCTGCTGGAAGCTCCCAAACCCGCCCGCAATGGCAGCGGCATCACACCGGGCAGCGGGACCGCCTATGTCGAGACCGCCCGCCAGCCGGATGATCCGGGCATCTCGGAAACCGGCGAGGATGACAGTGGACCCAGCGGCCAGGCCGCATGAGCCGGCCCCCTTTGCTGATCGCCGTGTCCGGCGGCTCTGCCTCCGGCAAGTCGCGGATCGCGGCCGAGCTGGCCGGGCATTATGCCGGGCTGGATGCCTATGTGATCCCTGAGGATGATTACTACGTCGACGCCGGCAATCAGCCGGGTTTCGACGCGCGGAGCTTCAATTTCGACGAACCCGCAGCGAAGGATCACGCCCTGCTCATCGCGGACCTGGATCGTTTGCGTAAGGGCGAGAGCATCGACGCGCCGCTCTATGATTTCACGACGCATTGCCGGAGCCGCGAGACCCGGCGCTGCGAACCGGCCGGCGTAATCATCCTGGAAGGCCTGCACGTGCTGGCCGATCCGCAATTGGGCAAACGCTTCGATCTGTCGATCTTTGTGCATGCCTGCGATGCGACGCGCCTCGACCGGCGCATCGAGCGCGATGTTGCGGAACGCGGCCGCACTGCCGAATTCGCCCGTCACCAGTTCGAACAGATCGTGCGCCCCATGCATGACAGGCATGTCGAACCCCAGCGCGAGGCCGCCGACCTCGTGATCGAGAACATGGGCGCACCGGAATTCGCCCGCCTGGCCGCTCCCGTCATCACCCGCATCGACGCCCTGCTGGCTGGCTAGCCGCCGGCCGCGGCCGGGCAGCGGGCAAGGTCAGGCCGAGCCCTGTCAGGGTTAACGCATCCGAGCCCGGCAGGCCGGTGCAGACCGACTGAAGAAAGGCTTGCGAAGCCAGATTTTCGAGGTTAGGTTCCGCCGCCTCTTCGGGAGCGATCCAGCTCCCCGGAGCATAGTGTGCCGCTTTAGCTCAGCTGGTAGAGCAACGCATTCGTAATGCGTAGGTCGGGTGTTCAAGTCACCCAAGCGGCACCACTCTCCCCTTCCGATCAGCAGAGTTTCCGGCCGGCAAACCGTGCGCGGGCTTTTGCAAGTTCTGAAAATACGCATCGGCCCCGGCAGGGGCATCTGTCCTCCACGCCTTTGGCACAGCGCCGCCGCGACTCTCATGCGGGCGCAAAAACGCGCAGAAATTGCACGCCGAAAAGCATGACGATTTGTGGGTGAATTATGCCTGCTGGTAGCGTATTCGCACTTGAAGTGAGGCCCAGAAATGTTAACGATATGCTTAATTAAATATTAGCTGTCGTGCGGACCCGGGGGGGTGCTCGTAGCGAGCAAGACCCGCGATCAGATTGCAGTCAGCTGGAAGTAATGTGAGGACCTGGCATTCGATCCATCAAGGATCAGAGCGGCGGGTCCGACCATAATGATCGGTATTACAACCGGTTATCAAAGGGCAGGACTGATTGAGTTTGGTTGTGCTTTCAGGACTTGAGTAGGTCGACTCGTCGGCTGTCTATGGGGGAATAAATGAAACGAGTAATGCTCATGGGTGCATCCGCGCTGGCTTGCGCACTTGCACCCATTTCCGTTGCCTACGGCCAATCCGACGCTGAACTGCGTCGTGATCTGCTGCGGGCCCAGGAGCGGATCCAGCAGCTGGAGCGCCAGCTTTCCAATGACCTGCCGCGGGCTGCCGATGATGGACAGTGCTTCTCGCGCGTCCTGATCCCGCCGCCGCCGACAACGCTCACCGAGACCATTGAGATCTCTGCTGCACGCACCGAGACGATCATCATCCCGGCTGTGACCGAGACGGTGACCGAACAGGTTGTTGTGGAAGCCGAGCGTATCGAGCGTCGCGTGATCCCGGCCGTCTACGACACGGTGACCGAACAGGTCCTGGTCGAGCCGGAGCGCATCGAGCGCGACATCATCCCGGCCACGTATCGCACGATCACCGAGACGATCACGATTGAAGAATCGCGCATCGAACCGGTTGTGATCCCGGCCGAGTACGAGACCTACACCGAACAGGTTCTGGTCCGTGAGGCCTACTACACGTGGCAGCCCTCGCAGCCGCTGTACGAAGCTGCCGGTTCCGGTGACCCGGATGCCGCAACGTTCGCACGCCGTAATTTCTCGGCTTCGGACCTGCGCGAACTGCCGACGGGTGAAATCCTCTGTCGCGTGGAAATCCCGGCTGAATACGAGACCGTCACTCGTACGCGTCTCATCAGCCCGGAACGCATCGTCTACCGCACGGTCGACGGCGGCACGTCCAACAACCCGGTCACGCTTCCGGCCCGTACGGAAACGATCACGCGCCAGGAAGTTGTAACGCCGGAAGAAGTCGTCGAGCGTGTCATCCCGGCTCGCTACGAGACGGTCACGCGCACGGTTCTGGTCGAGCCGGAGCGTATCGAGGAAATCGTCATCCCGGCGACGTTCGAATCCCGCAGCGCAGTCCGCGTCGTGACGCCGGCTCGCGAAGAGGTTCGCACGATCCCGGCTGTGACCGAGACCTTCACGCGTACGATCTACGGAGATGGCGGCAGCCTCGGCTGGCGCGAAGTCCTCTGCGAGATCAACACGACTCCGGAAGCCATCACCCAGATCCAGATCGGTCTGCGTGACGCCGGATACTACAATGGTCCGATCGACGGCATCTTCGACGCCATGACGTATGATGCGATGACGCGTTACCAGGAAGCCAATGGCCTGGTGACCGGTCAGCTGACGCGTGCATTCGTGGAACACCTGGGTGTTCCGTGGGCGCCGCTGACGGTGAACTTCTACCCGACCATCGAGTAGTAGATCCAGGGATTGGGGCGGATGACACGTGCAGGCGGTCTCCGCCCCCTTTCCTTGTTTATTCTCCTGCTTGCCGGGCTCGGCTCCACCATGTGGAGCGATGCCCGCGCCGACGGCCACAGCCCCGAGCTCGTCGCCGTTTATTTTCGTGCGGACTGGTGTTCCAACTGCCGCATCCTCGATCCCGTCTACCAGGAAGCCCAGAGCGTTATCGCGGACACAGGACCGCGCGTGGAAATGTTCAGCCTGGACTCCACAGCCAGCGCAGAGGCCTTCGACGCGGCCATGTTCGCGATGCTCGATCGGCGCATGGCGGATATCTACAATGGCTATGTGGGTGTGACGGGGATCGTCTTCATCGCCGCGGCCGACAGTGGCGAATTGCTGGACTGCATCACCCGGCGCGACAGCGTGTCCACCATTGTGGCCCGGTTTGAACGCGCCTCGGAGCAGATCCGCCGGACAGAGCCCGGCCAGCGCGCCTCACCGATCGGCATGGCCTGTCCGCCGATGATCCGCGCCCTGCCGCCCCGCCCGGGCTGAGCAATCACGCGCTTCTAAGCCCGTTTCTGGCGTTTCGGTTCGATCTGGGAGCGCCACAATTCCCGCAGATAGACCGACATGGCGAGATCCATGTCCAGCCCGACGACCTTGGCGATCGCCTCCATCATGACCGGCAATTGCGGATCGTTCTGATAGCGGGTGGAGACGCGCTTGAGCAGCGCCGCCTCGAAGAAATTATATCCAGCGATATAGAGATGCGGTGCAACGCGGCCGCGATAATGTGCCTTGCCGATGCGGATCGCTTCCTGGAGATAGGCCTCGTCGAGCTCGGCGTTGAACAGGCGTTTCCAATGGCTGAACTGATGGGATTTCAGGCCGCGCACCTGGTCCGGATCGGAAAACATCTTCCGGCCTTCCGGGAAACGCTGCATGTGCGCGTAGAAATCCTCGATAATCCCGTTCAGGCAATTCTCGACAAAGGGCGAGATCCGATGCAGGGCATCGACCACCGGCTGGTTGATCGCCAGCAGCTGGATACGGTGTTTGAGAAGGTCGATCGGTTCGGCACTGGACATATCCCTACTAATTGTCAGGAATATATTTCCGTAGCCTTACCCGGACTGTCCTACTTGTTCTGGCGCGCCTCGAAGGCTGCCATCTGCTCCGGCGTGGCCGGCGACTGATAGGCCGCTTTCCACTCGGCGTAGGGCATGCCGTAGATCCGGTCCCGGGCCTCGGAATCGCTCATCGCGATACCTGCTTCATCCGCTGCGGCCTTGTACCATTTGCCCAGGCAATTCCGGCAGAAATTCCCGAGGATCATCAGGTCGATATTCTGAACGTCCTTGTTGGCATCCAGATGGGCGAGCAGGCGGCGGAAGGCAGCGGCGTCGAGGGCGTCCTGTTCGGACCGGCTCAGGCTTTCATGCGGCATCGGTGAGACTCCAGCTATTGCCGGCAATCTATGCTACGGGCGGTGAAACCGCCACCAGCGCGCGCACGACCATTCCGTGCACAATCGCCTTGTTTTCCACCTCAGATAGCAAAATACGCAATAAATTGAATCACTTATTGCGTTCAACCGGAAACCCGATAGGGAGCGGGAAAGCCATTTTCCGGGGGTTTCCATGCGCGTTCTCTTTCTCGCTCTGTTCTTCCTTCTCGGCAGCTCCGCCTGGAGCCAGTCGCTGAGCGTTGCAACATTCAATGTTGAGAGCGATGACGACACCGACCCGGCGTTGGTCGCAACCGATTTCGCGCGCATTCCGCCAATCCATGTCTGGGCCTTGCAGGAAGTCGAGGACCAGGCAGCTCTCGATCTCTTCGTGAACGCCCTGCGGGAATCATCCGGCTTCAATTATGTCGGCCATATGGGCACAACAGGCGGACGCTATGGCGATTATCTCGCCTATATCTATATCGCCGACGCCTTCCAGTCGGTGGAATTCTCGGAACTCGACGAAGTCGGCGGCTCCCGTCACCCGCTGCTGCTCACTGGTACCCTGTGGACCGGACAGCCGATCCAGATGGTGAACAATCATTTCAATCGCGGCGACGAGAATACGCGACAGGGCCAGGCCCGTCGGCTGCGCGACTGGATCCAGGAAAACGAGGACGAGGCGATCATCGCGCTGGGCGATTTCAACTTCGATTATGACTTCCGTGGTGCACGCCAGGCCGGCAATCGCGCGTTCGGCATTTTCGCGCGCGGCGGTCATGCCGCCTGGCCGCAGCCGATGTGCGTGGCCGGCGACAATTGTCCGATCACAGGAACCCAGTGCAATCCGAACTACCGCTCGATCCTGGACTTTGTCTTCCTGGCCGGTGCCGCAAAGGAATGGAACGCCGTGTCAGACATGGCCTTCATTGGCGAGAATTACTGCCGGCGCGAGGCAAGCGGTTATGCCGACCACCGTCCGGTGCTCGCTCAGATCCAGTTGCCGGCGGCGGAATAGTCCGAAACGGTCTAACCTGGATCAGCCGTCCTCGGACTTCATCTGGGACTGCATGTAACGCTCTTCGCCGATCTTCTCAATGAGGCCCAGCTGGGTCTCCAGGAAGTCGACATGCTCTTCTTCGGACTTGAGAATGTCCGTGAAGAGCGCGCGCGTGACAAAATCCTTGCTCTCTTCGCAATAGGCGATGGCCTCGACGTAGAGCGGGTGGGCCCGGTGCTCGATCTTCAGATCGCACTCGAGGCATTCCTTGACGGTTTCGCCGATATAGATTTTCGCGAGATCCTGCACATTGGGCAGACCTTCGAGGAAGAGAATGCGCTCTATCAGCTGATCGGCGTGTTTCATCTCGTCGATCGATTCTTCGTATTCGACGTCGGCAAGCTTGCCGAAACCCCAATCCCGGAACATTCGAGCGTGCAGGAAGTATTGATTGACCGCAGCCAGTTCCAGCTTCAGCGCCTGATTAAGATAGTCGACGACTTTCGGATCGCCCTTCATCTCACTCTCCCAGAATTGCGTATGCGCAAATCTAGAGCAAAGTGGATTGAGACCAAGCGCTTTGTTTGCAAATGGAAATCTGTCGCGACTACTCGGCGGGCGCGACAGGATTGCCCTGGGAAATCTGCGTAGAGGAGATGATTTCCGCCACGTCCGGCAGGCAACGGCCGCATTTGGGACGGGCATCGCACTGCTTGAACACACCAGCCGCGCAGGTCACGCCGGGCTCGGCGGCAGCCTGTTCAAGGTCGCGATCACGAAGTGCGTTGCAGATGCAGACATACATGCGGTCGGAATCTCACTCTTGTTCCTGAAGCATTTGTCTCGCGAATGCGAATGATTGTCAACTGCACGACGAGGTGCTGCGAACGATTTGTCGCAGCCGGAGCGCACTATCCGTCAGATGGTCTCGATATCCTCGTCGCCGGCGGCCTCGCGGATACAACGTGCCAGGTGCGTGGGGGGTTCACCACGCTCGGTCTTGAAACTCTCATTCTTGTCGAGGGCACGCACATCGGACGGCATGTAACCGGCGTCCACACTCATCGAGCCGGACAGGACCATCACCGGCGTCTTGCCACAGCAGGAACGTGTGGTCTCAAGCGTTTCCGCAGGATGCAGGGAATCGGGCAGGCGCAAATCGAGCAGGACAAGGTCGAACTCGCTGCGCGAAAGCTTCTGCTTGGCGTCCCGAAGCGTACGGGCCACTTCGAAATCAATGTCGAAATCCCCGGCTTCACAGACGGCGTGATGAACCAGCATCGCATCCGCGAAATCGTCTTCGACATGCAATACGCGCAACGGGTGATGTGCCATGCTTCCCTCCCTTGCGAATATTATATTACCGCTCTCGTAACCAGATAGTTTACGGATACAACCGGGCGAAATCCTACAACCCTGACGGAATATCCTGGCCCGAGCGCATGGCCGCGGCGATGACCGTATTGCGCAACAGCATGGCGATCGTCATCGGGCCGATACCGCCCGGAACCGGCGTAATCCAGCCGGCATGACCGACGATCTCGTCGAACGCCGCATCGCCCACCAGCCTGGTCTTGCCCTCACCCTTCTCCGGCGCGTCGACACGATTGATGCCGACATCCAGCACACAAGCGCCCGGCTTGATCCAGTCGCCACGAACCATTTCCGGCCGTCCGACCGCCGGCACGACAATGTCCGCCGTCCGGCACAGCGCGGGCAGGTCCTTCGTGCGCGAATGGGCGATTGTCACCGTGGCGTTCTTCTTGAGGAAGAGTAGCGCCGCCGGCTTGCCGACCAGGATGGAGCGTCCGACGACCACGACGGACTTGCCGGAAAGGTCACCCAGCGCCCGCTCGGCCAGCAGGACACAGCCCGCCGGCGTACACGGACGCAAGCCGGGCTTGCCGAGAACAAGACGTCCGGCACTGGCCTCGGTGAGACCGTCCACATCCTTGTCCGGATCGATCGCGCCGATGACGCGATTGGCATCCATGTGATCCGGCAGGGGCATCTGTACGAGAATGCCGTCGACCGTATCGTCGGCATTGAGCTTCTCGACGATCGCGACCGCCGCATCCTCGCTGATCGTGTCGGGCTCGCGGATCTCGATCGATGTCAGCCCCGCCGCCTCTGTCCGGCGCACCTTGTTGCGCACATAGACATGGCTGGCCGGGTCTTCGCCGATCAGGACCACCGCCAGGCAGGGCGGCCGGCCGAGGGATTTGGCGATCTCCGCACCGGCCTTGCCGGCAAGAGCGTCGATTTCGGCCGCGATGGCCTTGCCGTCGATCAGTTCAGCGCTCATGGGAAACTCTCCAGGGTCTTGATGAGCCGCCCGCACTGTCCGGGGTCGGCGGATATGTCCACGGTCTTGAGCCGGGAGGTGCGGCCCCGCTCGATCCCGACACTTTTCTTCGGCAGATCCAGGGCCTTGGCAAGCAGGGCGACCAGCGACTGATTGGCGCGTCCCTTCTCGGGCACCGCCCGGACCCGGGCTGCGAGCACCCAGCTGCCATCGGATAATTCAAGCGGCCCATCGATCCGGTCGTTTGCCGCATTCGGCGTCAGACGCACACGCAGCCGGAGGCCGGCAGGCGTCTGCTCGAACACGGCCTAGAGGACCCGCATCAATTCCAGAAGGACGTAATTCTGCACGAAGCTGATGAGCAGGAGCAGGATGATCGGCGAGAAATCCAGCCCGCCAAGCGTCGGCAGGACGCTCCGGATCGGACGAAGCAGCGGCTCGGTGACAGCCGAAGTCAGCCGCCAGATCGTCGAGACAAACTGGTTGTGAGGATTCACGACGTTGAAATTGATCAGCCAGCTCAGGATCACGGAGATGAGCACAAGCAGCCAGAGCAGGCCCAGGAGCGGGCTGATGATGTAGACAATCAGGGCGTCAAAAATCGACATGAAAGCGGTTTCCTCGCACGGGAAAGGGGTGGAATTCTTCTAGCCCGCTCCGCCCGTCGAGGTCCAGCGGACGATGCTTGACACCTTTCGCGCCCGACCGTACCTGAGCGCTTCCGGGTGCGGGGCCGTAGCTCAGTTGGGAGAGCGCGTCGTTCGCAATGACGAGGTCAGGGGTTCGATTCCCCTCGGCTCCACCACTCTTCGCCCGCCACTCCTCGAGCAGATGGATAGCAGCGAACGCATATCGGCAGTGCTTGTCAGCGATGACCGGCTTGCTAAGAATTGCGACACGAGAGGGGGAAGACATGCGGAATTTGGGCGCAGAATTGCGCGCTTACCGATCACGGACGGGAATCAAGCAGGAAGCGCTGGCAGCGCAGCTGCGGATCAGCCAGGCCTTCGTATCACGGCTCGAAGCCGGTCAAACCGAACCGGGCAGCAAGATCCTCCTCCGGATTCGCAATCTCCTGGATAATCCGGGTAATCGCCCCGTGCTCGAGCATGTGCTGACCAGCGTGCGCCGCAGTCCGCACGTGATCTGCGTCATCCAGCCCCAGGGTGACAACATGCGTTATGTCGCCCTCAGCCAGGGTTTCAGCAATCACCCGCAATTTGCGCCGACCGCCGAGGGCCAGGTCTTCCGCAAACATGCCAGTGAAGACGGGGCCCGCCTGGTCTCCTCCATCATCGACAGCGGCGCCTTCGACGGTGATGTCGAATCCATCGACGTGATGTGGAAGGCCCAGATCGACGGGTTCGAAAATTACTGGTGCTCGATCAATACGCCGATCCGGGCGGGGGAGAATGACTGGTATCTGCATTGCGCAATGAACCAGATCGAAGGCGACGAGTTCGCCCGGCGGCTGGAGGCGCGCGATGGACGTCTGCTGATTGTCAGGCGCTTTCAATAAGTTCTCAAATTGCAAAGCGTGATCAAACGCTTCCTTTACCGGTGCGTGCTATCAAGACGGCATGACCCGCGTAACGAGTGTTTTCCGTAATCTGTGCTGTGCGATCTGCCTAATCGCGCTGTCGCCCATCGTCTTGCCCGGTGATGCGTTCGCTGCCGGCGGCCCCGGCGGGGGCGGCGGCGGTGGATCGCAGCAGGCTGATGATGGCCGTCGCCGCAATCTGACGGCCTCGGACAGCTATGTGCCCCTGCCGCCCCTGACGGCAACGGTCCAGGCGGATTTCCGCGCTCGCGGCCTGCTTCAGATCGAGGCGGGGCTGGAAATCTCGGACAACCGGCTGCGTCGCCGCGCCGAACGCTCCATGCCGCTGCTGCGGGATGCCTATGTGTCCGCGCTGAGCGTCTATGCCGGCATTCACTACCGGTATGGCGAAGTGCCGGATGCGGAACGGATCGGCGAATTGCTGCAACAGGCGACCGATCACGCTCTGGGCGAACCGGGCGCTGAAGTCCTGCTCGGCATGATCATGATCCACACGGATTGATCGCCACCGCGACCTTCTAGACCAGACTGTCCATGAATTGCGCCAGGGTGAGATCGAGCTCGGTCACGCCATCGGCGTCATGCGTGGCCAGGGTGACGTCCACCTTGTTCCAGACATTGAACCATTCCGGGTGGTGATCCATCTGCTCGGCCTTCAGGGCCACGCGGTTCATGAATCCCCAGGCCTCGTTGAAGTCGGAAAACTCGTAGACCTTGCGAATGGCATCCCGGCCATCGACCGCGGCCCAGCCCGACAGTTTCGCGACCACGTGGTCTGCACCCAGTTTCTGCATCACGTCTCTCCACTCCGATACGCATTGACGCCATAGCACGACGCAGGCGAGTTTGAACCCTTGTCGACGCCCAGCGCACGAGGACTACGCCATGACCCGTTTCCTGGTTTCCGAGGAAAACCCCGAGGGCCGCAAGCTCGAGGACATCCTGCTCGAGCTGCGTGCCGACATCCTGACCCGCTGCACGAAGATCTCGGACGATCACCGGCCGGAGGCCCTGGAAGTGATGGACAATAATGTCGCCATCCTCCAGCACCTGACCGATGCGATCGATCTGGCGATGGATTCCACCGCCCTGCTCGACAAGGCGTTCGGACCGTCCCAGGCCGACAAGGGCGGCCCGCCGCGGATCGGAAACGGCTGAGCCGGTTTATTCCGCCGGCAGCGGCATGGCCTCGATGCCCAATTGCTCGAACAGCTGGGAATCATGACGCTCGCTCGGGTTCGGCGTCGTCAGCAATTCCTCGCCCACGAAGATGGAATTGGCGCCGGCGAAGAAACACATCGCCTGCAATTCATCACTCATCTCCTCGCGGCCGGCTGACAGGCGCACATCGATGCGCGGCATCATGATGCGCGCGGTGGCGATGGTGCGCACGAATTCCAGACCATCGAGCGGCTTGCTGTTGCCCAGCGGCGTGTTCGGTACGGCGACCAGCTGGTTGATCGGCACGCTTTCGGGATGCGGGTTCATGTTGGCCAGCTCGGTCAGAAGGCCGATACGCGCGTCCTGGTCCTCGCCCATGCCCACGATACCGCCGGTGCAGACATTGATGCCGGCACCACGGACACGGCCCAGCGTGTCCAGGCGGTCCTGGTAGGTGCGGGTCGAGATCACGCGGCCATAATCTTCCGGCGCGGTGTCCAGGTTGTGGTTGTAGTAATCCAGCCCGGCATCCCGCAGCTTTTCAGCCTGGCCATCGGCGAGCATGCCGAGCGTGACGCAGGTCTCCATGCCCAGCTCTTTCACGCCGGTGATCATGTCGCAGATCTTGTCCTCGTCGCGCGGTTTCAGCTCGCGCCAGGCAGCTCCCATGCAGAAACGTGTGGCGCCGCCTTGCTGGGCCTTTTTCGCCGCATCCAGGACATCTTCCAGTGCCATCAGCTTGGAGGCTTTCAGACCGGTGTCGAAATGGGCCGACTGGTTGCAATAACCGCAATCCTCGGCACAGCCGCCGGTCTTGATCGACAGGAGCTGGCTGGTCTGGACCTGGTTGGCATTATTGTTGCGGCGATGAACGCTCTGCGCCGTGAACAGCAAATCGTTAAACGGTGCCCGGTAGATTTGCGCGGCTTGCTCGCGGGTCCAGTCGGAACGCGGCTCGGACAGTCGGTCGATATTCGAAAGGTCGATGGTCATGGAGGGGATCCCGATCAATGCAGCTGGAACCTAGAAACCCTGACGCGCCGCGTCCAGATGCCGGACTGCGTTGGGCGGGACGAATCCTGTTCCTCACCGCGATTGTCCTCATCACGGACCTGGCGCTGCAGCCCGGTTTCGAAATGCCGACGCGCCTGTTCGGTTCCGACAAGCTGGAACATGCGGGTGCATTCCTGGTGCTGACCCTGCTGGCCAAGATGGGCTGGCCGGCGCGTAGCCGCCTGCTGATCGGCCTCGTCCTCTTCCTCTACGGCGTGGGTATTGAATACCTGCAATCCACGAGCGCGATCGGACGCACGGCTTCCGTTGCCGATATTGTCGCCGACCTTGTGGGCATTTTGCTCGGCATGCTGATCCTGACCCTCGCCTCCTCAGGCCGCAGCAAACCGCCCGCCTGATCCCGGCACTCGATCCGGACAAGAAAAAGGCCCCGCCGAAACGGGGCCTTCTTCGTGTTCAGGTCGAAGAATCAGTCGTCCTTCTTGTCGCCATCGCCTTCCGGCGCGGCGTCACCCTCATCAGCAGGCGGTGCGTCATCGACATGGGCGCTGGCATCATAGTCGACGTCCAGGGCACCATCCTTGATCTTCGCATCGTGTTCCTTGGTGATCTTGAAGACCATGCCGGACAGGAAGATCAGCGCGATCAAGTTCGGTGCGGCCATCGCGGCATTGGCGATACCACCGAGACGCCAGATCACGTCGACCTGCTGCAGGGCACCGACAAAGACCATCACGACCCAGACCAGACGGAAGGGCAGGACGAGCTTTTCGCCACCGAGGAAGGCGATCGCGCGCTCACCGTAATAGGACCAGCCGAGAATGGTCGTGAAGGCGAAGAAGGCCAGGATGAAGGCGATATACCAGTCACCCATCGGAATGGCGTTCTGATAGGCGGCCTGCGTCACCTGGATACCCTCAAGACCTGCGAGCCAGGCATAGTCGATCACATCGCCCGCTTCGTTGTAAACGAAGTCGCCGGTGACGGTCAGGATGACGAGCGCCGTCATCGTACAGATGACCATCGTGTCCAGGAACGTACCGACCATGGCGATCTTGCCCTGCTGGACCGGGTCTTTCGTCCGGGCGGCAGCGTGGGCGATCGGGGCGGAACCCTGACCGGCCTCGTTCGAGAACAGCCCGCGTTCAACACCGAACCGGATACCGGCCGAAATCGAGGCGCCGAGGAAACCACCCGCAGCTGCCTGCGGTTCGAACAGACCGCCGAAGATCAGGCCGAAGGCGGCCGGGATTTCCGCAGCGTTCATGACCAGCGTCACCAGCGCGACCAGCACATAGGTCACCGCCATCAGCGGGACGACCTTGCCGGCCACGGAACCGATCGACTTGATGCCGCCAATGATCACGATGAAGGTGATAACCGCGATCACCGCGCCCACGATCATCTTGGAGCTCAAGGCATCCGGGTCGAGAATATTGGCATTGCCCAGCGCGCCGACCACACCATTGGTGAGCGAGTTGGACTGGATCATATTGCCCGTGGCGATAGCCGAGAAAAGCGTACCGCAGGCGAACAGGACTGCCAGCCAGATCCACCATTTTCCGAGACCGTTCTTGATGTAGTACATCGGGCCGCCGGCAACCGAGGACTGGCCGTCCTTGGGGTGTTCACGATAGCGAACGGCCAGCATGGATTCGGAATAGGCCGAGGCCATGCCGACGAGGGCCGTCACCCACATCCAGAAGATCGCGGCCGGACCGCCGAGCGTGATGGCCGTCGCAACGCCGGCCAGGTTACCCGTGCCGACCTGGCCCGAAAGGGCGGTCGAGAGGGCCTGGAAGGGCGAGATTGCGCCGTCTTCCTTGTCATGACCGCCGCTGAACACGGACCGGAAGGCACGCGGAAGCTGACGGATCGGCATGAAACGCAGACCCACCATCAGGTAGAGGCCGGTTCCCAGAAGAAGAATGGTGATCGGGCCAACCGGCAGAATGGCGTTATCGCCCCAGTTGCCGCCCCAGAGGAAATCGCTGAAAGTCTCGATTCCGCCCACAATTGTTTCGTACATGAACCCGGTCCCCTCCCAGGACTTTGTTGGCTGTGCCGCGCACATTAGGCAGACATGGCCACGCCCGAAAGGGTTTTGTGCGCTTTTCTGACAGCCTGGGGCCCTGATTTAACCTGCGGGACAGGCCGTTCACCGCTTCGTGTTCAATTGGCGCCGCTGTCGACAACCTGGATCGCGAACACGCCCCAGACCCAGTCATCATCTGACATGTCGGCCAGGCCCGGATCATCGCGCCGCGGCCAGGCGAGGAAGGTCGGCCCGAGGCCGCCGATCGGCAGGGAGTCACCATTCATGCGGATGGCCAGGATCACGTCGTGATCCTGCACGCGCTGCAGGGCGATCTCGCGCTGATACCCGTCCAGAGCGGTCACGATCAGGCTGTCGCCCTGCGGTTCCGCAAAGGCGAGCACGTCACGCAGGAGCGGTCCGGAATAGCTGCGCACCTCGCCGCCAGCGGGGAAATCCACCTGGACGGTGTGCTGTTCCAGCGCAGCAAGACTGGCCCAGGGCAGAACACAGGCCGCGTCGAACTCGATGCCGAATGCCCCGAAGAGCGGTTCGATCTCGGCATTGATCGGGCCTCGATCAACCACGCCGATTTCGCCGTAGATCGTCAGGATATCGCCGCCCATGCCGGCATCGTGTGAGGTGCTGGCCGGCGAACAGGAAACCAGGACGATCGCGGCAGCGAGGCTGACGAGAAGGTTGCGCATCAATGACTCCCGAGGGGCTGTGTCAGGCGGACACCAGTCTAGATCGACCGAATGCAGGGGTGAAGTGCCGGAGCCCTTGTGCGGCTCAGAACCAGGTTCCGGAATAGGTCAGGACGTCTCCGCCCGTACCGATCTTGAACCGGGCGATACCGGCACCGCTGCCGGTATTCACACCGCCCAGATCCAGCCGAGTCACGCCGCGCGCCTGAAGCTCCGGCAAAGCGTTCCAGAAAATCAGATTGTGTGCGCCCAACTTGCGGCCGTCCTCATTCGACCAGCCCATATGATAGGTCGCCCCGCGCCCGTGGATCAGGAACATCATGGCCGCGACGCGCTCGCGATCGAGATCCGCCCGCAGGATCAGCAGGCTCTTGCGATCCTTCTTGGCATCCACGAAAGCCGGAACGAGCTGTGCCGGTGTTGCGCGATAACCCCGCGCACTGCGCTGCCCCTCCTCGGTCTCGAGCAGCCAGCGATACTGCGCCGGCTTGCTGCCCACCGGTTCCACCACCAGGTCGGATTTTTCCGCTGCGACAAGACGATTGCGCCATTTGCCGTTCTGCTGCTTGCGAAGGCTCTCCAGATCCTGGTCGAGATCGAGCATGACGGTGGAATAGCCGGTCATCACCCGTGTCATGCCGCGGCAGGCCTGCGGGTCGCTTTCGTTCGGCGTGAACATGACCGCGCGCGGCCACCCCAGTCCGATCCCCTGTTTGAGGGCCCGGTGGACGGCCTGTTTTGCTGCCGGCTCCAGATCGCGCAGCCAGGCCGGGCCACGCGTGCACAACGCCATCTGGACCACACCGCCGATCCGGCGCTGGGTGAATTGCGCCAGCGCGACACGCTCACCACCATCCGTGACAAGCGCGCGGATGCTGCGACCGCCCAGGGCCTCGACCGCGGCGCCGTAACACCAGTCCTGCTGAAGGGCAGCCGGATGGTCCGCCAAGGCGGCGTCCCAGGTCTTGCGGTCGATGTCGAGCTCTATGTCCATGACAGGAAGCGTTAGGGAAATGCGGTTAATGAGGTCTGACCAGCCTGTTGGGAGCCGCCATGTTCGCCCGCAAGACGGACACCGTCCTCGGACACAAGATCACCGAACCGCGCATCACGATCGGAGCGATCTGGCTGAGCCTGCTCTATGTCGGCTTCCCCCTCCTGATCGTGACCGGGCTGATGGACCTGGCGATGCAGCTCTTCTTCGGCGTCTGCACCGGTCTCTGGTGTTATGCCGGCTGAGCGCTAGGCGTTTGCCTTGGCTCGCCGGGGCTTGAGCCGCCCGCCCTCGACCAGGTGGTCATACATGTCCACCAGCGTGGCTTTGAGCGACCGGTATTCAATCCCCAGCGCCTCGCGGCTCTTGGTATTGTCAGCCCGCCAGGGCACATCGACATTCAGGCTGACAACCTTGCGGGTCATCGCCTTGTTCACGAGCGGACCCAGCAGCCACACCATGAATTTGGGCATTTTCGACTTGGGCAGTTTGAAGGCCTGGCCGTAATGCTCGCGCAGAACCGATGCCATTTCGAAGAAATCCGTATTGTGACCGGAGAGGATGTGCCGGCCTGAAGCCGCCGGCGTGAAACCGGCCCGGACATGCGCCGCCGCGACTTCACGTACATCGACTACGCCCATGCCGATCGCCGGCACGCCGCTGGCAAATGTGCCATCACCCATCTGGATCATCAGGGAATAGCTCTCGCCGGTCGTGTCGGGATTGATGCCCGGCCCCAGGATGAAGGACGGATTGATCACCACGAGGTCCCAGCGGTCCTGAGCCTCGACCATCTCCCAGGCCTTCTTCTCGGCGAGGAGTTTCGAATAGGAATAGGGCTGGTGCGCCACGCTGGACGTGGTGTTCCAGACCTCTTCTGTCAGCACGCCGCCCGGTGCCTTGGCGACGTCGGCATTGTCGCCATAGATCGCCGCACAGCTGGAGGTCAGGACCACGCGTTTCACGCTGTCGGTCTCGTTGACACTGCCGAGCACGTTCGCGGTGCCATCGACGGCGGGCCGGATCAATTGTGCTTCCGGATCAGTGACACTGGTGAAGAAGGGCGAGGCGGTATGGATGACCAGTTCGCAGCCCTGCATGGCTTCGGCATAGGAGCCCGGCTGCTGCAAATCCGCAGCAAAATAGCGGATCTGGCCCGGTGTGGCCGCCGCTACTGCGTTGAGATGCTTCAGCTTGTCGGCATTATCCGGGTCCCGCACCGGGGCGTGGACCGTCCGTCCGGCCTCCAGCAATTGCTTGACGATAACGCCGGCCAGATAGCCGGTCGCGCCGGTGACCAGAACAGGTGTGGCTTCATTGATCGTGGTCATGTCGAATCCCCGGTTGCGTCGAGGAACCGATCATAGGGCGATTGCTGCAGCTGGCGAGCCGGAATCGACGCCAATCGATGTGAGATCCCGGAAACCGAACCCGTCGGGTTCGCAAGCGCGACTGCGCGCCGGCCGGTCAGGCCGCCCCATCGGAGCCGCGAGCGAAGCGAGCTGGCGTGAGATAAAGGAAGTGGCGCACCCAAGAGGATTCGAACCTCTGACCTCTGCCTTCGGAGGGCAGCGCTCTATCCAGCTGAGCTATGGGTGCGCGATACGGGGAGCCATACCCGATGCCGCTGCAGCGCGCAATCAGGCGTAGCTGCTGCCATCGTCGAGGCCGTCCCCGTCGCCATCCATGTCGTCGCTTGATCGTCGACCGCCGAAATCATCCCCGTCGGTCTCGTCGCGCCTGCGTTTGTTCGCTTGCTGATGACTGGCGCCCATGAGTCCTATCCCCCAGTCCTTTTCCATGCCTTCCACACCGCGATTCCGGAAGCGGACCTTGGGGCCCGGCCGCATGAGCCAGCCATAGACCACCATCGAGGCGAGGGCGCTGAGCAGTATCAGCACGAAGGAGAAACTCGCACCGGCGCTACCATTGGGTTGGAGAAAGACGCCGAAAAACCAAGCCAGGACCACGAAAAGTGGCGCTGCAACCATAATTGAAAAGAAACGTCTGATGCCGAGTTTCATGCGCGCGCCCTCCCGTGATTTGCGTCTATGTAACCATGTGCGCGTGTATGGCATCCAATCTTGCCGAAAGGGTGGCAAAAGCGTGCCGACCGTGTGCGTTTCCCCTTTGTTTTAGGGGGATTAGGCCGGCTCATGTCCCTCGCGATTATAGGTCAGCGACAGGAAGACATCCTCGAGATCGGCCTCCTCGGTACGCAGGTCCTCGATGCGGGCGCCGGAGGCGTGGAATTTCTCGATCATTTCCGCCACCGAGACCTGGCCGTAGCGATAGGTGATCGCCAGGGCACCGCCCTCCCGGATCTCGACATCATAGCCGGCCAGCGCGGCAGGGACTTCGCTCAACGGTTCCGCCGGTTCGATGACCAGGGTCTTGGAATCCATGCGCTTGAGCAATTGCTCCTTGGGTTCGCAGGCGATGACCTGGCCCTGGTCGACAATGGCGATCTCGTCGCACAGCTCCTGCGCCTCCTCGAGATAATGCGTGGTCAAAACGATGGTCGTGCCGGCAGCATGCAGTTCGCGCACATAATCCCAGAGCTGTCGGCGCAGCTCGATGTCCACGCCTGCCGTCGGCTCATCGAGCACCAGGACGGGCGGGCGGTGCACCATCGCCTTGGCCACGAGAAGACGCCGTTTCATGCCGCCGGACAATTGGCGCACATAGGCATCGCGCTTGTCGGACAGACCGACCGCCTCGAGCAATTCGTCCGTCTTCCGCTCGGCCTTGGGTACGCCGTAGAAACCCGCCATCAATTCCAGCGTCTCGTGCGGCGTGAAGAAGACGTCCATGTTGATTTCCTGCGGCACGACGCCGATCGCGGCGCGCGCATTGCGGCTGTCGCGCTCGATATCGAAACCCCAGGTCCGGGCGGTGCCGGAGGATTTCTTCACCAGGCCGGCGAAGATATTGATGAAGGTCGACTTGCCGGCACCATTCGGACCGAGCAGGCCGAAGATCGATCCCCGCTTGACCTTCAGGTCCACACCCTTGAGCGCTTCTTTCGCCAGCGCCTTGCCCGATCCGCCGTAGGTTTTGCGCAGATCGACAGCTTCAAGTGCGAATTCGGGAAGATCGGATGTGTCAGACATGTCGCCTCGGAATTGACGGGCCGGGTGTGAACGCCATAACTAGGCATACCAATCCTGCCTGTCCATGAGGACCGAACATGGCCAACGCCTCTCATCCCGCTCCCGAGCCGGAAATCATCGTCACCGAAGATCACCGCATTGCCTGTGATGGCGGTGGAGGTGCCCTGGGCCATCCGCGCGTCTTCCTCGAAATGGGCCAGGATGATTTCGTGGAATGCCCCTATTGCGATCGCCGTTTCGTTCGCAAGGGTTCCGCCGAAGACAAGAGCGGCTAGCCCGCTCGCATGGCCCAGACCCGCAGCCAGCGTATCGGCCTGATCACCGGCGTGGTTCTCGCGGCGGGCCTCCAATTCTTTCCTGCTCCTGAAGGCCTGAGCCCAGAAGCCTGGCTGCTGGCCTCGATCGCGCTGCTCATGGCGAGCTGGTGGGCCACCGAAGCCCTGCCCATCGCGGCGACGGCGCTCATCCCGATTGCGGTTTTCCCGCTGCTGGGCATCACGTCGACAGGTGCTGCCACGGCGCCCTATGCCAGCTCGATCGTGATGCTCCTGCTGGGCGGTTTCATCATCGCGCTGTCAATCCAGAAATGGAATCTGCACAGCCGGATCGCGCTCAATGTCGTGAAAACGTTCGGCGGCAATCCAGCGGCCCTGGTCGGCGGTTTCATGGTCGCCTCGGCCTTGCTCTCGATGTGGATCTCCAACACCGCCACCACGCTGATGATGATCCCGATCGCCCTCAAGGTCGCCGAGGAAGTCGAGCGTGAGGGCGTGGCCTCGAAACTCTTTGCTACGGCGCTCGTGCTGGGCGTGGCCTATGCCGCCTCGATCGGAGGCATGGCGACGCCGGTCGGCACGCCGACCAATCTCATTGGTATCGGCTTCCTGGAAAACGAATTCGGTCGCGAGATCACCTTCCCGGAATGGATGGCGCTGGGCCTGCCCGCAGTCCTGCTGGTCATCCCGGCCGCCTGGTTCATTCTCACCCGCCTGGTCTTCAAACTCTCCGTCAACAAGGACAGTTCCGCCGCCCGCCAGACCGTGGCCGAGGAGCTCAAGGCCCTGGGCAAGATGACCACGCCGGAATTTCGCGTCGCCATCCTGTTCGGAACGGTCGCCCTCTTGTGGATGGGACGTGTCCTGCCGGGCGAATTGATCGGACAGGCCGGAACGCAATGGGGCTGGAATCCGCTCCTTTCCTGGCTCTCCACGCAGCTGTCACTGCCCGTCACGCTCCAGCTCGGCAATACGCAGATCGCCGTGATGGGCGCTGTCGCGGCCTTCCTCATCCCGGCCGGCGGTGCCGGGAACAAAGGCAAGCAATTGATGGACTGGGAGGGCGTCGCCAACCTGCCCTGGAATGTGCTGATCCTGTTCGGCGGCGGTCTTTCGCTAGCCGCAGCCCTGTCCTCGACCGGTCTCGCCAACTGGCTCGGCGGACAGATGAGTTTCGTCGCCGCCTGGCCGACCCCGGTCCTCATCCTCGTCCTGGTTGGCACCGTCGTCTTCCTGACCGAAGTGACGTCCAACGTGGCCACGACGACCGCCTTCATGCCGGTCCTGGGCGTGCTGGCCGTCAATGCCGGCGTCCCGCCCGAGCAATTGATCGTCCCGGTCGCCATCGCTGCCAGCTGCGCCTTCATGCTGCCTGTCGCCACGGCCCCCAACGCCATCGTCTACGCCTCCGGAGCGACCACGCAGGGCCAGATGATCACGGCCGGTTTCCGCATCAACCTCGCCTCGATCGTGATCATCACCATGATCGGCATCGTGGCAGGCATGGCCGGATTTGGTGGCTGACGCCTACTGATTCCAAAGCAGTTTTTCGCGCGCAGAGTCCGGTTTTGTCGGAAATCTCGGATTCGGACTCCGGATCGAATTCCCGCCCGCAGCGAAATGCGCCGCGACGCACTCGCCTGCACGGATAACTCCGCGACCTTTCGGCCTGGAGTCTGGGAGGCATGCGGCAGACCTGACGGTAGAGGATGATATTGCTCCTCCACTTGTGGGGGAGCTGGGCTTGGGACCGCAGGTTCCAAGGTCTGAGGGGGTTCCCCCTCCGTCCCTGCGGGACACCTCCCCCACAAGTGGAGGAGGTATAGAGTCTGCCTATCCCCCGTTATATCAGCACGGCGCCATTCTCCCCCGCGCCAACGCACGTTAGTCTCCTGCGACTCAGTTCGAGGGGAAATCCATGGCCGTAGAGCGCCCTATTGATGAAACCAGCCACGTCTATCTGATCGACGGGTCGGGCTATATCTTTCGGGCCTATCACGCCCTGCCGCCGCTGACCCGGTCCGACGGTACGCCGGTGGGTGCGGTCCAGGGTTTCTGCAACATGCTCTGGAAACTGCTGGAAGACCTCAAGGGGCCGGACCAACCCTCGCACCTGGCCGTGATCTTCGATCATTCCGGCAAGTCCTTCCGCAATGACATGTATGATCTCTACAAGGCCAATCGTCCTCCGGCGCCGGAAGACCTGGTGCCGCAATTCTCCATCATCCGCGATGCGACCCGCGCTTTCGGCACGCCGTGTATCGAGAAGGAGAATTACGAGGCCGATGATCTGATCGCCACCTATGCACGCCAGGCCGAGGCCAAGGGTGCCGACGTCACCATTGTCTCCTCGGACAAGGATCTGATGCAGCTGGTCTCGGACAAGATCTCCATGTTCGACGCCATGAAGAACAAGCGCATCCAGGCGCCCGAAGTGATGGAGAAGTTCGGCGTCGGGCCGGACAAGGTGATCGATATCCAGTCCCTCGCCGGTGACAGTGTCGACAATGTGCCCGGCGTTCCGGGTATCGGCGTGAAGACCGCCGCCCTCCTGATCAATGAATACGGTGATCTCGACACGCTTCTCGAGCGCGCCGGCGAGATCAAGCAGAAGGGTCGCCGCGAGAAACTGCTCAATCACGCCGATGATGCGCGTATCTCGCGCGACCTGGTGACGCTGAAGATCGACACGCCGATCGACGAACCGCTGGAAGCCTTCGGTATGTCCGAACCGGATCCGGAAACCCTCGTCGGCTTCCTGCGCGAGATGGAATTCCGGACCTTCACCCGCAAGGTGGAGGAAGCGCTGGGCGCACCCGCGGCCGATGAGAGCGGCGATGCGACGGCCCCGATCGATCGCTCGAAATACGAGTGTGTGACCGACATGGCCGCGCTGGACCGCTGGATCGAACGCGCCCGCGAAACCGGCGTGGTTGCCGTGGATACCGAGACCGATGCGCTCTCTGCCACGGCTGCCGGCCTGGTCGGCGTCTGCCTGGCCACGGCGCCGGGCGAGGCCTGTTACATCCCGCTGGCGCATGTCGATCCCGAAGGCTCTGGCGACATGTTCGACACGGGCGCGGCTCCGGACCAGATCCCGATGCAACAGGCGCTGGATGCGCTGAAACCCATGCTGGAAGATCCGGCCATTCTCAAGGTCGGCCAGAACTTCAAATATGATCTCTCCGTCCTCGGTCGCTACGGCATTGATGTTGCGCCCTATGACGACACGATGCTGCTCTCCTATGTGATCGCGGCGGGGTTGGAAAAACACGGCATGGACGCGCTGGCCGAGAAACATCTCGGCCATCAATGCATCCCGTTCAAGGAAGTCTGCGGCACCGGCAAATCGCAGATCACCTTCGACAAGGTTCCGCTGGACAAGGCCACCGCCTATGCCGCGGAGGATGCCGATGTCACCCTGCGTCTGTGGGAGATCCTGAAACCGTCCGTGGCCGGCAAGGGCAAGGCGACCGTCTACGAGACGCTGGAACGGCCCATGCCCCAGGTGCTCTCCTCGATGGAACGCGCCGGCATCAAGGTCGATCCGGACCAGCTGCACGTTCTGTCCTCGGATTTCGCCCAGAAAATGATGGCCGCCGAAGCCGCCGCCCACGAAGCTGCGGGGCGCGAATTCAACGTTGCGTCACCGAAACAAATCGGGGAAATCCTGTTTGGAGAGATGGGCTTGCCTGGTGGCAAGAAGACCAAGACCGGCGCCTGGTCGACCGATGCGGCGGTGCTGGACTCGCTCGCCAACGACGGCCACGCCATGCCGGTCGCGCTCCTGGAATACCGGCAATTCGCCAAGCTGAAATCCACCTATGCCGACGCGCTTCTGGACCATATCAATCGCGAGACCGGCCGGGTTCACACCTCGTTTTCGCTGGCCGCGACCACCACGGGTCGCCTCTCCTCAACCGAGCCCAATCTCCAGAACATCCCGATCCGCACCGAGGAAGGCCGCAAGATCCGCGAAGTCTTCATCGCCGAGCCGGGCAATGTCCTCGTCGCCGCCGACTACAGCCAGGTGGAGCTGCGCCTGCTGGCCCATATCGCCGGTGTCGACGCCCTGAAGGACGCCTTCAGGAACGGCGTCGACATCCACGCCATGACGGCGTCGGAAGTCTTCGACACGCCGATCGAGGGCATGGATCCGATGATCCGCCGCAAGGCCAAGGCGATCAATTTCGGCGTCATCTACGGCATTTCCGCCTTCGGCCTGGCCAATCAGATCGATGTCTCCCGCGAGGAGGCCAAGGCCTTCATCGAAGCCTATTTCGAGAAATTCCCGGGCATTGCCGACTATATGGAGCGCATGAAAACCGAGGCGAAGGAAAAGGGTTATGTGGAGACGATTTTCGGTCGCCGCGCCCATTTCCCGTCCATCCGCGACAAGAATCCCAACATGCGCATGTTCGCCGAGCGCCAGGCTATCAACGCCCCCATCCAGGGCTCGGCCGCCGATGTGATCCGCCGCGCCATGGTCAGACTTCCCGAAGACATTGCACGTGCCGGTTTGGACGCGCGCATGCTGCTGCAGGTGCACGACGAACTCGTCTTCGAAGTCCCGGAAAACCAGGCCGATGATCTCATTGCGCTGACCAAGACCGTGATGTCAGACGCCTGCCGTCCGGCGCTGGAGCTGAGCGTGCCGCTGGAAGTGGACGCGAAGGCGGGTGCTACGTGGGGCGAGGCTCATTGATCCTCGAACTCGTCATGTCGGCCGCTGGAATTGCCGTCGAACCGGACGACACTCCACAGGCCTGTCCTGATCCGCTGATCTGGGTCGAGCCGGACATACCGCCTCCAGCTGGAGGCGTGGATGCCTGGCCGGACGAGACCCTGCTGACACGGGTGAACTTCTTCGTGGAAGACGGCAATGTCGAACTCATCGACGCCGCCCCGTCGGATCCCAACTGGGGTTTCATCATCCACGCCGCCCGGCGCCTTCGCTTCCCGACCTCGACCTCGGGGGTCTGCTTCATCGATTACACGATCGATTATCCGGCCATGAAGGAAGCAGTCCGCGGCGAGGCTCACTAGGGTTGGTCTGCTCGGCCATCATTTGCGGCGCCTGGAAGAACACTCCCGGGCTCCCCCGCGGGCGGGGGAGCTGGGCTTGAGCCCGCCAGGGCTCAAGCTCTGAGGGGGGCTTTCCCAGGTAATGCGCCTGCATTCGCTTCCCCCCTCCGCCCCGGCAAGCCGGGACACCTCCCCCGTCCACGGGGGAGGCCAGTGGCAGGTTGGGTGAGGTGGATTGGGCAATCCATTTCTCGCCGTAATAGCGGAGCACGATGGTCCGATGAGCCTTTCCGCAATCGTGTCATCGATGCTGCTCGCAACGCAACCGCCCGCTACGGATTGCGAAACCGAGATCGATTCGCCGTGTGTTTTTGTTTCCCCAGCACTTCCGAACCATGCGGAGGGGCTGATGCCAGTAGAAATCATCGTTCGGTTTGACGTTCTTGCAGACGGCTCAACGGCCAATGTCAGCGCAAGATCCGCAGATCCCGAGCGAGAAGGATTGGGTCGCTTCATTCAATCCAGCGTGAGTGCCGTTGAGCAATGGGTGTTTGCGCCTGGGCACGCCCGGTTCGGCGTCGAACACTCATTGGTGTTTCGCTGGGCGGAATGACCAGACCAACCCATAGATCTCTTGTCAGCCAGGCGCGCCCTAAACGTCCACCTCGGCCTCAAGCGCATTCTCCTGGATGAAGTCGCGGCGGGGTTCCACCACGTCGCCCATCAGTTTGGAGAAGAGCTCGTCGGCGGTGTCGGCATGGGTGACCGAGACCTGGAGGAGGGAGCGGACATTCGGGTCCAGCGTGGTTTCCCAGAGCTGTTCGGGATTCATCTCGCCCAGACCCTTATAGCGCTGCATTTTCATACCCTTGGCGCCCGAATTCACGACGGCATCGATGAGCTGGGTCGGGGTGAAAATGTCGAACGAACCGGATTTCGGCGCGAAGATCGCGCGACCCTGATAATCGCCGGCAATCTCGACCGCGCGGTCATTGAGACGTTTGGCGTCCGGGCTGATGCGCAGGTTTTCATCCAGGACGACGGTCTCGGTGACGCCGCGCACATCGCGGGCGAAGATGAGACCGTTTTCCTCGCCGAGCGTGCCGGTCCAGTTGTCCTCGCCCTCATCCGCGAGCGCGTTGAGGCGATTGACGGCGTCTTCCACGGCGTCACTGGACGGGTCAGGCACAAGAGCGCCAGCAAGGGCTGCGGCTTCCAGGGCAAAACCCGGCGCACGGGCGGTCAGGCGGTCGACGGAGAGTTTGACCATGCGGGCGCGCTCGACCCGGTCAGCGAGGTCGACGCCGGTGATCACTTCACCGCTGCGCAGGGTCAGGGTGGCGTCGGCGACACCTTCCTCGACGAGATAGGCATCCATCTCGGCCTGGTCCTTCACATAGCGTTCGGACCGGCCCTTGGAGGCTTTGTAGAGCGGCGGCTGGGCGATGTAGAGATGCCCGCGCTCGATCAGTTCCGGCATCTGCCGGTAGAAGAAGGTCAGCAACAGGGTGCGGATGTGTGCGCCGTCGACATCGGCATCGGTCATGATGATGACCTTGTGATAGCGCAGCTTGTCGTAATCGATCTGGTCCCGGCCGATGCCCGTGCCCAGGGCCGTGATCAGCGTACCGACCTGTTCGGATGACAGCATCTTGTCGAACCGGGCGCGTTCCACATTGAGGATCTTGCCTCGCAGCGGCAGCACGGCCTGGTTCTCGCGGTGGCGGCCCTGTTTGGCCGAGCCACCGGCTGAGTCACCCTCGACGATGAAGAGTTCGGACTTGGCCGGATCTTTCTCCTGGCAGTCCGCCAGCTTGCCGGGCAGGGAGGTGATGTCGAGCGCCGACTTGCGCCGCGTCAGCTCGCGCGCCTTGCGGGCGGCTTCGCGGGCAGCCGCGGCCTCGATGATCTTGCCGACGATCATCTTGGCTTCGTTGGGATGCTCCTCGAACCATTCCGACAGGGCTTCGCCGATAATGCCTTCCACGGCGGGACGCACTTCGGAAGAAACCAGCTTGTCCTTGGTCTGGGAGGAGAATTTCGGGTCCGGCACCTTGGCAGACAGCACGCAGGTCAGGCCTTCGCGGGCATCATCGCCCGAGATGGACACCTTGGCCTTGGCCGCCAGGCCGGAGGAGTTTGCATAGCTGTTGATGATACGCGTCAACGCGCCGCGGAAACCGGCCAGGTGCGTACCGCCATCACGCTGCGGGATGTTGTTGGTGAAGCAGAGAACGTTCTCGTGATAGCTGTCATTCCACTCCAGCGCCGCCTCGACATTCACGCCCTCGCGCTCGCCCTTGATCAGGACGGGCGGGGTGAAAAGCGGAGTCTTGTTGCGGTCGAGATGGCTCACGAAAGCCGCTACGCCGCCCTCATAGACCATCGTGTCCTCGATGGTCTCGGCCGGGCGTTCGTCGCGCAGGGTGATCTTCACGCCTGAATTGAGGAAGGCCAGCTCGCGCAGGCGGTGCTGCAGCGTCGCATGGTCGAATTCGATCATGGAGAAGGTCTGGTCGGACGGCATGAAGCGCACTTCCGTACCCTTCTCGCCCGGCTGCGCATCACCGAGAACCTTCAGGTCTTCCTCCGCCTCGCCATGGCGGAAACGCATGTAATGCTTCTTGCCACCGCGCCAGATGGTGAGATCCATCCAGTCCGACAATGCGTTCACCACCGAGACGCCCACGCCGTGCAGACCACCGGAAACCTTGTAGGAATTCTGGTCGAACTTACCGCCGGCGTGCAGCTGGGTCATGATCACCTGGGCGGCCGATACGCCTTCTTCCGGGTGCATGTCCGTCGGGATGCCGCGACCATCATCGCGCACACTGGCCGAGCCGTCTGCGTGCAGGCAGACCACCACTTCGGAACAATGTCCCGCTAGCGCTTCGTCGATCGCATTGTCGACGACTTCGTAGACCATGTGGTGGAGGCCGGAACCGTCATCGGTGTCCCCGATATACATGCCCGGACGTTTGCGGACGGCATCGAGGCCCTTCAGGACCTTGATGGAGTCGGCGCCATACTCTTGATTCGCATTATCAGTCATAGGGTTTTCTACCCTGTTCGGTGAGTCGTGGCTACTCGCGCGCGCACGCGTGTGCACGCGCGCATGCACGCGCGCGCGAGTCGCAGCACCAGGCCACCAGGTGTGGCCCGCTTGCACTAGACCCCGTCTCCGGGGCGGCTTAAACGCCTTCGGCATGAAAATGAGAAAAATGATGGGGGTGAGTGTCACCCTCGCCCTCGCTTCCGCCGCATCGGCCGAAGCGATGAGATCCGGGCCCGGCCCGGATGATTGCAGACAGTCAGAGACGCTGAGCGTCGACGAGACACGGGTCTGCGCCAATTTCCACAACATGGTCGAGGACGCCGAACGGCTGGACGCCGACGCGGTGCTGGAGCATTTCTGGGCCAACGGTTTCACCGCCGCCCTGGCCGGCGAGCTGATCCGGGATTTCCCCGGTTGGGCCGACGGTTACCGCGCTCTGCTCGACACGACCGACGCGCTTGAACGCGTGGAGTTTCCGGAAGTCGTAGTCCGCACGATCGCAGAGGACACCATTCTCCTGCTCAACACCTATGACCAGCAGATCCGGATGCAGTCCGGAGAGGTGATCGAAGCCACGGGTTTCGGCACCCAGGTCTGGGTCCGCAGAGACGGTGAATGGCGTATCATCCACATCGCCGGGGAGTGATCGTTATGCGCGTCCAGCTTCGTGATTTTGATGTCGGTAAAAGCCCCACGCTTGTAGCGGAGGTGGTCGATCGTTCTCCACGCGTCTTCAACGCGACCGGAGAAGAAAGTGGGCAGGCAGGCTATATCCTGGGCAGTTTTTCGCCGCCGAGCACTTTCCTGGCAGGCGCGCTCGAATCGCTTGCGCCGGAGGGGGAAGGATTGCTCTTTGCGCGGCCTCGATACCGGCACGATTCGATCGAGCAGCGCGGTGATGGAGACGAACTCATCACTGATTGCTGGGTTGTCAGACGTGATATCAATTCGCCTTTCCGCTGGATTGCAGCCGGAATGCGCCTTCCGCCTTGTCTAATGCGCTTGCTCACCGAGTAAGAAGAATGATCGCGATGGCGGTCATCACAACGCCCGTCACGATGTCGGTTCCCCGGCGGACGGCGGGCGTTGTCATCCAGTTGCGCGCCTTGTGGGCCGACAGGATGTAGAGGGCCGCTGTCGGGACAGCGAGCACCACCATGAGCCCGATCATCAGGGCGTAGACTGCCGGCGTGATCTGGTCGATCGGAACAAAGGCCGGCACCAGGGTGAGATAGAAAACAATCGGTTTCGGATTGGACAGCGGCATGGCCACGCCGGCCGCATAGGTCGCCGCGAAACCGCGCTTCGAATCATGGGGGAAGACCGGTTTCGGCCGGGCCCCGGTCCAGGCGCTCCAGAAGGCCCGGACCGCCATCCAGCCCAGATAGCCGGCGCCGATGATCTTCGCCGCCAGCCAGAACGCCTCCAATTGCGTCGCGAGCGCCGAAAGGCCCGTGACAGCGAGTGTGAACCAGAAAATGTCGCCGGTCAGAATACCGACGCCATAGGTCGCGGCATTCCACGGACCAGCATCCAGCGTCCGCGCAATCATCGCGGCGATGCCGGGTCCGGGCGTCAGGAAGAGCACGACCAGCGCGCCCGCAAAGAGCAGGAGGTTTTCCGCAGACATGGGCCCGTCCTACGCGTCTTCGGGCAGGATGAGATAGCCGTAGAGCATGTCGGCCATCTGGATCGCAAAATCTTCACCCTCGGTGCTGACAGCCGACCCCAGGCCGTCCTCGGGATAGAGGCCCTTCTCGATGAAAACCGTGTTGAAGATATAGGCGACGATCTCGGCGAGTTCGCGCGTTGCCCGGCGCTTCATCTCAGGCTCGAAACCACGCAGCGCCACCAGGAAACCCTGGATGGATTCCTCGACGAGGGCGTCCCATTCATCGCCGACCAGATCCGGTCTCAGCCGCGCGTAGAGATGCGCCGAGCGGATGATGTGCGCCTGGTCCGCCATGAAGGCCCAGCCCTGCCGGGCGATCGACCGCAGAGCACCGCGTAGACCGTCGGCCGGATTGATCCGGACCTGTGTCGCCGGGTCGGAATTGAACGCGCTGAGCCGGGCCATGTAGATCTCGAACATGACAGGGATGAAGGCGTCCTTGTTCTCGAACCGCCGATAGACCGTGCCTACGGCCAAGCCGGCCTCGGCCGCAATCTCGGCAACCGAAATCTGGTCGAAAGGCTTGTCACGCAACAGGACTTCAAGCGCAGCAACGAGCTTGTCGCGGGTCTGTTGCGAGCGTTTTTGCGTCGCAGGCTTGGCGCCGGACAGGGAAGCGGAATCGTCGGCCACTTGACGTGTGTCCTCGGTCTTTCTATATGTGAATGCGAATTCGCATTCGCGTTTATATCATCCTACCGGCAGCATAGCCTGTCAAACCCGGAGGCCACCATGATCGAGTTCATCACATCGGAGCCCGCCCTGTCCGTGGGCATTGCCGCCATTATCGGCTTCATCCTCTACAGCGCCTTCCGTGACAGCGCGGTCAAGGCTGAGCTCGCGGCCAGCACCGAGCCCGACAAGCGCATCCCTATCTTCAATTCCACGATGATCTGGCTGTGGAGCCTGGCCGCTCTTGTGACCGTCGCCTGGCTCGTCTCCGGCCGCTCCCTCTTTGCGCTGGGTTTCCAGTCCGAGCCCTCGACGGGCTTCTGGATCGGCTGGGCGCTCACGATCATTGCGGGACTCTATTACGGCTTCCAGGTATTGCTGATGATGCGCTCGGCCAAGGCACGCCAGGGCTTTCGCGACCAGATCGCAAGCGTGCCGGGCGTGGACCTCGTCCACCCGTCCAGCCGCCGCGAACATGCGAGCTTCCAACTGGTTTCGGTCACGGCCGGCATCACGGAAGAGATTGCCTTTCGCGGCTTCCTGATCGGTGCATTCGGCATCGTAATGCCCGTCTGGGCCGCCGCGATCGCCGCAACGCTCCTGTTCGCGATCGGTCATTTCTACCAGGGAATCAGCGGCATGATCCGCGTCGCGCTGATCGGTGGTGGCTTCGCCCTTATCTTCGTCCTCACGAAGTCGCTCTGGCCGGTCATCCTGCTGCACTTCCTGGTCGATTCCCTGACGGGTGCGATGTTCGCCATCGCCCAGGCGCATGATGATGACGGCAGTGACGACCCCCTTCCCCAGCCGGCCGCCTGATCTCCAACCCCAGCGTTCAGGGCCGGCTTCAGCCGGGGCGCACCGTCGCCCCGGCTATTTCCAGGAATTGGGCATGATCACCAAAGGGTTCGAACAAGACCCGCTCGACACCCGTCAGCCAGGCCTGGGACCCGGTGGCCAGGATTTCCCGGGCCAGCCCCTCCCGGCGCGTCGCATCGAGATGGGCACAGGTCTCGTCCAGCAGAAGCAGCGGCGCCAGCCCGCCCTGCGCCGCCAATACACGGGCCTGGGCCAGGGCAAGCGTCAGGATGAGGGCCTTCTGTTCACCGGTCGAACAATCCGCCGCCACCTGGTCCTTCTCGCGGTGGCGGGCCAGTAATTCGGTTCGGTGAGGACCTGCAGTCAATGTCCGGCCGGCAGCAGCGTCACGGGCCCGGCCCTCTTTCAGCGCGGCGGCAAACCGGTCTTCCGCCTCGCTGGCCGAGGCCGTTTCCGCGAGATCCGCCTCCACCGCGCCGTCCAGTGCGAGGTCGGCCTGCGGAAACACGCCGCCAGGCCGGTCATCAATGCCTGCCTGCAGGCGCGCCAGTGCGTCCAGCCGGGCCGCGGCCATCGCCACGCCATAACCCGCCATTTCGTGTTCGATCGCATCAAGCCAGGCCGGGTCCGGCCGGCCGTCCTCCAGCAGGCGCTGGCGGCGTGTACGGGTCTTCTCGTAGGCGGTTGCGGCATCGCCATGGGCCGGGTCAGCGGCATAGACCAGCCGGTCGAAGAAACGCAGCCGGTCGGCGCGCGGACCGGCAAACAGCCGATCCTGTGCCGGTGTCAGCCAGATCATCGGAGCAAGACGGCCGAGCTCGGCCTGGGTGGCGGGTTCGCCATCGATACGGGTCTCGCGCCGGCTGCCTTCCCGGCTACCGACCCCGATCCGGTGCGCCTCGCCACGCCCCTCAAGCTCGGCGAAGACCGCCCAGGCCTCGGCCCGCTCCTCGCCCTCCCGGCGGACCACCCGGTCGGCCCCGGCCGAGCGCAATCCCTTGCCGGGCGCCAGGAAGGAGACCGCCTCGAGCAGATTGGTCTTGCCGGATCCGTTTTCGCCGAAGATCGCGACCGGACGCGGGTCGAGATCCAGGTCGAGCGTGGCGTAACAACGAAAATCGGTGAGCCGCAAACGACGAACCGCCGCCGGCGGAGCCAGCGGCGGTGCGTTTTCGTCTGTGACTGTCGTCTCGCTCACACGCGGAGCGGCATCAGCACGTAGAGTGCATTGGCGTCACCGCTGTCGGTCACGAGCGCCGGCGAAGCGGCATCGGCGAAGTGGAATTTCGCTTCGTCGCCCTCGATCTGGGACGCGACGTCCAGCATGTAGCGGGCGTTGAAACCGATCGCGAAACCCTCGTCGGAATAGGACACGGCGAGTTCTTCCTCGGCCTGGCCGCTTTCCGGATTGTTCACGGCCAGGGTCAGCGTGTCATCGCCCAGGGAGAGTTTGACCGAACGCGATTTCTCGACGGAAATCGTGGCGACCCGGTCGACAGCCTCGGCGAAACGCTTGTTCTCGACAGACATCACCCGGGTATTTCCGCGGGGGATCACGCGCTCATAATCAGGGAAGGCACCGTCGATCAGCTTGGAGGTCAGCACGGCACGGCCGAGCTTGAAGCGGATCTTGCCCTCGGACACGGAGACCTCGACATCCTCGTCTGCGTCTTCCAGCAGGCGGCGGACTTCCTGCACCGTCTTGCGCGGCACGATCACACCCGGCATGCCGTCAGCACCCTCGGGCAGGTCGATCTCGGCGAGCGCGAGACGCACACCATCCGTCGCGACGGCACGCAGGGTCTTGCGGCCATCCTCGTCGGAGGCATGAAGGTGGATACCGTTGAGATAATAGCGCGTCTCCTCCGTTGAGATGGCAAAACGCGTCTTGTCGATCAGGCGGGCCAGGGCCTCGGCCTCGAGCACGAAACGATGTTCCAGCGCCTCGCTCGGCATGACCGGGAAATCACCGGGCGGCAGGGAGGGCAGGGAGAAATTGGACCGGCCGGCCTTCAGCGTGAGACGCGGATCCTCGCCGCTCATCTCCAGCGTCACATCGGCACCATCGGGAAGTTTGCGCGTGATGTCGTACAGGGTATGCGCCGGCGCGGTGACCAGGCCTTCGCCCTCGCAGCTCGCCTCGGCATTTTCCTGGATCTCGATATCGAGATCCGTGGCGGCAAATTTCGCACCGTCCGGTCCTGCCGTGATCAGCACATTGGACAGGATCGGTATCGTGTTGCGCTTTTCGACGACGGCCTGCACATGCCCGAGGGCTTTCAACAGCGTAGCGCGCTCGATCGTAAGCTTCATGTCTCGCTTTCCGCTCCCAGCGTGAGATGGGCCCAACAAGGATATGGGATGTGCCGACGCGGGCGAACCGGCCGGCACCGAATAGGGTGGGTCAAAGAGGATACATGAATTCGCGCTATCGCAAGAAATTTATCCAGCGATAGCGCGAATTCGTGTTGATCAACCGCGCAGGGAGCGGGTCAGGGACTCGACGTCCTCGGCAATCGGGTCGCCGGCCTCGATCATCGCAGTGACCTTGTTCACCGCGTGGATCACGGTGGAATGGTCACGGCCACCGAAGCGCCGGCCGATATCAGGCAGGGAACGCGTGGTCAGCGTCTTCGAGAGATACATCGCGACATGGCGCGGGCGCACCACGGTCTGGGTCCGGCGCTTGGACGAGATGTCCGCGGGCGTGACACCGAAATGGCTGGCCACGGCCTTCTGGATATCGTCGACCGTCACACGGCGCTCGGAGCTGAGCGACAATTCCCGGAGGGCGCTGCTCACCGCGTCCATCGTAACCGGCTGGCCGAGGAGGGCGGTGCGGCAGATGACATTGTTCAGCACACCTTCCAGCTCGCGCGGGCTGGTTGTGATGCGGGCAGCGAGGAAGTCACGCACGGCATCCGGAACATCCAGCACCGGATAGTGGCATTTCGCCTGGGCGATCTTGCAGTCCAGGATCTGGCGACGCAGATCGAGGTCCGGCTTGGACAGCGGGCAGGCGAGACCGCCGGTCAGCAGGGAGCGCAGGCGGTCATCGCTGACGGCCAGCTCGGCGGGCGGGCGATGCGAAGCCAGGACGACCTGCTTGTTCTCGGCGATCAGCGCGGCGATCGTGTTGAGGAATTCATCCTCGGTCTTCGGCTTGCCGGCGATGAAATGCACATCATCGATCAGCAGGAAGTCCACGCCGCGCACGCTCTCCTTGAAGGAAATGGTGTCGCGCGCCTTCATGGCGGTGACGAAACCGGACAGGAATTCCTCGGCCGTCAGATAGAGCGCCTTGCGATGGCTGGACGTCTGCTCAACGGCGCTGGCCACGGCATGCATCAGGTGCGTCTTGCCGACACCGTAATCGCCGTAGAAGAAAACCGGGTTGAAGGGCGGGGTCGGGCTGCCAACCATCGTGCGCGCTGCGGCGGCCGCGACTTCATTTGCCGGCCCCACGCGGAAGGTGTCGAAGGTGAAGCGTGACTCACCGCTATCATCCGCCACGGGCGCAGTCGTCGCCGGGCGGTTTTCCCGTGCAACGGAAGCCTGCTGACGAGCCACCACCGGTGATTGCGGGTCGGGATCGCCATCCGCGATCACGAAAATGTCGCGGGTCTGGTTATCGAGTTCGGCCCAGACAGCGCGAATCCGCGCGCCGGCATGATCCTCGATCCAGTCGCGATTGAAGGTGCTCGGTGCCACGACAATGATCGCACCGGTGGCCGAAAGCCGCACGCGAAGACGTGCAATTTCCTGCGAATAAACAGCCGGTCCGTATTCATTCCGCAACCGGGTGCGCACCTCGCGCCAGATACCAGAAACCGTCGCGTCTTCCTGCCGGTCAAAACCCGCCGATCCGGCCTCTGCTACAGCTATTTTTCCAAACGCCATCCTACTTTCACCTTTAGGTGACAACCGCGTCGAGGCGATTGCAAGTATTTGTTATCATGGCGCAATCCCCCTCATTCCGGCGCGTTGACTATGCGCGCCGAGCCCGGAATTTATCCGCATGGGAATGATCGCCCTCAGGAAGGCTGAAGGTGCCGTTTTCCACGGTTTGGGTCAACATGATTCAGCGTCTGAATCATGAGATTCTTCGCTTGACACGAGAAATCCGTGATCGGATCGGCGCTTGGAAAAGACGCCTAATTTTATTCGGGCCTTTATGCCGCAATGCAATACGGCGAGGTGCTTGATTTCCGGTCCGGCGAACCGTCCGTATCATGAATAATAAATTTATACGTTTCAGCCGCCTGGTGGCGCAGTTGGCGGATTTTGCGCTTGACAGTTGCACAAAGAAATACGCCCGGGACGCGAGTCCCGGGCGTATCCGAATTTCAGTTCAGCGGTTCGCTGATCAGGCAGACATCGCCTTCACGCGGGCCGAAAGGCGAGAGACTTTCCGCGAGCCCGTGCTCTTGTGAAAGACGCCCTTGCTGACAGCGCGCATCATTTCGGACTCGGCCTTCACCAGAGCCGTCTTGGCGACAGCCTGATCACCGGAAGCAATCGCTTCCTCGACCTTCTTGACAAAGGTGCGCACGCGCGAACGGCGGGCTTTGTTGACCTCGGTGCGGCGCGCGATCTTGCGAACCATCTTCTTGGCCGAGCTGGTATTGGCCATGGAGCTAACCTCTTGGTGCGGCCAGCCCCGTATGGACTGGCAAAAAACTTGAGCGGCGGCGTATAGGCCCTACAGGCCGGGCCGTCAACTGCCCGAACCGCTTAATTCCTCAACGATGCTTGAAATGTGCAGCGCGCTTTTCAGCGAAGGCCGCCATGCCCTCGCTCTGGTCTTCCAGCGTGAACTGCGCCTGGAAGACACGGCGCTCGAAACGCACGCCTTCAGTCAGACCGATTTCGAAGGCGCGATTGACCGCTTCCTTCGTCTGCATGGCCACCGGCATCGACTTGGTCGCGATGGCCTCGGCAGCCTCCATGGCGACCTCCAGGAGGTCGTCCACCGGTACGATACGGGAGACGAGACCGGCACGCTCAGCTTCCTCGGCATCCATCATGCGGCCGGTGAGGCAGAGATCCATCGCCTTGGCCTTGCCGACAGCGCGCGGCAGGCGCTGCGTACCACCCGAGCCCGGCATCACACCGAGATTGATTTCCGGCTGGCCAAATTTCGCGGTTTCCGAGGCGATGATGAAATCACACATCATGGCGATCTCGCACCCGCCGCCCAGCGCGTACCCGGACACGGCCGCGATGATCGGCTTGCGGAATCGAGACACGGATTCCCATGTCTCGGCGAACGGGTCATGCATATAGAGACCGACATAGTCGCGCGACTGCAATTCCTTGATGTCGGCGCCCGCGGCGAAGGCCTTCTTGGAACCGGTGAGAAGGACGCAGCCGACTTCGGCATCGCCCTCGAACTCGGTCAGGGCAGCGGCGAGCTCGGTCGTCAGCTCGTCGCACAGGGCGTTGAGAGCCTCCGGGCGATCGAGGGTGATGACACCCACGCGTCCCTCGGTTTTCACTTGGATCGTCTTGTAGGCCATTGCGGCGCTCCGTCTGGCGGCGCGGCATGCGCCGCGCAAAATTCCGCGCCGCTATACCCCAGAGATGCGCGCGGGTGAAGCGTCCGGCGGATTCTATTCAAACTTTCAAGCCGGCGCGGCTGTACGAGTCCCGGCCTACACGCCTGTTAGCGCTGACATTTCGGGCAATAGAATGTGGATCGGCCCGATTGCACCAGCCGGCGGATTTCCGTGCCGCAGCCGGGCGTGGTGCAGGTTTCACCCTCTCGGCCATAGACGGAAAACCGGTGCTGGAAGTAGCCGAGCGCTCCATCCGCTCCAGCAAAATCCCGCAGGGTCGACCCGCCCGCCGCTATGGCCTCGGAGATCACCTGGCGCACCACAGGTGCCAGTCGTGCGGCTCGCTTGCCCGGAATGCTCGCGGCCAGGCGGCGCGGACTGATGCGCGAGCGGAACAATGCCTCACACACATAGATATTGCCGAGACCCGCGACGATCTTCTGGTCCAGGAGGGCGGTCTTGATCGGTGTTTTGCGTCCCTGCAACACCTCGTCGAGATGAGCGGCGGAGAAGCCATTGCCGTCCGGCTCAGGGCCGAGATCCCGGAGATGGAGATTGTCGGCGTCGTCCTGGCCGGGCGCGAGGTCCATGTATCCGAACCGCCGCGCATCATTATAGCGCACGGTCACTCCGCCCTCGATCCGGAAGACAACATGGTCATGGCGCGGATCGGCCGGGGCGGCGTGAACAAAGTCACCAGGCTGCTCACGCCCGTCCTCGGCCTCGATGGAGAAGCGGCCCGTCATGCCCAGATGCATGAGCAGCGTCTCGTCACTGTCCAGTCGCGCCAGGAGATATTTGGCCCGCCGGTCGAGCCGGTCGATCCGGACGCCCTCGAGCCGTTCACGAAACCGCTCGGGAAAGGGAAAGCGCAGATCCGGCCGTCCGAGCTCGACGGTCTGGATGCGGCGCCCCTCCATGGCCGTGCGCAATCCGCGGCGGACAGTTTCGACTTCGGGCAGTTCGGGCATCGGCATGGCCTTCCGGATCGGGTCAGGCGCTCAAGCTAGCGCAAGACTGAAGGCTGCCAAGCCCCGCTCTCGCCTGCTCGAGAGCCTGCGTCACCCCGACACGGCGTCGCACGCTTTTCCGGACGGGGAGCATGACCTATTGTCCCGGCCATGACCGAGCAGGCTGACAATACGACGACATCCTTCGGCTTCCGGGACGTCGCGCGCAAAGACAAGGCGGGGCTGGTCCGGGGCGTTTTCGACCGGTCCGCGCGCCGCTACGACCTGATGAACGACCTCATGTCGGTGGGTGTCCACCGCGTCTGGAAGGACATGGTGATCACGCGCGCCAATCCTCAGCCGGGCGAAATCCTCATCGATGTCGCGGGCGGTACGGGCGATCTCGCCCGCAGCTTCCTGACCAAGGCCGACCGCGTCGCCGAACGGCGCGGGGTGCCGGCAACAGCCAGTGCCATTGTGCTCGACATCAATGAGGCAATGCTGCGTGCCGGCGTCAAGCGAGGCCTGGAGCCGGAGCATGAGGGTCGCGTCGACTGGGTGACCGGCAATGCCGAATGCCTGCCCCTGCCCGACCGCCACGCGCATTGCGTCACGATCTCCACCGGCATCCGCAATGTGACCGACCGGATCACAGCGCTGAAGGAGATGCGCCGGGTGCTGAAACCGGGCGGACGTTTCCTCTGCCTGGAATTCACCCGCCCTACCAGCCGGGCCTGGGAGAAGGTCTACGACGCCTGGTCGTTCAACGTCATGCCGACCCTCGGCGAAGTCGTCGCCAAGGATCGCGAGAGCTATCAGTATCTCGTGGAATCCATCCGCCGCTTCCCGGACCAGGACACGTTTGCCGAAGAATTGCGGAGCGCGGGATTCCGGTCCGTCAGCTACACGAATTTCTCCGGCGGCATCGCGGCCCTGCACACGGGCTGGGCCTGACGTCAGGCGGGTTCGAGCGCGCCCTGGAACTGCTCGACCAGCCAATCCTCCGCCTCGAGACGGCGATCAAACAGGCGGTTCCTGACCGGCAGGCGGGTCTCGGCCAGACGTATCCAGTATTGCAGCATCACTGCCTTGAGCGGGTCCGAGCAGACATGAGCCTGCGTCACGGGGCCCGGCCCGAAGAGCCGGTCGCGACGGCCGTCCAGATAAGGCAGGAGGTCGTCGGCGGCCTCGAGGAATCCGATCTCGCTGATGGATGCGGACTCGTAGTCGAACAGGCGCGGCAGGCCGGGCTGCCACCACCGACTGGCGACCATCCGGTCATGCAGGGCCTTCAGGCTTTCGAGGGAGACGGGTCCGGCGTAGCGGATATTCACCCAGCGACCACCGGGTTCGAGCTCGATCGTGTGTTCCATCCCTCCTCCTCCTTCCAGGTGTCATTATGCCACAAAACGGCATTTCGATCCATTTCAGGCAAGAGATCTGGAAGCGTGCTCAGGCCGAGCGGGACAATTGCGACGTCCGCAATTCCAGCCAGGCGTGGGCCTGGTCCAGGGAGAGGAATAATTCGGTATCCAGCCCGTAGCGCGAGCCGGCCGCGGCGACCCAGTATTTCAGCAGGATGCGCTTGAGCGGATCGGCACAGACATGGGCGATGATGCCGTGCGGTTCCGGCCCGCCCGCAGCGCCGGGCTGCGTATCCAGCAGGAGCGGCACCGCGTCCGTGGGCTCGAGATCCGCCAGCATCGCAGCGTTCCAGTCGAACAGGCGCGGCTGGTCTGGCGCAAAGAGCGATTGCTCGCGCAGGTCGGCGGCCAGGTCTCGCAGACCCTCCAGGGTCACGGGCCCCCGGAAGCGCACGACGATCCAGCGCCCGCGGGCCTCCTTGTCCAAGACGTAATCCATCAGGCGATCGCTCCAGAACGGTCGGCAGGGATTCGGGAATCGAGCTTACCGCCAGATGATTGCGTTATGCAACTTTCAACAATCCCCACTTTCGCCACGGCTTTCGGGGGCTTGGGGTCGAGATGTCCTCACCGTTCCAGTCCGCGGTGCGACTTCATGTAGCGCTCGCCAAGCGACCGGTTGCGCACTAAACCCTCCTGCAATGTTTGCGACACTCGCATCCCTGGCCCGTCTGGTCCGCGCCCTATTCACCCTGGTGCGGCATGACGCGATCCTGCCGGCCGAATACCAGAGCCTCTATCCAGCGCCCGCGCGTCTGGCCGGAAAGGTGATGCGGCTGATTTCGCGACGTGACAGCGCGACCAATCCCGGGGAACGGCTCGCCCGTGCACTGGAGACGCTCGGCCCGTCCTACGTGAAATTCGGCCAGGTCCTGGCGACGCGCGGCGATGTGATCGGCGAGCGGTTCGCGCGTGGCCTGTCGCGCCTGCAGGACCGCATGCCCGCCTTTGGCGATGATGAAGCCCGCGCCGTGATCGCTGCAGAGCTCGGAGGCCCCGTCGAGGATTTCTTCACCGAGCTCGGCCCCGCCATCGCCGCCGCATCCATCGCACAGGTCCACAAGGCGACCACGACGGATGGCGAGGACGTCGCCGTCAAGGTCCTGCGCCCCGACATCGAACAACGCATCGAGCGCGACATTCGCGCCCTCCGGCTGGGCGCCAGTCTCGCGGAACGCCTCGCACCGGCCAGCCGCCGGCTGGAGCCGCGCAAATTCGTCGATACCGTCGCCCGCTCCCTGTCGCTGGAAACCGATCTCCGCCTTGAAGCCGCGTCTGCGTCGGAACTGGCCGAAGCGGCGGCGATGACCGAGAAATACCGCATCCCGTCGATCGACTGGGTACGGTCGTCCAAGCGCGTGCTCACCACGCAATGGATTGACGGCATTGCCCTGACCAAGCCGGAGAAACTCGACGAGGCCGGCATCGACCGGTCGGCGCTGGCGACCACGCTGACCCGGGCCTTCCTTGGCACGGCGCTGGGCAAGGGCGTCTTCCACGCGGACATGCATGCCGGCAATCTCTTCGTCTCGGACGGAGGCGATCTCTGGGCCGTGGACTTCGGCATCATGGGCCGTATCGGCCGAGCCGAACGTCGTTTCCTCGCCATGATCCTGCATGGTTTTTTGACCCAGGATTACCGCTCCGCCGCCGAAGCCCATTTTGCTGCCGGCTACGTGCCGCCGCATCATTCGGTCGAGGATTTTGCCAGCGCGCTGCGCGCTGTCGGCGAACCCATTTTCGGCAAGCGGGCCGATGAAGTGGCCATGTCGCAGGTCTTGCTGCAGCTCTTCGAGATCACCGATCTTTTCGACATGAAGCTGCGTCCGGAACTGGTCATGCTCCAGAAGACGATGGTGCAAGCCGAAGGCGTGGCGCGCAGTCTCGATCCCCAGCACGACATGTGGGCCGCCTCGGCGCCGGTCGTGGAAGCCTGGATGAAACGCGAGCTTGGCCCCGAAGGCCGTATTCGTGATCTTGGCGAGGATCTGCGGCGCCTGCACGATGCGATGCGGCGCCTGCCCGATGCGATCGACGACTGGGCCGAGATCGGCGCCCGTCTCAAATCCGGCGAACTGAATCTGGGCGGCGCACCGCGTATCCGCCCCTGGGCGCTCCGTATCGCCTGGCTCGGTGCCGCGGCGGCGGCAGGCGCGGTCATCACAAGTCTTCTGATCGGCTAGGCGCCCGGAGGGACCAGCCAAACGAGGGCAGGCCGCGCCCGATCGCAATTTCCTAAAATGGTCACGAATAAATAACGAACTTATGATTGCATACACGCATGACAAGTTCCGCGACACCGCCAACTGGACTGGTTCAGTCCCAGCTTGAAATTTTCCAGATCGACGAGGACCTCATCGACCTGGTCCGGCGCAACAAGGCGCGCCTGATGGATTACGCCGAAAAGGCGCTGGAGACGGTGTTCAGCCAGACCGAGCTCAATCCGGAAGTCGCCCATTATTTCTCGATCACGGAAAACGTCGCCTATCTGCGTGCCGGCATGCTGGCGCATTGCGAGCTTGTATTCTCCGCCCGGTTCGACACGGCCTATTTCGAGGCCATCGACCAGATGGGCCTGCGCCACTCCAAGCTGGACTTCCCGACCCATGTCTATTCGGCCGCCTATTCCAACATGCTGTGCGGCATGCAGGCGCTGGGCATGAAGAAACGTCCCCGCTTCTCTCCCGACCTGATGCAGGCCCTGACCCGGATGGCTGTGTTCGACATGGAAATGACGATCGCCGCCTTCCACCGGCACCAGGCCGAGAAACAGGCTGCACTACAGGCGGATTCCGCCAAACTGCGCGAAATGCTCCGCCACAACCCGCCGGCCGCCTGACCGTGCTTCCGCGCCAACACGCTGCCGTGACTTGGTTTTCCCGGATCGCAAGGCTACATAGCTCGGAACGGGCAATGGAGCATTCCTGTGGCGGACAAGCGTATTCTCCTGATCATCGGCGGCGGTATCGCGGCCTATAAATCTCTGGAACTGATCCGCGAGCTGGCGCGGCGCGGTATCGCATCGCGCTGCATCCTCACCCGCGCGGGCGCTGAATTCGTGACCCCGCTCTCGGTCTCCGCCCTCAGCAATGACAAGGTCTATTCCGAGCTTTTCGACCTGACCGATGAAGCCGAGATGGGCCATATCGAACTCTCTCGCTCCGCCGACCTCGTCGTGGTCGCCCCGGCGACGGCCAATCTCATGGCCAAAGCGGCGAACGGTCTGGCCGACGATCTGGCGAGCACGGCCCTCCTGGCGACCGACACACCCGTCCTCATGGCACCGGCCATGAATGTGCGCATGTGGCAGCACCCGGCGACCCAGCGCAATCTGGAGACACTCCGCGGCGACGGCGTTGCTTTCGTCGGTCCGGACGAGGGTGACATGGCCTGCGGTGAATTCGGCCCCGGACGGCTGGCCGAACCCACGGCAATCGCCGACGCGATCGAGGCCAAGCTCAATGCCTGACACGTCTGCAGGCGGGCTGGGGCCGCTGAACGGTCGACGTATCGTCATGACCGCCGGACCGACGCTGGAACCGATCGATCCGGTCCGTTTCATCTCCAATCGATCATCCGGACGGCAGGGTTATGGCCTGGCCGAGGCCCTGGCCGAGCTCGGGGCCGATGTCGTTCTCGTTTCAGGTCCGACCGCATTGAATGACCCGAAGGGCGTCGACACACGCCGCGTTGAAACCGCCCGCGAGATGCTGGCCAAGGTCGAAGCCGCGTTGCCCGCCGACATCTTCATCGCCGTCGCCGCCGTAGCCGACTGGCGGCCGGCAGAAACCTCGGATCGCAAGCTGAAACTAGACAAGTCCGAACTCGCCAGCCTGCCACTGGCCGAAAACCCGGACATCCTGCGCACGATCAGCCAGCGCGAGACGGACCGGCCCGGCCTGGTTATCGGTTTTGCGGCCGAGACCCATGATGTCGAACGACACGCGCGAGCCAAGCTGGCGCGCAAGGGATGCGACTGGATTATCGCCAATGACGTGTCCGGCGACGTGATGGGCGGCGCGGAGAACGCTGTCAGCATTTACACATCGACCGATGCCATCCATTTCGACCGGGCAAATAAAAATGTAATTTCCGAGCAATTGGCGCAAGAAATCGCCAAGAGAGCGTAACTTACTGGCATTTCCCACCAACAGAAGTATTACACGCTTGCGACGCCCAGTCGGTCGCGACAAGATACTGCGTTGAGGGCGTGAAAATCTGGGGAGGTAGCAGGGCATGGAAACCGCGTTTGCGGCCCTGGCACTCATGATTGGACTCTCGACCGGCGCCCACGCTCAAGACGAAGTCCGCGAAATCCGGTGCGCTGCCGTCGATGCAGATGGCGGCCGGACGATCTCTATCGGCCGCTACAGCGTGCTGCGCGAGACTCGCCGGGACGGTCCGCTCGGCGTGAATTTCCGGGGCGATATCGACATTATCGGCCTCACCTGCCGATGCACCTCGCCCGTTCCCCAGCCGAATGACTACAAGGTCGCCATGGCCGGGCTCGCCCTGTTCGTGGAAACACGCCGCGGCGGCCAGACGGTGCGGACGGCCCTGCTGGTCGAGGACGACCAGTTCAAGCTCCAGATCCTGGAAGGCCGGCTGACAGCCGCCGAACGCAGTCTTGCTGTCGAGCGCATTGAAGGCTTCTACGAAGCAATCAATACTCAGACCGCAGAGATCACTAGCGAGACTGGATAACCCGCATGAATTCCGTTTCCGTGCGCATCTTGCCGCTCCCCCATTACGAGGGACTGGCCCTTCCCGCCTATGAGACACCGCAATCTGCCGGCATGGATCTTCGCGCCGCCGTCCCCGACGACGCGCCGGTGACGATTCCGCCGGGCGAATGGCGTCTTGTGCCTGTCGGCATCGCGATCGCCCTGCCGGGCGGATATGAGGCCCAGGTCCGGCCGCGCTCCGGCCTGGCGGCAAAGAAGGGCATTTCCTGTGTGAACACGCCGGGCACGATCGATGCGGATTATCGCGGCGAGATCCACGTGAACCTGATCAATCACGGCAAGGAAGATTTCGTGGTCAATCGCGGCGAACGCATCGCCCAGATGATCATCGCCCCGGTCACCCACGCCGTCTGGACGGTCGCCAGCGAACTCGACGAGACCGAGCGCGGCACAGGCGGTTTCGGCTCCACCGGCACGGGCTGACCCCGCTCCGCTGCTCAACCGGCATCACGAGCGCTTGAGAATTCGCATTCCCGCCTGACATTCGCCGGGCGGATACCTAGATGTGCTGGAAACCAGTTCACGGAGACCCCCATGTCCCATACGCCCGGCCGCGGCCGCATCTACTCCTCCATCGTTGATACGGTCGGTGACACACCGCTCGTCGAACTGCCCAAGCTGGCGGAAAAGCACGGCGCGAAGGCCCGTATCCTGGCCAAGCTGGAATTCTTCAATCCGCTGGCCTCGGTGAAGGACCGGATCGGCGTCGCCATGATCGACGACCTGGAAGCCCAGGGGAAACTCGGCCCGGACGCGGTGATGATCGAGCCCACCTCGGGCAATACCGGCATCGGCCTGGCCTTCGTGGCGGCGTCCCGCGGCCATCGCCTGATCCTGACCATGCCGGAGAGCATGTCGATAGAGCGGCGCAAACTCCTGACCTATCTGGGCGCCGAACTGGTGCTGACCGAAGCCGCCAAGGGCATGGGCGGCGCGATCGCCAAGGCCAAGGAATTGGTCGAGTCGACGCCGGGCGCCGTCATGCCGAGCCAGTTTGCCAATCCGGCCAATCCGGCCATCCACCGCAAGACGACAGCGGAAGAGATCTGGAACGACACCGACGGCGCCGCCGACGTGCTGATCTCCGGCGTCGGAACCGGCGGCACGCTGACGGGCGTCGCCTCGGTGCTGAAAGACCGCAAGCCCGGCTTCCAGGTCATTGCCGTTGAGCCGGAAGACAGCCCGGTCCTTTCGGGTGGCAATCCCGGTCCGCACAAGATCCAGGGCATCGGCGCCGGTTTCGTGCCGGACATTCTCGACACCGACCTGATCGATGATGTGGTGAAAGTCTCCAACGAGACGGCGTTTGCGACCGCACGCGAAGCGGCACGCGTGGAAGGCCTGCCCGGCGGCATCTCGTCCGGCGCCGCCCTCGCCGCCGCCCTCGAGGTCGCCCAGCGCGACGACATGGCCGGCAAGACCATCGTGGTCATCCTGGCCAGTTTCGCGGAACGCTATCTTTCGACGGCGCTCTTTGAGGACTAACCCGCCAAACTCAGTGGCGCGGGGTCACAGAAGCTCCGGACATCGAAAATCCGCTGGTCGCAGATGATGTCGCCGGGTGTGAGCGGGCGGCTGAGTTCGAGGCCTTCCAGGCTGCGCGCCCGTGACAGGGCGACATAGGCCTGGCCGTGGGCGAAGAGGCGGCGGGCAAGGTCGAGATAGACGGCGTCGAGCGTAAGGCCCTGGGCTTTGTGGATCGTCATCGCCCAGGCCAGGCGCAGCGGATATTGCGTGAACGCGCCCTTGGTCGACTGCTTCAGCGCCTGGGCATCCGGGTCGAATTCATAGGCATTGCGTTCCCATTTCGCCGGTTCGACGGCATGCACCTTGTCGTCGATGCGCACGCGCACCGTCTTCTCGTCGAAGCCCTCGATCTCCCCCAGCGTGCCATTGACCCAGCGGCCCTGCGGGTCGTTGCGCGTGAGCATGACCCGGGCCCCGATCTTGAGCACGAGCGGATCCTCGACCGGGAAGAGGCGCGCATCGAACTGACCCTCCAGCTTCGCCTCGAAAGCCCGCTCGGGCGTCTGCAGACCCTGGATCCGAGCCTGATTGATACGGAAGGCCGCCTCATTGGTGGCCGTCAGCACGATATGGGTGAGGCTGGCTTCCAGGCCGGACCGGCCGGTGACCCGCTCATTGAGCTCGGACGCCTCGTCACTGCCGATCTCGCCATCCCGCACCGCATTGAGAATATTGATGAAATACTCGTCGGTCTGACGAAACACCTGTTCCAGTTCGATCAGCGAGAAACCCGCATCGCGGAAACAGGGCGGGTGGAAGAAGAACGGGCCGCAATGGCTGAGTTCGAGATATTCCGCCTCGGCGCCCTGGATGACGGGCGGCAGCTGGGCGAGATCGCCGACCAGGATCACCTGTACCCCGCCGAAGGGTTCATTACTGTCGCGATTGAGCCGCAAGGCCGCATCGATCGCCCACATCATGTCGGACCGCACCATGGAGATCTCGTCGATCACCAGCGTCTCCAGCGCCTGCACGGCCCGGCGATGGCGCACCTTGCGGATGTCGCGCGCCTCGATCAGTCGCGGCGGGAAATGGAAGAAGGAATGGATCGTCTGACCACCGGCCTGCATGGCGGCCACACCCGTTGGCGCCAGTACGGCCGCGCGATTGCCCGCCCGCCGTAGGAATTCTCGCATCAGCGTCGTCTTGCCCGTGCCCGCACGCCCCGTGATGAAGACGTTGGGCCGGTCGCGGAACAGCCATTCCAACAGGCGTTCCTGTTCGGCAGAGAGCTGGGTTTGCGGCAGGGTCGACATGCGGGGAAGGTGGGCGAGTTTGGTGCGCGAGGGAAGGGTTATTTCCACGCCGGGATCAGCCCTTATTGTCTTGCCGAGAGGAGGCCTCAGGGATCAGCGCAGCTCAAGGGTGAAACCGCGCAGCGGCGCTATGCGCCCTTGACCTGCGCTGAGCCCTGAGGCGCACTGGCTGGCAAGACAATAATGCCCGATTGACCGCTTGGCTGCGGCAGGACGCTGGCGTTTCGACACGAGCCTGACTATCTCCAGATCCATGACTACACCTACCATCGACATCGAACGCTTTGCCCGTCATCTCGTTCTGCGGGAGATCGGAGGCCCTGGTCAGCAGGCGCTCTCGCGCGCTCACATTGCGCTGGTGGGTGCAGGTGGCCTTGGTGCGCCAGCGGCGCTCTACCTGGCCGCCGCAGGCGTGGGCAAGCTGACCCTGATCGATCCCGATACGGTCAGTCTCGACAATCTCCAGCGCCAGATTCTCTTCCGCACCAGTGATGTCGGCAGCGCGAAGGCGGAGATCGGTGCCAAAGTCCTGTCGGCCCTGAATCCCGGCTGCGAGGTCCGGACCCATGTCGCGGCGCTCGACGAGAGCAATGCCGCCGAACTGATCGCCGGCGCGGACCTCGTGCTGGACGGCTGCGATAACTTCGAGACGCGTTTCGCGGTGAACACCGCCAGCCGCACGACCGGCGTGCCTTTGGTCTCTGGCGCCGTGGGTCGGTGGGATGGCCAGGTCAGCCTGTTCAATGCCTCCGCCGACGCGCCCTGCTATCGCTGCTGGGTGCCGCACATCCCGCCCGATGCCGAGACCTGCGAACGCGTCGGCGTCGTTGGCGCCCTGACCGGCGTCATCGGCGCGATGATGGCACTCGAGGCCATCAAGCATGTCTGCGACGCCGGCGAGACCCTGGACGGCCGCATCCTGCTCTTCGACGGGCTCGACATGACCAGCCGCACAGTGAAGCTCGGAAAAGACCCCTCCTGCCCGGAATGCGGCGGCTAGTCGTCGTCAGGGGCGACCGGTTGCTCAGCCTGGAAACGGTCCACTGATCCATCGATCGCATCGTCGAGGAATGACGCGATATTCTGGATCGCGATGCGGTAATTCTCGTCTGTCGCACCCCAGCGGTGATCGCCGCCGGCCTCTTCCAGATAGGTGTGGCGGATACCGGCCCGGGTCAGGGCCTCCGACATCAGACGAGATTGCTCGACCGGCACAACTTCATCGTCGGCGCCATGCATAAGGAGGATCGGACCGGTCATCACGCCGGCCTGGTTGACCGGGGAAACCGCGTCGATACGGGCACGCTGGTCGCGGTCACGCGGATTGCCAAGCCAGTCGACCCAGTAATCATAAACTTCGCTGGACAGGTCGGACTTGAACTCCAGGAATTCTCGCAAGGCATAAACGCCGCCGCCGGCCACGGCACACTTGTACAGATCGGGTGTACGCGCCATCCCGGCAAGCGCGGCATAACCACCGTAGCTGAACCCAATGATGCAGATCCGGTCGGCATCGACCTGGCGGTTCGCGATGAGGTGCCGGACTCCGTCCTCGATATCATCCTGCATGGCCCGGCCCCATTCCCCGTGGCCGGCCTCGACGAATGACGAGCCGAACCCCCAGGAGCCCCGGAAATTGGGCTGGAAGACCGCAAAGCCCTGATTGGCCAGATATTGCGGCAGGAAGTTGAAACGGATCCGGTCGCGAGCCTCCGGACCACCGTGCGGCATCACGATCAGCGGTGTATCCGGCCCCGGCCCGCCGGCGGGCCAGGTTACATATCCGCTGATGGGCAGACCATCCCGGGCGGTATAGGCAAGCGGGCGAACCTCGAACGTGGTGACCGCACCCGATGTCGGCCAGATGGCCGAGAGGGGGTCGATATTCGCGGTTTCGAAATCATACAGATAATAGGACCCGATCTCGGTCGGACCGGAGACCCTGACCACCATGCGGTCGCCCCCGAAGGAGTGCGGGTGGATCTCGATCTGGTCTCCGAAATAGTCCAGCAGGCCCCGGTAATGCGCGTTGAATGTCGGGTCGTTGAAGTGATACTCGCGGCGATCGGCAATATAGCCATAGCCGAGATATTCACCGCTCCACGCCCGGGTCAACGGCAGCCGAATGTCGTAATCATCACGCTCGGCCACAGCTTCCAGATACTCACCGGTATTGAGGTCATAGCGGTAGATACCAGTGAAATCGGAACCGTCTGGCCGGGCACGCACCAGGATCTGGCCGGGCTCCTCCGTGGCGCCGGCCCATTCGAATTCGGATTCTTCTTCCCGCTCCTCGATCTCGCGGAAACGAATGGTCTGCGTCCGTCGCCATTCATCGCGGGGGCCGGCGCGTGAATAGACGACGACACTGCTGCCCATGCTCGAGACCTCGAGCCTGACGACTGGCACGCCCTTCGCGGTATACCAGCCGAATGTGCGACGGGTGCCCTCCTCGAACAATTCGGCCTCGCCGGTCACGATATTGGCGCGGAACACGCTGATCCGGCCCCCATAGACGGCGGGCATCAGGACGTGATCGGGATCATCGGGCAGGTAGTCGAGCACGGAGGTCAGGCGGGAATTTGCGCCCTGCAACCGCTCATCGGCCCGGGAAAACAGGAGGACGGGTTGCTGGCTCAGATCGCGGGAAAAGGACAGGACCCGGGACGCGCGCGGCCGGTTGTCGCCGAACAGGCGTTCGGCACGCTGGCTGAGATTCGGCACTTCGAACGAGGCGGCGACCAGGAGGCGATCATCGCTCGCCCATTCCATCCAGGACGGCCGGACCTCGTCCAGCGAGGCAACCTGCCGGCTTTCCCCGGTCGGGTCCTGGAGATCCATGATGACGAGAAAACGTTGGGCGCTGGAACCGCCGGTCGCCGACATTGCCATATAGGACAGGTATCGGCCGCTCGGCGAGAGACGCGGGAAGCCGAACTGAGCGGGATCATCCATGAAACCCTGAAGAACGCGCGCCTCCCAGTTCGCCTCGAACCCGTCAGCACGCGGCTGCGCGAAGGCGCTTCCCGCCGCGAACAGGCAGGCGAAAGCGAGCAAGAACAGTCGATGAATCATGGCGTCCCCCGAAACACGCCGGGAAGACTAGCCCGTTACCACCTCTGATTACAAATGCTTCTGGGTATATATTAATCCCGCTCCGTCACAGCCAAACCGATCCCGATCGCGATGCCGGGAAGCAGGCCGAAGGCGAGGCCGAAGAGCAGGTTCTGGGTGAGGAGACCGATGATCAGCCAGAGCAGAAGGCCCACACCGATGCCCGCCGCGAACCCGAGAGTTCGGCGGCGGGCAGGGTGGCGATAATCGGAAGGAGGGAGTTCCGGGGTCGTCATACGCCCCAACATAGAACCCCTCACCTCGCTTCAAGCTGTTTGCCGCTTTAAATCTTGGTCAGGAAGCGCACATGATTTTCACATGTGCGGCAAGGACATGACCGGTCTGTTACGCGGCGGCGCTACTCGGCGACAGCGTCATTGTAGAGCGTCGTGACCATGCGCTCGGTGGTGATGAAGCGCCAGTTCCAGTCATCGTGGAAATCCGCCAGCGGCTCGGCCGCCATCACGGCATCGAGATCGGCACCGCCCTCAACGAGGGTCCGGACGCGGAACGCGGCTTCGCGCAACATGTCGATGGCCGCCTGGAGGTCGTCCCGCGTGGCCACCGGTCCGTGACCGGGGATGATCTGCGTCTCCTCACCGGCCAGTTCGACGCCGCGCTCCATACCGGCGATGAACCCGTCGACCGTGCCGCCCGCATCGAGATCGATATAGGGGAACATGCCGTTGAAGAAGATATCGCCCATGTGGATGATATCGGCCTGGCGGAAATGGACGATGGCATCGCCGTCGGTATGCGCGGTCGGCACGTGGCTGACCTCGACCGTCTGACCATTCATGTGGAAGGTCAGGTCATCACCGAACGTCAGGATCGGCAGCGTGCCGGACTGGGCCCAGTCCTGCGGGTCATTCTCGAGACGGGATCGGATATTGTGGTGCGCGGCGACCGTCGAGCCCATGGCGGCGAAATGCGCGTTACCGCCGGTATGGTCGCCGTGATAGTGCGTGTTGACGATGAAGCGCGGCGCACCCTCGCCAGCCAACTCCACGACAGCGCCTTCGATGACGGATCCGGTATTGGGCAGCTGGTCATCGACCATCACGGCGCCATCCTCTCCGACCAGGAGTGCGAGATTGCCCGCGACCCCCGTGCTCATCATGTAGATGCCATCGCCGAGATCGGTGCTTTCGACAGCGATACCCGGAGCCGCCGCCTCTTCCTCCGGCGCTGCCTGGTTTTCATCCTCGGCCGGCGCTTCACCACCTGTCGGCGTACAAGCGGCCGCCAGGGCTGCCGCCACGCTCGTGATTGCCAATCGGAAACTCATTCATCCCCTCCCGATGTCTCGCCGGACCCGTCTGCCGGCGTTTCTGAAGAAGATATAGGAGGCTTTTCGTCATTTGCATCCTCACCATCCGGTGAGGTGGCGCGTTTGGCGAAGACAAAGGAGAAGGCAACAGCCATCGAAACGCCCAGCGAAATGCCGATCGCCGGATTGCCGAGCGAGACGCCCAGTGCCACGCCGGGGCCAAGCCCCAGGGGGATGCCGAGCACCCAGTTGGGCGAAATTTTTGCCATGCTTCACTCCTCGTCTTCAGTCATCCAAGCATCGGGAATTTACGGCATGTTCACCCTGTTTGGGCAGAGGGAATAGGTCCAAGGAGTATCCCATGCGCCGTCTCGTCCTGCCGCTTGTTCTCTCAGCCATGCTTCTGCCTGCGAGTGTCCATGCCCAGGCCGCGGACACGGATGAGGTCCCTGCCACGCCGTCGGGCCAGGCGGTGCCGCGTTATGTCAGCCTGAAATTCGATGTGGCCAATGGCCGTTCCGGACCCAGCCGGGCCCACCCGGTCGCCTGGCGCTACACGCGTGCCGGACTGCCGATGGAAGTGATCGCGGAAACGCCGGACTGGCGCCGTGTGCGCGACCCGGAAGGCGAGGTCACCTGGATGCATCGCCGCGTCCTCTCGGGACGCCGCTCGGTCTACACCGTCCAGGACACGCCGCTGCATGCCCGCGCGGACGAGGAAGCCCCGACCGAGGCTATCGCCGAGCCCGGTGTCGTCCTGTCGCTCGAACGCTGCCGCGCGGGCTGGTGCCGAGTAGAGGGCCAGGGCTATCGCGGCTGGGTCCAGACCCACACCCTGTGGGGCGTCTATGCCGACGAGCTTTCCACTACAGAAGTGGACGATCCGCATAGTGACGACTCCTTGAGCGCCTCTGTGGCGCGGGATATAGCTCTGCCCTGACCCGTCCGGTCCTGAAACGAGACCGGGCAAGGATTACCAGCCCGGCCTGACCGCTTGCGTCGGTGTCCGCGGCGCAGCAGATCTACTTCATGACCGAACGACAGAGCTCCTTCAGCTATCAAGACCTGATCGATTCCAGTAACGGCAAGATGTGGGGCGAAGGCCGCTCCAAACTGCCGGCTCCGCCCATGCTGATGATGGACCGTATCCTCCACATCGATGATGATGGCGGCGATCACGGCAAGGGCTATATCGAGGCCGAACTCGACATCAATCCCGACCTCTGGTTCTTCGACTGCCACTTCAAGGGCGATCCGGTGATGCCGGGCTGTCTCGGCCTCGACGCTATGTGGCAGCTCGTCGGTTTCTTCCTGTGCTGGAAGGGCAATCCGGGCCTGGGCCGCGCCCTCGGGGTCGGCGAGGTGAAATTCACCGGCCAGATCACGCCGGACGCCAAGACCGTCAAATACGTCATCCATCTCAAGCGCGTCATCCAGCGCCGCCTGATCATGGCCATCGGTGATGGTCATGTCGAAGTGGATGGCAAGATCATCTACACCGCCAAGGATCTTCGCGTGGGCCTGTTCCAGCCCGGCGAAATGGCCTGATCGAGGAGTTTGCTATGCGCCGCGTAGTCATCACCGGTCTGGGCGTGATTTCCCCCATCGGGAATAACGCCGCCGAAGTCACCCAGTCCCTGAAGGACGGCAAAAGCGGTATCGGCCGCATGGAAAGCTTCGCCGAGCACGGTTTCAAGTGCCAGGTGGGCGGCAAGCCGACCGTCAATCCGGCCGAGCATGTCGACAAGCGCGTCTACCGCTTCATGTCGGAAGGCGCGGGCTGGAACTACATGGCGATGGAAGAAGCCATCGCTGATGCGGGCCTGCCGGAAGGCGACATCTCGCATGAGCGCACGGGTATCATCATGGGGTCGGGCGGTCCGTCCGCAGGCACGATCGTCGGCGCTGCCGATGTCACGCGCGAAAAGGGTCCGCGCCGCATCGGTCCGTTTGCCGTGCCGAAAGCCATGAGTTCGACGGCCTCGGCCACGCTGGCCACGCCGTTCAAAATCCTGGGCGTGAACTATTCCATCACCTCGGCCTGCACGACCTCCCTGCACTGCATCGGCGCCGCTGCCGAGCAGATCCAGTGGGGCAAGCAGGACGTGATGTTTGCGGGCGGTTGCGAGGAGATCCACTGGGCTCTCTCCAACCTGTTCGACGCCATGGGCGCGATGTCGACCAAGTACAATGACACGCCGGAACAGGCCTCGCGCGCCTTCGACAAGGACCGTGACGGTTTTGTCGGCGGTGCCGGTGCAGGCGTGGTGATCCTGGAAGAATACGAGCGTGCCAAGGCGCGCGGTGCCCAGATCTATGCCGAAATAACCGGTTATGGTGCCACTTCAGACGGTTACGACATGGTCGCCCCGTCCGGCGAGGGCGCTGTCCGCTCGATGAAACTGGCCATGGAAACCGTCAATGGCGGCATCGACTATCTCAACCCGCACGCCACCGCGACACCGGTCGGCGACATCAAGGAGATGGAAGCGGTCAAGGAAGTCTTCGGCGACGCGGCCCCGATGATCTCGGGCACGAAGTCGATGACGGGTCACTCCCTGGGCGCCGCCGGCGTGCACGAGGCGATCTACACACTCCTGATGATGAAGAACGGCTTCGTCGCCCCGTCGATCAATGTCTTCGACATGGATCCCGACATCGCGGCGTTGAACCTGCCGATCGTCACCGAGACGCGCGATGCCGACATCAAGACGGCCATGTCCAACAGTTTCGGTTTCGGCGGCACCAACGGCACCGTCGTCTTCTCGAAAGTCTGATCCGCCGCAATCTTGCCCCGGCAGCCTGCTCTCATGCCGCTGCCGGGGACGCGGAGGCGCACAGCTTGGACACCGACAACAGCGATCGCAGGGCTTTCCTGATCCGCCTCGGCAGCGTGGCGGCCCTGCTCAGCGGCGGTCTGTCGGCCCGGGCATTCGGCCAGTCGGCCGGTTCCTATCTGCAAGACCTCGCCGGCAATCTCGACCGGCCTACCAGCGCCCTGCGCGAGACCTCGCTCAGCGAACAGGCCTGGCGTGATGCCATCAACGAGGTTTTGGCCGAGATCGATCTGGACGATCTTCTGGCGGCCATGGATTTCGAGGCCCTGGCGTCGCGCACTGGATATGCCGAGCGCGGCGTCGCGACCGCTCCCGTCCGCATGATGGACGATCAGAGGCGGCGGCTGAGCTTTCATCCCAAGATGTTCGCGGTCGGCCAGGGGCGCGCCATCGTTCCGCACGGGCATGACAACATGGTCTCGGCCCACCTGACCCTGTCAGGGCAATTCCATGTGCGCCAGTACGACAAGCTGGCCGTTGAACCGGACGCCCTGCTCATCCGGCCGAGCATCGATATGACAGCCGGACCGGGCCAGCTCTCGAGCATTTCCGGGACTGCGGACAATATTCACTGGTTCGTGGCCGAACAGGCCGCACACACGCTCGACATCGTGGTCCTGGGCCTCGACCCGCAGACCCGGCCGGGTTTCGACATCTACAATCTGGATATCCGGGCCGCCGAAAGTCTGGAAGACGGGGTGTTACGTGCACCGCGCATTTCAGTTCCTGACGCTCTGCGGCTATACGGGTGACGAACACAACTCCAAGAGGGGACTCCGATGGCGGATACCGTTTTTCCGACTGGTGAACTGATGAAGGGCAAGCGCGGGCTTGTCATGGGCGTGGCCAACAAGAATTCCATTGCCTGGGGCATCGCCCAGCAATTGGCTGCACAAGGTGCCGAACTGGCATTCTCCTACCAGGATGAAGCCCTGGAACGCCGGGTGCGTCCGCTGGTGGAAAGCCTCCCGGGCAATCCGACCATGGTCCAGGCCGACGTCACCGACGACGCCTCCATGGACGCCTGTTTCAACACCATCAAGGACCAATGGGGTTCGATGGACTTCCTGGTCCACGCCATTGCCTTCGCCGGCAAGGACGAGCTGGTCGGCTCCTTCACCGAGAACACCACCCGTGAAGGCTGGCGTCGTGCCATGGAAATCTCCGCCTTCTCCTTCGTCGATGCCGGCAAGCGCGCCAGCCATCTGATGAATGATGGCGGCTCGATGGTCACGCTGACCTATCTCGGCTCCGAACGTGTCGTGCCCTCCTACAATGTCATGGGTGTCGCCAAGGCGGCGCTGGAAGCGTCTACGCGCTACATGGCTCGCGATCTCGGCCCGCAGGGCATCCGCGTCAACGCGCTGTCCGCAGGCCCGATGCGCACGCTCGCCATGGCCGGCATTTCCGGCGGCAAGGCGCTGATGCGCACCGGTCGCGAATGGTCGATGATGAAGGAAGACACGCGCATGGAAGGCGTCGCCGGCGCTGCGCTCTACCTGCTCTCCGATCTCGGACATTCCTGCACGGGTGAGACCCTGCACGTCGATGCCGGTTTCCACGCCGTGGCCGTGCCGTCCACCGACGACGACTAGGTCTCGCCAGATCTCACAGAAAACCCCGCCGGTTCGCGCCGGCGGGGTTTTTCTTTGCCCGTCAGCAGGGGGCCGGGCCTAGCGGTAGACCCAACCCGTCAGCGAGAGGCGCGAGCCCCTGGCGAAGGTCGCGACCTGCTGCACGGAGTGGTTCTGCGGCACCAGGAAGATGTTGAGCGTGTTGAAGGCCGGCATGAAGGCCTGTTCGATATTGCCGTCATCATCCAGGAAGGCCAGGTGACCACCCCAGTCCGGCTGCCACTCGCGCGTCAGGCTCAGCACATAGGCCGCAACCCGGTCACGGTGTTCATGCTTGTCATCATGCGCGGTCAGGAAATGACCGGCGGAATAGTTCGAACACAGCGTGTCGCCATGCGTGATCTCGGTGACGCCGGTCATCGTGCGCATGAAGTCGAGCCAGGCCGCCCCGTTGTAGAATTCATGCACGGCATGCAGGGCATGGCCTGGATTGGCGCCGCGATTGATCTCGTCAGAGATGGCGTATTGCAGAAAACAGTACTGAAACTGGCTGGCCGCCGTCGCATTGATGTGCGCGAATAATTGCTGCCGGGTCTGGGGCGGCGCGGCCTGGACCTCGGCAAGCGGCACTTCCACGCCACGACCGTTTTCATTGTAGGCGAGAAACCAGTCCTTGTTGGCCTGGACGATGTTCGCGAGCGCCTCGGCCGAGTCCGGCTGCAGGAAATCGCGGATCTGGATCCGGCGATCCCGGCGCAGGGCTTCGCCCAGCGCTTCGGCGTCATGCGCCTCACTGATCCTGATATCCAATCTCGCCCCCAAAATCCTGCGCCGGGCCCTGCAAGAGAACCCGGCGCAATTGTCTGCCTCGAGGCGCAGGAATCAAGCCGAATTGGCCGTGGCCTCCGCGCGAGGCCGGGACGGGCCGCCGCGAACCAGTTTCAGACCCATGACCGGCCGCAGTGGTGCGATGCGCTTGATCACTTCGAAACCCACCGCACAGCCACCGAAGGTCAGGGCGACCAGAAGGATGAATTCCGTCCACACACCCAGCCCCATCTGGCCGATCCAGTAACCGGCCGTCACCGTGATAGTCTGGTGCAGTATGTAGTAGGGGAAGACAGCCTCGGAGAGATAGCGGCGCACCGGTCCGTCCTGGTTCATGAAACGCCGTGCCAGGCCGGCCAGGGCGAGGATTATGGTCCAGGCGAAGAGGATCCGGTCGATACGGGCCAGCCAGACCCAGACCTCGTTCTGCGCAGCGACTTCCCAGTTTGTGTAACTGGTGAAGAGAAAGGCCAGTGAGGCCAGGGTGAAGGTCGCGGTCCAGGGCAGGGCGCGGTCGACGGCTGCCCAGAGGCGCTGGTTCTTGGCGAAAAAATACCCGATCAGCAGGATGCTCAGCGAATTGGCGTGATTGGCCCAGTCATCGAACAGGGCATGCGTGGTCGGAAACTCCGGTGCCAGGGTGAAACGGATCGCCAGGAAGGGCAGGGCCGGCAGGATGATGAGCAGGACCGGCCCCAGGACTGCACGGTCGAACAGACCGCCCAGTGCCTGCAAGGGCCTGCTGTCGGCGAGCCAGCGCAGGATCGGGAAGAGCGGTGCCAGGAGCAGCGAGTAGACGAAGAGATAGACGACGTACCAGAGATGGTTCCAGGTCGGTGTATGGACGGACCACGGGCCACCCCATTCACCGGCATAACGCTGGTAGAAGGCGCCGAAACCAGCCTCGATCTCGCCTGCCCCCAGAAGTTCGACATAGGTTTGCGGGGCGACGATCACATACATGCCGAACAGGATGACCGGGAAGAGGCGCCAGACCCGGTCGCCGGCGAATTTTATCGAACCGAGCTTGTCGGACAGGAAACGGATGGCGACACCGGAAATGAAGAAGAGCAAGGGCAGGCGCCAAGGGCTGGAAAGCCACATGACCGGTTCCATCACGTCATTCGCGTGACCGCTCTTCGCGTGCCAGCCCTCCGTGTTAAAGAACATGCCGATATGGTAGAAAATCAGCAGGCCGAACGCGCCGATCCGCAGCCAGTCGAGATCATAGCGGCGCGTGAATACCGCGCTCGGGCTTTCCAGATGTGTCGTCTTTTGTGTCGAACCGGACATGGGCAACTCCATTAGCTGACGACCAGCCTGATCAATCAAGGGCCAACTGACGACGCGCTCGGGTCGGGACGAGGCCCCGCGGGACAGGCGGCTGCAGCACTGGGGCAAGCGGCGGCCTGGAGGGACGAGTGGCCACTCGCCCGCTTGCGCCCATGACAGGCTCGGGCATGATCACGCCATGACGACTCGCGATCTCGAACTCGAACAGGAAGCCGAGCGCCGCCTCACCCGGACGGCCATCATCGCCGTCTTCTCGCTGACGATCGCGATCTCCATCGTCAATTCGACCTCGACCCTGATGGAAGTGGCTCGCGACGGCGGCAGCATCCATCCCTGGCGGCCCTGGCTGAGCGAAGGCACCAGCGCCTTCTATATCCTCATCCTGTTTTTCGGCTTGCTGCGGCTGGAGCGGCGGTTTCCGCTGGAGGCCGGGAATTGGCGCACCCATGTGCCGATCCATATGGGCGCTGCCGTCATCTGGTCGATCATCCACGTCGTAGCGATGGGTTATACGCGCGAGGCGCTCTACCCGACCCTGATCGGCGAGGACTATCATTTCTTCGACTATCCGGGCCCACTGGAAGTCTTCCTCTACGAATTCCGCAAGGACCTGCTCAGCTACACGCTCCAGCTCCTGACGCTAACCTCGCTTCGGACGATCGAATGGCACCGGCTGGAGGCGATCGCCGCCCGGCGGGCCGCTCGCAACGAGCATCGCCTGACGCTGAAATGCGGCGGCCGGACCATGCATGTCGAGGCCAGCGGTTTCCGCTCGGCCAAGGCCGCGGGCAATTATGTCGAACTTGGCCTCGAGACGGGCAAGCACCTGGCCCGGATGACCCTGGCCGAGCTTGAGAAACAACTCGCTGATGCCGGTGTCGATGCGGTGCGTGTGCACCGATCCTGGCTGGTCAATCGATCCGCCATTACCGAGGTCCGGCCGACCGGCGAAGGCGATGTCGTGCTGACGCTCGCCAATGGCGACACCATTCCCGGCAGCCGCCGCTATCGCGACAGGCTCGACGCGGCCTGACCGGCGATCCTCAAACGGGCGAGCACGAAAAACCCCGCCGGATCGCTCCGGCGGGGCTGTTCTGATCAAAGGATCGCAGCGTTCGCTTATTCAGCGTCAGCGGCCTCTTCCTTCTTGATCTCTTCGCCGCTGTCCTGGTCAACGACTTTCATCGACAGGCGAACCTTGCCGCGATCGTCGAAGCCGAGCAGCTTCACCCAGACTTCATCGCCTTCGCTGACGACGTCGGACGGGTGATTCACGCGTTCTTTCTTCATCTGAGAGACGTGCACGAGGCCGTCTTTCGGACCGAAGAAGTTCACGAAGGCACCAAAGTCCATGACCTTGACGACCTTGCCCTTGTAGATCGCGCCTTCTTCCGGCTCGGCCGTGAGACCGTGGATCCAGTCGCGGGCAGCCTTGATCGAGGCGGCATCGGACGAGGCGATCTTGATGATGCCGTCGTCATTGATGTCGACCTTGGCACCGGTCGTCTCGACGATCTCGCGGATCACCTTGCCGCCGGAACCGATCACGTCACGGATCTTGTCCGTCGGGATCTGCATGGTCTCGATGCGCGGAGCGAACTCGCCAAGCTCGTCACGGGCCGTGTCGAGCGCCTTGGCCATTTCTTCCAGGATGTGCAGACGCCCACCCTTGGCCTGCTCGAGAGCGGTTTCCATGATGTCCTTGGTGATGCCGGCGATCTTGATGTCCATCTGGAGCGAGGTCACGCCTGCTTCCGTACCGGCCACCTTGAAGTCCATGTCGCCGAGATGGTCCTCGTCACCCAGGATATCGGACAGGACGGCAACGCCCTCCGGATCCTTGATGAGGCCCATTGCGATACCGGAGACCGGACGCGAGATCGGGACACCGGCGTCCATCATGGCGAGCGAGGCGCCACAAACGGTCGCCATCGAGGAGGAACCGTTCGATTCCGTGATCTCGGAGACGAGACGGATCGTGTACGGGAAATCCTCATGGCTCGGCAGGACGGCTTTCACAGCGCGCCAGGCCAGCTTGCCGTGACCGATTTCACGACGGCCCGGAGCCAGGCGGAAGGAGGTTTCACCGACGGAGTAGGGCGGGAAGTTGTAGTGGAGCATGAAGCGCTCCTTGTACGTTCCCGTCAGGTCGTCGATGAATTGCTCGTCTTCACCGGTACCCAGCGTGGCAACGACGAGACCCTGGGTCTCACCGCGCGTGAACAGGGCGGAACCGTGCGTGCGCGGCAGGATGCCGGCCTCGGACACGATCGCGCGGACCTGGTCCAGCGACCGGCCGTCGATACGCTTGCCGGTCTTGATGATGCCACCGCGGACGATGGAGGCTTCAACGGCCTTCATGCAGTCCTTGAGCACCACGCCAGGGATACCGTCCGGATTGTCTTCGGACTGGGCCAGTTCGGCGACAGCCTTTTCCTTGGCAGCGCCGGCAGCGGCGTAGCGTTCGGTCTTGTCGACAATCTTGTAGGCAGCGGCCAGGTCGTCACCGATGAGGTCACGGACCTTGGCTTCTTCAGCGGAATGATCTTCCGGCTGATAGTCCCACGGCTCCTTGGCGGCCTTCTCGGCCAGCTTGATGATCATGTCGATCACCGGCTGGAACGCCTCGTGACCGGCCATCACGGCACCGAGCATGACTTCTTCCGAAAGCTCCTTGGCTTCGGATTCCACCATCATCACGGCGTCGTTCGTACCGGCGACCACAAGGTCGAGATCGCTGTCAGCCATGTCGTCGACGGCCGGGTTGATGACGTATTCGCCATCGATATAGCCGACGCGGGCTGCGCCGATCGGGCCCATGAAGGGCAGTCCGGAGATTACGAGTGCAGCGGAAGCGCCGATCATGCCGACGATGTCCGGGTCGTTTTCCATGTCGTGCGACAGCACGGTGAGCATGACCTGGACGTCGTTCTTGAAGCCCTTGACGAAGAGCGGGCGGATCGGGCGGTCGATGAGACGAGACGTCAGGGTCTCTTTCTCGGTCGGACGACCTTCACGCTTGAAAAAACCGCCGGGAATCTTGCCGGCGGCGAAATACTTCTCTTGGTAGTTGACGGTCAGCGGGAAGAAATCAACGCCTTCCTTGACCTGCTTGACGCCGACGGCGGTGGCGAGAACCGTGGTCTCGCCATAGGTCACCATGACCGCGCCGTCTGCCTGCCGGGCGACCCGCCCGGTTTCGATGGTGAGCGGGCGACCCGCCCACTCGATCGTTTCTTTTTGAATATCGAACATATCGTCTTTCGTACGGATGGCGTCGCGGATCAGCGGCGCAGGCCGAGCTTCTTGATGAGATCCTGGTAGCGGGCCTCATCCTTCTTCTTCACATAGTCGAGAAGACGGCGGCGCTGAGAGACCATTTTAAGAAGGCCGCGACGCGAGTGGTTGTCCTTCTTGTGGGTCTTGAAGTGCTCGGTCAGGTTATTGATGCGCTCCGTGAGGATGGCAACCTGGACTTCCGGCGAGCCGGTGTCCGACTTGGCGCGAGCGTGTTCTTTGATAAGCGCAGTCTTGCGCTCTTGCGTAACCGACATCGGGTTCTCCTAAACAGTCATTTCGCCCCGTCCAGGGGCAGATTGAAAACTCGCGAAGGCTGGAATTTTCCGGCCTGCGCGTCGCCCAATGCCACTGCCACCTCGCCGCAAACAGCCAGAGCCGTAAAAGTGCAATCCTTGCCGCCGATCAATCGGGGGCGCCGGTGCTCTTTGAGCTCTTTCGCTTGACGCGGGAGCAGGACGATCGAGCGTCCTTGCTTCAATTGGAAGACTTCCTCCTCGGTCACGGCCAACGCCGGGATGTCGTCCAGCGCGGTCTGAACCGGGAGCAGAGCTTCCGAAGCGGCGCCCTTATGGGCCATTTCTTCCAATTCGTCCAGCCTTATGGATTCAGCTGCATCGAAGCTGCCGACGCCTACCCGGCGAAGGGCCGCCACATGGCCCTCCGTACCCAGCGCGTGGGCCAGATCGCGGGCCATCGCGCGGACATAGGATCCCTTGCCGCAATGCATCTCGAAGACGGCCAGATCGGACTCGGGACAATCGAGCAGGCGCAGGTCCTCGACCCGGATCGTGCGGGCCTCCAGTTCGACGGTTTCACCGTCACGGGCCAGGTCATAGGCGCGTTCGCCATCAACCTTGATGGCCGAGAATACCGGCGGGACCTGCTGGATTTCACCAATGAAATCAGGAAGAACAGCGTCGATTTCGGCGCGCTCGGGACGGGTGTCGGACGTCGCGACGACCTTGCCCTCCGTATCGAGCGTATCCGTGCGCTCACCCCATTTGACGGTGAAGCGGTAGATTTTCTCGCCCTCCATGGCGAAGGGCACGGTCTTGGTGGCCTCGCCCAGAGCGATGGGCAGGACGCCGCTTGCCAGCGGATCGAGCGTGCCGGCATGGCCCGCCTTCTTGGCGTTGTACACGCGCCGGACCGCCGAAACGGCCTGGGTTGAGGTCATGTCGAGGGGTTTGTCGAGAATCACCCAGCCATGGATGTCCTCGCCCTTGCGTCTGCGGGCCATGAATATGTCCTCTCTTCGGCCGGGGATCGGACCCGGTTACGCGAGTTGCTTGTCGAACGGTCTATTCGTCCGGATCAATGTCGGCTTCAAGATCCTGCTTCACCTGCGGCCGCGACAGCAGGGAGTCGACATGGCTGGCCGTGTCGAAACTCGTATCGGCATGGAAATGCAGTTCCGGTGTGAATTTCATGTCGATCTCGCGACCCAGCCGCCCGCGCAGGAAACCCTTGCAGCGATTGAGGGCGCTCGCCAATTCCTTGGCATCGCCGGCGCCGAGCGGGGACACATAGACTTTCGCCTGGCGCAGATCGGGGCTGGGGCGGACTTCCGTGACCGAGACGATAACGCCTTCCAGGTCCGGGTCGCGCAATTCCTGGCGCGCGAGAATGTCCACCAGCGCATGACGCACCAGTTCACCGGCGCGCAATTGCCGCTGGGAAGGTCCTTTGCTCTCGCTGAAGCGCTTCTTGGCCATGATCGTGTCCGTATACCAGTTTTCGGCGGGGCGCGGGGATGTACGCCCGAATGCGCACGGATGCAAGGCCCGCGGCCAAATACCCCGCTTGTCCCTAAACCTGAACGCCTCGTCACAAAATGGGCGACCGGGGCTGGCATTCCGCCGGGCCTCGCGGTTAGAGCGTCTGCGTCAGCAATACACGGACCCCCGACCATGCGTGTTTCCGCCCGTACGCTCTACGCCACACTGATCTTCGCCCTCCTCGCCGTCATCGGCAGCGCCCTGTCCTCGCGCGCCTTCGCCCAGGACGCGCCGGGCATGACCGAGGCGGAACGCATCGCTCGAGACTACATGCAGCACTACAGCGCCGTGGATATCGCGCAGATGCAGACATTCTGGGCGCCGGATGTGGTGTTCGAGGATCCCACAGCGATGGGCCAGGACATCGGTCCGGACGGACTGCGCTTCGACACTGGCGAGGCCGCCGCCGCGATTCTCCGGGAATTCGTCGACCAGAATAATCCGATCGAGCTTGGCTTCGTCTGGGACACGGTGTTCGAGAGCAATGGGCGGGTGGTGTTCATGGGCGAGGTCAACGCCCTCTACCCAACACAGACCGAGGGCCAGGTCTTCCGCTGGCGTGCGCCACAGGTCACCGTGATCACGGTTCGGGACGGCCGCATCATCCGTCAGGTGGACTACGCCGATTATGACGGCGCCGACCGGTCTCTGCTGATGCGCTGAGCCGGGTTCCGGCCAGACTAGTCGTCCGCCGCAGTGTCATCCTCGACCGGCCAGCCGAATGCGCCCAGAACCAGGTGGAAGACCGTGTTTTGCTCCATCGATCCCGCGAAGTAATGCGCGCGCGGACCATTGGCGAACAGGGCGACATCCGTACCTGAATGCGTTTCGTTCGACATCGGCACGGCCACATTCTGGCGATAATTCGGATCCGTCACCGTCTCCTCGTCGAGCGGTGCGTCGGGATCGCGCGTGACCGGACCGTTCTGATAGCCGAGCGTCGTGTAGGGCTGGCCGTCGCGGGCAAAACTCAGACTGGGTTCCGCGTCGGGATTCCAGGGATCCGCCCGGCGCACGAGGCCCAGGATCGGATTGCCGCGGGCCGGATAGCCGGAAATCGTGAAGACATGACCATGATCCGCCGTCACCAGGACCAGCGTCTCTTCCAGGTCCACCGCCGCCAGAGTCGTGGCAATCGCCGCGTCTAGCGCCAGCATGTCTGTCAGGGCGCGATAGGCGTTCGTGCCGTGGTGGGCGTGGTCGACGCGTCCGGCCTCGACCAGCAGGAAATAACCATCCTCATCGCGTGACAGCCGGTCGATGGCGAATTGCGTCATCTCGGCAAGCGAGGGCTCGGCGGCGTCATCGCGATCGGCCTCGAAGGCCATGTGGGAATTCGTGAACAGGCCGAGCAACGGACGATCCGACGCGCTATCAACAGCCCGCAAACCGGCGGCATCGGCGACATAATCTCCGCCGCGATCCGTCCATTCCGCGGTCAGGTCGCGACCATCGGAGCGGCGCCCCTCGGCATCTTCCGGCAGGAAGGAGGCCCGGCCGCCGCCCAAGACGATTTCCATTCCATCACCGGCATCAAAATCGAGCAATTGCGCAGCGATATCCCGGCAGCCGGCGGCTACGGCCTCGTCGGACAAATCCGTGTCCGCCTCCCAGCGCCGTGACGGCGTGTGAGCATAGGCCGTTGCGGGCGTGGCGTGCGTGATGCGAGCCGTCGAGATAACGCCCGTCGACAATCCTCGGGCCTCGGCCAGCTCGGTCAGCGAAGCCGGCACCACGGCATCATCCGCACACCCGTCTAGGAATTGCTCGCCGGTCAGGCCGATGACGGCGGTACGTGTCTTGTAGCCCGTCATCAGCGCCGTCGCCGTACTGGCAGAATCCGCGACCTGGGCATCGGTGGAATAGGTCCGAACCAGCGCAGCGGACGGGAATTGCTCGAAGGAGAGCCGGTTTTCGGCACCCAGCATGCCCTCGGCCTGGCCGTCGAAGATGCGCGCTGCGGTGATCGTGTCGATACTCATCCCGTCGGCCACGAACAGAACGACATTGCGCGCACGCTGCGGGCGGATCAGGCCCGCGATGCGTGCGTCGGCCTCGGCACGAGCCCGCCGCCAGGTCTCGTCTTGCAGGGTCTGAACGTCAGCCACGGGCGCCTCTGTTTCAGCCGCCTCGACCGGTTCCGGCTCGCCGCCACCGCCCGAACATGCAGACAGGGCCGCAGCGAGTGCGAGGGCGGAGACACGACGGGGGAAGCGAGAATTCACGGCAATCGTCCAAGGGTTTACTGGAATGGTCTAGCGCCCGTTTAGACGGGCAGCGCGACGGATGCAATCATACGTCCATAACGAAACCTGTCGCGGCCCGCCATGAAAAACGGGGGCGGCCACCGGCCACCCCCGTCAATACGCCGGCAATGGCCGAGCGGATTATTCCTCGAGCTTGCGAGCCACTTCGGTGACTTCGAAACACTCGATCTGATCGCCTGGCTGAAGGTCGTGATAACCGATGAAACCCATGCCGCATTCGGTACCGGCACGGACTTCGGGGACCTCGTCCTTGAAGCGTTTGAGGGTCGACAGATCGCCCTCGTGGATCACCGTATCGTCGCGCAGGAGGCGGACACCGCAACCGCGCTTCACGACGCCTTCGGTCACGCGGCAACCGGCAACCTTGCCGACCTTCGTGATGTTGAAGACTTCCAGGATCTCGGCGTAGCCGATGAAGTCCTCGCGCTTCTCCGGCGCAAGCATGCCTTCCATCGTGCCACGGACATCGTCGATGACGTCGTAGATCACCGAGTAGTAGCGGATCTCGACACCTTCGCGCTCGGCCAGTTCACGGGCCTGCTTGTTGGCTCGGACGTTGAACGCGAAGATCGGGGCGCCCGAAGACTGCGCGAGCAGGACATCGGATTCATTCACACCGCCCGGAGCCGCGTGGATGACACGGGCGCGGACTTCGTCATTGCCGATCTTCTCGAGCGACTGCTTGATCGCCTCGGCCGAACCCTGGACGTCTGCCTTGACCAGCAGCGGCATTTCCTGGGTCTCGTCCTGCTTGAGGCGCGCCATCATGCTTTCGAGCGAGGTTCCGCCGGAGGTCGCACCGGCCGCATCACGCTCCTTGCGCTGGCGGTATTCGGCGATCTCGCGGGCACGGGCCTCGTTCTCGACAACAGCGAAGACTTCACCCGGTTCCGGCGCACCGTCGAGACCGAGGATCTCGACCGGAATGGACGGACCGGCATCATTCAGCTGCTGGCCACGCTCATTGACCAGGGCGCGCACGCGGCCCCACTGGCTGCCGGCGACGAGGATGTCACCCCGGTTCAGCGTACCACGGCGCACGAGCACCGTTGCCACCGGACCGCGGCCCTTGTCGACCTGGCTCTCGATCACCACGCCTTCGGCGGCGCGGGTCGGATTGGCCTTGAGGTCAAGCAGTTCAGCCTGGAGCGTGATCGCTTCGGTTAGTTCTTCCAGGCCCTGTTTCTTGAGCGCGGAGACATTCACCGACTGCACATCACCCGACATGGCTTCCACGACGATTTCGTGCTGCAGAAGGTCGGTGAGGACCCGGTTCGGATCGGAGTCCGGCTTGTCGCACTTGTTCACCGCCACGATGATCGGCGTACCAGCGGCCTTGGCGTGATTGATGGCCTCGATCGTCTGCGGCATCACCGAGTCATCGGCGGCCACGACGAGGATCACGATATCGGTCGCCTCGGCACCGCGCGAACGCATGGCCGAGAAGGCTGCGTGGCCCGGCGTATCGAGGAAGGTGATCTTCTCGCCACCCTTCAGCTGTACCTGGTAGGCACCGATATGCTGGGTGATGCCACCGGCCTCGCCCGCGACCACATCGGTCTCGCGCAGGGCATCGAGGAGCGAGGTCTTGCCGTGGTCGACGTGACCCATGACGGCCACGACCGGTGGACGGCCTTCCTTGGAATCTTCCGGGTCATCATCCGAGATGAAGCCTTCCTCGACATCGGCCTCGGACACGCGTTTCACCACATGGCCGAATTCCTCGACGATGAGTTCCGCCGTGTCCGCGTCCAGCATGTCGTTCTGGCGCAGCATCTGGCCCTCTTTCATGAGGAATTTGATGACGTCGATGGCGCGCTCGGCCATGCGGTTGGCGAGGTCGGCGACCGTGATGGCCTCCGGGATCACAACTTCGCGGGCCACCTTGTCACGGCCGGTACCACCGTCCATGCGGCGCTGTTTCTCGCGCTCGCGGGCACGACGCACCGAGGCGAGTGAACGCTGACGCTCTTCATCACCTTCCAGGATGTTCTGGATGGTCAGCTTGCCGCGGCGACGCGTATCCGTCTTGGCCTTGGCCGGCTGTTGCTTGTTGGCAGCGCCCGGTCCAGCGCCCTTGCGCTTGACGCGTCCGCCCATGGCTTCGAGCGGGTTGGCGGCTTCCTGCGGGCGCTTCGGTGCATCACGACGCGAGGAGGCCGGCTTGTCGGCGGAGGCAGACGCCTTGCGGGCCTCTTCCTCGGCCTTGACGCGGGCCTCTTCGGCCGCGGCAGCGGCTTCGGCCTCAGCCTTGCGGCGAGCCTCGTCCTCGGCAGCCTGGCGCGCTTCTTCTTCAGCGCGGACAGCAGCGGCCTTCTTCTCTTCCAGCTGACGCTTCTCGTTCTCGGCGCGCTCTTCGCGGGCGACAGCTTCAGCCTTTTTCTTTTCTTCGCGATCGGAGGCCTCGGCACGGGCGCGGGCCACGGCACGCTGACGGGCGACCAATTCCTCTTCGGAAAGGCCGAGCTGGCGAGCCTTCGCCGCGAGGGCTGATTCCGCCTTGCCCTTGCCACCGGCGCCGGCCTTGCCACCGGCAGCCGCTGCGTCCTTGCCCGGCGCAACTGCGCGCTTGCGCTTGGTCTCCACCACAACGGCCTTGGACCGGCCGCGCGCAAAGCTTTGCTGCACGGTTCCGGACCCGGACCGCTTCAGGGAGAGCGGCCGGCGGCCACCAGAGGGCTTGTTGTCGTCTGCGTCGCTCATGCGAGCCTTCCAATTCGGCTTCGTTCCACGGATCTTCCCGGTAGCCGATGGCCGGAAAGCCGCACTATTCAAACCTCGTCCCGGCTTGAAGGCCCGCTAAACTAGCCAGCTCCAACCCGGATGCAACCGCCTGCGCCGCCTTCGGCGCAAAAACCCTTAAGGGTCGAGCGGCCGGAAACCCGAAAGCTTCCGTATTGTCACGTCGAACGCGGCGGACTGGGCCCCGGTCGACAATACGCCGTGCACGACCGAACCGCGGCCCGTTGCTGCGCCCAATTGCTCGGCGCTGAAACAGGCGGCGACGGGGATATCTCCCCAGGCCGCTGCGGCGAGCCGGTCGAGCTTGCCGCGTCCGTCGGACGCGCCGTCGCTCGCCTCCAGGCGCCAGGCGGGTCGAGCCGCCTTGAGCGCCAGCCGCGCCGCATCAAATCCCAGCGCCAGATCACCGGCCCGGCGGGCGAGACCCAGAAGGTCGAGGACACGCGCCTCGAGCAGGGTCTCGAACCGGTCCGCCAGTCCGTCCGGCACCTTGACCTGCCGACCGGCCGATCGATGGAACGCCTTGCGGGCGATCGCCGTCTCGATCGACGCTCTGTCGGCGCTGATCCACATGCCGCGGCCGGGCAGTTTGGCCGCTACATCCGGGACCAGGACATCATCCGGGCCAATGGCAAGCCGGAGGAGTTCGTCCTCCTGCCGGGTCTCGCCACTTGCAACACAGCGCCGTTCGCGCTGTGCCCGGGTGACTGCCGCGGGATTACTCAGTCTCTTCCTCCTCGGCGGCCACGGCTTCGTCGAGATCAAGGCCCAGGGCCTCGGCCTCGGCCTCGAGCGCGGCCAGGTCCATGTTCTCCACGTCGAACTCGCCGTCTTCGGCAGCGGCTTCTACTTCTTCCACTTCCGGCTGCGGCAGATCCTCTTCGGTGATCCAGCCAGCAGCGACACGGGCGCGCATGATCATCATTTCCGCGTCGTCGGCGGACAGATCAAACGCGTCGAGAATGCCCGGCTCGCGCACGCGCTCGCCATTCTTGGTCTCGAACCAGCCGCGCAGGTCGTCTGTGACGAGGCCGGCAAGGTCTTCCACCGTCTTGGTGTCGTTCTCGCCGAAGGCCACAGCCATCGGCAGGGTCACGCCCTCGACCTCGAGAACGGCATCCTCGACACCGAGCTCGCGGCGCTTGGCATCCTGTTCGGCGGCCTGGCGCTCCAGGAAATCACGGGCGCGAGCCTGGATTTCCTCGGCGGTCTCCTCGTCGAAACCCTCGATCACGGCGATCTCGCCGAGATCGACATAGGCGATGTCCTCGACATCGGTGAAGCCTTCGGTCGCCAGCAATTGGGCAATCACTTCGTCGACATCAAGTGCCGAGATGAAGAGCTGCGTGCGTTCGGCGAATTCCTTCTGGCGGCGCTCCGACTCTTCTTCCTCGGTGAGGATGTCGATGGACCAGCCGGTGAGCTGCGAAGCGAGACGGACGTTCTGGCCGCGACGGCCGATGGCCAGCGACAGCTGCTCGTCCGGCACCACGACCTCGATGCGGCGATCTTCCTCGTCGAGAACGACCTTGGCGACTTCAGCGGGCTGCAGGGCGTTGACGATGAAGGTGGCCGGCTCGTCAGACCACGGGATGATGTCGATCTTCTCGCCCGCGAGCTCGGACACCACGGCCTGCACGCGCGAACCGCGCATACCGACACAGGCACCGACAGGGTCGATGGAACCGTCATTGGAGATGACGGCGATCTTGGCGCGCGAACCCGGGTCACGGGCCACGGACGGGATCTCGATAATGCCTTCGTAGACTTCCGGAACTTCCTGCGAGAACAGGGCGCCCATGAAGTCCGGATGCGCACGGGACAGGAAGATCTGCGGACCGCGGACTTCCTCGCGCACATCATAGATGTAGGCGCGCACACGCTCATTGTTCTGCAGGTTTTCCCGCGGAATGCCGTCGGCGCGGCGGATAATGCCTTCGGCACGGCCCAGATCGATGATCACATTGCCGTATTCCACGCGCTTGACGATGCCGTTGACGATCTCGCCGATGCGATCCTTGTATTCGTCGAACTGGCGGGCGCGCTCGGCTTCACGCACTTTCTGCGTGATGACCTGCTTGGCGGTCTGCGAGGCAACGCGGCCGAATTCGATCGGCGGCAGCTCGTCCGAGAAGACAGTGCCGATCTCGGCCGTCTTGTCGATCTTCTGCGCCTGGTCCAGCGTCATCTGCTGGCTTTCATTCTCGACTTCCTCGACCACGGTCATGTTCCGCGTCAGGGACAGCTCGCCCGTCTTCGGATCAATCTTGGCCCGGATGTCATTTTCGGTTCCGTAGCGGGAGCGCGCAGCTTTCTGGATAGCCTCTTCAATAGCTTCCAGCACAATGCCCTCATCAATGGACTTTTCGGCTGCGACAGCACGAGCAATCTGCAGAAGCTCGAGCCGGTTGGCGCTGACACCAATGCTCATCGGGCGATCCCCGGGATCATGGAAATCGACATCATTCGTCTCCTTCGTTGGCAGCGGGCGCCTGCGGCCCCCGCGCTTTCAAATCCGCCTCGATCAAGGCGTCTGTCAAAACTAGTTTAGCGTCCGCGATCCAGTCGAACGGGATCAGCGTCGTTTCTTCCTCGCCAGCCATGTCGAGCAGGACATCATTGTCCTCCACGCCGGCGAGGACACCCTTGAAACGTTTCCGTCCTTCCGCGAGCCGGTCCAGCTCGAGCTTGGCCTCATATCCCTCCCAGCGCGCGAAATGCGCGAGGTCGGTCAGGGGACGGTCGATTCCGGGCGATGATATCTCAAGATCATACTCGCCGGAAATCGGGTCCTGCTCCTCGAAGACTTCCGAGAGCGCCCGGGACAGCCGCGCGCAATCATCCACATCCATGCCGCCATCATGGCGCTCGGCCATGATCTGCAGGCGCGGGCGCTTGCCGGACATCACCCGCACGCGCACGATCTCGATATCGAGCACGGCGGCGATCTCCTCTGCGATCGCGAGAATGCGAGCGTCCTGTGGCGTCTTGGTCTTCAAGCCGAACCCCGTCCGGAAAACAAAAAGAGCGGCCGCCGGAAGCGACCGCTCGATAGCATCATCCGATGCAATCGAACATGTGATGAGCGGCTTATACGCCTGTCGCGAAAACTTGGCAAGGCTAGGTGGAGTCTTTGTTGACGAGGCGCGCAGCAAAGCGGTCCAGCCGATCTGCGAACCAATCGACAGCGACGAAATACACCAGTCCGATAACGCCGCCGACCGCCACGGCCGACATCGTCGTGAAGTCGAGCGCCCAGTCACCATCATCAAGCTGACGCGGAGCATCGGACCATTCCTGCCAGGATCCGTAGGTGCTGAGACCGCTCCAGGCGACAAGAATAAGCGCCCCTATGCCGACGAACCATGCGGACCTGGCAAAGGGCGACCGGGCGCTGGCCATCGCAGAAAAAGCAGTCGAGACGGCAGCGACCAGAAACACAAGACCGATGACTAGCCCGGTCAAAGTCAATGCCGCGATTCCGGCATGCCCGGCCCATTCGACCATCCGAAACCCGCCTGGATAATCCGGGTTCAGCCCCAGCACGAGCAAGCTGAAACCGAATAGCGCTATGAAAACGATTGGTGCTGCCGCGGCGCGCCAGACAATCCAGGCCAATCTGTTTTTCATCGAAGCCTCCGCGCTTGGTCGCGAGACGCTCACCTGCGAAGCGGGCAATAATTGGGCGGCGCTCAGGCGCGCACGAAATCCATGAAGACCGGCGCGCAATCGCCGAGATTCTTGCTCTCGTAACGCGTACGGATGTGGTCGGCCGGCGGATTCCGCCAGTCATCGGCAGCGCCAGCGAGCCAGTCGAAGCGGGCATCGCCGGTCATTTCGATCATGCAATGATCGGCGTAGGACTTCACATCGGTCGCGATGCGCAGCTGCCCGCCCGGCTTGAGGATGCGGGCGAAGTGATCGCGGGTTTCCGGCTGCACGAAACGGCGCTTGGCATGGCGTTTCTTGTGCCAGGGATCCGGAAAGAGGAGGAAGATCCGGTCCAGCGAGGCGTCGGCAAAACGAGGCAGGACCTCGCGGGCATCACCGCGGTGAAGGCGGATATTCTCCAGGCCCTGTTCCTCGCGATAGGTCAGCGCCTTGGCGACGCCGTTGAGGAAGGGTTCGATGCCGATATAGCCGGTGTCTGGATTGCGTTCGGCCTGGGCTGCGAGATGTTCACCGCCGCCAAAACCGATTTCCAGCACCTGGCTCCGGCAGTTGGGATTGAGCGCAGCCGCATCGATCACGCCTTCGGCAGGCAGATCGATACCCGGCAGGACATCATCCACCAGGCGCTGCTGGCGGGCGGACAGGGGTTTGCCCTGGGCGCGACCGAACAGGCGGAAACCCGGACGATCCTGATGGTCGGAACTGGTTGTGGAGTCGCTCATGCGCGCGATCTAGCGAATTTGCGGCTGCAGTGCACGCACGAAGTCAGCTGACCGTGCGGCGCGGAATGATGGCTAGGCCATCTCCTCTTCCTCGGCGGCCAGCGTACGGACAAGCTCCAGCACGCGCCGACGCACGCGGGCGTCGCGGATGCGCGAAAAGGCCTCGGCAAGAGAGACGCCGTCGGAGCTCTGAATGAAGTCGTATACGATCGGCGTCTGGTCGCCCTCCGCCATGCCGGACACGGCGGATTTCTCGCCCAGCCCCTCGAAGAAGAACTGCACCGGAACTTCCAGAACGCGGGAAAGACGGTAGAGACGGCTGGCACCGACGCGATTGGCGCCGCGTTCGTATTTCTGCACCTGCTGGAAGGTCACGCCCAGCTCGTCACCGAGCTTTTCCTGGCTCATCTTCATCAGCTGACGCCGCAATCGGATGCGCGAACCGACATGGACATCAATCGGATTGGGCCCCCGGGGACTGATCTTGGGCATGCGGAACCTCGTTATCGTGCATCAGCAGCGCATATAGTCTTCTTAAGTAACACAACCAGTGCGTACCAGCATAATCACTTTCAGGTCAGGGCTGCGAAACCGGTAATTATGCCCTGCGTCGCCAACGCTGTAGCAGAATGGCGCCGAAAATGCCCATCACTGTCAGCAGGAAGGGCCAATCGCCAACATGGCGGTACAATGGCGATGCGATTGCCGTAGGCAATTCAACATCATACGCACCCTCCTGCGTCGGACTGACCCGCATCGGCATACGCCCCAGCGGGTCGATCACACCTGATACGCCACGAGAGGTCGCACGGATCATGGGCAGGCCGGTCTCGATCGACCGGTAGCGGGCCTGGTTGACGTGCTGTTCCGGTCCGCTGGTCGTGCCGAACCAGGCGTCATTGGACAGGTTGTACATCCACCGCGCCTCGGCCGGCACCTGTCGGACAAAGCCCGGGAAGATGGCCTCGTAGCAGATCAGCGGCATCATCGGCGGTGCGCCCGGCAATTCGATCACCGCGGGTCCCGGGCCCGGGGTAAATTGCAGACGCGCAAATTCTTCGAACCCCAGCGCTGCAATCAGACCGGACAAGGGGATGATTTCCGAGAAAGGCACCAGAAGCGACTTGTCGTACAGCCCGTCCAGCTCCGGCCGGCCGCCCGGGAAGCTCAGGGCAGACATCGCGTTGTAGTACTGCATCTCGCCATCCAGCGAGACCGCGCGGCGATTGATACCGGACAGCAGGACCGGGCCATCGGCCAGGATCTCGCCGGTCATGCGCAGCGTGTCGCCATCCTCGAGCTGGAAGGTCGGCAGGGCGCCCTCGGGCCAGAGCACGTGGGTGACGTTCTCGATCCCGTCGGCGGCGGTCAGGCCGAGATAGCGGTCCCGCGCGATCTCGACCCCATTGGAGGCCCATTTCTCCTGCTGGGTGAGCGCCATGTGCACGATGCGCAGCCGGATATCGTCATGCATGACCGTCGGCATCACCGACAGACGTGACGCGCCACTGGCAAACAGGACGAGGCCGATGATCACCGCAGCGAGCGGCGGCAGCCAGCGCTTGAAATCCTGTCCGCGCGCGATCAGCACGGCCGGCGAGGCCAGCATGAAAACAGTCAGAAAACTCAGCCCGTACACGCCCATCCAGCTGGCCGCCTGGCTCATTGTGCCACCAGCGGCCCAGGTATAGGCCGGCAGATTCCAGGGCAGGCCGGAGAAGACATGTCCGCGTAGCCATTCGGTCGCCGCGATCGCCGCCGCGAAAACCAGGATCCGCCAGACCGATTTCTGCGCCACGCTGACATAGAGCAGCATGGCAAGGCCCCAGAACACGGCCAGGCCAGCAAAAAAGGCCGGCAGGGCGAACGGGATCATCGGGATGAATTCGGGTCCGCGGCTGATGAAGGCATTGGCGAGCCAGAACGTGCCGGCGGCGAAATAGCCGACGCCGAAGACGAAACCGCGCCAGAACGCCGTGCGATACACCCTGTCGCGCCCGCGGACTCCATCCACGCTCCACATCAGGGCGGTCAGCCCGACCGCCATGGCCGGCCAGACATGCAGCGGTGCCATGGAAAGTGCCGACAAGGCGCCGGCCAGCAACATGACCAGGCTTGCAGGCCAGCCTTTGAGGCGCAGTGTGCGGACGCGCCAGCGCCAGGGGTGAAGGATCACCGGCAGGTTCAACTGGCCGCCCCGTCCCGCTTGCGGGACTTCATCGCCCTCACGCGCATGCGCTTGATGCGGCGGGCATCGGCCTCGAGCACTTCGAACTCATAACCCTTGGGATGACGGATGACCTCGCCGCGCTCCGGGATACGGCCGGCCAGGGTGAACACCAGGCCACCGAGACTGTCGACATCCTCGTCCTCATCGGGCGCCGCGATCTCCTCGCCGACGACCTGTTCGAAATCATCGATCTCGGCCCGAGCCTCGACATCCCAGACGCCTGCGCCGCGGGCGCGGATCACCGGGGCATCATCATCATCGTGCTCGTCCTCGATATCGCCAACGATGGGCTCGATCAGGTCTTCCAGCGTCACCAGGCCGTCCGTGCCACCATACTCGTCGACGACGAGGGCCAGGTGGATACGACGGGCCTGCATGCGGCGCAGAAGATCGGTCGCACGCATAGAGGGCGGCGCGAAGAGGAGCGGGCGACTGATGTCCGTGAGCAGTTTCTGTTCGGCCCAGTCGTCGTCGCGGTCACCGCCGCCATTCGGCGCGAGCCGTCCGATCACGTCCTTGATGTGAACCACACCGACCGGATCATCCAGCGTGTCGCGATAGACCGGCAGACGAGAATGGGCAGCCTCGGAGAAGATCGTCGCCAGCTCTCCGAGCGGCGTTGCAACCTCCACACCGACAATGTCAGCCCGCGGCACCATCACGTCGGCGACGCGCAGCGCGTCCAGCGCATCGGCCTCGATCGACCAGGGATTGCCCGCCGTACCGGCAGCGGCCGGCTTGTCGGACTTGCTACCGTCCCGCTTCATCAAACGTCCAATCCAGGACGGACTGTCCCCCTCCGGGGGTTTGGGGTCACCGGTCATGCTGTATCGGTCTCCGTAACGGCCTCATCGCGGACCCGATAAGGGTCGGCGATGCCAAGACGGGCCAGGGCCCGGCGCTCGAGCGCTTCCATGATCTCCGCATCTTCATCGGCCTGATGGTCATAGCCCTGCAAATGCAGGAAGGCGTGAATAATGAGATGCAATAAATGCTCAATGATTTCAATGCCGCGCTCGTTCGCCTCGCGGGCAGTCACCCCATACGCGATGGCAATGTCGCCGAGGTGATTGTCGGCATGATCCACCGAGGGGAAGGAGAGAACATTGGTCGGCCCCTCCTTGCCGCGATAGGCAGTGTTGAGCGCCGCGACGGCATCGTCATCGGTCAGCAGAATCGCGGCGACGCCCGGTGCGCTCGAATCCAGTTCCGCCATAGCGGCAGCCACTGCCTCGTCGGCGCGCTGCGCAAGACCGGGCAGAGCTTTCCAGCGCTCATCCTCAACAATCAGATCGACGGCGTTCATCGCGGTCAGGCACCGCCCGGCTTCCGGGCATCCTCTTCATAGGCTTCGACAATTCGAGCCACGAGATCATGACGCACAACATCATCCCGCGTAAAGCGGTTGATCGAAACGCCCTCGGTCTTCGCCAGGATGGCCAGGGCGTGCGGCAGGCCGGACGGATCGCGCGGATGCAGGTCGCACTGGCTCGGATCACCGGTCACCGCCATGCGCGATCCCTCGCCGAGGCGGGTCAGCACCATCTGCATCTGGGCCCGCGACGTGTTCTGCGCCTCGTCGACCACGATGAAGGCGCGATTGAGCGTACGGCCCCGCATGAAGGCGATAGGCGCGACCTCGATTCGGCCATCCTCACGCATCTTCTCCAGCTGGGTTCGGCCCAGAGTATCGGCCAGGGCATCCCAGACCGGCAGAAGATAGGGATCGACCTTCTCGGTCAGATCGCCCGGCAGGAAGCCGAGTTTCTCGCCTGCCTCTACGGCCGGACGGGTGATGATGAGTTTCTCGACCTTGCGGGCCACCAGGAGCGAGGCACCGTAGGCAACGGCCAGCAGGGTCTTTCCGGTACCGGCCGGGCCGACGCCGAAGATCAGGTCATAGGCCTGGTCATTCTTGAGTGCGCGGACATAGTCACGCTGGCCATCCGTGCGCGCGATGAGACTTGAGCCGCGCGGCACTCGGATCACGCCGTCATCGGCATTGCGGGTATCGGCATCATTGCTCATGCGTAGGGCGGCGCGCACGGCCGCCTCGTCGCACGTCAGGCCATGATCCAGGCTGGCATAGAGGCGCTTGAGCACATGCCTGGCTTCCTCGCGGGCACGCGCATCGGCGCCGGCGATCAGGACCTGACCACCGCCGGGAGCGGAAATCTGCACGCCGAGCTCCTGCTCGATCATGAGGAAAAAGCCGTCGCCCGCACCGGCCATGGCCCGGAGGCGGTCTGCATCGTCAAAGTGCAGGTTTTCCGAGGCCTGTTTTTTCGGCCGTGCTGCGCGCGAACGGGATGTCGGCTTGGCTGGGCTCACGCGGCGTCACGCTCCTTGGTGATCAGGCGGCCCGACAGCGCATTGCGCGAGGCACCCGTGATCTCGACATCGGCGATCTTGCCGAGCAGGCTTTCCGGCGCATCCACATGGACCGCCTGCAGATAGGGGCTGCGTCCATGCAGCTGGCCTTCGAGACGACCGGCACGCTCGAACAGCACCGGCAGGGTCTTGCCGACCTGGCTCTCATTGAACGCGATCTGCTGCTCGTTCAGCAGGGCCTGCAGGGCCTGCAGACGCTCGCCTTTCACGCCTTCGTCGATCTGGTTGAACATCGCAGCGCCAGGCGTGCCCGGGCGGCGGGAATACTTGAACGAGAAGCAGGAGGCGTAATTGACCTTGCGCACCAGCTCCATCGTGTCCTCGAAATCCTTGTCGGTCTCTCCCGGGAAGCCGACGATCATGTCGCCTGAGATCGCGATGTCAGGTCGCGCAGCGCGCAGCCGGTCGATGATCGCGATGTATTCCTCGGCCGTGTGCTGGCGGTTCATCGACTTGAGGATTTTGTCTGACCCGGCCTGCACAGGCAGGTGGAAATACGGCATCAGTTTCGGCTCGTCCGCGAAGGTCTGGATCAGGTCCTCATCCATGTCGCGCGGATGCGAGGTGGTGAAACGGATCCGGTCGATACCGCCGATCAGGGCAAGATGGCGCACCAGGCGGCCGAGACCCCATGTTCCATCGGCTTCGGAACCGGCCGGCGCCTCGCCGTGATAGGCGTTGACGTTCTGCCCGAGCAGGGTGACTTCACGCACACCCTTGGCAGCCAGGGCGCGGACTTCGGCCACGATCTGGTCGACCGGGCGGGACCATTCGGCACCGCGCGTATATGGCACGACGCAGAAGGTGCAGAACTTGTCGCAACCCTCCTGGACCGTGACGAAGGCCGTATAGCCGTCGACCTGGCGCTCATTGCCCAGGCGATCGAACTTGTCCTCGACCTCGAATTCCGTATCCAGCGCCTCACCCTTGGCGCGGTGGGCCTGGGCGATCAGTTCGGGGAGTTTGTGATAGGTCTGCGGACCGACGACCAGGTCGACGACCGGTGCGCGCTTCATGATCTCCGCACCCTCGGCCTGGGCCACACAGCCGGCCACGGCAATCGTCATGCCGCCCTCGTCCGACTTGGCCTCCTTCAGAGGGCGCAGGCGGCCGAGCTCGGAATAGACTTTTTCCGCAGCCTTTTCACGGATGTGACAGGTGTTGAGAATGACCAGATCGGCACCGTCCGGCTCGTCCGAAGGCTCATAGCCGAGCGGCGTCAGAACGTCCTTCATCCTCTCGGAATCATAGACATTCATCTGGCACCCGTAGGTCTTGATGTAGAGGCGTTTACGCGTCGAATTCATTCAATTTGCCTGCTGGCACAGTCTATCACATGGCGCGCCCCGGCGGCGCGAAGGCGCGGGTTATGCTTGAAATAGGGTCAAGGAGCAAGAGGAGACAGGCTATTCGGCCCGATCAGCCTCTACCGGAGACGGTTCGTCGGCGGGTGTGACTTCATTGGCACTGCCGTCATCCTTGCCCCGCGCGGCCAGGGCGACCAGCAGCGCCAGGCCCGTCAGGCCCGCTGCCAGGAGGAAGGGCGCGCCCGGAAACTCCACAGGAGCACCCTCACCGGAGAAGTAGGCGAATGTACCCGACATCACCAGCGGACCCACGATCATCGACAGGCTCTGCAGGCTCGTCATCGCGCCCTGGAGTTCACCTTGGGCGTTCGGCGGCACCAGGCGGGACATGACACCCTGAAGTGCGGGCTGGCCGATACCGCCCACCGCGCTGAAGGCGATGATCACATAGACCATCCATCCAGCCGTGATCAGCCCGTAGGCGGCATAGGCGAAAATGCCGAGGATCAGCGAGAACATGATGGCCCGCCACTCGCCCATTTTCGGCACGAGGACCCGCGTCAGCCCACCCTGGACGACGGCCGTAGCGATACCAACTGCCATGAGGGAGAAGCCGATCGCGTCGGGCGTCCACTCGAAACGATAGGCCGTGTAGTAGGACCAGATCGCCGGGAATACGGCATGCCCGAGGAGCATGAGAGACACGGCTCCGATCAAGCCGAGAACCGCCGGATAGCGTCGGATCTGCCACAGCGAGCCGAACGGATTGGCCCGCGTCCAGTCGAATTTCCGGCGATTTTCCGGTTTCAGCGTCTCCGGCAGGACAATCAGGCCATAGATGAAGTTGAGGCCCGACAGCGCAGCTGCCGCGAAGAAAGGCGCGCGAGGGCCGAACCACTCGCCGAGCAGGCCACCGAGACCCGGTCCGATAATGAAGCCCAGACCGAAGGCGGCTCCCATCATGCCAAATCGCCCCGCCCGCTGTTCGGGCGGCGTGATGTCGGCAATGAACGCGTTCGCCGTGGTGTAGCTCGCACCGAAAATCCCGGCGAGCAGGCGGCCGATCAGCAGCAGCCAGAAGACCGGCGCGAATCCCATGATGAGGTAATCGATGGTGAACCCGCCAAGCGCGGCCAGGAGGATCGGCTTGCGGCCAAACCGGTCCGACAGGCCGCCGACAATCGGTGCGAACACAAACTGCATCGCGGCGTAGGACACCATCAGGATCGCGCCCAGGCGTGCGGCTTCGTCCGCCCGCAATCCCGTCAGTTCGCCGACGAGTTCCGGCATCACGGGAATGATCAGGCCGAAACCGATCATGTCGATCAGCACGGTGATGAAGATAAACGTGATTGCGTGTTTGCCGGGCTCGCGCGCGGTCATGGCGGATCCTACTCGGGCGAGGTCCTAGTCCTCGGAACTTGAGAGGGGTACGCCGTAAAGCTCCAGACGGTGATCGACAAGCTTGTATCCCAGCTTGCGGGCGATCGCTTCCTGGAGTTTCTCGATCTCGTCATTGACGAATTCAACGACTTCGCCGGATTTGAGATCGATCAGATGGTCGTGATGATCGTCGCCGACTTCCTCGTAGCGCGAGCGGCCGTCGCGGAAATCATGGCGTTCAATAATGCCTGCCTCCTCGAAGAGACGCACCGTCCGGTACACCGTCGCGAGAGAGATACGCGGATCTTCCGCCACCGCCCGGCGGTGCAATTCCTCTGCATCGGGATGATCATCCGACAAGGACAGAACGCGCGCGATCACACGGCGCTGCTCGGTCATACGAAGACCTTTTTCGATACAGATTTTCTCGATCCGGTCAGGCATATCCATCCCTCAGCTGAGTCCGAACTGTGATAGGCGGTTCCGCCGGGTTTTGTCCATATTTCAAAACCGTTTTTCAAGAATGTGGGCGTCATTCCCGTCCGCGTAATAGGCTTTTCGCAGGCCGATTTCCGAGTATCTGGCTTGGTCATAGAGCCGGCGCGCCGCGGCATTCGCCTGCGAGACCTCCAGGAAGATCCGGGCCGCACCCGCGGTCTGCGCCGTCTCTTCGAGCGTCTCGAGCAATTGCCGGCCTACACCGCGCGAGCGCGCCTCGGGAACCACACCAATGGTCAGGATTTCAGCCTCGTCGGCCACAACGCGAAGCAGTGCCATGCCGGTATCCTTGCCATCGCCACTCGCCAGTAATCCATGCACCGCGGTCTGGGCCAACAGGCCGGCGATCTCGGTCGCCGACCAGGCTCGTGTGAAACACCGGACGTGGACTGCCGCCAGCCTGTCGCAGTGAGCGATGCCGGCAGCCTCGACCTCGAACGACGTCACGGCGCGATACCGCCGGGCAGTTTTGCGTCGGGCGGCCGGGCATAGAAGGGCGCGGGCGGAGACATGTCATCGCTTGCCAGGCGTGTCCGCTCGACCAGGACGTCATCATCGAGAACACCCGTAACCGCCGTCAGCGTATCATCGATCAGTCCAGCGCCGCTGCCGGCGAGTGCATAACCCGCGCTGCGCAGACCGGGCCATGCCTGCAAAGCGTCCTCGACGGTCAGTCGTTGCGGTTCATCGACCGGATTTCCGTCCTGCCAGGCCTGGGCGATCACCTCTCCGCGCTTCGCGTCGTGAACGACCCAGACCTGATGCGGGCCCTGGCAGGCGAGGACTTCAAGATTGGAGACGCCATAGGCGCGGGCATTGGCCGACAGGGCCAGTCCGCGCGCAAACGCGACACCAACGCGGGTACCAGCAAAACTTCCCGGGCCGACGGCCACACCAATGCGGTCGAGATCACTCGCGGCAAGACCGGCCTCGGCCAGCAATTCCGCGACGAGCGGGGCCAGGCGTTCGGCATGCCCGCGACCGATCGACTGGCGCCGGCCGGCCAGCCGCCGACCGTCCGCATCGGCGATGATGGCCGCGCAATCCGGTCCGGTCGTATCGATGGCAAGCAGGCTCATGCGTCCGGCTTACAGGATCTGGGCAGCCTCGTCGAAGGGCAGGCGCGGTAGTCGCGGGAAGAGATTTTTCGTCGTGCCGTAGCCGATATTGACCAGGATGTCGGACTTCCAGCTCTCGCGCCCGGCATCACCGGCGAAGAATTCCGCATCCACACCAGCCGGATCGAAACCGGTCATCGGGCCTGTATCCAGCCCCAGCGCCCGCGCGGCGAGGACGAGGTAGGCGCACTGCAGAACAGCATTGCGCGGGCCGTTGGTTTCAGCGGCTCCCGGGCCGGTGAACCATTCCCGCGCGCCCGGATTGTGCGGCATCAATTGCGGGATCTTGTCATAGAATTTCGTGTCCCAGGCGAGGATCACCGTGACCGGCGCACGCATCGTCTTGTCCAGATTGCCTTCAGACAGGTGCGGGCGCAGGCGTTCCTTCGCGGCGTCCGTGGTCAGGAAGACAAAACGCGCCGGCGAGGAATTGGCGCTCGTCGGACCCATTTTCGTGATGTCGTAGAGACGACGGAGCACATCCTCGCCGACCGGGCGGTCGGAAAAGTCGTTATAGGTACGCGCCTCGAGGAAGAGATGCGCAATCGCCGCCTCGTCGATCGGCGTTTCGGATGTCGGCTTCTGCGTCAGTTCGGCGGACATGGGGTCTCCCCTCCTGGACTTGTCGTTCTGGGATGAAGGCAGGCAGCAGGTCCTATTCGACCGCTTCGACCGCCTGGATTTCGGGAATGTAGTGTTTGAGCAGGTTCTCGATGCCGGCCTTCAACGTCATCGTCGAGGACGGACAACCCGCACAGGCGCCGCGCATTTTCAGCCGCACGATTCCGCTGTCGGACAGATAGGAATGGAAGAGGATATCGCCACCATCCTGGGCCACAGCCGGACGGACCCGCGTGTCGATGAGAGAAATGATCTCCTTCACCACTTCCTCGGATTCACCCTCGTAATTGGCGTGGCCACTTGCGCCGGTTTCCTCGCCGAGGATGGGCCGTCCGGACTGGAGACCGTCCATGATCGCACCGAGCAGGAAGGGTTTGATGTGATCCCAGTCGACGTCTTCGCCCTTGGTCACGGCGATATAGTCCTCGCCGAAAAACACACCGGTCACGCCCTCGATCAGGAAGAGATCGCTGGCGAGCGGAGATGCTTCCGCATCGTCTGCAGTTTCGAATTCACGCGGGGCTCCCGGGGCGATCTCGCGGCCCGGCAGAAATTTGAGCGTATTCGGATTGGGAGTGGATTCTGTCTGGATGAACATGCGCGTCGGCCGTCCTCGCTGGCTTCGTCAAAGCCACATATAGGATAACGGGGCGAAATCGCCACGCTTCAGGTCAGCGCGTCGATCTCCTCGCACTCCATATCGCCGGGCACGACCGTCACGGGAACAGCGCGCCCGCTGAACAATCCCTTGCCGCGCGCCAGTGCCGAGACAAGCGGTCCCGGACCCTCGCTGGACGGCGAGGCACCGAGGATAAGCAGCGAGATCAGCGGATCCTCGTCCAGCAATTGCGCAAGGACGGCACTTCGCTGACCTTCCCGCAGGAGAAGTTCCGGCCGGTGACCGGTCACGCCTTCCGCATCCTCCGCCATGCTTTCCAACATGGTTTCCGCCGCGGCTTCAGCCTCGCGCTTGGCCGCTTCAGCGACGCCGATCCAGTGATTGAAATCTCCTGGTTCCAGCGCTGCCAGCACAGTCACGCCGGCCCCGGTCGCCAGCGCACGTCGCGCGGCGAAATACAACGCCTTGCGGCATTCGGGGCTGTCATCAGCGACGACGAGGAATTTTCTTTTGCGGTTCGGCATGCGATGGGAGTTTGGCGAGAATGTCGGCAAAGGTCCAGCAATGCCTTGCCGAAACGGGTTGATATCGGGGTTCAGCATGGCCGGAACACAACATATTGACCGTCGCAATGCGGCGAGCAAGACATGTCTATATGCGGTTGAAGCCGGTGAATTGCGCATTGAGACCGAGGATGGCGAGCAGATCCGGCAAGTCGCGCTGGACCAGGTCCGGGAAATCCGGCTGGCCATCGAGATGGCCGGTCAAGAGAGCCAGATCGTTTGCCGGCTCAAGCTGGAGACCGGTGATCCAGTGATCATCGGATCACGCAGCTGGCAGGCTCCCGGGCAATGGCGCAATCGCGCCGACAGTTTCGGCGTATTCCTGCGGGACCTTCATATCGCCCTGGCACCGCATGACGCACAGATCCGTTATCTCGAAGGCCAAACCCTGGCCTTCATGGTGATCATGTTCGGCCTCGGCCTGGCGCTGGCGGCGCTTGGCGTCTTTTTCTTCGTGGTCCTGTTCGCGATGCAGCAGAATCCGGCCGGCCTCTTCCTGCTGCCTGTCATCCTGCTTGGCGGCTGGCTGGCACGCCTGTTCTGGCCGCGGCCGCCGCGCAGCTATGATCCGGACGCCTACAGAAAACGCGACGGGGACTAGTATTCGGACGGGCCCGGCGGAACCGATCGGACCTGGAAGACGACATCGACCGCACCGGCGCGCTCGAAGATCAGCCGGCCGGCGACCTCATCACCCTCATTCACCGGATCGAGCCCGAACACCATCAGATGGCGGCCACCGGGTACGAAGACCATCGGCCCGGCCTGTCCGAGAACCTGCGGACCGACTTCATGCATGCTCATCATGCCGGTTTCCGGGTCGACGGTATGGCCGTGAAGCTCAACCCATTCCGCTCCCTCGACCTCGGCGGCGATGAAACGGTCCGCAGCGCCGGCTTCCAGATAGACGGTGAAATACGCCGCCGTGACATCGCGGCCCTGCGGATGCGGCCGCATCCAGGTCGTACGCACATCGATGACGGGCGTGACGCCATTGTCCGGCAGAGCTACGGACGCCGCCGGGTCTTCGTGCGACATGGCAGCGTGATCACCGGCATGCTCCGGCGCGGCCTCGTCGGCGGCACCACAGGCGGTCAGGATCAGGGCGGAAGATGCCATCAGCATCCAGGCGGACATACGCATACGGGTCTCCTTGTCTGGACGCAGGTCTAGGCGAACCGGTGTGGTCCAGCCATGCGACCTCTCGTCCCGTCTCCCCCGAAATCACATCCGAAATCAGTATCGGAACTAGCCCCAGAATCCGACGACTTTCTTGGCTTCCCGAACGACCGGCTCGGCCACTTCGCGGGCTCGCTCGGCGCCAACTGTGAGGATGCGGTCAATCTCGGTCTTATCAGAGATCAGGCGCCGGTATTCATCGGAAATCGGCGCGAGGTATTCGACGGCGATATCAGCCAGCGCCGGCTTGAACGCTCCGAAACCCTGGCCGCCGAACTCGCCAAGCACATCGGCCTGGGTCCGGCCGGTCAGCGCCGCATAAATACCGACGAGGTTGGAGGCTTCCGGACGGGCGTCTAGCGCTTCGACCGTTTCCGGCAGCGGTTCAGGATCCGTCTTTGCCTTCTTGATCTTGCGCGCGATCTTGTCGGCATCGTCATCGAGATTGATACGGGAATTGTCCGAAACGTCCGATTTGGACATTTTCGACGACCCGTCGCGCAGGCTCATGATGCGCGCGCCCGGACCCTGGATGACCGGTTCGGTCAACGGGAACACGGCCTCGCCATTGCCGAAATCGCGATTGAAACGCGCCGCGATGTCCCGGCACAGTTCCAGATGCTGTTTCTGGTCCTCACCCACCGGCACGTGTGTCGCCTTGTAGACGAGGATGTCGGCCGCCTGCAGCACCGGATAAGTGAACAGGCCGACAGAGGCGCGCTCCTTGTCCTTGCCCGCCTTGTCCTTGAACTGGGTCATCCGCTCGAGCCAGCCGAGGCGCGCGATACAGTTGAAGATCCAGGCCAGTTCGGCGTGTTCGGGCACGGCCGATTGGGCAAAAATCGCGCTTTTATCCGGATCGACGCCGGACGCAATATAGGCGGCAGCGGCCGAGCGGACGGCGTCCGGGAGAGCGGAGGCGTCATGCGGCAGGGTGATCGCGTGCAGGTCCACCACACAGTAGAAACAATCCCAGCCGCCATCTTCCTGGAGCGAGACCCAGTTCTTTAGGGCGCCCAGATAATTGCCCAGGTGCAGGCTGCCCGTGGGCTGCATGCCGGACAGGACGCGCTTGGGGCCGTGATAATCGGTCGGGGTGTCGCTCATGGAACGCCTCGTTTGGACGGAGGTTGAAACTCAGCGGGTGATAGCGGCGCATCCGGCTGCGCTCAAGCGGGAAGTCAGCTGCGGCGAACCGCATTGAGGACTTCAGACGGGCGGACCGCGCCCGTGATCACACATAAGACTGCGTACACCGCTGCTCCGGCCCCACTGGCCAGCACGACGGCGAGCAGCCGATTATCCAAAGCCAAGGTCGTGATCGTGTCGGCGTGCCGCGCCATGAACCAGACCAAGACGCCCATCAAAACTGCCGCGACAAGGATGCGCGGTATCTTGCCTCGCAAACGGGCATCAACGTTCAGCCTACCCCGGCGCTGCAAGACGATCATCAGCAGGAGCGCGTTTACCCAACCGGCCAGGCTCGTTGCGGCCGCGAGGCCAACATGGCCGAAATCCGGATGCTCAATTCGGATATAGTTGAACAGAGCCAGACCCGCGACGACATTGATGAGCATCGACACCGCGGCGAAACGCATGGGCGTCTTGGTGTCCTCATGCGCGAAGAAGCCCGGCGCGAACACCTTGATCAAGACAAACGCCGGCAAGCCGACCGCAAAGGCTCTGACGGCCATAGCGGTGCCCATCGACGCCTCGGCATCGAATTCGCCGCGCTCAAATAGACCCTCGACGAGAAAGTTCGGCATCACGAACATTGCAATCGCAGCCGGCAAAGTGAGCGCCATGGACATTTCGAGCGCTCGATTCATCGCGTTGTCAGCACCCTGGCCATCGCCATCACGCAAACGCTTGGTCAGAGTCGGCAGCAGCGCCACACCCATCGCAATACCGATCACGCCTAACGGCAATTGGTACAGGCGGTCCGCGTAGTAAAGCAGTGCGACGGCGCCGTCCTGACCCGAGGCGATCATCTGGCTGACGATAATGTTGATCTGGGTGACACCCGCTGCAATTGCTCCGGGCACACCGAGCGCAATGAGACGCTTTACGCCGGGCGTCAGACGCGGCAGGCCGATCGACAGCTTGATTCCGGATCGGACACACCCCCAGTACAGAAACCCGGCCTGGGCAAACCCCGATAACGTGACCCCGATGCTCAGTCGTAGCCCGACCTGCATCTGGTCCGGCGGTGCTGTTGCAAGAATAGAAATCAATATGAGGTTGAGCAATACCGGCGCACCGGCAGCAACGACGAACCGGTCATGGGAATTCAGAACCCCACCCAGCATCGCCGTAACCGACATCAGGAGGATGTAGGGCATGGTGATTTGGGTGAACAGTATCGCCGCTTGAAACTTATTGCTGAGTGGGTCCCAGCCGGGCACCTGAATCAGGATCAGCCAAGGCATGACGAGCTGGGTGACGACGACAAAAATGCTCAGTGTCACGATCAAGACCGACAAAACTTGCCGCAGGAACGTCGCTGCTTCCTGATCTCCCTCCGATGCCACCTTGCCGGCATAAAGCGGCACAAATGCCGCATTGAACGCGCCTTCGGCGAACAGCCGGCGGAAGAGATTGGGAAAACGTAGCGCTACGACGAAAGCCTCGGCAATCGGACCGTCGCCGGCGACCGCCGCCAGCATCTGATCCCGGATAAAGCCGAGGATGCGGCTGACCATCGTCAGCCCGCCCACGACAGCGGAGGAGCGCAGCAATCTCATGCCTATCTCAACTCGCTCGCTCTCGCCCGCGCGATACCGCGCTCGGCTGCCTTTTCGTCAAGGACGGTCTCACTCTCGCGAAGCACGGACAGGAGACCTTCACGCACCCGCGCCATCGTCTCGTCGTCCTCCATCTTGGCGCCGTCCCGGGTCACGTAGAACACATCCGTCGCCCGCTCGCCATAGCCGTCGATACGCGCCGAGACGAGGGTGAGCCCGTTGTCGGCGATGATGTCGGCGAGGTCTGCCAGCAGGCCGGGACGGTCACGGCCCGACGCCTCGATGACCGTGGCCTTGCCGGAATACTCGTTCGAGACATCCACCGCAGGTGTGACCTGGAAGGCCGCATCGCGTTGTTTCATCGGCATGCTGCGTCGGCGCTTGACCGACATGTCACCCGTCGCGACCTCGCGCAGATAGGCGACGAGTTCATCGCGCTGGAAGGCATTGTCCTGACCGTAGGGTGCACCCGACGTATCCTGGATGAAGAACACATCGAAAACCTGGCCGGATTCCGTCGTCACGATACTGGCGCCGACGACGTCCGCGCTCATTTCCGCAAAGGCGGCCGCGAGATCTGCAAACAAGCGGTCCCGGTCCGGAGCCCAGATCATGACCTCGCTGGCGGCGCGGCGACGGTCAACGCGGATCGCGGCCTCGGCTGTAGTCTGGCCGCTTCTCACCCGCCGGCCGAAGGCGGCATGCCGGAACCGGTCTTCATCGCCGAAACGGGGCCAGTAGGCGTCGGACAATTCCTTTGTCCACCAGCGTGCAAAGTCCGGATCGATGCGGTCGAGTCGGTCACGCATGCGCGATCTGGCAATCTCGGTGTCCTGACGCAGGATATCCCGGGCAACCTCGAACGCCTCGCCACCACGTTCCAGCGCATTCTCGGTCGCCGCATAAAGTTCGCGTATCAGCTGCCCTTTCCAGCCGTTCCAGACCCCCGGGCCGACTGAACGGATGTCGACAACGGTCAAGAGCGTGAGCAGTCGCAATCGCTCGACAGTACCGACATGAGCGGCAAAATCCGCCACCGTCTGCGGATCGCTGATGTCGCGACGCTGAGCCGTATCGCTCATCAGGAGATGGCTCGCCACGAGCCAGGACACCAATCCGCTCTCGGCGGAATCCAGGCCCAGCCGGTCGCAGACGATCTTGGCCCGGGCTGCGCCCTCGATGCATTGATCACCGGATCCCTTTCCGGTGTCATGCAGCAGGACAGCCAGGTGCAACGCCCGGCGGTTCTTGATCAGGGGCGCGATCCGGGTGGACAGCGGGTGGTCCTCGACATGCAGGCCTTGCTCGATCTCCCGCAGAAGACCGATCGCATGCAGCGTATGCTCATCCACCGTGTAGCGGTGATACATGTTGAACTGCGTGCGGGCGACCACATCCCCGAATTCCGGGATATATCGGCCCAGGAGGCCGGACTCCGTCATCAGGCGCAGCACCGCCATCGGCGCCGGTGCATCCAGCAGGACAGCGAAGAATTCACGCGCGGCCCTTGGGTCGCTGCGGAAGGCCTCATCGACATGATGCAGGGTACGCCCGATCCGGGCGACGGCTTCGGGGTGAAGGTCGAGGCGATTTGACGAGGCGATGTGGAAATAGCGCAGCAGGCGCACCGGATCGTCGGAGATATCGGTGGACTGGCCGAAATCCAGCCGGCCGTCGCGCACGACAAACTCGGCAAGGTCTTGATTGCCGGACGCCAGGTGGCCCGGCAGGAAGCGCGCGATACCGGTCGGTCGGGATTTCAATGCATCGGCCTCCAGCTTGGCGCAGACCAGGCGGGTCAGCGCACCCACATGCATCGCGGTGCGGAAATATTCGCGCATGAAACGCTCGACCGCGCTTTCCTCCTCACCATCCTCGAACCCCATGCGTTCAGCCAGTTCCGGCTGGACGTCGAAGGTCAGGCGCTCATCCTTGCTGCCGGTGAGATCGTGCAGGTGAAAGCGCACCGTCCAGAGGAAATCATCCGCAGCGATATAGCGGGCGACATCCTCGACCGAGAGCAGCCGGTCGCCCACCCAGCGCTCGAACGCATCGGCTCCGTAGAGGAATTGCGCCAGCCAGCGCATCAATTGCAGATCTCGCAGGCCGCCCTTGCCGGCCTTGAGATTGGGCTCGACGGTGTAGCGCGAGCGGCCGGCCTTCTCGATCCGGGAATCGCGTTCCTTGAGCTTGGCCTCCACGAAGGCCGCCTCGTCCCCGGCGACGACTTCCTCGCGGAAGCGCTGTTCCAGCTCGGCCGAGGCCAGCGGTTCCCCGGCGATATGCTTGAGACTCAGCAGTGCCGTACGTTCCGACGCGTCGGCCCGGGCCAGATCCAGTGTCTCGGTGATCGTCCGGCAGGCGCCACCGCCGACATCGATCTTCAGATCCCACAACGCATAGAGGAAGTTCTGCAGGAATTGATCCGTGGCCTCATCACCGTCATCCGGCTTGACCAGAAGGAGATCCACATCGGATTTCGGCGCCAGTTCGTTGGCTCCGAAACCGCCCTGGGCACACAAGGCAACACCCTTGGACCCGACCGGGTCGGCACTCGCCATGGAATCGAACAGGGCGTGCAGACAGGCCGCTAGTCCATCGGCCAGGATTTTCGCCGCAAGGGCACCGCCTTCAGCTCCGATCAGGCGTGAACGGGCATGGGCTCCGAACGTGTCCATCGCACTGCGGATATGCGCCAGGCCGGCCGAGCGCGACGCCGAGTCCGCCCAGCCCTGCTGCGATACCGCAGAGGCGAGTTGCGCGCGGAGTTTCAACGCGTTCAGGGAGGCTGGCAAAACGGACAAGCTCATCGTCCGGCCAATCTAGACGCGTCCGCCGGGGTCGTCACGCGTCTCGGGCAAGAGATTTGAGTGCGTAGAGCACGTCCAGTGCGTCGCGCGGCGAAAGATTGTCCGGATCGATCTCCGCGAGCCGATTTTCCACGTCCGACGGGCCCGATTCGACAGGTACCGGAGTGGCGGCGAACAGGGGCAGATCCGCCAGCGCCGCCGCGGGCGCACCCTCGGCTTCCAGCCGGTCGAGAATGGTCTGTGCCCGGCCGAGCGCGGACGCGGGCAGTCCCGCCCGGCGTGCGACCTCGATACCGTAGGACCGGTCCGCCGCTCCCGGGCCCACCTCGTGCAGGAAGACGAGCTCGCCCTTCCATTCCTTGGCCTTCAGCGAGCAATTGCCCGCCGCTTCAAGGTCTTCGGCCAGCCGGGTCAGTTCGTGATAATGCGTGGCAAACAAGGCGCGGCAGGCATTCACACCGTGCAGGTGTTCCGCTGCGGCCCAGGCAATCGAGAGGCCGTCGAATGTCGCTGTGCCGCGCCCGATCTCGTCGAGAATGACAAAACTGCGCTCAGTCGCCTGGTTGAGAATGGCGGCGGTCTCGATCATTTCCGCCATGAAGGTCGAGCGGCCGCGGGCAAGGTCGTCCGCCGCACCGACGCGCGAGTAGAGGCGGTCCGCCAGGCCGATCCGTGCGGTCTCGGCCGGAACGAAACAGCCCGACTGCGCCAGCATCAGGATCAGTGCATTCTGGCGCAGATAGGTGGACTTACCCGCCATGTTCGGGCCGGTCACCAGCATCAGCCGGGGCGCGGCTTCACCCGCACCGTCCAACGAGCAGGCATTGGGCGTGAACCGGCCCTCGCCGGAGCGTTCCAGCGCGCGCTCGACCACCGGGTGGCGCCCGCCCTCGATCTCGAACACCGTACCGGTCTCGATCTTTGGCCGGCAGGCATTCGTCTCGACCGACCATTGCGCCAGGGCAGATGCCACGTCGAATTCGGCCAGCGCCCGGGCCGCGTCGCGAATGGTCTGTGCACAGGCGTCGACGCGCGTTCTCAGCGCCTCGAACACATCCAGCTCCATCGCCAGCGCCCGTTCGCCGGCACCGGCGATTTTCGCTTCCAGCTCTGCCAGCTCGGTCGTCGTGAACCGGACAGCATTGGCCATGGTCTGGCGGTGGATGAAACGTTCTGACTCCATCAGCCCGTCGGCATTCTTGGCCGTGACCTCGACGAAATAGCCCAGCACATTGTTGTGCTTGATCTTCAGCGAGGAAACGCCGGTATCCTCGGCATAGGTCTGCTGCAGACCCGCAACGACGCGACGGCTCTCATCCCGCAGCTTGCGGGCCTCGTCCAGCTCCGACATCCAGCCCTCGGCGACGAAACCGCCATCGCGCGCCATCAGCGGCGGTTCATCGCTGATCGCCTGTTCGAGATCGGCGAGCAGAACCGCCAGCTCCGTCTTGTCGGCCAGGGAGAGCGCGTCCAGCCCGGTTGCTATTTCCGTCGGCGGTGCGTCGATGGGCTGGGCATGCACGAGACCGGCGAGAGCTTCGCCTTCCTGGAGAGCCGCGCTCAGCGCCTTGAGATCACGCGGACCGCCGCGTCCGACCAGAAGCCGGGTCAGGGCGCGCTCGGAATCGCCGGCGGCCTTCAGCCGGTCCCGGACATCCTGGCGCAGCGCGGTATTGGCCTCGAAGAAACTGATGGCGTCCAGCCGCGCCTCGATACGGGGTGCATCGGTCAGCGGACGGGCAAGGCGCTCGGCCAGACAACGCGCGCCGGGCGCGGTGACCGTGCGGTCGATCGCATCCAGCAGCGACCCCTTGCGGGCACCCGCCAGGGTCCGGTCGATCTCGAGACTCGCCCGGGTCGCCGGATCCACCGCCAGGACCTGGCCCTCGGTGACCTGGCGCGGCGGAGAGAGCTTGGCCGAGGCGCCGGCCTGCGACAGGGCGAGATAATCCAGCAAGGCCCCCAGCGCTGCATGTTCGGCGCGGGAGAAATCGCCGAAGGCTTCCAGATCCTTGACCCCGAACTGGTCTTTCAGCTGACGCTCGGCAGACGCAGCATCGAACTTGGCACGCGGCAGGGGTGTGATCGTGCTGCGCGGTGCGATCCCGGCAGCATCGGCAAAACGGCTTTCCTCGACCAGCAATTCCGCCGGAGCCATCGCCGCAATTTCCGCCGCGACATTGGCGCCCTGAACCGCGCTGACAGCGAATTCCCCGGTCGACACTTCCGCCCAGGCAATCGCCGCCTCGCCGGCCGGTGTGCGCGCCAGGGCCGCGATACGATTAGCGGAACGCGGGTCCAGCAGGGCCTCTTCCGTAAGCGTTCCCGGTGTCACGACGCGGGTGATTTCCCGCCGTACCACGGCCTTGGATCCGCCGCGCGCCTTGGCCGCCTTGGGGTCTTCGGTCTGCTCACCGACCGCGACCTTGAACCCGGCCTTGATCAGGCGCGCCAGATAGGCCTCGGCGGTGGCTGCAGGCACGCCGCACATCGGGATGGGCTGACCCGCATGCTCGCCGCGCTTGGTCAGCGCGATATCGAGCGCGGCCGCCGCTCGGACAGCATCGTCGAAGAAGAGTTCGTAGAAATCGCCCATGCGATAAAACAGCAGGGCATCACCCGGCGCCTGGGCCCGCAGCGCCAAGTATTGGACCATCATCGGTGTCGCGCCTTCCGCGGAAGGAAAATCGCGATCCATGGGGACCGGTATCGTGGCGTGCGCATTCATCGGCGCCGAAACTGGCGAGAATTCACCTTGCGCGCAAGGGTGCGAAGCGGCTAGAGCGCTACTTCACAGGGGAAATCCACCCGCACGAGGACGCGCATCGATGAGCGACAGAACCAGCCCGGTCGAGGATGAAGAAGCCCTCGCCTTCCACCGCGAACCCACGCCGGGCAAGCTTGCCCTCTCGCCGACCAAGCCGATGGCGACCCAGCGCGACCTCTCTCTCGCCTATTCCCCGGGCGTTGCCGTGCCGGTTAAGGCGATCGCCGAGGATCCGGACGCGGTCTACGACTACACGTCGAAGGGCAATATGGTCGCCGTCATTTCCAACGGTACGGCCATCCTCGGTCTCGGCAATCTCGGCGCCATGGCATCGAAGCCGGTGATGGAAGGCAAGGCCGTTCTGTTCAAGCGCTTCTCCGATATCGATGCCATCGACATCGAAGTTGAGGAAGAAGACGCGGATGCCTTCATCGAATGCGTCAAGCGTTTCGGCAACACGTTCGGCGGCATCAATCTGGAAGACATCAAGGCGCCGGAAAGCTTCATCATCGAACAGCGCCTGCGCGAACTTCTCGACGTGCCCGTGTTCCATGACGACCAGCATGGCACGGCGATCATCTCCGCCGCCGGCATCATCAATGCCTGCCAGCTCACCAATCGCCGCATCGAAGACCTCAAGGTCGTGGTCAACGGCGCCGGTGCCGCCGGTATTGCCGTGCTCGAACTGATCAAGGGCATGGGCGTGCGCGCTGAGAACGCGCTGCTGTGCGATTCCCGCGGCGTGATCCATACCGAGCGGGACAATCTCAACCAGTGGAAGGCCGCCCACGCGGTCCAGACCGACAAGCGCTCGCTGGCCGAAGCCGTCGACGGGGCTGATTGTTTCCTCGGCCTCTCGGTCGCCGGCGCCCTGACCCAGGATATGGTGAAGACCATGGCCGATGATCCGATCATCTTCGCCATGGCCAATCCGGATCCGGAAATCACCCCCGAAGATGCCCGTGCCGTGCGCCCGGACGCCATCGTGGCCACGGGCCGGTCGGACTATCCCAACCAGGTCAACAATGTGCTCGGCTTCCCGTACATCTTCCGCGGCGCCCTCGATGTGCGCGCCCGAACGATCAATGAGGAAATGAAGATTGCCGCGGCCCAGGCCCTGGCTGCCCTGGCCAAGGAAGATGTGCCGGATGAAGTCGCCGCGGCCTATCACGGTGCCCGGCCGAGCTTCGGCAAGGACTACATCATCCCGTCGCCGTTTGATCCGCGCCTGATTTCCTATGTGCCGCCCTATGTGGCGCAGGCCGCGATGGATACGGGTGTCGCGCGCAAGCCCATTCCGGACATGATGGCCTATCGCGCCTCGCTGGCGCGGCGCCTCGACCCGACCGCAGCCCTGCTGCAACGCATCCAGGGCGCGGTGATGGGACATGGCCGCCGCATCGTCTTCGCGGAAGGCGAAGAGCCGTCCGTCATCCGGGCCGCCTATGCCTTCCAGAACCAGGAATTGGGCAAGGCGATCCTCGTGGGCCGCGAGGAAATCACCAAGGCAAACATGCGCCTCGTCGGCGTGCCGGAGGACGCGATCGAGATCGTCAATGCGCGCCTCTCCGAGCGCAATGCCGACTATTCGGATTTCCTCTACGAGCGCCTGCAGCGCCGCGGCTATCTGCGCCGGGATGTGCAGCGCCTCGTCAACAATGACCGCAATGTCTTCTCGGCCTGCATGGTCAAACTGGGCGATGCGGACGGCATGGTGACGGGTACGACTCGCTCCTATGACGCCGCGCTGCGGGATGTGCAGCTGGTGCTGGATCCGGCCGAGGGCCAGCGCGTGATGGGCATGTCGATTGCGCTCGCCAATCACCGCACGCTCTTCATCGCCGACACCAATGTCACGGAATTTCCCGACAGCGAGGCCCTGGCCGATATCGCCGTGGAGGCCGCCGAGGCCGCCCGCGGTTTCGGATTCACGCCGCGTGTCGCCTTTCTGTCCTATTCGAATTTCGGCAATCCGTCGGGCCAGCGCTCCGACAAGCTCCAGCGCGCCGTGCAGATCCTCGACGAGCGCAAGGTCGATTTCGAATACGAGGGCGAGATGAATGTCGACGTCGCGCTCGACCCGTCACACCGCTTCCTCTACCCGTTCTCGCGCCTGAAGGGCCCGGCGAACATTCTGATCATGCCGGCTATCCACTCGGCCTCGATCGCAACCAAGCTGCTGCGTGTCGCTGGCGGTGCTACGGCGATCGGGCCGATCTTGCTGGGCCTGGAATCCTCGGTACAGATCGCGCGCCTGGGCTCATCGGTGAGCGACATCACCACCCTGGCCGCACTGGCTGCCTATGATCCGGAACATCACGAAGTCGAGGCGGCGAGCTAGGACGCCGCTTTTTCTTCGGACCGGATTGCTCAGTCCGCAGTTTCACGTTCGGCAAACGTCATCTTGCCGCGCGCACCGGGTGGTCCATAGGTCGCGACGATGAACAGCACGATCCCGGCCGGTATCGTCCAGCCTGCAGTGAGCACGAAGAACATTACCCAGCCGACCGCATCAGCGAGGACGCCCGAGAAGCCCGACAGGAATTTCGCAAACAGGGCGTAGAATGAGCTGACCCAGGCATACTGGGTGGCCGCATTTGCCGGATCTACAAGGCTGGACAGATAGGCTATGAAGACGGTCGTGACGAAGCCGCCGGCCAGATTGTCGCCGACGATCGCGATAGACAGTTTCCAGACATCCTCCGGCCCGGCGGTAGCCGCCAACCATGCGTAGGCACCATTGGTCACCAGCGTGATGACCAGGCCGATCACCAGCGATTTCATCAACCCGATGCGATAGGCGAACACGCCGCCAAGGAAGAGGCCGAACATCGTCGCCGCCAGGCCGGGCCCGCCTTGGATTCCGCCGACGACAGCGCGGTCGAAATCGAGATCCGAATACAGGGGAGACGCCATCACCCCCATGGTGAAATCACTGATCCGGTAGAGCGAAATCAGGGCGATGACCGGGATAATCCACCAGCCGAGGCGCTCGAAGAAGGCCTTGAATGGCTCCCAGACCGCCCGCACCACCTTGATACCGAAATTACTGCCCTCCAGCTCGCGCTTTCCGGCGCCGGCCACCGGTTCCTTCATGAAGAAGACCAGCACGGCGGAAATGCCCATCGCCGTTGCCATGGCGAGGAAGGAGATACTCCAGTCACCCCATTCCGATATGGCCAGTCCAAGCGCCGAGGTCAGGTAGGCGATGCGATAGCCGAAGGAATACGCCGCAGCCATGTTCGCCTGCATGTCGTTTGGCGCGGATTCGATGCGCCAGGCATCGATGCCGACATCGAGGGTCGCGCCGGAATAGGCAAGCAACATCGCCGCGATGACGATGGGCAGAAGCGCAGATAATGGCCTGAACTCCTTCATCGAATCGAAGTGCTCGTCGGCCCGAAGCAGATCCAGCAGGCGGCGGTAATCATCGACTGGCAACCAGACGGTTTCCTCGCCATTTTCCGCGATCTCGCGAACGGGCTCCGCGCGAAGCAGGTCGGCTTCAACTGCTTCAACGCGCGGATCTTCCTCTTCCGGCCACTGTGCCGCATCAAGCGAATCCATGAGAATTGAGTATTCGCCCGCGCTGATCCCCGCCTGCCGCGAACCATCATCGGCGCGGCGATAGCTGGCGCCGCTCGGGTCGGACAACGCGATGATCACGAGCGCGATCACGGTGCCGCCGATCGCCGTTACGATCCAGGACCGCCGCGCGCCCAGCATGTCGTGCAAGACAGGTATCTTCACGCGGTCGACAACCGGCGCCCAAAGGAATTTGAACGAATAGGCGAGTGTCACGAAGTAGAAGAATCCGATGGTGGACCGGTCGATACCGGCATCCCGCAGCCAGTAGGACAGTTTCTGGAACACCATGTAGAGGGGCAGGCCGCTGGCAAAACCCAGCACCAGCATGGAGAGCATCACCGGCGTGAAATAGACCGTCAGGGTCTGGAGCCAGGTCGCCCGTCCCCCGTTCGACGAAATTGATTGGCCGTCAGACATGTCCGGGAACTCCTCGCCGAAAGGGATCAGCCCTGCATGCTGGCCCGGTTCTGGTCGGCGCACAAGCGTGCGAGGGTTACGAAGAGGTCATCCGGATCAACCGGTTTGGTGAGGAATTCATTCATCCCGGCCTCGAGGCAGACCTGGCGATCGGCCTCGCTGGAATTCGCGGTCAGGGCAATCAGCGGCAGGGCGACGCCCGCAAGTCGCGCCATGCGCGCCACTGTCGGACCATCCATGCCGGGCATGCGCTGGTCGAGCAGGGCGGCGTCATGACCGCCTTCCTCGAGCAATTGCAGGGCCGCCGTTCCGGATTCGACCACCGTCACCCGGGCTCCTCGCTTTTCCAGCGTGCGCCGGGCGATGAGAGCATTCACCGGATCGTCCTCGGCGATCAGCACGGCCAGGCCGTCGAGCGTGGCTGGCATTTCTGCCTCGGCGCTCTCAAGGCCCTCCGGTTCGGCCGGTGCCGGAGCGATCGCGGCACGACCGGTGACCTGTTCGACGAGGCTGGAGCGCCGGACCGGTTTGACCAGCCAGCCATCTACCCCGTCGGGCAGGTCGGAAATAACGCTGTCTTTCTCTGCCGGCGTGACCAGCAGCCAGGCGTGGGCCGCCCGGACCGAACCGGCCTCGGCCTGCCAGGCCCTGTCGAGCAGGAGTTCGCGGCCCGCCGCCGCGACCAGGCGGTCGCTCCGGTCGATCTCGACGACGTCTGCCCCCAGCGCCCGCAATTGCGCGCCCATGGCCGAGCGCAGGATCGGATTGGGCGAGGCGATCGCCATTTCCCGGCCGGCCAGCTCGCCCGCGCTCGCGGCGCCGAAGACGGGAAGCTCGAACGTTACCCAGAAGCGAGCGCCCTGCCCCGGCTGGCTCTCGACGCCGACGGAACTCTCCATCGCCTCGACCAGGCGGCGCACCATGGCCAGGCCGAGGCCCGCCCCGCTCTCGGCGCCGTCGCGCTCGGCTGCGCCGCGCTCGAAATGTTCGAACAGGCTTTTCTGGTCTGTCTGCGAAATGCCCGGACCGCTATCCGTGACGGACAGCGTCAGGCGGGGCTCGCCGTCACTGCCCGGATTATTGTCCAGATCGATGCGGACGCCGCCCTCATGGGTGAATTTCACCGCATTGCCGATCAGGTTGAAGAGGATCTGCTTGAGCCGGGAGGCATCCGCCTCGATCTCGCGCGGCGCGCCGGCGGCCTGCACGACCGCGATTTCCAGGCCTTTCTCGTGCGCCCGGGGCGCGACGAGCTCGACGGTTTCGCAGACCAGCGCGGCGATGTCCGTGCGTTCGGGACGCAGCACCAGCTTGCCAGCCTCCAGGCGCGAGAGATCGAGAATATCATCGACCATGGCCAGGGCGTGTTCCGTAGACGCCGCCATCGAGCGGACGTAATCGGCCTGGTCGGGTCGCAGCGGCGTGGCTTCGAGCAGGCCCGCCATGCCCTTGGCACCGGCGAGCGGCGTACGCAATTCATGGGTGACGGCGGCGAAGAAAAGCGATTTGGCCTTCTGCGAGGCCTCCATGCTGGCATGGGCTTCGCGCCGGGCGCTGACATCTCGGCCGACCGTAATCACGCCCTCGCCGGCGGGAAGCAGGCGTTCATCCCACTCGATCCAGACCGGGCCCTTGCGGGTTCGCATCAGCATGTCATAGCGGCGGGCACCATCTTCCAGGGCGGGCGGGGCCACGGAAAACCAGCGCCCGACCCAGTCGGAGCGCTGTCCGCCGAATGCGGCGAGGAAGGCCGCGTTGACATAGCTGACCTTGCCGCGGGCATCGCGCACCAGGACCAGCTCGCCGACCGCGTCCAGCGCAGCAAACAGCAGGTCTGCCCGCGCCTGTTCAGGCACGTCGATCGGGGCCGTTTCACCGGCCTCCGTGGAAACGGGTCCGGTGCCGGCCTCTGGCGGTGTCGGCGTCTTGCGCGTCATGACCCGCAAATAATTGACCGGATTGGGTTAACGATCCGTCGTTCGACCGGCTGCGCATGCACCGCTCGTCCAGACCATGCCGGGGCGGGTGCGCAATGCCTGTCTGCGCGAGGCCGGGCCGCCTGCCTAGCCAATTACACCTGGCACCGGATCCGTCCGGCCCGTTCGCGTCCGCCGGCAGGCCAGGGCCTCCGCGATATGGATTCGCCGGACAGACTCTACACCGTCGAGATCGGCAATGGTCCGCGCCACTCTCAGCACCCGGTGATAGCTGCGGGCGGTCAGACCCTGCACCATCGCGGCCTGGTTGATCAGGGCCTCTCCGGCAGCATCCGGCGCAGCAACATGATCGAGCTTGTCCGGCGGAAGCTGCGCATTGAGACAACCGCGATGCGCCTGGATCTCGCGCGCCGTTGCAACGCGAGCCGCCGCTTCCCGCGTACCCTCGACAGGCGCAGGAAGGGCAAGATCCGCGGGCGTCACTGCCGGCACTTCGATCTGGAGATCTATCCGGTCCATCATCGGACCGGAAATCCGGGCCTGGTAATCCATCGCGCAGCGCGGGCCCCTGCGGCAGGCCGCGCCATCCTGGCCGCCCCCGCCGCAGCGACAGGGATTCATGGCGGCGACAAGCTGGAAACGGGCCGGATAGGAGATGTGAGCGTTAGCGCGTGCAACGGTGATGTTTCCGGTCTCCAGCGGCTGGCGGAGACTGTCGAGCACTTGGGGGTGGAATTCCGGCAATTCATCGAGGAAGAGTACGCCGCGATGGGCGAGAGAGGCCTCGCCCGGCCGCGCGCGCATCCCGCCCCCCACCATGGCGGCCATTGAGGCCGAGTGGTGCGGCGAGCGGAAGGGTCGACGCCGGGTCAGGCGTCCTCTCTCAAGCAGACCGGCCACGGAGTGGATCATGGACACGTCGAGCAATTCCTCGGGCTCCAGCGGCGGCAGAAGCCCGGGCAGACGTTCCGCAAGCATGGATTTGCCCGAGCCGGGCGGGCCGACCATGAGGAGATTGTGATTTCCCGCAGCCGCGATTTCCAGGGCGCGCTTGGCGGATTCCTGACCCTTCACCTGGTTGAGGTCGGGCAGATCTCCGGCCGCTTCCAGCTCTCCGGGCAGGGGGCGCGACAGGACCTGGGTCCCCTTGAAATGATTGATCAGCTGGATCAGCGAGGCGGGCGCGAGAACCGCGAGATCGCCACCCGCCCAGGCCGCTTCCGGCCCGCATGCCTCCGGACATATCAGACCCAGACCCGCGGCATTCGCGGCCACGGCGGCGGGAAGACAGCCCGGCACGGCGCTGGTCCGACCGTCGAGACCGAGCTCGCCGAACACCAGGTATTCCTCGACAGCATCGCGCGGGATCACCTGCATTTCGGCCATCAGGCTGAGGGCGATCGGCAGGTCGAAATGCGAACCTTCCTTCGGCCGGTCTGCCGGAGCCAGGTTTACAATCAGACGTTTGGGCGGGAGTGAAAGCCCCAGGGCGGCGAAGGCTGCGCGGACACGTTCGCGGCTCTCCGCCACGGCCTTGTCGGCAAGCCCCACAACGGAGAATACCGGTTGCGCGCCGCCGGCGGTCTGGACCTGCACGTCAACAATGCGCGCTTCACTGCCTTCAAAGGCCACGGATGTCGTTCTGGCAGACATGATCGATCCACTCCCGGACACCGTTTTCGGCGCTCGATTGCTAAGCCTATGGCTCCATTAGGTTTTCCACATGCAATGGAATAAATGAAGAACAAAGACAGAACTAAGAGTGAATTAAAGCCACTCACACGTCAAGCGTGTAAATTATCCGTCATTCCGGAGCTTGTTTTCCACAACGTCCCAGAACACCGCACAGGTATCGATGCCGGAGAAGCGCTTGAGCTCCTGAACCCCTGTTGGAGATGTGACATTGATCTCCGTCAGCTTACCACCGATCACGTCGATTCCGACCAGGACCAGACCGCGCTCCTTGAGCAGCGGGCCGATGGCGTCACAGATCCGGCGATCGGCATCGTCGAGCCCGCTCGGTTCGGCCACACCTCCAACGTGCATGTTGGATCTGGCTTCGCCGGCCTGCGGCACGCGATTGATCGCACCAACCGGCTCGCCGTCGATGAGAAGGATGCGTTTGTCACCCTTGGAAACGTCCGGAAGGAATTGCTGGGCGATCACCGGTTCCCGCGACGAGGTCAGGAACATTTCGAGCAGCGCCGAGAAATTGCCGTCGCCCTCTTTCATAGCAAACACGCCGGCGCCGCCATTGCCAAAGAGCGGCTTGATGACGACGTCGCCGTAACGGTCCCGGAAATCCCGGATGGCCGTCTCGTCCCGGGTGATCAGGGTCGCCGGACCATATTCGGCGAACAGGAGGGGGACGAGTTTCTCGGGACTGGAACGGACCCAGAAGGGGTCATTGAGAACCAGTGTCCGGCCCTTGAGGAATTCGAGAATATGGGCCGCCGTCAGATAGGCCATGTCGAAGGGCGGGTCCTGCCGCATCAGCACGACATCGATATCCTCGGCGAGATCCAGGCGAACTTCTTCGCCAAGATCCGCATGCTCGCCCTGGACGTGCCGGACCGTGACCGGACGGGCGCGGGCGAGGACGCGGCCCTCTTCCCAGGCCAGGTGATCGGGCTGGTAGACCCAGAGCTCGGCACCGCGGGCCTGGGCCTCTTCCATCATTGCGAACGTCGTGTCGGCATCGACATCGACGTGTTCGACCGGGTCCATCTGGACCGCGACACGCATCACCATTTATTCAGCCCTCCGGACCGCCCATCAATTGCGGCTCGGAGTTAAGGTTTTCCGCGCCTTGTTCAAGAGCCGGCAACGCTTCGCCGCCACAGGCTGCCGCCCGGCGCTCGCCGCGCGAAGGCATGTCGCTGGGTATACCGGACACCCGGACATAGCTCACGACCTCGACGACACCCTCGACCAGGGCAGCATGACCGCTCGCCCGTTCAAGCTCGCCGCGGGTGCGTGCAACGCCAAGCAGATAGACCTTGCCGGCATAGACCTCGACATTGAAATTCACGCTGCGCACGCTGCGATCCGCGAGGAGACGGCCGCGGACACGCTGGGTGATCCAGGCGTCGCGCGTGCGATCCCGGAAACCGCCGGCCGGACCGACGGTCAATTCGTTCGCGACAGCGCGGACGGCAACAGACGACCAGGTCAGGCATTCCGCCATCAGGCTGTCGTCCTCACGCGGAACAGTGCCAGTCAGAAGGGCGATGCCTTCGGTCACCTCGACATCGACACCCTCGAGCGCGAAACCCTCGCTGCGCAGCATGGCCGACTTGATCGCCAGGGACGCATTGGCGTCATCAAGCTCGCGCCCGATGGAGCGTTCTTCCTGGACGGAGGCGCAGGCGGAGAGGAAGACCAGGCATGCGGGCAGCAGGGCCCGAAGGGAAAATCCAGTGAGCGAACGCATGAGGTCCTCCGGCGGGCGAATCAACACAACAGGCATACTCCAGAGTGGGTCTTGACGCATCCTTACGGATCGATAACGGCGTCACAGGAGATCTGCCGCATGCCGGCCCTCGGGCAGCCAGGCCGCCCGGTGATGAACCGGCCAGCGCCAGGGCGCGATGAGAACGAGATCATATCGCGGGGTCAGGTGAGCCAGGCGGGGATGCGCCGCCCGCCAGCTCGCAGCAGCGCGCAGGATACGATCGCGTTGCCGGTTGCCCAGCGCTGCCTGCGCCGCGTCGAGTGCGGGCCGGGCCTTCACCTCGACAAAGGCGAGATATTCGCCGCGAGAGGCGACCAGGTCGACCTCACCGGCCGCGGTCCGGGCACGGCGGGCATGAACCCGGTAACCCTTGAGAACAAGAAAGACAGCGGCCACCAATTCGGCCAGGCGACCGAAACGCTCGGCGCGCCGGCGGCTCATTCGGCGTCAGACCGCAGGGCGATGGCGCGGGCGTAGACGTCGCGCTTGGACCAACCGGACATCTCCGCCACATGGGCCGAGGCCTGTTTGACCCGCATCTCCGCGAGCGCCTCCTGCAGGGCGAGATCGATCTGCTCCGCCGACCAGTCGGTATCGGCAGGCGGGCCTACCACGATGACTGCTTCGCCGCGCGGCGGCCCGGCTTCGGCGTAGTGGGCGGCCAATTCGCTCAGGGACCCGCGACGCGCCTCCTCGTGCAGTTTGGTCAATTCCCGGCACACTGCCGCCGGCCGATCGCCGAGGATCCTGGCCATGCTCGCAAGGCTGTCGGAAATCCGGGACACACCTTCATAGAAGACCAGCGTACCGGTGCGATCGGGCAGGTATTGCAGCCATTTCTCGCGACCGACGGTCTTGGGCGGGGGAAAGCCCGCGAAGGTGAAACGGTCGGTCGGCTGTCCAGCGATGCAAAGAGCGGCCAGCAGAGCCGAGGCTCCGGGAATGGCAATCACATCGGCCCCGGCCTCGATGGCGGCGCGCGCCAGCTTGTAGCCCGGATCGGACACCATGGGCGTGCCGGCATCGGACACCATGGCAATGGTTTCACCGCTCGCCAGGGCCTCGAGAAGCTCGGGCCTTACCTTTTCCGCATTGTGGTCATGATAGGCCTGCAATCGCCCTTCAATCTCGTAGGCATCAAGCAGTCTGCGGGTCACACGCGTATCCTCGGCCAGAATGCGATCCGCAGCCCTGAGCACGTCCAGCGCGCGCAGGGTGATGTCGCGCAGATTGCCGATCGGTGTAGCCACCAGATAAAGCCCGGGAGCGAGTGCTTGCCCGCGCGTGTCTGGCCGGATAGCTTCAGGCTGAAATTCGCTGGGTGATCGTGTCATGAATCAGGATGTTGCAATGCGTTCTTCGGGAAACTTGCCGAGCTTCGCACAAAGCTGGCCGTCGCGCCTCCTTCTTCTCATGGCCGCCGTGTCGCTGGCCGCGTGCGGCACGACCGCGCCGCCTCCGCCGCCCCCCGTGGTGGTCGAGCGCGAACCGGTAATCGAAACCCCGCCCGAGCCGGAACCCGAGCCGGAACCGGAAGTCCAGACCGGGCTGATTCCGCCGCACATGGCGGATCGCGAGCTCGCCCGTATCGCGCTTCTCCTGCCTTTCTCCAGCGAGAACAGCGGCGCCCGCGCCGAGAGCCTGCGCCTGCTGCGCGCGGCTGAACTGGCCCTGTTCGAGCGCGCCGGCGGCAATCTCGTGATGATCCCGAAGGATACCCAGGGCACGCCGGACGGTGCCCGCGCTGCGGCTCTCGCTGCCGTCGAGGACGGCGCCGACATGATTATCGGCCCGCTCTTCGGCACATCGGTCGCCGCGGTCGGTGAGATCTCTCGCCCGGCCGGCATCCCGGTCATTGCCTTCTCCACCGATGCCGCAACTGCAGGCGATGGTGTCTATCTCCTGTCCTTCCCGCCACAGATCGAAGTGGCCCGCGTGGTGGAGTTCGCCTCCCGTCAGGGTGTCGAGCGCTATGCGTATCTGGGCAGCCAGAATCGCTACGGCATCGCTGTCTATGATGCCCTCCAGGAACAGGCCGAGTTGAATGCCGGCTTCGTTTCCGCTGAAGCCTTCTACACCGGCGACGTCGAGGCCATGGCCCGCGCCGCGGCCCGTCTGGCCGAGGGCGTGTTCGAGGAAATCACCCCGGAAGAGGCCGACGAATTGCGCCAGTCCGAATGGGTGCCGGATCCGGAAGCGCCGTTCCAGGCCGTGATGCTGCCCGAGGGCGGCACCCGCCTGCGCACGCTCGGCCCGCTGCTGATCGCTCAGGCCGTCGACCCGCTGATCGTACGTTTCCTCGGAACCGGCCTCTGGAATGACGAGGAATTGCTGCGCGAGCCCGCCCTGCGCGGCGGCTGGTTTGCCGGACCGGATCTCTCGGCCCGCGAACGTTTCGACGACAGCTACGAAGCCACCTATGACAGTGAGCCTTCCCGCATTGCCAGCCTGGCCTATGACGCCATGGCGCTGGCCGCCCACCTGGATGGTGGCGAAGCGGGCTTCAGCCTGCAGGCGATCGAGGATATCGAGGGCTTCTACGGCGCGGACGGACTCTTCCGCTTCCAGACCGACGGCATGATTGAACGCGGCCTGGCGATCTACGAAATGCGCTCGCGCGGTTTCTTCGAGATCGAACCGGCACCCCAGACATTCGAACCGGAAGCCTTCTGACGAGACGCCCCGCCCGGATCAATCGTCCGGTACGAGTTCGTTGGAAATCCTGTCCGCGAAGATCCGCCCCTGCGCGGTGAGGCGGATGATTTCGCCATCCAGCTCGACCAATTCCTGGGCGGCGTACTCGTTGGCTTGATCGGCATTGATATCGCGTCCGGTCGCCAGTCGCAGAGCTGATCTGTCGAGACCATCCACCAGGCGCAGCCCCATGAGAATGCGCTCGGCCGCTTCATCGCCGCCGGACAGGGTCTCGTCGTCCAGCCACCAGCCATCGCTGTCCATCACACGTATATAGTCTGAAGGACGACGCTCCGGCGCGATGGCCCGGCGGCCGCCGCTGCCGTGCCGGCCGAGACGGCCATGGGCTCCCGGACCGATACCGATCCAGTCACCGCCATCCCAGTAGAGACGGTTGTGCCGTGACTGGTCCGCCGGGGACCGGGCGAAGTTGGAGACCTCGTAGAGACAGAGACCCGCAGCCGTGCACACCTCTTCGGTCAGATCGTAGAGATCTGCAGCAAGTTCGGCCTCGCTGGTCAGCCTCTCGCCGCGCTGCGTTCGCTTGCCGAACGCCGTGCCGCTCTCGATCGTGAGCTGGTAGGGCGAGACGTGCGCCACGCCGGAATCGAGAACGGTCTGCAATTCCGTCCGCCACTCATCAGCGGTCTGGCCGGCCCGAGCATAGATCATGTCGACAGAGAGACGATCGAAGAGGCCCTGCCCGCGCTCGATCGCGCTCCGCGCCTCGTTGGCATCATGATCACGGCCCAGCATATCAAGGGCCTCATCTGACAGGCTCTGCACGCCCAGTGACAGACGATTAATGCCCGCCGCCGCCATGCCGGCAAACCCGTCCATGTCATTGGGATTGGCTTCCAGCCCGATCTCGGCTCCGGCCTCAAACCCCCAGAGCGCCCCGGCGTGCTCGATCAGGCGGGCGAGCTGGGCCTCGCTCATCAAGGAAGGCGTGCCTCCGCCGAAATGAAGGCTGGCCAGGGGGCGGGCGCCGGTCAGCTCGCGCCAGCGCGTCATGTCGACCAGCATGGCAGCGAGGAGCGCGTCCTCCTCGCCCTTCGGCCGGTAGACATTGAAATCGCAATAGGGGCAGATCCGCGCGCAATAGGGCCAGTGCAAGTAGAGCCCCAAGGCGTCATACAGATGCCGGCCGGACTGGGTCATGCGGGAAATTCCGCCTCCAGCATCAGGTCGAGGGCGCGGCCACGATGGCTCATGGACTGCTTCTCCTCGCCGCTCATCTGGGCGAAGGTGCGGTCATGCCCGTCAGGCTGGAAGATCGGGTCATAACCGAAACCGGCATCACCGCGCGGCGGCCAGACGATTTCGCCCACCACCTCGCCGCGATAATGCTCGAGCCGGCCGTCGGGGTGCGCGACGGCGATGACGCAGACGAAGCGCGCCGTCCGGTCGGCGCTACCAATCTCTTCAAGCGCCTCGTGAACCCGCTGCATGGCACGATTGAAATCACGGGGCTCGCCGGCCCAGCGTGCCGAGTAGATGCCGGGATCACCGCCGAGCGCGTCGACGGAAAGACCGGAATCATCGGCGACGCAGACCCGTCCAGTGGCCTCGCAAGCCGCCCTGGCCTTCAGCGCAGCATTACCTTCGAATGTGCTTTCCGTTTCTTCGGGTTCATCCAGCGAGCAATCTGCAGCGCTCAGCAAATCCATGCCCACGGCCTTGAGTTTTTGGCGTAACTCTTTGATTTTTCCGGCATTATGACTGGCTAATACCCACGCATCTGACGTCGTCATCGGCCCTTTTTCACCCACTTCCATATCGCCTTTCGAAAAATTCATATCGAAAAACGATATTTTTTGCTTGCGCTCTCCAATCCTGTCGTTTATCGATAAACAACAAGGACGGGAGACATCGTCCTGGAACTAGCAATGACAACGGTAATTGGTTTGATGCAAGCAGAAGGAAACAATGAGATGGTCAGGCCCGAAAATTCTGGTGCACGTGCGTTCGCGTCTTTCGCGATCAATATGGCACTGTTGATTTCGGTTGCTGTCGGCGCATTCTACGCCGTCGCTCCGGTGGTCGCATAATGGCGATCAAGGGATAGGGCCGGCACTTGGTGCCGGCCTTGTCTGAAACAGGGAAGGGCAGGAATGAAGGCGCTGGGACAAGGATCGCTCGCTTCGATTCTGAAAATGATACTGGACGCGGTCTGGCTTGTTGCCTGGGGTTTGCTCGGCATCGCCTCGATCGTGCTGGTGGCAGCCGCTGCAACCTACCTGATGGATTTCATGGGCTATTCGCCCAGCCGCGTATCGCAATTGCTCGGCGCGATTCACGAATTGGGCATGGCCTTCCCGATTCTCGTCGCCGAGATGATCGCGGCCCTCATCGTCATCGATCGGCTGCGGCGCATTGTTGCGACCCTGATCGCCGGCGACCCCTTTGTCCCGGAGAATGCCGGGCATTTGCGGGTGATCGCGATCGCCATCGCGGTCTACCAGATACTGCGCCACGCCACCCAGGGCGCAGCCGCCATGATCATGACCTTCATGGAACAACCGGTCATGGGCGGCGCCGAACTATCCGTCACCGCGGACATCAATCTGGGTGCCTGGTTCGCGGTGGCAGTACTGCTCGTATTTGCGGAGGTTTTCCGCGAAGGTGCGCGAATGCGCCAAGAACAAAAATTGACGATCTAGGGAGACGCCTCAATGCCTATTCGCGTCACCCTCGACCGGATGCTGCTGGACCGACGCATGTCGCTGACTGAATTGTGCGACCGGGTCGGAATCACGATGGCCAACCTGTCCATCCTCAAGACAGGCAAGGCCAAGGCCGTTCGCTTCTCGACGCTGGAAGCGCTCTGCCGGGAATTGAATTGTCAGCCGGGGGACCTTTTGTCCTTCGATGATGATGACGAAGAGGATGATGCCCGGGACGCTGCTGAATAGCGCGACCAGGCAAAAGAAAACGCCCCCGGGCCTAACCGAGGGCGCTTCAGACGGCGGGGGTGAGCCTGCACGGGACGCCCCTTCCCTAGAGCTCGTGCGGGCTATTTTTCAGCCCCCCAGCGCACTCCCGCCGTCTGTCTTTCTACCGCGAAATCCCGAAATGTCTCAGGCCCCAAGCGCGGAATTCTGAATCTCGCTCAATTCTGCAACGCCTTTCTTGGCCAAGGCAAGCATTTCAACGAAGGCGCTTTCCGGGATCGGCCGGTCCTCTGCGGTGGCCTGAATCTCGACAATGCCGCCCTGGGGTGTGAGCACGAAATTCGCGTCGGCCTCGGCGCGGCGGTCCTCTTCATACTCCAGGTCCAGGCGGCTTTCGCCATCCACCACGCCGCAGGAAATCGCCGCGAGCTGGCTGTGCACCGGGTCGGATTTCAGCAGGCCTTCCTCGACGAGATAGGCCGTCGCCATTTTCAGCGCGACCCAGGCGCCCGTGATCGAGGCCGTGCGCGTACCGCCATCCGCCTGCAGGACGTCGCAATCCACCGTAATCTGGCGTTCGCCGAGCGCCTTGAGATCGATCACCGCGCGCAGGGAGCGGCCGATCAGGCGCTGGATTTCCTGGGTCCGGCCCGATTGCTTGCCGGCCGTTGCCTCGCGCCGCGAACGCGTATGCGTCGACCGCGGCAGCATGCCGTACTCGGCGGTCACCCAGCCCTTGCCGCCGCCGCGCAGCCAAGGCGGAACATTCTCTTCCACGCTGGCATTGCACAGGACATGGGTGTCGCCGCAGCGCACGAGGCATGAACCTTCCGCGTGGGCAGAAAAGCCCGGCTCCAGAATAATGCTGCGCATGGCATCGGCCGCACGTCCGTGGGGTCTCATTAGCGTCTCCGTTTGTCGGGGCGGGACCCGGGTCCCGTGTCTGGATAGTTGCCCGCTCCTAAACGGCATTGGCGGCAGCATCAAGCATTCGCGCATTCCGTACGGCAAATCACCGATTTGCACTCGCGCAGCGTCTTGCTTATTTGGGAGTCATGACTGACACGCTCGCCGGGTCCGGCCTGGCCGCCCTTGATGACCGCATGCGCACGATCTTCCGCGAGATCGTGGAGAATTACCTGCAGACCGGGGAACCGGTCGGCTCGCGCACGCTGTCCCAGATCGGTCATCTCAACCTGTCACCGGCCTCGATCCGCAACACGATGGCGGATCTTGCAGGCCTGGGCCTCCTGTCGGCGCCCCATGCCAGCGCCGGCCGCATGCCCACGCATGCCGGCCTTCGCCTGTTCGTTGACGGCCTGCTCCAGGTCGGCGAGCTGAGCGCAAACGAACGCAGCTCCATCGAGGGCCGGGTCGGCGCATCGGGCCGTTCGATGCCGGATCTCCTCTCCGAGGCGACCTCCCTGCTGGGCGGGCTGGCCGGTGGTGCCGGCCTCGTCGTGACGCCCAAGCGCGAGGCGCCGTTGCGCCATGTGGAATTCGTGCCGCTGTCGAAACTGGAAGTCCTGGCCATTCTCGTCTTCGCGGACGGCACGGTAGAGAACCGACTGATGACGCCGCCCGACGGCCTGCCACCAGCGGCACTCATCGAGGCAGGTAATTACCTCTCGATGCGCCTGAAGGGCCGGTCGCTGGGCGAGGCCCGCAAGGATATAGAGACCGAGATCAGCAGCCGCCAGGCGCAGCTCGATGATGCCGCTGCCGCCCTGGTGAAGACCGGGCTGGCGGAATGGTCCGGTGGAGACAGCAATCGTTCGCTCATCGTCCGCGGCCAGGCGCGCCTGCTGGAAAATGTCGAGGCGAGCGAGGACCTGGAACGCATCCGCCTTCTCTTCGAGGACCTGGAACGCAAGCAGGAGCTTATCTCCCTGCTCGACAAGGCCCGCGACGGCCAGGGCGTGCGCCTCTTCATCGGCGCCGAAAACCCGCTCTTCAGCCTGTCGGGTTCAAGCGTGATCGTGGCACCCTATATGAACCGCGAACAGGAGATCGTGGGTGCGCTAGGTGTAATTGGGCCAACGCGTTTGAACTATGCCCGTGTTATCCCCCTCGTCGACTATACCGCGCGCGTCGTCGGTCAGATCCTGGACGATGCACGACCGTAAGAGTGAATGAGCATGAGCGACACAGAGAACACGCCGAATCCGGAAGACGAAACTCCGGAAAACATTGAAGAAAATGCTGAGACCGCCGAGGCCCCGGCAGAGACCGCTGACGAGACTGTCGAGCGCCTGGGCGGCGAGCTCGACATGCTGCGCGACCGGCTTCTGCGTGCTGTCGCCGATACCGAGAACACGCGCAAGCGGGCGGAAAAGGAAGTCCGCGACACGCGCGAATACGCGGTCAGCAATTTCGCCAAGGACATGCTCGACGTCGCGGACAACCTGTCGCGCGCCATCGCCGCGGTCGACAAGGACGCGCTGGAAACCGCCTCCGACGCGATGAAAAACCTGGTCGACGGCGTGGCCATGACCGAACGTGCTCTGCTCTCGAAGATGGAACGCCACGGTGTGAAGAAGGTCGACCCGGCGCCAGGCGAGGCCTTCGACCCGCACGTGCACCAGGCCGTCGCCCAGATCCCGTCCGACCAGCCGGCCGGCCGGATCGCTTCCGTCATGCAGACCGGTTTTGTCATCGGCACCCGCACGCTGCGCGCAGCCATGGTCGCCGTCTCCGCAGGCCAGGCCCAGCCCGGCTCCGGCGATGACGGGAATGGCGAAACCGGCGGCAATGTCGACGTGAAGGCCTGAGCCTGTCCGGACTCACCTTGAGTCCTTGAAACCCCTCGCCAATCCGGCATGTCTGATCCATCATGACGCCGGTCTAGCGAGGGGTTTTCCGTTATGGGTCTGCCGCAATGGGCAATGGATGCCCTGTCCGTCCTGACGCAAGTCTTCATCCTGGCAGTCGGGACCGGCGTGCTCGTCGTGTTCTTCATGTATGTGCGCGACACCACGCAGACCGCGGACGCGATCCGGCGCAATTACCCGGTGTTCGGCCGTTTCCGCAGCCTGTTCACGACGCTGGGGGAATTCTTCCGCCAGTATTTCTTCGCCATGGACCGCGAGGAATTGCCCTTCAACCGGGCCGAGCGCGACTGGGTTGACCGGGCCGCCCACGGCGAAGGCGGCACCATTCCCTTCGGCTCCACCAAACAGATGGACAAGGTGGGAACCGCGATCTTCAACAATTGCGCCTTTCCCGTCCTGGACGACGATGCGGCGCTGACCCGGCCAATGACCATTGGGCCGCACTGCCGCATTCCCTATGACGCACCCTCATTCTTCAACATCTCGGCGATGAGTTATGGCTCGCTCTCCACACCCGCCATCCGCGCGCTGTCAAAGGGCGCGAAACAATCCGGGATTTGGCTCAATACCGGCGAGGGCGGGCTGTCTCCCCACCATTTGGAGGGCGGCTGCGATCTCGTTTTCCAGATCGGCACCGCGAAATTCGGTGTGCGTGACGAAAACGGCGGGCTCTGCGAAGACCGGCTGCGCGAGATCGCTGACCACCCCGAAGTCCGCATGTTCGAGCTGAAACTGAGCCAGGGCGCCAAGCCGGGTAAGGGCGGGATCCTGCCTGCCTCGAAGGTGAATGAGGAGATTTCCAGGATCCGCGGCATCCCGGTGGGCGAGGCCGCACTTTCCCCGAACCGTCATCCTGAGATCGACAGTGTCGCCGACCTGCTCGACATGATCGAGCGCATCCGTTCGGTGTCGGGCAAGCCGGTCGGCTTCAAGACCGTGATCGGCGCCTATGGCTGGCTGGATGAATTGTGTGAGGAAATCCAGCGCCGGGGCGAGGCGAGCGCGCCGGATTTCATCACCATCGATGGCGGCGATGGCGGTACCGGCGCGGCCCCCATGGCTCTGATGGACAATGTTGGCCTGACGGTCCGCGAATCCCTGCCAATGGTGGTCGATATTCTCAAACGCCACGGTCTGCGCGACCGGATCCGCACGATCGCATCGGGCAAGCTTCTCATTCCGGGCGCGGTGGCCTGGGCCCTCGCCGCCGGCGCGGATTTCGTCCAGTGCGGGCGCGGCTTCATGTTCTCGCTGGGCTGTATCCAGGCTCTCAAATGCCACAAGAATACCTGCCCGACCGGCGTGACCACGCACAAGAAAAGCCTCCAGCGCGGCCTCGTTGTCCGCGAGAAGGCCGACATGGTGGCCGAATACGCCGTCACGATGCGCAAGCATGTCGAAATGATCGCCCATTCGTGCGGCGTGAAGGAACCGCGCGGACTGAAACGCAAACATGTGCGCATCGTGCAGGAAGACGGCCGGTCGGTCCCGATGGCCGCGATGGACTTCGTGCCGCCGGAAGACGAGCAACCTGCTGGCCTACCGGGACAGCATTGAGCCTGATCATTTGATCGTCTGGTCTTAATCTCGACTAGATGTCTGGGAATCTCGTCATCATCGAATGGCGGGAGAGAATGAATGCGACGGATCCTTTTCTGGCCGGCTCTCGCCATCAGCATCGTGATTGTGTTGATGGCCTTCAAGCCATTCCGTTATGCGCGGTTGGACCCCGATTATCGTTGGATCATTCAACAAATCGATGCGTCTCGTGAGCAGCTCAACAGCGGCCGGTTCGATTTCATCGATTGGCGGCAGTTTCCAGGGGAGGCGTGGGAGCGCTTATGTGTCGTTGGCGGCTACAGGAACACGGCCCAAGTTGCTCACGACAATGGCATTGAAATGCCCGACCGCGATCAATGGCGATATGGTGTCCGAGTGTCCGAGCACGAGATGGCGGTTCTGATTGTCTACCCTGCGGACCGATACCGGCTGATCCTTCTGCCCTATGGCTATCCGCAGGTCAGGCAGGGAGAGGTGTACTGTCTTGCGTGGGATGATCGCTAAACCGGAAGCGTCACCCGCCTCATCGTCAGATTGATCCGGCCGCCTTCGGGAAATACGTCCCGGGGCAGGAGGGTTGAGGTACCGTCATAGATCCGGTCCACGCCGTGATAACAGCGGCGCGATGCGCCTCCGAGCACCACGACATCGCCGGACGACAACACCATTGAGCCCGTCTTGCCGCCACGCTTGGGGCCGCCGAGACGAAAACGCGCCTTGTCCCCCAGCGAGATCGACACGACCGCAGCATCGGTCGCTTCCTCGTCCCAGTCGATATGCATGCCCATTTTCGTACCCGGTGCATACCAGTTCACCAGGCAGGCTTCGGGCAGTTCGGGATAGTCGGCGACGTCCTGCCAGAGCTTGATCAGCGGCTCGGGAATGGGTGACCAGGCCGCTCCGGTTTCCGGATGCCGGTCCTCATAGCGATACCCCTTCTCCTTGTCGCTCATCCAGCCGAGCTCGCCGAAATTGGTGAGCTTGACCGACATGGGCTGGCCGGTGCGGGGCATGGTCGTACGCCAGAAGGGTGTTCGTTCGCTGGCCGCCACGACGGCGTCCATCAGGTCCTGCTGGGCCTTACGGTCAAAATATTCGGGCAGGAAGCGGAATCCGTCCGGCATGTCGAATGACTGGCTCATGCCGGAAACATGGCGCGGCCGCGGACCTCATTCCACCCGCTTTGTGCGCTCAGTCTGGAATGCGTCGCTCCGGCCGCCTCTGTCGACGTTCTTCAGAGGCCTGGCGGCGCTCGACGCGTGGGTCCGGCTCACCCTTCTCTTCCGATTCTGTCTCATCGGTTTCGGTCGCGGTGGATTGTTGACCCTGTTGTTGCAGAACGTGGGCGAGCTCGTGCGCGATCAACACCCGACCGCCGCGCTCACCGCCGGTCGTCTCCGCATTGTTCAGATAGAGGTCCCCGCCATGCGTGTAGGCCTGCGCGCCCGAATTTTCGGACATCGTTGCAGACTCATTATCGCCGTGGTTTCTGACATCGGAGAAATCCGTTCCAAACGCCGATTCCATCTTGTCGCGGACATCGCCATCAAGCGGCTGCCCCCCTGAATCGCCGTTATTATTGCCGCTGTTATTCCCGTTATCGTTATTGCCGCCATTGTCCTGGCTCCAGGCCGGAGCGACGGTCAGGAAACCCGCCAGCAGCGTTGCAAATATCACGTCACGCATGGAAAACCTCCGCATCCGAGAAGCTTGAATCATATCATACAACTGCGGGTCGGATGGACTCGCAATGAACGAGGCCTTGCGCTTGGGCCTCCGGCTCCCTAAATCGCCTTCAGACGCGGGGTTTCCCGCACTTGAACCACTTTCCGGCGTCGGCATCGCCGGACTAGGACAATTCGAACCCCGAAGGGGATCGTTCGACGGGAATGGGGATGCTTCTGCGAAGGTCTGCATTTGCCGAGATGATCCCGCTGTGAAAACGGAGAGCATGTATGAGCAAGGTCATCGGTATTGACCTCGGTACCACCAATTCCTGTGTGGCTGTCATGGAAGGCGGCCAACCCAAGGTCATCGAAAACTCCGAAGGCGCCCGCACGACCCCGTCGGTTGTCGCCTTCTCCGACGACGGCGAACGCCTGATCGGCCAGCCGGCCAAGCGCCAGGCTGTGACCAATCCCGATCACACCTTCTTCGCGATCAAGCGCCTGATCGGCCGCAACATGGACGATCCGACGGTCAAGAAAGACGTCGACATGGTGCCCTACAAGATCGTGCCGTCCGAAAACGGTGCGGCCTGGGTCCAGGGTCGCGACAAGAAATACGCCCCGTCCGAAATCTCTGCCTTCATCCTGCAGAAGATGAAGGAAACCGCTGAAGCCTATCTCGGCCAGGGTGTCGAACAGGCCGTCATCACGGTTCCCGCCTATTTCGACGATGCCCAGCGTCAGGCCACGAAAGACGCCGGCAAGATCGCCGGTCTCGAAGTCCTGCGCATCATCAACGAGCCGACTGCGGCTGCCCTGGCCTATGGCTTGGAGAAGAATGACGGCAAGACGATCGCCGTGTTCGACCTCGGTGGCGGTACGTTCGACGTCTCCATCCTGGAAATCGGCGATGGCGTCTTCGAGGTGAAGGCCACCAATGGTGACACCTTCCTCGGTGGTGAGGATTTCGACATTCGCATCGTCGAATACCTCGCAGACGAGTTCAAGAAAGAGAACGGCATCGATCTGAAGGCTGACAAGCTGGCCCTCCAGCGCCTGAAGGAAGAAGCCGAAAAAGCCAAGAAGGAGCTGTCCTCGGCGTCCTCCTACGAGGTCAACCTGCCCTTCATCACGGCCGATGCATCCGGTCCGAAACACCTCAACATCAAGCTCTCCCGCGCCAAGCTGGAAGCCCTCGTCGAGGACCTGGTCAAGCGCACGCTCGAACCGTGCAAGAAGGCCCTTAAAGACGCCGGACTGTCCGCTTCCGACATCGATGATGTCGTCCTGGTCGGCGGCATGACCCGCATGCCGAAAGTCCAGGAAGCGGTCAAAGGCTTCTTCGGCAAGGACCCGCACAAGGGTGTGAACCCAGACGAGGTTGTCGCCATGGGTGCCGCCATCCAGGCCGGCGTCCTGCAGGGTGACGTGAAAGACGTGCTGCTGCTCGACGTGACCCCGCTGTCGCTGGGTATCGAGACGCTGGGTGGTGTCTTCACCCGCCTCATCGAGCGCAACACAACGATCCCGACGAAGAAGTCCCAGGTCTTCTCGACCGCGGACGACAACCAGAACGCCGTGACCATCCGCGTCGCCCAGGGCGAGCGCGAAATGGCTTCCGACAACAAGGAACTGGGTCAGTTCAACCTGGAAGGCATCCCGCCCGCACCGCGCGGCGTGCCCCAGATTGAAGTGACGTTCGACATCGACGCCAACGGCATCGTCAACGTGTCCGCCAAGGACAAGGCGACGGGCAAGGAACAGGCGATCCGCATCCAGGCCTCCGGTGGCCTGTCGGATGACGATATCAACCAGATGGTCCAGGACGCCGAGGCGAATGCCGAGGCCGACAAGGCCCAGCGTGAACTGGTGGAAGCCAAGAACGGCGCCGAGGCCATGGTTCACCAGACCGAGAAACAGCTGGAAGAGTTCGGCGACAAGGTTCCGGCCGCCGACAAGGACGCGATCGAAACCGCTCTGACCGAACTGAAAGAGGTCAAGGACGGCGAGGATCTCGAAGCCATCCAGCAGAAGACCCAGGCGCTCGTCCAGGCAGCCATGAAGCTGGGCGAAGCCATGTATGCGGCCCAGCAAGCCGAGGCGCCTTCTGAAGACGGCGGCGAAGACAGCACCGACGATGATGTCGTCGATGCCGAATTCTCCGAAGTCAAAGACGACGACAAGAAAGACGCCTAATGTCAGATCCCGAGCCCGGACCCGTCACACAGACAGGTCCGGGCCGGAACTGGCAGCGAGCGTGATCATGTCGACACCGGATCCCCACACCGCGCCCTTCGGGGCGTTTGCGCTTTCCCCCGCAGAGGAATGGCTTCGCCGGTCAGCGATGGCCATGCCGTCCAACGCCTTGCGGCGCGGGGCAGAATCCATCGTGCGGCGTATCCTCATGTCCGGCGGTCGCTCGATCGCGGACATCGAGGTCTTTCCCGGTCAGAATGCGCGGGTTCACCTGCGCGATAATCGTTGCGAGAAACGCGTTTTCGCCGGCTCACGCAGCTGGGATATCGAAGAGCGCGAAGCCATCCGGGCCGCCGTTCAATCGGCGCCCGATGGCCGTGATGTCGTCTTTGTCGATGCGGGCGCGAATGCGGGTCTCTACACGCTTTCCGTCCTGGCCGACGGCGATGCGACCGGGCGCGACGTGACCGCCGTGGCGATCGAGCCGGACACCGAGAACCGACGCCGGCTGGAATTCAATCTCGCCGCCAGCGCGGCCAGCCATGTCCGGGTCCTGCCCTACGCGCTGGGTGCCGAGGAAGGCGAGGCCAGCCTGATCCAGCCCGACGGCAATCGGGGCGAAGTGAAGGTGGGCGAGGCCGGTGATGGCGAAACCATCCGCCTGCGTCCGCTAAGCGCGGCCCTGGCCGATGCCGGTATCGCCCATGTCGACATCATGAAAATGGATATCGAGGGTTTTGAGGAAACCGTCCTTAACGCCTTCTTTGCCGACGCACCGCGTAATCTCTGGCCGCGCATGATCCTGCTGGAAACCCGGCATGACGCTGCGCTGTCGGATGGCGCGTCGGGTCTGTGCCTGCGCAACGGGTATGAAATTGCCCAGACAATGCGGCAGAACGCGGTTCTGGTCCTGCCGGCGGAAGAAGTATCATGAGCAAGCGTGATTATTACGAAGTCCTGGGCGTGGAGAAATCCGCCGACGCGAAAGCGCTGAAAAGCGCCTATCGCAAGCTGGCGATGAAATACCACCCGGACCAGAATCCCGACAATCCGGAAGCGGAAGCCAAGTTCAAGGAAGTCGGCGAGGCCTATGCGGTCCTGTCCGATTCCGACAAGCGCGCCGCCTACGACCGGATGGGACATGCCGCCTTCGAACAAGGCGGTATGGGCGGCGGCCAGGGCCCGTTCGGCGGTGGCGCCGGCGCGGCCGAGTTTGCCGACATATTCGAACAGGTCTTCGGCGATGCCTTCGGCATGGGCGGTCGCGGCGGCATGGGTGGTGGCGGTCGTCGCCGGTCCGGCCCGGCCCGCGGCGCAGACCTGCGTTACGATCTCGAGATCTCGCTGGAGGATTCCTTCTCCGGCAAAGACACCACGGTCACCGTGCCCACGGCCATGCATTGCGAACGCTGTGACGGCCAGGGCAATGAACCCGGTACCGAGCTGGAAACCTGTGATACGTGCGGCGGTGCCGGCCGGATCCGTCGCAGCCAGGGCTTTTTCACGATGGAGCAGACCTGTCCGCAATGCGGCGGTCGCGGCCAGTATGTGAAAACCCCCTGCAGCGATTGCGACGGCGTCGGCCGTGTCCGCAAGAACCGTACGCTCAACGTCACCATTCCTGCCGGCGTGGAAGACGGCACCCGCATCCGCCTGGCCGGTGAAGGCGAAGCCGGTGCCCGCGGCGGTCCGCGGGGCGATCTCTACATCTTCGTCTCCGTGAATCCGCACGAGATCTTCGAGCGCGACGGGCCCAATCTTTATTGCCGCACGCCCGCGTCCATGGTCAGCGCGGCGCTTGGCTGCACGATTGAAGTGCCGACCATCGAGGGCGGCAAGGCCGAGATGAAGATCCCGGAAGGCGCCCAGACCGGTCGACGCATGCGGCTTCGCGGCAAGGGCATGCCCCGTCTGCGGGGCGGTCCCCGCGGCGACATGATCGTGGAACTCTTCGTCGAGACACCGCGCAATCTGTGTGATCGCCAGAAGGAAATCCTCAAGGAATTCTGTGAGTTGTCCGGTGACAACTGCAATCCCGAGAGCGATGGATTCTTCAACAAGGTCAAGCAGTTCTGGGATGATGTCACCACGGATGACCAGCATCCTGGTCCGCAATAATCTCACCGCGTGACAAACCCCGGCGCGGCGCTCTAGTCTGCGCGCCATGGACGGGGATGCACCCACGAAGAGCGTCATCAGCCGGGACCGGTTCGCCCATCTCGAAGCGCGTCTCTACGCCGCCTCGCCGCTGGGCTTCTGGGGCACGACGCTCGCGATCCTCTTTGTCACTTTCGGCAGTTTCATCCTGATCACCGAACTGACCGGCCGCCCCGGACTGTTCGCGTTGATGCCCGATTGCGCCGGTGATCTGGCGGCCCAGTGCAGCGCGCGCGACCTGGCGCGCTACGAGGCCGGCTGGAACCTTCCCTTCGATGACAGTGCGCGGCGCTACCAGCTCCAGTCTGTCAGCTGGATCGGCTTTGTCCTGTCGATGATCCTGACCACCGCTCTCGCCCTGTCGGAGAATGGCCGCCGTGTCTGGGACAGTCACAAGCCGGACCTGATCCAGTCCCTGCCCGAAACCGGCCAGGCCGATGCCGAAGCGATTTCCGGCGGTGTCGATGCCGGTTGGCGCACGGGCTATCTCCTGGCTCTGCTCGGCGGTGGCTTGGGCGGGGTTTTGTTCAATGTTTTCATGATCATCGGCCAGGGCATCTCGATCTGGCAATATCTCCAGTCGATCGGTCTCTGGTTCCTGATCTTCTCACCGCTTCTCTACGGTCTGGGTATCCGGGCCGGTGTCGACCTGGCGCGGGAGAGTGGGGAGATCAAACGCCTGATCCGCGCGCACCTGACTGTCGATCTGTTCCATCTCGACCGGCTGGATGTTTATGGCCGTATCGGCATGCGCGGCGCCCTGTCCTGGATGACCATGGCCGCCGTGCTCCTGCTGTTCGTCGCGGATTCCGGCCAGGTCTATTACTCCATGCCGGCCGTGGGTCTGGCGGTGCTTGGGGGTGGTTTCATACTGGTCAGCGCGGTGCATCCGGTGCATCTCAAGATCCGCGAGGCCAAACGTGCCGAGCTCGAACGCGTGCACGACGAGATCCGCCGGCTGCGCGATCTGAGCTTCGAGGGCGATCGGGCCGCCGGTTCGGCCCTCGCCGGACTGACCGATTATGAGCGCTGGATCGAACAGCGCTCGGAATGGCCGCTCTCCCTGTCCACCGGTTTGCGATTTGCGCTCTACATCCTCATTCCACTCCTGCCCATCATCGGATCCTATGCCTTTGAACGCATCGCCGACGGCTTGTTTCGCAGCGCTGGCTGAACATACAAGCCTTTGACATTGCGACACCTTTCCTAGAGTTTCGTTGTACACGACCTGGAGATCGCCGTGAGCACGCCCATCAAGACCGTCATTCTTGCCCCCAGCGGACGCCTGGGACGGGCTATTACACAGGCGGTGATCGACCATGCAGATTTCCAGCTGACCGGCGCTGTTGTCCGGCCGCAATCCGCTCTCGCCGGCCAGGATATTGGTGCGGCACTCGGCGGCGACCCGGCAGGATGCGAAGCCGGTAGTGCGCTGGAAGACATCGCCCACGGCGCTGACATCGTCATCGATGCTAGCCTGCCGGAAACGACGGTTGAGGCCGCCGAACGCCTCGCCGTTATGAAGGGCCCGGCCCTTGTCACCGGTGTTACGGGATTCAATCCCGAACAGGATCAGCGCTTCCTGACTGCATCACATAATCTGCCGGTTCTGCGAGCCGGCAATTTCTCGCTGGGTGTCGCCTTCGCGGAGGCCCTGGTCCGTCACGCGGCGGCCCTGCCGGCCCGTGAATGGGATATCGAGGTCAGCGAGACGCATCACCGCATGAAGGCCGACGCGCCGTCGGGCACGGCGCTGATGCTGGCCCGCGCCGCGGCAGCGCGACGCGGTGTCTCCCTGGAAGAGGCGGCAGTCTATGGACGCGAGGGCACGACGGGGCCGCGGGAGACCGGAACGATCGGTTTCGCCGTCACCCGGGGCGGGTCGGTGGTAGGCGATCATGCCGTTCGTTTCATGGCGGACATGGAAGAACTCACCATCTCTCATCGCGCCTTCGATCGCCGGGTCTTTGCCAATGGCGCCCTGGCCGCCGCGAGCTGGATGTTCAATCGCGGCAAGGGTCGCGCGAACGGTCTCTACTCCATGCAGGACGTGGTCGAGGACTGAGAAACACTCCCATGTTTCACGTGCGACATGGCGCCAGCCTGATTGTCAGCATGGCGTCATGATCAACCTGGCTGGTGCCTTATTGCCATATTGAGCAACTCCTGACATTTTCTGTCATGAATTTGGCTATTGTCAGGAGATGTCAATGCGCCGCGCCGAACGCCTCATCCGTATCGTCCAGGCCCTGCGGGAAACCGCTCCAGGCGCCGTGACCGCCCAGGAATTGGGAGCGCGGTTCGAAGTCTCCGAACGCACGATCTATCGCGACATCGCCCACCTGATCGGATCCGGCGCACCGATCGATGGCGAAGCCGGTGTCGGATATGTCCTGCGACCGGGCTTCGATCTGCCGCCGATGACATTCAGCTTCGAGCAATTGGATGCCTTGGCGCTTGGTGCGCGTTTCGTTCGGGCGACCGGCGACAAGGATCTCGCATCGGCGGCGGCCGAGGCCCTGGGAAAGATCGAACACGCCCTGCCGGACACGCATCGCGAACGCCTGCGCTCGGCACCGCTCTTTGCCGCCATGCTTGACGACACTGTACGCCCGGAAGCCTTCGCCCCGGTGCGCAACGCTATCGCCAACCGGCGCAAGCTGCGCATGCGCTACAATTCCCTGCACGACGAGATGTCCGAACGCGTCATCCGGCCGCTGGCCCTGACCTGTTTCGGCCGAGTCTGGCTGCTTTCGGCGTGGTGCGAATTGCGCGATGATTTCCGCCATTTCCGCACCGACCGCGTCGAACGAGTCACCGTTCTGGCGGAATCCTTCGAGGACGAGCCCGGCAAGACCTGGGAAGATCTCCAAGCCGGTCGTCTGCGCGAATGCGAAGGTCAGCAAGCCAGCGAGAAAATCGCGGGCTGAGGCCTACCAGCTCCCGGTATTATCCATCGAGGCCCAGGGTTCGGCGGCGGGCAGGTTCTCGCCGCGCTGGAGCAATTCCACCGAAATCCCGTCCGGTGAACGCACGAAGGCCATGCGGCCGTCGCGCGGCGGACGGTTGATGACATAACCCAATCCGTCGAGATGGGCGCAGGTGTCGTAGATATTCTCGACCCGGTAGGCGAGATGGCCGAAATTCCGGCCGCCCTGGTAGTCCTCCGGATCCCAGTTATGCGTGAGCTCGACACAAGGCAGGCCGTCGGGAATCTTCTCGCCGCAGCCAGGCTCGTAGCCGGACCGCGCCAGGTCTTCGTCTGTCGCGAGGAAAATCAGGGTGAAACGCCCCGGCTCACTGTCGAACCGGCTGATTTCCTTGAGGCCCAGCCCTTCGCAATAGAAACGCAGGCTCGCCTCGACATCGCTCACGCGAACCATGGTGTGGAGGTATTGCATCAGTCGGTCCTGTCCTTGTCGTCATCGGTCTCACCCTTCTTTTCGAGGTGAGACAGGTCCGGCGCCCAGCTGGGGCGGGCCTTCTTCGCCCAATTGGGCCGCGGCCGCTTGATTTCAATATCGTCCAGCGGTTCGCCGCGGGCCCGGGCGAGGGCAGCGTTGAAGGGTTCGGGTGCGCGGGCATGATGGATGCGGGCAACGCTGGCGGCGCACACGGCCCAGACGGCGACCATTCCGAAGAACATGTAGAACATCCACGGATAGTAGCCGACATCATACCAGGGCCCGCCATCGAGCAGGTTCTGGGTGATCAACGGCCAGACCAGCATCAGCCCGATCCCTGCCGGTGGTGTGATGAGCACGGCCAGGAGGAGCGCGCCGGCGGCATAGAGCGCCCAGCGCGGTTCGGAGGCGGCCACGTAGAGGCGGACAAAGGCTCTCTCGTCGACCCCTTTCACCGTCCCGGCTTTCGTGGCGACACGTTCCTCGTATTCCTCGCGAGCCTCGGCCGTCAGGCGACGGCGGGCCGCCAACCAGCGGAGGAAGAATGCAGACGCGGCGGTAAGCGCAAACAGCGCGGCGTAACCGAAAGGACCAATCATGTCCGGGATTCTAGCCCGTCGCGGCCTCGTAGGCGAGCATGGCGCGCTTGCGATCTACACCCCAGTGATAACCGGTCAGCTTGCCATTGGCAGCCAGCACGCGGTGGCAGGGGATAAGCCAGGATACCGGATTGGCGCCAACCGCCGCGCCGACGGCCTGGAAGGCGCGCGGTGTCTCGACCTTTTCGGCAATGGCCTTGTAGGTCGTTGTTTCGCCAACCGGAATGCTGAGCAGGGCGCGCCAGACCTGGCGCTGCCAGGGCGTGCCATAGAGGGCGAGGGGGATGGGATCATCATCCCGCGCCGAGAAGATCCGCTCGGCCCAGTCGCGGGCTACATCATCGTCTCGCGTGTAATTGGCGGCGGGATAGCGATCACGCAGGTCGGCAAAACCGGTCTCGATATCCGGTTCGGCAAAGGCGAGGGCGGACAGGCCGCGCTCGGACACCAGGAAAATGGCATCGCCAAAGGTGGACGGGGCAACACCCCAGGTGAAATCCAGACCCGCACCGCGTCGCCGGGCGTCGCCGGGCGTGACGGCTTCGTGGGCAATGAAAAGATCGTGCAATCGGCCGGGGCCGGACAGGCCCGCCTCGAAGGCGGCGTCAAGCACGCAGGCACCGTCATCCAGGGCGTCGCGCGCTGCATTGTGGGCGAGGGCGCCGACATATTTCTTGGGCGAGACTCCCACCCAGCGGGTGAAGACGCGCTGGAAATGGTGCGGAGACAGGCCGGCAGCCCGGGCTGCAGCGTCGAGATCCGGATGGTCGCGCCAGTTCTCGCCGAGAAAGGCAAGAGCGGACGCAATGCGCGTGAAATCGCGGCTGGCTTCGTCGATCTTGTAGATTTGTGCCGTCATGGGGCCAATCTAGCGTGGCCGCTGTCAGGCTCCACCCGGTTCTTGCGCCCAGTTCCGGTTTTTGCGCGCCGCGTCGATGGCATCCCCCAGCGCCCTGGAAAATTCGCGCCGTTCGTCCGGGGCCATGAAACTGCCCAGTACAAGGGATCGGCCATGGGCTGTCAGGGCCAGCTGGACATGATGTTCGTCGGGGTCGAACAGGGTCATCCGCACCCAGCCGGTCGGCAAACGAAAGCGCTGGAGATGACCCGTCGGATGCCGTCGCACGACCTCGATGTCACGCGCATCCACACGCACCCATTCGCGGGCCCGGCCATCGCGATAGGAGATGCGGAAGGCCAGCCAGACAAGGATGAGATCCAGCCCGAAAAACCCCGTCACCGGCCAGGCGCCCATGGTGATGAAGAGAATACCGGCGGTGAAGGAGATCGCGACGATGGCGATCATCAGGGCAATGAAAGCCGGATTCCGCAGCGAGCGATTGGGCGCCAATTCGGCATCCATGAAGAGCTCGCCGTCATGGCGTTCCACGGCCTCGGACTCGGCCGGCCAGGTTTCGACAACTCCGCGCATGCCCGCGAAGATAGGGCGGACATCGGCCGGTGCAAACCGCGTGGCAGCGGGGATGACAGACGCGCCGCGATTGGGTTAGCTCGGGCCATGAGCAAGACATCCGCCCCCGCCTCGACCGCCCGGAAAAAACCGGCTGCGAAGAAAAAGAAACGCGCGCCGCGCGGCCTCAATCGCGAACAGGCGCTGGATCTCTATGCCCGCCTGGCCCAGGACCGGCCGGATCCGGAAACCGAGCTGAACTGGACCAATCCCTACACGCTGGTTGTCGCGGTCGCCCTGTCGGCCCAGGCCACGGATGTCGGGGTAAACAAGGCGACGGAAAAACTCTTCCAGGAGGCGGACACGCCGCAGAAAATGGTGGCGCTGGGAGAGGATCATGTCCGCGACCGGATCAAGACGATCGGCCTCTTTCGCAACAAGGCCAAGAATGTCATCGCCCTGTCGAAACTCCTGATCGAGAAGTATGGCGGCGAGGTCCCGCAGACCCGGGAGGGTCTGGAAGAACTACCCGGCGTGGGCCGCAAGACCGCCAATGTCGTCTTGAACGAGGCCTTCGGCGTGCCCACGATTGCGGTCGACACGCACATCTTCCGGGTTGGCAATCGCACGAAACTCGCGCCCGGCAAGACACCCGACGAGGTGGAGGCCCGGCTCGAGAAGATCACGCCCGCGGAATACAAGAAGGGCGCACACCACTGGCTGATCCTGCACGGCCGCTATCTGTGCAAGGCCCGCAAGCCGGAATGCTGGCGCTGTCCGATCGAGGATCTGTGCCGGTTCAAGGACAAAACACCGGCGCCGAAGTGATGTTTCAAACTCTCGCCAGAACTCGCGCAGGCCTCTCAATCAGCTCCACCGGAGAGATCGAGAGAAGGATCAACGGCTCCAAGGCGGAAGCGCCACACGCCCTCGAATTACGCAAGTATGGCGAAGATCTCCGGGTCATCTTCCTCGACACGAACAGCCGGGAGTTCAGCCACGATCACTACCATGACCTCGAAGAGGCGTTCAGCGAATTGTCTCGCGAGTTTGGCCTACAGCGATCCGATTGGGTTGTGTTGGCCGGCGCCTAGGCCAGCAATCCCTTCAACGCCTTCGCGAACGTCTCGCCCATCACCGGTCCTTGCTCGGGATAGAGATAGGGTTCGATAAGTTCCAGCTCGATCAGGGCCAGCTTGCCGTCGAGACCGCGCAGCATGTCCACCCGCGCATAGAGAAGGTCGCCGTCTACGCAATCGACCACCGCGCGGGCGAGCGCGAGCTCTTCTTCCGACGGCTCGTGGATCGCTTCATAACCGCCATATTCGGACTGGACCCGGTAATCGCCGTCGGCCGGGCGTTTGAGGGCGCAGTGCGAGAATTCCCGATTGAAGAAGAGGAAGGCGTATTCGCCCTCTTCCGACACCGACGGCAGGAAGGGCTGGATCATGCATTCCGCCGGCGGGAGTGTCTCGGCCGGCGGGATAACCTCGCCGCGGCGCACACGCGCCTGGCGCCAGGCACCACCGCCCAGGACCGGCTTCACCACGACATCATCACAACCCAGCGCATCGAACGCACCATGGATAGTGGCCTCGTCCGCCAGTTCGCCCCAGAGAGTCGGGATAATGGCGGCGCCGCGCGCCTCGAGATCCTTGAGATAGACCTTGCGCATATTCCACATGACGGTGGGCAGGGGATTGAGCAGTCGGGTCTCGCGATCACAGCGTTCGAGGAATTCGGTGAAGGCCTGTGGCTTTTCCATATAGTCCCAGACCGTGCCGATCATGACGGCGTCATAGTCAGCGAGGGTTAGGCCCGGCTCATCCCAGATCACCGGTTCCAGGGAAATCCCCAGCGCCTTGCAGGCCGGCTGCAGCGCAGCCATTTCCAGGTCATGCTCCCAGTAATCCTTCCGGGCATCGGGATGGTCCTTGATCATGCAGGACGCGGTGAGAAAGGCGACGCGGGACATGGCGGTTTCCTGGACAAAGCGGCAGACCCAGCCATCTATCCCTCTGCGCGCATGCCCGCAAGACTTGCCGCAATGTCCCGCTGGCATTAACCCTGCCCGAAGCGAACACTTAACGATTAACCTTAACCGCCAAGGCCATACCCATGTCCGTTACGCAATACGATGTTCTCGCTGTCGGCAATGCCATCGTCGATGTTCTCTCGCCGGCCACCGACGCCTTCCTGGACGCCGAAGGCATTCCGAAGGACGCGATGAATCTCATCGACGAGGAACGGGCCACCTATCTCTACGGCAAGATGGCGGCGGGTAAGGAAGCGTCGGGCGGATCGGCCGCCAACACGGTTGCAGGTATCGCCTCGCTGGGCGGCAAGGCCGCCTATGTCGGCAAGGTCGCGGATGACCAGCTGGGCGAGATCTTCACCCACGACATCCGCGCGATCGGCGTCGATTTCGACACGCCGCCGCTCAAGGACGGCCCGGCGACAGCACGTTGCCTGATCAATGTCACGCCGGACGCGGCCCGCTCCATGTCGACCTTCCTTGGCGCGGCCGCCCTGGTCACCGAAGAGGACGTACAGGCCGGCGCCGAAATGCTGGCCGGCTCGAAGATCGTATATCTCGAGGGCTATCTGTTCGACCGCGAGGAAGCGAAACGCGCTTATGTGCACGCAGCCGAACTGGCCGCCAAGCATGGCCGCATGACGGCCCTGACCCTGTCGGACCTCTTCTGTGTCGAGCGTCACCGGTCGGCGTTCCGCCATCTCGTGGCCAATCACGTCGACATTCTGCTGGCCAATGAAGCCGAGATTACCGCGCTCTACGAGACCGATGATTTCGATTCTGCAATCGATCAGGCTCGCAAGGACGTCGCCATTGCTGCCGTGACCCGGTCGGAAAAAGGCGCGGTAATCGTGCGCGGCGAGGAGACGGTTTCCGTGCCGGCAGCACCGGTCGAGACGTTGGTGGACACTACGGGCGCAGGCGATCTGTTCGCGGCCGGCTTCCTGCTCGGCATTGCGCGCGACATGTCGCTTGAAAATGCGGGCCGGATGGGGGCGATTTCAGCCGCGGAAATCATCTCTCACTACGGCGCGCGTCCCGAATGCGAACTAAAATCACTAATTGTAGACGCCGAGATCGCGTTGTAGTTAAGGCCTGCAGCCCAAATCCCCTAAAACCTTAACGAAAAACATCTCGCATTTTAACTACACTTCAAGTGCTTGGTGTCATTCTGCCAAATGAGAACGGGTGAACAACGATCTTCGCCCGATTAGTTTTGGTGGTTTGGACGCGCCCCGTCACGGGTCGCGATCAGGGGTAGAGATGGCGCCCATCCGTAAAGCGGTGTCCCGAGTGATGCGGTCCCTGGTGATGAAGTTCACGCTTCTCACCGGCGCACTCATTTTCGCGACGACCTTTATGCTGATCACGCTGCACAGCGTCTCCGCCCAGCGCGAGACGACCCAGCTGCTCACCGACCGATCTATCGCGACATTGCAGATCGCTGCGAACCGTATCGCCAGCCAGGTCGCAACCAGCGATTCCGAATTCATCGACGTCTATGTCGAGGAATTGCTCGTCTCCATGCCGGCGAATGAACTCTACGTGCTCAATAATCGCCGAGAAGTCCTGGGCGAGGCCTATGCTGATGGCCGCGAGCCGGGTCGTCTTCGCGCCGCCGATATCGCCGTCATGGCACTCGGCGCCGGTGACCTCCGCGAACGCCTGGTCGGTGACACGCTGGAAGCCGCAATCCCGATTTATACGCAAAACCGCCGCCTGGTCGGTATTGTCTATGCCAAGCAGGATCTCATCCAGCTGGCGGAATCGCGCAACGCGCTGATCCAGCGCCAGACGCTGATCGCCCTGCTGGCCCTGGGTATTTTCCTGCCGCTGGCCGCCCTCGTGGTCGGTCGCGCCCTGAAGCCGGTCCAGACGCTGACCGAAGCCGCCCGCCTTGCCTCGTCGAAAAATCTCGACATGCGCATCACGGTGGAAACGGGTGACGAGCTGGAAGTCCTGGCCAATGCCTTCAACCGGATGTTCGCGCGCCTCGACGGCAATCTGAAGCGGATTCACCGCCTGGCCTATGTCGACCTCGTGACCGAATTGCCCAATCGCGAGCGTTTCCGCAAGGAGACCGAGCGCGTGGCCCGCAAGGCCCTGGAAGAAGACACGAGCGGAGCTGTGCTCTTCCTCGATCTCGATCGCTTCAAGCGCGTCAATGACTCGCTGGGTATCGGCGAGGGTGACCGCATGCTGGAAATGGTGGCCCGCCGCCTCTCCGAAGTCGTGCGCGGTTATGACCTCGCCTCCGGCCGCAGCGGTGACACCTCCATGGTGGCGCGCCTGGGCGGTGATGAATTCACGGTTCTCCTCCCCGAGACCTATGACAGCTCCGAAGCCGCGCGTGTCGCCAACAAGCTGGTTGATGCGATCCGCCTGCCCTTCGAGATTTCCGGCCACCAGGTCTTCCTGGGCGTCAGTGTCGGTGTGGCTGTCTTCCCGCAGGATGGTGCGGATCCGGAGACGCTGATGCGTCATGCCGACCTCGCCATGGCGCACGCCAAGCGCGCCGGTGGTTCTGCGGTGCAATTCTTTGAACCGGTCATGAACCAGTCCGCCTTCGAGCGCCTGGTGCTGGAAAACGAGCTGCGTGATGCCGTCCAGCAGGACCAGCTCGTGGTCTTCTATCAGCCGAAAGTCCTGATGTCTGACGGTGCTGTGGCCGGTGCGGAAGCGCTCGTCCGCTGGCAGCATCCGACGGCCGGCCTGCTCTCTCCGGGCGCCTTTATCGAGGCTGCCGAGGAATGCGGCCTGATCGGCGAGATCGGTGACTGGGTCCTGCGCAATGCCTGCCGCGAGGCTGCGGCCTGGCGCATGCGCGGCATCGAAGTGCCGGTTGCGGTCAACGTGTCGGCCATGCAGTTCGAACGCGACGGTTTCGCGGACTCTGTCCTGGAGGCGCTGGAAGAGGCCAATCTTCCGCCGCACATGCTGGAACTGGAACTGACCGAATCCATCGCGATGGAAAACCCGGAACGGGTGATCGAACAGGTCCAGCCGCTGCGCGATCGCGGTGTGAGCTTCGCCATCGATGATTTCGGCACCGGCCATTCCTCGCTGGCTTATCTGACCCGCATGCCGTTCGACGTCTTCAAGATCGACCAGAGCTTCGTTCGCGACATGGCCGATGACGAACACGCCCGCATCGTGGTCGAGACGATCCTGGCCATGGCCAAGTCGCTGAAGCTGGAAACCGTTGCCGAAGGCGTGGAGACCGCGGAACAGCTCGCCATGCTGCGAGCCCAGGGCGCGACCCTGGCCCAGGGCTTCTTCTTCGGCCGCCCGATGCCGGTCGAGGATTTCGAGGAATTCGCCACCGAAACCGGCACCAGCCGGGCTGTCGGCGAGTAATCCCCCTCCGATAAATGCTCCAGGGAAATGGGCCAGGGGGTTGATCCCCGGCGCGGTCCCGGCCACATGCTAGGTCTCTGGAATCGCGGAGACCGCCATGACAACCCCCTCTCCTACCGATGCAACCGCCTGGCGCGGCACGACGATCCTGGCCGTGCGCAAGGCCGGAACCCTGGTGATCGCCGGTGATGGCCAGGTCTCGATCGGGCCAACGGTGATGAAGGGGAATGCCAAGAAGGTTCGCCGCCTGGCCGGTGGTCATGTCGTAGCGGGCTTCGCCGGCGCCACCGCCGACGCCTTCGCCCTGTTCGAGCGGCTCGAGGCCAAGCTGGAACAATATCCCTCCCAACTGGCCCGCGCCTGCGTCGAACTCGCCAAGGACTGGCGCACCGACCGCTATATGCGGCGTCTCGAAGCCATGCTGATCGTGGCCGACAAGGAAACCACCTTCCTTCTGACCGGTGCCGGGGATGTGCTGGAACCGGAAGACGGTGTCGTTGCTGTCGGTTCCGGCGGAAACTACGCCCTCTCCGCTGCCCGCGCGATCTATGACTACGAGGACAATCCCGAAGTCATCGCCCGCAAGGCCATGGAGATCGCCGCCCGCATCTGCGTCTACACGAATGAGAACCTGACGGTCGAAACGATCGAGGGTTAGACCATGAGCCTGACCCGGACGATTAGTCCCGGACACGCCGTAATTGTTGGCCTGATCTGGGTAAACGGCCCGGTTTTGGCGCTATTGTTCTCTGCGATCATCCTTCCGTTCGGTCTTTGGGAGTTCCTGATTGAGGGATCGCTGCCCCAATGGGTAGCGGTGGCAATCTGCGTCGTGTTTGCGCTCGCTCTCTGGTGCGCTGCCTGGCTTTGGTGGTCACTCAATGTCCCAAGATGGCGATTGTGGAGCTATCGACGCGTGGAAGACTTGGCGCGGCTCCAACGGCAGGCAGTAGAAGCGGGACTGCTCTGGCCCGCAGGTCATTTTTTCGAACGGACCGAGATTGCGTCGGATCAACTCAAGGCCGACATCCGCACTGCGCAGAACAGGTAAAGCGCGCTAGACCGCAAACACCTGGCTGTCATCCCGGAACGTTTTGAATTCCAGGGCATTCCCGGCCGGATCGCGGACGAAGAATGTGCCCTGTTCACCCGGTTCTCCGGCAAAACGCACATAGGGTTCGATGATGAAGTCGCGTCCGGCGGCTTTCATGCGGTCGGCGAGCGCTTCCCAGTCGGTCCAGTCGAGGATCAGGCCGAAATGGTGGACCGGGACCTGTTTGCCGTCGACCGCACCGGTCTTTGCGTCGACGCACTCCTCCGGGGCGAGATGGGCGACGATCTGGTGACCGAAGAGATCGAAATCAACCCAGGCCTCGCTGGACCGCCCTTCGGCACACCCCAGAAGCTCACCGTAGAAGGCCCGGGCAGCGGCCAGATCATCGACCGGGAAAGCCAGGTGAAAACGCGGTCGGGCCATGGGTTCTGCCTTTCAGGACTGGTACGGAGGGCTCGCCCTGATTACATGGAGTATTTCCGAGATCAAAGCACGGACCGACATGACCGACTTTTCGCCGCGTGAAATCGTTTCCGAACTCGACCGCCACATCGTGGGCCAGGCCGAGGCCAAGAAGGCTGTCGCCATCGCCCTGCGCAATCGCTGGCGCCGCCAGCAACTGGATGCAGCCCTGGCCGAGGAAGTGACGCCGAAGAATATTCTCATGATCGGGCCGACCGGTGTCGGCAAGACCGAGATCTCCCGCCGCCTGGCCAAACTGGCCGGTGCACCCTTCCTGAAAGTCGAGGCGACCAAGTTCACCGAAGTCGGCTATGTCGGCCGGGATGTTGACCAGATCGCCCGTGATCTCGTTGAAATCGCTATCAATATCGTGCGCGACAAGAAGCGTGAGGAAGTGAAGGCCGCCGCCCATTCCGCCGCCGAGGACCGTGTCCTGGATGCACTGGTCGGCCCGGGTGCCGGACAATCCACGCGCGACAGTTTCCGCAAACGCCTGCGCGCCGGCGAGCTGGACGACAAGGATGTCGAGATCCAGATGGCCGACAATTCCTCGCCGCTGCAGATGCTGGACATTCCCGGCATGCCCGGCGGCGGTGGTGGTGCCGGCATGATCAATCTGGGCGATATCCTGGGCAAGGGCCTCGGCGGTCGCGCCAAAACCGTGCGCACCAAGGTGAAAGACGCCTACGAGCCGCTGATCGCTGAAGAGGCGGACAAATTGCTCGACGATGCCCAGATCACGACCGAGGCCATCAAGCTGGCCGAGAATGACGGCATCGTCTTCCTCGACGAGATCGACAAGATCGCAGTGCGCCAGGATGCCCGCGGTGGCGATGTCTCCCGCGAAGGCGTGCAACGCGATCTTCTGCCGCTGATCGAGGGCACGTCGGTGGCCACCAAGCATGGTGCGATCAAGACCGACCACATCCTCTTCATCGCCTCGGGCGCCTTCCATGTGTCGAAACCCTCTGACATGCTGCCCGAACTTCAGGGCCGCCTGCCGATCCGCGTCGAGCTGACAGCGCTCACGAAGGATGATTTCAAACGCATCCTCACCGAGCCGGAAGCGAGCCTGATCCGCCAGTATACCGAGCTGATGGCCACCGAAGGCGTGACGCTGGACTTCTCCGAAGACGCAATCGAGGCGATCGCCGCTCTCGCCGCCGAGGTGAATGCCTCAGTCGAGAATATCGGCGCCCGCCGCCTGCAGACGGTGATGGAGAAACTCGTCGAGGACATCTCGTACACCGCCTCGGACCGCTCCGGTGAAACCATCGCGATCAATGCGGACTATGTCGCTGAAAATGTAGGCGAACTCGCCAAGAACGCCGATCTGTCGAAATTTATTCTCTGACGACTCTACCGCCGGTGATGGATCGGGTCGGGTTTTCTCAGCGTGACGTAGAAGGCGCCGCCGCCGCCATGGCGGGCATGGGCCGGTGCGAAGCCTGAAACGATGGCTTTCAGATCAGGCCGAGCCAGCCATTCGGGCAGTCGTCTGCGCAGCACACCCGGTTCTTCTTCGCGAAGCCCGTCCGCCGTTTCCCGCTCCCGCAATTTCAGCCCCTTGCCGGTGATCACGAGGACCGTGCGATCGTGCCGGTGCTGGGCACGGTGCAGGAAACCCGTCAGCGCCGAGAGCGCCTGGTCCTGCGTCATGCCGTGAAGGTCGATCCGGGAATCGATGCCGAGCCGGCCTTTGCGGATCTTCTTCTCGCCACTGCGATCAACCGGCAGGGTGACCGGCGTGGCTTTGACGGGTGTCGCCGTGGTGCGCAGGCGTGACTTGGAGACCGAGGACCCGGTAGCAGCGGGCTTGCCCAGCGCCGCGTCCATTTCATCCAGCAAACGCGTCCGGTCCGGCGAGATCGGCGTGACCGATCGGGCGACTTTCTTCCAGATCGCCCGTTCTTCCGGACGCAGATCCCGACGTTTGACCATGATCAGGCGGGCGGAGTTTCATCAACAATCCGTGCCGCGACAGCGGTGGGCAGCAGGATCGTCCACTGGGCATCGGTGCGCGTCGTGCCAGCGCGGCGCTCGGCGGTCTCGCCCCAGCCCCAGAAGAAGTCGGATCGCAGCGGTCCAGTGATTGCCCCACCCGCATCCTGGGTCACGACCAGGCCCGACCAGTCCGGCAGTTCGGGCAGATCGACATTCATCCAGACCGGTACGCCCTGGGCATGGAAGGCCGGGTCGACCGCGATCGAAGCCATCGGTGTCAGCGATACCCCGGAAGATCCGCGCGGACCCAGTTCAGGCTGGTCGAGAGCCTCGGTGGCGAAGAAGACATAACGCGGATTGACCGAGAACAATTCCGCTGTTGCCTCGGGTCCATTGGCATTGAGCCAGGCCTCGATGCCCTGTTTGGACGCGGCATGCGCTTCCAGCTCGCCCCGCTGGATCAGCTCGCGGCCAATCGAGCGATAGGGCAGTCCGTTATGGGCGGCAAAGGCTGCCCGGACCTGGCTGCCATCATCGAAGACCAGCCGGCCGGAACCCTGGATCTGCAGGAAGAAGACATCGATCGGGCGTCCCCAGGCAAAGGGTTCGCCAGCATTATTGGTCTCGATCTCCGCGCGATCCCGGTAATGGATCAGCTGGCCGTCACTGACCTGGCCGACGATACGGCGACCTCTCAGCTCCTCGTCAAAACGACCGAGATCGACCGAGACGAGATCATCCGGGCGGGCGCGCATCGGCTGGGTGAATTCACCACCGGGCGCGCGCCGGGCTTCCAGATAAGGTTCGTAATAACCGGTCATTCGGCCGGTGGTCTCCAGCGTACCGCTCTCCGTTTCCACGGCGCTGGCGCGGACAGGAACAAATACTGCCTCGAGCGTCGACCGCACGGCCTCGGCATCATCGATCGTCATCGCTGCAGCTGCGCAGGCCGCGCGCCAGTCACCGACCCGGCCGGCCCATTGGGCGCGCGGATTGAGCCATTGATCATCGGGGCGGGTGGACAGGCGGGCACAGCTGCTCAGGAAGGCGGACAGGGCCGCCCGGTGATCACTGCCTTCCCAGCCGACCAGCATGTCCCAGTGTGCGGGAACCAGTTCGAGCTGGTCCGGCATGACCGGAGCAGCCGGTTCTTCCGGCGGATCAAGATCGATCTCCTCGCCCGCCGGCTGTCGGCAGGCGGCGAGCGTCAGCCCGGCGATGAGGATGAAGGCCCTAGCTGGTCGCCACACCGGCGAGAACCCAGTTCGGATCGGAGCTGCGCGTTTCGCGCTGGAAGGTCCAGTTCTCGGCCACGGTCGACAATTGCCCGAGATCCCCAGACACACGCTGGCCGTCCTTGTCGACGGTCTCGGTTGCAATCTCGGCACGGAAGGCGACCGTCACCTTGGCGCGGCCCTCATCGTGCGAGGCGCTGGTGATATCGGCGTCGGCTATGCGTTCGATCTCGATCTTGCAAGTCTCGCCGCGGGATTCGCGATCCTTGATGGTCTTTTCGTAGAGCGCATAGACGGTGTCAGAGAGGAGGCCGCGCAGGGTTTCGGTATCGCCCTTGGCAAACGCGTCGGAAATCATGCGATAGGCCGATTTCGCCCCATCGACGAAATGCCGGGGATCAAATCCGGGATCTGCCTGGGCGATGCTCTCCAGACCGGCCGCAGCCGGGCCGTCGAAGGCGGGGCGCAGGGCGGGCGCAGCCCCGTTTTCGGGACGCCCGGCATCGCCTGCCGGATTGGCAGCCGACGGCGGTTCCATATGGCCCTCATGGCGTCCGAGCACGGAATAGAGCCGGATCGCGAAGAAGATGGCGATGCCGCCAAAGACGAGTGTTGTGAGCAGTTCAAACATGCCTGGTCCGCGTTAGCCGAGTCGCCGAACGATCATTGACTATAGATATAGGCGGGAATCAGGCCGCCGTCAGCCTCTGCGGCAGCGTGTCCCACGCTTGCCCCGAACCGGGTCGCATGCTAACCGGCCCGCTTTCTAGTTTTCGGGCTTTCAGGCCCGGCTGCCATTTCGACACCCAGTTCGGGGACATTCATGACCGACGCACCCGCCACTCCCGCAGAAAACACGCCGCCGCAAGGGCCGCAGCTCCGCATTCTCGCGCAGTATGTGAAAGACCTGTCCTTCGAAAATCCGGGCGCGCCCGACACGCTGCGCGGCGGCCAGAAGGCGCCGGGTATCGATCTGACGATCGACGTCGGCGCCCGCACGATGGCAGAAGACGCTTTCGAAGTGATGCTGAACATCTCCGCCAAGGCAACGCGCGAAGACGAAACCGTCGTCTTCATCGCCGAGATGTCCTATGGCGGCCTGTTCCAGATGACAGGTCTTTCGGAAGCTGACCGCGAAGCCTTCCTTCTGATCGAATGCCCGCGCCTGATCTTCCCGTATGCCCGCCGCGTTCTCGCCGACGCCACGCGCGATGGCGGCTTCCCGCCGCTGATGCTGGATCCGGTCGATTTCGCCGGCCTCTATCGCAGCCAGCTCGCCAAGCGTGCTGCTGCTGCACCCGGCGTGGAGACCAATGGCAACGGCTCTCCGGACGCTGCCAACTAGGTCAGGCCCAAGCCACTATGATCAGGCCTGGCCGATCGTGAGCTTTTTCCAGAGCGCGTTCTCGCCCAATTCGTCGACAAAGGCGGAATGGGCGGCGCGCTCTGTTTCGTTCTGGCGGTCGGCGAGCGGTTTCGGACGCGCCGGGCGCGCTGGGAAGCTAACGCGGCCCGTTTCATCGGCCGCGGCTGCCTGGCCCGTAAGATCCAGAGCCCGCGTCCGGCCGCCGGTCAGTTCCAGATAGACCTCGGCCAGCAGGAGTGCGTCGATCAGGGCGCCGTGCTTGTCGCGGGATTCCAGCGAAATGTCGAAACGCTTGCAGAGCGCGTCGAGGGAGACGTAAGCACCCGGAAACTTGGCGCGAGCCATGCGCGCCGTGTCCTTGAACCGGTCTTCGGGATAGGTCTCCATCCCCAGTCGGGCCAGTTCCATATTGATGAAACCTCGGTCAAACGGCGCGTTATGCGCAACCAGGCCTGCATCACCGACGAATTCGACAAAGTCCGCAGCAACATCCTCGAACAGCGGTTTGTCGGCGAGGAATTCCTCGGTCAGGCCGGTGATCTCGATCACTTCCTGCGGAATTGAGCGTTGCGGATTGACGTAGGCATGGAAAGTCCGCCCCGTCGGCACGCAATCGACCACTTCAACACAACCCAGTTCGGTCACGCGGTCGCCCGTATTCGGATCCAGGCCGGTGGTTTCCGTATCGAAGACTATTTCACGCATCGCCCAGCTCGCCCCGTTTCTCTTCCCCTCCGGGATCGCCCGCCCGGATCTTGCGAATGACGTCATCGACCTGCCGGCGAGCATCCTCGATACCATCGGCCGTCGTGATCACGTAATCCGCCTTCGATCGCTTGATCGAATCAGGAATCTGCCGGGCGATTATGCTGTCGAGCTTCTCCAGCGTCATGCCCGGCCGCTGCAGGACACGTTCGCGGCGGACATCATCTGGCGCGGACACGACGACAATGATGTCGGCCAGCTTGTCGCCGCCCGTTTCGAAGAGGAGCGGAATGTCGAGCAGAACCATGTCATGTCCCGCCTTGTCCGCCGCCTCCAGAAAGGCGTTGCGACTGGCCGCCACGAGCGGATGGACGATAGCCTCGAGACGCTCGAACCCGGTCTCGTCCTCTCGCAGACGCCGCGCCAGGGTCTCCCGATCGATCGAGCCTTCGCGCACGACACCGGGAAAAGCATCCTCGACCGGTGCCACGGCGGCGCCGCCGGGAGCGTAGAGCTCGTGAACACAGGCATCGGAATCGAACACCGGAATGCCGGCTTCCGCGAAGAGTCGCGCCGTTGCCGACTTCCCCATACCGATCGAACCGGTCAGCGCCACGATTTTCATGCGTCCGCTCATGCCCCGCCCTCCAATTGCTCGACCAGGAGGCTCCGGATATCGACCGTGCTGTCCGGCGCCGTTCCGAAAAAGGCCTCGAAACTCGGCCGGGCCTGGTTGATCAGCATCCCAAGACCATCAACCGTTCGGCATCCCCGCGCTTCTGCATCGGCAAGGAAACCGGTACGCAGGGGCGTGTAGACAATATCAACGGCAATCGAGCTGTCGGGCAGGTCCTGCCAGTTGAGCCGGAGGTCCGGATTGCCGTGCAGACCCAGTGCGGTCGTGTTGATTACGAGATCCGCGGTCACCGGTTCATCCAGCAAGCCATCCCAGTCGAGGATCTCGGCTTCAGGCGCCAGTTCCGACGCCAGCGTCTCGGCCGTTTGCCGCGTGCGATTGCTCAGATAGAGGGCGGAAACACCGGCTTCGCGCAAACCGTGGAGCACGGCCCTGGACGCACCACCGGCACCCAGGACGAGAGCCGAGCGACCGGATGGATTCACGCCGGCCACGCGTAATGATTCAATAAAACCAAAGGCATCACTATTGTCGCCGTGGTATTTTCCATCCTGGAATGTCAGTATGTTGGCAGCACCAATCGCTCTGGCAGACGCGGAGATTCCATCACAGAGCTCCAGGACGGCCTGTTTGTGCGGCAGGGTGACATTGCACCCGCGGACGCCCTCATCGGCGAGCTCGGCCAGCCGGGTTTTCAACTGGTCCGGGGCAATCTCGATCCGGTCATAGACGCCATCGATGGCCGCCGCATCCAGCCAGGCTTTCATGATCACCGGCGAGAGCGAATGCCGGATCGGCCAGCCGATCACACCCGCGCGCCGGCTGCCCGGTACATCCGTCATGCCGGTGCGAGGCCCTGGTCGCGCAGGGCAGCGAGCAGCGGCATCAGCGGCAGTCCCAGAACACCGAAATAGTCGGCATCGACTCGTTCGAACAATTGCGCGCCCAGGCCTTCATAGGCGTAGGCACCCACGCTGGCGGTCAACTCGTCCCCGGCCGTGGACAGATAGAAGTCGAGGAAGTCATCACTGAATTCGCGCACATGTAGCGTCGATGTCTGCTGGTGGGACCAGACAAGTTTGTCGTCACGATACAGCGCCAGGCCGGAATGCAGGAAATGCTCGCGTCCGCGCATTGCCATCAGGCGTTCACGGGCAAGCTCGGGGCGGGGCAGCTTGTCCAGCAGGCCTTCGTCGAGCTCCATGGTCTGATCGGCACCCAGAACCAGCCTTCCGGGAGTCTGCGACGCAACGGCCCCGGCCTTCGCCTTGGCGAGCAGAAGTGCCATGTCGCGAGGCGGCAGATCGGGATTGGCCTGCTTGATCGCGTCCTCGTCGACGGCGGATTTGATCACGTCGAATTCGATACAGGCCTGTTGCAGGATCTGCCGGCGGATCGCACTGCCGGATGCCAGGACCAGAGGTTCGGACATGGCTATTTTCGCTTTTCGCTCAGCAGGTTGATGATTTTCGCTGCCGTTTCCTCGATCGAGCGTCGGGTGACATCAATCGACGGCCAGCCATGTTTTGCAAACAGGCGTTTGGCATTCAGGATCTCCTCGCGCACCGAGAAATCATCGATGTAGTCAGTGTCGCGGTTCTCGTTCAGCGTGAGCAGGCGGTTCCGGCGGATCTGGACGATGCGTTCCGGCGAGGCGGTCAGGCCGACGATCAACGGGTTCTTGACGTGGTAGATCTCCTCGGGGAGCGGAACGCCATTCACGAGCGGGATGTTTGCTGCGCGATAGCCGCGATGGGCGAGGTAGATACTGGTCGGTGTCTTGGAAGTCCGGCTGACCCCGAGCAGGATGATGTCCGCACCGGCATAATGATCCCCGGCGCCATCATCATGGGCCATGGCATAGTTCAGGGCTTCGATGCGGTGATAATATTCGGCATCCAGCGCACGCTGGGCACCGGCACGGCTGGCGATCTGTTGACCGAGATAGGAGCTGAGCGTTGCCAGCATCGGGTCAAGCACGGCGATCGCCGGCGTTCCGATCTCAGCACATCGTGTTTCCAGCGCCCGCCGGAGGTCCGGATTGACGATCGTGTACATGACGACACCCGGATAGGACTCGATCTCGGCGAGCACGCGATCCATCTGGCGCGCCGACCGGACCAGGGCGTAGAGATGTTCGAGCGGATTGGTGCCTTCGAACTGGGCCACGGAGGCGCGCATGACTTCCATCAGCGTCTCGCCGGTGGAGTCGGAGACCATGTGAATATGGAAACAGGTTTCAATCGGCGGAGGACTGGAATCGGTCATGGAGCAAGCAATCCGGGAGGGGCGTTAACACATTGTTAACAAGTGTGGCGGTTTTCCCCAAGCCGGTTCGAACCGGTCTCGGCATGTGAGTACTACCCGGCACTACCACCAGTCTCCAACACAGATCTCCACATGTCAGGACCCGTCTTGAAAACGCGTGGATAGCCGTCTGACTTTCCCGGCTTGATCGTCCGAAAATCCACAGAATCGCGTGCAATCCGTAAGGACCAAGCTTCTGATTCTGATAATGTCAGGAGAGTCATCCACATCTGGCAGATTTCGGGGCGTGGAAAAGACAACCGGGGGAAAACCTGTCCCGGGCCTGGGGGAAAGGCCAGTCATCCCCGACTTTCACGCCACAACAAATATCATCAATTCAAATAATCTTTTTTCAGAGTGAAAAGGACGCATTGAAGAAATGCCCGTTCATGCCTAATCAGTCGGCATGACCGATCCTGTTTCCAAACCCGTCCTGGACGTTCTGTCCGGAAAGCGGGTCGATCCCGCTCCGGTATGGCTGATGCGCCAGGCCGGACGTTATCTCGACGAATACCGGGAAGTTCGCGCCCGTGCGAAGGACTTCATCGATTTCTGCTTCTCGCCCGATCTCGCCGCCGAGGTGACGCTTCAGCCGATCCGCCGGTTCGGCTTCGATGCCTCGATCATGTTCGCGGACATTCTCCTGATCCCGATCGCGCTGGGCCGGAAAGTCTGGTTCGTGACGGGTGAGGGCCCCAAGCTGGAACCCTTTGATCCGCTCGATTACGAAGAGCTCGATCTGAGCCGGGTGGAAGAGGTCCTGGCGCCGATCGGTGAGACCCTGAAACGTGTGAAGCCTGAATTGCCGGCTGAAACAACGCTGATCGGCTTTGCCGGATCGCCCTGGACCGTGGCGACCTACATGGTCGAGGGCGGCGGATCAAAGGACCGGTTCAAGACGCGGGTTGCGGCCTGGCAATCGCCAGAGGAATTTGACGCGATGCTGGACCGGATCGCGCAGGCCACCGCCCGATACCTGGTAATGCAGGTGGAGGCCGGTGCCGAAGTCCTCAAACTCTTCGACAGTTGGGCAGAAGGCTTGCCTGAACCGCTGTTCGACCGGGTGATCATCAAACCGACGAAGAAAATCGTCGACCAGGTCCGGGCTGCCGGCGTGGATGTACCGATCATTGGTTTCCCGCGTGGCGCCGGCACTCAATATCCGCGTTACGCCGAACAGACAGGTGTGACGGCGATCGCGTTGGACACGTCGGTTGATCCGGCCTGGGCAGACAGCGTTCTGCCTAAGGGCATGCCGATCCAGGGACATCTCGACCCGGCCGCGCTGCGCGCCGGCGGCGCTGCGCTCAACAGTGAGGTGGATCGCCTGGTGGAAGCCTGGGCAAACCGGCCCCATATCTTCAATCTCGGACACGGCATCACGCCGGATGTACCGGTTTCTCACGTTGAAGATTTGCTGGCGCGCATCCGCAAACCGGCTTGATTGATGGGTTTGCGCCATGAGCAGACAGAAACTTGCCGTCGTCCTCTTTAATCTCGGTGGTCCTGACGGGCCGGACGCCGTGCAGCCGTTTCTGCGGAATCTGTTCCGGGATCCAGCCATTCTCCAGGTGCCCGGACCGATCCGGGAATTCCTGGCCTGGCTTATCTCGAACACGCGGGCCAAATCTGCGCGGGAGAATTACGCTAAGATGGGCGGCGGTTCGCCGATCATGCCCGAGACACTGAAACAAGCGGACGCCTTGAAGGCGGCTCTTGAAACCGAGCTGGCGGATACCGATATCCGCGTCCTGCCGGCCATGCGCTACTGGCATCCCTTCGTCGAGGATGTTGTTGCCGAGGTGAAGGCCTGGGGTGCGGACAGGGTGCTGCTGCTCCCGCTTTATCCGCAATTCTCAACGACGACGACCGCCTCATCTCTGAAAGCCTGGAAAGATGCCGGCGGGCCGGATGCGCATATCGTGTGCTGCTATCCGGAACAGGCTGATTTCGTGCAGGCCCACGCAGACCTGATCCGCGGGACCTGGGAAGAGGCCGGCCGGCCGGAGAATGCGCGCCTGCTGTTTTCTGCCCACGGACTGCCGGAAAAAGTGGTCAAGGATGGCGACCCCTACCAGCAACAGGTGGAAATCACTGCAGCGGCAGTAGCAGAAGCCCTGCCGGAACTCACCGACTGGCAGGTCTGTTACCAGAGCCGGGTCGGGCCGCTCAAATGGATCGGTCCCTCGACCGAAGAGGCCATCGAACAGGCGGCGAACGATGGGAAGGCCATTGTTCTGACCCCGATCGCCTTTGTCTCCGAGCATATCGAGACCCTGGTCGAGCTGGATGACGAATACGCGGAAGTAGCTGAGGAGCTGGAAATTTCCGGCTATCATCGCGTGCCTGCGCTGGGGGATCATGCGGGCTTCATCCGGGCCCTTGCGCAAACTGCGATGGCGGCTCTAGATCAGCCCTGCGGTAAGCCTTTCCGCGAAAATGGTCTGAAATGTCCCGGCCAGTGCTCTGCCTGTCCGCGATTGTCCGAAAGCTGAAACGATGATCCTGGCTGCCTATGACTGGCTGCGTGCTTTTCACATCCTTGCGGTGATCGCCTGGATGGCCGGCATGCTCTACCTGCCCCGCCTCTTCGTCTATCACTGCACGGCCCAACCCGGCGGTGAACTCGATGAGACGCTGAAACTGCAGGAACACAGATTGCTGAAGATCATCATGAACCCGGCGATGATCGCGACCTGGGTCTTCGGGGCGCTGCTGATCTGGGCCAATGCGGAACGGGCCGGCAGCTGGATGATCTTCCTGGACTGGGCCTGGATCTCGAAATTCGTCCTGATTTCGGTCATGACCGGAATCCATCACATCTATCTCGGGCGGCTGAAACGATTTGAGGCTGGCACGAATGACTGGTCCGATAAGCGCTACCGGATCCTCAACGAGATTCCGTTTGTGCTGGCGATCCTGATCGTGCTTATCGCCGTGGTTGCCCTTAGGTAACTGGCCTGAAGCCGGTACGCGCTTGACGGCTAAGGCTGCACATGGCAAGCCTTGTCCGACTCCTTTCACAGGACCTCTCCATGACGACGTAGGCCGCGAAACCAGTTCGCGCCCGTCCGTTCCAGACACATCGGGTAGTTGTTTCGTTTTCGGCACCCGTATTGCTTATTCCGCTCTGTCCCGTCCGGGACAGCTGCATTCCTCATGACGTGTAGAAAATCATGACAGAAGAAACCAACCAGTCCGCCCTTCTTGATGGCGTGAGCCGTATGACGCTCCAGGACCTCAAGGAAAAGAAGCCGACAGAATTGCTGGAATTCGCGGAAGCACTCGAAATCGAGAATGCTTCCTCCTTGCGCAAGCAGGGCATGATGTTCGCCATCCTCAAGGCCCTGGCCGAGCGGGATGTCGAGATCCATGGCGGCGGCGTTCTCGAAGTTCTCCAGGACGGTTTCGGCTTCCTGCGTTCACCGGAAGCCAATTATCTGGCCGGCCCGGACGATATCTATGTTTCGCCGACCCAGATCCGCAAATTCGGCCTGCGTACGGGCGATACCGTAGAAGGCGAGATCCGCTCGCCGCGCGATGGCGAACGCTATTTCGCGCTGCTGAAGGTGAATTCGATCAATTTCGAGGAAACCGAGCGCGCGCGCCACAAGGTTCATTTCGACAATCTGACCCCGCTCTATCCCGAACAGCGTTTCGTGATGGAGAATCCGGATCCGACCATCAAGGACCGTTCCGGCCGGGTCATCGACATCGTCTCCCCGCTCGGCAAGGGTCAGCGTGGCTTGATCGTGGCGCCGCCGCGGACGGGTAAGACGGTCCTGCTGCAAAACATCGCCCACGCCATCGAGACCAACCACCCCGATTGTTATCTGATGGTTCTCCTGATCGATGAACGTCCGGAAGAAGTGACCGACATGCAGCGCACCGTGCGCGGCGAAGTCATCTCCTCGACCTTCGACGAACCGGCAACGCGCCACGTGCAAGTTGCTGAAATGGTGATTGAAAAAGCCAAGCGCCTCGTAGAACACGGCCGTGATGTCGTGATCCTGCTCGACTCGATCACCCGTCTTGGCCGTGCCTACAACACGGTGGTGCCGAGCTCGGGCAAGGTGCTGACCGGTGGTGTCGACGCCAATGCCCTCCAGCGGCCGAAACGTTTCTTCGGTGCCGCCCGGAATATCGAGAATGGCGGTTCGCTGACCATTATCGCAACGGCGCTGATCGACACGGGCAGCCGGATGGACGAAGTCATCTTCGAGGAATTCAAGGGAACCGGTAACTCGGAAGTCGTGCTCGACCGCAAGGTTGCCGACAAGCGGGTCTTCCCGGCGATCGACATCCTCAAATCCGGTACCCGGAAAGAGGAACTCCTGGTCGACAAGGGTCAGCTGCAGAAAATGTATGTCCTGCGCCGTATCCTCAACCCGATGGGTGCCCAGGATGCGATCGACTTCCTGCTCGACAAGCTGCGTCAGACCAAGACGAATGGCGAATTCTTTGAGTCGATGAATACCTGATCCTGACGATTCCTGACAAAACCCCGCCAAGCAATTGCTTCGGCGGGGTTTTTTTATGGCGAACGATCAGGCATCAGAAACATGTCCCGGCCTTCCGGCTGATCGAGGCGGGCGGCTGAATACCAGCCGTTCAGCTGATCGGAGTGGGGGATTTCTCCGGTTTCCGCGATCAGCGACATGAAGGCGAGCGTCTTGGTCACTGACCGCTTTTCCGGCACGCCGAGGCGTTCGGTGATCTTCCGCAGGCCCTTGTCGTAGAGCCAGACAGCTTCCAGGAAATCATGACCGTCCAGCATGCGCCTGGCGACGCGTACGTGCGCGCCGTGATCGAAGGCGCTTGCGTCCAGGGTGCCGTCCATGAAGGCGGCGAGCTCGTCGATCTCACTCATCGGCCGCGTCCCGCAATTTGTGACTGTCGGCGGCGGACAGGTCGAGACCATAGACCGCGCGCAATTGGTCGATCTTTGCGAGGGTTTCTGCGGAGAAGGGCGTCTTGCCCTCGAAGGCATGCCAGACCATGCCCTCAAGCAGATCTCCGAGGCTCAGATCGAGATATTCTGCCAGCCCTTTCAGGACTTTGAGGGTGCGGGCTTCAATCCGGACACCAGTTTGCGTGCGTGTGATCGTTTTGCTCATAATGCTATAATGTTACCAAGGTAGCGCCATGTCAAACGTGTATCTCCGCCATGCGGAGGGTTTTGCTTTGCACAAGGGGCCAAGCCGGGTTTCATGACCGCTGGTCAGGCCGGAGACAAAAATGTCCAGAACTCCCGATTTCACGCTTTATCACGCCCCTCGCACCCGCTCGATCCGGGTGAGATGGCTGCTCGAGGAAATGGGTCTTCCCTACAAGGTCGAGCCCGTGGCTTTCGATACCCGTCCGGCGGGCGACGAGAATTACGACCAGATCCATCCGCTTCGGAAAGTACCGGCCTTCCGGGATGGCGAGACGACGGTCTTCGAATCCCTGGCCATCATGGATTACATCCTCGGCCGCTACGGTCCCAGCCCGCTCGCCGTATCGCCCGATGAGGCGGACTACGGCCGCTATCTGCAATGGCTGCATTTCGGCGAGGCCGGCATGATGCTGCCTGTCTCGATGCTGCTCGGTCACACGGCTTTGCTGCCGGAGGACAAGCGCGATCCCGGGATTGCGGCATGGAGCAAGATGGAGACGAACAAACTGCTCGACTGCCTGGCGACCCACGCGGTCGGCGATCGGGAATTCGTGGCGGCCGACCGTTTCACGGCAGCGGATATCTCCCTCGCTTATATGATCTATCTGCTCAAAATCATTCGCCAGTTTGGCGATGCACCGGACAATCTGAAAGCCTGGTTCAAATCCCTGACCAAACGACCCAGCTGGGCGGTAGCCAGTGCTGCGGATTTGCCGGAACCTGCTGAGTAACACTCAAAGGAAAGGGCCGGCGATCTGCGTTCGAAGGAGGTAGAGCGCAGATCGGCCGGCCCACCTGCCGGAAGGGGGCTCGAATTGCAGTCCGCAGCACGCCCGGCAGGGCTTGCTCAGTCGGCTGGGGGCTGAGCAATCAGCGGATCCGAGACGTGGCGGGAGACGTAGCGGAGATTCCAAGGAATGTTCGTCGGCTCGTCGGGGTATTCGCCATCACCGTCGCGCACATAGATCTCGCCCCAGGAATGAATTGAGCCGTCGTCCTCTGGATCCCAATACCAGACACGCTTGGCAAACTGGCCGTCTTGGATTGCGAACTCGGTGGTCCGGATCACCATGCGTCCATCCTCGTCGAGCCCGCCGACCAGGCGAATGAGCCCGCCATAATGCGCCACCCAGGTCTGTTCCCAGGCCGGGCCGTCTGCGGTGAGGACCACAGTATTGAACGACATGCCCGCATAACGCAGATCATAGCCCTGGGCGCGATAGCGATCGGTCATCTGTGACCAGTCCTGGTGGATCACGCAGCCATTATTGATCTTCTCGACCCGATCGATGCCCTGGACGACACCCGTGTCGTAGTCAAAGGCCACCCATTCGCCGATCCAGAAATCCCAGTCTGTGAACGGGGTCGCGTCACAGGGATTGCTGAAGGCCTGATCCCGAGCTTGTGGCTGGGACTGGTTCTGGGCCTGAGCTTGCGCCGGCGCCTTGATCAACAGGCCGGCAGCCAGGGCCGTGAATAGAATTTGTGAACGCATCTGACTCTCCGTCTTCCAGATCAGCTTTCGGCCTAGTCGGGTCAGAGCGTGGATTGAAGCCGGGTCGAGGCTTCGTTTGACGGACATGGATTGCGACGGGACGAAAGCCCCTCGCGCCGGGATCAGTGTTTGATCCCACCGTGTTTGATCCCGCCGTGGAGCCGGGCTGCGAGTTTGGGAGCGAAAGTCGCGCTGACTGGGAAATGGCTGCCATTCTTCAGGACGACACCCCGGATCCGGTCGCCTCGCGCCGTGGCCGAGACGATCTGGTCCGGATGTACGATGTGCGACCGATGGATCCTCACGAAACCGGCGCGCTCCAGACGCCGGGCCATCGAAGACAGGGTCGCTCGATGGAGGAGAGTTCCGGTTTCCAGCATCAGGGCCGCGTAATTTCCCTGGGCTGTTACCGCGAGAATGTCGCCGATCGCGACATAATCCACCCGGTCGGGTGATCGCACCGCGATCCTGTCATCCAGTGTCGAGTCCTCATCGCGGCCCGGGCGAGCCTCGGGTACGGACCGCGAGCCGGCGAGGTAAACCAGGCCGAACAGGAAACCGTCCCACAGCCATTCGAAGACGCTGTATTGCGAAACGGCGTCGATTGGACCAAGCCCGTGAAGCGCGAACTGGGTTGCGGCGCAATAGACCAGAACGACTGCATAACTTCCGGCAAGGAGGGGGCCGGCATGCCTGAAGAGGGCCCAGCCCGAAAGGTTGGATCCAGAGCGAGCGTGCAAGAAGACGCCAGGTGCCAGGACGATCCAGCTGGCATAGCCGTAGAGGAAGCCGGCAAAGCCATACGGCGGGCTGGGTTCAAAACCGCGCCCCGCCTGGTCGATGACGGCCAGAGCGGTGAAGAAGACCGACGTACCCAGCCAGAAAATCATGCCTGCCAGCGCTAGCCGGGCAAACCGCCGGACGTCGGCGCCGTCATGCTTCTGTCGGGGCAGATCAATCGCAACCATGTTTCACTCCAAGCCGCCGGTCCAAAAGAAAACGACCCACGGGCCACTGGGGCCGCCCGTGAGCCGCTCGAGAGTTCATCGATCTCCGGCGGGGGCCGGAACAAGATCATGGCTAGGGATGGCGCGCCCGCGTGTAAACGTTAGGCGGTGAATTCTGTGATGAAGTGAGCTCACGGAGGGACCAGCCAGACCTTCAGGCGAAGACGCGGCCATTCAGATGTTCCATCACCTCGGCGTTGTAGCGCTCCGATACGGGCAGGGTGATGTCATTGCAGAGCCGGACTTCGCGCACACGACTGCCGCGGGCCTGGGCCGACACGACCCGATCCGGATTGACCATGTGCGAGCGATGCGTCCGCACAAACCCCGCTTCTGCCAGCACGGCCGAGAAGGCAGCCATGGTCGCGCGGTGCAGCACATCCCGGTTCTGCAGGTGAAGCGCGATGTAATTGCCCTGTGCCGTCGCGCCGAGAATGTCGCTGACCGGGATGTATTCTACCTTGTCATGGGAGCGGACCGCGATGTCTGCGGGTTGCTGCGCCGGCCGTGCGACCGACACGGGAGTTCGCGGACGCATCTGGCGCCCGGCAAGGAAGGTGACGACGAAGAACATGATGTCCCACATCCAGTCCATGAGGCGGAAGGAGGTGAGGACTTCCAGCGGTCCGCGGTCCGTACCGATCGAGAAGGCGAAAGCCGCCCATGTACACAGGAGCAGCATGCTGATCACGCCCGCGGTGGACACGGAGATCATGCTCTCCACGAGACCCTTGTTCTCATGCCGCTTGCCGAAGCGGAAAACGACGGGCAGGAGAACCAACCAGGGCAGCATCGCGCGGGTCCAGCCGGCGAGATAGGCGAGATAGGGCGCGCCTGTCCCGGCGCGGACCGCCTGATCGAACCAGGCTGCGGCCGAGAATAGAATGAGCATGGCGAGCCAGACAGCCGACGTCACAAGCACAAGCCTGAGATTGCGCTCGCTCAGGGCCGATTGCGACGGCAGGACGAGATCGATGACAGCCATGCCCGGATTGTCAGCGTGCCGGAAGACGGAGGCAAGCCATCACAGCCTTACTATTCGGTGAGGTGGCCGCGAGCTGCGATGGGCGGTTCGGGCAGCACGCTTGACCCGTTGTGCTGGGCGCGTATTCAGGAGAGAGACATCGGCTGAAAGAGGCGCCCGGGATGAAAATCAATATCGATATTGAGTGCACGCCGGAAGAAGCGCGCAGCTTCCTGGGCCTGCCGGATCTCGGACCGGTCAATGAGATGATGGTCGAGGAAATGGGCAAGCGGATGCAGGCGAACATGGATTCCCTCGATCCCGACGTGCTGATGAGGCAATGGACGAGTTTTGGCGGCCAGATGACCGAGCAATTCATGGGCATGATGCGCCAGGCCGCTGCCGCGCCATCATCAGATGCGAAAAAATAACGTGAAAACAACGATATACGCCCATTCTTCCGGAGCTGGACGCGCCGGAGTCGCCGTGATCCGGCTTTCGGGCCCGGAATCCGGCGAAATCCTGGACACCCTGTCGTGCAAGGATCGTCCCGAGCCTCGCCGGGCAACGCTGCGTCGCCTTCATGACCAGGAAGGCCTGGCCTTTGATCACGCCCTGGTTCTCTGGTTCCCGGGACCCAACAGCTTCACTGGCGAGGATTGTGTCGAACTCCACCTGCATGGTGGAACCGCCGTCGTGGAGGCCGCCCTGTCAGCGCTGGGCGATGCCGGAGCGGTGCCGGCGGAAGCTGGTGAATTCACCCGCCGGGCCTTCGAGAACGAGAAGCTCGATCTGACCGAGGCCGAGGGTCTTGCTGACCTCATCGATGCCGAGACCGAGGGTCAGCGTCTCCAGGCCCTGGCCCAGATGGATGGTTCGCTGCGCAAACTCTATGATGGTTGGCGAGACAAACTCCTCAATGCGCTTGCGGCCTTCGAGGGCGAGATCGATTTTCCGGATGAGGAGGACGTGCCGGACGCGCTCTCCCACCGGGCCTATGACCCGATCATTGAACTCCTCGATTCCATGGCCGAGCATCTTGATGATGATCGCCGGGGCGAGCGGACACGGAGCGGTTTCTCGATCGCCCTGATCGGTGCCCCCAATGCCGGCAAATCGAGCCTGCTAAACCGGCTCGCCAAGCGCGAGGCGGCGATTGTGACCGATATCCCGGGAACCACGCGCGATATCGTTGAGGTCCGGCTGACAATGGCCGGTTTCCCGGTTGTGATTTCCGATACGGCCGGTCTTCGGGAGGCCGTCGACGCCATCGAGGCCGAAGGCGTCCGGCGGGCGCTGGACCGGGCGGAACATGCCGATCTCCGGATCGGCGTCGCCGATGCGCGCTCCAAGGACGAGCTCGAGGATCTTCGAGGGCGATTGCAGGAGGGTGATCTCCTGGTCCTGAACAAGCAGGACCTGGCCCCGGAAAACCAGGACAAGTCGGGTTATCGTGTGAGTGCGAAATCAGGGCAGGGGATCGAGGATCTGGAATCCCGGATCGAATTCCTCGTGGCTGAACGATTGTCGATGCGGGAAATGCCGGCACTCAGCCGAGCTCGGCACCGCAAGGCCGTCGAGGATGCCCATCTGTCCCTGATGCGTTGCCTCGACCAGATTGAGCAGGCTCCGGAACTGGCGGGCGAGGATGCACGGCTGGCCGTCCGTTCCTTGGAGAGCCTGACGGGTCGTGTGGACGTCGAGGATATTCTTGACCGGGTCTTCAGCCAGTTTTGTATCGGCAAGTAGGCAGGTGGAGTGTTTCACGTGAAACACGCCGATCCTGACCACTCAAATCGATCCGGGCTCGACTCGCGCGGCGGTGCGCACTATGTAGGCCCGCTTCGTTTCAAACCCTGATGCAGGAATCCCGATGTCGAGCTGGGATGTCATCATTATTGGTGGAGGTCATGCCGGCTGCGATGCGGCTTCGGCAGCAGCGCGCATGGGCGCGCATACCCTCCTGCTGACCCATCGCCGCGACACGATCGGCGAGATGTCCTGCAATCCGGCTATTGGCGGGCTCGGCAAGGGCCACCTCGTGCGCGAGATTGATGCGCTGGATGGCGTGATGGGACGCGTGGCCGATGCTTCGGGGATCCAATTCCGCCTTCTAAATCGCTCGAAAGGCCCGGCTGTACGCGGGCCTCGCACTCAATCGGACCGCGCCCTCTACAAGTCGGCCATGCAGGCGGTTCTCGCGGGTACGCCTGGCCTCGATATCGAGGAAGCGGCGGTCGAGGATCTGATCATTGAGGACGGTGAATGCCGGGGCGTCATCGCTGCCGACGGGCGTCGTTTCGAAGCCCGGAGCGTGGTTCTTACAACGGGCACTTTCCTCAACGGCATTATTCATCGTGGCGAAGAGCGCATTCCCGCCGGACGGTTTGGTGAAAAACCGTCCATCGGCTTGTCCGAAACGCTCTACGGCATGGATCTTCGCATGGGCCGGCTGAAAACCGGTACGCCGGCCCGTCTGAAGAAATCATCGATCGATTGGGAGTCCCTGGAACAACAGGACGCCGACGCTCAGCCTGTGCCCTTCTCCTTCCTGACCGGGAAGATCGAAGTTCCACAGATCAGCTGCGCGATTACCTATACCAATGATCGCACGCACCAGATCATCGCGGAGAATATCGGCAAGTCTGCCGTCTATAGCGGTGCGATTGCCGGCCGAGGACCGCGTTATTGCCCGTCGATCGAGGACAAGGTCGTGCGTTTTGCTGACCGAAACCAACACCAGGTTTTCCTGGAGCCGGAAGGGCTCGACGATGACACCGTCTACCCCAACGGCATCTCGACCTCGCTCCCAGACGAGGTCCAGGACGCGTTCCTGCGGTCGATCCGCGGTCTCGAGAATGTCGAGGTCAAGCGTTACGGCTACGCCATCGAATACGACTATGTGGATGCGCGTGAACTGGACGCCACCCTGCGCGTACGCAAGCTGCCGGGCCTCTGGCTGGCCGGTCAGATCAATGGCACGACCGGATATGAGGAAGCAGCTGCCCAGGGCCTGGTCGCGGGTTTCAATGCGGCCCTGTCTGCCCAGGAGCGTGAGCCCTTCATCCTGTCCCGTTCGGAAGCCTATATCGGTGTGATGATCGATGATCTGATCACCCGCGGGGTCAGCGAGCCCTATCGCATGTTCACCTCGCGGGCCGAATACCGGCTCACGCTGAGGGCCGATAATGCTGATCAGCGTCTGACACCCAAGGCGATTGCGCTCGATGCTGTCTCGGCGGAACGGAAATCTGCGTTCGAAAGCAAGCTTGCTGCGCTGGACGATGCGCGCACGCTAGCGTCCAGGCTCAATCTGACACCGCCGCAGGCGCGCAAGGCTGGCCTGGCGGTGAATGATGACGGCAAGCGACGCAATCTCTCTGATCTGCTCGCCTATCCTGACATTGACTGGGATCGCCTGGTCGCTATCTGGCCGGACGAGCTGGGCGATATTCCTGCCCAGATTGCCGAACAGGTCGAGATCGACGCTCTCTATGCCGGTTATCTGGAACGTCAGCAGGCCGATATTCTCGCCTTCCGCCGTGACGAGGCCATCAATCTGCCTCGCGATCTCGATTATGGGCGTGTCGGCGGGCTGTCGAATGAGGCGCGTGAGAAGCTTGAACATGCCCGCCCGGAAACGCTCGGGCAGGCATCGCGCATTGAAGGCGTCACGCCCGGCGCTCTGACAGCCGTGTTGGCGCACGTGAAACGGCTCAAGAAAGAGGCTGGCTAGGTGACGCGCGAGGAATTTGAGAAAGCCGCCGGTGTTTCACGTGAAACATCGGAGCGTTTCGAGGCCTGGCGCCAGCTCCTGGTGGAGACCAGCACCCATACAAATCTCGTTGGGCGAGCGACGCTGGATGATTTCTGGGAGCGGCACGCGCTCGACAGTTTCCAGCTTTTCGACCTCTTGCCCGAGGAGGCGCGCTCGATCGCGGACCTCGGTGCAGGCGGGGGATTTCCCGGCCTGGCACTGGCGCTCGGCTTTATGGATCGTGGCCAGGACGGCCGCGTAGTCATGGTGGATTCCGTTGCCAAGAAAATGGCCTTCGTACGCAAGGCGATCGAGCGTACCGGCGCGCCGGCCGAGGCCCGGGCGATTCGTGTGGAAGCACTGGATCCGGCCGAAAACTTCGATGTCGTGACCGCCAGGGCCTTTGCTCCGCTGAATAAATTATTGGGTTATGCGGCCCCCTTGTTGAAAAACGGGGCTTTGGGCCTCTTTCCCAAGGGTCAGCGCTACCGGGAAGAATTGACCGAAGCCCGTAAAAACTGGACATTCGATGTCAAAGTCATACCAAGTCGTACCAGCGACGGTGTGATACTCAGCATCGAAGAGGTTGAGCGTGTCGAATAAGACCCTGCGCGATGGCGCCCCGAAAGTCATCGCAATCGCAAACCAGAAGGGTGGCGTCGGAAAAACGACGACAGCAATCAATCTCGGGACGGCTCTTGCGGCGATCAATCAGAAAGTTGTCATCATCGACCTGGACCCCCAGGGCAATGCGTCGACCGGTCTGGGTGTGCCTCCGGCCGAGCGGATCCGCACGTCTTACGATGTCCTGGTTGGCGATACGGCCATGATCGATGCCTGTACCGCGACAACCGTGCCCGGCCTCTCCATCATCCCGTCCGACGTCGAATTGTCAGGAGCGGAACTGGAGCTCGCCGACGAAAAACGCCGGAATTACCGGCTGCGCAGTGCTGTCGAGCGGTTCAGTCGAGCTCTGGATGATCGTGGAGAGCGCTGCGACTACATCCTGATCGATTGTCCGCCCTCTCTGAACGTGCTCACGGTCAATTCACTTGCGGCATCAGACTCTGTCCTGGTGCCGCTCCAGTGCGAATTCTTTGCCCTTGAGGGTCTGACCCAGTTGATGCGGACGGTGGGCCTTGTCCGGGATCATCTCAATGCCGGGCTGGATATCCAGGGCGTGGTGCTGACCATGTATGACGCTCGCAACAATCTCTCCGCCGAAGTCGCTGCCGATGTGCGGGAATTCTTTGGCGACAAGGTCTACAAGACCATGATTCCACGCAATGTTCGCGTTTCCGAAGCGCCGTCGATGGGCAAGCCGGTCCTGCTTTATGACCTCTCCTGTGCGGGCTCCCAGGCCTATGTCAGCCTCGCCAAGGAAGTCGTCCAGCAAGAACGCAAGGCCCGAAAAGAAGCACAGGGTGAACCCGCATGAGTCCGTCCGAAAAGAACAAACGCCTCGGTCGCGGCCTGTCGGCCTTGCTCGGTGAGACCGAGCTCGAACCGGCGTCCGAGGGGCGCGCTAGCGATGGCCGCGCAGCGTCCCGCGATGGCGTGCGTATGCTACCGATTGAATTGGTCGACCCCAATCCGGACCAGCCTCGCAAGACGATGAGCGACGCCGAGCTGGAGACGCTCGCAGCCTCGATCGAGGACAAGGGTGTGGTCCAGCCCATCTTGGTTCGACCCCTGACGGGGCCCGATGAGGCCTATGAAATCGTTGCCGGCGAGCGCCGCTGGCGGGCCGCTCAACGCGCGCAATTGCACGAAATCCCGGCCCTTGTCCGCGAGCTGACCGACCGCGAAACCCTCGAGATCGGCATTGTCGAGAACGTCCAGCGGGCGGATCTCAACCCGGTCGAAGAGGCGCAGGCCTATCAGCAATTGATCGACCGGTTTGGCCACACACAGGAAGACGTCGCAAAGGCTGTCTCAAAGAGCCGGAGCCATGTTGCGAACATGGTGCGCCTGCTGGCCCTTCCGGATGCGATCCAGGCCCATCTGGCCGCCGGTGAACTGTCTGCCGGCCATGCCCGCGCGATAGCCACCTCACCGGATGCTGAAGCCCTGGCTCAGCAGATTATCTCTCAGGGATTGTCCGTACGCGAAGCGGAAAAACTCGCGCGTTCGGAACAGGCAGACAAGCCTTCCAGCAAGGCAGGCAAGGCAAGTTCAGACCCTGATAAGGATGCTGACACACGGGCTCTGGAGGCCGATATCTCGGCCCGGCTCGGCCTGGCGATCGATATTCGTCACGGCAAGAAGGGCGGCGAATTACGCGTCAAATATTCTACGCTCGAACAGCTCGACGATGTCTGCCGCCGGCTCGGCGGACGCTAGCCCCGCTGCTTTCGGGCACCCCGCGCAAGTCTGATCACAAGCTCCCCCACCAACGCGTCGGCCGGTGCGCCGGATTTCTTGACGCCTCGTTCCGCGTCGAAGGCGAGCTGTCGGGCATAGTCGAGGCTGCGCCCTTTCCAGACAGAGAGCTGCCGTTTGAAAAGGGCCGCCGGCGGACCGAAGCGTGGCGCGCCGCTGCGGGCAATTGCGGTATCTGATCCGCCCGCCGCATGTACGGCACCGAGCTGGTCAATGCGGCGCTGGAGTGCGCGCAAAACTGCAACGGGTGAGGTGCCAGAACTCAGCGAGCGGTTGTAAGCATCGTCAGCGTCTGCAATTTCCCCGATCATTGCCTGGCTTATAATCGTATCGAGTGTGGCTTCCCCTTGGCCGGCCGCAACGGCCTCGATATCCACGATTTCTACCGTGTCAGAACCGATCCGATTACCCTTCAAGCCTTTGTATAGTATTAGTTTTTCAATTTCGCTCCGAGCTAGAGCGCGGTCGCCCTCCAGGCGTGGAATCCAGGCATTCCGGGCGCTCTCAGAGAGCGTTAATCCTTCGGCGTCGAGCATTGATACCGCTAGCTGCGCGAGAGAGACGCCGGAATCGGCGTAACAGGCGACCGTCGCGCCGTACTTCGACGGCTCGAATGTCTTGCGCAATTTTCCGCGCGGCGTGAGATCGCCGGACTCGATTATGAGTATCGCTTCGGCTGTCGCGGTGCCGGCTTCCAGAGAAGTGAGAAATTCAACGATCGGTCCCGAGCCGGTCTCTCCGCTGAGCCGAACCCGCACGAGTCGGGCTCCACCGGTCAGCGACATGGCCACCATCGAGTCCGAAAGAATGGCCGGATCCTGTTTGAGATCCTCTTCTGTCAACTGGGTGAGTGCGAACGGATCATTCGGATCGTCTAGGACGGAGGCTGCGAGCGCGTCGGCACGCTCATGCACGAGACCGCGATCAGGACCGTAAATCAGATATGCCGCAATGGAAGGATCCGGCGAAGCAAGACGCGACTCGACATCACGCGCGTTGATTTTCACCGCGTTTCCCGATTCTGCACCGCACGCGCGAGTTGGGATACGAGCCGGTCGGCGGCGATCCGGGCCGCGCGTTCTTCGGCGTCACGCTCGGCGGCTACCGTGTTGTAGACTTGAGTATTCACGTCATAGCCGGCTTCACCGACAACTCTGCCCGATGCGATGGGCTGACTGTCATTCTCGCCGTCGAATAGGCGGTATTCGACACGGACCTGCACGGCAAAGCGTGTTGCAATCGCATCGGCGCCGAGGCCGAGCGCGGTCGATGTGGATTCAGCTTCAGTGACAAGGCGAAGATCGCCGGCCGCGTGCCGGCTGCCTAAACGATCATGCAGTGCTTCCTCGAGCAGGAAGTCGACCCGCTCCGGCCCGGTCTCGACCTGGATGTCGGACAAGCCGTTAGCGATGCCATGGGTTCCATACATCGGTGCGAAGCCGCAGGCCGATAGCGACAACGCGCCAGCCGCGGCCAGGCTCAGGCCCACAGCCCGGAATGTAGCGCGATACTTGGTAGCCATGACTTATCCCGCAACGATGTTCACGATCCGATCGGGTACAACGATCACCTTGCGTATCGTAAGGCCTTCCAGCGCGCGTGCCACCCCCTGTTCGGCCAAAGCGGCATCTTTCACCGAGTCTTCAGCGGAACCCTTGGCGACGGAGATCTCGCCGCGACGCTTGCCATTGACCTGGATGGGCATGACGACGCTGTCCTCGACAAGCATGGCAGGATCGGCCTCGGGCCAAGGGGCGTCGATGACGAGACCCTCACCACCCAGACGTGACCAGCACTCTTCGGCGAGATGCGGAATGAAGGGCGCAATCAGCCGGGCCAGAATTCCCAGACCTTCGGCGCGGGCAGCGACCATCTGGTCGGACGTTCCGCTAGCCTTGCGCAAAACATTCACAAGATCATGGACTTGTGCAACGGATGAGTTGAAGCGGAAGCCTTCGATCGCATCGGTCACATTGGCGATCGCCTTGTGGGACGCTCGGCGGATTTCGAGTGCATCGGTGTCCGATACGTCGGAGACAGCCAGGGGTCCCGGCGCGCCTTCCGGCAGGGCATCGACCGTGGTCCACAGGCGCTGGATGAAGCGCCAGACGCCTTCAACACCGCTGTCCGTGTACTCAACGTCCCGTTCGGGTGGGCTGTCGGACAGGACGAACCAGCGCGCGGCGTCGGCGCCGTAATCCTCGATGAACGCGTCCAGATCGACGACATTCTTCTTGGATTTCGACATTTTCTCGATGGCACCGATCTCGACCGGCTTGCCGGTCTCGGTTTCGACGCGCTTGCCGTCGGCCTCGAGGGTTTCCTCCGGCAACAACCAGCGACCATCAGAGGATTTGTAGGTCTCGTGCGTCACCATTCCTTGCGTGAAAAGTCCGGCGAAAGGTTCGCCCGACTTCATCTTCATCATGCCCGCATCATTCAGAGCACGCGTGAAGAAGCGCGCATAGAGAAGGTGCAGGATGGCGTGTTCGATACCGCCGACATACTGGTCCACTGGCATCCAGTGTTCAGCATGCTCGGGCGCAAACGGCGCATCGGTCGTGTGCGGTGAGGTGAAACGCAGGAAATACCAGGACGAGCAGACGAATGTATCCAGCGTGTCGGTTTCGCGACGCGCCGGCTTGCCGCATGACGGGCAGTCGACATTTTTCCAGGTCGGATGGCGTTCCAGCGGATTGCTCGGATGGTCGAAGGTGACGTCCTCCGGCAGCTCCACCGGCAACTGGTCCTGCGGAACCGGAACCGCGCCACAATCCTCACAATGGATGATCGGGATCGGGCAACCCCAATAGCGCTGCCGCGACACCAGCCAGTCGCGCAGGCGATAGCTGGTTGCACCTTCGCCAAGCTTGATTGATTCAAGCTTTTCAATGGCTTTCTCAATCGCCGTATCTGTGCTCAACCCGTCGAGGAAGCGCGAATTGTAGATCGTGCCCGGGCCGGTATACGCCTCGTCTTCGATTGTGTGGGTCGCCGCATCGGCTTCCGGGGGCAGGACCACCGGATTGACTTCAAGCTCGTACTTGCGAGCGAAGTCCAGGTCGCGCTGATCGCCGGCAGGCGAACCGAAAATGGCTCCCGTACCGTAGCTCGACAGCACGAAATTGGCGGCCCAGACCGGCAATTCCCAGTTTTCGTCGAAGGGATGGCGGACCTTGATACCAAGATCGACGCCGCGCTTGGGCGCTTTCTCGATCTCTTCTTCTGTCGTTCCCTGGCTGGCGCAATCGCGCACGAAACGATCGATCTCCGGATCGTCCTCGGCCAGTTTGGCTACGATCGGGTGGTCGGGCGCCAGCGCGAGGAAGCTCGCCCCGAACAGCGTGTCCGGTCGGGTGGTGAAGACATCGATCGTGTCGCCGAACTCCGAGGCGATCTCCGGATCAGTGTGCGGAAAACGCACTTCTGCACCGCGCGACTTGCCGATCCAGTTGGTCTGCATCAGCCGGACCTTGTCGGGCCAGCGATCCAGTTCCTCAATCGCTTCAACGAGTTCGTCGGCGTATTCCGTGATCTTGAAGAACCATTGGTCCAGCTCGCGCTGCACCACCAGCGCACCGGAGCGCCAGCCACGGCCGTCGATGACCTGTTCGTTCGCCAGAACGGTCTGGTCGACCGGGTCCCAATTTACTTTCGCCGTCCGGCGATAGGCCAGGCCGCGCTCGAAGAATTTCAGGAAGATCGCCTGCTGATGCTTGTAATAGTCCGGGCTGCAGGTCGCGATCTCGCGATCCCAGTCCAGCGCCAGACCGAGCCGTTTCAGCTGACCCTTCATCACGTCGATATTCTCGAAGGTCCAGCCCCCCGGATGCACGCCGCGTTCGCGGGCTGCATTTTCCGCCGGCAGGCCAAAGGCGTCCCAGCCCATTGGGTGCAGCACGTCGAAACCGCGCGAGCGCTTGTATCGGGCGACAACATCACCCATCGCGTAATTGCGCGAATGGCCTACATGGATCCGGCCCGAAGGATACGGAAACATTTCAAGGACATAGTATTTCGGCTTGCCGCCGCCGGCTTCAGGACCACCGGCGCGGAAGGAATCCGCCTCCGCCCAGGCCGCCTGCCATTTCGGTTCGGCCTCGCGAGGATTGTATCGGCTCATTTTGTCGGCTCGCAGCGCGCGCTACGTCCCTGGATTTGACGTGCGTCAGTCGTCCAGCTGGGCGATGCGCAGCTGGCGTGCACGGGTCAGGATAGCATTCTCGATCTCGACGGACGTCTGGGCCGCCGCCTGGGCGTCGATCCAGCCACCGGTTTCATCGCGAACCTGGCGGAAGACATTCACTGCCAGCGCATCCGCACGCAGGCGCGTGTCCAGGATGTAGACAGTGAGTTTGAAGCGCTCGGTCGGCATGTCCGGATTGGCGTACCAGTCCGTGATGATGACTCCACCGAACGGATCGACTTCCGACAGCGGCATGAAGCTGATCGTGTCGAGGCTGGCGCGCCAAAGGAAACCGTTTACGCCGATGCCTTCCGGCTGGACATTGCGGCTGCCACGAAGCGGATTGGGCAGCGAGGGAAGGCGGAATCCGGAGGATTCGCTTTCAGCTTCCGCTTCGGCCGGAGCCGGATCGGAATCGCGCGATGCGCAGGCGGGAAGGACGAGTAGTGCGGCGGTCAGGAAGGCGCCGAGAATCCGACGGTCGGACATGTGCCGTGACTCCTTAGTACAGACGGCGAGTAACGCGTGATTCTGGTGAAGCACGAACGCACCACACCTATCAGGAATTGTGTGTATAGCATGCGATCCGCCGACTGCCAGCGTTGAAAGGCACCCGGGGCGAGCGTGGCAAACACGCAACAGGCGACGACGAAGGCAATCTGATACAGTGGCTTGTGCTTGACCGGGGCAGCTTGCTCCTTTCCATTTGTGTGCGACGTCCGGGGGGACGGGGCCGATCGGCGGGGCCGTGAGAATGACGCGGACTATCAGCGCGATGACCATCGCCGCTCTGTCCGGAGCGCTCACGGGCCCGCCGGCTTTCGCTTTCCAATCAGATCTGGAAGACACGACCACGGTCGAACTGCGCCTGGATGCTGGTGCCGTCCTTACTTCGGGTTCGTCGCGGATTGACAACCCGGCCCTGCTTTTCGACATCGATGCCGGAGTGGAAATCGAGACGCTGACCGATAGCGGTCGACGCTGGGGTTTCGTGCTCGGTGGCCGGGCAGAAAAGGATTCCGGGCGCCGGTCCTGGGGCGGGTTGGCTGGAAATTGTCCTGCAGGAACAGGAGATTGTGCGACCGCCGCTGAGAATGGACTGTCCCTGCCCGTCGAAAACCCGGTGTCAGGGTTCTACACGTCCGGACCGGCCCAGGATGATGATCTGCGCGCCGCGCTCCAGGATGCCCATCTCTTTGTCCACACGGGTTGGGGTGAGTGGCGGATTGGCTATGGCGCCGGCGCTGGGCAGCTCGATGCCGCGACGGGGCCCACTGCTTTCCGTCTCAGCCGAGCTGACAATGGTCGTGTCGACCTGACCGGTCTTTCCGGAGCGCGGACATGGAATTATGCGTCGGCATATTCGCCCAAACTTGTCTTCCGCTCGATCCAGCTTGGCCAGGTCTCGACCGTCGGTCTGTTCCGGGTCTCGGCTTCCTACACGCCGTCGGTGCGCGATTGCGGTGTCGATGCCTGCGCCCGCGAATACGGCGCAGCAGGCAGGGTTTCACCCGTATCGGATTCCGTTCTTGAGCTGGCGGGTCGATATGATGTGCGCCGCGGCGAGCATGATTTCGCAGTCAGTTTCAGCGTTTCGCGCGGTGACGATGCGACCGGCCGGCCGGAATTCGCCGCAATAGAGACCCAGACGCTGGGTCTGTCCTGGCAATCCGGTGCCTGGCGCGCGGGTGTGAGGGCGCTTGATTCCAACAGCGGTGCGGCCGGCGATGCAGGCTATTCGGCGACGTCGATTTCGCTCGGTTATGAGCAAGGTGACTGGCTGACGACGCTGGAATGGGCGGGCTTCAGCGATGACCTGACGCATGTCGATGGTTCGAACTGGCAGATCAGTGCCTCGAAACTCGTCGGCGAGCACTGGGTGGTCGGTGGCGGTGTGCAGTCCGGCCAACGACAAAATCCCGTTATTCTTCAAGCGGGACGGCGGCAAATCGAGGATGAAGCTACGGCTGCATTTATCGAACTTGGTTGGCGGTTTTGACAATTCGGCCACAGCTGGAATGATTCTTTATTCTTACGGCAGATTCTCCTTGGGGCGTCCTTCTCACTTGCGATAGATTGTTCGGTGCGAGGGAGAACCCCATGAGCGGTATGGACCGTTGGCTGAAATTGCGTGAGAGCTGGAAGGGCTGCGCGGCGATCGTCTTGGCGACGACGTTGCTGGCTCCGTCTGCCTTTGCGCAAGATGCCGAGCCGGCCCCGACCGTCGACAACCAGGCCGCCGCCGTGTCCACGGACCCGGATACTGCCTGGTATGATGATTTCACCCTCTCCCAGGATCGTCCGGCCCACCCGGTTCTCGATGATGAACTTACCTTCGACTGGCAATTGCCCGGTCGTGGCTGGGGTCTCACCTTTGGTGTGGACGATAACCCGGATCCGCGCCTGAATCTCGACGAGCTGAGCGCCGGCGCGTTCGTGGATGTCGGTGATCGTTTCCGCTTCCGTGGTGAGCTGCGTTTCTCCTCACCGGATGATGGTCTTCTGCTGCCGTCCGATCGCGAAGCCCGCGATCCGGAAATCAAGTTCGAATCCGCGCTGCGCTTCTAGCGAACAGCCGCTCCCACACAGGCCAGACCCGCAAGCCCGAGCCCTTCAAGGCGCGGGCTGTTTTTTTGCGTGATACCCCCGAGGGCGATGACCGGGATGGAAAAGGCGCGGGCTAGGCTCGCCGCCGCGAAATGTCCCATGGGCTTTCCCGCAGACGGGCTTGCGCTGGCAAACACGGTGGAGGCCAGCACGGCATCCAGCCCCGCTCGCTGTGCTGCGGCCATCGCGCCGGCCGAATGCGCCGAGGCTGTATGCATCAGCGGCGAAGCCCCGAACCGGCTCTGCCGAAAACTCGCAAGCCTTTGTTCCGGCCAGTGAATTCCCGACACTCCGGGATGGTCATGGAGTGCCGGATCGGCCGAGACGAACAGGCTGGCGCTGCGCGACGCGCAGATACTGGCCAGCTCATCGACTTTGGCAAACCGGTCCGGCGTGCCGAAATGTCGATAAACCAGCGCGCTGCCGGCCGGCAGACCGTCGGCGAGACGCAGCAGGTCTTGCGTGCGCCGGGGGTCCGACAACACCCAGAGCGAGGGCAGAGCGGCCAGCCGGACAGTCTCGTTGCCGCCGCGGATGGCGGCGGCCCGTCTTGCCAATTTCTCCAGCTCGGCATAAGGCGGCGTCATGAGCATGACCGAGGATCTCCAGGCGCAGAGGACCGATATCCTTGAGCGCATCGCCCGTGCAGCGCAAGCGGCGGGCCGCAGCGCCAACGAAATCGGCCTGATTGCCGTGTCCAAGCGCCAGAGCGAAGCCCGCATTGATGCCGCTCTCGCCGCGGGGCACCGGCAATTCGGGGAGAACCGGGTGCAGGAAGCACAGGAGCATTGGCAGGCCCGTCGTGCAGCTCATGCCGATCTCGAACTTCGCCTGATCGGACCGCTCCAGAGCAACAAGGCTCGAGACGCCGTGGCCCTGTTCGACGTCATCGAAACGCTCGACCGGCCCAAACTGGCCGCGGCAATCCGCAAGGCGATGGATGAGACCGGACGCTCGCCACGCCTCTTCGTGCAGGTGAATACGGGCGAGGAAAGCCAGAAATCCGGCATCGCCCCCGCAGCGCTCGGCGAATTCCTCGCCCTCGTTCGCGACGAGCACGGCCTCGAGATCGAGGGCCTGATGTGTATCCCGCCGGTGGAAGAACCGGCCGGCCTGCACTTCGCGCTGCTGGCCAAACTCGCGAAAACCCACGGCCTGGAACGGCTCTCCATGGGGATGAGCGGTGATTTCGAGACGGCGATAGGCCTGGGCGCCACATCCGTTCGCGTCGGAACGGCGTTTTTCGGTACTCGCGAGACCTAGCTGGCCCTATTCGATGACGATGTGATCACCGCGCTTCGCGGCGGCCAACAATTCCACGACATCCGCCTGCGCGAGGGCGACACAGCCCTCGGTCGGTTCGTAATCGCCGCGCTTGCAGTGCAGGAAGATTGCGGATCCGGCGCTTGGCTTTGGAGGGTCGTCATTATGGCCCAGGACCAGCACTAGGTCGTAGAGCTCATCCTCACGCAAAAGTGTTTCGCAGGACGCAGGATATGGCAGCCGGACCGGCCGGTTATAGGCCGGGTCCGAGGGCGCATCGCACCAGCCGTCATCTGCCGCGATCGCCCGCACGGGAAACACCGTTTCCGGGCGCTCGACACGGTCCGGCCGATAATAGACCCGGCGGATTTCATACCGTCCGATCGGCGTCGCGCCATCGCCTTCACGCTTTTCGGATTCGGCAATGACACCCGACCGCCCCAGCGCGGCGCGCACGCGGCCGCGGGGCAGAATCATTGAGCCGTTGCGGGAAACCAGCCAGTCCATGACGTCTTGATAGAGGGATTTGCGGTGGTCGGCGAGGGACGCCGGTGCAAGACCGAACAGTCCCGATCGCCTCCCCCACCACGGCCTGGTGTTCGCAGAGCGAACGTCGAGGTGGAATCAGCAAGAAGCGGGCCACGAATCAGGGGGTTATTTACTGTATTCCGGGGGCGCAACAGGCAATATTTGCCGGGTTCTTCTTGCCGGTGGGCAGGAATTGCCTTGTCGCGCGAAATCGGCATGATCAGCATCATGACCGCACAGAAAACCATCCTGATAATCGACGATGATGATGACCTCCGCGAGGCGCTCGTCGAACAATTCGCCCTCCACGAGGAATTCCGCACGATTGCCGCTGAAACAGCCGGCAAGGGCATGAGCACGGCTCGCGATGAGCGGGCGGATCTCATCCTGCTCGACGTGGACCTGCCCGACATGGATGGACGGGAGGCCTGCCGCCTGATGCGCAAGAACGGCGTTTCCTCGCCGATCGTTATGCTGACAGGCCAGGACACGGACGCAGACCAGATCCTGGGCCTGGAATCGGGTGCCAATGACTATGTGACGAAACCGTTCAAATTCTCGGTCCTGCTGGCTCGTGTGCGCGCCCATCTGCGCAGCCATGAACAGAGCGAGGACGCGGTCTTCCAGGTTGGTCCGTACGAATTCCGCCCGGCGATGAAACTCCTCCTGACCGAGGATGAGAAGAAGATCCGTCTCACCGAGAAAGAGACGAATATCCTCAAATATCTCTACCGGGCCGGGGGAAAGCCGGTGCCGCGCGACGAGCTTCTACACGAGGTCTGGGGCTATAATCCGGCGGTCACGACGCACACGCTGGAAACCCATATCTATCGTCTCCGCCAGAAGATCGAGCCGGATCCGTCCCATGCACGACTGCTCGTGACCGAGAGCGGCGGATACCGTCTGTCGGGCTAGCCCATGCAAGTCGTTCGCGAGTTCCTGATCGGGGGTGTGCTGGCGATCGCCGGTGCGGCGTCGATGTGTGGCAGCGCGCGGGCTCAACAATCTCCGCCCGAACTTCCGAATATTCCCGAGATCGAAACCCGCGTTGCCCTGACCTATTACGAGGTCCGGGGTACATCCGACCGCGAGCTGAACCGATCGCTGTCGACGACCGGACCGGCGGGCTTCACCGCGCAGACCGATTATCAACTTGAGCCGTCCTGGCAGTACGAGGACCGCGGCACGGAATGCGTCGTGACCGATATCGATCTGCTCGTCGACATCCTCATTACCTATCCCAGATGGGTGGACGAGGAGCGCGCGCCCCGGCGTATGCGCCGGCAATGGGAAACACGGATGGCGCGCCTGGAGATCCACGAGAATGGTCATGCCGTCCTCGCCTTCATGGGCGCAGTCGATGTCTACAATGCGATGATTGCAGTCCGCTCAGCGCCGAGCTGCGAGGCCTTGAACAACCGGTTGAGGGAGGCTCATGAAACCGCCTTCCGAGCCTTGCGTTCCGAACAATTGCGCTATGACCGCATCACCGAACACGGCCGCATCCAGGAGGAATTCGACTGGGCGCCGGTCTTCGGCGGCTAGGCGCTGAATTTCAGGACGACCGGCGCGTGATCCGAGGGTTTTTCCCAGCCGCGCACATCTTCCCAGATGGTGAAGGCTTCGCGGCCGCCTGACAGGGCGCGGTCCTTCGCGGCTGGTGCGGCCCAGATATGATCAAGGCGGCGGCCGCGATTGGCCTTGCGCCAGTCCCGTGCCCGATAGCTCCACCAGCTGTAGAGTTTCTCGTCCATTGGTACGAGATCGCGGGCGACATCGCTGAAATCGCAAGTCTGCCGGATCCGCTCGAGCGCCTCGGTCTCGACCGGGGTGTGGCTGATCACCTTCAGCAATTGCTTGTGCGACCAGACATCGTGCTCATACGGCGCGATGTTGAAATCGCCCACCAGGACGAGGGGGGCGTTTTCTTTCGCGCGCTTGCCGAAATAGGTCTCGATACGGTCGAGGAAGGCCAGTTTGTGTGCGAAGCGCGGATTGGTTTCCGGATCCGGCTCATCGCCGCCGGCGGGGATGTAGAAATTGTGCAGTTCGACTCCAGCCACGCCGACCCGCTGGTGGCGGGCCTCCGCCTTGGGGCAGAGATCCTCGTCGCCGAGATCGTCCAGCGGCAGTTTCGACGCGATGGCCACGCCATGCATGCCTTTCTGGCCGCGCACGTGGAAATGCTCGAATCCCATCTCGCGGAAGGCCTTTTCCGGGAATTCCTCGTTCTGGCACTTGATCTCCTGCAGGCAGAGCACGTCCGGCTTCGCCTGGGCCACCCATTCCGCCACCATCGGCGCGCGCAGCCGCACTGAATTGATATTCCAGCTGGCGAGGGTGAAAGCGGTCATCAGAATGTCCTTTCTGCGGCCCGGACGGCGTCCATGAAGGCGGCAAGCTTGGCGGGATCGAGTCGGTCGCGGGTGCGGACCGAGGAGCACAGATCAATGCCGTAGGGCTGGACCTGCCGCAAGGCCTCGCCGACATTGCCGGCCTTCAAACCGCCGGCCAGGAAAACCGGCCTGTCGGTCCCGGCGACGATGCGAGCGCTGATCTCCCAGTCATGCACACGGCCTGTCCCGCCCAATTCCTCGGTTGATGCGCCCGGCTTGCCGCTGTCGAGCAGGAAGGCATCGCAATGCGCCTCATAGCCGGCCAGCAGGTCGAGACAGGCATCATCCTCCACATGGATGACCTGGACGAGGCGCACGCCCGGAAGGGCGCGGCGGCAAGCCTCTAGGACTGCGGGATCGACATGCCGCACGACCTGCAGCGTATCCACGCCCGTGCGCCGGACGTCGTCGGTCAGGGCTTCGGCCGTGTCGGAACTGGACAGAAGAAAGCGCGAGACCGGCGGCGGGGTCGTCTCGGTGATCGCGGCGGCCTGCGGCAGTGTTATCACGCCGGGTCCGGACGGCATTGGCCCTACCAGCCCGATAGCGTCGGCACCATGTTCGATCGCCAGCCGGGCTTCCGCCGGATCGGCGATGCAGCAGATCTTGACGCGTGTGCGCATGACCGACGGCCTAGAGGATATTATAGGTAGAGCCGGCCAGGCTCACGGGCCAGCGGCCGCGCGCAAACAGGCGCCAGCGAGCGAGGAAGGGGTGCGGCGGCTCGTCATCCTCGGCCTCGGCCATGACCACCAGGGCCGCGCCATTGGCCGCCTGGGCCAGCGCCCCCGCAGCAGCATGCACGATATCCATGTCCGTGATGTCGGCCAGTGCCGCCGCGTCCTCGACCGCATCGCGGGCCGCGTCGCCGGTTTTCTGCGCAACCAGGGTCAGGGCCGCCGAGACCGCCTGTTCGTCGAGGCGCTCCAGGGCGCGGCTGACAAGACCGGTGCGCAACATTTCCTCGGCTTCCCAGCCCAGCGGATCGGAATCGAGTGTTTCTGCAGCTGCTGCGGCGTCATCCCAGTTCAGTACCAGGGCCGGCTCGGCCTCGGGAAAACCCAGCCCGTCGAGATAGGTGCGTGCCAGGAATTGCTCGCGCTCGTCCAGCGGCTCGCCCAGCCGGGCAAACCAGGCATTGGCATCCAGCGATTCCGCGAAGGCTCTCACCTTGTAGAGCAGCGGGATCTCGTCCAGCAGGCGGGCCACATCCCCGCGATCGGGTTCCTGATCGAATTGCATGCGCCGTATTTAGCGACCTGCATCCGTTCTGCACAGGGGAGAAGTGCGCTTTGCCCCAGACGCAAAAGCGCCCGATCTCGAGGGGGAGGAGATCGGGCGCCAAGCCATGCGCTTAAATTTTTTTCCAGCGCAGCGCCGGGAGGGGATCAAACCGGCGCGACCGAGGTTCGGATCCGCAAGCGGGGGGACGACGCCGATCCAAACGTCACTCAGTCAGCGTTACAATAACGCCACAGCGATCTGGAATCTGCAAATAAAAAATGAGAAAGAAATTGCCTGTGGCGAAAATGTCTCGCCCTTATCTACGCCCACGACGCGAATCACGGCCGTCATCATTCTCCGGAATGACGAACAATCTGGGGCTCAGCCGCATGCCCGATTCCATGTCCACGAGGCTGACGCGCGTAATTTCACCTAATGCATCAGTAACATACCACTCACGCAATTCGAAACTGGGTTCCGCGAAGACGAACTGGATCTGTCCTTCCATCTCGCCGGACGGGTCCTGGGCGGTGATATACAAAAAACCGAATTCGCGGCTGATATCGGTGATCAAAGTGTCCTCACCGATGTCGATATCGTCCTTCAACAACCACCAGAGCGGGGTGGAGCGAAGCGGTGCGCGGTCCACGGTTTCCAGTGCGGTATCCTCGATCGCGACGGTCGTGCCGTCCGCGATCACCCGGATCGGGCTGGGATCGTCATAGTCGAAGCGCAGGCGACCCGGCCGCGACATCGACATCAGGCCTTCCACGAACTGGCCGCTCGGCGCCACTTGGACGAAGCGCGCGCGAAGAGTCTCGATCCCGTTGAGATACTCATTGATGCCCGCGATGATCGCGTCGCGGTCAATCGGCTCCGGCTCGGCCAATGCGGGATCCGGTGCCTCCGTCTCGACGACTTCGTCCTCCGCCGCATCCTGAACATCCGAGACCCGTTCCGCGGTCTCGTCCTGGACGGTCTCGACAAGAACAGTCTCGACCATGGCAGATTTCACCTGCACAGGCTTGGCCTCGACCGGGTTCAGGGCGTCTGCGGGCTGCACGAACAGCGTGGAGATAAAAAGCGAGATCAACATGGCGGCAAAGCTGACCCGGGATTGCGGCGCGAGCAAGACGGAAATGTTCAGACAGGTGTCATCTGCAGTGTTGTGACATCATCGCCCCTTCAGCGCTTTCGCATCCTCGGCGTCGGTCATCTGGTGCTTGATGAAGGCGGCCAGCAGATTCATGCGCGTCTTCGTGGGCTTGCCGTCGGCGATGCGGATGATGTTGCGATAGAAGAACGCCATGTTCGCGAATCCGTTCAGCGCGCGCAGCGTCTTGTTGCCGGACTGCGGACCGAATAGGCCCGGGCCTATTTTCAGCGTCGTTTCCCAGGACGTCATATGGTCCACCTCGCCGGCGATCATCCGTCTCGGCAGGTCCGTCTCGACACAAAGCGGGCGGGCGATACCGATCACGCTGACCCCGTCCTCTGCGAGCGCTGCATCCATCGCCCGGCGTGTGCGGAAACCGCCCGTGACCATCAGCGGGACCTTGCAGACCCGGCGGATCGCGGCGGCGTAATTGAGGAAATAGGCTTCGCGCTGGCGCGTGCTTTCCTTGACCATCGCATCATCGAGATAGACCGGTTCCAGGCCCTCGATCCCCATCATGCGGGGCTGTTCGTAATTGCCGCCGGAGATCTCGATGAGATCGACACCTGCGGTCTCCAGCAGGCCGACCACGGCGATGCAATCCTCCAGCGAGAACCCGCCCTTCTGGAAATCCGAGGAATTGAGCTTCACCCCGATCGGGAATTGCGCGCCGATGCGCTCACGTACCGCCGCCACGATCTCGAGCAGGAGTTTGGCCCGGCCCTCCAGGCTGCCACCCCATTCATCCTCGCGTTGATTGATCAGCGGATTGAGGAATTCCGACAGGAGATAGCCATGAGCCGCGTGGATCTGCACACCGCTGAACCCGGTCTGCCGGGCGATGCCAGCCGCGTGTGCGAACCGCGCGATGACATCCCGGATCTCGTCGGTGGTCAGCGCGCGCGGCTTGGCAAACAAGCCGCCCGGCAGGGCCACTTCACCCACGGCGCTGGGGGCGACAGGCTCGGTCGCGACCGCCTTGGGCGATTGCCGGCCTGCATGGGAGAGCTGCATCCAGATCTGCCCGCCGGCCCGCGTTCCAGCAGAGGCATAGGCTTCCAGCGCCGCAAGCTGTTGCGGGCTCTGTTCGCCATCGATCGCCAGATTGCCGGGCCGTTCCAGATAGCGCCGGTCGACCATGACATTACCGGTGATCGACAGCCCGATCCCGCCATCGGCCCAGGCCCCGTAGAGCCGGGCATGCCGGTCCGTCGCGCCGTTGTAGGCGTCGGCTACACCCTCGGTCATGGCCGCCTTGGCAAGACGATTGGGCAGGATGGCCCCGCAGGGCAATTCCAGCGGATCAGCGATTGTGGGCGGGGCAGTGAGATCGGTCATGGGCGGGACGGTAAACGATGTTTACTGGCGGTGTCATCAAGAAGACGTGACGCCTAAGCCGCGTCATGCTCCGGCAAGAAGATTTCGCGGCGGCCGGCATGGTCGGCGGGGCCGATCATGCCTTCATCCTGCATGCGTTCAATCAGGGTGGCGGCGCGGTTATAGCCGATTTGCAGACGGCGCTGGATGTAGCTGGTCGAGGCCTTGCGGTCTCGGGCCACCACGGCCACGGCCTGGTCGAACAGGCTGTCGCCGGAGCCTTCACCCTCCATGCCAGGCAGGCCCTCTGTTCCGTCCTCATCACCACCTTCGGTGACGGCGTCGAGATATTCCGGCGCGCCCTGTTTTTTGAGAAAGTTGGCGACGTCCTCGACTTCACGGTCGGACACGAAGGGGCCGTGCAGGCGGCGCAGGCGTCCGCCGGACGCCATGTAGAGCAGGTCACCCATGCCCAGGAGCTGTTCGGCACCCTGCTCGCCCAGGATGGTGCGGCTGTCGATCTTGGAGGTGACCGAATAGGAGATCCGGGTCGGGAAATTGGCCTTGATCGTACCGGTGATGACATCGACCGAGGGGCGCTGAGTGGCGGTGACCAGGTGCAGGCCGGCGGCGCGCGCCATCTGGGCCAGGCGCTGGACCGCGCCCTCGATTTCCTTGCCGGCGACCATCATCAGGTCGGCCATCTCGTCGATCACGATGACGATGTACGGCATTTTCTCGGCCGGGATGGTCTCGGTCTCGAATACCGGTTCGCCCGTTTCACGGTCATAACCCGTCTGGACCGTGCGCGAGAGTTCCTCGCCGGTCTTTTGGGCTTCGGCGACGCGTTCATTGAAGCCGGAGATATTGCGCACCCCGATCTTGGACATGCGCAGATAGCGGCTTTCCATTTCGCGCACCGCCCATTTCAGGGCGACAACGGCCTTTTTCGGATCGGTCACGACGGGTGAGAGCAGGTGCGGAATGCCGTCATAGACGGAGAGTTCCAGCATTTTCGGGTCGATCATGATCATGCGGCAGTCTTCCGGCGGCAGCCGGTAGAGCAGCGACAGGATCATTGCGTTGATGCCGACCGATTTACCCGAACCCGTCGTACCGGCGATCAAGAGGTGCGGCATGCGGGCGAGATCGGCCACGAAGGGTTCGCCGCCGATCGTTTCGCCCAGCGCCATCGGCAATTCCGACTTTGAATCCTCGAAGGATTTGGAGTTTAGCAGGGCGCGCAGGAAGACGGTCTCGCGCTTGGGATTGGGCAGTTCGATACCGATGGCATTGCGGCCGGGCACCACGGCGACACGCGCGGCGGTCGTGCTCATGGAGCGGGCGATGTCATCGGCCAGATTGATCACGCGGGAGGATTTCACACCGGGGGCCGGTTCGAATTCATAGAGCGTGACGACCGGGCCCGGACGGACCTGGACGATTTCACCCTTCACGCCGAAATCGGACAGGACGCCCTGCAGGAGTTCGGCATTCTGACGCAGGGCCAGTTCGTCAACAGCGTCATTACGCACGGCTGGCTTCGCCAGAAGATCCAGGCGCGGCAGTTTGAAACCCTTCGTTTTGGCAAACGGCAGAGCGCCTTGGGCTTCGCGTGCGTCGCGGCCCGAGGATTTGGTCTTGCGGGTCGGAGCGACTTTCACATGCGTGCTGAAGGCTGGTGACGGCGTCGCATCTTGTGGCTCGACCTTCACCGGACCGCGATCGGCATCCGCCGCGCGCATGGCGCGCTTGAGAACCGGCACATCGCGCTCGTCCTCGATGTATTCGTCCTCGTCCTCCTGGTCGCGGCGACTGCCAAACATGCCGCTGAAGAGACTGGCCACGCTTTGTCCGCGGCCACGGACGGCGTCGACCCAGACCCGGACCGTTGCCCAGGCAAGACCGGCCGCGTCGGCGGCGGCAGCGAGATCGCCGGCGCGAAGTCCGAAGGCAAAGAACGTCCCGATGACAGCAATGAGAAGGCCGATCGTGGCGCCGATACCCTGTGCGGCCGGCAGGTCCAGCGCATTGGGCAGGGATGAGAAGCCCACCAGCATGAGGTCGCCGGCGGCTCCGCCAAGACCGATCGCATAGGGCCAGGCATTGGGAACGGGCAACGCGCTTGCTGCCGCTGCGAAACCGGCCGTGCCGCAGGCGGCCGCCAGCCAGCGCAGGATCGCCATCGCGACCGGGCGGCGCAGCGGGCGCCGGGTCAGCAGATGTCCACCCCAGATGGCGAGAGCAATGGCCGGGCCGGCTGCCGCCCAGCCCAGTGTCTGCAGGAGAATGTCGCTGGTGCTCGCACCGATCGGTCCCATCCAATTGCTCACTTCGCCTGTGCTGGCGACATTCCAGCTGGGATCGAGCACATTGTGGGAGAGCAGGGATGCGAGCATGAAGACGCCGCTGCCCAGCATGAGTCCGCCGAACAGGAAGCCGCGCACCCGCATCATGAATGTGGGCGGTGGCGGGGTGACGTTCTTCGCCTTGGTACGCTTACGCTTTGCCATACAGGCTATTTAGGCGGCCAAGGGTTCTAAAGTGGTAAACAGAGATTAACAGCGCCTGCGGCGCTCTGACCGCTTCCATCCCGGGGCAGAACGCCTATTCTCCCGGCATGACCGAGACACAGATTTTCGACGGCGATGTTGTGATTGCCGGTGGCGGGCTCGCCGGCCTCACACTGGCCCTTTCGATGGAACAGGCCGGCCTGTCCGTCGCGATCGTCGACGCCCTGCCGATGGAAACCCAGCTGGCACCGGAATTCGACGGCCGGGCCTCGGCTCTGGCCTTCACGTCCTGGCGGTTGTTCGAAGCCCTGGGCGTGGCCGAAACCCTGCGTCCGCACGCCGAGCGTATCGAACACATCATGGTGTGTGACGGACGGCCCTATGGCGGCGTCAAGCCGGGCGGGCCGGGACCGCATGTCCTGCATTTCGACCGCACCGAGATCAGCGAAGGCCCCGATGGCGAACCGCTGGGCTGGATGGCCGAGAACCGGCATTCGCGCTTCGCCCTGATCGAGACGCTGCGTCAGCGGCCGAACATTCTCTCTGTGGCGCCCGCGAAAGTCGTCTCGCATGCGACGGACCGGAAGGGTGTGACCGTCGAGCTCGAGGATGGCCGCACCCTGCATGGCAAGCTCCTGGTGGCCTGCGATGGCAAGTTCTCGCGCATCAAGCAGCGCCAGGGCGTGCGTTCGGTCGTCTGGAATTACGGCCAGAAAGGCGTTGTCGCCACGGTTCAGCACGAAGAGCCGCACAACGGCGTGGCCTATGAATACTTCCTGCCCTCGGGCCCGTTTGCCATCCTGCCACTTCCTGACAATCGCTCTTCGCTCGTCTGGACCGAGCCGGACGATGTCGCCGACGCGCTGAAACGGGCGCCGGACGATGTTTTCCAGGAGGAACTGGAGAACCGGTTCGGTGATTTCCTGGGCGCGGTGAAACCGACCGGACCTCGCTGGGCCTATCCGCTGGGGCTGCGTTTCTCGGAACAATTCTGCGAGGAACGCATCGCCTATGTCGGCGACGCCGCCCGCGGCATCCATCCGCTGGCCGGCCAGGGCTTCAATCTCGGCATCCGAGATGCCGCCGCGCTTGCCGAGGTTTGCGGCGAAGCCAAGCGTGTCGGCCTCGACATCGGCAGTCTCACGACGCTGCGGCGCTATGAGAGCTGGCGCAAATTCGACAGCGCCACGCTTGCTGCCGGCACGGACATGTTCAATCGCCTGTTCTCGAACGACATCGAGCCGATCCGCCAGATCCGCGGGCTGGGCCTGTCGATCGTCAACAAGATCCCGCCCGCACGGCGTTTCTTCATGCGCCAGGCCGGAGGCGATACGGGTGAGCCGCCGAAACTCCTGCGCGGCCAGCGGCTCGACGCGGCCTGACGGTCCGCGGCCAGATCAGAACGGATTGACGGTATAGCCGTCCTGCTGCAGCAGGGCATGCGCCGTCATGGCCGACAGGGCCATTGTAACGCCGGGCAGAAGGTCCGCATTGCCGACATCGTAATAGGCTGCGCTCTGGCCGCACACATAGATCCGGACGCCGTGCGCCTGGAGCGCCTCGATGAGCGCCGCATTGGCATTCACCGCGTCCTCGCCGTGATGCCCCTGATAGACCCGGTCTCCGCTCACATCGCGCACGGCGCTGCCGTGGATGACCAGCGCCAGTTCGATATCTTCGGAAGGAATGCCTGACGCGACATGCATGTTCAGGAAGCGCGCGGCGCTGACGATGGACCGGTTCAGCTCACCGGCGTCGGCGCCGCGGGCCAGGTCGAAACTGACGCGGAATTGCGTGCCCTCGGGGATCACCATGTCCTGGTCAATCGCGGCGACGGGTCCGTACTCCGTCAGTAGCGGGCCGGGGGCGAAATCATCAGGCCCCGCCAGGGCGGGAGTGGTGCAGACAAGGGCGGAAAAGAGAAGCGTGCCAGCAAAATGGCGCATGATCGGACTCCGGGTTTGAACCGGAGCGAGACTAGGCAGAGATCAGCGGAAAGGACAGGGTCAGGCGGCAGACTGGCCGAGAGCGTAGAGATAGTCCCAGGTGAACAACCCGCTGTCATGGCCGTCATCAAAGACGAGGCGAACGGCATAACGCCCTACCGGTTCCGCGGCCGTGACGAGCACGTTTTCCTTGCCGGTCACAGTGACTTTTTGGTCCGGCCTGTGGCCCTGGACTTCCGCGCTGGGGCTTTCGACCCGCAGGGTCTCGAACGGGATTTCGAAGGCGGCGCCGTCATCGAAGCGCACATGCAGTCGCTTGTCTTGCGTGTTGAAGCGCAATTCTTCCGGCCAGGCGCGCGACATCAGCTGTCCTCCAGCCGGCGGGCTTCGTCCTCGAGCATGACCGGGATGCCGTCGCGGATCGGATAGGCCAGTCCGGCGGCTTCGGAGATCAGTTCCTGCGCGTCCTTGTCATAGGTCAGCGGACTGCGCGTGACAGGGCAGACCAGGACTTCGAGCAGTTTCGGATCCACGCTGCGGGTCTCGCTTGCGGTCGTGTCGTCGGACATGGCGCTTCTCCCCTCGATCAGGAAAACAGGATGGACGACAGGCGGCGACGGCCGTCGCGTGCGATTTCGCTGTTCGGGCCGGCAGCCTCGAAGACTTTCAGCATCAGCGTGCGGGCTGCCTGGTCATTCCATTCGCGGTCGAGCGCGGTGATGGCGATCAGTTGATCGACAGCGCCCTGCTGGTCATCGGCTGCGAGCAGCGCTTCAGCGAGAGCGAACCGCGCCTCGAGATCGGACGGGTCGTCAGTGACTTTCTTGCGCAGGGCGGATGTCTCGTCATCATCGGCCGGCTGGCCTGAGGCCAGTTCGATCGCGGCGCGGACACCCTCGACAGCTGGGTCGGAGGCGCGCTCTTCCGGGATCTGGTCGAGCATTTGCTGGGCTTTCTCGACATCGCCGCTCTTCAGCCAGACCCGTGCAAGGCCAGCCATCGCGGCGGGATTGCCGGGATCCATCTGGGCGATTTCCACCAGGGCCTGGGAGGCGGTATTGAGATCGCCGGTTTCCAGGATCTGAAGGGCCTGGTCGACCATCTGCTTGATCTCGGCCTCGCTGGGGCCGTCCGCCGTCACACGACGGATGAAATCCTTCATTTGGCTTTCCGGGATCGCTCCCATGAAACCATCGACCGGCTGGCCGTTCTTGAACGCGAAGACCGCCGGGATCGACTGCACCCGCAATTGCTGGGCGATGCCGGGATTCTCATCGATATTGATCTTGACCAGGCGGACCTTGCCTTCGGCCTGGAGGACACAAGCCTCGATCATCGGGCCGAGCTGTTTGCACGGGCCGCACCACGGCGCCCAGAAATCAACCAGGACAGGGACTTCACGTGAGGGCTCGACCACGTCCGCCATGAAGTCGCGGTCGGTGGAATCCTTGACCAGTTCTACGTCTGAACCGCCGACGGTCATGTCCTGGGTCATGTCTCGATCTCTGTCTTGTCGTAATCCGAGCTGAGTAAGTGGCCTTCATTCGCCCGTCTTGCAAGGGATCAGCCCTCTTGTGACGGGGAATCCTGCAGTCGGGTGAAATCGAAAATTTCCGCCCCGTGGCCGGTATCTTCCGCAAAACGCACCAGATCAGCCGACGAAATCGTCGTCGTGGCGTCATTGCTAAGCGGGTGGAAATTGACGAGTTCGTGCTGCATCAGCGCGCTGTCGAGGATAAATCGGACGCGGACATCGTGATCATTGATCAGCGCAAAGGCCGTGACCGAGCCCGGGCGCACGCCCAGCGTCTCCAGAAGGAGATCCTCCTTGCCGAAGGAGAGCCGGCCGCAATCGATATGCCGGTGAAGGCGGTTGATGCGAATCTCGGTCTCGCCGAGCGCCGAGATCAGGACGATCCGGCCCTTCTTGTCCTTCAGGAAGAGGTTTTTCGTATGCCCACCCGGCAGGGAGGCCTTGATATCGCGGCCTTCATCGACCGTGAAGACAGGGCGGTGATCCAGCGTGGAGTGCCGGATTCCGAGACGGTCGAAGCGGTCGAACAGGTCCTGGCGGGTCGCAGTCATGCGCGAGTTGAAGCCTGCCCGGCTTGATTTCGCAAGCCCATGTGCAAGTCGTGAGACTCTGATGCTTGCAATCGGGGAAAGTTTGCGCGATATACCCCGCTCCCCAGCGGGGCTCCGGCCCGGCAAACATGAGCGGGCGTAGCTCAGGGGTAGAGCGTCACCTTGCCAAGGTGAATGTCGTGAGTTCGAATCTCATCGCCCGCTCCATTCTCTTTCCAGCCAGATTGAAGCGAATTCCCGGACCCTAGTCGGTCTTCCGCGCGTTCTTCTCGAACCAGGTGTCGACGAAGTTGCGTGTGCGGGCGTGGTGTTTGACGAGCACGCCCAGCATGACGTGGCCCGGAACCGGGCTGTGATCGGCGGCGCGGGCTTTCAGCTCGCCCATACGGTCCGTCGGGTTCTTTCGGGGTGTCGTGCTCATGTGTGCCTCCATGTCCAGTTACAGAGGCTAGGCGGGCGGTGTGACGGCATCGGGACCCGCTCAAGGCAATATTGCGCGGATTTTGTTCATCTTGTGATCAGTCGGGCCGAACTTATCCACAAATATCGACCTTGAAGGGTCTCAACTGTCACAAAACTGTTGCATTTCTCGCATAGTGTGCCACCACTCTTGCTCCGGCGAGCAGGGGGCGGAAGCCTCTGTGCCTCAATCGGCGAAACAGCAAGAATTCCAACGCACTGACAGGAAGAAACCTGGCCGGATTTTGTTCCGGGCAGCACAAAACCCTGCCGAGCATCCGTGTGCTGGCAGCGTCTGAACCAGGCGTTCAGGAATCAGGTCTGTCCTAGTCGGACAGGGAGCGGAGCAGGTCGATCACGCGACGACGAACCGTCTGGTCGGCAATGCCAGAAAACGCCGATGCCAGAGCAAGACCGTCAGGGCTCGCAATGAAATCATAGAGCGTGTCGGATTCCGCGCCCTGGAGTTCGGAAGAACCGCTTTCGTCGAGACCCTCAAAGAAATACGCGACCGGGACTTCCATCACCTTGGCGACGTTGAACAGGCGGCTGGCGCCGATCCGGTTCGTTCCACGCTCGTATTTCTGGATCTGCTGGAACGTCACGCCGAGCTTGTCACCCAGCTCGGACTGACTCATTTCCAGCATGCTGCGACGCAGCCGCAGTCTTGCACCGACGTGCTGGTCGATACTCGTTGGTCCTCTAGCACTCATATTCACCTCATGTGCTGGTTTTGACGACTTCGATTTCGCTGAATTCGCTTGGATGGCAGAATTCATCACGGAACCACGGATTACTTGTTCGATTGAACACGTCTTCGAGCCATTCGCCCACGATTTTTACACGTCCAACGCGTTGGCTCTCCGGCGAGTATTTAAGCCAGAAGCGCACATCTTGTTTGAAATCATAATCGAGGACGACGAGCTCCTCGGGATAGAGATGCGCGAGATAGGTCGGCGCCATGGCGATTCCGCCGCCATGCCGCAGTGTTTCGAAGAGTACAGCGCTGACGTCGGTTCGGAAGGCATAATTAATATAGGCGTCGACGGCCTGAACGCGGTGACCCCACAGATCCAGATCGCGATTGTACTGCTGCAATTGCAGGAAACGCAGATTGAGTGCGTCGTGCGCGGTTTTCGGAGCACCGTAGGTATTGATGAAATCGCGTGACGCGAACGGCATGAAATGCAGGGTGCCAAGCGCGACGGCTTTCGTCTCCATATCCTTTTCCGGAATGAAGGTGATGGACAGGTCCGGCGCGGGTCCGTTGGAGGCCGGTTTCAGAACTGTCAGCTCGATATCGGGATAGATTTGCATGAAGCGCGGCAGGTGGCGCGACAGCCAGTAACTGCTCAGACCATCCGAGACCTGGAGCGTGACGAGTCCTTTGGCGGCCTTGTCCTGGCCGGCAATGCGCGACTCCAGCTGCTGTGCCGAGCGCTGCATGGTTTTGGCGTAATCAAGGGCGGCCTCGCCGGCTTCCGTGAGCACGATTCCATCGGCCCGGCGTTCGATGAGCTGGGCTCCGAGCCGTGATTCAAGCTGGCGCATGCGTTTGGAGACCGTCGGCTGCTGGCAGCCAAGGGCCTGGGCCGCGGCACTCATCGATCCCGTGGTCGCAACTGCATGGAAGATCTGAAGATCATCCCAGTCAAAGGCGTTGCGTCTCAAGGCGACTGTTGTTTCTGGACTATCCACTATTCCAACTTCGCAGAGGCCGTGTTTTCGCTCGAATGCTATCCCTCGATTAACTTCCTGGTCGAGGAAACTCCATGCGCAATCAAGGATTACAATCTACAGATATTCAGGATTTAGCGCAATTTCCTGTTGCTGTTCTGGACCGAATACTCGGGAAATTCGGATTTAGACCAGTCAAAGCCCAGGACATCGATGAATTTCATGCACTTGCCGATCGCCTGATCGAGGGCGAGATCGCAAGTGCCGACGTCTTGTCCCGCGTTCAGGGCTGGACCGAACGCTCGCTTCACTTGCGCTGGAGTGGCGGTGAGGCCGACGCGCTTCTGGCGTCCATCCCCCTCACCCGGGCCGGCCGCGATGCCCTTCTCGCCGGCCGGTTCGGTTTTGCCGATGCGCGTCGTGACTGGGTCTGTGCGCTAGATGAGCGGGCCCACGCGCTCCTGTCCTGGGGCATGGCCGGCAGCACGCCGTCGGCGCAGGCCGCTTCGGTTCGCGGACTTCTGGCGGGGTGGCACGCCTTCTATGTCGACACGCCCGTCTATGCGCGCGGCCGCAGCGCGGCCGGCCGGCGCCTCCTGCCGCGACTGGGCTTCCGCCCGGTCAAGCCGCAGCCCGGCCGGGTTCCGCTCTACGAAAGCACCGGTTTCCCTACGCACCTGGACAGAATGATCCAGGCCGATTCCCAGCGTTCATCCAGGGAGAATGCCGCATGAAGCTGACTACTAGAAAATCGCTTGGGGTAAGTGTTGCCCGAAGTCTCGACCATGTCGTCATGGCGATGACTCTGCGTGGCGTCACCTATCTGGGCGAACAGAATGCGCCCTATGAAGAGGAGTATGACGGCAATGATTTTGTTGCCGCTTCGCATCTGATCGCCTGGCTCGGTCGCGAGCCGGTCGGCGTGCTCCGCCTTCGCTGGTTCGCCGATTTCGCCAAGGTGGAGCGCGCGGCCGTGCTCCAGCCCTATCGCCGCCATGGCGTGATGCGCTCTCTCATGCGCGAAGCGCTCCGCTACAGCGCTCGCCGCGGCTATCGCCGCATCCTCGGCCATGCCCAGGTCGAGCGTGTGCCCTACTGGCGATCCCACGGTTTCCAGATCCGCCGCAACCGGCCGCGTTTCCACTTCTCCGACTATGAATATGTCGAGATCGAGCAGGTTTTGCCGCGCTGTCCTGAGGCCATCACGATGGACACGCCGCCGCTGATGCTCATCCGACCCGACGGCGAATGGGACACGCCGGGCCCGTTCGATCGCTCCCTGGAACGTTATGCCGTGAATGATCGTGTAGGAGGGCAGGCAGCATGATGACCTCTCCCACCCTTATCCTGCTCGATTGTCAGCGCGAACACTTGCGGCCAACAGGCGAGATTCCGCTGGACGCGTCCGATCTGGTGGTCGCGCGTATCCGCAAACTCCTCGTCACCGCGAGAAACAGCGGCTGGGACGTGATGCATTCGCATTTCCGAACGCCAGCCCCGGCGGTCTCCATCGGCACAGCACCGCATGCGCCGATCGATTGCCTGAAACCGCTGGCGCGTGAACCCGTTTTCGTGCGCTCGGCCTTGTCGGCCTACAGCGACCAGGCCTTCGACAGAGCCGTCGAGCAGAAATCTGGCTCCACCTGTTTGATTGTCGGTTTTTCGGCGCCCTTCTCTCTGCTGGCGACCGCCTTCGATGCCGCGGAGCGCGGCCACCGACTGTTTGTTGTTCCCGAAGCCGTAGGGAGTGCGCCCGTCGGCGCGAGATCGGCTTCCACCGTCCGCGACGTGGCGTTCGATCTGATCGATCGCCTCACCCAGACGGTCGACTGGGACGACGTCTTCACCACCTGGGTCCCGCCGAGCGATCCAGAGATGTACGGAAAGATAGGGTTAGCACAATGACTTATCGAGATTTGCCAGACCTGGTCCAAACCGGACCGGCCAGTCGCTCTGACGCCGATCGGCTCAAGCTCGCAGACCAGGCGCTTGCCCTGGTCCAGGAAGAAATCGACGGGCTGAATTTCGATGGCGACGATCTCGCCTATCTCATGGAAGTCCTGCGCCTCGGTGTGCAGCGGGCGATGACCGCGACCGAGGCAGCTCCCGACTATGTCCACACCGTCTCCTGTGGTGACAGTACGCATTGAGGTGCAAGTTCCGACACGGATTACAGCCCTGTTACCTGCCTCACGCAGCTGTGACGTGAAGTGGGGTGTAAATCGCGCAGCTCACTCCCATATCGGCATCGACGACGGCATGGGGCCGTCGCCGAGAACCATGCGAGGGGTTTGCACATGGCGCGCTTCATCTCCGTGATGATTGCCGGGCTTATTTTGTCGGCAATTCTCGCTGCGACCACTTGGATTCAGCCCGGTGGACTCTACATAAGTTGAGATGATGGACACGGCCGGCCCACCTCCTCCCCCCGCGGCCCGGCGACATTCCAGCATCTATTGTGAACAGGCCTCGAACGTGCGTCCCCCCAGCCTGCCGAATGAGGTCTGCCAGGCACCGCCGGCTTCCCCCTGTCCCTAGCCGGCGGTGCCGCTTCACCACGCCCCGGCTTCCGAGTTATCCCAAAAAGAATACCGAGATTGCGAGATCTACGGTGTACACGGCTTGCAAGCGGCACAAACAGGTCTAGGCTCGACCCAAACAACAGCTTGCCACGGAGTTAGAAGCTATGGGGGCGGTCGTCGGAGTTGCGCACGCTTATTCGCGCGCGGAGTTCATGGAGGCCGCGCGTCAGCGTTGGCAGGATCGGTTCGGCGCCGAGTGTGGCGACACCGGAAACTCGTTTCTCTCACAAGTCTATGATGACGCGCTGGCAGAGGATCTGGAGCGTATTTCGGCGCTGGATCTCGCCGAATTATGCCTTGATTTCTGGTCCTTCGGCGAAGATCGCCCGGGCGATGAGATCACGGTGCGCATGCGATCAGCCAGCCGTATCGACGGCACGGAATTGCCGCGCGACCTGCTCGAGATCGTCGGCAAGGACCGTCCCTTCATCGTCGATTCGGTGATGGCAGAGATCGGTGCCCAGGGCCTCGACATCATCGCCATGTTCCACCCGATCGTGCAGGTCCGACGCGACTCGTCGGGCAAGCGCGTCGAAGAGGGCGGTCGCGCCCTGCCGGAATCGATGATCCAGGTCCACCTGCCGCCGATGGATGAATTGTCTCGGCGCACGCTGATCGAGGGCGTGACCTCGACGCTTGATGATGTGCGCGTGACCGTTGAGGACTGGGCCGACATGCGGGCGCAGATGGACGAGTCCATCGCCCACCTGGAACAGGCGCGCACGCATGCGACGCCTGAAGAGCTCGCGGAGACGCTAGATTTCCTGCGCTGGATCCGCGACGACCATTTCGCCTTCCTGGGTTGCCGCATCTATGATTTCGAGGTGAAGGATGACGGCTCAATGGCGGACCGGCATCCGCGCGTCCGGCCGGAGACCGGGCGTGGCGTGCTGCGCGATCCGGATCGCCATGTCCTGCGCAAGGGGCTTGAGCCCGCTGTCCTGACCCCGGCGATCGAGACCTTCCTGCGCGAGCCGAGCCCGATCATCGTCGCCAAGGCGAACATGAAGTCAGCTGTGCACCGCCGGGTCTACATGGATTACATCGGCGTCAAACGCTATCGCGAGGACGGGGCCGTAATCGGCGAGGCGCGCTTTGTCGGCCTGTTCACTGCCGAAGCCTACGACCAGAGCGCGTCCAACGTGCCGCTGATCCGGCGCAAGGTGCGACGCGTGCTCGAGCGTGCCGGCAAGACGCCCGGCACCCACAACGCCAAGAAACTGCGCAATACCGTAGAGAATTATCCGCGCGACGAGCTCTTCCAGACCGACGAGAATGACCTGCTGGAAGTCTGTCTCGGCATGCTTCACCTGCATGACCGCCCGCGCACCAAGCTCTTCATCCGCCGCGACCAGTTTGACCGGTTCGTGTCGGCCATGCTGTTCGTGCCTCGCGATCGCTACAGTTCCAAGGTACGTGAACAGGCCGGCGAATTGATCCGCGAAGCCTTCGGCGGGCGGTTGTCCGCCTATTACCCGCAATTCGGCGACAGCCCCCTGGCGCGGGTGCACTACATCATCGGCCTCAATCCGTTCGATCACCCCGAACCGGACATGGAGGATCTTGAACGCCGGGTCGCGCGTCTGTCGCGCACCTGGGAAGATGATTTTGAAACCCATGCCCGGCGCACGGCGACCGACGACATCCGCATGCGCATGCCGTGTTACGACGGTGCTTTCAAGGCGGGCTATCGCGAGCTCTACGATCCGGAAGAGGCACTCAAGGACGTCATCAAGCTGGAATCGCTGGACTCGCCGAGTCAGGTCGCGGTGCGCGTCTATCGCGAGCCGGATGATTCCGATGTCGAGGTCCGCCTCAAGATTTACCGCGTCGGCAAGCCGGTCTCGCTGTCGCGCGTCATGCCGGTGCTGGAGAATCTCGGTCTGCACGTGGTTCAGGAAACCGGTTTCCCGGTGGATCGGAAAGCCAAGGATGGAGATCCGCTCGATCGTGCCTATGTGCATGATTTCGAGATGAAATCTGACACGCTGGCCGGTCGCGATCTGGACGAGTTGGCTCCGGTTCTCGAAGCCGCTCTGCTCGCGATCGCCGAGCGCAAGGCTGAGGATGATGGTTTCAACCGCCTGATCCTGGAGATCGGTGTGACCTGGCGCGAGGCCGCATTCCTTCGTACCTGCGCGCGCTATCGCCAGCAGAGCGGTCTCGATCCTTCGCAGACCATTCAGGAAGAAGCGTTTGCCGCCTATCCCGAGATCGCGCGCGGATTGCTCGAACTGGCTCGGGTGAAGTTCGATCCGGACTTCACCGATAATATGAAGACCAGGGCCGATGCGGTGCACGAAGCCGGCGAGCATTTGCGCAGCCAGCTCGAAGAGGTTGCCAGCCTGGATCACGACCGCGCTCTGCGCCGGATCTTCCACCTCATCGAAGCGACGATGCGGACGAATTTCTACCAGCAGGCGGCGGACGGTGAATCCAAGGCGCGGATCTCGATCAAGATCGCTAGCGAACTCCTGGAAGAATTGCCGCTGCCCAAACCCTATCGCGAGATTTTCGTCTGGGCGCCGGATGTCGAGGGCGTCCATATCCGCTTCGGACCGGTTGCTCGTGGCGGTCTGCGCTGGTCGGACCGGCGTGATGATTTCCGCACCGAAGTCCTGGGCCTCGTGAAGGCCCAACAGGTCAAGAATGCTGTCATCGTTCCGGTGGGATCGAAGGGCGGATTCTATCCCAAGGCCCTACCCCGCAAGGGCAGCCGCGACGAGGTGTTCGAAGCCGGTCGCGAGGCCTACAAAACCTTCATCCGAGGTCTCCTGGACATCACCGACAATATTGTCGACGACGCGGTCATCCATCCTGACGGCACGATCTGCTGGGATGACGAGGACCCCTATCTGGTCGTAGCCGCTGACAAGGGTACGGCGACCTTCTCCGACACTGCCAATGGCATGGCGACGGACGAATTTGATTTCTGGCTCGGTGATGCTTTCGCTTCCGGTGGTTCGGCCGGTTATGACCACAAGAAAATGGGCATCACGGCCCGCGGCGGCTGGGAATCCGTGAAACGGCACTTCCGCGAGATGGGCAAGGATATCCAGTCCGAACCCTTCACCGTGGTCGGCGTTGGCGATATGTCCGGCGATGTGTTCGGCAATGGCATGCTGTTGTCGCGCCAAATCAAACTGGTCGCGGCTTTCGACCATCGCGATATCTTCATCGATCCGGATCCGGGCGATCCCGAGACGATGTGGACTGAGCGCAAACGGCTTTTCGACATGCCGCGCTCGTCCTGGCAGGACTACGACAAGAGCCTGATTTCAAAAGGCGGTGGTGTGTTCTCACGCAATGTGAAACAGATCGAGTTGACGCCGGAAATCCAGGCATTGACTGGTCTGGAAGCCAGCAAGGTCAGCCCCAATGAATTGCTGCGCCACCTTCTGAAGGCCCAGACCGAACTGCTCTGGTTCGGGGGTATCGGCACGTATGTGAAGGCGTCGAGCGAGCAGAATTTCGAAGTCGGCGACAAGGGTAATGACAGCCTGCGTATCGACGCGGAAGATGTCGGTGCGGCAGTCATCGGCGAGGGCGCCAATCTGGGCATTACCCAGGCCGGCCGGATCGAGTTCGCGCGCAAGGGTGGACGGGTGAATGCCGACTTCGTGGACAATTCCGCGGGCGTCGACAGTTCGGACCATGAAGTCAATATCAAGATCCTGCTACAGCCCATGTTGCGGCAAGGAGACATGGACCGCACCTCGCGCGACTCGCTGCTGGAATCGATGACGGACGATGTTGCGCGCCACGTCCTGCAGCACAATTACGACCAGACGCTGGCGCTCACCCTGGCCGAGCATTCCGCTGCCGCCGACCTGGATGCGCACGAGCGCTTCATGAGCCGGCTGGAAGCGGCAGGCAAGCTTGATCGCGAAGTCGAGGGTCTGCCCAGCGTCGACGGCGTGCGCCGCCTGAAGCGTCGGGATCTCGGCCTGTCACGGCCGGAACTGGCCGTTCTGGTCTCTTACGCGAAGATCACCCTGTTTGATGATCTCGTTGCTTCGGATGTACCGGACGACCCGCACTTCGGCACCATGCTGCGGACCTATTTCCCGCAGGCCCTGCACGAATTTGAAGACGGTATGCAGGCGCACCGGCTGAAGCGGGAGATTATCTCCACCATCCTGGCCAACGAGATGATCAATCTCGGCGGTGCGACCTTTATCCACCGCGCCATCGATTCGACCAATGCCAGCGTTCCCGCGATTGCCCGCGGTTTCGAGGCCGGTCGCCACATCTTCGGTTTCGCGGCCCTGACCGACCAGATCAATGCGCTGGACAACAAGGCTCCCGCCGAAGTTCAGGTCGCGTTGCATGAGGAGATCATCCGTCTTCTGCGTCGCCAGACCTATTGGCTCGTGCGGCGGAACCGCAATCTCGACAGCACGTCCGCTCAGCCGATCGCTGATGTGATCGGGGCGTATAAGCCGGGTGTCGACTCGCTCAAGAGCATGGTGTGGGACATCATCTCCGAGCACGAACGCACAGGCGTAGAGACACGCGCGTCGAACTTCGTTGCGGCGGGGGCTCCGGACGATCTGGCCCGGGCTGTCGCCGAACTGCGCCCGCTGACATCCTCGTCCGATGTGATCGACCTGGCTGCAAAGGGCGCCTGGCCGCTGACGCCGACCGCGATGCTCTATCACGCGATGGGCGCGCGCTTCAGCTTCGATCGCTTGCGCGGCATGGGCGGCGAGGTCTCGTCGGACCTGCACTGGGACCGTCTCGCTGTGCGTCGCTTGATGGAAGACTTCTACGCCAGCCAGCAGGCCTTCACCTCCTCGGCGATGCAATTCGCCCAGGCAGCCGGCGGATCGCTGGCGGCCGGGGTGGAAACTCCGAGCCGTGAATGGGCGGAATCGCTTGTTGAGGCCTGGAATACGGTGAATGAGGAAGATGCCGGCCGGGTTGATATCGTGATGCGTGAGCTCGAGAATTCCGGTGCCTGGACCCTGTCCAAACTGGCCATCGCCTCCACCCAGTTGCGCGAAATGGCGCTGGTGACCTGACCAGCGTCCATCCCGGCGCCTATCCGGTGGGCGGACCGAGTTCCGCCCGCAGGATTTCCACCATCCATGCCCGAGCCTGAGCGGCCGCTTCCGGATCGTATTCCATACGCGGATCTGGCGGTTGGTGCGGCTCGTCGAAGGCGTGAGTCAGGTCCGGCCACACCGAATAATCGACCTGCCCGCCATCCGCGTTTGCGCGCTCGAGCAGATTGACGCAATCACCATGCGGCGCGACCAGGTCGCGCTCGGCCAGGATTGCGTGGACCGGGATGGCCGGATCGAAATCCGAACCATCCGTGCGCACTGGAAAGCCGCAATAGGGATAAACCGCTATCGCGGTCTGCACATGACCGGTGAGTCCGGGAAGTTCGCCGCGCAATGCGGCCGGCTGCTCGCCGGCGGCGTGATATCCGAGAGCGTCCAGCACGGTCCAGCCACCATGGCTCCAGCCGATCAAGGCGAGCCGTTCCTCGTCGATGCGCGGATCGGTCGACGCGATGGCGATGGCGGCATGCACATCCGCAGCTCTCTCCTGGCCCCACAGGCGCAGGGCAGTGCAGACCTGGCTCATCGATCCGAACCGGCCAATACCACGGGCGGCGTTCGACCCGACGATCATCACGGCATAACCCGCGTCCAGTGCGGCGGCAGCATAGTCTTCCTGAACTTGCCGCAATCCGCCGCACCCATGGAACATGACGAGCGTAGCCGTTGCGCCGGACGCCTGGCCCGGCACACGAATGTCAGTATATGGCAGGATCAGTTCGACCTGTTCTTCCAGGCTGCGCTTGGGAATCGACCAGCCGGCGGAATTCCCCAGCGCACAGCCGGACAAGCCGACCAGCAGGACGGCGACAAGGATCAGGAGCGGTTTCAGCAGACGAGACATGCCATCAGCGTGCACGCGTGAACGCTGACGTCAACGTTAAAGGGATTCACATCCCGATACCCGCAAACCTAGTGCTTGAAGTGCCGCATTCCGGTGAACACCATCGCGATCCCTGCCTCGTTTGCAGCCTCGATGACCTCATCATCGCGGATCGAGCCGCCCGGCTGGATCACCGCGGTCGCGCCTGCTTCCACAGCGGCTTTCAGTCCGTCCGCAAACGGGAAGAAGGCGTCGGATGCACAGACCGAACCCCGGGTGTGAGGTTCATCCCAGCCATTCTCCGTGGCGGTCGCCTCGGCCTTGCGTACGGCCAGGCGCGCGGCCTCGAGCCGGCTGGTTTGGCCCATGCCAACACCGGCTGTCCGGCCGTTCTTGGCATAGACGATGGCATTGGACTTCACGTGTTTGACGACTTTCCATCCGAACAGGAGATCGGCGAGCTCTGCTTCCGTCGGCGCGCGCTCGGTGACTATTTTCAGGGCTTCCGGGGTCACCCCACCGATATCACGCTCCTGTACCAGGAGGCCGCCGGCAACGGTCTTGGTCAGCCAGCCGGACTGCGTGGGATCGGGCATGCCGCCAGTCAGAAGCACACGCAGATTGCTCTTGGCGGACAGGACGGCGAGCGCGTCCTCATCGGCATCCGGGGCGATGACCACTTCGGTGAAGATCTTCACCAGGTCTTGCGCGGTATCTGCGTCGAGCTTGCGGTTCATCGCCACGATGCCGCCGAACGCGGAAATCGGGTCGGCAGCAAACGCATTTTCATAGGCGCGGGCCAGCGAGTCGTGCACGGCGACACCGCAGGGGTTCGCGTGTTTGACGATCACGACAGCGGCAGAATCCGTCGGATCGAATTCACCGGCGAGTTCGAAGGCGGCATCGGCGTCGGCGAGATTATTGTAGCTGAGCGCCTTGCCCTGTACCTGGCGCGCCGTGGCGATGCCGGGCCGCGTTTCGGCGCTGGCATAGAAGGCCGCGCGCTGGTGCGGGTTCTCGCCGTAGCGCAGGCTCTGCTGAAGTCCACCACCGAAGGCGCGGAAATCGGAATTCGCCTCATTGAGCGAGTCGGCAAACCAGTTGGAAATGGCGGCGTCATAAGCCGCCGTGCGGGCATAGGCCTTGGCGGCGAGGCGTTTGCGAAGGTCCAATGTCGACGCGTTTTCATTGGCTTTCATGTCGGCGAGCACGGCGTCCACGTCTGCGCCGTCTACACAGACGGAGGTCCAGGCATGATTCTTCGCGGCCGCCCGGATCATGGCGGGGCCACCGATATCGATATTCTCGACGCAATCGGCGTATTCGGCACCCTTCGCGACCGTGTCCTCGAATGGGTAGAGATTGACGTAAAGCAGGTCGATCGCCGGGATGCCGTGCTGGGCCATGGACTCGCGATCATCTGTACGATCGCGGCGCCCCAGAAGCCCGCCATGTACGCGCGGATGCAGGGTCTTCAGGCGGCCGTCCATCATTTCCGGAAATTCGGTGACCTCGGAAACGTCCTTCGCGGCGATACCGGCGTCGTTCAGGGCTCGCAGCGTGCCGCCGGTGGACAGGATTTCCACCTCGGCCTCGGCGAGCGCCCGGGCGCGGTCGATCAGGCCAGACTTGTCAGAAACTGAGATCAGCGCACGGCGGATCGGAACGAGATCCATGGCAGTCATGGCGAGGGCTCCATCAGGAATGAACCGGCAAGAGCCGGGTTAGCATGGTCGGAAGGCGAGTCAATCCGCCGGGACTTGAGGGCGTATCTCACAGGCGGTCTCGAGATTGGCGCGGACTTTCACGGCGTCGCGTTGGCGCGCGGCGTCCAGCAGGAGATTGATTGCATGGCTCACCTGGTCCGGATCGGGAGCCGGACCATCGATCGACCACACGCCGTCGATCGCGGTCGGCCGGGTCTGTTCAAAATTGTAGGTGAGCGCTTCGTGCCGTTTTTCACCCGGCCGCAATCCAATTACGGTGATCGAGCCATCCGCATCCGGATCGATACCGCGCAGGCGCAGGAGCTGGCGCGCGAGGCGCAGGATCGGCACAGGCTCGCCCATGTCGAACACGTAGAGCGCACCGTTGTGCGAGGCATCGGCGGCAGTCTGGGCCGCAGCCGAAAGCACGAGCCCGGTCGCTTCCTCCACCGTCATGAAATAGCGCGTCGCTTCCGGATCGGTGATGGTGACCGCCGATCCCGTCTCGATCTGACGCTCAAACAGCGGAACCACCGAGCCGGTCGAGCCGAGCACATTGCCGAAGCGGACCACGCAGACCCGGGTCTCGCTGTCCGCGTCGGCCTGGGTGCGCGCATAGAGTTCGGCGGCACGCTTGGTCGCGCCCATGACATTGGTCGGCTCGACGGCCTTGTCGGTTGAGATCACGGCGACGATCTGGGAGCCGTGCTTGCGCGCCGCATCGATGGTACGGACCGTGCCGAGCACATTGGTCAGAGCGGCCTCGCTGGGATTGTACTCGCTCATCGGCACGTGTTTCAGCGCCGCGGCGTGCAGGACGACTTGCGGGGTCTCCTCGCCGAAGACCTGATCAAGCCGGTCGCCATCACGCACATCGCCAAGAATGGAGCGCCAGTTCAGGTCGGGATGGCGCTCGCGCATCTCCATGTCGATCTCGTAGAGATTGGCCTCGGAGGCATCGAGCAGCAGGAGTTTTTCCGGTTTCAGGTCTGCGGCGAGACGCACCAGCTGGGAACCGATGGTTCCACCTGCACCGGTGACCAGCACGCGCTTGCCCTCGATCAGCGGCCGGGCCGGCGTCAGATCCGGTACACGCGGCGGACGGTTGAGCAGGTCGGCAGCCTCGATCGGCGAGAACGCACCGGGTCCCTTCGAGGGCCGGGCCCGGGACAGTTTCGCGCCGAGCGTCGCGGCAATCCGGATGAGGTCGTTGACCAGGCGCACATCGGCCTGGGCCGAGGCCAGCACGATGCGCGGCGGTTCACTCTCCGCCTCGATCACCCGCTTGAAGGTTGCCGGCAGCGAGTCGAGACCACCGCTGACGGGCACGCCGCGGATCGAGCGGCCTGACAGGTCGGAGCCGACGGCGACCAGGGCGCGCGGCCGGAAGGGGCTAGCGCCATTGCGGCGCGAGAGATCGCGCAGGGCTTCGTCGATATCGTCTTCGGTGCCGACAATGATGGCGGCCGGCTTGCGGCGATCCTCGAACTGGAGGGCCGCCTTCAGACCCTGCCGGCGCCAGGCTGCGACGATCATGCGTGCGCCGATCAGTAGGAGAAGCAGAAGCGGGAGTTCGATCAGGATGCTGGTTCGCGGAAAACCGTCGAGACGGTTGATCAGGAAGAGGACCGGCAGGAAGGCGAGATTGGCGACGACGCACGCCCGGACGATGCGTGCGGCGTCATTGAGCGCCGTGTAGCGCCAAACGCCGCGGTGCAGTCCGTAGAGGAAGAACACCACCGCACACGCCAGAGCGAAGACACTGACGGATTGCAGGACCAGGTCTTCCGGCGGATCGGTGGGCTCGAATTCGTAACGGACATAGATCGCCGCCCACAGGGAGACAGCGCCGGACGCCATGTCGAACAGGGCAACGGCGATAATGGACCAGAGTCCATTGCGCCGTACGGCCGTTTTCGCGCTGGGGCGCGGCATGCTCATCAAATTTCCCCCTCAGCACCACCGATACGGCCCAGGCGTTGAAACGCCCACCGTACACGATTGGGTGGCTTGTCGCCTGCGCCAAATGGTTCCGCCTCACCATGCACCACGATTTGAGTGGAGCGCTGGGGTGGAGCGCCCGCCGCCAGATAGACGGAGCGCTCCAGCTTGACCGGTCCGCCATCGGTACGGAACCGCCAGCCATCACCATTGGGTTGGACAAGAAGCGCGCTCATGGAATCTCGGGACAGGGAGGCTCGGACACTCGGGTGAAGATGGAAGCGGATCGCGAAAGGAAGACGCATCTCGGTGTCCTCCGCCGGGCCCGCGGCTACTGGGCGGAATAATGCATCCTCGCCACGCAAGTCACCCCCGTCGGCTGCAAGAAAGACGCGCCGTCGCGCGGAAAGCCCGAACGGCTCTCGATATCCTTCGTGGGACCCTTCCAGCCAGACGCCCATATCTTCTTCATTTCGCCGCGCGGTGACAGGGCCTGGAGCCGTCGCCAGGCGCGGACCGAGCAGGTCGCGTTTCCAGCCTGCGGGCAGTAATCGTGCTGACGAGGTTTCGCAGAGTGTGAGCGTGGAATGAGCCGGTGTCGCGCGCACAGCCTCGCGCCAGGAGGAGGGCTGGTCATCATGCCAGCCGCAATTGACCACAAGGCGCCCGCCTGGCGTGCACAATTCGAATGCCAGGGCGCTGGCATGGGCACTGGCCGACAATGTTCCACGCGGGGCTTCGCCGACATCGAGAATGACTGTCGCGCCGCCCGCACTGGCCCGGTGATAACCGGAGTGCGGCGCGAAACCGAAGGGTTTGGCGCGGGTATCGTCGGTTTTCAGTACCGCTTTCAGGGCCGCGTGATCGCATTCTCCACCGCCATGGAAGGAGGCCAGTCCGCCGTCCGGCATGCGGAAGAAACGCACCATGGGGACCAGGCGGTCTAGGGCCCGCTGCAGCGAGTCCGGTATTTCGATATGTTCGCGGTCAGCGGCCTGGAGCACGGCGTGCAGGTCCAGCAAGGCTTCGAAACAGGCCCGTGGAGAACGGGAGATATGGCCGCCATCCGGCAGGATCTGGCGGTCGATCTCCTGGGCGAGCGCAGCCAGTCCGGCCTTCTGCAGGCCCGTCTGGCTGGGCAGGCTGATCCCGGTGAGGGCCAGGGCGGCGGCGCTGCGCAAACGAACCGATCCGTCATGGGCAAGCGGCAGGGAACGCTGAAGGAAGCGGGCTTGGCGTAGAACCGATTGGAAGCGGGCCCTCACTTGTGCGGCGCCGCTCTCTTCGCCGTCGAAAAGCACCTCACCGTTGCGCAGCCAGTTCAGCAGGCGTGCGGAGAGAATCCCGGGTGACCAGGCGAAACTGTTCCAGCGTCCGAACCGATCGATCCAGTCATCCGTCAGGTCGCGGGCTACCGCGTGGGAGTCGGGTTCGCGGGCCTTGATACAGTCACGCAGCCAGCCGAAACCATGCAGGCGGCGCGCGAAGGCCCGACTGGGCGTGCTCAGGCTCCAGACTGATGTGCTGTCAGGAGTTGTCAGGGTGTCTCCGGCCAGGCTGAATACCCCATCCAGTATGGCTTCTCCGCGCTTGGCGTCAGCGGCGTAGAGGTCTTCGGGACAGGCGGTCAGGGCATCGGGAACGGACCCGCCTGAGGGCAGGAGACGAAAGACACCGATGGCGTTGAGCGTCGCCGACATCTCGCGGCGAGCCGCAATCAGGCCGGCACCGGCATAGTCTGAAAGACGTACCGCTCGGCCCATGAATCTATCCGCGCAGGGCTGCGATATTGCCGCGATACTGGGACGGCCCGCCCTTGAACACGGCCGAGCCGGCCACGAGGGCGGTCGCACCCGCATCGATGCATTGAGCAGCGGTGACCGGATTCACGCCGCCATCGACCTCGATGATGGTGTCTAGACCGCGCGCCTCGATGGTCTCGCGCAGGGCTTCGATCTTGCGCAATTGACTCTCAATGAAGCTCTGGCCGCCAAAACCCGGATTCACGCTCATGACGAGAACGAGATCGAGCTCGTCGAGCACGTAATCAATGGTCTCGACCGGCGTGGAGGGGTTCAGCGCGGCACCCGCCTTGGGGCCCGCAGCCTTGATCGCCTGGACCGTGCGATGGAAATGCGGCCCGGCCTCGGGATGGGCGGTGATGATGTCGGCACCCGCATCGGCGAATTGCTCGATATAGGGATCGATCGGCGAGATCATGAGATGCACGTCGAACGGTTTTTTCGAGTGTGGACGCAGCGCTTTGACCACGCCCGGGCCGATCGTGAGATTGGGTACGAAATGCCCGTCCATCACATCAATGTGGATCCAGTCGGCACCGGCTTCGTCGATCGCGCGAACTTCCTGCCCGAGCGCGGCAAAATCGGCCGAGAGAATGGAGGGGGAAATGCAAACGGGATTGGCCATGGATCATCCGATAACAGTGGTCACAAACCGGCGCAAGCCGATGAATCGCGCGGGAGCGGTAACTCGGCCGCTCAGGCGGAAAGACGGAATCTGGCGATGAAAAATCCGTCCAGTCCTCCCTCGTCCGGCCAATCCGCCGGTGTGGTCCGGATCTGGCCGTCCGAATTGACCAGCCCGTCCAGTCCGGCGACCTCGTCCGGAGCGATCGGGTCGAGGCTGAGATTGCGGTGTTTGCGCAGGATCTGACGGGCCAGGCCCTCGCCCTCTTCCGGCTGCAGCGAACACGTGCAGACGATCAGCCGGCCCCCCGGTTTCAGCATTTTCACGGCTGATCGGGTGAGCGCCATCTGCAGCTCGCCCAGCGCGGCCACGTCGCTCTCCTGCTTGATCCAGGCCGCCTCCGGGTGGCGCCGCATTGTGCCTGTCGCGGTGCAAGGCGCATCGAGCAGGACGGCGTCGACGGGACGTTTCGGAGTCCAGCCGCGACCGTCCGTGGCCAGTACGCGGGCTTCCAGACCGGTCCGGTCCAGGTTTTCGCGGAGGCGGTCGAGGCGTTTATCGGAGATGTCGAGGGCGGTGACCCGCGCGCCGCTGGCCGCCAGCTGCAGTGTCTTCCCGCCTGGAGCCGCACACATGTCGACAACGTGTTCGCCCTTGCGGGCACACAGGATACGAGCCGGCAGGGCCGCCGCAGCATCCTGGGCCCACCAGGCGCCGGTATCGAAACCCGGCAGGGCAGTGATGTCGCCGATTGTGTCGCGGCGCAGACTGCCGGTGGGCAGGATGCGGGCGTCCAGCCGGCCGGCCCAGAGCTCGGCTTCCGACGGGTCGCGCAGGGTGAGGTCGAGCGGCGGTGTGCGCATGCCGGCATCGGCAATCCGGCCGAGACGTGCCGGCCCATAAGCCTTGCGCCAGCTGTCGCGCATCCAGGCCGGAAGATTGTCGCGTGCGGTCGTGCGGGCCAGATGGCCGCTGCCTTCACTGGCGATCTTGCGGAGGACGGCGTTGATCAGGCCTTTCAACTTGCGCGTATCCGTCCGTTCGCCGGCCAGGTTCACCGCAGCCGACACCGCGGCGTGCGGCGGCGTGTCCAGCCACAGCATCTGCGCCGCGCCGGTGACCAGCAGAGCACGGGCGCCCTCCGAGGTCTCGGCGAGGGGTTTGGAGAGGAAATGATTGAGGATAATCTCGGCTTGGCCGTATCGGCGCAGCGAGGTCGCCGCGATAGCCCGGGCAAATCCGCGGTCAGGGCCCGACATGTCGCCATAACCGGCCTGTCCGGCCAGAACGTTCTCCAGCGGCCGTTTCTGTTTCAATACTTGTGAAAACGTACGGGCCGCAGCGCGGCGGGGATCCAGTCCATCACTCATGGAGGCGAGCTAGCATGTGCGGGGCGGCGGGTCTAACCGCAATTCCGGCGGGCGTCAGGCGGCCTTCGGTCCTGGCAGGTCCAGCCGTTCGATTTCCGAGTTCAGCCATTCCATGTCCATCGGCTTGGTCGAATGGGCGGATGCACCCAGCGTGAGCAGGCGCTCTCCCTCGCCGCGACTGGCATTGGCCGTAATCGCGAAAATCGGGATATCGCTGTAGGCCTCACGCGAACAGCGGATCCGCGAAATCGCCTCATCGCCCGACATGACCGGCATCTGAATATCCATCAGGACAAGGTCGAAGGGCTGGGCAGCCAGGGCTTCGAGGGCTTCCTCGCCATTCTCCGCCAGGACGACATTATGCCCCTGGCTCTCAAGCATCGACTTGGCCACGATCCGGTTGGTGGCAATGTCATCGACCACTAGCACGGTGAAGGACGGCAATTGCGGCTGGGCCTCGTCCGCGGCGCCGGCCGAAGCCGTATCGCCCTCCTCGCCGGGCGGATCCAGCGGGATTTCGAACCAGAAGACTGAACCCTCACCCGGCGTGCTTTCAACGCCGATACGGCCGGACATCAGCTCGACCAAGTCGCGCGAGATCGCCAGGCCGAGGCCCGATCCGCCATGCCGGCGGGCGGAGGAATCATCCACCTGGACGAAACGTTCGAACACCTGGGCGCATTGCTGTTTGCTCAGGCCAGGACCGGTATCGCGAACCTCGAAACGCACATGGTCACCGTGTTCGGACACGTTGAGTGTTACCGAACCGCGGTCGGTGAATTTCACGGCATTGCCAAGCAGGTTGATCAGGATCTGCTGGATGCGCTTCCGGTCGCCGACACGCTGATTGTCCATGTCCGGGGCGATATCGAGGCTCAGGACGAGACCCTTTTTCGACGCCGGAGCCGCGACCGTATCGCGGCAGGTCTCGATCAACCCGTCCAGTTCGAACGCGGTGTTACGCAGTCGGATCTCGCCGGACTCGATGCGGGAAATGTCCAATACGTCGTCGATGACGTCGAGCAGGGCTGTTCCCGAGGAGTCGATGATTCGGGCGAATTCCTTCTGCCGGCTGGTCAGCTCCGTCCGCTGCAGCAATTGCACCATGCCCATCACGCCATTCAGCGGGGTGCGCATTTCATGGCTCATATTCGCGAGGAAGCGGGATTTCGCGACCGTAGCCGCCTCGGCAGCCTCAAGCGCACCGCGGAGATCCTCGGCCATCGCGCGGATTTCCTCCGCCTGTATCTCGGCGCGGATCTGGTTGCGGAAGGCGCTTTCCAGGACGGCGCGATTGCGGCGCGCCAGCATCGTGGTGCTGACCAGGTAGAGCATGATGATCCCGGCCATCGCATTGTTCACGCCACCGCCCATTTCCAGGAAACGGCAGGCCGTCATCGACAGCAGCGGCACATTCACGGCGAGCACGACAGGCAGATGGCTTGAGAAGGAGAGCGCCGCTGCGGCGGACATGCCGGCGACCATGAAGATCACAAGATAACTCAGGACCGGACTGCCATCCGTGCCCAGGAAATAGAGCGGCAGGCCCCAGCACACCCCACCCACGAAGCTCAGCGCAACCGTCCAGTGAGTGCCGGCAAAACGATTGTGTCTGAGCGCGTGCCGCGTCAGCAGAAGGCGCGCGACGGAGGCTGCGATCAAGGTTACGGCCCACGTGAGGAGAATAGCGCGATCGACATGGCCCCAGAACAGGCCGGACACGATGAAGACATTCAGGATCGCGACCGCCATGGCGGGGCCGGTATTCCGGTAGAGAGTCTTCGCCCTGAACCGATCAAGTCTGGACAGATCAGCTGAAGGGTCTGCTGGTCCTGCTTGCGTCATGACACCCACTCAAGCGCTACGCGAAGTCACAGCGCTTCTAAACCTGCGGTGTCATAAAATATGCACGTTAACAAAGCCCTTATTTTGCGACCACTTACGCGGTCAGCCCCAAGGCCCGCGAGCGCCCCAAGGGCCCGGACGGCTCGGTGCGGCATAGCCCGCCATGTCCCGAAGCTTGGCGATCCGGTTCGCCGTATCGGGGTGGGTTGAGAAGAGATTGTCCATGCGCTGCCCGTTCAGCGGATTGATGATGAACATATGAGCGGTTGCCGGATTGTCCTCGGCCCGGTGATTGATGGTCCGGCGGGCCGAGCGTTCGATCTTCTCGAGCGCCTGGGCCAGGGCCATCGGATTGCCGTGTATCTCTGCGCCAACCCGGTCGGCTTCGTATTCCCGGCTGCGGCTGATCGCCGACTGAACGATCATGGCTGCCATCGGGGCGAAAATCGCCAGCGCGATCGCGCCGATCAGGCCGCCGCGATCATTGCCACCAAAGAAAAGCGCGAAATTGGCGAGCATGCCGATCGCACCGGCCAGCGTCGCCGTGACCGTCATGGTCAGCGTGTCGCGGTTTTTCACATGTGCCAGCTCGTGCGCCATCACCCCGTTCACCTCGTCGCGGGACAGGCGATGAAGCAGACCAGTGGTGGCGGCGACCGCAGCGTGTGACGGGTCGCGCCCGGTCGCGAAGGCATTGGGTTGTTCGGTCTCGATCACGAAGACCCGCGGTTCGGGCATGCCGGCCCGGCGTGCCATCTGATGCGTGTCATTGACGAGATTGCGCAGCACCGGATCGGTTTCCCCGGTCCGGATCTCGCGCGCGCCGTGCATCCGCAGCACCATGTCCGCGGAATTCCACCAGGCGAAGAGATTCATGGCACCCGCCACGACAAGCGCCAGCATGGCGCCGCCCGGACCGCCGATCAGATAGCCGATCCCCATGAAAAGGGCCGTCATGCCTGCGAGCAGGAAGAAGGTCCGCAATGTGTTTCCGGTCATCTCGGTCTCCGACGCTTGGACTTGGCGCGCGTGTCTGCACGCACTAGGTAATTGGTATGAGTGACGACGACAGACAAGACGGGAACGGCAAACGCCGAATCCCATCCAATGCAGCGCCCGGCAAGACGTTGAGCGAAGCCGCCCTGCGCGCGCTCGAGGAAGCCGCGGCGCGCCGCGAGGCCGCCGCTGCGGAGGCCGAGAATCCGGCTGAGCTCGGCGGGCCCAAGGGCCTCGAACCGACCCGGTATGGCGATTGGGAACGCAAGGGCATTACCAGCGATTTCTAAGGCCGGCCGGTACCCTGTCTAGCCAGAGGCGAGTAGATGCTCGCCTGTCAGGGGCAAGCGCTTCGTCTTTCTGTTTGGCGAAGTTAACGTTTCAGAATGAAACAGATTTCGGCAGTCCTGCTGGCGATCAGCCTTGTCACTCCGGCCCTCGGCCAGGTGCACGACGAGCCGCGCCTGGAAGGCGGACGGCCGGATCTGGAATGTAGTGAAGCCGACTTCCAGGCTGCGCTGGCCGGTGAATATTCCGGACCGCCCTGCCGCTTCCGTCCCGATTCAGACGCGACGCCGACCGCGCAGGCGACCATGCCGTCCCGTCCGGTCGTGCACCAGCCCGCGCCTCGTCAGACGCATCATTCGACGACAGCCGGGTCCACCTCGAGCCATGTCTCGACACAGGACTACCACCGCGCTCCGGCGCGTTCTCACCAGCCGGTGACCCGGCGGGTTCGTGATGCTCGGCCGACGAGCACCCATGCGCGAACCAGCGAATACTCGGCGTCCGGCGGCAGCTATCGGTCGTCTGGCAGCACCTACCGGTCTTCCTCTGGCAGCACGTATCGTTCGTCCACGGGCGGGCAGACGCATCTGCGCTCCTATGGTCCGACGACGCACACCACGCGGCGGTCCTCCGGCTACCGGTCCAGCGGCTCGAGCGAGCGGTATACGGTGTCAGAAACTCGGCCTTCCTACCGGTCGTCCCGCGGACGTGGCGAAAGCGTCCAGCTGGGCGAGCATTTTTTCCGCGGCGGGCTGACCGGCGGTGTGGGCTCACAGCCGGTCGTTGTCTATCCGAACAACATCATCATCACCGCGACAGGCGAGTATTATCTCGGTTTCCCGGGTGCCTATCGCAATGCGCGCCTGCCCCGGCGCGTCGAGGAACGGCCTTATCGTCCGCGGCCGGTCATGCCGACGCGGCGCGCCTATCCCTGATTATCAGACAGCTTGAACTCGACGGGTGCGGTCAGGCGCTGACCGCGACGTTGCGCATTTCCTCGACGATGGCGGCCGCCGCGGCGGCGGGGTCGGCAGCACCGTGGATCGGCCGGCCGACCACCAGGTGTGTGGCCCCGTCGCGCAGGGCGCTGGCCGGGGTGGCGATGCGTTTCTGGTCACCCGCATCGGCGCCGGCCGGGCGAATTCCGGGCGTGACGATCAGGAAATCATCACCGAAACGCTCGCGGATTTCGGCGGCCTCCTGGGCGCTGGCAACAATGCCGTCAATGCCCGCTTCGAGGCTCTGCTCGACCCGGCGGAGCACGAGGTCACGCGCGCCGTGGGCGTAACCCATCTCCGTCAGCATCTCGTCGTCGTAACAGGTCATCACCGTAACGCCGAGAATCCGCAGGGACGGGTCTTCGCGGCCGGCGACCGCTGCACGCATCACGGCAGGTTCGGCATGGACGGTGACGAGATCGGCGCCGGCCGTGCTGAGGCTGCGTGTCGCCTTCTCGACTGTCGCCGGAATGTCGTGGAGCTTGTAGTCGAGAAAGACCTGCTTGCCGGCCGCCTTGATCCGGCGGGACAGATCCATGCCGCCGATCGGGATCAGCTGCAGCCCGATCTTGTAGAGGCTGACGGTGTCGCCGAGGGCTTCGACGATTGCCCAAGCGGCGTCCGGCGTCGGCTGGTCAAGCGCGACGATGAGGCGGGGATCTGTGTGAGTCATGCGCGGTGTTTACGCCGCATCGCGCAGGAAAAGCAAGCGCAGTCCCAGCTTCCGGAACGCAGCTTTGCCAACCGGGCTTGCCCGCTTCAATCGGCCGTCGAGGCCGTGTCGGAATCGGCGGGCGTAGTCTCCGGGTTCGCCTCGGTTTTCCGCACGCGGGAGCTTTGCCTCTCCATCATCCACATGGACACGGGAACCGGCACGACCTGGTTGAAACCGGTCAGGAATTTGTACCAGAGGCCGGGCACGCACATGGCGCGATTACGCTGTACGGCATCATAACCGTCGGAGGCGACCTGTTCGGCTGTCAGCCACCAGTGTGAGGGCAGTTTGGAGACCATGCCGCGTGTCTGGTTGACGTCATGGAATTCCGAATAGGTGAAACCCGGACACAGCGCCGTGCAGTGCACGCCGTGCTCCTTGCCCTCGAAATGCAGCGACTGGCTGAACTTTATCAGGGCGGATTTCACGGCTGCATAGAGCGTATGTCCCTTCGAGCCGGGCATCAGGCCGGCAACCGATGCGACATTGAGAATGCGGCCGTAACCGCGCGCCTGCATGCCTGGCAGCACGCGATGAACGAGTTCGGCATAACTGGTCAGCATCAGCTGGAGGAAGTCCGACTGCGCCTTCCAGCTGGTCTGGGTATAGGTGCCTGCCAGGCCGAATCCGGCATTGTTGACCAGTGCATCGATCTGCCGGTCGGCAGCGTCGACCGCGGCAATGATCTGTTCGGGCGCCGCAGGGTCGGAGAGATCGGCGGGGATGACCAACGACTCGGCGCCGAATCGTGATTTCAGATCCTCGGCAAGCTCGGCAAGGCGATCCTCGCGCCGGGCGGTTAGGGCGAGATCCCAGCCATTGGCGGCGAATTCCTTCGCCAGTGCCTTGCCGATACCTGACGATGCCCCGGTAACCAGAACCAGTCTGCGGCTCATATCCGCCTCCTCTCGAGCTTCTGTCAGCAAGGTGGGAATTCCGGGCGGGCTTGTCCAGCAGATTGGCCGACCTCTGTCGGCTTGACAGGGTTAGATAATTAGGAAAAAACCTAATTAGAAACCCGTGGCGGCTCATGTCCGATATCTTCAAAGCCCTGGCTCACCCGGTGAGACGCGATGTCCTCCACGCCCTGCGTGACGGACCGCAAACCGCGGGCGATCTTGCCGCTGCCTTCCCCGTGTCCAAGCCGACCATGTCCGGCCATTTCGCGATCCTCAAGGACGCCGGACTCATCATCGCCGAACGTCATGGCACGACGATCCGCTACCGGCTCAATGTGTCGGTCGCCGACGAGGCGATCGCCTGGCTGATGGATCTCGCGGGGCCCAGATCCGGAACGGAGACTGATACATGATCAAGCGCGGCCTCGCCCTGACCCTGCCTCTCCTGCTGCTGACCTTCGGCGTGTCTGCCTATGCCTGGCTGATGGCCAGTCCGGATGCGCTCTACCCCGTCCATTGGGGTATCGACGGTCAGCCCGACCGGTTTGCCGGGCGCAACCAGGCCTTCCTGATGATGCCGGCCCTCATGCTGGGGATGACGTTGCTGTTCTGCATCCTGCCGGGCATCGATCCGCGTGGCGGAAATCTCAGGCGATCGCCCGCGATCTATCTGGTGGCCTGGGTTGGAACGATTGCCTTCATGACCGCAGTGCATGTGCTGACCAGTGCCTCGTCGAGCGGCCTGATCCCCGGTGCGGATGACGCCCTGGTGCCCTTCGTGGTGCCGGTCGGGATCGGCATTCTCCTGATGCTGATCGGCAATTTTCTCGGCAAGGCGCGGCCCAACTGGTTTGTCGGTGTGCGCACGCCATGGACGCTCTCCTCGGACCTGTCCTGGGACAAGACCCATCGCCTGACCGGTCGCTTGATGGTGTTGGGCGGACTGGCGATCCTCGCCGGAACCCTCCTCCTGCAGGCCGAGGCCACCGTCTATCTGGTGATTGCGGGATCGGTCGTGCCTGCCGTGGTGGGCGTGGTCTATTCCTATTTCGTCTGGAAGTCGGATCCGGCGCGGGAGACAGAGAGTCCGGACGGCGAGTAGCAGCCAGTACTCAGCCGTCGGTCACATTCGAGAAAACATGAAACGGGAAGTACTCGACTAGCCGTTTTGAAAACTCGATCCCTCGAACGCTGTTCCCGTTGCGATCTAGTGGCGGACTCCAAAGACCGAATCCACAAACACCGGGCACGACGATCATCAGGGCTCCCGATACTCCGGATTTCGCTGGCAAGCCCACGCTAAAGGCGTATTCGCCAGAAAAATCATACAACCCGCAAGTCAACATCAAGGACAGCGTATTTCGAACTACGGATCCGGACATGACGCGATGGCCGGTTGTCGGACAGACCCCTCCATTGGCTAGCGTAGCTGCCATTGTGGCCAGGCTGCCAACGTTCATTTCTATTGCGCAGGATTGAAAGTACAGGCGCAGCGTCTCGGTGATATTCGTTCCATCGGGAAATGCTTGCCTGCTCTCAAGAAGCTCAGCGAGCGCGAAATTCCTGCTTGCAGTCGCCAACTCGCTTTCGAATACACTCTGATTCAACGAACATCGCGCAAGACCTGAAGCGGATCCGAAAAACCGGGTGACCAACTCAATTCTCTCGTCTGGATCCCAGGTCGGACGAATTAATGAGCTACACACGAGGGCGCCCGAATTAATCATAGGATTGTGTGGGCGGTTATCTGCGTTCAAAGAAAGTTCGTTGAATCGACGCCCCGATGGTTCGCGACCAACGTGATGGTGAACTGCGGTTTCGCCGTTCAAGGAGAGTGCGAGCGCATAGCTGAGCGGCTTCATGGCGGACTGAATGCTAAAAGTTTCCCGAAAATCACCCAGTTCAAGTTGTTGCCCGTCGATTGAACAGGTCGCTAACGCAAACGCATTGCGGTCGGCGTCTGCCAATTCCGGAATGTAGCTCGCGATCGCCCCATGGTTAAAATCACTTACATAGCTGAATATGTTGGCTATTTTGTTTCGAAAGTTATCGAATTTCGGTATTGAAAGCTCTTCTGCAACAGCGGCGGAAACAAGATCAATCGCATCCAGGTCAAGGAGTTCGGCCAGGATTTCGGGCTCAAGCTTGGCCTGTGGCGATCCGAACAAAGTTGCAAGATTGGCTAGTCGCGGAATGCTCGAAAGGATGCCTTGAGTTTCCAGCCGGTCGTGAAGCCCACGAGCGCACCTTATCTTTTCATCGCCGAGAAATCGGCACAATTCGCTGGCGCGCTGATATACAAGAGACGCCTTGGATCGATCTTTCTCGAAACGCGCACGTCTGGATTGATATCCAGGAAAGTTAGCTGGGGTTTTCGTCATGCCCGAAATCTCAATGACGGCAAACCGTTGCCCAGAATTGTGTGAGTATCAAGAGTTTGAATTGGTTTTTGGGGCGCTCGATTGGGACTTGCCTCTTTCGCACGGTGAGAGTACGCGGTCGCACGAATTTGCCGTGAAAGCCCGTGCCCATGTCCAGTCATTCCAAGATCAAGAAAATCGTCCTTGCCTATTCCGGCGGTCTCGACACCTCGGTCATCCTGAAATGGCTGCAGGAGCGATATGACGCCGAAGTCGTGACCTTCACCGCCGATCTTGGCCAGGGTGAAGAGCTGGCGCCGGCGCGCACCAAGGCCGAGGCGGCCGGGGTCTCCGAGATCTATATCGAGGATCTGCGCGAGGATTTTGTGCGCGATTACGTCTATCCGATGGTGCGCGCCAATGCCGTCTATGAAGGCCTTTATCTGCTCGGTACCTCGATCGCGCGCCCGCTGATTTCCAAGCGCCTCGTCGATATCGCCCATGCCACGGGCGCCGACGCGGTTGCGCATGGCGCGACTGGCAAGGGCAATGACCAGGTCCGGTTCGAACTGGGCGTCTACGCGCTCGATCCCGATCTCCGGGTCATCGCACCCTGGCGCGAATGGGAGCTCAATTCCCGGACGACCCTGATCGAATATGCCGAATCCCATGGCATCGACGTGCCGACCGACAAGCGCGGCGAGGCCCCCTTCTCGGTCGACGCCAATCTCTGGCACACCTCCTCGGAGGGCAAGATGCTGGAAGACCCCGCCGAAGAAGCGGCGGAAATGGTCTATCAGCGCACGCAAAGCCCCGAAGAGGCGCCGGATCAGCCGGAATATATCACGATCGGATTCGAGGCCGGTGATGCCGTCAGCCTCAACGGAAGCGACATGTCGCCCGCCTCCCTGCTGACGGCGCTCAACGAACTCGGCCGCAAGCACGGAATCGGTCGTCTGGACCTGGTCGAGAACCGGTTTGTCGGCATGAAATCGCGCGGCGTCTATGAAACGCCCGGAGGTGCCATCCTGATGGCGGGTCATCGCGGTATCGAGCAGATCACGCTGGATCGCGGCGCCGCGCATCTCAAGGACGAGCTGATGCCGCGCTATGCGAAACTCGTCTATGAGGGTTTCTGGTTCTCGCCCGAGCGGGAAATGCTGCAGGCGGCCATCGACGCCAGCCAGACCCACGTCACCGGCGAGGTACGGCTGAAGCTCTACAAGGGGTCGGTGAACGTCGTCGGACGCACGTCCGAACACTCGCTCTACTCGCTCGAACACGTCACCTTCGAGGAGGATGACGTCTACGACCAGGCCGACGCCCAGGGCTTCATCCGGCTTAACGCGCTGCGCCTGCAATTGCTGGCCCGCCGCAAGCGTCGCATGGGCCGCAACGACTAGTCCTCTGCGAGCCTCGCGGCACAAATCCAAGGTCAAGGGAGTGCGCTCTCATGAATGATGAGACGGGGTTCGCGCGCGGCGCTTTACAAGCGGTTCTTCGCGGGCAAATCTCGCGGCTTCATTCGGGGTTAAGGGATTAGGCGCAGCTTGCACGCCAGGCACGGGCCCTTGGGGAGCTCGATATGATTTGGGATTCCATAGTGTTGATGAGCATGTTCGACGTGTTCTTCATCAGCGCTGCGGCCATCACGATCTATTTTCTGGTCCGCCATGCGCGGGCCATCCAGTTCGCGGATGCGCGCCGCGAATTTCAGGTCATGACTGCCGGAATCGTCACCTGGAGCCTGATCTATCTGACCGATCTCCTGATCATGGTGGTCGGCCCACTCTTTATGGAACAGCGCCAGGTGATGCAGGCCATGCTGGCCCTGCACACCGAGTTTCGCTGGGTGTTGGACGCGATTGCCGCCGCACTTCTCCTGACTGGTTTCGTGGGGGTGGTCCGCAAGCTCAGTGTCTTGCTGAGCACGCTGCAGAAAACTACCGACACGCTGGAAATGGAGCTCGATTCCCGCACCACGCTGCAACGCGAACTTAAGGCCGAGGCCCTCACCCAGCGCGCCTCGAACCGGTCGAAATCGGAATTTCTCGTCGGGATCAGCCACGAGCTGCGGACGCCTCTGAACGGCATAATCGGCCTCGCGGGATTGCTAGCCAATACCGAAATGGCCGACGATCAGCGCAAGCTCCTGACCACGCTGGAGCAATCGGCCCAGGCCATGCTGTCGCGCGTCAACGACGTGCTTGACTTGTCCAAGCTGGAAAGCGGCCATGTAGAGCTTCGCTCGGTCGCGTTCCGACCCTCGGAACTGGTCAGCACGGTCGAGGCCCTGTTCCGGCCGCTCGCCATAGAGAAGGGTCTGGCGGTTTCCACACATGCCTCGGATTCGGCGCGCCGCTACGTCATCGGCGATGCGCTCCTGATCAAGCAGATCCTCTGCAATCTCGTCTCCAATGCCGTGAAATTCACGCCCGCCGGCTCGATCAAGATTGTCAGCGATGTGACCAAGGCCGGCACGGACCGGCTCTGGCTCAATTTCACGGTGATCGACACAGGGGTCGGGCTGAACGATGACGAGATCGAGATCCTGTCCAATCCCAAATCCGACACAACCGTCGGCGAAGGCGGGCTGGGCCTGTCGATCAGCTGGCGCCTCGCGCAATTGATGGATGGCGAGATCAGCATCGACAGCGAGATCGAGAAGGGTTCCGCCTTCACGGTCCGCCTGCAAGTGCAAAGAGAACCCCGGACCGACGCTGAGGAGCCTATTGCCTAGGCGAAAGCTTGGTTATGCTGACCTCGACAGCGGGGAGAATTCATCATGGACATTCGCGCAATCCTGGCAGTCTCGGCACTCGCCCTCGTCTCGGCCTGTTCCCAGGGCGGCAGCGGGATAGCCTTTGACAGGCCCGACCTTCTCTACCTCGCCGATGACGGCGTACAGCACGAATTGCGCACGGCCGACCGGCATATTCTGGTGGTCCGGCACGCCCGGAAAATCTCGCCGGACTGCAATGCGCTCGATTGCCAGCTGAGTCCTCAAGGAGAAGCCATGGTCGCCAATCTCTCCGCGCTTCTCGGAGACACTCCGGTTGACCGTGCCTATGCCAGTGCCGCCTGCCGAACAGTCCTGACGGCTGCCGCCGGCGCAACGGATGTGGTCCCGCATCAGGCGCTCGACGGCTATGAGACCGGCTGCGAAGCTGGCGAGGTGATCTCCCGCCAACGCGGTGACGCCTTCCTCGATGCCGCGGAAAGTGATGCGCGTTGGAGCATTGTGGGCGAGCATTCCAACACCGTCTGTCTCTGGATGGCGGAGTTTGCGGGTCCTGAAGCCGCCGAGACGGCGGGCTGCAATGATGACCGTGTCGCCAGCGACGCCTATGGCCATATCTACTGGCTCTACCGGGTCGGCGACAGCTGGGGCCTGACCGTGCTTGAATCAGCTTTCGAGGCGGACGCGCCGGGCTGATGCGTTTCCTCTTCGTCTGTACCGGGAATATCTGCCGGTCTCCGACCGCACAGGGTGTGGCGGCGCACCGGTTCGAAGACGCGCAACTGGACTGGGACGCGGATTCAGCCGGTATTGGATCCTGGCATGTGGGCGAAAGCCCGGACGAGCGCTCTACCGAGGCGGCGGCCCGTCGCGGATATGATCTGTCGCGGCAACGCGCGCGTCAGGTCGAGCCCGCCGACTTCCATCGCTTCGACCACATCATCGCGCTCGACAACGGGCACTTGCGGCAATTGCGGCGCATGCAGCCGGCCGATGGCCGGGCGCGCCTCTCGCTGATGCTGGACTGGGTGGAGGGCCGTGCCGGAGATGACGTGCCTGACCCGTATTACGGCGCCGAGGACGGATTCGAACATGTGCTCGACCTGGTCGAGGCCGCGATCGACGGTCTGGTTAGCGAGCTTCAGGCCAGCGGGTAGTCGGCCAGGCTTTCGTAGATGTTGGCATCGCCGCGCCGGATCCAGCTGGAATAGAGCGAGAAATGCGTCACGCGGAAGGCCTCCGTCTCGAAACCGGCCAGGCGTTTCTGGAAATTCGCCGCTTTCTCGGCCGGTGTTCCCCGGCAATAGGCCATGGTCATGTGCGGCGTGTATTTGCGCTTGTCCGGATCGAGTCCGGCCTTGCGAGCGGCGCGTTCGCATTTTTCCTGCAGCCGCAAGAGAGCGTCACCGCCATCCACGCCAACCCACAGGGCGCGCGGCTCCTCGCGGCCGAACCAGCCGGCACCCTTCAGCCGGAGCTCAAATCCCTTCGCGGCGATATTCGCGAGTTCGGCGTCGAGATCCTCGGCCATGGTTTCGGGGATATCGCCGAAAAAGCGCAGTGTGATGTGGAAATTCTCGGACGGACGCCAGGCAGCACCCGGTATCCCCTTCTGCAGGCGGGCCAGGGTGGCGTGCAGGTCGACCGGCACCGGAAGCGCCGCGAACAGTCTCAAACTCATATCAGGATCCGAACAGGGTCTCGGCAAGGAAGTCGGCGAGCGGGTCCGCCATTGCAGTCACGCCCTCGGCGGTCGGGTGCATGCCGTCAGCCATTAGCAGGTCCGGTTCCAGAGCGACAGGCCCGAGGATGAACGGGTAGAGCGCCACGTCTTCCTCGGTTTCGAGCTCGACATAGAGGCGATCGAAACGGTCACGATAGTCCTCGCCCAGATTGAGCGGGGCGAGCATGCCGGCCAGTACGATATCGAGACCGCGCGCCCGAGCGCGCTCGATCATGGCCCGGATATTCTCCCGCGCCTGTTCCGGGGACTGGCCCTGTAGGGCGTCGTTGGCGCCGAGGGCAATCACCACGCCGTCGGCATCAGGGCCGACGGAAAAATCGAACCGCGCCAGGCCGCCGGCCGTCGTATCGCCGGAGACGCCCGCATTGGTGACATCGACATGGGTCAGGCCGCGATCCGCCAGCGCGCGTTCCAGGGCAGCGGGCAGGGCTTCATCCTCGGCCAGGTTGAAGCCGGCTGTCAGGCTGTCGCCAAGCACCACCAGTTCGTAATCATCCTGCGCGACCGTACCGGCCGGGGCCGCGAGACCCAGCAGGGTCGACGCCAGGAGGCTCACGAAAAGGTGAAGCGGATGACTCATCTTAAACAAGGCCTTTGCTGATCCAGCCACTATGTCATATATCGAAATTCGATATAAGCGCCAATGACGGGAAAGTCATGACACAGGTCACCAACCAGGCCGAAACCACGCCGGGACAAGCCGCATCACCCGTTCTCGAGCTTCGCGAGGTCGAACTGACCTTGCCCGCAAGCTCCGGTCCCGTCCACATCCTCAAGGGCGTGGACCTGGCGGTCCAGCCCGGCGAGAGCCTGTCGATCGTGGGACCGTCCGGTTCCGGCAAGTCCTCGCTGATGTCGGTGGCGGCGGGTCTGGAACGAGCCACATCCGGCGAGATCGAGTTGCTGGGCAAGCCGGTTCACAGGCGCAGCGAAGGGGATCTGGCTCGCTTGCGTCGCGGTCATGTCGGCTTCGTCTTCCAGTCCTTCCACCTCATGCCGACGATGACGGCACTGGAAAACGTGATGGCCCCGCTGGAAATCGCCCGCCGAAAACCGGTTCGCGATGCGGCTCGCAACGCGCTTGAAATCGTCGGCCTGTCGCATCGTCTCAGCCATTATCCGGGCCAGCTGTCCGGTGGTGAGCGTCAGCGTGTCGCTGTCGCCCGAGCCCTTGCGGTCGAGCCCAAGATCGTCTTCGCGGACGAACCCACCGGCAATCTCGATTCCGAATCCGGCAGCCTGATCGCGGATCTCCTGTTCAATGCCACGCGCGACAATGGCGCTGCCCTCGTCCTGGTGACGCACGACCGTGACCTCGCAGCCCGCGCCGACCGGCAGGTCGAGATGAGCGACGGGAAGATCCTCGGATGAATGTCACCTACGCCTTTTCAATCGCGCGCCGCGAGCTGAGAGCGGGCACGCGCGGATTCCTGGTATTCCTCGCCTGCCTGGCGCTGGGAGTTGGCGCGATCTCCGCTGCTGGCTCCGCCAGCCTCATGTTCCAGCGCGGTATCGGCGGCGAGCTGAGCCGTATTCTCGGTGGCGATCTGGCCTTCTCGGTCCAGCGCGCTCCCTTGCCGGAAGCGCTGGTCGAGGAGATTGGCGCGCTGGGGGAGGTCTCCCATCTGGCCGATGCCAATGCCATGGCGAGCTCGGGCTCTGCCCGTCGCCTTGTCCGCCTGCGCGGCGTCGACAATGCCTATCCGCTTCTGGGAGCTCCGGAATTCACGCCGGCACAGGAACTGGACGATGTTCTCGCCATGCGCGACGGCGTTCCGGGCCTGGCGGTGGATCCGGACATACTTCGCGTATTCGACGTCGAGATCGGCGACCGTATCGAGATCGGCGGCCAGGAATTCGAGATCCGCGCCCGGCTCGATTCGGAACCGGACCGGCTGGACCTCGGATTCGATTTTGCGCCCCGGGCCCTGACCAGTCTCGACGCCTTGCGCCAGGCGGGGCTGCTGGCTGAGGGCTCCATCTACAGTTCGCGAATGCGGGTTCTCCTCGATGATCCCGATACCGATCTGTCCGTGCTCGACGAGGCCCTGGAAGAGCGCTGGGAGGAGGACGGTATCCGGATCTCGACCCGCGACGAGCTGGGCGACCAGTTCGACGATTTGCTCGACCAGTTGAGCGTCTTCCTTGCGGTGGCGGGTCTCGCGGCCCTGCTTGCAGGTGGGCTGGGCGTGGCCCAGGCCGTGTCCACCTTCCTGTCGACGCGAACCGGATCAATCGCCGCGCTCAAATCACTCGGTGCGGATGGCGGCACGATCCGTCTCGCCTACCTGCTCCAGATCCTGGCGCTCGCCCTGCTCGGGTCCGGGCTCGGAGCGTTGCTCGGTGCCGGTGTGCCCAATCTACTGGCGCTGCGCTATGGCAATGCCCTGCCCCTGCCGGCCGAGGCGGGTTTCTATCCGGAACCCCTGCTGACCGCCGTCCTGTTCGGCCTGTTGTCGGCGCTCGCGTTCGCGCTTCCCGCGATCGGCCGGGCCCGGGCGACTCCTCCGGCAGCCTTGCTGGGCGGGGAGAGCCGGCAAAAATCCGGCACGCCTTGGCTGGAGCGTGTTCTCGCACTCATCGTGGGTGCGGTCTTTGTGGCTGTCGCCGTGCTGCTCAGCCAGTCGCCGATCGTGGCTGGCGTCCTGCTCGGTTTCGCCGTCATCGTCTTTGTCCTGCTCTGGATCGCCGCCTTCGTGCTACGACTGCTCGCGCGGCAAGTATCACGCATTGCCAGTGGTGGATTGCGGATTGCGCTGACCCAACTGGGTGGTCCCGGTTCGGTGGCGCCTATCGCGGCGCCTGCGCTGGGGCTCGGCCTCGCGCTGCTCTCCCTGGTGACGCTGGTCCAGCACAATCTGGTCACGCAGATCCGCGATACCGCGCCGGCCAATCTGCCCGGCATGGCCTTCGTCATGATCCCGGGCAACCAGGTCGAGGATTTCGATCTCGTGGCCGCCGCGGCCGGAGCCGATATCGAGGCGAATGACCGCTACGCGCGCGCCGCCTCCATTCCCGGACGCATCACCGGCATCAATGGTGCCGAGCTGGACCGGGAATCCGTCGCCGAGAGCGAGCGCTGGATCATCAGCGGCGAGACCCGCCTGACCTATCTCGCGGCCAAGCCGGCCGATGATGTCATCGAGGAGGGCGAATGGTGGCCGGCGGACTATTCCGGCCCGCCGCTGATCTCGATCGAGGGTGATGCCGCCCGCGGCCTGGGTGTCGGTGTCGGTGACAGCCTGACCTTCCGGATTCTCGGGCGCGAGATCGAGGCCGAGATTGCCAATCTGCGCACGATCGACTGGGGCGGATTCGGCCTGAATGTCGCGATCGTCTTCGCTCCCGGCACGCTCGAGGCGGCGAACGCGCCGCATACCGCGATCCTGCGGGCCGAGCCCGAGAGCGAGGAGGACGTCGCGACCGCAATCGGGGAGGCTTTCCCGACCGTGATAATCTTCCGGGTTCGAGAGCGCCTGCAGGCGGCGGCTGAGGTGTTCGAGCGTACGACTGTGGCGATCGACGCCGTGGCGGGGGTTGTGGCGCTGGCCGGTGCGCTTGTGATGCTGGGAGCGTTCGCAGCTGCAGCCCGGCGCCGGGTGACCGATGCGGCCCTGCTGAAAACGCTCGGTGTACCGCCGATAGGCGTGCTGGGCATATTCGCGCTGGAATTCGCCCTGGTCGGGGCGATGGCGGCGGGCCTGGCGATTGCGCTCTCTGTTCCGCCCGCCTGGTACATCATGACCCAATTGGTCGAGGCAGTTTGGGTGCCCGATTGGCGCGCCGTGGCGACCGTGACGCTTTTCGCGGTGTTTGCAGCCGGTCTTGGCGGTGCCCTGGTGGCGCGCGCGGCCCTGGCTGTTCCTGCCGCCCGGGCCCTTCGCCACAGCTAGTTTGGGGCTATTGGGGGGACTCGCCCGGCGCCTGTCCCTCCTTGCCAGACGGGCCAAAGATATCGATATTACGCGCAACGCGTTTATGCCCCGGCGACGGGGCCGTAGAATTGAGAGACAAGACCGATGAATGATTTCTCCCAAGCCCACTATGGCGGCACCATGGACATGTCCAAGGATGCCGGCCTGCGTAGCTTCATGCTGGGCGTCTACAACAAGATGGGACTGGGCCTGCTGATCTCAGCAGCGATCGCCTATGCCGTCGGCACGGTTCCGGCCCTGCAGCAATTGGTGTTCGGAACACCGCTTCTCTTCGTGGTGCAGTGGGGCCCGCTGGTGCTGCTGCTCGGCTCTTCCTTCTTCATGCGCAACCCGTCTCCGGCCGGATCTGCCCTGTTGTACTGGGCCATCGTGGCGCTGATCGGGGCCAGCCTGAGTTTCTGGGTGATCATCGCCTCCTCCGGGCAGGCGGTGCAGACGATTGGCGGGCGTTCGCTCTCGGTTGATTTCGGGACGATTGCACAAGCCTTCGTGATCACCTCGTCGGCCTTCCTGGGTCTTTCGATCTTCGGATACACGACCAAGCGCAATCTAATGCCGATCCAAAACTTCCTGTTCATGGCGATCTGGGGCGCTCTCGCTCTCGGACTGATGAATGTCTTCTTCTTCCAGTCCGGCGTTCTTGAACTGGCGCTTCAGTTCGGCGTCCTGCTCCTGATGGCTGGCCTCGTGGCCTGGCAGACCCAGGCACTGAAGGTGACGTATTACGACATCGCAGGCGATACGCGCTCGATGGCCGTCATGACCAATATCGGCGCGCTGAACCTCTACATCGCGTTCGTGAACATGTTCCAGATCATTCTGTCGCTCCTCGGCTCACGCGAATAGGCGACCGGATACCGGTACAAGAAACCCCCGGAGTTCCGCTCCGGGGGTTTTTCTTTGTGCCTCGCGGGCCGGACGCCGCGTTAGAGGGACTGCGCCCGTCTCAGCCGATCAGGCGGAAACGCTTGCGGTCGAAAACCTTGAGCACCTGGGCGAGATCGCGGCCGCGCTTGAGAATCTGTCCGCCCATGGCGACCACCTTGTACATGCCCTGCTTTTGGGCATCTGAAGGCGTCTTGATGACGGTGTAGAGCGGGTGTTCGCTGGTGCGCCGATAGATCGAGAAGATTGCGCAATCTCTCAGCCCGTCGATGGCGTAATCCTTCCAGTCTCCCTGGGCGACCATCCGGCCATAGATGCGCAGGATCGTGTCGAGTTCACGGCGTTCCCACATGATGCCTGCCGGCGATCTATTCCCTGACTGCGTTTCAGCGACCACTCAAAACTCTCCTCACAGTTGAATAGCAGACTCCAGCTTACAAACATTTCACGCGATGCCGCAATCTGGCCATAATCTCGGCACCTTCCCGCCCCATCGCGCCGCCACCTTCTGAGCGTCGGCCGGTCGCTTAGCTCTCCAGATCCTGGTTTTAGACAGCCCCCCCAGCCCCCCGGATCACGGAGTTGCTGGCCGGTCGACACCCCGATTTCCCATACATGTTGGAAACTTGATCCGGGTCTGGCCAAGCGGACAGGAGCGCGCTAACGCTAGTGCGATGACCCCCGCGAGTTCGATCCATGCTGATTGCTGACTCCCTCGTCAAAGACTTCGGCGATAATCGCGCCGTTGACGGTGTGAGCTTCACGCTCGAGCGCGGGGAAGTGCTCGGTTTCCTCGGCCCGAACGGCGCCGGCAAGACCACCACCATGCGCATACTGGCAGGATGCCTGGAACCGGATGCCGGCGCGGCCAGCATTGCCGGACATGATTGCGTCCAGTCGCGTCTCGAGGCCCAGTCGCGCCTTGGTTACCTGCCCGAGGGCGCGCCCTCCTATCCGGCGATGACGCCTCGCGGTTTCGTGGCCTTCGGCCTTCGGGCCCGGGGGTTCGACAAGGCCGCGACGCAGCGGGCGACCGGTCTGGCGCTCGAACGCGCTCGTCTCGGTCCGCAGGCGGACCAGCCGATCGGGACCCTGTCGAAGGGCTACAAGCGACGCGCCGCCCTGGCCGCCGCGATTGCCCACGACCCCGCCGTGCTGATCCTTGATGAACCCACGGACGGCCTCGATCCCAACCAGAAGGACGGGATGCGGGACCTCATCCGTGAAATGGCGCCGGAAAAGGCGATCATCATCTCCACCCATATTCTCGAGGAGGTGCCGGCCGTCTGTTCGCGCGCCGTGATCATTGATGCCGGCCGCATCCTGTTTGACGGCACGCCTCGCGATCTCGCTGCCGCCGGGCCGGAGAACAGCGTTGAGAGCGCTTTCCGCGAGCTCACTCTCGGGCGCACGCCCGCCGTCGAGGAGGCCTCGTGATGCAGGGTCTTCTCGCCGTCTATCGCCGCGAACTCACCGCCTATTTCCAGACGCCGCTGGCCTATGTCTTCCTCGCCGTCTTTGCGGCGCTGGCCCCGGCCTTCGCCTTTCACGTCGGACGTTTCTTCGACACCAACCGGGTCGAGCTTGCCCCGCTCTTCGACTACCTGCCCTGGCTGCTGGTCATTCTCATGCCGGCCCTGTCGATGCGGGCCTGGGCCGAGGAACGCGATCGCGGCACGCTGGAATTCCTGATGGCATTGCCGATCCCGCTCTGGGCATCCACCGGAGGCAAATTCCTGGCTGCCTGGAGTGTTGCCGCCCTGGCCCTCGTGATGACGTTCCCGATGTGGATCGCGGTGAATTATCTCGGTTCACCGGACAATCCGGCCATCGCCTCCGCCTATCTCGGAGCACTTCTCCTGGCGGGTGCCTATCTGGCGGTTGGACAGGCCCTGTCTGCGACCACGTCCAACCAGGTCATCGCATTCGTGCTGGGAACCGGCGCCTGTTTCCTGCTGACCATGGCGGGTCTGCCGCTGGTCCTGTCAGCGCTGGGCGAGAACGCACCGGCTCTCCTCGCGGAATTTGTCGCCGGACTGAGCGCACTGGAACGCTATGAGGCCTTCCAGCAGGGCGTGATCGGCCTGCGTGACGTGTTCTACTTCGTCAGCCTGATCCTGGCCTCGCTGGGCATCGCGGCGTTGCTGATCGCCGAACGGCGGGGAGGCGGACGATGAAGCGCAGTCTTTACCTGCCACTCATGCTGATCAGCGTGGTCGTGCTCTTCCTGGCCGGCAATCAGCTGGCAACGACCTATCTGTCCGGCGTACGTCTCGATCTGACGGAACGCGGGCTATATCGCCTCTCGCCGGGCAGCGAGACCGTCATCGACCGGCTGACCGAACCGGTGGAGTGGCGTTTCTACTATTCGCGCGCCGAGGCCGCGCAATTCCCGGCCGTGCGCTCCTACGCGACGCGGGTCCGGCAGATGCTGGAATCCTACGAGGCCCGGGCCGGTGGCCGGATCCGCCTGATCGAGATCGATCCGGAACCCTTCTCCGAGGATGAGGACGCGGCGCTCGAGGCCGGCCTGGCCGCATTGCCGACCGAGACCGGCGAGCGCATCTTCTTCGGCCTGGTGGCGTCGAATTCCGTGGACGACCGGGCAGTGATCTCGGTCTTCAACCAGGAGCTCGAGGCCAGGCTGGAATACGAACTGAGCCGTACGATTGCCGAGATCGAGCGTCTCAATCGTCCGCGCCTTGCCATTCTGACCAGTCTCGAACTCGCCCCGGAATACGGCGCGCCGAGCCGTTTCATTGCCGAGCTCAACGCGGATTATGAGCTCATCTGGATCGAGCCGGATTTCGAGACCTTGCCGGAGGCCGAGGCCTTGATGGTCCTGCATCCGGACGCGCTGACCCAGGGCCAGCTCTATCTCATCGACCAGTTCGCGCTGGCGCGCGGCCGGCTTCTCGTTTTCCTCGACCCGATGGCACTGATGGCGTTCCGGACCGGGCCTGACGGTCTGCCGCCGCTGAACGCCGTGCGCGGATCGGGCCTGGATACATTGCTGGCGCACTGGGGTGTTGGGTGGGACCGGCAGAGTGTGGCCATGGACCGCCGCATGGGGCTGCAGGTCCAGGTCACCGATTCCTCCGGACGTCTGCGCAGCCGGGCCTACCCGCTCTGGTTCGCCGCGCCGCCCGACCAGATGGACCGGGATGACCTGGCGACAGCCACGCTGGAACGCACGATCAATTTCGGCTCGCCGGGCTATTTCCGGCCGCTGGAAGAGGCGGGGCTGGATTTCCGGCCGCTGATCCAGACCTCTGCCGAAGGTGGCCGGCTGGATGCTGATATCGCCGCGGGTTCGCCCTCGCCGGATGATCTCCTGCTCGATTACGACCAGGCGGCTGACCCGCTCATCCTGGCCGCTCGCCTCTCCGGCGTGCTGGATACCGCCTTCCCGGACGGGCCGCCGGCCGGCGAGATCGTGTTTGAACCGGGTGCCCACCGGGAAAGCTCGACCGGGCTGGTCGACATCGCGCTCGTCGCGGATGCCGACTGGCTGGACGATCAATTCTACGTCCGCAGCGATCCGGCGATCGGCGACACGCTCGTAGCCGACAATCTGAGTTTTGCGCTGAACCTGGTGGATATCGCGGCCGGGGATCCGGCGCTGATCAATCTGCGTTCGCGACTGCCCTCCTATCGTCCGATGAGCCGGGTCGATGATCTGCGCGCTGCGGCCGAGGCGGACTATCTGGAAATCCAGGAGCAGGTCCAGGACGAGATCATGGCGGCCCAGGAAGCGCTGGACGCGCTGCAGGCCTCCGGCCAGTCCTCGGGCCTCTATGGTGACAGCGGGGATGAAAGCCTGGCCGAGGCTGCACGCTTGCGCCGCCAGATCTCCGACGGCCGCGCTCGCCAGCGCGAGATCGAGCGCGATTTCCGGCGCGATATCGATGCGCTCAACGCCAATCTCCAGTTCTGGACCATCGGCGTTCCGCCGGCCCTGATCATCCTGATCGGTGTTGCCGGCGCCATGACCCGGCGGCGGAAGGTCCAGACATGAGGATCCGGGTATGAGCCAGCTCATGGACAGCCAGCGCCGCCGCCACGTGATTGCCGTGGGCGGGCTCGCCCTCATCCTGGCGATCGCCGCGGTGACCACGGTCCTGCTCCAGGCCCGGCAGGATTCCCGGCCCGCCGTATCCGGTCCGGTCTGGCCGGACTGGGCAGCCACGTCCCAGCAGGCGCAGCAGATCGAGATCACCGGTCCCGACGGGCGGTTCACGATCGAGCGTCGCGGCGAGGACTGGGTCATGCCCAGCCGCGATGACCACCCGGTACGCCGCTCGCGCATTGCCGAGATCGACGCCTTCCTGGCCGGCCTGTCCTATGAGGGCGCCCGCACTGCAGACCCGCTGAAACATGTCCGCCTCAATCTCGGAGAACAGGGCGGGGATGGCGCAGGCCTTCGCCTGGTGGCCCGCGATGCTTCCGGTGAAGCCCTGGCCGATCTGATCCTGGGCCGCCAGTCCGGAGATCTTGTCTATTTGCGTTTCCCCGGGACCACGCAGACCTATGCGGCCCGGCTGGGCCAAAGTGCGCCCGTGCCGCAAATCGGCAATGCCGATGACTGGCTGGAACTGGATTTCCTGGCCCTGGGGCGCACGGACATCGCACTGACCCGAATCCAGCCGGAACGCGGACCGGCCTATCTCCTGGAACGTTCCGGCCGCGCGGCCCGCAATTTCGTCCTGCGCGAGCCGGGTGGATGGCGGCCGATCACGGCCGGGGCCGCAAACGGACCCGGTGCGGCGATGGCACGATTGCGCTTCCGTGATGTCAGGCGTGCCGACCGGCTGGGTGGCCAGGTCGTGGCCTCCCATGTCGCGCAGACCTTCTCCGGCCTCGAAGTATCGATGTCGGTCATCGCCCAGGGCGAGACCCGCTGGGCCGTCTTGAACGTGCGAGCCGCGAGCAATGACCAGGTTGAAGCGGCGGCGGCACTGGCGGAGCGGACCGAGGGCTGGGCCTATCTTCTCAGCGATCTAAGCCTCGACCGGCTCCTGCGCCCGCTCGACGAGATCGCCGATGAGCGCGGGGAAACGGATGCGCCTTAACCAGATCACGATCCCGGTTTCCGACATTCCGCGGTCGAAGGATTTCTACATCCGCCTGGGTTTCCGCCTTCTGGTCGACAGTCCGCACTATTGCCGCTTCCTTGCACCCGATGGCGATACGACCTTCTCGCTGCATGTCGAGGAGGGACCGGTCACACCGGGTGCGGTGATTTATCTCGAGAGCGCGACCGTCGACGAGGACGTGGCGAGGCTGAAAGCGCGGGGTTTGGAGTTCGAGACTGATCCCGAAGACATGGGCTGGCTGTGGCGCGAGGCGATCCTGCTGGATCCGGACGGGCACAAGATCAAGCTCTACCATGCCGGCGAGAACCGCATCGATCCGCCCTGGCGCGTAAAGGACTGAACATATCGCCGGGTGGTCCCTGCCTAGACTGCCATTTCCGAGACTACTCGGCTGACACTGCATGAGGACCGTCCCGCATGAGCCAGAAATTCCGTATCGGATTCATCCTCTTCCACGATCTCACCCAGCTCGATTTCACCGGACCGTTACAGGTCCTGCACCGTGTGCCGGATGCCGAGGTGCATCTCGTTGCGGCGGAAACCGGTCCCGTCCGGACCGATTGCGGGCCCTTCATCCTGCCCACGACACGGTTCGACGACTGCCCGCAGCTCGACCTCATCTGCGTTCCTGGCGGCTGGGGTGTCGATGATGCGATGCGGGATCCGGCGCTCATTGGTTTCCTGCGTGAGCAGGCCCGGGGCGCGCAATACATCACCTCGGTCTGTACCGGCGCGTTCGTTCTGGGGGCGGCGGGTCTGCTTGAGGGCAAACGCGCGACGACGCACTGGTCCTATCACGACGCCCTGTCCGAGGTTGGCGCCATCCCGGTGCGCGAACGCGTGGTGCGCGACGGCAATGTCTTTACCGGCGGCGGCGTGACGGCCGGGATTGATTTCGCGCTGACCGTTGTCAGCGAGATCACCGGTCCGCGTGTCGCCGAGGCGATCCAGCTGGGGCTGGAATATGACCCGGCCCCGCCTGTCGACAGCGGCTCACCGGACAAGGCGGATGCGCGTGTCCTGGGGGTGGTGGAAAAGCGCTTCGCGCCGCGTCTCGAGGCGTTCCGGACTGCGCTTGCGGAAGCCCTTGAAAAGAGTTGAGCCTGAGACCGACTAGTCTTCACCCTGACGCATGACGCGATCCGCTGCCGCGCGGGCGAATTTCAGAGTAATCGCCTTGCGTCGCGCCGCGGCCAGTTTCTCTTCCGGGCTTTCGCGAACGATCGCACCTCCGAACCCGTCGGCGATGATCAGGCCGACATCATTCGGGATGAGGTCGTGGGGAAAGCGCTGGGAGACCGCGAAATAGAAGAAATCGCAGAACTCGCCATACTCGGCCCATTTATTGTCGGCGCGAAAATCCGCCGTGCCGGACTTGATCTCGATAATGGCGATCTCCCCCTTGCGGCCGACGCCGAAGAGGTCAGCCCGGCGCCCGCCAGGCAGGGAGAATTCCGGGATGGTGCTGTAGCCGAGATGCCAGAACAGACGGGCCGCGCCGCGCATCAGCGACTGGGCGTCATCAATGTCCGGATTGGTGGGCGAGGCGACGTCTTTCAGCTCCATTCCCGCAGTTTGTTCTATTTATGTTCGCAAGACAAGGCGCGCGACGCCGTCTATAGCATGGGCATGTCCGAGACCGACCTGCCCCATCCCTGGTATCCGCCCTCGCTGGATGATTTCGAACGCCTCGCTGTCCAGGCCTGGAACAGCCTGCCGCCGGAATTCCAGAACATGTGCGGGCATCTGGAAGTCTTCGTCGCCGATTTTGCCGACAAGGACACATTGCGCGAGCTCAAGCTGAAAGACCCGTTCGAGCTGACCGGCGTCTACATGGGCACGGATCTGACGCGGAAATCACACGCCGACCCGGTGCAGGAACCCGACCGGGTCTTCCTTTATCGCCGTCCCATCCTCGACGAATGGGCGGATCGCGGTGATATCCCGCTGGCGGAACTGGTGACACATGTCCTGGTGCACGAGATCGGGCATCATTTCGGCCTGTCCGATGAGGACATGCACGAAATCGAGGCGGCGGGTTAGTCCACCTCCGCCAGCAATTCCGACACCCATTCGGGGACTGTCTCGCCTGCCGGTCCGGCAATTATGCGGTCGAAGATCGGTGATGTGTCGGTCACTTCCAGATTGATCTCGGTGCAATGGGCACCCGCCTGCCTGGCGATCTGCGAGAAGCCGGCCGCGGGATAGACCGTGCCGGACGTGCCGATGGCCGCAAACTGCCGGCAGGTCTCGAGTTCGTTGAAGATCAGGTCCATCTGCATCGGCATTTCTCCGAACCAGACGATGTGCGGACGCAGACCGCCGGCCTCGCGGCAATTGAGACAGGGCAGATCAGTGGTGATCTCGTCGAACGCGTCGTGCACATAGCCGCACAATTCGCAGCGCATCTTGTTGAGCTCGCCATGCGTGTGGATCAGGCGCTGCGAGCCGGCCTTTTCATGCAGGTCGTCGACATTCTGGGTGACCAGAAGGAAGTCGCCGCCGCGCTTCATCCATTCCCGCTCCAGCTCGGCCAGGGCGAGATGCGCGGCATTGGGCCTGGCGTCTTTCAGATTGTCGCGCCGGGCATTGTAGAATTCATGCACTTTTTCCGGCTTGGCCGCGAAGGCCTCGGGCGTCGCCAGCTCCCGCCAGTCAAATTTCGCCCACATCCCGCCTGCATCACGAAAAGTGGCCAGCCCGGACTCGGCGGAGATGCCGGCACCTGTGAGGATGATGAGCGAAGGGGGCATGAGTCAGGTCGATCTCGTGCGTGTGATATCGACCAGGACCCATTCCTGATCGTTGCGTTCGAATTCCAGTTCCCAGAACTGGGCACAAAGTTCGCCGCAATGAAACACGACGTTCAGCGTTGCCATCCGTCGCCATGGGCGGGAATCCGCAAACCCGAAGACCAGCACGGCATTCCGGTCTGTGACGACCTCCGGCTGATCCGGCAGAGTTTCCAGTCCGTTCGGAGGTGACCATCGCGACCAGGCGGCAATACCGTCGCACGGTTCGTAAAGTTGATTCTAGGTGGTGCCGACGTCGATGTGACCGATTCTGTCCAAGGCCCTTTCGAGGTCCTCATAGCCAGAATGATTGCGCAGGGCGTCGTCTACAATGATCGCCCGGAGCGCGGTCTCGATCATGGCACATCGCGCCTGGGCGACGTGTTCACGGTTCTCCCGCCATGAATCCGGGCGATTGGCCCAGAACACCGCGCCGGCGAGCAAGAGCACACAAAACGAAACAATCCAGTTCTTCAATCCGCGCCTCGCGCACTACAAACCATTGATCTCTTGAGTGCAGTCCGCCGCAGCGCGGTCGAGCCGTCAAGGCTGAAACGCGCGGCCTGCTGGCTGGCAAGAGCTCTGTGGGTTTTTCTCGCCGCCTTCGTGGTGTCGCTTGGGATAAGGGTCGAGGCGGCCAGGTCTATGCCGACCCCCGCCCCCGGCCCAACCACCCGTACAGGATACCCTCATGGGTGGTTGGGCCGGGGGCGGGGGATGGCACAGCCTGCGGTGACGCGACAGGGCCGGCAGCGACGCCTCGTCTTCACCGCAAACCAATTTTCAAACACAAAAAACCCGCCGGCTTTCACCAGCGGGTCTTTGAATTCGCAATGCGAAGAGGGCTTAGCCCTTTTTCTTCGGTGCGCGGCGCTCGATGCCGTGGCCGGTCGTGCGCTCGGCGATACGAGCGGACTTGCCGCGGCGGTCGCGCAGGTAGTAGAGCTTGGCGCGGCGGACTTTACCCTTCCGCTTCACTTCGATCTGTTCGATCAGCGGCGAGTAGACCGGGAAGACACGCTCGACACCTTCACCGAAGGAGATCTTGCGGACGGTGTAGCTCTCGTGGATGCCGCCGCCGGACTTGGCGATGCAGACACCTTCGAACACCTGGATACGCTCGCGGGAGCCCTCCTTGATGCGCACGTGCACACGCAGCGTGTCACCGGCGTCGAAATCCGGAATGGACTTATCGCCCAGGACGCGGGCGGCTTCTTCTTGCTCAAGGCGCTCGATCATGTTCATCGCGCTGTCTCCTTGCGCCGCTTGTACCGGTCCCAAAGATCCGGTCGGCGCGTCTTCGTAATCTCTTCCGCCTCTTCCCGGCGCCAGGCCTCGATGCGGCCATGATGCCCCGACAACAGGACTTCCGGGATCTCCCGGTCTTCCCACACGCGCGGTCGCGTATAGTGGGGATATTCCAGGAGGTCACCCTCGAAACTTTCATCCTCGGCCGACATCGGGTCGCCCAACACGCCGGGGAGAAGTCTCACACAGGCCTCGATTAGAACCTGTGCGGGCGCCTCGCCCCCGGCCAGTACGGCATCACCGACACTGACCTCTTCCATCTCGCGACCCTCGATGACCCGCTGATCCAGGCCCTCGAAACGTCCACAAAACAGAACAACGCCGGGCCCATCCGCCCATTCCCGAACCCGGGACTGGGAGAGCGGTCGACCCCGCGGTGTCAAATAGATCAACGGCCGTTTCTCACCTTGCCAGCAAGACTGTACCGTATCGATCGCTTCCGCTGCGACATCCGGCCTGAGCACCATACCAGCGCCTCCGCCGGCCGGGGTGTCGTCCACGGAGCGGTGCTTATGACGGGAAAACTCCCGGATGTCCACAGTTTCTAGCGCCCATTTTCCTTCCTTTGCAGCAGTTCCGATAAGCGAAACGCCCAACGGCCCCGGAAAGGCCTCCGGAAACAGGGTCAGCACACTGGCTGTCCAGGGGGTTGTGGGTGCAGATGCGGTCATGGCGCGGGGGTTTAGCAGAGGTGGGGTGAGAGTCGAGTCTTGGTGTTGGATCACGACTTTGGCTCCACGACCTTTCGGCCTGGAGTTTGGGAGGCATGAAGCAGATCTTTCAGATCGGGGTCATGTCCGCGTTGTAGATCCGCGTTCTGTACCTCAGATCAATCGGTAGATTACGGCGATTGAGCCAGAATCGCAGCAACCTCGTCAGCGCCGATTTTCTGATACTCCAATTCGAGGTTCACAATCGGACTGTCTCGATCGGTCAGTTCGGCGGACACCATTCGGTAGGAGTCTTCACCGAGATTCTCGATGAAGGAGCCATAAACCCTCTCCTTCCCGTCTGCGTCCGTGTGAGACATCTCGGGATAAAGCAACCGACCGGCTTCGGCAGTCACGGTGCCTTCGCGATAACCACCATCTGAGTCGAAATAATGATAGCGGATTGTCTCGTTCGAGGGGTCCCAGCGGTACAGGACTTCACTCTGGTGAGTGATCTTGTCCGCCATGTGAGAAATTTGCTCCCGCACAAACAGGCCATCAAAAGTGCTTTCGAAACAATGATACGCGGTCGTTTCACTCGTGTAGCTCGCGGACCAGCACGCATCGGCCAGGAAGGCCATGGGTGCCAGTTCGGCCCGGATGTCGGAATCCTGTGCCTCAGCGGTGAATGAAAAAGCGCAAACAGAAACAAGAACAAGTGCGCGACTCATCGGATTGCCCTCCGTTCGTCCTGCAATCCACCCAGTTTACGGCCTCGATCACAGCATTCGGTATCGGATCGGGCCCAAGTCCAGATTATGCAAAAACAGGGACAATCGCCATCCGATCCCGGCCCAGCCGGGAGCATCAGCGAGGCCGCAGGCCGTCGCTACCCCGCCTCACCCTCTTCCTCCGCCTTCGAACCCACGTCTTCAGGTGGGTCTATGGTGATGACACCGTCGGCGATGGAAAGGTGGGGGACGAAATCGCGGGTGAAGGGGAGCATCCAGCTGCCCTTGCGCCCTGGCGTGGCCTCGATTTCCAGGAGATCGCCGGAACCGAAATCATGGATCGCGCGCAGGCAGCCCATGGGAGATCCGTCGACGCCCTGGACGACAAGGCCCAGCAGGTCGGAATGGTAGAATTCGTCTTCCTCGAGCTCGGGCAGGGCCGAGCGGGAGATATAGAGCTTGGTGCCCTTGAGCGCCTGGGCGTCCTCACGCCCGAGCGGTTCGGCGAAATCGACCACGAAATGGTCTTTCGCCACGCGCCATTTCACTGGAGTGAGGCGGGGCTTGCCCGCCTCATCCAGGAAAGGACCATAGGTGAAGGCCGCCTCGGCCTGGCCGGCGAAACTCTTCACCTTGCACTGGCCGCGCACCCCGTGGGCGCCGGCGATGGCGGCAATGAAGACAAGATCGTCGGCGGGCATGGCGGCCTCAGAAATCCTACTCGGACTTCTCTTCTTCAGCTGCAGCCTCTTCGGCCGGAGCCTCTTCAGCAGCAGCCTCTTCGGCCGGAGCTTCTTCAGCGGCAGCTTCAGCTTCGGCAGCTTCTGCAGCAGCGGCTTCAGCAGCAGCCTTGGCTTCTTCTTCGGCAGCCTTGCGCTCGGCTTCCTTCTCGGCCTGCTCGGCCAGGCGTTCCTGGGCTTTCTGGCCCGGCTTGCCCTTGTTCGGGTTGTTGCCCTGTTCCCACGTCCAGGCGTCAGCCTCGATCTGGTGGATGAAGCGGCCGACACGGTCGGTCGGCTTGGCGCCCTTGGCGATCCAGGCCTTGGCCTTTTCCATGTCGATCTTCACGCGCTCACCGTCTTTCGGCAGCATCGGGTTGTAGGTACCGATCTTCTCGATGAAGCGGCCGTCACGCGGGGAGCGGACGTCAGCAACGACGATACGGTAGTAGGGGCGCTTCTTGGCGCCGCCACGGGCGAGACGAATTTTCAGAGCCATGAGTTTAGTCCTTCAGATTCAATAGCTTTGTTCGATTACTTCTTCGGGAGACCGATCGGCAGCCCGTCCGGTCCCAATTGCGGGGCACCGCCCAGTCCGGGCAGTATCGGTTTTGCAGATCCACCCAGTCCGGGCAGTTGATTGCCGCCGGGGGCCTTGCCGCCCAGCAAGTCTTCGGTTGCAGCGCCCAGATCGGCCGGGTTCATGCCGCCAGGCGGCATACCGCCGGGCATTCCACCCATCATGCCGGCGAGACCGCCGCGCCCCTTCTTGCCGACCTTCTTCATCATGTCGGCCATCTGGCGATGCATTTTCAGGAGTTTGTTGACGTCGGCGACCTGGACACCGGCGCCGGCGGCGATGCGTTTCTTGCGGCTCGCCTTGAGGATTTCCGGCTTGGCGCGTTCCTGCTTCGTCATCGACAGGATGATGGCTTCCTGGCGGGTCAGCATCTTGTCATCCATGCCGGCAGCCGAGGCCTGGGCCTGCATTTTCTTGTTCATGCCGGGCAGCAATCCCATGATGCCGCCGAGCCCGCCCATTTTCTTGAGCTGGCCGAATTGTTCGCGCAGGTCTTCCAGGTCGAACTTGCCCTTGGCCATTTTCTTGGCCATGCGGGCGGCTTTTTCCTGGTCGAGATCCTGGGCGGCTTTCTCGACAAGCGAGACGATGTCGCCGCGGCCGAGAATGCGGCCGGCCACGCGCTTGGCGTCGAAGGCGTCCAGCCCGTCGGGCTTTTCGGAGACGCCGAGGAATTTGATCGGCAGGCCGGTGACATGGCGCATCGAGAGCGCGGCGCCGCCGCGGCCATCACCATCCATACGGGTCAGGACAAGGCCGGTCAGCGGCAGGCGTTCGTGGAAGCGTTTCGCAGTCTCGACGGCGTCCTGACCAGTCAGGGCATCGGCGACCAGGAGGGTTTCGTGCGGATTGGTGGCCCGGGCGATCTCGTGCGCTTCGGCCATCATCTCTTCATCGATCGAGGTCCGGCCGGCGGTATCGAGAATGACGACGTCATAACCTTGCAGCTTGCCGGCGCTCATGGCGCGCTTGGCGATGTCGACGGCGCGCTGACCGGCGACGATCGGCAGGAATCCGACATCGATCTGGCCGGCCAGCTGCTGCAGCTGTTCCATCGCGGCCGGGCGACGGGTGTCGAGCGAGGCCAGCAGGACCTTCTTCTTATGCACGTCCTGGATGCGTTTGGCGAGCTTGGCCGAGGTGGTCGTCTTACCGGAGCCCTGCAGACCCGCCATCAGGATAGCGACCGGCGGCTCGCCTTCCAGCATCAGGCCTGCGGGTTCGCCTTCGCCGCCGAGCAGGTCGACGAGGGCGTCGTGCACGATCTTGACGACTTGCTGGCCCGGGGCGACGGCGCGGATCACGTCCTCGCCGACGGCGCGCTCGCGAATGGTCTTGATGGCGGATTTGACGACGGGCAGAGCGACATCGGCCTCGAGCAGCGCCACGCGGATTTCCCGCAGGGCCGCGTCGACATCCTTCTCCGACAGCACACCGCGACCGGTGAGTGAGTCGAAGACCGAGCCAAGCCGTTCTGTAAGCGCGTCGAACATATGTCCGCCTCTTCCGTTAAACCTCCGGCCGGGGCCGGACCATCAAGCAAAGCCAATTGGCCCCGCTGAGCGAACACTTCGCCGAGCGGGGTTCTCGCCTGCCTCCCACTCCCCATGTGGGAGCTTGTGCAGGTAAGACAAGCAATGCAGCTTGCGTGATGAAGGGCGGCGTTTACGCGTGCCGCCCAGCAGAGTCAAGAAAAAGCGCCATGAACCAGATCGTGAATGCCGCCATCGTCCAGGCCGGCTCGATACTCTTCGACACGCCGGCGACGCTGGAGCGCATGGCGGGCCAGGTGAAAGCCGCCGCCGCCGAGGGTGATGTTGATCTGATTGTCTTTCCGGAAGCCTATGTGGGCGGCTATCCCAAGGGCCATGATTTCGGAGCCCGGGTCGGGTCGCGATCGCCGGAAGGGCGCGACTGGTTCCGGCGGTATTTCGATAGTGCAATCACGCTTGGCGGGCCGGAATGCGAACGCATTGGCGAGATGGCGAAACAGGCGAAGGCCTGGCTGGTCGTGGGCGTGATCGAGCGCGCGGGCGGCACGCTCTACTGCTCGGTGCTGACCTTCTCGCCGGAGGGTGAGTTAGCCAATCACCGCCGCAAACTCATGCCGACCGCGATGGAACGCCTCATCTGGGGCAATGGCGATGGTTCCACCCTGACGGCGACGGCTACGCCCTTCGGACCGGTGAGCGCGCTGATCTGCTGGGAGAATTTCATGCCGCTGGCGCGTACGGCCTTCTACGCCCAGCAACCGGTCATCCATTGCGCGCCGACAGTTGATGATCGCGAAAACTGGCTCTCCCTGATGCGCACGATCGCGATGGAGGGGAGGTGTTTCGTCCTTTCGGCCAACCAGTATTTCGAGCGTCGCCAGGCGCCGGATGATTTCCACCCGGTCCAGGGCGAGGCGGGGGATACAGTCCTGATCAATGGTGGAAGCTGCGTGATCTCACCGCTCGGCGAGATCCTCGTCGAGCCGGTTTTCGGCGAAGAGCGGATCATTCACCAGGCCCTCGACCTTTCCGAGATCGCGCGCGGCAAGTTCGATTTCGATGTGACCGGTCATTACGGGCGGCCTGATGTATTCGACCTGACGGTCAATACAGCACGGCAAATTCCGGAAGCCTGACAGAGGCGGCCCCGAAACGCGGTGCGTTCCGGGGCCGGTTCGGAGGGTAGAGTGTATTCGTGTGAGGGTCAGTTGACCCGTTGGGCGGTGTCGTCGCTCGAGGCGAGCACCGGAGCCTCGGTCTCCGCCGGGAATTTCAGGGAGTCCCGGTCGGGCTGGGCTGCGAGGAGTGCGCCGTAGACCGAGGCAAAGATCACGCCGACGAAGAGCCACAGAATGGCTGATTTCGCGACCACGCGTGCATTGCTGTTTGCCTTAGCCATGAGCATTCTCCGCCCGGAATTCAGGCGTAAATTTCAGCGCGCAGACTATTAACGAGTTCTTACCAAAGGGTCTCTGGTGATATTTTATCATTAAGACAGGTTAAATTCTCGACGTCTTTGCCTCGAAGTTTACCGACCGTCCCGACAGGCGTTCATAGAGACGCCGGGCCCGGAAGATCAGCCACAAACCTGTCCATATATTGCCGAGGAAGAAGAGGGGCGTGATCCAGAACACGCTCCAGCGCCAATCCCGCTCGGTCCACGCGATCAGGACCGCGAAGATCACGAAGCCGAAATAGAGATCGAAGAGGGTGACGATGCCCCAGGGGTCGCTGGTCAGCCAGCCACCGGCCGCAAAGAAATCCCCCGCCCCAACCGCACCGAGGACAAGGGCGGCCAGGACGAGGGAACAGGCAAAGGCGAGGAGGCGCACAAGCTCGGGAATGATAGCCTCCATCGCACAGGGACATACCAGATACGCCTGCCCCCGCTGATCGGATCATTGCCTAGATCAGTTTTTTTCAGATCCGGTGCAGCGCCATGATTCCGCTTCGCTTTCGATGATGTCAGCGGCGCGGCCAACGCCGTTTTCGGCTGCGAGATCGCTAGCGATATCCTCGCAGCGCCGGGCATAGGCTTCGGTTCGGACAAGGCGGCGCAGGGCTCGCGCAAAACGGCCGGCGGTCAGACGCCCGGGCCGGAGGGGTTCGGGCCCCAGCCCCGTCTCGCGCAGACGTTCCGCCCACCAGGGCTGATCCACCATGAAGGGAATGACCAGGCTGGGCCGGCCGGCATGCAGGGCCGCGGCGGTCGTGCCGGCTCCGCCGTGATGAACGATGGCCCGGCAGCGCGGGAACAGCCGGTCATGCGGAGCGCCGTCGATGAAGAGGACATGCTCGCCCGCCTGGTAGGGCAATTGCGCCCAACCCCGCGCGATTATACCGCGCAGACCGGCCTTCTTCAGGCCCTTTACGGCTTCGCGGACGAGTTTGGTCGCGTCGGGCGCGAGCATGGAGCCGAAGCCGATATAGATCGGCGCCTCACCGCGATTGAGAAAGGCCTCGATCTCGGGAGCCAGCGGGTCTTCGCTCGGCGGCAGGCGCCAATAGCCAGTCATGACCGAGCGATCGTCCCAGTCCTGCGGGCGTTCGATGACATGTTCGGAAATCGACAGCAGTCGCGTCGACGGACGACCCATATAGGTACCGTAATCGATGGCCGAACCGACCGGTCCGAGCCCGATCTCGCGTCGGGCCTTGTTGAGCCGTTTGCGATAGGGGGCCATCGCGAATTTGAGCGGAAACCAGGTCAGCCGATTGATGAAACCGCCATGATCCTTCGCCAGTACACCCGCCATCGGGAAACGTCCCGTCGGCATGATGATCGGCAGGGGTGCGGCGATCATGAAGAGCGCACCTTCGCGTTCCGCCCCGGATTCGGCGAACAGAGCCTTGGGATGGGCGATCACGACATCGGCCCCGACCGTGCCGGCTATGCCTTCCGCCAGAACGGCCTCGATCATCGGATCGATCATCTCCGAGGCGTGGCGGATGGCTTTCAGCGGATTGCGTGTCAGACCGAGCTCTTCGGCTCGGCGCAGATAATCGCCCATATGCAGGTCGAATGCGCGTGCCTCGATACCGAACTCTTCCACCCAGCCGGTGAAATCCTTGGGCACGGACAGGACCACGTCATGGCCCCGCGCCTTAAGCTCGAGCGCAAGGGCAATGAAGGGCTGGACATCACCGCGTGTACCGAAGGTCTGAAGCGCGATTCTCACGGCTACTCCGTTTCGATCTGTTCCGGAGTCAGGTCGCCCGCCGGCGCCGGCGGGTTCAGTCGCGTGCCGGAATTTCGCAGCGATTGACCGGTTCGCGGGTCCGGCTCTGCGAATCCAGCAGCCAGCAATCCTCGAAGACGGAACAATAGCAGGCGCGCACGGAGAAATCCCAGCGAGCCTGGTCGGCCCGGGTCCAGACCGCGTTCATGGCCGGGTCTTCAGGTCCGGGAAAGATGAAGAAGGAGATCTCGTCACCGGCCGAGATGATGACGTCCTGGATGGGCGCCGTGACGTAGCCGTAGGTCTGCTCGCTGAAGACATCCCGCAGCGCCGCGCGGGCCTGTTCCGGATCATCTGTTCCGGCGCAGCACCGGGTCAGGAAATCCTCGATGCCCTGCACGCGCTGACCGTCCCACCACAATTCCACGGTCTGGATATGCGCGGGTCCGATCCCCTCATTGTAGATGGTGAAGGAGATCTCTGCGGCATGGGTGTTGTCATTGGCATTGCCATGGCCGAACTGGACGAGGGGCCAGACGCTGGCCTTCATCGTGCGTTCCATCACCATGCCCTGGTAGACGGCGACACACAGGGATGCGACCGAGATCACCACCACGCTTGCGGCGATGATGATCTCGATACTGCGAAGGCCGAGCTTGCCTGCCATGAGGCTCCCTGGATGGCGGGCCTAGATGACGGCCGGTTCCTTGAACTTCTTCTCGTCCAGCTCGCCTTCCCACTTGGCCACGGCGGTGGCGACAGCGGCATCGCCGGTGACGTTCACAGCCGTGCGGGCCATGTCCATGATCCGGTCGACCGGCAGGATGAAGCCGACGATGATCGCCGTGTGTTCCGGCGTCACGCCGAAGGTTTCCAGCACGATGGCGAGCAGGAAGAGCGAGGCCGACGGGATGCCTGCGGCACCGATGGAGACGATCGCAGCGGTGAAGGCGATCAGAATGTAATTGGTCAGTGTCAGGTCGTAGCCGAAGGCCTGTGCGGTGAAGAGCGCAAGAATGCCGAGATAGAGCGCGGTGCCATCCATATTGATGGTGGCGCCGAGCGGCAGGACCGAACCGGCAACGGATTTCTTGACGCCCAGATTGTCCGACGCCGCGGCGATGGTCACCGGCAGGGTCGCTGACGAGGAGGCCGTGGAATAGGCCACCGCGATCGGGTCGGTCAGGCCGCGGAAGAAGCGGACCAGCGGCAAGTTGAGCACGAAGCGGACCAGGAAGCCGTAGGTGATGATCGCGTGGGCGATCAGGCCGAGATAGACGGCGGCGATCAGGGTCAGGATGGATTGGAGTGCTTCAAGGCCCTGGCTGGCCGCGGTGTAGGACACCAGAGCGAACACGCCGAACGGAGCCACTTCCATGACGTAGTGGGTGATTTTAAGAACGACTTCGGAGGCCGAGTCGAAGAGTTCGCCCACGCGCTTCCCGGCGGACCCGGCACCGAGAATGCCCACGCCCAGCAGCAATGAGAAGAAGATGATCGCGAGCACATTGCCGTCTGCGAGGGCGGCGACCGGGTTGGACGGAATGATCGCGAGCAGGCGGTCGACGAGAGAGGGCGCTTCGGTGGAGACCGGAACGGCCTCGACACTGCCGAGATCGGCACCGGCACCCGGACGGAAGATCGTTCCGAAGGTCAGACCGATCACATTCGCGAACAGGGTGGTGACCAGATAAAGCGCGATGGTCTTGAAGCCCAGCGAGCGTAGTTTCGCGGGATCGCCCATCGCCACGACGCCCGCGACGAGTGTCGTGAAGATCAGCGGCACAATGAGCATGCGGATGAGATTGACGAAGGCGAGGCCGACCGGACGGACATAGGCGTCCAGCCAGGCGGTGGCCGCTTCCTGTCCCATCACGTTCGAGACTGTCAGTCCGAATACAACGCCCAGAACCAAGGCAACGAGCACGCGCTGCCACAGCTTCGTCTTGAACCACCAGCTCATGGAATCCCCTCCCGAAGGCCCGGATTCATGGCCGGGCAAAGCAAATTCCCCCGCACACTAGAGGGTCGGTGTGCAGGGTCAATCTTGGAAGTGGAGACGGGGGTTTAGTGCTTCGCGTCCGAGCCGAGCGCTGCCTTCAGGATGAGGCTGCGGACGGTGATAAGCGCGGCGATGCCGCCGGCCAGCCGCATGAAGGCGGCCGTGTTGCCATTCTCGAGCAGAAAGCTTGCCGCGAAAACACCCACAGCGATGAGTGCGGGCACGCCAAGACGGGCCCAGCTGACATCATCATAATGGCTGGCACGCCGGATGGTCAGTTTGGAGAACCAGGTCCGCCCCTTGCGTGCGCTGTAACAATGCGGGTCCGCGCGCTGGGGTAGCAGGTCGAAATTTCGCTCCAGAATGGACATTCCATCATTATACGGACAAAAAAATTCCACGCAATAGTCTGGGGATAAGTCGTAAAAAAGCGAAATTTCAACCTTTTGGCGGGGCGGATATTTTAATAATCTGTTTACGAATTACGCGGAAATCGCGTTTTCTGCGCGTAGAACCTGTGCGACGGAATTCACTGTAGAGGCGATTCTCACTGCCGCCTGGATCTCAACGCCACCAAGCCCGTGCTTGCGCAATTCAGCCTCGTGGCTGTCGATGCAGAGGCCGCAGCCATTGATCGCCGACACGGCGAGTGACCAGAGTTCGAAATCCGCCTTGTCGACACCCGGATTGGCCAGGGCATTCATCCGCAGCTTGGCCGGAAGTGTCTGATATTCATTGCTCTTCGCCAGATGGACGAAGCGGTAATAGACATTGTTCATGCCCATCAGCGTAGCGGCGGTCTTCGCGGCCTTGATCGCTTCGGGGCTGAGATGTGCGTCGGCCTCTGCCATCAGCGCGGCCAGCGTTTCCGGCTCGCCGACAGCATGGGCGCTCGCGAGAAACGTGCCCCATTTCTTCTGGTCATCCAGGACGGTTTCTCTCGCCAGAGACGAAAGATTGAGTTTCATGTCCTTGGCGTATTCGGGAAGGCGGGTCTTGAGAGTTTCGAGGCTCACGAGCAACTCCATCATAATTTAAGAATGCGTCGCAGTAGCGATATTCGGGGCGGAAAAACCCCGGGTCCGGAATGGTTCGGGGACGATCGAACCAGGCCGGTCCCGGGGTTCGTGCGGCGCCGGGGGGGTGGCGCCGGACTGTCTGCTTACAGCGTGTCGCCGCCGAGCGGGCGGTTGCACGGGCAGAGTTCGTCCGTCTGCAGCGCGTCGAGGACACGCAGCGTGTCTTCCGGATTGCGGCCGACATTGAGATTGTTGACGTAGATGTGCTGGATCGTGCCGTGCGGGTCGACGATGACCGTGGCGCGATAGGCAACACCTTCGTCCGAGCGAACGCCGAGGGCGTCTACGAGGGAGCCGGTCGTGTCTGCGAACTGCCACATCGGCAGCTTGTCGAGGTCCGGATGCTCGCGGCGCCAGGCCAGCTTGCAGAATTCGTTGTCGGTGGAACCACCCATCACGACGGCGTCGCGATCGGCGAATTCTTCAGCCAGGTTGGCGAAGGCAACGATTTCGGTCGGGCACACGAAGGTGAAGTCCTTCGGGTAGAAGAAGATGACCTTCCACTTGCCCTCAAAGCTGTCCTGCGTGACCGTTTCGAAGGCGGACTCGCCGTTTTCTTCGTGTGCGTTGAAACCCGGCTTGACGCCCGTGATCTCGAATTCCGGCAGTTTTTCGCCAACACCCAGCATGCATGTCTCCAATAGAATCTCCCGGCCGTTCCGGGAGGTCGTTTCAAATCGAGGCGGGGTATCGCAGCTCCATTCGCATAAATCCAATGGATTGTTTTTGGGAGAGCTATAGGTATCATCAATACCATGAGTCAGCTCCCCACCATTCGACAGCTTCAATTTCTTATCGCATTGGCAGAGCACGGGAATTTCTCGCGTGCAGCTGAGGCGAGCTTCGTCACACAGCCCACTTTGAGCGCTGCCATCAAGGAGCTCGAGAGCATTCTCGGTGCTGTCCTGGTGGAGCGCGGGGCGCGCGGCGCGAATCTGACACCCGCCGGCGAGGCTGCACTGGAGCGCGCACGCCGCGTCCTGACCGAGGCCGAGGATCTTGTCACGGCAGTCCAGGCGGCCGGTGAGCCGCTGTGCGGTCCGTTCCGCCTCGGCGTGATCCCGACGATTGCACCTTTCCTCCTCCCCCGCGTTTTGCCGATCGTGCGCGAGCGTTTCCCCAATCTCGAACTCTTTCTTCGCGAGGATCTGACCGGTCGGCTCTACGAGGCGCTGCGCGAACGGCGGCTGGATGCGGCCCTTGTGGCGCTGCCCTACGAAGCGCCGTCGATTTCCAGCCGCGCAATCGCGTCCGATGAATTCCTGTTCGCCTGTTCCGCAAAACACCCGCTGGCCGAAAAACCGCATCTCGGGCCAAGCGATCTCGCCGACGAGCATCTGCTCCTGCTGGAGGACGGGCATTGTCTGCGAGATCACGCCCTGTCCGCCTGCTCTGCTGGGGCGGCGCGTTCAGACTTCGCGGCAACCAGTCTTCACACCCTGGTTCAGATGGTGAAATCCGGGATGGGTGCAACGCTGCTGCCGCGGATGGCGGTGGATGCCGGCCTGGTCGACCGGCTGGGCCTGGTGGTGAAGGCGTTTGAACCGCCGGTCGCCGGCCGTGAGATCGGCATGGCCTGGCGCACGGGATCGGCCCGCGCCGAGGAAGCGGTCCGTCTCGGCGACACGATCCGCGAAGGTTTGGCGCCGGAGGCCGACTAGACTGTCAGGACTTTTTCGAGGACGGGTGGGTTGAGAAGTTCGAGCTTCTCGACCGGTCCGACGACCTCGAAAGCGTAATTCTCGGTATCGGTGCCGGAATCATGAGCCGTCATCAGGATGAGCCGCCCCTTGAAATCCGACTTGTCGATCATGGGAAGGGTTTCGGTGAATTCCTCGTACGGAGGGATGCGCCGGTCGAGGAAGGCGACACGGAAACTCGCGGGATCGGCCGCAAGAAAGGCATCGATCGAGCTGAAACTCTCGAACGCGTAGTCAGGTGAGATATCCTTGGAGAGTTCGGACAACAAAACGGCCTCGACCGGATCGTCATCAATAACCGCTATACGCATCAGGCCCTTTGTTTCTCTTCTGACACCCGGTCTGACCGGAATGATTCGGACAGAGACTTAAGTTTCTCGAGAATGGCGGCAAGCTCAAACGGTTTCGCGAAGAAGGCCGACGCGCCAAGGGCCAGGATATTGTCTCGGGTGCGCCGGCTGGCATCCGCGCTAAGGGCGATGATGGGGATGTCGCGATAATACTCCGACGAGCTGCGGATGGCGTGAATGGCTTCATCGCCGCGCATGACCGGCATCTGGATATCCATCAGGACTGCGTCATATTCGGCCCCCTGGAGCCGTTCCAGCGCGATCCGGCCATTCTTTGCGACATCGACCAGGAAACCGTTGAACCGCAGGAAAATCGCAATCATGTCGCTGTTCGAGGGGACATCCTCGACAACGAGTATCCGCCGGGGGCGGATTTGCGGTTTCGATTCCTGCGTCGCTATGGCCGGGCCTCCTGTGCCGTGACCTTTCGAATCACCCCAACGTAACATGGTTTTCCGAGCTTACCGATTGTAAGAAATTCAGCGGATTTGGGACGCCGGAAACGCGGCTTCGGCATGCGACAAGCTGCCGCCTCGCCATCAGTCGTCGATCATGCAATTTCTGTCTGTACAGAAATTTATGAAGGCCAGGAAAATGCATCTTTCGGCACCCATGCAGAAATTCGTTGTCCACTGGGGCGAGATGGGTGCGCGCTGGGGCGTCAATCGTTCGATCGCCCAGATCCATGCTCTGCTCTATCTGGCGGACCAGCCCCTGCATGCCGAGGAAATCACGGACACGCTGCGGATTGCGCGTTCGAACGTATCGAACTCGCTGAAGGAATTGCAGACGCTCGGCCTGGTGACGCGGGAACATGTACTCGGTGACCGGCGAGACCATTTCGCCGCGACGCACGAGCCCTGGGACATGCTCATGGCCATCGCCGAGGCGCGCAAGCAGCGCGAGATCGACCCGACGATCTCGATTCTCCGCGAGTGTGCAGCCTACGCACAGGACGATCCCGATACGCCGAAACTGGCGGCCGAACGTCTCAAGCGGATGGAGGATTTCGTGACCAATCTGACCGGCTGGTACGGCCAGATCCGCAATGTTCCCCAGGGCACGCTGATCAAGCTGATGAAGCTGGGCGGCAAGGTGGCAAAATTTGTCGGGGGTTGAGCGCCCCCCTTTTTGAGTCGCAATTTCTGTTTCGACAGAAATAAATGAAGGAGATGGAGATGACGTGTCTGGCAGGACGTTGGCTGGGTTTCGGCTGGCGTGATCCGGATATCCGCACGCAACCTGATTTCGAGGCCCTCCTGGGCACGGATGGCTGGCTGCGTCTCGCTCCGTCGATCCGCCGGCGTTTCGCGGTCAACAAGACACGCGCCCACTATGTGGGCACCGCTGAACTCGAGGCGAGCCGGCTGGGGCGCCTGATCGCCTGGCTGGTCATCCCCTTCGGCCGTCCGCTGCCAACGGGTACGGGGAGGCAGGACGCCGAGATCGACCTGCATCCCGCCCGCGGCGGTGTCCGCTGGCTGCGGCATTACCTGCGCCGCAAGCTGGGCTGGGAATGCGTCGCCTCGACCAAGAAGATCGACAACGAGGGTCGGCTTTACGAGTGCGCCGGTCCGCTTGTGATGCGACTCGCGGTCAGCGAGCAGGCCGGAGCCATCATCTTCGACAGTGACGGTTTCTTCCTGGATATCGCCGGGCTGAAACTCCCGATACCCGACCTGTTCACGCCGGGCCGGATCCGCGTCGTGCACGAGGATCTCGGCGGCGACCGCTTCCGTTTCACCCTGGACGGCGAACACCCCGTGTTCGGCCGGACCTACCGGCAGGTGGCGGTCTTCCGCGACAAGCCTGTCGACCATGGAGACACGCGATGTTGATGGATTTCGACCTTGTTCTCATCCTGCTGGGTATCCAGATCCTGCTCGGCGGGTTCGACAATCTCTGGCACCACGAATTGACGGAGGCCCTGCCCGGCCGCCTGTCGGCCCGCCGGGAGATCAGTCTCCATGCGGCGCGGGAACTGATCTATGCCGGTGTGTTTCTGACGCTCGCCTGGACGCAGCCGGGTGGAGTTCTGGCCTGGGTTTTCGGGGCCGTTCTGGTGCTCGAGATCGGCATTACGCTTGCCGATTTCATTGAGGAGGACCGAACCCGTACCCTGCCGGCCCTCGAACGCGTGCTTCATACCGTGCTGGCCCTGAATTACGGCGCGATCTTGGTCCTGCTCCTTCCCCACCTCGCCGACTGGGCGGGCCGTCCGACCGCAATCACGCTGGTCGAGCATGGCTGGTGGAGCCCGGTTCTGACCCTGTGTGCTCTCGGCGTCTTCGCCTGGGGTGTGCGCGACACGATTGCCGGCGTGACGCTCTACCGGCGTGCCGGGCAGACCCGGCCTGCCACTGAGCCGCGTGCGAGCGGCCGGGTTGTCCTCGTGACGGGCGGGACGGGCTTTATCGGCCAGATCTTCGTGCGTGGTCGCCTCGCAAGGGGCGATCGGGTCATCGTGCTCAGCCGTGACCCCCGCAAGGCCGGGGCGCTGTTTGCCGGGCGGGTAGACGTCGTGACCGATCTCGACCTGATTGCTCCGGCGACCCGCATCGACGCAATCATCAATCTGGCGGGTGCACGGGTTGCCGATCTGCCCTGGTGGCCGGCCCGCCGCCGCGTCCTCCTGGACAGCCGGCTGGAGGTTACCCGCGCCATCATCAGGCTGGTTGAGCGCCTCCAGACGCGGCCGGACGTGCTGGTCAACGCCTCGGCGATCGGTGCCTATGGCGATCGCGGCGAGACGCCCCTGCCCGAACATGCCAGCCGGCCGCTCGGCGTGTTCACGGCCGATCTCTGCCGGGTCTGGGAAATGGAAGCCGAGCGCGCTCGTCGCCTGGGCGTCCGCGTTTGCATCCTGCGCTTCGGCCTGGTTCTGGGCCGGGATGACGGCGTCTACCCGCGACTGGTCATGACACGCCCTTTCGGCCTGATGCCGCAATTCGGCGACGGGCGGCAATGGATGGGCTGGGTCCATGTAGACGACGCCCTGGGCGTGCTCGATCGGGCCCTCGACGATCGCCGCATGGCCGGCCCGTTCAACGTCGTAGCACCCGGATGCGCCCGTCACGGCGAGGTGATCCGAACCCTCGCTGGGCAACGTCTCGTCCTGCCCGTCCCGGCCGCCCTGCTGAAGCTCGGTCTCGGGGAGATGTCGCAACTCTTCCTGGCCAGCCAGAGAGTCGTCCCGGAACGCCTCGAACGCCTGCATCACACCTTCCGATATCCGGACATTGAAAGCGCCACTGCGGCGCTCCTGGATGCACCCGCGGCGCCGGATGGCGACGTCGTTTGTCACGAGGCCTGACGCCCGGCGCTTGACAATCGGGCTTTGGCCCCCCTTATCCGGCGCATGGACGATCGCGCGGAAAATCCGGCTGTCTCCGGGGCGGATGCGCCGCCGTCGCAGACCCCCGAACAGGATGAGAGCCTCGACATCATCACGCTTGGCTGCCGGCTGAATGCCTGGGAGAGCGAAGTGATGCGCCGTCATGCGCGGGACCAGGGGCTGACCGACGCGATCCTGGTCAATACATGCGCCGTGACCAATGAGGCGGTGCGCCAGGCCCGCCAGCAGATCCGGCGCGCGCGGCGCGACAAACCCGATGCGAAAATCATTGTCACCGGCTGCGCCGCCCAGGTCGATCCGGACATGTTTGCCGACATGCCCGAAGTCGATCGCGTGGTCGGCAATGACGAGAAACTGCGTGCCGAGACCTTCGACCCGGTCACCCTGCTGGGCGGGACGGAGAAGGTGCGGGTCAACGACATCATGTCGGTTCGCGAGACCGCCGGTCATCTCGTCGAGGGCATGGAAGGTCGCGCCCGCGCCTATGTCCAGGTCCAGAATGGCTGCGATCACCGCTGCACCTTCTGCATCATTCCCTACGGTCGCGGAAATTCGCGCTCCGTTCCCGCTGGTGAGGTCGTCGACCAGATCCGCACGCTGACCGAATCCGGTCACAGCGAAATCGTGCTGACCGGTGTGGACCTGACCTCCTGGGGGGCCGACCTTCCAGGCGAGCCCCAGCTGGGCCGTCTTGTCCAGGCCATCCTGAAACAGGTTCCCGACCTGCCGCGCCTGCGATTGTCATCGATCGATGCGATCGAGATCGACGAGCCCCTGTTCGAGGCCGTGACCGGTGATGAGCGCGTGGCGCCCTATCTCCATCTCTCGCTCCAGGCCGGCGACAACATGATCCTGAAGCGCATGAAGCGACGGCATTCCCGCGACGATGCGATCGAGCTTTGCGCCCGCCTCAAGGCAGCGCGGCCGGAGATCGCCTTCGGTGCGGATCTGATCGCCGGCTTCCCGACGGAAACCGAGGCGATGTTCGAGAATTCGCTGCGGCTGGTGGACGAGTGCTCGCTCGCCTATCTGCACGTCTTCCCGTATTCGCCGCGCCCGGGCACGCCCGCCGCGCGCATGCCGCAACTCGAAAAACCGGTGATCAAGGAACGCGCTGCCCGCCTGCGCTCAAAGGCGTCCGAGGCGCTGAGCGCCCATCTCGACAGCATGATCGGCCGGGTCGAAGCGGCGCTGATCGAGAAGCCGGGTTTTGCCCGCGCCGGGAATTTCGCCGGCATCCGCCTGCCCGAGAGCGCGGTGCCCCGGCCCGGAGCGCTTGTAAATATTGATGTTTCGCGTCATGACGGACGCGAATTGCACGGGGTGCTCACCGCATGAGCGAGAACAAGCCGGGTTTCTTTTCGCGTCTGGCCCAGGGCCTGAAACGCACATCCTCGAAACTCTCGGAATCCGTCACATCCGTCTTCACCAAGCGCAAGCTCGATTCCGAGGCGCTTGAAGAGCTTGAAGAATTGCTGATCGCCGCCGATCTCGGTGCGGCGGCGGCCATGCGCGTGACCGAACGCCTGGCCAAGGACCGGTTCGACAAGGAGGTCACCGACGAGGAGGTCAAGATGGCCCTCGCGGATGTCGTCGCCGAAACGCTGGATCCTTTGCAAAAACCGCTCGAACTGACCGGCGGTGACGGGCCGCGCGTGATCCTGTTCGTAGGCGTTAACGGTTCCGGCAAGACCACCACGCTGGGCAAGATTGCCGTCAAGCTGAAGCGTGAGGGTCGCGATCCGCTTCTCGTGGCCGGTGACACATTCCGCGCGGCGGCAATCGAACAGGTCTCGGTCTGGGGCGAGCGTGCGAATGCTCCCGTGGTCAAGCGGGAACTGGGTTCCGACGCGGCCGGCCTCGCCTTTGATGCACTGGACCAGGCCGAGCGCGAGGGTCGCGATTGCGTGTTGATAGACACGGCGGGCCGCTTGCAGAACAAGGCGGAGCTTATGGAAGAGCTGCGCAAGGTCGTGCGGGTCATCCGCAAGAAAAACCCGGATGCGCCGCACGAAGTGGTGCTCGTCCTGGACGGCACGGTGGGTTCGAACGCCGTGTCCCAGGCCCAGGCTTTCCTGGAAGCCGCCGACGTGACCGGCGTGGTGATGACCAAGCTGGACGGCACGGCCAAGGGCGGTGCGCTCGTCCAGGTCTCCGAGAAATTCCAGTTGCCGGTTCATTATATCGGCATCGGTGAGGGCGAGGCCGATCTGCAGCCCTTCGACGCCAAGGCCTTCTCCCGGGCCCTGGCCGGGCTGGAGGAATAGGCCCTGGCGGTGGAGGGTCTAAGCCCCGTACTGCTCGGCACATTCGCCATGCTGGGTTCGGCGATTGCCCATTCGGGCATCGCGCTCTTCACCAAACAATCGGGCGACACGCTGGTCTTCCGCATCGTACTGATGTGTGTGGGTTCGCTGCTCTTCCTGCCCGCGCTGGTCTATTACCCGTTTCCGACCTGGGAGGTCTGGCGCTTCCTTTTGTTGGGGGCCGTCATCCACTGGACCTTCCAGATGGCCATGATCGCAGCCTTTGATCGCGGCGATATGGGCCTGGTCTATCCGGTGATGCGCGGCAGTGCGCCGGCCCTGGCAGCCCTGGCCGCTATTTTCCTGCTCAACGAGTATCTCAACTGGATCGAGACGGTCGGACTTGTGATCGCCTCGCTAGCGGTCATCGGATTTGGCTGGCCGCAGAAGGGCGGGGCACCCAAGGCCAAGGCGCTGGCCTTTGCCCTGCTGGCGGCATCCATGACGGCGCTCTACTCGGTCAATGACGCCTCCGGCGCGCGCGCCGCGGTCTCGCCCCTGCAATATCTCGCTTGGTTCTACCCGATGGTCGCCTTGCCGCTCCTGCTGACCGGCATCCTACGCCGCGGCGCGCGACTGCCCGGGCTGATGCGCCAGGAATTGCGCTCGGGCGCCATTGCCGCCGTCTTCGGCAGTGCCTCGTATTTCCTGGCCCTGCTGGCCTTCACCCTCGCGCCGGTCGGACCCATGGCGGCGATGCGGGAGACGTCGATCGTCTTCGGTGCATTGCTGGCCACACTGGTTCTGAAGGAGCCTTTCGGGCGCCGCCGGATTTTTCTGGCAATCCTTCTGGCCGCCGGGCTCGTATTAGTACAAGTATTCTGAGAACGAGATCGGAGAAACGCCTTGGCCCAGACCCAATCAACGAGCGAGCAATCTTCGCGCCTGCTGATCGATGCCGGCCCGATCGCCGCCTGGATCATCGTCTACAATGTCGCGCGCATGCAGGTGCCCGACCAGGCCATCTATATCGGCACGGGCGTTTACATGGTCGCCGCTCTGATCGCGCTTTTCTTCTCGATCCGGTTGGAAAAACGTGTCCCGCCCATGCTGGTCATGACAACGATCATCGTGATGGGTTTCGGCGCTATCGGTATCTGGCTGCAGGACCCGATTTTCATCTACGCCAAGCCGACGATCATCAATCTCTTCCTGTCCTACATGATCCTCATAAGCATGGCGTTCGGGGTGAATGTCTGGAAGGTCTTCTTCAAGCACATTTTCGAGCTGCCGGAGAAAGCCTGGACTCTCTTTGCCATTCGCTGGGCGATCTGGTTCCAGTTCCTGGCTTTCCTCAACGAGGTGATGTGGCGCCATATCGTCGATACGACGGTGGATCCGTCCTCGCGCTGGTTCTCAGGTCTCGCCTGGAGCGAGAGCTTCTGGGCGAATTCCAAGCTGGGCATCATGGTCCTGTCGATGGTTTTCATGGCCATCCAGATCCCGACCATGCTGAAATATCAAAAGCCAAGTGCCGAGGAAGACAGCTGAATCCGCTAATATCCGTATTCGGACAAATGTCATTCTCGCGTTATAATCCCCGTCTAGGATCAGGGTTCGGTCTTTCGAAGGGGATTGCAGGTGAACGACGAGTTTGACGCCGCATCCTTCAAGCTGTCGCAATCGCCCGGGCATCTCCTGCACCGGGCCCAGCAATTCGCTGCCGAGCGTTTCAGCAAGGCGATGGCCGGCGCGAAACTGACCCAGCGCCAGTTCGCCGTCCTGCATGCCACGGCGGCCAAGGAAGGCCTCACCCAGACCGCGCTGGTCAAGAAGACCGGCATCGACCGGTCGACTCTCGCGGAACTGGTCTCCCGCATGGTCAAGAACGGCCTGCTGGAACGCCGCAAACTGCCCGATGATGCGCGCGCCAATTCCGTACATCTCACCGCCAGTGGCCGGGCGCTGCTCGACGAGGTCACGGCCGGTGCGATGGAGGCCGATGCCGCCATCCTGTCTGCTTTGCCCAAGAGCAAACGCGCCGCTTTCCTGGAAACGCTTCGCCGCATCGCGCTGACGCTCGAACAGGGCGAAGAGGCCGCCAAGCTGGCGCGCGAGAAGGAAAAGGCCAAGAAGAAGAAGGCCAAGAAGAAGGCGAAGGAAAAGGCCAAGGCCAAGGCGAAAAAAGCCAAGGAGAAGGCCAAGGCGAAAGCGAGGAAAGCCGAGGAGGCCGCCGGTGCCGCCAATGCTCCGGCTGAGCTTCAGACGGATACGCCGCGCGACGTGGCCTGAAGATCCGATTGATGACCGGCGTCAGCGTCGGCGGGCTTCGCGATCCAGCACAGGATAGATCCGGTTGCGCAGGACCTCGACCGTGATCGGTCCGGGCCAGCGGACCAGGATATTGCCGTCGCGGCCGACCACGAGCGTCTCCGGCGCGCCGCTGATCTCAAGCATCGTCATTGCCGCATCATCGGCCCGCATCACGCCGACAAAGGGATCGCCCAGCTCGTCGAGAAAGGCGTTGGCGTCTTCCGGCGTATCGCGCCAATTCAGGCCATAGATCGCATAGCCCTCTGCGCGCAGCGCCATGAGAACCGGGTGTTCGGCACGGCAGGGCGCGCACCAGCTGCCCCAGACATTGACGATATAGGCGCCCTCGACAGCCTCGAAGGTGAACTCCGCGCGACCGTCCAGCGGTTCAAGGCTGAGCGCCGGCATGGGTTCCGGCACGATGCGTTCGTTGGAATACCAGTTCCAGGCCAGAACGCCGCCGAGTACAAATATCGCCAAGATGGCCAGCAGACGCACAACGCGCATCATGCTTCATCCTCCTCCAGCTCCTGCAGTCGCGCTTTTGCGCGCTGCCGCTCGAGGAAAGCAAAACCTATCAGGCCGAAAATAGCCAGCGCAGACACCCCCCAGGAGGACCAGACCCACACGGCATACCCGCCCATGGCGAAAAATTCCGACATCAGCCCTCTCCCTGTTCACGGCGGCGCTGCAGCGTGTGCGCGCGTCTCTGCAGGGCCCGGCTACGCAGGCGATAGAAGACCAGCCAGGCCGCCAGGAAGGTGTAGGCCAGCGCCATGAGCGCGAGCGGCCAGAGCTGGCTGGAATGAATGGTCGGGCCGTCAAACCGGAAGACGGCTGCCGGCTGATGCAGGCTGGACCACCAGTCGACCGAGAATTTCACGATCACCAGATTGATCACACCGGCCATCGCCAGGATTGCGCCGGCACGGGCGCTCTGCTGCGGATCTTCCAGCGCCGAGCGCAGGGCCATATAGCCCAGATAGACAAGCAGCATGACGAGCACGGAGGTCATGCGGGCATCCCATTCCCACCACGTCCCCCACATCGGTTTACCCCACAGCGAGCCGGTGATCAGGGCCAGCACCGTGAAGACGGCACCGATCGGCGCGATCACTTCCGCGGCCGCATCGGCCAGGGCGTGACGCCAGACGAAATAGATGAAGCTCGCCACAGCCAGCGCGCCGTAAAGTGCCATGGCCATGTAGGCGGCGGGTACGTGCACATACATGATCCGGACGGTGTCGCCCTGCTGATAGTCGGGCGGCGAGGCGAAGAAGGACAGATAAATGCCCACGACGAACAGAAGGACCGTTGCGACGCCGCAGATCGGGATGGCAATGCGGGCCAGCTGGTCGAAACGCTGGGGATTGGAGAAATAGGAGAACATGTCTGCGACTTACTGCGACAGACCCGTCTCGGCAACTGCCGGATGGTCGCAGTCCCGAAGTCATGGCGGTCTGTCTAGGCGGGCAGATGGCCGGTTTTCACGTAGATCAGACAGCCCTCCGTCGAGAAGGGCGTGTGTTGTGACAGGTGGGGATTGCGCAGCCAGCTTCCGGCGGGATAGCGGCCGTGCTCGTCCTCGAACACGCCTTCCAGCACGAAGATCTCCTCGCCGCCCCAATGCCGGTGGGTCGAGAATTGTGTACCGGGTTCCCATCGCACAAGCGCGATGGATTCATGGCCGGCCTGGTGAAGCGGCAGGACTGACAAACCTGCGGCAACGCCGGGAGAGAACGCGGCCGCCGATGTATCGATGACTGTATGGGCGAGGTCGAGCGGGTCGAACTGGCGCAGTTTCACGAAAATCGTCGCACCTTCGCGAGTGAAGGGCGTGTGTGAGGAGCCGGGCGGATTGCGGACATAACTGCCGGCGGGATAATCGCCGCTTTCGTCCGAAAACACGCCGTCGAGCACGAAATACTCCTCGCCGAGCTCGTGGCCGTGGGCGTCGAAATAGGAGTCGGGCGCGAAATTCACGATGGTTGTGGCCCGTGCGACTTCGTCGCCGATCCGGTCGAGCATCATGCGCCGGACCCCGCTGGCGGGACTGTCCACCCAGGCATAATCTTCGGGCCGGATGACGACGCGTTCAGAGAAATCTGCGTTGAGTTCCATGACAGGCTCCGACTGCTACCTATCACTAGATAGACAATGACTTGGTATGTTCAAGACTCTAGCGGGATTCAGCCTCGCGCGGCGGATGTGATAGTGTGAATACCCGTAGCTGGAGGGTGGGTAATGAAATCGGTCAGCTGTTTTGTCGGAATCGTTGTTGCGACTTTCCTGTTCACAAGTCTGGCCCACTCCCAAACCCACTCAAGTTTCATCGAAGCGCGTGCCGATGAATTCGAGGGCTGGCCGGAGATAATCGTCGAAGTCAATGGCGAGCGTGTCCAGACGATCGAGGTGAGCTCTCGAGTTTACGCGCGATATCCGCTGAACTTGTCGCTTTCGGCTCACTCAATCGTCCAGCTGGGTCTCTACTATGAGAACGAGCGATATGAACGTGCCGGGCGTGACCGGAATGTTTTCATTCGGCGCGTTGTCATCGAGTGGGAAGAATACGCCACGGGGCGTGCGAACCATGTCGGTGATTCGCAACATAATCATCATGGTAGCCTGTATCAGGCCGGAGGGCTGGTCTGGTACCGGTGTGAAGCGAATTGGGCAGACTGGCTAATGCGCGAAGAGCCACCGGCCGTCGCCAGACGATATGAGACGATGAGCCGTATCGAGGCGGCTATTCGTGAGCTCGACAATGAGTGGTCTGAGTGGCAGCGAAACAATCGGTACGGGATGGGTGTTCCGCTCGTACCGATTTCCGAACGACGAACAGCGGAAGAGGCTGCTCAGCTACGAGACTATTTCCGGTTCGCCTCTCCTGAATTCGACTCGGGTCGTTTGAGCTGGCTGGAGATAGAGCGACATCTTGGGATTGCTCCCGGAGGTGGATCGTCAGCCAGTGTCTGGGATGGCGAGGAGCTGGCGGACCCGCCAGCCGCGATGGGCGATGAGGTGCGCGAGTATCTGGGAGAGCCTCCTGCGCCGTCAGCGGATGATGAATCTCCGCCTTCGGAGGAGGCTCGCCCCGCCAGCCAGCGCGCAACGGCGCTAGTGCGCGAACGCCGGGGTGATGCGCTCGACTATGCGCTGAGATACTACGCGACCCTTGCGTCGCATCTTGCCGCCAGAGAACGTGAAGAACTGGCGCTCAGGGAAGTAACGGCTGCCATTCTCAGGCTGCGAATTGCAGAAGACATGAACGCCAGCGGCGCCTGCCCGACCAAGCCTAACCCAGTCGGCTCCGAATAGCGCCGGCGATACCGAACGGCGCCAGCGCTGTCGTGCCTAGGCTGACCGCAGCCGTCAGCAGGAGATTGGCGAGGGCTCGTTCATCGCCTTCCATCGCGGAGCGGCCCGCACCAGCGGCGAAGATCAGCACCGGTACCATCATCGGCGTCGCGATCAGGGCGATCAGGAGGCCGCCGCGTTTCACGCCGGCTGCAAGGGCTCCGGCAAAGCCGGCGAGCAGCGCCAGTGTGGGTGTGGCGGCCAGCAAGGCCGCGCCGAGGATCAGGCTGGCTTCTGCGGGTACGCCATACATGAAACCGCCCAACACGGCGATGATCGGCAGGGGCCAGAACGTTGCCGCGGCCTGGCCCATCACCTTGGCAAGGCAGAGCAGGGGCAGGCTGGCCGGCGTAAGCGCGTAGAGATCCAGCGTGCCGTCGGTGAGATCATCGCCGAACAGGCGCTCGGCTGATTGCAGGACGGACAGCAGGGCGGCGAAAGCCATCAGGCCCGGGCCGGCGGCCGCCAGCAATTCCGGTTCCGGTCCGATGGCGAGCGGTGCGAGGGTGATCGCCGCGAGGAAAAAGGCAGTCGGTCCGGCGGCGCCGCCGCCACCGGCCCAGGCGAGGCGGGCCTCGCGCTTGAAGATCGTGGACAGCACATTCATCGCACCGTGTCTCCCAGGTGGAGGGTGCGCGCCGCGGCCCAGTTGAGTCCCTGGTGGGTAGCGGCGATGACGATGCCCTGCCGTTCTCGATGCATGGCGACGATATCGGCAAGCCGGTCGCGGCCGGCCTGGTCCAGCGGGCCGGCGGGCTCGTCGAGCAGCCAGATCGGCTGATTGCTGATCAACACGCGTGCCAGGCCTACGCGGCGCTGCTGGCCGCGCGACAGCCGGTCCGTGCGCCGGTCGATCAGGTGATCAATCCCGAGATCACGAAGGGCCGGCATGATGCGCTTGCGTGGCTGCGCATGGATGTCGGCCCAGACCTGCAGGCTCTGGCGGACAGTCTCGGCGGATTTCAGCCCGTCGGTATGGCCCAGCCAGGCGATTGTATCGGCGGCAGCCTCGGATGCGGCGTGATCTCCGAGCCGGATCTCGCCGCTGTCCGGGCGGATAAGGCCTGCGATTGCGCGCAGGAGCGTGGTCTTGCCAACACCATTGCCACCGGTCAGCAGCAGGGCGTCACCCGGTTCCAGAGAGAGATCGAGATCGCGGGCCAGCCGGGTCTCGCCGCGCGACAGGTTCAGCCCGGTCACGGTCAGGGAAAGGGGTGTGAAAGCCGGACGGTCGGCTTCGCTGGCGCGGGCGGCAGTCATGCCCTGCATGTCGCCTATTTCCCTGCCAAAGGTCAACGCGCTGCGTGCCGCATTGCAGCAATCGGGATGTGCGGTTAAAACCCCGCCCAAACGTCCGGACTCAATGTCCGCCCTCCCACCGGGTGAAACCTCACCCAGACTCATCGGGTGATCCCTCACCCCCAGATCCAAGAGGACTTTGCGCTTATGGCCTCTCTCGACAGTTTTTCCTGCAAACGTACCCTGACCGCCGCCGGCGAGACCTACACCTATTACGATCTCAAGGTCGCCGAGGCGAACGGACTGACGGGCGTCTCCAAACTCCCGGCCTCGCTGAAAGTCCTGCTGGAGAACCTGCTGCGCTTCGAGGACGGCAAGACCGTCCTCAAGGAAGACATCGAGGCGATGGCAGCCTGGCTGACCACGCGCAAGTCCACGCACGAGATCGCCTACCGTCCGGCCCGCGTCGTGATGCAGGACTTCACCGGCGTTCCGGCTGTCGTTGACCTTGCCGCCATGCGCGATGCTGCAGGCAAGCTGGGCGCCGACCCGCAACGCATCAATCCGCAGGTCCCGGTCGACCTGGTCATCGACCACTCGGTCATGGTCGACAATTTCGGTGGTGCCGACAGTTTCGAGAAAAACGTCGAGCGCGAATACCAGCGCAATGGCGAGCGCTACAAATTCCTGAAGTGGGGCGCCAAGGCGTTCGACAATTTCCGCGTCGTCCCGCCGGGCACGGGCATCATCCACCAGGTCAATCTGGAAAACCTCGCCCAGGCCGTCTGGACCAAGGAAGAAAACGGCGAGACCGTCGCCTATCCGGACACGTGTGTGGGTACCGACTCGCACACCACAATGATCAACGGCATGGCCGTTCTCGGCTGGGGTGTCGGCGGTATCGAAGCCGAGGCCGCCATGCTTGGCCAGCCGGTTTCCATGCTGATCCCGGAAGTCATCGGCTTTGAGCTGAAGGGCAAGATGCCCGAGGGCGCAACCGCCACCGACCTCGTTCTGAAGATCGTCGAGATGCTCCGCGCCCGCGGTGTGGTTGGCAAATTCGTCGAATTCTACGGTGCCGGCCTCGACAATCTCTCGCTCGAGGACGAGGCCACGATCGCCAACATGGCGCCGGAATACGGAGCCACCTGCGGCTTCTTCCCGGTCGACCACGAAACCCTGGCCTACATGCGTGCCACCGGCCGTGACGACAAGCGCGTCGCGCTCGTGGAAGCCTATTCGAAAGCCCAGGGCATGTTCCGTCCGGACTATGACGGCGACCCGGTCTTCACCGATACGCTGCATCTCGACATGTCCACGATTGTGCCGGCCGTCTCCGGCCCGAAACGCCCGCAGGACTGGATCGAACTGTCCCGCGCCGCTGCCGGTTTCGCTGAAACCATGGAAAAGGAATACGGCAAGGGCGATGAGCGCGGTAAGTCCGCTCCGGTCGAGGGCGAGGACTTCGCTTTCACCAATGGTGATGTCGCCATTGCGGCCATCACGTCCTGTACGAACACGTCCAACCCGTCCGTCCTGCTCGGCGCCGGCCTCCTGGCCCGCAATGCCGTTGCGAAGGGCCTGACCACTAAGCCGTGGGTGAAGACTTCGCTCGCGCCGGGTTCGCAGGTAGTGACGGACTATCTCGAGCGTGCCGGTCTGCAGGACGATCTCGACGCGCTGGGCTTCAACCTTGTCGGCTATGGCTGCACGACGTGTATCGGTAATTCCGGTCCGCTGCCGCCCGCCATCTCCAAGACGATCAACGAGCATGACCTCGTGGCCACGTCGGTCCTGTCGGGGAACCGCAATTTCGAGGGCCGCATCTCGCCGGACGTGCGCGCCAACTACCTGGCGTCCCCGCCGCTGGTCGTCGCCTACGCCATCGCCGGCACGATGACCAAGGACATCACGACCGAACCGCTCGGCCAGGACCAGGACGGTAATGACGTTTTCCTGCGCGACATCTGGCCGTCCTCGGCCGAGATCGCCGAGGCTGTCCGTACCGCGGTGACGCCGGAAATGTTCGCCAAGCGTTATGCCAACGTCTTCCGCGGCGATGCCGCCTGGGCCGGCATCGAGGTCGAGGGTGGCCTGACCTATGGCTGGGACCACACTTCCACCTATGTGCAGAACCCGCCCTATTTCGAAGGCATGACGATGGATCCGGAAGCTCCGGGCGATGTCGTCAACGCCAAGATCATGGGCCTGTTCGGCGATTCCATCACGACCGACCACATCTCGCCGGCCGGTTCGATCAAGGCCGACAGCCCGGCCGGTCGTTATCTGCAGGAGCGCCAGGTTCCGGTGCTGGAGTTCAACTCCTACGGTTCCCGCCGCGGCAATCACGAAGTGATGATGCGCGGCACGTTCGCCAACATCCGTATCAAGAACAAGATGCTGGACGGTGTCGAAGGCGGTTACACGCTGAAGAATGGCGAGCAGGTCGACATCTATGACGCCTGCATGGACTACCAGTCCGAGGGCACGCCGCTGGTCGTGTTCGGCGGCAAGGAATACGGCACGGGCTCCTCGCGGGACTGGGCGGCCAAGGGCACGCGCCTGCTGGGTGTGAAGGCCGTGATCGCCGAGAGCTTCGAGCGGATCCACCGCTCCAATCTGATCGGCATGGGCGTCCTGCCGCTGCAGTTCGAGGACGGCGCGTCCTGGGACGGCCTGGGCATGAAGGGCGACGAGACCGTCACCATCACGGGTGTGACCGAGCTGGAGCCGCGCGCATCGATGACGGTGGAAGTCACCTTCCCGGATGGAACGGTGAAGACCGCTCCGGTTCGTGCCCGTATCGATACCGAGAACGAGCTCGAATACTTCCGCAATGGCGGCATCCTGCACTACGTGCTGCGCAATCTCGCCCGCGACTGACCCAGCTGACAGACATCTCCCGTTTTCGTCACGGCCAAGTGATTGGCCGTGGCGGGCGGGGATGATTATCTAGGCGTTATGCGACTGCTTGCATCCATAATTGCCTGTCTCGCCCTGGTCCTGCCCGCCCACGCCCGGGCGGCGTCCGGCGATGATGAAACCGGGTCCGGCGAGGAAAGCGGCCGGCCAGTCCTGGTGGAATTGTTCACCAGCCAGGGCTGCGGCCTGTGCCCGGATGCCAATCGCTATCTCGGTGAACTCGACCAGCGCGACAATGTCTTCGTCCTCGCCTATGCGGTGTCCTACTGGGACATGTATGGCTGGGAAGACACCTATGCGCGTCCGGAATATGTCCAGCGCCAGCGCACCTATCTGCCGCGCCTCGGCGTGAACCGGCTCTACACGCCGCATTTTGTTGTGGATGGCGTGGCCGACGCACCGGGCTGGCACCAGGACAAGGTCTCCGATGCGGTCGCCGAACGCCAGTCGGCCATGCCCGACAGCCCGCTGATCGCAATCGAGGACGGCCCCTTCGGATCCTTCCGCATCGCCCTTGACGGTGAAGCTCCCGAGGAAAATCTCGATGTCTGGCTCGTTGCCTACGCTCCGGGCTGGAAGAGTGTCGAGATCGAAGCCGGCGAGAATGCCGGAACCGAGATGCTTCACTACAACATGGTGAAAAGCCTGACCTATCTGGGCAGCTGGGCCGGCGGAGAAGCCGAGTTCACCGGCGAGAGCTATCGCTATCTCGGTGTCGTCGCGATTGTGCAGGGTGCCAATGGCGGACCGATCTACGGCTATGCCCATGTCGAGGCCGAGGACAGCCACACCCATACCTATTAGGGCCGCCGCCCCGGACATACGAAAATGCGCCGCCGGGCCATCGTGCCTGTTGAGACCCCCTCGTTAACCATCTAGGGTAGCAAAAAACGGGGGTGTATTTATGTGGTTTCGAGTGTTTGCCGCATTCGTGCTGGCCGTCCCGGCCGGGTTGATCGTGCGCCTTGCTCTGGCGGGGCTCGAGCCTGCGGGACCGGGCGCCGGACCGTCGCCATCCGCGGCTGTGAGCGAGGATGTACCCCGCCTCCTGGCCGATGTGGACCCGGAAGTGCGCTTCGCCCCGGTCCCGGATTTTGTCCGTCCCGTCGAGATTCCCGAGACCGGCGGCGATCCCAATGCCTTCGGTTTTCACCCTCTCCTGTTTGATTTCCAGCAGACCACCGAGCGCAATCGTGTCCGTCATTTCTTCCGCCAGGTCCTGGAACCGGCAACCCAGCAGGGCGCGGACTCGCTGCGCCAGGTGCCGATTCCGATCGATCCCGCTTCGCACCAGGTCGAGATCCACCATGTGCTCCGGATTTCCGGTGAGGAAACGACCGACCTGACGGAAAACGTGCGTGTCGATTTCCTGCGGGGCGAAACCGCCCTCGCGCAGGGGATCTATACCGGCGCGGTGACGGTGATGGTGCGTATTCCCGCCGTCGAGCCCGGGGAGCGCGTCGAGGTCGCCTTCTCGATCAACCAGTATTTCCCCATCGAGGACAGCGAGATGACCGCGGTCTATCAATTCCGGCCGATGCAGGGGTTTGACGAGGTCCACTTCCGGGCCGACTGGCCGGTCGGGGCGGCGCAGGTGGCCGCTTTCGGCCCGGTGCCGGAACTTGCCATCGAGGAGAATAATGGCCGGGTGATCGCAAGTTATGGCCCGGCCACCTGGACCAGCAAGCCGCCGGAAGCCTTCACGCCGGCCTGGCGGCATCCGGAGCCCATCTTCCTGGCGAGCGCTTATGATGACTGGTCCCATGTCGCCCGCTGGGCCCGGGGCCTCTTCCAGCCTGTCGACGATCCGCAAGTGACAGCGATCGCCCGCGAGATCATGGCCGAACATTCGGAGCGGGATGCGCGGATCATGGCGGCCCTTCGCTATGTTCAGCGCGAGATTTCCTATTTTGCGATCACGCTGGGGGAAGGCGGCTACCGGCCTGTCCCGCCCGACCAGACGCTTCGCTTCCGTGAGGGTGATTGCAAGGCGAAGACGGTGCTCCTGATCTCCCTGCTCGCCGAGATGGGGATCGAATCGCATGCCGCGCTCGTGCATTCGACGATGGGGCGCGCGCTGGGCGACATGCCGGCCACTCCCCTGGCGTTCGACCATGTCATCGTGACGCTGGAATACGGCAATCGCCGTCTGTGGCTAGACCCGACCATGGTGGAGCAGACCGGTCGCCTGCTCGACCATCATCCGGTCGACTGGGGTCACGCCCTCGTACTCGAAGAGGGCATGGCTGCGCTGACCGAATTGAATGTGCGGCCGCGCCGGACCCCGGATGTGGATGTCCGGGAAGTCTTCAATATCGCCTCGTCCCGAAAGGGAGAGGCGGCCGCCGTGCTGCGGGCGGACTGGGTCTATCACGGCGATACGGCGAGCCTGATCGAGACGATCCTCGCCCAGGCGGGCATGGATCAGCTTGGCATGCTGGTGCAGGAATTCTATCGCGGCCGTTTCGAGAGTTTCGAATTTGTCGGCGATCCGGAACTGGTGCGCGACGAGGAGGCGGGCACGGTCACGATCTCGGCCGAGATCCAGGTGGAGCTCTACGACTTCTCGTCCGAAGGCGCGCGGCTGCCGACCTATGTCTTCGTGGCCCATGCCTCGTCGCGCTCGATCGTTTTCGGTGATCTGAGCGAGCGGGTCTCCCCGCTGGCCATGCCCTATCCCTATGATGTGAGGCACCATATCGAGGTCAATCTGCCCGAGGGCAGCCGGAACTGGATTCATGAGTGGGAAGATGTCGAGATCGAGAACAATGCCTTCTCAATCACCGATCACCGCCGCTATGAGGACGGGCGCGTGCGCTACACGGCGCGAACCCGGATCATGGCGCCCGAAGCCATGCCGGAGGACTTCGTGCGTTTGCAGAATGATCTGGTCTCGATCGACGGTGTCGGCCTGCTTGTTCTGGGCGAGCAGGAGGATTTTGTCATCGATGACGCCGTCCGTGCACGCCTGATCACGCCGTCCGTGCCGGCGATGATCCGCTGACTGTCCCGTAGAAGTGACGTGGCGTCAGCGCGGTGCGCGCTTGGCCAGGATGCGCTGAAGCGTCCGCCGGTGCATGTTCAGGCGGCGGGCGGTCTCCGAGACATTGTGGTCGCACAATTCGAACACGCGCTGGATATGCTCCCAGCGGACCCGGTCGGCCGACATCGGATTGTCAGGCGGTTCCGGCTTGTCTTCGGGATGTGCGAGCAGGGCCTTGATGACGTCATCCGCATCAGCGGGCTTGGCGAGATAATCCACCGCGCCGGCCTTCACGGCGGCGACGGCCGTCGCGATATTGCCGTATCCGGTCAGCATGACGACGCGACAATCGGGACGTGAGGCGTGCAGTGCCTTGGTCACGTCCAGCCCGTCGCCATCCTGAAGGCGCAGGTCGAGCACCGCGAAGGCGGGCGGATTGGAGCGGGCGATTTCCTTGGCTTCGTCCACCGTGCCCACGGCGGAAACAACAAAACCCCGCCCGGTCATGGCGCGACCCAGTCGCGTCCGGAAAGGGGCATCATCGTCGAGGATCAGGAGTGTCTTGTCCTCGGGAAGTTCGTATTCAATCTCGCTCACGCGTCTGTCCTTCGCATTACATCGGTCGTGATAACAACATTCCTAGCGGATGATCGGAGCCGCCTCCACCATGTTGCGCGGTAGGGTAATGCTCACGACAGCGCCGCCCTGCGACCCGGCATTGTCGAACCGGACCCGGCCACCGCTCTTCTCCACCATGGTCTTGGCAATGAAGACGCCGAGGCCCAGCCCTCCCTGCCCCGGCGTACCGGAGCGGGTGGTGACATAGGGTTCGCCGATCTTGGACAGGATCTCGGTCGAAAAACCGGGACCGTCATCCTCGATCCTGATCAGCAAATTATGTTCGTTCCAGCGACCGTCAACCACGACTGTGGTCTCGGCGAAATCAACGGCATTCTCGATGAAATTTCCAAGACCATAGAGCAGTTCGGCCTGGCGGCGCAGGACCGGTTCGGCATCCTCGCCATCATTGCCGTCGCGTGTGATCCGGACGTCGAGCATGGGGCCCAGGCCGCGCAGAGGAGCGGCCGCTTCTTCCAGTGCTGCGGAATACTCGATCCTGTCATGGCGTTCGTCCGATACGCTCTGCTCGCGGCTCAGTTTCGACAGGATATCGCGGCAGCGACGTGCCTGTGTAACCAGGAGTTCGGCATCCTCGCTGAGGATTTCATCATTCTTCAGCTCGCGCATCATCTCCTTGGCGGTGAGTTGGATCGTGGCCAGGGGAGTGCCCAGTTCATGTGCGGCCGCAGCAGACAGCGCGCCCAGCGCTGACAGGCGCTGTTCGCGGGAGAGAACACTCTGTGTGGCGGCCAGGGCCGTCGCCATGCGCTTGCCCTCCTGGCTGACGCGCCAGGAGTAGACGGCAGTAAATCCCACCGCGATCACGATCGCCGACCAGAGACCCATCACGTAAAGCACCGGAAGATCCAGGGACTGGCCTTCCAGCCAGGGCAGAGGATAGCTCCAGACCAGCATCGCTGCAGTGCCGAGGATCGCTGTCATGGCAACGCCGAGCGACCAGCGCGGCGGCAGCGCCGCCACGGCGATCGTGACCGGAGCGGCGAGCATCACGATGAACGGGTTTTGCAGCCCGCCGGTCAGCATCAGCAGCGCACACAATTGCAGCACATCATAGGAGAGCTGCGCGAAAGCCTCCCAATCGCGCGCAAATTGTTGCGGCGGCACGGCGAGGGTCAGCCAGGTATTGATCCAGGTGCTGGCGATGATGACGCCGAAGCAGAAACCGATCGGCTCGATCTTGATGCCGAAGACGAAATGCACGGTCAGGAGACACATGGTCTGGCCCAGCACGGCCAGCCAGCGCAGCATGACGAGGGTGCGCAGCCGCAGACGCCCGAAGACCGGCGTGAGGTGTGCATCGCCCCCGTAAGGATCCCAATCGGCATCACTCATGCGTTACTCCTTACACGGACCGGCGCTCGGCGATAGACAGCAGGGGGAATCCCCGTGTACCTTCGCGCCCGCAGCATATCTTGTGCTGCTTTGCGGCATATCATGCTTCGCAACCGGACGGATAGGTGAGGAAAGCGCGCATGCAGCGTCCCTGGATCTGGATCTTGATCGCGGCCCCGCTGGTCATGGTGGTCACCTTCTTTGCCCTGATGCTGTCCGATGCGGGCAATCGCGAAACGCGTGTCGCGCCCACCCGTGTCAGCGGTACGGCGGATATCGGCGGGCCGTTCACCCTGGTCAATCATCTCGGTGAAACGGTGACCGACGAGGATTATCGCGGGCGCGCGATGCTGATCTATTTCGGTTTCACCTACTGCCCGGACATCTGCCCGTTTTCCCTGCAGATCATGGCTTCTGCCATGGATCAGCTGAGCGCCGAGGAGCGCGCCCGGATCCAGCCGCTGCTGATCACGGTCGATCCGCGCCGAGATACGGTCGAGCATCTTGCCCAATATGTCGCCTCGCCGGCCTTCCCGGCAGAGCTGGTCGGCCTGACGGGAACCGAGGAGCAGATCGCCCAGGTCACGGGTGAATACCGGGTCGTCTTCCAGCTCAATGACGAGGAGGACCAGGAGAATTACCTCGTGGACCATTCCTCCTTCATCTACCTGATGGGACCGGATGGATTGTTCGTCGACGTGTTCACGCACGGGACGGATCCGGAGACGCTGGCTTCGCGCCTGCAACAATTTCTTGAGGAAACAGACGCATCATCGTGAGCGAAGGGCCCGTTTGAGGCTCCGCCGCGTCCTGGGGAGGACCGATGCTTTACAGTGTGTATGAACTGAACAGATTGGCGATGACGCCCTGGCGTGCCGCAGCGAATGCGACCCGCCGGATGATGCGTGCACCGTGGAATCCGGCCGCCGACACGGTTGCCGGCCGGACCATGGCTGCGGCTGCGGATCTGTTCGAATCCATGACGCGCCGCTACGGCAAGCCGGAATGGATGATCGATACGGTCGAGGTGAACGGTCATCTCGTGCCGGTCGAGGAAGAAGTGGTCTGGCACAAGCCGTGGTGCAATCTTCTGCACTTCCGCCGCGACCAGGCAGCGCTCAACCTTGCGCGCGGCAAGCAGACTGACCGCAAGATCCTCTTCGTGGCACCGATGTCGGGCCACTACGCCACGCTGCTGCGCGGCACGGTCGAGACCTTCCTGCCTGACAGCGAGGTCTATATCACCGACTGGACGGATGCGCGCATGGTGCCGCTGGCCGAAGGCCGGTTCGATATGAGCGATTTTGTCGAATATCTGCGCGAAATGATCAGCCTGCTGGGTCCGGACGTGCACGTGGTAGCGGTCTGCCAGCCCGGCCCGCTCGCCCTGTCGGCAATCGCCCTGATGGCCGAGGATGACGATCCCAGCCGTCCGGCGTCGATGACCTATATGGGTTCGCCGATCGACACGCGACAATCGCCAACCGTGCCGAACCAGCTGGCACAGGACAGACCCTTTGAATGGTTCGAGAAGAACCTGATCCACACCGTGCCTGCACCCAATCCGGGCGCGTTACGCCGGGTCTATCCGGGTTTCCTGCAGCTTGCCGGCTTCATGAATATGAATCTCGACCGCCATGTCGACGCGCACTGGAATTTCTTCAACCACCTGATCGAGGGTGATGGCGATAGCGCCGAGAAACACCGGTCCTTCTACGACGAATACCTGGCGGTTATGGACCTGTCGGAGGAATTCTACCTTCAGACCATTCGCGACGTGTTCCAGGAGCACAAGCTGGCGCGGGGTATCCAGGAGCACAAGGGCCGAATCGTGGACCCGGGTGCGATCAAGGATGTGGCCCTACTGACGGTCGAGGGCGAGAAGGACGACATCTCCGGCATCGGCCAGACCCAGGCGGCTCACACGCTTTGCGCCAATCTGCCCGAAGATCTCCAGATGGACTGGGTCCAGCCCGCCGTCGGCCATTACGGCGTTTTCAACGGCCGCCGTTTCCGCGAGCACATCGCGCCGCGCATGCGCGATTTCATGGACAAGACCGGCGGCCAGGCTCTGGCGAGCCGCTAGACGAAACAGCAATCGTGCCGCTTCAGGCGGCATCGGGACGGGCGCTCCGGGACATCGGGGCGCCCGTCTTGCGTCCGGGCGGGGAAAACGCGACAGAGCAATCCGGGCTGACGGGACGAGAGAATGTCGATCGAACTATTCCTGGCTTTCCTGGCGGTACATGTCGCGGCGTCACTGACTCCGGGGCCCGCGGTATTGCTGGTTTCCTCGCAGGGAATTGCGCGGGGTTTCGGCGCCGGTCTCGCTGCGTCCTGCGGGATATTGGCGGGAAATACGATCTATTTCGCGATTTCGGTTGCGGGTGTGGGCGCGGTGCTTGCGACGTCCGCCTTGCTTTTCACCATCGTGAAATGGACGGGTGCCGTCTATCTGATCTGGATGGGGATCCAGTCCTGGCGCAACGCCAAAACCGTTGCGAACAGCGGACCGCCGCCGCCCATGGACGTCGCCCGCGAGAGCTTCGCCCAGGGCCTGGTCAAGCAGTTGGCCAATCAGAAATCCGTGCTTTTCTTCGGCGCGCTCGTTCCGCAATTCATCACGCCCGGCGAAACCCAGTTCCATCATTATCTGGCCATGCTCATCGGCATGCATGTCACCGAATTCCCGATCCTGGCGGGCTATGCCTGGCTGGGCGCGCGCTGTGGCAGCCTGGTCCGCAGCCCGGCGGGTATCGTGTGGCGCGAGCGGCTTGCAGGGACCGCCCAGATCGCGGTCGGCGGATTGCTCGCCGATCTGCGGCGATCATAGGAAACAGGGCATAAGAAAACGGGCGCTCCAGGGAGCGCCCGCTTCTCTCTCCAGCACTGGCTGGTCGATCTATTCGACCGGTGCGGATTCCACCCGCAAGCCCATCGAGTCGAAGTCGAACGTGCCGGAATCGGCCTGTTCGATCAGCGAGCTGATCGGGAGCGGTGCATCCGGATCCATCGAGACGGTCAGTGTACCGCCCTGGTTGATGAAGCTCGTCACCGCACCGGACAATTCCGTCAGGAAGGGGCGCGGGATTTCCGGCGGAGCCGACATCAGCCCCATACCGATGAGCAGACCGGCCTGCATGCGCATCTGCTCCTTCTCGACGCCCTGGCTGGCTGCGCCGGCTTCCAGCGCACGGTCGAGAATGGACCGGTCCTCGATCCGCATGGTGATGTTGTTGATCATCAGCGGGGCCAGCATGGCCATGACCGCTTCCGGATTCTCCGTCGCGTCCACTTCGTCGCTATCGGCCATCATGCTCGCGGCATTTTCCAGATAGGCACCGTAACCGGTGACATCGGATTCGAAATCGATGCGCATGCCGTCGACGATTTCCAGGAAGTTGTCGCCATCGGTGTACATGCGGTCTTCGGACGTATCGTAGATGGAGCGTCCGGCCGCGCGGATTTCCAGCTGGTCGTAACCGAGCATGCCCAGGCCCATGGCGAGCTGTGCACCGGCCTGGCCGGCCGGGTCGGCGTTGATCACCAGAGATCCGAGTTCCGAGGTCGAGATGAAGCGGTCACCTCGCTCCCGCACGTCTGCCGTGATGTAGTCCATCGACACATTGACGCCGGCAGCGTTCACGAGGAAGTCGCGCATCGCGAAATTCTCGAAGGATTCGAATGGATTGCTCATGAAGGACGAGGAGTAGTTGCTGGCGATCTCGCCGCCTGCACTCTCGTCGACCGAGCCGAGGAAATTGCCGTAGTCGAGCGTGTTCATGCCGTCGATGGAGATCTCGCCGAGGCGGATCTCGATCGGGGCGCCGTCCTCGACGCCCTCGACGATCAGATTGCGGAATTCGAAACTCGCGGAATCGCCTTCGCGCACGCCCGCAAGCGTCATGTTGTCGAAGCTGACGGTCGTGTTCTCGCCTTCGGTATTGTCGCTGGCGTTGAAGCCCTGCATCGAGAAACTGTTGAAGGCGTATTCGGACCAGTCCGTATCGTCCTCATCATCCAGCTCACCACGCAGGAGGCGGCCGATATCGGCCGACATGGCCGCGTTCGGGCCGTCGATGACGAAACTGTCGAGCCGGGCGCCGCTCTCGTCGTCGGGATCCTCGACGCGGATATCGGACAGGTTGAAGCTCGCCAGGAGCAGGTCGCCATTGGCGTCCAGTCGCGGCGAACCGAGCACCATGCGCGCGATGTGCACTTCATCGGCGTTGAACTCGACATTGTTGGATTCCGAGAGCGTCTTGCCCTCCGGCAGGTCAGACGGGGTGTCGCTGTCCTGGTTGTCGATATCGCGGATGACGAGATTGGTGATGACATAGTCATCGCCCTCGAAACCGGCGCTTTCAAAGCTCAGATCCTCGGTTTCCGTGATACCGAGCTGGGCGATGGCGCTTTCGGCACTGCCGCTGCTGCCACCGGTGAATTCAATATCGCCGTCCGGCGTGCAGGCCACGAGAAGTGCGCCTGTCGCGACGGCGGTAAAAAGGGTCTTTTTCATCTTTGCGTCCCCTCCTGGGAGTCTGTCCCTCAGCCGGCACAATCTAGCAGGCCGCAGACGGACAGTCTCGGGCATTTCCGTGGCAGTACAGGGGAATGTAAGCGGCGGCGTCCCGCCCCGATCAGCGCGTCAATCGCCGCCCAGACCTGACAGGAAGGCCGCGATCGGATCTTCCTCGCCCGTCTCTTCCGCTTCTTCGACCGGTTCGGTCTCGCCGGTCGCTTGCGGCTCGGCGGTGGTTTCGGCGAAGGCCGGTTCCGGCACGGGTTGGCTTGGCAGGCGATCATTATTGATCAGCGCGACAGGCCCGGCGCCGATCCCGGTGCGCGGCGCTGCGCGCATGAAGGCGCTGAAGATCCGGGCCGGCGGTCCGCCGCCCGTTGCCCGGTCGGTGGGGCTGTTGTCGTCGTTGCCGGTCCAGACCGTGGTCACCAGATCGCCGGCATAGCCGGCAAACCAGGCATCGCGGAAATCATTGGTCGTGCCGGTCTTGCCGCCGACCACATAGCCCGGGACCTGGGCGCGCCGGCCGGTGCCTTCACGCACCACGGTCTGCAGGAGATCGCGCATGCGGCCGTAATTGCGCAGGTCGAGCACGGGGCGCATCTGCGGCTGGGCTTCATAGATCACGTCACCGGTGCGGGTCTCGATCCGCTCGATACCGAAGGCCCGCCCGCCATATCCGCCATTGGCGAAGGGCAGGTAGGCCGTGGCCATTTCCACTGGAGTGACCTCGTAGGCCCCCAGGGCGAGGGAGCGATCGATCCGTAACTGGCTCTCAATGCCGAAGCGTTCGGCCAGGCGCGCGACATGCCCGCGCCCGGTTTCTTCCGCCACACGGACGGCGACGGCATTGGAGGAGCGCGCAAACGCCTCGCGCAAGCTCATCCAGCCGCGATACTCGTCATTGTAATTCTGGGGTGACCAGTCACCGACGCGAACCGGCGCGTCCTCGCGGCGGTCGTCCGGCGTGAGTCCGGCTTCGAACGCAGACGCGTAGACAAAGGCCTTGAAAGCCGAGCCGGGTTGGCGCCGGGCGAGAACCGCGCGGTTGAATTGCGAGCGGTTGTAGTCGACACCGCCGACCATGGCCCTCACGGCCCCGTCATGGGAGAGCGAGACAATCGCGCCCTGGGTCGCGCCGGAGGCAGCCTCCTCGTCAGAGAGGACCTGGACGAGAGCGGCTTCGGCTGCGCGCTGGGCATTGATGTCGAGCGTAGTGCGAACGATCAGGTCGTCATGATCCGGGCCGGCAATCTCGCGCACGCGTTCAGACAACCAGTCGATGAAATACTGCGCGCCCGGACTTGAAGCGCCGCTGAAGACACGGATCGGAACCGAGGCCGCCGTGATGCGTTCACTCTCGGTGATGCGGCCGGTCTGGGTCATCAGATCCAGCACGACCGTGGCCCGAGCGGCAGCGCGGCGGTCATCCGCAACCGGGCTGTAGCGGCTGGGCGCTTTCAGGAGGCCGGCGAGCAGAGCCGCCTCACCGAGTGTGAGCTGACTGGCCGGCTTGTTGAAATAACGCGTCGCGGCGGCTTCAACGCCCCATGCACCGCCGCCGAAATAGACGCGGTTGAGATAGAGTTCGAGGATCTCGTCCTTGGTGAACTGGCTCTCCAGCCAGAAGGCCAGCATCATTTCCTGCACCTTGCGGCGCATGGTGCGCTCCGGTGTCAGGAAGAGATTCTTCGCCAATTGCTGGGTCAGGGTGGATCCGCCCTGGACGACGCGTCCGGCTCGGATATTGGCCAGAATGGCCCGGCCGGTACCGATGATGTCGACGCCCGGATGGCTGTAGAAGCGTCGGTCCTCGACCGCCAGAACCGCATCGATCAGATAGGGCGGCAGGTCTTCAAGGTCCGCGATCTGGCCGTGGGAACTGCCGCGACGGGCAATCAGGCGGCCCTCCTGGTCCTGGTAGATGATGCTGGCCGTGCGTTCGACGTCGGCGAGACCCGACGTGTCGGGCAGGTCGCGGGCGACCGACCAGAGCCAGCCACCGCCGATGACGGCCACAACGAGTGCGCCGAGCATGGCCAGACGCACGAGACCGAACCCGCCAGCCTGTTTTTTCTGGCTGCGTCGACGGGCTTTCCGGGGCCGGGTCGTGCTGGTGCGGGCGCGAGATCCTGAACGTCCTGCGGAGGTCAGTCGTCGCGCTGCCGGCTTTTTGCCTGAAGGGCGGCGGGCCATGTCGCGTCCTTGCCTGAAGGAAGCCCTGTTCATGCGGGAAGCCGAGTTAATTCCGTATGAAGATCAGGGTCGAAAAGGGCTTGCTCTATTGGTCTTCACGACCCAACATGACGGTGAAGAGGGACCCAATTATGACCATCAAGCGTTCAGTTGTGATTCTCGCCCTGCTCCTGGGTGCGGCGAGCCTGTCTGGTTGTCTGGCGATCTACGAGGACGGCGAGTCCGTCTGCCCGCACGGCGACCCGAACGCGGACAATTGGCCCTATTGCGGTGGCGCCCGGCCGGGTGGATCCCAGCCGGCTGATGACGGCCCGCGTTACTGAGCGTTCTCGGCCTCTGACGGCGGGGCAAATCTGAGCAGGACCGTGCCCGGTGCATCCGGAGCCGCCTTGCCTAGGCCCAGCAGTGCGAACGTACCGTTGGGCCGGCGGGCCAGGACGAGGTCACACGCCTCACCGTTTTCTTCGAGGCATTGTTCAAGCGAGTATTCCTCGCTCAGCGTCGTGGCGTGGAAGCGCCAGCCATTCCACCAATCCTTGGCCAGGCCGTCATAACCGCGCCCGCGACGGATCAGCGTGCGTCCGCGCGCTGTGTAGACGATGGCGCGCGGATCCTCCTCGCCCTTGCCATTGTCTGACGGCCCGTCGAAGCCGGAGAGCTGGAAAACCCGGCTGCGGCCAAGCTCCGGCGCGTATTCGATACAGACCAGCGCGTTGTAGGCATCATTCGGCGAGGCCGCCACGAGGGCCGCGAAGCGCGCTGGCTCGAGACGCCAGTCTGCCGTCTCGGACAGCACTTCCCCGTAGTAGACATCATGACCAGCCAGCCGAGCTGCCCGCAGACGCCGCCAACTCGTATCCGCGATTGTCACGGGGACATCGATGGATTTGAGGGCGTCTGCGAGACCTAGGCTCCACGGGTTCGCGCCCACGATCAGCAGGCGTTCCGGCCCGGTCTCGGAGAGGTTCAGCGCCCGGGCGAGCGGGCCCACGGCGAATCCGCAACCGAACACGGTCACAAAAATTGTCACGAAAACCAGCGGCGCGAGGATGGCGGCATCCTCGCGTCCGACCGCCACGAGGCTGATGGCGAGATGGCCAGCTGCCGCTGCAGCGACGACGCCGCGCGGTCCGATCAGGCCGACAAAGACGGTTTCGCGCCAGTTGAGACCCGAGCCCAGGGTCGCCAGCCAGACCGAGAGCGGCCGCGCGATCAGCATGAAGACCAGGATGAAGACGAAATGCGTCCAGCCAAGACCGGCGAGATCGTCCAGCGAGAGGCCGGCGGCCAGCACCACGAACACACTCGCCACCAGTATGGCGGCGATGCCTTCCTTGAAACGGCGCATTTCCTCGATCGATGCGAGGCGTGAATTGGCGACCACGAGGCCGAAAATCGTCACGGCGACCAGGCCGGTTTCCGACGCCATCTGTTCGGCCGAGGCGAAACAGACCAGGACGGCGGCCAGAACCAGCGGCGCTTTCATCGGTTCCGGAACCCAGCCGCGCCGGAAGCCCTGCGACAGCGCGAAGCCGAAGGCAAAACCCAGCACCGCGCCGATCAGGGCACCCATGACGAGGAAAAGCGCCGCGGCACCCCAGTCATGGCCCATCGCCGTCTGGCGGATGGCTTCGAACAGGAAGACGGCAGCGAGCGCGCCGATCGGATCATTGACGATGCCTTCCCATTTCAGCACGGCCGCAATGCGGGTCGGCAGTTTGGCCTGGCGCAATAGCGGCAGGACAACAGTGGGACCGGTCGTGGTCAGCAGGGCTCCGATCATCGCCGCGATATCCCAGGCCAGGCCGGCGGCATAGTGCAGCGCCAGCGTCGCCAGGCCCCATCCGATGGGAAAGCCGAGGAAGACCATGCGCCTGACAGGCGCGGACGCATCGCGCAATTCGCGGAAGTTCAGCGTGATCCCGCCTTCGAACAGGATCACCGCGACGGCCAGGGCGATCATCGGGCGCAGATAATCACCGAAGGCGAGGCCCGGCTCGAGCAGGGGCGCGCCCAGGACAAGGGCTGCAGCGGGGCCCAGGATCAGGCCCGCACCCATCATCAGGACAATGGATGGCCAGCGCAGGCGCCAGGCGAGCCATTGTGCGGCAATGCCTGAACCGGCGATGACTGCGATGGTCAGGGTGAGGTCAGGCTGGGTCTCTATCATGGCCTTGTCTGATAACGCATGTCTGGACCGGAGGTGAAAGCCCGGCCGGCAATGCAGGGGAGGCTAAAATGAACACTCTGCCTTATGAAGCACAGACTGCACTCGTGTCATTCATCACGGCATTCCTGGTCGGCGGTTCCGCATCCCTTCTCGGAGCCGGTAATGTACTCGGATTGGCCCGCCTGGCTGTGGCTACGGCCATCAAGCACCGAATGGCGACCATGGTGGGTGTCAGCGCCCTGAGCGGTCTCGGCGCACTGGGAGCCAGCTGGTTCCTCGCACCGGAGACGCAGATGGCAGGTTTCCTGAGCTCCCTCGTGGGCTAGATCGCCGGACATCAACCCTTGTCATCGCTGTGGACGAATTCGAAGCCGATATCGCGATTGCCGTAATCGCCATGCTCGTAGCGATCCGCCTGTTCGTCGAACCAGCTCACAAGATGGGCGTGCAGGTGATCATATAACTCACCCATCTCCTCGTCGGAGACCGGCAGGCTGAGCGAGAAACTCCTGCCATTGCGGATCGCGATGTCGATATCATGCCCGGCCTTGGAACAGGTCAGTACCAGCCGCACCCAATCCCCCGAATGGGACACCCGGACCGCCAGGCCGAAACTGATCGGTGCCAGCGGCAGGAATCCCGACCCGCTGACCGAGAAGGCGCCGCTGCGATAGGGTTGCGGCGCCCACGCGCCTTCGGCCGGAACGAGATGTGCGCACACTCCCTCCCCACCCAGATAGCGGCAGAAACCAGTCGTCAGATTTTCGGCGATGCTGCGAATTTGTGCGTAATTGTCGAGGCTCAGCTTGCCGTATCGCGCGGCGGACTCGGCCAGAATGTCGAAACGCGACTTGCCGCTCATTTTTATCTCCCGAAGTATCTGCGTGCAGGCTAGTCTGCGCGGCGCGAAAACGGGAGGGGTGAATGCGGATTGCTGTATTGGTCGCGGGAATACTGTGTCTTTCAGGCTGTGACATGGCCCGGCAGGCCGAGCCGGTCGAGATCAGCTGGAACACGCTGAATGGCCAGCCCCCGCTTGTGATAGCGCATCGCGGCGCCAGCGGTGAACGTCCCGAACATACGATCGAGGCCTATCAGCTCGCGATCGATCAGGGCGCCGACATTATCGAACCCGACCTGGTGATAACGTCTGACGGCGTTCTTGTGGCCCGTCACGACCGCTATCTCTCGACGACGACCAATATTGCCGATCATCCCGAATTCGCTGATCGCCGCCGGGTGTCCGGCGGCCGCGATGACTGGTGGATCGAGGATTTCACGCTGGCGGAATTGCGTACACTGCGTGCCCGCCAGCCCTTCGACGGCCGGTCGGATGCGTTTGACGGCCAATTCCTGGTACCGACCTTCGAGGAGGTACTGGACCTGGCGGCCGAACATGGCGTGCGCACCGAGCCGGAAGTGAAATCACCCGGTCATTTCGGGTCGATAGGGCTGGACCCGATGCCCGAGCTTGTCCGTATCCTCCGCGAGCGCGGTCTGGATGGCACGGACGCGACCACCGCGATCCAGTGTTTCGAACCGGATTTCCTGGCAAGGCTAGACGGCGAGGTCGACACGCCGCTCCTGATGCTGGTCTTCCCCATGCAGGAGCTTGATCCCAGTGTCGGTCCGCTCGTGCCGACTGTAGCACTGGATGTGCTAGCTGAATTTGCTGACGGAGTCGGACCCGACAAATCGCTTCTGATCGACGCGGAAGGGGCGGATACGGGTTTTGTCGCGCGCGCGCATGCGCTTGGCCTGGCCGTCCATCCCTGGACCTTCCGCGATGACCGGCCGGTGGCGGATGATGTTTCGATCGAGGATGAATTGCGACGCATCTACACCCTGGGCGTGGATGGCGTGTTCACGGATTTTCCGGCGACCGCACTGAGGGTACGGGACGACATGGCTGCTGGCCGTTGAAGCAGGCACTCTGACAATTGCGCAAAAGAAAAGGCGCGGAGAAAATCTCCGCGCCCGGTCTTTGACGTGATCGTCTGACTACTCGACGTATGCCAGATTCACGGCCTTCGGACCCTTGCCGCGCTTGTCGGGCTCGGTTTCGAAGGAAACTTTCTGACCGTCATCAAGACCCGGCAGGCCAGAAGCCTGAACCGCGCTGATGTGAACAAACAGATCGCTACCGCCGTCATCCGGAACGATAAAACCAAAGCCTTTGCTTTGATTGAAGAATTTGACCGTACCTGTGGCCATGTGGAGGACCTTCCCTCAGTCTCTGCTCCGCGTCCGGGCATAATTCAATTTTCCCCCAAAGCGTCCCGGGGGGGCATTACGGACGTCTACAGTCGGGAAGGCTGATATCTCGCCGGCGGGATGCCTGGCAAGACAGGTATTCAGAATTCCGTCGGGCCTGGTGGGCCGCCCGCGTATTAGATATGCGCACGGATGCGTTGCGAAGGCAAATGAAACTCTTGTGGCAACGTTCCGCAGGCTGAGCATACTGGTATCCGGTCACTAGGTCCGGACGGTAGACAGTTGGTCTGCATGTCCGCCGCAGGAGGACAGGAATGAGCCGCAGGCGTCACCTCAAACGGACGCATGAAGCCCGCGAGCGCCAGAAGCGCGGATCCGGCGGATTCAATCCTTCGGCGATGATCCGGCTGGCCGGTTTCGGTGCCGCGGTCATCGTGGCCGTCGGCGTGTATGTCGGCTTCCACCAGCAGGGCGAGACCATCTATGACGGTCGCTGGGGCGCCGCCGAGCGTCTCATCCGGCCGCTCTTCTTCGGGATCAATGCGCTGGAAATGATCGTCATCCTCCTGGTCGGCCTGATCGGATGGCGGATCTGGCTGCGCATGCAGGCACGGCGCTAAATCGCGACCTAACCGGACCTTCCCAGTCCCTCGCGGATTCCGGTTTCACGATACTGCAGAATTTCCCGCAGGCACGGCCCTAGCCATGCCGCAATTCGAGGTCTATGTCCGGTCTCCGGCTCGCGCGGAGCCAGGATGAGAGGAAGTCGAGATGGGTGTGAAAGTCGCTGTATTCGGTGCCACGGGTGCCGTGGGCAAGGAAATGCTGGAAATCCTGGCGGAGCGTCTGTTCCCCGCCGATGAGGTCTTTGCCCTCGCCAGCCGCAAATCCATGGGTGTCGAGCTGAGCTATGGCGACAAGACCCTGCGCGTCCAGAATGCCGAGACCTTCGACTTCTCCAAGGTCGACCTCGTCCTGATGTCGGCCGGCGGGGATCCGTCGCGCGAATGGACGCCGAAGATTGTCGAGGCCGGCGCCATTGTCGTCGACAATTCCTCCGCCTGGCGCATGGACCCGGACGTGCCGCTGGTCGTGCCGGAAGTGAACGCCGATGATCTCGAACAGGTCACGAAAAAGGGCATCGTCGCCAATCCCAATTGCTCGACCATCCAGCTGATGGTCGCGCTCAAGCCGATCCACGACCGTGCGAAGATCAAGCGGGTGAATTGCGCCACCTATCAATCCGTCTCCGGTGCCGGACAGGCAGCGATGGACGAATTGTGGACCCAGACCAAGGGCATCTACGTCAACGATCCGGTCACGCCGGACGCCTTCACCAAGCAGATCGCCTTCAATGTCATTCCGCACATCGATGTCTTCATGGATGACGGCGCGACGAAAGAAGAGTGGAAGATGATGGCGGAGACGAAGAAGATCCTCGATCCGTCGATCAAGCTCTTTGCCACCTGCGCCCGGGTGCCGGTCTTTGTCGGTCACTCTATCGCGGCCCATCTCGAGCTCGAGGAAGAACTCTCCGCCGATGAGGCGCGTGAGCTGCTGCGCATCAGCCCCGGCCTGATGGTCGTCGACAAGCGCGAGGATGATGGCTACGTGACGCCGGTCGAGAGCGTCGGCGAGTTTGCCACTTTCGTGTCCCGCGTCCGCGAGGACCCGACCGTCGAGAACGGCCTCGCCCTGTGGGTGGTCTCCGACAATCTGCGCAAGGGTGCCGCCCTAAACGCAGTCCAGATCGCCGAGGGCCTGCACAATCGCGGCCTGCTGACCCCCTGAGCGGTTCGGTCACCAAAAGTGAGCCGGCTCCCGGCTCACTTTTCTCGTCTGCACGCAGCATAAATCACAATAACCGGGTCGCTATCGACAGGCCGGAGTCCTATGTGCCACTGAGCGGACAGCAGAGGTAAGGTCATGTCGAACTTACATCCGGAATCGGTCCGGAATGCCACGCTCGCGGGCCTGTCCGCCTACCTCATCTGGGGGGTGTCGCCGCTCTTCTTCCAGCTGCTGGATTTCGCCAGCGCTGCCGAGATCGTCATGCACCGCGTGCTCTGGGCCGTGCCGCTCCTGGGCGGAGCGCTGTGGCTGGCGGGTAAGCGGAGGGAGACCTGGCAGGTCATGGCGGACCGAAAGGCCCTCCTGACCCTCCTCTTGTCGGCTGCCCTGATCTCGATCAACTGGTGGGGCTTTATCTACGCCGTCAATAATGGTGCCGTGCTGCAGGCCTCTCTGGGCTATTACATCAACCCGCTGATGAGCGTGGCAGTCGGTGTGATCGTCCTGCGCGAACCGCTCGGTCCCTGGCGCATCGCCGCCATAGTCTTCGCCACGATCGGTGTCCTGAACTTGATCATCTCGACCGGGACCGTGCCCTGGCTTTCCCTGCTCCTGGCGACCAGTTTCACCGCCTATGGCTATCTGCGTAAAACCGTCTCCGTCGACGGGCGCGTCGGCCTGTTCTGGGAAACCATTTTCATCCTGCCGATCGCGATCGCCGGGCTTGCATGGCTGCAGGTCCAGGGTGCCGGCACGTTCGATGACGGACCGCGCCAGGCCCTGCTTCTTTTCCTCGGCGGCGGTGTGACGATTATCCCGCTCCTGCTCTACATTATCGGCGCGAGAGGGCTGCGGCTCTCGACGATGGGTGTCATGCAATTCACAGCGCCGAGCCTCCAATTCGTGATCGGCGTGCTGGGCGGTGAGGCTTTCACGACAGCACATGCGATCACCTTCGCCCTGATATGGCTGGGTGTCGGCACCTTCACCTGGAGCCAGTTGCGACACGACCGGCGCGAGAGCACCTCCGCCGGGGAATAGTCCCGCCCATCATCCCTTCGCCCTCTTGACCGCTGAATCGGCCTGCTCTCTCCTGACCGTCACAGCAAGACGAACCGGGTCGAGGAGCGCATGCATCCATGACGGATTTTCCCCCGCCGCAAAAGATCGCCGTCAACGGCATTACCCTGTCGGTCCACCTCGCAGGACCCGAGGATGGACAGCCCCTGCTGCTGGCCCACGGCTGGCCGGAGCTTGCCTATTCCTGGAAACACCAGATCGGCGTTCTGGCCGATGCCGGCTACAGGGTGATTGCGCCGGACCTGCGCGGTTTTGGCGGATCGGACTGCCCCGACGCGGTCGAGGCCTATGACATGGACACGCTGGTGGCAGATTTCACCGGCCTTCTAGATGCGCTGGGGCATGAGACCGCGGTTTTTGTCGGCCATGACTGGGGTGGGATCATTGTCTGGCATGCGGCGATGCTGGCCGGTGACCGTGTCGCCGGCGTTATCGGTGTGAACACGCCGCACCTGCCGCGCGGGTCGGAACCGCCGACCAAGGCCTTCCGCGAGCTGGGCGGAGAAGATCACTACATCCTGCGTTTCCACGAAAAGGGTTATGCGGAAAGCCGCTTCGAGGGCCGCGAGGACGAGTTCTTCGCCTTCGTGTTCGGCGCACCGCCTGCCGCGGACCGGTTGGACGACCTGTTTCCGGAGGCGACGCACATCCCGCGCATGTTCGAACTCTTCAAGGGGCGGGCGGAAGACAAGATCGTGGTCGGACCGGAAGACAGGGCCGTCTATGCCGAGGCCTATCGCCGGACGGGCTGGTCGCCGGGCATGAATCTCTACCGGAATTTCGACGCCAACTGGGAGCGTATGGGCGGGGTCGATCACCGCCTGTCCATGCCCTGCCTGATGGTGTCCACCGACAGTGATTTCATGCTGCCGCCGCACCTGACCAAATGGATGCCGGCCCTCTGCTCGGACCTCGAACGCCACGTTATTGATGGCTGTGGCCACTGGACGATGTGGGAGAAACCGATCGAGCTCAACGCGCACATGCTGTCCTGGCTGAAACGGCGTTTTCCGGCCGGAGGCGCCGCGTGAAGCTCGAGACGCTGACGCTTGTCGTGCCCGACTACGATCCGGCGATCGCCTTCTATTGCGACGTCATGGGATTCAAGCTGATCGAGGACACCGCGCTGGACGGAGACAAGCGCTGGGTCGTCGTGAGCCCGGGCGAGGGCGGTGCCCGTCTCCTGCTGGCGCGCGCTGCCGATGACGCCCAGGAGCGTGTGATCGGCGCCCAGGCCGGCGGGCGGGTCTTCCTGTTCCTGCGCACTGATGATTTCGATGCCGATTACCGACGCCTGCTGGCGGCGGGTGTGGACTTCCGGGAAGAACCGCGTAGCGAAGCCTATGGACGTGTCGTCGTATTCCGCGATGTCTTCGGAAACAGTTGGGATCTGATCGGCGATTGAGGCGAAACTACCCTAAAGGCAGCCATACGCTGCAGCGATCAGCCGTGTCGGGCGCGGATCGCCAGCCAGGAAATGCTGCTGGCGGTTCATGACATAGGCGCCGCTGAGACCGCGTACCGGATCGGCGAAGGCGCAGGATCCGCCCCAGCCGGAATGGCCGACCGTTTCCGGCGTGGGTCCGTAGAGCTGGTCATGACTGTTGCGCATGATGCCGGCACCCCAGGAGAGATCGAAGGGCAGGACCTTGTCCGGACCCGCAACACGTTCCTGCATCAGGGCATCCAGCGTCCCGGCTGACAGGAATCGTCGGTCACCGAATTTTCCGCCATCGGCATAGATGCCCATCAGACGCGCCAGAGCGCCGGCGCTGGCATGGCCGTTGGCGGCCGGGAATTCGGCTTCACGCCATTCCTTGGCGCCGCGCCGTCCGGGTGACGACCAGGCTTTCAGGAAAGCGTATTCCCGCACCGGGGTGATCTCGCCGAGGCTGGGAATCTGGCGCGGCATGGCGTGCTCTGCCGTGCGGGCGTGTTCGCTCTCGGGCAGGCCGACATGGAAATCAATGCCCCTGGGTCCGCAGACATCCTCGCGCAGGATGGCCCCGATAGACCGGCCGTCCGTACGACGGGCCAGCGCGTCGGCGATGAAGCCGAATGTGATCGGGTGATAGCCGGATCCGGTGCCAAACTCCCAGAGCGGACGCTGGCGGGCGAGCTTGTCCTCGATCAGCGGCGTGTTGAACCAGTCGCCGGCATCCATTTCCTCGACCAGGCCGGACAGGCCCGCCTGGTGGGAGAGCGCCTGGGCCACGGTGATGCCGGATTTTCCGCCGGCGGCGAATTCCGGCCAGTAATCCGAGACCGGAGCGTCATAGTCCAGCAGGCCGCGATCCACGAGCTTGGCCATGACCAGGGCCACGACCGCCTTGCCGGTGGAGTAGACGGGCACGATCGTGTCTTCGGCCCAGTCCCGCGACTTCTTGCGGTCGGCCCAGCCAGCATGGATGTCGACCACCATCTCGCCATCGACGCGCAGCGCGAAACCGGCGCCGATCTCGTCATGTTCGGCCCAGTTTTCGAGAAAGATCTCGGCGACCGGCTCGAAACCGACGGCGACATGGCCGCGAAGGGCGGGAAGGGTGATCGTGCTCATGACCGGCAGGGCTAGCCTGTTGCGGTGGGCCGGATCAAGCGAAGATTCCGTTCAGACCGCTTCCGCCTCGAGCGTGACCAGCGGTGTCGTCAGCACATCACGCGCGGCCACTATGGGAAGTTCGCGCGAGCGCCACTCATTGGCGCGTTTGACCACGCTCAGCGTGACGGCTGCGGCGTGTTCCAAAGCGGCCTTGGTGCCGGCCCCTTCCAGCAGTTTGGCGAGGAAGGCGGCTGTGAGCAGATCGCCGGTACCGTTGGGCGCTTCCGGGCAGCGGTCATGCGTGACGATCCAGGCCTCCTCGGCGTCGACATACATCACGCCGATCTGTCCGTGCCGGGGCAACGATGAGACGAGGCAGGGTCGCTCCAGCGACCGCGCCGCCCGCACCATCGAGGCCAGATCGGTCAGCGTGCGGCCGGTCAGATGGCCCAGTTCGAACACATTGGGCGTCACCAGGTCGGCGCGGGAAATCAGCTGGTCCTTGATCGCCGCCGCGATGGCCGGCTGCACATAGAGCCCGCCCGGTGCGTCGCCGATAATCGGGTCGCAGACGATCAGCGGCTCGTCGGCGAAAGCCTTCAATCCTTCGTATTCGCGCGGTGCGCGCCGGATCACATCGATGACGGAGGCCGTGTCGAAAATCTGCCCGACATCGGCGAAATACCCGGTCAGCACGATATCGGTGAAGTGCAACATGCCATTGTCGGAAATCCCCGACAGCACGGACTGGAACATGTCCTGTTCCACAGCGCCGCCACCGGGCTCGCCCCAGCCCGGATGCCGTCCATAGAGCACGGTCGGAACCAGCATCGTGTCGATACCGGACTGGTGCAGAACACGCTCGGCCACTGCGCCGCCGACCATGGAGGCGGAGACATGGCTTGAGAGAATGAGGGCCATCGGCATGAATGTTATGCTATATCCGTGTTTCGCTTCGAAAAACCCCCTACTCGCGAAGGCCTTAATGAGACGTCTCATCCGCTCTGCCCTGTTTGTGCCCGCCTCCAATGCCCGCGCCATCCAGAAAGCCATTCACCTGGGTGCTGACATGCTGGTCCTCGATCTCGAGGACGCGGTCGGTCCGGACGAGAAGGCCGAGGCGCGCGCCGTTGTCGAGTCGGCCCTGGCGGCCTGGTCGGTCTCCGGTGCGATCCGGGCCGTGCGGATCAACGGGCTGGAAACGGAGTGGGGCCAGGCCGACATGAAGGTCGCCGCCCGAGCGGATGCCGTCGTGATCCCCAAGGTTGACCAGGTGGGTGATCTTCACGAGGCCCGCTCCGAACTATCGGCGCACGGCTCGTCCATTCCGGTCTGGGCGATGGTCGAGACGCCCCGGGCCCTGCTCAATCTTGCCGCCATCGCGAGCGCAACCGGCACCGGTCTCGCCGGCCTGATGGCGGGGGTGAATGATCTCTGCAAGGAATTACGCTGCGTGCACGATGCCGACCGGACAGCGCTGGTACCGCACCTGGCCCAGATCGTCTGCGCTGCACGGGCCAACGGCATCTACGCCCTGGACGGGGTCTACAACCAGTTTCTCGACCCTAAGGGTTTCCGGCACGAGGCGGAGCAGGGCCACACGCTCGGCTTTGACGGCAAGACGCTGATCCACCCCAATCAGATCAATCTCTCGCACCTCTATTTCGGCCCGACACCTGCGGACATGGAGAAGGCCGCGCGCATCGTGGCGGCTTTCGCAGACCCGGAAAACGCCGGCAAGGGCGTGATATCGCTGGACGGCACGATGGTGGAACGCCTGCATCTCGAGGCGGCCCGTGCCATGCTGGCTGCCGGCGGGGATAATGACGCCTGATTGCATTCACGCATGCCCGCCAATCGCAGGTAGGGGCTTGTACAATACGGCCCCGACCGGCTTTCATGACGGAACGACAAGGAAATGACATGACCGATTCGACGACCATCTGGCATAATCCGCGCTGTTCCAAATCCCGTCAGACCCTGGCCCTTCTCGAGGCCCGCGGCGGCACGCTCACCATCCGCAACTATATGGAAGACACGCCATCAGTGGACGAGCTGAAGGCGGTCATGAAACAGCTGGGATTCACGTCGGCGCATGAATGGCTGCGCAAGAACGAACCGGACTACCGCGATCTCGGCCTGAAGGCGATCGAGGACGAGGAAGCCTTGCTCAAGGCGATGTCCGACTATCCCAAACTCATCGAACGCCCGGTCGTCATCCATGGCGATGAAGCCATGATCGGCCGTCCGCCGGAACAGGTGCTGGAACTGTTCTGAGTTTTGCAAATATCTGCAAATACTCAGATTGCCCCCTGAGGGTGTGATCGGCACTTTTGCAACATAGCCAAAAAATCACGCTTGAATCCTTAGCTATTGAAGCTTTGGTGCTGCGATTTTTTGCGCCGACATGGCAGTATTCACTTCGGAATACCTCGGCGGGTCCCCTGAGTGCGTCGTATAGGTTCTGCCGAGCATGAAGTTCGCAGTTTCAACCAGCACCTTGCGGGGAGACCACCTTATGCCGATCAAGAACAAGCTATTGAGTTGCACAGCCTGCGCGATGCTCCTGGGCGCGGGATTGCCCAGCCTGGCAACCGCGCAGGATGGCGCGTCATCCGATGTTATTGTCGTTACCGCGACAAAGCGTGAGCAGAGCCTTCAGGAAGTCCCCTTCTCCATCAACGCACAGACGGAAGAAGACATCCAACGTACCGGCGCTACCGATATCGAGGGTATCGCCCGTAACGTCGCGGGCCTGACCATCCAGAATCTTGGGCCTGGCCAGAGCCAGGTGTCCATCCGCGGTGTTTCGGCGGGCCAGATCGTCCGGGACCAGCCGGGTGTCAAGGAGCAGGTTGGCGTCTACATGGACGAAAGCGTGATCTCGCTCTCGCTCTTCACGCCCGACATGGATCTGTACGATCTGAACCGGGTGGAGACGCTCCGCGGCCCTCAGGGGACACTCTTCGGCTCCGGTTCCATCGGCGGTACGATCCGCTACATCACCAACGCACCTGTCATCGGTGAGCATGAAGCCTCTGTCGAGGCCGAGCTCAACACCGTTGAAGACGGGGAAATCGGCGGCCACCTCAAAGGCATGGTCAACCTGCCGATGGGTGAAAATGCCGCCCTTCGACTGGTGGGCTATACGACCAGTTTTGGCGGGTATCTTGATGCTCTCGGCGAGGGCGGCACGCGGCGTGAAGACGTCAACTCAGGGTCTCGCACCGGTATCCGCGCTGCATTGGGGATGGAGCTGGGAGACAATGTCTACGTCCAGCCGCGGGTCATCTTCCAAGAGGTCAGCGCCGATGGTTTCAACCGCCAGGAGCGTTTCAACCTCTATGCCAATCCGCACACCACGACGCGCCCGGCCATCCAGCTCGGGCCACGGGAGCAATACCTCTTGCTTGGAGAGGAATTCAGCGACGAAACCCTGCTCACCGACTTGACGGTTGAAGTCGGATTCGAGGGCTTCGATTTCGTATCCGTGACGAGTCTCATCGACCGCGATCTCCTCGTCAGCCGGGACGCTTCGGCCCTGACAGGGTCTGTTTCGGTCGATCTCGGCTATCCAAACGCGGCGGTCCTGCTGCCCTCCAACCTTCGGGACACGACGGATTTGCGTCAGATGACCCAGGAACTGCGGGTCGCGTCCAATGGTGATGGCGATGTGGACTGGATCTTCGGCGTGTTCTACTCGGACGTGGAACGCGGCTATAAACAGCGGCTTCCCACGCCCGGCTATGACGCCTTCACCGATGCAACGCTCGGTGCCGGCACGGCCGCGGCTACGAACGGTGCCTTCCCGGCAGATTCGCCCTACTCGGCCGACCTCGATTATGAGATCGAGCAATTCGCGATCTTCGGTGAAGCGACCTGGTATGCCACCGACCGCCTGGCGCTCACCTTTGGTGGCCGCTGGTATGATTTCGAGGAAAACCGCGTCATCTCGCAGGGTGGTCTCTTCTCGTCCGGGTTCAACAATGTCACGGACACGACCTCGTCTGACGGTTTCACGCCACGCTTTATTGCCAGCTATGACCTGTCCGATACGGTTATCCTGAACGCCCAGGTTTCCCAGGGCTTCCGTCTCGGTGGCGTCAACGACCCGCTGAACGCCACCCTGTGCACCCCGCAGGACCAGGCAATTTTCGGCGGTTTCCAGGACTATGACGACGAGACGCTCTGGAACTACGAGGTTGGTCTCAAGGCGCAGAGCGGCGGGACAACGTTCAACGCGGCGATCTTCCACAATGACATGGACAATCTACAGGTCACGCTGGATGCCGGCTCCTGTTCGTCGCGCATCACGTTCAACGTGCCGGAAGCTCACACGACTGGGCTCGAGGTCGAATTCTCGCAGCAGCTGACCGACAACCTCTTTGTCGGTGTTGCCGGTACCGTGCTGGAAGCCGAGTTCGACACCACTGTTGTCGACGGCACGGGCGCTATCCTCGCCGGTATCGAGTCGGGCAATCGCCTGGCATCAACCCCGGAGGTGATGCTGTCGGCCAGCATGGCCTACACGTTCGACGCCTCTTGGGCTGGCAATAATGCCGAAGGCTTCTTCACGGCGTCCTACCAACATGTCGGAAGCCAGTACACGCAACCAAGCGACCAGGTCGCCGGTGCGGGCCAGTTCTTCTCGGGCCTCCCCTTCGGCGGTGCCAATGGTGCGGAAGGCACGTGGGTTGATCTTGAACTCGACCCCTATGGCCTGGCGTTCATTTCGACTGGCGTGGACTGGGGTGATACCCAGCTGACCTTCTTCGTGGACAATCTGCTCGACGAGAATGCCAATCTGTCCTTCGACCGCGAGCGCGGTGGCCGGGCACGACTGGCTTTCCGGACGAACCAGCCGCGCACGATGGGCTTCACCCTGCGCAAGCAATACTGACCCATCCAGCCAGACCTGGAATTCAAACGGGCGGCTCGATGAGCCGCCCGTCTTGTCTGCGCTAGTCTTCGAGCGCTGCAACCTGGTCGTCGATCCATCGCCGCATTTTCGCTTCCAATGAGGAGAGCGGCATGGCGCCGTCTTCCAGCAGCGTGTCGTGGAAATCGCGGATGTCGAAATTCTCGCCGAGCGTGGCCTCTGCCTCGGCCCGCAGGTCGCGCATGAGGAGCTCCCCGGTCTTGTAGGCCAGGGCCTGGCCCGGCCAGGCGATATAACGCAGGACTTCCGTGCGCACATTGTGCGGGGCGAGAGCGGAATTCTCGAGCAGGCAGGCCTCTGCCTCCTCACGCGTCCAGCCCATGTAGTGCATGCCCGTATCGACCACGAGGCGGCAGGCGCGCCACATCTCGTAGGTCAGACGGCCGAAATTCTCGTAGGGTGTGCGGTACATGCCCATGTCGATGGCGAGGTTCTCGGTGTAGAGACCCCAGCCTTCACCGAAGGCGGTGATATAGGTCTGGCGCCGGAAGTCCGGCACGTTTTCCAGTTCCTGCGCAATCGCACCCTGGTGGTGATGCCCCGGTACGGCTTCATGCACGGTCAGGGCCGGCAGGACGTAGAGCGGGCGCTGCGGCAGATTGTAGGTGTTGACCATGTATCCGCCGGCAACACCGCGTTCCTGATTACCCGGCCAGTAGCGACCTGTCGTATAGGTCGGCGCCATTGTGGCCGGCACGGCCCGCACGCCGTAGGGCAGGCGCGGCAAATGGTTGAAGAAGCGCGGCATGGCGTCGTCGGCCATTTTCGACAGGAAGGCCGCGTACATCAGCAATTCTTCTTCCGTCTCGGCGTAGAATTGCGGATCGGTGCGCAGGAATTCGAGGAATTCCGCGAATGTGCCCTCGAACCCGGTTTCGGCGATCACCTCTTCCATCTCGGCCCGGATGCGGGCGACTTCCGAGAGGCCTCGTTCGTGCACTTCTTCCGGCGAGGTATCCAGTGTCGTGTGGTAGCGAACCAGCGATTGATAGTATTCGCGACCGCCCGGCACTTCGGAAATGCCGATGCTGTCGCGCGAGCCCGCGTAATATTCCTCGCGGAAGAAGGTCAGAAGATTCTCGTAGGCCGGCAGGACCGTGTCATTGATCGCAGCCAGCGCCTCGGCTTCCAGACGCGCGCGTTCCGCGGCGTCCAGCGCCGGCGGCAAGTCCTCGATCGGACGCATCAGGATACGGCGCAGCGTGGCCGGGTCCGCCGTGGCTTCCAGCTGCGAAACGACCCCGTCAACGATGATGCGGGGCTGGGTGAAACCGCTTTCGATGCCTTCGCGCATCCACGCGATATTCTGGTCGAACAGGCCCGGAATGCCGTTGAGACGGCTGATCCAGGCTTCGCCTTCCTCGATCGTGCGCGGCCGGGCCGAGCTGGACGCATAGCCCGGCGCGGTGAAGAAGCCGCTGTCGGACATGAAAGGCGTGCGCGACGTGTCGTACTGGGCGAGCTCGACGCTGAAGCGCAGCAGATAGTCCAGCACGTCGTAGGAGACGCGGTCATTGCGAGACAGACCTTCCGGATCGATGCCGTCGAGACGTTCCAGGAATTCCGCTGTCGCTTCGCGACGCGGCATCTGGGCCTCGCGGGAAATGTCGTCCCACGTCGCCATCGCGTCGAGATCTCCGCGCCGGGCGCGAGCATTGCTGTTATTGGCGAGACGGAAGGCCTCGTAATCAGCCACGAGCGCCGCGAAGGCCGAGCTGGCTTCGCTGCCTTGGATCATGTCGTCGGCCGGTGCCGCTTGCGCGGGAGCCTCGGCTACGGCTTCGTCGGCCGGGCTCGCCGGAGCTGCCGTTTCGGTCTCTGCGGCCGGCTGGCACCCTGCCAGTCCGATCAGTGCGAGACCCAGCAGCGGCGCGCGCCAAATATCCTGTCGTGACATCGTATTCCCCTCACCTGTCAGTCCACGTCCAGCCCGCCCTGCGCCCTTGCAGGGGTTCTGGATGTTGGATGCAATCTACCGGTCAGGAGGATTGCAGCAAGGGAAAAGGCGGCGAGCCAGGACGGGCCATGATGGCTGGCGGGCGCTAGTCTCCGCCCAACAGACCGGCGCATGCGGCGCTCTCGGCCTCGCTGCCCGGAACGATCTGCTGGACTGTCAGGATCTCGCCATTCGTGGGCCGGTAGCGCAGGTCCTGCACCTCGCCGTCCAGTTCGACGCGCAACACCGAATCGACACTGGCATCACCGACCGCGCCCTCAAGACGCTCAACAATGCGCATGCCCGGCAGGAAACCGGCCGGCGCGGCCGGACCGTCCGGATCAACGCTCTGGATGATGAATTCGCCGTCTTCGTCGAACCCGCCCGTCATGCCGTACTCGAAGACGGGCTGCTCGAAGGTCTCGACAGGTCCGCACGCGCCGAAACCGGATGTGGGCAGGCTCACCGGAACACCCTCGACGATATGACGCTGTACGAGGTCGGAGATGTCGAGACCGGTCACACGAAGGACGGTATCGGCAAATCGTTCAGCGGCGGTAGTCTCGCTCTCCTCGTCCGCCATGGCGTGCAGAACATTGTCGAGATCCATGACGCCGCCGGTGGCCTCCCGGATGCGCGCATCCACCAGGGCCGCGAAGATCATGCCGCGATGATAGGGCAGGCGCTGGAAGTCCGGATCTGTCCAGAAACCGGTTTCGATCGCCGTGTTGGGAGCGTCACGGACAGCCGATTGTGCGTTCTCCATCAGGGCTTCATTCCACGATTGCAGGGCCGTTGCGGCCGGCCAGACAGCGCCGCGAACAGCGGCGCGTTGGGTGAGGAAGTCCGTGAACCCTTCGGAGAACCAGTATTCGCCCGGCTGTGCGGGGCCGTCGACCAGACCACCCAGGCGATTGGGATTCCACGTATGGACATGCTCGTGCATCAGAATGCGTTCGAGAATGGCGCTTTCCGCATTGTCGGTCGCGAAAAAGGCAAAGGAATCCGCAAGATTGGTCCCGCCGACGCTGGACATGCCTGGCTCGGCACCCAGTGGCAGGACGGTGATCAGATAGGGCTCGCCAGTATCGTCCCAATAGGCCTGGTTAGCCCGCAGCACGGCTTCGGCCATTTCGCCGAAGACCTCGTCGCTCGCTGAGTGCGTACCGTGAATGGCGATGCGCAGATCGGCACCGTTCACCGATCGCGTCTCCAGGCGGAAATCTCCAGCAACAAGAATACTCTCCGCGAGCGCCTGGGAGGTCAGGCCTGCATGTTCGAGATCCGAGGCGAGCGTCCATCCGTCCGGTGCGTCGAGCTCGACGGAGACCTGTTCGGTGATGGTGTCGGGGATCACCAGATAGGTGAGGCCGATCAGGTGGACGATATCCCGCGTCACGACCGGCCGGTAATAATCGCCCGCAACCGCCTGCGGCGCACCGGGGCGATCCGGCAGGACGCGATAACTGGCTGTCAGAGTCGCACCGGGGGCGTGGCGAATGACACGCTCGTCCGGTGTTTCGCCGGGCTCGATCCGCGCATCGCCCCCGAAAACGGTCAGCGCGTCCAGATTCCGCCAGAGCTCTGTCTCACCACCCCAGTCGGAGGGCAGGTGCAGGCTGGTGACGCCGTCCTCATCACCGCGAAAGCGGACACCGATGCGGACATCGACGATCTCGCTGCCAGTGTCCTGGATATCGATCGTGTAGGCGGTGGTTTCGCCGGCCGGCGCCTGAGTCGAGAGCAGGCCGGCGAGTAGTGCGGATACGAGCATGACTGTCCCCTGATGTTTCAGGCGATATGGCAGACCCGTTCCGGCAAGACGACTTAAACCTCGGCCAGAAAGTGAAAGCTCTGAAAGAAATCAGAGGTCTTCCGGCCGCAGCCCGACCCGCTTGGCGACCATATTGTCGACCATGCGGTCCGGCAGCAGTTTCGGCAGGGACCAGTTCGTCAGGCGCTGGGGCACGATGGCGTAACGGAATTTCGGCTTGTCCTCGGTGAAGGCGCGGAAAACACGGTCGGCGATCTTGGACGGCGGGAAACCGGCCGGGCCGTTTTTCGTCATCCAGTTACGGATACGCTTGAGCGGCTCGAAGAAATCCGAGTTACCATAAGGAGCGACGTCAATCTCCTCGGCCTTCTCCCAGATCGGGGTGGCGACAGCGCCCGGACCGATCACGATGACCTGGATACCGTAGAGCATGAGTTCGCGACGCAGGGATTTGGAAATGCCTTCAACCGCATGTTTGGAGGCGGAATAGGGGCTCATGAAGGGCGCACCCATTTCACCGGCCACCGACGACATCATCACGATGCGGCCCGGTTCACCGTCCAGCGTCTTGTCGGCACCAAGCAGCGGGCCGAAAGCCTGGGTCACGCGCACGATGCCCGTGACGTTGACGTCCATCTGGCGCTCGAAATCCTCAAGCGGAAGCTCCAGCAAGGGGCCGGCAACGGCGATGCCGGCATTGTTCACAAGGCCCTTGAGGGTTTTGCCATCCAGCGCGGCGCGCACCTGGTCGGCGGCGGCCTTGATGGCCGGTCCGTCGGTGACGTCCATGATGAGCGGTGTGACGCTGGCGCCGAAATCATTGACGAGTCGATCGCCATCTTCGGCCTTCCGGACGGCGGCGAAGACATGCCAGCCCTCCTGGGTGAGTCGCTGGACACAGGCGAGACCGATTCCGGTCGAGGCCCCGGTAACGACGGCGGCGCGTGATGTGTCGGTCATGAGCATTCCCTTTCTGTAACCGCCGCGAAGGCGATCCCTGTTCGAGCCCTGTAATGGCCGGAGCCCGGCTGACTCAATCTTCTACGATGCCGGCCCGTTTCGCGATCATCCGGTCGAGCCATTTTCCCGGCAGGAGTTTGGGCAGCGACCAGTTCTGAAAGCGCTGGGGTACTTCCGCATATCGCTGACGCGGCTTCTCCGTTGTCAGCGCGTGATGGATGCGATCGGCGATGCGCGAGGGCGGCAATCCGGCCGGACCGGCCGCGCTGAAATAGTCGCGGACATTCTTCATCGCCGGGTAGAGCGGGGAGTTGTGATAGGGCGTATCGTCGATCTCCTGCGCCTTCTCCCAGATCGGCGTGGCGACCGGTCCCGGTCCGATCATGATCACGTCGATGCCGTAGTGAAGGAGTTCGATGCGCAGGGATTTGCTGAGCCCTTCGACGGCGTGTTTCGACGCCACATAGGGTGCCAGGAAGGGCGAGCCCAGCTGTCCGGCGACCGAGGAGATATTGACGATCCGCCCCGGCTTGCCCGTGCGCTCGGGATCCGTTCCCAGTAGTGGACCAAAGGCCTGGGTCACGCGCAGCATGCCGGTGACATTGACCTCCATCTGCATCTGGAAGTCCGCGATCGGCAGATCCATCGCCGGTCCGCCGACAGCGATGCCGGCATTGTTGACCAGGCCGTCCAGCCGCCGGTCTCCAAGAGCTTCGTCTACCTGTTTCGCGGCGCGGGCAACGGCGGCATCATCCGTGACATCCATGATGATCGGCGTTACGGCCTCGCCGAATTTGGCGCTGGCGGCGTCGGCTTCGGCCTGGTCCAGCACCGTGCCGAAGACATGCGATCCGGCGGCGACGAGCCGCTCGGTCGTCGCGTGACCGATGCCAGTTGCGATCCCGGTGATGACGGCGTGGAAAAGAGGGTTTGTCATGTCGCGAACTCAGCATAGACAGGGGCGTCAGGCAATTTGCATAGAAAATGTCCGGATCTTGTCAGCGGTGAGCCGCGGCCCGCGTTGACCCTGACATCCTGCGGCCTATTGTGCTGCGTAACACTCACCCCCACCGGCGCGAACGGGGCTTGTCGCGGCGGGATGTACAGCAAAACTTGAAAGGGTGCCTCATGGCTTCCGATCGGACCGACCCGCGGCCCTTGTCGCCGCATCTCCAGGTCTGGCGCTGGCATGCGACGATGGCGTCTTCCATTCTCCATCGCGCAACCGGTGTCGCCAACTATATCGGCGCAGTCGCCATCGCGATCTGGATCCTCCTGCTCACGCTCGGTGCGGAAGGCTCGATCGCCTTCCTGTTCGAGGGCTGGATGGCCTGGGTCACGCGTTTCGGCCTCATCGCTCTGACCTATTCGGTCAGCTATCACTGGCTGAACGGCTTGCGCCACCTGGTCTGGGATTTCGGCAAGGGTTTCGATCCGGAAGGATCCAACCGCCGCTCCATCATGATCATGATCGCCGCCGTCATCCCGACAGCGCTGCTCTGGCTGAACATGGGGAATTGATCGATGACGGATTTTCGCACCCCCACCAAGAAAGCCCGCGGGCTGGGCGCGTCCGGCCATGGTGCCGGTCACTGGATTGCCCACCGCGTCTCCTCGGTCGCCGTCTTCCTGCTGGCGCCGGTCTTCGTCTGGATGCTCGCCAATTCCGGGGCTCCGGATCCCGACGCGATGCGCGCCTTCCTGGCGTCCACGCCGGGCGCGATCATCACCCTGCTCACCCTGGCTGCGGCGTTCTACCACATGCGCCTGGGTATGCAGGTGGTCATCGAGGACTACATCCACAAATCAGGCACGAAAGCGCTCCTGCTGATCGGCAATACGCTCCTCACGCTGGGGCTGGGTCTGGTCGCCGCTTTCTGCATTGTCAAAATCGCGCTGTAACGGACGATATCCATGGCCGAATACAACTGGATTGATCACACTTATGACGTCGTGGTCGTCGGCGCCGGCGGATCCGGCCTGCGCGCCGCCCTCGGTGCCTCTCAGGCTGGTCTGCGGACCGCCTGTATCTCCAAGGTCTTCCCGACCCGCTCCCACACGGTGGCCGCCCAGGGCGGTATCTCCGCCTCGCTGGGCAATATGGGCGAGGATGACTGGCGCTGGCACATGTACGACACCGTGAAAGGGTCGGACTGGCTGGGTGACCAGGACGCGATCGAATATCTCTGCCGCAATGCGCCGGAAGCCGTGTACGAGCTGGAACACTGGGGTGTGCCCTTCTCGCGGACCGAAGACGGCAAGATCTATCAGCGTGCCTTCGGTGGCATGACCCGCAATTTCGGTGAAGGCCCGGTGCAGCGTACCTGCGCCGCCGCCGACCGGACAGGTCACGCCATCCTCCACACACTCTACGGCCAGTCCGTGCGCAACGAGACCGAATTCTTCATCGAGTATTTCGCGCTCGACCTGATCATGGACGATGAGGGTGCCTGCCGCGGTATTACCGCGTGGAAGCTGGATGACGGCACGCTGCACCGTTTCCGCGCCCAGACCGTGATCCTGGCGACAGGCGGTTATGGCCGCGCCTATTTCTCCGCGACGTCGGCCCACACCTGTACGGGTGACGGCAATGCAATGGTGCTGCGCGCCGGCCTGCCGCTGCAGGACATGGAATTCGTGCAATTCCACCCGACGGGTATCTACGGCGCCGGCGTTCTCATCACCGAGGGCGCGCGTGGTGAGGGCGGTTACCTGACCAATTCGAACGGCGAGCGCTTCATGGAGCGTTACGCCCCGTCCGCAAAAGACCTCGCCTCACGCGATGTTGTCTCGCGCTCGATGACGGTAGAGATTCGCGAAGGCCGTGGTGTCGGCGCCAATGGCGATCACATCCACCTCCATCTGGACCACCTGGACCCGGCCATCCTGGCCGAGCGCCTGCCGGGTATTTCGGAGAGCGCGAAGGTCTTCGCGGGCGTCGACGTCACCAAGGCGCCGATCCCGGTCCTTCCGACGGTCCACTACAATATGGGCGGTATCCCGACCAATTATCACGGTGAGGTCCTGACCAAGGTCGGGGATGATCCGGATACGGTCGTGCCGGGCCTGATGGCCGTCGGTGAAGCGGCCTGCGTGTCGGTGCACGGCGCCAACCGCCTCGGTTCCAACTCGCTGATCGACCTGGTCGTGTTCGGCCGCGCCGCAGGCCTGCGCGTGGGCGAGACGGTCACCGCGGGCGCGACCCAGCCCGAGCTGACGGCCAAGGACGGCCAGAACTCGCTGGATCGTCTGGACAAGTATCGCAATGCCTCCGGCGGCACGCCGACAGCCAAGCTTCGCCTGGAAATGCAGAAGTCGATGCAGGAAAACTGCGCCGTCTTCCGCACCGGCGAAGTGCTCGACGAAGGCGTACGCCGTATTCAGAAAGTCTATACGGGTCTGCCCGATGTTGGCGTGACGGATCGCACCATGATCTGGAACACGGATCTCATGGAAACACTCGAGCTCGACAATCTCCTGTCCCAGGCAGCGGTCACCGTGAATGGTGCGGCCAATCGCGAGGAAAGCCGCGGCGCCCATGCCCGTGAGGACTTCTCCGATCGCGATGACGACAAGTGGATGAAACACACGCTGGCCTGGTGCGACGAGCAGGGCAATGTGAAGCTCGATTACCGTCCGGTGCACACCTACACCATGTCCAACGAGATCGAGTATATCGAGCCCAAGGCACGGGTTTACTAGGGAAAGACGATCATGGTTCAGCTTACGCTTCCCAAAGGCTCCCAACCCAAGAAGGGCAAGTCCTGGCCCAAGCCGGACGGCGCCAAGAACACGCGGTCTTTCCGGATCTACCGGTACGACCCCGAGAGTGAAGGCGGCCCGACCTTCGACACCTACAAGGTGGACATGGATGATTGCGGGCCGATGGTTCTCGATGCCCTGTTGTGGATCAAGAACAATATCGACAGCTCGCTGGCCTTCCGCCGGTCCTGTCGCGAGGGTGTGTGCGGCTCCTGCTCGATGAATATCGGCGGTCGCAACACGATCGCCTGTACCTCCGGCATTGATGACTACAAGGGCACGATCACGATCGCGCCCCTGCCGCACCAGCCGGTGGTCAAGGACCTCATCCCGGACCTGACGCAATTCTACGCCCAGCACGCCGCCGTGAAGCCGTATCTCAAGACGGATACACCGGCACCGGAAAAGGAGTGGAAGCAGAGCCAGGAAGATCGCGAAAAGCTGGACGGCCTCTACGAGTGCATCATGTGCGCCTCGTGCTCCACGTCCTGCCCGTCCTATTGGTGGAATGGCGACAAATACATGGGTCCGGCGGCCCTGCTGCAGGCCTATCGCTGGCTGATCGACAGCCGCGACGAGGCAACGGGCGAGCGCCTGGACGATCTCAACGACCCGTTCAAACTCTATCGCTGCCACACGATCATGAATTGCGCCCAGGTCTGCCCGAAGGGCCTGAACCCGGCGCAGGCGATCGGCGAGATCAAGAAAATGATGGTCGAGCGCGAGAGCTGATCGACCGCAGATGTCTGGATTTGAAACCCCTCCCATCGTGGAGGGGTTTTATTTTGCCCAGGCCTGGGTCTCGCAGATCTCGCGGACCATCTCGGTCAGTTCTGCATCCGAACCATCATCCCGGCTGAATTCCATCGCCCGACCAAAGGCCAGGCGATAGCGGGAATCCTTCTTGCCGATCAGGCCCTGGAAGATTGTCATATCCTTGAGCTCTTCATGGATCTGGGCGAGGGCGTAATACAGGAAAGGCATGCGTTGGCGCACCGCCAGCGGAATCACCGGCACGCCGAATTTACGCGCGAAACTGACCGCGGTCGGCTGCCAGGGTTTCTCCTTCAGCCCCCACTTGCTCCAATTCCATTCCGACATGCGTCCGGAGGGGAAGATGACGATGCATTTGCCGGCGCGGAATTCCTCGATCGAGCGCTTCAGCAGATCCCGCGATTGCATGCGATTGCGATCATCGTCACGCCATTCCACCGGGATGATCCGTTCTTCCAGGCCGGGGCAGACTTTCAGTGCGTCACGATTGGCGAAGAACAGCATGTCCGAGCGGTGTTCGCGCATGATCTGCCAGAGCGCCAGCCCGTCCGCGATACCGCCGGGATGGTTCGCAACGATCACGCAGCCACCGGTCTTCGGAACATTTTCCAGACCCATCGTCTCCACTTGAAGGCGAAGATAATCCGCGGTCCAGTCCAGGCATTCCGTGCCCGTCTTCTCCGCGATCTCGTCAGCCATCTCCACCGCTGTGCGATAGCCCAGCAGGGGATAGCCGACGGTCTTGATGACCGGCCACAGAGGGGTGTGGATCAGTTTCGGCGCGCGGTCCTCGATAAGCTCATCGACGATGTGCTGAGGCGGCTGCGCATCCGGAGAATCGGCAATGCTCATGGTCTCAGAAAACAATCAGATGCGTCCGGACGCAATAAATCCGTCGTTAAGCACCGCAGCAATCGCGAGCGACGGAAGCGGCGCGCCCTCCAAGTAACAGGAATATATGGGTTTTCGAGACGAGGCCCGATCATGGTTAAGCAAATCTTGCCAGTCTGGCCCGCGGCTTGCGATGGCAGTTCCAGGCTTAACCTCTTGTTTAGGATTGGAACGCGCCATGACATCTCAAGCGAGCTCGCCGGCAGGCAAGATCCGGAAAATCGCGTTCAAGCGGACCAATCCGCGTGATGATCTGGTTGCTGATTTCATCGCGATCGCGGCCAAGCCCGGAGACAAGACGGTCCAGCTGGGGCGTAGTGAATTCGGGGCTGACCTTCTCCGGTCGGGCACATTCCACGAGATGATCGCATCCGTGACCGATATCGAAGCCATGCAGACCACGTGTGAGAACCGTGCGATTTCGGCGGATCGCCTTCGGTCCTTCAATGCGGCCCGCCCGAACGCTCGGGTCGATATGGCCCTGATCGGTTCGGATCTCAGCTTCCCCATGCTTGCCGGCAATTGGCGTCGCATCGCCGGTCGCCTGAAACTTGGCGGTCTTCTCATCCTCCAGGATGCGGATTCCGATTCCGGAGCCCGGCTTGCTGATGCGCTGATGGCCGACAAGACCTGGTCGCTGGAAGAAATGATCGGCGGTAATGTCGCCGTGTTCCGCAAGATTGCGCCCTATTGCGATGAGGCCGGACGTGCTCGCCTTGGTGAGGTGGCCAGCCCGGCCCGTCGCCCCGATGGCCTGAAGGAAGGTTTTGTCGCCGGTGTAATGCGGACGATTTTCGGCCGCCGGCCGGACGCGGTCTTGCAGGCGCGGATCGATCGCTTCCGCTGAGTCACCGAACCGTCGCCAACACATCACAAAACTGTCTTGGAACTGCGATCTTTCGATTACGTAGGCATCGTAATCGGGAGACATGACTGCTCGACACGCCGTAGCCAGCTTCGCCGCCCTCTCGCACCCCGTGCGTCTCGCCCTGTTCCGGGAATTGTGTGCCCGTGCCCCCGGCTCGGTCCCTGCAGGCGAACTGGCGGACGGATTCGATGTGCCGCCTTCCACGATGACCGGTCATCTCCAGGCTCTTGAGCGCGCTGGGCTGATCCGCGCGGAACGCCGGTCACGCTTCATGCTCTATTCCCTGGATACGACCGGCGCGCGGGAGCTGGTTCAATTCCTGCTGCAGGACTGTTTCGACAAGCAGGCTGAAATCTGCGATCCGGATTTTCAGTCCGAAGATCCGAATTCGCTGCAAGCTGTTTCATGAATCATCCTCTCAAGGTGCTCTTCCTCTGCACCGGGAATTCCGCCCGATCCATCCTCGCTGAAGCCATTCTCCGCGCACGCGGAGGCGAGCGCTTCCTGTCGCTCTCGGCGGGCTCACAACCGGCGGGCCGTGTTCACCCGTTGGCCCTCGAGCTGTTGCAGGACAAGGGGTTCGATACGTCCAACCTGCGATCGAAGAGCTGGGATGAATTCGCGGATGAATTGACGGAAGCGCCGCTCGACTTCGTATTCACGGTCTGTGATTCCGCTGCTTCCGAGGCCTGTCCGATCTGGCCCGGTCAGCCGGTGAGCGCACATTGGGGTATTCCCGACCCGGCCGTTGCAACGGGCACCCAGTCCGCAAGACGCCTTGCTTTCGCGACAGCCTTCGGTCAGATGGAGGCGCGCATCGAGGCCTTCCTGTCCCTTCCGGACCTGGCGATTGATCGCGAGCAATTGCGCAAGGCGCTGCAGGGCATCGGACAGATCTGACCGGATGAATTCACAGGACTTCAGAAAACTCGTCGCTGAGGGCGTCGGAACGGCCTTTCTCCTAATCGCCGTGGTTGGCAGTGGCATCATGGCAGAGACGCTGACGGAGGATGTCGCACTGGCATTGCTGGCCAATGCGATCGCAACGGGCGTGGCGCTGGTTGTCTTGATCATGACGCTCGGACCCGTCTCCGGAGCGCATTTCAACCCCGCCGTCACGCTGGTCATGTGGATGCGGCAGGAAATCCGGGCCGCTCTCGCAGTCGCCTATGTGCTGGTCCAGGTCGCGTCGGCCATTCTGGGCGTCTGGTGTGCCCACGCCATGTTCGACCAGGACATCATCCAGATCTCACAGACGGTCCGGACGGGTCCAGATCTGTGGTTCGCCGAAATCATCGCAACGCTGGGTCTCGTGCTCTTCATCCTGCTGTCCGTGCGCTACAGGCCGGACAGCGTTGCATGGGTGGTTGGCCTCTACATCACCGGCGCCTACTGGTTCACGGCGTCCACGAGCTTCGCGAATCCTGCGGTGACAATCGCCAGGGGCCTGACGGACACATTTGCCGGTATCGCGCCGGCGGGTGTGCCTGTTTTCATCGCCATGCAGATCATCGGCGCGCTGATGGCAGCGGCGATCGCGGGCGTTCTGCTGTCGAAAGACGAAGCCTAGAGCGCGGGATGTAGTTCGCTGCCGGGCCTGCGCCCGGCTCCACCGCGACCTCGACCACCCCGATTTTCCGAGCCCTGCGCGCGCCGGAATTCGCCCTGAGCGCCCGCCCGGCGCACGAAACGTGCGCACTCCGGTCGGGTGTCCACGCTCGGCATGAAGTCGAGAGTGAATGCGTCCGCCTCGATTTCAGCTGCCCGGGCCACTTCCTCGCCGGCGGACTCGCGGATTTCCGCTTCCAGGCCATCATCCAGACGATCGAGACCATAGGCGAGATCGCGGCGATTAGCGCGATAGACGGCGGCCCAGTAGGCAGCCTGGTGCCGGGCCTGATCACCCGGCGTGTCGGCGAACCAGCGGGCCAGCTCAGCCTGGGCCGAGGGCCATCCGGCATTTGCCGCGAGGATGAGCCGGTCAAATCCCTCGACACGGAGTTCGCCGCGCAGGATGTCCGGCGTGCCCTCGGCTTCCGACAGCATCAGCGCACTGTGGCCTGCGAGAAATTGGGCGATCTCGTAACCGCGGCCCTGGTCAGCGATACAGCGCAGTGCCGGCAGGGCTGTCTCGTATTCGCCGGCATCAACCAGGCGTGCGGCGCGGGTGAAGCTGTCGCCCGCACCCCGGCCGGGAGAGGCTTGACCCTGCGCGGACCCGCCACTGCCGGGCCCCTCTCCGCCGGGCCCGGTCCGGCCTGAGGAACAGGCTGTCACCGAAACGGCGGTGAGGACGGCAAGGACGAGTGGGGCGAGGACGTGTTTACGTGCCATGCGTAGGGAACTCCCAGTGGGGTGCGAACGACAAGGCAGATACGTGCCGGAGAGGCATTCCCGTCGCGGTGCGGGATTACAAAAAGGAAACGCCCGGCTGGATAACCAGCCGGGCGTTGTCTCTTCACGATCTGATCGGTTGGATCAGAAGGTGCGCGAGTAGGAAATCGTGGCGATCTCCCGGTCGATGACATCGCGGTTGATGTCGGTCTCGTAGCCGAAGGTCAGCGTGGAACCATCTTCGAAGTTGAAGTCCACACCCATGGCCGTCTCCATCCAGGTATTGGCCAGGTTGTAGCCGCCCGGTGCGGAGAAGCTCACCGACGGAGCGGAGGAGAAGTTGGCCGAGTACGCTTCGGTACCGCTGCCCATCTCCTTGGCCAGACCGGCGTAGAAGTACGGACGGATGCCGCTGCCCTGATTGCGGAAGGCGAAGCCCACGCGACCGATCACGCTGTCGACTTCGCGACCGGCGATGTTCAGACCGGCAGTGCCGGCGGTCGACGTAGCCGATTCGAATTCGAAGCGGTTGTAGTCGATGCTGACGACCGGATCCCAGCGCACATTGGCGTCTTCACCCATCAGATTCCACGAGAAGGTGGCACCGGCGCCGAAGCTGCTGCCGCCATACTTGGACACTGACGGAACGATGAGTCCGCCGAGATTCACATTGCGATTGGCCAGGTTATCGTGGTCTGCCGAGTTGGTCTGGAAGACCGCGCTCAGAACGTCACCGCGATAGGTCGCAAACAGGGTGAACTGCGTCGAGTCGACTTCCGACCGGACCACACCCAGCGTGCTGTTGGCGACGTTCTCGGTGTCGGCGAAGCCGAGAGCGAGACCGCCCGACCAGTTGCCACCTGTCGAGGCTTCGAAGCCGAAGAGGGTGAAGTGACCGTCAACTGCCGAATCCGGCGTTCCGACAATCATCTGCGTATCGGCCTGGATCATACCCAGCTCGCCGAAGGCGCGAACACCGCGCTCGGCACTGCTGCCACCATCCTGGAAGACACGGCGGAAGAGCGATTTTGCACCGCTCAGGGACTGCGTGTCAGAGATGTTGCCGGAATGCTGTTCAACCGAGGCGAGGACCATCGAAATGTCGTCGCCGCCGTGTCCATAACCGGAGCCGATATGGCTCATCAGAGCCGAGTTCAGCGTGGTCGAGTGGACGCGGACCGAGCGGTCGAACTGGACGGCTTCATACGGTGCCAGGGAATCCAGCGCCGTGGTCAGCGCGCCGTCGTTCAGCAGATCGAGCGGCGTGTAGACATCTTCCAGCGCGGTGTAGGACGAGGCACGACCGGCATCGAGTGCCGCGGCGATATTCGTCTGGAACGCGTTGGTGAAGGTGGCCTGCGTGTTGAAATTGGCTGCGGAGAGCGTGATCCGGCCCGTGCCTGCCGCGAGGGACAGGGTCGGGGTCAGGACGCCCGGCAGGTCAACGACGTTGGCGAAGGAACCGACCGTGGACGTCGCGTTCAGGAAGGTCACCGAGTCGCCGAATTGCGGCGTGTAGCCGGCCAGCGGGTTGAACACGAGGTCACCGTCGAGCGAGGCTGCGCCCGTCACGTTGAGGACGGAATTGCCGCCATTGCCGACATTGATGACCAGGCGACCGGCGCTCGTCTGAACATAGTCACCCATGACAGTGAGGGTGCCGGTTGCGGATTCGGAGCCCGGCATGACCGTGCCGCCGACATTCCACAGTGTCATCGTGTTGAGCTCGCCGGTACCCATCAGGAGACCGCCGGTCATCATGTATTCGCGAGCGTTCACGCGACCGTTCAGGTCAACCGTACCGGCCGACTGGTTGAACGCGATGAGCGTGTTGAACGTCCACGGTGCGCCGATGTTGAAGCGAGCATTCGCGTTGGAGACGCCCATGGTGTCGAGCTCGACATTCATGTCCAGCGTCGTCGTGCCGGCGTTCGACAGGTTGACGTTGAAGAAGCGCGCAACACTGCCGCCTGCGAAGGCGCCATACGTACCGAAATGGTTGTTCGGAACCCAGGTGCCCGGAGCGAGATTGTTCACGACGGAGCTGGTACCGTCCTGGGAGACCGTCGCGCCGAAATCGCCGCTCAGGTCGACATCCTGGATCTGGTCGCCCGCGCCCTTGAACTCGTCGGCGGCTGGAGCGGACAGATTGCCGTCCTGGACCTGAGTGTCGCTGGCCTTGTTGTCCATACCCGGCAGGGAAGCCGAGCCACGGAAGTTGGACGAACCGATGGACGAGACCGTCAGATTGCCGCCATTGCCGGCTTCAGCCGGTGCGCCGCCAGCGCGGAAGGCATTGACCTCGGTGTCGAAGATCGTGCCGAACGGATTGCCCGGAAGGGTCATCGCGTCCAGAGCGCTCGTCGGAGCCGTGCCGGACAGGCCGTTCACGGCATTGCCGTTGGCGTCGAGCACGAAATAGTTCGGGTCGATATCCTGCTGCCAGTGGTTGGCGTCAGACCAGTTGCCGTCACCAGCAACAGCCGAGGCGTAGACCATCGGGTTCTGGGCCACGATCCAGTTCTGGTAGAGGAAGAGCGGGTTGTAATAGCTGATGTCGCCATAACCACCGAACGGGCTGGTGAAGTTCCAGCCGCCCGACAGGACGCCGAGGATCAGTTCCTGGCCGCCGAAGTTCGAGAACAGTGCGGAACCGGAGTCACCGCCTGCCGTACCGGCCTCGCGTGCGGTTGCGTCACCCGGGAACCAGTCCATGTGATCGCCGAACTGCACGGCCGACGTGAAGTCGAACGTGATCGCGCCGCTGAACGGCGGGGTCGCACAGGTAATGTCGTTCGGGCCGATGAAGGCCGGGCCGCGCGTACAATCATTCGCATTGCGGTTCGGGCGGTCAAAGTCCGTGTGGTACAGCAGCTGCGAGCCGGTCGGGCCCACGAGGCCGGACCAGCTGCCCGGCGCGATGCCGAAAGTGGCCGAGATGAAATCGTCCTGGGAGATCAGGGCGTCGACCATGTTTTCGCCGGCGCGACGCTTCCAGTCGATACCACCGATCGGGCCGGTGGAGCCGATGCCGTTACCACCATAACCGACCATGGACACGGGACGTGCGGCATCGATCGGGGAGAACAGCATGCCGTAGGTCGGCAGGCCGATGGCCGGCGTGTCGAGCGTGGCCAGGGCAACGTCGGCACCCGGGAAGCTGAAGGCCGTGTCCAGGACCGTCTGGTACTGGAGCACGTTGTAGACGTGCATGTCCGGATTGGACGTAAACGCGTTGGCGAACCAGTTCTGGAAGCCCGGCAGGGCGTCGACGCCGAAGCTGAAGGCCATCGGGATCGTGCCGAACGTGCCGTAATCGGCGTTCGGGGCATTGTCCGCACAGTGTGCAGCGAAAATCACCGTCCGCGGGTTGATGAGCTGACCGGTGCAGACAAAACCACCGGCGAACATCATGCCGACGCCGGCCCACTGATTGCCCGTGTCGACCATTCCGTCGACACCGACATCATCGCGGCCCGGGAGCGCGTGTGCGGTGGAGGCAGCCATTGCGAGAATGGATGCAGATGCAGTTACGGTCAGCGCGCGCTTGAAGGCGCGGCCAAGGCGTTTCGTGGACATGTACTTTCCCCTTCGAACCTCAGGTTCTTGATATACGGGCGCATTCCGGCGGGTTCCCCCGTGCCAAACTCTACTCATGCAACCGGAAATTGCCTCCCTCGTATCTAATATACTTCGCTAAACGGGTTGTCCGTCAAGCAATTGAGGTCATTCGTCGTATTTCAAATGCAGTGCTGTTGTAGAAGGGCAACGGCCCCGTCTTCCAGGCGCGGCGTCTGACTGCCGGAATCGATATGTACACAGCTCGACAGGCCGGCCTTGAAGTACTAAGTGAGCCCCAAGAAAACGGCGGGTCCGAACCGGGATCCGTTTCATCCACAGTGTCGGGGAGCGATGTTCATGACGCGCGACATCCATCATTTCATCGATGGTCAATCCTACACCGGTCAGTCGGGCCGGTTTGGCGATGTCTTCAATCCGAATACGGGCGAGGTCCAGGCCAAGGTCCAGCTTGCCACCGCGGATGAGGTCGCCCGTGCCGTCGAGGGCGCCCGCAAAGGGCAGGCCGTCTGGGCCGCGATGAACCCACAGCGACGCGCCCGCGTGCTGATGAAATACAAGATGCTGGTCGAGGCCGAGATGGACTCCCTGGCCGAGCTGCTGTCGTCAGAGCACGGCAAGGTGATCGCCGATGCCAAGGGTGATCTCATCCGCGGCCTGGAAGTCATCGAGTTTGCTTGCGGCGTACCGCACCTGCTCAAGGGCGAATACACCGAGAGCGCCGGTACGGGGATCGACGTCTATTCCATGCGCCAGCCTCTGGGCGTCGTCGCAGGTATCTCGCCGTTCAACTTCCCCGCCATGATCCCGATGTGGTTCATGGGCATGGCCCTGTCGACCGGCAACGCGCTGGTGCTGAAACCGTCCGAGAAGGACCCGTCGGTTCCGGTCCGTCTCGCCGAATTGTGGATGGAAGCGGGCCTGCCGGAAGGCGTGCTGCAGATCGTGCATGGCGACAAGGAAGCGGTGGACGCGCTTCTCCATCATGACGAGGTCCGCGCCGTCAGCTTTGTCGGTTCCTCCAACATCGCCCACTACATCGCCTCGACCTGCGCTGCGAACGGCAAGCGTTTCCAGGCCATGGGCGGCGCCAAGAACCACGGCATCATCATGCCCGACGCCGACATGGACCAGGTCGTGACCGATTTCCTCGGCGCGGCTTATGGCTCCGCCGGCGAACGCTGCATGGCCCTGCCGGTTGCCGTTCCGGTGGGCAAGGACACGGCGGACGAGTTTGTCGGTCGCATCCGCGAAGCGGCCCAGGGCCTGCGCGTCGGTGTCTCGACGGATGAGAGCGCCCACTACGGTCCGGTCGTCTCGGCGGCACACCGTGCGAGCATCGAGAACTGGATCCAGAAAGGTGTCGAGGAAGGCGCCGACCTCCTGCTGGACGGTCGCGGGTTCGAGCTCCAGGGCCATGAAGGCGGATATTTCATCGGCCCGACGCTGTTCGACAATGTCACCACGGCCATGACCTCCTACCAGGAAGAGATCTTCGGCCCGGTGCTGCAGGTCGTGCGTGCGGATGATCTTGAACAGGCCGCCGCCCTGCCCAGCCAGCACCAGTACGGAAACGGCGTTGCCATCTTCACCCGTAACGGCCTTGCCGCTCGCGAATTCGCGTCGAAGGTCAATGTCGGCATGGTCGGTATCAATGTGCCGATCCCGGTGCCGGTCGCCTATCATTCCTTCGGCGGCTGGAAGCGCTCGGCCTTCACCGATACCAACCAGTACGGCACGGACGGCATCCGCTTCTTCACGAAGATCAAGACGGTCACCCAGCGCTGGCCCACCGGCGATATCGGTGACCAGGCGTTCGTCATCCCGACGATGCAGTAGTTGTGAGACAGATCTGTCGGAAAGAGCGGTCCCGCGGGGCCGCTCTTTTTGTATCGGGGCTCAGCCGGCCTCCGGCCCTGACGGCATGTGCCGGTTCAGCCAGTCCAGGGCCGGCTCGGGGTCGGCAAAGATATCGAATGTGATGCCGACCGTGGCGGCGCTTTCCCGCGCAATGCCCGCGCGGCTCTCCGGCCATTCGGGAGGCGGCAGATAGGCGATGGGAGCGTCGGGGCGCGACGCGACGAGGACGTCCTCGATAGACTCGGCCCACACCGCATCCTCGGTGCGGACCTCCGCCCGCCGCGCATCGATCAGCACGGCCCGATGGCGCAATTGCTCGCCTGCCTCCACCGCGCGTTCGGTTGCGATCGCGATATCCCGGCGGGAGGCAAATCCATCGATTTGGATTCGCAAAATGCCGGTTTCTGTATCCGGGGTGATCGAGATCGACATGCCGGCACTATGGCAAAGCTGAACAGGGCCCGCCAGTGGCCGCCGGCCTAGAGGTCCTCGAGCCGGTCCTCGACCTGTCCCCGGAGCCAGGCGAGGGCCGCCTCGCGATCGGGGAAGGACAGGGTCTGTGTGGCGAGCGTGTCGAGGGTCTTCTGGGCCGCTTCCTGGTGCAGGTCGCTCCAACCGGCGGGCCGCACGCCCGCGACCGGCAGGGGCTTGTCGAGTGCGAGCAGGAAATTCTCGATGATCTCGCTGGCGAAGGCGGGCGTCAGGTCGACTTCCATTCCCCGGGCATCCGCGAGGATGCCGTTGACCTCGTGGGTGCGCGCGAGATCGCGCGCGCTTTCGGTCGCCCAGACGAGTTCCCGGCGGGTCACGTGACCCATGATTTCAACGACCACAAAACGGTCGCCCGCGAAGAGATCCACCTTCACTGGCATACGCACCATCCACACATTCAATATTCTTGTTGTGGGTCGACGGTAGGGCGCGGGAGGGTGTGATTCCAGTATTTCAAAATTATATCGATTAACCTTCCCACACAGGCGAATTGGCACGGTTTCGGCTAGGTGTCCGGTTCTGGGTCAGTCCTTTGTAAACACAAGTCGGTGAGGCGGGTTCTGCGCGCGTCTCAGGCGTGTTAGCGAGAAGGTCCCGGCGCGGGGGAAAGAGGACAAGATGAGACACTCTATTCTTGCGTTCACCCTGGCCCTGACCGGGGTCGCTCCGGCCATCGCACAGGACCCGCAATCCGAATCCGTACTGCATGATCACGAGGCGGAAATCCGCGACGTGGTCGCCGATTATTTCTGGGGACGTCAGAACGGCGAGCAGGCCCGGCTGGAACGGGCATTCGAACCCGAAGACGGGCATTTCAAATTCGTCCGCCGCGACGAGACGGACAGCCTGGTATCCATGACGCTCGGTGATTTCGCGGCCCGCATGGACGCCCCCATCCCGACACCCAATGAGGGCCGGATCATGATGATGGATATCGTCGATGACCAGATGGCCTTCGTGAAGCTCGAACTGGCCGGCACGAACCGAACCTTCATCGACTATTTCATTCTCTACCGGATCGACGGCGCGTGGCGCATCGTCAACAAGACCTCGGCGGTCTTGCCGGGCGCCGAGTAACAAGGGAACAGCCGCCTTCCCGTGAAGGGAGGCGGCTGTCCTCTTGTTGGCCATCATGCCTGTGGAGATCAGAACTCGATGGTGATACGTCCGCCGGCTGTGACACCGCTGAACTCGGTGTACTGGTCGTCGCCGGCAAGCTCGATGCGGGAATAGACGTTGAAGTCGGTCGACCCGTCAAAGAGCGTCATTCCATACATGGCTTCGGCATAGAGCGGACGTTCGCCGCCCAGACGCCAGGTCTCGGACGTCAGCTCCATGGTGCCCGTCTCACGATCCGTGACGCGAGCGGTGGAGTATTCCAGGGCACCCGATTCAACGTGCAGGGGCTGGATGAAGCTGACACGAACCGCGTCCGTGTCGAAGAGAACGGCACCGCGTGACATCGAGACCTGGAAGGCCGTTGCCAGCGTGTTCTCGCTCAGCTGCAGCGATCCGCTGTTGAGGTCGCTTCCGCGCGTCCGGCTGACCGTTGCCGAGGCGTTCAGGCGGATGTGCATCGGCAATTCGCTGGCGATGCCGAGCGTGACCGCATCCGTCATCGTGCCACCCGACAGGTCCAGCGGACCTGCGCCCTGGGCGCCGAGGAAGCCGGTTTCCTCGTGCAGCATCGTATAGCCGAGATTTACCTCGACGCGATCATTCACCGTATGCGAGGCGGAGACGCTGAGCGCTGCGGCCTCGTAAGGATCCATGCCGGGGCTGAGGCTGAGTTCCTCGCCGGAATGCGGCATCACCGTGTTGAGCTCTTCGAAATTGCTGGTCAGGCCGAAGGTCAGGCGTGTGCGCTCGGAGACCTCATAGCCGGCCATGCCGTACAGGCCACCGGATGCGAAACCGAGAACCGGGTTCACACCGCCGGTTTCCGGACGATGGTCCGAGAACAGGCCGAAACCCTCCTGCGTGCTTAGCGCCAGTGCGCCCTCGCCGTAACCGAAGCGGAATTCGCGACCGGCGTGATCGTCAGCGACGCGGACACCGATCTGGAAGCCCAGCTCGTGATTGCTGGCGCGATCATGCGGGTCCCGGGCCGAGGCAATGGCGCTGACACGAAGATTGCCGCGTCCCGACATTGCCACGGAGTACTCATGGGTGTCGCGGAAGTCGCGATCGCGATCGCGTCTCCGACGTCCGCCATCATCATCATCATCGTCGTCGTCGTCGCTTGACGTGGTCGTCGTCGTGGTTGTCGTCGTCTGGCTGCGCTCGGCCAGATAGGCCTGGGCGTCCATCGCACGAGCCAGCTCGTCCTCCGTCAGTTCGAAATTCAGCTCGTCCAGCGGGACCACGAAGTCGCGGAACGTGTCGTTCAGGTCCTCGAACATCACAACGCTGTTCTCGTCGGCCGAATGGAAGACCAGGCGGCCGGCACTCCAGCCCGGACCCTGAACATCACGTCGTTCCGGAGCGTCATTGGCGTCGAAGACGATGTAGAGATTGTCCCGATCCAGCGGCGACAGTGCTGCGCCGATATCCAGCATGCCGCGTCCGTAGACAGAGTCGGTGCCCGGGGCACCGAGATCGCGGGCGGAGCGGAGCAGGACGTCCGCAACATCGCGGCTCTGGAGCCAACCCCAGCGGCCTTGCACGAGGGCTGCTGCGCCGGAGACCAGGGGTGCGGCGAAGGACGTACCGGTCTGACGTGTCACGCCGCCATGGCCGTCCGAAACAAGCATCAGCTCGCCCGGTGCGACCAGGAAACGGTCCATCAGGCGGAAGCCGTCCTGGCAGTGTGTGCGCACGGTGAAGCAGGCATCACCCGGACGGTTGGAAAAGACCGAGATATTGTTGGCCGGATCGACCGAACCCACCACGAGCAGCGTGGAGACATCCCTGACGCGGTTCCAGTTGATGTCCGTGTCTTGTGTAAAACCGTCATTGCCGGCTGCAAAAACGAAGACCGCTTGGTCGCGAAGGGGCTCAATGCGAGAATGTGCGAAGACATCCGACCATTCCTGGGCGAAGGTCGTGCCGGGCACTCCCAGCGACATGTTTAGGACACGAATATGGTCATTGAACATCCGCAGCATGCCGGTACGGACCTCGTCGAAATTCGTCGACAGCGTTTCATCGAACGGGTTGTAGGTGGAGATGGACGCGCTGGGGGCGACACCCATCACACCCTGGCCATCGATCGGAGCATTGATCAGGCTGGCGACGGCCGCGCCATGCGCGAAGCCGTAATCGGTCCGGTCACCCCGGAGCCGCAGGATGTTCAGCGCTTCGCTCGCGGTAAAGCTGAAGTCCAACACACCAACCACGATGTTCTCGCCGCCACCAACAGATCGGGCAAGAGCAGGTGACCAATTGGCGGACGCCATCCAGTGATCGACGCGATCAACGCCGGTGTAACCCATCAAGCCGTCGTAGAAATCGAGGAAGAAGGCCGAGCGATCAGCGCCGTCCAGATTGGCAAGGCTGTTCGGATCGTTGAGGTCCAGGCCGTACTTGGCGAGCAGATCCGCCAGGACAGCGTCGCGGAGCGAGCGTCCGGTCTGGTATTCAACCGCTTCTCCGAAGACGTCATCAGCGCGATCGAAGATTTCCTGCAGACTGTTTACAACACCCTGATACTCGCTCGTAGCGGTTTCCGTGAAGGGATCGATATCGCCCCACAATGCGTTGATGTCGCCCCAGAAGGGACCGATATCGCCCCAGAACGGGCTGATATCGCCCCAGAACGGATCGATATCGCCACCAAACGGGTCGATGTCGCCACCGAACGGATCGATATCGCCCCAGAACGGATTGATATCGCCACCAAACGGATTGATGTCGCCGCCAAACGGGTCGATGTCTCCCCAGAACGGGCTGATATCACCCCAGAACGGGCTGATGTCACCGTAGAACGGATCGATGTCACCGCGGAAAGGATTGATGTCGCCCGTGAAGGGATCGATATCGCCGCGGAACGGATCAATGTCGCCGCTGTGGGCGAACAGGATGACCGGAGGATTGGTATTCCGGGCATTGTCCTGGGCGAATGTCGGCGTTGATACGACAGGCGCGACTGCCAGGGCCAGAACCGTGGACGCCACCGTGTTGCGCAGAACTTTTTTCATATCGTCCCCTTTTCGGGATTTATGCGAGTTTGGGACGATTGGACGCGATTTATATTAGACTTGAGCTAAGTTTATTGGTTGCCAATTTCTTAATTGACGCAATGGTTTACAATTCCCGAATGATCGAAATTACAAGTCATTGTTGGTGATCTAGACGCCAATGGTGGCGCAGGCGCCAGGCGGCCTGTGTGCAACGCCTCCTCGAAGGGGACCCGGACGTTACGATATTCGCTTGCTGCGGGAGCCGGCTCGCACATAGCTGGTGGACCTGACGCACGCTGTCTGCACAATCACTCACCGACGAGAGGCACCCGCCGAGGAGAGGGCGATGACCGGATTCGATTTCAGAACTGTGCCGCATATCCATTCCGGCCGGGGTGCCACGCGGAAACTGGCTCGCATCGCCGCTCCGTTGATCGGCAAGGCAAAGCGCATCTTCCTGGTCACCGACAAGGGGGTGCGGCGACACGGCCTGCTGGACGGAGCGGTCGCCTCGCTGGAAGAGGCGGGCCTGTCTGTCGCGGTGTTCGATGACGTGGTCGCAGATCCGCCGGACCATGTGGTGCTGGCTGCGGAAGACCAGGCGCGCGGATTCGGAGCCGAGATCATTATCGGTTTCGGCGGCGGGTCCTCGATGGACACGGCCAAGCTCGTTGCGCTCCTCCTGGGATCGAGTCAGCGGCTGGAGGACATGTATGGCGTGAACAATGCCACGGGCCCCCGGCTGCCGCTGATCCTGGTGCCGACGACGGCCGGCACCGGGTCCGAAGTGACGCCGATTTCGGTCATCACGATCGGCGAGACCTCGAAAATGGGTGTGAATGCGCCGGCGCTCTACGCCGACCTCGCCGTCCTGGATGCCGAGCTGACGCTCGGCCTGCCCTCGGCGGTGACGGCCGCAACCGGTATCGATGCGATGGTGCACGCAATCGAGGCCTATACGACCCGGATCGAGAAAAACCCGGTCTCCGACGCCCTGGCTCTGGCCGGACTGAAAAAACTGCACGGCGCGATCGAGCGCGCCTGCCGTGATGGCGGCGATATCGAGGCCCGCGAGGACATGTTGCTGGGCGCCCTGCTCGCCGGCCAGGCCTTCGCCAATGCGCCGGTCGGCGCGGTGCACGCGCTGGCCTATCCGCTCGGCGGGATTTTCCACGTGCCGCACGGTCTCTCGAACTCGCTGATGCTGCCGCCCGTATTGCGCTACAACGCTCCGGCTGCCGAACCGCTCTATGCGGAACTGGCCGCACATCTGGGTCTGGCGGCGTCCACCGACGGCCTTGTCGCGGAGATGGAGCGGATCGCCGACGCGGTGGGAATCGAGACCCGGCTCTCGCAAGTGGGAGTCAGTCATAATGACCTTCCCAAACTGGCGGAGGATGCCATGCAGGTAACCCGGCTCCTGGTGAACAATCCGCGGGAGATGACACTCGACGCCGCGAAAGCCTGTTACGAGGCCGTGCTGTGACCGAGAGACGATTGCGCGATCATTATGCCCGTTGGCGTGACCTGCCCACCCGCTGGGCCGACAATGACATCTATGGCCACGTCAACAATGCGGCCTATTACGGGTTTTTCGACACGGCGGTGAATTCCTTCCTGATCGAGGAGGCCGGGCTGGACATTCATGCGGGTGACGTCATCGGCCTGGTGGTCGAGACCGGCTGTGCCTATTTCGCCCCGCTCGCCTATCCGGAAACGATCGAGGCCGGCCTCGCGATCGCGCGCGTGGGCAATTCCTCGGTGGTCTACGAGATCGGGCTGTTCAAGCAGGGTGAGACGGAACCGGCGGCCCAGGGCCATTTCGTCCACGTCTATGTCGACCGCGACACGCGGCGACCGGTCAGCCTGCCCGACACGATGCGGTCGGTGCTGCAAGCGCTCACGGCCTGACGCTCAGGAAGATTTCCTCCCAGACGTCCTGATTGCTGTAGAGATTCACGCACAGGGGGTCGAGCCGGCCTGCGAGACGTTCGACATCGGACTCGAGCAGAGCAATGTGTAGGCGTCTCAGCGCAAGGCCGTATTTCAGGTCCGGTGCGATCCATCCGGCAATATTCGGATCATGGTCCCGGCTTGCCCGGAGCCTGAATTCGGGTCGGTATTCGGGGTCGTTGTCATTCCTGCGATAGCGGCAGCCAATTTGCACATAGCGCAATTCGGATAGCGGAAATACGCGCTCGGTGATGCCGTCGAGCTCTGCTTGGCGGATAACCAGCGCCTCTGGCGTGACGCGCGCCGATCGCATTGCTGCAACGCTGCCGGCAAGGAGCGTCACTGCAAGGCAAGTCAGCATGATCATCAGCCAGGATCGTGTTCGGTCTCTGACGATACCCGCGAAGAATTGGTAGCCCCCTTGGGCCGTGCGCGGGCGGAGCTTGAACAGGAGGCGGCTGATTGGTGCCGTTATTGATTGCCAGACAATCGCATCCTTAGCCGGCTCGCCCGGTTCGGAACCGCCGATCCAAAAGGGCCTTACGCGAAGACGTTGCAGGCCGGGAAGGTTGTGATGGCGGGGACCGGCGAACAGACGGATCGCCAAGTGTGTCTGGTCGAACATCTCCGATCTTGCCGCCGCCCGGAATCGCAGGAAGCGCATGCTCGGCCAGATCGTGGCCAGACCGAGCAGGATGAAGAAGATATCTCGCGGCATTGCGAGTTCGAACAGAAGTGTACTCGGCGCCACAACGGCTTCGATGATCCGCACGGCAAAAGGTGCGATCAGAATCGGCAATACAAACGCTAGCGCCCACCAGCGGGCGCGTTTCGATCTTGCGAGGCTAGCCTCGGCACGGGCGCTATCATAATTCTGGCGCGCCCAGGTGATCGCAGCATCCGGCACGCCATGTGCCAGCATTTGCTCGACCTGAAGCCGGGTGAGCCGGTCATTCGCCTGCATTGCAGTCCTCCACGGATGCAATTAATCCGATAGTCGAGCTGCCGCCAAGCGGTGTGAGCGCCATTGACGTGATCTCAACACGTGGGCAGTAGGCTGACCTCATGACAACGCCGGTTTCATTGTGGCGCGAGCGGGTAGACTCGGGAGCCCTGTCGGAGGATGCGGACCAGGAACGGGCCGCGGCTGCTCTGGCGGAATTGCAGACGCGTCTGAAATCCTGGCGGCCCGGCCACAAACCCCTGTTCGGAAAGCCGAAGCCCGCGCCGCGCGGTCTGTATCTCTGGGGCGGGGTTGGTCGCGGCAAATCCATGCTGATGGATCTGTTCATCGAGACGGCGTCGACCAAACCGCGCCGGCGGGCGCATTTTCACGAATTCATGCAGGATGTGCATGCGCGCATCACCGAATGGCGCGGCCTGAGCAAGGGCGAGCGCAAGCGCCGTCCTGAATATGTGAAGGGCGCCGGTGATGATCCGATCCCGCCTGTCGCGCGGAAACTGGCCCGCGAGGCCCGCCTGCTGGCCTTCGACGAATTCCAGGTTACGGATATTGCCGACGCCATGATTCTGGGTCGCCTGTTCGAACGCCTGTTCGAGGAAGGTGTGGTCGTGGTGTCGACCTCCAACCGGCATCCGGACGACCTCTACAAGGATGGTATCAATCGCCAGCTCTTCCTGCCCTTCATCGACCTGCTGAAGACGCGGCTCGACCTGTTCGAGCTCAATGGCGGTGTCGACCATCGCCTGCGCCAGCTGGAGGCGGCTCCGGTCTATTACTGTCCGCTGACGATGGATGCCGACCTGGCGATGAATGATGCCTGGGAGCGTCTGACCCAGGGGGCGGTGCCGCAATCCTGCGCGATCGATGTCGGTGGGCGCATGCTGCCGATCGAGCGCGAGGCCGCGGGCGTTGCGCGTTTCACCTTCGAGGAATTGTGCGCCCGGCCGCTGGGGGCTGCAGACTATCTCGCCATCGCCTCACGCTTTCATACGGTCCTCCTGGATCGCGTGCCGAAACTCCAGATCGACAAGCGCAATGAGGCCAAGCGTTTCGTCACCCTGATCGATGCCCTCTACGAAGCCCGGGCCAAGCTGGTGATGAGCGCCGATGCCGAACCGCAGGATCTTTATCCGGAAGGCGATGGGGCCTTCGAGTTCGAGCGCACATCATCGCGCCTGATGGAAATGCGCACGCACGACTATCTCGCCGCCGAACGCCGCCAGGTCGAAAGCGCCGAATAGTCCGCTGGACATGCCGGGTACCCGGCTTACCATCCCGCTCCCATCGACCGCCTCAACCTTCGCCGGGAGCGCCCCATGTCACGATCCTTCGGTCTCGACGAGACCCTGACCGCCTATGTTCGCCAGGCCAATCGTGCCGAGCATGCCGCCCTTGCCCGATGCCGCGAGGAAACCGATGCGATGGGCGATGTCTCTGTCATGCAGATCAGTCCCGAACAGGGCGCATTCCTGCAGGTCTGCGCGCGCCTGGCCAACGCCCGCCTGGCGGTCGAGATCGGTGTCTTCACCGGTTATTCCGCGCTGGCGACCATGCTCGCCATGAAGGACATGCATGGCGGGGCCGCGCGTCTGATCGGTTGCGATATCTCCGAGGACTACACCGGTCGCGCCCGCGCCTACTGGGAGGAAGCCGGCGTGGATGACCAGATCGAGCTGTGTATCGGCGATGCCCGCGAAACCCTGTCCGGCCTGGTCGAACAGCATGCGGGCGAGGTCGACATGATCTTCATCGACGCCGACAAGACCGGGTATGACGCCTATTACGAGGCCGGTCTCGACCTCCTGCGCCCCGGCGGTCTGGTTCTCTTCGATAATGTCCTGTGGGGCGGGAGTGTCGCGGATGCCGCAAAACTGGCCTCCGACGACGATACCGCAGCCCTGAAAGCCCTCGCCGACAAGGTCCGCGACGACACCCGGGTCGACATGGCCTTCACCACGATCGGTGACGGCATTCTTATGGGTATCAAGCGCTAGGGCCTGTCCGGGATGGCCCCGCCGCTTGCTCCGGCCCGCAAGCGGCGGTAGACCGGCGCGCAAGACCTGTCCATTCCCGTTAGAGGAGTCCTCTCCATGGCTCGAAACAAGATTGCGCTCATCGGCTCCGGCATGATCGGCGGCACGCTCGCTCACATCGCGGCCCGCGAAGAACTGGGTGATGTTGTCCTGTTCGACATCGCTGAAGGCATTGCCAAGGGCAAGGCACTGGATATCGCCGAGGCCAGCCCGGTGTTCGGCAAGGATTCCAAGCTCGCCGGTGCCGACGACTACGCCGCGATCGCGGGCGCTGATGTCTGCATCGTCACCGCCGGCGTGCCGCGCAAGCCGGGCATGAGCCGCGATGACCTGCTGGGCATCAATCTGAAAGTCATGAAGGCTGTCGGCGAAGGCATCGCCAAGCACGCCCCCGACGCGTTCGTGATCTGCATCACCAACCCGCTGGACGCCATGGTCTGGGCGCTGCGCGAATTCTCCGGCCTGCCGCACAACAAGGTCGTCGGCATGGCCGGCGTGCTGGACAGTGCTCGTTTCCGCCACTTCCTCGCGGACGAATTCGAGGTTTCGGTTGAAGACGTCACCGCCTTCGTGATGGGTGGTCATGGCGACACGATGGTGCCGCTGCTGCGCTATTCCACGATCGCCGGCATCCCGGTGCCGGACATGGTCGAGATGGGCTGGTCCACGCAGGAAAAGATGGACGCGATTGTCGACCGGACCCGCAAGGGCGGTGGCGAGATCGTGGCCCTCCTGGGCAATGGTTCGGCCTACTACGCCCCGGCCGAGAGCGCCATCGACATGGCCGTCTCCTATCTGCGCGACAAGAAGCGCATCCTGCCCTGTGCCGCACACCTGACCGGCCAGTTCGGCCAGGATGATCTCTATGTCGGCGTGCCGGTGGTGATCGGTGCGGGCGGTGTCGAGAAGGTTGTCGAGATCTCGCTCAACGATGAAGAGCAGACGATGTTCGACAATTCCGTCGATGCCGTGAAAGGTCTCGTCGAGGCATGCAAGGGCCTGGAGCCCAGCCTCGGCTGATTGACCGACATGTCTTGAAAAGAGCCGCTGCCCGCCGGGTGGCGGCTTTTTCTTTACCTAGAGGCCGCCGCCATTGAGGCGCATGACCTCGAAGCTGAGCGCAAGCCCGTAGCTGAGTGCGATGAAGACCGGCCAGAGCAGGAAGCCCGCCCGCGTATCGCAACGACCGACGAGGCCTGTCGTGATGAGGGAATAGGCCCACAGCGCCAGGCTGATCAGGAAGCCCAGGGTCACGTCGCGTTCGCCGAAGAAGACACAGAGATGCAGGATGATCGCCGCGATCTGGCCGAGAACGAGCAGGGTGCAGAGCAGTTTCAGCGCTCCGGCACTGCTGCGCTGGAGCAGCCACAGGCTCAGCGCCGTCAACTGCATGGAGATAATGCCGAAAATATTGACCCAGCTCACATCCGGCGACCATGTCGGGACGAGCAGGGATTCCGCCCATTCCAGACTGCCACTGGAGTGTACCCAGCCGGCTACACCGCCCGCCAGACCGGCAGCGACGATGATATAGACCAGCAGGCGTATCACGCCGGGACGGTTTTGGTCCTCCATCGAGCCCACTCACGCAAATTCGTTACATCGTTGTCACAATAAGCAAGCACCGGGCCGTTCCATGTTTCTGACGTGAAAATGTTGGGCCGAAATGCGAGCAGGGAAATCATATACGTGGCGATTTCGGGGCAGGGGTCGGGACGCAGTTATAAAGAATGCGTGCAATCGCCTGACCTGCAACACATGCGCGGATTTGTCCCTTGACCTGATCGCCGGAAGATTGTCGCCTCGATGCATGGACACGCCGGTACTGGAAACTGATCGCCTGCTTCTTCGCGTGCCGACCGAAGAGGATCTCGAACCGCTTTGTGATCTGCTCGCGGACGAGGAAACCACGCGTTTCATCGGCGGTGTGCAATCGCCGCCGCTGGTCTGGCGCACGCTGTGCGGCATTCTCGGCCACTGGCAATTGCGCGGTTACGGCTTCTTCTCTGTGATCGAGAAATCAAGCGGTGAATGGATCGGCCGGATCGGTCCCTGGTATCCGCATGGCTGGCCGCAGCCGGAGATCGGCTGGTCGCTCAATCGCTCGACCTGGGGCAAGGGTCTGGCGACGGAAGCCGGCCGGGCGTGCATGGACTGGGTGGTCGACGATCTGGGCTGGAGCGAGATCATCCACCTCATCGACGAGGATAATCACGGCAGCCAGGGCGTGGCGCGGAAACTGGGATCGCGCAATCTGGGCTACCAGGCGGAAGTCGCCGGCTTCGACATGATGGCCGATGTCTGGGGGCAGAGCGCCGAGGAGTGGAAACGTTTCCGGAGCCAATCCTGACAGGGAGGGCAAAATGCGTTTGCGTCGAATTCTGATCATGCTGGATGGCGGGACGTGCGATGACGCGCTGCTCGGCCAGGCCCTGGGTCTCTGCGAGGCCCATGAAGCCCGGCTGGATGCGCTGTTCGTGCGCCGCAATGCCGCCAGCGGCGGTGATTTCCTGGGCGATGCTTTCTCCACCTACGGCATGGAAGGTGTGCTCGAGGCGCTGGATGACGCGGCCGCGCTCGCCAGCGAGCGGGCCCACGCGTCCTTCAACACGCTCGCGGACGGTGCCTCGCCCGAACGGATCGGGCGCTTCATCGAATTCATCGGCCTGCCGCGTGCGGCCATGGCGATTGAGGGACGTATCAGCGATCTCATCCTGGTGGCAAAACCGGATGGGCCCGAGCTGCAGAACAAGTTGAACGCCATCGAGGCCGCCGCCTGTCAGTCCGGGCGTCCGATCCTGGTCCTGCCCGAATGCCGCGAGGCTGGATCCGGGTTTGGCCGTATCGTGATCGCCTGGGACGGGTCGCTCGAGGCAGCGCGTGCGGTTATCGGCGCGATGCCGATCCTGCAGGCGGCCGACACCGTGCTGCTCCTGCATGCAGGCGTTGATGATAATTCCGCCGAGCAATTGGCGGACATGGCGCAATACCTGGCCGTTCACCGGGTGAAGGCCGAGACGCGTTCCGTCTCGCTTGATGGCCGCAGCCCGGCGCGGGCGCTGATCGAAACCTCGACCGCGGAAGAGGCAGACCTGCTGGTCATGGGTGCGTTCGGCGCGCCGGGTTGGCAGCGCTCGATCGGCCGCGACGACACGACGGCCCTGCTCAAGGGCACGCCCTTCGCGATCCTACTGGCGCACTAGTTTCAGGCCTGTCCGGCCGGCGGGTCATCCCGCAGCCAACCCGTGATCTGGTAGCGTCCGGCGCCGGCAAACTGGGTGACGGCACTCACCGAGTGGATCTTGCGGCCGTCGAACAGCGACAGCACGTTGAAGCGCGGCAGCAGGCCGCGTTCGATATCCTGGTTCTCGTCGAGCAGCATCAACAGCCCGCCCCAATCGGTCTGCCAATTGCGCGTGAAGCCGAACGTGTAGGCACAGCGCCGCTCGTTATCCATGCCGTCATCGATATGGCGGGTCAGGAAATTACCCGGCGCGTAGAGCGTCGCCTGGGCGTCGGCCTTGGTCAGCTTGTCGACCCCGATGACCTGGCGGCCGAATTCGAGGAAGCCTGGTGAGTTGAGAAATTCCGTGACGGCGTGGATGGGATGCCCCTGGTCCCAGCCGCCCGTATAGGCCTGGATCATCGGATAGCTGGAATAGAGATAGCCGATATTCTCGCGCGCCTTCGTCAGCACGCCCTGGATCTTGTGCCGCATGCCGTCCGGGCCAAGCGCCTGGATGTCCTGCTGCGTCAGCATTTCCACGGCGCCGTGATTGACGGCGCTTGCGTCGGCCGGTGATGGGAAAACCAGTCGCCACTGGATGTGTTTGGCCAGCATGTCGTGGATCGCGTCGGCCGTTCCGGCCGGCAGGATGTCGGGGATCTGGACCAGGCCCTCGCGGGCATAAATCTCGGCGAACGGTTTCGGATCGAGATCAGGGTTCAGCTGTAGCGTGACCGGGTTGGACATGGTGGCGGTTTTCCAATCGTCTTGGAGGCGGAGTTTGGTCCCAGGGTTGCGCCGGTGCAAGCCGGGCGGGCAGGCTCGGGCCTGTCTGCCTAGTACCAGCCCGATTCCCGCAGCGCCGGTGCGAATGTCCGGCTCACCGGCGCTTCCACGCCCGTGCTCAGCGTCAGCGTGGCGCGTCCATCACCCCGGCTCACATCGGTGACGGCCGTGCGTGCGACCCACCAGGACCGGTGCGTCTTGGCCCCGTCCAATTCCTCGACCGCGGCGATCGCGTCCGAGAGGCGCATGAGAATGAGTGCATCGCCCTGGTCGGTGTGGACCCGTAGATAGTGATCCTCGGATTCCAGGGCGAGGATCTCCGCCGCGCGCAGCTTGTGCGGCAGTTTTTCCAGCAAGGCCGTGCCGATCCGGCCTTCCCTGGCGGCTTCGGCCAGGCGGCGGCCGCGTTCGCTGAGATAGCCGAATGTCGTGACGGCGGCGGAAATCACCCAGACCATCATGAAGACAATCGGCAGATCGAGCAGGCCGAACCGGCTGCCGAGATAGACCTGGACCAGGACAACGGCGAGCGTGATCGGAAGACTGATCAGGGCGGAAATCAGGACGTAGAAACGGATCGGCGGCCAATCGGGCAGGAGTTTTTCCATCGCGCTGACGATCAGGCCTGCGCAGGTCCAGCCGAACGCCATCAGACCCGTCCAGTAGACCCAGACCCAGGGCCAGCCCATCTGGTGCGTCTGGTAGGGCGCAAGAATGGCCAGGAATGTTCCCACGGCGATGATGGTGCCCAGGGTGGGTAGCGCTTTTCGAAGGATTTCGAGCATCTCGGTCACGTCATTTGGCGATACGCGAATGAACACCTAGCGCATTTCGCGCACTCACGCAGCCCGTCCACGCAATCGCACTTTCGCGGCGTCCGGCGCTTTGCTTTCCAGGTCGTGGCCCGTCCGAAGAGACGGCTGATCGGTAACAGCAAACGACGAGTGCATCATGAAATACGCAACGCAGATCCTGACAGCTTCCGCCCTGGCTCTCATGATCCAGGCCTATCCCGCCCACGCCGATGACCACGTCGGCGGAACGCAGATTTCCCTGACGGTCTCCGACATCAATGCCCAGCAGGGTGTGATCCGGGTGGGTGTCTATGACTCCGAGGCCGGCTGGAATGACAACAACGCCGTCACCGGAGCGCTCATAGAGGTCACGGGACCGGAAATGACCGTCGAGATCGAGGGTCTCGAACCCGGCACCTACGGGCTGAAACTCTATCACGACGTCGATGGCGACGGTTCGCTCAACACCAACATGATGGGCATTCCGACCGAACCCTACGCCTTCTCCAACAATGCCCGTGGCCGTTTCGGACCGGCCAGTTGGGACGACGCCCATTTCCAGGTTGAAGCCGGTGAAAACGGCCACGCCGTTTCGATCCGCTAAGGAGGCCGGTAATGTCCATGCTCAGCAGACGTGACGCACTGGGTCTGATGACTGCCGCCGGCGGCATGACGGCCTTGCCGGGCCTGGCCTCGGCCCGGTCGGCGGACCCGGTTTATCAGGCGTTCGAAACAGCGCGCCAGAACCAGGACTGGACTCTCGGCTGGGTCGATGCACCTGCCGAGGGTCTGGACGGTGTCGCCCGGCGACTCCACGGATCCATGCCTGCGGGTCTGCAAGGTGTCCTACACCGCAACGGGCCCGGCCGGTTCTCCCGTGACAATTATCGCTACCGGCACTGGTTTGACGGCGACGGTTTTGTCCACGCCTGGCAGCTGAGCGAGGACGGTGTCAGCCACCGTGCCCGTTTCGTGGAAACGACGAAATGGCGCATGGAAGAGGAGGCTGGCCGTTTCCTGATGCCGGCCCTCGCTTCGGTTCCGCCCAATCATGGCGGCGTGCGCGGCCCCGACGACATGAATGTTGCCAACACGTCGGTGATGATGTCGGGCGGCGAATTGCTCGCCCTATGGGAAGGGGGTTCTGCCTGGCGTCTTGATCCCGACACGCTGGAAAGCCATGGCGCCCGGGTCTGGGGCGATGGATTGGCCGGCATGCCCTTCTCGGCTCACCCCACGCGTGACGTCGACGGAACGGTCTGGAATTTCGGCCAGGATGCGGGCGGCGAACGTCTCGTCCTTTGGCAGATCGGCCCCGATGGTCAGCTGAAGAAGGCGCAGATGGTCGGTGATGTGCCCGGCGGCATGATCCATGATTTCGTGATTACCGACCGGTCGCTGGTCTTCCTGGTCGGCGGTTATCGTTTCGAGGATTTCCGGCTTCCCTTCCTCGACAGTTTCCGCTGGCAGGCGGGCACGCCGATGCGGGCGATCGCTTTCGACAAGGATGACTGGTCACAGCGCCGCGACTGGGAATTGCCACCCGGCTTCCTCTTTCATTTCGGTGGTGCCTGGGAAGAGCCGAACGGAACGATCCACCTGGATGCCGCCCTCTCGGACGATGCGGAATTCGCCTTTGACGGGGCCTATCGTGTCATGCGCGGCGAACCCTCACCGGAATCGGAAACCCAGAGCCGGCTGACCCGCGTCACCCTGGGCGCAGATGGCCGGGCCTCGCTCGACGCTTTCGGGGACGTGTTCGCGGAATTCCCGCAGATCGATACCCGCCGTGTCGGCCAGCGCCGCAAATTCAGCTGGCATGTCGGCTGGACCGACGGGTCGGGCGAGGTCTCCGACCGTATCGTGCGCCGCGATCTCGAGAGCGGCGAGAGCGACAGTTTCAACTACGGTTCCGGCATCGCGGTCGAGGAAGCCCTGTTCGTGCCGCGTGAAGGCGCCACTGCGGAGGGCGAGGGATGGCTGGTCCATACCGCACTGAACCTCGAGGCCGAGGCGATGGAATTGCACGTGCTCGACGCGATGAACCTGTCGGCCGGTCCGGTAGGAAGCTGGCGTCTGCCCTATGCCGCGCCGCTCGGTTTCCACGGCTGCTGGCGTTCGGTCTAGGAGGGCGGCATGAACTGGCATTACTTCGCCGAAGCCTCCTGGATCATCCAGCTGCACGTGGTCTGCGCGACCGGGGCGCTTCTGGTGGGCAGTGTGCAATTGCTCGGTCCCAAGGGCACGCTGCCGCATCGCACGCTCGGTTCAGTCTTTGTCGTCCTGATGGTGTTCACGGCCTCCACCGCGATCTTCATCCGCCAGATCAATGACGGGCAGTTCTCGCCGATTCACATCTTCGTGCCGATGACGTTTCTCGGTTTGTGGGGGCTTGTGCGCGGCGCCATGAAGGGCGACCGCCAGCGGCACCGGCAAACCGTGCGCGGTCTGTTCTTCGGTGCCCTGCTCATCCCGGGACTCTTTGCATTCATCCCAGGACGCTTGATGTATGCGGTGTTTCTTGGCGGATAGGGCGTTGCAGCTAGCCGGGAGACGGGAATGAGATCGCTGTTCAGACATGCACGTGCCATGGCATTCGGAGTCGCTGGCCTCCTGGCAAGCGCGGGGCCGGCACAGGCGCAGATCGCCGACTGGGTCTCGCGCATCGACGAGGACAGGCTGTCCGCGGGCGAGATCCATCTGGGTCTCTACATGAATGGCGAGCGCGACGGTTTCATGCGGCTGGGCTGGCAGCTCGAGGGCGAGACCTTGCATTTCTACGATCGATCCATGCTCGCCTCCGCCGAAGTGTACGAAACCATGGAAGGCCGGCTCAACATCGCCGGCTTTTCCCCGGAGGCCGTCCGGATACGGTTTCACCAGCAGGCGACGATCTTCCATTTCGATGTGGCGTTCGACGGCAATGCAGCGAGCGGCGAGATGGCGCGCATCACGCCCGGCCAACCCACCGCGACCCAGCCGATCCAGGCCGACCTCCCGGAGGCGACAATCGCTCGGGCGGGGTTCTTCCTGCTGAGCGCGCTGGCCCCGCTAGAGGTCGGGCAGAGCATCAGTTTCGACTGGTATGCCCCGATGAGTCTTGCGGTCCAGAACATCACGGTCACTGCGGCCGGCTACGAGACGGTCGAGACGCCGGCCGGTTCCTTCGAAACGATCCGCCTAGAACAGCGCGGCGGAAGTCCCGCCAATGACGTCTTTGTCGAAGTCGGAACAGGCCGCATTGTCCGGATCGATATCGACGGCATGCCAATGCAATTCCTGGCACTGCCTGACCCCGAATAGCGTTTCGATAAGGCCATATCACAACCGCTCAATTTTCTCCTGACGCCGGATAACGGGAAGGTGACGCCCTGCCGGGAGCTCGTGATTGGAGCCGTTTCGGCGTGCTCGATCGTTTCTCCTCAACGGGCGGCGACCTTTCCCTGTCCCCCTGACCGCCGTCCCGAGGACCAAGGAGATATGACATCATGAGTGCTCAGAAACAAATCGCCGCCGTGGCCGCATCGGCCTTCGCCCTGTCCCTGTCCACCGCCGCTGCGGGCGCCGCTTCGGCGACCACCGCCATTGACGAAATGGAACAGTGCTACGGCATTTCGCTGGCCGGAGAGAATGATTGCGCGGCCGGACCGGGCACCTCGTGCGCCGGCACCTCGACCGTCGATTACCAGGGCAATGCCTGGACCTATGTTCCTGAAGGCACGTGCGAGTCCATCGAGACCCCCTACGGCACCGGTTCGCTGACGCCGGTCGAGCGTCCGTAACCAGACAACCCCGCACGGCCCCTCGCCCCGGGGCCCTGCAGGAGGCCGTTTCGCTTGATCGTCCCTGACCTGTCCCCTTCAGCAGGCGTAAGCCTGAAGCCCGAGCATTTTCGATCGGCGCTGGACGTTCAAGCGAACGGCCTTTGGTTCGAGATTCACCCGGAAAACTACATGGCCGAAGGCGGGCCGCGACTGGCCTGGCTGGACGCCATCGCAGCCGACAAGCCGATTTCCATGCACGGGGTGGGCATGTCGCTCGGCGGCATTGAGCCGCTCGATCCTGAGCATCTCTCGAAATGGTGCGCGTTGGGGGATCGCTACCGGCCCGTCCTCGTTTCCGAACACCTCGCCTGGTCCGCACATGGCAGGACCTATTTCAACGACCTCCTCCCGACACCGATGACGCAGCACGCGCTCGACCTGTTCTGTGTCCATATCGACCAGATGCAGTCGGCGCTGGGGCGCCGAATTCTCGTCGAGAATCCGTCGCGCTACCTGCCGATGCGCGAGGAGATGAGCGAGGCGGAATTCCTGGCCGAGGCCCTCCGCCGTACCGGCTGCGGCCTCCTGCTCGACATCAACAATATCCATGTCAGCGCGCGCAATCTGGGTTTCGATGCCGATGAGTATCTCGCAGCGATTCCAGCCTCGGCCGTCGGCGAATACCATCTCGCCGGGCATGAAGCCGACGCGACGCTGGGCGACACCCTGTTGATCGACACGCATGGCACGCCCGTTTCTGACCCCGTCTGGTCGCTTTACGAGCGCGCCCTCGACGTCATCGGGCCCCGCCCGACGCTCATAGAGCGCGACACGAATATCCCCTCCTTCGAAAGCCTGATGGCCGAACGCGACCGGGCCCAGGGCCTGCTTGAGGCGCGTATGCAGGAGACGGTCGATGCCTGAGAGTTTTCACGCGGACTTTTCCGATGTGCTGATGGGCGGTGATCCGGACGGGCTCGCCGGTTGGTTGGAGCCAGGCACAGATCTGCGGCGCCTTGCCGTCTACCGCAACAATGTCGTGAGCAGTGCGATCGAGGCGCTGCGCGCCGCCTACCCGGCCGTGAATCGCCTGGTTGGCGAATCCTTCTTCTCGCCGATGGCGCGGGCCTATTGGCAGGATGCTCCGCCAAAAACCCGGACGATGACGCTCTACGGCGAGATGTTTCCGTCGCATGTCGGGCGATACGAACCGGCATCGAACCTGCCCTATCTGCAGTCTGTCGCCGAATACGACCGGGCGTGGCTCGAAGCGCATCATGCCGCCGAGGCAGCGCCCCTCGATGCCAACTCCGTGGCGGCCATGAAACCGGAAGATCTGCCGCGCCTGGCACCCGGGCTGCACGCCTCGGCCAGGCTGCTCCGCCATGAATGGCCGGGTCTGGAGATCTGGCGCCGCAACCGTTTCGACACGACCCCGGATGCGCTGGACGTCCGGCCGGGCGATTTCGCCGGCCTGCTCTGGCGCCGTCGTGGAGAGGTTCGCCACCGCGCGCTCACAAGCGCGGAATGGAGTTTCCTGCATGCCCTCAAGGCGGGGATGACGATTGAACTCGCGGCAGCGGATGCGATGACCATTGATCCTGATTTCGAGGCGGCTGCGTTTTTCGGTGCCGCCCTGACCGATGAATTCCTCGGGAGAAACACACATGCTCTCTGACATGATGCGGCGGCTGCATGCCGTTCACGGCAAGGCCTTCGCCCTGCTCGAAACCGGGCTGGCGACAGATCTCGTCGCGCTGCTTGCGCGCCTGACTCTCGCCGGCGTTTTCTGGCGTTCGCTCCTGACCAAGGTCGAGACATTCGGACTGTTCCAGTACACGGAATACATCAATGATTTCGCCGTTGAACGCGCCCATGTGAAACTTCCGGCCCTGCCGCTGGAGGTGAAACCGGCAGTCTTCTACCAGTTCGGGCAATACGATCTGCCGCTGCTCTCGCCGGGCCTGGCGGCCTGGCTCGCGACGCTGGGGGAATTCATCCTGCCGATTGCCCTCCTTCTGGGTGTATTCAGCCGCCTTTCGGCGCTGGGCCTGATCGTGATGACACTGGTGATCGAGCTTTTCGTGATCGACGGCGCCTTCTGGGGCACGCACGCCCTGTGGCTGAGCATGGCACTCTACCTGACCGCCTATGGCCCCGGACGTCTCTCCATTGATCACCTCGCACGCGGATTTTTCGCGCGTTAGGCGCGCAGCATTGCGTCTGCCGTCTGCTCTGCCATCATTCCTCCAGGTTTTGCCCCGGGGGGTGATATGGGTGGGATCCGAACGCCGGCTTCGGCTGAGCGTTTCATGCCTGACTGGATTGTTGGCGGTATTCTGCGCCTCTCGCTCGTCCCGGGTCTCTGGGAGTGGGCGAGAGCGAACGCTGCTGAATGGCCGGCAGTTCGCCCAGAGGTTGTTATTGCCGCCGAAATCTGGTCCGTGCCCTTCGTAAGTCCTGACCGGTTGGCGCAGATTGCGGTCTGGGGTGCGCACCTCGCTGCGGCGCTGCTTGTCGTGGGATTCCTGACCCGGTTTGTCGGTCTTGCATTGCTGGCGACCTGCGCCGTTTTCGCTTGGTGGATAGCGCCGCAAGCCTGGTCGTCGATCATGATCATCGCGGCCATCGCCTTCTACCTCACAGTCCGCGGAGGCGGGCGATTGTCCGTGGACGGTGCGCTGATGGCGACCTTCCGCTAAAGGTCTGCTTGATTTAGGTCAAAACCAATTCTTCACGATTTCGTGCAACCGTCAGGTTGCGACGTGAACATCAAGACTCGCGCGCGCGGAGGACACGCATGGCGGACGGGCTTGAAGACAGGCTCAAGAAAGCACTTGCAGGCCGCAAGGAGATCGACCTTTCCTCATTCCAGTTCGTCAGCCTGGAAATGGTGAAGGTCGGCAGCGGTGACCAATGGATCCCGCTCCGTAAGAAAATCTATCAAGTTGCGGTTCACTTCGTTGAAAAACGACTGCACCCGGATGATGTCCTGGTGCGGTGCCGCGGCGGTTTCATTCTCATTTTTGCGAATCTTAGCGGGTATCACGCGAAGGAACGAGCGGCTGACCTCTCTGAGGCGCTGAACGTGTTCTTCCTCGGTGACGAGATTCTCAAGGATCTCGACATTCGGTCAGGGTCCCGCACCGTCAACGCGGATGATCTCTCCAACTTCATCCAAGCGACCAAGTCGGAAGCCGGTGGGCGCGCGGTTGAACCTGAACGCCGCAGCGCGAAGCGGGAGGACGACCCGGCGAAAATCTCTGGCGCGGCCTGGTCGGATCTCGAGCGGGGCGGTCATGCGGCACCGCCCGGAGCCGCAAGCGAAATGGATGGTCGGAGCAGGGCTCCCGGCGGCAATTGGTCCGAGCAGGATGCGCGTAAACAGGCCCAGGCCGGAAACTGGTCCGAACAGGATACGCGGCGGAAGGCCGACGATGGAAACTGGACCGAGCGAGAGGCCCGGCAGAAAAACGACTCGAACGGGTCGGCCGCGCCAGAACAGTCCAAGCGGGCCGAATCCATAGCGCCGGCGACCGATGGCTGGGGCGAAGACGAGGCGACTGAGATCGGCGCCGGAGCAGGAGCCGGTGCAGGGACAAGGCGGACGGTGCCTCCCAAGGATATCAAGATCACGCAACACGGCCGAGTGGACCAGACGCGGAATACCGGCGAGGCCGACATGCCGCCCGATGAAGCGACCCAACCTGCAGCCGCGCGCAAGGCCGAGCCTAATCCCAAGACGTCAAAGGCTGCGGAACTCGGCCTGGTCGATGCTGTCTTCAATGATGGCAATGCCCATTGGGACGATATCGTCTTCAAACCGTGCTGGGATGCCAAGAACGCGATCATCGCCAACAATTTTTGCCTGCCGAGGAAATTTGCCCATGGCAAGGTGTTTTACGGCCGCGATACGCTCATGGGTGCTGGCTCGACTGATGTTCACCGAAGTCTTGATCATGCCGTCGCTGTAGCCGCCCAAAGAGGGTTCCAAAACCTGTTCCACGAGGGCGCTAAGTGCGCCATTGCAATCCCTGTTCATTACGACACCATTTCCGCCGTGTCGGACCGGATCAGCTATTTCTCGATCCTCCAGGCCGTACCCCAGCATCTTCGCCGCTACTTCTTCCTTCGGGTGGACGCGATACCGCCAGGGGCGCCCCTGTCGCAGATGCAGGAACTCTTCCGATCGATGGGGTGTTTCGGCTCCAACGTGTTGGCCAACATACCCTTCGGAACAACCGATCTTTCGCCATTCGAAGGGTGCGGCATCGGCTTGTTTGGATCGGAAATCCCAGCAAGCGCCTTGAACTCCGACAGCCAGGACATGGATATCGCGGCCCTGGCGGGTCAGTGCAAGGCTGCGCAGGCACTTTCGGCTCAGAGCTATCTGACCCAGGTTCCGAACTTCGAGATCCTGAGTGCTGCGGTCACGGCAGGCGTCCGCTTCCATGCCGGCTATGCCATCGGCGAGGAGAGCGCTTTGCCTGTGCCGGTGAAGCCGTGTTCATTCAACGACCTCTATGCGCGTGGCATGCAGATCAGGTCTGCCAGCGAAGGGCCGCGTAAGAAGGCCGGATAACCCTCTCTAAACCTCTGCCCACCAGAATTAACCCTGAATGTGAGCACGCGTGCAGTGAGCGGCATCGAGCCAGGGTATGCAGCCTGAAATCCAGAATCGTCTGCGCAATGCGCTAACCGGCCGGCAAACGGTCGAGATGGGCCAGTTCCAATGGGTCAATCTCGACATGGTGCGCCGTGAGGCCGGCGAGGATTGGGAGCGCCTGCGCCGCAAGATCTACAATGTCTCTGCCCAATTCATCGAGCGACGCCTCGACGAGGGTGATGTCCTGTTGCGTGCCAAGGGCGGTTTCATGCTGATCTTCGGTCAGCGCGAAGGTGATGACGCGGCCGAGAAGGTCGAGGAGATCGCGCTGGCTCTCAATGTTTTCTTTCTTGGAGACAGGATCCTGAGATCGCTCAAGATCGAGGCTGAGGCCCGGTCGCTGTCGCCCGAGGAATTCCTGCAGATCGTGGCGATTTCCGAACCGATGGACGCGGTCGACGCGGATGCGGAAGAGCATGATTTCGATGCGGAGGATTCGCCGGACGGTGCGCTGGCGAACTGGCGGCAACAGGAAAGCCCCGCGCCGGCGGAGGAATCGGATGTGCGACGCCGAGCGATGGGTTCGGCCGCAGATGTGCAGCCGCCGGACTGGCGGGAAAAGTCCGCGTCCGGACCGCGCGAGGACGACCCGGAATGGAAACGCCAGAACGCGCCGGCGGCCCAGCCACGGACCGGTGATTGGCAGGCCCTGGATCGGGCGAGCCCCAGCGAGGACGATGTGCGCTGGGAAGAGGGTCGCCCGACCTTCCCGCGTGAAAAACAGCCGCGCTGGGAAACGGTTCAGACTGAAAAGCGCAAATCCGGCGGCGTTGCTCTGCCGAAATCCGAATTCGTCGAGCCGAGCGCGCAATGGGATGACATCATCTTCCGGCCCTGCTGGGACAGTGTCCGCAGTGCGATGTCGCTGCATTTCTGCCTCGCGAGACGCCGCTATCGCGGCCAGGTCCTCTATGGTCGCGACACGCTGTTGGGCAATACGGCCGCGGATCTGCACCGGGCACTCGACCGATCCGTCGCGATTGCCGCGCAGCGCGCCTTCCAGAAACGTTTCTCCGAGAAATCCGTCTGTGCCATCGGCATCCCGGTTCACTACGACACGATCGCCAAGGTCTCGGACCGGGTGAGCTATTTCTCGGTGCTGCAGTCCGTGCCGCAACAATTGCGCAAGTATTTCTTCCTGCGCGTCGACGGCATCCCGAAAGGGGCTCCGGTCGCGCAGATGCAGGAACTCTTCCGCTCGATGAAGGGTTTCGGCTCCAATGTGCTGGCGAAACTGACCTTTGGAGATGTTGACCTGCGCCGGTTTGAGGGCTGCGGGATCGATTATTTCGGTTGCGACTTGCCGCGCAATTTCGGCAATCCGGAGAAGGCCGACAAGAATGTCATGACCCTGATGGAGATGGTTGCGGCCGCGCGCCTGCTGAAGGCCGAGACCTATCTGACCCAGGTCGATGATTTCGACGCGCTCAACATGGGTGTCGCGGCTGGCGTTCGCCTGATGAGCGGCGATGCCGTGTCACAGGAACTTGCGCTTCCCGAACAGATGCGGCGCGTCGATCTGGCCGAACTGGCCGCCCGTTCACGCCCGGATGAGGACGACGCCGATGCCGTTCTCCTCTGATCTTCAACCCATTGCGGTGGACGCGTTGCGCGCCTGCCGACCAGTGTTATAAGGCGAGTCCATTCTGGCCTATTCTTCGCTCAATCCTCCCGCGGGGCCCCTCACATGAATATTCATGAACATCAGGCGAAAGCCGTCCTGAAATCCTTCGGTGCGCCGGTCGCCGAAGGCGTAGCCATTTTCTCGGCCGACGAGGCCGCAGCCGCTGCCGACCAGCTTCCCGGTCCGCTCTGGGTCGTGAAATCCCAGATCCATGCCGGCGGACGCGGCAAGGGCAAGTTCAAGGAACTCGGTCCGGACGCCAAGGGCGGCGTTCGACTGGCCTTTTCCAAGGACGATGTCATCGCCAATGCCAAGGACATGCTCGGCAACACGCTGGTCACGCACCAGACGGGCCCCGAGGGCAAGCAGGTCAATCGCCTCTATATCGAGGACGGTGCCGACATCGCGACCGAGCTCTATTGCTCGCTCCTGGTGAACCGCGAGACCGGCCGTGTGGCCTTCGTGGTCTCGACCGAGGGCGGCATGGATATCGAACAGGTCGCCGAAGACACGCCGGAGAAGATCCTCACGATCGATATCGATCCGGAAACCGGTGTCACGCCGACCGATGCGGGCAAGATCGCTGACGCCCTCGCCCTGGAAGGCACGGCGCGCGACGACATGCTCTCGCTCTCCGGCATCCTCTACAAGGCCTTCACCGAGAAGGACATGTCGCTGCTTGAGATCAACCCGCTCATCGTCATGGATGACGGCCGGGTTCGCGTGCTCGACGCCAAGGTCTCCTTCGACGGCAATGCGCTCTTCCGTCATCCCGACATCATGGAGCTGCGCGACGAGACCGAGGAAGACGCCAAGGAAATCGAGGCGTCCAAATACGATCTCGCCTATGTGGCCCTCGACGGAAATATCGGCTGCATGGTCAATGGCGCCGGTCTCGCCATGTCCACGATGGACATCATCAAGCTCTACGGTGCCGAACCGGCCAACTTCCTCGATGTTGGTGGCGGTGCTTCCAAGGAGAAGGTGACGGCCGCGTTCAAGATCATCACGGCCGATCCGAATGTCACGGGCATCCTGGTGAACATTTTCGGCGGCATCATGCGCTGCGACGTGATCGCGGAAGGCGTGGTTGCGGCGGTCAAGGAAGTCGGGCTGCAAGTGCCGCTCGTCGTCCGGCTCGAAGGCACGAATGTCCAGCAAGGCAAGGACATCATCAATAATTCCGGCCTCAACGTGATCGCGGCAGACGATCTCGATGACGCTGCCCAGAAAATTGTCGCCGCCGTGAAGGAGGCCTGAGCATGTCGATCCTCGTCGATAAGAATACCAAGATCATCGTCCAGGGCCTCACCGGCAAGACGGGTACATTCCACACCGAGCAGGCGCTCGAATACTATGGCACCAAGATGGTGGCCGGCGTGCATCCCAAGAAGGGCGGCACGACCTGGTCCTCCGGAATGGAAGCCTCGGCCGAACTGCCGATCTACGCCTCGGTCGCTGAAGCGCGCGACGCAACCGGTGCCGACGCGTCGGTGATCTATGTGCCGCCGGCCGGTGCCGGTGCGGCCATCATCGAGGCCATCGATGCCGAAATTCCCTTCATCTGCTGCATCACCGAAGGCATTCCGGTGATGGACATGGTGAAGGTGAAGGCTCGCCTCGACCGTTCCAATTCCATGCTGCTGGGTCCGAACTGCCCCGGCGTACTGACCCCGGAAGAGTGCAAGATCGGCATCATGCCGGGTTCGATCTTCAAGAAGGGCTCCGTGGGCGTCGTCTCGCGCTCGGGCACGCTGACTTATGAGGCGGTCTACCAGACCTCCCAGGTCGGTCTCGGCCAGACCACGGCTGTCGGCATCGGCGGCGACCCGGTCAAGGGCACGGAATTCATCGATATCCTCGACCGCTTCCTCTCGGACGACGAGACCCAGTCGATCATCATGATCGGCGAGATTGGCGGTTCCGCCGAGGAAGAGGCCGCGGAATACCTCGCGAACGAGGCGAAGAAGGGCCGTTCCAAGCCCACCGTCGGTTTCATCGCCGGCCGCACGGCGCCTCCGGGCCGCACGATGGGCCATGCCGGCGCCATCGTCTCCGGCGGCAAGGGCGGAGCAGAAGACAAGATCGCCGCGATGGAAGAAGCCGGAATCACGGTTTCGCCCAGCCCGGCCCGTCTCGGCACCACGCTGGCCGAGGTGCTCAAGGGCTAACCAGCCCCCAGATCGGATTGAAAGCCGCGCTCCGGTAAACCGGGGCGCGGTTTTGTTTTGTCACCATCTTGGCAGCAGACCGGCGCGATTCCCTTCTGTTTTTTCCGCAACAGGCCTAGATGATTGTTAACCGTATCGGCCTAGGCCTCTACGGACACACTCCTGACTCAGGCCTCCCCCCAATGTCTGACACATCGCGATCTCCCGAAAACCAGGCTTTCCTGGACACGTCCTTCCTGCAGGGCGCCAACGCCGTCTATCTCGAACAGATGGCCGCGGCCTACGCCAAGGACCCGAACAGCGTGCCCGAAAGCTGGCGCGCCTTCTTTGCCAATGTCGGCGATGCCCCGGCCGAAAGCGCCAAGGCGGCGCAGGGGCCGGGCTGGAAACGCGGCGACTGGCCGCGACCGGCCAATGGCGAAATGGTCTCCGCGCTCGGCGATATCGGCGCCGATGAAGCGACCATGGTCGACAAGGTGGCCGCTCACGTCGAGCACACCAAGCCTGATGCGTCCGCCGCGGATCTGCGCAAGGCGACCCAGGCTTCGATCCGCGCCATCATGATGATCCGCGCCTACCGCATGCGCGGTCACCTGGCCGCTGACGTCGATCCGCTGGGCCTGACCGATTTCGGTCCGCAGCCGGAACTGGATCCCGCGACCTACGGCTTTGTCGGCGATGCGCTGGACGAAGAGATCTTTATCGACGGCTATCTCGGCCTGGAGACGGCGACGCCCCGGCGCATGCTGGACATCCTCAAACGCACCTATTGCGGTCCGATGGGCGTGGAATTCATGCACATCTCCAACCCTGAGGAGAAATCCTGGCTGCAGGCGCGTTTCGAGGGTGAGAACAAGGAGATCAGCTTCACGCCAGAGGGCAAGAAGGCGATCCTGCTCAAGCTGATCGAATGCGAGCGTTTCGAGCAATTCCTGCACAAGCGCTATCCGGGCACCAAACGCTTCGGCGCCGATGGCGGCGAGGCCATGGTTCCGGCGCTGGAACAGATCATCAAGCGCGGCGGCTCGATGGGTGTCGAGGATGTCATCATCGGCATGCCGCACCGCGGTCGCCTGAACGTGCTCGCCGCGGTGATGGGCAAGCCCTATCACCAGGTCTTCCACGAATTCCAGGGCGGCAACACGCAGGGCGAGGACGAGTTCGGTTCCGGTGATGTGAAATATCACTTGGGCGCTTCTTCTGACCGCGAATTCGACGGCAATAATGTCCACCTCTCGCTGACCGCGAACCCGTCTCACCTCGAAGCGGTCGATCCGGTCGTGCTCGGCAAGGCCCGCGCGAAACAGGAAGAGAATTGCCGCAAGGCACCGGGCACGCCGCGCATGTCGGTCCTGCCGCTGCTGCTGCACGGCGATGCCGCCTTCGCGGGCCAGGGTATCGTGACCGAGTGTCTGGGCCTGTCCGGTCTGCGCGGTCACAAGACCGGTGGCGCGATCCATTTCATCGTGAACAACCAGATCGGCTTCACCACCAATCCGAAGGACAGCCGGTCCTCGCCCTATCCATCCGACGTGGCTTTGATGGTGCAGGCCCCGATCTTCCACGTGAATGGCGATGACCCGGAAGCCGTGGTCCATGCCACGCGCATCGCGACGGAATACCGCCAGCTCTTCGGCAAGGACGTCGTCATCGACATGATCTGTTATCGCCGCTACGGCCATAACGAGGGCGATGATCCGACGTTCACCCAGCCGATCATGTACCGCATCATCAAGGGCCTGCCGCCGGTAAAGACCAAATACCAGCAGCGCCTGATCGATGAGGGCACGCTGACCGCCGCCGAGATCGAGGCGATGGAAAACGAGTTCGACGCCTTCCTCGACGCCGAGTTCGAGAAGGGCAAGGAATTCGAGCCGGAGAAGGCCGACTGGCTGGACGGGCGCTGGTCGGGTCTGGGCCTGCCGGAGGGTGATGACCGCCGCGGCGAGACCTCGGCCACCCTGGACAGCCTGAAATCGGTCGGCATGGCGATGACCGAGATCCCGGAGGGTGTGAACATCCACCGGACGCTCAAGCGGGTCATCGACAATCGCCGCAAGATGATCGAAACCGGCAAGGGTATTGACTGGGCAACCGCCGAGCATCTCGCCTTCGGTACGCTCGTGACGGAAGGCTTCCCGGTCCGCCTGTCGGGTCAGGATTGTGGTCGCGGCACCTTCTCGCAACGCCACAGCCACATCATCGACCAGCAGACGGAAGAGCGCTACACGCCGCTCAATCATCTCGCCGAGGGCCAGAAGAAGTATGAAGTCATCGACTCCATGCTGTCCGAGGAAGCGGTGCTGGGCTTTGAATACGGCTTCTCGCTGTCGGCCCCGAACACGCTGGTGATGTGGGAAGCCCAGTTCGGTGATTTCACCAATGGCGCCCAGGTCATCATCGACCAGTTCATCTCGTCCGGTGAGCGCAAATGGCTGCGCATGTCCGGCCTCGTGATGCTTCTGCCGCACGGTTATGAGGGTCAGGGCCCGGAACATTCCTCGGCCCGTCCGGAGCGTTTCCTTCAGCTGTGCGCGGAAGACAATATGCAGGTGGCGAACTGTTCGACGCCGGCCAATTACTTCCACATCCTGCGTCGCCAGATTCACCGCAATTTCCGCAAGCCGCTGGTGATCATGACGCCGAAGAGCCTGCTGCGTCACAAGCGCTGCGTGTCGAGCCTGAAGGCGATGGGAACCGGTTCCTCCTTCCACCGCGTGCTGTGGGATGATGCCGATCCGACCAAGAAGGCCCAGGGCGAGATCACGCATACCGAGCTGACGCTCAAGGAAGACAAGGACATCCGCCGCGTCGTCCTGTGTACCGGCAAGGTCTATTACGACCTGCTGGAAGCACGCGAACAGAAGGGCGTCGACGACGTCTACCTGCTGCGCGTCGAACAGCTCTATCCCTTCCCGTTCAAGGCGCTGCTCGAGGAAATGGCGCGCTTCCCGAACGCGGAAGTCGTGTGGTGCCAGGAAGAGCCCTTCAACATGGGCTACTGGACTTTCGTCGAACCCAATCTCGAATTCGTGCTGACCAAGGTTGCCGGCGAAAGCAAGCGACCGCGTTATGTCGGCCGCCCGCCGACCGCGTCGACCGCGACCGGCATTGCCTCCAAACACAAGGAACAGCAGGACGCTCTGGTGAGCGAAGCGCTGTCCTGACGCTTAGTCCGATGCGTCCAACTCTTACAGGAAAGAGACGACAATGACCGACATCATCGTGCCCCAGCTCGGCGAATCCGTCACCGAAGCCACAGTCGGCGCCTGGATGGTCAAGACCGGCGATGCCGTGTCCAAGGACGATGTCCTTGTGGAACTCGAAACCGACAAGGTCGCGGTGGAAGTCCGGGCCGAGGTCGACGGCGTGATGGGCGAGATCACCGCCCAGGAAGGCGATACGGTTGAGATCGGCGCCAAGCTTGCCGTGCTCGGTGCCGGTGATGGCGCCGCAGCCGCTCCGAAGGCACCGGAAGCCAAGGCTGAAGCCCCGGCTGCAGACGCCGGATCCGCGACGATCGACGCGACCGTGCCGCAGATGGGTGAATCCGTGACCGAGGGCACGATCGGTTCGTGGCTGGTTTCCGTGGGAGACCAGGTCGAGGTCGACCAGGCGCTTGTCGAGATCGAGACCGACAAGGTGGCGGTGGAAGTTCCGTCGCCGGCCGCGGGAATTGTCGCTGCGCTGCTGGTCAATGAAGGTGACAGCGTCGCTCCGGGTGATGCTGTTGCGAAAATCTCCGAAGGTGCGGCCGCGGCCGCACCGGCCGCCTCTGCTGAAGCGCCCGCGGCAGCACCGGCTGCGTCCGGCGACAAGGTCGCCATGCCGTCGGCTTCACGTGTCATCGCGGAGAACAAGCTGGATGCCAACGCTATCGAGGGCACGGGCAAGGATGGCCGCATCACCAAGGGCGACGCCCTGAAAGCGGCCGCGGCACCAGCTGCCGCCCCGGCTCCTGCCGCAGCGGCACCTGCACCGGCCCCGGCCGCTCCGGCCGCGCCGCGTGAAACCGGTCCGCGCGAGGAACGCGTGCGCATGACGCGCCTGCGCCAGACGATCGCGAAACGCCTGAAGGATGCCCAGAATTCTGCTGCGATCCTGACGACCTACAACGAAGCCGATATGTCGGCGATCATGAAGGCCCGCAAGGCGCACCAGGAGGCCTTCGTGGCCAAGCACGGCGTCAAGCTGGGTTTCATGAGCTTCTTCGTGAAGGCCTGCGTGCACGCGCTCAAGGAGATTCCGGCGGTCAATGCCGAGATCGACGGCACCGACATCATCTACAAGAATTTCTACGACATGGGCGTCGCGGTCGGTACTGATCGCGGCCTGGTCGTGCCGGTCGTCCGCGATGCTGACCAGATGACGTTGGCGGAGATCGAGAAGGAAATCATCCGTCTCGGCAAGCGCGCCCGCGATGGCAAGCTGGGTATCGACGAGATGCAGGGCGCCAGCTTCACACTATCCAATGGCGGTGTGTACGGCTCGCTGATGTCCATGCCGATCCTGAACGCGCCGCAGTCCGGCATTCTGGGCATGCACAAGATCCAGGAACGCCCGGTTGCCGAGAATGGCCAGGTCGTCATCAAGCCGATGATGTATCTCGCCTTGTCCTATGACCACCGTATCGTGGACGGCAAGGAAGCCGTGACCTTCCTGGTGCGGGTGAAGGAAAATCTCGAGGATCCGCAGCGCCTCCTGTTCGACCTCTAGCATGCCCGGCGCGCGCGTTCTGCCCTGGATCATCGCGGTGATCGCGGCCGTGCGCGCGCTCTGGACGAGCCCCCAGCTGGCCCTGGCCTGGGCACACCGGGCGGGCTGGCCGATGGATTCCAGTCTCAGTCCCGAGTTGATCTCGGCGCTCAACGCCCTGCCGGTCTCGCGTCTCCTGATGTGGACAGTCTATGTGCTGGCTTATTTGGCGACAGCCGTGCTCCTCGTCCGCAAGGATCGACGCGCCATCTGGACTGCCGGTACGGCCGTCCTGCTCGATTTCGGCTACTGGTCGCTGATCACGCTGCTTCCGCTCTATTCGAGCGTCTATTCCCCCGCCTTCACCATGGGCGACATCATCATCAACCTGGCGAGTCTCAGCGTCCTGGGCGGTACGATCTTCCTGGTCTGGCACTGGGGCGAGGAGAATTGACTCAGCCGGGCCCGTCCGTCACCGTTGTAGCATAACACAACATGTTGACGATGGTGGGCCATGAGGGGTCTTGAAAGCGCAACATGTACGTTCCCCCATTCGAGTACAGCCTGTCCCGGCAGGGTGGGCGGACCGGCATGACTGCGCCGGGTCACCTTCCGCTGCGTGTGATGATGTATGTCACATCGGTTCTGGCGGCCGGCCGGGCGCTGTACAGCTTGTGGCACCTGGCGATCGCCATGCTGGCGCGGGGCGGCGAACAGGCCCCGCTGGGCACGACCACGATCATCGCGGAAACCCTGTCCGGACTTTCGGTCCTCCAATACGGGATCTGGTCGAGTTACACGATCGGCTATGCGGCGATCCCGGTTCTCCTGCTCACACGTTCAAAGTTGGTTCTGCCGGTCGCCATTTTCGCCGTGGCGACGGATCTGGGTTACTGGATCTGGTCTGGCATGCAGGCCGCCTATGCCAGCCTTGTCTCCACGGGGCCTGTCTGGTCGGATGCGTTCATCAATATCGCCGATCTCGCCATATTGTTCGGCGTTGTGGTGATCTATCGGTCGTGGACATCGCATCCGGCTGCCGGGAAGGAAGGGAGGTGACATCATGTCGGCGCGACTGATCGGTATCATCATCCTGCTGCGCGGTTGCTACGCCGCTCTGCTGTTCCTGTCCGTTCTCCTGTTCAAACTGGGCCTTGCAAACCCACTGGTCATCTCCGGTCACTTCGCCGATTTCGTCCAGGCCCTGCCGTTCTGGCTCTTCCTGCCCTGGGGCGCCTATGTCGCGGGATATGTGCTCGCCGGCGTGCTCACAATCCGGGCCCGCGTGAATGGTCTCTGGGTCTTCATCGGGGCGATGGTGATCGACTTCTCGCTCTGGATCTATTCTTCGATGAGCACGCGGATTGAGCTGATCTGGAGCGGGACTGCACCGACTATCGAGGTCGCCTTCAACATCCTGGACATGTTCCTGGCTGTAGCCCTCATCATCCTGATGAGGATGGGCCGTCTGCGATGACATCTGTGCTCTTACTTTCGTAACGCTTAGGCGGCATATAGAGACAAGGCGCAGCCCTGCGCCGATTCTCCATCGAAGAGGCGATCATGTCCGAGACTTATGATGTTGTAATCATTGGCGGCGGCCCTGGCGGCTATAACTGCGCGATCCGGGCGGGCCAGCTCGGACTGAAAGTCGCCTGCGTGGAGATGCGCGGCACGCTCGGCGGTACCTGTCTCAATGTCGGCTGTATCCCGTCGAAGGCGATGCTGCACGCCTCCGAACTCTTCGAGGCGGCCTCGACGGAATTCGAGACGCTGGGCATCAAGACGGGCGGTGTCGAACTCGATCTGCCGGCGATGATGGGACAGAAGGACGAGGCCGTGGACGGCCTGACCAAGGGCATCGAATTCCTCTTCAAGAAAAACGGCGTCGACTATATCCGCGGCCGTGGCCGCATCCTGTCCGCCGGCCAGGTGGAAGTGGACGCGGACGGCGAGACCTCGGTCCTGTCGACCCGCCATATCGTCATCGCGACCGGATCCGAGGTCACGCCTCTGCCGGGTGTCGAGATCGACGAGGAGCGTGTGATCTCCTCTACGGGCGCGCTGTCGCTGGACGCGGTTCCGGATCATCTGGTCCTGGTTGGTGCCGGCGTGATCGGCCTGGAATTGGGCTCGGTCTGGCGCCGCCTGGGGGCCAAGGTCACCGTGGTGGAATATCTCGATCGCATCCTGCCGGGCATGGACAGCGAACTGGCCAAGACGGCCAAGCGCATCTTTGCCAAACAGGGAATGGACTTTCATCTCGGAAGCAAGGTGACCGGTGTCGATTCCTCCGATCCGGAAACTCTGAAAATCGCTATCGAGCCCGCGGCCGGCGGCGATGAGACGGTGATCGAGGCTGATCGCGTACTCGTCTGTATCGGACGCCGTCCCTATACCGAGGGACTGGGTCTGGAGAATGTCGGCATCGAGCCGGACGCACGCGGCTTCATCGCCAATGATCATTTCCGCACCTCGGCGGAGAATGTCTGGGTCGTCGGTGACTGCACGCATGGTGCCATGCTGGCCCACAAGGCCGAGGATGAGGGCGTGGCCTGCGCTGAGCGTATCGCCGGCAAGGCCGGGCATGTGAATTACGACGTCATTCCGGGCGTGGTCTACACTGCTCCGGAACTGGCCAGTGTCGGGCTTACAGAGGACGAGCTGAAGGAACAGGGCCGGGCCTACAAGAAAGGCAAATTCCCCTTCCAGGCGAATTCCCGAGCTCGTACCAATCACGCAACGGACGGTTTCGTGAAAATCCTTGCGGATGCGGAGACCGACGAGATACTCGGCGCGCACATGATTGGCGCCAATGTCGGCGAGATGATCGGCGAAGTTTGTCTTGCGATGGAGTTCCGGGCGGCGTCCGAGGACATCGCCCGCACCTGCCACCCCCACCCGACCCTGACGGAAGCCGTCCGCCAGGCGGCGATGGGTGTGGAAGGCTGGACGATGCAGGCCTAGGCCGGCCGCGCGTCACACCGTCATCTGTGCTATACTGCAACCGGCGGGAAACCCCGGGGGGTGGTGCGATGGAAGGCGCGCCCCGATATGGCTGCAAGCTTCACAAGATTTTCAACGGACAAGCGATTCCGATTCAGGCATAAGCTGCTGGAGGACAAGCCGGCCGACAGGTCTGCCGGCGGGGCTGCGATTGTGGAAAGCTGTGTAATGTCACGACCGCTAGAGATCGAAACCACGCGCATGAGACTGGTTTCGCTGACCGATGATCTGGCCAATTGGCAGATCTCGGACCGCAATCGCTTTTTCGACGCGCTCGGGGTTGAGTTCGAACCGTCCTGGCCGCCGGAGCTGGCAGTCGGGCACACGCTTGAAAACATGCGTGACCGTCTCGCTTCCCACCCGGGCGAAACCGGCTGGTTTGCCTGGGCCTATATCTCACCGGTGATGAATCGCCTTGTCGGACTCGGAGGTTTCTCCGGTCCGCCGGATAGCGACGGCGAGGTGGAGATCGGCTATTCAATGCTGCTCTCCTATCGCGAGCAGGGCCTGGCGACCGAAGGTGTGGTCGCGCTACTCGACTGGGCCTATTCGGACGAGCGAGTCGGGTCCATTCGCGCCCGGACGCCGGAAGACGGTATCGCGGCCCAGCGCGTGCTCGAGAAGGCTGGATTTGTCCAGCTGGAGGGTGCGCCGGCCGGGGAATGCCTCTTCCGCCACCAGCGCAGCTAGATCAGCTCAGCAGACCGCGCAACTGGTCGAGATAGGCGATCCACGCGGCTCGCCCGTTGTCGGTCAGGCCTGCCCGGGTTTGCGGCTTCCGGTCGACGAAACTCTTGCTGATCTCGACATAACCCGCGTTTTCCAGCTTGCGCAGATGGACGGACAGATTGCCGTCACTGGCACCCGTCTTCTGCTTGAGCTCGGTGAAGGTCGCTGTGGTGACCGAGGACAGATAAGCCATCAATCCCAGTCGCAGCTTGCCGTGGATCGCATCATCAAGCGCCGCGGCATCGAAGTCTTCCGCCATGATCTACTGCTCCGCGGCCGGTTCCTGGCGCAGAAGATAGAGACCTGGCAGGAAGGAAAGCAGGAATACACCAGCTGCGCAGAGAAGATAGAGTTCCGGCCGTCCGACGAAGAATGTGCCGGCGATCAGGACGGCCCACGATCCGATGGCGAGCAGGCGCTGCCAGCCCGCGCCACCCATGGCAGCCGTGGCCCAGAAGGCGATGCCGTACCCGCCGAATGCCACCAGCGGGATGGTGTCGAAAATGATCACATCGCTCCGGCCGGTTACATTTGCGACCACCGTTCCGGCGACATAGGCCACGATCGTGAAGGATGAACCATTCCATACGGCGCGTTCCGCGCGGTTCGAGACCGATCCGGTGCCCGGTTTGCGCGCGAGGCCTCGACCGAGGAAGGCCGATCCGATCCCGCCGACGACACCGAAGACCAGCCAGACAAATCCGACCTGGGCCGGTTCGCTGCCAATCATGCCGGCCAGGACAGCGTAGTGTGCAAGCAGGGCCAGGGTTCCCAATCCGCCCCACCAGAGGAAGAAACGGCCACCCAGCGAGGCGGCCTTCTGGCCGGATTCGGCGATTTCACGCAGATAGGCGAGATCGGCTTCGTTCGACATCTGAATCTCCTCAAGAACTTTGAAAAACAAAGTATCGTGAGTTTGTCTGGAAATCAAGCAGTGCAAATCTGAGTGAAATCAATCAGTAAGTCTGGAGGGCCCGGGGTGTTGCTGGATCAGCGAGCCTTGCGCGAGCGCGGGTGAGCGGCGTCATAGGCCGCCAGAAGCCGCGAGGATTCCACCTCGGCATAGATCTGCGTGGTGGAGAGGCTGGCATGGCCGAGCAATTCCTGGATCGCACGCAAATCCCCGCCATTGGCCAGCAGGTGCGTGGCAAAGGAATGCCTGAGCGCGTGCGGTGTCGCGGATGGGGCCAATCCAAGCCGGCTGCGCAGAATCTGCATGGACTTCTGGATACTCCGCGCGCCCAGCGCGCCTCCGCGTACGCCGCGGAAGAGTGGCTCGCCGGCCTCCAGATCAAACGGGCAGGCATCGACATAGGCCGTGACCGCGTCCGCCACTGCGGGCAGCACAGGCACGATCCGGGTCTTGCCGCCCTTGCCGGCGATGCGCAGTGAGGAAGGCAGCGGGTGGTCCCGGCCGGTCAGGGCGAGGGCTTCGGAGATCCGCAATCCACAGCCATAGAGCAGGCTGAGCACGGCGAGATCGCGGGCCTGGACCCAGTCCGACTGCCCCATCTCGCGGGTTTCCTCCAGCAGGCGCTGCGTACCGGTTTCGCTGATGGGCTTCGGCTTGGCCCGGTCGATCCGGGGCGCCTCGACCAGTTCCAGCGCGGCATTCTCCAGGCCCCAGCGGCGGTGCAAATAGGCATAGAAGGTCCGGATGGCCGACAGGCCGCGCGCGAGCGTGCGCGCCGAAACGCCATCGCGGCCGCGCCGGCGCTGCGCCATATAGGCGCGGAAATCTGCGGCTTTCAGTTCCGCGAGATCGGCCAACTCAGGCAGCCGCGCCAGGTGCTCGGCGAGAAAATCGCCGAAACCGTCGAGATCGCGCGAATAGGCATCGACAGTGCGCGCGCTCAGCCGGCGTTCGCCGGACAGGTGGGCGAGGAAGGCCTCGCGGGCTTCACGGAATGTGGTCTTCAGCTCTCGTGCATCCATCGGGCGATCAGCCTCTCGAGCACGCGGGCCATGAAGTTGAGCAGTTCGGTCCCCTGTCCGCTCTGGAACAGGTTGGGATCGCGCGCGGCGAGGGCCAGCAGGCCATCATGGCCGTGGAAGTCCAGTCGCACGATCGCTTCGGATTTCACCCGGGCGCCCTGTGGGCCGTAGAGGGCGTGGGCATTGCGTTCCATGACCGGTCCGAGGCGTTCGACCTTTTGGTCCAGAACATCGGCGACGAAACCGGCCGAGGTCGGGCGGATGGCTTCGGCATCCTTGAGCGGAGCGTGTTCCTCGATGAAGACTCGGCAGATATCGACACCCAGCGCACCGGCGACACGACCGGCCACTTTCTTGTCGAGCGCAGCGAGATTATCGGCCTCGAGCAGGGCGAGCACGGCCATGTGGACCTGGGACTGGGTCGCCAGATTGGCGCGTGCCGTTTCCACAATGCCTTCATTGAGCGCCTTGAGCTGGCGCAATTCGACCAGGAGTTTCTCGCGAGCAGCGGATCCGAGATCGACGACGCCGTCTCCGGCATCCTGGTCGGCGATGAGGGCGAAGAGTTCGGCATCTTCCCGCACGAAATCGGGGTTGGCCGTCAGATAGGCGCGGACCGCATCGGCATCGACGGTCGTCAGCGTGTCGTCATCCAGAGTGGCCGTCATGCGGAAATGTCCCTTTTTTCACAGCCGCGCCATGGCACTGTCTCCGGCGCGATCCGAATCACTGTCATCATCATGCCCTGTGTCTGACACCAACGCGAAATCCGAATTCTGCGCGAGCATCATGTTCCCGATGCCCCTGCCCGAGGCCTTCGACTACGAGGTCCCGCCGGGCATGGATCTGCATCCGGGCGATCATGTCGTGGCACCGCTGGGCAAGCGCTCGGCGCGCGGTGTGGTCTGGCAGATCAAACCGAATGACGGTGATCGCAAGCTCAAACTGGTCGAGGCGGTCTATGGCGGCGGACCGCTTCCGGCAGGTACGCGAGATTTCGTCGACTGGATTGCGCGCTATCTGATCCAGCCGCCGGGCATTATCCTGAGATCCGTACTGCGCTCCAGCGAGGCCTTGCGCCCGTCGCCCATGGAGACGCGTTATTCCGTGACCGGCGAGACACCGCCTCGCCTGACTGCCGCGCGCGAGAAACTCCTCGCCGTCGCCGAGGAGATCGGGGAGGCAAGCGCTGCCGAACTTGCCAAGGCCGCTGGGGTGTCGTCGGGCGTGGTGAAAGGCCTGGCTGAAACCGGAGCGTTGCGCTCGATCACCCGCCCCACCGATCCGCCCTATGACGTGCCGGACCCGGACCGCGAGGGCCTGGCCCTGACAGCGCTCCAGGCCGAGGCCGGGGGTGTCCTGCGGCGGCTTGTGAAGGCGGGCGGTTTCCAGGCTGCGCTGCTCGACGGGGTTACGGGCTCGGGCAAGACCGAGGTCTATTTCGAGGCGATCGCCGAGGTCCTGCGCGAGGATCCCGAGGCCCAGATCCTGATCATGCTGCCGGAAATTGCCCTGACCGAGGCCGTGCTGTCGCGCTTTGAGAAACGTTTCGGCGCGGCCCCCGCGCTCTGGCATTCCGCGGCCGGCCCCAAGGCCCGGCGCCGCTGCTGGCGTGAAGTTGTGGAGGGTCGCGCGCGGATCGTGGTCGGCGCGCGCTCGGCACTGTTCCTGCCTTTCACGAAGCTTCGTCTCATCATTGTCGATGAGGAACACGACCCGACCTACAAGCAGGATGAGGGCACGCCCTACCAGGCCCGCGATCTCGCCGTGGTGAGAGCGAAACTGGAAAAGGCGATGGTGGTTCTCGCCTCGGCGACGCCGTCGCTGGAAAGCCTCAACAATGCCCAGGCCGGGCGCTATGTGCATGTCCGCCTGCCGGCCCGTCCGGGCATGGCGGTTCTGCCTGAGGTCGGCACGATCGATCTGAGGGAAACTCCGGCCGAAGGCGGGCGATGGTTGTCGCCGCCGCTGATCCAGGCGATGGCCGAGACCTATGAGCGCGGCGAGCAGAGCCTGCTCTATCTCAATCGGCGCGGTTATGCGCCGCTCGTCCTGTGCCGGTCCTGCGGGCATCGCATGATGTCGCCGGACACCCAGTCCTATCTGGTCGAGCACAAATACACGGGTCGCCTGGTTTGCCATGTTACCGGCTTCTCCATGCCCAAGCCCAAGGCCTGCCCGGAATGCGGTGCCGAGGACAGTCTCACCAGTATCGGGCCGGGCGTGGAACGCGTCGCCGAAGAGGCGCGCCATCTCTTTCCTGACGCGCGGGTGGAGATCTATTCCTCCGACAGCCAGTCGGGTGCGGAGATCGTCGCGGCGATGGAGCGCGGCGAGATCGACATCATGGTCGGCACCCAGATCGCGGCGAAGGGCCATAACTTCCCAAATCTGACGCTGGTCGGTGTCGTCGACGCGGATCTTGGCCTGGCCGGTGGCGATCCGAGGGCCGGGGAGCGGACCTTCCAGACCCTGGTCCAGGCGGCGGGCCGTGCCGGTCGTGCGGAACGTCCCGGACGCGCCCTGCTGCAAACCCACCAGCCTGAGCACGAGGCCATACAGGCGCTTGTCGCGGGTGATCGCGAGGCCTTCCTCGAGACGGAGATTATGGCCCGCGAGGCGCTGGGCCTGCCGCCCTTCGGGCGTATGGCATCGGTCGGGTTCATGGCGATGAACCCCAAGGCGGTCGATGAAACCTCAAAGGCCTGGGCGGCCGCAGCGCCCTTCACCGAAGGGGTCGAGATCTGGGGCCCGGCCGAACCGCCCCGCGCGCTGGTGCGCGGCTGGCATCGCCGGCGCATTCTGGTGCGGGCCGACAAGGGCATCGACATCTCGGCCTATATGCGCGCCTGGAAGTCGCGGGTGAAAACCCCGGCCTCGGTCCGCGTATCGATCGATATCGAGCCCTATAGTTTTATCTGACGCGACCGCTAAGCTGGACGCAGGGACTGAAATACCAAAGCTTGGGGAGACAGGGATGACACCGACCGGATTTGATCCTGCGGAGGCCACGCGCGCCTATATCGACGGGCTGGGCCCGGAGGCGCTGGAACGCGCCGCGTCCTACACGACAGGCAATCACTGGCTGCTGCTGGGCGGGCTGGCCGTCGGCGCGATCGTCGCCTGGCTGATCGTCAGGCTCGGCTGGCTGAAGGGCATCGAGGCGCGGTTCGGCCAGAAATCGAATATCGGCGTCTATCTGATCGGACTGGTCTATGTCCTCGTCTCGACCCTGATCACCCTGCCGTGGACGATCTATTCCGGCTGGTGGCGCGAGCTCCAGTATGACCGCACCAGCCAGGCGCTCGGTGATTATCTGATGCAGTCGGCCATCGGCACGGCCGTCAGTGCGGTGATCCTGCCGATCTTCCTGGTCCTGCTCTATTTGCTGATCCGCAACGCGCAGAAGACCTGGTGGATCTGGGGCGGCGGTCTGACAGCGCTCGCTGTCTCGCTGGTCATGCTTCTGGCACCGGTCTATCTGATGCCGCTGTTCAACGACTACCAGCCGCTGCCCGAGGGCGAGGTGCGTGATGCCGTGGAGGTCATGGCGGTCGAGGCGGATATCCCGACCGACCGGATCTTTGTCTTCGACGGGTCACGGCAATCGAACAATTTCACGGCCAATGTCGCGGGCATCGGACCATCGGCGCGGATTGCCATCTCGGATGTTGCCCTCGGCGAGGCCTCGCTGGACGAGGTCCGCGCGGTCACGGGGCATGAAGTCGGTCACTACGTGTTGGGCCATATCTGGTACGGCGTGATCACGGTGTCGCTCCTGTCGGTGGTGTTCTTTTTCATCGCCTCGCGCATCTTCCCGGGCGTGGCCGCCCTGTTCGGCGCCGAGCGCGATATCGCCAGCGCTTCCAGCCTGCCGGTCCTGCTTTTCCTGCTGTCCGTTCTGGGCACGCTGGCCGAGCCGATCTCCAACAGCGTCACCCGCATGGGCGAGACCGAGGCGGATGTCTATTCGCTGGAAATGGTCGGCCTGCCGGACGCCCTGGCCTCGGCCCTGGTGAAAACGGCGGAATACCGCAATCCGCGGCCGCACGTCTGGGAGGAGATCGCCTTCTACACCCATCCCTCGGTCGAGCGGCGTGTCCGCCGGGCCATGGACTGGAAGGCTGCCAACATGGAAACGCCCGCCGAGGAATAGTTCAGCGGGCAATCAATCGGGATGACACGCTCGGCGAGATTGGCTAGGTCTGCCGGCTGGGACGACGCATAGACGATACAGGGGACGCATCATGGTCGAATTCCTGACCTCACCAGCGGTTTGGATGTCGCTGCTCACACTCACCTTCCTGGAAGTGGTGCTGGGCGTCGACAATGTCGTCTTCGTCTCGGTGGCGGCCCAGCGCCTGCCGGCCGAGAAACAGGCCAAGGGCCGGGATATCGGTATCTGGTCCGGCGCCGCGATGCGGATCGTCCTCCTGTTCGCGCTGGTCTGGCTGACCGGCCTGACCCACGCCACCCTGTTCACCCTGCCTGAAATCTTCTCCGGCCTGGCCGACCCTGATCATCCCGAAGTGCTGATGGAGATCACGCTGGAGGATGTCATCCTCTTCGGTGGCGGCCTCTTCCTGCTCTGGAAGGGCACCGAGGAGATCCACGACACGATCGAGGGCGAGCATCACGGCACCGGGGGCGGCAAGGTCTCCTCGATGTTCATCGTGGTTACCCAGATGACGGCCATCAACATGGTCTTCTCGCTCGACTCCGTTCTGACCGCTGTCGGCATGACCCGCGATTTGGGCGGTGAGGGTGCCGAAGGTATCCGCCTGGCCGTCATGGTGCTGGCTGTCGTCATCTCCACCATCATCATGGTGGCCTCGGCCAAGTCGGTCGCCGGATTCCTGCAACGCCACGCAACGGCCAAGATGCTGGCCCTGTGCTTCATCCTCCTGGTGGGTGTTGCCCTGGTCGCCGACGGTCTCGGTTTCCACATCCCGCGCGGCTATCTCTACTTCGCCATCGCCTTCTCGCTCTTCGTCGAAACGCTCAACATCATGGCGAGCGGCCGGCGCAAGGCGAAGGCGGCTGCGAAGGCGGAGGAGCATTGAACGATCTCGATGCGCCAGCGTGCCGGATTCTGATGTGGTTACATGAGTAAGCGTCTCGCCATTCTGGTAGTCGGCCTGGGAGTTTTGCTTGGGCTCGCGATGGTCGTTGAGCCAGTGGCTGCCGCCATTCTTGATCAATCCGGCCTGGGACCGTCAGGGCGCTCGGTGTTGCGAGCGCTCTTGGTTGGAAATGCGATAGCTGTTCTCATTTGGTGGTTGTCGAGGGATTTGACACCCAGAAGCTCCGTGCTCGCGGTTGTTGGGTCACTCACAACCGGCCTTTTGATGTTCGGCATAGCTGTTTTCGACATCGTCATCGGTGCGGCATTGCTGTTTGATTTTCGAGTCGAGCGGGTATGGATGTTCGCATTTGTGCTACTCGGAGCCGGCCTTCTCGTTCTCTATTTCGACTACGTGGGAAGCAAATTCGAGAAATCCTCGCCCGAACCGAACCCCGAATTGGACGTCGAGAACCGGATCGATCCATATGCGCTGGGGGCCGAGCCAGTTCCAAGCCGCGGCGCGATTCTCCGGCGTTGGGCCTACTCGATCTTGCAGGCCGTTCTGCAAACGGGATTGGTCGTGGGCGGGGTGGGGCTTGGAGCTTTCTTTTTCCAGCTGGTTCGTTTGACTATCTATCAGGACCGGCGAATCTCCGAAGATCGAGTTCTGAGCGCGGTTTACGAGCTTCTACCCACCGTCGGGTTGTATGTCGTCTTGGTGGTCGGAGTGATCGCCTTCGTGTACGGCATCATCGCCATTCTGGAGGCGGCATTCTCTCGAGCCGGTGCGGCACATCCGGAGAAATTGTCCCGGCCATTGTCCACCGAGGAAATGCGATGGCTGGACGAAAACTTCGATACGCTTCTCAAGTACATTGAAGAGGTTCGGTACCCGAAGTCCTTCTCCTTCATTTACCCGGTCATGGGCTTTTCTCTGATGATGCTGATGATGGCGATCGGAGCGTTGTGGGGCGGGGTTGGAATCCTGATTCTGGCGCCATTCAACGACGCCGCCCCGGCGGATGCCCTGCGATTTGGTTCGGGTATGCTGGCCATGCTTTTCGGCATGTTTTTCGGGATTGCCGGAACCATGCCGGTGGGTCAGTTCATTATCGCCCGCTTCCCTCGCTTCGCCGAGTACGCCTATGTGCGTGGCGGATGGATGACCATGTCTGGTGTGAGGAGGACACCGGATCAGTTGCTGATCGGCCTTGATCGAGCGGTGCGCAAGGGTCGGGTGTCGCCTAACCAGGCCCTGGAGCCCAGACAATACTTGCAGACCGCGTTTCGCGAGTTCGCGGGAATCTCCTACCGGCTCGCGATTATTGGACTCGGGTTTGTCGCTCTGGTGAGCCTGGTGGATCAGAACCGTTTTCGATTGCTCGAGAACGACAGGATCAGCTGGTCCAACTACCTCGACCTTCAGACGCATACCGCCACGGCGACAGAGATCAGTGTGGTGGAAACGGCTTGCTACAGTACCGTCAATGACGGAGAGCGGAAGCTGGTGATGAAATACCGATTGATCGCCAGCACCGGGCAGCGGATTGAGCTCGGCGGCCAAATCAAACGCGAAACGCTCACCTTGCTTGAGCAATTCAACGGCAATCTGATGAGAGCGGGTGTCGAGTTCCGCGTCGTTGAGAGACGCGGTGGCAGGGCTGGCTTTGATTCCTACTGTGCCGATCTTCTTCAGACTCGCTTCGGATCAGATGCTTTGCGGGTTCAGGCATTGCTTCGCTTCAGCGAAAACTCCGTCTCCTAAACCACCCGCTCCACCGCAAACGCTCCAATATCCACCGGGGTGTCTCGTTCCAGCACCAAACTCGCCGCGATCTCGCCAATGACCGGGGCGAATTTGAAGCCGTGGCCGGAGCAGGGTGAGAGAAGGATGATGTCGCGATCCTGCGGCCAGGGACCGATGATGAAACGGTCGCCGGGGGCGTTGGTAAAACGGCATTCGGCGGTCTCGGTCGCGACGGGACCCGCGGTGGGCAGGCACATCGAGACGCCGCGGTCGAGCAGGGCCATGTCTTCCTCATCCACGCCGCGCGGCGCGACGTGCTCGAACCCGCGCTCGCGTCGGTGATTATAGAGACCCACTTTCAGGCCCTGTCCCCGGTGCGGCGGGAAGAAATAATAGCGTTCGCGGTCTTCCGTCTCGAGCTGGAAGATCGGCAGCGTGTCGAATTCCGAACCGCCGGCGGGATACCAGGCAATCACCTGACGTTCCGGGACCAGGACAGGCTGCAATCCAGGCAGGAGTTCGGCGCACCAGGCGCCGGCCGCGATGACGAGCTTGCGGCACGCGAAGTCGCCATGGTCGGTCTCGACGGAGAAGCCTTCCGCCGTGCGGCTCCATCCGCGTACAGATATGTTGTCGCGCAGGTCAGCGCCCTCGGCGATGGCGTCCTGTCTGAGCCAGGCGCACGCATCATCGCTGTCGAGCAGGCCTGAACCGGGCGCGTAGACAGCCCGGCCCCGACCGCCCAGATCGATGGCCGGGAAACGGGTCTCCAGCTCGACGCCCTCAATGACCTCGAACTCCTGGCCCGAGGCGAGCGCCGCCGCGAGCGCGTCCTCGAATATGCCCTCGCGGGTGAGGGCGATATCCAGTCCGCCGGTGCGACGAAAAAACTCACGGCCGGAAATCCCGGCGATTTCCGACCAGGCCTGGTAGGCAGCGCTGATCAGCGCGTCATAGACATTGCCCTCGGAATAGACGGTTCGGATGATGCGTGAGCGGCCGTGCGACGAGCCTTTGTCATGGCCGAAAGCGAATTGTTCCAGACCGATAACGGAGGCGCCGGAGCGGGCGAGATGCCAGGCCGTGGCCGAGCCCATCGCGCCCAATCCGATCACGCAGGCATCATATCGCTGCATCGCGAGCCCTCCCGCTCCCCGAGCCAATCAGTGAGTAACAAAGCAGGCTCGTGCTGAATCGACCAGAGTCTTCGGCTTGCTGCGGTGCAAGGCCTGTGCTATCGCAGCGCCGAACCTCAAGGATGTCCCGCCTTGTGCGGGGTATCTGGTTATCTAAATCGTTGATTTTCAAGTGCTTGCACCGTTTTGGTGATTCCCGGGCACTGATCCAGCAAGAGAGCGACGTCACGGTGAATACCGGCGAAGACGCAATGACAGCCAACGCCGCGGGCCGCTATGCGACCGCATTGTTCGAGCTGGCCAAGACTTCCGGCGCTATCGATGCGGTGGAATCCGATCTTTCGGGTCTCCGCGCGGCGCTGTCCGAGTCTCCTGATCTGGCGGGGGCCCTGGCCTCTCCGCTGCACCCGGCCGACGAGAAAAAGGGCGTGCTTGCGGCGCTCGCCGACAAGGCCGGTTTCAATGAGCTCACCAAGAACGCGCTCGGCGTAGCGGCTGACAATGGCCGTGCCGGCGAGCTGGCCGATCTGGCGCGCGCCTTCGCGGCGCTGGCTGCCGAGGATCGCGGCGTGATCACGGCGGAGGTCGCTTCGGCCGCGCCGCTGACTACAAAACAGACCGAAGCCCTCGCGGCTTCGCTGAAGGGTGCCTACGGGCGCGATATCGAGGTTCGCACGGACGTGCGGCCGGAATTGATGGGCGGACTGATCGTGAAGGTCGGTTCCCGCATGTTCGACTCCTCCCTCCGCACCAAGCTGGACGGGATGAAGAATGCGATGAAAGAGGCGTAGATCCATGGACATCCGGGCAGCAGAAATCTCTGCGATCCTGAAGGATCAGATCAAGAATTACGGCAGCGAAGCGAAAGTTTCCGACGTCGGTAGCGTACTGTCCGTCGGTGACGGTATTGCGCGTGTCTACGGCCTCGATGAGGTCAAGGCCGGTGAGCTCGTCGAGTTCCCGGGCGGTATCAAGGGCATGGCCCTGAACCTTGAGCGCGACAATGTCGGTTGCGTGATCTTCGGCGATGACCGGGGCATCAAGGAAGGCGATACCGTCAAGCGTCTGGGTTCCATCGTGGACACCTCCGTCGGCAAGGGCCTGCTCGGCCGCGTGCTGGACGGCCTGGGTGAGCCGATCGACGGCAAAGGCGCGCTCGACGCTGCCGAACGCCGCCGCGTGGACGTGAAGGCACCGGGCATCATCCCGCGTAAATCCGTGCACGAGCCGATGGCTACGGGCATCAAGGCCATCGACGCCATGATCCCGGTCGGCCGTGGCCAGCGCGAGCTGATCATTGGTGACCGCCAGACCGGCAAGACCGCGATCGCGATCGACACCATCCTGAACCAGAAGGCCATCAACGCCGGTGATGACGAGAGCGCCAAGCTCTACTGTATCTACGTCGCTGTCGGCCAGAAGCGCTCCACGGTCGCCCAGATCGTGAAGACGCTCGAGGAAAACGGCGCGATGGATTACACCATCGTTGTTGCTGCCACGGCGTCCGACCCGGCCCCGATGCAGTTCTTGGCACCGTTCACCGCCTGTGCCATGGCCGAATACTTCCGCGACAACGGCATGCACTCGCTGATCGTCTATGATGATCTGTCCAAGCAGGCTGTTGCCTACCGCCAGATGTCTCTGCTGCTGCGCCGTCCGCCGGGCCGCGAAGCCTATCCGGGTGACGTCTTCTACCTGCACTCCCGTCTGCTGGAGCGCGCAGCCAAGCTGAACGAGGACAATGGTTCCGGTTCCATGACGGCCCTGCCGGTCATCGAAACCCAGGCCAACGACGTGTCGGCCTACATCCCGACCAACGTCATCTCGATCACCGACGGCCAGATCTTCCTGGAAACCGACCTGTTCTACCAGGGCATCCGCCCGGCCGTGAACGTTGGTCTCTCGGTGTCGCGTGTGGGTTCTGCTGCACAGACGAAAGCCATGAAGCAGGTCGCCGGCAAGATGAAGGGTGAACTGGCCCAGTACCGCGAAATGGCGGCCTTTGCCCAGTTCGGTTCCGACCTCGACGCCGCGACGCAGAAACTGCTGAACCGCGGTGAGCGCCTGACCGAGCTTCTCAAGCAGCCGCAATTCTCGCCGCTGTCCATGGAAGAGCAGGTCTGCGTGATCTATGCGGGTACGCGTGGTTATCTCGACGGTCTGGCGACGTCCGATGTCGGCCGCTACGAAGCCGACCTCCTGCGTCACCTCCATGCTGAACACGGTGATCTTCTGGCCGCCATCCGTGGCGACAAGAAGCTGACCGACGACAGCGAAGGCAAGCTGAAGGCGCTCCTCGATACGTTCACGAAGAACTTCGCGTAACCGTATCGGGATCGACCTAGCAGGAGAGCCGCATGGCGAGCCTTAAGGACCTCAAAACTCGGATCGACAGCGTCAAGTCGACGCAGAAGATCACGAAAGCGATGCAGATGGTTGCTGCCGCTAAACTGCGCCGTGCGCAGGAAGCGGCAGAGGCTGCACGCCCCTATGCCGAGCGCATGTCGGGTGTGATGGCCAATCTGTCGACCGCGATGTCGGGTACGCCGGGCGCTTCGCCGCTCCTGGTCGGTACCGGCTCGGACGAAACTGTATTGCTCGTCGTCATGACCGCTGATCGCGGCCTGTGCGGCGGTTTCAACACGAATATCGTCAAGAAGGCCCGCGAGCGCGTGAAGGCGCTCTCGGAAGCCGGCAAGACGATCAAGATCATCTGTGTGGGCAAGAAGGGCGCTGACCAGATCAAGCGTCTGTATCCCTCCTATCTGGTCGAGGCCATCGAGCTGTCCGACGAGAAGACGATCACCGGCGCGACCGCCGCGCGCATCGGCGACAAGATCCGCCACATGTTCGAAGCGGGTGAATTCGACGTCTGCGAACTGATCTCCTCGGAATTCGTTTCGGTGATCTCGCAGAACCCGCGGGCCAAGACGCTGATCCCGGCCGTGGATGCCATCGACGAAGGCGTCGAGCGTCCCGACCTGGGCGGAGCCGTCTACGAGGCCGAGCCGGACGAGGAGAGCATCCTCAACGTCCTGCTGCCGCGTTATGTCGACACAGTCATTCTCGCTTCGCTGCTGGAAAACGTAGCCGGCGAGATGGGCTCCAAAATGGCCGCCATGGACAATGCCACGCGCAATGCCGGCGAGCTGATCGACAAGCTGAACATTATCTACAACCGTACACGTCAGGCGCAGATCACCACGGAGTTGACCGAAATCATCTCCGGCGCCGAGGCTCTCTAGGCGAGAGGAAGACTAGCAATGAGCACTCTTAAAGGCCGCGTTGCCCAAATCACCGGCGCTGTTGTGGACGTTGAATTTGACGGCGGTCTGCCGGACATCCTCAACGGCCTCGAAACCACCAATGACGGCAAGAAGCTCGTCCTCGAGGTTGCCCAGCACCTCGGCGAGAACACGGTCCGCACCATCGCCATGGACGCCACCGAAGGCCTCCAGCGTGGCGCTGAAGTCAGCGATCTCGGCGAGCCGATCACGGTTCCGGTCGGCCCGGGCACGCTCGGCCGCATCATGAACGTGACGGGCGACGCCATCGACGAAGCCGGTGACGTGCCGCACACGATGCGCGCCCCGATCCACCGTCCGGCCCCGTCCTTCGACGAGCAAGCCACGGAAGCTGAAATCCTGCCGACAGGTATCAAGGTCGTCGACCTGCTCTGCCCCTACGCAAAGGGCGGCAAGATCGGCCTGTTCGGCGGCGCCGGCGTTGGCAAGACGGTTCTTATCCAGGAACTGATCAACAACATCGCCAAACTGTTCGGCGGCTACTCCGTCTTCGCCGGTGTGGGTGAGCGTACCCGTGAGGGTAACGACCTGTACTGGGAGATGATCGAGTCCGGCGTGAACAAGGACCCGAAGGAAAACGACGGCAACACCGAAGGTTCCCGTTGCGCCCTGGTCTTCGGCCAGATGAACGAGCCGCCGGGAGCCCGCGCACGTGTGGCCCTGTCCGGTCTCGCCCAGGCGGAATATTTCCGCGACGAGGAAGGCAAGGACGTCCTCTTCTTCGTCGACAACATCTTCCGCTTCACGCAGGCCGGTTCGGAAGTGTCCGCCCTGCTGGGCCGTATCCCGTCCGCCGTGGGTTACCAGCCGACCCTGGCCACCGACATGGGTGCGCTGCAGGAACGTATTACGTCGACCACGAAGGGTTCGATCACGTCCGTGCAGGCCGTCTACGTCCCGGCCGATGACCTGACCGACCCGGCTCCGGCCACCACCTTCGCCCACCTCGACGCCACGACCGTTCTGAACCGTGCGATCTCGGAAAAGGGTATCTACCCGGCCGTTGACCCGCTCGACTCCACGTCTCGTATCCTCGAGCCGCGCATTGTTGGTGAAGAACACTACCAGACGGCCCGCCAGGTGCAGGAAATCCTCCAGCGCTACAAGGCCCTGCAGGACATCATCGCCATCCTCGGCATGGACGAATTGTCGGAAGAGGACAAGCTGACCGTGGCTCGCGCCCGTAAGGTCGAGCGCTTCCTGTCCCAGCCGTTCGACGTCGCCGAGATCTTCACCGGCTTCCCGGGCATCCAGGTGCCGGTTGCCGAGACCGTGAAAGGCTTCAAGGCGATCTGCGAAGGTGAATACGACCACCTGCCGGAAGCGGCATTCTACATGGTCGGCACCATCGAAGACGCTGTGAAGAAGGCCGAGAAACTGGCTGCGGAGGCTGCATAAGCAGTCTCCCGCCTAGGCGGAGGAAAGCCCCATGGCTGACAAACTCCATTTCGATCTCGTCTCTCCGGAGCGCCGCCTGTTTGCCGGCGATGTCGACCAGGTGGTCGTGCCGGGTGAAGAGGGTGATTTCGGCGTCCTGCCGCAACACGCTCCCTTCATGTCCGTCATCCGCCCGGGTGCCATCACGGTCATGAATGATGGCGGTTCCGAGCGGACCTTTATCCATGGCGGTTTCGCGGAAGTGACCCCGAACGGTCTGACGATCCTCGCCGAGGAAGCCATTCCGATGTCGGAGATCGACGCGGCCAAGCTCGCCCAGGACCTGCAGGATGCCCGCGAGGACGTGGGTGTCGCCAAGTCCGACGAGGAGCGTGAGCACGCCGAGGCCATGGTCGCCAAGTATGAAGCCATGACGTCGGCACTCGCCAACTAGGCGCAGCGGTGATCATGGAAATCAAAGGGCCGGCCCGATTGGGCTGGCCCTTTTGCTTTGCCCCCGGATAGGATGAGTTCGATCAGGGGGAAAGACATGATCCGTATGATGATTGCGGCCGGTTTGGCCGTCATGACCGCCGGCCTTGCGATTGCCAGCATCCCGGCGCCGGCCAGGCCGCCCGAGAACCTGCCCGAGACGATCGCGGGACAGCCGGGTGGCGAGATCTGGTACAGCTTTTCCGAATGGGCACGGTTCGAGACCGTCGATCTCGTCGATCAACACGCGCGGACCAGCTATCCCGCCCGATATTCCCGTGACGGACAGCCGGAACTCGAGCGGCGCGGTCCCAGCATCCGCTTCGGCTCAACCTTCCAGGACTCAACGCGCATCGGCCGGTTCGAATACATGTGTCAGCGCTCTGACGGCGAGGGTGAGGATGCCTGTTACTGGCAATATCGCCAGATTTCCGCGCCCCAGATGGACGTGATCGACGGGATTTCCAGGGAGTTGTTCGACCCGGAAGCAATCGCGGAATTCATCGAGGCCGCCGGCCCGGCCTATCTCGAAGGGCGAAGCAATCGGGATTTCGGCGCCGCGGATATCCTGCGCCAACGTCTGCGGGATGCCGTTGTCGACCGCGTGGTGACCGAGATGGAGTGTCCGGCCGTTCGGACGCGTATCGAGGCAACCGCGAGCATGAATCTGGTTTCGCTCAACGCGATGCGCGTCGAGGGGGATTTCCTGCGCTTCGACGAACCCCTGCCGCCGCCTCCGCCTCCTTTCGGTGCCAGTTACGTCTTCACCTTCCCGCTCGACGCCTATCAGGATGTCGAGGGCGAGGTGGTTCTGCGTGGTGGCCTGACCCCCGAAATCATGGCTTTCGCGGGTCAATTGCAAGGGGATATCTGGCCCTGTTTCGAGGAATAAGCGTCAGACACCGGTGACGGCCGGCACATAATCCCAGACGCGGATCCCGATCCAGCCTTCCAGGGCCAGCCAGGCGCTGAAACCGGCCACGATCAGTGTGACCAGACCTGCCGGGATGCGTGCGCCCCAGCTGACATCCGACGCGCGGACAAGTGACCAGATCGCCAGCAGCGAGAAGATGGCCGCAGCGATGGATGACACCATGATGGTCAGAGCGGCCGGGCTTGGGCCTGAGAAGGCTGCGACCATGCCACTCAGTCCGCCCGACAGCGTGCCGATCAGGGCCACGAAAAGCGTGAGGAGGGCCAGGAAGCCGAGGATCGGCCAGGTCCAGACCCGCCAGCGGTTCGATGTCCTGAACGCTCCGGCGAGGCGACCGATGCCCCAGATCAGGAAGAAGATGATGATCAGGGCTGCTGCGAGAACCAGGGCTCCGAACAACAGGGCCGGTGTCATCACAGCCAGCTGGGAATCCGGCACATACGTCCCGGCGAGCGGAATGCCCAGATAGAACGCGCCGTCGACTTCCGTGAAGGTGAGACTGGGCACACTGTTGCCCTCTCTCGCAAACTGGTGATTGCCGACCGGATAGAGGATAGCGTCCGTCTGGCCGAAATCGGAGCTGACGACCAGGTGATCATCCACGACCCGGACAAAAACATTGTCCGCGACATTGCTCAGCGGGGTGAACATCGCATTGCGCGGCGTGACCTGCCGGTACCAGCCTGCATAGGCTTCCAGGTCGACATCATCGACGACTGCCAGCGGTTCCGGGGCGGGATGACGCGCATGGATCCAGCCGACGAGTTCCCGGCGGATGGCAGTAATCGCGCTGCCGTCCGGCGTGTTCTGCAGGATGACAAAGGCTTCGCCGGCATCGATCCGATAGCCGAGCTCGGCAGCAAAACCGTCAATGGCGCCGTTATGGCCATGATACAGAGCGCCATCATGCTGTGAGGTGAAATTGCCCAGTCCGTATCCGGTCCGCACGCCCTGACGCGCTGCGAGCGTCGTCATGGGTCTTTCAATCCGCTCGATTGAGGCCTCGCTAAGCAATTGTACGTCGCCCACACGGCCGCGATTCAAATAGAGCCGCCCCAGCTGTGCGAGATCGCCGGCGGTGACCGCCATCGAGCCGGACGGTCCGGCATAGATGCGTGTCGGCGGGTAGGGTGTGTCCGGATCGGTGTAGGAGCGCGAGATCTGTTCGAAGTCGGACGGGCTCTGCCCGAACGTGGCGGAGCTCATGCCGAGAGGTTCGAACACGCCGGTCCGGGCCAGGGTCTCGAATTCCTCATCGTGCAGGGTTTCAAGGATATGGCCGGCCACCGCGGGACCGGCGTTTGCGTAGGACATGTAGCGCCCCGGTGCCCAGCGCGACGTGCGGCTGTTGGGATGATCGATCAGGCCCTGGCGCAAGGTAACGCTCTCGGGGAAGTTCCCGTATTCCTTCATATGGATATCGTCCCAGCCGGCTGTGTGTTCCAGCAGATGGACGAGCCGGACCGGATCGGTTTCTGCAAAGCGGTTCGAGATGGCGATATGGGGAACCAGATCGGTGACGCGATCGTCGAGCGAGACCATTCCGTCCTCGACCGCCTGCATCGCGAGCAGGCTGGTGACGGATTTCGAGATCGATCCGGCACGCAGCGGCGTGTCCACCGTCATCTCTGTACCGTTTTCCAGATCGGAATATCCGTAGGCGCCGCGCCAATACACGCCGTCGAGGTCGGCGAGGGCGAGGCTCACCCCGACGAGATCATTGTCCTCGACGATGCGCGCGAGACGTTCGTCCAGCTCTTCCAGGCTCGAGGCCGGAACGAATTCCTCATCCTCGCTGTCCTGCGCGAAGCCGGCCGCAGTGATCGCCACAAGGGCGAGACTCGCAAACAAATGTCTGATCATGGTGTCCCTCCGTGGCGGGCAGGGAAACCAATTCATGTGCGCCGGGCAAGCGGGATCGAGTCCGGAGTGATCCCTCAACCCTTCAGGAAGTCGAGACAGGCGTTCAGCACCGGTTCCGGCGCTTCCCATTGCGGGTAGTGGCCGACACTGTCCAGCCGGACCAGATCGGCCCCGTCGACGATGCGCTCATAGGCATCGGCCAGATGGGAGCCGGACACGGGATCCAGCCCGCCATTGATCATGCGTTCCGTCACGATCCCCTTGCCCAGAACTCCGACCCAGCGGTCGTAATTGTCCCGTCTGTCCTGCATGTAGCGGATGAGGCGGTGGCTGATGCGATGACCGCCATTGTGCTTCATCAGAGTCCAGAAATCGGCGAGTTCCTGTTCGTCCGGCTGCGTGTCCGGTCCGAACACCGCCGAGAAAGATGAATTGAAGCGGGACTCGCTCATGAGCCGGGAGATAAGCGGTCCCAGCGGACCCTCGAGCAGGCGCTGGATCAGGCGCGGCCGGTGCTGGCCCGGGATGAGCCCGCCATTGAGCCAGACCACTTTCGACAGTTTGACCGGCAAGACCCCCTCACCTTGGCGGGCGACCATCTCCTGCACGACGGAGACGCCGTAATCATGGGCGATGACGTCGCAAGCCTCGATGCCAAGCTTGCCGAGCAGCTTGATGTGAAGCTCGACCTGGTCGATGAGACTGTAGGTGTGGCTTGCGGGTTTGTCGGAGAGTCCGAAGCCCAACATGTCCAGGGCGATTACCCGGTAACCGGCCGCGATCAGATCATCCCAGATCCGGGCCCAGTCCCAGCTGGCTGTCGGGAAGCCGTGCACGAGCAGGAGGGGACGTCCCTCACCAGCCTGCCAATAGGCGATCCGGCCGTGAGGGCCGTCGAAATACTCGGCTGCTGCCGTCCAGTCTGCCAGGGATTGCGTAATGTGCGCCATGAGTCCTCCGCCTCTTGCGGATGATACTAGCGCGACAGTCGCAATCGCCTAGCCGGCATGAGGAGCGAAAACCCGCACGACTTCCAGATAGACATCACGCTTCCAGGGAATGATCAGGTCCGGTACGTCAGCCAGCGGCGCCCACCGCCAGGCGTCGAACTCCACCTCATCGTGCTGTTCGAGGTCAAAAGCGCTGTCCGGACCGAGAAAACGATAGGCAAACCAGAGCTGTTTCTGGCCGAGATGGCGTTTCTTGCGGAAGCGCGGATCATCGCGGACCTCCGGCGGATAATCATAGGCCAGCCAGTCCTGTGTCCGGCCCAGCGGCGAGACCAGGTCGGCGGAGACGCCGGTTTCTTCTTCCAACTCCCTCAGGGCGGCAGCTGCCGGATCCTCGCCTGCGTCGATACCGCCCTGCGGTAATTGCCATTGCCAGGGCGGTGGCGTGCTGTCACGGCGTCCCAGCCAGACCAGGCCATCGGAATTGAAGAGAACGATCCCGACATTCGCGCGATGCCGGGGATAGGGATCAGCGGATGCCGGGGGCATCAGTGATGTCCGTCATCATCAGCTGACGCGGACGAATGATTGTCGCTGGCCGGGCGGCTCGCGCTGCGGGCCGGTGCGGACGCGGTTTCTGCCTCGATCCGGCTTTCCAGACGGCGACGTGCCATCACCGCCGAGGGCGGCGCCAGTTGATAGCCGCGAGCCTGGAGACCCGAGGCCCAGAGCTGCAATTGCTCCACCGTGGCGGGATAGGCGAAACCGGAACCCAGTGACGCACCATTCTGCAGGGCGAGAGCCTCAAGGGCGAGAAGCTGGTTGTCGATCGCTGCCGGTGAAGGGTTCTCGTCGACGATACGGTCCGAGATCGCATAGGTGATATCGGCGGTGCGGGCGGAGCTGTGCACGGTGCTGCGACGTCCGGCGCCGTCATGCAGAAAGGCGACGCCACGGGCTTCCAGCGAATTCATCAGAGCGGTCATGGCCGGTTCGGATGAGGAGAAACGGGCGCCGAGATAATTCGTGACCCCGAAATATCCGCTGGCGCGGCTCAATACCCAGGCCAGCCGGCGCTGATTCTCTTCCGGAGAACCGTCCGCGAGCAGGGTGTGGGGGCCGGAATCGCTGTTGGGATAGTCGAACGGTTCCATCGGCGCCTCGATCAGGACCTCGTGTCCGGCATCGCGGGCGCGGTCGATCCAGGTCTGCAGATTAGGCGTGTAGGCGGCAAAGCTCAGTGCGACTTCGGGCGGCAATTCGTTGATCGCGGCTTCCGTCACCGTGGCGTTGAGGCCGAGCCCGCCGACCACGACGGCGATTGTCGGGGCGCTCGGATCGCCGTGATAGGGACGCGCATAGGCCCGTGATGGGCGGGTGCCGTTGGCGCCGATGATGGGCAAGGGGCCACCAGGGCCCGGCTCGAACAGGCCGGCAAGCGGCGCACGCGGCAGTGCATTGGAATTGGCGGCGGCGACTTCGGCCTGGAGTGCGGCTTCCGCCGCAGCAGGATCCGATCCTGCGCTCGCCTCGGGTACGGTCCGAGGCGTTTCGAAACCCTCATTTACGCCGGACAGGCTGGCTTCTTCGCCCGGGCCGTCATCCACGAAACGGATGCCTGCGGTTGGATCAGCCGTGTCGCCGCGCAGGTCGGCGGTCTGCAATTCCTCGACCGGAAGCGGTTCGACGCCGCCGCGGGCAGATGGCGGGCTCTGATCGGTTTCCCCGAACAGGCTCAGCGCGCCGACGGCCACGGCAAACAGGATAGCGGCACCGACACCGGCAATAATCGGTGCGCGGATATTGAGAAGCGGTGCGGCGTGGCGGAGTACAGCGCTGGTCATGATCGCGATCGGTTCGGGCAAGCCTGTCATGGCGAGCGCGCAGGCACACTCGCCGATTCAGGCCCAGAATGGCCGGTTCGCGTGTAAGAAAGCGTTAACGCGCCAGGTCGGGAGAACCTATTGCAGCGAAGCCTGCTGGCTCTCCATCGAGGTGCGCAGGATCTCCTTGGCTCGGGAGAGCTGGTAGTCCTCGTCCTCGGGCCAGTCAGCCGGCGGCTGTTCGATGTCAGCGACATCCGCCATTTCCCGCTCGGCGCCCGTATCGTTTTCAAGCGCTCCCGGCAGATCAGACTCGAGCGTCGGGCCTTCCTCGGCCTCCTCCTCGGTCGTCTCGATCGGGAAGAGCGAGACATACAGGTCCGGGGCGATGCCCGTGCCCTGGATGGAGCGGCCGGCCGGCGTGTAATAGCGGCCCGTGGTCAGGCGCAGGGCGCCGTCACGACCGCCGCGCAACGGGATGATGGTCTGGACCGAGCCCTTGCCGAAACTCGTCATGCCCAGCAGCTGGGCACGCTCGCGGTCCTGCAGGGCACCGGCGACGATTTCAGCGGCGCTGGCGGAGCCTTCATTGATCAGGACCAGGATGGGGGCGCCGTCGAGACGGTCACCCGGGCGCGCATTGTAGCGCTGGGTTTCACGCGGATCGCGCGTGCGGGTCGAGACGACCTCGCCGCCGTCCAGGAAAACATCGGTCACACCGATGGCCTGGTCGAGCAGGCCGCCCGGATTGAAACGCATGTCCAGGATGAGGCCCGGCAGCGGGCCACCGAATTCCTGTTCAAGCTCGGCGATATTGTCGAGCACCATTTCGGTCGTGCGCTCGTTGAAGCCCGAAATACGCAGATAGGGAATGCCGTCCTCGATGCGCGAGACGACGGTGCGCAGCGGAATGGTGTCGCGGACGAGGGTCACGTCGAACGGATCATCGCCTTCGCGGGAAATCGTGATCGTCACCGGATCGCCGACGGCGCCGCGCATGAGTTCCACGGCGTCATTCACCGAAATTCCGATAATGCTGTCGCCATCAACGGCGATGATGCGGTCATTCGTGCGCAGACCGGCGCGTTCGGCCGGCGTGTCGCTGATCGGCGAGACGATGGTGATGAAGTCGTCGCGGCGCGTCACTTCCATGCCCAGACCGCCATATTCGCCGCGCGTGGTTACGCGGAGATCTTCGTAACTGTCGGGGGAATGATAGCTGGAATGCGGGTCGAGCGAGTCGAGCATGCCCTCGATCGCGGCCTCGATCAGCTCGGCCTTGTCCGTATCTGAGACATAATCTGCCTCGATACGGCTCAGCACGTCACCAAAGAGTTCGAGCTGCCGGAAAGTTTCCGTGCGGTCTTCCTGGCTGCCTTCGGCGGATACGGCCAGAGCCACCGCGCCTAGCGCGAAAGCCACCACCGAAGCGAACACATTGATGCGCATGTAAACCCGCGTCCTTTGAGCGCGCTGTCTGTCTCGTCGTCTATCTCGAGCTCAACCAGGGCCCGGGATCGACGGCGCTGCTGCCCCGTCTCAGCTCCAGATACAATTCTGGTGCCGTTTCCGGCGTATCCGGCATCGCCCCCACCGGTTCACCTGCCAGAACACTCTGTCCCGCACTGGCATAGGTAACCGACATGCCCGCCAGGACAATATAGTAGTCATCGCCCACATTGAGGATCAAGAGACCGCCATACGTGTTGAACGGCCCGGCGAACTCAACGCGAGCATCGAAGGGGGAGATTACCTGTGCCCGCGCTCGAGTCCGAATGAAAATTCCTTCAGACGCGCTGCCATCCTCATCTGTCTGGCCGAAGCGGCGGACGATGTCGCCGGCAGCCGGCGGGCGCAATTGTCCGCGGGCGTCGGCAAACCGCATTGTCTGCAGGGGGGCTGTGGGTGCACGGGCTTCCACGAGACCCCGCGCCGGTCGCATGCGGGGTTCCGGCAGCCCGTCAGGCGACGTCACGCGCCGCGGACTGAGCGTCGGGCTGACCTGGGCCATGCGCTGAAGCTCACCGATAAGTGATCGCAGTGACCGGGCGCGATCGCCGGCGTCACTGGCCGCATCGGCGAAGGAGGCCGCCTCGTTGCGGCGGCGCGCCTCAAGGGCCCGGCGTTCGGCGATGAGGACCTGCAATTCCAGTCTCTGTGCCGACAGCGCGCTTTCCGCAGCAGCGAGATTGTCCTGTTCGTCGAGGATCTCAGCACGAACCTCTCGCAGCGCCTCGAGCTCAACCAACAGCGCATCCGCCCGTTCTCGCAGGGCGGGGGCGACATCGGCCATCAAACCGGCCGCACGGGCGGCGTCAGCGGCATCGTCCGGCGCGGCCAGAATGGCGGGTGGCGCCTGGGTTTCAATGCGCTGGATGGCGGCAAGAATGGTGATCAGGCCCTCGCGGTCCGAGGTCAGGCGTTCGAGGATTTCCGCTTCGCGGGCGTTCAGTTCCGCGAGCGAGGCTTCAGCGCTGGACGCCGCGCGTTCGCTGGTACTGACACTCTCGCCGACCCGGATCAGATCCTGCTGCAATTCCTGGATCTCGCGGGCGAGATCCTCGGCCTGGGCCTGCGCCTGTTCCGAGCGTTCGCGCGCCTGTCTCTCCTCTTCCTCCAGGCGCTCCGCCTCCGCCGGGTCCGGCGGAGCGGTATCGGGCGGCTGGGCCGAAACCAGCGCAAGGGAGAGGAGGGTGATCAGCATGGAATGACGCTAGACCGGCAGGTGTTAACGCTCAATCACGATGATAGGGCGTGCCTGCGAGGATTGATGTGGCCCGGTAGATCTGCTCGGACAGCATGATGCGCACAAGCTTGTGCGGCCAGACGGCAGGGCCGAAGGCCAGCATGAGATCGGGCTTCGGCAGGGCCGCATGGTCATGACCATCGGCACCACCAATGCAGAATACCGCTTCGGGCGCGCCATCATCACGCCAGCGCTGCAGCGTTGTCGCGAGCTCCCGGGAGGACAGTGATTTGCCACGCTCGTCGAGCAGGACGAGTTTCGCGCCGGCACCGAGGGTTTCGGCGAGCGCGCGGCTCTCGTCCTGTTTCGAGCGAAGATTCCGGTTGTCGATTTCGGTTTCGGCGAGCGGGCCGAGGCCGATTCCCCGCCCCGTGGTCGTGCAGCGGGACAGGTAATCGTCCAGCAGTTCACGCTCGGGGCCTTTCCGGATTCGGCCCAGTGCCGCGATGCGAAGTTTCACGTGGCTCTAGCCGGCCGACGTGTCCGGTTCCACCGACCACATCTTCTCGAGATTGTAGAAGGTTCGGACTTCCGGGCGGAACAGGTGGACGACGATGTCGCCGATATCGATCAAGACCCAGTCGCACGTCTGCATGCCCTCAATCCGAACCTTTCCCTGCCCGGCTTCCTTAAGCGCGCGCACGAGATGGTCCGCGATCGCGTTAACATGGCGAGCGGATCGCCCGGAGGCGATGATCATGATGTCGGTTACGGATGATTTGCCACGAAGATCGATGGCGACAATCTCTTCAGCCTTGTCGTCATCGAGAGAGTCGAGGATGAGAGACTCCATGGCCTCGACAGGTCCGTCTTCGCCGGTGACGCGGACATCGGCCGCTTCTTCTTGTTCGGCCCGGCGCGGTGATTCCATAGACAGTGGGGTGTCCTTTCTGACAACCAGAACAACTGGCCTGACTATATCACGCTTCGTCGAGCGGTTCGAGCCAGTGCAAGGAGAAGAGTTCAGAACGGTCCGTCCACGAACGGCGCATGGCGTATCCCGCCGATTTCGCCAGGGCGGCAAAACTCTCATCCGTGAATTTGTGCGAATTCTCCGTGTGGATGCGTTCGCCCTTCGCCATCTCGAATGTGTGCCCGCCGATCGAGAACCGCATGGCGTCCAGGGCTTCAAGATGCATCTCGACACGCGCCTTCTCGGCATTCCACAGCGCGACATGACGGAATTTCGATACGTCTATATCGCCGCCGAGTTCGCGATTGATGCGGTGAAGCAGGTTGAGATTGAACTCGGCCGTCACGCCGGCGGCGTCGTCATAGGCGGCTTCAAGCACATCCGCGGACTTGACCCGGTCCGCGCCGATAAGGATAGCGTCACCCTTGCGCATGCCGGACCGGAATCCCTTGAGGACATCGCGAGCCGCGTCCGGCTCGAAATTGCCAATAGTGGAGCCGGGGAAGAACACGATACGTCGGCCTTCGGGCAGGGGGAGATGATCTAGGACCAGACCGGTAGTGAAATCCGCGCATACCGCACCGATCGAGACGTCGGGATAATCTTCGGCGAGATCCTCGCAGGCCGCGATCAGGTGATCACCTGAGATGTCCAGTCCCACATAGCCTTCCGGATCACCCAGCACGTCCAGCAGGCGCCGGATTTTCACGCTGGATCCCGATCCGGGCTCGATGACGACGGCGCCATGACCGGCCAGCTGGGCCAGTTCCGAGCCGATAGTGTCCAGCAGGCTCAGTTCCGTCCGCGTGACATAGTATTCCGGCAGATCGGTGATGCGGTCGAAGAGTGCCGACCCGTAGCGGTCATAGAAATAGACCGGTGGCACGGATTTCGGCGTTTCGCCCAGACCCTCCACGACGTCCTGCAGGAAGTCGCCTTGCGGGGGATGCTGGTCATCGAAATATTCGAGCGCAGGTGTGCGTGAGCGCTGTCGGTGGCCACCGTCCGGCATGAAATCGTCCTGTCCTGGAAATCTATCTTCGCGCGCGCAGCGCAGTGGATGAATGCGAGTGTAACCGCTCAGTCAGATAGGTCCACGCTGGAGCCGATGTAAGAGGGAGGTTTCGCACTGACCGCTCACTTCGCCGTGACCGGGCATAGATGCGGGCAGCCGGAGATAGCCGCGCGCGGATCGGGTCCTGCGGTCGAGACATGACCAGGACGGGGACTTTGTCGAAGATCTCGCGCCAGCGCGCCCAGCGGTGGATCTGGGCGAGGTTGTCGGCGCCCATCAGCCAGACAAAACGTGCATTTCGACCCGCAATATCAAGCGCATGAAGCAAGTCGGCAGTTCGCCTTGAATGCAGGCGTGTCTCGAGGTCCGTGACGACCATGCCGGGTGCATCGGCCAGTTCCCGCACCGAGTCGAGGCGCTTATCCAAGCGGCTCGCACCCCGGGATTTCAGCGGATTCTGGGGCGAGACAAGCCACCAGATCCGCTGCAATCCGAGGCGTTTCATGGCCGTCATGGCGACATGCCTGTGCCCGTCATGCGGCGGGTCGAAACTGCCGCCGAACAAGCCCACGCGCATGCCGCGGGAAACGGCTTCGCCGTGCAGCGGTTTCGCTGGCCGACCTCTTCGGACCAGAGCGCCGGTGCGGACTGGGCGGGAGCGCAGTTCAGCCACGGGTCTGACCCTCCCCGACAACGAGATATTTGTAGGTGGTCAGCTGGCGGGCGCCGACTGGCCCACGTGCATGTAATCTGGATGTGGCGATACCGATCTCTGCCCCGAATCCGAATTCCGCCCCGTCGGACAATCCTGTCGTTGCATTGGCGATCACAACGGCGCTGTCCGCCTCGGCCAGGAAACGATCGCGGGCGGTGTCGTCCTCGGTGATGATCAGATCCGTATGCCCGGAGCCGAAGCGCTGAATGTGGTCCAGTGCACCGTCGAGATCGTCCACCGTGCGAACGGCGATGATTGAATCAAGGAATTCCCGGCCCCAATCCTTGTCGTCGGCAGGATTGGCATCGGGCCAGGCTTCGCGGGCGTCTTCGTCGGCCCGGATCTCACACCCGGCCTCGGCCAGATCGCGGGCAATCAGCGGCCAGGCATCGCGCAGCCGGCTGCGGTGGATGAGCAGGCATTCCAGGGCATTGCAGACACCTGTCCGGCGCATCTTCCCGTTCAAGACCAGTGCGCGGGCCCGGTCAAGATCGGCTGCGGCATCAACATAGGCGTGACAAATCCCGTCCAGATGTCCGAGCACGGCAACGCGGGCTTCGGACTGAACCCGGGCGACGAGTTCCTTGCCGCCGCGGGGAATGACCAGATCGATCCGCCCCCCGAGTCCCGTCAAAAGGGCGCCGACAAAAGCGCGATCGGGCGTTTCGGGATGCTGGACGAGATCCTCCGGGAATCCGGCCGCTGCAAGACCCTCCCGGATGGCCGAGGTCAGCGCGAGGCTGGACTGGCGGGAATCTGATCCACCCCTCAGGATCACGGCATTGCCCGACCGGACGGCGAGGGCAGCCGCGTCGGCCGTTACATTGGGCCGGCTCTCGAAGATGACGGCCATGACACCGATCGGCACCCGGATCTGGCTGATTTCAACGCCGCTGGGCGCGGTCCACGCCTCGATGATCTCGCCAAGCGGATCAGCCTGGTCCGCGATCTCGCGGATCGCGCCCACGATTGCCGCCAGTCTGTCGTCGTCGAGGGCAAGGCGGTCGATGAAGCTGTCCGGCCGGCCGGCCTTGCGGGCGGCTTCCAGATCCGACGCATTGGCTGCAAGGATGTCAGCCGCATGCTGCTCGACGGAGCTGGCGGCAGCCCGAAGCGCATTGCTGCGGTCCTCCGCGGTCCGGCCCGCCGCTGTGCGGCGAGCCTTACGGGCCCGGTCAGCCATCTCGCCTGCGAGATCGATGATTGCGGTTTCGGGGCTGGCGGACATCAGTCGGCGACCTCGCGGTTGGAGGGTGTTTTCAAAACGATATCATCGACATGGATCAGAGCGGCCGCGCGGCTATAGCCCAGAATTTCCTCGATCTGCTCGGAGCGGCAACCCTGGATTCGGCGGGCGTCCGCGGCATCATAGGCACAGATACCCCGCCCCAGCAGGGAACCGGTGGAGTCGAGGATGCGCACGGTCTCCCCGCGCTCGAAATCGCCCTCGACCGACCGGACTCCGACGGCCAGGAGGGAGTTTCCGTCCCGGAGCGCCCGGGCCGCACCCTCGTCAACGCAGACAGCACCTTCGCCCAGGGAGCCGGCGATCCAGTTCTCGCGGGCTTTTCTCGGCGACCTGGCCGGCGCGAACCAGGTGCCGTGCGCGGCCTCATCAAGACGCAGGACCGGGTGATCGTGACGGCCATCCGCGATCAGGGTCGCACAGCCGGACTCGGCGGCGATTTCCGCGGCGAGGATCTTGGTACGCATACCGCCGCTTCCGACCGCGGATTCGGTATTGGCACCGCCGGCCATGGCGTGGATTGACGCGTCGATCTGATCGATTTCTGTCAGCAGGCGGGCATCGGCATCGGTCCGCGGATCCCGGTCGTAGAGGCCGTCGACATCGGACAGGAGGACTAGAATATCCGCTCCGACAAGCTGGGCGACACGCGCGGCCAGCCGGTCATTGTCGCCATAGCGGATCTCGTCTGTTGCCACGGTGTCATTCTCGTTGACCACCGGGACGGCACCATAGGCAAGCAGGGTGTCGAGCGTCGCGCGGGCGTTGAGCCAGCGCCGACGGGATTCCGTGACGTCGAGCGTGATCAGGGCCTGGGCCGTCTTGCGTTCGTGAGCTGCAAAAGCGCTTTCCCAGGCCTGGACAAGAACCGGTTGGCCAGCAGCGGCTGCCGCCTGTTTCTGCTCGAGGCTGAGTGCACCGCTCTCCAGGCCAAGTCGCGGCCGTCCCATGGCAACAGCTCCCGAGGAGACCAGGACGGGCTGGACGCCGCGATCGGCCAGGGCGCACATATCCGATGCGATTGACCGGAAGGCGCCGGGATCATCACGTAGCAGCGCCGATCCGACTTTCACGACGATCCGCCGGGCGGTGGACAACCGCTGCCGGGTCACGAGGGTGCCCAGCCATCATCTTCTTCGCTGGCAGGCCGTTCGGAGCGAATGTCCTGAACGATCGTCCAGGCCTGCGAACACACCGGCTTGATACCGTCTCCCGAGACGCCGGACAGGCGCATGACGGGCTGGCCGAGCTTGTCTTCCAGCGCCTTGGCGCGGTCCTCGACGACGTCCGCCGTCAACGCATCCGTCTTGTTGAACGCGATGATTTCGCGCTTCTCGTCGAGACCGGCACCATAGGCTTCCAGCTCACGCCGCACGACTTCGTAGGCGGCAAACGGATCGTCCTGCGTCCCATCGATGAGGTGGATCAGCGAGGCGCAACGCTCGACATGACCAAGGAAGCGGTCACCGATGCCGGCGCCTTCATGCGCGCCCTCGATCAGGCCGGGAATATCGGCAACGATGAAGCGCGAACCCGGTCCGAGATCGACCACGCCCAGATTGGGATAGAGCGTGGTGAAGGGATAGGCGGCAATCTTGGGGTTGGCCCGGCTCACGGCGCTCAGGAAGGTCGACTTGCCGGCATTGGGCAGACCGACCAGGCCGACATCGGCGATCAGTTTCAGTCGCAGCCACAGCCAGCGTTCCTCGCCCGGAAAACCCGGCGTGGACTTCCGCGGTGCCTGGTTGGTGGAGGATTTGAAACGGGCATTGCCTTTTCCGCCATCACCGCCTCGGGCCAGCAGTACGCGTTCGCCGATCCGCGTGAGGTCGGCGAGCACATCGTCGCGCTCCTCATCGAGGATTTGCGTGCCGACCGGGACTTCCAGCACGACATCATCGCCGCCACGGCCGGTTCGGTTGCGGCCCATGCCGTGCACGCCGGTCTCGGCCTTGAAATGCTGCTGGTAGCGATAGTCGATGAGCGTGTTGAGGCCTTCAACGGCCTCCACCCAGACATCGCCGCCCTTGCCGCCATCGCCGCCATCCGGCCCGCCGTATTCGACATAGGCTTCACGCCGGAAGGAGACACAGCCTCCTCCGCCATTGCCGGAGCGCACATAGACTTTGGCCTGGTCCAGGAATTTCATGGGTTTTCTCGTTTGCTTCAGTCCATATAGCGGCAAATTCCACCGAATGCAGCGCCTGATATGAGCGATCAGGCCGCGGCAAAGGTGAGGTCCATGTCGAGGCAGGTCGCGCGGCCCATCCGGGCCATGGAGAACTCGGCGCGGGACCGGCCCGTATAGGCAAAGCCCAACTTCTCCAGCACCCGGCCCGAGGCGGGATTGTCATCGTAGTGACCGGCGATCACGCGCTGAGTACTCAACTCGTCACGGGCGAAGGCGAGCAGGCCTTTACCCAGCTCGGTTGCCAGGCCTCGGCCCCACCAAGGCTTGCCGATCCAGTAGCCGATCTCCCAGTCACTGTCCGGAGCGCGCCGGAACAGGCCACCACCACCGATCGCCTTACCCTCGTATTCCACCGTCAGCGCCATATTGCCGCCCGCCGCATAACCGGCGCGGGTCATCAACACCCACATCTCCGCAGCCGGGCGGGGATAGGGGTGGGGAATACGCGTCGTCATGCGGGCGATATCAAGATCACCGGCATACAGCGAGATACTGTCAGCATCACTGATCTGCGGCATGCGGACCAGCAGGCGCTCCGTGCGGATTTGCGGACCCATGTCCGTCTCCATCTTCAGGTCCGGGGAGCAAAACAAAAGGGGAGGCGGTGACCCGGCTCCCCTTTGTTGCGCTAGTGCGCTGGCAGGCCCCGCTTGTACAGCGAACGGCCCACTATGTCTGACCGTTCTATTCGGCTGCGTCGGCAATTGGTTCTACGGACACGTAGGACTTGCCACCCGACTTCTTCGAGAACTGGACGCGACCTTCGGTGAGCGCGAACAGCGTATGGTCCTTGCCCATGCCGACATTGGTACCCGGATTCACCTTGGTACCGCGCTGGCGGACAATGATGTTGCCCGGGATCACGTGCTGACCACCGAACTTCTTGACGCCAAGGCGCCGGCCTTCTGAGTCGCGACCGTTACGGGACGAACCGCCTGCTTTTTTGTGAGCCATTGATAGGTCCTCCGATTACGACGCCAGCGCTTTCGCGGCGTTGATCCAGTCACCCTTCTCGGCTTTCGCCTTGACACCGGACACGGTCTCATTGAGGGCATCGACATCGGCATCCGTCCAGGCCGCGATCTGCGCGAAGGAGGTGATGCCGGCTTCATTCAGTTTCTTGGCCAGGGCCGGACCGACACCAGACAGCTGGGTCAGGTCGTCATTGGCGGCAGCCTTTTTCGGGGCTGCTTTCTTGGCCGGAGCCTTCTTGGCCGCTGCCTTCTTGGGAGCTTCGGCTTTCGCTTCCGGAGCCGCCTTCTTCGGAGCTGCCTTCTTGGGCGCATCCTTCTTCGGGGCTGCCTTGGCTTTCGGCTCGTCCTCGACCTTCGGCGCAGCCGTGGTCGTCTTCAGCTTGGTCTTCGCCTTTTCGCCCGGAGCGACGATCTCGGCGATGCGCACGACGGAACCCCACTGACGGTGGCCCTTGGTGCGGCGGTAATTCTGGCGGCGGCGCTTCTTGAAGATGATGACCTTCTTGTCGCGATTGGTGTCCAGCAGCTCACCGATGACCTGCGCACCTTCAACCGTCGGCGTACCGACGGTGACGCCCTTGTCGCCGCTCAGCATCAGGACATCGCCCAGAGCGAGCGTATCGCCGGCGGCGCCTTCGAGTTTCTCAACCCGGATTTCGTCTCCGGCTGCAACGCGGTATTGCTTGCCGCCGGTCTTGATCACTGCGTACATGATCGTTGTTTCCTTTGTTCGGTTCCGTCCCCGGTTCGATCCGGTGCAGAGCCCTTTTTCTTCACCCATTTTCCAACGGGCGTTGTTCCAACAAAAACCGGCCCGCGCGGCAGGCCGCACGGGCAGGAGCGGGCGTTATACGCGCGCGTCCGGCTGAGTCAAACAAAAACGCAGCAGGCATGCGGCTGGAGCCGCAAATGCAAAACACCACCCGGTACCAGGGCCGGGTGGTGTTTCGAACGGCTGACGCCGGGGGAATGCTGACTGCCCGCCGTCTGTTCGCGACCAGGCGGCCGCGAAACCGGAACTGTCATCAATCGCAGACGCGCTGGGCGACGCGGCGACCAGCCACTTCAACGCGGCGGCAGACACGGCGCGGTGCCCGGGCTTCGCTCTCGGCCTGGGTATCCGTTTCGCTTTCCGCCCGGGTTTCGCTGGACTGGCTTGCCGTTTCCTGCGGCATGCCGGAATCTGCGACATCCGTATCGCTGGCCGGCGTTACGCAGCCGGTCAAGGCGAGTAGTGCTGCAGCGCTGACTGCAAACATAGATAGTCTTCTCATGAAGGCCCCCTCGAGGTCACACTTATTTGTTTCTTGGTACTGATCACGCGACCGGCCCTGCGTGCACAGACCCGTACGTCTAGCGCAGTGACATGAACGACGGACCGGTGAGCGTGAAGTAGGCCGATAGCTGGAATCGACAAACAACGCAATTTGCGCGACGAACGACGGGGCGCCCCGACCGGTCGAGCTGGTATTCGCGCTGATCGATCTCTTGATTTTGTTCGACCACTCGGTCAGAAAGCGCCTTCCCCGTGCGGAGAGATGCCGGAGTGGTCGAACGGGGCGGTCTCGAAAACCGTTGTGCCTTTGCGGGTACCGAGGGTTCGAATCCCTCTCTCTCCGCCACTATTCTTCCCAGTCCTGCAGACTTTCCCGCCCGGCGCGGAATAGCCCCGAGTTTCCGGGGCTTGGCACGCGTACCCGAAGCGCGAGACGCATGGCAGCCACCACATGTATGCAGCATGCTCGCGCGGTCTCGACTGGCGAGTTGCCACGGTTCGCATACTCGTGTGCACACCCCGGCCCCATGTTGTCTTCCCGAAATAGCGATCGCAAACCAAAATCGGCTCAATCAGCACGAGTCGATGCTATGTATCAGTGGGTTACGATCGAATTCCCTGTTTCCAAGAACAGGGAGTTGCTGGCGACTGAACAGGGAAAAATTCAGACAACATCAGGGAATTGGATCTGCGGGAACAGGGAGCAGTTCCGGTCAAATCGGCCGAAAGTGCCGATTTTCAGCACTCATAAGCACAACTTTTGTACTCACAATAACCACTTTTTTGGGCTGGACAGTCACCTGCCTATTGGGTGAACCCGTACTTCTCGGCCTGCGCAGACCACTCCAGCGGGATGTCCGATCGGGCGAGGTGCTCTGTTGTCAGATTGGGTGGCTGCTTGCCCGCCAGGATAGCAGCCTGGATCTGCGGTGACAGGAAAGCAAAGCGTGCTCGGGTGCGAATATACGCGGCTGTTACACCCTCCGCCTTCGCGATTGCGGTCGGGCCGACACCTTTTCGCATTTGGTCCATCCAGTCATGTGCCTTGGCGAGGATGCGGATCAGCGTCCGGTCCGGGCAGGCATCCGGTGTGCCTGAAACGATGCGGTTCTCCACGCCGCGGCGGCGCAGGGTGAAGGGAGCGGAAATAGCCAGCGCGTCGGGTGAGAAAGTCGATGATGCATACACGGTGTCTGCAGCGTTTGTAGCAAGCGCGTAGATAGCTGCATCATCGAGCTGCACGTCGATCTCACCGGGCCGGATGGTTGCCTTCGAGATGAATGCCGTGAGCGTATCCCCATCCGCTTGCTTCAACCGCGCAACAACCGGTAGCACTAGGTCACGCCAGGCATGCAGGCTGACCGCATCGGGGGTCTCCAGCAGCGTGTTGGCGTCGAGGTGGGCTTGCAGATGATCCGCCGCGAGCTTGCCGACCATCGTCTCCAGCTGATGCGCCGAGAGCCGCCAGGCGGACGGATCCTTCCGCTTCTGGGTCAGGCGGTGGGAGATGTAGTAGCGCAGCCGGCGTTCACCCTTGCGGCTATGCGAGGGTGTGAGCCGATCGCCCGTCTCATCGAAGAGTTTGCCGGCCAGGGGAGAGCGGGATTGGGTGAGCTTGCGTTTGCCGTCGGGTGTTCGACCACGCCTCGGCCGGGCGGCGTGGTCGGCGAGTATACGCTGCGTTGCCTCCCAATCTTCCGGCGCGATGATCGCCGTGTGCTGGCCGTCATGGACGATGTCCTTGTGCCGGATGCGGCCTGCATAGACCGGATTGGTGAGGATCTTGTGGATCGCCCCTTTCGAGAACACCACGCCGCCCACCCGCCGTCCGTTCGCATAGGTGCGGAGCCGCGAACGGTGACCGCGGGCCTCGATCATATCGGTCACGGTGCGCAGACACGGATCCGCGCGATAGAGCTCAAAGATCTCCCGCACGATCGCGGCCTCAGGCTCGACGATCTTCAGCGTGCGTCCATCTGGCTGATATCCGAAGGGCGGCAACCCACCCATCCACAGCCCCTTCTTCTTGGATGCCGCGATCTTGTCGCGGATCCGCTCTGCTGTGACCTCGCGTTCGAACTGGGCGAAGGACAAGAGCACATTGAGCGTCAGCCGCCCCATCGAAGTGGACGTGTTGAAGGCCTGGGTCACTGACACGAAGGAGCAGTTGCGCTTGTCCAGGGTATCGACCAGCCGGGCGAAGTCGGGCAGCGAGCGCGTCAGACGGTCAATCTTGTAGACCACCACCATGTCGATCCGGCCGGCCTCGATGTCCGCCAGCAGGCGTTGGAGCGCCGGTCGTTCCAGAGTGCCGCCAGAGAGCCCACCATCATCATAGCGTGACGGGTTCATGCGCCAGCCTTCATGGCGCTGGGAAGCGATATAGGCCGCGCACGCCTCATGCTGGGCGTCCAGCGAATTGAAATCCTGGTCCAGGCCCTCTTCGGAGGATTTGCGGGTATAGATCGCACAGCGGATCACGGAACGGCCGGTGGGGCTCATGTGCGGCGTGTCCGCTTCGCAAGACCGAAGAAGCGCGGACCGGACCAGGTGGTCCCGGTGATCGCCCGGGCGATGGCGGAGAGCGATGTGTATCGCTCCCCGTTCCAGACGAAGCCCGCCTCGGTGACATCCACAACGTGGGTGGCATCGTTCCAGGTTCGGACCAGACGTCCGCCCGGCTTGAGCCCCGAAGTGGGTGGTGCGCCCTGGCCGCAAGTAAAGCGCGCGAGGCGCTTGCGGAAGGCCGGGGTGATGCCACGGCTTCGCTTGGCCTGGATCTCGAAGGCGAGGATGCGGCTCATCAGGGCCGCGCTCATGCGTCGGGGCGGTGGCCCCTCCATGACATCGGACCAGATGGGCACCAGCTCGGCATGGGAGAGGTTTACGAGGCCTCCAACATCGATCTCATCCAGCCGCGCCATCAGGCCGTCTCCGCCTTGGCAGGACGAACCTTGTCGATTGGCACCTTCGGATGACCGGCGATCCTGTATCGCCGCGTTCCGTCCGCCTGCTTGGCGGGCAGGATGTCGTAGCCGCGCTTGCGCAAGCCCGAGATCACGGCGCGCACGCTGTGGGGCTGCCAGCCTGTGGCGGTGGTCAGCTCGCCGATACTGGCGCCATTGCTGGCCGCGATGAGGTTGAAAACCTGATCGCGCTTCGTCAGGCGGGGCTGGGTGGCTGTTGGTTCGGTCATGTTCGTCTCCGGTCAAAAGAAAAGGGCGCGGGGGTAATCCCGCGCCCCGTACCGAGACGAGCCCGGCTGGCCGGGCGTTGGTGACAGAACCGCTCCGATCGGACGCGAAGTCCAGTCGCCGGGAGCAGTGGTGGGCTTAGTTGTCGGAGAGGCCCAAGTTCTCGGGTGTCAGCCCGCAACGTCCGAGCAGGTCCCAAATCGACTCATCATTTGCCTCCAAGATGAGATCGATCGCCTCTGCCATGGCCTGGCGATTTCCGCCCAATGCGTTCTTCATCATCATCGCATACCCAGCATGGCGCGGTGTCATGGAACCGGTCTTGTTCGTTGAGTCTCCGACCGGTTCCAGGAACGCCTCCGCGGCTTCGATATTGGCGTCGCGGTTCTTGCGCGGGCGCCCCTTCGGGTTGCCCGATTTGCCTGGCTTGAACTGATGTTCCACGGGCGGTTTCTTGTAACCGGTGGCGTATGACGGCTGCTTGATCATGGCGCTACCTGCTTTCCAGCGTGCGGGCGAAAGTGCGGTTCGCCTGAACGGCGCGAGCACGATCCACGATCTTTTCGATGAGTTTGAGAGCCCAGGGCTCACCTTTCTCGATGGCGATCTGTTTGAGCTTCATGATGATGGCCTGCTCGAGCGTGACCAGCCGGACCTGCCCACCGACCTTCATCTTGACCTTGCGGGCCAACAGCTCGCGCGCAATCGTGCTCCGGTAGGGAATCTGCCCCATTACGCGGCCTCCTCTGTCTCGATGGCGCGCGCCTCTGCAACATCTGCGAAGGAGGCATCGACTCCTTCCAGCACTGCCTTCTGACCCGTACGCGCCTCGAAGCGCTTGCAGATGACATCGCAGTAGACCGGATCCAGCTCGATCAGACGGGCGCGGCGCCCGGTCCGCTCGGCCGCGATCAACGTGGTGCCCGATCCACCGAACCCGTCCAGCACGATCTCGCCGCGCCGGGTGACATCCTTGATGGCGTCCGCGACCAGGGCGACCGGTTTGACGGTCGGATGAAGTTCCAGGTCCTTCTGCCCCTTCCCGAAGGCATTGACGCCCGGATAGGTCCACACATTGGTGCGATAGCGGCCCTTTTCGCCCAGGCCGAACGTATTGGTGTGGGCCGCCTTGCCGACCTTGTAGACGAAAATCAGCTCGTGCTGGGAGCGATAGAAGGTGCCCATGCCCGCATTGGTCTTCGCCCAGATCACCAGGTTCTTGAGTTCCGAATAGACCCCGCCTGCCGACATCAGCTCGCCGATATGGCGCCAGTCCATGCAGACATAATGGATCGCCCCGTCGCGGCTGACCGCAGCCAGGGAGGACAGCGAGGCCGAGAGGAAGTTGGTGAACTCATCCTCGCTCATCTCGCCGGCGCCCATTGCGAACTCGCGGTGTTTGACGCTGCCCAGGCCACAGACATGACCATCAATCTTCACATTGTAGGGCGGATCGGTGAACACCATGTCGGCGCGCTCGCCCTGCATGAGCGCGTCGAGGGTTTCGGGCTTCTGGGTGTCGCCGCAGACAAGGCGGTGCTCACCCAGGATCCAGACATCGCCAGGCTGCGTGACGGCCTCGGCTTCGGGATCGGGGACCTCGTCGTCCGCGTCCTGTTCCTCGGCGACATCATTGCCGGGAGCAGGATCAAGCATCATGTCCAGCTCGGCCGTATCGAACCCGGTGATCTCGATTTCGAAATCCAGCTCGATCTCGTCCAGCGCGGCGAACTCGACCTTGAGCAATGCATCGTCCCAGCCGGAGAGCTCCGCCAGGCGATTATCCGCAATCCGGTACGCCCTGCGCTCGGCCTCGGTGAGGTGGGACAGCGTGATGGTGGGGACCGATTTCAGGCCCAGTTCCTTCGCTGCCGCAACGCGCCCATGCCCGGCAATGATCTCGCCGGCATCATCAATCAGAACCGGCGAAACAAAGCCGAACTGCCGCATTGAAGCAGCGATCTGGGTGACCTGCTTGGGCGAGTGGGTACGCGTGTTGTTGGTGTAGGCCGAAAGCTCGTCAGGCGAACGCTCGACGACTTTGAGATGGAGAGTAGAAGTACTGGCGTGGGTCACGTGGATCCCTCCTGGTTAATCTAGCCAATGTTCTCTCCATGTTCTGCGGTGGTCGCATATCTTTGGTAGGCGCATCACCGGGCTGGGTCAAGTGGGTGTTCGCAAAATGTTCCGAACCCAACCAAGCAAGCGAGATCAGCAAATTCAAGAACCAGTTGCGGGCTTCGATGCATGTCAGGCGAACGGTGAGCGTGAAATTCGTATCGCCACTAACGAAGATCTCGCCGGGCTAGCGTTCCGACAAATGCCAGATCCGAAGGAAGTTGATTGCGGCCTCCAGCGCAAACCGCTCTAGCACCTTCTGTATTGCAGCTTGGGTGCCCATCAAATTGTATGGAGCAGTAGCACAATCATTGATATCTAGGCGGGTGGCCGCGGCACCGCCGCCTCCCCGTCCTAAGTAGGAGTTAGAGCCTATGCTGATCGCACGATACGCAAAACACGTCGAAGATTCCGATCACTTCAGAAGCAGAGGCCTCAAGGATAGGCGGCGAATTGCGATTTACGGCCTAGTGTCCGAGATCGGTTCGGTGATATCCGCGGTTAAGAAACAAATACTGGGCGAAGGCGGTAGACGAGACTCGACCGAAGGTCTCCTTACGCGTCACGAACTGAAAGAGGAGCTGGGCGATGTCATCTGGTACTGCTTTGCCCTCGCCGCCTTCGAGGAAGGAGCGGAGGACGACATCCTGGCACAACAGCTCCAAAGCTTGCGGAGCGTGCTGGAAGCTGATGACGCGCATTCCATTCGTTTCCGAGAGCAACTCGAACCTGATCGAATAGATGAATTTCTCCAACGCGCTGCCGAGCTGCCAAGCAAGAAACACCGAACGTTCAAAGATTTTCAGGAGCTGGCGTATCTAACAGCCCGTACGAACTCACAGCAACTAGTCGAGGTCAGCCTGGCGGTTCTCGCCCAACTCAGCGCTCAGCTGATGCGGCTGCTTCTTCCGGAGGAGGAGCGGAGGCTCCACAATCAAACTGCGGATCGGGAAGTCCTTGGCGCACTTGGAGACATCGCCTGGCATTTGGCAGCTATCGCGACCGTTTACGAGATATCACTCGACGATGTCGCCAAAGAAAATATCGAGAAAGCGCAACTTAGGCGCCCAACCTCAAACCGGACGCCTATTCATGATGCCGGGTGGCCGGAAAAGCAACGATTTCCATTACGCTTCGAGGTCCAGTTCCTGACGGTCGGTGAGGGCCGGTCGAGGATGTATTTGGGTGGTCGTCAATTGGGCGACGATTTAACGGACAACTCATACGAAGAGGATGGCTATCGGTTCCATGACGCGCTTCACCTAGCGAACATCGCGCACCTCGGCTGGTCACCTGTCTTTCGCGGGTTGATGAAGCGAAAGAGGAAAAGCGACGCAAACCCGCAGGTAGACGAGGTTGAGGACGGCGCGCGTGCGAAAATAATCGAGGAAGCGGTACTGAAGGTTATTCATTCGGAAGGGGCCAAAATCGCCAAAATCGTCCATGACGGTGCCGATGCCAAAGATCGCCCGATGTTCTCCGATGATGTCGATATCCCACTCTCGTTTTTTAAACTGATACAGAAATATGTCAGCGGTCTTGAAGTTGAGGCAAACTCGTTTGACGAGTGGAAGGCTGCCATCCGAGACGGGTTCAAAATCTACAAGTCCCTGACCGAATTTGGACAGGGGACTGTCACGGTGGATTTGGAGAATCGCGCGATTGACTTCAAGCGCGAGGTCTACGTGGACCTGGCGGGGAATGTGTGCGGCATCGGAACGTTCGTTGTCTCGCTCCCAGAATTTGACGACGCTCAGAAACGAGATGCCAGACAGGCTTTGACGAAGGCGGAATTGACGAAACTCGCAGGCGCTGATGAAGCTGCCTTGGCCGCCCACTATGCTGCGAAGGTCGCCATATTGCGATCCCTCGGGATTGAGGGAGCGGAATCGGACTATTTCAACGCGTTGGACTTGACAGAGCTAGATCCCGGCAAATTTAGCGTGGACGCAGCACCACCGTTACAGGAAATAATGTGGAAACGAGGTGTTATTGCCTTCAAGACATCGGTCATCTGCAGTCACAACAGCGTGTACTGCACCGCTTTAGCCTCGTCTGACTCCAGAAACGATTGAGACTCTGGCAGTTCAATTTCATCGTTGATACCCCAGTCGGGCGGGTACCAAGGCGCAGGTGGGCGCCCTATCGGCGCAAATTTCTGCTTTATGCGCGTCCTTCCCGAAACCCCTTGCACATCTGGAAATGCCGCTCGCGCGTACTTTGAAATCTCGCAGAAGAGATTCTGACAATCGATTAGCTGAAGCGGGCGCCCCCAAAGTGAGGGGAAATCGATCCCGAGTTCATCAAACCACTCGTGCTGATGATCTGCCATATATCGGATCACATCGACAGGGCTGAGATCGGCTCCATTCACAAAGCACTTACTAATTCCGTCAAGCGCGCCAGGTCCAGCAACGACGAACTCCATCTCGCTGAACGATGTAAGAGGGCTGTAGTTTAGGTCAGTCACCAGCTGATATGCGAGAAATGGTCCGATCGATGGAGCAGATTCCATCAGATCATACGCCTCTGACATGCTGCTCGCCTTGGAAACCCTGACGGGAAACTGCTCTGCGAGCATGTATTCAAGCAGTTTCAGATGATTTTGGTGTTTGTATCGCCGTCCAAAAACGCGCCCCGCGGAAGGCATAATGTACGCTGCGGAATAGATCCGCGTCCCCGACTCCAGCGCAGAGGTCAGAACACCAGCAAAGGCATCATAGTCGTAGCTTTTAACCGAGATCTCCCCTAGCTCTCGTTCTAGGAGTTGCCAGGTTTCAATTTTATTGAATAACTTGAACAATATAACTCGAAAAAAGAGATCTTCTCGGCTGGTCGGTGAATTGTCGCCGAAGATGACATGCTTGATTAGGTATTGGCTTACTCGATCCGATGCCCTGTACGAGTTGGTGAATTTGAAAGTTTGCAGAACATGGTCGTCGGTTAACGCGGCGCTGTTCGACCCGGAAAGTCGCCGAAAAAAGATCCTTTGGCGTTCGGCTGCAAATCCCCAATAGCTATAAAAAACTGGCGATAGCTCTGCTTCGACATCACCGATCTCAACGAATTTTCGCTTATGGCGCATCTGTAGGCTAGGAGTGTGGCTTCAGGTTGAGCGAGCAGGTATTATCGAATCAATCATTAGGCGAGTTCGGCTCCTATTGGAATCCGGGCAGCGCCTCAATCTGAACGGATTTCTTCGCTGCAGCGCGGTATTCGTCTCGAAGATCCGAAGCTGCAGAATGGCTGAATGGGTTTGTACGATCTTCTCGTTCTTGGGTGTCCCGACAGTGAAGTACGCGATCCTTTCACAAGGATCCTCTTGGAGTTAATTGAGGAGAGCGGGATCTCGACTGGCGACGTCAGACTAATCACCGATTCCTCAGGCTACCTCGGTACGCGCAACCCTCGTGTGCCGACTGTTGTAGCTTGCTTTTCCGACCTTTCAGAAGACGAGCTAACGACGGTAACTGCGCTTGTCGCTGAGCGGGTTCCGACGATACCAATCGCCACGAACGGAGAGCGATTTGAAGACTTTCCGGATTTGCTCCGGCCACTGAACGGCGCGGCGCTCACAGACCACGCGGAAAGCTGGGCAACTGCCGGCGCTGCCGTACTGGAAAGTATCGGCCTCCTGCGCGCCCAACGTCGCTTGTTTATCAGCTATCGCCGAACCGAGGCTCGCGAAGCTGCGGTTCAATTGTATGACGAGATGGCAGCGCGAGGCTTTCAAGTCTTCCTGGACACTCACTCCATCCGGCCCGGGAAAGTTTTCCAGGATGAGCTTTGGCACAGCTTGTCGGACTCTGACGTGATGGTCATGTTGGATACGGAGACATATTTCGAAAGCAAATGGACGCGCGAAGAGTTCGGGCGCGCTCAGAATATGGGCGTGAGCATCATGCGGCTGGTTTGGCCCGGAGTTTCTCCAGAGCGAACGGCTGAGCTCTCCGAAGAGCGAAAACTGAGCGATGTTGATTTCGATGGGGAACTACTCACCGCTCATGTACTGCGAGAAGTCGTCGAGATAGTAGAGTGGTTGCGGGCGCGGGGACTAGCTTCCCGCTACAAGGAAATTACCGGGAAGCTGAAGGCAGGGATTGAAGCAATAGGGGCCAAGTTGAACGGAGCTGGGGCATTTCGCAGCCTCTCAATTCAGCTAGGCCCCGGCCTCGATATCTGGGCTTATCCGGTGATAGGCGTACCGACAGCAAGCATGATGCACGACATCGCGCTCAAAGCGGCCGAATCTCGACAAGCCAGACCGTACCTAGTGTTTGACCACACTGGAATAACCGCCGAATGGCTCACCCATCTCGGATGGCTGGATAAATATATCGATGACGTGGATATTATGCGTGTTTCGGATGCGGCCAACATACTCGGTCGGAGGGCAGCTGGATGAGCGGGAAAGCGATATTTCTGTCTGCGGGACTTCCTGACCCAAGCAAAGCGCACTTTGTTGCGCCCTCCGATCCGGTCGATGTGGTCGCAGCGGTTAAAGGGTTGATCCATGTTGTGCTCGGGCGCCGCCTTCTCGTTTGGGGGGGGCACCCCGCAATTACTCCGATGATATGGTCGGAAGCCGAAAGTTTGGGCGTATCCTACAGCGACTGGGTTAAGCTCTATCAGTCTGAGTATTTTGAGGACCGATATCCCGAGGATAACAAGCGCTTCCAAAACACGCGCTACGTCCCCGCAGAGCCTGAACAGCCAGGACAATCTGACGCCGAACGGCGACTGGCGAGCCTTCTCACGATGCGTACCGCAATGCTTACCGAGAATGAATTTGAAATTGCCGTCTTCGTGGGTGGTATGCGTGGCATCGTCGATGAATTTGAGTTGGTTGGTGAGCTCTGCCCGAGTGCGCGACGCTTTCCAGTGATATCCACCGGAGGGGCAACACATCTCCTTGACGAGCGTATGGAGGCGGGCACCGCCTATTTGGATCGGTTGCGTACCGATATCGATTTTGTGCCGCTTTTTTACGACCTCTGCGGAATAAGTCCGACCGACCCTCGAGGCTAAGGATTTTTCGCGCATGGAGCGCGAAACAAAAGCGGAACTAATTCGCTTGATGGGTTGCTTGCGATGTCTCATACTACCTGGAATCGAATCGTCTGAACTTGGATTGTACCGTGCCGACGAAAAACGTTTTTATTAGCCATCATCATCGCGATGATAAACGCGTCGACCAGTTTACCAAGATGCTGGGACGGGGCGACTACCAGGTGCGCAATTCCTCTGTCCGAATGAAGCCTGCAAACGAACGACGTGTGGAACAGGGCAAGGTAAAGGACGCTACAATCAAGCGCTTACTTCGCATGAAAATGCGCTGGGCTTCTACTGTTGTTGTATTGATTGGTCCCCAAACGCACACTCGACCCTGGGTAAATTGGGAGATCGAGCAAGCCAACCGCCTCGGGAAGCGCATTGTAGGCGTCTACTTGCATGGGGGCACGGAGGCCAACGTACCAAAAGCTCTCGATGATTACGGGCATTCGATCGTGAATTGGCATCCGAAAAGCGTCGTGGACGCGATTGAGGGTGAGGACAACAAGTTTGAGAAACCCGGCGGCGGTCCGCGCGAGCCAGTGCACGCCCCGTCCACGTCCACCTGCTAGACGAATGAAACAACGACCGTCGCGGGCGTACATTTACGTGGTTGATCGTGACTTTGGGTTCGCCCCAAATCCGTTCCACGGGGTCTGTACACTCGCTTGCTGCAAGTATCAGATTCGATCGAGTGCCCGATTGGGCGACTGGGTTTTTGGCGTTGGCGGTGGGCGCCTCAAGGCAACTGGGCGCTGCATCTTCGCAATGCGCGTAAGTGAGACACTTACGTTCGAGGAGTACTGGATAGACCCTCGATACCGAGCAAAGCGTCCGATCCGAAATGGAAGTCGCGTAATGATGTTAGGCGACAACATCTATCATCGGGAGAGTGCCAGCGAACCTTGGTCACAAGAGAATTCGCATCACAGCCGACCCGACGGCACTCCGGACATAACGAACGTAGAAACTGACACTAGAACGAACAGAGTCCTGATTTCTGATCATTTTGTCTATTTCGGCACCGAAGCCCCGACTATACCAGGTGATGTCCTGCAAGCGCTTGGATACAGCAACAGAAGAGGTCATCGAGTTTTCGACCTAGACGAAGCCGGGCAACTGCTCAGCTGGTTCGAAGCGGCCTCGCGTGGCCAGATTGGTGTTGTCCTCGGCGATCCCTTTCAATTTCGCGATAGCACTGCGCGATACTCGGCCGGGTCGAACAAGATAATCAAAGAAGTGGTAGAGCCGATAGGAGTTGAGGACGCAGGCGTGGCTCCGGCCAGCACCTAGCGGACTTCCAGAATGTTGCCGCAATGGAAAGTGATTGCGCCCTACCCACCCTGTCAGGTTCACCCGACAAAAGGCGCATAATGGGCAGTATGGGAACGCTTTGCTGTCTTTTTGATATGTTATTTAGTAACTTAAGTTTGTTCACCTGGGGCAGGGCCTTTCAATCTAGGCGAGATTGAACTAAGAAATCGGCATGCGGATCAGCTTGCAGTTCATACTTTTGATTGCCGTGACCATCTCATTGGGTGGCGAGGCTGTGCTGGCTGCGTCGCCTGATCATGATCATCATGTTGATAGCGTGTTGAATATTGACAACCGCGATTCAGCTAACACGGAACATGGCAAGCACGCCCTTCATGGATGTGGTGTCTGCCACCACGTGGTGGATGGTCGGTCTTTCCTTTCCGTTGTCAGCCCGACAATGACGGAACATCGATATGATCTTTCCAGCGATCGCGTCTCTTCACGCGCGCTAGAGCCGCCAATCCAGCCTCCGATTGAAGTTTCAGCCTGACCTCAAGTCCAACTGAAACGACCAATCGGAAATGCACTGATGAAAATTGAAAATGTGACCTGGCCGAGAGGGCTGGGCAGAACCGCCGTGGCTGCGTTGCTGTTCGCTGCGGCGAGTATGGAGGCGGCTGCGGTGCAAGATGCTCAAGCCGCGCGCCAACTAACCCTGTCTGATGCGCTAATTCGCGCTTTGAACAACAACCCGATCACCAATGCTGCAGATGAAGAGATACGAGCGGCAGAATCAGAGGCGCGCCAAGCCGGCCTCTGGGATAACCCCACTTTCGTAGCGGAGGTCGAAGATTTCGGCGGCGATCGTGAATGGTTCGGAGATGCAGATACGACACTGTCGATCAATCAAACCGTGCCACTGGGCGGCGACCGAAGCAGAGCTCGTGATGCCGCTAGTGCCTGGGCACAAGCCGCTCATGCCGATCATGCCGTTCAACGAACGCGACTCCTTGCAGATACCGCTCAAGCCTATGTCGCGGCGCATGCTGCGTCGGAGACGCTTGCAGTCCGCTTGGAGTTGTTGGAACTGGCGAACAACTCGGCGGCTGCCATCAATTCACGTGTTGAAGCAGGGCGAGTGTCGCCAATAGAGCGTGGTCGCGCGAGCGTACTCGTGGGACGCGCCGCAATTGCGGCCAATGAAGCTGCAAGCATGCAAGTGGAGCAGCACGATCGTCTTGCCGCGATCTGGTCCGGCGAGAGGCTATACGCGGATTTTGTATCGCCTCTGGATGCGTTCGATTTGTCGCGTTCTGAAAACGCTGAAGTCGGCGTCTGGATTGCCGAGAACCCTGAACTTCAGAAGTTGCGCGCAGTTACCCGAGCGCGTGCGCAGGAAATCCGACAGGAGCGGGCCGCAGCTATTCCCGATCTTACCGTCGGTGCGGGCGTACGACGCTTTGGCGGAACTGATGATTCGGCGTTCGTTGCGACGGTAGAGGTCCCGATTCCCGTGTTGAACCGCAATCAAAGTGGTGTGCGAGCGGCTGCTTCACGAGAGAATGCTGCAAGGCTCGATGAGGAATCGACGCGTCGTGCATTACTGGCCCGGTTCGCTTCTGCAAGCGGCCGCTTTGAGCGTGCTCGGTCTACGCACGAGCAACTGTCCGACAACATCCTACCCGCGTCTGAAAACGCATTGGCTGCAGCGCAGGAAGCCTACCGTGAAGGCGCTCTGGACGTTCTCAATTTCCTAGATATCCAGCGGTCGTACTTCGATGTGCGTGTGGATCTGATCTCCGCGCAATCTGAATTGGTTAGCGCGCTCATCGAACTCGATGCGCTTGCTGGTGCCCCGCAACTTAATCGGATGGTCAACGCAAGCCGGGGGGAAGAGCACAATGACTGACTTCAATATCAAACTTCTTCTGGTGGCGTTCAGCCTGACGGCGGTTTCTGCCTGTGGCCAGGTCGCAGAAGAACATCAAGAGGAACCATCCGGCCTGATTGAGGAGACTCATACTGAGCAGGCTCGGGAAGATCATGGAGACGGAGAGCATGGTGGACGTGCCGAAGTTCAATTAAGTCAGGGGCAAATCAATTCATTGGGCATCGTCGTTTCCGAAGTCGGACAAGGCGCGGTGGATGGCGTGATCGAGTTGCCGGCAGAAGTCGGCTTCGATCAAAACCGTCTCGCTCATGTTTCGCCTCGTGTTTCAGGCGTCGTGAGAAATGTGAGCATTGCCGAGGGTGACCGTGTTCTCGCAGGAGACGTGCTCGCGGTTCTCAGCAGCCGGACCTTGGCCGATGCGAAAGCTGGGTATCTTTCAGCACGCGCAAGATTGGACCTTGCGCAGAGTTCCTTTCAACGAGAGGAGCGCCTGTGGGAGCGACAAATATCGGCCGAACAGGATTTCCTTGATGCCCGGCGGGCGCTGGAAGAAGCTCGTATCGACGTGCGGAGTGCCGGGCAGCAGCTAGACGCTCTTGGGGTCGATGCCGCAACGCTACCTCGCGTTGATGCGACGACGGAGGTGTCGTTGACTCGATACGAGCTGACGGCGCCAATCTCAGGAACTGTAATTGAACGTCACGCCGTGCTTGGAGAGGTTCTGGAAGAGGCCGCTCAGCCGCCGGCGTTCATCATCGCGAACACCGATACAGTTTGGGTCGATGCCGCCGTGTACGGTGGGGATCTGGGCCGTTTGCGCGCCGGAGCACACGTGGCAATTGATGTTGGCGACGGTGGAGCGAGGATCGAATCCTCCATCGATTTCGTGAGTCCTCAAATCGGAGAACGAACCCGAACGGGTCGAGCTCGTATCATCATCGAGAATGCCGGTGAGAGGTTGCGCCCTGGTATGTTCGTAACGGTGTACGCGACGGCAGCTGACGCCACGCCGACATTGCGCGTGCCAGTTTCAGCAATCCAGACAGTAGAAGGCGAAACAGTTGTCTTCGTTCGTACTGACGATGGGTTCGAGGTTCGCGAGGTTCGTATTGGTCGCCGTGCCGATCAATATGCCGAAATCCTGTCCGGCGTCGAACTTGGCGAGATGATCGCAACGACCGAATCCTTCTCCCTCAAAGCCGAATTGCAAAAAGGGGAGTTTGACGATGGCCACGCGCACTAATTCCCCGAAACAAGAGTCAGGTCTATCCCAGCTCTTGCATCGCATCGCGGGCGGTCGGCTTTTCGCAGCCCTTGCGTTTGCATTCGTGATCATTGGCGGTGCGGTAACGTTCCGCTCAATGCCGGTTGATGCCTTCCCGGACGTCACGCCGACTTTGGTTCAAGTATTTACGGAGACCGAGGGGCTCGCCCCGGAAGAGGTCGAGAGGTACGTGACCTTCCCGGTAGAAACGTCCATGAACGGTCTTCCTAGGCTTCAGGAAGTTCGATCGACTTCCAACTTCGGACTGTCGGTCGTGAACATCTATTTCGAAGATGGCGTCGATATCTATTGGGCACGCCAACTCGTAGGTGAGCGACTACAACAAGCCCGTGATGAGATCCCGGACGGCTTCGGTGACCCAGGTATGGGGCCCATTACCACCGGCCTTGGTCAGATCCTGTTCTACTTCTTAGAAACCTCTGATGAGGCTGTTGACGGGGTGGCCTTGCGCACGCTCCAGGATTGGCAGGTTAAGTTTGACCTCCAAACCGTTCGCGGCGTCACGGAAGTCCTCTCCCTGGGCGGGTTCGAGCAGCAGTATCAGATCGATGTTCGACCCGATGCCTTGTTGCGCTATGGCTTGGCGATTGAGGATGTTGTCGCGGCCGTAGAGGCCAATAACGCGAACGCAGGTGCCCAGTTTCTCATCGAGAACAGTGAGCAATACACCGTTCGGGCGGTTGGCTTGGCCCAAGGCATTGGTGACCTCTCCGACATCATTGTGAAGGTTGAGGATGGTGTACCTGTCCGGGTTCGCGATGTCGCCAACATCGAGATCGGAGGTGCGCCGCGTCAGGGTCTTGCGACCATGGATGGCCAGGGCGAAGTCGTGGCGGGCCTCGTGCTCAAACTGTTGGGAGCGAACACCAATGAGGTGATCGAGCGCGTCCATGACCGGTTAGAGCGTATCAACGCCGCACTGCCGCCGGGCGTAACGGCTGTTCCCTACTACGATCAGTCAGAGTTGGTAGGTGCCGCCGTGCTCACCATGACGACGGCGCTTTGGCAGGGCGCATTGCTCGTCGCGATTGTCCTCTTTCTATTCCTGAGAGGATGGCGACCAAGCCTTATCGTTGTGGCTTCTATTCCCTTCTCGGTCGGTTTCGCGATCGTTGCCATGCAGGTCTTCGGCGTCTCCGCGAACCTGATGTCGCTGGGTGGTATTGCTATCGCCATCGGCATGATGGTCGACGGTGCAGTCGTAATCGTTGAGAACGCCAATCGAGCCCTGTTAGCAGCCAAGAAAGGCGAGGATAAACAAGCGCTGATTGCTGCTGCTTGTGCTGAGGTGCTCCAACCACTGATCTTTGCAATCTTGATTGTGGTGGTCGTGTTTGTACCGATCCTGACGCTTGAGGGCGTTGAAGGTAAGACGTTCCGACCGCTCGCCTTCTCAGTCGTCTTCGCCATGGCGGGGTCACTGGTGTTTGCAGTTTTGCTCGCACCGGCTGCGTCCATGCTGGGGTTGAAACTCGGCTCAGCAACCAAGCAATCAGAGCAACCAAACTTCTATGAGCGCCGCTTTGCGCCGTTGGTAGAGTTTTTCGTTGCGAAGCGCCGTGCGGCGTTGGGGCTTGCAGCAGCCATGCTCATCATTGGCGCGCTGATCTTTCCACGCTTGGGCTCAGAGTTCACACCGCGCATGAACGAGGGAGATCTTCTTGTCCGGTTGACGATGGCGCCGTCTATTTCTTTGCCGGAGGCGAGGGCAACAGTCACACGATTCGAGCAACAACTACGCGAGAGCTTTCCAGAAGTTGAGCGTGTCGTGACGCGTGTTGGTCGCGGCGAGGTTGGCGCTCATGCTGACCCCGTCAACAGTGCTGAAGCATTCGTCGCGCTAGCCCCACGAAGTGAATGGGAGACAGCCCGATCGCAAGAAGCGCTATTGGCATTGATGAGCGAGAGCTTTGAAAGCTTCCCGGGCGCCCGGTTTAATTTTACTCAGCCGATCGCTGCGGCGACCGATGAGCTTCTGACCGGGACCAAGGCAGACCTTGCGATCAAACTGTTCGGAGAGGACATGTCTGTTCTCGAGCAGTATGCGGGGCAGATCGCCAACGTCATTCGCGACATCCCCGGATCCGCAGATGTTCAAACCGACCAGGTGACTGGTGCGCCCCAACTCCGCATCACGGTCAATCGCGAAGCGATCAGCCGGTTCGGCCTCAATGTTGAGGATGTGCTTTCTGTCGTACGCACCGCAATCGGCGGTTCCGAGGCAGGCCAGGTCTTCGAAGGCGTGCGTCGGTTCGACATCATTGTTCGCTACCGCGAGCAAGACCGTATGAACGCGGAGCGTATCAGCCGGATCATCCTAAATGGCCCTGGTGACGAGCTTATTCCGCTGGGACAGGTCGCTCAGGTAGAGCGGATCGAGGGCCCCAGACAGGTTACCCGTGAAAACGGCCAGCGCTACATCACGATCCAAACCAATGTCCGCGAGCGTGACATCGGTTCCTTCGTGCAAGCGGGGCAAGCCGCGGTCGCTGAGAACGTGGCATTGCCACCGGGCTACTACGTTGAGTGGGGCGGCCAGTTCGAGCTTCAACAACAAGCCAATGCTCGGTTTGCTGTTGTGATCCCGGTCACGTTGGGCGTGGTGTTCTTGTTGCTGCTGTTCAGCTTCGGCAGGCTCAAAAGTGCGCTCTTGATCATCGCCAACATACCATTGGCCCTGGTCGGCGGTATCGCCGCGCTATGGCTGACCGGGCAGAACCTATCGGTTCCCGCCTCAGTCGGGTTTATCGCGCTGTTTGGTATCGCGCTGGGGAATGGGATGGTTCTCGTGTCATTCCTTGATCGCTTCGCCAAGGAGCGCACCGACATTGATGCCTTCAGTGTTGAGGCAGCGGTGCGTCGTGCCCAGCCGGTATTGATGACTGCAACCACGACCGGGCTTGGCCTGATGCCGCTTCTGTTCGCGACGGGCATTGGCTCTGAGGTTCAAAGACCTCTCGCCGCCGTTGTTATCGGAGGCCTTGTGACGTCGACCATTTTGACGCTGCTGGTTTTGCCAGCGGTCTACAAATGGTTCGCGCCCAAGCGTTCTTGAGTTGGTTGGCGGCGGCTGCGGCCGCCGTCAATTCTTCTTCGGCTTGTGATCTGTCAGACATTTCGAGTGATCGAACAAGCTGGTGACGATCTCGCAACTACCAACTTCTCCGCCTGCACACCCATCGATCATGCGCTTAAGCTCTCGCTCCAGAATGCGCAGTTGTTCGATACGCTTTTGCGTCTCCACCAGGTGATGACGGGCCACCTCGTCAGCGCGAGTACAATCGGTGCCGGGGTTTTTCTGCAGATCGATCAGGTCGCGTATCGCCTCGACCGTAAAGCCTAGGTCGCGGGCATGCCGGATAAATCCAAGAAGATCGACTGACGCTTGATCGTAAACCCGACGGCCGCTTTCTACCCGCCTAGGTTTCGGCATCAATCCAACGCTCTCGTAGTAGCGGATCGTCGTCACTTTGACGCCGGAGGTTTTTGCCGCTTTGCCGATACTGAATTCTTTTATCATTTTCTTCTTGCTTCTACAGTCACTGTAGAAATTAGACTCCAAGTCAAAGGTAGGAGTCAAGAAAATGAGTTGTTGCTCAAACGACCAAAAATTTGACGGCGCGTCAGTTGCGTATCGTCGCGCCCTCTGGGCCGTCATTCTCATCAACCTAGTGATGTTCGCCGTCGAGATCACAGCCGGGTTCGCCTCCGGCTCACAGGCCCTTAAAGCCGACGCACTCGACTTCGCCGGTGACACCATGACCTACACCATAAGTCTCTTGGTGATCGGTTCGAGCCTGGCATTACGTGCTCGGGCCGCGCTCTTTAAGGGCGGCCTGCTGATCGTGATCGCGGTCTCAGTGCTTGGGATGACCTTGATGCGCGCCCTTTCTGGCGAACCGCCCGTCGCTGAAACCATGGGCATCGTTGGCTTCACAGCACTCCTTGCTAACGCGGCCAGTGTCCTCATCCTCCTCAAATGGAGAGACGGTGATGCGAACGTTCGCTCGGTTTGGCTGTGCTCTCGCAATGACGCCATCGGCAATGTTGGCGTGATGATCGCCGGTGGGCTCGTGGCCATCACGGGGTCTGCCTGGCCTGATCTAATTCTGGCCTTCGCATTGGCCGCGCTGTTCACACGGTCAGCTTGGTCGATCTGCACCCAGGCTCTCGATGAGCTGCGTCGCCACAATCACGCCATCGCTGAAGCGGGAGACGCCTAAATGTCACCTCTACTCACAATTGTCGTGGGGTATGTCCTCATCAACGCCGTGCTCGCCGTTCCGTTCACGCTGCAAGCCCGCGCAGATTTTCAACGCCAAGGGAGATGGTCCCGGCCAACGGCGGTCTTTTCGGGCCTCATCATGCATGGCCATTTCCTCGCAACGATCGCGCTCGCATGGCTCGACCGTGGCAGCTTGTTCGATCCGAATCGGATCTCGCTTGCACTGGGCAGCGCACTCTTTCTGGGGGGCGCGTTCGTTATCTTTCTCGGACGCTACGCCTATGGCTCGCAAGAGCGCGTTTATGGCTTGCTCGAAGATGAGCTGATCCAACACGGGATCTATCAACGCACCCGCAATCCTCAATATGTGGGTTATGGGGCCATGTTTGTCGGCAGTGCGGTGGCCGCCGGATCAACATTCGCGCTTCTGTCGGCGAGCTCGTTCTTGGTGATCATCCATGTGTTCATCACCTGGGTCGAAGAACCTCATATGCGCCGAACTTTCAGGGAGACATTTGAGCGCTATGCGGACGCTGTGGGAAGATACTGGTAGCAGGGCTATGTCAGAAGAAAAACGGTTTGAGCGGGTTCGCCTGATTTCGTAGCGTTTTGTGATGCGCAATCCGTTCCTGTATTTCAAAACTTCGCCTGAGGTAATCCGCCTTGCGGTGATGATGTATGTTCGCTTTCCGCTGTCGCTGCGGAATGTTGAGGATTTGCTGCACGAACGCGGCATCGATATCACGCACGAAACGGTGCGGTTCTGGTGGAACCGGTTCGGTCCATTATTCGCGAAATCGATCCGAAAGCGCCGCGTCGAAAACCGTTTCTACTCAAACTGGGCATGGCATCTCGACGAGGTTTTCGTAAAGATCAATGGCGAGCTTCATTACCTCTGGCGGGCGGTCGATCATGAAGGCGAAGTGCTCGAGGCCTATGTCACCAAGCGACGAGATCGCAAGGCAGCACTCAGGTTTTTGCGCAAGGCGATGAAGCGGTACGGCAATCCACAAATCGTGGTCACCGATCATTTGAAGTCATGTCGCGCGGCAATGAAAGAGATCGGGAATGCAGGCAGCCAGGAGACGGGGAGGTGGCTCAACAACAGAGCCGAAAACTCGCATCTACCTTTCCGGCGAAGAGAGCGAGCGATGGCCAGATTCCGGCAAATGCGAAGCCTCCAAAAATTCGCTGCCATCCACTCCTCTGTCCACAATCTTTTCAACCAGGAACGTCATCTGAACCGCCGAGAAAGCTTCAAAGAAAACCGCTCCGCCGCCCTGGCAGAATGGCGTCAACTTGCCGCCTGAGATAAGGTCAATCTCGGACTTGCCGAGACTTGGTAGCTTTCGTCTGACAACACCATTCAACAAGAGCGGATCTGTCGCCCTAGCTGAATGGCGTCAACTCGCGGCCGTTTTGGGTGCAAACCTGGTCTTTCGTGACCGCTCCGCTTTTGTCTGGCAGCACCGGACTGACATGGTTCGACTACCGCAACACCCGCGCCTGCTGCAGGAACATCAGTCCGACGAGCGTGCAGAGCAGGATGATGTTGATCACCCAATTCACCAGTGATGTGTGCATCAGCGATGTCAGCTCGTAGCCGGCATAGCTGGCGGAGGCGACGATCCAGACACCCATGTCCAGCAGGAATGCGACGCCGTAGGCGGGAAGCGCGAGCCATCTCCGTCGGTGGATGAACCAGGCCGCGAGGCCGTAACCAGTCAGGGCGAGACCGTCGACACCCTGCAGCAACAGAGGACCCAGATTGCTCAGATCGGACATGGCGCTGTCATTGCCCATGCCGCCATCGAGGCCAAAATTGGCTGCGATGCCGATCAGGAAGCGGGATAGAAGATAGAATGCCCATCCCGCGGTGATCGTGAGCAGCACCCAGCGGGCCAGTTCTCGCCTGGTCAGCGATTTTGGTTCGGGAGGAGGTCCGGTTTCTTTCCCGGGTTCTATCATGGCGAAAATGTTACGACGTCGGCGAATGAACGCAAGACCATGAATTATGATCTCCATGCCGAAATTGGCCGATCACCTCTTGCGGCAATTTCGGTAGAGGGAAATTCAGATTTGCAGCGTATAGTGCCTCGAAGGATCTGAATCTCCGGGAGACTCACGCGGATGCTGCTGCATCGGTTCGGCATAATTCTCGCTCTGCTCGGCGCTCTGGCGCTCGGGGTGGCGGGCTATGCTCCGGCGCGGGCCGCGGACCTTCCAGCTTCCGCCCATATGGACATGAACGAGGCAGAGACGGCCAGTCATCACGCGGAGATGATGGAGCGGCACGATTGTTGTCCGGAAGGCTCAATGGATCATGGCGTTTCCGACCCGGCGACCAAAATCGCCGAGATGGATTGCGATGATATGACCGGTTGCGCTGATGGACCTTGCGGTCTGGCTGCCGCGGCTGCCCCTCTTCTACTCGACGGGGCAGCTGTCCCCATCAGTCATTCCGCTGCGATGCGTCACGGCTGGGTTGCTGATCAGCCGGTCGAGATCGCCCCCCCTGGACTGGAACACCCTCCACGCGCTTGACGATTTCGAACCAAGTGGATTGGTTCGCATTCGCTCGTTCAGCCCGTATCGGAGAGCTCCATGTCTTTCACCGCATTCGCCGCGACGGCGGCCGTTCTGCATCTGGCATCGACCGGATTGGCAAAAACCGACAATCAACATCCGCTCAGCCTGGCGGAGGCAGTCCTCATCGCCGGCCAAACCGATGACCCGGCGATCGCCAGCTGGGAAGCGCGTGCCGGAGCATTCGAGCATGCCGGCGAGGCCGCGACAGCTTTGCCCGACCCCATGTTGCGCGTGGGTGTCGCCAACCTGCCCCTGAGCGATCTCGACCATAATCGGGAGGCCATGACTCAGGCCCAGATCGGCGTTCGACAATCGATACCGCGAGAATCAAGCCGGGATCTGCAGCGAGCCCGGCAATATGCCCGGGCAGACGGCGCGCGAGCGATGGGCGAGCTTGAACAGCGCATGATCACGCGGGCGGTGCGCGTGTCCTGGCTGGAGGCTTTCTACTGGGAGCGAGCCGCGGAGCTGACGCAGGCCCGGCGCGAGGAAATCCGTCAACTGAGCGAGGTCGCGACGGCGCTCTTCGCGAGCGGTGGCGGAAACTCGCATGATGTGATCCGGGTCGACCTGGAGACGGCTCTGCTCGATGCGCGCCTGATCGAGATCGACCGGCAGGTCGGAACGGCGCGCGCGCAGCTGGGACGATATATCGGTCTCGAGCATGCTGACCGCGCGATCTTGCTGAACATCCCGCGTCTTCCAGGTCTGCCTGAGGCCTCACTTGCCGTGGACTCGCTTGCGCAGCACCCGGCAGTCAGCACCCGCAATGCGCGGATCGCAGCCAGCCAACGTGACATTGACCTTGCCTTCGAAGAGTACCGACCGCGTTGGAGCGTGGACGCGGGTTATGGCCTGCGTGACAGCCGCTCTGATGTTGCCAGTGTCGGCGTGACGGTTCAGATGCCGCTCTTCAGTCGACGCAGACAGGATGAAGGCGTTGCCGGGGCTCGCGACGCCCGATCCGCAGAAGAACTTGAGCGGCAGGCCCTGTTGCTGGACCTGCGGCGTCAGCTCGATGAAGACTGGATCCGCTTTCAGCGCCTGAATGAAACGGCGCAGGCCTATGAGACTGATGTTCTCGACCGCGCGCGGGAAACCACAGAGGCTGTGCTCGCCGCCTATGAGAATGAACAGGCCGATTTCGCCGAACTTGTGCGGTCCGAGTTGGCCTTGCTCGACATCGAACTCACCCTGATCCGCACGCGTGTGGATGCACTCCAGGCCCAGAGCCGAATTCTCTTTCTGACGGGAGATGTCCAATGAACCCGCGCACGCTGATCCTGGGAGCGGTCATTCTGACCGTTGGCATCCTCATCGGAGTTTTTGGAGGGCGCCTGATGGGCGGTGGCGAGGCCACATCCGGCTCCGGCGAACCTGAAATCCTCTACTGGGTCGCGCCGATGGACCCCAATTTCCGGCGGGATGAGCCAGGCAAGTCCCCGATGGGGATGGATCTTGTTCCCGTCTATGCCGGCGATGAACCCGCCGACACATCCACCGTGACGATTTCCCCTTCGGTTGAGAACAATATCGGCGTTCGCACGGCTGTCGCGGAGCGAAGCCGCTTCGCGCAGGACCTCAACACGGTCGGCTATGTCCGTCCCGTCGATGATCTCACCTCGGTGGTGGATGTGCGGGCACAGGGCTGGATCGAGGATCTCCGCGTCGCGGCGGTCGGCGATGTTGTGGCGGCCGGCGATCTCCTGTTTCGCATGTACTCACCGGAAATCGTGACGGCTCAGACCGAATTCCTCCAGGCGACGCGCGTCGGACGATCAGGATTGATTTCGGCGGCCCGGTCTCGCTTGCGTGCTCTCGGTGTCGGCAATGCCCAGATCGATACGATCGCACGTCGTGGCCAGACCCAGCGATTGATCGATGTCTACGCGCCGCGGCCGGGCGTTGTCCTGGAGATGAATGTACGCGAGGGCGCGCACGCGCACCCCAGCATGGTGGTAATGACCATCGCGGACCTTCGAGAGGTCTGGGTCATCGCGGACCTGTTCGAGGATGATGCGGGTGTTATCGAGGCCGATCAGGCGGTTCACATGCTCTCCCCGGCCCAACCAGGTCGCATGTGGCATGGCCGGGTGGAATACGTCTATCCGACGGTTGACCCGACCAGCCGCTCCATTCCGGTTCGCATGCGCTTTGACAATGCGGACGGAGCGCTGCGCCCGGAAGCCTTTGTAAATGTGCGGATCGAGGTCGACCCTCGCGAGAATGTTTTGTCCGTGCCGGCCGAGGCGGTTATCCGGACCGGTCAATCCGAACGCGTCATCCTCGCCCTGGGCGAGGGACGCTACCAACCCGCCCGTGTCACAACAGGGCCTGAGGCGCGGGGTCAGGTTGAGATCCTGTCTGGCCTGGCGGCGGGCGAGCGTGTTGTGGTGTCGAGCCAATTCCTGATCGATTCCGAGGCGAGCCTGCAAGGGGCGACGCTTCGGATGTCGCCGGCGGAAGAGGAGGCGCCGCCGCCGGAGGTCGTGTTCGGGACCGGCGTGGTCGATGCGATCATGGCGTCTCACGGCATGATCGATCTGACTCACGATCCCATTCCAGCCCTCGATTGGCCGGTAATGAGCATGTCCTTCTTCCTCATTGACGACACGGTTTCGCTCGACGGGCTGGCGGTCGGAGACGTGGTCGATTTCTCGCTGCGCCAGAATGAGGACGGTCAATGGCGGATCGCGACGATTTCTTCTCCAGGAGAGCCGGCTGAGCCGTTGATCGAGGGGCGTGGCCGGGTGGTTACCCTGATGGCGGAGTTCAACATGGTCGAGATTGACCATGAGCGCATCGAGGCCATCGACATGCCGGCGATGAGCATGGTCTACGAGCTGGCCGAGGGCGTGTCTCTCGATGCCCTGGCGGTCGGCGACGACGTGACGTTCTCAATCGAGGAGGGCAATCCCGGCCAGTGGATGCTGACAGGCGTGGCGCCGGTCGCTGATGAGCACGGCGGAGCGCACGAATGATCAGCGCCATTATCCGCTGGTCGATCGGCAACCGCCTGATCGTCCTCATCCTGGCCGGCCTGCTGGCCGCCGGTGGCCTTTACTCGCTGTCACGCACGCCCATGGACGCCATTCCGGATTTGTCGGATGTGCAGGTGATCATCAAGACGACCTATCCGGGCCAGGCCCCGCAGGTCGTGGAGGACCAGGTCACTTATCCGCTTACGACCGCCATGCTGGCAGTGCCCGGCGCGGTGACCGTGCGCGGCTATTCCTTCTTCAACGACAGCTATGTCTACATCATCTTCGAGGATGGAACGGATCTCTATTGGGCCCGGTCCAGGGTGCTGGAATACCTGTCGCAAGTCGCACCAAATCTTCCCGACGGCGCGACGCCAGCGCTGGGGCCGGATGCAACGGGTGTTGGCTGGATCTATCAATACGCCCTCGTTGACCGGACCGGACAGAATGATCTGGCCCAGCTCCGGTCGCTGCAGGACTGGTTCCTGAAGTACGAGCTCCAGACCATTGAGGGTGTCGCCGAGGTCGCCACCATCGGTGGCATGGTCCGGCAATACCAGGTGGTTGCCGATCCGGACCGGCTCCGCGCGCTCGGTATTCCGCTCTCCCATGTCCGCATGGCCATCCAGCGCGGCAATCAGGAAAGCGGCGGCCGCGTGATCGAAATGGCTGAAGCGGAATACATGGTCCGCGCGTCCGGCTATATCCAGGGTGTCGAGGATCTCGAAGCGATCCCGCTCTCGGTGACCGAGACGGGAACGCCCATTTTACTCTCAGATGTCGCGGACATCACGATCGGGCCGGAACTCCGGCGTGGCATCGGCGAACTCAATGGCGAGGGTGAAGCTGTCGGCGGCGTCGTTGTCATGCGTTATGGCGAGAATGCCCGGGCGACGATCCAGCGCGTTGAGCAGCGGTTGGATGAATTGCGCGCATCCCTGCCGGACGGCGTGGAAATCGTCACGACCTATAACCGGGCCAGTCTCATCGAACGGGCCGTGTCCTCGCTGCAAGAGAAGCTGGTCGAGGAATTCCTGGTCGTCGCTCTGATCTGCGCGCTCTTTCTATTCCACTTCAGATCGTCGCTCGTGATCGTTCTGAGCCTTCCTCTCGGCATTCTCGCCGCGATCATCGTGATGAATGCACAGGGTATCAACGCCAACATCATGTCACTCGGTGGCATTGCAATTGCGATTGGCGCGATGGTCGATGCCGCGATCGTCATGATCGAGAATATGCACAAGCATGCCGAGCGCGAACCCATAACGAGGGAGAACCGATGGCGCATCGTTGCAAAGGCCTCGACCGAGGTGGGACCCGCGCTGTTCTTCTCCCTGCTTATTGTAACCTTCAGCTTCGTGCCGATCTTTGCGCTCGAGGCCCAGGAGGGGCGGCTCTTTCACCCGCTGGCCTTCACCAAGACCTATGCGATGGCGGCCGCAGCAGGCCTGGCGATCACGCTGGTTCCGGTTCTGATGGGCTATCTCGTTCGAGGCAGGATCACGCCGGAGCACAAGAACCCGGTCAACCGCGTTCTGATTGCCGGTTATCGACCCTTTATCAATATCGTCATCCGGCGACCCTGGGCCGTGCTGGTCGTGGCGGGCCTTGTCCTGGCCAGCGCGGCGGTACCGCTGTCGCGAATGGGCAGCGAATTCATGCCGGACCTGGACGAGGGCGATATCCTCTACATGCCCAGCGCCTATCCGGGGGTCTCGGCAGGCAAGATCGCGGAGATCGTGCAGCAGACCAATCGCCTGATCATGACCGTGCCGGAAGTCCTGACCGCCCATGGCAAGGCCGGGCGGGCCGAAACCGCCACGGATCCGGCGCCCCTGACCATGATCGAAACCACAATCCAGTTGCGCCCGCGTGAGGAATGGCGTCCGGGCGTCACGATCGATGACATCCGGGCCGAGCTGGATGCGGTCGTCAATGTGCCGAGCCTGACCAATGCCTGGATCATGCCGATCCGTGGCAGAATCGACATGCTGGCAACGGGTATCAAGACCCCGGTCGGCATCAAGATTGCCGGTCCGGATCTCGACGAGATCGCGAGGATTGGCGAGGAGGTCGAGGCGATTATCGAGACGCTCGATGGTACGGCATCCGTCTATGCCGAGCGTGTCACGGGTGGTCGTTTTGTGGATATCGATGTGAACCGTCTGGAGGCGGCGCGCTTCGGTCTGAACGTCGCCGATGTCCACGATGTCGTTCGCACAGCGATCGGTGGCATGACCGTTACGGAAAGCGTGGAGGGTGCCGAACGCTATCCGGTCAATCTGCGCTATCCGCGCGACTACCGGAACTCGGTGGCGGCGCTGCAATCCCTGCCGGTCATTACGCCGACCGGGGCGGAAATCCCTCTGGGACGCGTGGCGGATATCACCATTGCCGATGGCCCGGGGGTCATCAGGAGCGAGAATGCTCGGACCAATGGCTGGGTCTATGTCGATATTTCCGGCGTCGATATCGGCACCTATGTCGCCGAGGCCCAGGAGGCCATCGCGACCTATGTCGATCTGCCGCCAGGCTATTCGGTCAGCTGGTCGGGACAGTATGAATTCATGGAACGGGCCAAGGCGAAGCTCGCCATTGTCGTTCCGGTGACCCTGGTCATCATCCTGCTCCTGCTTTTCCTCAATTTCCGCCGTCTGACGCCGGTGCTCATGATCATGGGAACCCTGCCGCTTGCTCTTGTGGGCGGCGTCTGGCTGCTGGACGTTCTGGGCTACAATCTATCTGTGGCCGTTGGTGTCGGTTTCATCGCGCTGGCCGGCGTGGCGGTCGAGATCGGCGTGTTGATGATCGTCTATCTGGAACAGGCCCTCTCGCGGCGGCGAGAGACTGCGAACGCGGAAGGACGGGTTGTGGTCGCGTCGGATCTCGAAGGGGCCGTTGTCGAGGGCGCTCTCATGCGCGTGCGTCCGATCATGATGACGGTGATCGCCACTGTTGGCGGCCTGCTTCCCATCATGCTGGGCAGCGGTACGGGATCGGAAGTCATGCGCCGGATCGCTGCGCCGATGGTGGGCGGCATGACCAGCGCGACCATTCTCACCCTGCTGGTGATTCCGGCGGCCTTCCTGATCTGGCAACGCTGGGAGATTGGCCGTGATCGGCAGGTGGAGCCGGGAGATTAGACATGAATGTGAAAGAGGCCGCTGAGGCAACCGGCATCCCGCCAAAGACCCTGCGCTATTACGAGGAAGTCGGACTGGTTGCCCCGGCACGCGCAGAGAACGGCTACCGTGTATTCGGGGATAGCGACCTAAGGAAACTGGCCTTCGTGGGGCGCGCGCGAGGTCTTGGCTTCTCTCTCGATGATTGCCGGAAACTGCTCTCGCTCTATGAGGATCAGTCCCGGTCCAGTGCAGACGTCAAATCCCTCGCCAGAACTCATGTGGTTGAAATAGATCGAAAGCTGAGGGAATTGAGGCTCATCAAGAGCGAGCTCAATCGCCTGATATCCGCCTGTCACGGTGATGACCGGCCGGATTGCCCGATCGTTGAGGGTTTGGCGAGTGGCGCCCCAGTCGAAGACCACGCTTGACCTTCCAGTGACTGGAAGCCTCAGAACAGGCAGAACGCCTACTGAGGACTTGAACATGAGCTGCCAATCCTGCGACGACCAGACGTCCGAAAACCCGATGCATGATCAACCTGTCGCGACAGATCCTGTTTGCGGAATGGACGTGCGCCTCGGCGCGGGCAAGCCGTCACTGACGCATGACGGTGCGGACTATCATTTCTGCTCCCAGAGCTGTCATGACCGGTTCGAGAGCGATGCCGAACACTATCTGAGCGGTGCCCATCTCGAGGCCTATGAGGACATGCCTGAGGGCACGCAGTTCACATGCCCGATGGACCCGGAAATCATCCGGGACGAGCCAGGCGATTGTCCGATCTGTGGCATGGCGTTGGAGCCGATGGGCGTGCCGCTGGGGGACCAGGGGCCGAATCCGGAACTGATCGATTTCACCCGGCGTTTCTGGGTCGGTGCTGTTCTGACACTACCGATTCTCCTGCTCGCGATGGGACCGATGGTCGGATTGGGTTTCTTCCGGCAGGCATTGGGCGAACCACTTGCAGGGTGGACCGAACTGGTCCTTGCCACTCCTGTAGTTCTCTGGTCGGGCTGGCCGTTCTTCGAGCGCGGCGTCAAGTCTGTGATCAACCGGCATCTCAATATGTTCACGCTGATAGCGATGGGTGTGGGCGCGGCTTACCTCTTCAGCCTTGTTGCTGTCCTGGCGCCTGGTGTTTTCCCCGACGGTTTCCGCGATGAGGGTGGCCATGTCGCGGTCTATTTCGAAGCCGGCGCTGTGATTATCGTCCTGGTCCTTCTGGGTCAGCTCATGGAGCTGCACGCGCGTGAGAAGACCGGTTCGGCGATCAAGGCCTTGCTCGACCTGGCGCCCCGGACAGCAATCCGCCTCCAGGAAAACGGTGAGGATGAAGAGGTCGCTATCGAGAGCCTCGAAGTCGGTGACCGCCTCCGTGTGCGCCCCGGCGAAAAGATCCCGGTTGATGGGGTTGTTATCGATGGTCGCTCCTCCGTGGATGAATCGATGATCTCCGGCGAGCCGGTGCCGGTGGAGAAAGCCGAAGGAGAGCCCGTGACTGGCGCCACCCTGAACGGTACGGGCAGCATGGTCATCGAGGCGCGCCGGGTCGGCACGGACACTGTGCTGAGCCAGATCGTCGAGATGGTCGCCAATGCCCAGAGAAGCCGGGCCCCCATCCAGAAATTTGCCGACCTCGCCTCGGGCCGTTTTGTGCCTGCGGTCATCGCGATCGCGGCGATTGCCTTTTTCGCGTGGTCGATCTGGGGGCCCGAGCCGGCGTCGGCGTATGGCCTGATTGCCGCGGTATCTGTCCTGATCATTGCGTGCCCGTGTGCGCTTGGCCTGGCAACACCCATGTCGGTGATGACCGCAACCGGCCGCGGTGCCCAGGCGGGTGTTCTGATCAAGAATGCCGAAGCGCTGGAACGGTTCGCTGGCGTCGACACGCTGATCGTCGACAAGACCGGGACCCTGACACGCGGTCGTCCCGAACTTGTCGCGATCCAGGCAATCGGCGAGATCGGCGAGGACGAGGTCATGCGACTGGTCGCAAGCCTGGAGCGTGGGTCCGAGCACCCGCTGGCCGAGGCCATTGTTGACGGGGCGATAGCAAAGGCGCTGGAGCTTTCGGAGCCCGCCGAATTCGCCGCGATTACGGGCAAGGGCGTTGCGGGCGTGATCGATGGTCGAGAGGTCGCGCTCGGAAATGCGGCCCTGCTGTCCGATCTGGGCGTTGATCCGTCTCGTCACGCGGCTGAAGCGGATGCGCGTCGCGACGAGGGCCAGACCGTGATGTATGTCGTCATTGACGGTCTTTTGGCCGGATTGGTCTGCGTGGCCGACCCGATCAAGCCGACAACGCCCGACGCGATCGCAGCCCTGCATCGCCTCGGCTTCCGCATCGTGATGGCGACGGGTGACAATCATCGCACTGCCGGTTTTGTCGCCGCTGCCCTGGGGATCGATGAGGTTCGCGCCGATGTCTTGCCCCAGGACAAGGCGGCCCTGGTGCAGGAGCTCCAGGCCGCCGGGCATCGCGTGGCGATGGCCGGAGATGGGGTGAACGACGCACCCGCGCTCGCGCAGGCGAATGTCGGCATCGCGATGGGGACAGGTGCCGACGTAGCGATCGAGAGTGCCGGCCTCACCCTGGTCAAGGGAGATTTGTCGGGCATTGTCCGCGCGCGTCGACTGGCTGCCGCAACGATGAGGAATATCCGGCAGAACCTGTTCTTCGCGCTTGTCTACAATGCCGCAGGCGTGCCGGTCGCGGCTGGCATTCTCTATCCTTTCCTTGGTTTGATGTTGTCGCCGATGCTGGCCGCCGCAGCGATGAGCCTGTCCTCTGTCTCCGTCATCACCAATTCCTTGCGGCTGCGTTCCGTGCGTCTGGGGTGAGGGAAAGACGGGCCGCGCGCGTAGTCCGGACTGAACGATCAGGAGGACGGTGCCGTGGGGCTTCGCATCGCTTTGGCCGCGCTTGCAGGCGCAGGGGTTATCTTATTCGCATCGGCGCCGGGCTGGGCGCATCCGCCGGCCCAGCATGAGCCCGCTGAGGAGACCGGGGCTCAGGAGCAATCCACGAGCGCCGAACCGGTTGCCGAGACAGTCGTGGAAGTCGGCGCCGAAAGCGAGGCAGTCCCGGCACCCCGCGACACGCTGGCAGATGCGTTCGAGCATGATCATGGCGACGAGCCCGACCCGTGTGTCGATGATGGCCATCATGATGCTGAAGGCGGTCAGGCCGGCGGTCACTCCCACTGGGGTGAAGACGGCGCTTCGACCCCTTTTGAACGTGCGATGTCGCGCATTGGCGTGTTTCACTCCGTGGCGGTGCATTTCCCGATTGCGCTGATCCTCGCGGCGGCCCTGGCGCAGGTCTTTGTGCTCGCCGGTCGCTTCGGCAGCGGCGGCGATACGGTTCGTTTCCTGGTGTGGACCGGAGCCGCCGGCGGCGTGGCCGCTGGGTCGCTAGGCTGGGCCCATTCCGGTCCGATGGCCGCCAATGAGGCCGGCGTCATGCTGGCTCACCGCTATCTGGGCACAGCGCTATTGTTCGGGCTGGTCGGCCTGGTAGCGCTTGGTGAGTGGTCACGCCGTCCGGGCAATCAGCTGGGCGCGCCTCTATTCAATATCGCGCTGTTCGGATCCGCGTTGGCGCTCTTGTTGAATGGCTTCCTCGGCGGTGCGCTCGCCCATGGCGGGCTGCGGCATCTGATTGGCGGCGGCTAGGGTGAGCTATCCAGCCCATCTGGTGTCTCTCACGAGATTGCGGTTCTTCGCCGCCCTGTGGGTCGTATTCTATCACTGGCGAGCGCCGTGGGACTTTGACGTCGACGCGGTCACTCAATTGCTGGCAATGGGCCGGTTCGGGGTGGATCTGTTCTTCATCCTTTCCGGATTTGTGCTCGCCCATGTCTACCTTCTGGCGCGCGAAGAAGGCCGGTTCGATTTCGTCCGGTTTCTGGTTGCGCGTTTCGCCAGGATCTGGCCGCTGCACATCGCCGTCATCCTGTTTCTCATTCTCGTCTGGGTCGCGGCGACCACGCTTGGTGTGCCCTTCGACACGGAACGGTTCGCCCTGGCTGACCTGCCCGCCAATATCCTGATGATCCATGCGTGGGGTTTCGCGCCAGATCTGAGCTGGAATGGACCATCCTGGTCTATCAGCGCCGAATGGTTCGCCTATTTGGCGTTTCCGGCCTATCTGATGGCGGCGCGGGCCCTGAAGCATCGCCCCTGGCTGCTGCTGGGAATGGCCGTCGTTCTCTTTTTCGCACTGGATCAGGTCCATTTGCGCCTTTTTGGCGAGACCCTGCCGATGGCGACAGAGCGCTATGGCGTCATCCGGATCATTCCCGAATTTCTCATCGGGGTCGGCCTCTACAGGCTGGGCCAGGCGTATGCCTTGCCCCGTCCAGCCGCCCGATATGCATTCATCGCAGTGCTCGTTTGCTACCTCTGGGCCGCCCACGCCGCCTGGGATGATCGGGCGATCGCGCTGCTCGGAGCGCCGATCATATTCCTCCTCGCAGAGCTGGACCGGCATGCAGGTGAAACGAGAGCCGGGACGATGAGTTATCTCGGCGACATTTCCTACAGTGTCTACATGATCCACGTGCCGTTTTTCATGGTCAGCTTCAATCTCCTGCAGGACGTCCTGGGAGTGGTCGATCAGACGATATCTTGGCCGATACTGCTGGCGATGATGGTCGTGATGATCGGTGTCTCAGCGGGCACATATGAGTGGGTAGAGCGTCCGGCGCGTACTCGTTTGCGCGCATGGGGTGAGGCCTGGATCAGCCGGCGGCGCGGGACCTGAAAACGATAGGAGAGGGTGAAATGGACTGGATCAGACACGGAAGCATCGGAGCCGCGACCGCGATCGCGATGTCGTCGCTCGTTCTTGCGGATGATGCTGCAGACATAACCGCTGTTCTAGAGAGCTATTCGGGCGCGCTTGCCCAGGAAAATGTTCAAGAGGCCGAGCGCTGGGTGCTTCCGGACGGGTCCGACTTCACGATCTTCGAGGGCAGTGGCAGCGACATTGGCTGGGCCGAGTACCGGGATCATCACCTGGCGCCGGAATTCGCCGCAGAGCATGTGACGTTCCACGTCTATGACTGGTCCGGCTATTCGGTGCTCGCTGATGATGAGCTGGCATTCGCAACGTTTGATATCCGGATGGAGTACGAGGTGCGGGGAGAGGCGCGCGAGCGTGATGCGCACGGAACCGCTATACTCGTTCGCACTGGTGCCGGCTGGCGCATCAAGCATCTGCACACGTCCTGACGGAGAACCGACATGTCCGACGATAGGCTGGACGAAATCCTCGAAAATATGTGCGGCAAGCCGCCCGGGGTCGACATGGCCGATTTCCGGTCGCGAGTCTGGGCCCGCCTCGACGGCGCGGAGCACGGCCATCCAGGCCGCGAAGCGCTCGGCCGTGCTCTCGCCATGCGTGCGGCGCCCGCTGCGGTGGCGTTGCTGATTGGCGGGGTCGTCGGCGCCGGCGCGGTCGGCCATGCCGAGCCTGACCTCCTGGCGGTATTCGACGCCGATGCCGGCTGGTCGTTCTCCGCGCTCGTGGATGAGGGGGTGGACGGATGATCTGGAGAGCCGGAATTGTCGCTACCGCCCTCGGACTGACCAGCGGATTTGCCGGTGTCTGGCTGGGCGTGAATGTGCTTGGCCATCATGATGGCGCCTCGTCCAGCCTGCACGCCATTATCCATGACGAGCTGGCGCTCGATCACGAGCAGGAAGCGGCCATCGAAGCGCTCGAGGCAAGTTTCGCTACGCAGAAGGCCGGGTATGAAAATCGGGTCACGGAGGCGCGGCGCGCAATTGGCCGGGCTCTCCTCGCAGATCGCGAAATGTCTGCCGACGTGGCCGAAGCGGCCGAGGCCTTTCACGATGTGATGGGTGAGCTGCAATTGGCCACGCTCAATCACATCATGGCGATGCGTGAGGTTATGACCGCGGACCAGCGCGCCGAGTTTGATGCCCGTCTGGCCAACGCCTTTGATGTCGAGGGATAGGGCTGACGGATCTGCACTCGATCCGACCGACGAACAACTCGCAATCCGCGCCCGGGATGGTGAAAAGCTGGCGTTCAACCAGCTCATGCAGCGTCATGCGCCCAGGCTGGTCCAGTTCCTTGAGCGCCAGGTGGGTGGCAGGGCGGATGCCGAGGATGTCGCCCAGAACACATTCATCGCGATCCATCGCAATCTGGCGCGGTTCGACGCTGACAAATCCTTTGTGACCTGGATGTTCTTCATCGCACGGAACAAGGCGAAAGATCATCATCGACGCCGTGCGGTTCTCAATTGGGTCGGTTTCGAGGACCGAGCCGAAATCATGCCCTCGGACGACCCAGACCCTGAGACAACCGTCGGAGACAAGGCGGACCTCGCCCGGGCAGACGCCCTGATCCGAGCTTTGCCCGAGGGTTTACGGACTCCGCTTCTGCTATCCGTCGTGGAGGGGTTGTCTCTGGCCGAAATTGGCACTGCGATGGGAATTTCCGAAAAGGCAGCGGAAGTGAGAGTTTATCGGGCCAGGAAAAAGCTGAAAGACGACTTCTACCATGAGGGGTAGGCGTCTCCTTCGCGTAACTTCCAATCGGGACAGGCCGGCAGGGCCGTGACAGGCAGGGGATATTCATGACAGCGCTGCTTCGCTGGACAATTCGCGCTCACAAATGGCTGGCTTTGATCGTCGGCATTCAGATCGTGCTCTGGATCGCGGGTGGTGTCGTCATGAGCGTCCTGCCGCTCGAGCGTGTCCGCGGTGAGCACAATATTGCCGAGCCGGCTCCCCTTATGATCGATGTGAACGCGGTACTGCCCGCTGACCAGGCATTGTCCCACCTGGATCTCGGCGCGCCTTTCGAGGAAGTCAGATTGCAGGCGTGGCAGGGGCGCCCGGTCTATAACGCGATTGCTCACAACGGGGCTTCCGCGCTGGTCGATGCCATGACGGGGGAGCGCATCACACCGATCTCTCGCGAAACCGCGATCGAGCTGGCCCGTGCCGATTACGCCGGGGACCCGGAAATCGCTGCTGTCGAGTATTTCGAGGAACCGACCTGGGAGTATCGGCGGCCGGGCGCTGCCTGGCGGATCAGTTTTGCTGACGGCGAGGGAACGCGGATCTATGTCTCGCCGGATACCGGCCTGGTGATGGCGCGCCGCAATGATGACTGGCGCTTCTTCGACTTCTTCTGGATGCTCCACATCATGGACTATGAGGAGCGGGAGAATTTCAATAATCCGCTGCTGATCACGGCATCGATTTTCGCTCTGGTGACGGTGCTTGCTGGACTTCTCTTGCTCGTCTTGCGCATGCAGCGCCTGGTGAGAATGGAAATCGCAAAGCGCCGGCAATGACCCGAAGGTGAGGGGAGGCCCGACCCGCCGCGTATCCGGTGAAGGATCGCATCGGGAGGGCGCCCATTTTCGGCCTGAAGACCATCGGTTCGGCTTTCACGAGCCGGCATAACCGCCTGACGCCGATTCGGCTCGTCCTGGCCTCGGCCGTGCTGGTCGAACACGCGATCATCGTAACGCAAGGTCCCGAACCGCCTCCGCCGCTGGCGATAAACGGCTGGTCGCTCAGTTATGCGGCCGTGAACGCCTTTTTCATTCTCAGTGGTTTCCTGATTGCCGACAGTCTTGAGCGCCGCGCGGATCCCTACCAGTTCGTCGCCGCTCGCGCGCTCCGGCTGTGGCCCGCGCTGCTTGTTCTGTCCTTCGTGGCCGTCTTCGTTATCGGGCCCGCCGTTACGATACTGAGTGTCCCCGAGTATTTCGGGTCTGCGCAAACCTGGCTCTTCCCGGTCAATGTTCTCGCCTTCCTTGATACGAGCCAGGGGCCGGCTGGCATTTTTTCAGCTCATCCCTGGAGCGGCGAATTCTCGGCGACGCTCTGGACGCTGCGGTACGAGGTCATTGCCTACGCAGCGGCGGCCCTGATCTTTTTCTCGCCCCTGCCATGGGGGCGTCACGCGCATCTCGTCCTGTTCGCTGTCACGACCGCTGCCCATATTCTCATCAACCTGTTCTGGGATGACGCGCCGGCCCTGATCGCCAGCGCCGCACGCCTGTCCTCGGCCTTCACGATCGGGATGGTCGTTCATGCTTGGCGGCATCGCATCCCCATTCTGCCCTGGCCTCTGTTGTTGGTCGTCCCGCTCTGGCTAGCCCTTGGGGAGCATCCTGGTGCCGAGCTGTTCATGAATCTCTCCATAGCCGCGGCGATGTTTGCGGTCGCTTTTGCGGCGCTCGATCGCTGGCCGACCGGGGCGGATCTGCCGGACTGGTCCTACGGAATCTATATCTGGCACTATCCGATCATGCAGATGGTGCTGTTCTTCGACCCGAACGCCGACCCGTTGAAGATCGGTATCATTGCGGTCCCGGTCACATGTCTGGTCTCCGCCATGTCCTGGAGCCTCGTGGAGAAACCGAGTCTCGGGTTCAAGACTGAGCTCGGAGACCGGCTTCGGCGAACTTGGAGTGCCAATAAAAACGGGCCTGCGGGTCCGGTGAATTGAGGGGAATAGGATGAAAACTGACAATCGCTCGCCGCGCATGAAGGCGGTATTCGCGGGTGGGCTCGCGGCGCTCCTAGCCAGTTCTGCTGCCTTCGGTCACAAGACTTTCCTGGCTTCAAGCGAAGCCATTTGGCAGTCCGGAGAGACTGTCGAGATCGAGATGACCAGTGCGCTGGAATATCCGGACATCCAGTTTGGTCTGGGCCAGGACCGGGTGGCATTCATATCTGCGACTGTCGGCGGCGTTGCCGTGGACGACTTTTCCTATGCCGAATCCGAGACTGCGTTGGGCATTCGGTTCACACCCACTTCCGCGGGGCTGGGTGTATTGGCGGTCTCGACCCATCCAAGATCCGGTGAAATTCCTCCGGAAAGCATCGACGTCTACTTCGAGGAGATCGATGCGGACGCTGACGTGCAGGCGGCCTTTCATGCGCTGCCCGGCGCACCGGCCCTGATGCGCAGCTACTCCAAGCTCACCAAGACGATCTTCTGCGTGGCGACGTGTGAAGGCGGCGAAGAGGCCGTGTTCACACCGATGGGCCAGGCGCTTGAATTTGTGCCGGTACAGAATGAGGCGCGACGGTTCGCGCTCTACCACGACAGCGAGACCCTCGCCGGCCATCGGGTCACGATCCACACGCCTGACGGTCGACGTTTCGACGCGCTGACAGACGAGACCGGCAGGTTCACCGTTTCCGCTGAGCTGGACGGCGAGGTCCTGCTGTCTGCGATCTGGATTGATTTGCCGGAAACGCCGGACGGCAATTATCACAGCGATCAGGCCACGATGACGGTGCGCCTGGATTGATGACCGCACACATAAACGGGCGAGCCGACAGCTCGCCCGGTTATGTCCATGCGGGGCGTAATTTCGCGGAGAGTTACTCCGAACGCGCTTCGGCGGCGATGATCTCGTAGCCATTCTCGCCGCTGATGACGGTGATGGTCAGCGCCGCGTCCGGCTGAAACAGATCGAAATCCACATCTTCGGCCACTGAGAAGCGCATCATCATCGCGCCCATGCCTAGCTCGGTCAGCGCATCATGCCGAACGAGCGCAGTACGGTTTTCGGCGTCCGCCGCCCGCACGTCTGCAGCGACGGTGGAGCTGGCCTGTTCTTCGGCCTGGTGGTGGTTGCCTTGGTGGCCGTGATGGTCTGCGGCCGTTAGGGCCAGAAGGGCAGATGCAAGAACACTGATCATTTCGAAACTCCAGATCGACACGGACCCGATACGCAACACGCGCGCCGACCCCTCATCGATAAACCGAATATGCCGACAAGACTATCAGGCGGCGGGAGTGTGGGCACAACCGGTTGCAGCGATGGGCATGGGCTCAAACCAACCGACGGATTGCGCAATCAAGTCACCCAAGGCGGCATCGTCCTGAGACCTGCCGAGGTTGGGTGTCGCGCGTCGGACGTCGAATGGGACAGCTAATTTCGAAACGCCCACCGGTAGAGACCACTTCGCTCTCGTCTGACGCCACCGCCACTATTCCCAGTCTCGCAGACTTTCCCGCGCGGCGGCGGAATGCCCCCGTGTTTCCGGCGCTTGGTGCGACCAATTTGCTGTTCTCGGCTCCCTTTTCGAGCGTCGTTCCTGAATAGATTAATTCGTGGCAAGTGGGGCCAATTCCGTTGACACCAAATGGTTAACCGACTTTAACCAATGTAAGGGTTTGTGTTGTCTGAGGGGACAGCTTTGGTGGGACATTTTTCTCGCGCTCGGCTTTGCGGAGTCGTGAGCGCAGTTTTAGTTGCAATCGCGCTCAGCGGCTGTGCATCGTTGACAGAATACGCGGATGAAGAGCTGCTTTCGTCTCTCCGGACACAAGGGCTGGACGAAGAAACGGAGGCGCGGACTGGCCAGCGCTTGGATCGCTTGTTTGATCGCGACAATGTCACAGGGCAGCTCGATGAAACATTCGGCGAATTGGTTCTCTCGCCAGACGCGGGGCTACCTGAACTCATGCGGGCCGCGCACGAAAGCAATCCATCGATTGGCAGGGCCGCTCAAGATATAAATCGGGCCCAGGCGGGGCGTCTCAACGCCATAATCGGCTATCTGCCCCAGATCAGCTTTTCGCTCCAACGCGACAATCTCGATCAGGAGGTTGTTGAATCCGACAACCAGGTCTTCCAGCTGGGTCAGGCGGACTATCCCGTCGATACTGATCGCATCCAGCTCACCCAGCCGGTCTTCGACTTGTCTCGCATATTCGGAATTCGCATCGCGAATTCAGCTCGATCCCTTGCTGAAATCGAATACGTCAAGGCGGTTAAAGACGTAACCGCAGAGGTGTTCGACAATTATGTCGTGGCCGTTCAATCAAACCAGAGGGCTGAACTTCTCGAAGCCAGGCTCGCTCTCATGGATGAGCAGCTGAATGGATTGGAAAACCGTATCACCTTTGGGGAAAGCCAAAGTCTCGATCTCACGTCGATGCGGAGTGAGCGCGGATCGCTAGCCGCAGAGATTGCTTTTGAGCGGACGCGATATCAGGAAGCTGTTTCGGCCCTTTCGGCGCTCACGGGTTATGTCATTGAAGGCGGCATCGCCGGTGGGCTTCCCGGCATTCCTGCGATGGGTGGAGGCGCAGGCGTTGAAGCTTTGGTTGATGCGGGTCTTCAAGAGAACCCGGCGGTGATGGCGTCTGCCCTTCGGGTGGTTATGGCAAGTCAGGAGAAGTGGCAGGCACGGTTTGACGACTTTGCGCCTGTCCTCAATGCCTACGCGTCGCTGGAGCGTGAAGATCGCGCCGACAGCCGTTTTGGCGGGGGCTCGGTAACAGACGACCAGGTGGTCGGGTTGCAGCTTACTATTCCGCTCTTCAACGCCAATGGCCGGGGCCTGTCGAGTTTGACCGAAGGCGTCGATGAACGCATCGCGGCTCTGGACTATTTTGCAGTTCGGCGAGAGGTCGAAACCAGTATTCGCGGCGCGCATGAGCGCCTTGGGGCGCTCGGTGCCGCCATCGCGGCCGCAGAACTGGCCGTCGAGGACGCACGAAGCGCGCTGGAGCGCGAACAGGTCCGCGTCGAAGTCGGCCAGTCAATGGATTACGGCGTCCTTTCGCGGCGCGTTAGGCTGAACACCGCTGAAGAGCGCTTGGCCTTCTACCAGGCCGAATATCTGCGCGCCTGGGGTGAGCTGGAATATCTGACGGGTGGCTCACTCAATGAGGTGATTGAATGAGGCGGGCGCTGGTGATCCCCGCCTTGTTTGCAGGCCTTGTCGGCACTCCTGGTCTCGTATTCGCACAGCCGACCGGCGCGGACCTTGAGCGGCCGATTAACTGCACTGTACGTGCCTCGCGGCAAATCGAGCTTAGCCCGGCATTCGACGGAATAGTCGCTGAAGTTTTCGTACAGCCCGGTCAGCGCGTTGAAACTGGCGAGCGATTGCTCCGATTGAACACCGATCTGGACGAGGCCGAACTCTCGTTTCGGGAAGCAAGGGCGCGTGCCAGCGGATCACTCAATGCCGCGCGTCAGCGGCGTGATGGCCTTGGCGCCCGCGTCGATCGATTGCGCGGTGCGTATGAACGGCAGGCTGTCTCCTTTGGAGAGCTGGAAAGCGCTGAACTGGAATTTACGAGCGCGGAGGCTGAAGTGGCGCGTCGCGAGGAGGAATTGCGTCTGGCGGCGCAAGAAGCCGCGCCGCTCCGACGCAAGATCGAACTCGCATCGATACGCAGTCCTGCCGACGGTGTTATTGGCGAAGACGTGCTCGACCCCGGTGAGGCAACGCAGGGGCGCGCACTCATGACGATCTTCGTTCTGGACCCATTGCGTGTCGAGGCGTTTGTGCCTCGAGATGCCCTGCAACGTGTTGTGCAGGCACGGTCCCTGAGTTTGAGGATTGATGGACAGGAGGTCGATCCTGAAGACGTTAACTTCGATTACGTCTCGCCAATTTCGGACCTCGCATCTGGAACTAACTCTGTCTTCTTTCACTTGCAGTCAGACACCATAAGACCGGGGAGCGTATGCGTAGCGCATTTGCAATCCAGCTAGCGCTAGTCGCTGCCCTTGTCGGCATGTGCTGCACACCTTCCTGGGGTCAGTCCGGGGAGGCGTCCATCGGTGCGAGCTATTCGTCACTGTTTGGGCCGACAGGCAGGGTTTCTCTGCGGCTTTCCGATATCGGTGAACACGACAGCGGTTTTGAAGCTTACTATCGCGGCGGGCCAGACGGTGCGGAAGGCAGAATTACCGCTCAGCAAAGCCGTGATCGCGACAATGGGGAGTTGCGTCTCGAATTTCGGGCCCAGATTTTTGACTGGGATCATCTGCCCTTTGAGAGCACTCGTCTGAACGCTGAAGTGCTTCGCGAGTTCAGTGGCGATGGCCCGATTAGCTTCGCGATCGGCGGATTTGCAGGATATGACGACGTCACTGGTGTCGCCTCGCGCCAATCGGCATTGCTGTCTCGCGATCTCGGGTCCAGCGCTACCGGCGGCCTGGTGGCGCGCACGCGATATGAAACCGGAGACTTCGAGGAATTGTTCCCCTCACAAGATCGGCGCAGCTTCGTTATGGCGACCCGTCTTGCCGCGCTTGGAGATCGTAACTTTGCAGCCGTCGAAGTTGGAGCGAGGGTCGACTATCCGGTTGTATCCGGCATTGTGGCGAACTTTGGTGTTGAAGGCGGAGTAATCTCGGGCCTCGAAGGCTCCTATGTCGCAGTCCAGGATCGCGCGTTTCAAGGCAATGACCAGCCGCGAGGCTTCGAGTATGGCGGCTTGGGCCCCAGGGACCCGGTTACCGACGCCCCTCTAGGCGGCACAAATTACTATTCCGGAACAATCGGACTGAGCTTTAAGCCGACCGATGCACCGGTCGTGGTGAGCACATTTGCCGATTTTGGCAGTACGTGGAACGTCCCGGGTGTGAGCGACCCATTGTTGGATGACGGTCACGCTTTTCGCGCGAGCGTAGGCGTCGCAGTTGATGTTCGGTTTGAGTTTGGTGCCTTCCAGATATCGTTCGCAGAGGCCGTGGAAAGTCAGCCTTTTGATCAAGACCAGATCGTCTCGGTCTCGTTGGGGGCTCGATTCTGATGGGCGCGAACTGGGATGTCGTCAAGTCTGACGTGGTCGGTGTCAGTGAGTTTGTCTCGCGGCGGAGCATAAGGAGTTTCGTCGTCGGGAATTGGGGGGCGCCAGATGTCTGTTCGTAGCGCAAGTGCGTCGGTTCAAGCGCCGGTTTTGTTAGAGCCGCGCATTATGATGGATGCCAATCTGGAGTGGGAGCTCGCGTCTACGACGGCGCTTTCGAGTACCCTCGCCGGTGTCACTCAGACCTTTTTCGATCAATACCAGGCTCCCGAAGACCTCGATGGTCAACTGCCAGAGAACGAGGCACATTTTGCGAAGGCCGATCCTTGGTCAGCACCCCAACGTCTGGATGGGGTTGTATCTGCGGCCGAGCGAGTCCAGTCAGCCTTCCACGGGATGCGTGACGTGCTCGTTGCTGAGTTTGCGGAGATTGCCGAGCCGGGCAGCTCCAAGTCCGGGCCAAACGCTTTCCCGGCGTCATTCGTTCCTGATCCGGGGCCTGCGGCTGCGTCCACGGCTGCATGGTCTGTACAACCGGTTGTTATCGATGGCGTGACCCCGCCGCTGGTCGGTTCAAACAATATCGCTCAGACAGATTTCCTGGGCGTGGTTGACCAGATTCCCATGGCATCGACCCCCATGTCCGAACCGCTGGCTCGAGGCCAGCTGGATTGGTCGATCCCTGAGTTTCTTGATGTCCCGGCCGCAGCGCTGGCTGCGATCCCTGATGCAGAAGCGGGCTCCGAGCCGGCTTCGAAGGCGTTAGACCGGACCGTTTGCGAAGCGGGTGATGCGTCGCATGTCCCTTCGACCCTCCCGTTGGATACTTCAGGCGCCGCCTGGTCTGTTCAGCCGGTCGTGATCGATGGCGTGACCCCGCCGCCGGTCATGTCCGTGAACATTGCGCAGACAGATTTCCTGGGCGTTGTGGGTCAGATTCCTCTGGAACCAGCTGCCCTGTCCGAGCCGGTTTCGAAGGCTCCAGACCGGATCGTTTTTGAACCGGGTGACGCGTCGCCGATCGTTTCGACCCTACCGTTAGATGTCGTTGGCGCTGAATGGTCCGCTCAGCCGGTCGTGATTGATGGTCTGACCCCGCCGCCTCAGGCCTTGTCTGCAAATGTCGCTCAGACAGACTTCCTCGGCGTGGTGGGTCCGATTCCTCTGGTGCCAGCTGCTCTAGCCGAGCCGGCTTCGAAGGCTTTTGATCGAATCGTTTGCGAGCCACTCGATGCGTCGCCGATCGCTTCGACCCTGCCATTGGATGCCGCTGGCGCTGGATGGTCCGTTCAGCCGCTTGCTTTCGATGGCGTGAGCCAACGGCCGGCCTTGTCCGTCAATATTGCTCAGACAGATTTCCTGGGCGTGGTGGGTCAGATTCCCCTGGCATCAGCTGCTGTGTTTGAGCCGCTTTCAAAGGCTTCGGATCGGATCGTTTTTGAACCGGGTGACGCGTCGCAGGTGGCTGCGACTCTTCCGTTGGGTGCCTCGGGCGCCGCATGGTCCGGTCAGCCGGTCGTTGTCGCTGGCGAGACCCCGCCTCCGCTTGGGTCAAACTACATTGCTCAGACGGACTTTCGGGGCGTGGTGGGTCAGATTCCGGTGGCAACGTCTGCCCTGTCCGAGCCGCTGGCACGCGGCCAGCTGGATTGGTCGATCCCTGAGTTTCTGGATGCCCCTGTCGCGACACTGGCTGCGATACCTCTCGCAGACACAGGCTCCGAGCCGGCATCGAAGGCCGCTGACCGGACCGTTTTTGAACCGGGTGACGCGTCGCAGGTGGCTTCGACCCTTCCGTTGGATGTTTCTGGTGCCGGATGGTCCGATCGGCCGGTTGTCATTGATGGTCTGACCCCGCCTCCGCCTGGGCCAAACCATATCGCTCAGACAGATTTCCTAGGCGTGGTGGATCAGATTCCACTGGTTTCAGCGGCTCTTTCGGAGCCCCTGGCTAGCGGCCGTCTGGACTGGTCGATTCCTGAGATTCTCGATGTCCCGGGAGCGACACAGGCTGCGATCCCTGTCCCCGACACGCGCTCCGAGCCGGCTTCGAAGGCTGCTGATCGGATTGTTTGCGAACCCGGTGACGCGGCGCGCGTCGCGTCGACCCGTCCGTTTGCTGCCTCGGGCGCCGGATGGTCCGTTGAGTCGGTTGCTATTGATGGTGCGAGCCAGCCTCCAGTCATGTCCGTCAACATTGCGCAGACAGATTTCCTGGGCGTGGTGGGTCAGATTCCCGCGGCATCAGCCGCCCTATCCGAGCCGGCTTCGAAGGTTGTTGACCGGACCGTTTTTGAACCGGCTGATGCGTCACAGATTGCTTCGAACCTACCCTTGAATGTCTCTGGCGCTGGGTGGTCTGTTCAGCCGCTTGTTATCGAGGGCGTGAGCCCGCCACCGGCCTTGTCCGTGAGCATTGCTCAGACAGATTTCCTCGGAGTGGTGGGTCAGATTCCCTATGTATCAGTTGCCATGTCCGAGCCCCTGGCTCACGGCCAGCTGGATTGGTCGATCCCTGAGTTTCTGGATGTCCCTGTCGCGACGCTGGCTGCGATCCCTGTCGCACACGAGCGCGCTGAGCCAACTTCAAAGGATTCGGATCGGATCGTTTGCGAACCGGGTGACGCGTCGCCAGTCGCTGCGACCCTTCGGCTGGACGCCTCTCGCACCGAATGGTCCGGTCAGCCCGTTGTTGTCGATGAATTGACCCCACCTCCGGTCGGGTTCATCAACATTGCGCAGACAGACTTCCTGGGCGTGGTAGATCGGATCCCCCTGGCATCGTCCGCCCTGTCCGAGCCGCTGGCTCGCGGCCAGCTGGACTGGTCGGTCCCTGAGTTTTTGAATGTCCCGCCGGGGCCGCCGGCCGCGATCCCTGTCGCGGAGCAAGGCTCTGATTCAGGGTCGAAGTCTTTTGATCTGTCAGTCTCTGAGCCCGGTGATGTGTCGCATGTTGCTTCAACTCGTCCGCTGGATGCTTCGGGCGCTGGCTGGTCCGTTGGGCCGGTCGTTATCGATGGTCTGACCCCGCCTCCGGTTGTGTCGGACAATATTGGTCAAACAGACTTCCTGGGCTGGATGGGTCAGACCCCCATTGCATCAGACGCTCTATCCGAGCCCCTGGCTCGAGGTCGGCTTGGCTGGTCGATTCCTGAGGTTCTGGATGACCCCATCGGAACACTGGCTGCGACCCCTGTAGCAGGCGAGCGCTCTGAACCAGCGTCGAAGTCTTTTGATCGGATCGTTTGTGAACCGGGTGATGCGTCGCGGTTGGCGTCGACCGCGCCTCCGGTCGTATCCGAATTCATTGCGCAGACGGACTTCCTGGGCGTGGTGGGCCAGATCCCCATGGCATCAACTGCCATGTCCGAGCCTCAGGCTAGCGGCCGTCTAGACTGGTCGATTCCTGAGTTTCTGGATGTCCCGGCCGTAACGCTGGCGGCGATGCCTGTCGCGCACGAGCGCTCGGAGCCAAATTCTAAGTCTTTTGATCGGATCGTTTCTGAACCAGGTGAGGCGTCGCAGATTGCTTCGACCCCGCCGTTGGATGTCTCTGGCGCCGGATGGTCCGTTCAGCCGGTTGTTATCGATGGCGTGACGCCGCCTCCAGTCATGTCCGTCAACATTGCGCAGACAGATTTTCTGGGCGTGGTGGATCGGATTCCGCTGGTATCAGCTGACCTGTCTGAACCCACTGCGAAGGCTTCTGATCGGATCGTTTTTGAACCGGGTGAGGCGTCGCAGATTGCTTCGACCCCGCCGTTGGATGTCTCTGGCGCCGGATGGTCCGTTCAGCCGATTGTTATCGATGGCGTGACCCCGCCTGCGGTCGGGTCCGAAATTATTGCTCAGACGGACTTCCTGGGCGTTGTGGATCAGATTCCCGTGGCATCAGCCGCGATGACCGAGCCGCTGGCTCGTGGCCGTCTGGACTGGTCGATCCCAGAGTTTCTGGATGTCCCTGCCACGACTCTTGCTGCGGCCCCTGTCGCAGGCGAGCGCTCTGAGCCAGGTTCGAAGTCTTTTGATCGGATCGTTTCTGAACCGGGTGAGGCATCGCAGGTGGTTTCGACCCCACCTCCGGTCGTATCCGAAATTATTGCTCAGACGGATTTCCTCGGCTTGGTGGGCCAGATCCCCGTGGGTACAACCGCGCTGTCCGAGCCGGCTTCGAAGGCTGCTGATCAGATCGTTTTTGAACCGGGTGCCACGTCGCAGAATGCTTCGACCATTCCGCTGCAGGCCTCTGGTGTTGGATGGTCCGTTCAGCCGGTTGCGATTGATGGCGTGACCCTGCCTGCGTACGTGTCAAACAATATTGCTCAGACAAACTTCCTGGGCGTGGTGTCGGGCGATCTCGGCTTAGGGCTGCCGGTTGTTTCACCACTCCCTGTCACGCCAGAGCCGGTCGGCCCATACTTATTTGCACTTGATACCCCTCTGCCGGGTGAATTTGCGGCAGTCGCAAAGGCCGAGGCTGCACCCGCGGCGATGGCAGCGTCGGCTGGCCTGGATTGGGACCTGTCTGCGGCAACAGATGCTGCGGCGGCGCTGTCTGGGCTCGTGCAAGCCTTTTCAGAACAATTCACGGTCATTGAAGGCTTGCTGGCAGACTTCGAAACAGCAGCTCAGACCGTCTCAACCCTCCTTGAAGCCTTGGGCACAACGGTTGATGGGGGACTGGACCCGATTGCCGAGGCCGTGGCTCGACTGGAGGCTGCGTTCGAATCCGTGCGCGATACGGTTTTTGACGCGATCATTGACCTGATTGATGGCGACTTCGCGTCTGATCTGGCAACCACGATCAATTCCAGTCTCGAAACCGCGAATGGCGGCGGCTTCACCGGCGGCCTGGACGCCGCTGAAATCACCAGCGTTTTCACCATCGCGAACTTCGTAGACGGCACGTTGATCGACGATCTCGAGACGCTGCTCGGCGGTGAGGCCTTGGGCAGCGTCTCGCTGGATGATGCTCTGGCATTCGCGGCCGACGCGTTTGCCGGTCAGCTGACCGGCGGAGGCTTCTCCGTTGAATTCGACGATATCGTGATGGGTGGTGAAACCCTGATCGATTTCGAAGTGACGGGAGGCGGCGTTCAGGTTTCGGTCCTGATGCCAGAAGTTGTCACCGATTTTGCTGATACGTTGAACGGGCGGATTCCTGGTCTCGGTTTTCTGGATTCACTTATCAGCACGAGCGGCGGCGAAGAGGCGTTCAGCTTTGTGCTCTCCACAATTGTGGAGACCGGCGGCCCAACCGGCATTGAACGCATCGGATTTAACATCTCCGATTTTGACCTTGCGCCGCTGATCGAGCTGGGAGGCAACGCGCCGCTGCCTGAAGAGATCAGCCTGCGCCTTGGCATGCTGGAATTCAGCGCCAGCGAACTAGAGTTTCTGACATATCGCCTGGGGCTCTCGCTTGGAGAGAACGCAAACCTGGGTGCCGCGGTAACCTTGGGCGGCGTGCCGTCAGTTGATGTCTTCGCCGACGATTTCGAGTTTGACGTCATCCAGTCTGTCGCCGAGCCCGGCAGCGATGAATTCACCGAGATTGAGGCCGATACCTTCTATGGCTTTGTGTCCCTCAATCTTGAGGGCTCGCTGAACTTCGGTGGAGAGGATCGTGCGCTCAGCGCCTTTGTGACGCTAGGCTCAGTGCTCAATGACAGCGTGGCTCCCGACAAGGTCGCAGCATTTGTAAATGCACTGGATGTTGGTGTTCAGGTCGACACGTCGGAATTGGGCCTCCCGGATGCTGTGGCGTCTGCTCTGGAGCAGTCGGTTCAGGCGCTCGCGGCCATAGAGGGTGATGAAATCCTGGCCTTCCTGGACACGGTTCAGGGTTTGGTGATCGAGTTTTTGCGCGATAGCGCGCTGAACCTCGAGATCCCGTTTACCGGCCTCAATATCGCCGACCTGACCAACCAGATCGGCGATGTTTTCGACCAGATTCTCGACAAGCTTTCGTATAACGCGTCCGTTCTCGGCTTCGAGCCCGGTGTCTTCCCTCCCGATTTGAGCATCGGAAACGACTCCCAAACCAGCGACCCGGTCACAGAGGGCCAGCTCGACGCGTTGGCCGGATACACCGCGTTGAACCTGTCGGTGATCGACGGAGACGGTGTAGAGCATCAGCTGCAAATTTCCATCGCAGGCACAGCGGTCGTTGATACTGGCGCCGCGTTGGGTGATCGTCTCGACGCTCTGGCGGGGCTGTTGAATGCCGCCGTGTCGCCATTCGATATAGATATTGAAGTCGCTGCCGGCGCCCTCGCGGCGGCGCTCGCGACAAATGGATCTGGCGATCCCAAATCACGCTCGACCTTTGGCATCCGCAGCGCTGTTGCGACCGACGGGTCTGTAGACGAGAGTATTTCGCTTCAAAGCATTGGCTTCGGCGCAGGTCAGCTTGCGAGCCAGCTGACCATGTTCGAAAGCGGCACGAACGAAGACACGGTGTTGCGCCTACAGGAAGGCAACACCACCACGTCGCTTGGAGATATCGATCTTGCCGCTCTCACGGGCGTCACCGAGATCAATTATCAGCTGGTTATCGATGGGATCGAAACAGAGCTGCGTGTCCAGCGAGATGGTGGATGGTCAAGCACAACGGAGCTTGCCGATAGCATCAACACGGCGCTGGCAGATCTCGGCATCGGCATGGCCGCCGCCATAGGTGGTAACGGTGAGCTCAGCTTCTCGCTGATGGATGGCGAAGACCGCGCGATTTCAATCGTCCCGACATTCGAAGATGTCCTCGCGGTTCCGACCTTCGACCAATTGCTGGAATTCGTGTCCTCGCAGCTCGGTTCGGTGCTGCCTGGTGCATTGCTGGAATTGTCTGAGCAGGGTGAATTGATCTTCCGCCTGCCAGATATTGGAGCTGCCGTCGAGGTCGGCGCTGGCGATGGCGTTCGACTCGACCTTGATGGGCTCGGCGTCGGCGATCTGGCCAATCTTTCAGTCAGCGCTGATATCTCTGCCTCCATCGAAGGCAGCCTCTCAGCCGGCCTTGGTCTCGACTTGAAGGCCGTCGCTGCCTTGCTGACTGAGTCCGCTCCGACAACATTGTCAGGCGCAGAAGCGCTGGGCGATGATCTCGCGGATACAATTCTCCAAGCTCTTTTCCTTGACGATGTCCGTCTCGAAGCCAGTGTAGAGGCCGAAGCCAGCGGCATCACAGGTACCGCGGATCTGGGCCTGCTGACCGTTGATATCGGTGCTGACGATGCCAGCCAGAATATCATGGCGCTGGCCGGTGAGTTCTCCATTGGCCTTGTTGGTCAGGATCCCGACGCAGGTTATTCCTCACGGGTCACCTTCGACAATTTGCTGGCGCTAGCGAGCGATAGCCTGGCGGTCTCGGGCCCGGCTTTGTTGAGCCTGCCGTCGCAGGGGTTGGCGTCGATCCTGGGTCAACTTGATCTCGCCGGTGCAATCGTCGTGGACGGCGAAGGGCGCGCGCTCGACGCTAACGGCGATGTCATCGCTGACGCGAATGGTCTGCAGATCGTTAATCCAGGCGAATATGATGGCGAGAACCCGCTCGCTCAGATGTATCTCCAGCTGGGCGACGTCAACGTCTCCGTGGCGGGTATCGACGGCATCAATGAGGGCATTATCGACGGCATCAGCCTGTCGATCGGCAATCTCACCGATCCGATTGAAACGCTCGAATGGGCGCTGATCGGTGCTGACCCGGACGCACTCGATTCCATAACGGCACTGACCAATCTGGATGGCGCCGACATTCTCGACAGTCTCACGGCCATCGCGACCTTGCTCGAGATCGCGGCAGACAGCCTGAGTGAGCAGCTTCCGTTCCTGGAAGCCGAAATCCCGATCCTGAATTTCTCGATTCTGGATTCGCTTGATTTCGCTACGGACTTCCTCGGAAAACTGCAGGAAATCAGAAATAACCCTCAAGGCGCGCTGGATGAAGTCAAAGGCCTTCTCGAAAGCGTATTCGGTCAGGACACCGTCACACTGAACTGGGATGGCGAGCTTCAGACGCTCAATATGGGGCTCTCGTTCCAGCTCCTGGACGACGTTGACGAGAGCCTGCCGTTCCAGCTCGACCTGGTGCAGCTGCTCGCCGATCAAATCGGCGATTTCCTGCCGGAGCAACTGGTCGATTTCGTAAGCGGGTTTGTCGATGTCAGCGGATCTGGTGATCTGATTTTCGATCCGAACCTGTCGCTGGACTTCAATTTCGGCATTGATCTATCGCCGGTTCTGGCGACGCCGACGACCTTGGCGGCAGGCGCGACACTGCTTGATCAGCTTTCAACCGTGTCCGGGCTTCTCAATGCGTCTGATGGTGGTGATGACGTCATCATCTCTGTGCGAGATCTCGCGACCAATGACGTCCAACAAGTTGGGTTCAAAATCGATCCTTCCTTGACGCTGGAAGAGCAGATTGCGGCGATAAACACTGCACTATCGGATACGTTTGGCGACGCGCTTGTCCTGAGTTTTGATCCTGAGACCGGTCAGGTGACGCTCGAAAACACCGAGGGGCAGGTGTTCGACAATGAGGGCGTTGAGGTCTTCTTCGGAGCTGACCGCATCGAGTCAGTCGAGGTCGGCGGCGTACATGAGATCGAGCTTCAAGCGGGCGTCGACCCGGCAGCCGGTGGCAGTTTCGTCATTGCGCTCGGCGACGAAGAAATTCTTCTGGAAATTGAAGCCGAAGCTGGACGTGATCTCGCCGGGCTGACAGCCGCGCTGAACACCGCGCTTGTCCAGCTGACGGTCACACGTGCCGTTTTGGGCGGCAATGTTCTGTCATTCGGCGATGTTGGCGGGTCGGACACTGCAGATTCCAATGTGCCTTTCGTGGTTTCGTTGGAACCCGGCGGTATTGACGATTTCGCCGCCGCCCAGAGCTTTGAAATCCCCGTTATCGGCGGCTCGGTGACCGTTGATGTTGCGGCACAGGCGGGGCGCGACGAAGCCGGATTGATTGAGGCCATCAACGAGGCGATCTTCAACACCTTCGGTGAGCTCGGCTTATTGCAGGGCGGCGCTCTGCCGGGCGTTACGATTAATTTGGGCCAGCTGCTATCCTTCTCAGAAGACGGCGGCCAAATCACGCTTCGCGCCACAAATTATGCTGCAGCGGCAGGGTATGATCCAACAGTGTTCGAGGTTCGGGGCATCGACATATCGCCCGAGCTTCGAATGTCGATTGAAGAACGTGGTGGTTCGAACGGCGCGCGCCTATTGGGCTTCGGCTCAGAGGCGAGCGTTGACGGCGCAGTCATCGTCGGCGAAGCCTTGTTTGAAGCGGTTGATCGCGGCGCGCCGCGCATCTTCATTGATACCGATACCTCCGGCATCGCCTTTACCTTCGAAGCCGGCGCGGCTGAGGGGCTTAATCTTTCTCTTGGCCTTGGTCCGATCCAGTTTGAGGTGGTCGACGGAAAGGTCCTTCTCAACTCGGGCGACGGCAGCGGTGATCCGGCGCTCTTGGCGTTCGGTATCAACGATATCGACGGCGACGAGCATGATGGCCAGTTCGATATCGCCTTCCTGAAAGAGATCGCCACCAACGACGATGTCAGCGTTACCGACCTTCTGGATCTCGATGTTCAGATTGGCGTGGATGTTGACCTGCCCTTCTCTGACTCCTTGGGCATTTTCGACCCTAAAGAGCATGGGCTGACCTGGCAGACCCAGATTTTGGCGCTTAGAGAAGGGGCCAGCTGGGCCGATACGGACTTCGATAATCTGAGCGCGACTTGGGACGGGGAATTGCCAAGCCTGTTTGATGGCAATGGCATTGACCTTGAAAAGTTCGATTTACGCCTGCCCGATCTCGGCGACTTCCTTTCCAACATCAATGTGTTGGAGCTTCTGAATGATCCTCGCCTAGTGCTTGGCGGGATCAACGACATTTTCGGTGAAGTGAATGACTTTTTCACCGACTTCATGGACGATATCAATCTGCCGATTATCGGGGACTCCTTGTCGGTGGGGCTCTCCTTCTTTGATGACGTCATAAATTCGGTGATCCAGCCTGCACTCGAGTGGGCGAACACGCCGCTGCCCGATGGGTCCTTGCCGACCACGGTGGATTTGCTGACGGGCTTCTTGAACGATCAGCTCAACACGGTCTTTGGAACCGATGGCGAAGAGTACATCCAAGCCTATCTCGATACGTCAGGTTCGACAGGCGAGTCCTATATCTATGGCGCGCTGAATTTCTCCGGAACCCTGTTCAGCGAGATGTTGGATATCGATTTCGATTTTGGAATTCCTGGTTTCAACATCGAGGTTGACGAGGGATCTGAGATTCTTCTCGAGCTCGATTACACAGTGAATATCGGCTTCGGCTTCGATCGTAACGGCTTCTTCCTGCTGAACGACGTGGATCGCCCGGAGGTCGAGATAGAATTCCTCGTCGATGCCGGGACATTCTCAGGTTCGATGAGTGTATTGAACTTGCTGGGCCTGTCTGCTCAGGCGGTTACACTTGACGACGACGGCAATATCATCGGCGAAGCTCGTACAGAGGGTGGCACAGCGCAGTTGACGGCGTTCCTGAGCGCCAATCTCTACGGCGAGAGCGGGTTGGAGCTGACAGGCCCGTCCGAGAGCGCATCTCAAGAAACCAGTGGTGGCGCGCTGGCGCGGGACTTCAGCAACATCACACCAATCGATGCTGATGGCGAGCTGCTGACCTATGAGCGCGTGGTTTATCTTAGCCAGCTCAATTTCAGCGAATTGGTAGAGTTTGATTTCGGTGCGGATGTCGATGTGAATATCGGGTTCGTCGGAAATGTTCTGAACCCATTCACAGGCGGCGCGGTTGAAATTGGCGGCTTTCAGGTTCTGCCGGATGTCTTGGCGGAAGTCGTTTTGGACGCCTCTTACACACTCCAGGATGGCCTTGTTGTCGATCAGCTTGGCATCAACAATGTCCGCATTGACGCGAGCCAGCTCTACGACGCCCTGATCCGCCCTCTGGTCGATCCTATTTTGTCCTTTGTCCAGCCGCTTCTGGAGGTGATTGATGTAATCTTCCAGCCTCCCCTCGGCTTGTTGAAGGATTTGGCAGTCGATCTGATTGCGTCCTGGTTCCCAATTATCCGGCTCGCAGACAATGTCGCGGAAGTGGCTAATTCAATTGCGCAATTCGTCGTCGATCTGGCCGACGCCGGGGGAATGGTTCAATTCGGAAGCTTTGATTTTACCGAGTATGCGCCGGGAATGATTAGCGGTGAGACACAGCTCTCCGGCATCGATATCACGGAAGTGGATCGCGGTGGTTTCCTGACCGCCAGTCAGAAACCGGACCTCGGAACTTTTGGCGACATCACTCGCGGTTTCTCCGTCGACATCCCGCTCATCAAAGACCCGTTCAGTGCTATTTCAATGCTGCTCGGCGACTTCAGCGGCGTCGACCTTGTGCGTGCGCGCTATACGCTCTTCAACATTGATACTGCCGACTTTGATTTCACAGCTCAGCTGCTGGATACCATCGATATTCCAGATTGGGCGAAAGATGCGATCCAGGACATTGTCGATCGCGGGGTCGGTTTCCAGAACAGCATTGACGGATACGGAGTGACCAAGTTCGAGATCGGATACGATCTCAGCGGCATTCAGAATTTCATCAATTCATTTGATCCTTTCCGGCTTCTCGATGGTGTCTTTATTGAAGCCAGCCCCGGCTCGCTTGTTGATCTCGATATCGAGTTCACGATGATCGCGAGTGCCATCGCCACCGGTATTGAGGGCGGGGGCTCGGTTGATTTTGAATTCAACATCAATGACCCCAATGATGACGGCAAACTCCGCTTGTCCGAATTGCTTGATGTGATCGTGGCCATGGTCCAGATGGGCGTCGTGCTTCCACAGGCGCAGGTGGCGTTCTTGACCGAGGGTAGTATCCAGTTTGGCGTTTCGGCGGAAGCCTGGTTCGGACCGTTCGATGAAACGCTGTTCGAGTATGAAATCCCGGAGTTTGAACTTGAGCTTTATCGGCCTGGGCCCACCCTGGTCAGCGCTTTTGATGGCACTGCTGCGGGCATTCTTTCCATCCAAGGCTTGCTCAACCTGCTCGGAGCAGGCGGCGGGGAAGATAACTCTACCCAGATCCTAAATTTCGGCGCCCGGATCATCAGCTCAAACTCCAGCCTTGAAACCGATGGCGATGATCATCTGATCATGGGCACGGCGGACAATACGTTCGCGGTATCCATGACGAATGCCGAAGGCAATCTGTCAGGTGAAATCGACAGCAGCGCGGGTGCGATTGTTATCCCGGCAGGCGAAGGCGACAATGTCATCGACATGTCCAACTTCGCGGACGCAGACAGCGACCGTGTCACGATTACCTACACTGGGGCTGGGTCGGACACGATCATGTTGCCGCTTGGTGGAATCAATGTCGTCTTTGCGGGTGATGGAGATGACATCATTACAGCGCCGGAAGGTGCCCAAGGCACCTATGTGATCTTCGCTGAAGGTGGTGCTGACAACATCGATATTCCAGGTGGCAACGTCATCGTTCTGTCTGGCAAAGATTACGGCATGCGCGATGTCTTCCTGACCGAGTTCGCGGAAGGTGGCGTTTCGTCAGAACGGGTCCTGGAGTTGCTGGGCATCAACGCGGATGGAACTGTCAATGCCGCCGCCGAAGGCTTCTATGATGTTGGCCTTGATGCGCCGGTCAATCTTGCAGGGCTAATCACATCCTACACAGAGATTTCCCAGAACAAGGCCGACCGCGACGTCGAGACGGTCACCGTCGGATCGGGTAATCACGTGATCCTGACTGGTAAGGGTGATGACATCATTCGCGGCGACCTTGACGGTAGCGGTGACGTCACTGTCCTGTCCGGAGCAGGCGATGACGATATTGAGATCGGCGGTGCCAAAGTTCTCATTGAGGGCGGCGCTGGGTCTGACATCATCAAAGTGAACGGCCAGGATGTTGAGGTCTGGGGATGGGGCAAAGCGGCTGGCAGCAGCGGCGCTATCGGCAACACCTCAGAGATCGATGCACTCGCTCGTAAAGACGGGGCCGACATCCTGATTGGCGGGTCGGGCGATGATCGGCTCTTTGGTCAGATCGGGTCCGATATCATCGAAGGCAATCTTGGTTCCGATACGCTGAACGGCGGCCTCGGCAATGATCTGATGACTGGCGGAACGTTCAATATCGCACTGAATGACAGCGCGATCGATATCCGTTCTCTCAACCTCGATGTTCCCGCACCGGGTACGTTGCGGATTGAAATCCTCGACATTGCAGACGGCGATGACACGATGGATGGCGGCCGCGGCGATGACATCATGCTTGGCGGCGGTGGAATGGATACGCTGCGCGGAGAAGCGGGCCGCGATATCCTTGTGGGTGACTACGCGAGCATCATCACGTCAGGTACCTTGGTGGCGCGTCAGTTCACCTCGCAGTTTGAATCCAGCAACAATCAAGGTTCCGACACACTCGATGGCGGCGCCATGGACGACCTGCTTGTCGGCGGCGGCAATGGCGGTGGCGTCGAGGTCCTTACCGATCTTCTGGGCGACAATGTCCTTCTTGGTGATTTCGGTCGAATTGAAGGCGGCGACATTCTCGAGACTCAAAGCCTTATTGAATCCATCAACAACTCCAAAGGCGGCGCAGATCAGCTGACCACAGGGCGCGGCGACGATGTCCTGATCGGTGGCGAGGGCGGCGATACGCTTAACGCAGGTCTGGGCGTCGATATCCTCTTCGGTGACAATGCATTGATGGATTGGGCGGGCTTCACCTTCACCGGTCTGGCGTTGAGCACCGATGGTGATGATATCATCACGGTGGGCGAAGACTCGCCCGGTGCGGGCGATCCACCATCGCCCATTGATCAGAATGATCTTGTCTTTGGTGGCCTGGGCGATGATGTGGTCACGGCTGGCGTCGGCGGCCTCACAATGATCGGCGACAGCGGTGTCATGACCCTTCGCGAAAGTGCGCTTCGGGCCTTGTCCGATTATGACCATCCGGGCAACAGCCCATCCGCTGAGCGCCTTGCAGACGCGGAGACAGATTGGTTCCAGTTCGATATCATGGTGCAAGAAGCGGCCACCACTGCGGATACCCGTGATGGCAATGACCAGGTCACAGTCGCTGGCGGCGTAAACATGATCGCCCTTGGCGGCGGCGATGACAGCGCCTCCCTTCTGGATGGCTTGAACTTCGTTTTGGGTGATGACGGTGTCATGAACACCACGCCCAATGAGGCTGCAGACGCAATCATCTATGACCTGGTGTCCACGGACATGGCGGCCGCATCGGGCAAGGATGTCTTTACGGCCGGTGATGGCGACAATGTCGTCATTGGCGGTGACCAAGGCGATCGCTTCGATATGGGCGATGGTTTCAACCTGATCCTGGGCGACCGAGGCGTTTTCAAAAGCTCCAGCGCGGAAGCGGAAGGCATATTGACCTCGGATTCCTCGTTGATCGGTGGTGATGACGTGATCAATACCGGCGCCGGCAATGCGATGATTATTGCGGGCCAGGGCGATGACGTGATTTCGGTTGGCGCAGGCGATGACGTTGCGGTCGGCGATGATGCCGAGATGGTTCACACACACATGTGGGAAATTCTCTCGCTGACGACGATGCATCATGCGCAAGGCGGCGATGACAGCTTTACCGCTGAGGGGACACGCGGCGATAACATCATGATGGGCCAAACCGGTGACGACACAGTCATTGGCGGCCTGGATGATGATATGGCGGTCGGCGATAACGCAGATGTCCTGTTCCAGCCTTTCGCGGAGCGATTTGCCGGGCAATCAGCACTTGATCGCTTCATCCGTTTCGAAAGCCTTCGACCGGACGTGGACGGTGATGATGTGCTCCGCGGCAATGCCGGTACTGACTACCTGATTGGTGGTTTCGGTGACGAAGAGCTGTTCGGCGGCGACGGTCAGGATTTCCTGATCGGCGACACGGCAATCATCGAGCGGGTCTTCACTGCCGATGGAAGCGGTGTCTTCGGAGAATTGTGGATTGATACCAATTTTGCCTATGTCACGGGCGGGTATGATGAAATCCATGGCGAAGACGGCTTCGACGTCATGATTGGCAATCTGGGTCCCGACCTGTTCTTCGGCAACACGGCTGATGACGCGATCTTCTCAGACGGGTTCGCCGGTTATTTCACAACAGAATTCGATGCTTTGCAGTTTGGCCAGGACACGCCGCATTGGTCGCTGGTTCAGGTCAACTTCGCAGGTCCGGCCGCCATCGATGTTGTGTCCAGAGCTCAATCTTCAGCATCTATCGGTATGACGCTGGACCGTGTTGTGGATGGAAGTGGCGATGTCCTGGATTTCGAACATCCATCCCTGCGGCCTGAGATCATGTTTGAGCGCGGACCGAGCCTGACTTTGGAGACAGGCTATCTGGGCGAAATCATGGATTACGTCACGAGTGACATCCTGATGTCCGCGATTGCTGAACTGATGGCCATGGGATTGGATGGTGATGCCCTTCGCGCCGCCATTGAGGCAGCGATCAGCGCTCATCTCAGCCAGTCGCTGCAACTCGATTTTGCAACTGAAGCTTATCTGCTTGAGCGCTTGATGGCGATCATTGAAGATCGTCTTGAGCTGAACGTCGGCGCTGCAATGTCCAGCATGAATTCCAACACCGCAGTTCTGGTGGCTGCGGAGTAACTGAACCAACGAAAGTGAGAACACCCAATGTCCGAGAAGAAATCCTCCGGCACCTCTGATCAACTCGGCGGAATCAAGATCAATTGGCATGATGACAATATGGCGAGCCACTACGCCAACATCGGGACCGCGACTGCCAACCGAGAAGAATTCTTCCTGCTTTTTGGCACTCACCAGCACTGGCGCGGTGACGCAAGCGAAACCAAGAGCGTGGACGTAAACCTCGCTCATCGTATTGTGATGAGCCCGTTCGCGGCCAAGCGTCTCGCGGCCATTCTGGCCCAGTCCGTAAAAGTTTACGAAGATCAGTTCGGGACGATCGGTTCGTAAAGGGGCAATGCTGGACGCACTCTCCTGCATTTTTCGGGTCAGTCCAGGCGATGACGCGGCTACGGTCACCCTGCTGGGAACTCTGCCCTCTGAGTTAGAGGTCAGGTCATTGCCGTCGCCCGAACCGGCCCAGCCGGCCTTTCACCGGCTGGGCGACAAGCTCCTGGTGCTTGCCTTGCAAGGCGAGGAGCTCCTCTACGGATTTGTGTTCGATGAGGTGCCGCCTGCAACACAACTCCCGTCCCTGGCTCGCCGACTGGCGAAACTGACCAGCGAGAGCACGTCATCCATCGCCTTGGCGACACGTATTGCGGCCTCGCCTGCGAGCGACCTTCTCGCGAGCTATATCGCGAAGTCCGAGCAACGCTTGACGCTGCCTAAACTCCTGGCACTCAGCTGCGACGCGATTGTGAATGCAGGCCTCGCCAAAAATGCGGCGCTGATGCTGTTCAAGCCAGGCGGTGAGACCACGCTCACGCTCTCAACGCTGGACATGGAACCGTCACGCGATCAGCTCGCTGATGTGTTCAGGTCTTGGCGCGACGAGGCGGTTGTGTCCGCAACGGTCAAAGCCGGGCCTTTGCAAGCGGAAGCAGACCTGCGTCACGAGGATGCTATTCTTCTCCTCGACAAATTGGGTGCAGGCGAACTCTATTTATCCCTGCCAGCGCGCGGCGAAGCTGGTTTCGCGATTGCATTGTTCGATCCGGCGTCCCCGGACCCTGAAGGAGACTGCCAGCGTCTCCGCGCCATTCTGGAGCTGAAACACAAAACGCAAAGAGACTGGTCAAAACGGCGGCGTTGGTTCCAAAGAGGGTCAATTGCGGCGGCTGTTCTCGCTGTCGTCTTTCTATTGCTCCCTACAGATCGCAGGGTCAGCGCGTCCGGCGTCGCTCAGCCCATGGACGTCGAGATCGTCTCGGTGCATTTCCCAACCTATCTGGACCGCATCAATGTTCGTGTTGGCGAGCGGGTGGAGGTCGGAGCGCCGCTCGCCGCGTTGAGCGCGCCCGACCAGGACGATCTGCGAGCCGAAACCCTGTTTCAGATTTCCGCTGAACAGGCCTCAGCGACAGCAGCGCTCGCTGAAGATGATTATGGAGCGTACGTCCTGGCCGAAAGCCGGGTGGCCCTCCAACAGACCCGGCTTGGGCAAATCGAATCCCGACTGGCCCTCCTCGAACCTCAAGCGAGCGCTTCTGGCCGTGTCATTTCGGCCTTGTCTGGCGGAGAAACCGGTCGCCATCTTCCACCTGGCACTGAAATCGTCCGAATTCAGACGACTGCACGATACCGTTTCGAATTCACAGTAAGCGCTTCCGACGCAAGCCTTGTTGATGTGGGCCAGACCGGTCAGTTAAGTCTTCGTGGTCAGCTGGGTGAAGTCTATCCAATACGAGTGCTCACGGCTCCAACACCCGTAGAGACAGGCGGGGAAGCCGGGGCGCCACCGGTTCTCTTGGCATCGGCAATCATTGAAGGTGATGTGACGCGCGAAATTTTGCCTGGGTTGTCCGGCTATGCGCAGGTTCACACCGGGCGTGCCCCTCGGATTCGAGTTTGGACCCGCCATGTGATCGAATACATTAGGATGCAAGCGTGGATTCACCTGAACTGGCGCATCTAAACCAGGTCGAACTTGATGGCCCGATAGACCAGCCGGAGCGCGGGGTGCTCGCGCGTGATCAGGCCTCAGGCAATATTCTGGTTTTACCGCGATCAATCGCGCGCGCACTCCTGCGATTGAAGCATGGCTGGCGCGCCGAGCCGGTGGCTGCGTCTGAGCCAGATCCCGTTCAGGCCAACCGGCTGGAGGTCGCAGGTTTCCTCCATTCCGTGCAGCATCTGAGGCACTCGAGCCGCACGGGTCGCAAACCCTTCAATCCGCTCTTTGTGCGCGTTTCACTCTTCGAGGTTGCCCCTTTCCAGAAGCGGCTCGGCGCCCTGGCTCAGTGGGCGGTTGGCTCACTTTATCTCTGGCTAATGGGGGCGCTCTGCATCATTGGCCTTTTCCTGGGATTGCAGACGGAGTGGGCAATTATTGCGGCTTATCAGAACGTCTTCTCTCCTTCAGCCTTGCTGACGTTTGCTATCGCAGCGCCGCTATTGAAGCTCTTCCATGAGCTGGGCCACGTTCTTGCATCGACCCGATACGGCGTTCGGGTGGGTTATGCGGGCGTATTGTTCATTGCGTTGTTTCCGATCCCGTACGTGGATTGTTCGGATGCAGACATTTCAGCCAATCGCGGACAGCGTGTCGTGATCAGCCTGGCGGGACTGTTCACGGACCTGCTTATGGGCGTGATAGTCTTTATCGCCTGGCATCTTTCTGCGGGCGAATTTCTCCAATCCTTGTTTGGAAACCTCTTTGTTTACTTGACCTTGAATTCCATCCTGTTCAATGCGAACCCGCTGGTGAAGCTAGATGGGTATTTCGCGCTGATCGACTTGGTCCGGCATCGCAACCTGTCACAGGACGGAACCCAGCGCTTCAGACGCTTCCAGGCCTGGGCGGGGTCACTGGGTAAGCTCGGCGACCTCCCAAAGCTCAAACGCGATATCGCGGTGCTCGCATACTCGACGCTTAGTTTTGGATATCGAATCTATATCGTCGGCTTTATCGCCTACAGCTTGCTCCCTCGCTATATGGGTGTTGGCGCAGCCTTGGTCGCTTGGGGGTTGGTGGCCATGTTCGCGGCTCCATTGGGGCGGACACCTGCACCTGAAACAAATGAGGCGAAATCAGAAAAGTACGCCATGTGGCGGTTTCGCGGCGCCGTTTTCAGTGTGCTGATTCTGGCTCTGCTCTTCATCCAATTTCCGGTCCGTCAGGATTTGCGCGTTTTTGTCGACACAACCAGCACTTACGCCGTGACGGCAAGTGAGACGGGCACGCTTGCGGAGTTGTCCGAGTACGGCCCCGTAGCTGTGGGCCAAGTCCTCATAGAGATCGAAAGTCAGCGGCTGGCCGAACAGTTGGTCGAACGCCAGGCTGAGCTCGCATTGGCCAGGTCAGCTTTCGAAACAGAAAGAGCGAATGAGCAAGTCCGCGTTCAAACCGCAAATGAACGCGTTTCCACGCTCCAGGCGCAGGTCACGGACTTGCAGATTAGATTGGCAAACCAGCTGGTAGGCAGCGACGTGGCGGGCCTCTTTATCCCCGACGCCGCTCTTCGACCCGGCGTGCTCATACAAGCGGGTTCGCGAGTTGGGGCCCTTCTTCCCGACCATGGTCATGCGCGCCTGTCAGGCTCATTTGACGAGCGCTATATCGCGTACTTTTCCGATGGAGTTCGTCGAGCAGACCTTCGTTTCGAAAACGAGTTCTTCAGTCTTTCGCCTTCTGACCTGAGTTTGCAGGAGCGGGTGTCGGTGGACCGGCGGACTGGGCAGCGCCAGTTCATCCTGAGTGCGACAGGGCCGCTCAGTCCCAGTGCAATGATTGGTAGTCCAGCGCATCTGCGAGTTGAGTTTCGCAGTCAGCCCTTGTGGCGGCATGGTTGGTTCCACGTTCAGGGACTCTTGCAGAACCTGCAGGATGCCCGCATGACCGAACTTGAGCAGCGAATGAGATAGATCGGATCATTACGCGGTGCATCTCGGCTCATCTTGGGTTCTGGTGAATTCAATTTCTGATCCGTTCTCATCGGTTGGTGTGAGATTCTGAAGACCTGAATCCAATCGCGTACTTGCACGACTCGCTCGCTCTCGTCTGGCACCACCGCCACTATCCCCAGTCTCGTCTCTGTTGATTTGAGCCTTTCCGGGATAATGCCGCTATTCCGGTGGCTAGCGGTACGTCGCGGTGGTGTTTCCCGCAGCGCTGGGGCCGAATGACCGCCAATTCCCCGATCGTCTCAAACGCAAGCAACACGCGGTTCCCGTGCGCCCGAATTCCCTGATGTCAGGGAAATTTACAGGGAACTCCGCCCGCTTTCGGGATCTAGCCGACGTCCTTTCTCTGTAAGGCTCACCCGACAATAGGCGCATAGTGTGCAGTATGCGAAGCTCGAGCGCTGAAGCACCGTTTCTAGGCGCCAACGCCCTGGTCAGACACGGCTCGCGAAGCCACGGCCGCCTCATCCAGCAATCCTCGCAGCGCTTCTCCGATTTGCATCGCGAGATATGGCGGCACCGCATTGCCGACCTGGACGAATTGCTCAGTCCGATTGCCCAGGAAGATGTAGTTGTCCGGGAAGGTCTGAAGGCGAGCGGCTTCACGAACCGTCAGGCTGCGGCATTGCGTAGGGTTGGGATGGATGAAGTAGTGCCCGTCCTTGGCTATGTGGCTGACCACTGTCGTCGAAGGCGCATCCCAGGACTGGACACGGAAGCGGTCGGCAAACTTGCCTGACTTCCAGTTCTTGTGGTTCGGGGCCAGCGCCTCGGGAAAGTCCGACGCCTTGGGCGGGCGGCCGTTGGCCTGCGAGAAGACCGACCAGCTTCGATCTCTGTACCCCAACCGGGAGGTGGCTTTGCAATCGAGCTGAAAGCTCACACCTGGCGCTCTTGCGGCGAGCGAAATTCATGAACCGGATCCGGTCGATGCGAAATCTTTGGCAGTTCGCCGCCGTTCAATCGTCCATCCACAACCACTTCATTCTCGAACGGCACTTTTACCGCCGCGAAAATTTCAGGCAAAAAGGCTGCGCCTCACTTGCCGATTGGCGTCAACTCGCGGCCTGAGATAGGGCCAGCTTAGCGCTTTCCGAGAGTTAGTGGTCTTCGCCTGACAGCACCGCTACTCGTCCGTTGACCACCGAAAGCGACCGGTTGAATTCATCATCGATCAAATGCAGGCCATCTACCTGCAATGGTGGTGTGAAGCTTGGAGAGTCGCTACCCTCAAAAATGGGGGTCTGTATTGGCTGGTCTGCCGCCATCGTAGGCACTGCGATAGCTGTGTTCCCAGTAACAAAAAAGTCGGGCGATACGGCAGCTGGGAGGGGGCGCAACATCTCCCACCAGTTCTCGAAGTGTCGAACGCCACCGGAAACTGTTTGCAATTCTTCAGATGACAAATCTCGCATCAGCACCCTCTTCTAAAGCTGTAAGATTTTAGCGCTTAGCCTAAAGGTGCGTCAAGGTCCTGCACCCGTCTTGAGGGCATTTATTCGCCTGCGGGCTGTCTAGTGTACTAGGCTTGCAGCAATGGGCCTGTTCCATCCCTCAGCGCAGAACGCAGCGATTGCCTCGATAAAGCCATCTTCTGGATCTCGTGTGTCGCCGAAAATACTCTTCCAAAGCGCGAGCGGCAGTTCGTGCTGCCCTTCTTGAACGCTAGCGTCGGGCAGACATCGTCGGAGCTCGGTTCTGCGATCGGCGCGCCTGATCAGGGGACTCCCTGCAGCGAGACTATCAGGCGTCTCCATCCCCCTGCGGGGGCGGCTTGATATTGACTGGCATGGTCCCGGCCATTTTCGGCTCCTCAACTTGTCCTTTTTCCCGTTTTTTTTGCTCCATCAACATACCGCTGATCATCTGATAGACGCGATCCGCCTTGCTGATGGTCTCTTTGCGATGGGCGACAACGATCCGCGTCATCTTCAAGTCTGCGATCGCGTTGAGTATTGCTGCTTCGTTCTCAGTATCAAGATGACTTGTGGCTTCATCGAGAATAAGAACGCGGGGTTGCTTGTAGATAGACCTGGCGAGAACCACTCGCTGCTTCTGGCCACCTGAAAGCGTAGACCCCATGTCTCCGACGAGCGTTTCGTAACCCATCGGCATCGCTTCAATATCTGGCGCAATGGACGCTGCCCGTGCAGCTTCTCGGACAAGGTCCATGTCGAGGTCATTATCGAAACCGGCTATGTTCTCTGCGAGTGACCCCTGTAACAAGGTATCCTCTTGGAGAACAACGGCTATCTGTCGCCGAAGCGTCTGCAAGCCCCAAGCATTCACGGGTCGGCCGTCGAATAGGACTTGGCCAGCACCGGCGCTTTCAAGACCGGAGAGGATCTTGAGGACCGTCGATTTGCCGGCTCCAGAGGGGCCGACAATAGCAACGAACTCACCAGCCTTGACGTCTAGGCTGGCACCATTGAGGACATTAGTTTCGCTGCTGCCATACCGAAAGACAACGCGCTTCAAGGATACGTCGCCGCGCATGGTCACGGCCCGACCACCGTCTTCGCCCTGCGCTTCAGTTTGCGCAAAGGCGATGTCCGCGAGCCGCTGAAGCGGAACCTGCAACAAAATGAATTGGATAAGCGAGTCCACGAAGGTTCGAACGCGACCGGACAGCATTCCAAGATAGGCGGCGAATGCGCTGAGCATGCCGATGGAGAACGCTCCTTCCATCACGTGTCTCGCCGCTAGGACGATAATGGCCAGCCGGCCACCATCGAGGATGAGGGTCGATACATTTTGCTCGACAATCGACAGATTGCCGGTGCGGATGTGGGCGTTGGCCCTCCGCACCATCTTATTGCGCCAATTGGCTTCGCGGCTCGATTCTAGCCCGGTGGTTTTGATGGTTTGAATGGAACGAAGGGACTCAAGCAGATGTGTTTGTTCGGCGGCTTCAGCAACGAGCAAGTCACCGGCCGCGCGCTTCATATTCCTGAAAATCGAGATTCGCCAGAGGACATAAACCGCGAAAATTCCGAGTACAACGAAGAACATTTCTGGGCTGTAGATTGTCATTACAACGCCAATGATGACGACAAAAAATATGTCAGCAATCATCGCGATAGCGCCGGAAGTCAAAAACCCGCGCACGGCTTCAAGTGACATCACACGGTGTTGAATGTCGCCTAGTTGCCTTGTTGTGAAAAAGGAGGCTGTGAGCCGTAGCATTCGCGAAAAAAGGCGCGCTGCGATATCGAACGAGATTATTTGACCGAGAAATTGTAGTGTCAGCTGTCGAAGAAGCTGGCTTGCCACTTGGAAGACAAGCAGGCCGCCAAAGCCGAACGCCAGCGTCCAGACGAGCGGGTAATCGCCTTTCACCAGCACTTCATCAATCAGGATTTGCAGAAAAAAGGGCGATGCGAGCAGCATGCTCTCAGCCAACAGTGCCAAAAGTAAGCCAAGACCGAAAGGCGAAAGGAAAGACCGGTCAATCTTGATCAAATCAAAGAAGGAGAGCTGGCGAGGCTGGGACTTCGGTTTGAATGCTTCCGTAGGGGTAAATTCGACAGCGATTCCAGTGAATACTCGTCCAATGTCGGCGGAACTTAAGGTCCGCTCCCCCACGGCAGGATCATGAATTTCAAACTTGCCCTTTCGCGCCGATTTGAGAACCACGAAGTGATTGAACTCAAAGTGCAGCATGCAGGGCATTCGTAGCTGGTTCAACTCCCCCGGTTCGCAACGAATCCCGCGTCCGCCGAGGTCAATCTTCTTAGCGATTTCGAGTAGCCCAACTAAGTCCGCGCCGCGTAACGAGATCGAAAATTTGCGCCGCAGCTCCCCCAAATCGGTCTTGAGCCCATAATACCATGCGATCATTGCTATACACGCCAACCCGCATTCCGCTGCCTCCGATTGGCGTATCAATGGCAAGCTGCGCATGCCGAAGAGATTGAGGCGCTCATTCATATTGGGGGAAGCCCTTTAGACGGATCGGGACAAGGGTTCGAGCAGCCACTCGAAAAGAGACTGGCGCTCGAGAATGACCTCGGCTGTCAGTGTCATCCCGGAACGAAGGTCGAAGCGATCTCCGAACGCGTCGATGGTCTGTGCATCGAGAGTGACGATCGCCCGGTACGCCGCTTCTTCCATACCGAGCGGCGTTGGGATTTCCTCGGGGCGAAATACCGTGGTGGACACCGCTTCGATGCGCCCAGTAGCAACCCCGTAGCGGCGATGCGGGAAGGCGGAGTAGTAGATGCGAACGTCCTGTCCGGGCCTGATTCGCGCCATGGCCCGAGAGGTGAGGTATATTTCCGCCTGCAAGACGCTATCGTCCGCAACGATCGTCAGAGCGCGTTCGCCAGCACGAATGGAACTGCCAGCCGAGGCCTGTTTGGCGGCAATGCGACCGCTAGTCGGCGCTGTTACGAGTACACCCTGGCGTGCCTGCGCTTCTAGGAGATCGCGTTCGAGTTGAATGCGGCTCTGCCGGGCAAGGAGTGCCCCCTCTGCGGCCTCCAACGGCATCTGCTCCAGTCGCGTACGATGAACATGCAGCGCGCCAGTAAACTCGGCCCGGCGCGCCCTGAGCGCACTTTCGGTCTCTTGTTGATTTAAGGCGAGCACATGGCGCTCGTCCAGCATGCGCTGGGAGATGACGCCTCTCGTCGCCAGATCGACTGCAGCTTGGTGCTGCTCGTCAAGCACGGCACGGCGCTCTTGAGCTACCCGAATTTGTTGGTCAAGAGCCGAGATTTGCGATGTCAGTGCCTCGATTTGCGATTGCGTTTCTTCCATACGGGCCAAGAGCGTCGACTGCGCATTGAGTTCGCGTGCCCGAATGAGCTCGATTTCCAGCTCGATTGACCGGGCATATTCGGCGGAGAACTCTGCTCCTTCTGTCGAAGTTTGCGGGGCGCGTATGACGAATAAGGGCGCGCCTTCAGAAATCGGCTGCCCTTCCTCGAATTGAAGCGCCTCCACAGTGCCGTTTATAGGGGCATACAGTGCGAATTCGCCCGAGGCATAACGCAGCCAACCGGCTGCCTTTTCTTTACGCGCGTAGTCATTCGACGTCAGGAATAAAACCGCCGCGACGAGCGCAAATACAACCAAAGCGGCAAGCCATGACCAAGCTGTCGGAAGGCGAGCCAGTGGCTCGCCTGAAACCCTTTGCTTGAACTCATCAATTGCTTGTTGGCGAAATAGACTTTCACTCATCCGTATTTATCGAAAAATGTTGGAAATGTTCCGCAGTAAACATTGTTGTTCTTTTCGGAATTCCTGATTGTGACTGGGCCGGTCGACCCTCTTTGCGCTGATTTCCAAAATTTTAGGTTGAAATGCTTGTGACGCCAAATCTGGAACTAGCGCTTAGATGGCATAAGCATGACGCTATATCAATGGTTGAACTATACAACCTAGGTTGTAAGGTGCACTACCATTAAGTGCATTCAGAGGAGATATCAATGCGTGAACTAACTATGAACGAGATGAAGGCTGTAGGGGGGGGGGATGTAATTATAATTACCGCGTCCCGCCCACAGCAGTCCTATTGGGAAAAACAAATGATCTACGACATGATGTCGGAACCGGGCGTCGGCGAAGGAGGCGGTTTCAGTTCGATTGATAGTCCCGTCAATATCAACGTCGACATCATACTCGATTTGAACGAGGCATTTGAACAGATTAAGGAAGCTCTCGCCACCGATGCGGATGCGCGAGAGAATGACCCGAATAATGACTTCGATCGCGACAAGGTGACGGCGGTAGAAGCCTGGGGTGAAAAGAATGGCCAGCTAGAAATTACGACGGTTTATAGGGACAACGATGACCCGACTGTCTATTGGATGGACACCGACAATGACGGGACACCGGACTTGAAGACCAAATCATTTCCTGGCTTTCCCGGGGGGATAGCTGAGCTGTGGGCAGACACTGATTTCAACGGCACATACGAGACGCGCATTGGCTAGGCGAAGCTATGCCGTTCAACTGGGGAAGGTGCGACTTAGGTCGCCCCTTCCCAATCTCGATGGAAGTGGCTCGTGTGGGCGGGCATACTCAAAGTGAGTGCCATGAAATTTGTAGTGCTTTTTTCTGTAGCGAGTTTAAGCATCGCGGTGACCGCCTGTGACACCGGACCTTTGACCCCGTCGCCAGCAGCTCCACCTCTCAGCAGCGTGGGTGAAGCTTCAGCAGTTTCGCGGAACTCCTTGCCCGTCTTCACTGTCAATATTCCGGCTCGTTCGGCTGTATGCGCCGGCCGCGCTGTTACGATATTTCCTTCTCCTAATAACATTCTGCTTCTTCGTGCTCACCGCGAAGGTGTTCGAGATCGCGGTGCCGCTTACTTGCTGAATCCTGAATGCCTCACGGCTGAGTGCACTGGGGTACGGCTCGCCACACCCGCAAGCTTTCAGTCGGTGTGGGCTGGTGGCGGACTAGTGTTTGCTGCAGATCTTGATGATCGCCTGCACTCGTTCAAGCTCGAAATCAACAGCGAGGGAGTTAGCATATCGCAACACCAGATACGCTCACTACCCCACGGTCTCGGGCGAAGGCTTGTTGTGGTCGGCCGGTCGCCTGCCAGCGATATTGATGAAGAATACGACCGCCTTACAGCAGCAGCCGAAGCTATGGTCCCGGCTTTCTTGCAGGAAGCGCGGATCGCTGAGATGGATTTACTGACCATAACGGTCTCCGCCGCAGGATTTGATGGTGCCACCTTCCGTGATCGCGAGACTCTCGAGGCTTGGCGTTTAGATGCTGAGGCACAACTTGCTGCAACCGGGCAAGCTTTGCCATATGGAAGGATGCCCGTGGTTATTGGCACCGGACAGGGTCGACCGCCAATGCTCATCACGATGGCCGGCGCGCCATCGTCGCCAGAGCTATCACAGGGTGCGCCATGGCCTATTATCGATTCTGAGACCGGACACATTACAGGCTGGTTTGGCGAACAACACGTTCAGAAGACGGTGGGCTTTGCAGACGTTGCTGAGTTTACTGTCAATCAAGGGAATTTCTCGCTGCTGGCACATAGTCGGCACGACAGAGGGTGGGCAGCCTCTCTGGTGGCGCCAGACAACTCATCGCGGCTTGTATTGCGAGTTGACAATGATGGCGCCCAAGCGGTGACAATCGAGTGCGGTCCATCGGAGGTTTTGAGCGCACAAACATTTGGCTTGGCTTCTCCTTGGCAGCAGACCGGTACTGAGCCTGGAGCTCCTGCACGATTCGAAGTTCAAGAGCTTGACCTGGGGCAACCTGGGCGGCCATTGCCAGTTCGTCACTACGCGGTCGAAGACCGGCGTGGTGTAGTCGCGTTTTTCCCCGGAGGCCCTGCTTCAAGCCGCAACTATCATGCCGACTTTGCGGCGGTGCGCCAATACCTGGGCGCTGGGTTCGACGTGCTGGCGGTAACGCATGGGGGTTCGGATTCGGCCGATCCACGTGTCTCTAACCGCTTACGGGATGAGGGTTTTGACGGCGTAATTGAGGATCTAGAGCGCGTTAACACGCATCTAGGATCAATTCGCCGCGCAGATGAGCCGATAGTATTAGCCGCGGAAAGCTATGGTGCCAGCCATTTTCTAGCGCTCAATGAAATCGACTCTTCTGAATTTACTCAGGCCATCTTACTTGCACCTTGGCTCCTTTATCGTTCGTTCGAAGACCGAGGTGTTGACCCCGGCGACCCAACCGAACTGCACTTTCGCCAGCAGCGTGAAATCAATATGTTCGGAGCCGATTACCTGACGGCTCCGGACGGCTTCGTGTCAGTGCAAGAGGCGCTTTTGGAGCGGTGTCGATTTGACGGTCCAGTTCTCGCTGTGTTCGGCCAGCACGACCTCATTGCTCAACCAGAGGATCTGCGGGGTTGCCGTATCCCTTCGCTGAATGTGCAGATGGTGGACGCCAATCACGGACAATTGCCGGGACACGCGCAATCAGTTGATATTATTGAGCAATTTCTGGATGTCGTTAGCCCGCCAGAGGCGTTGCCAGACTAGGTTCAATAGACATTCAGAATTCAATTTTGTTGTGACGCGTGACTCATGGGGTTCCAAACTCGCTGATCTGGAGAACCGTGGTGGCCAAGTGGGCGTTGGCAGAGGAACTGGGCCTTGAGCGCAAGGTAGCGGTTTCGTAGGTACTGTCAGATTAAACGCCGATTGAGCGCGTTAGCCCGATTTCGTAGCGTTTTCTGATGCGTAATCCCTTCCGGTATTTCAAAACTTCGCCCGAGATCATCCGCCTTGCGGTGATGATGTATATCCGCTTACCGCTGTCTCTTCGAAACGTCGAAGGTCTGCTCCACGAACGGGGCATCGATATCATGCACGAAACGGTGCGGTTCTGGTGGAACCGGTTCGGTTCGCTGTTCGCGAATTCGATCCGCAAACGCCGCTTTCGCGTTAAAGGAGCTTATGTTCAAAGCGCGACCATAAATAGATTAACTTTCCTGCATAACTATATTCAAGAAAAAACCAAATGTCGCTTGCGACTCGCGCGCTCGTTTGACCAGAATATGGTTAACGACGTTGAGCAGTCTGGGTCATTACTCAAACAAAGCGCTCAACGCGCCGGGTGTGTTTTAAGGGTATAATGGGGGGAATCTGGACAGGACATATGTGTCCTGGCGCCGGCAAGTGTAGCGCTCCGTCCGCGCGCGAAATCCAAGTTTCATCGCATTCTACAGGCAGTCCCGGCAGCGGCGCGATCCTCGCGGCGTCGTCACGACCGCGACCGGTTCTTCGGTGGCGGTGAGATTGGCTGGGAGAGCAACATGCTTGGTTTCGACAACACGCTTCGGAATGCCAACGACAATGATCGCCGCGAGGAATTCAAGTTGCGGAGGGCGCGACTAGCAGCGCTTGTTGCGGCGCTTCTGGCAGGCATTCTCATGGTCTTGGTCGGCGGGGCAGCGGAAGCCAGGCAAACGCCGTGTCCGGCCATCGGTACCGCCGATGATGATTTTCCCGGAGCCACTCTACCCGGAATGGGTTTCGAAGGAGCCACCCTAGGAGGAGTCAATCTCTTCTGTGCTCAGCTTGGCCTGTCCGTGGCGAGTTACAACGCTGCGGACCCGGGACAAATCGGTCTCATCGGCGGGGGTATTTACGTTGCTCTCCCTGATGGCTCGGAAGTTCCGGCCGGATCGCCTGTCAAAATCTATCCAGATTCTGGTCAGTTCGGCGTAGCCGCAACCGCCAATGTTGTCTGTGCGGGTGCCACGATTACCGGAAATGGGACGGATCTGGTCCAGGTCGATTTGCCAATCGGGGATTCATGCGCGCTCACAGCAACGGCGACCTTGCCGGCTCATCAGGTAGTCTACACGGCAACTTTGACCAGAATTGATGACGTCGACTACGGAGTGTCGGCGGGCAGCGGTACTGTTGCGGAGACAGCTGACACCACCCCTCCCGTCGTTCAGTCGGTCGCGCTGCAAGGCGGTCCCGCCGGTGCCGCGACGAGCGTGACGTATCGCGTCACCTTCGACGAAAACGCCAACAATATCACGACGGATGATTTCGAACTGACCACGACCGGTTCGGCTTCGGGCACAATCGCCTCGGTCTCGGCCTCGTCGGGAACGACGGTCGACGTCACAGTCAATTCGATCGCGGGCGGCGGTACGCTGCGGCTCGACCTCAAGGCCAATACCGACATTGACGATGACGAGGACAACACGCCACCAGCCGCATTCACGGGTGAGGTCCACACGGTGACGATCGATGCGACACCGCCAACTGTTGTCTCGATCACCGGCACGACCGGATCGGTCACCTCTGACACCCAGGTTTTCCGCGTCGTCTTCGACGAGGATGTCGCTAACCTCTCGACCGATGATTTCGATCTGTTCACGACGAATACGGTCGCCGGAACGATTGGGTCCGTCTCGTCGGCAAGTGGCAACAATATCGATGTGACCGTCACCGGCGTCTCGGGCGATGGCGCGATGCGCCTGGATGTTCTGGCCAATACCGACGTGACCGATGCGTCCGGAAATGGCGGTGGGGTCAATGGATCTGTCGCGGCCTTCACCGGCGGCCAGGTGATCCAGATCGATCGATCCGGTCCGACATTGACGCGGTTCGCGCGGTCTAACCCGACGGATCGCTACACGGATGCCGACACGCTGGTCTGGGAGATCGAGTTCGACGAAAACGTCCTGAACCTGACCGCCGACGATTTCATCGGCCAGGGCACGACGGCGACGCTGAGCGTGCGAGATCTGGGCGCTGTGCCTCAAGCGCCTCGTGGCGGTTCTCCGCGCGCTGCGGCGCCAGGATCCGCTCGCTGGGAATTGACGGCAACGGGCGGTGACCTTGCGGGCCTGAACGCCGATGTACTGCCCATCTTCCATCCTGCGGGGACGGACATCACGGATGGGGTCGGCAATCCGCTGCCTCCGGGCACGCAGCCCAGTGCCGCAAGCGCCACCTACTCGGTTGTGAACAACGCGAACCCGCCCCGGATCGCGTCCTTGACCAGAAGTTCAGCACAACTGAACAACCGAACCAACCTTGCCTGGCAGATCCGTTTCTCCGAACCCGTTGTCGGGTTCAGCGCAGCTGACCTTGAGCTCTCCGGAACCTCGGGAGTGAGCTTCATCGTCAATAATGGTGATTTCGGCCGAAACGAGTTCTTCGTGATCTTCGCCCAGGGCGGCGACCTGGCGACCGTCAACGGTGTCGTCACACTCGGTTTCAAGGCCGGGCATGGCATGGAGGATTCAGACGGAAACGCTCTGACAGACCTCACGCCGACCGGGACCAACGAGCCGGATTATGAGCTCGACCACATTGTTCCCTCGGTCGCTCTGACGACCGCATCGCCTGACCCCGTTTCCGGCGCTTTCTCCGTGACGGCGACCTTCTCGGAAAACGTCACCGGGGTGGTATTGGCCGACTTTGTCGTGGGCAATGGTGCTGCCTCGAACCTGCAGGGCGGTAATGCCGCCTACACGGTCGACATCACTCCGGCCGCAGATGGCGTGGTCACCGTGGATGTGCCTGCGGGCGCTGCCCAGGACCTGGCAACGAACAACAACACGGCGGCGCCGCAATTGGCACTGACCAATGACGAAACCGCTCCGACCGTAGCGCTCACCACTACCTCACCTGACCCTGTGTCCGGCGCCTTCACGGTGACGGCAACCTTCTCGGAGGATGTCGCAGGGTTCGAGCTGGGTGATTTGACGATCGGCAATGGCGCGGCATCCAACTTTGTGACGACGAGCGGTTCGGTCTACACGGCACTCGTCACGCCTGCCGCCGATGGCGCGGTCACGGTCGATGTCGCCGCCAATGTGGCGAACGATACGGCCGGCAATGGCAATGTCGCAGCACCGCAATTCTCGATCACGAATGACCAGACGAAGCCGACAGTTGCGCTCAGCTCCAGTTCGCCGGATCCGGTGTCCGGAGCGTTCACGCTCACAGCGACCTTCTCGGAGGATGTGGTCGGGTTCGATCTGACCGACCTTGCGATCGGGAATGGCGCAGGATCGGCGTTCAACGCCGTCAGCGGCTCGGTCTATACCGCGCTGATTACGCCCGCGGCCGACGGTCCCGTGACGGTCGATATCGCGGCGGACGCGGCGACCGACAATGCCGGAAACGGCAATGCTGCCGCGACCCAGTTCTCGATCACGAACGACGAAACACCACCGACCGTGGCGCTGACCACAGCCTCCACGCAACCTGTTCCTGCGACCTTTACGCTGACCGCGACCTTCTCGGAAAGCGTCACCGGTTTCGAACTGGCTGACTTTGTCGTCACCAATGGCGCGGCGTCAGACTTCAATGCGGTGAGCGATAGCGAGTACACCGTCACGATCACGGCCAGCGACGATGGCGATGTCACCGTGGATGTGGCAGCCGGAGCGGCCAATGACCTGGCCGGCAATGCCAGTCTCGCGGCTGCGCAATTCTCCATCGAGGCCGACGTCACACCGCCAACCGCGCAAATCAATCTGCCGGGTGCGACCACAACCGGACCCTTCCAGGTCAGCGTTGTGTTCTCGGAAGACGTAACGGGTTTCGAGCTGGCCGATCTCGGCGTCACCAATGGCGTTGCTTCGGCCTTCCTTGCCACGGACGCCCGGAACTATTCCGCGACCATCACGCCGGATACGGTCGGGGATGTTGTCATCAACCTGGCAGCAGGCGCTGCCCAGGACGCGGCCGGCAATGGCTCGATCGCCAATTCGGGTTCGGTCGAGGCCGTCGTTGAATCGACCGTGATCAATCTCGCGGTCACCAGCGACATCGTTGATGCCTCGACCGTGCTCGGCTCGGCCACGCTGAACAATCCGGGCAGCCAGGGTCTGAACTACACGGCCACGGCGGATGTGAATTGGATCACGGTCACGCCGGCAACCGGCACGGTCCCCGGCGCGGGCAGTCTCGATCTGACCATTGGCCTCAACGCCAATGTCGACCGGCTGATGCCGGGCAATTACAGCGGCACGGTGACGATCTCGACGGGCGGCGCAGCGCCGGCTGAAGGCAGCGGGGGCAGCCTCAAGGCGGCGACCACTGTCGTGCAGATCCCGGTGAATATCTCCGTTGCCCCGCGCTTCGGCGATATCAAGATCGTGTCGACGACGCCGAGTGGTTACCACCGCGAAGCAACATTCGGTCTCGTGTCCAGTGATCCGGATCTGAATGGTCAGCAATTGACGACGGTGCGCGGCCACGCCCAGACCCAGAGCTTCCGCAAGCTGTTTGGCCAGTATGATGTCACCCAAATCGTCCCGCAGGGCTGGGAAATCCGCGATATCACCTGTACCGGCGACACGGACAATGGCTCGGTCATTGATCTTGCCAATGGCCGGATCGATATCGATCTCGACGTCAACGAGACCATCGTCTGTACCTTCGCCAATCAGCGCGATGAGGATGAGGTTCGCCTGGCGACCATGCGCGCGATCAACAATTTCATGGTTCGTCGCGGAGACCGCATCCTTTCGGCGGCACCTGACTTGTCGCGCCGTATCCGTGATCGCGAAACGACCTCTCCGGGCCGGTTCTCGGCCGATATCAATGGCGGCAATCGCGTGATGTCGATGTCGACCAGCCTCTCCGGAATCCGAAATCACGCCAAGGCGCAGGAACGGCAGATGCCGGGAACGTCCGACACGCGTGCGACCGGTGAGTCGAGCTTCGATATCTGGTTCTCGGCGAGCTATGACGCCATTGATGACAATCGCGCCGGTGATGATGCCGAGAGCAGTTTCGGCGTGGTGCAGATTGGCGCCGACTGGCTGGTGGATGATCACACGGTCTTCGGCGTGATGATCCAGCGCGACTGGATGGACGAGATCACCAATGACATCTCCCAGCGTGCCGGTGCGCTCCGCGGAGCCCGCGCGCAGGGCTCTGGCTGGATGGCTGGTCCCTACATGGCCTGGGAGTTCGCTGACGGAGCCTATCTCGATGTTCTCGCGATGTGGGGGCAATCGGACAATACGGTCGACCCGCTGGGCCTCTACGAAGATGATTTCGAGACCAGCCGCTACATGATCCGTGCCAATGTCTCGGGCGAATGGAGCCAGGACAATTGGCGGATCCGTCCGAACGCGGCGATCGCTCATTTCGAGGAAACGCAGGACGCCTATACCGACAAGCTCGGCTATGCCATCCCGGAGCAGACCGTCGCCATCGGTCGCCTCGAAGCGGGTCCGGAAATCGCCTACCGCATGGAGGGCGAGAACGGAAACTGGTGGGAGCCGAACGCATCGATCAACGCCGTGTGGGACTACAACGCGGCCGGCCTCATGGATGAGAACGGTGTCATTGTCGATACCGGCGGTCTTAGAGCTGATGCCTCGATCGGTCTGCGCGGCAATTGGTATGGAGCGGTCATCTCGGCAGAAGCGCAGTTCGGCGGTCTCGGCGAGGACGACTTCTCCACGAATGGCGCGCGCTTCGAAGTGCGCATGCCGTTCTAGGCGAACTGAGACCCCGTCGCGACACGGTCGCGGCGGGGCGTTGCCGCTCCAAACCATGAGTTCCGGCTGCATGAATTGCGCTCTCCGCCCGCCCTTCGGCCGAAGCCGGACTGGCGGCCTGCGAGACTCGTTCGCTCTCGTCTGACACCCCCGCCACTATCCCCAGTCTCGTCTGTGTTGATTTGAGCGTTGTCGGAATAGTGCCGCGCTTCCGGCACCTAGCGGCATGTCGCGATGGTGTTTCCGGTAGCGCTGGGGCCTGAAGACCGCCAATTCCCCGATTGTCTCAAACGCCAGCAACAGGCTGTTCCCGCGCGCCCGAATGCCCTGATGTCAGGGAATTGCCGGCCTATTCGAATCCAGGCTTGCGTTTCTGATTGCGCCAGTCGAGCAGGATACCATTGCGGACCAACCGCTCCGATGTGAGCGTAGCTGGACCGCGCTGCGCGATACCAATTCGCGCGCGCAAACAAGAAGCGCCGGGCAGACACTTGGTCTCGCCCGGCGCTTTTGTGTTTCGATTTGCGAAGAGTTCTAGCGCTCGAACTGGCGGGCTGAAACTGCTGCAGCGCGTGCCTCATCGAGGTCAAGGTGAAGGGCGTCCCAACCCTGCTCTGAATAGAGCCGCGTCTGATCGCCGAAATGCGGCGAGGTCGGGTCTGTGGACTGCGAGTAGGTCAGAACGCCTTCGCTGCGCACGCCTTCATCGTTGAACTCCACAGTCATGATCCAGCTGGATCCATGGCGCACGCTGGTCCAGCCCGTGCCTGGAACAGGCGCGTCCGGGATGATCATGTTGAAGACGCCTGTGCCCGCCGGGCCGCCATGGATGGGGACACGGACATCGCCACGCATCTCGCCCATGACCGAGCCGAGCGTCGCATCGGGGGCGAGTTGCAATTGCTGCAATTGTCCCGCGGCAGTACGCAGCGCTTCCAGAACGGCCGGATCGTCGCCGGCCAAGCCGACGGGGGTCGTCGCGCCATTTTCCGGATCGAACGCGCCCTCGAACACAGCGCCGCCAGCGAGCAGATAGAGCGCCATGACATGGGCACCGGTGCTGTCGAGATTCACTTTCAGATCCCAGCCTGCCAGCGCTTCACAGAGCGGCTGAAGGTCAGCTTCGCCACTTTCACGACATGTGTCGACGAGGCTGTCGCGCAGGAGTTCACCGCCGTGATGGCGGTTCGAATACATCACGGTCTGCAGCGTCTCCAGGTCAAACCCAGCCGCTCCCAGGCCGTCGGTTCCCGCAAGGCGCTGGGCCATCTGGTCGAGGGCAAGACGCGTTCGAAGAGAGCGCGGCGTCGCCTCATTGCCCCAGATCGGGCTGTAGCCTGTCAGCGGTTCGGCGGGATTGGTGAGCCAGGGTGAGTCGTTCGACTGGGCCACGAAGTCCGAGCGGAAGAGATGAGGGGCATCATCGGGGCCGAAGACTCCCGGAGCGGTCGCTCCGTCGCCATCGCGCCAGCGGCAGGTCGGATCAGACGCGTCGAGGATCGGAATGCGTGCCTGCATCCAATAGCCCCGAGCGGTGTCGGACGCGGCACAACGCATCACCAGGTCAGTGTCGACATTGGGCACCAGGCCCATATCGCCATAGAAGGCTCCGCCTTCATGATCGACTGCCATCGTGTTGAAGGCGGTAGCCTGATAGCGCGACAAGGCGCCATGAAGCTCCATGACCGTGTCGGCTTGATACATTGCCAGATATTGGTCGATGATCCGGAGGCCACCACTGGGTGCGGCAAAGGCAAACGCCGTCTCTGGCGACCAGGGCAGGCGTTGGCTCGCGGCGACAGGGCCGAACTCGGTTTCCCAGATCGTGCGGGTAACCGGAGTGATCGAGCCGTCTTCACCGCGGACGTCGACGGTGATTTCATTTGCGATCATCGCGCGGCTCTGGCCGTCGATCATGTAGCGGGTGGGATCGGCCGGATCGAGGGTCAGCTCGAAATAACCGAAGCGCCGTGCGGTGGAGACCGTATGGGTCCAGGCCATATTCTCGGTGTGCCCGATACCGATGAAGGGTGTGGTGACCAGCCCGGCACCAACCACGTTCAGCTCGCCCGGGATCGTCAGTCCGACACGATAGAAGCGCAAGGCTCCGTCCCAGGGATAGTGCGGATTGCCGAGGAGCACAGCGTTCACGCCGTCGCGTGTTCCATCAGAACCGACACCATACGCGTTCGAGCCCATGCCGCGGCGCTGGACGAGCAGGTTCTCGACACGCGCTTCGCTTGTCGCGGTTGCCCCGTCCACGGGCGGTTCAGCAGAGGTCACGGCCTGGATGGGTTGGCCAAAGGGCAGCGTCAGCGCACCATACCAGATGTCTTCCGTGGTGACGTTTCTGACCCAGTCTGCTCCTGCGCAATTGGGATCGTTGATCTCGATCTCGGTCAGCGCGTAATTCACGCCGTCCGCGAAGCCTTCGATAAAGGCGCGCGCATCCTCGCTGGGGGTGTCGATGGCCCCGGCTTCACCTGCGAGCAGGGTTTCGACGGTGCGGCTGTTCAGGATGCGCCGATGATAGACATCGCTGGCGATATTGGCGTTGTTCTCACCGGCTCCCAGGAAGGCAGCGCGCTCGCCGCGCACCGTCATGGCGCGCTCCATCAGCAGGCAGAGATTGTCTTCCGCGGCGACATAGCCTGCGCCAAAGCCCAGGCCTTCATGATCCGACGCGACGATGCGTGGCACGCCGTAGGGAAGGCGCAGAATCTCGACTGTATCAGCGGCCTCCGGTGCGCTTGTCGCAGGGCCGAGCCCCAGATCTGGAAGATCCAGCTGTGCGCAACCGGCCACGACTCCGGATACGGTGATGGCGGTTAAGGCGGTGGTGAACCAACGACGCGACTTCATGTACTGACCTCCCCAGCGTGTTTGAGGCGATTATCAGCCGCCCTTCGCTTAGCGTCCAAGCAGATTGCTATGGACCTGGTTTTCTTGTGTTTGGTTATGAGCCCGACGTTATCCCGACAGGTACGGCGCTGACCATAGCAAGTGGCATGGCCACGAGGGTGCGGGATAAAGCCCGAGGTACCACTGCCGGAATTGGCATCGCGAACAATCTGAAGAAGCCGAATCTCACGCGGCATGGCGTAAGCTTGCGACGTGAGTCTGGTCTGACACCTCCGCTACTTGCTTTCCCGTTCCGGACCAGTGGCTCTATCGCACCCCGCTCCATGAGCTCGCCGACCTATCAGCGACGTGCTCGCGCGGTCGGAGTTCGGTTGTTCGCGACAGGTCGGTGGCCTAGAGTCTTCCCGACGTTTTCGCCGAACAGAAAGCCGCCTCATGATCCGTCTGATCGCCGTAACCCTTACGGTCAGCCTGCTGACAGCGTGCGCCGAGGACCCGGAGTCCCGTGCCGCGATCGAGGGACGCGTGGAGGTCTTGCTGACCGGAAATGGCGATGAGCGCCGGGCAGTGCCGGGCGTTGCGGTTGCGGTCTGGCGCGATGGTGGGATCGTTTGGTCCCACGCGGCTGGTACCGCCGTTTTCGAGGCCGATGGTGTCACGCCGCAGCGCCCTCTTACGCCGCGCTCTCCTGTCCGCGTCGCCTCAATCTCTAAACTGGCCACCGCGCTGACCGTCCTGAGCCTGGCTCAAGATGGTATGGTCAACATGGATGCTGATGTCACGGACCTGCTGGGTTTCGACCTGCCGGTTCAGCCCGGAGGGGCGCCGGTGACGCTCACCTCCCTACTGTCGCATACCAGCGGGATTTGCGATCCGCAGGTGTACTGGGCTGCCGAGGGAGATCGCCTCGAGGATCTGCTGACGAGCGATGCCGGCTGCTCCTATCCGCCGGGTGAGGGCTGGACCTATGCCAATATCAATTACGGCATCGCCGCGCAGGTGATGGAGATGGCCGCCGGCGAACGCTTCGACCGGCTGGCGACCGCTCGAGTGCTGGCACCGATGGGGCTCGATGTGGGTTTCAACTGGTCCGGCGTGTCAACGGCTACCCGCGCGAACGGAGCGACGTTGCACCGCCGGTTCGACGGGGTGTGGACGCCCCAGGTCGATGATCTCGACACTCTCGAGGATACGCGTCCGGCGATCCTGCGCCGGGATCCCGGTGAGGCCGGCGAAGACCCGTCGAACGAGGCGCCGGAGGTTTTCGTCAACGGCACGCTCTATTCCCCTCAAGGCGGATTGCGCGCCAGCGTCGAGGATCTTGCGGTGCTTGCTTCAGCCTTTCTGCCCGGCGGTGTCGGCGAGGCCCTGGGTGAGCCGGTCTGGACCGGCAATGTCGAGCCGGGAGTCCTTGCCCACGGACCCGGCCCGCAAGTTCTCCTGCCGGGTCAGGTCGAGAGCCATCCCGAGCTGCGCCTGGTTGGTCATATCGGCGAGGCTTACGGCTTCTATGGCGGCGCCTGGGCAATTCCCGATCAAGGCGCGAGCGTCGCCTTCTTCGTCACCGGCGTGGATCCAGAGGCTGATCTCGCGCGCGATCCGGCGTCCGGATTTACGTCCTACGAGACAGAACTGATGGCAATCGCGCTGGACGCGCTGGAGGCCGGCGAGGCTGCGAACTAGCCCCTCGCCGCAAGTTTTATCAGGACGGTGTTGGGGCCGGCCTCTTGCACCGATAGCGGTTCCGGAACCGGGCGGTGCTTGGGGGACACCGCCCGGCCACGGTCGCCGGGGAGAAGGCTAACCTCCGGCTTCGTCGTCGAATCCGCGATTACGCAGAAGGGGTTCGACACTGGGTTCGCGTCCTCGGAACCCGACATAGGCGTCCATCGCCGGCTGGCTATCGCCGGCGGAAAACACGCTGTCGAGCAGTTTCTGGGCGAGTTCCGGGTCGAAGATATCGCCTGCTTCCTCGAAGGCCGCGAAGCCGTCATTGTCGAGCACGCCGGCCCACAGATAGCTGTAATAACCGGCCGAATAGCCTTCACTCGCGAAGGAGTGGAGGAAGTGCGGCGAACGGTGGCGCATGGGAATGGCTTCGAGATTTTCGCGGCTGGAAAGCACGTCTTCCTCGAAGGGGATGATCTCAATGTCACCCGGTTCGGTGTTGAGGTGATAGGCCATGTCGACAAAGCCGGAATTGAGGAATTCGACCGTTGCAAAACCCTGATTGAACGTCTGGGCCTGGAGAACGCGATCCAGCAACTCCCGCGGCATCGGCTCGCCGGTCTCGTAGTGCAGGGCAAAACGTTCGAGCACTTCCGGCTGTTCCAGCCAGTGTTCATAGATCTGCGCCGGGAATTCCACGAAATCGCGATCGACGGATGTGCCGGCCAGGCTCGGATACTCCGTTTGCGATAGAAGACCGTGCAGGCCGTGTCCGAATTCATGGAACAGCGTGCTCGCATCCGTAAAGGACAGGAGTGCGGGCTCGCCTTCAGCCGGCTTGTTGTAATTGCAGTTGTTGATGATGATCGGGATATCACCAGTCACGCCGTTCTGCGGACGGAAGCTGGACATCCACGCGCCGCCGCGCTTGCCCGGGCGGGCGAAATAATCGCCGTAGAACAGACCGATGACCTCGCCTTCCGTATTCGCCATCTCCCAGACGCGCACGTCGGGGTGATAGGTCGGCAGGTCTTCGCGCTCGGTGAAGCTCACACCGAAGAGGCGTTCGGCCACGTAGAATTGAGCCTCGATCATATTGTCGAGCTGGAGGTAGGACTTCACCTCGGTCGGATCGAGGCTGTAACGCTCGGCACGCACCTGTTCGGTGTAGTAGCGCCAGTCCCAGGGCATCACGGCATGGTCGAGGCCGGCATCGGCAATGCGGGTCTCGATGTCGGCCTGTTCTTCCAGCGCACGTTCACGGGCAGGCCACCAGACCTGTTCCATCAGCGAGACAGCCGCGAGCGGCGTGCCGGCCATCGTTCCGCCGGTCCGATAGTGGGCATATGTCTCATAGCCGAGCAGATTCGCCATCTCGAGACGCAAGCGAAGAATATCGCGGATCGTATCGTGATTATTGTTGGCGTTGTCATTGTCGCCGCGACTCATCCAGCCGCGCCAGGCCGCTTCGCGAAGCTCTCTATCAGGGGCGGTCTGGAGGAAGGGTTCGACACTGGAGCGTGCCAGGGTGACAACGTGGCCTTCAAGATCGCGGTCTGCGGCAGCACCTGCGGCGGCAGAGACGATATAGCCCGGCAGGCCTTCCAGGTCCTCGGCGTCGAGGGCGAGAGTCCAGGCCTCGCGGTCAGCCTGTTCGTTTTGGGCGAACTGTGTGTAGAGGCCGGCCAGAGATGAACGCACTTCGGCGAAGCGTTGACGGTCATCGCCTTCAAGCTGGGCTCCGGCGCGGATGAAGTCCTGTCGTGTCGTTTCGAGAAGGCGGTCCTGCTGCGGTGTCAGTTCGAGCGTCTCGCGTTGCTGATAGAGCGTGTCGATGCGAGCAAACAGATCAGCGTTCAGCGTGATGGCAGCCGAGTGCGCCGCGAGGCGTGGGCTCATCTCGCGCTGGATCGCGCGGATCTCGTCATTGCTCGCCGAGCTCGCGAGGTTGAAGAAGACGCGGCTGATACGACCGAGATCGCTGCCGGAATTCTCCAGCGCGAGCAAGGTATTCTCGAAGGTGGCAGCCTCGGAATTTCCCGCAATCGCGTCAATTTCTGCACTATGGCTGGCCATGGCCGCGTCGAAGGCTGGCAGGAAGTGCGCCTCGTCAATTTGGTCAAACGGCGGGGCTCCGTGAGGCGTTGTCCAGGCCGCCAACAGCGGGTTATTGGCATCCATCGCCGCAGCGGAATCCTCGGACGTTGTTTCCACGGCCGGGGCGTCGGCCATTTCGGTGGTTTCGGTCTGTGGAGAGCAGGCGGCGAGAGCGAGCGCGACACTCGCGACGCTCGTAAGCATGGCGGTCTTCATGACAAATCCCTTGAGAGATTAAGGATGTTATAACGTAACGCTCTCTAGCCGATTTGAGATCGGAACTCAACGCCTTCGGTTCGCGGGATGCATGTCGCCCGTCTAGTGCCGGGTTGTCAGCCGGACGTCGGCCAGCCGCCGCGCCGGATCCGCTCGCCATCCTGGTCGAGATTGGCCGGGTCGGTATCTGTGCCGATCTGCGCGTCTGACATCCTGATGGGTGAGGCCAGGTGGGAGATTCCGCCGGAAGCCTGAACCATGCCCCGGGCGATGGCCTGGGGATCCGTCAGCGCGTCGGCGACGGTATTGATCGGGCCTGCCGGAATGCCGGCCTCTTCAAGCCGCGCCAGAAGTGCGTCGCGCTTGAACGTTGCGGTCCGTTCGGCGATCGCCGGGATCAGGGTCGACCGGTTGGCGACGCGTTCGGCATTGGTGCGATTGCTCTCATCCGGGGCGGGCATCTCGAGCAGGTCGCACAGTTTCTCGAACTGGGCGTCATTGCCGCACGCGATGATGATGTGGCCGTCGACGACCGGGAAGTCCTGGTAGGGGACGATATTGGGATGGGCATTGCCCAGACGCGACGGAGCCGTTCCGGTCGCAAGATAATTCATGGCCTGATTGCCGAGCACGCCGAGCATGGAATCAAACAGCGCCATGTCGATGTGCTGGCCACGACCCGTCCGGTCTCGCTGGGTGAGCGCCGCCTGGACGGCGATCACTCCGTAGAGCCCGGTGAAGATGTCGGCAAAGGCGACACCCATCTTCTGCGGCGGGCCATCGGGATCGCCGGTGAGGTCCATGATGCCGCTCATGGCCTGGATCATCACGTCATAGCCCGCGCGCTGGGCATAGGGGCCGGTCTGGCCGAAACCCGTCACGGAGCAATAGATGAGACGGGGATTGCGAGCGGCCAGGCTCTCGTAATCAAGTCCGAAACGCTTCAGACCGCCGACCTTGAAATTCTCGATAACGATATCGGCCTCGTCGGCCAGGCCCATGAGAACATCGAGATCTTCGGGATTGTCGAAATCGAGGGCGATCGAGGCCTTGCCGCGATTGCAGGCGTGAAAATAGGCCGCGTTCTCGCCGATCCAGGGCGGTCCCCATTTGCGGGTGTCATCGCCTCCCGGGCCTTCAACCTTGATGACGGTTGCGCCGAGATCGGCCAGGGTTTGGCCGATCCATGGCCCGGCGAGAATTCTTGCGAGTTCGAGGACTTTCAAACCTTCGAGCGGGCGCTGGGCGCCGGTTTCATTCATTCGTCAGCATCCGGGAATTTGGGCGCCCGCTTCTCGAGGAAAGCCTGGTAGCCCTCCCTGAAATCGGCGCTCTGGAAGGCGTCCAGGAAGAGTTTGCGCGTCTCGTCCGTGTCCTCGGACACGCCGGACCGGATCATGTTGATGATGGTCTTGGTTGTGCGCGCGGACTGGCCTGATGTGGTGGCCAGCTGGTCGGCATAGGCCTGGATATGCGCGTCGAGCTCGTCTGTTTCGACGAGGCGGTTGATGAGCCCGATCATCCGGGCCTCGTCCGCATCAACCAGGCGGCCCGAATAAAGGATGTCCTTGGCGTTCGCGACACCGACGGCGTCGATCAGGCGTTTCGTGTCGTTCAGCGTGTAGGCCAGGCCAAGCTTGGCGGGCGTGATGCCGAACCGGCTGCCGCGGGCGGCAAAACGCAGGTCACAGGCGAGCGCGATCCCGCACCCGCCGCCCACGCAGGCGCCCTCGATACGGGCCAGGGTCGGTTTGGGAAATTGTGCCAGACGGTCCAGCGCGGTGGCGATGGACGCCGTGTAGGCGGCCGCGCTCTCCCGGGTGGAATAGACCGCCTCGAACTCGGAAATGTCTGCGCCTGCCGCAAACGCGCCGCCGGTGCCGCGCACGACGAGAAGTCTGATGCGGGGATCTCGCGCAGCTTCGCCCAGAAGATCTGGAATGGCCGACCACATCCGGGCCGTGACAGCATTGCGCTTGTCCGGCCGGTTCAGGACGAGATCAGCGCGCCGGTCATGCCGGTCGAGATAGATGTCGGCGTCATTCATGGGCCTTGGTTACGCGCAACTCAGCTTGGGAGGAAGGGGATTATCTGTATCGGCTGGGCTGCAGCGCCGGGCAAAGCGCAAGAATGCTTGCCGAGGCCGCCGGGAAATCTAGTGTATGCAGCAAATAAATTTCGGGAGGAAAACATGGCCCTCAAGGCAAAGCTTTTTATCGGATCCGCCGTGATCGGAATGACGTCGGGCCTCGCCCTGTCGGGTGCAGCGATGGCGCAGGACGCGCCGATCCTGCAGCCGGGTGCGCCGGGTGAGGCTGCACGCGAGCTGACGGCGGAAGAGGCCGTCCAGATCGCGGCCAACCGGTATTCCGATGATGATGTCCGCTTCATGCAGGGCATGATCCTGCATCATTTCCAGGCGGTTCAGATGTCTGGCCTCGTCAATGAGCGGACCAATACGCAGACCATTCGCGAGATCGCCGAACGGATCGACGCGACGCAGGAAGACGAGATCGAGTTCATGCGTGGCTGGCTCGTCGAACGTTCGGAAGACGCTCCGGACCCGTTCAACGACCCGCATGCGATGCATCATGGCGGTCATCATGACATGTCGGGCATGGCGACCCCGGAGCAGATGACGGCTCTGGGCGAAGCGACCGGCATGGAGTTCGACGCGCTCTTCCTCGAGCTGATGATCACGCACCACGAGGGTGCCGTCGAAATGGTCGATCACCTGCTGGACCAGCGCGGCTCGGCCTACGACCCGGTCCTGCTCGACTTCGTCAATGATGTTCGCGGAGAACAGCAGGCGGAGATCCGGCGCATGAGTGCCTTCCTGTCCGGCCTGTCCGAGGATCCGCGGAATGGTCTGGCTGCAGGCTTCCGCGATGCCGAAGAGGCGATTTCCAACCTCACACTGCTTGCCAGCCTGCCCAAGCCCACCGGCTTCTTCGATGTCGAGAACCCGGCCGGCCTGCCGCCGCTGATCGCACCTGACGCGACCGATGAGGAAGTCGAGCGCGAATTCGGTGACCGAGCGCCCTTCCTGAGCTTCTCCCAGACCGACATGGCGTTTTCCGGCGAGCTGATGGCCGTGGGCAATTACCACGGCATCAATCTCTACAATATCGCCGACGACGAGCCGCAACTGATCAGCTCGATCGTCTGTCCGGGTGGCCAGGGCGATGTCTCCATCGTCGGTGATCTGATGATCATGTCGGTCCAGGACACGCGCGGCCGCATCGATTGCGGACGCCAGGGTATCGAGGAGGAGGTCAGCGAGGACCGCTTCCGCGGCATCCGGATTTTCGACATTTCCAACCCGGTCGCGCCGCGCCAGGTCGGTCTGGTCCAGACCTGCCGTGGATCGCACACGCATTCGGTCGTCTCGAGCGATGAGAATACGATCGTGGTCTACAATTCCGGCACGAGCTCGATCCGTCCGGAAGAGGAACTCGAAGGCTGTGTTGCCGGTCTGCCGGGTGATGACGAAACGGCACTCTTCTCGATCGACGTGATCGAGATCCCGGTCGACAATCCGGCCGCGTCGCGCATCGTCGACAGCCCGCGCGTCTTCGCCGATGACGAAACCGGCCGCATTGCCGGCCTCTGGTCCGGTGGCGATCACGGTGACGGCACCCAGTCCACCCGCCGGACCGACCAGTGCCATGACATCACGGTCTTCCCGTCGCTGAACCTCGCCGCCGGCGCCTGTTCGGGCAATGGCATCGTCCTCGACATTTCCGATCCGCGTGCACCGGTCCGGGTCGACGCCGTCGTCGACACCGGCTTCGCGTACTGGCACTCGGCGACCTTCAACAATACCGGCACCAAAGTCCTGTTTACCGATGAGTGGGGCGGTGGCGGCCGGCCGCGTTGCCGGGCCCAGGATCCGGCAGACTGGGGCGCCAACGCGATCTTTGATCTCAATGACGGTCAGCTGGAATTTGCCAGCTATTACAAGATCCCGTCAGCCCAGACCGAAGAAGAGAATTGCGTTGCTCACAACGGTTCCCTCATCCCGGTTCCGGGGCGCGATATCTTCGTCCAGTCCTGGTATCAGGGCGGGATTTCGGTGATCGATTTCACCGACAGCGACAATGTCTACGAGATCGCTTTCTTCGATCGCGGGCCCGTCGATCCGGACGTGATGATCAGCGGCGGCTACTGGTCGTCCTACTGGTATCAGGGCCGCATCTACGGCACGGAGATCGCGCGCGGTCTCGACGTGTTCGAGATGATCCCGAGCGAGTTCCTCACCGCGAACGAGATCGCCGCCGCGGGCCTTGCCAACCAGGGTACGGTCTTCAATCCGCAACAGCAGACCCAGGTCAGCTGGCCGAACCACCCGGTGGTGGGCATGGCCTATCTGGACCAGCTGGTGCGCGACGACGCGCTCTCCGCGGACACGGCCTCCTCCCTGTCCTACGCGCTGGGCCGGGCGGCCGAGCATGTCGAGGCGGGGTCCAGCGATGCCGATCTGGCCGAGCAATTGCGCGGCCTGGCCGACGACCTGCCGGCTGCCGGCGATGACTCAGCTACGGCTCGCCGGGCGGCGGCCCTGCGGGGTGTGATCGGCGAGGTGGCCGGCGCCCTGCGCTAGCGCGATCGCCTCAGACCATCGAGCAAGAGCCGCGGTCCCGACCGGACCGCGGCTTTTCTTTTCCCCCGAACCGGGCGCACGCGTTTCGCTTGAATCGAGAATCTCGACCCTCAAGGTCATTTTTTCCTTCGTTGATGCGGATTTGCTTGCAATACTTGGCACGAAATCCGCATGCGCAAGCAGCGGATCGAGGGGGATGGTGTATGAGTGGTTCGAGTGTGGGCCGAGCGCCGCGCTCTGCGTGGAAGCTCGCGCTGTGTGGCAGTGCCAGCGGGCTCGCGCTCGCCATGGCCGCCCCGCAGGCGGATGCACACGCTTTCGCGAACCCCGCCTCACTGGACCTCGCGGCAGGCAAGCCGGATGGCGCCAAACGGCGGAGTTCTCCGGCCGTCATCAGTGTCGGCGACTACGTCCTCAATCCGATCACCTACGCTTCGGAACAGGTCGTCGAAGTTCTCGGCAACCGGATCGTTCTCACCAATAGCGGCAATTTCATTCTCCTCGTTGATGCCGTCAACGACACGTTCACCGACAATGATTCCGGCATCACCTGGCGAGTCACCGCAGTGAAGCGCGACGGCCTGCTGAACCAGATCGTCTCCGTCGATATCGTGAATACCAATGACAGCAAGGACACCCGGGCCGGCCTGGCGACCGTGTTCGACCGGTCAACGGCGATCAATCTGGCGGGTGCCGCCGGACCGAACGGTGCGGGTGGCAGCGGCGCATCGGGTGGCGGGCTTGGCTTCGGCCTCAATGACGTCAATCCCTTCAGCCGCACCAGTTATGGCGACGATGGCAGCGATGGTTCCGACGGCGGCGGCGTGCGTGTCTGCGTGCCGATCTTCGGCTGCGCCACGATCGGCAAGAGCCCGTCTTCCGGCGGCGCCGGTGCCGATGGCGGCGACCTGACGGTCACGGTCACGACGGCGAACAATGGCGATATCTTTATCGAGTCCAATGACCGGTCCGGCGTCACCGTGATCAGTGCGGGCGGCGATGGCGGCCAGGGCGGTGACGGATACGGCATCGCCATTCCCGGAGCGCCTGGCGGGCGCGCAGGTGCTGGCGGCGACATCGATCTGACCGCCGATGTGAACATCGTCACGACGGGCCGGAATTCCCACGGCATCTACGCACTCAGCCGCAGCGGCCGCGGTGGTGATGGCGGCAGCGGCTATATCGCCAGTGGCGGCGGTGGCGGTGGTACGGCCGGACAGGGCGGCACCGTAACGGTCGACAGCAATGGATCCATCACCACATCGGGCTCCGGCAGTATCGGTATTTTCGCGCAAAGCCGTGGCGGTGCCGCCGGCGGTGGCGGCGACAGTTTCGGCTTTGTCGCCGGTGGCGGCGGCGGTTCGGCCGGTGGCAATGGCGGCAATGTCAGCGTCAATAATTCGGGGAACATCACCACGTCCGGCGCCGATGCCTACGGCATTCTGGCCCAGTCGGTCGGTGGCAGCGGCGGTAATGCAGGCACAGTGGGCGGTATCGCTGCGTTCGGTGACAGCGGCGGTGTCGGCGGAAGCGCCGGATCAGCCACGGTCACGACTGAAACGACGTCGGTCATCACCACGACAGGTATCGGCGCACACGCGATCTTCGCCCAGTCTGTCGGTGGTGGCGGCGGCAGTGGCGGAACCAGTATCGGCCTGGTTGGCCTGGGTTCGGCCGGCAGCGCAGGCGGCAATGGCAGCACGGTGGTCGTCAACAATGCCGGATCGCTGTCGACGACGGGTGTCCGGGCACGCGGCATCTTCGCCCAGTCTGTTGGCGGCGGCGGTGGCGCCGGCGGTACAGGCGGCGGGCTTGTCAGTATCGGCGGGGCGGGCGGCAATGCCAGCGAAGGCGGCACGGTCCGTGTCACGAATACCGGCCTGATCAATACGACCGGGAATCTGTCATCGGGCATCCAGGCCCAGTCGATCGGCGGTGGCGGCGGTGATGGCGGCACGAGCGGCGGCGTTTTCCTGACGATCGGCGGACGCGGCGGCGGTGGCGGCCGCTCCGGCCCCGTCACGGTGACCCATGGCGGCGTCATCGGAACGACGGGAGCTGACTCCCACGGTATTTTCATCCAGTCGGTCGGCGGCGGTGGCGGCAATGCCGGTGGCGCAGCCTCGCTGAGCGCCTTCGCGGGTGTCGCGATCGGCGGCGCCGGCGGCAGCGGCGGCAATGGCGGGCTTGTCGATCTGAATTTCAACCAGCGCCTGGTCGGAGGTCAGCCTGCCGACTCGGTCATCACGACAACCGGCGCGCGCTCCTACGGTGTCTATGCGCAGTCGGTCGGCGGCGGTGGCGGCAATGGCGGATTCGCCGCACAGCTGACAGGTGGTTATGGCGGCGCCGTGTCGGTGGCCATCGGTGGTTCCGGCGGCTCCGGCGGCCGGGGCGGACTGGTTGATGTTGATGGACGTGTCGACATCACGACCGGTGGCCAGAACGCGATCGGCATGTTTGCCCAATCGGTCGGTGGTGGCGGCGGTACCGGCGGATTCGCGATCTCCGTGGCTGCAGCCGGCGGGCCGATCGGAGGATCTGTCTCCGTCGGCATTGGTGGCAGTGGCGGCAGTGGCGGGGTCGGTGGCCAGGTCGATCTGAGGTCCGGTGGACGTATCCAGACTGGCGGCGAGTTCGCGACCGGCCTGCTTGCCCAGTCTGTCGGCGGTGGTGGCGGTGCCGGCGGGTTCTCGGTTTCAGCTTCCGGTGCGGGTGCGGGCGGTCTGGCCGGCAGCGTCTCGGTCGGTGTTGGCGGATCCGGTGGTTCGGGCGGCGTCGGCGGCCTCGTTCATTCCACTTTTGCCGGCGATATCATGACGATGGGTGATGATGCTGCCGGTGCGGTCATCCAGTCGGTCGGCGGTGGTGGCGGCAATGGCGGGTTCAATGTCAGCGCCGCTGTCGCGGCAAGCGGTACCGCATCGGTGGCCGCTGCGGTTGGTGTCGGCGGTTCCGGCGGCAATGGCGGGGCCGGTGGTTCGGTCACTGCGGCTATCACCGGTGATGTCACCACACGCGGTGAGGACTCGGACGCGATCCTGGTGCAGAGCGCCGGCGGTGGCGGCGGCAATGGCGGATTCTCGATCGCCGGATCGGTCGCAGCCAGTTCCAGTGGCGGCAGTCTCGCTGCAAGTGTCGGCGTCGGCGGTGCCGGCGGTGATGGCGGCAACGCCTCGTCTGCCAGCCTGACCTTCACGGGCGCTGCCCGGACATTCAAGGACGGCTCTGACGGGGTCATCGTGCAGAGCACGGGCGGCGGTGGCGGCAATGGCGGTTTCAGCATTGCGGGCGGGATTTCCGGATCAGCCAGCGGCCTGGCCGGGGCCGTGTCCGTCGGCGTCGGTGGTTCCGGTGGCGGCGGTGGAAATGCCGGCAATGTCTCGCTGATCCAGAATTCAGGCCTGGCCGATCCGAACAATACGCTGCTGGCTGCGAGCACGTTCGGCGATCGGGCTCGCGGTCTCCTCGTCCAGTCCGTCGGTGGGGGTGGCGGCAATGGCGGATTCAATATTTCCGGCGGTATTTCGGCCTCCCGCACGGGTGCCGGAAACATCATGGTCGGTGTCGGCGGGTCCGGCGGCGCGGGAGGAACGGGCGGCACTGCGACCCTGTCCACGCGCGGCGATGTCTTCACGAATGGCGAAGACAGCGGTGCCGTTCTCGTCCAGTCGGTCGGTGGCGGCGGCGGTAATGGCGGGTTCAATATTTCCGGCGGCCTGTCGGCGTCCATGAGTGCTGCCGGCAATCTCGTTGTCGGGGTTGGCGGTACGGGCGGCGGTGGTGGCCGTGCGGGCAATGCATCCGCGGTTTTCCTCGGTGATATCGGCACGATGGGCCACCGGTCTGTGGGTTTTGCCGTCCAGAGCCAGGGCGGCAGTGGCGGCAATGGCGGTTTCAACATCACGGGAGGCCTCAGCCTCGCCTCGACGGGCGGAGCGGGCACGATCGGCGTGGGCGTCGGTGGTTTCGGCGGAGGCGGCGGCAATGCCGGTACGGTCTCGGCGACGCATACCGGCATGGTCCACACGATGGGCAATGAGGCGACGGGCGCCCTGATCCAGTCGGTCGGTGGCGGTGGCGGCAATGGCGCCGTCAATGTCACGGGCACGATCACACTCGGCCGGACCGGTGCGGGCAGTATCGGTTTCGGCCTGGGCGGATTCGGAGGCGGCGGCGGTACAGGCAATACGGTCAGCGCCGCCATAAATGGCGATTACGTCACCGAGGGTGACGACGCTCGCGCCATCATCGCCCAGTCTGTCGGCGGCGGAGGCGGTACCGGCGGCGTCAACGTCACGGGCAGTGTGTCGCTGAGCACGGGATTGTCGGGAACCGGCGCCATCGGTCTTGGCGGGTTTGGCGGGTCCGGCGGCAATGCCAATACGGTGAATCTTTTCTACGCAGGCAATGTCGAGACAGACGGGTCCAATTCGGACGGTATTCTTGTCCAGTCCATCGGCGGTGGGGGTGGTGCCGGCGGCGTGAATGTGTCGGGCGGTCTCAGTATCTCCACGCAGGGAAATGCCGGCAGTGTCGGATTTGGTCTGGGCGGTTTCGGCGGTGCCGGCGGCAATGCCGGCAATGTCAGTGCGACCGTGCGGGGCAGCGTGCATGCGCGCGGGCTCGGGCGCGATGTCACGACGCCACGGCGCGTGATCCCCTTCGATCTCCAGATCCTGGGTCTCTCATTCGATTTCGTTGTCCCGGCCGACCGGGAACGCAGCGATGGATCGCACGGCGTCCTGGTCCAGAGTGTCGGCGGCAGTGGTGGTGCCGGTGGGGTGAATGTGACCGGCCAGATCTCGGTCAACCAGCCGGGCAGCCCGACCGTGGCGAGCCGCGCCCTGTCCGTGGGTATCGGCGGTTTCGGCGGTGATGGTGGTAATGCCGGGACGGCCAATCTTGTGCTCGATTCCGGCGATCCGGCCGTACGATCCCAGATCCAGGCCGTGGGCGATGATCGCAATGCAGTCACGGTACAGTCCCTTGGAGGTGGCGGCGGTGTCGGCGGGCTGAACGTGACGGGCGGCTTCGCGATGGCCGGTACGCTCTCCGTCGGAATAGGCGGGTTCGGCGGCAATGGCGGTATCGGCCGGGATGTCACTGTGGATCTGGATGCCGATCTCTTCGCGTCCGGCGACAATTCACGCGGCCTGCTGGCGCAATCGGTCGGCGGTGGCGGCGGGCATGGCGGGATCAATATTTCCGGAGCCATCTCGGCGGCCGGCGGCGGCAGCGAGGCTGCGCTGGCCTTCGGGCTCGGCGGCAGCGGCGGAGCCGGCAATCGGTCCGGCAATGTCACGGTCGACCAGTCCGGCTCGATCCTGGTCGATGGACGACGTTCGGTAGGATTGCTTGCGCAATCTGTTGCCGGCGGTGGCGGATCGGGCGCTTTCAATGCGACGGCGGCGGCGAATTTCGCGCCGAATCTCGGTCGCACCAACCCGCTGCGCGGTTTCGGGCTTGGTATCGGCATCGGTGGTACGGGCGGTACGGGTGCAGATGCCGGCAATGTCGATGTCGAAAGCCATGGCGATATCATCATCAATGGTCGTTTCCGCACCAATCCGGCGCCCGGTGAAGATCTGCTGGAAGCCGTGGAATTCACGGGTGATTCCGTTGGTCTGCTTGCCCAGTCACTGGGCGGCGGCGGCGGTGTTGGCGGTGTGAATATCGCCGGTGCCATTGCTCCGACCGGTAGTCCGGTCGTTGTCGGTGTCGGCGGTACGGGCGGCAGTGGCGGCGATGCCGGCACGGTCGATGTCGTTCGCGGATCCTCGACGACTCCGGCCGGACTGATCCGGACGTTCGGTGGAAATTCCGATGGCCTCGTCGCTCAATCCGTTGGCGGTGGCGGCGGTATGGCTGGCGTGAACTTCGTTTTCGCGGCGACCGGAGGAAACGGATCGCCGATGGGCAGTTCGACTTCGGCCATCATCAATGTCGGTGGGTCGGGCTCAGGCGCTGGCGATGCCGACGATGTCTCCGTGGTGCATTTCGGCAATATCGTCACGGATGGCGACAATAGTGACGGCCTCTTCGCCCAGTCTCTGGGCGGTGGCGGTGGCTCGGCGACCTTCAATGTCGGCCTCGGCCTGATCCGGAATTCCAACTCGCTCAACCTTACGGTCGGCGGTGATGTCGGAACCGGGGGTGCCGGCGGAAATGTTGATGTCGAGCATGATGGAACGATCGTCACGACTGGCCAAAACGCCAATGGTATCATGGCGATGAGTACGGGCGGCGGTGGCGGAAGCACCATGCTCGACGAGATATTCAACGAGTTCGCCAACCATTCGCTCGATATCACGATCGGGCGTCGCGGCGGGACCGGCGGCCGATCCGGCAATGTCGATGTCGAGGCTTCCGGCCGGATCGATACGAGTGGCGGCAATGCGCACGGCATTTTCGCCCAATCGACGGGCGGCGGCGGTGGCAATAGTTCCGCGAGTTCGGTCGGAGCGACCCGGGCCGGCAATGGCAATCGCAATGACTACAGCGCGGAGATCGCCGTCGGCCTGGAGGGCGGAATCGCGGCGATCAGCGGCGATGTCGACGTGGAGAACGCGGCGACCATTGTGACGCGCGGGGCCGGATCCCATGGAATTTTCGCGCAGACCACCGGCGGTGGCGGTGGTGCAGGCGGTGCGGTGGCCAACCTCGTCGTGGATGCCAACAGCAGTTTCTCAATCCTGACCGGCGGTATCGGTGGAACCGGGGCTGTTGGCGGCGATATTGATGTCGAGAATACCGGCGACATCCTCACCCAGGGCAATAATTCCGAAGGCATACGTGCACTTGCCACGGGCGGTGGCGGCGGTGTGGGCGGTCTGGTTGCCGAACTCGGCTACCAGGCCGGTGGTGCAACAGGCAGCAATGGACCGACCGCGTTCGGCATGCGCGTTGGCGGCCAGGGCGGCCAGGGCGCCCAGGGCGGCGAAGTCGATGTCACCAATTCCGCGATCATCCAGACGAAGGGCACGAGCAGTTACGGCATCCGCGCCCAGTCGGTCGGTGGCGGTGGCGGTATCGGCGGCGCCATCTTCAACGCCCGCATGCAACGCCAGGGCGGCAGCCGGAACATGGATATCAATGTCGGTGGCGCCGGCAATCTGGGCGGTAGAGGTGATCGTGTTGACGTGCTCAACACCGGCACGATCTACACCGAAGGCGAGGATGCCATCGGCATCGTCGCGACCTCCATTGGTGGCGGCGGCGGATCCGGCGGAGCCGTGCTCAACGCCGTTGCCGGCAATGCCGGTTCGGAGGCCCAGACTGTCCAGCTCGGTCTAAACGTCGGTGGCGTCGGAGGCAGGGGTGGCTCGGGCGGCGCCGTCGTGGTGACCAACAGGGTCGCAGTGGATCCGGTAACAGGTGCGGCAGTCGCCGATACCGGCCGCATAATCACTCTCAAGGACCGGGCTCATGGCATCATGGCCCAGTCGATCGGCGGCGGTGGCGGCAATGGCGGCATCGTGCTGTCGGCGACGGCCATGAACAGTGCCGAAGACAGTTTCCTGACAAGCTTGAGCTTCGGCGGCAATGGCGGTGATGGTGAGACCGGTGGTCATGTCACCGTGACCAATGACGGGCTGATCGACACGTCGGGTGATGAAGCTCACGGCATACTGGCCCAGTCGGTCGGTGGCGGCGGCGGCAATGGCGCCATGGTCGCCAATCTCAATGCGGCCTTCGGTGCTCCGACAAGATCGCCTGTCCTCGCGGTCGGCGGCGTCGGCGGTAATGGCGGCGATGGCGGCCGGGTCGACGTCACCAATAACGGTACGATCGTGGTGCGGGGCGACGACTCCAACGGCATCCATGCACAATCGATCGGCGGCGGTGGCGGTAATGCTTCGCTTGCTTTCGGTCTGTCCGCGGAGCCTGCGTCCATGCTCCTCTCCAATGCGATCGCTATCGCAGTGGGCAATAATGGCGGCGGTACCGGCGGTACGGGCGGCGAAGTCAGCGTCACCAATACGGGCGATATTTACGCGCTCGGAGACCGGTCCCAGGCCATACTGGCCCAGAGCATCAATGGCGGCGGCGGTACGGTCGGGATCAATTTCAACGGTCTGGTCGGTTTCGAAACTGTCCCGGTCGTGGGGCCTGGCTCCAACCCGAATGTCACCCAGCCGACCGTGCAGATGTTGAGCGGCAGTACCAGCGCCTCGGACATGAATGCCGGCCGGGTGACCGTTACGAATAACGGCCGGATCTTCACGTCAGGCGACCATGCCACAGCCGGACTCGTGCAGGCGATTGGCGGCGGTGGCGGCAGTTCCGATCTGATCATCAGCCTGACCTCCAATCTCAACCAGCCCAACCGGACGGCCCAGGAGGGCGGCACCACGCTGGGCGCAGCGTCGATGAGAGCCGTCAATTTCGACCTGTCTCTGGGCGGTCAGGACGGTACACGCAATGCCGGTGCGCGCATCGAGTCGAGCAATACCGGCGAGGTCTCGGTCACTGGCCTGAATTCGCATGGCGCCGTCATCCAGTCGGTCGGCGATGGTGGCGGACGTCTGCTCGCCGACATTACGGCCCCGGCGGGCACGTCCATCGGCCAGGTCTCCCTGGCGCTTGGCGGCGAACGCGGAACGGGCGGCGCAGGCGGCGAGATAGTCTATCGCCAGACCGGAGCCATGATGACGGATGGCGAGCTGGCCAGTGCCGGCATTGTCCAGAGCATTGCCGGCGGCGGCGGGTTTGCCGGCCTCTTCCTGACGGGTGGCGGTGCGTCGACCGGCCAGTTGACGGCCCGTCTCGGCGCGGTGGCTTCATCGGGTGCCGATGCCGGCCGCATCGACGCGGAAATCTCCGGCGGTGTTGCGACCCTCGGCGAGAGTTCGGCCGCGCTGATCCTGCAATCCATCGGTGCCGGTGGCGGTGATCTCCGCCTGGGCAGCGATATTACCCCGGTGATTACTCTCGGCGGCAGCGGCGGTGCCGCAGGTGATGGCGGCGATGTCTCCCTGCTCAATAGCGGCGTGGTCGTGACACAGGGCGAGCGTTCGCACGGTCTGGTCCTGCAATCGATCGGCGGCGGTGGCGGTACGGTGTTCGGTGCCGCTGCAGGCGTCCAGGTCAATCTGTCGGCCGACAATCGCGGCGATGGCGGCGATATCAGCCTGCGTCAAGTGGGATCCATCATGACCGCGGGCGTTTCCGCGCGGGGCGTCATTGTGCAATCGCTGGGCGGCGGTGGTGGCTGGGTCGAGCGCGACCATGCCGGAACCGCTGGCGGCGCAGGCACGGGCGGCAATATCATTCTGCGCTTCGACGGCAATATCGTCGGCACCGGCGCCAATTCGACGGGTGTCTTCGCCCAGAGCGCGGGTCGTGACGGTTCCGGCGATATCGGCATGGTTGTCGATGGAAGCATCGTGATGACCGGAGCGGGTTCGACCGGTGTGCATGCAGTCTCCGAGACGAGCACGGGCCGTGCAGGCGCGATCAGCCTGGACGTGACCGGCATGATCGAGACCGGCGGCGCGAATTCCTCGGCCATGATCCTGCGTTCCGCAGCGACGGGTCCGGGCGGTTCCGGCGGCCGTATCGATCTGGATATTGCCGGTGCGGTTCTCGCGACCGAGAGCGGTTCGACGGCCGTCACGCTGCAGAGCCTGGGTGCCGCGGGCGGCGGCGATATTACGGCTGTGCTGCGCGGCGCGGTTCGCGGCGGTGATGGCGGCGGTCGCGGTGTGTTTGTGGATGGCGGCGCGTTCAACACGATCACCACGATGACCTCGCTCAGCGCCGTGTCGGGCCTGGCGATCGAGGCGACGACGGGTGATGACACCGTCATCAACCAGGGCCTGGTCGTGGGTAATGTTGACCTGGGGTCCGGCTCGAACCGGTTCGACAACCAGGCGGGTGCGACCTTCATCGCGTTCGACACGATCGACATGCGCGACCCGGCTCCCGCCGAACCGCTCGTGTCTGGCAAGATGCCGACACGCGTGGTGCAGGAGAGCGCGGATATTCCGGTCTCCGAACCGGTCGCAACCACGGACAACAAGGCGCCTGCCAGCCTGATCCAGGATGTCACGGTAAGCCAGGCCCCGGCGGACAAGACACCGTCCGCCCCGGTCCAGGATACGAGCGTGACGCCGGCTTCGGGCGCGATGTTCGGCGATACGCCGGTCACCGTGCTGGGCGTCGATGCGATGCAGCCGGAAGCGGCACAGGTGAGCCTGCCTGTGAGCGCGGACCCGATTGCCGTTGCGCAGAGCGACGACGATGCGGAGGAGATGCTGGACGGGGCCGACGTGGCCTATCAGATGGCCAGCCAGTCGCGTCGCCAGGATCCCACTCCGGTGCGCCTGGTCCAGGACGTGCCGCCGACCCGTCTCAGCGCGCCGGTCGCGGACGCGACCTTCTCGAACTCCGGCACGTTCAACATGGGTCTCGCTGCCTCGCGTCTGCCGATCGACCTGTTGAACGGGGACACGTTCGGCAATTTCGACCATCTGGCGACACCGCAGACCAACATCCTCTTCGGTGCCCGGGTCATCAACACGGTCGCGCTGGACGGAAATTTCGAACAGACGGCCAGCGGCCACATGGCGTTCGACGTGGCCTATGGCCCCTATGCGTCCGACCGTGTGGACGTGACCGGCGATGCCGCGTTTGCGGGTACAGGCGAGGTCATCCTCACCTGGCTGCAGGATGATATCGCCGTGCCGCTCTTCCAGGTGGCCGGTACCACGACGGACAATGGCCTGGAGATCGCCGATACGATGGCGGTGGACTTCTCGGTCGCGGCCGAGAGCGACGGGCTCTATCTAAACATCGCCACGGATTTCGGCGGCATCTCGACGCTCAATCGCAATGACCGGGCGCTGGGCGGACATATGGACAGCGCGGTCCAGGTTGACCGTTCGGCCGGTATCGGTCGTCTGCTGGCCTTCCTGGGCAATATGCAGGCGGGCCAGGAGGATGTGTACGCGGCCGTGTTCCGCGAGCTGAACCCGGAAGCCCATGTCTCGGTGATGCAGTCGCAACTGAACATCGCGAACACCACGGCGCATGATCTCTTCCGCTGTGGTGCGGAAGGTTCCGGTCTTGATGACCAGTGTGTCTGGTCGCGCATCGAGATGAATATCAGCGATCGCGAGACCAGTTTCGAGGCCTTCTCGGTTGACCGCAGCGGCGCGCGTTTTGCCGGAGGTTTGGAACAGCCGCTGGGCGAGGACTGGTCGGCTGCTGTGGCGATCGCCTTCGAGCAGAGCGGCCGGATCCTGGTGGATGAGGATCGCGCCCGCCTGGAAACGCAGAGCGTGTCAGCGGCCCTGGGCCTACAGCGCGATATCGACCGCGGCTTCACCCTGGGGGCAAGCCTGTCGGGCGGTTGGAGCTGGGGTGACAGCCTGCGCCAGGTCACGGTATTCCAGCCGGGCGTGGGCGAGGCGGAGTTCCAGACCGGTTATCTGCGCATGGAAGGCCAGGTGGCGCACCAGTTCGGCGGCCATGAAGGCGGTTTCTTCGCCACGCCGTCGCTGACCGTGTCGGGAACGGCGCTGCGCCATGCGGGCCTGGCCGAACGCGGACTGGACGGCCTGGGCATTACCGTGCAGGCCGACACCCAATACATCGGTGCGGTCGCCCCGGAACTCACCTTCGGTCACATCTGGCAGAACCTGGATGAGAACAAGCAGCTGGTGACGTCGCTGAGCGTTGGAACCCGCCTCAACTCAACCGACAGGGTTGACCTGCCGATGCGTTTTGTCGGCGCCAATCCGGCTTCCGACGCGGCCATGATCGGTACCTTGCTGGAGGACGTCACCACGGTCTCTGCCGGGATCCAGTTCATCGAGACGGATCGGGTGAGTGTTGACTTCGGTGTGGATGCCGAGTTCGGGGACGAGACCCAGCGCCAGCGTGCCGGCGTGGATATCCGCCTCAGATTCTAGACCGGTGCATGCCAGGGGGCGTTCGGCCTGATTCTGCTGGACGGCGTATTCGGGCTTTCGCATGATCGCGGACCAATCGATCGGGTGCGGGGACGCGGGTGATTCTCGAAATTTCAGGCGACCGGAACAGTCTGCGCATCCGCGAGGCGGCGCCGGGTGAATGGCATCTCGATTGGTTCGGGCCGGCCGATAGCGCACCGCCCGCAGGCGAACACGGTTTCCAGCGCCTGCCTGCGAGCCCGGATCATCCGGTCGGTCCCTGCCAGCTGGCCCGGCATGGTGCCGGGTTTCATGGCATCAGCCAGCTCGACGCCGTCCGCACCGGTGATCGCCGGAGGGTGGATTACACGGCCGTCCGCGCGGCGTTGCGAGGAGATCGGATCGAGCTCACGGCCGATGACCCGGATACGGGCTGCTGCGTCTTCCAGGAATTGCGTTTCGACGGTGATGTTCTTGTCTGCGAGGCCCGGCTGGAAAACAGGGGCGATGCGACGATCGACATTCTTCGCGCGGCCTCGCTTCTCCTGCCGGCCCCCGACTGGGCCGGTGAGGTCCTGACGCATACCGGTGCCTGGGGCCGGGAGGGGCATGTCAATCGCCGCGCCTTCGGGGGCGGCCGGATCGAGCAGGTCGGACGGGGCGGGCGACCCGGGTTCGATGGAGGCCCGTCGCTGATCGTCTGCGAACCCGCCACGAGCGAGCGCGCAGGTCGTGCCATGGCCTGTCATCTCGCTTGGAGCGGATCCTTCCGGCTGGCCGTGGAAAGATCGGTCGACGGCAGTGCCCAGATCCTCGCCGAGCGTGATCTGGCACCGGGCGAGATCCGGCTCGAGCCCGGCGAGGTGCTGGACTTGCCGAGAGCCGTGCTCGCCGTGACGGAGGATGGGTTCTCGGCTCTTTCCCACGAGCTTCATGCCTATGCGCGCAGCCAGTCGCGTCCGGTCCGGCGCAAGGTGCATTTCAATACCTGGGAGGCCCGGTATTTCGATGTTTCCGACGCGTCCTGCCGTGAACTGGCGCGCTCCGCCGCTGCACTGGGGGCCGAGCGTTTCATCCTTGATGATGGCTGGTTCAGCGGTCGGCGAGACGACACGACCAGCCTCGGCGACTGGTTCGTTGACGCAGACCGGTTTGCCGCGGGCCTGGGCCCGTTGATCGAGACGGTGCACGGAGAGGGCATGAGTTTCGGGCTATGGGTCGAACCGGAAATGGTCAGCCCCGACTCGGACCTCTTCCGCCGGCATCCGGACTGGGTGCTCGGTCATCCGGGCCAGGACCTGCCGACCGGTCGCAACCAGCTCGTGCTCGACCTGTCGCTCGGCGAGGTGTCGGACTATCTGTTCGAACGGCTTTCGGCACTGCTGGATGAATACGCCATCGATTATCTAAAATGGGATTGCAATCGCGATCTCTATCCCGCCCGCAGAGACGGGGTGGAGCGTGGCGGTGCGCAGACAGCGGCCTTGTACGCGTTGCTGGCGCGGCTTCGCGAGCGCTTCCCGGAGGTCGAGATCGAGAGCTGCGCCAGTGGCGGAGGCCGGATTGATCTGGGCATCCTGCCCCATGTCACCCGCTTCTGGACGAGCGATGCGACCGACGCGATCGACCGTATCCGGATCCAGCGCGCCGCGAGCCTGCTGATGCCGCCGGAACTCCTCGGTGCGCATGTCGGACCGGCGCCCAATCCCATGACAGGCCGCAGCCTGCCGATGAGTTTTCGTGTCCCGGTCGCCTTTTTTGGCCATCTGGGGATCGAGGCCGATCCCGAGCGCCTGTCGCCCGAGGAAAGGGCCGTGCTCGCTCGCGGCATCGACGCGTACAAACAGCATCGCGACTGGATGGGTCGTGCGCGCCTGTGGCGTCTAAGCGAGGCCGGCGATGATCCGGACGCGGCGCTGCTCGTGAGCGAGGACGGAGCCAGGGCGGCGCTGCGTATCGCCCGCGTCTCGACACCGGAGAGACCGCTCGCAGCGCGGATCCGTCTGGCGGGGCTCGACCCTGATGCAAACTATGCGATGACAGAACTGGCCCTGCAGGGCGAACCGGCGGAATGGCCGCTGGGAGACTATTCCGGCCGGGCGCTGATGCAGACCGGTGAAGTTCTGGACCCGGGCCGCGCCGAGACCGCGCGCCTGATCTTGCTCGAAAGGATCCCGTCATGAGGCTGGGTGTCTGCTACTACCCCGAACACTGGCCCGAGGAGATGTGGGCACGGGACGCCGCCCGGATGGTCGAGACCGGTATCACCCATGTACGGATCGGCGAATTCGCCTGGGCGCTCTTCGAACCGGATCCCGGACGATATGACTGGGACTGGTTCGACCGAGCGATCGATACGCTCGGGGATGCAGGCCTGAAACTCATTCTGGGGACACCCACCGCCACGCCGCCGAAATGGCTGATCGACCAGCACCCGGAAATTCTGGCAATCGACGCGCACGGCCGCGAACGCGGTTTCGGATCGCGCCGGCACTATTGTTTTTCCAGTCCGGTCTATCGCGAGCATTCGCGCCGGATCACGACGGAAATGGCCAAGCGCTACGGCGAGCATCCCGCGGTCGTCATGTGGCAGACGGACAATGAATATGGCTGTCACGACACGGTAGAGAGTTATTCTCCAGCCGCGCTCGAGGCATTCCGGGAGTGGCTGGCAGCTCGTTATGGCGATGTCGATACGCTGAACCGGGCCTGGGGTAATGTCTTCTGGAGCCAGACCTATCGCAGTTTCGCCGAGGTCGAGACGCCTGTCGGCACGGTGACCGAACCCAATCCGTCCCACGTGCTCGATTATCAGCGTTTCTGTTCGGACCAGGTCGTCAGCTTCAACCGGGAACAGGTCGAGATCTTGCGCCGGCTCAGCCCGGGCCGGGAGATTACGCACAATTTCATGGGCGCCTTCATGGCGTTCGACCATCATAAGGTCGGCGCCGATATCGATATCGCCACCTGGGACAGCTACCCGCTGGGTTTCCTGGATCTCAGCCCGGTGTCAGAGGACGAAAAACAGCACTGGCTGCGCCAGGGACATCCGGACTTCCAGGCCTTCCATCACGATCTCTATCGCGGTTGTTCCGGCAAGTGGGGCGTGATGGAGCAACAACCCGGTCCGGTGAACTGGGCGCCGAACAATCCGGCGCCCTTGCCGGGCATGGTACGTTTGTGGAGCCTCGAGGCGCTGGCCCATGGTGCCGATCTCGTCAGCTGGTTCCGCTGGAGGCAATGCCCGTTCGCGCAGGAACAGATGCACGCGGGTCTGCTGCGTCCCGACGATCAACCGGCTCCGGCTCTGGCCGAGGCGAGACAGGTCGCGGACGACCTTGTTTCGATCGCAGACCAGGACACTCGCCGGGCCGATGTCGCCTTGCTCTTCTCCTATGACGGCCAGTGGACCCACCAGGCCCAGCCGCAGGGTGTCGGACTGGACCTTCTGCGGCAGGCATTCGAGACCTATGGCGTGTTGCGGCGACTCGGCCTGGACATCGATATCCTGCCGCCAGATGCCGACCTGTCGGGCTATCGGCTGGTTGTGATCCCGGGCCTGCCCCACCTGTCGGACCAGGACGTGGCCGGCCTCGCAAAACTCGACGCGCGCGTCCTCTGCCTGTGCCGGACGGGATCCAAGACGGAGAGTTTCCAGCTGCCGCCAGAGCTTCCGCCCGGACCACTGCAAACCCATCTGCCGCTCAAGGTGACGCGGGTCGAGAGCCTGCGTCCGGGCAAGACCGAGATCATCGAGCTGGCCGGAGAAAACCTCGCGGTTGAGCGCTGGCGCGAGGACATCGAAACCGGACTGGCCCCGCGCGCCCGTTTTGCCGACGGATCACCCTTTTGGCTGTCCCGCGATAACTGGAATTATCTGGCCGGCTGGCCGCAGGGCGAATTGCTGGGCCGGGTCATCGCCGAGCTGGCGACTGAAGCCGGCATACCGCTGACCCTCACCTCGCCGGATATTCGCTTGCGTCGCCTCGGTGATCTTCGCTTTGCCTTCAATTACGGACCCGAGCCGGGTTCGCTGGCAGGCATTGCACCAGACAATGCGGACTACGTCCTCGGCGGCGCAGACCTGCGTCCGGCCGGCGTTGCGGCCTGGCGGGACTAGCGCGGCATGCCGACGAAATCCGCCCGGTTGCCCAGTACGACGCGGTTGTAGACGAGGGCAATCAGGATGCAGGCGATCAGCGTGATGAACATCAGGTGGATGTAGTGGATCGGCGTCCAGAGAAAGGTGAAACCGGCATAGATCGCAGTGCCTGACAGCACACCGACCATCGCCGCACCCGCGCCGACATTGCGGAACATCAGACCGACGATGAAGGCCGACAGGATCGGCATGGACAGCAGACCGAATAATTGCTGCACGAGATTGATGATGCTCGGCGTGCCCTCGTAGAGCGGCACGAGCAGCAGAGCCAGCACGACGAAGCCCAGCGTGATCACAGTGTTCATCCGCGCAACATTGGGCGTGGAGTCGAAATAGGTCTCGTGGATGTCGAGCACGTAGAGCGTGGTCGACGAGTTCAGCACCGAGTTGAAACTGGTCAGGACAGCGGCGGCGATCATCGCGGCGAAGGCTCCGGACAGCCAGGATGGCAGGACCGCGGCCACGATCTGGCCATAGGCGGCATCGCCGACATCACCGAAGAGTTTGAAGGCGACAATGCCCGGGATCACCACGATGGCCGGCACGATCAGCAGACGAATGCCCGCGGCGGCCAGCACGCCTTTCTGCGCCTCCTTGAGGCTTTTTGCGGCCATGGCGCGCTGGGTGATGGTCTGGTTGGTGCTCCAGTAGAAGATCTGGATGAAGATCATGCCGGTGAGCAGGGTGTGCCACGGGATCGGCGAGTCGTCCGAGCCGACCATGCTGAGGCGTTCCGGCGGAATATCGCCGAGATCGAAATCGATGGCCTTGAGCGCGAGGACGACAACGAGCACGGCGAGGCCAAGAACGCCGACTCCGCTGATCGCATCCGACACGGCCACGGCACGCAGGCCTCCGAACACGGCATAGGCCGCACCGATCAGGGCCAGCGGCGTCGCGATGAAGATGATCGGCAGGTCGAGGCCGAACATCGATTGCAGGAAGAGCGAGCCGGTGTAGAGCATGACCGGCAGGAAGACGATGATATTGCCCGCCAGGAAGAGCGCAGCAATCAAGGCTCTGATATTGCTGTCATTATAGCGCTGACCCAGCAATTCCGTCGTCGTGCGGCACTGGTTCTTGTAATAGATGGGCAGGAAGACGAAGGCGAGGATCAGCAGGCCGACCACCGCGGCCAGTTCCCACCAGGCCAGCAGCGCCATCTGATTGCCGTTCATGCCGACCAGCTGGTCGGTGGATAGATTGGTGAGGGTGATCGAGCCGGCCACAAGGATCCAGCCGAGACTGCGGCCGGCAAGGAAGTATTCCGTCTCGGAATCGGTCGCTTCCTTCTTCATGACGGAGACCCGCCACATGGTGAGAACGCCGATGGCGATGGTGATGAAGACAAAGACGGCGGCCTGCACGCCATTGATACCCAGTCCGGATTCCATGCGCGCTCTCCCCCGACGCTCGTCCATCCCGTCCGCAATAGACGGCCAATTCCGCCCGGGAGGCAAGTTCTGCGTTGAAACCAGCTGCACTCGACCGAGTGATGATGACGCGGCAGCCGAAGACCGCTAGAGACGAAGTCAGGGAAACGGGATCCGGCAGAGGGGTGGTCGGGCATGAAGATCGACGGGCATTGCCGGACCTATCACCGCCACCGGCATCAGAAGCCGGACGGCCGGGAACTGATCCTGTTCGGCTATGAACCCCCGGGGAAGCCGGTCGGCGGCGAGTTCACCGACCCGGTGTCCACCGGATCGCAATTGCGGCGACACCCTCTGCTGGGCAATTGGTCAATCTATTCACCGCATCGCCAGAACCGGACATTCAAGCCGAGCACGGCAGCCGACCCGCTTGCGCCGGCCGCTCCGGACGGACCCGTCACCGAGATCCCGTTCGAGGATTTTGAACTGGCCGTATTCGGCAATCGGTTTCCAAGCCTGCATCACGACAGTCCTGATGCGGCTGCGGCGCCGTGGCAGACGGGGCGTGCAGCCGGGCAATGCGAAGTGGTTGTTTATGCGCCGGAGAGCGAGGGCAATCTGGCCACGCTCAGCCAGGATCGACGCATTCTCCTGGTGGAAGCCTGGATCGATCGTTATGCCGCGCATTTCGATGCCGGTTCGGCCTATGTCCTGCCGTTCGAGAACCGGGGGGATGCCGTCGGTGTCACACTGGCCCATCCGCATGGCCAGCTCTATGCCTTCCCCTTCGTGCCCGATCCGCAGGCGAGAGCCGAGGCTGCCTTCGGGGCCGGTTACGACCTCGACGCCGATCGTCGTGCATGGGGTGAGGCTTTCGCGATTGCTTCGGCGGGACCGGTGCATGCCTATGCGCCGCCCTTCGGGCGCTTCCCCTACGAGACCTGGCTCAGCTGCGAACGCCGCGTTGCCGGTCCGTGGGAAATGAGCGCGGAGGAGATCGAGGGGCTTGCCGGTTTGCTGGGCGAGATGACGCGCCGCTATGATGCGCTCTTCGATGCACCCATGCCGTTGATGATGAATGTCCAGGCCGCGCCCCGGGAGACCAGCGGGAAATTCCAGTTCACGGTACAATTCTACCCGATCATGCGCTCCGCCGGCCGGCTGAAATACCTGGCAGGCGTCGAGCAATCGACGGGCGTTTTCACGGTAGATGTCGATCCGCAGGAGGCAGCCAGGGCCTTGCGTGAGACATGATCGAGACCCTGTTCAGATCCCGCTTCAGGACCGATCCCGACCGGACTGTGCGGGCGCCGGCGCGGGTCAATCTCATCGGCGAATGGGTGGATTTCAACGGCGGCATGGTCTTGCCCGCGGCGTTGCCGGTCGGTGTCGAGCTCGCCCTGCGCGAGAGCAGCGATCACGACGTCATTCACTCGCAGGATTTTGACGGCGAAGCGCGTTTCGCGTCGGACGCCCATGCGGCGGGCCACTGGTCCGACTATGTCAGGGGGGCGCTCCAGTCAGCACGATCCCAGGGCTGGATCAGTGGTGGGTGCGAGGTGGCGATCGCCAGCACGATGCCCGCCGGTGCCGGTCTGTCCTCGTCCGCAGCCGTGATCGTCGCGACGCTTCTGGCGGCGCACGGCCCCGCCGACGAGACACAACGCGTCGAGATCGCGAAACTGGCCCGGCGCGTGGAGAACGACTTCATCGGTGTTCCGTGCGGCATCATGGACCAGATGGCCGTAGCCCTGGCTGTGCCGGGAGAGGTCATCGCGCTTGATACGTCGGACCTGGCCTATGAGCGGCTCGCCATTCCGGCCGGCTGGAGTTTCGCGGTCGTGCATTCCGGTGAAGACCGGGCGCTGGCCGACGGCGCCTATGCCGATCGGCGTAATGCCTGCGAGGCGGCGTGCCAGGCGCTGGGCGTCACGGATCTGTGCGGTGTGGACCCGGCGCGGCTTGCCCGGCTGGAGGATGAGCTGCGGCCGGTGGCGCGGCATGTGATCGAGGAAGACAGGCGGGCCCGCCGCGCGGCTGATCTGTTGCGGACGGATGACCTTCAGGCCTTCGGCGAGGCGATGAATGACAGCCACACGTCGCTGCGGGATGATTTCCGCGTCTCGACACCGGGCATCGATGGGCTCGTTGCCGATAGTCTTGAACTGGGCGCCGTCGGCACCCGCATCACCGGTGCCGGTTTCGGCGGATGTATCGTTGCCCTGCTTCCGGCAGGAGAGGGCGAGGCCTGGTGGTCGAGGGTTTCGGACCGGCATCCGCGGGCGCGCATGGTCAGCCTGATCGGAGGAGGCGCATCATGAAAGTACTCGTGCTCGGCGGTGCCGGATATATCGGCTCCCATGTTGCCAAGGCGCTTGCGGCGCGCGGCGACGAACCGGTTGTCTTCGACAATCTGACCGCCGGGCAGCGCGATTTCGTGCGCTGGGGGCCGCTGGTCGAGGGAGATATCCGCGACCCGGCAGCGCTCGCCTGGGCATTCACGGAACACCGGCCGGACGCGGTCATGCATTTCGCGGCGTCGATCGAGGTCGGTATTGGCGAGGCCCGGCCGCTGGAGTTCTGGGACAATAATGTCGCTGGTTCATTGCGGGTGATCGAGGCGATGCGGGCGCATGATTGCCGCCGCCTCGTTTTCTCCTCGACCTGCGCCGTCTACGGCGAACCGCAATCCCTGCCTCTGACCGAAAGCCATCCGCGCGCTCCGATCAATACCTACGGCAAGTCCAAGCTCGCCGTGGAACTCATGCTGGAGAGCGCCGCCGGTGCGGGCGAACTCAGCTTCGCGGCGTTGCGTTACTTCAATGCCTGCGGGGCCAGTCCGGATGGCGATATCGGTGAAGAGCATGATCCGGAAACCCATCTGATACCCAACGCCCTGAAAGCGGCGGCCGGTCTGGGGGGACCGATGCGGGTTTTCGGCACGGATTACGATACGCCCGACGGCAGCTGCCTGCGCGATTTCATCCATGTCGACGACCTGGCCGCCGGTCACCTGGCAGCCCTGGATCGCCTGATGGCGGGCGATGAAAGTTTCGCCTGCAATCTCGGCACCGGGGTTGGTACGAGCGTGCTGGAGGTCTTGCGCGCGGTCGAACGCGAGACCCGGCTGGAGATCCCTGCGGAAGTGCATGACCGCCGGGTCGGTGATCCGCCGGTCCTCTACGCCGATACCGAGATGGCGCGACAGGTGCTCGGCTTCCGGCCGCAAAGGTCGGACATCGACGTGATCGTGCGGGATGCCTGGAATTACCATCGGGTCCGCTGGTCGCGAGACGGTGGATCCTGATTACGTCAATTGTCGTGGACATTGACGTGGATAACCGGCCTGCCGGGGCCTTGCCGCTGTCTGGCCACGCTCCGGAATCAAGCTAGGCAGGCTGCATGTCCAAGCTCTACTTCACCTTCAGCGCCATGAATGCCGGCAAATCGGCCATCCTTCTCCAGGCGGCTCACAACTACCGGGAACGTGGCATGGAGGTAATGCTCTGGACGTCCTCGTTGCACGCCTCGCATGAGGGGGCAACGATCGGCGAGATTGAATCGCGCATCGGGTTGAGCGCGGAGGCTCATCTCTACGCCGATGGAACCGACATGTTCGACACTATCGCCGCGAAGAAGGCGGAGGGTGCGCTCGACGCGGTCTTCGTCGACGAGGCGCAATTTCTCTCACGGGATCAGGTCTGGGACCTCGCCCGGGTCGGTGATGAACTGGATATCCCGGTGCTCTGCTATGGGCTGCGAACGGATTTCCTCGGTGAGCTCTTTCCCGGCTCGGCAGCCCTCCTGGCGATTGCCGATGATCTGCGCGAGGTCCGCACGGTCTGTCATTGCGGACGCAAGGCGACGATGAATCTGCGACGCGATTCCACCGGGGGCGCTGTCAGTGAGGGCGAACAGGTCGGCGTGGCCAAGTCGGACTATGTCTCGCTGTGCCGCAAGCACTGGCTGGAAAGCCTCGACGGCTAGGTCTCGCTAAGCCGGAATTGCGACGGAACCGGCGGCAGGTCCCGCTGCGAGGCGAGGATAGCGTGTGCCGTCCGGCTCATGACCCGGCCCGCCATCTCCCGGTCCAGACCCTGTTCGATCCGCAGGCGCCGCCAGAAGGAAAAACCGGTTACCGCGTTGAGAGCCTCGACCATCTCGATCGGCAGGGTCTCGTCCGGATTGACGACGAAGGCCAGCCGTTCGCGTTCCATCGTCAGCAGGTAGGCGTAGTCTTCGGCCAGCGTCTTGTAGACATGGCGCTTGACTTCAGAGGCCAGGAGAAACGGTTCCATATCCCCGAAGACCGCGCTGCGATTGGTCAGCAATCGTTCGAGACGGAGAGCCCTGTCGCCGGTGTCGAGATCAAGCGCGGCGCGCGGCAGGAATTCGCCGTGAAGGTCCTGGACCAGCTCCTGGTAGAGCGAGCCCATGTCATCGAAACAGCGATAGACCGTTCTCAGACCGACGCCGGCACGCAGAGCGACCTCCTTCGCGGTCGGCGATGCCTGTCCGTCCCGAACCAATTCCTTGAAGGCATGGATGATCTTCGACCGGTTCTTCGACCGGCGCGCATGCCGTCCATCATCGGGATTCATTTCAGCCATTGGAAGCCGGATCGAAAAGAATTGACACTATAGGTGCCAAAACATAGCCTCGATCTCGCGAAACGCCAAGTGCGGTACGGGAGGCGGGCCATGAATCGCTATGTGATCGGCGGACTGGGAGTGCTGGGTGTCCTGGTCCTGGCCGTCACCTTCTATTTCGTTGGTATCTTCCAGGGCTGGCACGGTCGAACCCGCGGTCCCGGCGAAATCGCCGGCGCGGAAATTCCGGCGGAGATTGTCACCGAGCGACGTGCCCGCCAGGCTGAGGACCGCGCCGGTGTCGGTGCGCCGGTCGAAACGGAAATCCTGTTCGGCGATCTCCACGTCCACTCCACCTTCTCGACCGACGCCTTCGTCTGGGCCCTGCCGCTGCTACGGGGCGAGGGTGCCAATCCGCTCGCCGATGCCTGCGATTTCGCGCGCTATTGCTCGGCGCTGGATTTCTGGTCGATCACGGATCATGCCGAGGCTCTGACCCCGGCCCGCTGGGCCCAAACCCTGCAGACCATGCAGCGTTGCGAGGCCCAGTCCAGCACTGGCTCCGCGCCCGATGTCGTGCCCTTTATCGGTTTTGAATGGACCCAGGTCGCGCCGCTGCCCGAGGATCATTATGGGCACAAGAATGTCATCTTCCGCAGCCTGGATGCCGACGAGATCGCGGCCCGCCCGATCGCCGCGGCGGGCACCACCGTGCGTGTTCTGCGCGACAATGCCAGGGCTCTCCTGCCCCCGGAAATCGTCCTGCTCGATATGGCCAACCGGCAAGATTACTACGATTTCGGACATTTCATCGGCGAGATCCGCGAGACGCCGCTTTGTGATCCCGATCTCGCCTCTGCCGACCTTCCGCCGGATTGCTATGAGCTGGCGGCCACGCCGGGCGAGCTGGTCGAGCGGCTGGAATCCCAGGGGCTCGACACGCTGGTGATTCCGCACGGTTCGACCTGGGGGCTCTACACCCCGCCCGGAACCACCTGGGACAAGCAATTGCTGGCCGAACAACGGCCCGAGGCCTTCTCGCTGATCGAGGTCTTCTCGGGGCACGGCAATTCGGAGGAATACCGGCCCTGGCGAGCGGCGTTCGGCACGACCGACGAGCCAGTCTGTCCGCCTGCGCGGCCCGATTATCTGCCGGCTTGCCAGCGTGCGGGTCAGATTATCGAAGAACGTTGCCTGGAAGCCGGTGAGAGCGCCGAGGTTTGTGCCGAACGCGCGGAGACGGCGCGGCGCAATGCCGTCGATATCGGACTGGGCGCTCATCTGACAGTGCGCGGCGAAGCGATCGCCGACTGGCTGGATGCCGGTCAGTGCCGCGACTGTTTCCTGCCGGCCTTCAACTACAATCCGACGACCTCGGTTCAGTACGGGCTGGCGATCAGCGAATTTGATGGTGACGACACGATCCGGTTCCGCTGGGGATTCATCGGTTCGTCCGACACGCACACCTCGCGCCCCGGTATCGGCTACAAACCCTTCGGCCGGCATTTCATGACCGATGCCGGTGGTGCCGTGACCGAGCGTGTCGCCAATGCCATGCGACCGCCGGACGGTGAGGCTCCCGCGCAATCCGTTGCGATTGACCGGGCCGAACTGCTGGCGAATCTGGGTTTCCAGATGACCGAGATCGAACGCCAGTCGAGCTTCTTCACAGGCGGTGGCCTGGTCGCGGCCCACGCAACCGAACGCAGCCGCGACGGTATCTGGGACGCGCTGCAGACCCGCAATGTCTATGCGACGTCCGGCCTGCGCCAATTGCTCTGGTTCGACCTGGTGGATGCAAACGGCAATGTCCTCGCGCCGATGGGCGGCGATGCAGAGATAGGTGATGCGCCCGTGTTTCGCGTGCGGGCTGTCGGTTCGCTGCGCCAGAATCCGAGCTGTCCGGACTATGCCGTGCGCGGTCTCGAACCGGACCGGCTGCAGCGCCTCTGCCGCGGCGAATGTTATAATCCAGGCAATGAGCGTTATCGCATCAGCCGCGTTGAAGTCGTCCGGATCAGGCCGCAGATCACGCCGGACGAGAATGTTGATCTCCTGATCGAAGATGACTGGCTGACGCTGCCCTGTGACGATCGGGGCGAGGGTTGCGTCATCGAGTTCACCGACCCGGAATTCGCCTCGGCGGCGCGTGATGCGGTCTATTATGTTCGCGCCATCCAGGAAGCGTCCGGACAGGTGAACGGCGATCCGCTGCGCTGCGAATACGACGCCGAGGGCCGCTGCGTCCGGGCCAATCCCTGCCTTGGTGACTACCGCGTCGACATGGACGAGGAATGCATCGCTGACGTGGAGCACCGGGCCTGGTCCTCGCCGATCTATCTGGGCTTCCGGGCTTCGGACCTGCCGGTGGCTGCACCGGTTGAAGAGGGATGATCAACGCGCGGACAGCCTGGCTAACCGGCAGTCTGGCAGGCGCGGCCTTGGCCCTGTTCAGCCTCTTCATGCCGGATGGCGGATTGCCGTCGGATGATCTGGCCGTTGCCCGGGTCAATGGTCACGCCATTTCCGGGCATGAGCTCGACCTGGCCCTGACAGCCATGGAACGCGACAGTCGCAATCCGCTGCCGGAAGATGCGCGGGAACGGGCGCTTGGCCGTCTGATCGACGAAGAATTGCTCTTCCAGCGCGCGATCGAGCTCGACCTGCCGCGTAATGCCTCGACCATCCGTCACTCCATCGTCATCGCCATGATCGATTCTGTGATCGCGCAGGCCGACGCGGATCCGTCCGAGGCCGAATTGCGCGAGTTGTTCAATGCGGAACAGGCGCGTTTCGCGGCCGAACCCCGCCTGCGCCTCGACTGGCTTTCGGGCGGGCTGACCGGGGATCTGGCACGACCGGCCGCGCACCCGCCGGATCGGCTGCTCAGCGTCAGCAATCTGCGGCCCTATCTGGGTGAGACTCTCGTTCGTGCGGTCTCGGAAATCGAGGTGGCCGGCGAGACTGTCATCGTGACCGTTGGTGAACGCCGTCACCAGGTGACGCTGCTGGAGCGCGAGCCGGGCGAGCTTGCCGACTTCGAGAGCCGGCGCGATGCCGTCACCGCACTCTGGATCGAGCGCGCGCAGGAAGCCGCGCTGGAAGCCTATCTCGACCGATTGCGCGCAGGCGCGGATATCGAGCGCGAACAGCCGTGATCCGGCGTCTCCTCCTGCTCGTTGTCACGGCGTGCCTGCTGGCACCCGGCGCGCTCGCGCACGAGCGGAGCCGGTCGTCATCGAGCTGGCAGATCGATGAGGCGGGCTTGTCTGGCGTCTTCCTGCTGCCGGCCCGGCAGGCCACGATATTTCTCAGCCTCTTTCCCGAGGGCACAGCGTTGGAAGAGGCGTTTCGTCTGCGCCTCGTCGAGGGCCTGCAGATCAGCCGGGATGGTCAGGCCTGTCTGCTGGATGGAGTGCCGGTAGCGCGCCTACTGCCGGATGGTCGCCTGCGCGGCAGCCTGCGCTGGTCGTGCGACGCCGACGCGACGGCGGAGACGACGATCCGGGTCAGCGTGTTTTCGCCCTTCTCCCCCAATCATGTTCATTTCCTCAGCGTCGAAGGAGAGATCGGGAGCGGCCAGGAATTCGTGCTGACACGCCAGAGAATGACGGCGCACATCTCGCCTGCGGGCCGGCCCGCCGGTCTGTTCAGCCGTGTGGCGGACTATTTCCGCCTCGGCTTCGAACACATTCTCGGCGGTCCCGATCACCTGGCCTTCCTGGCGGCATTGCTGCTGATCATCACCGGCTGGCGCCGGCTCCTCGCAGTCACGCTGGGATTCACGCTCGGCCATTCAGCCACGCTCTCTCTCGCAGCGCTTGGACTGGTCGCGCCACCGGGGGCGGCCATCGAGGCACTGATCGGATTCTCGATCCTGTTCGTGGCGGCCGAGGCAGCGCTTGCCGGCCGTCAGGTGGATCTGCGGCTGATCGCCGGCGTGGTACTGGCAATCCTCGTCCTGGCGCTTGTGAACCTCGTGGGGCCATCGCCCTTTCCCAAAGCGATGTGGCTGGGCCTCGCGGCCATGACGGCAGGATATCTCGGCTGGCTGGGCGCGGGCGGCCGGGCGCGCCATACCGCCGTCTTCATGAGCAGTGGTTTCGGCCTTGTGCATGGGGTCGGCTTCGCGGGGATCCTGCTGGAGATCGAGCTGGATCGAAGTGACCTCCTGCCGGCCCTGCTCGGCTTCAATATCGGCGTAGAGGCAGGCCAGATCGCCTTCGTCCTGGTCCTTCTGACCGGACTCACCCTCCTCAGGCGCGTGTTGCCCGAAGCCAGGCTCGAACAGGGCCGGTATCTCGCGATCGCCCTGCTTGCGGGCCTCGGGACGTTCTGGATGATATCCCGCGCGCTGGGCTAGCGGCCGCCGAGCCAGCGTCCGACCCGCCAGAGACGATCCTGGCCGAAAGCCGCGCGGTCGCCCACGCGAAAGGTGGGTACGCCCCACAGTCCGAGGTCGAAAAGCGCCTGCCGATTGGCCTCCACCGTCTCCCGCCAGTCGTCCGACCGGAGGCATTGCTGCGCCTCAGCCCAGGACACGCCGCCGGCCGCGCAGATCTTGCGCAAACCGGAATCGGTTGCTGGATCGATGCCTCGCGAGAACACCGCCGTCATGAAAGCCTGGAGGAAGGCTCGTCCCCGTCCTTCCGCGATCTCGCGGCACAGGATGGCCAGGCCGCGCTCGACGCCGGGACCGACCGGGTCGGCGATCTTGCCAAAAGGAATGCCCAGCCTGTCCGCCTCGCGCTTGCAGTCACGGACGATATAGAAACGCTTGGATCGCGGAATGGGCAGGGCGCGCATCACCATGGGCAGGACGGGTCGCAAATTGACCGTCGCATTCCACCGTTCAGCCAGAGAGAACATCCGCATGGCGGCGATATAGGTGTAGGGGCTGCGCAGGGAGAAGAAGACATCGATCTCGCCGCCGTCAGCCTGGTCGGGTTCCGCGACGGGCGCGAATATCGGCGCTTCGGCGCCCAGCCGGGTTTCCAGGTGATGCAGCCGGTCGACCCCCCAATACCACTCGCCCTCGAACCAGGTCATCGCCGAGCCGTAATGGCCCAGCCGTTCGCGCAGGATTTCGCCCTCGGTCGGGTCCGAACAGGCCGGAAACTCTGTGTCGCCGGTCTGCAGGCCATAGGCATCTGCGAGATATCCGGCATCGCGCCTGGCCCAGTCCGCCAGCTTCTCCGGTTCCGGTGCGGCCGAGGGGTCGGGCGCGCCAACTTCGTGCCAGACGATGCGCGCGGAATACGCCTCGGCAATCCGCGGCAGGGCCTGGACCAGAAGATGGGAATAGGGGTCGTCGCGCTCGATAAAGGCGTGCAGCACAGGCTGTCCGCCACGCAGATTCCGCCGTGCGGTATACCAGGCACGGGCGACCGCCTGAACGTCCGGACTGGTCAGGATTTGCGGCAGGATGGATTTCAGACTCATCCGGCGAACGTCTCAGCGGCGAAACAGGGCACCAGCAATTGACCCTCCAGCCCGGCATAGCGATGGACCGCGATCTCCGCGTATTCGGGCGTGGATGCGATCTCGGCGAGGGTGGCAGCGCTGGGATAGGTCATGATGGCGATCATGTCCCATTTCTCGTCGAGCTCGCCGACTAGCAGCGGCGACGTCATGGCGGAGAATTTGAGCGTACCGCCGGCGGCTTCGACCATGCCGGTCATCGGGGCGCCGTAGCGCATATAGGCGTCCACCCCTGGCAGATCCGCATCGCGTCCGTCGGCGTAGGCAGCCTTCTCCCGGAATTTGAGCAGATTGACCATGTGAACCGGACCGTCGCCGGCGCGTTTGAGGAAAGTTGCGAGTTGTTCCTCGCTGGGCTCGATGGCGTGTTTCATCGCCGAGACTCCTGTTCGACCAACCTGGCTTTTTTGCTTGCCGGCGAGACTAGGCGGGTTCGCGGGAGCGATTCAATCAGCGGCCGGGGGTCGCTAGAAAAAACAATTCAGGATTGTTGATGCGAATTCACATGACCATAAATCGAGTGAAATCGCCTGATCCACTGCCACCAAAGCCCAATCCGTGCTGTTGCCGCGGCAGCGCGCAGCCCCATTCGTTAGCAATCTGTTAGCGGAATCGGCTTGGTCTCGACGGACAACCTGAACAGGGACAATCCGTACATGGGACAGACGCCAGACACCGTGGTGCTGGAAGCGCGCCTCGACGCCGCCGGTGCCGATGCACTTCGCACGGATTTGCTGGCCCGTCTCGAGACGGATGCAGACCTGCTCCTGGACGCCAGCGAAGTCAGCCTGATCGACACGCCGGCCGTGCATGTCCTGCTGGGTGCCGCCCGCTCCTGCGAAACCCGCGGCAAGGCACTGAAACTCGATCGACCGAGCGAACCCTTCCTGGAGGCCTTCCAGATCCTTGGCCTCGAAAAGGAAATCGAACATTGGGGAAATACGAATGTCTAAACGCGTTCTAGCCGTGGATGACTCCAAGACCATGCGTGACATGGTCTCCTTCACGCTGAAACAGCAGGGTTTCGAGGTTGTCGAAGCCGAGGACGGCGAGGAAGCGCTGCAGAAATCCCTCGAGGGTGAATTCGATCTCGTCATCTCGGACGTGAACATGCCGAAGATGGACGGGATCACCCTGGTCGGGAAACTCCGCAAGGATCCGCGGTTCCGCAGCACCCCCATTCTCATTCTCACGACCGAGGCCGACGCGTCCAAGAAGACCGCCGGCAAGGAAGCCGGCGCAACCGGCTGGATCGTGAAACCCTTCGACCCGCAGCAATTGGTCGGCGTCGTCAATCGCGTGTGCCGCTAGGAGATCTGCGTGGTGGATGAATTCGACCAGTTTCGCCAGGTATTCTTCGAGGAGTGCGACGAGTTGTTGCAGCGCTTTGAGGATGTTGCCGTCCGGCTGACCCCCGGGGCAAACGAGGCGGACGACCTGGACGAGATGTTCCGGGCGGTTCACTCCATCAAGGCTGGTGCCGGCGCGTTCAAATTCCAGCGCCTGGTCGATCTCTCCCACGAGCTTGAAAGCTATATGGACCGGCTTCGCTCCGGAGCGCTGGCCCTGGGTGAAGGCGATCCGGAAATGGTCGTCGAGGCCGGGGATTTCCTGCAGGACCTCGTTGCCGCTGCGCGGGCTGGCGAGGAAGCCGAGCCCGGACTGGAATCCGCACTGATCGCGCGCCTGAAACAGATCCTCGGCAGCGGATCGCCCGCACCTGCCACGAGCCCTGTCGCGAACCCCGCCCCGGAAGCCAATCCGGTTGGCGGGTCCGAAAACGTGGCGGGTGAGGAAGGTGCCTTTCGCGTCAGCTTCCGTCCGCATCGCGCTCTGTTCGAATCCGCCAATGAACCGCAAATGCTGTTCCTCGCCCTGTCCGCGATTGGCCAGGTGAGCGTGACCGCGGACGTTTCCCGGATCGGTGAGCTGGACGCCATGGATCCGATGGAGGGCCATCTCTCCTGGACGCTGATCGTCCGCCATGCACCTGACCGGGACTCCATCGCGGACGTGTTCGAATTCGTGGACGGTGACTGCGATCTCGAGATCGAGGAATACGACCCTGCCCGGACAGACCTCGAAACCGCTCCGGAGGACGAGGAAAGCCCGTCCCGGAGCGAGGCCGTGGTCGAACCCGTCGCAATCGCGGAACCGGACCTCGCCGCGGCCCCGGACGCCCTGGCTGATGCCGGCAATCGCAATGTCGCCGCGCCGGCCCAGACCTCCATCCGCGTCGATCTCAATCGTGTCGACCGGCTTGTCGACATGGTCGGCGAACTCGTCATCGCCCAGGCCATGGCGCTGGAGAGCCTCTCCGAACTCGTGGACATCCGTCATGTCCGCCAGCTGCAGGCGCTCGAAGACCTCAACATGCGCACCCGCGAGCTCCAGGAAGGCGTTATGGCGGTGCGTATGCAACCGCTCAAGGCGGTCTTCTCCCGCTTTCCGCGGATCGTGCGGGACCTCTCCAAGAAGCTCGGCAAGAGTGTCGACCTGGAACTGGAGGGCGAAACCACCGAGGTCGACAAGACCATCATCGAGGAATTGAGCGATCCGCTGACCCACATGATCCGCAATTGCATGGATCACGGGATCGAAACCCCCGAAGACCGCCAGGCCGCCGGCAAGTCCGAGCGCGGCCGCATCCGGCTGTCGGCGGAGAATCGCAATGGCCGGATTCTCATCCGTGTCAGTGATGACGGCCGGGGCCTCAATCCGGAAAAAGTCGTCCAGAAAGCCGTCGAGAACGGGCTGGTGCCCGAGGGCGCGGAATTGTCCAAGGAAGAGATCGAGAACCTGATCTTCATGCCGGGCTTCTCGACTGCGGCCGAAGTCAGCGATGTCTCGGGCCGCGGTGTCGGCATGGACGTGGTCCGGCGAAATATCCAGAAACTCGGCGGCCGCGTTACGCTTGATTCCACACCGGGCGAGGGCTCGACCTTCACCCTGGCCCTGCCGCTCACCCTGGCTGTGCTTGACGGCATGCTGATCTCGGTCGCGGAAGAGCGTTATGTGATCCCGCTCTCCTCGATCGTGGAGACGGTCTGCCCCGAACAGGGCGATATGCGCGACATGCCCGATGGTGGAACCGTGATGAGCCTGAGGGGCGATCCGATCCGCCTGGTTGATGTGGCGTCGGCACTCGGCATTTCACGTGTCGGCAAGGCCGAGGCATTGCGCAAGCTGGTCGTGGTGGCGGAGACCGAGTTCGGTCGTCAGATCGGCCTGGTCGTCGATGAACTGCTCGGCCAGCAACAGGTCGTCATCAAGAGCCTAGAGACCAATTATCGCGCCATCAGCGGCGTCGCCGGTACCGCCATTCTCGGCGATGGCCGTGTCCGCCTCATCCTCGATATCGACGGTTTGGCTGCGAGCGATCGCGGGCCCGCCGGAACGCGCGAACCCGCCCGTCACGGACCGGCGGACGACATTCCTCAAACCGGAGGCAAGTACGCATGACTGCAGACGCCGCCCTTTCGGACGCCACACCGCCGCAGATCGCGGGCGGGGAGCTCAGCTCCGGCCTCCGGCAATATGTGAGTTTCGCCGCTGGCTCGGAGCAATACGCCGTCGACATCATGTCGGTCAGGGAGATCAAGGGCTGGTCGGACGTCACCAGTCTTCCCAACCAGCCGGCCTTCGTGCGCGGCGTGCTGAACCTGCGCGGGGCGGTCCTGCCGATCGTTGACCTGCAATGCCGGCTCGGCGGCGGTCACACCCAGACCAGCCAGCGCCACGTCATCGTGATCGTCGCGATCGAGAACCGCATGGTCGGTCTCCTTGTCGACGCCGTCTCCGACATCCTCACCGTCTCGGACGAGAATATCCGGCCGGTGCCCGAAACCAGTTCCCGTGAAGACCAGCGCGTGTTTTCCGGCTTCCTGACCGAGGACGAGCAAATGGTAGCGATGCTCGACCTTTCCCAATTGCTCAACGCCGACCTGTTCGATGAAACGGACAGCGCCGACGGCGTCATCCAGTAGACCGCGACCAGAGGACAGAGTGACATGACCTACTCGAACGCAAATACGACTGTCGCGGCCAATTCGACCGCCAATTCCGCAGGGTTCATCAAGCCGGTAGCGATCGCCGCCGGAGGTTCGCTGGCCGCGCTGGCCACCCTTTTCCTGGCAGGCAGCATGCCGGCCTGGATCGCGATCCTGCCGGGTCTCGTCTTCGCGCTCGGCGCCGGGGCCTGGCTCTTTGCTGATCGCAATGGCGCGGGCGGGCCCGACCAGGAACGCATTCGGCAGGCGCTGGAGACATGCCAGACCAATGTCATGATCGCCGACGCCGACTACAATATCGTCTTCATGAACGAGACGATGTCCGAGGTCATGGAGGAGGCCGAGAGCGACATCAAGGAAGTCCTGCGGGGATTCAACGCCCGCACGCTCCTGGGCTCCAATATCGATATCTTCCACGAAAATCCGAGCTATCAGCGCTCGATCCTCGACCGGCTGCACAAGCCCCACAAGACCAAGCTGGATATTGGCGCCCGCGCCTTTGGCCTCATCGCCAGCCCGGTCTTCGACAACAAGCGCCAGCGCATCGGCACGATTGTCGAGTGGGAGGACCGGACCGCGCAGGAAAAAGAGCTCAAGACGCAAGCCCGGACTTTTGCCGAGGGTGAGGCCAAGCTCGCTGCGCTGCACCGCGTCCAGGCCGTGATCGAGTTCGAGCTGGACGGCACGATCATCACGGCCAACGAGAATTTCTGCGAAGCGATGGGCTATTCGCTCAAGGAGATCGAGGGCAAGCACCACTCCATCTTCGCGGATCCGGACTATGCAGCCAGCGCGGAATATCGCGAATTCTGGCGCACGCTGGGTCAGGGCGAGGTCTCGTCCGGCGAGTTCCGCCGCCTGGCCAAGGGCGGCCGGGAGATCTGGATCCAGGCCTCCTACAACCCGGTCTTCGACGACACCGGCGAGATCTGCAAGATCGTGAAGTTCGCGACGGATATCACCGCCGAAAAGATGCGGACCGCGGACATGACCAGCCAGATCGAGGCGATCAGCAAGTCACAGGCAGTGATCGAGTTCGAGCTGGATGGCACGATCATCACCGCTAACGAGAATTTCTGCGCCACGGTCGGCTATTCACTCGACGAGATCCGCGGCAAGCATCATTCGATGTTCGTGGATCGCGAATACGGCGGCAGTGCCGAATATCGCGCCTTCTGGGAAAAGCTGGGACGCGGTGAATTCGATTCCGGCGAGTATGAGCGGGTTGGACAGGGCGGTCGCAAGATCCTGATCCAGGCCTCCTACAACCCGATCTTCGATCTCAATGGCAAGCCGTACAAGGTCGTCAAATACGCGACCGATCTCACCCGGTCCGAGCGCATGCGCGAGAACGCCCGAATCCGGGCGGCGCTCGACAATACGACGACCAATGTGATGGTCGCCGACGACGCGTTCAACATCGTCTACATGAACAAGTCACAGCACGAGATGATGTCCGATGCAGAAGCGGATCTGCGCAAGGTTCTGACGAATTTCGACGCGAAGAACCTGCTCGGTCAGAACATGGATATCTTCCATCGTAATCCGGCCCATCAACGCGGCCTAATGAGTAATCTGTCCAGCGCTTTCGAGACCGATATCAAGGTCGGCGGACGCTCCTTCAAACTCATCGCGAGCCCCGTGCGAGATAATGAGGGCCATCGTGTCGGCACGGTCGTCGAGTGGAAGGACGAGACGGCCGAGAAAGCCATCGAGTCCGAAATCCAGAACGTCGTCGCGGCGGTCGGATCCGGCGATTTCACCCAGACGATCTCGCTGGAGGGCAAGGACGGCTTCATGCTGGGCATGGCGGAGAGCATCAATACGCTCGCCGGCACGGTTTCAAGCGTGCTCGACGATATCGGCGAGATGCTGCAATCGCTGTCCGACGGTGATCTGACGCGCCGGATCGACACGGTCTATGAGGGCGTGTTCGACGAGCTCAAGGAAAACGCCAACACCACGGCCGCGAAACTGGGCGAAACCGTCCAGGCGATCTCGACCGCCGCGCGTGAAGTAGCGTCCGGCGCCGAGGAGATCACCACGGGTGCGACCGACCTCTCGACCCGGACGGAACAGCAGGCCGCCAATCTCGAGGAGACGGCCGCGTCGATGCAGGAAATGGCGTCGACCATCAAACAGAATGCCGACAATTCCCAACAGGCCAGCCAGCTGGCCGTGTCGGCCCGCGACTCCGCCGAGACCGGCGGTCAGGTGGTCGGTGAAGCCGTGGACGCGATGGGCAAGATCGAGGAATCCTCGCGGCGCATCTCCGACATTATCGGTGTCATCGACGAGATCGCTTTCCAGACCAATCTCCTGGCGCTCAACGCCGCTGTCGAGGCGGCCCGGGCGGGTGATGCCGGTCGCGGCTTTGCCGTTGTGGCCTCGGAGGTCCGCTCCCTGGCGCAGCGTTCGGCGCAGGCGGCCAAGGACATCAAGGATCTCATCGTCGACTCGACCGAACAGGTCCAGGGCGGTGTCGATCTCGTCAACAAGACGGGCGAGTCGCTGACCGAGATCGTCGACTCCATCAAGCGCGTTGCCGACATCGTCGCCGAGATCAGCGCGGCTTCCCGCGAACAGGCCTCGGGCGTCGACGAGATCAATACGGCGGTCACCCAGATGGACGAGATGACCCAACAGAATTCGGCACTTGTCGAGGAAAATGCTGCCGCGGCAAAGACCATGGCCGACCAGGCGTCGCGCATGCGCCGCCGCATGGCCTTCTTCAAGAATGGCGACGAAGCCGCCTTCGAGGAAGAGCCGGTCATGCTGGCAACGGGCACAGGACCTTCGGTTCCGTCCAAGGGTGCGCGCGGCCTTCAGGTCTCCCTCGCCGAACAGGTGATCGACGAGGATGATGACTGGAGCGAGTTCTAGACCCCTCAAAGGGAGTTCGATCATCCATGACGTTATCGGCCAGAGCGGACGGCGATCGCGAATTCATCATGCGGGACTCCGAGTTCCGCATGATCGCCGATGCGATCTATGACCATGCCGGTATCGTCTTGGGCGATCACAAGAAGGAACTCGTCTACAGCCGTCTGGCCCGCAGGTTGCGCCGGCTCGGCCTGAGCGATTTCGGTGCCTATATCGAACGCCTCAATGGCCCGGATGCCGATACCGAACGCGGGAACCTCATCAATGCGCTGACCACCAATCACACGCATTTCTTCCGCGAGGATCATCATTTCAATCATCTTCGCGATGTCTGCGTGCCTGCGTGGAAACGTCGTGCCGAGCGCGATGGTGACCGGACGCTGAGGCTCTGGTCGGCCGGGTGTTCGACGGGTGAGGAACCCTATTCCATGGCGATGACGATGGCGGATGCGCTGCAATCATCACCGGGCTGGAACTGGAAACTCCTCGCCACGGATATCGACACCCAGGTCCTGTCGGTCTGCAAAGCGGGCGAGTATGAGCGCCGGTCGGGCAGCCAGATCCCGCCGCGTATCCGGGCGCGTTACTGCCAGCTCCTGCCGGGTCGCGAGCGGTTTGCCGTGTCGGAGGAGATCCGGCGGCACATCGTCTTCAACCGGCTCAATCTGCTGCGCACCTGGCCGATGAAGAAACAGTTCGACGCGGTCTTCTGCCGCAATGTGACAATCTATTTCGACCGCGAGACCAAGACCCAGCTGATCGCCCGCTATCGCCAGATCATCAAGCCGGGAGGCTGGCTCTTCCTTGGCCATTCCGAGACCGTTCTCGATCGCGATTCCGATTTCGAACCGGTGGGCCGGACCATCTACCGGGTTCCCGGCGGGGAGGACGCATGAGCGCCAAACCCCGCCCCCGTTTCACCGAGAGCGATTCCCATCGCTATCTCGACCCGGCCAGCCAGCGCTGGGTCGTCAAGGTTCTGCCGGGCACGCATCACCTGTCGCCGCCGGGCAGTGACGAGCTGATCTCCACCGTCCTGGGGTCCTGCGTTGCGGCGTGCATGTTCGATCCGCAGGCCGGTATCGGCGGCATGAATCATTTCATGCTACCGCATGATGACGAGGGCGAGTGGGGCGGCGTTTCCCTGTCGCTGCGCTATGGCAATCACGCCATGGAGACGCTCATCAATGACCTGCTGAAGGCCGGTGCCAGTAAGCGGAACCTGGTCTGCAAATTCTTCGGCGGCGGCAATGTCATGAATACGATGAAGGGCGTTGGAGACCAGAACGCCGATTTCGCGCGTGATTTCGCCCGCAGCGAAAAACTCAATGTCGCCGCCTTCGATCTCGGCGGCACACGAGGCCGGCGGATCGTCTTCGATCCCTCGACCGGTCAGGCCTGGCGCCGCCTGTTGCAGAAACGGGATACCACCGGCGTCGTGAAGGTCGAGCGCAAGCTGCGTGCAGCGCCGCCCCTGCGGCGTCCGGAGAGCTCGATCGAGCTCTTCTAGGACGTGTGCCGAGCGCGGGAATGGGAGTGAGGGAGTATGGGCGATAATCGGATCCGGACACTGGTTGTCGACGACAGTGCCCTGATGCGCGCCATGATCCCGACCATGCTCGAGACCTCGCCCGAGATCGAGGTCGTGGGCACGGCGTCCAACCCCTTCACCGCCCGCGACATGATCAAGTCACTGGCGCCGGACGTGATCACGCTGGACGTGGAAATGCCGAAAATGGACGGGATTTCCTTCCTCGAGAAAATCATGTCGCTTCGGCCCATGCCCGTCGTCATGGTGTCGTCGCTGACCCAGGAGGGCGCCGATATCACCCTGCGGGCGCTCGAACTCGGCGCTGTCGACTTTGTTGCCAAACCGCAGGTCGACCTGGAACGGGCGATGCCCGAATTGGCGGGCGAACTGGTTGCCAAGGTCAGGGCTGCAGCGAGTGCGCCGGTCCGTGTGCGCGCGCGTCGAACGGCAGGCGATCGGGAAGACCGGCCGGTCTCGTTCAGGACGACCGAAAAAATCATCGCGATCGGCGCATCCACCGGCGGGGTGGAATTGCTCGGCAAACTCCTGTCCGGCTTTCCCGCTGATGCTCCGGCGACAGTGATCGCGCAACACATGCCGTCGCATTTCACCCGGCAATTCTCGGCGCGGCTGGACGGTCGTAGCGCGGCCGTTGTCAGCGAGGCCGAGGACGGCCAGGTCCTGAAACCGGGCCAGGTCGTGATCGCGCCCGGGGGACGTCATCTGTCGGTCACGCGATCAGGGACGGATTATGTCTGCCGCCTGACAGACGGAGACCCGGTTTCGGGTCACAAACCGTCTGTCGATGTCCTGTTCAATTCCGTTGCCCAGGCCTGTGGTGCCAACGCGGTTGGCGTCATTCTCACGGGTATGGGACGGGATGGTGCGCGCGGTCTTCTGGCGATGCGTGAAGCCGGTGCGGCGACGATCGGGCAGGACGAAAAGACCAGTCTCGTCTACGGCATGCCCAAGGTTGCGTACGAGATCGGTGCGGTGCTGCACCAGGTGCCGCAGGATAAGATTTTGCCAACCATCAGCGAGCTATGCTCGCCGTCAGGGACCAAGACACGATCATGACGGACGGCATGCTCGGAACAACACTTTCCGGACGGATGGATTCCATCGGCGAAACCGCGCACGCGGATGCGTCCCCGTTTGCGCGCCTGGTGCTCGGCGCGATCGAGAGCGCGAACGCGATCCTGGCGGAGACCTCGCGCGATGTAGAGCAGGAGACCGCGCAGCTGAGCGAGTTGTTCAACCGGCTCAGCGATCACTCCCAGGATCAGGTCGAACATCTCGGCGGTCTCGTTGGCCAGTTCAACGCGATTGAACATGATGGCAAGTCCTACCAGCTGACCGATCTGACAGAATTGTTCGAGGCAGCGCTCGACCAGGTCACCCAGCGCGTGACCATTCTGTCGAAACAGGGCATCTCCCTGATCTATTCGCTCGATGCGATCATCGAGCAGATGCAGGATCTCGACGCATGCGTGACCGAGATCGAGGGCATCAACCGCCAGGGCCGGCTGCTCTCGCTGAATGCCCAGATCGAGTCCGGCCGGGCCGGCGCGGCCGGGGCTGGATTCCAGGTCGTCGCGACAGAGATGCACAACATGTCGACCCGGATCGATTCCCTGTCGGAACGCATGCGGGAAAATATCGATACGGTCCGCAAACAGGTTGAGCAGGTGATCGAGTCTATCCGGACCGAATATAGCCAGCTCAGCGATGTCGGCAGTATGGACATGTCGGTGCAGGCCGGTGCCAAGGAACAACTCGCCCTGTTGCTGGAACAACTCCTCCAGCGCGATCAGCGCCTGACCGGCGTTCTCGACCGCTCGGCGGAAATGTCCAACCAGATTCGCGACGAGGTTCGTGAAGTGGTGATCTCGATGCAGTTCCAGGACCGTATGACACAGCGGACCGGTGCCGTGCTGACCGCACTCGACGCCATTCTTGAATTCATGCGCACCCATCCGGGGCGTTTTTCCGATGACGAGGCGTGTTCCCGCGTCTCGCGAGAGATCGTCGACGCGATTTCACTGTCCGATGTACGCGGTGTCTTTGCGGAAAAACTGCTGGGGGCCGATATCGAGCCTGCCGCAGACGAAACGGTCACCGAAGACACGCCGTCCGATGACGGCAATATCGTGCTGTTCTAGGAGACGGATATGAAGTTCACGGCTTCGGATCAGGCAGGTCAGACAAGCATCAGCCTGTCGGGCAATCTGACCTTCGACGACCACGAGACGTTCAAGGGCGTGGTGAAGCTCGTCGAGGAATCGCGCTTCGGCTCCGTCGTGATCGACCTGTCGCGCGTGCAGATGATCGATTCCGCGGGGATCGGTATGCTGTTGCTCGCGAATGACCGGGCCCGTGCGGCCGCAAAAACCCTCCGGATCGGCGGTGCCGCCGGCAGTGTTCAGAAAGTCATCGAGGTTTCCCGGCTTCATGACCTCATCCCAGCAGCCTGATCGGAACATGTCTTGAAACCATCCCAGAAAGTCGCTGAATCCGGTCTCGAAGACGCGCGCATCCTCGTTGTGGATGACCTGCGCTCCTCGCGCATGATGATCACGGCCATCTTGAAATCGGCGGGATTCACCACGATCGAGGAGGCGGAGGACGGCGATCTTGCCCTGAAGAAGATCCAGTCCTGGGAACCGGATATCGTCATTCTCGATATCGTGATGCCGAATGTGGACGGATATGAAGTCTGCCGGCGGGTGCGCAACGAGCTCAATCTGGCTGTCCCTATTCTGGTGCAGAGCAGCCTGTCCCAGCCGGACGAAAAGGTCCGTGCGTTCAGCGAGGGCGCGTCCGACATCGTCTCCAAACCGGTGGATGCCGGGGAAATGGTCTCCCGCGTCTGCCTGCATCTGGAGCGCGATCGTCTGGTCAAACAGCTGCAGCGCTACCAGACGCGCATGGAAACCGAGCTGAAAACCGCTGAACAGATGCAGCTCGCCCTGCTCAAGAGCGGCGAGGAGGCTCAGTCGATCGCCGAACCCTACGGGCTGGATATCGAGAGTTTCTACCAGGCTTCGAACCAGCTGGGCGGCGATTTGTGGGACGTGTTCGAGGTGGATGAAAACCGGCTGGGCCTCATCCTGGTCGACCTGTCCGGGCATGGCGTGTCCTCGGCGATCAACGCCTTCCGGGTTCATCTTCTCCTGCGCCAGCTGAAGGATTTGGCCGGCGAGCCGGCGGTCTTCATGGCGGCGCTGAACGACAAATTGTCGGAGATCCTGCCGGTGCAGCAATTCGCGACCGTGTTCTACGGCGTTTGGAACCGGACCAGCCAGACCCTGCGCATGTCCTCGGCCGGTGCCCCCTATCCGGTGGCGCTGTCCTCGAGCGGCGCGGCCCGCCAGCTTCAGGTGGGCGGTCAGATTGCCGGTTGCAAGCCGGGCGTCGTCTTCGAGGAACAGTCTGTGGATCTCGGCCCGGGCGACGGGATTTTCCTCTACAGCGATGCGCTCTACGAGGATTTCGACGCGCCCGAGAATTCGCTGGATGCCGCCCAGGTTACGGCGCTTGGTGAAAAAGGCGCCGGTGCACAGCCGGGCAATCGATTGCCGACGATCATGCAGGCGGCATTCCCGGACCAGTCGAAAAGCTTCCGGGATGACCTCACCCTCCTGTTCGTGAGCCGGAGAGCCTGATGAGCATCGCCAAGAAGCATGGTCGCCTGGCGGATGTCGCGATCATGATCGACAATCAGCACGTTGCGGTCCGGCTTGCCGATCTTGTCGGAACGGTCTCGCTGACCGCCGCGATCGTGACCGGCAACAAGATCGATGCGAGTGCCTATCGCACCATCATCGCGGACAAGCCGGGCTTCGAGAAACTGACTCTCGATGACGAGCAGGCCGAACGCCCGCTGATCGTGCTGATCTCGAATGAGGACGTGGACGATCCGGTGCTTCGGCCAGATATGATCCTGCGCAATGATTTCGATGATGAGTCGCTGAAATCATTCGTTGTTTCTGGTCTGCAGGTGCGGGACCGACTGGATCGTTTGCGCGAGGATGTGGCCGGTCGCCAGTCGGCAATCGGTTCGATCATCGAGGGGCAGTTCGACATCCGCACCCCGACTGAGGCGCGCAATCTCGCAACCATGCTGGCCCTCGCCTGTCCCGATCCCGGAGCTGTCGTCGTGGGGCTGCAGGAACTGATGCTCAACTCGATCGAGCACGGCAATCTCGATATCGGCGGCGAGCGGAAGCAGGAATTGATCGGCCAGGGCAAGATGGCCGACGAGGTCCAGAAACGGCTCGAGGATCCCGAATATTCGGAGCGCCATGTCCGTATCGGCTTCCATCGCGGCGACCGGATCATCAGCTTCACCTTCCAGGATGAAGGTGCGGGTTTTGATCACACACTCTACGAGGGCGAGCTGAAGCCGAGCGGCCAGTATCGTGGTCGCGGCATCGCACTGGCGCGGACCGTCTCCTTCGACGAACTGGTCTACAGCGCGGGCGGCAGTCTTGCACACGCGACGATCAAGCTTGATGAATCCGCCGACGAGACGCTTCTGCTCTAGGCGTCTCTAGCCGGCATTTTCCAGCGGAATGAAATCGAAATCGAAACCGAAGGCCCGCGGCCCGGTGACGTCGAGTGCGCGGTCCTGCCGGTAGAAGTCCGGGCAGCCCAGCGCAAACACCGCAACGCGTTGGCCATAGCGTAAGCGTTCCGCATTGATCGGTTCACACGTCTCGTAATCGACGATGATGATCAGGTCCGGGACGGAGGCCAGGACCCGTTCGCCCGACCGTGCGACCAGGTATTCATTGCGGATCGCGATTTCCAGCGCCTCGCCGGCACCACCGAAGGCCTCGATGGTCGCAGAACCGACATCGAAACCGCCATCGATCCGGGAATTCTTGTCCACGACCTTGCCGGACCAGATCTGCCGAAATTCGCCGTACACACTGTCGGCGAGCAGATCGGCGAGCTGTGGGAAGACCTCGTCTGCAGCACCGCGATGAGTGCGCAGCAAATGCCCGATCCGCCGCGAGAACTCGACCGTTCCGGGGATGACGGCCCGCTTGACTTGTTCACCGGACATCGGGTGTTCCACCGCCGTGATCATGCCGCCCATACACATCGTGAGCGCGCGGATCTGTCGCTCGTAGACTGTCGTGTCCGGGGCGTCGAAACAGGTGACGCCGCCGGCATAGTCAAAGGCGATCGCCGGGGTCGGTTTCACTCCTGCGATTGGAAAGGTCATCATCTGCGCCTCCGGCAGGGCACGCCCCATACCGTCTGCGTTGACGACCGGCAGATCCCGCGCACTGGCCGCGACGAGCGGGATCAGGGAATTGCCGCCGCCGATCTCGAAGGAAATCAGGGCATCGACCTTGCGACCGACATGGTTTTCGAACGCGTCGAGCGCCCGGGCCGGCTCGTCGAGCGAGGGCAGGAGTTCGAGGCTCACGGTTGGTGCCCCGACACTGCCGATGGCGACAACGAGTGCGTCATCCGCCAGCGTCTCCGGTTCGACAAGGCGTACCGGACCGTGGGTTTTCAGCGCTTCCCGCGTGATCAGCGCCGGCGCGTAGGGATCGCCTCCGCCGCCGGTGGCCAGGAAGGTCGAGCCGAGAGACAGGTCGTCGATATCTTCATGGGTAATCAGGGTCATGCGTCCACCTCGCTCGGTGTGATGGCGGCGATCTCTCCGACCAGTTTTACCCGCACGCGGGTCGCGCCCTTTTCCATGTAGGGTACTGCAATCTCTTCCTGGTCGACGATGCGCAATGAATCTGGATCGGCCCCCGCTTCCACGGCCCGTTGCCGGGCTTGGGCGGCAACCTGTTCCAGTGCGTTTTCCCGGGGCGTATCCGCATAGTGGTGTATCGCCTCGGCCTCGCCGCCAATCTGGGCGATGGCCGCGCCGATCGCGTTGGCGACACCGGCATTCTCCGGGCGGATGACGGTATCGGTTGCGGCCAGCCGGCCCGGGATCAGAATGGCGCCGCCACCTACGAGGATGACAGAAAGCGGTGACTTGCTGGGTTTCATCCTGTCGATTCCGGCATCCAGCATGTCGTGCATGAGCTGATTGGCGCGCTGGACAAGGTCAGCGGGCAGATCCGGTGTCGCTGTACAACTGTCCAGCCGCGTCCCGCCCGCGGCGAGCGCAATATCTGTCGCGGTCAGCGTGGATCCGCCAAAATGCAGGCCCTGGCTCAGCAGGTCATGGCCGACGGAGCGCGGCCCGATCGAACGTCCGTCATCCGCCACAATGGACCCGCCGCCGAGACCGAGAGCGAGGATGTCGGGCATGCGGAAATTCGTACGCACCCCACCCACTTCGATGACGCGGTTGGATTCGCGAGGGAAACCGTTCTGCAGGACGCCGATATCGGATGTCGTACCGCCGATATCCACCACGATCGCGTCGTTGAGGCCAGAGAGTTTCGCTGCGCCACGCAGGGAATTGGTCGGACCGGAGGCGAAGGTGAGCGCCGGGTATTCGCGGACGAATCCGGCATTCATCAGCGTGCCGTCATTCTGGCTGACGAAGACCGGGCAATGCAGTCCGAACTCCCGCGTCGCTGTCTCGAAGGCGGTGACCACCCGATCTGCGAGCTCCAGCAGGGCCGCGTTGAGGAGGGCTGCGTTCTCGCGTTCCTGCAGGCCCAGCCGGCTGAATTTGTGGGACAGGGAGATGTGCAGGCCGGGCAGGGCAGCCGCCAGGCGCCGGGCCAGGATGAGTTCCGGTTCCGGATTGATCGGAGCAAAGGCCGAGGAGATCACCACCGACTGCGACCCGCTGCTGCGCAGGGTCTCGATCAGGGTGTCGATTTCCTCGTCATCGAGCGCGGCCAGCGGCCAGCCGTCATAGAGATACCCGCCCTTGATGACGTGGCTGTGCGGACCGATCGCCTCGCGCAGATCCTCCGGCCAGTCGACCTTCGGCGGCAGCCCCCGTCCGGAGGGCGCTGCGATGCGGACAGCATCAACCCGGATCAGCGAACGCCGCTCGACCACGGCATTTGTGAACTGGGTGGTGCCGATCATCACGGCCTGGACGCGGCCCGCGGGCACGCCGCTCGACAAGAGCGTGTCGAGAGCATCGCGGATCCCGCTGGTGACATCCGCAGTGGTCAGGCGTTTGGTTGCCATGACGACGTCGCCGCCGTCGAGCAGGACGGCATCCGTATGCGTGCCGCCGACATCGATCCCGATCCGCATCCTACGCGCTCCCCGCCGGTTTCGCCGTCAGCCGGGCGCCGGCGATATAGATGATGGCCGCCATGAGTACCGCATCTATGGCGATGATGCCGGTCAGGCTGGGCAGGCCGTACAGCAGGTCGGCAGCCGAATATCCCGCAGCGATCAGCCAGGCTAGCAGGGCGGGCCAATTGGTCGCGAGGCGGGTGGTGAAATCCGGCGTGTCGTAGTGCTCGCGGCGCAGCATCATCGCGTCGACGATGATCGTGCCGGCCACCGGGATGAAGATCACCGCCAGGAAGGTCAGGAAGGTCAGGAAGGCGTCCAGCAGGTTGAAGAAGGCGGCGATGATGCCGGCGATGCCCAGCCCGATGGTCAGCCAGCGTGTCGGAAAGCGGAACGGTGTCGCCTCGACGCTCAGGACGGTGGAATAGAGGTTCAGCGAGTTGAGAACCCAGCTGCCGGCCACGACGATCAGGAAGGCACTCAGTCCCAGTCCCACCCGCAGGAGAAGATCGAGGATCTCGGTCTCGCCGAGCGAGGCGCCGGCCAGTCCGGCAGCGGCCATGACGATGAATTCGATGATCAGATAGGAGATCAGTGCGGTGAAGACGGCCCCGGTCCAGTGGCGGCAGAACCGGGTGATGTCCGGCAGGATGATCGCGCCGATGATCAGGCCGCCCACAGTTGCGGAGATCGCGTCTCCCGTCGACATGGCCGGATTGGCGGTCTCGGTCGCGAGCAAGGAGAGGCCGTCACGCTGAACGATGATCCAGACGAAAATGGCGGTGATCAGGGCGAGGACCGGCACCAGCAGGACCGACAGCCGGTTGATCGCTGCGAAACCGAACACGGTCGTGGCCGTCATCAGCAGACCGGCGGCGGCCTCGATTGTCCAGATCGGCACTGACAGATCGAACATGTCGGTCATCAACCGCGCGACCGCAGCGCCGAAGAGGTCGATATTCACGCCGAACCAGCCGAGCAGTGACAGGGCGAAGGCGAGATTGACCAGCGTGGCCCCGCGATCACCGAAGGCGAGGCGTACGAGGAGATAGGATGTCAGATGCGTCCGTGCCCCGATCACCCCCATCAGGATCGCAATCACCGTCAGGATGATGGAACCGATGCCCAGCGCGTAGACACCCGCGGCCGGACCGGTTGCCGTGGACACTTCCAGGCCCGTGATGAAGGTCGGCAAGGAGAATCCGACCATCGCCGAGATCGCTGCAACGCGCGGCCAGGCGACACGGCTGTCCTCCGGTACTGGTCGGTCGGTGTATTCTGTGTCCATCTACCCCTCCATCTCGAGACCAGCATGACATTGTTCCGGCAAAATGGGTTTTTGGATTTGTGCCGGCGATCGATAGATTGTTCGGTTCCCGGTGCGACCTGCCGATGATCCTTCACCATCCGGTTTTGCGAGGAGCGATATGCCGACCACCAACAGCGATGTGAAACTCGACACGTTCAATCGCCGCATCCTCGAAACGCTTCATCTGCATGCTGACCTGACCAATCAGGAACTGGCCGACCGGGTCGGGCTGTCGCCGAGTGCCTGCCACCAGCGCGTCAAGCAGCTGAAAGAAGGCGGCTACATGTTCAATTTCCATTGCGAGATGGATCTCGACCGGATCTGCGAACACGTCCTGGCCTATGTGGAGTTCAAACTGGTTAGCAATACGCCCGAGGCCCGGTCCGGCTTCGAGGCAGCGATTGCGGACATCCCCGAATTCATGGACTGCCTGCGCCTGGGCGATGATGCCGATTACATCAGCTTCACCTGTGCCCGTGATCTCGCGACCCTGAATGCGCTCTGTGACGAATTGAGCGGCGATGCTGGCGCCGGAGTCGAGCGTGTCCGGGTGCGGGTCATCCTCGAGCGGGCCAAATTCTATCTGGGCTATCCGCTGGCCCAGCTGAAATGGCGTGACTGACCTGATGGCGGACGACAAGCAGTTCGAGATCTTCCTGGTCTCGCCACCCGGATTCGAAGCGGCCGTGCTCGCCGAGGCGCAGGCCGCCGGGCTCGGCGGCGCCGAGCGCGTGCATGGCGGGGTCTGTCTGAAAGGCGGCTGGCCCGATGTCTGGCGCGCCAATCTCGATCTGCGCAGTCCGACGCGGGTACTGGTCCGGCTCGACGCCTTTCATGTCACCCACCTCGCCCAGCTCGACAAACGCTCCCGCCGGGTCGACTGGAAGCGCGTGCTCACACCCGGCACGCCGGTGCGCGTGGATGCATCCTGCCGCAAGTCGAAAATCTACCATGCCGGCGCGGTCAAGCAGCGGTTCGAGAACGCGCTGAAGGACACGATCGATGCCCGTATCGATCCGGAGGCGATCGTCAATCTGAAGATCCGCATCGATCATGATCTGTGCACGATCAGTCTCGATTCCTCCGGCGAGCCCCTCCACAAGCGCGGGCACAAACCTGCCGTGGCCAAGGCCCCGATGCGTGAGACCCTGGCCTCGCTCTTCCTGCGCGAATGCGGTTACAGCGGCACAGAAACCGTGCTGGACCCGATGTGCGGTTCGGGCACATTCGTGATCGAGGCTGCCGAGATGGCGCTGGGGCTCGCGCCGGGCCGGTCCCGCGATTTCGCCTTCGAGCATTTCGCCGGGTTCGATGCGGCTGGGTGGCAGGCGATGCGCAAGGCCGGAAAGGCCTGCATGACCGAGGCACGCTTCTTCGGATCAGACCGCGATGCCGGTGCCATCGAGATGAGCCGCGCCAACGCCAAGGCTGCAGGCGTGTCGGAGATCACCCGTTTCGAACAGTACAAGGTGATCGAGCTCGAACGCCCCGATGTTGATTCAGGCCTGGTCATCGTCAATCCGCCCTACGGTGCCCGGATCGGCAGTCGCAAGGCGCTCTACGGCGTGTATGACGCGCTCGGCAGTGTCTTGCGGCAGCAGTTTTCAGGCTGGCGTGTGGGCCTGGTGACATCGGATCCGGCCCTGGCGAAGTCCACACGCCTGCCCTTCGGGCCTCCCGGGCCCTATATCGATCATGGCGGTATCAAGATCCGGCTCTACCGGACAGATCCGCTCAAATAGCCTCCGGCGACAGCCGGGCTCTGGTGCTTGGCCGAACTGTGTGCATCGATAGCGCCACAAACAGAAAAGGTTGGTTCGATGGAACGTGAATTCGACATCATCGTGTACGGCGCGACCGGATTTACCGGCAAGCTCGTCGCGGAATATCTGGGCGGGGCCGCTGATGACGGCCTGCGGTGGGCGATAGCAGGGCGCTCGGAAGACAAGCTGCGCCAGGTCCATGGCGAGCTCGGCCTGGCCGACAGCGTCGCCTGTATCGTCGCTGATGCCGGCAATCCGGAGACGCTCGCCGACATGGCCGTACGCACGCATGTCGTGCTGACGACCGTTGGTCCGTACCAGCTCTACGGCACGCCCCTGGTCGACGCCTGCGTGAAGGCGGGCACGGACTACACAGATCTGTGTGGTGAGCCGGCCTGGATGTATGACGTCATCTCCGAATATGACGCCGCCGCCAAGGACAGCGGATCGCGCATCGTCCTGTCTTGCGGTTTCGACTCCATCCCGTTCGATCTCGGTGTGCAGACCCTGCAGAATGCGGCCATCGCTCGCAGCGGATCCCCGATCGCACGCGTGAAGGGCCGGGTGGCCAAGATGAAGGGCACGTTCTCCGGCGGTACCGCCGCGAGTTTCGCCCAGACCATGGTCCGTGCCGGACAGGATCGCGAAGTCATCGCTCGCCTGAAGGATCCGTTCAGCCTGGTCCCCGGTTTCGAGGGTCCGTCCCAGCCGCCGGGTCATAAACCGGTCTATGACGAGGATCTGGGATCCTGGTCCGCGCCGTTCATCATGGCGTCGATCAACACCAAGAATATCCACCGCAGCAACGCCCTGCTTGGCCACGCCTATGGCGAGGATTTCGTCTATGACGAGATGGTTTTGACCGGACCGGGTGATGAGGGTAAGGCCCGCGCCAATCATGTCGCGCAGGATCGTTCCATGGCCGAAAATCCGCCCAAGCCCGGCGAAGGTCCAAGCCGCGAGGAACGCGAGGCTGGCCTGTATGATGTCATTTTCACCGGCGAGACTGTCTCGGGCGAACGCCTGACGGCCCGTGTCACCGGAGACAAGGATCCGGGCTATGGCTCGACCTCGAAAATGATCGCCGAGACGGCTCGCCTCCTGGCGGAGACCCGGAATGATGCAGGCCGCAAAAGCGGTGTTCTGACCAGCGCGTCGGCACTCGGAACGCCGCTTGCGGAGCGGCTGGCGGAACGCGCCGGACTGACCTTCGACGTCACCGGCTGATTTCAGCCACCGAAGGCCAGGCTGATACCGGCGCGAAGGCTGCGGCCCGGCGCCGGCAAGCCAAGCTGGGGAAGCTCTTCCGCATCGCCGAGATTGTCGGCATGCAGGAAGACTTCCCAGCCCGGCCCGCCTGATTGGAAGGGCCGGGCGCGAAGGCGAAGATTGACCACGGTCGAGGCGGGCAGGGGTTCAAAGGCATCCTCATCCGTGAAGGACCAGGCACCGCCACGGTGTCGCGCCTCGATCGTCGCGTGCAGCCCGTTGCCGTGATCATAGTTCAGGCGGGTCTGGACCAGGCGCGAAGGCCGTTCGGCGATATAGGGACCGGTCGTGACAGCCTGCGAACCTGTCCGCCGGAGATGGGTCGCCAGGCCATCGATTTCCCAGCTCCAGCCACCGCCGAGCGTGAGTACCAGCCCGGCCTCGATCCCGAATGCCTCGCTGCCGTCCAGATTGATGCGGCGTCGCAGCGACGTGCCGTTGATCACCACATTCTCCTGATCGAGCGTGTCGCGTGAGCGCGTGTAGAAGGGAATGAAGCTGAATTTCAGCCGCTCCGTCTCGTGCAGGATCGCGCTTTCGAGCGTCGTGATGGTTTCCGGTCCCAGATCCGGGTTCAGGGCAAAGCGGTTGATGGCCGTGCCGTAGAGCTCGCGCATGGTCGGCAGCCGGGTCCGGAAATGGGTGGCGGTCTCGATCGACCAACCCGTCCCGAACAGGGCGCGATGAGCCAGGCTGGCGTGCCAGCCGTCAAATCGGCCAAAACCGGGCCGACCACCGGTCTCTTCGGCATCCATCACCAGGTATCCGGCGGCGGCGGACAGGGTTTGCCGGGCGGCGATCGCCAGCTCACCGTCCCAGGACAGATGCCAGTCCCTGTTGGAGAAATGCGTCGCTTGCAGCCCGGTCTCCGTCTGGCGGTGATGCGCGGACGACCATCCCGCACTCCATTTCTGCCGGCTGCGTTCACCTGAGCTCGACCAGGTCAGCCTGGCCCCGCTCGTGCGGTCCGCGTCTGCCTGCCGCGCGTCCAGAATTGAATAGGCTGCGTCGGCGTAGTCCTCGATCACGGTGTCGGCAGTCTGGTGCCAGGCGTTGAGAGTCAGTCGCCCCGCACCCGTGGCCGGGAATTGCAATCGTCCCGAGACCAGCGTCTGGCGGGCATCGGGATATCGCCAGTATCGCGGACGTCCCTGGCTCGGCCGGTCGAATCCGGCAGCCGCAATGCCGTAGCGCGCATCCGTGTGGAGCAGGGTGATCGCGGCCTCGCCATCATGGCCCCACTGGCGCCGGAAGACCGCAAGCCCGCTGGACGAGCGCGCATCGGTATTCGCCTGAATATCCTCGCCTCCGTTTCCGGGCAGGCCGGCGCGTTGCGAATGATCCATCGCGATCAGGGCCGAGTGCGAATTGCCGCTCCCCCGGATGATGGCCGAGGCCTGGAACAGATCGCCAGTGCCGGCCTGTAGCAGAAGCCGCGCATCGTGGTCCCCGCCAGTCCCGGGGCGCTGCGAGGAAATGGCGATCAGCCCGCCGGCAGCGTGCCGGCCGAGGCTGGCGGGCGCACCGCCGGGTTCGATGCGGATTTCGCCGATCCCGATCACCGGCAGGCGTGACAGGGAAACGCGATTGTCCCAGGCGATATTGAGGGGGGCGCCGTCGAAGAGGATCGCCGTCTGCCGCTCACCGCCATTGCGCAGATAGACCAGGCTTTCGCCGCGCGAATTCGTGGTCAGATTGGCGGTCCCGACCCGGGTGAGGACATCGGCGAGCGTGACCGGAGCACTGGCCTCAAGATCGCCGGTGTCGAGCTGGATCGAGGTCGCAACCGGCCGGTCGGTCTGGCGAGCTGTCGCCGTGATTGTCAGGCGATCGGCAGGGGGTTCAACGGTCTGCGCCTCCGCCTGGGCGGTGAGGGCAAGCGCGAACGTTGTCGCGGCCAGGGCCTGCAGATTGCCAACCATCACGAGGCGTCCCGCTGCCTAGTTTTCGTCCGGCAGGGCGCGGCGCTTGCGATTGCGCTGCATGCGTTTCACGTGCGGGTAGAAGAAGAGATAGATGCCGCTGCCCCACATGAAGAGCAGGACGACGCCGATGGGCAGGAAGACGAAGAGCTTTACCCAGTCGGCAAAAAACGATCCGTCATGGATCTGTTCGATCAGGTCCGACCGCCGATAGGCCAGCTGCACGGTCTCAAGCGTGTTGAGATCGATCTGCGCTTCCCAGCGATTGGCGGCAACGAACTTCACAATTCCGCGATCTGCCCGGACGTCGACCCGATCGAAATCGCGCCAGTCTTCGGTTTCAAGCTCCGGGATCGCCAGCGCGGCGGCGTAGAGATCGTCCAGCGAGATGTCTGCCGCGATCGCAGACGTCTCCGCGCGCTGGGTGGGCGGCTGGATCCAGTCGATATCTTTCTTCAACATCAACAGGATACCCGCAATGATCATGATGCCGAGCGGCACCAGCACGATCACCGAGGCCCAGTTGTGGATCTGGCGGAGGAGGACGCTGACCTTCATGGCTACAGATACTCACTCGCACGGGGGAGGGGTCAAGCGCGGCAGCCATACGGGAACGCGAACCCGCTTCCAATTCAACTGCCAGCTGATAACGTGCCCGCATGCTCATATGTGAGGGGAAAATAATGAGACTGATCGCCTGTTTGCTCATGGCGTCCGTTCTTCCGCAAGCCGCGTGCGCCCAGCCCGAGGCCGAGACGGAAGACGGTGCGATGTCCTCCGCGACATTCGCCGAATTCGAGATGCGCAATATCGGCCCGGCCTTCATGTCCGGACGTATCGCGGATATCGAGATCGATCCTGAAGATCCCGCGACCTGGTATGTCGGTGTCGGTTCCGGTGGTGTCTGGAAGACCGAGAATGCCGGCACGACCTGGTCTCCGCTGTTCGACGGCCAGGACGTGTATTCCATCGGTACGGTCGATATCGACCCATCGAACCCGCACACGATCTGGGTCGGAACCGGCGAGAATGTCGGCGGCCGCCATGTCGGCTGGGGTAATGGCGTCTATCGTTCGCGCGATGGCGGCGGGACCTGGGAACATCTCGGTCTCGAGGATTCCGAGCACATCTCGCAGATCATTGTTCACCCCGATGATCCGGACACGGTCTGGGTCGCGTCCCAGGGTCCGCTCTGGTCGCCGGGCGGCGAGCGCGGTCTCTTCAAGACGACCGATGGCGGCCAGACCTGGCGCAATGTCCTGTCCGCGGGCGAATGGACCGGTGTGACCGATCTCCTGATCGATCCGCGCAATCCCGACCGTCTCTACGCCGCGACGTGGCAGCGTCACCGGACCGTGGCCGCCTATATGGGCGCCGGCCCGGAATCCGGCCTGCACGTCTCCGATGATGGCGGTGAGACCTGGCGTCAACTGAGCACGGGCCTGCCGACCGGCAATCTCGGCAAGATCGGCATGACGATCTCGCCGCAGGATCCCGACGTGATCTATGCCGCGATCGAACTGGACCGCCGGACCGGCGGCATCTGGCGTTCGAGCAATCGCGGCGAGAGCTGGGTGAAGATGTCCGACATGGTCTCGGGCGGAACCGGACCGCATTACTACCAGGAACTCTTCGCGCATCCGCACGTGTTCGACCGCATCTATCTGGCGAACAACACGACGCAGATTTCCGAGGATGGCGGCGCGACCTGGCGCGGCATCAACAACACGCACAAACACGTGGATGACCACGCAATCGCCTTCCACCCGGACGACCCGGACTACATCCTGGTCGGATCCGATGGCGGTCTTTATGAGAGCTGGGACAATGAGGCCAGCTGGCGCTACATCTCCAACCTGCCGATCACGCAATTCTATGACGTGGCGGCGGATGATGATGCGCCCTTCTACAACGTCTATGGCGGTACGCAGGACAATTCGACCCAGGTCGGTCCGTCGCGCACCGACAACATGCACGGCATCCGCAATTCCGACTGGGAAATCGTCGTCTTCGCCGATGGCCACCAGCCGGCGACCGAGCCGGGCAATCCGGATATCGCCTACGGCCAGTGGCAGCAGGGCAATCTGGTGCGTTTCGACCGTACGACCGGCGAAATCACCTATATCCAGCCCCAGGGCGAGCCGGGCGATCCGGCCGAGCGTTTCAACTGGGACACGCCGATCCTAGTCTCCTCGCACAGCCCGACGCGGCTTTACCACGCCTCGCAACGCCTCTGGCGTTCGGATGATCGCGGCCAGACCTGGACCGCCCTGTCCGGCGATCTGACGCGCGACGAAGTGCGGATGGAATTGCCGATCATGGGCCGGCAATGGTCCTGGGATGCGGGTTGGGACGTCTATGCGATGTCCAACTACAACACCATCACCGCCGTGGCGGAATCTGCCAGCGACGAGGACGTGCTCTGGGTCGGTTCCGATGACGGTCTGATCCATTACACACTTGATGGCGGCGAGAACTGGACCCGTATCGAGGCCGAGGACCTGCCGGGTGTTCCCGAGCGGGCCTATGTGAACGACATCATCGTCGATCACTCGGATTCCTCGACGATCTACATCGCGCTGGATGACCACAAGAACGGCGATTACACGCCCTATCTCGTCCGCTCGACCAATAATGGCCGCAGCTGGCAGTCGGTGGCGTCCAACCTGCCCGACACGCACCTGGTCTGGACCATTATCCAGGACCATGTGAATCCGGACCTCTTTTTCGTGGGTACGGAATACGGTGTCTTCTTCACCGTCGATGCCGGCGGAGAATGGGTCCAGCTGACCGGTGGCGTACCGACGATTTCCTTCCGGGATCTCGTCATCCAACGTCGTGAAAACGACCTGGTCGGTGCCACGTTCGGACGGGGTATCTACATCCTCGACGACTACTCGCCGCTGCGCTCGGTGAATGCCGAGGCTCTCGAGTCCGAGGCGCTCCTGTTCGCCGGTCGACGTGCCTGGTGGTATCAGCAACAGCATCCGCTCGGCTTCTCCGAGGCCGGATCGCAGGGCCACAATCTCTACCGGGCCGAAAACCCGCCCTATGGCGCGGTCTTCACCTACTATCTGTCGGAAAGCCTGCAGACGCTGGAGGAAATCCGCCAGGAAGAGGAGGCCCCGCTGGTCGAGGCCGGTGACGACACGCCCTTCCCGGGCTTTGACGTCATCGAGGCCGAACGTCGTGAGCCGGCTCCGGCGATCTGGCTGACGGTGCGTGACAGTGCCGGTAATGTGGTCCGCCGCATTCCGGGCGCGACGAGCTCGGGCTTCCACCGTGTCGCCTGGGATCTGCGTTTCCCGGCCCGCGGTGCCGTGACCGGTCCCGAAACCGGACCGGATGACACGCCGCAGGGCTATATGGTCGCTCCGGGTGAATACACGGTCGAGCTGAGCCAGCGCGTGCGCGGCGAGACCCGCCAATTGGTCGGCCCGCAATCCTTCACCGTCGAACGCATGCGTGACACGGCCCTGCCGGGCGCTGCTGACGAGGAGGTCGTGGCCTTCTGGGAGCGCATGGCAGAGCTCGAGCATTCGCTGAGTGCCTCGCGTGCGGCAATCCGCAATGCGGATGCGCAGCTGACGCGCCTGCAGGCGGCCATGAACCGTTCGCGGACGGCACCGGACGAGCTCGATGCCCAGTACGAAGCGCTTCGCGCCGAATACTACGAGGTCGAGGCCGCCCTGTTCGGCAATCGCAGCTCGCAGGGCCAGTACGGCACCGAGGTGGAATCGATTGGCAGCCGCCTGGGCTTCGCCCAGACCGGTACGGCCTTCGCCACGATCGGACCGTCGCCGGCCCATGAATACCAGCTTGGCCTGGCCGAGACTGAATACGCGGAGTTCCGCGGCCGTCTCGACGCCCTGCTGAGCGAGGCTATTCCGGCCTTCGAACAGGCTCTGGCAGATGCCGACGCACCATACGCGCAAGGCGCATCACGCCTGCCGCCGCTCTGATCCGCGGCAAGAAGCAAACAGAAAGCCCCGCCGGAAACGGCGGGGCTTTTTGCATTCAGGCGTGCGTGCTGTGGATCAGTAATCGCCGCTGGGGCGTTCGATCAGTCCGCCGAAGAAGATGGCGTTCAGGAACATCTTCTCGGTGCCCGCGAAGGTCGCGCGGAAGTTCGGATTGTCGGCGAACAGGATCACCGAGCCCGAACCGAGGCGCTGAGCGATCACGGCCGGCGTTCCGCTGATCTCGTCGAGCCGACGATCAGAGGCATAGCCCGCAAGCAGCGGATCGTCCGAGTATTCGACGACGACCGCGAACGGATCCTCGTCCGGGCGTTCCAGCACGAGCGACGTATTGCGGTGCAGGGCAATGAAGCGGTCGGAATAACCGAACCCGATCGGGTGGCTGATATCCATGTCGCCCTCGAACAGCGCACCGCCGATGACGTGTTCGGCATCATCCACATTGCGGGCCGAGTAATTGCGCCTGTCGAGCGGTTCACCCTCTTCCTCGGGGGTTTCGCCGGCTTCCTGGCCGAGGAAGGCCTCCTGGGCCATGGCTGCGGCCTGGCGAGTGGCAATGATCACACCGCCATCCTCGCGCACCCATTGCCGGATCCGCTCGTTGGCAGCGTCGCCCAGCGAGGTGTTGAAACCGCCGACGATGACGAGATGCGTGTAGCGCGACCAGTCGACACCGCGCAGATCATCCTTGCGTCGCAGCGTGACCGGCATCTGCATGCGGTGGTCGAGCTGGTGCCAGACCTCACCGACATCATAGCGCGCGAGACCATCGTCGAAGAGAACCAGGATTTCCGGTTTGTCGATCGAGCGGAATCCGGCCCGGTCACCGAGATCGGGTGCGCCGCCGGGCGTGGAGCCCGAGGCGACCGAATAGACCGGCACGCCGTCCTCGTCCGCGATCCGGCTGACCATCTCATGGATGGTCTCCGGGCTCTCATCCTGGCCGGCCAGCGGTACGAAGACCGTGCCGGGCCCGAACTCGATCGCGCCCTGTTCGGTCACGATGGTCGTGGTTTCCGTCGCGACCCGCACCCGGATATCGGCGTCGAGCAGGCGGAAGGTCGCGCGCGGCGCGTAATAGTCGGACCAGCGCACGATATAGCCGTAGCCCGAGACCGGCGGAGCCGGCATCGACACGTCTCCGGCCGTGACCACCTCGCCGATTAGATCGGAGGCGAACAGCCGGCTGAGCGGGGCGTAGTCCAGATCATAGGCCAGGGGCAGGGTCCAGCCGGAGACGTCGTAGAAGATGTTCTCCGCGAACTCGGTCGGACGATCGAAGGCCGCACGGATCATCGTGTATTGCCGCTGGGTGAGCTGGACGAGATAGGATTCGCCCGCCGGAAAATCGATGCCGTCGGCCGTCAGGTCGCGGGCAAGGGCATTGACCCGGATATCGTGACGATTGAGCAGATCCACGAAACGATTGAGACGTTCCGGGTCTCTCTGTGCCGTGAAGACATAGGCGCGTGTCTCGTCCTCGACGGCCATGCGTGACGCGTCAACGAAGAACTGGCGCTGATAGGCGGCGATGTCCTCGCGCTGGCTCAGCGCGCCTTCGATCGTCGTCAGCGAAGTGCGGAAATGCGTGCGGATATTGTCCGCGTAGCTGACCAGGCCGCGTTCAGCCTCGATCAGCCCGCCGCGGGCAGCGCCGACTTCGAAGAGAATGCCCAGCGAGCCATTCACCTGCGGATAGGTCGAGCCCTTGCCGACATAAAAATTGTCGAAGCCTTCCTCGGCGGTATAGAGGCGCGCCTCGCGGTCAAGAAAATCGATGTGGTGCTGGGCAATGCCCAGGGTCAGTTCGCGGGCGCGTTCCGGGATCAGCGGGTTGCGGCGCAGCGGTTCGCCGGGGTGGAAATAATAGGTCGATTCCGTCCCCATCTCGTGGAAGTCGGCCGAGACCTGCGGCTTCCAGTGATGCCATTGTTCCAGCCATGCACGGCTTTCCGGCTGGGTCTGCAACAACCATTGGCGATTGAGGTCGAACCAGTAGTGATTGGTGCGGGCTTCCACCCACATGGTGTGCTGGGCGTGAGCGGGATCAGTGACCGCGACCGACCCGCCGAAGGTCTCGACATGATTGACGCGGCGGGCATGCCCGTCCGGATTGAAGATCGCAGTGATGAGAATGACGCTATTCTCCAGCATCGTCTCGACTGCCTCACCGCGAGCTGCCGCGAAGTGATAGAGCGTCGGGATGGCGGCATCCATGCCGGATGATTCCGCGCCGTGGACGCCGTAATTGATCCAGTAGATGCCGGGGCCGTCACCGGCCGGCACGTCGGGATCGAGTTGCGCGAGATGCGCCTCGCGGATCTCGTCCAGCCGCGCATGGTTGTCCGGCGAGGTGACGACGAAAAACTGGATCGGGCGATATTCGTGGGAATAGCCGATGGTCTCGACGGAGATGCGGTCCGACATGTTCGCGATCTCTGTGAGATAGCTGAACATCTGGTCAGGCCGGACCGGCCGCTCGCCCAGGCCGAAGCCGAAACGGGCTTCCGGGGCGGGAATAGCGCTGTCGTATTCGACGCCTTCCACCTGAAAGAAGCCGATATCCTCGGCTGCTGCTGTGGATGTCGCTGCCAGGATAAGTGCGACTGCGGATCTCAGGATGGACATGTCTCTCCCCCACCAGAATCGATAGGCGAAAAAGCTAGAGCTTTGTGGGGGCTTGGCCAATCACAGTCGTGTGGGGCCGTGAATGGAACCGGACCTGGGTAGACGATGAAAATTCCGGAAAGAGTTGTTTTGAAGAAGGAATTCCTCAATATGCCGTGCATATACTTATGCGCTGACGAGGGCGGCTCCGGGTAGGGTCTTGAATATACTGAATAAATATTGGCCCACTTCGGCGGCGCACGGTCATTTGCGCCTCGCGAGTGAACGCGCCTTTTCAGTTTTTTGCCTGCTGGCCGGATCGTCGGGCCTGGGCATTACCCTGATCAATCTGTCCTATCTATTCAGCTACCCGGTCACCGTAGGGCTCGGCGGAATCATTGCGCTGTTCTGTCTGGCCGGCCCAATCTTTGTGGTCGGGGCTGCCCAGTTTGATCGCAATGTCCGGATTTTCGGACACGTCGTGGCCGTCATGATGCTGGTCCTGTCGCTGGCGGCGCGGGAGATGGTCAGCCCGAGCAATCTCCTCTTCGTGCCGGCCGTGCTGACGATGACGCTGGCTCTTGGCTGGCGGGACGGTCTGGTCACGCTCGCGCTCGCCCTGTGCGCCTATGTCGGCACATTCATGATGACGAGCGCGCAATGGGCGGCTGCCTTGCCCGACGTGAACATAACGACACTGATCGCCGGCCAGGTCCTGGCGGCCAGTTTCGTGTTCGCCGGGTCCGCCGTTTTCCGTCGCCAGATGGTGCATGCGGCGCGCGAGCTTCAGCGCCAGACCGAGCGGGCCGAGGAAGCCAGTCTCGCCAAGTCCGAATTCCTGGCCAATGTGAGTCACGAGATCCGCACGCCACTCAATGGTGTTCTGGGCATGGCCCGGATCCTCGAGGAAAGCAGCCTGCGACCGGACCAGCAGGACCAGGTCCGCGCGATCGCCCAGTCCGGCGAACTCTTGCTGACCACGCTCAATGATGTGCTCGACCTGTCACGTATCGAGGCCGGGCATCTGTCGATCGAACTGCGCGGTTTCGACCTTCGCGCCCTCGTGGATGCTCTTGCACCGGTGCACCGGCGGGTAGCCGAGGACAAGGGCGTCGGTTTCACCGTGCGCATAGATCCCGCCCTGAATCTGGCGAGCAAGCGGACCGGTGACGAGAACCGTATTGCGCAAATCCTGCACAATCTCCTGTCCAACGCCGTGAAATTCACCGCGAAGGGCGAGGTCGAATTGGCCATTCTTCCCGGTCTCACCGGTTCAGAAATCCAGTTCGAGGTTCGCGATACCGGCATCGGTCTCAGCGAGGAACAACAGGCGAAGATATTCGACAAATTCGTCCAGGCGGACCAGAGCACGTCGCGCAAATACGGCGGCAGCGGGCTCGGCCTGTCGATCGTCTCCCATCTCGTGGAACTCATGCACGGCCAGATCGACGTCGAGAGCAATCTGGGCAAGGGATCGTGTTTCACATTGCGGCTCTCGCTCCCGGTTGAACTGGAGGAGGCTGCTGATCCGGCAAAAATGGCTGCAGATGCAGATGGTGCGCAGGCCGAGACCAGCCGTGCGCTGAGCATTCTCGTCGTCGATGATGTGAGTATCAATCGCGAGGTCATGCGCGGCATGCTGGGCAAGCTGGGCTACGAGGCCGACTATGCCAGCTCCGGCGAGGAGGCGGTGCAATGCGTGGCCGACAAGCATTTTGATATCGTTTTCCTGGACATCTCCATGCCCGGCATGAACGGTTATGCGACCCTCGAGAAAATTCGGGAGATCGAGGCGGCGGAAAACCGAATTTCCGCGACCGTCATCGCGCAGACCGCCAATGTGATGAGCCATCAGCTGAGTTCATACGAGGAAGCCGGATTTGACGGTGCTCTCGGCAAGCCGGTCCTGCTGGAACCGCTCCAGGACCATCTCAAGGCGGTCTAGGCCGAGGCCAGCACCCGGTCAGCCAGATCCGCGATACCGTCCGGCGCAAGACTGTCTGTCTCGAGCACGACGGGTGCGTGCGGAGGTGGCCGACGTTTTCGCGATCGCGAATAGGCCGGATCATAGTGCTCGATCACAAGGCTTTCGGCGAGATCCTGGAATTCACCGCGATCGGCCTGGTCTCGCCAGGCCTGCATGCGTTCATTGGCGTGGCGGCCCGACAGGCGCTCGATAGCAGTTTCCAGCCGGTCGCGATCCTGCAGCATGTCCGGATAGGCCGTCACCAGATAGCGCGCGCGTTCGGCTGTGGGCGCCGCAATCTCGAAACGCGGGGCCGCTTTCATCGACGTCCACAGACGCGGGGGTACGCGCCGCTTGCCGACCAGGCTCGACTCCGCCTCGACATAGATTGGGCGCGAGAGGTCCATGCGGCGTAACTGGTCCCAGATACGGGTTTCGAAGGCTTTCTGGCTCGGCTGGGGCAGATCGGGCAGTCCGCCGAACACCGAGCCGCGATGATGGGCGAGACCTTCCAGGTCGATGACCTGTGCGCCGCGTTCGGCGAGGGCGTGCAGCAAGGCGGTCTTGGCAACACCGGTCTGGCCGTCGATCAGGGTTATGGGCAGGGCCGGGGCCTCGGCGTCGAGCCCGCGCGTCACGTCCTGGCGCCAGCGCCTGTAACCGCCTTCCAGCAGTCCGACCCGCCAGCCGATCGACGCCAGGACCAGGGCCATCGAATTCGATCGCATGCCGCCGCGCCAGCAATAGACCAGCGGATGAAAACTGCCGGGCTGACCGGCGAGCGCATGGCTGAGATGCCGGCTGATATTGGCCGAGACGAGGGCCGCGCCGTGCTTGCGCGCGTCGAAGGGCGAGACCTGTTTATAGGTCGTGCCGACGCGCGCTCTCTCCTCATCGTCGAGGACGGGCAGGTTGATGGCGCTGGGAATGTGGTCCTCGGCGAATTCCGACGGCGAGCGCACATCGATGATGCGGTCAAACGCGTCCAGCGCTGCCGGTTCAAGTGTGCTTATGGTCTTAAATCCCGCCATGGTCGCACTATACTCGCGGCCTGCCGCCGCAAGGCAATCGTCCAAACGCAGGAAACACCCACATGAGTGATGTCACCGAGACGCCGAGCCTCACCAGTCTCGCCCATGGCGGTGGATGCGGGTGCAAGCTCGATCCGGCGGTTCTGAGCCAGATTCTCGGCGAAACGCAGGGTGCGGCTCTGCCGGCGGCCTTGATGGTGGATGCCGGCACGCGCGACGACGCGGCGGTCTATCGCCTTGCGGATGATCTCGCGATTGTGGCGACGACGGATTTCTTCATGCCGGTTGTCGATGATCCCTATGAGTTCGGCCGTATCGCCGCGACCAATGCGATCTCCGATATTTATGCCATGGGCGCCGAGCCGATCTTTTGCCTGGCGATTGTCGGCATGCCGGTCGGCAAGCTTCCACCTTCGGTGATCAAGTCCATTCTGGATGGCGGGGCGAGCGTGGCCGAGGCCGCCGGAGCTCCGGTGGCCGGCGGGCATTCGATCGACTCGGTCGAGCCGATCTACGGCCTGGTCGCGCTGGGTCGGGCGCATCCAGACCAGATCCTGACCAATGCGGGCGCGAAGCCGGGTGATGTCCTGGTTCTGGGCAAGCCGCTGGGGATCGGGATTTTCAGCGCGGCTCTCAAGCGCGGTGAACTGTCCGATGCGGATTATGCCGACATGATCGCCTCGACCACCCGGCTTAATGCCCCGGGTGCCGATCTTGCGAAACTGGATGGTGTTCACGCCATGACCGATGTGACCGGTTTCGGCCTGCTGGGCCATCTCAAGGAGATGAGCGAGGGGTCGGGCGTAGCGGTCGAACTGGACCGGTCGGCGATTCCGGTTTTCGAGGGCGCACGTACACTTCTGGAGGCCGGGGTTCGAACGGGCGCATCCGGCCGGAACTGGGCCGCGATCAGGGCCGCTATCGAGAATGCTGAGCGTGTCAGCGATTTCGACCGGGATCTCTATTGCGACCCCCAGACCAGCGGCGGCCTGCTCGTTTCCTGCGCGCCGGAGACGGTGGAACAGGTTCTGGCCTGTTTCGACGAGCATGGACATGCCGGTGCAGCGATCATCGGTCGGGTCAAGACCGGCCAGCCGCGCATCCACCTGGTCTGAGCGGGCGTGGTTAATCCGGTCGCGCCAAGTTTAATTAAACTTTGATTCAACCTGTTTCGCAGTTTCGCGCGACCCGGTCCGGGCTTTGGGCTATGCCTTCAGACTGAGAGAGGAGGGCAGTCGCGTGTTTGCCAGCAAGCCGGCCGCAGATCTCGCCGCGATGTCCGCATCGCTGCGCTACGTGCACGACGCACCGGGAGATGATCCGGTTGCGGGCTTCCTGCTGTCCGAAACGCTTTGCCTCCTGACGCGCGCGCTCGAGCGCCGCGAGGATGATTTCCGCCGTCTTCCGGGGCATCGCGATGATGCCATCGGCCGCTGCCAGGGCCTGCGCATCCATGCCGAGACGCTGCGCCTGTCGTTCACCGGGTCCAGCAGCGCGGAGCAGAAGCGCCGCGATCTGTCACGGCTGATTGATCGTCTGGACCGGAATATCCGCAAGATCGATCCGCGCCGCCAGGTCCGCAAGCCGGACATGATCCGCGCGTAAACCCATCATTACAGTGAGATAGGCATCGGTTTCAGTCACGTGTTGACTCAAGCGCTTTTGTATTTAACGTAAAAGTTAAATAAAGCCATCGCGGGAAATCATGCCCCAGTCATCAGCCCTGCCGAAGATTTTCGGTGCCCTGTCCGATCCCACGCGTTTCGCGATCGTGGAGAGCCTTCTCGAGAAAGAAGAGCAGACTGTTGGCGAATTGGCGTCACCCCATTCGATGACGGGCGCCGCCATCTCAAGGCATCTCAAAGTCCTGGAGGATGTCGGCCTGATCGAACGGCGCGTCGAGAAACAATGGCGCGTATGCCGCCTGCGCCGGTCCTGTTTTTCCTCGATCGAGGACTGGCTTCAGCATTACCGCGAATTCTGGACGACGAGTTTCGACCGGCTGGACGTCCTGCTGTCAGACACGGAAGGAGAGAGTGATGGATGATACGGCCGTGATCGATACCGAGACCCGGACACTGCGCGTGGATCGCGTGTTCAGGGCCACCCGAGAACGCGTCTACGCGGCCTTCACCGACCCGGCCCTGCTGGCGCAATGGTGGGGGCCGGAGGGTGTGCATGCGCCGGACGTACGGATGGAGGTCCGTGAAGGCGGTGCCTGGCGCACCGTGATGCGCAATTCCGAAGGTACCGACTTCATTGTCTCCGGTGTCTATGTCCAACTGCAGCCGACCAGCCGGATCGTCTTCACCTGGGGTTGGGAGGAAGACGGCGCGCGCGGTCATGAGAGCCTGGTCGAGATCGAGCTGCAGGATCATCCGGACGGCACGTCGCTGAGCTTGACCCATGCGATCTTCGAGAGCGCGGAATCCCGCGACAATCACGGCCAGGGCTGGGCATCCAGTCTCGATTGTCTCGCGGCCGTGCTCTGACGCCCCACCTCTGGCCGCGACCGGCTGGACATTGCCGACGCACCAGCGTGAAGTGGTGCAGGACGGGAGCCGGTCCGGCACCCGCATGCAACAGGGGGAGACCATGGATTTTGCCTATCCGTTCACGGCGATCGGGACTTTGCTGATCATCCTGATGACGCAGGTATTCTCGTTCCGCGTCGGCCAGATGCGCCAGAAATCGGGTGTGTCTGCGCCCGAGATCAGTGGTGATGACGCCTTCAACCGGGCCTTCCGCGTTCACATGAACACGATCGAGCAATGGGTATTGTTCCTGCCCGCGCTCTGGATCTTCGCCATGATTGCCGGCGATCTCTATGCCGGGATCGGTGCCGTGATCTGGCTCGTCTCCCGGGTCATCTACTCGCAAGCCTATCTCAAGGACCCAAAGACCCGCCTCATCGGCTTCCTCACCGGATTCCTGACCCTGATGTTGATGGTGTTCTGGTCCGTCGGTGTCCTGATCTGGGGGCTCGCGACCTAGTCGCGAACCCAGATCTGGAAGCTCTGTGCCGGGGCATCGAAATCCGTGCTCCGGCCACCGCTTTCCCGGCCGAAACTCGCCGCGGCATCCACCTCCTGACCATTCGCGATCTGGCGCCAGTCGCCCGCGGGTAAATCGACATTCTCGAATCGTCCGGCCGAGGCGCCCACATTCGCAAGGACCAGGACGGAGTCGTCTACCAGATAGCCAAGCAAATCCGGGCGATCCTCCGGCATCAGCCAGGTGAAATATCCTTCGCGCGGCGTCTCGGCGGTGCGGAAGACCTCGCCGGCATCGGAATTGCGGAAATGGATCAGGCCGCGCCACCAGGCATGCATGGCCGCATAGTCAGCCGGTGCTTCATCTGCGGTCGCGCCGATATTCTCCCAGATGAAATGATTGGGTGTGCGAACATTGTAGGTGTCTTCGCGCCCCTTCATCTGGAAGGGGCCGGCCGGTGTTTCCACGAAGGTCTCGTGCAGCGGTGAGATGCCCTTCGAACGCATGAATTCCGAACCGCCATGGATCACGATCGGACCGAGCGAGGTCATCAGGAAACCGGCAGCAATCCGGTATCCCGCCTCGTTCACGCCCTGACGGCCATCCCAGTCGCTAAGGGCGAAACGGTCGGCGAGCGTCCAGTTGTCGTGAATGTCCATGTAGTTGAGGCCCTGGTTCGGGGACTCGGTCTCGGTCGGCCAAGTGTTGGCGATGGCATGGATCGCGTCCGCGCGCAGATCGGTATTGCCGCCGGAATAACCTAGATCCGTTGCCGGGTTCTCCAGCACGAAGGGCGAGCCGACCAGCGCATTGCGGCTGTCATCCTGGAAGAAGGTGATCGGCGCGTCTTCCTTGTACCAGTCCCAGTCGGGATTGGCCCGGACGAAGGGGTCATTCGTGTCGATCCAGGGTTCGCCATAGATGATGACATCATCGCCGAGCGCCTCGCGCAGGGCATAGAGCGTCTGCTCGTCGACCTGGCCCGCGAGATCGATGCGGAATCCGTCAATGCCGATTTCCTCGATCAGGTGCCGGCATTGATCGATCAGCCAGCGCGCGACCATCGGCCGGTCTTCGGACTTCACCTCATTGCCGAATGCACCGATATGCCGGCCCTCATCATCGAGGCGATAATAATAAAACGGTGCGAAGGCATTGTAATTCAACACATCTTCGCGACCATCCATATTCTCGCCGGTATGATTGGGCACTAGATCGATGATCACTGCGATGCCGCGATCATGGAAGGCCTGGACGAGGTCGCGGAACTGGTCGCGCTGGGCGCCGTGCTCGGTGCCGGTCTGGCGGTAGCGGGTCTCGATGGCGAAGGGGTGCGTGGTGCGATAGCCCCACTGATAATCTTCCTCCGCTATCCCCATTTCCTGCATCAGCGGCACATCGCTGTAATTCTCGCGCCAGGTCCCACGGTCGCGATGGATGAATTCCTGCATCGGCAGGAGGTGGACCACGTTCACGCCGAGATCGACGATGTGGTCGAAACCGATCGGTTCTCCGCGCGAATTGGTCAGCCCACTCTCCGCCATGGCCGGAATGGAACTGCCCAGCTCAGCCTGGTTCGGCAGAAGGTCGGTGAAGTCCTGGACGTGCACTTCATAGGCAACGACATCTTCCATCGCCGGGCGTCCATTCGCCAGCGGCGTTGCCGGCGTGGTGGCGCGCCAGACACGGCTCTTGCCGGTGGCTTCAGCGTTCACGCGCGCATAGGGATCGGACAGGTGAACCGGATGCGTTGCGTAGAAGCGCGAGCCGGGTCCGGTGGGCCCGTGCGCAGTGAAGTCATAATACACGCCGTGCAGATCGCCGGGGAAGCTGGCCTCGAACACGCCGTTCTCGTCGGCCTGCATCTCCACGCTGGCAAAGGCGGCTTCAGGACCGTCCCCGGCATTTTCGTAGAGATAGAGGCGAACCCGGTCAGCGCGCGGGGCGAAAACCCGGAAATCGGTCCGGCTACCGTCCTCGGAGATGTTGGCGCCGAGTTCCTTGTCTGAGTAAACCGATCTGAACCAGCCGTCGAAACGAACGCGGGCCCGCAGGTCGAGTTCGGGAATCTCGAGATAGTGGACTCGGCGAATATCAAGATCCTCGGACGGGAAGAGCTGGATCTCGTCGGCGCTCGCCGGCAAGGCTGCACTCAGCGCGACTTGGGATCCGTCGGCGCGCGTCAGCCGGTACGCATCCGTCGCCAGCGGGCGGTCGGAATTACCCCATTGCGTGACCCAGACCGAACCGTTCTCGCGAATTTCTGCGCGCAGATAATCCGGCTCGATAGTTTCGGCCTCCGGCGTCGCGTCCGAGGCGGCTTCGGGGGCGGTTTCGGGATCTGTCTGAGGCGCAATGTCCTGCGGTGATGGTGAGCATGCAGCGATCGAAATCAAAGCGATCACCGCGGTGCTTCTCATGAGGTGTCCCGACATGCATGCCTCCCGATTTGCAGCATTTTGCATTCTGCATGCTCAGGCATGATGGGCAATACGGGAATTTGTGCTTCAGGTTAGGAGTAAAATTGCGCTGGACGAGATAATCCAGATTCCCGTGGCCAGCTTGAGCCGGAATGCGCCAAGCCGGTGCGCCAGGCGGCGGGCGAGAAATCCGCCCAGCATCACGGCCGGAGCGGCGAAGATAAGGATTTCCCAGACCAGATAGCCGGCCTGGAGATGTAGGCCGAGACCCGTCAGCACGCTGATAGCGGAGGCGATCACGGCCGTGGCGACGCAGATGTCCAGCGGGAAGCGTCGCAGGAAGAGGTAGAGCGCCAGCAACTCGCCCGTTCCCACCGAGAACATGGCGGTGGCGGACCCGCCCGCGATGCCGATACCGAGAATGGCGACGAGGTCGATCCGGTCCAGCACGGTCCGGTCCCCGCCGACATAGCGCGACAGGGCCAGCTGCAGCAGGAGCGCGCTTCCGAGGGCGATCGAGAACAGTTTGAACAGGAGGAAGGCGATATCCGCATCCACCGCGATGACATGCTGCATCACCAGCAGGGCCGGCAGGCCGGTGGCGAGAACCAGGGCCAGGATGCGCCAGAGCAGGGGGCGCAGCAGGGCATCGCCTCCCGCGGCTTCGGGTCTGTAGAAGCGATTGAGCCAGGTCAGCGAGCCGACGGACATGCCAAAGCACTGGATCGCGAAACTGATACCAACGGCCTGGGCCGGAGACAGGTCCATGGCGCCGCTCTCGCGCAGGAGCGAGAAGGCGGGTACGAACACCACGCCGCCTCCGACACCTGTCGAATTGGCCACCAGCGCTCCCGCCAGGCCCAGTCCACCGAAGGGCCAGAACATGCCGAGCTGCGACAGATCGAAGGGCGCAAACAGCCAGATGCAGGCATAGGCCGTCGCCAGCAGCGCCGCGCCCGTGATCGTCACGGTGCGAATGGGAAGGCGTGCGGATGCGCCCGGCGGTGTGTGCAGGTCTGCCATGGTGATTCTTCAGCCCGATTCCAGCCGGGAAACTAGGCTAGCTGGATCTGCGGGCAAGCAGGAATCCGTAGGCGGGCAGGTCGAGCATGCCGCCACTGATCCTGCCGCGGGCCGGGAAATCGTCCAGCGCCTGCCACTCACCCTCGGCGGGCAGCTCGGCCTCGAGCGTTTCGGGGGAAAGGTTGAAACAGCACAGGATCTCGTCCTCCCCGTCGCGCCGGGCGAAGGCGAGGAAGCGATTATCACTCGCGAGGAATCGGATGTCGCCGATGCGGAGTGCGTCCAGCTGGGAGCGTCTCTGCAGCGCCTTGCGAGTCAGTTCCAGGGTCGATCCTTCACGGCCGGCCTGCTGGTCGGCGGCGAGATCGAAATGTTTCCCGTCGATCGGCAGCCAGGGTTCGAGCGGCGAGAAACCGGCGTGTTCGCCATCCTTGTGCCACGGCATTGGCGTGCGGGCGCCGTCGCGGCCGAGCGTGCGCGGCCAGTTCTTGATGGCTTCCGGATCCACCAGTCGCTCGTACGGAACGTCCGTCTGGTTCAGGCCCAATTCCTCGCCCTGGTAGAGGCAGACCGATCCGCGCAGGCTCAAAAGAAGGATGTTCAGCATCTGTGCGGCTTCGGGTCCGAACCAATCCCCCGCCCAGCGGGTCGGGACACGTACAGCGTCGTGATTGGAAAACACCTGGGTCGGCCAGCCGTCGGGATGCCGGCTCAAACCATCCTCGATCGCGTCGCGGATCAGGGTCGGGGTCAGCGGTGACTGGAAGAGGAAGCTGAAACTGTAGAAGGTCTGCAGCGAGCGCCCTGGATCGGCATAGGTGAGCGCCTGGCCGAGAGGGTCGTCCCCGCCGATCTCGCCGACGGCGAAGCGGTTGTCGTATTCGTCGAGCACGCCGCGGATCTCGGCCATGAAGTCCGCCACTTCGGGCAGACCGACCGTGTAGATCTTGTCCTGCATGTCGCCGGGTTTTCCGGCGTCGGGATTGTGCCGGGGCATGTTGTCCCGCAATGCCTGGTCGTGCAGGCAATGGCTGATGGCATCCAGCCGGACGCCGTCGACGCCGCGATCGAGCCAGAAGCGCAGCGTGTCGAGAATGGCCGCGCGGACTTCCGGATTCCACAGATTGAGATCCGGCTGTTCCGGCAGGAAATTGTGCATGTAGTACTGGCTGCGATGCGCGTCCCACGTCCAGGCCGGGCCATAGAAAAAGGATTGCCAATTGTTGGGTGGCGAGCCGTCCGGCCGGGCGTCGGCCCAGACATACCAGTCCGCCTTCGCATTGTTCGCCGACTGCCGGCTTTCCTCAAACCAGGCGTGGTTCTTGGCCGTGTGGGAGTAGATCTGGTCGATCACCACTTTCAGTCCCAGACGATGGGCTTTCTCCACGATGGCGTCGAAATCCGCGAGCGTGCCGAACATCGGATCGACATCCCGGAAATCCGCGACGTCATAGCCGAAATCCGCCATGGGCGAGGTGAAGAAGGGCGAGATCCAGAATCCGTCAACGCCGAGATCGGCGATGTAGTCGAGCTTGTCGAGAATCCCGGGCAGATCGCCCACGCCGTCGCCATTCGTGTCGAGATAGCTGCGCGGATAGATCTGATAGATGACGGCGCCGCGCCACCAGTCGGGCGCGTCCTTGCGGGTCGAGCTCATGTTCACCCTGTCTGTTCCGGCGCGACCAGCTGGGGTGGCGCCCCCTCCCTGACCGTCGTTTTGCGAAAACATAGCATCGCCGACAGTCCTTATTTTCAATATTATTACACATAAGAACCGTGACGTCAGTGCATCTTTCTGTCAGAATTTTGCAATCACATGACATCGATGCGGCAGGGGAGGGCCGGCGATGCTCGACATGCAGAAAAAGCTCAGCAAGCCATTCCTGGTCCTGATGACCTTGCCGGCGACGGCGATGGGGTTTGCCCTGGCTGTGCAGATCTCGGCGCTGAGCTGGATCCTGCGCACGCGATTCCATTTCGAGATCGACGAGATTGGCCTGGTCTGGGCTGCCGGTCCGCTGGCCGGCATTTTCGGCCAGGTGATCACGGGCATCGTGTCCGACAAGGTCTGGTTCTGGGGTGGGCGGCGACGGCCCTTCATCCTGGTCGGGGGTGTCCTGTCGGCGCTTTCATTGCTCGCCTTGCCCAATATCGGTGTGATCTCCGACGGGCTGGGCCTCGAGGGGATTGTACTCGTTGCGCTGATCGTGGCGCTGACGCTGGATCTCTCGATCAATGTCGGTTTCAACCCGACTCGATCGCTGATCGCAGACGTCACACCGGAAGGCGATGAACGAACGCGCGGTTATACGTGGATGCAGACGGTGTCCGGCTCGTTCGGTGTGCTGGCCTATTTCATCGGCGCCACTGTCGGCAATGTCTTCCTGATCTATTTCGGCGCTCTACTGGTACTCGCCTTCACGCTGATCCCGCCCTTCTTCATCGCGGAGCCGGAAGATCTGTCGGACGGCGATGCGGACGCGGCGGCCCCGGCCTCGGACCTCGGTTCGGACCTGAGGCGTCTCGCCGTGGCGACGATGCCGCTCTGGGCTGTCCTGGTCTATGATTTCTATGCGCTCTATCTGCGCCTCGCAGACATCGAGAAGACCGATTTCGCCGCCGAACGCTGGATGGCGATCGCCACGGCATTGCTGGTCGCCTGGGTCGTGCGGCCCGGTCGCAAGACCGAGAGCGTGCTGGGCGAAAATATCGGTGAATTCCAGAAGGTCATGGCGGCGCATGCCTTCTCCTGGATCGGCGTGCAGACGATGTTCATCTACATGTTCGCCTTCCTCGAAGTTCGCATTCCGAGCCTTGATGCGGACGGTCTCGGCCAGACGACATCCTTCGCCTTCCTGATCCTGAACGCGGTCGCGGCGATTCTGCCGGCGCTCGTCCTGATGCCCCTGGCCAAACGCATCCGTCGCTCCCGCCTGCACGCCCTGTGCGTGGCCATCATGGCGGTCGGCTATGGCGCCGGATACCTGTTCGGCAATAGCGCGCCCGTGGTCTATGCGGTCATGGCGATCCTGGGTGTCGGCTGGGCGGCCATCGTGTCCCTGCCGTTCGCGATCATGTCGCTGCGTATCAGCAAGACGCGGATGGGCCTCTATATGGGGATTTTCAACCTGTCCGTCGTTCTGCCCCAGCTTGTAGCCAGCCTGGGTGTGGGCTCCTTTCTCGACCAGGTCGAGGACAAGAGCCTGGCCTTCGTGATCGCCGGTGTGTCCCTGGCCATTTCCGCAGTGCTCTGGCTGTCGGTGAAACCCTTGCCCGAAAGTGCCAATTCGGAGGACGATGCCACCGAAGAACCGGCCGCGTCGGGCGGACATTGAGAGCTTTGCCGGACAGGCTGATGCTTGAGGGAGCGAGTTGATGGAAGCAGGACCGCTGCGCAAGATCGTGATCGTCGGCGGAGGCTCGGCGGGCTGGATGGCGGCCGCGGCCATCATCAATGCCACGCGCGGCGTGTGCGAAGTCGTCCTGGTGGAGTCGGAGGACATCCCGACGGTCGGCGTCGGCGAGGCGACGATCCCCTACATCAAGCGCTTCAACCATGCGCTGGGAATCGACGAGGCGACTTTCATCCGCGAGACCCAGGGTTCGTTCAAACTGGGCATCGAATTCGTCAACTGGACGAATGATGATCACCGTTACTTCCATCCGTTTGGCATTTTCGGCGCGGATTTCGACACCGTGCCGCTCTACCAGTACTGGCTGAAGGCCCGGGCCGAGGGATCGCAGGACAAGCTGCAGGATTATTCGATGTGCTGGGGCATGGCCCAGCGCGGTCGTTTCGATCGTCCGAGCCAGAATCCGCGGCAGATCCAGGCGACCTTCGACTACGCCTATCACTTCGATGCCGGCCTCTATGCGCGTTTCCTGCGCCGCTTCTCCGAGGGGAAGGGCGTGACCCGTATTGAGGGCAAGGTGACGGATGTCAGCCTGCGCTCCGAGGATGGTTTCATCGAATCGATCACGCTGGAAGACGGCCAGACCATTGATGGTGATTTCTTCATCGATTGCACCGGTTTCCGCGGTCTTCTGATCGAGGACGCGATGAAGACCGGTTATGAGGACTGGACGCACTGGCTGCCGTGCAATCGCGCTGTCGCCGCGCCGTGCGAGCAAGGCGCCGAGGGCTTCTCGCCCTATACGCGCTCGACCGCGCGGACGGCGGGCTGGCAGTGGCGCATTCCGCTCCAGCACCGGATCGGCAATGGCCATGTCTATTGCAGCGAATACATCTCCGACGACGACGCAGCCAAGACGCTCGTGGACAATCTGGAAGGCGAGATGCTGGCAGATCCGCGTTTCCTGCGTTTCGTGACCGGCCGCCGGAAGAAATTCTGGAACAAGAACTGTGTCGCGATCGGCTTGTCGGCTGGTTTTATGGAGCCGCTCGAATCCACCTCGCTCCATCTCATCCATATCGGCATCATGCGCTTCCTGGCGCTTTTCCCGGAACGCGATGGCAGCCCGCTGTCGGAGCAGGAATACAACCGCCTGACCCACGAGGAATACGAGTGGATCCGCGATTTCCTGATCCTCCACTATCACGCCAATGCGCGTGAGGATGGCGAGCTCTGGCGCTATTGCCGCGAGATGAGCATTCCGGATTCGCTTCGCTACAAGATCGACCAGTGGCAGAAGAATGGACGCCTCGTCGCCTCGGGCATCGAGCTGTTCACCAATCCGAGCTGGCTGGCCGTATTCCTGGGGCAGGATGTCGTGCCGGAACGCTATGACCGGCTTGCCGACATGCGCGGCGTGGACTCGCCCCGCTACATGGCGGGCATCCGACGGGCGATCGACGAGGCGTCAGGTGCCATGCCCTCGCACCGTGACTTCGTGAACGCGCACTGCAAGGCAGCCCCGTTTGAAGGCTGACGGTTCAGTTGATCGGCCGGGCCGCGCAATTCTGACGGACAAAATCGGCATGTCTGGGCAGGCGAGACGAGGCCTCGCCGACGATATGCCGGATATCGCCCAGGAATTGCTCGAGCTTGGCGGGTTCCAGCGCGTCGGCGATCGGGTGATAGGTCTCCGGCACCAGGCCCTGGCCGAGCATGACCTGCAGCCAGCTGGAATCCGTGAACAGGTCTTCCTGCTCGTGATAGAGGCGCCCGCTCGCCCGGAAGAGCGCCATTTTCCGCTTAAGCGTGTCCGGCACATCCATTTCGCGGCAATCGATCCAAAACGGTGAATCCGTGCGTTCGTTGAGATGGTAGTGGAGGATCAGGAAATCCCGGATCTTCTCGAATTCCATCCCCATCTGGCGATTGTACTCATCGGCGACCGGGGCCGAGAAACCCTGTTCCGGGAACAGCGGAATCAGCCGGCTGATGCCCGACTGGATGAGGTGGATCGAGGTGGATTCCAGCGGCTCGAGGAAACCCGAGGCCAGGCCCAGCGCCACGACATTGCCGTTCCAGAACTTCTTGCGGCGGCCGGTCACGAAACGCAGGAGGCGCGGTTCCGCCAGCGGCTCGCCCTCGAGATTGGCGAGCAGGGTTTCGCGCGCCGCATCCTCGTCCGTATAGGCGCTGGAAAAGACATGGCCATTGCCGGTGCGATGCTGGAGCGGAATGCGCCACTGCCATCCGGCGTCATGGGCGATGGACTGGGTGTAGGGACGGATATCGCCGTCATGGGCGCACGGCACGGCGAGGGCGCGGTCGCATTTTAACCAGCGTGACCAGTCCTCGTATCCAGTCTCCAGGGCCTGTTCGATCAGCAGGCCGCGGAAGCCCGAACAGTCGATGAAGAACTGTCCGCCGACCCGATCGCCGCTTTCCAGCTCGACCTCGGTGACGTGACCGCTTTCCCCATCCTGGTGAACATCGACAATCTTGCCCTCGATGCGGGTCACGCCGCGGGCTTCGGCGTAGGCGCGCAGGAACTGGCCATAAAGTGCGGCGTCGAAATGATAGGCGTAGGCGATGCCGTTCAGCGGCGATGAGCCGAGCTTCTCCATGGGTGCGAAGCGACGATCGCGGGCCGCGGCGGTGTTGACGCAATAATCCCACAGGTCCAGCTCGGATCCTTCCGCGCGGCTGCGGAGCCAGTAATGGTGGAAATGCGTGGAATTCAGGTTCAGCCCGATCGAGCCGAAATTGTGCAGATAGCTGTGACCGGTCTGCCGCCAGTTGATGAATTCGATACCCAGTTTGAACGAGCCCTGGGTCTTGGCGACGAATTCGCGCTCATCAAGGTCGAGGGCGCGATTGAGATGTTTGATCTGCGGGATCGTGGCTTCACCGACGCCGACGATGCCGATCTGGTCCGACTCGACTAGCCGGATATTCAGGCTGGGTCCGAAGAATTTCGACAGGGCTGCGGCAGCCATCCAGCCGGCCGTGCCTCCGCCGACGATGACGATGTCTCGAACATTCTGTCTGTCCATGGCGAACCCCGTTTCTCAACTGAAGAATTCATCCGAATTCGTTCGGGATCAAGCTGCCGGCTACACCCGGCAATTGCCTGTGCTGCAAAGAAAAATCCCCGCCGGAGAACCGGCGGGGATGATTCCGTGCATTGGCACTGTCTGGATCAGCGACGCCAGTTGAGGCGGAAGCTGTAGGTCGTGCCGTATTCTTCCCAGTTCTGGATCTGGCGAGTGTCGCCATTCTGGAAGGTGCCAAAACGCTCGTCGCCGAGATTATTGGCCTGGAGAAGCACGGTAAGACCGTCAAACGTGCCGCCCATGAATTCGTAGCCGATCTGAGCGTCGACAACGGATTCTTCGAAGGCGGAACGGAAGTTGGGTTGGCCCGTGAAGTCCGGAAGTTCCGCGAGGAATTCCGAACGCCAGCGGTTGGAGAGACGGAACTCCCAGCCACCCGTTTCGTAGTAGACGGTGAAGTTGCCGATGTCTTCCGAGAGACCCGGAATGGCAATCGGAGCGCCCGCCGTGCTCGGCTGGATCTCACTGTCCGTGACCGAGTAAGTCGCGAAGAAGCCCAGACCTTCCAGCTCCGGCAGGAAGACTTCAGCCGGCAGGCTCAGGGAGAATTCGAGACCCCGCAGCCAGCCACCGGACGTGTTCTCTGCGGCCGAGAAACGAGCCCGCTCGATACCCGGGTTTGCCGCAGTCGTACCGGCTCCGAAGACGGCGTCGATGATACCCGTTCCGTCGACATCACGTGCCACGCTACCGAACACCCAGGAGTCGATCTCCTTGTGGAAGCCGGCGATGGACCAGTAGCCCAGACCGTCAGCGAAGTAGCGTTCCAGCGAGATATCGAAGGAGTCAGCCATGTACGGGCGGAGCTGCGGGTTACCGCTGCCGCCGCTCAGGCAGACTTCGCTCGGATTGGTCGACGGGTTGTACGATACCAGTCCGCCAGTAACCGGATCCTGCGGACAGATCGTGCTGTTCAGGCCGATGCCAACCGATGCACGCATGTCGTCCATGCGGGCGCGGGCCAGCGTACGGGCAGCACCTAGGCGCAGAAAGGTGTCTTCGGAAACCTCGATGCTGACATTGGCACTCGGCAGGACTTCGGTGTACTCCGCGCCGTCCGTTGCGAGGACCGGCAGGAAGTCGGTGCCGAAGCCGACCGGACCGGTCGAGCTCTGATCGGTATGCACGACCTGGAGGCCGATATTACCGCGAGCCGGCATGCCGCCGATCTCGGATTCGAAATTTCCCTGAGCGTAGGCGACCAGGACATCTTCCTCGACCGTCCACTGCTTCTGCGGAATGAAACCGAGCGGCAATGGGCGCAGGCTGTAGATGCCGTCCGCCAGCAGGCGGTTCGGGTCATAGGCCAGGACACTGATGTTCGAGACAAAGCCAATGCTGGTCGGGCTCATCAGATACTGGTTCGGAATGGCCTCAGTCGGGTTTCCGCTGGCCAGGTCGACGAAGAATTCGTCGGTCCGGCGAGTCTTTTCCCGCATAGTGTAGTAAAGACCCATCTCGACCGAGCTGAAGAAGCCGCGCGAGAAGTCACGCGTGGCGCTGCCGCGCAGGGCGGTCAGTTCGTCGTCCGTAGAGAGCGTCTTGTTGAAGCCGTCCTGACCCCAGCCACCCGGGTCGGTGAGGACCATGAGCGTCGGGTCGGCATAGTCGAGAACCGACGTGAAGCGGAAACGATCGCCGTCAAGATCGAAAGCGATCGTGTCGTTTGTCGCGGTGCGTCCGCGTGCTTCACCGAAATAGGTCTCGAAGTCGAGAGCCGAGCGCTCAACGCGCGAATGACTGATGTCAGCTTCAAAGCCCCAGTGATCATTCGGACGCCATTGCGTGTTCCAGCCGATTGCGAAGAGTTCTGCTTCACGGCTCTGCACGTCGTTACGGGCAACACCGAACACGTTGTCGAATGAGCCGCTTGTATGCAGACCGTTCTCAACGGTGGTGGAATTGAAGCCCAGCGGGGTACAGCAGCCGAGCCATGTACCGGTCGGGAGTTCGATACCGCGACGGATGCCGCCATCGGTGAACTCGGTGTACATGATGTCCAGCGACGTGTTGAACGTGGACGACGGTTCGAATTCCAGCGTACCCAGAACGGCCGTGCGCTCCAGCTCGCGGGATTCCGAGAACATCTTCCAGCCGCCGACAGCCTGCGCGCCGCCACGATCATCGTAGCCGGTAATTTCATAGCGCTCGACATGGGTCGGCGTGCTCTGGTTTGCGAAGGCCAGGACGATACCGACCGTGTCGTTCGCGAACTGGTTCACATAGGTGCCGGTGATGCGGTGGCCCGTATCGCTGATGTCAGCATTGAGCTGATCATTGCCGGACCACTCATAGCTGGCGCTGAGGCTGACCGAGCGCTCGCCGAAGTCCAGCGGCCGAATGGTGCGAATATCTGCTGTACCGGCGAGGCCGGAGGATACCAGCTGGGCGTCCGGCGTCTTGTAAACCAGAACCTGGTTCACGAGCTCGGACGGATACTGGTCGAATTCGACGCCGCGGTTGTCACCGGCGGTCACCTGTTCGCGACCGTTCAGCAGGGCGGTCGTGAAGTCCGGGCCGAGACCGCGGACGGTGATCACCTGGGCGCGGCCACGGACGCGCTGTGCGGCGAGGCCAGGCAGGCGGGCGGGCGATTCAGCGATCGAGATATCGGGCAGCTTGCCGATATCTTCCGCCGAGATGGCTTCGACGATCGAGGTCGATTCACGCTTGGTCGCGATCGAGCTCTGGATAGCAGCACGGATACCCGTGACCGTAATAACGTCGTTGACTTCACCGTCGTTATCCTGGGCCACGGCGCCGCCGGTCGCGGCGAGCATCAGGGCTGTGCTGGATGCCGCACTGGCCATAAGCCAACGACGGCGCGTGTTCTTGAACATGGACATTAATTTCCTCCCTCCGGCGCGCCGCAGACTGCATGCGATCCCCGCCAAACCTGAAAATTAATGAAAATGTGAAATTTGCGCAACTAGCAAAAACGGAAAAAGTTTCGCACGTGGAAATGTGGTGCGTATTTGCTACACCGAAGCGCTTGGCCAGCTATATAAAGCTATTATGGCCTATATGAGGAATTCTCCGCATTTATCAGGGCTTGACCTGCTTCCGCAATTTCTGCAAAAAATTGCAAACAATAAACGCCCGACCATCGCAAACCACTGCGTTTTATGTGTGGATCCGGGCAAACGGGACGAAGTCTCGCCGCAGTATTGTCGCCTAATGATACCAGAAACGGCGTCTGCTCGGTACGATTCGATCCGCGGGGAGAGGCATAGTGACGCTTGAGGCGAGGTCGCAGTCCGCGATCAATATCCTGCCTAAAGAGGACTGGTGGCGCGGCGCGACGATCTACCAGATCTATCCGCGCAGTTTTGCCGATTCCAATGGAGACGGCATCGGCGATCTGCCGGGTATTACCGCTCGCCTGGAGCACATTGCCTCGCTGGGTGTGGACGCGATCTGGCTGTCGCCCTTCTTCACCTCGCCGATGCACGACTTCGGATATGACGTTGCCGATTATCGGGGTGTCGATCCGATCTTCGGGCAGATCGAGGATTTCGACCGCCTGCTCGAGCGCGCGCACGCCCTGGGCCTGCGGGTGATCATCGACCAGGTCTATTCCCACACGTCGGACGAGCACGCCTGGTTCCAGGCAAGTCGCGCGTCGAAAGGCTCGGCCAAGGCCGACTGGTATGTCTGGGCCGACGCCAAGCCGGATGGATCGCCACCGTCGAACTGGCAATCAGTTTTCGGCGGCCCGTCCTGGACCTGGGATGCGCGGCGCGGCCAGTATTATCTGCACAATTTTTTGCCGCAGCAGCCCGATCTCAATGTCCATAATCCCGAAGTGCGCGAAGCCCTCAAGGACACGCTGCGCTTCTGGCTCGATAAGGGTGTCGACGGGATCCGTCTCGACGCGGTCAATTTCATGATGCACGACCCGGATCTGACGGATAATCCGCCCGTCCAGTCCGGCGATGGCAAGCGCACACGCCCGTTTGATTTCCAACACCACTACTTCAACCAGTCGCATCAAGCGATTCCCGCCTTCCTGGAGGAATTGCGCGATCTGGCCGATTCCTATCCGGGCCGTTTCCTGGTGGCCGAAGTGGGTGGCGAACAGGCCCAGGAGGAAATGGTGCTCTATACGCGTCCTCCGGGACGCCTGCACAGCGCCTACGGCTTCCTCTATCTCTACGCGGAAAAGCTGACGCCCGAACTGGTTCGCGAAGCCGCGCGCATGTGGCCCGAGGATGATGCCATGGGTTGGCCGTCCTGGACCTTTTCGAACCATGACGCGCCGCGCGCCGTTTCACGCTGGTGCGCCGAAGCCGACCGCAAGGCCTTCGCCGAGATGGCGATGCTGCTGCTTGTGTCGATGCGCGGCAGTATCTTCATCTACCAGGGCGAGGAGCTCGGGCTGCCGCAGGGGATTGTCCCGTTTGACCGGCTGCAGGATCCCGAAGCGATCGCCAACTGGCCGCAGACGCTGGGCCGGGACGGCGCGAGAACGCCCATGCCCTGGCGCTCCGATGCCATCCATGCCGGTTTCTCTTCGGTCGAGCCCTGGTTGCCGGTTGATGATTCCCACTACGCCCTCGCTGTGGACGCGCAGGAACAGGATCCGGATTCAACGCTCAACGCAGCGCGACGCATCCTGCGTTTCCGCGATCAGTATGCGGGTCTGCGTGACGGCGAGATGCGCGTGCTGGAGTCGTCACACGACATGCTCCTGACCTTCGAGCGCGGCTCCGGTCATGACGTGATGCTGTGTGTCTTCAACCTGTCCGATGCCGCGATCGACTGGTCGCTCCCGGACGGTTGGCGCGTGGTGGAATCCATCAATGTCGATGAGGCGGCGGCTGCAAGCCTGCCGGCCTATGCGGGTCTGCTGGCAGTCCAGGACGCCTAGCCGCCGCAGGATTCGCGGATGATCAGATCGGTCGCCAGGCGTTCCGAGCGCCGGGCCTGTGGCCCCCGGAAATCGAGCAGTTTCGAGAGCATCAACCGTCCGGCCGCCGTCATGTCCTGGTCGATCGTCGTCAGGGACGGATTGGAATAGCGGGCGAAATTGATGTTGTCATAGCCGACGACCGAGATGTCGCCCGGCACGTTCACGCCGGCCATGTGCAGCGCCCGGATGGCACCGAAAGCGATCACGTCGGATGCGGCGACAATGCCGTCGAATTTCACGCCATTCTTGATCAGCGCTTCCACGGAGGCTTCGGCTGACTCGATATCGAAGTGCGAGGGGATGACGAGATCCTCGTCCAGGCCCAGCTGGGTCTCCTCCAGCGCGTCACGATAGCCGCGATAACGCTGCATCACCTCGGGTGCGTCGGATTGGCCGAGAAAGACGATCTTCTCGCGGCCCAGTCGTGCGAGGTGCAGGGTAGCCCTGCGCGCGCCGAGACTGTTGTCGCTGCCGACCGAGCAGTAACGCTGTTCCGGCAATTCCGCGCCCCAGACCACGAAACGTCCCTCGCTCTCGGCGAGCTCATTGAAGGCGGCGTGCAGCGTGCTCTGGCCCACGAAAATCACACCATCGGCGCGGTGCGTGGTCGTGGCCACTTGCAAGTCTTCAAGACAGGTCGGGGCGACATGGCTGATATGGACATCGCAGCCGCGTTCGCGCGCGGCATCCCCGACGCCGGCGAGCAGTTCGAAGAAGAACGGGTCGCTGAGGCGCGTATCGCGGCCCTGCGGTTTGGGCACCACGACAGAAACGGTTGCCTTCGCGCCGATCGGTCCCGCCGGCATGTGCCGCCGGAATGGATAGTCCAGCTCCCGGGCGAGTTTCCAGATGGCCTGCTTGGTCCGCATGTTGACGGACGGACTGTCGTTCAGCGCGCGCGAGGCTGTGGATACCGAAACGCCGGCGCGTTTCGCGAGATCTTCAAGGCGAGTCGTTTTCTTGGTCACGGCAGTGGCTTGCTAATGTCCCCTTGGCGTCAAGCAATGCACCCGGTGTGCGGGCTTGGCAAGGGCGTGGTCCGCGGGCATGCCAGCGCGATCGCGGATGCCCCCGGGCGATCGATGCCAGCTTCGTCTAAGAATGCTGATGAAAATATTTGCGGCATTTGCAGTCTTTGCAAGCGCAAACTCGAAGCGTCAGCCCGGGTCACTCCCGATGACGAATTGGCATCGGATCGTTTGGAGTGAGAAAAAAGTCAATTAAAACCGTAAGATCGACCCCATATATCTGAACGTTTCCTATGGGGTCGACTTTGGGCGCATCCTGCCGCAGGATGTGAAAAATTATGAAAACGGGGAGGATGCTGTGCAAAAACCGGCACTGAGTTTTTGGCAGATCTGGAATATTTCCTTCGGCTTTTTCGGCATTCAGATGGCGTTTGCCCTGCAGGGCGCGAATGTCAGCCGAATCTTTCAGACCCTCGGCGCGGATGTCAGCAATCTGGCGATCTACTGGCTCGCTGGTCCTGTCACGGGATTGCTGGTCCAGCCGCTGATCGGGCATTTCTCCGACCGCACCTGGGGCCCGCTGGGGCGCCGGCGACCCTATTTCCTCGCTGGTGCGATCCTGTCGACGCTGGCTCTCTTCATCATGCCGAATTCGCCCTATCTCTGGGCTGGTGTCGTGATGCTCTGGGTGCTCGACGCGTCTATCAATATCTCGATGGAACCCTTCCGTGCCTTTGTGGGCGACATGCTGCCCTCGCGTCAGCGCACGCAGGGTTTCGCAACCCAGACTGTGCTTATCGGTGCCGGTGCGCTGCTTGCCTCGGCCATGCCGGCGATCCTGACGAGCCTCGGCGTTGCCAATACGGCGGCCGAAGGCGTGGTTCCGGATTCGGTGATCTATTCCTTCTATATCGGTGGTGTCGCCCTGTTCCTTGCCGTCGGTTGGACCATCGTGACGTCCAAGGAATACTCGCCTGAGGAGCTGGCGGCATTCGACGGCGCGGCCGGCGAGGGTGACAGCGGTGCCGCTGCCGACGCGCCGCAAGAGCGCTCGCCCATGTATTTCCTCGCCAATGGCGGCAGCCTGATGGTGGTGGCTCTGCTGGGAAGTTTCGCGATCTACCGTTTCGCGATGGCTCCGGAACTCTATGTGCTGACAGCGACAGCCGGGGGAGTCGGGATCTTCTTCCTGCTGCATGCCCTGTTCAAGGCCAAGAACACGACCGACAACATCGTCAGCCACATCATGACGGACCTGGTGGGCATGCCGAAAGTCATGCGCCGGCTGGCCGTGGTGCAGTTCTTCTCCTGGTTCGCATTGTTCATCATGTGGGTGTTCACCACGCCTGCGATCACGGCTCACCAGTACGGCACAACCGACACCACGTCCGCGGCGTACAATGAGGGCGCGAACTGGGTCGGCTGGCTGTTCGGCACCTATAACGGCGTGTCTGCGGTGTGGGCGATCGTGTTGGTTTTCCTGGCGGCGCGCATCAATCGCCGGGCCGCGCACGCGGTCAGCCTGCTTGCGGGTGCCGTGTCCTACGCATCCTTCTACTTCATCAGCGATCCGCAGCTCCTGCTGATCCCGATGATCGGTGTCGGCATGGCCTGGGGCTCGATCCTCACCATGCCCTACGCGATCCTGTCCGACGCCCTGCCGGCCCGGAAAATGGGCATCTATATGGGCATCTTCAATTTCTTCATCGTGCTGCCGCAAATGGTGGTGGCCGGGGTGATGGGGCCGATCCTGACCAATTTCCTGGGCGGGCAGGCCATCCTCACCTTCTTCATCGCGGCTGGGTCCTGGGCGATCGCCGCGGCGAGCCTTCTCTTTGTCCCCGGGCGTGTTTCGACAACACCCGCATCCGAGTAAGCGTACACACGAAAACGGCCGGCATCTCCTGCGAGATGCCGGCCGATTTGTGTCCGCCAAACGATCCTATTGCGAGGTCGACCGGCACACCACATAGCCGAGGGCCGGGATGTCCAGGGCGAGCGAGCCCGGCGCGCCCGACGTGGCCGGACAATTGCCGTGCAGCGCTTCCCAGCTCGTCGAGCTGCCGTCGGTGGTCAGGTTGAGCGGGAAGGCCTCGGTCTCTGCATTGAACGCAATGACAATCTCCTCACCCGTCTCGTGATCGATGCGGGAGAGCGCGAAAACGCCGTGCTCATTGTCCGCATACCGCAGGACCTGTTCCCCGCGGCGCAATGTGTCGTGACCCTGGCGGATCGCAGCCATGCCGGCGATGGCCTGGAAGAGCGGATGTGAGGTGTCGAAATTGTCCTCGGCGGTCGTGGCGTCCGTGCCGACAAGATCATTGTCATTGTAGCTGTCGACCACGCTGGGGAACATGTTCTCCCGCGCGCCGCGATCATTGCCGTCGGAGATAAAGCCCTGCTCGTCGCCGTAATAGATCGTCGGCACGCCGCGCGAGAACATCATCATCGCATGGGCCAGGATCAGCCGGTCCAGCAATTCCTGGTCGCTGATTTCCGGGCGTTCATTGCGGATGAACATGGAGAAACGCCCCATGTCGTGATTGCCCAGGAAAGTCGGCAGGATAGCTGCTGTTTCCGTCCCGTTCGCATAGACATGGTCGATGTTGAACAGCATCTGGAAGTCCATGCCCGGCGCGTCGCCGGCGATAACGGACTGGGCTGTTCCCTGGAAGGCGAAGTCGAGGAAGGCGGGAAGTCGCGCCTGCGTGGTGTAGCGCGCAAGCTGACCCGGATCGGCCTCGTACACCTCGCCGAACATGTGGAAATGCTCGATCCCCAGCGAATGCGCGTGTTCCATGATCGCGGGCGCAAACTCGGCCCAGAATTCAGGCCGGACATGTTTGGCCGTATCGATGCGATAGCCGTCGACGCGGTATTCCGTGATCCAGTCCTTGTAGATCTCGATCATGCCTTCGACGACACGCGGATGTTCCGTGTTGAGATCATCCAGACCGGCAAAATCGCCATAGAGTTCGGATTCGCCGAACCAGAAGCTCTCGCCGCGATTGTGGTAGAGCGTCATGTCGTTGAGCCAGGCCGGAACCCGTTCCGGATTCACGCCTTCGGGGATGAAGGGCGTGTAGGCCCAGTTAGGGTCGGTGAGATTGGCGAAATTCTCGTTCGTCAGGCGGTGGCTGTCATCGCCGAGGAAGCCGGCATTGATCGGCTCGCCATCCACGCCGCCACGCGTGGTGTAGGGATAGTCGGCCCGCGAGCGATAGGGGCAAGGGCCCTGCGGATCGATGTAGAGATCCGAGGTCACGTCATGGCATTCGCGATAGGCGATCACGTCGGCCGTGTGATTGGTGATGATGTCCATATAGACCTTCATGCCGCGCGCGTGCGCGGCATCGACGAAGGCCCGGAAATCTTCCGGTGAGCCCAGATGGGCATCCGGCCGGGTGAAATCGGTGATCCAGTATCCGTGATAGGCCGACGAGACCCATTCGCCCTCGCCCTGGACTGCGCGGTTCTGGAAGATCGGTGTCAGCCAGATTGCGGTTGCGCCCAATGCCTGGATGTAGTCGAGCCGCTGGGTGAGGCCGGCAATGTCGCCGCCATGGTAGAAACCGGTATTCGTCGGGTCGAAACCATGGTCAAGACGGCCGCCCTCGATGCCGCCGAGATCATTGCTCGTATCGCCATTCTCGAACCGGTCCGGCATTACGAAATAGATGATCTCGTCCTGCGGCAGGCGGTTGGCGAACAGGGTCTCGCCGGCAGCGCTCGAGGAGCTGGCCGGTGCCGCGGCCTGGCTCGGTGCCGCGGCGGGGGCGGCCGCGTCGACGGCGTTTTCGGTCACGTCTGCAGGGCTGCATGCCAGCAGGAGGCTGGCTGAAGACAGCAGGGCGATTTTCGATATTTGCGAACGCATGCCGATGGTCCTCCCCGGGTGCAACAGCGTTGTGGATAAAGATTTTGGGGCAAATCGCCCGTTTGAGCAAGCAAGGTTTTTCGCCAACGGATTGCGCAAATTTGCAAAGTATGGGCATCATCCGGCAGCTGGGGTGATCGCATTGGGAGGATGTCCATCATGGCGTTTCAGAAAATTGCCGGAAAATCGAGCCTGTCCGTCATCCTGGCCGCTGGTCTTCTATCGTCTTGCGCGAGTGTGGACGTCAGCATGGACTGGGACTGGAACGGTCCGGGTGCACCTGCCTCTGCGTCCAACGAGGGCGGTCCTTTGCCCGATCCGGCCAGCGCGATCGAAACGCCCGCCCGCGTGCAATCGCCCGATGGTCGTCTGCAGGCCGAGTTCCGGAGCGATAACGGCGTGCCGGTCTATTCGGTGAGCCTCGATGGCGAGGAGGTGGTGAGCCGGTCGCGACTCGGCCTGCGTTTCGCCGAGGCGGCCAATCTGGACACCGGCCTGGTCGTCAGCGCCATGGAGCAGAGTTCCGCTGATACCAGCTGGGAACAGCCCTGGGGCGAACGCCGGATCGTCCGCGATCACCACAACGAACTTCTGGTCAGTTTCCGGCGACGCGAGAATTCCGGCGAGGGTTTCGACATCCGGGTCCGTATCTTCGATGACGGGCTGGGCTTCCGCTACGAAGTGCCGGTGGCCGACGGCGCCGAGCGTGCCATCGTCGACGAGCTGACCACGTTCAACCTGCCGCGCGAGAGCACGGCCTGGTGGATCCCCGCGGCCGGATGGAACCGGTATGAATACATCTACGAGACCAGCGAACTGGGTTCGGTTGACCGGGTTCACACGCCCTTCACGGCACGCCTGCCTGAGAACGGTCCGCACGTTTCCATCCACGAGGCCGCGCTGGTCGATTATTCCGGCATGCGCCTCGACCTACGTCGGGACGGACTGCTCGAGGCTGATCTTGCACCGCGGCCGGACGGCGTTCTGGTCCGCAAGACCGGCAGTTTCACGACGCCCTGGCGTACAATTCAGATCACCGACGACGCTGTCGGTCTGGCGAATTCCGACCTGATCCTGAATCTCAATGAGCCCAATGTGCTCGGCGATGTCAGCTGGGTCGAGCCGGGCAAATATGTCGGCATCTGGTGGGGCATGCACATCAATACGATGAGCTGGGGTTCCGGTCCGATCCACGGTGCTACTGATGAGAATACCCGCAGGTACATCGACTTCGCCGCCGATAACGGTTTCGACGGCATTCTCGTGGAGGGCTGGAATATCGGCTGGGACGGCGACTGGTTCAGCAATGGAGCCCTGTTCAGCTTCACCGAGTCCTATCCGGATTTCGACCTGGAAGGCATGGCGTCCTATGCTCGCGATCGCGGCGTTCGCCTTGTCGGCCATCACGAGACGTCCGGCCACCTGACAAATTACGAAACCCAGATGGACGCGGCGTTCGACCTTTATGAGCGCTTGGGCATCACCCAGGTGAAAACCGGATATGTCGCCGATGCGGGCGATCTGATCCGGATCGACGAGAATGGTCATGAACGCCGGGAATGGCATTACGGCCAGTACGCCGTGAACCACCATATCCGCGTGCTCGAAGCCGCGGCGGAGCGGGGTATCTCGATCAATGCCCACGAGCCGGTGAAGGATACCGGCCTGCGCCGCACCTATCCCAACTGGATCTCGCGCGAGGGAGCTCGCGGACAGGAATTCAACGCCTGGGGCACACCGCCCAACCCGGTCGAGCACATTCCGATGATCAGTTTCACGCGCATGCTGTCCGGGCCGATGGATTTCACGCCGGGTATTTTCGATCTCATGCCGCACGGCGAGGACGATGTGAACCGCGTGCAGACGACTCTGGCCCAGCAATTGGCCCACTACGTCATCCTGTACAGCCCGATCCAGATGGCGGCCGACCTGCCGCATAATTACGAGGCCCGCCCGGACGCCTTCCAGTTCATCCGGGATGTTCCCACGGACTGGGAGGAATCGATCGCACTCCAGGGCGAGGTGGCCGACTACATCGTCTTCGCCCGCCAGGAGCGAGACGGGACGGACTGGTATCTCGGCGCTGCGACCGACGAAACAGCCCGGGATCTGTCCATCCCGCTGGAATTCCTGGGCGAAGGGCGCTGGCAGGCCCAGATCTACCGGGACGCGGCGGATGCCCACTGGGAGAGCAATCCCTACGCTCTCGAGATCGAGACCGCCGAATTCAATGCTGAGGACGTACTGAGCCTGTCCCTCGTTCCGGGGGGCGGCGCGGCGATCCGTTTCATGCCCGCACCCGCTGAATAGGAGACAGGAATGAGAGGTCTCGCGACGATTCTATGCCTGGGGTTTCTCGTGGCTTGCTCGCCGGCAGCCCAGACCGGTGACGCCGTGGTTCCGGCGGCGGCCGAGGAGGTGTCGGTGACGCACACAGTGCAGATCTCGGTCGAGGTGCCCGACGGCAGTGGTCCGGTCTACCTGGCAGGTAATCTGCCCGAGCTGGGCCCGTGGGCCGCGAATGGGCGATTGATGGAGGGCGAGGGGCGCCAGCGTACGACCATGCTGGAAATCCCCCATGGTCATGCGTTTGAATACAAGGTGACGCTGGGGACCTGGGACCGGGAAGGCGTGGCGGACCCGGCCGGCGTGCCGCGCAATTTCCAGGCGTTCGTCGAGTCGGATCTTGAGCTTGGCCACGTGATCGATCACTGGAAGCGCGAACCGCTCTACTATCTCGAGAACTGGGAAGATTCCGGCGTCGAGGGACGGCTGGTCTACTGGCTGGACGTGGAATCGGATCATCTCGGTCCGGCGCGCCATGTCGAGATCTGGCTGCCGCCCGGCTATGATGAGGGCGAGGATGCCTATCCGGTCATCTACATGCATGACGGGCAGAATCTCTTCGACCCTCGCATCGCAAACACCGGTGTCGACTGGGGTGTCGACGAGGCCATTGTCCGCGGCATGGATGCCGGAACCATCCGGCCCGCGATTGTGGTGGGTGTCTGGACCGGGCAATTGCGGGGACGCGAGCTGTCGCCCTGGGATCTCGGGTCGGATTACGGCCGCTTCCTGATCGATGAGATCATGCCGCGTGTGAATGCGGAATTCCGGACACTGACCGGGCCGGAGAATACGATGACCATGGGCTCGTCCATGGGCGCGCTCATCTCCCTCCACCTCGTCCGGACGCGACCGGACGTGTTCGGTGCCTGTGGCTGCCTGTCGACCCATTTCCCGTTCAGCATCACCAATCATCACCAGATGCGGGGGGAGAGCCCGCCCGAGGGCGCTGATCCCGACCGGCCGCTCATCCTCGATGATATCGATTCCGGCGACCGGATTCCGGACGGGGTCCGGATGTGGTTCGACTACGGCACGGAGACACTGGACTCGATCTACGAGCCGTCCCACATGGCCGTCCGCGACTGGCTGCTCGCGCAGGATCTGGTTGAGGGTGAGGATTTCGTCATGCGTCGCTATGATGGCGCAGCCCACAACGAGGCCTCCTGGCGAGCGCGGCTGGATGATCCGGTCACTTTCCTGCTCGGACACGACTCGCCCGAATAAAAGGCCCGCGCCGCGGCGGTCATCGGGTTCACGTCTGCTTCACAGGGCTATGTTAGGGCTAACATTCCTGTTATACATTGCGCGATACGCGCAGAGGAAATCTGGCGAGGAGAGCGTCAATGGCCGAACTGGTTCCTGTCGAACCCTTTGATATCGTCGTTTTCGGTGCGACGGGCGATCTCGCCCTGCGCAAGCTCGTCCCGGCCCTGTTCCACCGCTGGTGCGATGGCCAGATCCCGAAGAGTTCGAGAATTATCGCCGCGTCGCGCGACGATCTGGAGCAATTCGCCTATCACGAGCTGGCCGCCACGCACGTGCTCTCCGACGGTGCGTCCGAGAATCGCAAGGCCAAGTGGAAGAATTTCCTCGAACTCCTGACCTATGTCTCTGTCGACGCGACGGGCAAGGGTGAGGGTTGGACCGATCTCGCGAATGTCCTGGACCCGGACGAGAACAAGATCCGGCTCTTCTATCTCGCCCTGCCGCCGTCTCTCTACGGACCGGTCTGTGGTGCGCTCGCCGAGCACAAGCTCAATTCGGTCAATTCGCGCATTGTCCTGGAGAAACCGATCGGAACCGATTTCCACTCGGCTCGCGCGATCAATGATCAGGTCGGCGCTGTCTTTCCGGAAAACTCGATCTTCCGGATCGATCACTATCTGGGCAAGGAAACCGTCCAGAACCTGCTGATCCTGCGTTTCGCCAATTACCTCTTCGAGCCGCTCTGGAATGCCAATGGTATCGACCATGTCCAGATCACGGTCGCGGAATCGCTCGGCACCGGCACACGCGCGAGCTATTACGACCGTGCGGGTGCTCTGCGTGACATGGTCCAGAACCACCTCCTGCAGCTGGCTTGCCTCGTGGCGATGGAACCGCCGGACTCGCTCGATGCGGACGCGGTCCGCACCGAGAAGCTGAAGGTCCTGCGCGCCCTGCGTCCGATCACCGGCGAGAATATCGCGCACGACGTCGTGCGCGGTCAGTATCAGGCCGGAGCGGTCGCGGGCGAAACGGTCCCGGGTTATGCCGACGAGCTGGGTCATGCCAGCGAGACCGAGACCTTTGTGGCCATGCGGGCGCATGTCGACAATTGGCGCTGGGCAGGTGTGCCCTTCTACATGCGGACCGGCAAGCGGATGTCCGAACGCGTCTCCGAGATTATTGTCCAGTTCAAGCCGGTGCCGCACGACATCGTCGGCGCTGAACAGGGGGCCACCCACGCCAATCGTCTTGTTCTCCGGCTGCAGCCCGACGAGGCCGTCAAGCTGATGTTGATGACCAAGGATCCAGGCCCCGGTGGTCTTCGTCTGCGTTACGTGCCGCTCAATCTGAGTTATGCCGAGCATTTCGAGAAGGATTATCCCGACGCCTATGAGCGCCTCCTGATGGCCGTCGTGCGCGGCAATCTCGGACTGTTCATGCGTCGCGACGAGGTCGAGGCAGCCTGGCGCTGGGTGGACGGTATCATCCAGGCCTGGGGTGGCGGCCAGTCAAAGCTCTACGGTTATCCGGCGGGTACAGACGGCCCCACACAGAGTGCGCTTCTGCTCGCACGCGAGGAAAGGGAGTGGTTCGATGCGTTCAGCGCCTGACCTCGATATCGGTTTTGATACCTATGACAGCCGCGAGGCGCTGACCGAGGCCTTGGGGCGGCGTGCGGTCACGCTGATTGGTGACGCCATCGCCAGTCGCGGCCGCGCCACGATTGCCGTGTCAGGCGGATCCACGCCAAAACCGCTCTATGAATACCTGTCGCGCCAGGCCCTGGACTGGTCGAAAGTCACGGTGGTCCTGGTGGATGAGCGCTGGGTCGAGCCGGGTCAATCCGGCTCCAATGAGAGTTTCGTGCTGGGCAGTCTTCTCCAGGGAGACGCGGCGCGTGCGAGTTTTGTCGGTCTGAAGACGCCCGGGGCCACGCCGCTGGAAGGCCTTGAAGAGGCTCGGTTGCGCCTGGATTCGGTGAAGCTTCCCTTTGATCTTGTCCTGCTCGGCCTGGGTCCGGACGGACATACGGCGTCCTGGTTCCCGCGGGCTCACGGTCTCGCCGATGCGCTGACGCGCGGCGCCGAGCGTGTCGCTGCCGTGAAGGCCCACGAGACGGAAGTGACTGGAAAACTGGTCCAGCGCATCACGCTCACCCGCTCGACCCTCGACGGTGCCGGAGCGGTCTGGATGATGATCGCCGGAGAGAGCAAGCGGGCCGCCTGGCAGCGCGTGATGGAGGCGGGCCCCGTCGAGGACCTGCCGGCGCGTGCGCTGCTGAAGGCCCCCGATCTGCCGCTGGAAGTCCACTGGGCGGCCTGACAGGACGAGAGACGATGACAGCTGAGATGAATTCCACTCTTGCCCGTGTGACCGAGCGGGTGATCGCGCGCAGTGCCGCAGCGCGGTCCGCCTATCTGGGCCAGATGCGCACGGCACGGGGAGATGGCCGCAATCGCGATGTCCTGTCCTGCGGAAACCTGGCCCATGGTTTCGCGGCCTGCGGCGGTTCCGACAAGCGCGCCCTGAAGGATGGCGGCAGCGCCAATGTCGGTATCGTCACGGCGTTCAACGACATGCTGTCCGCTCACCAGCCCTTCGAGACCTATCCGGGTCTCATCAAGGAGGAATTATCCTCCCTGGGCGCGGTCGGCCAGGTCGCCGGCGGCGTGCCGGCCATGTGTGACGGTGTCACCCAGGGCCAGCCCGGCATGGAATTGTCGCTGTTCAGCCGCGATGTGATCGCGATGTCCACGGCGGTCTCCCTGTCCCACAACATGTTCGACGCGGCGCTGTGTCTGGGCGTATGCGACAAGATCGTTCCGGGCCTGCTGATCGGCGCCCTGCGCTTCGGTCACCTGCCGACGATTTTCGTGCCGGCCGGCCCGATGCGGTCAGGCCTGCCCAATCCGGAGAAGGCGCGCGTGCGCCAGCTCTACGCCGAGGGCAAGGTCGGCCGTGATGCGCTGCTGGACGCAGAGAGCAAGAGCTATCACTCGCCGGGCACCTGTACCTTCTACGGCACGGCGAATTCCAACCAGATGCTCATGGAGATCATGGGCCTCCATGTGCCGGGTTCGGCCTTCATCAATCCGGACATGCCGCTGCGCGCCGAGCTGACGCGCGAAGCCGCACGCCGCAGCCTGCAGATCATCGACGGTGGCGACGAATACACGCCGATTTGCGACGTCATCGACGAACGGGCTGTGATCAATGCGATCGTCGGCCTTCACGCAACGGGCGGATCCACGAACCACACCATCCACCTGATCGCGATCGCGCGGGCGGCGGGCATTCTCATCGACTGGTCCGATTTTGATGATCTTGCCTCTGTCACACCGCTGCTGTGCCGCGTCTATCCGAACGGTCCGGCGGACGTGAACCATTTCCACGAGGCCGGTGGTCTGGCCTTCATCATCCGCGAATTGATCGACGGCGGACTTCTGCACGAGGATGTCCAGACGGTCGCCGGCAAGGGGCTTCGCCGCTATGCGACGGTACCCGAGGCTGGCAAGACCGGTCTCGACTGGATCGAAGCCGCTCCAAAGAGCGGCAATGAATCGATCGTTCGACCGCTCGACGATCCCTTCTCGCCGGATGGCGGACTGCGGGTGCTCGACGGCGAGCTGGGTCGGTCGGTGATCAAGGTCTCGGCCGTAAAGCCGGAGAACCGGCTGGTCGACGCCCCGGCGATTGTGTTCGAGAGCCAGGACGATGTCATGGCGGCCTTCAAGGCGGGCGAGCTGGAGAAGGATTTCGTGGCGGTCCTGCGTTTCCAGGGGCCGCGAGCCAATGGCATGCCGGAATTGCACAAGCTCACCCCGGCGCTCGGTTCGCTCCAGGATCGCGGTTTCAAGGTAGCCCTCGTTACCGATGGCCGCATGTCCGGTGCATCGGGCAAGGTTCCGGCTGCCATCCACATCAGTCCCGAAGCCGCGCTGGGCGGCGCGATCGCCAAGGTCCGCGACGGCGACCGGATTGTGCTGGATGCGGATGCCGGAACGCTGACCGTTCACGCCGAAGGTTTCGACGAGCGCGACGTCGCCCGCTGTGATCCGGCTCCCACGTTGGGCATGGGGCGCGAGCTCTTTTCGGGTTTCCGCATGCTGGCGGGTCCGGCGGAAGAGGGTGCCTTGGCGATCCCGGGGCTGGCGGAAGAGGCGGCCGTGACGGCCGAACCGGTAGACGCATGAGTGCGCCGGCGAGCTATCTCGTCGCCGATATCGGCGGCACGAATGCGCGCTTTGCAATCGCGCACGGCAGCGCCGAATCCGGGTTCCGCCTCGATGAGGTGCGGCGTCTGAAGAATGAGGATTTCGAGGATATGCGGGCCGCCGCGCACGCCTATCTCGAGAGCTGCGAGAGCGAGCGTCCCAAACGCGCCTGTGTCGCCGTGGCCGGACCGGTCAATTCCGAACAAATCCGGCTGACCAATTCGAACTGGAAATTCCGGGCTGATGAGCTCGCCTCCGAGCTTGGGCTAGACCATCTTCTGCCGGTCAATGATTTCGCTGCGCAGGCACGCGGCGCACCGCTGACACCAAGCAAGGATCTCGCAATCCTCAACGCCGGCGATCCGGACCCGACGGCACCTGCCGCGGTGCTTGGACCGGGTACCGGCCTGGGACTGGGTCTGCTCATCCCGCGTCGCGACGGCATCATTGTGGTGCCGACCGAGGGCGGGCATGCCGGTTTTGCCCCGCGCACAAATGAGGAAGTCGCTGTCGGCCAGTTCATTGCCGACGAGTACGGCTATGTCTCGTGGGAGCGCCTGCTCTCTGGCCGCGGTCTCGTGAATATCCACCGCGCGCTCTGCAACATGGAGGGCGAGACCTGGCCCGGTCACAGGCCCGAGGACATCACCTCGGAAGCCATGGCCGACGCCTCATCCTTGTCGCGCCGGGTCGTTGACCTGTTCTGTGCGGCGCTGGGCGCCTATGCCGGCGATGTCGCTGTTATGGCCGGGGCGCGAGGCGGGATCTATCTGGGCGGGGGTATCCTGCCGCGGATCCGGCCCCTGCTGGAGAAAAGCGCCTTCGAGGCCCGCTTCACCCGCCGCGGGCCGATGACGCGTTATGCGTCCGGCATTCCCGTATCCCTGATCCTGTCCGATGAGGCACCGCTGCTCGGTGCTGCCGCGCTGGCCGAACGAGGAGGCCTCTAGATGGCTGTCACTCTGGAAGAATTGATCGACGCCGCGAGCGTCATCCCCGTCCTGACCGTCAAGTCCGTCGATGACGCGGCCCCGCTTGCGGAAGCCCTGGCGGCGGGTGGTCTTCGTGTGATCGAGATGACCTGGCGCACGCCGGACGCCCTGCACGTGATGCAGGCGATGAAGGCGGCGCGTCCCGACCTGATCATCGGTATGGGCACGATCCGGACACCGACCCAGATCGCCGATTGCGTGGAGGCGAAGGCCGATTTCCTGGTATCGCCGGGCCTGACGCCGGTGCTTGCACCCGCCCTGATGGGGTGTGGACTGCCAAGCCTCCCCGGTGTCGCAACGGCTGGCGAGGCAATGGCGGCGCAGGAAGCCGGTTTCGAATTGCTGAAATTCTTCCCGGCCGAGCAAAGCGGCGGACGGGATTATCTCAAATCCATCGCCGGTCCGCTGCCCGACATTCGTTTCTGCCCGACTGGCGGAATCACACCGGCATCGGCACCTGATTACCTGGCCCTGTCGAATGTCGTGTGCGTCGGCGGTACCTGGATTGCCAAGCCGGATCGGATCGAGGCCGGCGACTGGGCCGGAATCGAGGCGAATGCCCGCGAGGCGGCAGCGCTGGCAGGCTAGGGCGCGCGCTGTCCGCGAGCTGCTTCCAGGATTTCATACCAGTGCTGAACATCCATCCCGGGCCCGCGCAGGCTCGCGATCTGGCTGTTCAGCCGGTCGGCCTTCATCGTGCCGAGGATCGGGACCGCGCCCGTGCGCGCCACCCATTTCAGGGCAATACCGGCGCGATCCGTTCCGATTTCCGCTGCGATCCGATCAAGCACCGGACCAAGCCGTTGCATCACGGGGTCCGCATCGTCGAAAAGCCTGCCTCCGCCCAGTGGTGACCAGGCCAGGACAACTGAACCTGCTTCGCGGGCCTGGTCGATCGTGCCGCTGTCGAGCGCAGTATTCTCGAGCGCGGAAAACTCGATCTGGTGGGCCGAGAGATCCCGGGCGCGCGAGCGCAGATTTGCGAACTGGGATGGCGAGAAATTCGACGCGCCGTAAGCCGCGATCTTGCCCGCCGCCCGCAATTCCTCGAGCGCGCGTGCCGTCTCCTCCGCCTGCATCAGATAATCCGGGCGATGGAGCAGGTAGAGATCGATCTGTTCGACCTTCAGCCGAGCGAGCGAGGCCTCGGCCTGTTGCCGGATGAAGTCCGCGTCGGACCGGTAATGGCAAACGCGAACGCCCGGTTGGCCAGCGCTGGGAAAGCGCACACCGCATTTCGAAATGACCCGCAGGCGAGCGCGGGCCTCGGCCGGCAGGCGATCGGCTGCCGCGCCGTGCAGGCTTTCCACGGCGCCGTCATCATAGATGTCGGCATGGTCGATCCAGTCGAGGCCTTGCTCCAGCACGCGAGAGAGCATGCCGGCATAGCCGGTTTCGGACTGTGTTTCCGGTGCCAGCCGGGCGCGCCAGGCACCCCAGATGGCGAGGGTCGATTTGAGCTCGGTCATGGCCCCAAATTGCCTGTCATCGCAGGAAGTTCAAGCAATTTCGCAGCGAATGTTCTAGACTGGTCAGTTGGGGGTATTTACCTGCCCGCCAGGGCGGCCGATCTGGAAGAAAAACATGTCCCGACTATTTGTGCTCTGCCTGCTTGTCCTCGTCCTGTCCGGGGGTGATTCCGCCATGGCCGGGGATGATTTGGCTGCCGGTGTGTTCGAGCCCGGTGAAGCGCTTTCGGTCGAGGCTCGCTATTCCAGTTCAGTCCTCATTTTCAAGGTCGGCGAGATCACGCTGCGGGCCCATCGCGCTCCCGACAGCTACTCCGCGAGTACCGAGATCGGAGCTGCGGGACTGGCGGCCCTGTTCACCGATTTCGACATCCGGGCCGAGGTCTCCGGCGTGTTCGAGGCAGGCCTGCCCGTGCCCGGTCGCTACGCCCATATCGAGCGAACTGGGCGGAAAGTGAGGGCCGTCGATGTTGCATTCGAGGATCGTCTCGCCGTCTCAACGGCCGAACCACCCTTCGGTTCTCTCGGCGAGCCGCCGGCCAGCGACAGCGAGCGCACCGGGGTGCTCGACCCGATGACGGCGGTTTTCTTCCTGTCCGAGGCGATCAACGCCTCCGGCAGCCCGGTCTGCGACGGGTCGATCCCGGTCTTCGACGGCAAGCAGCGTTATGACCTGAGGCTGGAATCAGCCGGTTTGGAGCGGGTGCGTACGCGGGGCTGGCGCGGCGAGGCCCGGGTCTGCCGCATTTGGTACGAGCCGATCTCGGGATATGACTCCGAGGACTATCCCAGCGAGGACGAGCTCGCACACCCGCTGACCGTCTGGCTCGCCCCGCTGTTCGATGGCGAGGCGCATATTCCGGTGCGGCTGCATACGCGAGCCGGCTTCGGCGGTATTACCATTGAGGCTCAGGAGGTTCGCGCCCTGCCGGGCTAACCGCGGTCCAGAGATAGCGGAAGGTGGGGGTCGAGCTTCACCGTATCGAGCACGAAGACGGTCTGGAAATCCCGCACGCTTTCATACCGCGCCAGCTCCTCGAGGATGAACCGGGCCAGGGCCTGATTGTCCGGCGCGACGACTTTCATCAGGTGATCAAACGTGCCGGCGACGGAATAGCATTCCAACACCCAGGGTTCCCGGGCGATGGCCTCCTTGAACGCATCACTGGCCGCTTCCACGCGCTGGTCGAGACTGACCTGGATGAAGGCGGTGACAGTGAATCCGGTCGCTTCGCGCGCGATCTCGGCGCGATAACCCTCGATGATCCCGGCCGCTTCCAGGCTCCGGGTGCGCCGAAGACAGGTTGTCTCCGACAGGTTGGCCCGGCGCGCCAGCTCCACGATCGGGATGCGGCCCTCCCGCTGAAGGATGGCGAGAAGCCGGCGATCATCTGCATCTATATCCATGGCGAAAATCGCTGATTAGATCTTCAAAAGTGGAGGAAAGCGTCAATTATGGATCAAGAACGCATGAAAATGAAGCATTTCGCCGCGAGCGGCGTGTTATTCCGTCACCAGAAAATCAGCCAAGGGGATAGGCATGACCGAGACGACCGAATTCAAAGTGGGTGAACGCGCAACTGATCTTCCGGAGGTAACCCAGTTCGAGGCGAGCCCCTTCCGCAAGGCCCGTGTCCCCGAACCCCTGCACTTCGAGGTCAATATCGTTGCCGAGGCGCATGAGCGCCAGAAGAAGAGCGGTGTCGTCCAGGTCAATATTCCCGGTTTCAGCCCGGCGAAGCTTTATTGTGACGAACAGAAACCGGTCGGTGACGACACGGCTCCTCCGCCGCTGGCGTATTTTTCTGCCGGGATCGCCTTCTGCCTACTGACCCATCTCTCGGACATCCTCACCGCCCGGAAGATCGACATCACCTCGATGAAGATTGAGCAGCGCCTGCGCTTCAAGACCAATCTTTCGACCATGCGCGAGCTTGGCTATCCGACCGAGGGTGCCTGCGAAGGCATTGAGAGCCATGTCATCATCGAGAGCCCGGAATCCCAGGAAGTCGTCCAGGGATTGCTGGCCGAGGCCGAGGGTGCCTGCATGGCGCATTTCGCGCTGCGCAATCCGCTGCCCTGGATGACCCGCCTCGTCCACAATGGCGAGGAGCTTGAAACCCGTGAGGGCGTCGGGCCGGAAGAGACCTCGCGCACGCCGGGCTAGCGGGTGAGCCGGGCGAGTTCCGCCTCTTCCTCCCGGATTTCGGTCTGCAGACGATTGCAATTGTCGACCATGCGTTGCCACTCCTCCCGCAGATAGTTCGTATTGCCGTTGCGAGTGACGAAGCGGCGCATTTCGTGGATGACTTTTTGCGCCTCTGTTGGATTGTCGGCGTAGTTCCGCCGCGGGTCCCGTAGCCAGTTCGACAGATTGTCATCGCCGTCATATCCCATCGTGTCCGGTACCAGCGAGAGCTGGTGGATACGCACGATGCCGTAGGCGGCCTGCAGGCCATCGAGGATGGTGAAGACCTGGAAGGTTGGCAGCCGGACCGCCGACGCAGCGGCATCGGCCGCAACCGCGGCCATGCTCTGGGCGACATGAGCCTCGATGTCGATGTCCCGAGCGCTGACACCGCTGATGACACCGAGATCCCGTAGCGCCTGGAATGCGCGTGTCAGGATGCGGGCCTTCTCGCGCATTGCGTCATGGCATCTTTGCAGGCTCTGGCGCTTGCTCCGCAGACTGTCCCGCAGATTGTCCGCGGCCTGTCCTGGTGCGGCATTGGCAGCATTGCGGGCTGCATTGTTCGCCGCGTTGGCAGCGGCTGCGGCATTGGCGACGGCGTTTTGGGCATTCGTATCGGTGGTCGTCAGTCCGAGACATTCGCGTTCCTTCGCCTGTACGGCCTGGAGTGCGGCCTGGGCCGCTGCGTTTGCTGTCTGGGCTGCGGCCTGCGCGGCTGTGACTGCTGCCTGACGCGCTTCATAGGATGCGCGAACCCGCGAGAATTCGCGCTGTGCCTCGATCGCCGCATCATTGAAACGGTCGACCTGTTCCTGTGCCTCCCGGTAGCGGTCGCTGCCGGTTCCGTCTTCCTCGTAGATGATCGTCCGGTAGGCCGCCGCAGCCTGGAGTTCGCGATAAGTTCGGTCCATCGCCCGGCTTGCGGCTTCCAGGTCGCTTTCATAAGCCGCGAGTCTCGCCTGGGCCGCGGCAAGACTGGCGGCTGCCGCCTGGGCGTTGGCCTGGGCTGTGGCGAGCACGGCTCGCAGACGCGCGAGTTCGTCCTCGCAATCATTCCTGGCCCGGCGGGCCGCTTCGGCGCGGCTGACGGCCTGGGCGTAGTTGTTGGCCGCGTTCTGCGCATTGCGCCGGGTCGTGTTGAGATTGCGTCTTTGCTGACCGTTGAGATGCCGGTTGATATCGGCGGGCACGGCGGCCGGGTCGGCGGGGATGGGTGGGTAATTCAATCCCGTAGGTGCCGCACTGGCACCGCCCGCGGCATTCGCCGGCGGGCCTGCAGGACCGGGCTGACCGGGATTGCCGGCAGGGCCGGCCGGGCCGAGCGCAATCTCCTCAGTTGCCACGATCTCGAGCTGGAGATCAATCTGCTGGCGGTCGATCGTGCACTGGGCGAAAACAAACCAGCCGCAGGTTTCGCAATCGACGAAGATTGAGCCGGTATAGATGCCGGGCTCGAATCCGTAGGAATCGGCGACGGCTTCGATGGTTCCGTTTTCGCCTGGACCGAGCTGGGGCACCGTGTCGCTGCCCGCGATGTGCATCCACGGCACGCCGGAAACGTCGAAACGGAAGTCCTGTGGCTGTTCGCAATTCCGGTTGACCGCCTCGAGATTGAGGCTCAGCACCTCGCCCTGTTCAACGACACCGAGATCGGCGAATTGAGGCGGCGAGCTGGTCGTAGCCGGATCCTCCTGGGCGGCGATTGCGGTCTGGCCGGCCAGGCATGCGTACGCGAACACGAATGACGCGAAGGCTGCGTGGCGCATATCCCCCTCCTGTCGCGTTAGATCACGTGAACGAAAACCTTAGCACAGAACCGCCGAGGCACCGATGCGGCCCCAAAACCAGCGCTATGCGCCCGGGCGTGACGGCGGTCACGGCAGACGGGTCCAGGCCCGGCTAGACAGGGGTGACCGCTCCGACAGAGCGGCCCCAACCGACCTCCGCCAGGAGGAGATTCCGGCGGGACGTGCCTCTTACCCTAGCGAAGCCCCAACTTCGTCGACGCGTCCCGCCACCCCGGCTTAATGCTTCAAGATCTTGGGGATTTCCCAGTTCGCGCTTGCGCTCGAGGATCAAACTTCTGATTATGCCGGCCTCGTGCAAGCGTTGAGGTTGGGGCGTCAGTAATGCGTAGCGAAACGCGCTATCGCGCATTCATCAGCTATAGTCACAAGGATGATGCCTGGGCCCGCCGGATCCACCGCGACCTGGAATCCTATCCGCTTCCGAAAAGGCTGGTCGGCCGGGCAACTGCGGCCGGTCCAGTCCCTCGGCGCCTTTCGCCGATCTTCCGCGACCAGGATGAATTGCCGGCAGCCCAGGACCTTTCCGATGCCGTGCGGACGGCGCTGGGGCGGTCGGATGCGCTTCTCGTGATCTGCTCTCCCGCCGCGGCTGCGTCCCGCTGGGTCAATCGGGAAATCGAGGTCTTCCGCGAGCTCAATCCCGATGGCCGCATCCTGACCGCCGTGGTCGGTGGCGATCCGGAGGATTCCCTGCGGCAACCTGTGGGGCCGCGCGCCTGTTTCCCGGAAAGCCTGCTGGAGCTTGATGCGGACGGTGGGGTCAGCGAACCCCTGGCCGCGGATTTCCGGCCGGAGGGTCCAGGTGAACGCGCCGCCATTCTCAAACTGGTCTCAGGTCTGCTCGACCTTAGCCTGGACGATCTGGTCCAGCGGGACCTCCAACGCCGGCAAAGGCGCGTGACCGCCATCACGGCGATTTCCCTGTCGCTCAGCCTAGTTATGGCTGGCCTGACTGCGTTCGCACTTTCAGCTCAATCCGAAGCCGAACGCCGCAAGGCCGAGGCAGAGGATTTGATCGAATTCATGTTGAGCGAACTGCAAGACCGATTGGCACCCGTTGGACGGCTGGATGTACTCGATGCCGTCGGCGAGAAAGTGATTGAATACTACCAGAACCAGCCCGCCGGAGCGCTTGGCGCGGACGAGCTGGGACGGCGTTCCCAGGCCTTCCACCTCCTCGGTCGTATCGATGACAACCAGGGTGATCACCTGGGGGCATTCGAGCGCTTCCTGGACGCCTACGAGGCGACGGAACGCTTGCTGGAGGCGGCTCCGGATGACCCGGACCGTATTTTCGATCATTCCCAAAGCGCTTTCTGGGTCGGCCAGTCCGCCTCCCGGCGCGGAGACCAGGTGACGGCGGAACGCCACTTCTCCACCTATCGCGACTTGGCGCTGCGGCTGGTGGAGATAGATGCGGGCCGGGCAGAATGGCAGATGGAGGCCGCCTACGCCCATACCAACCTGGCCGTGGTCTATCTGCGTCAGCAGCGGCTCGACGAGGCGAAAGTTTCAGCCCTGCGATCCCTGAATATCAAACTCGATCTCGTAGACACGTTCGAAAACCAAATTCGGGCCTGGCTCGATATCGCCAATTCCTACGCCTGGATTGCCGATATTGATCATCTGGCCGGCAAGCGGTCGGAAGCCGTGGAATGGCGGCGGCGCCAGGTCGAGGTCTTCGAGGGCCAGCTCGCTGACAGCCTGGCCGACTGGCAGGTCAGGGAGGATGCGATCGAAGCGGAACTGGGCCTCATCCGGACCCTGGTGACGGATGACATGGCGATGACCGAAGATGAGCTGGAGCTCGCGTTGGCTCTCGCGGAATCCACGCGAGTCGAAGCTCAGGCCATCGTTACTCACGACCCGTCGAATAGTCACTGGATCGCGACGGCTGCGTCGATCCGTCTATGGGCGAGCTCGACCTATCTTAAGGCCGGCAATATAGCCGCGGCGCGTCGGGCGCAACGAGAGGCCACCGCGTATCTCGCCCAACCCGCCTTGCTGGATGGCGAGTACGAGATTGAGCGTTCTGTGCGACGACGGGCCCTTATTGTACAGGCGCGCATCCTGCTCGCTTCGGGCCAGTTCAGCGAAGCGGAAGAAGAGGCGCAGCACCTTCTGGATCTGCTGATGATGGAGCAGGGGGCGAACGGAAATGTCATCCCAAGCCCGTATGTTTATGCTGCTGCATCCAATCTTTTGGCGGATGCGCTGATCGCACAAGGAGACCCGGACGCGGCCATCGAAATACGGCAGCGGGTCATCGCTGTGCTCGATCAGGTAGAGACTGTGCTGTCGCCGGAAACGTCGGTTGAGTATCGCCGGGCCAGGGCAGCGCTCGCGGAAACGGTCACCGCCGACTCCCGGTAATCCATGCGGGAGCGCGCGTGAATCACAGGGGGAATGAATGGTGGATCAACATAGCGAAATGCTCGACGGAAGCCGGACACAGATGGAGCTTGTGAAAGGCTCCATTTCCTACCAGCGGACTTCACTCAGCTTAATCGCCCTTGCTCAGGGCTCGTTCGTTGTTGTCACGGGGGTCGACCCCAGAGGCAAGGCATTCTCAGACGCAGACATCCTGGAAATCCTGAAGCTCTTCGGAGATGCCGTCGACGCGAATGCGAAGGCTGACAGGCACGAACTGCGTAAGGCCGTGATCGCGGCGATCGGCAGCCGGTGGGAGGTGTGCGCGCCGCCGTCAACAACAAAGCCGGAGGCGTGTCCGTTTGACCTGCATATTGATGGGAGTACCCGGATCATCTTCCATCTACACGTCGAGAACTGGTCATTTGAAGAAGCGCGTATCAAGTTCAAGTCACGCGATACCGACAATCAATTCGGGGATCTCAACTGGTTGACCCTCGACGGGCAGAGCCGAAAGCCGAAAAGTTTCAGCCTGGTCGATCGGGACACCAAGAAGGGGACCTATCAGTTCGGGCTCTACGTGAAGGTCGAGCAGGACGGGTACAGCACGCGTGTCATCATCGACCCGGAAGTTGGCAATGGCGGTAACGGCCCCTGATCTAGTCCGATATCCAGAATGGGCCCGGTTGTTTCCCGCAGCCGGGCCTTTCTTCTGCTTGCCTTCGCGGGTGACGATATGATGACGTGCCGGACGTAGCCGGTGGCAGTATGACCAGGGGGCGATAAGCGGTTGAGAGAGAAGATCGCGGAATGCATCAAGCGCGGTCAGTTGCAACGCGCCTATGATTTGTGCACGGCCGAGCTGAAGCAGGCACCGGATGATCTGTGGCTACGGCATCGTGCGGTGCTCTGCCTAATCCGGTCCGGCGCGCTCGAGCGTGCTGAACAGGCCTATGCACGTTATCGCCTGAACGAGGCCGTCCGCGACGAGGACTGCCTGGCCCTGGGCGCGCGCCTGACCAAGGCCAAGGCTTTCGAGGCGCAGGGCGAGGCGCGCCGCGCACTCTCGTCGGAAGCGGCGCGCCGGTATCAATCCGTGTTTGAACAGACCGGCGGTCACTATCCGGCCGTCAATGCAGCCAGCATGTATCTCCTCGCCGGCGAGACCGGCCCGGCACAGGACATGGCCCGAAAAGCACTCGATGCCTGCCGGATTGCCGATGAGCAGGAGCCGGAGCGGGCCTATTACGCGATGGCTTCGCGGGCCGAAGCCAGTCTCGTTCTCGGCGATCCGGGTGCGGCGCATATTGCTCTGCGCAGCGCCATCTCACTCGACCCTGACAATCATGCTGCCCATGCCGTGACCTTGCGGCAATTCCGCCTCCTGGCAGCCGAACACGGCCGCCCACTGACCTGGCTGGAGGAGCTCGAACCGCCCCGTCCGGCCCATTTCGCCGGTCGCCTGTTCCGGACCGGAAAGCAGAACAGCGCGATATCCTCCGAGGCGGAATCCGGCCTTGCCCGCACGCTGGATGAGTTGTTGGAAGAGCGGCGGATCGGCTCGGTCTACGGTGCACTTGCGGCGGGCGCAGATATCATGATCGCCGAAGCCGCCCTGCGTCGTGGCAGTGAACTCCACGTCGTTCTGCCCGTGCCGGTCGATGTGTTCATGGCGGCTTCGGTGCGTCCGCTCGGAGGGGAATGGGAGGCCCGGTGCGAGGCCTGTCTCGATGCGGCCGTCTCGGTCCGTGAAATGAGCCGAGATCGGCGGCTGCAATCACAGCTGCAGATCCGGTTTGCCAGCGAGATCGCGATGGGGCTCGCGCGGATGCGGGCGGATGTTCTGGCTACGCGCCCGGTGCAAGTTCTGATAATGGACGAGCCGCAGGAAGACGCACCATCGGGAACAGCGCATGATCGCGAGGTCTGGTCAGCGGCCGGGCTCGAACAGGACATCCTGCCGATCGATCCGGCCTCGCGCTACCGGTCCGAGGCCGTGATCGGAGAGCCGGGCGACACTGAGGCGTTCGAATACCGTTTGCGGGCCATGCTGTTCATCGACGTGGTCGGATCCTCAGCGGTGCCGGATGACCGGACGCCGGCCTTTGTCGAGGCCGTCCTCGGCCACCTGACCCGGACCTGCGAGATGCTGGACCCCCGCCCGCTCTACGCGGACAGCTGGGGCGATGGTCTCTTCCTTGGCTTTGATGATGTCGACGACGCCGCCTGTGCCGCGGCACAATTGATGGCGGCTTTCGATCAGATCGACCTTGCGGAATTTGGCCTGCCCGAGCATCTCGCGCTTCGTATCGGCGGCCATTACGGCCCCGTCCATCTGGGACTCGACCCGATGCAGAAACGCGAATCCCTGTTCGGCAACCAGGTCGCCATCGCGGCACGGATCGAACCTCAGGCCGTGCCGGGATCGATATTCGTCAGCGAGGCGTTTGCAGCGGCGCTGGCCATGCACGCCGCGGATGATTTCCAGTGCGAATATGTCGGCCAGACGCGGATCGATGCCCATTTCCCGACGATGCAGTTATTCAGCCTGCGCGCTGTGTCACGTGGTGCTCCGGCCGGAGTGCGGGCGGAAGTGTCAGCTGAGCGATTGTAGTCGGTCTAGCCGATCCGGATCGACGAGCCGAAATCCCGTGTCCGAGCGTTCCAGGAGCCCGCGCCGTTCGAGATCGGAGATCGTCCGCGATACGGTTTCCCGCGTCGTGTTGATACGGCCTGCAATCGCGGTCAGCGAGGGTGTGGGTTCGATCACGCGGTAATGGCCATCCGGCGATAGAGCAGCCATACGCAGGATCTCCGCGTAGACCCGGCCGGGCGCCGAAAGAGCGGAGAGTTCGAACATGCGCTGCGTGGTGTGATGAACCCGTCCGGCCAGGATTCGCGCCAGGCACATGCCGAGCTCGCCGTGACGGCGGACGAGATCAAAGAAGGTTCCGGCCGGGAAAATGGCGAGCATCGAAGGCAGTTCGGCGATGATTTCGGAGGTGCGTCGTTGGCCGGTCAGGGCGGCCAACTCGCCGAGGACCGCGCCGGGCTCGAATTGGTCCAGCCAGATCTCCTGGCCGTTCTCCGAGAGCAGGACAACACGGGCCCGCCCGCTGAGCAGAATGTAGACATGATCCTCGTCCTCATCCTGGGCTATGACTGTCGAGCCTTCAGCGAAGAGTTTAACCTCGGCAGCAGACTTGAGGGCGTCCATGGCGGCCGGGTCGACAAGTCCCAGCGCAGACATGGCCGGTTTCCAGCTCAACTCCATGATGCGCTCACCCCTCGCAAATCACGGACGCGTCTCGAAATCTAGCGATCATCGACATGAATACCAGTGCTTTGCGCCTCGGGAGATTGCGCCCGGCGCGTGCGCGAGCTAACACTTGCGTGCGGGGGATGCAGTAACAGGGCGCAGGTGAAGCGTGCAGGACTCATCCCGGATTTCTTTTGCCGCCAGCGGCATATTTTCCAATGCTCCAACCGAATTGATCGCGGCCATCGACGCGGCATCGACTTCCATGTCGGTCGAAGCGGGTGCCTATCTTTTCCAGCGCGGTGATCCCGGTGATGCACTCTATGCGATCGGCGAGGGTTGTATTCAGATCGAGACCTCGGCAGCGGACGGACGCGGCCGTGTGCTCAATCTCATGCGCCCCGGCGATATCTTCGGCGAGGTGGCGATGCTCGATGGCGGCGAGCGTACGGCGGATGCCAGCGCGCTCGAGGACTGCCGGTTGCAGCGCTTATCTCGCGACGCATTCCTGCGCGTTCTCGAAGCTCATCCGGGACTGGCGCGTCACCTGATCGAGGCACTGTGCCGGCGTCTGCGGAGGATCAGTACCCAGGCCGAGGACAGCGCCTTTCTCGACATTGCCGGACGGCTTGCGCGGCGCCTGCTGGAACTCAGCGCGGAAGGTCAGACAGAGGTCCGGATCTCCCAGGAGGAAATGGCGCGTCATATCGGTGCCTCGAGGGTCTCGGTGAACCAGCATCTCCAGGGTTGGCGGGCGCGCGACTGGGTCGAGGTCCGGCGAGGTCGGGTCCTTTTGAAGAACCGTACGGCGCTGGAACGATATCTTGAACGCCGTCTGGATGCGGCACGCTTGGGCGCGTTCGCGTGAGGTCAGGGCAGACGGGCTAGGCCGGTCGCATCCGGTCCGGAAACCGCCATCCAGACGACAAGGCTGAAAACGACAACAGCCGTCAGAAGTGCAATCGCACGCATGAGCCCACCCCATTCAGATCGGGTTCATGGCGGATAGAAGATGAAGACCGGATCGGTCTGTTAAGTGGATGACATTCTGATGCGAGCCCGGGTGAAAACTCTGCGTGGAGCGCTCGACTACCTGGTCGAGGCGCTGCGGAGCTGTGCGCGCTGGTTTACCATTCCGCTGGCCTATGCCCGTTTTCTGGATTCCGAGGAGCGCCACACCCAGGCCTGGATGGCCTATGCGCGTTTCGCCCTCGTGGGCATCTTCCTGTTCTTCACCCTCGTCTCGGTGGGCGAGATGGACAGTCGGGACGAGTTTTTCTGGGATGTCGGCACGACGCTCGCCTTCGTACCTGCTGGCCTTATCCAGCTCTGGATCGCGCGGTTCAACCGGCCCAATCGCTGGGTGAAATACGTCATCATCACGGCTGACGTCATCATGCTGTCCTATCTCGCGACGACGATTCCGCCCTATGCCGAGATCGGCGGCCTGGCCGGAACGGTCGAGGAATCGATCCGGGCCTATCGCGATCAGGACATGCAGATTCTCTACATCTTCTACGCCTGGGTCCTGGTTAGCCAGTCGGCGCGTTTTGTCACCTATTTCGGCTTCCTGCTGTGGATGGCCTGGTTGGGACAGATGATCTCGGTTTTGGTCCTGCCCGACGTGTTCACTGTCGACAATCTGCCGGAAATTCTCCAGGGCGCGCCGCAAAGCGTCATCGAGCGACATCCGCGTTATGTCGACCCTGATATCGCCGTACAGAACATGGGTCTCGTCTTTGTCCTGACGCTGAGCTTCATCGTCGTGATCCGGCGGACGCGCAGCCTGACCTCGCGCCTGTTCAAGGCCGAGCAGAGCCGGTCGGCGCTGTCACGATATTTCTCACCGGACGTGGTCGACCGCGTCATTTCCGATGGCGATACCGGTGCCTGCAGCAATCGCCGTGACACCGTGATCCTGTTTGCCGACCTGGTTGATTTCACGCGCGAGGCCGAGGCCCTTCCGCCGCACGAAGTCTTCGAGCTCCTGCGCGAATTCCATGGCGAGGTGGAGTCGCGCGTGTTCTCGCACAACGGCACGCTGGAAAAATACATCGGCGACGCCGTGCTCGCGACGTTCGGCGGGCTTGAGGGTAATGCCGACGATGCCTGCCGGGCCCTGTCCTGTGCGTTGTCATTGCAGGAGGCGATGGCCGACCTGAACGCCCGCAGGATTGCCCGTGGGGCCCGACCGCTGGAACTGGCAATCGGCCTGCACTACGGGCCGACGGTGTCTGGCATTATCGGCGAGGGCCGGAACATGGCCTTTGTCGTGACCGGTGCCGCCGTGGCCATTGCCAACCGCGTCCAGTCTGAAGCCCGGCGTCTCAATGCCGATCTGGTGCTCAGCGATTCCTTCGCCGCGCGGTGCCGGGCCGAGGGAGATTGCGAAATCCGCATGCGGGGTTTCGACCTTGAACCGGCCTGCCGGTTGAAGGGCCTGACACAGCCGGTTTCGCTCTGGTATCGCCGCCGGCTGCGCAGCGTGGATGATCGCGCTGTCTGTTAAACGCTTAACGGACACACCGCACTTCGCCCGTGTCTTCTGAGCGCGGTGAGAAGGGTTAGCGAATACCGACTCCCCCGTCGTCATCGTGAACCCATGACGTGTCGCGGCCACCCCCGCGATACGTGACCCCCGGCCGAGTTGTGGCCGGGGGTTTTTCCATGGGCGCAAGGTGGGTCGCATTCACTTTGAATTCATCTAACTTGCTGAATTTAATTATATTACAGAGGTTTCATCTGATCGCGCGCAGCAACGTAAAGCCTTTGACAGAGGCGCGGCTCGGCGTCGCGCAAAACCCTCTCGAACGGTCATCACTCCCCGAACCCAGAGAGGGTCATAATCATGCCTACGCCATCCCCCCAAAACCCGACTGGCCAAGTCCTGTCTTCCCGATCCTTGCGGGCCGGCCTCGCCGGTGTCAGCTTCGCCGTCCTCGCGCTCGCCAGCCCCGCGTCCTTCGCCCAGAATGAGAGCGAGATTGCAGCTCTGCCCGATGTCAGCCTGCAGTCCCAGATCACCACCGGGCGTGCCCTCGACCGGCTGCGCTTCCTGGCCGGTCTGGAACACGAAGGCCGCACCTCGGTCTTCGGCACTTTCCTCGACAATGATCTCGACTTCGATGCCCAGGGCGCATTCTCCGGCTTCAAGGCCGAGACCCGCGGCGGTCTCGTCGGTTTCGAGACCTCGCTCTATGAGGGTTTCACCATCGGTGCGGCCCTGAGCCGGCAGTCCGGCGATATTACGCATCCCAGCCAGGGCGGATCCGGCTATCGCGAGACGACCCTGCATCTGTTCTCCGGCTATGATCTGGGAGGCCTGCAGCTGGGCCTCAGCGGTGATTACGGCCGGACCAAGTACGACAACATCTTCCGCCCGGTCGCAGCGGCTCCGGGTTCCGTCACCGGTTCCACTGAGGGCAGCAACTGGCGGATTGGTGCCACGGCCGGCTTCGACTTCATGATGGCGAACGGTGTTCGTGTCTCGCCGAACGTCGCCTATGACTATTTCCACACCGTGGTGGACGCCTATAACGAGACCGGCAATGCCGCGCTCCAGCGGTCCTTCCAGCGCCAGTCGATCAATGCCCAGCGTGTGACCGCGGGCGTGAATTTCGAATTCCCGGCCTGGCAGGTCGCGGACGGAATGGAACTCGTGCCGCTGGGCGATATCACCTACAGCCGCACGATCAGCGGAGATCGCCACACGCTGCGGGCCACCGGTGGTGCCGGCGCGCTCAACCTCGCGGCGCCCTATTACCTCGACTCCGGTTTCGATGCCGGCTTGGGTGCGGAAATGCGCTTCGACAGTGGATGGGCGCTGGGCGCCAACTATTCGCATGTCTTCACGGGCGACACGAAAGGGACGCGGTCGATCGGCGTCTCCCTGCGTCGCAGCTTCTGACGCCTGCCCGGCGAGGGGGGATTCGCCCCCAGTTTGGAATCCTCCCCAGCACCGTTCACGCCACCTGTCGCCAGTGCCCCTTTTTCTGGCTAGGCTGGCGTGAACGGTGCTCATTTCGGGGGATTCCATGTCGGCTGACCGGCGTCGCAACCGCATTCTTTCCTGCCTGGCCTGTGCCGGCTTCGTCGTCGCCTGTTCCGAACCGGAACCGCCTGCCGAGAGCTATGATACCGGCGCTGCTATCGATGCCGACGGGTTCAACGCGCCGACCGATGCAACGGCCGCGGTCAATGCCGGGCTGGCCAGCCGGATTGACCTCGATATCGCAACAGATCTCGAGCTCGCGCAACGCGGTTTTGTCGGTACGGATGAGGATCTGGAGATCCTCTCCGAGGACGGCCGGGTGATCTGGCGTCCGGCGGATTTTGCCTTTCTCGACCGACCGGCACCGGCGAGCGCCAACCCCAGCCTGTGGCGCCAGGCGCGCCTCAATTCGATCCACGGTCTCTTCGAGGTGCGGCCCGGCATCTACCAGGTGCGCGGATATGATCTGGCTAACATGTCGATCATCGAAGGGGAGACGGGGCGGATCCTGGTAGATCCGCTGACCTCGGTCGAGAATGCCCGTGCCGCCCTGGATCTCGTCAATCGCGAACTGGGCGAACGGCCCATCACCGGCATCATCCTCACCCACAGCCATATTGACCATTTCGGCGGTCTCGCCGGTGTCATCGATATCGAGCGTATCGAATCCGGCGAAGTGCCCGTGATCGCACCGGCCGGTTTCCTGGAGGAAGCGGTCAGCGAAAACGTCATGGCCGGCGTCGTGATGGGACGTCGGGCCGCGTACATGTATGGCACAGCGCTGCCGCGCTCGCCGCGCGGGCACGTCGGCTCGGGACTCGGCAAGCATCCCAGCATGGGCCGCTACACGATCGCCGAGCCGAATGTCTGGATCACCGAGACCGGGCAGGAGCTCGAGCTTGATGGCGTGCGCATGGTCTTCCAGTACGCCCCGCACACCGAGGCCCCTGCCGAACTCACGCTTTTCCTGCCGGATTTCAACGCCTGGTGCGGCGCCGAAATCGTCTCGCGGACGATGCACAATCTCTACACGCTGCGCGGTGCACAGGTGCGCGACGCGCTGGCCTGGTCCGCGGCGATCGATGACGCGCTGCGGCTGTTCGGCGACGAGACCGAGGTGATCTTCAACAGCCATCACTGGCCGGTCTGGGGCAATGGCGAGGCCCGCGAATATCTCGAAGCCCAGCGCGACATCTACAAATACATTCACGACCAGACCTTGCGAATGGCGGCCCAGGGCATGACGCCCGACGAGATCGCCGACGCGATCGAATTTCCGGCAAACCTCGAGAACACGTTCTCGGTCCGCGGTTATTACGGCACGCTCCGGCACAATTCGCGCGCGGTCTATCAGCGCTATTTCGGCTGGTATGACGGCGTCCCGGCACGACTGAACCCGCTGCCTCGCAGCGAGGCGGCGTCACGTTATGTCGACGCCATGGGCGGCATGGACCAGGTACTGGGCCAGGTCGAGACAGCGTTCGGCGCGGGTGAGTATCGCTGGTCCGCCGAGCTCGCCCAGCACGCGGTCTTCGCCGAGCCCGGCAACGCGACCGCCCGCGACTGGCTGGCCCGCAGCTATGAACAATTGGGATATCGCGCCGAGTCCGCACCGTGGCGGGATGTCTATCTCACCGGTGCCTGGGAATTGCGCAATCCGGTCGAGGCTCGCGACATGGATGACGCCGCAGCCGACATCCTCAACGCCATTCCGCTCGACATGTTCTTTGCGGCGATGGCGACGCGCCTCGATGCGGCTCGAGCGGAGGGTGAGACACGACGGCTCAATTTCGTCTTCTCCGATGTCGGGGAGAGCTATGTGGTCGAGGTCTCCAACGGCGTGATGCGCCACTACCGACGCGACCCCGTGGAGGATGCCGATGCGACGGTCACGGTCACCCGCGCCTTCTGGATGCGTCTGATCCAGCAGGATGCAGGCCTCGCCGACATGATCACCTCGCGCGATTTTGCCGTTGAGGGAGACCGGGCAGCTCTGTTGAGTTTCTTCTCCTGGCTGCAGCAGCCGGACCCCGAGTTCGCGATCGTCACGCCATAGTGATGCAACGGCCTTCCCACGGGCACGAAAAACCGTATTTACTGTGCCTGGAAAATGTGGGGAGTGTCATGCTCAGATCAATCTGTCTCGCGGCCGCCTCGGCCATCGTCCTGTCTGCGTCTGTCGCCGCGCAGCCTTCGCCGCTGGAGGCGCGCTACGACGCCGCCATCCCGACCCAGGCAACAGCGCTGGGGCATGGTTTCGGCGAGGACATCACGCCGCCCGAACAGGTCATTGATTACCTGAAAGCGCTCGCAGACGCGGCGCCGGACCGGATGCGCGTCTTCGATTACGCGACGTCCTGGGAAGGCCGGACGCTTTCCTACGGCGTGATCACCAGCGCCGCGAACATGGCCCGCATCGACGAGATCCAGGCGAACATGCAGCGACTGGCCGATCCGCGCGGCCTGAGCGATGAGGAACGCGATCGCCTGATCGCCGACACCCCGCCGGTCGTTTGGCTCTCCTACGGCGTCCACGGCAATGAGATCTCGCCGCCCGATTCCGGTCTGCGCACGGCCTACCATTTGCTGGCCGCCCAAGGTGATCCCACGGTCGAGCGTATCCTCGAAAACACCGTGGTGATCGTCGATCCGACGCAAAACCCCGATGGCCGCGCGCGTTTCGTGCACAATTTCCGCCAGTCGCGCGGCGCGATGGCCGATGAGAACCGTTTCACCGCCGAGCATGACGAACCCTGGCCGGGCGGTCGCTTCAATCACTATCTCTTCGACATGAACCGTGACTGGTTCGCGATGACCCAGCCGGAATCGCAGGGCCGTGTCCGCATCGTGCAGGAATGGCGTCCGGTCGTGCTCGTCGATTCCCACGAGATGGGCGGTGACAATACGTATTTCTTCGCACCCTCCGCCGAGCCCTTCAACCCGCATATCGCGGCAGGACAGCGGGCGGCACAGGAAGTGATCGGGCGCAATCACGCCCGCTGGTTCGACCAGCTGGGCTATTCCTACTTCACCCGTGAGGTCTATGACGCCTTCTATCCGGGTTACGGCGACATGTGGCCGACCCTGCAGGGCGCGGTTTCCATGACCTATGAACAGGGCTCGCCCCGCGGTCTGCTCTGGCGCCGCCGTGACGGCTCGCTGCTGACCTATGCCGACGCCGTCGAGCATAATTTCGTGGCTAGTGTCTCCACCGCGGAAGTGGTCGCCAATAACCGCGATCGTTTCCTGCGTGACTATGTCGGCTTCCGCGCCGCAGCAGCGTCGGACGCGTCCGGACCGCAGGCTGTCCTGCTGAGCCGGTCCGGCAATAGCTGGGGCGCCGATCGTTTGGCCCGCAATATCGCTGACCAGGGTATCGAAATCGCGGCCTTCGGAGCCGGCGCCAATGCTTGTGGAGCCAGTTTCCGTGATGGCGGGTATGTGATCCGCATGGACCAGCCCGCCGGCCGTCTCGCGCGTACTCTGCTCGAGGCCAATACCGAGCTGCCCCGCGACTTCATGGTGGAACAGGAACAGCGTCGTGAAGCTGGTCTCGGCCACGAACTCTACGACGTGACCGCCTGGTCGTTGCCGCTCATGCACAATGTCGACTCCGTCGAATGCCGTCGCGCGCCGCAGTTGAATGCGACGACCGTGGCGCCTGGCACCGATCTCACCCGGTCCTCCGTGACGGGTGATGCGAGCTGGGGTTACGCCATCGCCTGGGAAGATGGCGGGCAGGCCCGCCTTGTTGCTGCCCTGGCACAGGCCGGTGTGCCCATGCGGGCAACGAATGAAGCCTTCCGGATCGGCTCGCGCACCTTCCCGCGCGGATCGGTCGTGATCCAGCGTAACGGCGCTCCGGACAATCTGGATAGCATTGTCCGCGAGCTGGCCGAGGACAGCGGTGCCCGTGTCGAGGGCCTGGCCTCCAGCTGGGTCGATGACGGCCCGAACCCCGGCTCCTCGAACTTCCGCACCCTGCGCGAACCGCGCGTGGCGATGCTCTGGGGCGACGGTACCAGCCCGACCTCGGCAGGCGCGACGCGCTACGTGCTGGAACAGCGTTACGGCATTCCGGTCTCGGTGATCCGGGCCCGGTCCGTGTCCCGTGCCGACCTCTCGAGCTGGGACGTGCTGATTCTTCCGGAGCAGGGCTGGTCGCGTTTCAATGACACGCTGGGCTCCGGCGGGCGTTCGAACATCCAGGGCTTTGTCCGCGATGGTGGCGTTCTCGTTGGCCTGGGCAGCGCAACCCGCTGGATGGCGGACAGTGACGTAGGCCTCATCCCGGCACAGCGCGAGCGTGCAGCCGGATCGCCGCGTGATGGCGGTGATGATGGCGAAGTGATCGATGGCAGCGTCATCGACAGCCAGGCTGCTCTCGACGCGGCGGAAATGCCCTCGGGTGCCATGCCGGACTCCTCGCCGGGCGCATTGCTGCGTGTCGAGGCGAACATGAATTCCTGGATGGCGTCGGGTTATGAGGATGGCGCCACGGCGCTGGTCACCGGATCCGATATCTACGCTCCGGTGAATATGGATGACGCCACGACCGCGCTGCGTTTCGGAGGCGGTGATGACCTGGTCCAGGCCGGTTATCTCTGGGCCGAAAACACCGAGCAGATGGCCTACAAACCCTTCGTGATCCAGCAATCCATGGGTTATGGCCAGGTGGTTGCCTTCACGCAAAGCCCGACGACGCGCGCCTATCTGGACGGTCTCGACCTGCTTCTGCTGAACGCGGTCATTCTCGGACCGGCCCAGTCGCGGGCCTACCGCTAGAAACCTCTGAAACGAGGGGGGTCATTCCCCCTCGATTTCTTCCCGCAAGGCTTCCAGTTCCAGCCAGCGGTCTTCCTTGGAGGACCGTTCCTCAAGTGCTGCGGCGAGCTCGGTGGACACGCGGTTGAACCGGGCTGTGTCCTCGTAGATGCCAGGGTCGGCCATCTCGGTTTCGAGTTCCGCAATCCTGCCGGACAAGACCTCGATCTCGCCGGGCAGGAGTTTCAGGGCGTATTTGTCCTTGTTGGCCATGCGCCGTTTTTGCGGCTTGGGCTCCGCGGCCGTGCCCGCCGGGGATGAATTGCCCGGCTTTACCGTTGCCGCGGCCTCCGGCTTGCGCACGCCGTAACCGCGCAGGGCGACCATATCCGAATAGCCGCCGGCATATTCCGTCCAGCCGCCATCGCCCTCGGAGATGAGAATGCTGGTGCAGACCCGATCGAGGAAATCGCGGTCATGGCTGACCACGAAAACCGTTCCGTCATAGTCCGAGATCAGTGCCTGCAGCAGGTCCAGCGTCTCGAGATCGAGATCATTGGTCGGTTCGTCGAGCACCAGAAGGTTGGACGGGAGGGCGAGGGCGCGGGCCAGCATGAGGCGCGCCTTTTCCCCGCCCGACAGGACCTCGACCGGCGTATTCGCCTGTTCCGGCGGGAAGAGGAAATCCTTCATGTAGGCGATGACGTGTTTGCGGCTGTTATTGACCTCGACGAAATTCCCGCCGCCGAGCGTCAGCGCCTCTGAAAGTGTCCAGTCGGGCTTCAACGCCTGGCGTTTCTGGTCGAGCGTGGCCATGTCCAGCTTGGTGCCGAGCTTCACAGTGCCGGTATCACTCTCCAGCTCGCCGGTGAGCATGTTGAGCAGGGTCGTCTTGCCGGCACCATTGGGACCGACCAGACCGATCCGGGCGCCGCGACGGATCTTCATCGAGAAGTCGCGGACGATCGTCCGGTCGCCATAGGTCTTCGAAATGCCCTCGGCCTCGACAACGCGCTTGCCCGACTCCTGGGCCTGGCTGGCTTCCAGCTTCACCTGTCCGGTGGCGCCGCGATGCTCGCGCCGCTGCTTGCGCAGATCATGCAATTCGGAGAGCCGACGGACATTGCGCTTGCGCCGCGCGGTCACGCCGTAGCGCAGCCAGTGCTCCTCGCGGACGATCTTGCGGTCCAGCTTGTGCAGATCCTCTTCTTCCTGCTCCAGCACCTCGTCCCGCCAGGCTTCGAACCCGTCGAAACCCTGGTCGAGCAGGCGCGTCCGCCCGCGGTCAAGCCACAGCGTCTTGCGGGTCAGATTGGACAGGAAGCGCCGGTCGTGGCTGATCAGAACCAGCGCAGACCGACTCGCCCGGAGTTCGTCTTCAAGCCATTCGATGGCCGGCAGGTCGAGATGGTTTGTCGGCTCGTCGAGCAGGAGGATGTCGGGGTCCGGCGCCAGCGCCCTGGCCAGTGCAGCACGGCGCGCCTCGCCTCCGGACAGGACGGCGGGATCCTCCTCGCCGGTCAGTCCGAGATGTTCGAGCAGATAGGGCGCGCGATAATCCTCGTCACCGGGGGCCAGCCCGCTGCGGACATAGTCGAGGACGGTGGCGAAGCCCCCCAGATCCGGTTCCTGTTCGAGATATCGAACCGTGGCTCCGGGATGCACGAAACGCTCGCCGTCATCCGCCTCGACCTGGCCCGAGGCGACCTTCATCAGTGTCGACTTGCCCGAGCCATTGCGACCGACCAGGCAAAGGCGCTCGCCCGGAGCGACGCTCAGCTCGGCGCCTTCCAGCAGGGGCGTGACCCCGAAGGTGAGATGGATGTTCTGCAGGGTGAGCAGTGGCGGTGACATGCCTACCGGATAGCCTTCCACGCCTGTGCCGTCACGGTTTTCCCGCAGGATTCAGCCAATCTTGCGGCGATTGGAGGGACGATGACGAGAATTGTCCCCCTGTTCAGCTGGATGAACAAAGGCTCATTTGCCCGGTCAGTGATGGGAGCCTAGGCTCTCAATGTGTGCAAATGGCCAGGGGCGCGGACCGAGACAGGCACCGCGAAAGCAGCAATGTTGGAACTCAAGGGACTTAACAAGACTTACGGCAACAAGGTCCGGGCACTCGACAATGTCGATCTGTCCATCCCGAAAGGCATGTTCGGCCTGTTGGGACCAAATGGAGCCGGTAAATCCACCCTGATGCGAACCATCGCCACGCTGCAGGCACCGGACACGGGCAGCCTCAATTTCGGTGATATCGACATCCTCAAGGACCCCCAGGCGCTGCGCGCGACGCTGGGCTATCTGCCGCAGGATTTCGGTGTCTATCCGCGGATGTCCGCCCGCGCCATGCTCGACCATCTCGCCGTCCTGAAAGGCCTTTCGAATGGTCGCCAGCGCAAGGAGGTCGTCGAGACCCTGCTCGAACAGACCAATCTGAAACAACACGCCAACAAGGCCGTCGCCTCCTATTCGGGCGGCATGCGCCAGCGTTTCGGTATCGCCCAGGCCCTGCTGGGTGATCCACAACTCATTATCGTCGACGAGCCCACCGCCGGCCTCGACCCGGAAGAGCGCAACCGCTTCCACAATCTCCTCTCGGAAATCGGCGAAAACGTCGTCGTGATCCTGTCGACCCATATCGTGGAAGACGTTGCTGATCTTTGCCCGAACATGGCCATCATGAATGGCGGCCAGATCGTGAAGAAAGGCGCCCCCGGTGATCTTGTGAAGGAGATCGAGGGCAAGGTCTGGGCGAAGGTGATCGAGAAGGGTCAGCTCGCCGGAATGCGCGGTCAGCACAAGATCATTTCCGAGCGTCTGACGGTCGGCAAGGTGCGCATCCACGTGCTCGCCGACAGCAATCCGGGCGAGGGCTTTGAAAGCATCGCGCCGGATCTGGAAGACGTCTATTTCGCCACGATCCGCGCTGACCGGACGACCGCAACGGCTGCGGCCTGAACCAACCCGACAGAAAGGAGCTGACCATGCTCTCGAAGATCGCCGGGTTTGAAGTTCGCTATCAGCTGTTCTCGCCCGTATTCATTGCAGTTTTTGCCATTTTCTTCCTCCTGACCTTCGGTGGTGTGACCATCGATAACGTCCAGATCGGTTCAGGTGGATCGACCAATATCAACTCGCCCAGCGCGCTGATGATCAACATCATGGTCTTCTCGCTGTTCGGCGGCCTGATTCCCGCGGCCTTCCTGTCCTCCGGCGTGCTGCGCGACCGGGGTTTCAAGACCGAGGAAATGTTCTTCTCGCGCCCGGTGCGCGAATTTGATTTCGTGCTCGGCCGTTTCATCGGCGGTTTCGTGGCGACGGCGCTATGTTTCGCCAGCGTGCCCCTGGCATTCCTGCTGGGTTCGCAAATGCCCTGGCTGGACCAGGAATTGATTGGGCCGACCAATCTGTCCTGGTATGTCTACAGCTATCTGGCGATCGGCCTGGTCAATATGTGGGTGATGGGTACGATCCTGTTCACCGTGGCCAATTTTACGCGTTCCATGCTGCTGGTCTGGATCGCCTTCCTGCTTCTGTTTGTCTTCTACCTTGTGGGTTCGACCATTGCTGGCCAGAACCCGGAATTGCGTGACGTTATCGCGCTGGCTGACCCGTTCGCGCTGAACACGGTCGGTGAGATGACGCGTTACTGGACGACGTTCGAGCAGAACTCGATGGTCGTGCCGTTTGAAGGAGTCTTCCTGCAGAACCGACTGCTCTGGCTAGGAATCGGCACGGCATTGCTCGTGCTGAACGTGCTGACCTTCCGGTTCCGCAAGGGATCCGCTGGCGGCAAGGTGAAGAAAGGTGAGAAGGCCGCGGCGACGCTGACCTCGGCGATTTCCGACATCAACCTGCCGCGCGTCACGCCTGCCTTCGGCGCTGCGACGGCCCGAGGCCAGTTCTTTGCCCGTCTCGATTTCGAGGTGAAGGGTGTCGTCTTCAACATCGCGTTCTGGATCATCCTGGCGATCGGCCTGATCAACACCGTTCCGGGCTTCTTCCTGAGCGGTACCTTCTTCGGCACCGACACCTATCCGGTAACGCGCCAGCTCCTGGATATCGCCCAGGGCGGTTATGCGATCTTCCCGATCATCATCGTGATCTTCTACGCGGCCGAACTCATGTGGCGAGAACGCCGTGTCGGCTTCTCCGAGATTACTGATGCAACGCCCACGCCCAGCTGGGTCTTCATCTCCACGAAATTCCTGGCGATGACGGTCGTGCTGTTCTCGCTGGCCGTTGTCATTGTCCTGTCCGCCATGGCCTCCCAGGCCGTTCAGGGCTACATGAATTTCGAGATAACCCAGTATCTGCTGCGCGGCGCGATGGAGTTCCTCGTGGTGCCGGTCCTGCTGTCTGCGCTGGCGATTTTCCTCCAGGTTGTGTTCAACAATCGTTGGCTCGGAATGGCGGCGCTGCTGACCTATTTCATCGGCACGCTGGTGATGGGCAATATCGGTTTCGACCATGGCCTCTACCAGTACGGTTTCGTGCCGACGGGCCAGTGGTCCGACATGAATGGCTACGGCCACTTCCTCGGTATCGGCCTCTGGTACACCCTGTACTGGGCTTTCGTCGGCCTCTTCCTGCTGGTGATTTCCTACCAGTTGTGGAGCCGCGGTGCCCTGACACCGATCTGGTCCCGCATTCGCGGCCTGTTCGGCGGGTTCACGCCGGCGACGTCCAGCCTGATGGCCGTGTCGATCATCGGCGCTGGTCTGACGGGCGGCTGGATCTTCTACAATAACAACGTCCTGAACAGCTATATTTCGGGACCGGACCAGCTGGCTATGTCGGCCGAGTACGAGCGCACCTATGAACACCTGGTGGACATGCCGCGGCCGACGATCACGGACACGTCCTATGACGTGGACATCTACCCGTCCGAGCGTCGCTATGAGGCGCGCGGCAATTACGTCATGCAGAACCAGACCGATGCGCCGCTGGACTCCGTCTGGGTCTCCTATGGCGGAGCCTATTGGTTCGAACCGGAGACAGGTTCGCGCATTGTGAGCCAGGAGCTGGAGGGCGGCAGCATCGTCGAGCGCGATGATGATTTCGCCATCTACCGCTTCGAGCTGGATACGCCGATGCAGCCGGGAGAGAGCCGCACGCTCGATTTCGAGGTCCAGATCAATAATCCGGGCTTCCGCAACAGCGGCAATGTCACGACGGTCAATTACAACGGCACCTTCTTCAACAACAACCAGGCCATGCCCGGCCTGGGCGTGAATGAGGGCTCCTTCCTCCAGGATCGGCAAACGCGTCGCCGGGAAGGGCTGGAACCCCTGCCCCGGGCCAATCCACTCGAGGATGAGAGCCGGTATGACGAGAGCGCCTATTTCGGCGGAGACTCCCATTATGTGAGCTTCCGCACGGTAGTCTCGACCAGTGCCGACCAGATCGCTGTCGCGCCTGGCTATCTCGAGCGTGAATGGACCGAAGGCGATCGCCGCTATTTCGAGTATGTGATGGATCGCCCGATCCTGAACTTCTACTCGTGGATGTCGGCCCGCTATGAAGTCGCGGAGCGCACGGCCAACGGGATCCTGCTCCAGGTCTTCCATGACCCGGCGCATCCGTGGAATGTCGAGCGCATGCTGGAAGCTTCCGAAGACGCGCTGGCGTATTTCTCGGAGATCCACAGCCCGTACCAGTACCGCCAGTTCCGGATCCTGGAATTCCCGGTCTACCAGACCTTTGCCCAGGCCTTCCCGAACACGATCCCGTACTCCGAGGGTATCGGTTTCATTGCCGATCTGAGGGACCAGACGGATATCGATTATGTGTACTACGTGACGGCACACGAGGCGGCGCACCAGTGGTGGGCGCACCAGATCATGCCTGCCAACGTCCAGGGTGCGACCATGCTGGTCGAGACCTTTGCGCAATACTCGGCCCTGATGCTGATGCGCCAGGAATACGGCGAGGATCACATGCGCCGCTTCCTCAAGTACGAGCTGGATAACTACCTCAGCTCGCGGGGATCGGAAGCCGTCGAGGAATTGCCGCTCTACCGCGTCGAGAACCAGCAATACATCCACTACCGCAAGGGTTCGGTGATCATGTATGCGCTGCAGGATTATGTCGGCGAGGACACGGTCAATCGCGCGCTCGCGCGGCTGGTCGAGGAGCTGGCCTATTCCACGGATCCCTATCCGACCACGCTCGATTTCCTGCGTATCCTGCGTGAGGAAGCCGGGCCGGAACACGAGCAGATGATCCATGACTTCTTCGAGCGCATCATCGTGTTCGATCTCGAGGCGAGCTCCGCCACGGCGACTGAGCGCGAAGACGGGCGTTGGGATGTTGTTCTGGAGATCGAGGCTCACAAGTTCGAGGCCGACGGTCTGGGTCAGCAAACGGAAGAGGATATCGACTACATGATCGATATCGGCGTCTTTACGACCAATCTCGACGACACGTTCGAGGGATCCGATCATGTGCTCTACATGGAGAAACACCTGATCAACGAGAACACGATGCGTATCGAGCTCGTGGTTGATGAGGAGCCGCTCTATGTCGGTATCGATCCCTACAACAAGCTGGTCGACCGGGATTCCGACGACAATCTGACGCGTGTCACGATCAACTGATCGAGACGGGTTCACGCGAACAGCATGACAAGGGGCGGGTCTGTAAGGGCCCGCCCCTTTGTCATGCCGCCGGCGGGACGAATACCGTTGGGTGGGGGATCACGGACTGGTGGCGCGCCCGCGACACGGTTTCCGGGTCTTCACCGGGTTGCGGGATATGCCGGGTGACGCTGTTCAGGAAATTGGCGAACAGGCGGTTGGCCTCGCGGGCATGGAGATAGCCCTTCTTGTTCTTGCGCGCCCAGAAGGACCAGTAGCCGGGTACATGGCTCAGGGCCGAGAGATCGCAGCCCATATTGTAGAAAAGCCGGGGTGCCTTGAGCAGGAAAGTACGAAAGCCGCGGGCATCCTGGCCGCGGCAGAACCGGTTGAACACGGTCTCGTAGGCCGACATGACCTCGGTGAGATTGGCCCAGCGTGCCCGGGTCTCCTCGATGATCGTGCGACGCATGTGGTCGAGTTCCTGGTCCTCGGTTCGGGAAGCTCCGACGATCGAGACGGATTCCATGTCGCGCAGGAAATTCTTGAGCGCCTGCACGGATTCGCCCATGCACCAGCGGTAATAGAGCACGCCTTTCCAGCCGAAGAGGCCAGCCTTGAATTCATGCCGGTTCATGTCGAGCGAGTCCCGGAGCAGTCCGATCCGCCCGCTGGTATCGCCCGACAGCAATTGCCGGGTGAAGCGCAGGGCGCGGGCCTCGTCGCGGCTGGAATGTCCGAAGGCCAGGCCGATCACCGAGGAGACCTGCATCGAGACCGAGTCTTCCATGCGTTCGATCTCAGCCGGCGTGATGTTGAAATAGGCCTCGTCGACCGGGCGGTCATGATTGGCGAAACGGTCGGCGAGCAGGAAAGGGTCCAGCGAGGGCAGGGCAGCGAGTTCTCGCAGGCGCTGGATGTCGAACTCCATCAGGAGCGGCTGTTCGTCGGCGTCGAACAGGTGCTGCATCTTCTGCGCAAAACCGACCTCCTCGACGAAGACCGCATGCCCGCCCAGGGAGAGATCGTCCCGGGCGAGCGGGATGAGGAGTTTGGTTACGACCGGATGGCAGGTCATGACGTAGTCGCGTTCATGGGCCCTTACGGTGTGCTTGATGATGAAGGCGCGATTGAGCCGGGAATTGTTGAAGAAGGGGCGGTGCATAAGCCCTTCCTCGTCGCCGTGCTTGAGGGCGATCGAGTGCAGGTCAAGAATGCGTGATGTCGCTCCGCCTTTGACGATTCCCTCGAGATCGGACCGAATGCTTTCCCGGACTATCGTCATGCGCGGCTCCCTTCTGGAAGCTCGTTCTAGGAAGCGCACCTTAAGATGGAATACGAATATTCACTCGGATTCGACGCACGTTTGAGTCGAATGCCGATTGCTGTGGTTAGGCCTGCGGCTCGGGTGTCAGCAGGGCGAACAGGAAGCCCGCTGCGGCGCCACCAATGGCTAGGGTCAGCACACCGCTCCAGTCGCGGGCCGAGGCAATCGGCGTGACCGTGGCATCCAGCACCGCGCCGTAGAAGATCGTGATCGCGTTGACCAGGACGATCACCGCGACCGCGCCACCGATCGCATATCCGGCCCGACGCCAGCCGCGACCAAGCAGCCGGTAGACCAGCGCACTCACCGGCAGGGCGACGGCGAAGGCGATCGCCAGGAGGATGGTCAGTGTCGGGGCAAAACCGAGCAGGTCGCGCTGGATTGCGTCCAGCCGCACCGATGCAGGGATTTCAGCACCGACGCCGGCCAGCGCCTGGAGACCGACATGGGTATTGGCAATGCTGACCAGGATCCCGCCGACCAGGACGGTCAGCACGTAGACGAGCAGTATCCGGACGAATGCCATGTCATCCCCTCCAAAGAACGGCCTGAGAAGCCAGCCATGCCGCTGCTGCCGGGTCAAGTCATCTCGCCGGGCGCAGCCGCGCTAATCATCGCTTAAAACTTGTACCTTAGGCCGGAATGTCTAGCACTTGGCCCTGGAGGTGCCAGACGACATGTCCGAGTCATTGGACAAGCCGGAAGACCAGCCGGGTCGAGGTCGCGGAGACGCTTTGCGTGCCCGCGCTGCTGACCGTTCGCGAAATATCGCCGGACCGCTCGCCGCCATTCCCGGTGCGCTGGTTGTCGCCTACATGTCGATCTCCGGATATCTGAGCATGAGCGATCTCGTGCTCAACGTCTTCTTCCTGTCCGGTCTCGCCGTCAGCCCCTTCATTCCGCAATCGCCGGCCTGGGCGCGCGGTCACGCCATCTACATTGTATCGACGGGCATCCTGCTGTTCACCAGTTCCGCGCTGGGGACGAATGGAGTCCTGTCGTCCGGACTGCCGATCCTGGTCGTGATGCAGCTGGCCGCCGGCGTCTATCTGGGCGGCAAGGGCCTGCGCATCGTCACCGGGCTTCTGCTGGTCTTCAGCGCGCTCCTGGTTGCGAAATTCCTCTACCTGCCGTCCGAGGCCGAGCTCGCGGCGCCCGTGGCGCAGATCTATGGCCGGGTCTTCATGATCACGACGGCCTTCCTTGCGACGCACTGGATCTGCCTGCGCTACGTGATGGAACAGATCCGTCTCGTCGAGAGTCTCAACGCCGCGAACGAACACAAATCGGCGTTCCTCGCTAATATGAGCCATGAGATCCGAACGCCCCTCAACGGTATTCTGGGCATCGCCCAGGTCATGCGTGACGGCCAGCTGACCGCCGAAGCACGCAGCCAGGTCGAGACCATTCTCGATTCCGGCCGGTCCCTGACCACCATCCTCAATGACGTGCTGGACCTGTCCAAGGTCGAGGCCGGAGAGGTCGAACTCCATCCGGAACCGTCCAATCTCGGCGAGGCCATGCGCAGCGTCGAGGATTTGTGGATCCCGACCGCGCGCGAGAAGGGCATAGATCTCTGGTTCGAGATCGAGGAATCCGTGCCGCCCCTTCTGGTGCTCGATCCGGTCCGTGTCCGGCAATGCGTCACCAATCTCGTCTCGAATGCCCTGAAATTCACCAGCGAGGGCCAGGTGACCGTCACGGTCTCTGCCCACGCCGAGACCTCCGATGATCTCTGGGTCCAGGTCCAGGTTGCCGATACCGGCATGGGCATGGATGAGGAGACGCGCGAAAACCTCTTCAAACCTTTCCGCCAGGGCGATGTGTCCAAGACCCGCGAAACCGGCGGCACCGGGCTGGGCCTCGCGATCAGCCGGCGCCTGGCCCGCCTGATGGGCGGCGATATCCATGTGCACAGCACGCCGGGCCAGGGCTCGACCTTTACGCTCGGCTTCCGGTCACGCCCGGCCATGGGCGATGATTTCTCGACCAGCGAGCTGGGCGAGCCGGAACCCGCCGACGGACCGAGCATTCGCGGCAAACGGGTCCTGGTCGTCGACGATGTCATCACCAATCGCGTCATCGTGCGCGCCTTCCTCGAGGGCGAGGGCGCGAAGGTGAACGAGGCCAAGAATGGCGCCGAGGCGCTCGAGGCCCTCGCCTGCGCCGAATTCGATCTCGTGCTGATGGACTGGCACATGCCGGTCATGGACGGTGTGACGGCCTGCCAGCGCATCCGGGCCTCCTCGGAAAGCTGGAAGACGGTTCCGATCATTTCCCTGACCGCCGATGTCATGACCTCGACCCCGGACAATCTCGGCATGATTGGTATGGACGGCTTGATCGCCAAGCCGATCGAGCGCGAGACCATGATGGCCGAGATCCGCCGCGTGCTGCGCCGGGCACCGCGCCGGGATGCCGGACGCGATAGCGCTTCGACAGCTCTGTGAAGAATGCTAGATCTTCTCCCAGGTGGAGGAGAGACCCATGCTTCGTGTTTCGCTCGCGGCCCTGACGGCCCTCGCTTTGAGTTCCGGTGTTTCGGCCCAGGACGATCTCCAGGTCGAGACCCTGGCAGATGGCCTGGACTATCCGTGGAGCGTCGCGGAACTCCCTGACGGGCGTTATCTGGTCACCGAAAAATCCGGCCAGCTCCGGATCGTCGGCGATGAAGGTGTGGCCTCAGATCCGGTCGATGGTGGTCCGGTCGCGCTCTATTCCGGCCAGGGCGGTCTGCTGGACGTCGTGCTCCATCCGCGGTTCGAGGAGACGGGCCTCGTCTATCTCACCTGGTCGGAAGGCACGCCCCGGGCAAACACGCTGAAACTCGGCCGGGGCGTTTTCGATGGACAATCGCTGGTGGGATTCCAGGAGATTTTTGCGGCGACGGACCGGCCGACGGATGTGCATTACGGCGCGCGTCTCGCCTTCCTTGGCGACGGCACGCTGCTGCTCGGCATCGGTGACGGTTTCGACTATCGCGAACAGGCCCAGCTCCCGGACAATCACTACGGCGCCTTCGTGCATTTGCGCGAGGATGGAAGCCCGCTGCCCAGCCAGTTCGATAATGCGGCGCCCGGCGTCTTCACGATCGGCCATCGCAACCCGCAGGCCGTGGCCGTCGATCCTGAGACCGGCACGGTCTATGCGCATGAACACGGTCCGCAGGGCGGGGACGAGATCAATGTCCTGGTGGAAGGCGCCAATTACGGCTGGCCGATCACCAGCTACGGCATCGACTATACCGGCGCCCTGGTGACTCCTTTCGAGACCTATGAGGGCATGGCCGAGCCGCTTCTTCACTGGACGCCTTCAATCGCGCCGGCGGGCATGGCCTTCTACTCGGGCGAGATGTTCGCCGAGTGGCAGGGCGATCTCCTGGTCGCTGCCCTGATCCCGGGCGAGGCTGCGGTGGAGTCCGGTCACCTCAGGCGCGTGGACATCGAAAACGGCGAAGTTGTCGGCCAGGATGTGCTGTTGGGCGATCTCGGTGTGCGCATGCGGGATGTCCGCCAGGCCACCGACGGTGCCCTGCTGATCCTCACCGATGCCGCTGACGGACAGCTCCTGCGCGTCAGCCGCTAACCGAAGACGTCACTGCCTTCCATGACGGCATGACGCAGCAGGCGGCTGTCGGCCACGGCGGCCTGCCGGTGCGGCACGGCGTCGGACTGGTAGACCGGGTCCGTGACCATGGCGAGGAAAGCGCCGGCCGTCGGATAGGCCGCGATGAAGGCGATATCCCAGGCCTCGTCCTGCGGCCCGATCAGCATGACCTGCGGCGACCCGCGCCAGAGAATGGATCCGCCGACACGCTGGAAGATCGGCCCCGAGAACTTGCCGTAGCGCGCATAGGCTTCGGCGCCCGAGATATCCTCGCCGGACGGATAGGCGGCCCGCTCGCGCAGGCGGATCAGGTTGAGCATCTGGATCGGCGCGTCGCGATCGAGGGATTTGAAGGCCTCGAACGCTTCGCGCGTCGGGTCGATGAATGTCATCAGTGACTCCTATTCCGCAGACGCGGCTTCGCTGGGCGCGCGACCGGGCAGGACGCGTGCGATCTGGCGGCGACGCCAATCGCCCATGCGCGAGGGCGCGGCCAGGAGGACCGGGGTGAGGATCAGCGTCAGCAGGGTCGAGAAGCCCAGGCCCCAGACGACAGCCGAAGACAGCTGCACCCACCATTCGCTGGCGGGGCCGCCGATCGAGAGCGTGCCGCGGGCAAAGTCCGCATTTATCTGGAACACCATCGGCAGCAGGCCGAATATCGTCGTGATTGTTGTCAGCATGACCGGGCGCAGGCGCTGTGCGGCGGTCCGGACCACGGCCTCGTCGACCTCCATGCCCAGCTTGCGCAGGCGCTGATAGGTATCGATCAGGACGATATTATTGTTCACCACGATCCCGGCGAGCGTCACCACGCCCGTGCCCAGGAAGAGGATGGAGATGTAGGGGAAGGTCAGCTGCACGCCGAGCAGAACCCCGATGACCGACAGCACGACCGCCTGCAGGGTCAGGAAGACGTGCCAGAAATTATTGAACTGCCAGAGCAGGATCACGCCCATCATGAAGACGGACGCCGCCGCGGCCATACCGAAGAAGGCGACCGCCTCGGCATTCTCCTCGTCGGCACCGAGATAATCGATGTCGACATCGCGGGAGATGGCGCCGCTCTCCTCCTGTTCGGCGATCCAGCCACGCAGCTCGTCCAGCAGGAGATTGCCGGCAAAACCCTCATCGGCATTGGCGCGCACCATCAGGACGCGCTTGCCGTCGCGGCGATTGATCGAGTCGACACGAGGACGCGGTTCCCGTGACACGAAATTCGAGATCGGCACGGCGCCCTGGGGCGTATTCACGCGCAGATCGTCGAGCCGCGAAATGTCTCGGTCATCGGCGGGGAAACGCACGCGGATATCGACTTCCTCGTCGGCATCGTCAGGGCGATAGCGACCGACCAGCGTACCGGTCGTGACCAGCTGAACGGCGGCGCCCACCTGGGTGACATCTGCACCGAAACGGCCAGCCTCTTCGCGGTCGACATCCAGTCGCCATTCCACGCCCGGCAGGGGCAGGGTGTCCTCGATATCGATCACGCCCTGCATGGTGTCGACATAGGAGCGGACCAGGCGCGTGGCGTGTTCCAGCGCGCCGGGATTGTCGGATCTCAACTGAACCTGGAGGTCCTTGCCGACCGGCGGGCCCTGCTGGAAGGGGCGGATCTCGACAATCACGCCGGGCACGCCCGTCAGGGCCTCGCGGATATTGCGCTCGATCAATCGCCCATTGGGTCGCTGGCCGAACGGATGGAATTCAACAAAAATCCTCGCCACGCTGTCCGCGGGTGCGGCGCCGACGCCGTCGAACGGGGACCGGCCCGGTGGTTCACCGGCCACGGTGTAATAGCCCTTGATGCCTTCGATATCCGCCAGCCGGGCCTCTGCCTCCAGGGCGAGCTCATACTGTTCGGCCGGCGAGAGATTGCCGCGGGCGCGTACGAAGACGTAGAGCTGTTCCGGTTCCGCATCGAGGAAGAATTCGGTCCGGTGCGTCGTGTTCGAGAACCAGGTCCCGACGCCGACGATCACCATGAGGGCAGCAGCCGAGATCATGATGGGGCGTTTCACCAGATAGGTGATCATCTTGGCATACATGCCGGTCAGGCCCGGCAGATCCCGGGGGTCGCCGCCCTCCTGGGCATTCAGATGGGCGAGGGCGGAATTCTCGTCGACCTGGCCTCCCTTCTTGCCCAGTACGGAACCGAGCGTTGGCAGGAAGACCAGCGCCATGACCAGCGCCGAGCTGAGCACGAAGATGAGGGTCAGCGGCAGGAAGGCCATGAACTGGCCGGGAATGGAATCCCAGAAGAGGAAGGGCAGGAAGGCAGCCAGGGTCGTCCCTGTCGAGGAGACGATCGGCCAGAACATGCGCTTGCCGGCCGTTGAATAGGCCTCCACGCGGGTCGCGCCCTCGGCGAGTTTCCGGTCGGCATATTCCACGACCACGATCGCGCCATCGACCAGCAGGCCGACGGCCAGGACCATCGCGAACATGACCATGAAATTCACGGTCAGCCCGTACACGTTCAAGAGGAGGAAGGAGAACAGGAAGCTCGACGGGATGGCCAGGCCGACCAGGAGCGCTGAGCGCAGGCCCAGCGCGGCCACGACCAGGATCAGCACCAGCACGATCGCCAGCATGATGGAACTGGTCAGGCTCTGCAGGCTGTCGCGGACATAGGTGGACAGGTCGAGGCTGAAATCATGCCGCACGGTTTCCGGCCAGCTCTCCGCGACTTCGGCCGTCAGCGCGCGGACGGCTGCGCTCGTCTCCATGATGTTCTCGCCGGAGCGGCGCACGACCTGGAGCGTGTAGGCCTGCTGACCGTTATAGCGGGCGAAACTGTCGGCATCCTTGAACGTCCGGCGGACACTGGCGACGTCCTGCAGGGTCACGACAGCATCGCCGGAACCGGACAGAGGCAGTTCCAGAGCGTCTTCCTCGCTCTCGAACAGGCCGGGCACCTTCACCTGGAAACGGGCCTCGCCGCTGTCGAGCGAACCGGCTGCGATCAGGCGATTGTTCGATTGCACCGCGTTGAAGAGCTGGCCATAGGTGACGCCATAGGTTTCCAGCAGAGCCGGGTCGATGACGATTTCCAGCACTTCCTCGCGCAGGCCCTGGATGTCGACCTGGAGGATTTGCGGCAGGGTTTCCAGCTCGTCCTCGAGCTCGCGTGCGATCCGGTAAAGCGTGCGCTCGGGCGCTTCGCCATAGACCTGGACTGCGATGGTCGGTGCCATGGCCGAATTGAATTCCTGGATGACGGGTTCGCGCACATCTTCCGGGTACTCTCGGCGTGCCATGTCGACGGCTTCGCGCACGTCCAGCACTGACTGGTCGGCGTCGAAGGGAACACCGAATTCCGCGACGAGCGAGCCCGAGCCAAGCGACGCGGTGCCGTCCAGCTCCTCGAGATCATCGATCGAGCGGAGCTCCGTCTCGGTCGGGCGTACGATCAGGCGTTCTGCATCCTCGGGCGAGATACCGTCGAGCGGCACCACCACGATGACGAAGGGGAAGGGGATGTCCGGGTCGGCTTCGCGCGGCAGGGTCAGGAAGGACCACAGACCGGCTGCCAGTGCACACAGGAAGATCGCCAGGATCATCCGTGAGCGATTGATCGCGAAATCGACTAGGCCGGTCATCGCGCCTCTCCGGGCCGCGGCCGGACCTCGGTGCCGTCGGCCACGAAGTCCTGGCCGAGGATGATGACTTCCGCATCGTCCGGCAGGCCGGCAACCCAGACCTGTTCCCCGTCATCGCTGAGCAGGCGGATCGGAACAAAGCGCACGATGTCGCCCTCGACGATGCGCACGCCGAGATCTCCGTCCGAATTGAGCGCCAGGATGGATGCGGGCACACGGTGCGCCGGCTCGGAGGCCAGCGGCAGCAGGATCTCCGCCGTCACGCCGCTGCGCAGTGTTCCGTCGGGATTGGGCGCCTCGACCTCGACACGGAAGGTGCGGGTCGCGGGATCGGCGCGGCGTTCCACGAAGCGGATCACGCCTTCGATAGTCTCGCCAGTCACCAGATTTGCCGAGCCGGGCATGCCGGGCGAGAGCGCGGCGACATCGCGTTCGGCGACTTCGGCGACGATCAGGATGGGGTCGAGCTGGACAACCGTGCCGCAGGGATCGCCCGGTCCGAGGAAATCCCCGATCTCGGCGAAACGGCCGTCGAAATAACCGTCAAAGGGTGCGCGGACCTCGATATTGGCGATCTCCTCGCGCGCGGCCTGCAGGCGTGCACGTGCGGCATCCCGCGCGGCCGCGGCGGTCGCGACCTGGTTGGTCGATCGGTGGCCGCGATTGGCCAATTCCTCGGCCGCATCATATTCGAGCTGGCGGGCGCGCAGATCGGCCTCGGCCTGGGCCAGGGCAGCGCCCCGGGCATCCAGGTCCAGACGACACATGATATCGCCCTCGGCGATGGAATTGCCCTCGATCGCCGGTGTCTCGACCACACGGCCGCCGGTCTCTGCACGAACGATGACGTCGCGGAAGGCTTCGGTCCGTCCCCGCAGCGACAGGATGGCCGGGCGCATGTCGGCCTGGATCCGGCGCGTGACGACCTCGAATCTCTCCGTCTCGGTCTCTTCCTGTTCAGGGCCGTTCTGCGCGTCGCTGTTCAGTGCCGTTCCGATCGTGAAGAACAGCGCCACGGCGAGCAGGATGGCTATGGCGGCAATATAGGAGCGGTTGAGATTCATCACTTTCGGGTTTCCACCATTCCGGGCCGGGTTGTGCGAGGCGTTGGCGAGCGCGATCCGTGATCAGCGAACGCTGTTTACCATGTTGGACTTGATACTCCTCTTGCCCGGCGATTGCGAGACAAAACCTCCGGGAATCCGGCGGGGACGACAATTTGCCCCGACCGAGTGATCAAACCACCTGACCGGCGCACCAGCCTGACGACCAGGCCCACTGGAAGTTGTATCCTCCCAACCAACCCGTGACGTCAACCGCCTCGCCGATGAAGTAGAGATCATCGACATTGCGGGCCGACATGGTGCGGCTGTCGAGGTCGGCCGTATCGACACCGCCCAGCGTGACCTCGGCCGTGCGATAGCCCTCCGACCCGGTTGGTTTGAGCCGCCAGTGGGCCAGCTCTCCGTCCAGGACACGCAGGGCCTTGTCTGACTGGTCGGCGAGATTGCCCGACAGGTTCAATCGCTCGGCGGAAAATTGTGCGAGGCGTTTGGGCAGGAAGTCCGAGAGCGCGGTCTGCATGGCCTGGCGGCCCTGTTGCGACCGGGCCGAACGTAACAGGTCGAACTTGTCGAGCTCCGGGCAGAGCTCAATCTCGATCTCTTCGCCTTCGCGCCAGTAGGAGGATGCCTGCAGGATCGCCGGACCGGACAGGCCGCGATGAGTGAACAGCATGGCCTCGTCGAAGCTCACACGCCCTGCGCGGGCCCGGACGGGGACAGAGACTCCGGCAAGCGGTTTGAACCCTTCCATCGCAGACGGACCGAAGGTCAGGGGAACCAGGGCCGGGCGAGTCTCGACGATACCGAGCCCGAAGCGCTCGGCGACGTCATAGGCGAATCCGGTTGCGCCCATTTTCGGGATCGACTTGCCGCCGCAGGCGATCACGAGGGAGGTTGCGCTGATCTTGCGGCCGTCCGACAGCGTCAATCGCCAGCTATCGCCGCCGCGTTCATATCCAGTCAGCGATGTTTCCAGCCGCAGGTCCACGCCGGCCTGCTGCATCTCGCTGCGCAGCATGGCGATTATGTCCCTGGCGGAGTTGTCGCAGAAGAGCTGGCCCAGCGTCTTTTCATGCCAGGCAATGCCGTGACGGTCGACCATGTCGATGAAATCATACTGGGTGTAGCGTTTGAGTGCTGATTTCGCGAAATGGGGATTGGCCGAAAGGAAATTCTCCGGCCCGGCGTGGAGATTGGTGAAATTGCACCGCCCGCCGCCGGAGATCCTGATCTTCTCGCCGGGCGCTTTCGCGTGATCGATGATGATGACCGAGCGGCCGCGCTTGCCCGCCTCGATGGCGCACATCATGCCGGCGGCGCCGGCGCCGAGAATGAAGGCATCACAGGCGGTCATGGCCGCTGACTAGCGCCAAACCACCGCAAAAGCGAGGATCAGCTGCCGGTCACGCGGTCGAGCCAGTTGGCGAAGGCCTCCATCTGGCCCTCGCGTCCGATTTCGTTGAGCGTCTCGTGCCGGAAACCCTTCAGGATCTCGAATTCGACATTGCTGAACTTGTTGCGCTTGAGGCGTTTGAACAGTTTGCGCACGGCGCGGCCATTCTCGGTCGCCGGGTCCTTGGAACCGGCGATTAGATGGACGGGCAGGTCCTTCGGTACGGCGGCCAGATTGGCGTCATCCTCGGCAAACTGCACACCGCCGATGAAGTCGCGCCAGAGCGAGACGCTGGACGGCCAGCCGCACAGCGGATCGGCAACGTATTTGTCGACTTCCCCGGTGTCGCGGGTCAGCCAGTCGGCATCGGTGCGTCCTTCCGGGAACCGCTTGTTCCAGGTCTTGAAGGTGAGCTTGTCGATGGTCAGGGACGGCGTGTAGGGACCGCCCACCAGGGCCTCGAAGAACAGGACGAGTTTCATCACGCCGGCCAGTCCGCCGAGGGCGAGATTGCCATTCCACACCGCAGCGCCCTGGATCGTCTCCGGCGCGCGCAGCATGTAGTTGAAGGCCACGACCGCGCCCATGGAATGCCCGAATACGATGACGGGCAGATCGGGCCATTCGCGGCGTGCCTCGGCATTCACGGCACCGACATCCTGCATCAGCTTGGTCCAGCCGTCCTCGTTGGCATAGCGGCGCGGTGCCCCGTCTTCCGCGATTGTCTCTCCATGGCCGCGATGATCGTGGGCGATGGTGTGATAGCCGCGAGAGGCGAGATATTGCGCGAAGGGCTCATAACGCAGGGCGCGTTCCGCCAGGCCGTGATTGATATGCACGATGCCGCGTGCCGGACCGGGGGCCGTCATCTTGAAGACGGCAAGATCGGCAGTGCTGGGGCTGATCAGCCGTTCCGCTGTAAAGGCCTGCGCGCTCATTCCTGTCTCCCATCACCGGCTTGCCGCCAGCCTAGCGGATTTTATTCTGGCGTGTCAGGACTATAGTCGCAGAGCATCTGTGGGGAGTGAGCATGTTCGGCAAGAAAAAAGCGCTTCTGGCCCTCGACCAGGGCACGACGAGTTCGCGGGCCATCCTGTTTTCGCCCGAGGGCGAGATCATCACGCTGGCCCAGCGCGAATTCCCGCAGATCTACCCGCATCCCGGCTGGGTGGAACACGACCCCGAAGTGATCTGGGCCACGGTGCTGGCGACCGCCCGCGAGGCCATCAAGGCGGGCGAGAAGAAGGGCTGGCGCGCCGAGGCCATCGGCATCACCAATCAGCGCGAGACGACCATCGTGTGGGATCGCTGGACCGGTCAGCCCATCCACAATGCCATCGTCTGGCAGGACCGTCGCACGGCTGATGTCTGCGCGCGCCTGCGGGCGGGAGATCACGACCTGGCTGTCGCCAGCCGGACGGGTCTTGTTCTCGATCCGTATTTCTCGGCCACGAAAATCGCCTGGATCCTCGACGAGGTCGATGGAGCGCGCGACCGGGCCGAGGCGGGCGAACTGGCCTTCGGCACGGTCGACACCTGGCTGATCTGGCGGCTGACGGGCGGCGCGGTCCATGCCACCGACGCGACCAATGCCAGCCGGACCTCGCTCTACAATATCGTCGAGGACCGCTGGGATGACACATTGCTGGACCTGTTCCGCGTGCCCGCGGCCCTGCTGCCGGAGGTGCGCGATTGCGCGGGCGATTTCGGCATGGCCGAGGAAAACCATCTGGGGCGCGAAATCCCGATCTGCGGTGTTGCCGGCGACCAGCAGGCAGCGGCTGTCGGACAGGCCTGTTTTGAACCCGGTGAGGCCAAGTCCACCTATGGCACCGGCGCCTTCTTGATCCTCAATACCGGCGAAGATGTCGTCGCCTCGCGCAATCAGCTTCTCTCCACCATCTGCTACCGGATCAACGGCAAGCTGACCTATGCGCTGGAAGGTTCCGTCCTGTCCGCCGGGGCGACTGTGCAATGGCTGCGCGACGGGCTGGGTCTGATCACTCAGGCCTCCGAGATCGAGGCGCTTGCTTCAGCGGCCGATCCCGAGAGCGGGGTCTATCTGGTACCGGCCTTCACCGGTCTGGGCGCGCCCTACTGGGACGCCGAGGCCCGCGGCGCCATTGTCGGTCTGACCCGCGGCGCCGGCCGCGCCGAGATCGCACAGGCCGCGATCGATTCCACTGTGCACCAGACCTGTGACCTACTGGCCGCGATGGAGGCCGATGGCATGGGAACCCGGTCCCTCCGTGTCGATGGCGGCATGGCGCGCAATGACCGTTTCCTGCAGCGTCTCTCCGATTTGACGGCCGCCGACGTGGTCCGCCCGGTCAATACCGAAACCACGGCCTGGGGTGCGGCCTTCCTCGCCGGTCTCGGCTGCGGGATCTTCTCAAGGCTCGAGGATGGACGCCGGGTCTGGGCTGCAGACAGGAGTTTCTCGCCGGCCTGTGATGCCGATACCCGCATGCGGGCGCGGACAGGATGGGCCGAGGCGGTGACGCGGGTGAGGTCGGCCTAGCCGCGACCGGCCAGGATCCGGTCAGCAACGGCCATCAGGTCCGGCAATTCCTCCGTGCCGACACGCAGGCCCTGCGCGCCCACTGCATCCGCGAGGCCGACATCACTGGTCTTGTCGCCGATCACCCAGGCTGAGGCCAGGTCGAGTCCGGTCAGGGCCGCGCATTCCAGTGCGAGGCGAGGAGCCGGCTTGCGGCATTCGCAGCCCTCGTCGGGATGGTGCGGGCAGACGGCATAGTGCTCGATCCGGATCTCTGATTTCGCGAGAACGTCCTGTAATTGCTGATGAATGCGGTCGACTGTTTCGAGATCGAAATAACCGCGGGCGACGCCGGACTGGTTGGTCACGACGCAGAAGATCGCGCCAGCCGATTTCAGCTGTTGCAGTCCCTCGACAGCGCCGTGGAGGAGTTCGACGCCATCGGGATCGGCCAGGTAATGCTTGTCGACGATGATCGTCCCGTCGCGATCGAGCAGAACGAGAAACGGGTCAGTCATCGTCTGACCGGTTGGCGCGGGTGATCGCGCCCGAGGTGGAATGGCCCTCGACAAGCGGGGCGAGGAGGACCTGTCCCCCGGACGCCATCACGTCCTCGGCTCCCACGACATCCTCGAGTGCGTAATCGGCGCCCTTCACGAGGACATCCGGCCGCACGGCACGAATGGTCTCAAGCGGCGTGTCCTCGTCGAAGAGAAGGACCAGATCAACATCGCGCAGGGCCGCCATCACGATGGCACGGGAGTCCTGGTCCTGGATCGGACGGCTCGGACCCTTCAGACGGCGAACGGAAGCATCGGTGTTGAGTGCCACGATCAGCCGGTCACCCTGAGCCCGCGCGAAGTCGAGCAGGCTGATATGGCCCGGATGCAAGAGGTCGAAACAGCCATTGGTGAAGACGACGCGCAGGCCTTGTGCGCGCCAGGCTTCCGCTGCCACCACGGCACCTCGCAGATCGACGGTCTTGCGGCCGTCGGGGCCGCCGCCATGCGTGGCCACGTGGAGTTCCGCGGCGGTCACGGTCGCGGTGCCGACCTTGCCGACAACAATTCCGGCCGCGCGATTGGCCAGTTCGGCCGCCTGTCCGGGCGGTACTCCCGCGGCGAGGCCGAGTGCCATCGCGGCAACAACCGTGTCGCCCGCGCCGGATACGTCGAAGACTTCCTGGGCCATTGTGGGCAGGTGTCGCACGCGGCCATCGGCCTGCCGCAGGGTCATGCCCTGGGCGCCGCGGGTCAGCAGGACCATGCCGCTGCCGATCTGCTCTGATATCTGCTCGCAGGCTGCAGCCGCGCCGTCATCGCTATTGCAGGCGATGCCCGTTGCGCGCTCGGCTTCCTTGGCGTTCGGCGTGATGACATTGACTCCCGCATATCGGGAGAGGTCATGCGCCTTGGGGTCCGCGATCACCGGGATCTTCCGGGCCGTGGCAAGATCAACGGCCCTGCGGATCGAACCCGGGTCAGCACGCCCTTGGCGTAATCGCTGAGGATCAGCGCCTCGGCGCCGTCGAGAGCAAGCTCGAGATCCGCGAGCATGCTGTCGATCATCGCGGATGGCAGTTCGGCGACGTCTTCCTCGTCGACACGGAGAACCTGCTGGTTCTTGGCAACGAAGCGGTTCTTGATGGTGGTTCGGACTTCCGCGGACCGCGTCAGCCTCGCATCGAGCCCGTCCTGTCCGCCCGCCGCGCTGGCCAGCGCCTCGCCCGCCATGTCATCGCCGGTCAGGCCGACCAGACTGGCCCTGCCGCCGAGGCTCACGAGATTGCGTGCAACATTGCCGGCTCCGCCGATCATTTCCTCGACACGGCCGGAGCTGAAGACAAGAGTCGGGGCTTCCGGCGAGATACGGTCGGAATCGCCGAACGTGTAGCGGTCCAGCATGACATCGCCGAACACGGCTAGCCTGACGCCCTGAAACGCGTCGATCCAATCACTCAATCTAGACATCCGGGCCCCAGCTCGCCGCGTAACACCGCTCTAGCGTCTTGAATGTCTTGATATAAGCCCGGGACCGGCTTGGCAAAACCCCGGATCAGGCTTCTGATCGGACCTCAGCTTCGACTCCGCGAGGTGATTGCCGGTCCGCCAGCTCCAGGGCGCGCTCCAGATCCGCGGTCAGATCCTCGGCCGCCTCGAGGCCGACCGAGAGACGGATCAGGCTGCCGGAAATGCCGGCTTCCGCCCGCGCGTCGTCGGACATCGAGGCGTGGGTCATCAGGGCCGGGATACAGACGAGGCTTTCAACACCGCCCAGCGATTGGGCCAGCGTGAAGATCTCCAGACCAGCAACGAACTCCTTCGCGGAGCCGGCGTCCGGCGCCAGTTCGAAACTGATCAATTGACCGAACCCGTCCTGTTGCCGGCTGGCCAGTTCGTGACCGGGATGGCTTTCCAGTCCGGGAAAATCCACCCGCGCGATACGTGGATCCGCCTGCAGCCAGCGGGCGATCGAGAGCGCCGTATCGCTTTGCGCGCGGGCACGCAGGGGCAGGGTGCGCAGGCCGCGCAGGGCGAGGTAGCTGTCGAAGGCTGCTGCGCCGACGCCCACGCAATTTGCCCACCAGCGCAGGGTTTCCAGCTTGGCTTCATCCGCGACGCAGACCACGCCTCCGACCATGTCGGAATGCCCGTTGACCAGCTTTGTCGTCGACTGGACGGAATAGTCGGCGCCCCAGTCCAGCGGCCGCTGGAGGGCCGGTGATAGGAGCGTGTTGTCGACCGCCAGATCCGCACCGGCGGCATGCACCAGATCGGCGACGGCCCGGATATCGGTGATACGCAGGCGCGGATTGGATGGGGTCTCGATGAGGACCAGCACGGTGGGCGAAGCAAGAGCCGTCGTGAGAGCCTCCGGATCGGATGTGTCGACATAAGCGATGTCGAAACGCCCGCCGCGGGCCCGGGCGTCAAGCAGGCGCCGCGTGCCGCCATAGGCATCATGGGAGCAGATGATCCGCGCGCCATGCGGGAGGTCGTGCAGAATCAGATCGATCGCGGCCATGCCGGATGTGGTGACGACCGCGCCTGCGGCGTTTTCCAGCTCGGCGATGGCATCGGCCAGGATCTGGCGGCCGGGATTGCCGGTCCGGGCATAGTCGAATTCGGGCTGCACGCCCGGATCCTCGCGGCGATAGGCCGTCGACAGGGAGATCGGCGGAATAACCGCATTCCAGCTGGCATCGGTATTGAGGCCGGCACGGATGGCCTGGGTGCGCTGTTGGCGGGACATGTCAGGCTTCCAGATAGTCTTTGATGATTTGCGAGATGGCGGCCGCTTCCTTGAGGAAGGCGTCATGGCCGTAGAAGGATTTGATCGTCTTCAACCGGCCCTGCGGCGTGCGTCCGGCCGCTTCGGCAATCTGTTCGACGGGGACGAGCCGGTCCTCGATCACGGCGAGATAGGTCACCGGGCATTCGATCCGGCTGACATCGACGTCATGCGCATCCATCGAGCGGGAGAGGGCCAGAAAGCGTTCCGGTGTCACCCGGTCGGCATAGTCGCGCCCGCGGGCCTCCAGATATTGCGTGACACCACCGGCATCGCGGCTGTCCGGATCCGGCTCGTAGAAGCGCGCCTCGATTTCCTCCGGGGTGCGATAGGTCGTCATGGCGAGGCGGCGGGCCAGGTCCAATCCTGCGCGGCCATTGCCTTGCGACAGTGCCAGTTCAACGGTGTCGCGCTGGATCGACCTCCAGGCCTGCGCCATGGCGGAGGCGCGGTGCGCCGCACTGATCACCAGGAGGCGCTGAACGCGGCGGGGCGCGATTTCGGCAAGAGCCAGTGCGATCATGCCGCCGTAGGACGAACCGACGACACCGAAGCGCTGGACCCCGGCTTCATCTGCGAGGGCGAGCAGGGCACGGGCCTGGTCGTGCGTGGTCGGGAAGGCGGGCGTTTCGCAGCCGATAAAGTCGATCGAGAGCAGCCGGTAGTGACCCGTATCAAGGACCTCGCCCGGTCCGGCCTGGCAATTCCACCAGCCGGCGTTTCCGTCATGATCGCAGACATCACGACCAGAAGAGATACCACCCAGCACGATCTCGACCGGTGCTCCGGCAGGGCCGGTCAGACGTCCGTGGACAGAGACTGTTTCTCCGCCCGGCAGGGTCAGGGAGGCTGCGAGCTCGATCGTTTCGGGCAGCGGCGTGGCAAGAGCGAGGCACATCAGATCGTCTCGCTGCGCAGGAGGGCGCGAATGTCCGAGAGCATCGCCGACGCCGTCGGCTCGCGCCCGGCTCCGCGGCCGTGCAGCGTGATTTTCAGACCGCTGCGACACTGGATCTCAACGGCGTTCTCCTCATCGCGGGCCTGGCAGAATACGTGGTCCCGCGGCAGGGCCTCGATACGGACGCTGGCCTGCAGACGGCCCTGGCGTTTGCGGATTTCGGCACACTGGCGATAGCGCAGCCCGAGCTGGTTCGCGATTTCCACCTGTTCCGGTTTCAGCTGTTCCAACCGGTCCGACGGGATGTGCTGGAGAGCCAGATTCCGGTCGAAGGCGATCCGGCCGATCAGGTTGAGCTTGGCAGCAGCATCGCGCCCGTCGATATCGGCCGAGGGATCAGCTTCGGCAAAGCCTGCGGCCTGGGCCGAGCGGATGGCCTGTTCGCGGGTGATGCCCTTTTCCAGCAGATCGAGCACGTAGTTGGAAGTGCCATTGAGCACACCGCGAACTTGGACAATCTCCTCACCATCATCGCGCAGGCGCTGCAGGGTTTCCAGCACCGGTACGCCGCCACCGACCGCGGCGGAAAACCGGGTCTGGGCGCCATTCGCGTGGGCGGTGTCGGCGATGTCGGGACGACGCGCGAAGACGGCCTTGTTAGCTGAAACGATATGGATGCCGCGTTCCGCGGCACAGGTGAGGGCCTTCTCTGCGGCCGGGCAGTCGGGTAGCGCTTCGATCACCAGGTCCGGCCCAGTGTCGAAGGCGGCGCCGAGCTCGGTCAGCCAGGCCCGGTCCGGATCGATCTCGGTGCGGCTGCGACGAGTGACGATCGCGGCGATCTCGACCTTGTCGGAGAGGGCGGGCAGGCGTTCCAGGACGCCGCCATTTACGGTGCCGCAGCCCAGGAGGACGGCGCGCAGGCGTCGATCGCGCGACCGGGCGGCGGCGCGGTTTGCGGTTTGAGCAACGGGTCGGGTCTCGAGTGCAAGCGAGGCGGACATCGGTTTTTCCCTGGGCGGGAAAGCACGGGCGCCGATTGCAGCCAGCGGTATCGCACGGTCACTGGCCGGTCCCGATCCGCTGTCCATCTGCTTTAGCCGTACTTTTCCGCGCCCGCAAGCTAGACATCAAATCGGCGCAATTAATCACATAAAGATATGTTTATATGTCGTCAAGGGATGATTTTATGCCCGCTGCAATTACCCGCCCATGCCGGTGCGTGTGGCGTTCACGATGTTCAGGATGACGCCCAGATTGAACACGATGCCTAGCGTGGTGAAGCCCGCAGCCAGGCCAGCCGCTCCGGCCAGCATCAGGGCGCGCAAGGGCAGCATGAGCGCGCTGCGCGCCCGTTCGGGGCCCTTCCAGCGCGGCCGGGTAAGGCGCTCGATGAGGTCATTGAAGCCATCACGCCAAAGCAGGACGGTCAGCCATACCCACAACACCCCGCCGAAAATGGGGGCTACTCTCAGGACCTGGCCCATGCCCGGTGCACTGATTAACTCTTCGAACTCCACTGGACCGCCTTTCGATCGCGCCTAGTCTTAATAGCGTCTCGTGCCTGAACAGGCTACATGCTCGCCCCTGCATGGTGCGTGCAACTGCAAGACGCGCGACGGAATCTGTCCGCGCGTGCGTAGTGTGGACATCGCGACTATCCCGGACGACCGGGAGGGGGAAAGAATGTTTCAGGACAAGCGCTTCATCTGGGGCGGCGTCATCTTGGTGATCGCTATCGCCGCGCTCTGGTGGACCTTTGGCCGTGGCGAGTCCGCTGTCGGTGAGATCCGTATCGAGACCAGCGAGGCTTCGCGCAATGATGTCCGGCGCACTGTCGCAGCTTCCGGCGCAGTGCGAGCCCTGGTCACGGTTGAGGTCGGTTCCCAATTGTCCGGCCAGGTCATCGAGCTGAACGCTGATTTCAATGACCGGGTCGAGTCCGGTCAGGTCATCGCGCGCATCGATCCGCAGAGCTTCCAGACCCGCGTGCGGGAAGCCGAGGCGTCGCGTGCGACCGCGGCGGCCAGCCTGGAATTGCAGCGCGCCAGTCTCGAGAGCGTGCGCGCGCGCATGAACGCCGCCCAGCTTGAATTCGACCGGATCGAGGCTCTCGCAGCGCGGGGCACAGCCTCCCGCGCTGCCCTCGACACGGCCCAGACGACCCTTGATGCCGCCGATGCGGAACTGGGTGTCGCCCGCGCTCAGATCGCCAATGCCGAAGCCGTGTTGCAACAGCGCGAGGCGACCCTGGAAGGGGCCCGGATCGATCTGGATCGCACTGCGATCCGCTCTCCGATCAACGGCATTGTCGTGGAGCGCGCGGTTGACCAGGGCCAGACGGTGGCCGCCAGCCTGTCGGCACCGACCCTGTTCACGATCGCCCAGGATCTCAGCCAGGTTCAGATCGATGCCCAGGTCGACGAGGCCGATATCGGCCAGATCGCGGAAGGACAGTCGGTCAATTTCACCGTCGATGCCTATCCGGGCATGGAATTGACGGGCGAGGTCGAACAGATCCGTCTTGCCCCGACCAATCTGCAGAATGTCGTGACCTATACGGTCGTCATCTCGGCGGCCAATCCGGGCCAGCGCCTCCTGCCGGGCATGACTGCCAACATGGATATCGTCACCGGCGAGCGCGAAGGCGCACTGACGGTGCCGAATGCCGCCCTGCGTTTCCGGCCCTCGCCGGCCCTCGCGGATCGCAGCGAACCCCTCGCCGAGAACGCCGGGCGCGGACCACGAGGCGGACCTGGCGGACGCCCCGGCGGCGGCCGTCCGGGTGGTGGACGTGGCGGGCCGATGGGCCAGATGGCGGAACAGCTGGACCTGACCCCGGACCAGCAGGAAGCCGTCGGCCGGGTCTTCCGCAGCGTGTTCAGTCAAGCCCAGAACGGCGGTGAAATTGATCGCCGGGCCATGCAGGCAGACATCGAAACCGGCCTGCGTGAGGTCCTGACCCCGGAACAGATGCAGCGCTATCGCGAGATGCGCCGCCAGGCCGCCGAGACCCGCCCGGGCAGTGTCTGGGTCCAGACCGAAGATGGCCGCCTTGTCGAGCGCCGCGTCCGTCTCGGCATCAATGACAGCCAGCGCACTGAAGTGGTCGGTGGCAATCTGGAAGACGGCGAGGCCGTTGTGACCCGCGCCCGCGAGGTCGTCGAATGACGGCCCTGATCCAATGCCGCGACCTGGTGAAGACCTATGAAATGGGTGATGAAGTCATCCATGCGCTCAATGGCGTGAACCTTGATATCGAGGCCGGCAGTTATGTGGCGGTCATGGGCGCATCCGGTTCGGGTAAATCGACCCTCATGAACCTGCTCGGTGCGCTGGATCGGCCCAGCCAGGGTCAGCTGACCGTCGCCGGTCATGACCTGTCCGAACTGGACGTGGAATCACTGGCCCGTTTTCGCGGACGCCAGGTCGGTTTCGTCTTCCAGCAATTCAACCTCCTCCCGCGCACTTCGGCCGTCGACAATGCGGCCCTGCCGCTGATCTATGCCGGCGTGAACGCCGACGAGCGCCGCCGCCGGGCGATGGAACGCCTGGAACAGGTCGGACTGGGTGACCGCGCCGGTCACCATCCGTCCCAGATGTCGGGTGGCCAGCAGCAGCGTGTCGCGATCGCGCGGGCCCTGGTCAATGATCCCAGCATTCTCCTGGCCGACGAGCCGACAGGTGCTTTGGATACCAAGACGTCGGCGGATATCATGGCGATCTTTGATCAGCTCAATCGTGACGGGATCACCATCATCCTCGTCACGCACGAGCAGGATGTCGCCGATCACGCCAAGCGCCAGCTCGTTTTCCGGGACGGCAAGATCGTGGAGGACCGGTCATGAATATTCTCGCCTCCATCGGCGTGGCCATCACGGCCCTGCGGATCAATGCGTTGCGCAGCGCCCTGGCCATGCTGGGTGTGATCATCGGCGTCGCGTCGGTCATCGTTCTCGTCTCGATCAGTGAGGGGACGAAACGCGCCGTCGAGGCCCAGATCGACAGTTTCGGCGCCAATCTCCTGATCATGCGTCCGGGGTCCCGGATCTTCGGCGGCCGTCGCGGCGGCGCCGGAACCGCAACACCGCTCACGGACGGCGATGTCCTGGCCGTGCGCAACGAGATCGCCGGTATCTCCGGCGTCTCGGGCGAGGTGAACAGCAGTTCCAGCGTGGTCTTCGGCGGAGTGAACTGGTCCACGCGCATCGGGGGTGTGAATTCCGACTATTTCGATGCGCGGGGCTGGGTGATCGACGAAGGCCGGTCATTCTCGCCGTCCGAAGAGGATTCCGGCCGGCGCTATGCCGTGGTCGGGCAGACAATCATCCGTGAATTGTTCGACGGAGCGAGTCCGATCGGACAATCCATCCGTATTGCCGGACAGCCTTTCGAGATCATCGGAACGGTCGCGGCCAAGGGAGAGACCTCCTGGGGCCAGGACCAGGACGACATAATTTTCGCGCCGCTGTCGACGGTCCGGCAAAGGCTGGGCACGACACTGCAGCAAACAGTCCGCGACCCTGTACAGACCATCTATATCGACGTGGCCGCAGGCGAATCCGTGGCACGCGTGATCGCGGACATCCAGGATCTGATGCGGATCCGGCGCGATATCCTGCCTGGCGCGGACGATGATTTCGTGGTGTCCAGCCTGGCGGAATTCATCCGCGCCCGAAACGAGACGGAGAGCCAGCTGGGCCTTCTGCTCGCCGTGGGCGCTGGGATTGTGCTGCTGGTTGGCGGTATCGGCATCATGAACATCATGCTGGTCTCGGTGACCGAGCGGACCCGCGAGATCGGGCTGCGCCTGGCCATCGGTGCGCGGCGTCGCGATATCCGCAATCAATTCCTGATCGAGAGCATCGTGCTGTGCATGATCGGGGGGTTGGCGGGTCTGGCAACCGGCGTGGCCGGGACGACGATTTACGCGCAGGTGGGCCAGCTGGATATCGCGGTCAGTCCATTGATTGTCGCGCTCGCTATCGGGGCGTCGGTCTTTGTCGGCGTGTTTTTCGGCTTCTACCCGGCGCATCGCGCCTCGCGGCTGAACCCGATCGACGCGCTTCGCTTCGAGTAGCGTTGCGCCCTGGGTGAAACTGGGGCGAAACGGGCCTAGGCCGATGTTGGCAGATCAACCAGTTGCGGGCGCGGCAGGGTGAAGGTGAATTGAGCGCCATTACCTGGCTGGCTTTCCACCCAGATCCGTCCGCCAAGCCGTTCGACGGCTTGGCGGACGATAGCCAGGCCGATTCCCGTTCCCTCGTATTCCTCGCGCGTGTGAAGCCGACGGAAAGGCGCGAAGATCTGGTCCGCGAAACGCGGTTCAAGGCCGATACCGTTATCCTTGATCCAGATCGTCCATTCGCTGTCGTCGGAGCGGCTGCCGATCTCGATCACGGGCACGTCCTCATCGCAATATTTCAGCGCGTTGGAGATCAGGTTCTGCAGCGCCTGGCCAAGCAGGAATCGATCGCCGCGGATCGGCGGAAGATCGAGCAGCTCGATCTTTGCATTCGACGTTTCCACACTGTCGGCCAGGCGCTCGAGAACTTCGCCGACAAGGTCCGCCAGGGTGAATTCCTCGAGTTTGAGGGGCTGACTGGACATTTTCGAATAGGCGAGCAGATCGTCGATCAGGCGCTGCATCCGCTGGGCAGCATCGACCAGGAAGTCCAGGCAGCGCTGACCTTCCGGATCGATCGTATCGCTGTAGCGGGAGCGGACGAGGCTGGCGAAGGCCGAAATCTTGCGCAGCGGTTCCTGGAGATCGTGACTGGCAACGGTCGCGAACTGGTCGAGCTCGCGGTTCGAACGCTCCAACTGTTCGTACGCCGCGCGCAGCGGCGTGATGTCGGTCATCACGGCGTAGCTAAAGCGCGGGCGCCCCTTACGGTCGCGTTCGAGGAAGGATGACAGCAACACATCGAGCACTTCGCCATTCTTGCGGATGAAGCGGTAGGGGATATTGGCATTCCGGCCGGTGCGGAAGAGTTCCGGCAAGTTGATCGTCTCGGCGCGATCTCGCGATTCCGGGACCAGGAATTCCACGGATCGCCGGCCGATGACCTCGTCGCGATCATAGCCGAGATGGGCCAGCCAGTAGTCGGACACGTCCACGATGACACCATCGCCATCAATGGTGTGCATCATGGCCGACGAGGCGCGGTAGATCGTCTCGAAACGCAGGCGTTCCGCAGAAAGTGCATCATTGAGACGCTTGGCTTCATCAATGTCCTGGATGACGCCGCTGGCGACCCTGGCCCAGCCTTCCTCATCACGCTGGATGACCCGCCCGGTCGCCCTGACCCAGATCCACTCCTCGCTGTCCAGACGCAGGCGATAGGTCTGGTCGAACGTATCGGTGTCGCCGCGCAGCAGGGCCAGATTGGCGTCGCGCAGGCCGGCATGATCATCCGGATGAACCCGGGCGAACCATTGATCCTGGTTGTGGACGATTTCCGGGGCCTTACCGTCGATTTGCGAGGCGATGCCGCCATGCACGTGCATGACCCCGTCATCCGTCGCGACGCGCCAGACACCGAGTGATGCGGCGTCGATGGCGTCAGCGAGCTGGATCTCGCGCTCGGCCAGACGCTCGGCGGTCTCGAGACGTTCCGTGATGTCGGCCATGAAGCCGGTGACGTAGATCGGCTGTCCGTCCTCGTCTCGCTCGCTAACCTTTCCGCGATAGTGCAGACGGATCCAGCCTTTGTGTTCGGACTCGTAGCGGATGACGAAATCCACGCTTTCGCTCTCGCCGGCGCGCAGGGCTTCGAGGGATTGATCGGCGATGGACCGGTCATCCGCATGGATGCGTTCGGCCCAGTCATCATAGGTCACACGGGCATCAGCATGCGGCAGGCCCATGAAGGCGCTGATAATGCCGGTGATGTCGGCGATACGGGTGCGCAGATTGAGCCGCCACGTGCCTTCGCCGGCGGCGTGCAGGGCTTCCTGCAGGCGCCGCTGGCTCTCCTCGACCTCGGACTGGAGGCGTTTTTCTTCGGTAATGTCGGCAGACACGCCGGCAGCGCGCAGCGGGCGGCCGTCGGCATTCCACTCGACCACGCGGCCATTATCCCGGATCCAGCGATAAGAGCCATCCTCCAGCACGAAGGCGTATTCCATGTGTACGGACTCGCCCGCAAGAAGCCTTGCGTAGGCGGCTTGGGCACGTTTTGCCGATTCCGGAGCCATCAGGCCGAAGACGCCTTGAAGCGGCAGGCCGCTATTCGCTGCTGTTTCGCCCAGCAATCGGGCGAGGAAGCCGGAGACCTGGATTGTCTCGGCGGACAGGTCCATCGACCAGGCACCGTATTCCGCGCCTTCAAGCGCCTCGCGGAGCAGGCGTTCGCTGTCCTCGAGCCGTTGCTCGAGCCGTTTGCGTTCGGTGATGTCGCTTGTCAGGCCCGAAGCCTGCAGGGCGACCCCGTTTTCGTCGCGTTCGATGACGCGGGCCCGGTTGTTGACCCACACCCATCCGCCATCGGGGTCGGCCACCCGGTAGGAAGTGTCGGCCTCGCCGGTTTCAAGCATCGCCTGCCAGGCGCCGTTGGCGATGTTGAGATCGTCCGGATGTACGTGTTCCAGCCACGCTTCGCGCGAGATTTCCCCGACCTCGGCGTCGATGCCGAACAGGCGGCAATAGATCCCGGTGACCTGGGCTGTCCGCGTCACAAGATCGGCCCGGAAGGCGCCTTCACTCGTGGTGTTCATGGCCTCACGCAAGAGGCGTTCGCTCTCCGCGAGTTTCTGTTCGAGTTCCTGGCGGTCGGTGACATCCGATACCACCCCTGAAACCCGCAACGGGGCACCGTCGCGGGTGAATTCTGTTACCCGTCCGCGATTATGCAGCCAGCGCCACTCGCCATCACTTCGCTGCGAGCGAGAGACGATATCGATGGCGGCATCTGGTGTACGGGCGATCTGGTCGAGCGCCTGGCTGAAACTCTCCCTGTCGTCCGGATGCAGGGTTTCCAGCCAGCGCTGGCGGGAGATGGTGGCGTCTGCAGCCGAGATGCCGAGGAATTCATTGATGAAGCCCCGGATCGAGCCGAGTCCGGTGACGAGATTGAGCGAATACGTGCCTTCATTCGCCGAGGAGAGGGCGGCGCGCAGCTGGATATCACTCGCTTCCAGCCGGGCTTCCAGGCCCAGCCGGTCGGAAATGTCTTTGATGATACACATGAAACCGACCCGCTCGCCCGTGTCGTCATGAACAGGGCAGCCCACCGTCTCGCCATCAAAAATGCGGCCGGTGCGGGAGCGGTATTTCACCGTGTAGGTTTGCGTCGGAGCATCGATGTCCGGACGGTAATTCGTGCGTCCCAGCCGTTCGTAATCGCGCGGATCGGCATAGATGATCTGCGTGTCGCGCCCCTCGAGCTCTCCGGTGGAATAGCCGAAAAGCTTCTCCGCCGCCGGGTTGAGGCCGGTGATCCGGCGTTCGAGATCCGCCGCAATCACCGCCGTGGGTGAATGCGTGAACAGGGAACGCTGGATATCGGGGGTCTTGGCGGTCATTGAGGCGTGGTGAAGGTCCGTTTGGCGGCAGACTAATCCGGAGAATCTGAAGAGGATGTGGATAGCGCGGCAATATCCGTCAACTCCTGGATAAAGCCTGTGGCCCGGGCAGGCCGGGCATTCTTGTCCCGTTCCGCGATCCGGGCGCGAAGCAGAATCATGAAGGCCTCCCCGGTCGTGTCGAGCATTCGGCCGGTGAATTCATAGGCCTCGCTATCAGTCTCGACCACGGTTTCCCACGCGGCCATCGAGCGTACCAGATCATCCGGATGTACCAGCTCGCGGAAGCGTTCCCGCGTCAGGATGAGGGATTGTCCCGGATGTCCCAGCCTGGCCACAAGCGGCCCCTCGATGCGAACGACATCGGAATTGAAATCCGTGGTCCAGAGCGTCTGGCCGACAGCCTGGAGCGCCTCGCGGAATAATTGCTCGGTCTCCCGCGTGCGCAATTCGAGCCGTTTGCGCTCGTCGATGTCGCGCAGGAGGCCGGAAGCCCGCACCGGCTTGCCGGACTTGTCGAACTCGATCACGCGACCCTTGTTGCGGATCCAGCGATAGCCGCCATGTGCTAGGGCTAGCCGGTATTCATCGTCGAAACGGTCAATCTCGCCGGCCGACAGCGCACTCATCCGGCCGCGAACCATGTCGCGGTCCTCCGGATGGATGTGTTCGAGATACTGCACCCGGTGCAACATCGTGTCGTCGACCGCGGGCAGGCCCAGCATGGCGGCAAAGCGGGAGGAAATCTTGGCCACGCCGGTACGGGTTTCCAGTGTCCACGCACCGTCATCAACCGCCTCGAGCGCCTGTTTCAGCCGGAGTTCGGCGATCTCGAGCCGGTTGGACATGCGCCGGCTGAGCCGCAGATCGTGAATGGTTGCGACATAACCGAGGCATTCGCCGTCCGCGTTGACCACCTGGCAGCCATGCAGGGCGCCCTCGAACCTGGCTCCTTTGGCATCGGCGAAGAAGACCTGGTCCACCGGTTTGGGCTGGGACTTGCTGCCGACGCTGCGCGGCGTCAGGAGTTCCAGCAATTCGATGCCCGGAGCGGCGAGCGTATTGGCGTGTTTGGCCAGAATGTCTTCGGGGTCATAGCCGAAGACCTGGCTGAAATCCGGATTGATTGCGGCGATATGGCCGTGTTTGTCGAACATCACGGTCGGGACGTCGGCAATCTCGAACACGCTCGCCATGAGAGCATGTTCAGAAGCCGAGAAACTGGCATTCCTGGATTTGATGAATGAAAACATCGCGTCCGTCCGTATGATCATTGCCCGCTTCGAGCAAACCGCTGCCACTCTAGATGATTCTGTCCGGCCGGTGGCTTGTCGTCTGGCACCGCAGCATGCCTCTTGGGCTGGTCATTATGGAATCCGGAGATATGCTCCTCCTCCGAACCGCGTGCATGGAGTTCCAACGTGTCGAATCCCGCCGAATCCTCGACGGCCAAATCGCCGATTCTCCAGGTCGACGACCTGTCTGTCCGGTTCCAGACACCGGACGGTCCGGTCGACGCCGTGCGCGGCGTTTCCCTGCATATCGGTGCCGGCGAATGTCTGGCGGTCGTGGGCGAATCCGGCTCGGGCAAGAGCCAGACCTTCCTGTCCGCCATGGGTCTCCTGGCCTCGAACGGCAAGGCGAACGGTTCGATCAAGTATCGCGGTGATGAAATCCTCGGCCTTTCGCCGTCCAAGCTGAACCGGGTGCGCGGGCGGAAGATGACGATGATCTTCCAGGACCCGCTGACCTCGCTGACCCCGCACATGCGTGTCGGACAGCAGATGGGAGAAGTCCTCGGCGTTCACCTGAAGATGAAGGGCGAGGAAGCCGAACAGCGGGCACTCGAATGGCTGAACCGGGTGCGTATTCCCGAGGCCAAGCGACGCCTGCAGCAGTATCCGCACGAATTGTCCGGCGGCATGCGCCAGCGCGTGATGATCGCGATGTCCATGCTGTGCGAACCCGACCTGCTGATCTGTGACGAGCCGACCACTGCGCTCGACGTGACTGTCCAGGCCGAAGTGCTGGACATCATGGACGAGCTCAAGCGCGAGACCGGCGCTGCCCTGGCCCTCATCACCCATGATATGGGCGTGGTCGCCCGCATGGCGGATCGGGTGCAGGTCATGAAGGATGGCGTCTATGTCGAGGGCGGGACCGCCGAGGATATATTCTCCAATCCGCAGGACCAATACACGCGCATGCTTCTCGATGCGATGCCGCGGATCGACCAGCCGGACCGGCCGGGCCACGTGCCGCTTCAGCCGGTGCCGGAGAAGTCCAAGGCCGAGGAATTGCTCAAGGTTGACGACGTCAAGGTCCAGTTCCCGATCATGGTCGAGGGCGGGTTCGTACCGAAATACAAGGTCCTGCGCGCGGTCGACGGTATCAGTTTCGATCTCAGCCCCGGCGAGACGCTGGGCGTGGTCGGCGAGTCCGGTTGCGGCAAGTCGACCCTGGCCCGCGCGGTACTTCGCCTGGTCGAGGCCCAACACGGCAGCGTGTCCTGGATCGGCAAGGATCTACTGAAAATGGGCGAGGGTTCCATGCGCAAGGCGCGCAAGGACCTTCAGATCGTGTTCCAGGACCCGCTGGCCTCACTCGATCCGCGCATGACGATCGGTGCGTCGATCGCCGAACCGCTACAGACCTTCCGCAAGTCCATGAAACGCGCCGAGCGCCAGGCCGCGGTGCGCGAGATGATGGAACGGGTCGGGCTCGATCCGAACATGATCAACCGCTATCCGCATGAATTGTCGGGCGGGCAGAACCAGCGCGTCGGCATTGCCCGCGCTATGATCCTCAATCCGAAACTCGTCATCTGCGACGAGGCGGTCTCGGCGCTGGACGTGTCGATCCAGGCGCAGATCGTGGAATTGCTGATCAAGCTGCAGCAGGAACTCGGCCTGTCAATGATGTTCATTTCTCACGACCTTTCGGTCGTGCGGGAGATCTCCCACCGCGTGATGGTGCTCTATCTCGGCCGTGTCGTGGAGATGGCGGATCGCGACCGGATCTATGAGGATGCACGCCACCCCTATACCCAGGCGCTGATTTCAGCCGTGCCGGTGCCGGACCCCACCGTCGAGAAAACCCGCGAGCGGGTGAAGCTGGATGGCGAATTGCCGTCGCCGATGGATACGCGCGCCCAGCTCCGCTTCATGAAGTCCAAGCTCGTCGATGATGCGGATGCCGAACAATACCGGCCGGAACTCATCGAGGTCGCGCCGGGGCACTGGGTTGCCGAGCATGATCCGGTGAATACGCCGGCCTGACCGGCCGATTGCAGTGGCTTGCCGGGATTTCATTCGACACCTCGACGCGACGCGCTAGTCTCCTCCGCGGGGACTGATGCGCTTGCCCAGGGGGTATGAATGAGTGTTCTGAAGGGGCTTCGAGCCCTCGCTGCACCGCTTGCGTGCGGCCTGATCCTGACCGCCTGTCAGCCGGCGGACGAGACTGTCCAGCTGAGCGACGCCGAGCGGCTTGCCGCTGCGGAATGGGTTCATGATGTTTCGGACCTGCCGCCCGATCCGGCCATCCGCTATGGCCGTCTGGACAATGGGATGCGCTACGCGATCCTGCGCAATGAGACCCCGCCGGGCACCGTTGCCGTACGCATGGTCTTCAACATGGGCTCGGTCGGCGAAGCCGATGACCAGCGTGGCCTCGCACATTTCATCGAACACATGGCGTTCAACGGATCGACCCGGGTTCCCGAGGGCGAGATGGTGCCGCTGCTCGAGCGCTACGGGCTGCAATTCGGTCCCGATACCAATGCCTTCACCGGCTTCGAGACGGTTGGTTACCAGCTCGACCTGCCCGAAAGCGACGAGGAATCTGTCGATACGGCACTCTTCCTGATGCGCGAGACCGCCAGCGAATTGACGCTGGATATCGACGCGATCGATCGCGAGCGCGGGGTGATCCTGTCGGAAGAGCGCGTCCGCAATACGCCGCTGCGCCGCTGGAATGACGCCCTGCGCCGTTTCCGCCTGCCCAATTCGATCGTGGCAGACCGCGATCCGATCGGTACGGTCGAGGTGATCGAGACCGCACAGCGCGATCGCTTCGTCGATTTCTACGAGAATTTCTACGTGCCCCAGCGGGCGATGCTGGTCGTTGTCGGTGATGTCGACGAGGACGTCATCGAGCAGAAGATCCGCGATGGTTTCGACGACTGGACCGGTCCTGCGGATGCGCGTCCAGACCCGGATCTGGGTACAATCAATCCGTCCCGGCCATTTTCGGTCGGCTATTTCAATGACCCGGAAGTCTTCACCATCCTGACCGTGGACGCCCTGCGTCCGCACACCGTCACCATCGACACGTCCGAGGCCCGCTTCCAGAACAATCTCGCCAATCTGGGCGACGCCATCCTGTCGCGCCGTTTCCAGACGCTGGTGTCGAGCGGTACCTCGCCCTTCCTGCAGGCCGGTGCCAATCACACGACCGAGTTTGACATCGCCGAGCGCGCGTCGGTCCTCGCCGTCACGCCGCCGGATCGTTGGGAAGAGGGGCTTGCCCTCGTCGAGCAGGAATTGCGCCGCGCGATCGAGTTTGGCTTCACCCAGGCAGAACTCGATGAGCAATTGGCCAACCAGTACACCGCGATCCTGAATGCTTCCGACCAGGCCGGGACGCGTGAGAACACGCAGCTTGCCGACTCCATTTGGTCGGGCTGGCGAGGCGCAAGCGTGCTGACCCACCCGTCCACGGCGCTTGCCCGTTTCGAGGCGTCGCGTCCGCGGGTCACGCTTGATGCGGTCAACGAGGCGTTCCGCGCGCAATGGCGCGGGATCGATCCGCTGGTCTTCCTCGCATCCTCGGTCGAGATCGAGAATGCCGAAGACGCGATCAAGACCGTCTGGGAAGAGAGCCAGGCGGTGGCAGTCGAGGCGCCGGATGATGCCGGTGCCCTCGAATTCGCCTACACCGATTTCGGACCGGCCGGCTCGGTTGTCGAACGCGAGGAGATCGAGGATCTCGGACTGGTCCGCCTGCGTTTCGACAATGGCGTTGCCGTCACGTTCAAACAAACCGATTTCGAGGATGAGAGCATTTCGGTGCGCGTCGATTTCGGTCGCGGCGAGCTGGAGCCGAGCCCGGCACCGGCCGTTGATCTCGTGGCGGGCTGGATTTTCGCCCAATCTGGTCTCGGTGCCCACAGTTCCGACGAACTCGGCCGGGTGCTGGCCGGTCGTGATGTCGGCGTCGGTTTCGCCGTCGGCGGGGATACGTTCCGCTTCACCTCGACCACGACGCCGACCGATCTGGAGACGCAATTCCAGGTCTTCACGGCCTTTATGACGGATCCGGGCTGGCGTTCGGAAGGTCTCGCGCAATTCCTGGCCCTGGCCCCGGAGTTCCGGCGGAATTTCTACGCGAGCCCGACGGGTGTCGTGCAGACCGATGTGTCTCGCATGCTGCGCAGCGGCGATCCGCGGTTCGGTTTCCCGGATGCCGAGGAGATTGCCGGTATCACCATGGAGACCGTGCAGGCCTATCTGACGCCGGCACTCGAGCAGGCCCCGATCGAGATCACCGTCGTCGGTGATGTCAGCGAGGACACCGTCGTGTCGATCATCGGTGCGACCCTGGGCACACTGCCCGCCCGATCCGAGGCCTGGCCGGACTATGAGGACGCACGGATCCTGCGCTTCCCGGACCCGGTCGCCGAGCCGATCGAGCTGCAGCACAACGGCAATCCGCAACAGGCCATGGCGAATATCTACTGGCCGACCGTCGATTATTCCGACCGCCAGCGCGCCCGTCGCCTGGCGCTGCTGAACGCGGTGTTCGACCTCAAGCTGACCGAACGCCTGCGCGAACAGGAAGGATTCACCTATTCCGCGATCTCCAATGACTTCACGTCGGACGTTTATCGCGATTACGGCTATCTCTGGGTCGGTGTCGATGTGCAGTCCGCCGATCTCGACGCGACCTATGCCGCGATCGAGGAACTGGCGGCCGAGATGGCGGCCGGTGGCATTTCCGAGGACGAAATGCTGCGGGCCCGGCGTCCGGTGCTCGAGCAGATCGAGGAAAGCCGTGAGAGCAATGGCTGGTGGCTGGGAGGTTTGTCGCGATCCTACTGGCGCGATGACCGGCTGGATCGCCTGCGCACGGTGGCCAGCGATTACGAGGCCATCGAGCGGGAAGAACTGGTTGCTCTCGCCGAAGAATACCTGCAATCCGAACGCGCCTGGCGGGTCAGCATCCTGCCGCGCGATGCCGAATGAGTGACAGCCGAAGCCGGACCGGCTTCACGGAGATTTTCATGAAACGAGTATTCCTGACCGCCCTCCTGTCTGCCGGTGCCCTGGCGGCCTGCTCCGGTGGCGAAGACGCCGGCGACACCGCGACGGGCGGTGAGACGGCCAGCGAGACAAGCACGGCATCCCAGACCACGAGTATTGATCTGAGCGATCTTAATGCCCGCCTGCCGGAACTCGAGGGCCAGATCGCGGAACAGGAAGCCGTCATCGAGTCGATGCTCGAGCGCATCGGCGAGATCCAGGAGGAAATCCTGGCCGTGCATTCCGCAATGGTGGATCGTGGACGGGCCTGCGCAATCGATGCAGATGCACCGGTCCTCTCCGCCGCGGCGCCCGATCATGATGGCAATGATGCCGAGGCCAATGCGGCCAGCAGCGCAAGCTTCCTCGCGGATGTCCGCGCGGCCGGCTGCGTGGTGGAATTGCCGTCCGGCCTCATGCTCCGCGTGCGCACCCCGGTCGAGAGCGGCGACTCGCCGGTCTCGGGTGATCTGGTGACGGTGCACTATCGCGGCCAGCTGCCGCATGGCGAAGAGTTCGATTCCTCCTACAGCCGCGGCGAACCCGCGACCTTCCCGTCCGACCGCCTGATTTCCGGCTGGGTCGAGGCTCTGCCGCTTATGCGTGTTGGCGAGCGCTGGGAACTCTACATTCCGTCCGACCTCGCCTATGGCGGACGCGGAACGCCCGGCGGACCGATCGGTCCCGACCAGGCGCTTGTCTTCGAACTGGAACTGGTGGACCTGCCCTAGGCCCCGATCAGCGGGACAGGCGCAGGTTCGAGAGATCGCCGGCGATCTGCTCGAACGTGTCGCGCAGGGCGGCCGATGATGGCGAGTCGAAATACAGCGTGGGATCCGAAGCGCAGTCGCGCATCAGGTTCCGCGTTGTGCTCGACGAGACCTGGAAGGTGATCGTGTAGACGCGAATGCCCTGGGATTTGGCATAGTCGCAGGCCGCCTCGGTGCGGTCATTCAATTCCTGGCGCAGGCGTGTCGAGGACGAGCTCGTGGTGCCCAGTCGTCCGAAGCGGGAAAACCCGTAGGCCGAATAGTCGGAACCATAATAATGGCCGCCGCCATTATACCAGTTCTCGCCATCGGTCAGGATGACCATGGCCTTCACGTATTCGCTGTCGCTGTAATCAACACCCTCGGTGAACGGCGCGCCGGGTGAGATGACCCGTGTTCCCCAGCCGATCCCGTTCGGAATATTCGTGGCACCGCTGGCACCCATGCGGTCGATCGCCGTCTGGATCGTGCCTTCATTCGTGGTCAGCGGGGTGATTGGTGTTGTTGTGCAGCCATCATTCGGGCTGCCATTGCGAGGGCGTCCGCGATCATACTTGTCGATATTGCGCATGCGATCACGATCGCTGCCGCCGACTCCGTCGTTCAGATAGCTGTTGCCATACCCGGAGCGATTGGGTTCGTCCGGCGAGAAGTAGGGAACGAAAAGCGTCTCCGGCCGGCTGCGGCTGGGCGTTGTGTCATCAATGTCCATCGGGATGGACCGTGCCTCCACACAGCCGCCCCATGACGTATTGCGCAACTGGTCGAAGAATTCCCAGTGATTGGGTGTCACTTCCTCGGTCGTACAGCGGCGGCGCCGGCCCCGACCCGTACAGGTCTCCACATCGACGGGACCCTCTGCCCATTCCGCGTGGATAGGGCTCTCGGCGTCCGGATCGAGCCACCAGGCCCGTTCGAACCCGGTGCCGACATTGACGGTCGCGGCGAAGGGCACCAGGCCCACCTTCACGTCATCGGCGTCTTCCACGCCTTCGAATACGATCTCGGTCAGCAATTCGGCGGCATCGCGCAGGGCACTGATCTTCGAGCCGCGCATCGAGCCGGTATTGTCGAGCACCATCACGAGTTCGAGCTTCTGCTGGGCCCGTACGACCTCGGATTCCCAGCTCACCGTGATGTGGTTGATGCCGATCAGGCCGAGCATCGTCGTGCCGACCCGCGCTTCGCCGCGAACCAGGACCGTGCCGGATTCGTCGTCGACAGAGATGGTGACGTTCTGGACCGTGCCGATTTCGCCCATCGGATAATTGGCGGCCATGAAGGCATTCGCGGCCTCCAGGGCCTCTTCCGAGGAGGCCGTCACACTATTGCCGACGGCGAGTGCCGCGGCGTCCAGCGACTGGGACAGCCGCGTCCGGGCATTCATGGCAGCGGAATAGTCCACCGCGCCGCCCGAGAGCACGGCCATGGGCACGAGCGAAAGCGCAAAGATCGCCGCGACATTGCCGCTGCGATCCCGGAAGAATTCGCCAATCCTTGTTGCCCACTTGCGGAGCGCCATGACACCTACCCGTACAAATTCGATAAAATTCTACGGGATGGGCCTTAAGGCGCGGTTATGAAACAGGGTTAAGCAAGTCTGACTATCGTGACAGGCGCAGATTGGTGAGATCGCCGGCGATCAGCTGGAAGGCGTCCTGCAGCGCGGCATTGGACGGCGAGTCGAAATAGAGGGAGGGGTGGCTCGCGCAATCCTCCATCATCTGACGCGTCGAGCTGGACGAGACCTGGAAGGTGATCGTGTAGACGCGGATGCCCAATTGCTTGGCATAGTCGCAGGCGGCCTCGGTGCGGTCGTTCAGCGCGTTGCGGATGGTCCAGTCGCTGGAGCTGACAATGCCCAGCCGGCCGTCGCGGATGTAGCCGTATCCGGAATAGTCCGAATAATTCTGGTTGGACCGGCCGTTCAGATAGTTCTCGCCATCGGTGAGGATGACCATGGCCTTGATGGTCTCGTCATCATTCCAGGCGACGCCCTCGGTGAAGGGCATTTCCGGTGACAGGACGCGCACGCCCCAGCTAATGCCGATGGGGATGTTTGTCGTGCCCGAGGCGATCATGTCGGAAATCGCATTGTCGATCTGGGTGCGCGAATTGGTCAGCGGCATGATCGGCCGGGCGGTGCACCAGCGCTGGGGGCCGCGGGATGAGGAGGACACCCAGGCGTCCTCGTACTTCAGCGAATTGCGCATCCGCGCCCGCTCGTCATACCCGCCCATCTGGTCGGAGATGTAATTGTTGGAATAGCTGCCGTAGTACGACTCATCCGGCGCAAAATACGGCACGAACAGGGTTTCCGGATCCGACAGTGAGGGCTCGGTGTCCTCGATATCATGCGGGATCGGCCGGGCTTCTACACAGCCGGTCCAGTCCCGGTTCTGGATCTGGTCGTAAATGTCCCAGCGATTGGCCGGCGGATCGAAATTCTCGCTGTGGATCGGCGAGTCGCCATCGGCATCCATCCACCAAGCGCGCTCGAATTGCGTGCCGACATTCACGGTCGCCGCGAAGGGAACCAGGCCTATATGCAGCATGTCCGGATCGGCACCCGCGAACAGGAGATCCGTCAGCAAGTGCGCTGCGTCGCGCAGGCTGGAAATCTTCGATCCGCTCATCGAACCGGTATTGTCGAGCACCATGGCCAGTTCCAGGGCCTGGCGGGCGCGCTGGACCTCGCTCTCCCAGCTGACGGTGAGCGAGTCGATCCCGATCAGGGTCAGGAATTGCGTCGCCACCTTTGCCTGGCCGTTGACGATCACCGTGTCGGTATAGGGATTGATGCTTACGTTGATGTTCTGGACCGTGCCGATCTCGACGTCTGGATAATTGGCCTCGACGAAGGCCAGCGTCATGTCCGCAGCGGCGTCCTCGTCCAGATTGACGTGAACGCCTACGGCAAGGGCCGCCGCGTCCAGGGCCTGCGACAGGCGGGTCCGCGCATTCATGGCCTCGTTGTAGTCGACCGCACCGCCGGCAAGCACGCTCAGCGGCAGCAGGGCCAGGGAGAAAATCATGGCGACATTGCCGCCGCGATCCCGGGCCCAGCGGGAGATCAGGGATGTGATACTTGCCAACATGACCAACTCACACACGCGTTTCGGTATCAGCCTGTGCCTTATTGCCGCCAATCCCCACTCAAACTTGGCCTTGGACTTAAAAACCCGCTAACACGCGAGGGCAAAACCGGACAATCACATGACGTCTTCATCGCCCCATCTGGCCACGGCCATCGACCATCTGCGCGACCTGGTCGCTTTTGACACGACCTCCCGGGAGAGCAATCTGCCGCTGATCGATCATGTCGAGGTCTATCTTGCGGGTCTGGGCGCACGATGCGAACGCATCCCCAGCGAGGACGGACGCAAGGCCAATCTTCACGCGACCATCGGCCCGGATGTGGACGGCGGTGTGGTCCTGTCGGGCCATACCGATGTCGTCCCGGTCGACGGCCAGCCCTGGTCGACGGATCCCTGGGTGCTGACCGAGCAGGATGGCCTGCTCTACGGGCGCGGTACGTGTGACATGAAGGGCTTCTCCGCGTGTATCCTGGCGCTCGCGCCGGTCTTCGCCGCGGCGGACCTCAAACGCCCGGTCCACATCGCCCTCAGCTTTGACGAGGAAGTCGGCTGTCTCGGCGCGCCTGCCATGATCGACCGGATCATGGAGACAGGCCCCAAACCGTCGATGGTCGTCGTGGGCGAACCGACCGACATGAAAGTGGTCACCGCGCACAAGGGCCTGTTCTCGATGGTGGTGAAACTGCGCGGGCGCGAGGCTCATTCCTCGCTGGTCAATGACGGGGCCTGCGCGGTGACCCACGCAGTCCCGCTGATGCAATACCTGGTCGATACCGCGGCTGATATGCGTGCAGCCGCTCCGGAAGACAGCCCCTTCGATCCGCCCTACGGCACGCTGACCGTGGGTGAGATGACGGGCGGGACCGCCCTCAACATCCTGGCTCTCGATGCCGAATTCGGCACATTGATGCGGCCTTGTCCGTGGGACGACCCGGCCGCTGTCGAGGCCGGGCTGCGCGAGCGTGCTGCAGAGGTCGAGACCCGCATGCGCGAAAGCGCGCCGGAAGCGTCGGTGTCCGTCGAGGTCCGGTCCAGCGTGCCGGCCTTCGCGCCGGAGAATGATGGAGCGGCCGAACGGCTGGCCCGCCAGCTGACCGGTGACAATTCCACGCGTGTCGTCAGTTACGGCACCGAGGCCGGCCAGTTCCAGGCTGCGGGTCTGTCTGTTGTGGTGTGTGGACCTGGATCGATCAACCAGGCGCACCAGCCGGACGAATTCGTGGCGATCGACCAGCTGGACCAGTGCTGCCGTTTCCTCGAACGTCTCGTGGGCGTGCTCGATCGCTGACCCGGGAACCGATGAACTTGCCTGCGCCTGCAAAGACTTGTTCAATGCAACAAGGCAACGGAGCGCGACGGCCATGCCCTATTCCGTGAAGTTCATGAAAGAACTGGGTCTCTTCCGGGTCGAATTCTTTCTGCATGCGGATCTCGAGGAAATACTGGTCGCTGATCGCGAGGTATTGGCGGATCCGCATTGGGCCGAGAACCGGCGCATGATGTGCGTCGTCCGCTCGGGTACGGATCTCAGCACGCTTACGCTCGAAGGCTTCTTGCAGGACGCCATGCCTTACATGGAGGCGTCTTTTGCGACACGCGGTGCCGAGGCCCGAGAGGCCTGGGTTGTACCCGACCCGTGGAATTCGCCGATTGTCCAGGTCTGGGAGCAATTGCCCGACAAGGACCCGGTCCACCGTTTTGCCGTGTTCGAGGAAGAATTGCCGGCGGTCGACTGGCTGCTTGAGTCGGAAGACCTGAGCGCCGCTCCCGCGCCGGGGTAGGCAGACACAAAAAAGGGCGGCCCGCCGGGCCGCCCTGTTTCGAGCTGCGGATCGATCAGCTGACCGCCTTGAGCGGTTCGGACTTCTTGTCGCCCGCAGCCTTTTCCCGACCCTTGCCCCAGTAGGACACGCACGGGATTTTCGCGCGATCGCAGCGATCGGCGTATTTGCGTGCGATCTCGGTGACCTCGTCCATCAGGCCGGCGGCCAGGGTGATCGGCTTGAGGCCCATCTGCAGGAAGGTGTCGTTCTCGACGTGCAGGTCGTTCTCGTCCGCCTCGTTGCGCGGATTGGGCACCAGCTGGATTTCGACATCGGTCATGTCTGCGATCATCTTGGCCAGGTCGCGGACGCGGTGCGTCTCGGTCATCTGGTTCATGATGCGGACCTTCTCGCCGTGTTGCGGCGGGTTCTCGACCGCCAGCTGCACGCAGCGCACCGTGTCCTGGATATGGATGAAGGCGCGCGTCTGTCCGCCCGTGCCGTGCACGGTCAGCGGATAGCCGACGGCGGCCTGCATCAGGAAACGATTGAGCACCGTGCCGTAATCACCGTCATAGTCGAAACGGTTGATCAGGCGCTCATCACGCTTGGTCTCGGCGGTCTGGGTGCCCCAGACGATACCCTGGTGGAGATCGGTGATCTTCACCTTGTCGTTCTTGTTGTAGAAGTGGAAGAAGAGCTGATCCTGCGTCTTCGTCATGTGGTAGATGGAGCCCGGATTGGCCGGGTAGAGGATTTCCTGGTCCTTGAGACCATCCTCGGTTTCCACCTTCACCTTCAGATAGCCTTCCGGAATCTTCATCCCGGCAGTGCCGTAGCCATAGACGCCCATCGTGCCGAGATGCACGAGATGGATGTCCAGACCGCTGTCGACAATCGCCGCCAGAACGTCATTCGTGGCATTGAGATTATTGTCGACCGTGTAGCGCTTGTGGCGTGCCGACTTCATCGAATAGGGCGCGGCGCGCTGTTCGGCGAAGTGCACAATCGAGTCCGGCTTTTCAGCGAGGATCAGGTCGTAGAGTTCCTGGTAGTCCTTGCCGATATTCATGTCGATGAAGCGGATGTCGCGGCCGGAAACTTCCTTCCAGGCCGTCAGTCGCTCGCTCATCGGCCGGATAGGCGTCAGCGATTCGACTTCCAGTTCGACGTCGATCTTCCGGCGCGAGAGATTGTCGACGATGACAACATCATGTCCGAGATTGGAAAGGTGCAGAGCTGTCGGCCATCCGCAGAAGCCGTCCCCGCCAAGTACGATTACTTTCATTAGTCTACGCCTGCCCATGACGTGCCTGTTATTCCCGAAGTGTTTCTCGCAGGCAGGACCGGGCATTTCAAGCCCTCCACCTGTGTCCTATTGCCCGGTTCGCAATACGAATTGCACACGAATCCTTGGCCGGGCCGCTTACGGGCATGTCTATGTTGCGTAAACGGCGGCCCGCGGCAGATTTCGCCACCAGGGCGCAGGCTTCAACGGGATTAAAAAGCCGGTAGCGTTACCAATAATAGAAAATTCTGCGACTTACGAGTTTCGTGGATTTTCGTTTTACCGATCAAATCCCTCGCGACTGATCGTCCGGGCCCGGTAGAAAATCAAAAAATTTTCGTTCTCATGGCGGATATGCGCATCCACGTGTGGACGGCGGCGTTAAACCTCGCTAAATCCGCGCCAAAATGACGTGCGGTACCGGGGGTGCCGCGGTTTGGCATGAAGGAGAATGGGCATGGCCCTTCGCGTTGCGATCACCGGTTTTGGCCGTATCGGCCGTCTGGCCCTGCGGGCTGTCCTGGAAAACAAGCGCTGGGACGAGGTCGAGATCGTCGCGATCAATGACAGTTCCACGCCGGAGACCAATGCCCACCTCCTGACCTATGACAGTGTTCATGGCCGCTATCCCGGCGAAATCAAGGTCGGTGATGACTGGATCGATGCCGGTTTCGGCAAGATCCAGAAAGTCTCCAACCGCGACCCGTCCAAACTGCCGTGGAAAGATCTGGGCATCGACATCGTTCTCGAATGCACCGGCAAGTTCAATTCCAAGGAAGGCTCGATGGCGCACATCGAGTCTGGCGCCAAACGCGTACTCTGTTCTGCGCCGGCCAAGAATGCCGACAAGACCATCGTCTACGGTGTGAACCATGACGCGTTGACCGCGGAAGACATCATTGTCTCCAATGCCTCGTGCACGACGAATGGTCTTGCCCCGGTCGCCAAGGTTCTCAATGACGCCGTTGGCATCGAGCGGGGTCATATGACCACGATCCACGCCTATACGGGTGACCAGCCGACCCTGGACCGCAATCACAAGGACCTGCACCGCGCCCGCGCAGCTGCCATGTCGATGGTTCCGACCTCGACCGGTGCTGCCAAGGCCGTCGGCCTCGTCCTGCCGGAACTGGTCGGCAAGCTGGATGGCGCTGCCGTGCGCGTCCCGACGCCGAATGTCTCGCTGATCGACCTGGTCTTCACGCCGGGCCGTGCGACGACCGCGGAAGAGCTCGCTGAGGCCGTAAAGGCTGCTGCCGACGGTCCGATGAAGGGCGTGCTGGGGTATGACAGCATTCCGCTCGTCTCCATCGACTATAATCACGACAGCCGTTCCTCGATCGTCGCCATCGACAAGATCAAGGTGATCGACGAGCGCCTGGCCCGCGTCATGACCTGGTACGACAATGAGTGGGGCTTTGCCTGCCGCATGATCGATACCACGGCCGCGATGGGCAAATTCCTGTAAGCGCCGGATCCGAGGAGCACGCGCCATGACCGATATCCGCCGTATCCAGGATGCAGAGATCGCCGGCAAGCGCGTCCTCGTGCGTGTTGATTTCAACGTTCCGATGAAGGACGGGCAGGTCACCGACACGACCCGTCTCGAGGCCGCTCTGCCGACCATCGACTTTCTGGTCGAGCGCGGCGCCCGCGTGATCCTGATGGCGCATTTCGGTCGCCCGAAAGGTCAGCGCGTCGAGGAGATGTCGCTGGAACCGGTCTGCCAGCCCCTGGCCGATCTCATGGGTGTCGAGCTTGGTTTCATCGATGACACGGCCGGGGATGACGCGGCCTCCGCCGTCGCGGACATGCAGGATGGCGACATCCTCCTGCTGCAGAACACGCGTTTCGAACCGGGTGAAGAGAAGAATGACCCCGGTTTCGCCGACGATCTGGCGCGCCTAGGCGATATCTACGTCAATGACGCCTTTTCGGCCGCGCACCGCGCACACGCGTCCACGGAAGGTGTCGCCCGCCGCCTGCCGGCCTATGCCGGTCTGGCTATGCAGCGTGAAATCGACCATCTCGTCGCCGCGCTGGAAGCACCGGAACGCCCGGTCATCGCGCTGGTCGGCGGGGCGAAAGTCTCGACCAAGCTGGATCTGCTCCAGAACCTGGTGAAAAAGGTCGACATGCTCTTCGTGGGCGGAGGCATGGCCAATACGCTGCTCTTCGCCCAGGGCGTCGAGATCGGTGCCAGCCTGTGCGAGAAGGAGATGGCCGACACCGCGCGCCTCATCCTCGCCACCGCCGAGGAGAGCGGATGCAAGCTGATGCTGCCGACCGATGTCGTCCTCGCCACCGAGTTCAAGCCGAACCCGATCACCCGTCTCGCCGCCGTGAATGACGTGCAGGCCGACGAGATGATCCTCGATTGCGGGCCGGCCACGATTGTCGCCCTGTCGCAGGCCATGAACGATGCGAAGACGCTGATCTGGAATGGTCCGCTCGGCGCCTTCGAGACGCCGCCCTTTGAAACAGCCACCGTTGCAGCGGCGCAGCAGGCCGCCGAGATGGCCGGCAAGGGCGAGCTTGTTGCCGTGGCCGGTGGCGGCGACACCGTGGCTGCGATGAACATGGCGGGGGTCGCTGAAGATCTCACCTTCATCTCCACGGCGGGTGGGGCTTTCCTCGAATGGATGGAAGGCAAGGTCCTGCCGGGAGTGGACGTGCTCACGGAGGGAAAGCCTGAACTGGTCTGATCCGGCTTGTCAGGGTTCGGATCGCTTGGTATCAGGCGGGTGTTATCGTTAACATTGCGGAGCTGTCCGGCGAGGGTCATACGGCCCACAATCAACGGATTGCTCCTTGGGAAATTCACCGGGCACGGTTAAAACAGGCCCGCAAACAGTAATCACGGCAAGCAGGCAGAATGCTCGCCAGACAGCAGGACGAAAAGCTGGGGATAGATGATGGATCTGGATCAACTCAACGAAACCGCGCTGGCCATGGTCGCCCCGGGCAAGGGCATCCTGGCGGCTGACGAATCCACCGGTACGATCGGCAAGCGTTTCACCTCCATCAATCTGGAGTCCACGCCGGACAATCGCCGCGACTGGCGCGAAATGCTGTTCCGCACCGAGCCGGCCATGAGTGAGCGCATTTCCGGCGTGATCCTCTATGACGAGACAATCCGTCAGACCGCTGCCGACGGCACGCCGCTGGTCAAGCTGATCCAGGACGCCGGCTCAGTCCCGGGTATCAAGGTGGACATGGGTGCCAAGCCGCTGGCCGGCGCCGAGGGCGAGATGATCACCGAAGGTCTCGACGGCCTGCGTGATCGACTCGCCGACTACTACGAGCTGGGTGCTCGTTTCGCGAAATGGCGTGCCGTGATCAATATCGGCCAAGGCGGTGATGACAGCGTGCCGTCGCAGTATTGCATCAATACCAACATGCACGCCCTGGCGCGCTACGCGGCCCTTTGCCAGGAAGCCAATATCGTTCCGATCGTCGAGCCGGAAGTCATCATGGATGGCGATCATTCGATCGAGCGCTGCTATGAGGTCACCGAGTTCTCTCTGAAATCGCTCTATCGCGAACTCTTCGATCAGGGCGTTGTTCTGGAAGGCACGATCCTCAAGCCGAACATGGTCATCTCCGGAACGACGGACACCGATCGCGCCGGTATCGAGGAAGTCGCCGACATGACGGTCCAGTGTCTCGCCAATTGCGTGCCGGCCGCTGTTCCGGGCATCGCCTTCCTGTCGGGCGGCCAGACGGATGAGGAAGCCACGGCTCACCTCAACGCCATGAACGCCTCCTACGACCTGCCCTGGCCGCTGACCTTCTCCTATGGTCGCGCCCTGCAGGCCGCGCCGCTGAGCGCCTGGGGCGGCAAGTCCGAAAACATCGCTGCCGGCCAGGCAGCCTTCAACCACCGCGCCAAGATGAACGGCCTGGCCGCTCTCGGCGAGTGGGAGGAGAGCATGGAGAAGGAATTGGCCTAGGGCCAATCTTCGCGACCCGAACAAAAAAAGGCCCGCCGGTTTCGGCGGGCCTTTCCAGTTCTAGTTCATATTCGCTCTTAGAATTCTGTGAAGTAGAGCGTCGCGTTGGCCGTACCGCCATTATAGGTACCGATCCAGATGTCGTACTGGCCGCCATCCTGGAAGCGGATGGCCGGGTTGAGTCCATTCACATCATCAACGCAATACCATTCGCCGTCCGGGCCATTTACGACGAGAGTCGTATCGGCACTGGACGTGGCACCGATAGTCAGGCCAGTGCCCTCCCAGAACAGGCGAAAATCCGGCGCATTGGAGATATTTCCCGCACATCCGAAGGATGAGGCGTCAATGGAGCCGCCCGCGACGACCTGGACTTCGTAGGGATCGGGCAAAAAGCCGATATTCAGCGAGGTTGAGCCGAAGTTCGGCGACAGTGTCCAGTCCTGGGCGGTTGCCGCACCAGACATGGCCAGCGCAGCCAGAGCGCCTGCGAGTACTGAGTTCTTGAACATGAATTCCCCCTTCTAACAACCTGAAAGGTTGAGCTAACGTCTCTCGCAATCGGGCGGTGTGTATCGCGTTTTCGATGACGCCAACATGAACGAGATTGCCTCGCCTTCGTCAGAATTCCATGTTTGCGGCGTCTGCGGCCTAGGGTTCGCCGACAATCCCTTCGCGACGCGGATCCGCGCCGCCGATCAGCGTGCCGTCCGCCTGCATGCGCACGATGTGGAGGCCGGAATTCTCGCCGCGATTGGCGTCAATGGTGAAACCCATGCCGGCCAGGGCCTCGACCAAGGCCGGGTCCATGCCCTGTTCGATGCGGACCACGTCATTGCGCGCGACCACATTGGGCAGTTCGATGGCTTCCTGCGGCGTCAGCCCCCAGTCCAGCATGCCCACCAGCGTCTTGGCCGTGTAGGCGATGATCGAGGACCCGCCCGGCGAGCCCGTCGCCAGCACGAAATTACCGTCCTCGTCGAAAACGATGGTCGGCGACATGGACGAGCGCGGCCGCTTGCCGCCATCCGGTGCGTTGGGCACGAGCCGGCCTTCAGCATCCAGCGGCGTGCGCGAGAAATCCGTGAGCTGGTTGTTCAGGAAGAAGCCGCCGGCCATGCGATGGCTGCCGAACACACTCTCGACCGTCGTGGTCATGGAGACGACGTCGCCGTCATTGTCGACAATCACGAAATGGCTGGTTCCGGGCGAATCCGGTGTCGCGTCAGCACCGGGCGCGGCGATTCCGGCCGGCGTTCCCGCGGTGACGCTGGGGATGGCCGTATCACGATCAATCATCGCACCGCGGGCCGCGAGATAATCATCCGCGAGCAAACCTTCGACCGGTACCGTGGTGAAAGCCGGGTCGGCGATATAGGCATCGCGATCGGCATAGGCGAGGCGGCTGGCCTCGATGAAACGCCGCCAGCCCTCGACCGTGTCCGGTCCGGTGGCGGACATGTCATAGGCTTCCAGATGGCCGAGGATCTGGTTCACGCTCGTGCCCCCGGATGCCGGCGGCGGTGCGCCGCAGACCAGATAGGTCCGGTAGGGCCGGCAGAGCGGTTCGCGCACTTCCGGTTCGTAATTCGCCAGATCTTCAAGCGTCAGCGTACCGGGAATGGGTTCGTCGCGGACGGCGTCGATGATCGCCTCGGCCAGCGGGCCCTCGTAGAGCGCACGATAATCGGCGGCCATGGCCCGCGCACTGTCCGCATAGGCCGGATTGCGCAGGAGATGGCCGATCGACAGCGGGCTGCCGTCATCCAGGAAGAAATAGTCGCGCGAGGCGGGCCATTCATCCAGCGGGGTGCGGGGCGAGACGCGGACGATGAAATTGTGAAGGCGCGGCGAGACCTCGAAGCCGTTTTCGGCGAGGTCGATCGCGCTGTCGAAACCGCGGGCCCAGTCCAGCAGGCCGTGATCCTCGTGGGCGCGGGCCAGCATGGCCACCGCGCCGGGCACACCGATGGAATGGCCCGAGAAGATCGACTGGAAGAAGCTGCGCGGCTGGCCGTTCTCATCCAGGAAGAGATCCGGTCCGGCAGCGGCGGGGGCCGTCTCGCGGCCGTCATAGACGGTGAGATCGCCGGTCTGGGCGTCGAAATAGAGCAGGAAGGCACCGCCGCCGAGACCCGAGCTTTGCGGTTCCACCAGGCCCAATACGCTCTGCACGGCGATGGCCGCATCGATGGCATCTCCGCCGGCGCGCAGGATGTCCAGCCCGGCTTCCACGGCGTGCGGATTGGCGGCCGCCACCATGGCCGGGTGCGCTTCGGCCGCGGCCGGTTCGGTTTCGGCGACGACCGGCTCCGTCACCTGCGGATCGGTGATTTCGGGCTCATTGCTGCAGGCGGAAAGCGTCAGCGAGCTTGCCAGCGCGGTTGCGGACAGCAAAATACGGATCATCAGACTTGCCCCTCATCGAAGTCCGGGCACGATAGCGCGAACCTTTCCGAAATAAGAGGCCGAATATGGCAATGCCAGGGGAAAGCAACAGCCTGACCGATATTTCAGGTTTGAAGGTCGGCCAGGCCGAGGATGCGACGGTCCGGACCGGCGTCACCGTGATCCTGCCCGATGAGCGCGCGGTGTGCGCGGTCGACGTGCGAGGCGGCGGGCCGGGCACGCGCGAGACCGACGCGCTGGCCTCGCATACCCTGGTCGATGCGGTGGATGCGATTGTCCTGTCCGGCGGGTCGTCCTACGGCCTCGCGGCGGCCGACGGTGTGGCGGCCGCTCTCGGAGCGCGCGGGCAGGGGTTCGGCCTGATGGACATGCCGGGCGTGCCCCGATCTCCGGTCGTACCATCGGCCATCCTCTATGATCTCGCCAATGGCGGCGACAAGGCCTGGGGCGATGATCCGCCCTATCGGCGCCTCGGTCGTGCCGCGCTGGACAATGCCGCCACCTCCATGCAGATCGGCCCCCATGGCGCAGGGCATGGCGCCCGCGCGGGTGCGCATCCCGGCGGGACCGGTTCGGCCAGTATCGTCACGGAAGACGGCATGAGCGTCGCCGCCCTTGTCTGCGTCAATCCATTCGGTTCGGTCACCCTGCCGGGAGCGGATGATGTCTACTGGGCCTGGCCCTGGGAGCATGACGGAGAATTCGGCGGCGCCCGTCCGCCGGCCGGTCTCACCTTCGACAGCGAGGACTGGGGCGCCGCCAAGCTCAATCCGGCGGCCCGGGAGAACACCACGATCGCCTGTATCGCAACAGATGTGAGCCTCACACCGGCCCAGACCCAGCGCCTGGCCATCATGGCCCAGGACGGGCTGGCCCGCGCGATCCGTCCGGTTCACACACCCTATGACGGTGATGTGGTCTTCGCGCTGTCGACGGCGAAACGCGATCTGCCCGAGCCCGCCGACCTTGTCCTGGCGCGGCTCGGCAATCTCGCCGCCGATTGTCTCGCCCGCGCTGTCGCACGCGGTGTCCATGCCAGTCGGAGTGCCGCCGGCAGCTAGGCCAGCCGGGGCAGGGCAGGCAGGTGTAATTCGGCTGTTTTTACCCCAATCAGCCCCTTGCCAACCACATAAGTCGCGGCTAGTTTCCGCGCCTCTTCGGGGCTCGCCCCGGAACACGGTTGCACCGGTAGCTCAGCTGGATAGAGCACCAGACTACGAATCTGGGGGTCGGGAGTTCGAATCTTCCCCGGTGCGCCATTTCTCTCAAAGAAATCTGAACCCCCAGGCCGGCCAGACGCCGTGACCTGATGTTCGTAAATGCGCTGTAGGCCCGCAAAGATGTGTCTGGCCTGGCCGCGACACCGTTCCGCGCCACCGCGAATTTGCCGGCCATTGCATTTCAGCGATTGAAACCGGGGGAAAAGCGGGGCAAAATGGCAACGTTGTCATTCATGTTGGATCGGGGAGGTCAGAGCGATGACGAAGAAGCAAACAGGATTGCATGCTTTTGCGGCGAGCCTCGCTGCGGTTTTGATCGGAACGAGCCTGGCCATGGCCGGCGCCGGTGCAGCAAGTGCCGTGCAGCCGCTCAATGACCAGTTCTCCGTGCGTTGGGATACCGAGGGCCGCGGCCTGCGCCGCAGTATTGTGGAATCCCCGACGGCGCCTGGCGGTGCTGCGCTTGAAGTCACGATGCGTCGCCGTATCGACGAAGTCTGGCGCTCGCGCGTGACGGTACCGCTGGTCCGCGACATCAGCGAGGGCGACACGGTCGAGCTGCGTATCTGGATCCGCGCCGAAGACCCGATCAATACGCTGGGAACCGGAAATATCGATCTCCAGCTCGTGCGCACCAGCGAGCCCTACGACAATATTTTCAGCGAGAACATCCGTCCCACCGAGGAAGGCCAGTACTACACGGTCCGCGGTGTGGCCGGCCGGGATTTCGACGCCGATGACGTCGTGTTCGGCGCAAACATGGGTTATGGCCGCCAGACCATCCAGTTTGGCCCGATCTTCATCAACCGCGTTGCGTCTGCCGAAGACTAGACGGAACGCATCTCAAAACGATATTCGAGTTGGGGCCTTACGGGGCCTGGGGGAGGTGAGCGCGAACGGCGTGTTGTGGGTCAACATGCCGTTCGCGCCACCGATTTTTTTGTGTTAGCCCTAATAGCGCAAAACGCGGTCGAACTGCCGGTCTGGCCGATAAGGCGCCAGGTCCGGTACTGCTGTCTCATCCAGGATTTCCCGCGCCACGATGTCCCCGACCACCGGGGCGAGGGAGACACCGCTGTGCATGATGGCGAGATAGGCTGCCGGGTTGTCCGGAACCGGGCCGAGCACCGGATGGCCGTCGAGCGGCAGGGGGCGCCAGCCGATGAACACATCCTCGATTGCTGCATCGAGCAAACCCGGCAGATAGGTGTCCGCGATTGCGAGGATGCGGAGCGCGTGGGCCTCGGCGATCATCGGATCCGGGAAATGGTTGGGCCGGCCAGCCAGGCGCTGGTTGTGGGCCTCAGTGTCCGGAGCGCCGGCCTGTTCGCCGAGCACGACCCGTCCGTCATCGCGCTGGTGGATGTGCACACCCGGAGCGACGATGACCCGGTTGGCGAGGCGCGGCATGGGCCGGGTGATGACAATGACGCCCGGAGTCGATCTTTGCGGGACATCCATGCCGGCCAATTGCCGGGTGGCGTCCGGGTCCGCACCCGTCGCCAGCACGAACCGGTCTACGGGAATCTCGCCGATATCCGTTTCGAGTATTGTTTCACTGCCCGTCGACCGGCGTGCGGCGTGGACCGCGCATCGCGCGTGGAGATTTGCGCCCAGAGTTGTGGCGGCCTCGGCGAGGCGCTGTGTGGCCACGACCGGATCGACGGTACCGTCATTGGGTGAGAAGGCCGCACTGCTGATGCCGTCGAGCACGAGATGCGGCTCCAGTTCGGCGAGCTCGTCGGGCGTGATCATGCGGGCGGGTTCACCCCAGGCGATCTGTTCGTCGATCTGTTCGGCGAGGCGGTCCTGTCGGGCCGGCGAGCCGAACCATTCCAGCGATCCACCCCATCGCACAGGCAGGTCCAGTTCGGCCTGGAGACCCGACCAGCCGCTGACACCCTGCTGGCTCAGCTGGTGATAATGGCGCGGTTGTTTGGCCCAGGTCGCATTGATCCAGGCGAATGTGCCCCGGCTGGCGCGTGTGGCGAGGTCATGCCGGTCGAACAGGCTGACCTGCGCTCCGGCCTTCGCCAGATGCCAGGCGATGGAGGCGCCGACAATGCCGCCGCCGATCACGGCGACATGCCGGTCCGTCAGTGGCGTGCGCGGCGCACACGCAGCCAGGGCCGCGCTTGCAGCAGCCAGTTTGAGCAGGGTTCGACGGTTCCAGTGCGGGCGTGCAGGCAGTGACATGATCGCGCTCCAGGGCGTGCCGGACAAATTCCGAGGCGAGTATGGCACAGGCCGGGCCGGCCACGGCAGCCCCTGCCGCGAGGAGGGAAAGCGTCGCGCACAATCTCCGTAGTTTGCAATCCGCTTTGATCCGATATTGCGCTTACGGATTTTTTGGCCGGCATATTGAGACCGGCTCTTTCACCACCCGTAACGGGCGCGAAAGAAAATGGAGAATGGAGAGAAAAATGCGCTGGGTTGGAGTTTTGCTGTCGAGTGCGATCCTGTTCGTCACCGCCGTGTTCTACATCGCGGTACCGACCGGCGGTTCACTCTACATCTGACCGGTTGAACCGGTCGGGTCAGGCTCAGTCCTCGCCGAGCTGACCCTTCATCAGGCGCACGCCGCCACCGGTGGAATCCGCCCAGACGGCTTCGCCCAGGGCTTCTGATCCATTGATGCGGACGGTGACGGTCTTGCCGACATCGGCCTGTGTCAGCCCGGTCAGGGCAACGCCCCCGTCAGAGATATTGATCACTTCGACCTCGCGACGCTCGCTGCCAACGCGGATGACGGCCTTGAGGTCTTCGGCTGGCCGGCGGAAATGCTCGCGCCCGTCGGCGAGTTTGAGATCCTCGTCGAGCGCGACGGCCAGTTCTTCCAGATAACCGATCACTTCCTTGGACAAGGCTTCCATGCTTTCCAGCATGTTGAAGGCTGAGCGCAGATCACCGCGCTCCTTCGCGCGCAGGATTTCGATCGCGGTTTCGTGGAAGGCGGCGTGCGGTTCCTCGATCTTCTCGAAGGCGGGATGGTCTCGGACCTCGACGATATCGAGCGTGTCATACCATTTGCCGAGACGGCAGCCGTGATGATCCGGCAATTCGTCGGCCCGGCCCTCAGTGCGTCCGAGCACGATGTCGACGATGCGTTTCTTGAAGAAGACATGGTCGATCTTGGCCATCTGGACCAGCGACCGGTGGCAGTCGGACCGGAACCAGGACTGGGCACTGTCCAGGAAACTGTCATTGGAATGCTGCAGCGCCTTGTTCATGGCGCCCAGGCGGTCGCGGTTCTCCGAGGCGAGATCGGCAACGCCGGTGATGTTGGTCGAGATCTCGGTGCAGGTGAATTCCTGCTGCTGCAGGATGCTCGAGATTTCCTGCATGCGCGTCGAGACTTCCGACACCTGAGTTCCAACCGAGCGGATCGAGGCATTCGCGTCGTCGATCGTCTTCTGGCCCTGGTCGACCGCGGCGCGTGAGCCGTCGATTGAGGCCTGGATCGAGTTCATGCCGTCCTGCAGGGCGGTGATCCGCTGGGCGATATCTTCCGTGGCGCGCGCGGCCTGGGTGGCGAGGCTCTTCACTTCCGATGCAACGACCGCGAACCCCTTGCCGGCTTCGCCGGCCCGGGCCGCCTCGATCGTGGCGTTCAGGGCGAGGAGATTGGTCTGGTCGGCAATGCTCTGGATGACGGCCAGGAAATCGCCGATCTGGGCAGAGGCTTCCTGCAGGCCGGCCAGGCTGTCGGCTGTCTCGCTGGAACCGCGTGCAATCTCGGCAATCGACTCGGAGACGCCGGTCATTGCGGCGATCGAGTGATTGACGGTCTCGTTCGTGCTGGCGGCCTCGTCAGCGGCGCCGTCGGAAGTGGACGCGATCTGCTTGACCGAGGCGACCAATTCTTCTGCGGCGGCCGAGATCGACTGGCTATTCGAGGTCGCGTCGTCCGTATTGGCCGACAGCACGGCCATGTTCAGGGCGAGATCATTGATGTCCACGATCGTGCTCGAGATTCCGCGCAGGCTCGACAGATTGCTCTCGCGGCGGGAGAGTTTCTCGTAGCGCTGGTGGATGCCGTTCTCGTAGCCGTCCTCGGCCAGGCAGATGTCCAGGAAGACCCGCGAGACGAGGGTTTCCAAAATGCCGGCGAGATCGGCGCCGCGATGTTTCTTCACCAGGGCGGGAATGGCCTGCATAAGGAGGTGGCCGCTGGCGGCGATATACCAGTGCGAGGGCAGTCCGACGCGGATATGGGCCTCGGACACACGAATGGCGCGGCCCTGGAAATTCAGATCCGTCGGGTCATTCAGGACGTGGCGCCAGTGTTCCGCCTGCATGGATTTCAGCGCCTCGATCCGATCCGGATCATCGCCGATCACCGCGTTGAGCTCGGGCGAGCGCGCCACCGACGCGTAGAATTTCTCGAGGATTTCGGGCAGGTCGCTCTCGATGCTTTTCCAGGCGGCCTGGCCGGAATTACGGGGAGCGGTTTCGGGCGCGAGGTATTCGGCCATCGCATCGACAAGCGGGCGGGACTCGTCGTCTTCCTGGTCTTTGGAAAGCGCCGCACTGGACATCAATATTCACTCCCGAATCACAAACTGATCGAGTCTTCGGCGATTGTGGTTTTCAGTGTCTTAACCCGACTGGACTGTCTGGCGGCTTGTCTAGACAGGGAGTTCGGTCGTGTTCTTGATGGCTTCCATGGCGAAGCTGGCGCTCACATCGGACAGGGGCGCGATGGCGATCAGCCGTTTGTAGAAATCATCGTAATCGCGAATGTCCGGCAGGCAGAGCTTGATCAGGTAATCGACATCCCCGCTCATCCGGTAGAATTCGATGACTTCCGGCATGCGCTGTACGCCATTGGCGAAGGTCTCGAGCCAGGCATCATCGTGATTGCTGGTCCGGATGAAGACGAACAGCGTCGCTTGGAGGTCCAGCTTGTCCGCATCCAGCAGGGCAACATTACGCCTGATAATGCCGGTTTCGGTCAGGCGTTTCAGCCGCCGGGCTGTCGGTGTGGCACTGAGGCCGATCAGGTCAGCGAGCTCCTGGACCGTACGATCACTGTTAGTCTGAATAGCCCTTAAAAGCTTCCGGTCATGGTCGTCAATCACTATGAAATCTCCATTTCATGGTGATGTATACTACATCTTACGCGAAACGCGATGTAATTGAGCGAAAATAACTCCCCGCCCCATGTTGCAATACAGGCTGTGATTCACAGCAGGTTCGACATGTCTGTTTCCAGTTCCAGAGATCTCGTGCGGCAGGTCCGCGACAGCGTCATCGGTTGCGACCAGGATCTGGCGACGCCATTCGGGCGCCGGCCGATGCTCTATGCAGACTACACCGCCTCGGGCCGCAATGTCCGACAGGTCGAGGACCAGGTCCTGCGACTCGGCAGCCTGTATGCCAATCCGCATACCGAGGACAGTGCCACCGGCCGGGCGTCAGGTGCCTGGCTGAAGGAAGCCGAGGCCGTGATCAAGCGGGCCGTGAACGCTGATGAGGGTGATTGCCTGATCGCCTGCGGATCCGGCGCAACAGGTGCTGTGCACAAATTGCAGGAAATCCTTGGCCTCGCTGTTCCGCCAGCCAGTCGTGACCGGATGCTCAATGCGCTAACCGAAGCCGGTGACGAGACTGCCCTGGAGCGAGCCGAGGAGGCGTTGAAGCGCGATTGTCCCGTCGTCTTCGTGGGGCCTTACGAACATCATTCAAATGAATTGTCCTGGCGCGAGAGCCTGGCCGAAGTGGTCTGTATCGGTCTCGATGACGAGGGCGGGATTGATTACGAGCACCTGGAAGCCGAATTGCGCGATCCGGCCTGGCTCGGCCGCAAGCGGATCGGAGCCTTTTCGGCGGCATCCAATGTGACGGGCGTGAAGACGGACACGATCCGCCTGGCCAAGCTGCTGCACGCGCATGACGCCATTCTCTGCCTCGACTGCGCCGCGAGCGCGCCCTATCTGCGCATCGACATGCATCCCGAGGGCGAGCCAGATGCGGCCGTCGACGCGGTGTATTTCTCGCCGCACAAATTTGTCGGCGGGCCGGGTTCCGCAGGCATTCTCGTTTTCGACCAGTCGCTCTACCGGTCCGATCTGCCGCCGACCCAGAGCGCGGGCGGAACCGTGCGTTATGTCTGGAAAGACGGGCATGACTTCATCGAGGGTACCGAAGCCCGCGAACGTCCCGGCACGCCGGGCGTGCCCCAGGTCGCACGGGCGGCACTGGCGATGCAGCTGCAGTCGCAGATCGGTTTCGACACGATCGAGGCGCGCGAGCACGCGGCCATGGACCGGGCCTTCAAGGTCTGGCAGGCCAATCCGACGATCGAGATCCTGGGCCCGCAGGATACGGACCGGCGGATCGGAATTGTCTCCTTCAATATCCGGGATCCGCACGGGGATGTGCTTCATCCCCGGCTGGTGACGGTCCTGCTGAACGACCTGTTCGGTATCCAGTCGCGGGCCGGCTGTTCCTGCGCCGGTCCCTATGGCCACTATCTGCTGGATATCGATGACGGCCACACGCAGAAGATCCGCGAAGCCGTACTGGACGGGCATGCCGGCATGCGTCCGGGCTGGTGCCGCGTCAGCCTGCACTGGCTGATGAGCGAGGCCGAGATCGACTACATCGTCGAGGCCTTGGAATTCCTGTCGAGGGAGGGCTGGCGTTTCATGTCGCTCTACGCCTTCGATTCCCAGAGCGGTGCCTGGCACTGGCGCGAGGGTGCCCTGCCGCGCCCGGCGCGCTTCCCTGAAGATGTGCTGGCCGAGCCGGCGCCGCGATTGCGTGATGCCTCACCGCGCGAAGACCTGTTCGCGAATGCGCTGGAGCAGGCCCGGGTGATCGCTGCAAAGCTGGAATGCTGCAAACAGCGCTCCTTCGGCTGTCTCGACGAGACGCTGGAACCGGTGCGTTATTTCTCCGTCCCCGGCAGCGCCTGACGCAGGTCCAGAATGCCGGCCTCCGCGAGCAGGCGATCAATGGTTAGCCGGATATCGTCTTCCGCCGGCGTCAGTCGCGGATAGAGCGGGCTTGTTTGATCGCGGTCATCGACCCAGGCCTCGGTCCAGAACTCCGTGGACCGAACGAAATCGCGCGCGAGATCCTCGCCTCCGGTTTCCAGACAGCCGATCATACAGGTATCGACATAGGTCTGCGGGATCGGGTGATGCGGGTCCGCCTGGACCTGTTCATGGTTCACCACGATCCAGAAACGTCCGGCGGGAAGATCACCCTCGACATGGATGCGACCGGGATCGACCGGGGTGAAGGCATAGCCGCGTTCCCGGTGACGCAATTCATCGGTCACGGTGGCGGGAACGAGCGCAGCCTGCAGCGCGGCGCCGGCATCTTCCCGGACCCCGGCATAGGTGGCGGCCTCGTCGCGATAGCGCGTCGACCAGCCACGCCGCCAGCCTTCCACCAGTGCGGGCAGGGTGGGCTCGGTCAGGCCGGAATAGGTGCGGCGGCTGTAGTCTGACAGCAGGCTGCCATAGCCCAGGATGAAATCGCGCGGCATGCCGGCTCCATGAAAAACGGCGCGGGACAAACCCGCGCCGTTCTATGTGGGACATCATGTCCGGAGCGTCTAGGCGTCAGCCTCGACTTCCGGTGCGGGGTCACCCTTGGCGGCGTCCGTCAGGGCGTCCGCCAGGTTCTGCGGGTCGCCGACCTTCAGGCCGATTTCCGACAGCATGGCGTCCAGCAGCGGCGCCTGGGCGCGATAGCGCAGGGCCGAGGAGACCACCTGGTCGGCCATGCCCCCGCCATGCGAGGCCACGACATCACCCGGTGCGGCACCATTGCCGGCCAGACCGTCGACCTGGAGGATGCGGATGCCATCGATATTCTCGATCGGCTTCACGCTCTGCTCGATGATCTCCGGCAGGGCTTCCATCAGGGCCAGCTTGACCTGCATCGCGATCTGGTCGGGCGACAGGATGTTCGCTGCCTCATTGACCGCGCGCTGACCTTCAGCCTCGACCGCGTAGACGCGTTCCTGGGCATCGGCCCGCAGCTTTTCAGCGTCGGCGGAACCCTGGGCCGCGATGCGGATCTTCGCGGCTTCCGCGTCGGCGGCAATCCGGACGGCTTCAGCCCGGTCGGCTGACGCCTGTTTCTCCGCCTCAGCCGCGATGGTCACGGCGATGGCGTCCATCTCGGCCGCCTTGGAGGCCTCGACCAGCTCGATCTGCTTGTCACGCTCGGCGATCTCGGTATCGCGGGCCGTGATCACTTCTTCCGCCGCCTTGGCAGCGAGAGCGCGGGCCGCGTCGGCTTCGGCTTCGGCCGTCGACTTGTCGCGCGACTTCATGGCGACCACGATATCGCGTTCCTGCTCGGCGAGGCGGACCTGCTTGGCCTTCTCGACCGCAGCGGATTCCAGCGACTGCTCCTTCAGGATCTCCTGTTCGCGGACCTGTTTGTCCATGGAGATCTGGCGCTCGGCGACGATCTGGTTGGACTCGATGTCCGCTTCCCGCGTGCGCTGGGAGGCCAGGATCTTGGCCGTCTCTGCCTCGCGTTCGCGCACAGCCTGTTCGGCGGCGATCTGCGCAGCCTGTTCGGCCGCCCGGGTCTGGACTTCGCGCTGCTGTTCCAGGCGCGCATATTCCTCGTCACGGGCGATCTGCAGGCTTTCCTGTTCGGCTTCCAGGTTCTTGCGGCGGATCAGGACTTCGGTTTCCTGTTCGATGTCGTTGCGCTTCTTGCGGCGCTCCTCGATCTCCTGCGTCAGCTTGGTCAGACCTTCCGCGTCAAACGCGTTGTTCGGATTGAAGTAATCCTTGTTGGTCTGGTCCAGGCCCGTCAGCGAGACCGATTCCAGTTCGAGACCGTTCTTCAGGATGTCCTCGGACACCGCGGCCTGCACTTTCTGGACGAAGTCCACGCGTTGCTCGTGCAATTCCTCCATTGCCATTTCGGCGGCCACGGCGCGCAGGGCGTCGACGAATTTACCCTCGACGAGATCCTTCAACGCTTCCGGGTCCATCGTGCGCTTGCCCAGCGTCTGAGCGGCGTTGGCGATGGATTCCGTCGTGGGCTGAACGCGCACGAAGAATTCGGCCTGCACGTCCACGCGCATGCGGTCCTTGGTAATCAGGGCCTGGTCATTGGCCCGGCGTACTTCCAGGCGCAGCGTGTTCATGTTGACCGGAATGGTCTCATGCACGACCGGATAGATGAGCGCGCCGCCATTCATGATGACCTTCTGGCCACCAAAACCGGTGCGGACGAAGGAGATCTCCTTCGAGGCGCGCTTGTAGAGACCGGCGGCGATACTGACGATCGCGAAGAGGGCGATGAGCACGCCTCCGCCGATGATAATGTAGTCCATCAAATTTCCCATGTATGTCCCTCCATACGTGTTTCAGAAAACCAACAGGGGCGCGCTAGCCGTCGCGCGACAACACCTGGTGGGTATTGCGGATCACGCGGTAGATTGAGCCCGCCTGGCTGACGAGAATGACCTCGTCGCCGGTGGCGAATTCCTCGTGATCCTCATCTGGTTCAACCAGAATCCAGTGAGTGAGACCGTGCCGGTCCCTCAGCTTGGCCTCGGCCGGCAGATCGCGTTTCGCGCGGCCGCGAATGATCGTGGCGACCTTGCCAATGAAGCGTTCGGTCGAGACGGCTTCGGTCTCTTCCTTGGGCATGACCGCACCGAAGGCGCGGCCGAGATAGCGCGTGCCGGGCAGGGCCAGGGCGAAGGCGGGAATGGATGCCAGCCAGCCCGGCAGCATCAGTCCGGTGGCACCCAGTGCCGAGCTCTGGATGACCAGTCCGGACAGTCCGAAGACCGTCAGGAAGGCCACGAGCAGGACCAGGGCCGGTGCCTTGCCGAAGCTCAGCCAGCTCATCAGATAGGTGAGCGGGCCAACGCTATCGAGACCGGAGACATCGATGTCGGCGTCGATGTCCGCATCGACATCCGTGTCGAGGTCCGGCAGGTCGAAATCCGGCAGAATGCCGTCGAGAAGTCCCGATACGGCCGCGCCGAACATCAGGCTCACCCCCTCCAGTGCGGCGATGAAGATCATCACCATCAGTGCGATCACGAAGGGGGCGGCTTGGGCGGTGCCCAGAATGTCGATCATTTTACCTCTTCAGTCCGTTTCGCCTTGGCGGCGGCCAGACGCTCCTTGATGCGGTTCTCCCGCGAGAGTTCTTCCAGTTCGGCCAGTTTCGATGCGTCAGGGCGGCCGCTGCCGCTGGAGCCCGGAAGGCCGGACGCGTCGCGCATGACGCGGTCAAAGGCACGTTCCGCCTTGGAGACCTTGCGCTCGGTGCCGGCGGAAGAGGTGACCTCGCCATCGGCAGACAGGCTTTCCTCGGCCTGGCGGCTTTCCTTGAAGGCGGCGAGTTCGTCTTCCATTTCGCGGCGACGGGCATCGAGAGCGCGGATATAGCTTTCCAGCTCCTGCTCCTCGCTGTTGGCATCGCTGATCGCGCCTTCCAGCACCGGCATCTGGCTTTCCAGATCCATCTGCTTGGCGATCGCAGCCTCGGCGAGATCGTCGCGGCCCTCGCCCAGGGCGAGTTCAATCTGGCCGGTGAGATCCTCGTGCTTGGCGTTGGCATCCATGAGGCGGCGCGAGGCCAGGTGCTTGCTAGCCAGGACGCGACCCATTTCGTCGCGCACTTCGTCAGTGGCGCGTTCCACTTCTCGGATCGCTTCCTTCATCACCGTTTCCGGCGAGGCGTTTTCAACTGCATCGACGATGGAGTTCACGCCGCCGGATACCAGGCGTTTCACCCGGGACAGTAATTGTTCGCTCATTTTGTCTTGCCTCCCTTCGGCAGTTTGGACAGGCGGATCAGGTCCAGGATTTCCAGGATCGGCTCCAGCCGTGTCTTGATCAGGGCCGGGTCATAGGTCCGGCTGTTCTTGGTCAGGCCGAGATCGAGAATTTCCTCGATCAGGGCAAAAGCCTGTTCGGCCACATCGGCCTCGAAATCGACGAGTGCTGCTGCGGCATCGTCGGTATCGGCTGGTCCGGTCATAAGTGTCGCCAGGAGTTCCGGCAGGCGCTCATAGAGGCGGACTGTGAAGTCGGATCGCTGCCGTGCCTGCTTCTGCAGATTGCGGATCCGGTTCAGGGCCGGCTGCATCTGGCTGCCGCACCATTCCACGCGGCCGGCGAAGTCCTGCTCCCCGACCTCGGCGCGCCGGGCATCGGCGAGCAGGGCGCGGAGCTTCTCGCTCGGTGTCGTTGCGCCCTCGGCCTTGTAGCGGGCCAGGAAGGCGGCATCGTCGTCACTGATGCGGACGCTCAGGGGTACGCTTCTGGGCATGGCTGACCTCTTCATTTGCAACCAGTATGCAAATGTATACATATGTATGCAAAGTGGGATTGTAAACCCGGCATTCCCCCTATGGTTGTCCATAGAGATCGAATAACGTCCGGGAATCAAGTGGAATGTCCCGGCCGTTTTGACTTGCAACAAAAGGGCTGGGCGGGCGTTGTGCGGCGATTGCTCCCGCGGTGGCTGTATCTATTGGCGTTGTGTTGCCGATATCAAAAGTTGCGCAAGAAAAAGGGCCGCGATCCCCAGGATCACGGCCCTCAATACTTGGTGCTGCCCAGCGCCTAGCGGCGGCTGCGACGGCGGTTCGTGTAGGCCTGTGCGACCGGCACTTCTTCCGAATAGGTCTCGGTGGCCGGAGCAGCGCCCGTGCCGTAGAGATAGGTATTGCCCGACGGAGCATGGCTCTGGTTGGACGCAACCGGCGGAATGTCCGCGCTGGTCGGCGGGTTGTGACCCGGCAGGTCGATGTCCGTGCAGTCGACCAGGCGCCATTCCCAACGCTCTTCGGAGCGCAGGGTGTAACGCGTGACCGTCTCGGTCTCCATCGGAACCACGTGGCTGTCGACCGAAGCGTACTGGTCAACGACCTGGACCGTGTAGGTGTCGTAACGCGGATCGATCGGAATCTCTTCCACGCGTGCTTCCTGGACCAGGACTTCACGCGAGATCGTCGCGTATTCGGCCGGGTAGTTCACTTCGCGGATCTCGGCGGGGCGCACGATCACATTACGCGTGACGGTGCGGTACTCACCTTCTTCCTCGACGAGACACCAGACTTCACCCGTTTCGGCGTCGTAGCGCGTCATGGCGGCATCCGGCGTATAGCCGCGGCGCCAGACCATGCGCGGCTCGCGCACCATGATCGTCTCGGTCACCGTGTCGTGGACAGCCGGCTCGACGACGTACTCGGTGTAACCCGGACGGACTTCGACGGTTTCCGTGATCGTGTCATAGACCGGCTCGTGCACGATGTAGCGCACACCGGCTTCCCGGGAGACATACTCGATGACTTCCTCGCGCAGGCGCGGCGGAGCAACATCGTAACGCTCATAGGAATCCTGCGTCGTCACCTGCTCGGTGTAGACATCATATTCAGGCTCGATACGGACGCGTGCATAGCACTCGCCGGACATCGCGCCCGCAGGTGGGTCCGGCGGGAACCACTCAACATCCCCTGCATGGGCAGACGTGCCAATCAGCATCGCCATACCGACGCCGGACAGTAGTACTGAACGTCGCATATAAACCCCCATCTCGTTCAGCGGATCCGCTGTACGCGGACCCAGACGATCAAGAGGTTAACGAAGCTTAACCCTATGGAGAAGCGAAATCCGGTGTCGCGACGCCACTTTCTCCTTACAGGAGAATAATTTGCGGCATACTTCTCGTGTAAGGGGATGGACGCACCCAGCAGGTGAATCCCGATTCAATCACTCGTTTGGTGCGATTGTAAAACAAAACGGCCCGGCGCAAGGCCGGGCCGTTCTGATGCTATTCCGGCGCGCTTACCAGATGGAAACGCGCTCTTCCGGCGGCAGGTACAGGTCGTGCTCTTCGGTGATTCCGAAGGCTTCGTACCAGCCCGGCTGGTTCCGGACGGCGCCGTTGATGCGGTATTGCGCCGGCGAATGCGGACCACGGCGCAGCTGCTGGATCATGGCCTGATCCGTCTGCAGGTTCCGCCAGACCTGGGCCCAGGCCATGTAGAAGCGCTGCTCGCCCGTGAAGCCGTCCAGGACCGGTGCTTCACCACCATGATCCTCGACGTAGAGCTGGTAGGCGCGGAAGGCCATGGAGAGGCCGCCGACATCACCGATATTCTCGCCGAGCGAGAGACGACCGTTCACGAACTCGCCCTCGATCGGGGAGAATTCGCTGTACTGGGCGGCCAGGAGGTCGGTGCGCTCGTCGAAGTTCGCGCGGCTGGTTTCCGTCCACCAGTCACGCAGCACGCCATCGCCGTCGGAGCGGCTGCCCTGGTCGTCGAAACCATGGCCCATCTCGTGGCCGATCACGGCACCGATTCCGCCGAAATTCACCGCCGGATCGGCATAGGGATCAAAGAACGGACCCTGCAGAATGGCGGCCGGAAAGACGATCTCGTTCGCGGTCGGCGAGTAGTAGGCATTCACCGTTTGCGGAGACATGCCCCATTCCCATTCGCGGATCGGACCGCGCAGGCGGGCGCGGCTGTCGGCGCGGAACCAGGCGGCGACGCGCTCGGAATTGCCGAACAGGTCATCCGGGCGGATCTCGATGGAGGAGTAGTCCGGCCACTGGTCCGGATAGCCGATCTTCGGCGTGAACTTCTCGAACTTGTCGAGCGCCTGGATGCGGGTTTCCTCGTCCATCCAGTCCAGCGTCTCGATGCGCTCGCGAAGGGCGCGGCCGAGATAATCGACCAGGACTTCCATCTGCTGCTTGTATTCCGGCGGGAAGTGACGCTCGACATAGATCTGTCCCAGCGCCATGCCCATGGAACCGTTCACATACTGGATCGCACGGGAGTCCAGCGGGCGCGGCTCCTCAACGCCGGAGAGCGTCCGGTTGTAGAAGTCGAATGAGCGGTCGAAGAATTCCGGCGTCAGACGATTCCGGTTGCTCGAAAGGTAGCGGAAGGTCATCCAGTCTTGCCAGGCCTCGACCGGGTATTCGTTGAACAGGGTAGCCAGCGCCTCGATGGCAGTCGTCTGGCGTACGACGACTTCCGTCTGGTCGGCGAAGTCGAGGGCGTCCATGAAGGTCGGCCACGGGAAGCCCGGCGCCATTTCGGCCAGTTCCTCGGTCGACATCAGATTATAGGTGCGCGTGCGGTCACGGCTGTCCTGGCGCGTCCAGTGAACCTGGGCGAAAGCCGTCTCGAGCTCGAGGATGCGCTGGGCGCGTTCCGCACCGTCATCTTCGCCGATGAAGCCGAAGACGTCGGTGATGTATTCGACATAGGCGTCACGGAAGCCTTGGTAGCGCTCATTGTCTTCCAGGTAGTAATCGCGGGTCGGCAGGCCGAGACCGCTCTGGCTGATGCCGACGATGTAGCGATCAGGATTGCCCTGGTCGCGGCCGACACCGGCGCCGAAAATGCTCGACGTGCCCGGCATGCCCATCAGGCGGGCGATGTCATCATGCGAGGCGGCGGCGGCGATGCTGTCCAGCATCGGGCGGGCCGGCTCGAAACCGAGAGTTTCCAAAGCCTCGCGGTCCATGAAGGAGGCGTGCAGATCGCGGATCTGCTGCAGCGGCGTGCCGGCTGCGGCGTCAGACTCGGCGGCCTCGGTGATGATCGCATTGATACGCTCTTCGGAGCGCAGGAAGAGTTCGGTGAAGGAGCCGAAGCGGGAGAAGCCCTGCGGCATTTCCGAATTCTGCAACCAGCCTTCATTGACGTAGGCGTTAAAATCATCGCCCGGATGCACGGTCTCGCTGACGTGCTCGATCTCGACACCCCAGGTGCCCAGGACCGGCGAGCCGGCTGTCGGATCACCGACATTGCTGACAACGGTCTCGTTGGCCGGAGCGCTGTCGCCGCCGCTGGCGGCTTCTTCTGCCGGCGTACACGCCGCGAGCAGTGCGATACAGGCACCGCTAAGCAGGAACTTCTTCATGATGCTTCCCCAAATTCGTGTGGTGAGATTTATTTGGGGCCAGACACTAGTTCCATCCTGCCGTGAAGCAACTGACGGTTCTGTCAGATTCATGACAAGCCTGTCCCCAAACGAAGACGGCCCGGGTTTCCCCGAGCCGTCAACGATTTGATATTTATCTGGTTTACCAGATTTTGACGCGCTCTTCCGGTGGCAGGTAAAGGGCGTGATCTTCAGTGATGTTGAAGGCCTCATACCAGGCGTCCAGGTTCCGGACGACGCCATTCGTGCGGTATTGCGACGGGCTGTGCGGGTCCGTCGTCAGGCGCGCGATGAGATTGTCCTCGCGGTAGAGACGGCGCCAGACCTGGGCCCAGGCGAGGAAGAAGCGCTGATCACCGGTAAAGCCGTCGATGACCGGCGCCTCGCCGCCTTCATAGGTCTCGGCCACGTAATTGCGGTAGGCCGTGTAGGCCATCTGCACGCCGCCGAGATCGCCGATATTCTCACCCATCGTGAATTCGCCGTTCACGAACATGCCCTCGATCGGGGAGTAGGAGGAATACTGGGCGCCGAGCATGTCGGCCCGTTCCACGAAATTGGCGTTCGTCTCGTCGGTCCACCAGTTGCGGATGGAACCGTCATAGTCGAACTCGCGGCCCTGATCGTCGAAACCATGGCCGATCTCGTGACCGATCACGGCACCGATGGCGCCGTAATTGATCGCGGCGTCTGCACCCGGATCGAAGAAGGGAGCCTGCAGGATGCCGGCCGGGAATGTGATCTGGTTCATCAGCGGATTATAGGAGGCGTTCACCGTCTGCGGCGGGTAGGGCCACTGCGTCCGGTCAACCGGACCGGAAAGGTCCTCGACCTGCTGGTTCCAGCCGAATTCATTCATCCGCATCATGTTGCCGAACAGGTCGTCGGCCTGGATTTCGAGGGCGGAGTAGTCCGTCCACTCGTCCGGATAGCCGATGCGCGGTTCGAATGTGCCCAGCTTGCGCAGGGCATTGTCACGGGTCTCCGCGTCCATCCAGTCGAGATTGTTGAGACGGCCTTCGAATGCGGTTACCAGATTGGCGACGAGGCCTTCCATGGCTTCCTTGGAGGAGGCCGGGAAATGACGCTCGACATAGACCTGGCCGACCGCTTCACCCAGCTGGCCGCCGACGAGATTGACGCCGCGGCGATCACGCGGGCGCTGTTCCTCGATACCGTTCAGCGTACGGCCGAAGAATTCGAAATTCGCCAGGTCGAACGCGGACGGCAGGCTGCCGGCATTGTTCTGGATGAAGTGGAAGGTCATGTAGTCCTGCCACACATCAACCGGGGTTTCCTCGAAGATGATGCCGGCACCTTCAATGGCGCTCGGCTGGGCCACGAGATAGGTGGCAACACCGTCGAGACCCAGCTGGGCCATGCCGCCCGGGAAGTCCATCTGCGGGGCCAGCGCTGCGAGCTGGTCCATCGGCATCGGATTGTAGATTTCCTGGATGTTGCGCGAGCGGGCCTGGGTCCAGTGGACTTCGGCGATACGCGTTTCCAGCGCCATGATGGCCTCGGCCTTCTCGGCGCCGCCTTCAATGCCGGCCAGTTCGAAGACCTGGGCGATGAAGTCGACATAGCCCTCGCGATAGCGGGCATAATTCTCGTTCTCGAGATCGAGATAATAGTCGCGATCCGGCAGGCCGAGACCGCCCTGGCCGACGAACACCGTGTAGCGCGTCGTGTCTGCCGGGTCGGGAATGATGCCGACACCGAAGGGCGACTGGTGGTGGATCGTTGCGAACAGGCTGCGGATGTCCTCGTGGGATGCGGCAGCCGCGATCTCGGCGAGATAGGGCTGGATCGGTTCCAGGCCACGCGCCTCGATGGTCTCCGTGTCCATCCAGCTGCCATAGAGGTCACCGACCTTCTGCTGGATCGTGCCCTGGTCGGCATTTTCCGCAGCGAGGGTCAGGATGATGTCCTGGACCTGTTCCTCGGCCTCGATCGCCAGCTCGGTGAACATGCCGTAGTTGGAGCGATCGGAGGGGATGACCGTATTGTCCAGCCAGGTGCCGTTGGCATAGCGGAAGAAGTCGTCACCCGGGTGGACGGCCGCGTCCATGCCTTCGGTGTCGAAACCCCATTCGCCGATCGTGGCGGAGACCATTTCCTGCTCCGCGGCAGACTGATCATTGGCAGTTTCATTGGTGTTGGCCGGTTGGCTGCACGCCGCGACCAGTGCGAGCACGGCTGTGCTGAGCAAAAGCTTTTTCATCTGAGGATCCCCCAAGGATTCTTATGGACAGAAAAACGCCCCACGCTGAATACAGCGCGGGGCGTTGATTAGCGAATTATTCCGCCGGCGAGTGGTCGAGATGACCCGGCAGTTCGCCGTGGGCAAAATCCGTATCGGAATAGTCATTGCCCAGGGACGGTTGTTTCTTGCCCGTCCAGAGCATGCGGAAGAAGCGCGCGATATCGACGCCGATCCCGTACATGGCCGGAACCATGAACAGGGTCAGGAAGAGCGCGAACACAACCGCGAAGCCCAGCGAGACGACCATCGGCTTCAGGAACTGGGCCTGGGTCGACTGCTCCGCCATCATCGGGAAAATGCCGAGGAAGGTGGTGACCGAGGTCAGCAGGATCGGACGGAAACGCTGGACACCGGCATCGACCAGGGCCTGGAAGGCGCCCACGCCGTTCGCCCGCAGGCGATTGACGAAGTCGATGAGGACCAGGTTGTCGTTGATCACGACGCCGGCCGCCGCACCCACACCGAAGTATGAGAACAGGGCGATCGGCAGGCCGTATATCAGGTGGCCGAAGATCGCACCGGCCAGAGCGAACGGGATGGCGATCATGATCAGGATCGGCTGGAAGTAGGACCGGAAGGCCACGGCCAGCAGAAGATACATGGACACCAGGGCCAGGATCAGGAGGTTGACCACTTCCTGCATGAATTCACGCTGGCCCTCGGCTTCGCCGATCTCGTCGCGGCTGATGCCCGGATAGCGGGCTTCCCACGCTTCCCAGAATTCCGCGTCGAGACTGTCATTCACCGTACCGCGAGCGGTCGGGTCGGACAGTTCGCCGGTGACCGTCACGGTCCGCATGCCGTTGCGACGGCGGATCCGGTTCAGTCCCGGAGCAAATTCCACGTCGGCGACCGCGGACAGCGGGACTTCCCGGCCGTCATTGGTGCGGATGCGGATATCCCGCAGCGTATCCAGGGAGCGGCGCGAGGACTGGTCGAAACGGACCATCACCCGCACATCCTGACCATCACGCGGGAGGCGCTGGGCCTCGTCGCCGTAGAAGGCCTGGCGAACCTGGCGCGTCACGTCCTGCAGCGTCAGGCCGAGAGCCTGGGCATCCGGACGCAGCGCGAACTGCAGCTCTTCGGTCGAGGTCTGCATCGAGTCCACGATGTCGTAGAGCGTGTCATAGCTGCGCAGCTGGTTCTTGAGATCATCCGCAGCAGCCCGCAACACGTCGAGATCGGCGTGGGAGAGGGCAAAGCTCATCGAATTGCCGCCATTGTTGATGGTGGCGTCGAAGCGGACTTCTTCGGCATCCGGAACCGGACCCATCATCTCGCGGATTTCCTGGGCGACAGTCGCGGTGGAATATCCGCCCGGACGGTCTTCAGGTTCGGCAAGCGTGATCCAGGCCCGGATCCGCCCGTCAGTCGCGACGGTGGAGCGGCTCTCGATCATGTCGATCTCGCCCGGATACTGGTCCCGGTAGTATTGCAGGGCCTCGTCCTGGGCGTCGTCCAATTGCTGGCGCACCTGTTCCGTCCGCGACCAGGGCGTGCCTTCGGCCAGCTGGATCGTGACCTGGATGGTCTCGTTCTCGATCTGGGGCATGAAGACGGAGCCCACGCGGTTGGTCGTCATCAGCGTGATCGCGACTGCGAAAATGCCGATGAACCCGATCACGGTGGCGTAGCGGTTGCGGATGCTGAACTTGGCCAGCGGGCGATAGATGAAGCGGGCAACCATGACCAGCGTGTGCGCGATGGCACGCTGGACCGCGATCAACGGGCCGAAGAAGCCTTTGTTCGACTGCGGCTTCAGGTGACCGAGGTGAGCCGGCAGGATCAGCAGGCTCTCGATCAGCGAGAAGGTCAGGGCTGCGATCACCACGAGGGAGATCTGCTTGGTGAACTGAACGGTGGGGCCCGTGATCAGCATCCACGGCGAGAACATCATGATGGTGGTGATGACGGCGAAGATCACCGGCTTGGCCACCATCTGTGTTCCGACGACGGAGGCTGTCAGCCCCCTTTCCCCTCGTTCCACCCTGTCGTGGATATTCTCCCCGACCACGATCGCGTCATCGACGACGATACCGATCACCAGGAGGAAGGCGAAGAGCGACAGCATGTTCAGCGTCACGCCCATCATCGGCAGCAGCAGGAAGGCGCCGCCGAAGGCGGTGAAAATGCCCACCGTCACCCAGAAGGCCACCATGGGACGCAGGAAGAGGAACAGGACGATCAGAACCAGTCCGCCACCAATCATGGCGGAGTTCATGATCGTGTTCATCCGGCCCTCATAGAGTTCCGAATTATCCCACCACAGCGACAGGGAAACGCCGTCCGGCATCTCCTGCGCCTTGCGTTCGATATAGGCGTTCACGCCGCGGGAAATGTCGACGACATCGCTGTTCGGCGTGGTCTCGACATAGACGATGACCATCGGCTCGCCATTGTAGGTCGAGGCGAGATTGGCATCGATGAAACCGTCATTGACCCGGGCCACATCGCGGACGCGCAGCGTGCCGCCTTCGGCGGTCTGGCGCACGATGATGTTCTCGAATTCGGCCTGGGTGTCGGCGAGCTGGCGCGAGGTCAGATTGATGTCACCCAGATCGGTCCGCACGCTGCCGGCAGACGCATTGAGCGAGCTGGCGCGGATGGCGCGGGAGACTTCATCGATCGACAGACCATAACGGCGCAGGCTCTCCTCGGAGACCTCGATACCCACTTCCTCGTCGAGCCGGCCCATGATGCCGACGATCGACACGCCGGGTACCTGGTTGGCGACCTCGTCGCGGATTTCCTCGGCGATGTCCTGAAGATCCCGGCGGTTGACGTTGCCGTGCACGGCAAAACCGATCAGCCAGTCACCGGACCGCCACTGGCTGACAACCGGGCGGAAGGATGACGGGGGCAGGTTGTTCACCGAGTCCACCGCGAGCTTGATCTCGTCAATGAAGGCCGGGATGTCGACCGAGGGCTTGCCCTCGATGTTGACGAAACCGCTGCCTTCGGCGGCCGTAGAGGTGATCGTGTCGACACCGTCGATATCGATCAGCGCTTCCTCGATCCGGGTGATGATCTGTTCCTCGACCTCCTGGGGGGAGGCGCCGGGCCAGGCAACGGACACGGTGGCGCCGTTGAAGGCGACGGTCGGGAAGACCTCGCGGTTGAGCTGGAAATAGCCGAAGATGCCGCCGAAAATCGCGAGGATCATCAGGAGGTTCGCGGCAACGCTATTGCTCGCGAACCAGGCGATGACACCCTTGGGCACTTCCTGGTGGGTTTCGTTCGGGTCAGTCATGACCGTCTCCCTCGACTTGGCCGGTTAGCCGGCGCTCGCGACAGCGTCGTTCTCGGCGCCGTCTTCGGTTTCGGATTCAGCGAGACCTTCCTCGCCGTCTTCGCCGTCTTCGGGCGCGTCGATCGTGGCCGAATAGGCCTCGATGACTTCCCCCGCCGAGTCGAGCGACTGGATGCGCATGCCTTCGCTGGCACCGCGAACGGGCGAAATGACGACCATTTCGCCGGCGCGCACACCGCTCGACACGATCAGGCTCTGGGCATTCGAGGTGATCACGTCGACCGTGCGCACGGTCAGGGTTCCGCCTTCCTGGGCGACATAGATATTGTTGTCGCCGCGCAGGGCCGAGCGGGGCAGGACATAGGCGTTCTGCACTTCACGACCCTCGATTTCCGCCGTCAGGAACAGGCCGACGGCCAGCGGAGCACCGCCTTCGGCAGCCGCACCATACGGGTCGGCAACTTCGGCGATGGCGTAGAGAACACGGGTCTGGGCGTCGATGGCGCTGTCGGTCCGCGTGATGTTGGCGGCCCATTCATGGCGCTGACCAGCCAGGGTGGCGCTCAGCGTCACCGGGATGCCGGCATCATCGCCCGTCGCATTGTAGGCGACCGGAATGCCCAGCTGACCCAGATCGTAATCGGTCAGCGGCAGGCGAACCAGGACCATGTCGGTCGAGAAGACCTCGCCCAGCGGCGTGCCCGCGGAGACGAACTGGCCCAGATCGGCGGCTTTCGTGCGGACCCGGCCCGTGAAGGGTGCGGAGACGCGCGTACGCTGCAGGTCGAGGCGAGCCGACTGGAGCGAGGCGCGGGCAGCAGCCAGCTGCGCACGGGCGTCGGCCAGTTGCGGTTCGCGGAGCGTCAGGGCGGAGGCTTCACCCTCGCCGAGTTCTTCCCACTCGCTGCGGGCCAGGTCGGCTTCGGCCTGTTCGCGGGCGAGGGCCTGTTCGGCCTGGGCAACCTGGGCGGAGGCCCGGGTCACGGCTAGACGATAGTCGGCGTCTTCGATCTGGACGAGCGTTTCGCCGGCCTCGAAGAATCCGCCTTCGATGAAGTTCGGGTTCACATAGGTGATACGGCCGGCAACCTGCGGCACCAGATTGATCTGGGTGCGCGGCCGGGCTTCGCCCTGCGTGGTGACCGTCAGGGCGACCGTATTGCTTTCTGCCGGCGAGACGAAGACCGCGACCGGGCGGGGTTGAGCATTGGCGCGTTGCGGCTCCGGTGCCGTCGCGGTGAGCGTCGAAACAGCACCGATGATCACAACAACAACGATGCCGATGATACCAAAGCGTCCGATGAGCTTAAGCATTAGTCTTCTCCTGAGTGCGCGGCCGGTTCAGCGGCTTCGGCCGCGGAGAAATCGCCGGCAATGGCGAGATAAAGATCGACCCGGTTCGACGCGCGTTCGCGACGAGCCGAGATGTATTGGCTTTCGGCGCTGATGCGCCGGGAATAGGCGTTGAGCAGATCGAAGATCGTTGAGAGACCGCGTGCGTATTGACGGGTCACCAATTCCTCGGCCTCTGCCGCTTCGATGAAGGCCTGGCGGAGGTTTTCCACCCGCGCGGCCAGCAGTCTGTCGGCATGTATGGCGTTTTCTGCTTCCTGCCAGGCTCCGAGAACCGTGGATACGTAGGACGCGGCCTGCAGTTCGGCGTTTGCCCGCGCCTGGTCGCGCTGGGCCCGCAGCTGGCCGCCCCGGAAGATCGGAGCGGCGATCGATGCGGTGACGCTCGAGACGAGGCTGTCGAGATCGAACATGTCCTCGACATCGGCACCGCCCGTCCCGCTGTTGCCGGACAGGCTCAGCGACGGGTAGAGCGCCTTCTGGGCCGCGTCGGCGCGCAGGCCGGCGGCTTCCAGGCGGCGTTCGGCGGCGCGAACATCCGGCCGGCGGGCCAGCAGGTCTCCGGGTGAGGAAATGCCTGCCAGCTCCGCCATGACCGGAAACTCGTCGGAACGCTCGATGGACGCGGAGGGATAGCGTCCGAGGAGCGTTTCCAGACTGCGTGCTGCTGCAGCCTCCGCGCGCTGGCGGGAGGCGAGAGCGGCCTCGGAAGAGGCGAGTGCACTGCGTGCCGTGCGGACGTCGGAACTGCGGACAAGGCCGCGATTGAACCGGCGTTCGGTAATGTCGAGCGTGAGGGAGAGAGTCTCCACATCGCGTTCGGCCAGGGCCGTCTGCTGACGGGCTTCGATCAGTCCGAACCAGCCCTTGGCGATGAGGCCGGCCGTCGACAGGCGCGTTCCGCGCAGATCGTCGGCAGCAGCATCGGCATCGAGCTCGGCGGCATTGGCACCGTCGCGTACGCGACCCCAGACATCCGCTTCCCAGGAGGTCGAAAGACCGAGGGAATAGGCGTCACTGCCCGCACCGACCTGCCGTTCCGTCCGGGTGTAGCCGGTGGAGGCATTCAGCGTGGGCAGGCGGGAGGCGCCGGCGATCCGGGCACCGGCCAGGGCCGACTCGTAACGCGCAAGCGACTGCGCGAGAGAGGGGTTGGACCGGAAGGCCTCGTCAATGAGGCCGTTCAGCCGGGCATCGCCAAGCTGTTCGACCCAGTCACGGGCTTCCTGGGCTCCGAGCGTTTCCGGAGCGGATGACCAGGCACCCGGTGCGACAGGCAGGTCAGGGGTGGCTTCAAAGGAAGATCCCAGACTTGCGCAGGAGGTCGTCGCAAGGGCTGTGGCCAGTACTAACAAAGATTTCCGCATGCGTTGTCCCCGCACGTATTCGGTTTCACAGGCTGCGCATCGTATGAGGCGCTTAGCGAAAGTCAACAGAAATTTATCGAAAAACACTAAAACATTAGCGAATGACATGAAAAGCCTCTCGTTTTTCGAGATGTAGCGCATGCGCCGTCCGCGACGTGCGGTCGATTCAGTCTTGGCGACGGGGGATTTTGAGTTAGAACGCATTGCCCGGCGGTGTCCGCGCTCGGCTTTCATGATGCACTATCCGTCAAAATCAGATGCAAGGCGAGTGAACTTTGAGAAAGGTGGAGGCAGCGACAGGCGAGACCCGCCAGATCCGGCGCCGAGATACGGCGACAGTCGTGGTCATTGCGACGGTCGTTATGCTTGTCCTCTCGTTCACGGGTTCACTCGGTTTCCTGGAGGCAATCATCGCCTCTGCGGCCATCGCGGCCGTTGCGACCTTCTATCATCTCAGTGTCAGCCTGTCGCTCGGAGCGCAGCCGTCGCCGTTGCCGGACGAGGCCGCGCCTGCGCCCGCAGGCGAGGAGGCCCGCGCCGCCAAGCTCGCTGATCAATTCCTGATCGAGAAACTGCCGCTGCCGGTTCTCGTCATCGGTCCGGGAGGGCGGATCGAGAGTGCCAATCCCGCCGCAAACCAATTCCTGGGCCTGGGGTCCCAGCGCGGGCATCTGTCCGGCGCGTTGCGCCAGCCCAGCGTGCTGGAGGCGGTCAGCCAGGCGCTGAAAGGCGAGACACCGGACCCGGTGGAATATTCCACGCTTGCACCGATCGAGAGCCATGTCCGCGCCGTTACGGCACCTCTGAAGATCGAGGATGATTCCTCGCTGCCCTGGCGGGCCATGCTGGTCCTGTTCGACGAGACCTCGATCAAGCGGACCGAACGCATGCGGGCCGATTTCCTGGCGAATGCCAGCCATGAATTGCGTACGCCGCTGGCCTCACTGTCGGGCTTTATCGAGACCCTGCGCGGACATGCAAAGGATGACGAGGAGGCGCGTGAGCGCTTCCTGGGCATCATGCATGACCAGACCGAGCGCATGCGCCGCTTGATCAATGATCTCCTCTCCCTGTCCCGTGTGGAAATGGATGAACACGTCCCGCCCGGCGACGTGGTAGACCTGACCGTCGTTGCGGAAGACGTGATCGCGTTCTTGCGCCCTCAGAGCGACGCCAAGTCGATCACGCTGTCCCAAGAGCTGGAGGCCGATGCCCTCGCCGTGGGCGACCGCGACCAGCTGACCGAAGTCGTGCAGAACCTCATCGAGAACGCGATCAAGTATTCGCCCGCCGATGCGTCGCTCGGCGTGACTGTTCAGCGCGGTATCAGTGCGGACGAGGCGGAATGGCCGCCCTCGCAATTTGGCAGCAATGCCGCGCGTTTGACGCTTGCCTCGCCGCCGAGCGATGGGCTGGGGAGCTATGTCGTGGTCCGCGTCACGGATACCGGCAAAGGCATTGACCGGCGTGATTTGCCTCGGCTTTCCGAGCGCTTCTTCCGTGTCGGCGGCCAGAAAAGCGGCCCCAAGGAGGGAACTGGTCTCGGCCTGGCGATCGTGAAACATATCATCAACCGGCATCGCGGCGGTTTCACCGTCGAGAGCGAGCCGGGATCCGGCAGTGTCTTCTCGGTGATGCTGCCTATGGCCGTGCGAAAAACCGGCTAATTCGCCCGCGCGAATAGGCTGTGTCACAAAACTGTCGCGGACCTGTCATAAAGGGTGCGCCCGACCGGTATTACGAAGGGTCTTGCGGGACCGGGTCGCGAGATCGACCTGCACGGCACCCTCCAGGAGACGCCCATGGCGCACACACCAAATCCGCACATCGTGACGGCCTACGGGGAAGAGCTCGATCAGCTCGCCTTCGATCTGGCGCGCATGGGCGGGCTTGTCGAGACGCAGCTCAGCGACGCTTTGGCCGCGATCCTCCGCCGCGACGCGTCGCTGATCCCGCAGATCCGCGAGCGCGAGGTCCACGTCAATTCCATGCAGCTGGATGTGGAGCGCCGTGTCATCCGACTGTTCGCCCTGCGCCAGCCCATGGCGCACGACCTGCGGACCACGATTGCGGCGCTGAAAATCGCGGCCGATCTGGAACGGGTCGGCGACCTGGCCAAGAATATCGGCTACCGCGCCCAGAACCTGACGGCCCACGCACCCATGCCGTTCAATGTCCGCATCGAGCGTCTCGGCACCCTGGTGCTCAAGCAATTGCACGACGTGCTGGACGCGCTGGCGAACGGCGATGTCGACCAGGCCACGCGGGTCTGGCGCAATGATGATGAGGTCGACGAGCATTACGACGCTCTTCTGAGCGAAGTGCTTGTCGCGATGAGTTCCGATTCCAGCGTCGTCGACCCCGGTGCGCATTTCCTCTTCGTGGTGAAAAATCTCGAGCGTATCGGCGATCACGCAACCAACATCGCCGAAGCCATCTACTACAAGGCCACCGGCGGGATTCTGGAATCCGTGGACACCCCTTCTCCCAGCGCAAATGAGCGGAGCTGATCATGACGCCGCACGTGATTGTTGTTGAAGACGAAGACGCCCTGGCGACCCTGCTCCAGTACAATCTGGAGAAGGAAGGCTATTCGGTCACACTGGCCGGCGATGGAGAAGAGGCCCTCATGCTGGCCGAGGAATCCACGCCCGATCTCGTCCTTGTCGACTGGATGCTGCCGAAAGTGTCCGGCATCGAGGTCTGCCGACGCCTGCGTGCCCGGCAGGAAACCGCCAATGTACCGATTATCATGCTGACGGCGCGAGGCGAGGAGACGGACCGTGTGCGCGGCCTCGACACAGGCGCCGACGACTACATCGTCAAACCCTTCTCCATGACCGAGCTGTTCGCGCGCATCCGCGCGGTCCTGCGCCGCATCCGTCCCGGCCTGGCCGAGGACGTCGTCAAATGCGGCGACATCCTGATCGACCGTGTAGCCCATCGTGTGAAACGGTCAGAACACGAAATCCATCTCGGCCCGACGGAATTCCGCCTGTTGGACTATCTCATGCAGCATCCGGGACGTGTCTTCTCGCGCGAGCAATTGCTGGATGCGGTCTGGGGTGCCGATGTCTATGTCGAGGCCCGGACCGTGGACGTGCATGTTGGCCGTCTGCGCAAGGCGCTCAACAAGAATGCCGATCACGATCCGATCCGCACCGTACGCTCGGCCGGCTATTCCTTCGACATGCAGGCCGGCTGATCTCACGCCGCTATCCGGACAGAAAAAGGCCGCCCCGAGAGGAGGGCGGCCCTTGGTCTACCGGGAATTGGGTGAGGACCCGGTCAGAAATTGAAACGGCGCGTCGCTGCGATGGCGTCGAGCGCAGCAGCGGCGTCGGCGGTGCGACGGCGGCGCTTTTGGCTCGGCTGGTAAGCCATGTTGGCGTGGGCCTCGCAATAGGCCGTCCCGGCGTCGGTCTTGCGACCGCAGAAACGGAAATTGGAGGATGCCGGATCGCCGATCGGCCATTTGCACATGCTGTCACGCAGCGTGAGCACGGTCGCGAATTCCCCGGAGGGAAGGACGGCTGGCTCCACCGGCGCCGGCGGTGCAGCGGGGGGCGCTGAGGGGGAGGGGCGCGTCGTGCGCGCCGGCGCGGTGGAAGCCGTTGGTGTGCGCGGCCGGCTCGGTTTCACGGTACGACGGGCGGGACGGGACGGGGTCGCTCTGCCAGACAATCCGAGACGGTGAACCTTGCCGATAACGGCGTTACGGGTCACTCCGCCCAGTTGTTTGGCTATCTGACTGGCGCTCAGGCCTTCGGCCCAAAGCTTCTTCAGTTGTTCGACGCGTTCGTCAGTCCAGGCCATCGCACTCTTCTCCCAGCTGGGGTGCGCTTCTTTACCTTGATGGCGGTAAAAGGCGCTCAGCTCAATTCATAGTTAATTACACTACATATTGTACCGGCGGCGGCTTTAGCCACAAGATCAAGCGCTGATCTATCCTGTGGAAAGCTGCCTTGCCAGAGGAAGCGTTAACGGTGAAGGTTACCGATATCTTAAGGGTAATTCGATATGAGTAATCATCGCTTAACTCCTGCAGTCAGGCCGCGGGCCTTCGGCGTGTTCAACACGCTGGGGCTCTGGACCCTGTACAAGAAAGAGGTCAGGCGCTTCCTGAAGGTGATTGCGCAGACCGTTCTGGCACCGGTCGGTACGACACTCCTCTTTATGACTGTATTCGTGGTGGCGATCGGCTCAACCCGTCCGGCGATAAATGGTGTGGAATTCCCCGAATTTCTTGCGCCCGGCCTGATGTTGATGGCCCTGCTCAACAATGCCTTCGCGAATTCGTCCTCCTCGCTGCTCGTGTCGAAAGTCCAGGGCAATACTGTCGACTTCCTGATGCCGCCACTCTCGGCGGCTGAGCTGGCGATCGGTTTCATCGGCGGCGCCATTACACGCGGCATCCTGGTCGCGGCCGTCACGGGGCTTGCCTTGCTGCCCTTCGTCAACCTCGCGCCGACCCACTGGTGGGCCGTGCTGTATTTCGGGATCGGCTCCGCAGCCATGTTGGGCATGGTGGGCGTCATCGGCGGGATCTGGGCAGAGAAGTTCGATCACCTGGCCGTGGTGACAAATTTCATCATCATGCCGCTGACCTTCCTGTCCGGCACGTTCTACTCGGTGAATATCCTGCCCGAACCGGTGCGAACGATCAGCCATTTCAACCCCTTCTTCTACATGATCGACGGGTTTCGCTATGGCTTCACCGGGGTTGCCGACGGCTCGCTCATGATTGGGGTATTCATCGTGTTAGCGATCAACATCGCGTTGGCGGCTGCGTGCTACCTGGTCTTGCGTGCAGGCTGGCGCTTGAAGAGCTGAAGCGACCGCACTAGACCAAGGGTCTCTCGCGCCGTCCCGGCGCCGTTTTCATTTTAGTGGAGATGCAGATGCCCGCCCCGATGATGGATACCTACGCCCCGCCGGATCTTGTTTTTGATCATGGCAAGGGCCCCCGTCTGATTACCGACAAGGGTGACAGCTATCTCGACTTCATTTCCGGCATTGCCGTGAACTGTCTAGGGCACGCCCACCCGAAAGCCGTTGCGGCGCTGAATGAACAGGCCGGCAAGCTCTGGCACCTGTCCAACATGTACAAGGTGCCGGCCGGTATCGAACTGGCGAAAAAGCTCTGCGAGGCGACGTTCGCCGACCGCGTCTTCTTCACCAATTCCGGTGCCGAGGCCATGGAATGCGCGCTGAAGACGGCCCGTCGCTATCACTTCGTGAACGGCAATCCGCAGCGTTATCGCATCATCACCTTCACCGGTGCCTTTCACGGCCGCACCTACGGCGCGATCAATGCCGGCGGTAATCCGAAGTATCTTGAGGGTTTCGGTCCGGCGATGGAAGGTTTCGACCAGGTCGAGTTCGGTGATCACGAGGCGCTGAAGGCGGCCATCACCGAAGAGACTGCGGCCATCTGCATCGAGCCCGTCCAGGGTGAGGGCGGTGTGCGCGAAGTGCCGGAAGCCTGCCTGCGCGGTATCCGCGAACTGGCTGACGAGCACGGCATCCTGGTCATCCATGACGAGGTCCAGTCCGGCGCCGGCCGTACCGGCAAACTGTTCGCCCACCAGTGGGTGGACGGCGCCCAGCCCGACATCATGGCCTCGGCCAAGGGTATCGGCGGCGGTTTCCCCATGGGTGCCTGCCTCGCTACAGAAGCTGCAGCCAAGGGCATGGTCGTCGGCACGCACGGTTCCACCTATGGCGGCGGACCGCTGGCCATGGCCGTGGGCAATGTCGTCTTCGACGAGCTGACGTCTGACGGTTTCTTGGACCAGGTGAATGAAGTTTCGAACTTCATGCGCCAGCAATTGCACGGTCTGGCCGACCGCCATCCCGACAAGGTCGAGGAAGTGCGCGGCAAGGGCCTGCTCATCGGACTGAAGCTGAAAGCCGGTTTCGATCCGAAAAAGCTTGCAGGACTGGCCCGGGATCGCCATCTCCTCGTCGGTGCGGCCGGAGATAATGTCTCGCGCATGGCCCCGCCGCTGATCATCACCAAGGAAGATGCCTCCGAAGCCGTCGCCATCCTGGACGAGTCGCTGGGGCTTCTCGAAGCCAACGGCTAGGACGCCATGACTGACAAGACGACGGACCCGCTCGGCGAAATGGACAATCTCGTCGCGGCCTTCCAGGTGGAGGGCCGGGCGGTCCGTGGTCGTGTCCTGCGCATGGGAGAGACGATGGATCTCATCCTCTCCTCCCATGACTACCCGCCCGCCGTGGCCCGCCTTCTCGGCGAGGCGATCATTATCGCCGCCCTGGTCGGCGATGCGCTCAAATTCGACGGCCGTCTGATTGTCCAGGCCAATGGCAATGGCCCGGTGAAATTTGTCGTCGCGGAATATGTCGCGGGCGAGGGTGTGCGCGCCTATGCCCAGATGGATCGGGACGCCGTGCTGGGCGCGCTCGAAACCGCTGGCGCAAACATCCCGGCCATCGCTACCCTGCTCGGCAAGGGCGCGTTCGCGATGACCATCGATTACGGCCCCGACAAGGACCAGTACCAGGGCGTCGTGCCGCTGGAAGGCCAGTCCCTGACGGAATGTGCAGAGAATTATTTCGCCCAGTCCGAACAGACCCCGACCCGCATGCGGATCGCTGTCGGCGAAAGCTGGGATGCCGAAGGTGCCCGGCAATGGCGCGGTGGTGGCGCCATGCTGCAGGCGGTAGCCGGGGACGAGACGCGCGGCTCCTCCGAAGAGGACTGGGACCATGTCCGGGCCCTGTTCGAGACGGTCGAGGACGGCGAGCTGCTGGACCCTCACCTGTCGGCGGGTGGGCTTCTCTACCGCCTGTTCAACGAGGACGGTGTGCGCCTGATGGAACCGGCGACGATCGAGCGTCGCTGTTCCTGCGAACGCGAACGCCTCCTGCGCATCATCGCCAGCTTCCCGACCGACGACCAGGAACACATGCTGCAGGACGGCAAGGTCGTGATGACCTGCGAGTATTGCAACAAGGCCTGGGCGTTCGAGGAATCCGAGGTGCGGGCCGCGGCCGGCTAGGGTCCGGTTCCGGATGCATCGATCCCGTCCGGGTCCGATGCGAGCGGGCTGTCTTCCAGCATCATGCAGGCGAGGTATTCGCCGTAACTCGTGCCGAAACAGAGTCGTCCGTCCGGATGGTGTAGGAGGTGCGAGAGATTGCCGATCGGCGCATCGACGCTCTGATAGCTCTCGAGGATTTCGCCGGTCTCGGCTGACAATCGCAGCAGGAAACCCTCCTGGCGCTCATCCGTCGGGAAGATGGCCGGCGGAAGTTTCATGATCTGGTGCGAGATGATCGGGTGCCGGCGCGCGAGCGTCAGGACCGGCCAGCGCGGATTGGTCATCGCGACAAAGAGATTGCCCGAAGCGTCCATCGCGAGCCCTTCCGGGAAGCCCGGCAACCCGCTGGCGAGACTCTCCACCGCTTCCTCCCGCGACCCGTCGAGCCAGATGCGGCGAATGCCGTAGCGGAAACTCTCCGAGACGTAGAGCGAGCGCCCGTCCGGGGCGACGACAATGCCGTTGGGATAGTAGAGTTCCTCGGCGATGACAGTCGTGCGGCGGGTCTCGGGATCCCAGCTGTAGACCAGGCCATTGGGCCGGTTCTCGAACATTTCGCCGAAATACGTGCCGCTGGAACCATGCCGGTTCCACTGCGTGGAGGAGTCCGTGAAATATACGACCCCGTCCGGCCCGACGGCCAGGTCACTGACAAAGCCGAACGGATAGGCGGTCGAGCCGGTACTCAGTGCGTCGACCTCACCCGTGCCGGCATGCAGCGCGAACAGACCGTCCACGCCGGCGATCCCGAGACGGTCTTCGCTGATCCATTCCAGGCCGAGAATATGCCGGTCGGAAACGCGGGCGACCTGGTCATTTGTCCAATTGCCGCTGTCATCCCGCTTGAGGCGCAATATGCCGCCGGAGATCGTCGCCAGATAGATCGAGCCGTCCTGGGCGACGGCAGCATCGGTGACAAATCCCAGATCGCCTTCGCCAATAACCTCGGCATCGGCTAGCGCATTATTGGGGGCCAGAGCGCCCGTCATCGGCGGTGATGCGGGTTCGCGCCAGCGCACGGGATCGATCGGTGACGGCCAGGCGAGCCACACGAAGACCGCGATCACCACGAGCAGGACCGGCATATAGATCAGCCAGCGATCGCGCCGGTCTATCCGTGTTCCTCGGTGATTTCGAGCAGTCGTCATTGCGCCCCGCGGCTTGCCTCTAGACGTGTAAGACTACTTGAATCGGGTATTGCGGGCTAGCTGCGCCAGAAACGCGGGGTCAGCAGGACCAGTACGGTCAGCACTTCCAGCCGGCCCACGAACATGTTGGCGGTGAGCACCCATTTTGCCGTGTCGGGCAGGGGAGCGAATGTGCCGGACGGACCGATGATCGAGCCGAGGCCCGGTCCGACATTGGCGAGGCTGGTCGCGGCGCCCGACAGGGCCGTCGTCTGGTCCAGGCCGATGGCCTGCAGCAGGACGGCGCTGATCGCGAACACGGCGAAAAAGACGAAGAAGAAACCCAGCACCGAGTGGAGCGCGCTGTCCGGGACACGCCGGCCATTGTAGCGCATCGGGATAATCGCATTCGGCCGCAGGAGATTGCCCATGTAGCGGACAAGCGCCGAGGCGGCGATCTGGTAGCGGAAGATCTTCACGCTGCAGGTCGTCGATCCGGCGCAGCCGCCGATGAACATGAAGATGAAGAAGGCCGCTTCCGCCGCCGGGCCCCAGGCGCCGTAATCGGTTGTCGCATAACCTGTCCCGGTGATTATCGAGACCGCGTTGAACGTCGCCATGCGCCAGGCGGGTTCCTCACCATGCACACCGGTCAGCGCGAGAATGATGGTCAGCACACCGCACGCCGCCAGGATGACGAAGGCGAAACCGCGCACCTGGGCGTCCTTCCACAGGGCCTGCGGCTTGCCGCGCGCGGCCAGAAGAAGCATGCCGAAGGGCAGTCCGGCCAGCAGCATGAAGACGATGGCGACGAGGTCTGCGCCCTGGCCCATGAAGGCGCCCAGTGACTGGTCCGACGTGGAATACCCGCCGGTTGCGATGGTGGTCATGGCGTGTGCCAGCGCGTCGATCCAGTTCATGCCGGTGACCTGGTAGGCCATGAAACAGGCGGTGGTCAGAACGAGGTAGATCAGCGAGATCGCCGTTGCGACCTCGGTTGCGCGGGGCAGCATTTTCTCGGACGTGTCCGAGGATTCCAGCCGGAAGAGCTGCATGCCGCCGACGCCCAGCATCGGCCAGAAGGCCATGGCGGTGACGATGATGCCGATACCGCCGATCCATTGCAGGATCGCCCGCCAGATCAGGAAGCCCGGCGGTCGCGTATCCAGCCCGGTGAGGATGGTTGAGCCGGTTGTTGTCAGTCCGGAAACCGACTCGAAGAAGGAATCCGTCCAGTCCAGCCCCTGGCCGGACATGCGGATCGGGATGGCCGCGATCAGCGCAAGGGCGAACCAGGCGCCTCCGGTCAGCACGAAGGCGGTGCGCGGCGAGACCTGCTGGATCTTCGAACGGTTGGCGAGCGTGAATGCGCCGCCCACGGCCAGGCCGATCAGGGCGGACATGAAAAAGGCACGGGCACTCTCGGTATGCCCGTAGGCGGTATCGATCGCGGCCGGCACGAGCATGGCCGCAGACAGGGCCGCGATCATCATGCCGACGACAAAGAAGACCGGGCGCAGGGCTGCCGTCACGTCAGCGGGCCTCCGCGGGACCGGGCCGGATCAGTGCAGAGCGGGCCGGTCATCGGGAATATCCAGTGAAAAATCGGGAATGATAGCCGCGAAGGTTTCGCCGTTCTCGCGTTGCATTTCATAACTGCCGCGCATGAAGCCGGAGGGCGTGGTCAGCGGTGCGCCGCTGGTATAGCGGAAGCGTTCGCCGGGGCGGATCACGGGTTGTTCGCCGATCACGCCGACGCCCTGCACATGTTCCGTGCGGCCCATGGCATCGGTGATGGCCCATTGCCGGGTCACAAGCTGGACACTGTCGGCCGACTGGTTCTCGATCTCGACCGTATAGGCCCAGATGAAGCGTCCGGCTTCCGGTTCCGACTCGTCCTCGAGATAGTCAGGCTGGACGCTGATGCGTACGCCTGCCGTTTCCCGCTCATAAATCGATTCACGGTCATTCATGGATTGATCCGCCCGGATGCGCCCCTTGTGCAGCCTTTCGTCACTGCGAGCTGTATCATCCCCCCGGCAGCGGCGCGGCTCAACCCCCACGGTCAGCGCTGCTGGACAGGACCCGCCGGATGGGAGACATCTAGCTGGCCTTTCGAGTCGCTGCATCGCGTCCCAGGATAGACATGTCCAAGTCCGGAATTCTGCCCGATCTCCACATCGAGACCCTGCTCGCCGACGGTGTTGTGCGTGCGGCATCTCCCATTGCCGACGGCCAGATCCAGCCTGCCAGCCTAGACCTGCGTCTCGGACGCCGGGCTCATCGCTTGCGCGCCAGCTTCCTGCCGGGCCAGGCCCGCAGCATCGCGGACTGCCTCAAATCCGACCTCGTGATGCACACCATGGATCTCGGCGAAGGCGCGGTGCTCGAGACCGGCTGCGTCTATCTCGTAGAGCTCCAGGAAAGCCTCAGCCTGCCCAAGGGGCTGGGTGCGGCCATGAATCCGAAGAGCTCGACGGGTCGCATCGATGTGTTCACCCGCGTGATCACCGATGGTGGCACCGCGTTCGACCAGGCTCCGGACGAGTATGACGGTCCGCTCTACGCCGAGGTCAGCCCGCGGACCTATTCCATCCTTGCGCATGAAGGCGACCGGCTCTGCCAGGTACGTTTCCGTTCCGGACCGCACCAGGCCCTGCGCGACCAGACCGTCAGCGTGGACCTGGAAGGGTTTGACGACGGTATTGTGGGCTATCGGGCACGGCGGCATGCCGGCCTGGTGGATCTGTCGCAGATCGGCGGTCACGGTCGCGAGCAATACTGGGAACCGCTGCGTGCCGAGCACGGCCGCCTGATCCTGGATCCGGGCGAGTTTTACATCCTCGCCTCGCGGGAAGCCGTCGTGATCGGGCTGGACGAGGCGGCCGAAATGGCGCCCATCGCGCCGGAGATCGGTGAGTTCCGGGCGCATTATGCCGGCTTCTTCGATCCGGGTTTCGGGGTCGAGGAAACGGGCGGGCTGGGCGGTCGCGCCGTATTGGAGGTTCGCGGCCGTGACGTGCCCTTCATCCTCGAGCATGGGCAGCCGATCGCGCGCCTCGTTTTCGAACCCATGCTGGAACGTCCGCGTGCAGCCTATGGGGCGGTTCAGTCAAACTACCAGGCGCAAGGCCTTAAACTTTCTAAGTTTTTCTCTGATCCGCGTTAAAGCCCACAAGTTGCGGAACCGGCGCTTGCCTTTCCCCGGTCCAGTCGGCAATCATTGCGTCAGAGTAATGTAAACGCCATCTGGGGAGGGGGCGATGCGGGCAGTTGCAGCATTCCTGACATCGATCATGTCATTGATCATGGTGAGTTTTCCGGCGGCCGCGCAGCCGGGACTGGCCGATTATGCCGAGCCGCCGCTGATCTGGGGCGGGCGAATCTCCCCGGAAGGGTCCACGCTTGCACTCGGCTGTACCGTGGCCGATGTCGGCAAACAGGAAATCTGTTTCATCGACATGGAAACCGGCCAGCCGACCGGAAAGATCGGCTCACCCGAGGGTTTCCGGATCCTCAGCTTCTACTGGATAAATGAACGTTTCCTCGGCTATGTCGCCAATTACACCGAACAATTGCGCACGACGCAGGGCTATCGCGCCATCCCCTTCTACCGGGCCTATGCCTTCGACATGGAGAACCGCGAAAGCATTGCGCTGATGCGCGATGAAGGGCAGTTCACCAACACGACCGATATCGCCTCGCTGATGAATGGCGACGACGAGACCGTCGTGATGCAGGTCGGTTTCTACCGGCGCCAGGATCGCGATTCCGGCCGGTCCAATATCCGCCGCTCCTCCGATGCCGTGATGAGCAGCCGCCTGTTCGAGGTCAATCTCTCCTCCGGCCTGTCGCAGGACATGACGGGGCGCACCAGTATCGACGGGCTCTCCGACCATATCGTGTCGGCCGATGGCGAGATCCTGGCCCGCGCCTATTACGAGATGGGTCGCGGTGATTATGTGCTCGCGCGCGAAGGCGATTCCGGCAATCCGATCTATGAGGGCCGGTTCGAGAATGGTGTGCCCGTGGTCTACGGCCTCGTGGACGAGGGCAATGCACTTATTCTCGACATTCCCGACGGTCCCGACATGGGTCTGTGGCGGGTCGACATGATGAGCGGCGAGCGTACTTCGCTTGTCGTGGATGGCGAGGTTGTCGACCGGACCGGTACGATTTTCGACCGTCGCCGCGGCGAGCTGGTCGGGTTCAATTTCATGGACCACATGCTGCTGCAGCGTTTCATCGACCCGGAGCTGGACGGTTTCCAGTCAGCGCTTCAGGACGCGCTCCAGGGCCGGGTTCGCCTGCTTTCCTGGACGGATGACCGGACGCGTTTCACGCTCACCCTCGACAAGCCGGGCGAGCCGACGGCGTATTTCTATTTCGATGCCCGCCAGGGCCGTGTCCAGCCGATCGGCAATGAAGCCCCGCAAGTGGCCGTCGCCGGCGGTGCCGTGAGCGAACCCTGGACCTTCACCGCCTCGGACGGAATGGAGATCCCGGCCTATATCACCTACGCCCATGGTTCCGATCCGCGCCACTCCGCGATGCCGCTTATCCTGATGCCGCACGGCGGACCGGAAGCGCGCGATGATGCCAGCTATGACTGGTGGGCCCAGTACTACGCCTCGCTCGGCTATATCGTGCTCAAGCCGAATTATCGCGGCTCGTCGGGTTATGGCGATGAGTTCCGCGATGCCGGCTACAACGAGTTCGGCGGCCGCATGATCGACGACATGACCGATGGTGCGCGTCAATTGATCTCCGAGGGCCTGGCCCGTGATGGCGGTTATTGCGTCGTGGGCGCCAGTTATGGCGGTTATGCTGCATTGATGGCGGCGATCCGCTCGCCGCAGGATGTGGCCTGCGCGGTCAGCGTCAATGGGGTCACCGATCCCTTCCTCATTCTCGGCAATGCCCGGGTCGGAGGCGGTACGGCCGCGCCTAGCCTGCGCTACTGGGCCGATTACATCGGCACGGTCTTCGACTCCGAAGAGCGCCAGGTCTCGATCTCGCCGCTTCAGCGCCTGGACGATCTGCGGGCGCCGCTCCTGCTGATCCATGGCGATGAGGACTCGACCGTCGATGTCGAACAGAGCCGGCTGATGGACCAGGCAATGCAGGGCCGCCGCGACTTCACCTATGTCGAACTGGCCGGTGAGGATCACTATCTCGGAACGCGCTCGGCACGGTCACGCCTGCTCGAGGAGAGCCGGGATTTCCTGGCACAGCACCATCCGTCCAGCCCGCACTAGCGCGGACAGGTCAGACACATCCAGGCGGGCCTGTCCGGTATCCGGGCGGGCCCGTTTGCGTCAGCGGTGACGCTGGGACATGTCCAGTCCGGTAAAGCTCAGCAAATGGGCGAGGAAGATGATGCCAACGCCGGCCGCGATGATCGCGATGAAGGTCCAGGGGATCATGCGGACCCCGCCCTCCGGCCCGGAGGGCTGACCGCTGCGCCATCGCGCGATGAAGAAAATCGCGACACAGATGCTGAAGGCGATGAGAGTGGCGGGCAGGGAGAGATACATGGATCGGCGGGTTCGCGGCTGAGGCCGTGTTCTGTCTTGTCCCAGAAGAAGGGATTGGTCAGCAACTGCCAGATCGCCCGGATCATCGCAAGTGTCTGCAACGGCCAGTAGAACGGCATGCTCGCCAGGGTCGACCAGCGCCATGACAGACCGGCGCGGCGCATGCCGGTGACGGCACACAGCGCGTTGGCCCCGTAACCTGCCATCGTGAAGCCCAGCGTCAGCCACAGCGCCTCGCCCGACAGGTTTCCGGTCGCGGCCAGCCCTCCGGCCACAAGCAGGAAGGGTGCATGTACAAGGGCGGACAGCGCGGCGAGACCCATGGTCAGCCACAGGCCGGGCACTGCGCCGCTGCGCCAGAGCGAAACCGGGTTTCGGGCATGAACGGCGAGGGTCTGCAGATAACCTTTCAGCCAGCGCGTGCGCTGGAAGATCCAGGGGCGTAGCCGTATCGGAGCCTCCTCCAGCGTCGTGCCTTTGATCACCGTGCTGCGATATCCCATGCGGTGGAGACGGAAGCCCAGATCGGCATCTTCAGTGACATTGTGCGCATCCCAGGCGCCGGCGGCGCGCAGGGCGGATGCGCGGACGTAATTGCTGGTTCCGCCCAGGGGCAATGGCCAGCCGAGGGCGGCGAAGAAAGGCAGCATGACCTCGAAATGCGTGGCGTATTCGAGCGCGAATTGCCGGGTCAGCCAGTTGTCGTCGCGATTGAACCAGTTCAGCGGCGCCTGGACGCAGGCCGTCTGCGATCCTGCGGCCGCGAACCGCGCTGCGGCCCGGCGAGGCTGGGCCGGATCCGGCCGATCCTCGGCATCGAAGACGGCAATGATCTCGCCGCTGCAGAAGCGCAGTGCGTAATTTAGCGCGCGCGGCTTGGTCCGGGGCAGGCCGGGCGGGGTTTTCACGACCAGATAGCGCCTGTCCAGACGCTCCCGCTCGATGGCCTCGGCCGTCAGCGTGTCATCGGCTTCGAGGGCCAGGCGGAGTTCCAGCCTGTCCGAGGGATAGTCGAGGGCATCAAGCGCCGCGATGAGGCGCGGAACAACCGCGGCTTCGCGGTAAAGCGCGATGATCACGCTCAGCCGCGGCAGGTCATTGTCGCTGAGCGGCGGATCCGGCCGATGCCGAACGGGATAGAGACCGGCGACAAGCCGAAGGAGGATCGCCGCCGAAAAGACCAGCCCGGCTGCGAGACTGGTCACCGGCACTGCTATTGCGGGAGACAGGAGAAGCCCGCCGGCGAGAGACGCCAGCAGCACGGCCGATACGAATTTCTGCCAGCGGGTCAGGCCGGTCCGCGCACTCAGTTCCGGATGCGTCATGGCCAGGCCGTCGCCGGCCTGCCGTGTCCACAAGCGCGCGAGTATTCCCGGCACAAGAACCTGTCCGGGCCTCGCTGGCGTGGTGGCCGGTTCCAGCTCCATTCCGGCCGCAGGTTCGAATCCCGGCGCGTCCTGCTCGCGCAGTTCCAGCCCGTCTCTCGGCATCACCACCCTCCCTGCCGTTATCCCCGGCAATCAAGAATGATGCATTATTCACAAATACAACCAAAAAGCGAGTCGCCCTAATTCGCAACCCCGCTGCCCGTGGCTGGAGGCGGGCAGGCCGCGGACGGCACGCCGTCCTCGTCGAAGCGCCAATAGGTCGCGTCGTCGGCATTGTTGCGCAATTGCATGCCTGAATGCCGGGCGTCCGGCGCGCGGGCGCCATGACGCAGGATACAGCTCATGTCATCGATGATGGGCGTGCGTTCCATGTAGTCGGAATGCCCGAGATTGGCGCGGCGGAGCAGATAGCGGGTCGCGAAGCCGAAAAAGGACATACGGGTACGCGTCATGTCGATGGTCTGCGGCAGGACCGCATTCGCGCCGACGGTAAAGTCGAAGACGGGCGGATGCGTGTTCCGCGCGTAGAATCCGATGCGCGCCTTGCGATCACGGTCCGCCTCGCGGTCGGAGGGGAAGAGATTGCGCAGGAGTTGCGACGAGGCGACCGCCACGTCGGAGCCCGACGTGTAGAGCGTCACGCTCTCCATCATTGATGCCGCCGGCCGCACCCATTCCACGAACAGGTTCTGGTCGAGATCGCCGGACGCGAAAAAGACGTGGTTGAACCGGTAATCCGGCTCGGTGAAGGCCAGCCGGTTCAGCGCCTGGGCGAAGACACGCGTGCCCATCGAATGGGCGATGAGATTGATCTCGGCGTCGGGCACCGAGGCTCGCACGAGCTGCAGGAAATCCACCAGGCCGTCGACGCTCAGATCCGCGTCATCCATGTCCGCCAGATAGTGCATGATGCTGCCATTGGCCGGCCAGGAGTAGAAGAAGACCGGTCCCGGGAAATCGAGGTCATACTTGATCTGTGCGGCCCGGAAGGCGGCGTCACGGAAGCGGACATTGAATCCGTGCACGAAGACGATGACCTGGTTGTCGTACTCGCCGCCGACCTCACCGATGGCATCGGCCAGCATCTGGTCGGCGATGTTCGAGAAACGCGTCGCGTCGATTTCCTCGTAATTCCAGATCGAGAAGCGGTCGCGCCGTTGCCGGTCCGTGACCCGCGTGGCCGTGCGCGAAACCGAATTGATCCGGTCTCCGCGATTGCGGCTGTCGGGCACGGTCACGCTGACCACGCCAAGATGACAATAGCCGGCATCTTCGGCGAGCTGGCCGGGTTCGCAGACCGGGTCGGGCCGGGCGGTATAGACTTCCTGCTCGTCCAGCGCCCCGAAGCGAGGCCCGGGCTCCCTATTGGTCCCGTAGAGCAGGGTGATGCAGGAATAACCCTCGCCGCTGGCGCCGTCGCCTGAGCCGCGATTAGTGCATTCATCGGTGAAGAAGGCCGGATCCTCGGCCGGCGCGCTTCCGCCACCCGAACCGATCGTGCCGATACCAATGATGCCGACGCCTGAGCCGCCGGAACCGCCACCACCCGATCCGGTGCCGACCGTGCCAACCCCGCCCGGGGACGGCGTGCCCACGGTCGAGCCCAGGATCTCGTCCCAGTCGACTTGGGCGGATGCGTCGCTGTCGCTGGGCTCCGTCTGCGTTGGCGGCGGGGTCGGCATGCGACCGCGTACGGGCGGCATCTCGTCCGGTTCCGGCGGTGGAGGCGGCGGTGGAGGAGGTGGTGGTGGTGCCGGAGGTGGAGGAGGCGGTGGCGGCGCAACATCGCCGGCCATCGTCGAACATCCTGCCAGCAGCAGGCCGCTCACGATCGCGACCAACCAGGACCTGTCGAACATAAATGCCCCCTCAGCTCGTTCGGGGAGTCACTCTAGTGGCATGAAGCTGAATTGGTAAGCCGAGCCCGAAGGGGCGCCCGGTCAGGCCTTGGGATTGAAGAAACCGACCAGTTCGGGCGCGTCGAAACCGGAGCCGCCCAGTTTGAAGGCCGCGGCAGCGGCGGTCGGATAACCCGCCGGGAATTCTCCCTGGGCGTCGGCACGCATCGCCAGTTTGTGCGCAAAACCGCCAATGCCCGGATTGTGGCCAACCACGAGCACGCGGGCCGCGCGTTCCAGCGCGTCGAGTGCTGCGCGTTCCAGCATTTCCGTGCTTGCGTGATAGAGCGCCATCGGATCTTCCAGCGCCGGCTCACCCAGCGTGGGCACCAGGCGTTCATAAGTCTGGCGGGTGCGCCAGGACGGCGAGACAAGCGCGATGTCGGCGGCCAGTCCCAGGCCCGCCAGCGTCGTGGCGGCGGCCTCACTGTCATTGCGGCCGCGCTGGGTCAGTCCGCGCTCGAAATCATCATCGGCTTCATACCGGTCCACGGCCTTGGCGTGCCGCATGAGGATGAGAATCCGGTCCATCGATTATCCTGTAAGCGTTCACAATTTCGAGCTTTTGCCGCGCGGGACTTGCATTCGCCCGCCCGGAGGCGCACCTAGTCCTACGCTGTTTTACCCCCCTTTGAAACCGAGGAGAGAGACATGGGCCTGCTGCTTGGCGATATCGCCCCGAATTTCGACATCGAGACCAATGAAGGTCCGATCAATTTCCACGAATGGATTGGCGAAAACTGGGTCGTTTTCTTCTCCCACCCCGCTGACTACACGCCGGTCTGCACGACCGAGCTGGGCTATACGGCCAAGCTCAAGGATCAGTTTGCCGAGCGCAATGTGAAGGCGATCGCCCTGTCCGTCGACAGCGTCGAGGACCACAAGGGCTGGATCAAGGACATCGAGGAGACCCAGGGCGTCACGATGAATTTCCCGATCATCGCAGACCCGGACCGTACCGTGTCAGACCTCTACCAGATGATCCATCCGAATGCCGATCCGAAGATGACGGTTCGGTCTGTCTACATCATCGACAGCAACAAGAAGATCCGCGCCACCTTCACCTATCCGCCGAGCGCCGGCCGGAATTTCAACGAGATCCTGCGCCTCATCGACAGCCTCCAGCTGACCGACCAGCACAAGGTCGCTACGCCGGTGAACTGGGAAGACGGCCAGGACGTGATCGTGGTCCCGACCCTCTCTGACGAAGACGCCGACAAGCTCTTCCCGGCGGGTTACAAGAAGATCAAACCCTATCTGCGCGTTACTCCGCAGCCGAACCGCGTAAAATCGGACGAGCCGGCGGAATAGTTGCGAAATCATAGGCTTGGAAAGGGCGTCGCGCTTGCGGCGCCCTTTTCTTTGCCATCGTTTGTCAATGACGCTTGACGACAAGCAAGCTTTACACATATATGGAAAGGACGCTTTACACGAACAGGAGGTATCCAATGGGAAAAACCTTGCGAAAACTGGCGCTCGGCCTGGCCGTCCTGGTCTTCGGCGCAAGCTGGGCCGGCGTGGCAATCGCCTATCTTAATGATGCATCGGTGACCGAATTCACCGTCGCGGTGACGATCGCTGCCATTGCCACGGAAGTTCTGATCTGGGCCTTGGCCTTCATCGCCGGCTGGTCCGCTTTCGCCAATCGCCGCGCCCTGTGGCGCCGCATCACCGGCAAGCCGCAGACCGAGGGAGGCTAGGATGAATACCGATACGACATCATGCCCGCATTGCGGAATGGACCGGGATTTCTGTGACGCGTCCGGACTGGGCGCCGGCTCCACCAGCTGGCTTGAACTCCTGGTCATGGCGATCGCCTTCCCGCTCGTTTTTGCCGGCGCCAGCCTGTGGCAGGACATCGTCCCGCCGGACTTCGAACTGGGACGAACGGGTTCCGCAATTGCACTCAGTCTTGCGATCATCGGCGGAATCGCGATCCAGAAGGTGATCACGGGCCGCACGGGCCGGTCCTGAGAGGGAGGGGCGAATGGGATTCCTGACCGGCGCGAGCCGAGCTGAACGGCGCTATATGTGGCGCACCATTCTGGCCATGGCCGTCTTCGCGGTCACGGTTCCGATTCTCAGCACGGCCTCGGGCAATGGCGCAATCGCGCTCCTGCACACGGCGATCCTCGCTCTCCCGATCCTCGTCGTGGCCTATGAATTCCAGCACTATGTGCGTGCGCTCGACGAGATGCAGAGCGGGCTGGAATTGAAGGCGGCGGCCATAGGTTTCGGCCTGACCCTGGTCGGGCTGACGATCTGGTCGCTCGCCGCCCGCTTCGAGCTCGTGCCGGCCGCTGAGGCCGCGTTCGCCCTGCCTGTCGCGGTCGTGCTGCACTCGCTTGTCCGCTTCATCCAGAACCGGCGGCTGGACTGAGCCGATGAAAAACCGTCTCCGGGAATTGCGTGCCGAACACGGCTGGAGCCAGCAGAAACTGGCCGACAAGCTCGACGTGTCACGCCAGACCGTGAACGCGCTGGAGACAGGCAAGTACGACCCCTCCCTGCCGCTGGCCTTCAAGATCGGGAGGCTCTTCGGTCTGAAGATCGAGGACGTGTTTGATGATGGTGAGGGTGGATGACCCTTCCAATCTTTCGCCAAATCCGCCAAAAGGCGCCGCATGACCTGCCAGCTCTACCTGATTACCCCGCCCAAAATTGATGATGGATTCGCCGCCATCCTGATCGAGGCGCTCGATGCGGGCGATGTCGCTGCGCTCCAGCTGCGCCTGAAGGATCACTCCACCGACGAGATCCGCACGCTGGCACCGCCGCTGATCAAGCTGGCGCAAGCACGCGGTGTTGCCGTGATCATGAATGACAGCGCGGAACTGGCTGCCGAACTGGGCTGTGACGGCGTGCATCTGGGCCAGCAGGACGGCCGCGTGAAGGATGCCCGTGCCGTGATGGGCAAGGGCGCGATGATCGGCGTGACCTGTCATGACAGCCGCCATCTGGCCATGGTCGCCGGTGAGGCCGGTGCCGACTATGTCGCCTTCGGGGCGTTTTTCGACACCGACACTAAACAGGCGCCGTCCCGTGCGACGCCGGACGTGCTGACCTGGTGGGTGGAATTGTTCGAACTGCCCTGTGTCGCCATTGGCGGTATCACCGTGGAGAATGCGTCCGGCCTGATCGCGGCCGGAGCCGATTTCCTGGCGGTGTCGGGCGGTGTCTGGCGTCACCCTGATGGCGCCGGCGCTGCCGTGAAGGCGTTCAACGCCGTGTGCGCGACCTAATTCATCTGACTTACAAATGCCTCAGTTTCGGGGGAAACGGCTTGACCTCTGTGTTCCCAGCGCGCTGTTAGAGCCCATGAAATCTGTTCTCGCGTTAAAATCCGCCCTCTTGGCCCTGCCGTTCGGCCTGTGCCTTGCCGCTTCGCCTGCCGCCGCGCAGCTTGCCGATATCGGCGAGACGAGTGCCCGCCCGGAAGCCGAGGACGAGGCCCCGGCCTTCCCGACCGACCTGATCCTGCTGCCGGAAGATGTGCAGCGTGCCGCGAGCGAGGGCCTGCAGGCGGAAGACGCCGAAGTGCCCGAGGGCCTGGCGGTCGCCGACGAGGCCTATTATCGCGCCCAGGTCGCCTATGTCGGCGAGGACTGGATATCCGCCCGCCAATACGCCGAGACGGCTGCAGCGGCGGGTCATGTCGAGGCCGCGATGCTGGCCGGACTGATCGCGCGCGACGGCCGTACTGGCGAGCCGGACTATCCGGCCGCGGCACAATGGTTCCGCCGGGCTGCCGAGAATGACGAGGCCGTGGCCCTCTACCAGCTGGGCCTGCTGGCGCAGATGGATGATGATAGTCTCGGCCTCGGCCGGGCCCGTGAATGGTTCGAGCGTGCGGCCCGCGCGGGTCATGTCAACGCGATGGTCGCCTTCGCCCTGGAGCTTCGCAATTCCGCCATTCCGCAGGACGCGATCACGGCCCGCGAATGGGCTGAACGCGCCGCGAATTTCGGCTCGGTCGAGGGCATGTATCAATACGCCCAGATGCTGGATGCCGGGATCGGCGGTGCTGCCGACCGGGCGGGTGCCCGCCAATGGTTCGAACGGGCCGGCGAGGAACGCAGTGCCGAGGCCGCCTTCCAGGCCGGCATGATGTGGGCCGCGGGCGAGGGTGGTCCTGCCAGCGACACGCAGGCCGCCAGCTGGCTGCGCCGGTCCGCCGAGAGCGGTTACGGCCCGGCCCAGGGCCAGTACGGGTTGATGCTCTATCAAGGCCGCGGCGTGGAACAGGATCTGGAAAGTGCCGCCTACTGGTTCCGCGAGGGCGGTCTGCGCGGCGATACGGAAAGCCAATTCCTCTACGCCTATGTCCTGCTTCGCGGCGAAGGCGTCGAGCAGAGCTATGAGGAATCCTATCGCTGGACCCTCATGGCGGCGCAGGATCGTTTCGGCGCGCCGGTCTACAATCCGGATCGTGACCGTCTCCAGATCGGCCTGGAACAGGGGCTGACGATGGATGTGCAGCAGCGCATCCAGGCCGAGGTCGCCGCCTCGCGCTAGACGCGGCGTCACTGACCCGATTGCGCCACGCCGCTTGCTGTTCCGGCCCGCCGCTGATAACAGAGCGCCACCTTGCGCTGCCATGCTGCGGCGCGGACAGATTTCCCGATAGGTGACGGCATGAAAATCAACGGCAATGAGATCAAGCCCGGCAATGTGCTCCAGCACCAGGACTCGCTCTGGGTCGCTGTGAAAACCGAGCATGTGAAACCGGGCAAGGGCGGTGCCTTCGCCCAGGTCGAGCTGAAAAACCTGCTCGACGGCCGCAAGCTCAACGAGCGTTTCCGTGCCGCGGACAAGGTCGAGAAAGTCCGGCTCGAGCAGAAGGATCACACCTTCCTGTTCGCCTCCGACGACCTGCTCACCTTCATGGATTCCGAGAGCTATGAGCAGATCGAGCTCGCCGCTGATTTCGTCGGTGAGGACAGTGCCCGCTGGCTGCAGGACGGTATGACGGTGACGGTGGAATTCCACGAGGAACGCCCGATCGGCATCGCCCTGCCGCAGCATGTCACGCTGGAGATCAAGGAAACCGAGCCGGTGGTCAAAGGCCAGACGGCGGCGAATTCCTACAAGCCGGCCATCCTGGACAATGGCGTGCGCACCTCGGTTCCGCCGTTCGTGGGCGAGGGCGAGATGATCGTCGTGGCCACCGAAGACGGTTCCTACGTCAAGCGCGCGGACTGATCCCGTGGGTACGCTCTCTCCGCTTCTGACGGTCATGACCGATGTCGCCGCCCGGGCCGGGCGGTCGCTGAACCGCGACTTCCGCGACATCGAACACCTGCAGGTCTCGCGCAAGGGACCGGCGGATTTCGTTTCCGTGGCCGACCACAAGGCCGAGAAGATCATTTTCGAACGCCTCAGCGAAGCGCGTCCCGGTTATGGCTTCGTCATGGAGGAACAGGGCGTCGTTGAGGGTTCCGACAAGTCGCACCGCTGGATCATCGATCCGCTGGACGGCACGCTGAACTTCCTGCACGGCATGCCACATTTCGCCATCTCCATCGCGCTGGAGCGTGAGGGCGAGCTGGTCGCCGGCGTGATCTACAATCCGGCAACCGACGAGATGTTCCACGCCGAGAAGGGCCGCGGTGCCTGGCTGGCCGATCGTCGTTTGCGGGTCGCCGAGCGCAAGCATTTCGACGAGGGCGTTTTCGCTACGGGCATGCCGTGGCTGGGCCGCAAGGGGCACGCGAAATTCCTGACCGAACTCCACCAGATCATGCCGCATTGCGCCGGTATTCGCCGCATGGGCTCTGCCGCTCTCGACCTCGCCTGGGTCGCGGCCGGCCGTTATGACGGTTTCTGGGAGCGCAATCTCAACAGCTGGGATGTCGCGGCCGGTATCGTCCTGGTCCGGGAAGCCGGTGGTTTCGTGTCCGAGATCGAAGGCGGCGAGAACCCGTTGGAGACCGGCTCGATCGTGGCCGGCAATGAGCACATCATCGACGCGTTGCGCGATCGTCTCACCAAGACCGGCTGAGGCCTTACTCAGGGTACATTGCGATAGGGCGAATGCCCGGTGCGCCGGGTATGTTCCGCCCAGCGCTGGGGCCGCAAAACGCGTACGGCCCGGGCTGGAATGCTGATTTCGATGACGGCGGATTGCGTGCCGAAGGTCTCGCCGGTCAGCGCGTCCTCGAACACATCACCGCTCATCAGTGACCCGTCCCGCAGGAGCAGCGTCTCGGTGACGGGCTCGCGGGTATTGTTGGCGATCACCAGAACCGTCTCCGCCGAGCGATCCGTCAGGCGCAGGAAGGCCAGCAGGTTTTCGCTGTCGAGCGGCACAAACTCACCGATGCGCAGAGCCGGGCTCGTTGCGCGCAACTCGATCAGCCGGGCGATGCGGTCGAATTCCGGATTTCCGGTCCGGGCATTCTCCCAGACCATCGCGCCACGACTGCCCGGATCATGCCCGCCCTCCATGCCGGCTTCGACGCCGTAATAGACCAGCGGTGCTCCGGGCAGGGTGAATTGCAGGGTCTGCAGGAAGGCCCGGTCCTCTGGTTCCGGGTAGAGGGTCGCCAGACGCGGCGTGTCGTGATTGTCGAGCAGGATCCAGGACCGTAGCAGCGGATCAAGGTCTGCATCCGTGATCATCCGGTCGAGCGATGCTGCAAACACCGGTCCGGACACATCGCCCTCGACGAGGTTGAACATCATCTCGCGCAGAGGGAAATTCATCACCGCATCCATCACACCGGTCCAGCGGGCCGGATAGGACCAGACCTCGCCGATGACCAGGCTGCCCGGACGGGTCTCGTGTGCCGCGGCGGTGATTTCCGCCAGATTGGCGTAGCCCAGCTCGGTGGCGACATCGAGCCGCCAGCCGTCGATGCCGTAGTCGAACCAGTGCCGGACAACGGCATCTGCATCGCCGACCATGCGCGCTCTCAGCGCCTCATTCTCCCAGTTCAGTTCGGGAAGATTGTGCACGCCCCACCAGCCGACATAGCCGTTCTGGACGTCCGGATCGAAATGGAACCAGTCGCGATAGGGGCTGTCCTCCGAGGCCTGGGCGTCCAGAAACCAGGTCGAGCGGCTGCCGACATGATTGAAGACACCGTCCAGAACCAGGCGCATGTCGGCATCATGCAGAGTGTCGCTCAGCGCCTGCAGATCTTCGAACGTGCCGTATTCTGGCGAGATCTGCAGGTAGTCGATGGCGTCATACTTGTGATTGGTCGGCGCCAGCTGGATCGGGTTCAGATAGACGACATCCACACCCAGATCGCGCAGATAGCCGGTCCGGTCGCGCACGCTGTCCAAATCTCCGCCCCAGAAGGCGAGCTCGTGCGTCCAGACGCCGGTGCCCGGTGCGGGTTCGCCCTGTACCGGCAGCGCGTCCCAGGGCTGGAGCGAGCGCGGATGTTCGTAGAGATGCCGCTTCGCCTCGAGATCGAGCGAGGGCGCGAACCGGTCGACGAAGATCTGGTAGGTCACCGGTCCGACCCGCCAGTCCTCGCGCCGCTCATCGAAGACCGATCGGGGCTCGGCCGCTGCCAGGACGGCGGCGTCGTCCGCTCGGGTTTCGGCGCTCCCGCGATCCGTGCAGGCGGCAAGGCAGGCAGTGACGGCGAGGAGGGCGGTGCGGCGGAGCATGGACATCATCCCGGAACAGCAAAAACCCGCCGGTCTGGGACCGGCGGGTTCAGTAAATCGCGATTTCCGGGACAAGGCACGTCCGAAAGCGGATCAGGCGGCCAGAGCCTCGATGCGGGCCTTCGCAGCGGCGATCTTGTCTGCCTCGCCGGACATGAGCTGGTCGGCCTCGATGATCGTCACGTCGTGAATGCCCACGAAACCCAGCACATGTTTCATGTAGGTGGAGGCGAAATCGATTTCGCTGCCCACGGCGGTTCCGCCGGACGCCACCACGAGTATGGCGGACTTGCCCTCCAGCAGACCCTTGGGGCCTTCGGGCGTGTAGCGGAAGGTCTCCCGGGCGCGGGCGATCATGTCGACCCAGGCCTTCAGGGCAGCGGGAATGCCGAAATTATAGATCGGCAGGCCGATCACGACCGTGTCGGCGGCTTTCAGCTCGGCCACCAGGGCATCCGACCGGGCCAGGGCAGCTTTCTGGTCGTCGCTGCGTTCGGCCGGATCGGTGAAATTGGCACCGATCCAGCTCTCGTCGACGAAGGAGAGGTCGCTGTCGGCGAGATCGCGGGTGACGATGTCGAGCTCGCGATTGCGGCCCAGTTGTTCAATCACCTGGTCGGTGAGGGACCGGCTGTGAGAACCGGTTTTGCGCATGCTGGCATCGATGCGCAGGATCTGGCGTTTCTGGTTGGACATGTTCGGCTCCATCTCGGATCGCCTCTTCGGCGGTGTGTTTCGATGGACAAGACATGGCGTTTCCAATCGTCGGTATAAACAGGGTGTCAGGCAAAGCATTGTTTCCGGAGAGGCGGTAATGGTCCGGAGAGCCGATTGGCCGGTTTCGCATGCGTCTTTGACCTTGCCTCCAAATTGTCTCAATGCGAGGTGTAGCTAGACCGGGAATGCCGGGGCGCCGGAGTGGGCTTTGTCGAGCCGGCAGCATCGAGAAGGGGATCGCATGCCTGTCCTGCACGAGGATCAGATGGAAGACAGCCGCGAGGTGAAATTCACTGGACCGATCCAGTACATTATCTGGATGACCCTGTTCTGCGCGGTGGTCGTGGTTATCGGCGTCGTGCTCCAGGCCGCGCTCGAAGACGCCTTCCGGGCAAATCTCGCGCTCAACGGCCTGATCCTCGGCGTGCTGGTGATCGGCGTCCTCTATACCTACGCACAGGCCCTGAGTATCGGACCGGCCGCGCGCTGGCTGATGCGTTTCCGCTCGAGCGAAGACCCGGCAACCCTGCCGTCTCCGCCGGCGATGATTGCGCCCATGGCCTCCATGATCGGTGATGCCGACGGCCGTGTCCGGCTGTCGGCCGGATCGGTCCGCACCGTGCTCGACTCTGTCGGTGCGCGCATGTCGGAGGCCGGTGCCTTCACTCGTTATTTCGGACGCCTGCTGATCTTCCTCGGTCTGCTCGGCACGTTCTGGGGACTGCTTGAGGTCGTCCAGGATGTTGGCGACGCCGTAGCAGCGGTGTCCGCCAATGCAGCCGGCGAGGTTGATCCGGCCGAACTGATTGCCGCCATCCAGGGACCGATCCAGGGCATGGGTACAGCCTTCTCGTCCTCGCTCTTCGGTCTGGGCGGCTCGCTGGTTATCGGCTTCCTCGATCTCCAGGCCAGCCGGGCGCAGAACCGGTTCTACAACGAGATCGAGGAATGGCTGTCCTCGATCTCCCGCGTCGCTGCGGCCGGCCCCGCTTCTGCCGGCGATGGCGAAGTCTCGTCGGCCTATGTCGGCGCGCTGCTGGAACAGACCGCCGAGACGATCGAACGCCTCGCGACCACGATGGATCGGCATACGCGCCAGCTTGATACGACCCTCCAGCGCTTCACCGATGACAGCCGTGACGGCCAGCAGGAACTGGCCCGCGCCCTGCGCGAGGAGATCCGCCTCCTGATCCGGACCCTGGAAGCCCGGGAGCGGGGAGGCGAATAGGCATGGCTGCGCCGCGTTTCGCACGCTTCCAGGACAATGATGGCGGTGATCACTGGCCGGGCTTTGTGGATGCCCTGGCCACGCTCCTGCTCGTCATCGTCTTTTTGTTGTCCGTCTTCGTGGTCAGCCAGTTTGCACTGAGCCGCGCCCTGATGGGCCGGGACGAGCAATTGGCGGCCCTCAATGCCCAGCTTGCCGTTCTCGCCGAGGAACTCGACCTCGCACGAGATGAGAATGCCGCGCTCGAGCTCAGAATCACCGGACTCGAGACCGAGATCGTCGGTCTCAACGAGGAGCGCGATGCGCTGACCGGCGCCCTGGCCATGGCCCAGACCCAGTCGGCGGCCCTGCAGGACGAGCTCGATGCCGAACGCGAGCTGTCCGAGGAGAGCATGCGCGCCGTGATGCTGCTCAATCAGCAGCTCCAGGTCCTGCGCGACCAGATCGCCACGCTCAACGCGGCACTGGATGCAGCGGAGCAGCGAGCCATAGAGGCCGAGGCCCAGGTCATCAATCTGGGTGAGCGGCTCAATGCTGCCCTGGCCGAGCGGGCGGCTGAGCTTGCCGTATATCGCTCAGACTTCTTCGGACGCCTGCGTGCCATTCTCGGCAATCGTACCGGCGTGCGCATCGTCGGCGACCGTTTCGTGTTCGAGACCGATGTGCTGTTTGCCAGTGGTTCGGCGGCGCTTTCGAGCGAGGGCCGGGAAAGCCTGCGCCCGATCGCCGACGCGATCATCCAGCTGACCAGCGAAATCCCGGACGATCTCGACTGGGTCATCCGGATCGACGGCCATACCGACCCGCTGCCTATCCGCACGACCTATGCCTCCAACTGGCACCTGTCAGCGGCCCGGGCGATCTCGGTCGTGAATCTGTTCGAGGATTATGGTGTGCCGTCCGAACGGCTTGTCGCGGCAGGCTTTGGCGAACACTACCCGCTGGTGGAGGGCCGTTCGGCGGAAGCCAATGCCCAGAACCGGCGGATCGAGCTCAAGCTGACGTCGCGATGATGGCCGGATCGGAGTGTCCCTTCGACGATATGGATGACCAGTTTCTCGCCGCAAAATCCGCCAAGGGAACAAGATTGCTATCAGTCAACGAGGCGAGCGAGTTTTCTCGTCATTGTGTTCGGCGTGGCTGGGTGATCCAGAGCATGGAAGCATTTGAAGTCTCTGACATGAGCGAACGGCTGGAGCTCGGATTTTCGATGCTTGGCTTGACGAATGAAGAGCGGTCTCAGAGTGCCGATCCAGTTTTTAAGTTTGTTCAGCGTAGGCTCGAAAAAGCCCGGAACTCCTGCCGAGAAATACGGTTCCAAATCTGGATTGATAAGAACAATAAGAATTGATCTCTGGCCGCTTTGTGGTCCAACCAGATCTCATCAATATCCCTGAAACAGGAAATCGAGCGCGGCCGTGATTGCGTCGCGGTGCGTGGCTTCGAGATTGCCCACTCGATTGCGCAGCGTCTCCCGAGGCACCGTCGTGATCTCCTGTGTCATCAGGAGATGAGCAATTCCGGAAATGTGAATAACGGGATTGAGGCGGGACATGTGCGCGGCGCCAACCTGTTCGCCAGGCAGGACAGGGATGACAGTACGGCTCGCGAGCTCGTCCAGCAGGCCGGCCTGGACGTCCAGGAGATAGGGTATTCGCGTCGACCGGGTTCGGTAGAGGTCGAACCGTGCCATCAGATCTCGTCCAGCCAGGGCGGTGGCAGAAGAACGCCCTCGCGTTCAACTCGCGCATTGTGCGCCTTGATCGCGTCGCGGTTCTCGTCCTTCCAGCGACGGCCTTTTTCTTCACGGATCGCGGCTTCGATCCCCGCCTCCGCCGCTCGTGAAGTATTGAGGCCGAGCTCGCGGGCCTTCTTCATCACGTCTTCGCGGACGGTGAGATTCACGCGCTTTCGTCGACCTGTCCGCGTGTAGTCTGGATCGCTCATCCGGGCCTCCATGCATGTGTATAAATATACATACGCCGGAAAGGCAGGGCAATTGCCGAGCCGGCGTTTTTTACCCCAACTCCCTTGCCTGCTTGCCCTGCCGCGACTCTTCCTGTAAGAGCCGCCCTCCAGAGTTATTGAGCTGCGTGCGGGGCAACGTAATCCCGTGGCGCGGCGCTTGAAGAAAGCCGGACCGATGAAAGCCGATACGCATCCCGAATATCACGTCATCAATGTGAAGATGACGGACGGAAGCACCTTCCAGACCAAGTCCACCTGGGGCAAGGAAGGCGACACGCTGACCCTGGATATTGATCCGACTTCCCACCCGGCCTGGACCGGTGGCGACCAGAAGCTGATGGACCGCGGTGGCCGCGTGTCGCGCTTCAAGGACAAGTTCAAGGGCTTCGTCTAGGTCACGACCTGATTCTTCCAGTGCAACAGGGCGCGCGCCGGTATCGGCCGCGCCCTTTGTCTTTGTACGGATTACGCTTTTCACCTGACGCTTGCATACCGTATGCGTTTTGCCCACTCTCAAGGGAATAACAGAGAGGGGAATTCATGCGGAAATCATATTTGCTGGCGGGCCTTCCGGTCCTCGCCATGAGCCTGTGCGTCACGGTCCCGGCCGTCGCCCAGGACACAAGCCAATCCAGTGCTGCCGACGACCAGATCACGGTTATCGGCTCGAGGAACAGCCGGCCGCGATCGGCGTCGGACAGCCCGGTCCCGGTCGATGTGATTTCCGGCGAGGATTTCAACGCTCTCGGCAATTCAACCGACCTGACGGACAATCTTCGCATTCTCGTCCCGTCCTATACCGCCACGCCGGCGACGGGTGACGGTTCTGCCTTCATCCGCCCGACCTCCCTGCGCGGCATGGCCCCGGACCAGACACTCATCCTCGTCAACGGCAAGCGTCGCCACCGCTCGGCTCTGGTGCAGTTCTTTGCACCGGCTGCGGGTAACGGCGCGCACGGTGTCGATGTCGGCATGATCCCGGGCATCGCGCTCCAGCGCGTGGAAGTCCTGCGCGATGGTGCGGCGGCCCAATACGGTTCGGACGCCATCGCCGGCGTGATGAACTTCGTTACGCGGACCGCCGATGAGGGTGGTGAGCTGATGGGCGAATACGGTCAGTTCTACGACGGCGAGACCAGCTATCGCCTCGCCGCCAATGTCGGCATTGCGCTGGGCGAGCAGGGCTTTTTCAATGTTTCCGCCGAGTATTGGGACAATGACGCCTTGTCCCGCGGTATCCAGCGTCCCGATGCTGCCGCGCTGATCGCGGGCGGTGTCACGGGCGTCGGCGCCGACTCGCCCTTCGGTGATGCGCCGCTGGCCCAGACCTGGGGCCGGCCGGAAACCCGCGGTCTGCGGACCTTCTTCACGGGCGGGATCGATCTGAACAATGGATCGGAACTCTACCTGTTCGGCAATTTCGCGGACACCAAGGGCCGGTATCGCTTCTTCTACCGCAATCCGAACCACTCCTCGATCGCGCCGCTGCGCGCGCTCGGCTTCACCGGCCTGCAGGCGGGCTACACGCCCTTCCTCGACGGTGACCAGCGCGATATGAGCGTGGTCGGCGGCATCGAGGGCGAGTGGGACAATGGCGTGTCCTATGATTTCAGCGCCGGGTTCGGCACGAATATCCTGGACTACTTCCTGAACAACACGCTTAACCCGTCGCTTGGACTGTCCGGCGGCCAGCCGCCGCAGCGAGATTTCGATGTCGGCGGATATGAGCAGCGTGAGCTCAATCTCAACGCCGATTTCTCGACCCCGTTGGGCGATAACATGAACCTCGCCTTCGGTGCCGAATGGCGCGAGGAAACCTATGTCGTGAATGCGGGCGAACCGAATTCCTATCTCGGTTCGGGCTCGAACGGCCTCGCCGGTTTCCGTCCGGCGGATTCCGGCTCCTTCTCCCGCGACAACATCGCGGTCTATGCCGATCTCGAACATGATCTGAGCCCGGACTTCATGATGCAGTACGCGCTGCGTTTCGAGGATTTCTCCGATTTCGGCGATACGCTGAACGGCAAGATCGCGGCGCGCTACTCGGTCAGCGACAGTTTCACGCTACGCGGCGCCGTGTCGACGGGCTTCCACGCTCCGACACCGGGCCAGGCCAATGTGCGCACCACGATCACCACGTTTGACGGTGCGACGGGTCTGCAGGTCGAGGAAGGTCTCGTCCCGCCGACCAGCCCGCTGGCCATCCTGGCCGGTGGTGCCCCGCTATCAGAAGAGAAGTCGGTCAATTTCAGCCTCGGCTTCGCGGCTGATCTGGGCGAGCGCTCCAACGTGACGGTGGATGTCTATCGCATCGATGTGGAGGATCGGATCTATCGTACGGGTGATATTCAGCCGACAGGTCCGGCCGGTCCAACGATCTCCTTCTACACCAACGCCCTGGACATCGAATCCTCGGGCGTGGACGTAGTGTTCACATCCAGCGCCGACTGGGGTGATGACCTGACGACCGATTTCACCCTCGCCCTGAACTACAACCAGGTCGAAGTGGTGGGCCAGTCGCCGGTCGGCGGTGTGAACCCGGTCAGCGCTGCGACGATCGAGGATATCGAGAATAATTATCCAGATCTCCGCTTTGTCGCGTCTGCGGACACCCAGCTCTCCGAACGCTGGAATTTCCTGGTCCGGGCCAATTACTACGGTTCGCACTATGACGAGCGCGGCACGATCGGAGCGGCGACCAGCCCGTCCGCAGAGATCGAGGCGACGGTCTATGTCGACATGGAAGTCGGGTTCGACATCAATGAGCGCGCCCGGATCGTGGCCGGTGCCTCGAACATCTTCGATACCTATATCGACGAGATCGGACCGCCGAATGCCAACCGTCTGAGCGTGGGCCTCCAGTATCCGCGCCGTACGGCTGCGAACTATGAAGGCGGATCCTGGTATCTGCGTTCGACGTTCAGATTCTAGGCCGGTTCTAGCGCCGACATGAAAAAGCCCGCTGCGCGAGCAGCGGGCTTGTTTCATTCAGGTGTAAAGCAGGCTCAGCCTTCGCCGAAAGCTCCGCGCAGCATGGCCATGTGGCCGGCGACCGGATTGCTGTCCTCGTCGGACGTCTCGTCGACATAGAGGCTGTCATCGATCCGCTTGAGGCGGCCATAGAGGGCGCGCGAGCGGGCGACGAGGTCGAGCAGGACCTGCGGGGCCATCTCGCCTTCCGGCCAGAGATCATCGGTCGGCTTGTCGACGCCCAGGCGATACTTGCCGTCGGTCGCTTCCTCGGCGGTCATCTCGCCTTCGGCAACGGCACGCTGGGCCAGCAGCCAGGACGCCGCCTGCATCAGGCGGGTCGTCAGTTTCATGCTTTCGGTCGCGTAGGACAGCGCACCGGCGCGGTCGAGCGCCTTGGCATCATCGCGGCCCGGACCATCGAGATAGGCAGCGGTTTCCTCCACCAGGTCCATGCCCTCGCGGAAGAGTTTCTGGAACATTTCCGACACGGCAAAATCGCGGGCTCGCGATGCGGGATCGCCGCCGGCGGGAAACAGAGTCGGTGTCACGGTCTCGGTCATTACGCGTCCATATCTCGATCGAACTGCCTGTTGGGGCGATTCGTAGCAAAGCTCGGGCCAGACTGCCCGAAATCCTTGATCAAATCTTGAACACCGCGTCCGCCGCACTGCGTCCGGCCTGCTTTTTTTCCGTCATCTCGTCGGTGCGGGCGATTTCGGCCTCCAGCAGGCGTCGCCGTTCGGCCAGATCCTCGATGGAAAGCGCGCTGAGATCCTCGCCCGGTGTGATCACGTCTTTCTTCAGCTGGCTTGAAGTGCTTTCGTCATCGAACATCATTCTCTCCCGGAGCCGTGATCGGCGGCTTGCAGTCTCACGCAGGATAGACCCATGACCGAGATTTTGCCTAATCGCATCGTCACGGTGACCGAGCCCGGCGGACCCCAGGTTTTGCAGGTTGTACAGCGGGATAGGCCGCAGCCCGGACCCGGTGAAGTGCTGATCCGCAACGCCGCCTGCGGCGTGAACCGGCCGGACCAGATCGAGCGCCTGGGCTTCTATCCGGCACCGCCGGGCGCGCCGGAAGGCCTGGGGCTCGAAGTCTCCGGTCATGTCGAGGCGGTGGGCGAGGGCGTCACGGACTGGACGCCCGGCGATGCGGTCTGCGCCCTCGTGGCGGGCGGCGGTTATGCCGATTATTCCCTGGCCCCGGCAGGCTCCATCCTGGCCGCACCGGACGGCGTGGATCTCGTGGATGCGGCGGGCCTGCCGGAAACTGTCTTTACCGTGTTTGCCAACGTCTTCGAGTGTGGCGGTCTGTTGCAGGGTGAAACATTCCTGGTTCATGGCGGTACGAGCGGAATCGGGACGACGGCCATCCAGATGGCCAAGGCTGCGGGCGCGACCGTGATCGCCACGGCCGGGACGCCTGAAAAATGCGCCCTGTGTGAAACGCTCGGTGCGGATCGGGCCATCAATTACCGCGACGAAGACTATGAGGCGATCGCCCGCGAGATGGGCGGTGTGGATGTCTTGCTCGACATGGTCGGCGGCAGTTATGTGCAGAAGAATATCAATGTGATGAAGCCGCGCGGCCGCATCGTCTCCATTGCCTTTCTCACCGGCAGCCGGGTCGAGCTCGACCTCATGCCGGTCATGCTCAAACGCCTCGTCCTGACCGGGTCGACCTTGCGTGCACGGCCGGATGCCGAGAAGGCGCGCATCGCCCGCGCTGTGGAAGATCGCGTCTGGCCCTGGATCGCTGCGGGTCAGCTCAAACCCGTCATCGACAGCCGCCACGCCCTGGATGATGTACGTGCCTCGCACGAACGCCTCGATGGCGGTCAGCATTCGGGGAAAATCCTGCTGATTCCGTGATAGGCTGACAGATCGGCGCTTTGCAGACGCCACCCGCCGGGTTATAGAGGCGCAAATCGCTCATCTGGACTTAGTGATGGATGAGCGTCGGAAGCCCCCACCCGGCCGCCGCGCCGGGTTTTTTATTGCCCCCGAGGAGCAAGAGACATGACCGAGATCCTGATGCCGAAAGCCACGGCTGTCTGGCTCGTCGACAATACGTCGCTCACCTTCGACCAGATCGCGGATTTCTGCGGCCTGCACCCGCTGGAAGTCAAAGGCATCGCCGATGGCGATGTGGCGATGGGCGTGCGTGGCGCGGACCCGATCTCCAATGGCCAGCTGACCCGCGAGGAAATCGAGCAGGCTGAAGAGAATTCCGACTACCGCATGGCGGCGGTGAAGCCGAAATACTCCGATCTGCAAAAGCCGGCCAAGCGTCGCGGCCCGCGCTACACCCCGCTGTCGCGCCGCCAGAACCGTCCGGATGCGATCGCCTGGCTGGTCCGCAATCACCCGGAACTCTCCGATGCGCAGATTTCCAAACTGATCGGAACGACCAAGACGACGATCGGCGCCGTGCGCGACCGCACGCACTGGAACTCCGCCAATATCAAGCCGACCGATCCGGTCTCGCTGGGCCTGTGTTCCCAGATCGACCTCGATGAGCAGGTGAAGAAGGCCTCGTCCCGCCGCAAGAAGCTGGAAGAGGAAAATCCGGAACTGCTCCAGGACACGCTGAAAAGCGCCGAGGACCTGCACGCGCAGTCCGGCTCCGACGACGGCCTGCCGTCCGACGGCGAGATCGACCTGGAAACCCTGTTCGGCGGTTCCTCCGACTCGAAAGACTAGGTTTCAGCACCTCGCTGACAGAAAAGGCCGCTCCGATGGAGCGGCCTTTTTCTTTGGCGGTAGGCGGGGCGTCAGTCCGTCGCGACCGTGTAGTTCAGGGCCATGCGCCCGCCGTCGGCATAGATGGTGGAGCCGGTGATATAGCTGGCATCCTTGGAGGCGAGGAAGGATGCGACCGCGGCGATCTCGTCCGGGTCGCCGATGCGCTGGAGCGGGGTGCGGGACATGATCTTGTCCATCGCCGCCTTGTCCTCGTTCACCGATTTGAGCACGTCGGTATTGATACTGCCCGGGCCGATCGCATTGACGCGGATGCCGTACCTGGCCAGTCCGAGGGCCATCGCCTTGGTCATCTGGGTCAGGGCACCCTTGGTGGTACAATAGGCCAGCTGGTCCGGGATCGCCATGACGCTGTTGACCGATGTCATGTTGATGATGGAATAGCGCCGGCGGGCATCTTCCATGCGCTCGTCATCTTCCTCGATCTGGTCGACCATCTGGCGCGCCGCCTCGCGGGCAACGAGGAAGGAACCCTTCAGGTTCACACCCATCACCTTGTCGAAATCGGCTTCGCTGAGATCGAGGATATCGCCCTTGGCGACGATGCCGGCATTGTTCACCAGGACATCCAGGCGTTCGAAGGTCGAGCGGGTCTCGGACAGGAGATTGTTCACGGCCAGGCGGTCGGAGACATCACACTGCACGAACAGCGCCTTGCCGCGATCGGAACCGAGTTCCTCGGCCAGTTCCTGGCCCGCCTCGGCATTCACATCCGCGATGACAACCTGAAAACCGTCCTCGCACAGACGGCGGGAACAGGCTTTGCCGATACCGTTGGCGCCGCCGGTTACGATGGCGACGCGATCGCCTGAAGCCATGGGATTGTCCTTCGTTCCGAAGTGAGTGGCAAAACGGGAGGGCTGAACTGGCACACCGGGCGCTCCGGCGCAACAGGTTCGAAATTACTGGTCCGCTCAGGGATTGTGAGTGCGTTCGTAATCCGCTGTGATTTCAGGATCTTCCGGGGAGAGCCGGTAGGCGCGCTGGTAGAGGGGCAGGGCTTCGTCCAGCCGGTCCACCGCTTCCAGGGCCGCGGCCAGCGAGTGCACGATGGCACCGATTTCCGGCTCTGCCGCCACGGCCTGTTCACACAGGGGCAGGGCGATCTCGGCGCGGCCATCCTGGATCAGCGTCCAGCACAGCATGTTCAGCGTACTGCCGCTTTCCGGGTCCAGTTCGACAGCGCGGCGGGCATCCTCGACAGCGGCTTCGGTCATGCCGACATCGAGGAAGGCGCCGGACCGGTTGAGCCAGGCGCCGACCCAGTCCGGCTCCAGCCGCACCACGCGGTCGAAGGCGACCACGGCGTCGGCCGGGCGTTCCAGGTCCTGGTAGACGATGCCCAGATTGAGATGGGTGAGAATGTCGTCCGGCGCCATGCGGGCGGCCTGGATGAGGTCTTCCAGCGCGCTCTCCGTCATGTCCAGTTGCGCCCGGGCGATCCCGCGATTGCGCCAGAGCGCGGCATTGCTGATCTCGGCATCATTCGTGTCGGCAATGGCGAAGGCGAAATTGAAGGCACTCAGCGCGCCGGACCAGTCATCACTGGCGAGATGCGCAGCTCCGAGACCGGCATAGGTCTGGACTTCCTGGTCCGGGGTCAGTTCCTGAGTGTCGAGGCATTCGTTAAACTGCTCGATCGCCCGGGCCGTTTCGCCCTCGGATAGGGACAGGCGGGCGTCGATGCACACGCTGTCATCGCCTTGCGCGAAGGCGGCCGGCGAGAGAAGGAAGGCAGCTGCCGCAGAGGCAGCGAGAATGGCACGCATGAAAGTCTCCGATTCCCGGGAGAAAAGCTTAGTCCAGTTCGCCGGCCTTTTGTACCGGGCGCCTGTGTCCGCAGCGTGAAACGCAAAAAGGGCGGCTCCAAGGCCGCCCCTTTATCACTGACAGGTCGAGCTTGGTCACTCGACGGCCATACTGAGCGCCGATTGTCGTAGCGACTCGATCTGTTCCTTGATTCGAAGCTTTTCCTTCTTAAGTCGGGCTACCTCCAGAGAGTCCGCGGACGGGTGTTTTGTCACCTCATCAAGCTCTTCATCCAGACGCGTGTGACGGGCGTCGAGCTCACGAATGCGGGCTTCGATTGGCATGGAGGCATCTCCTTCTACTGAAGTGGAATAGTCGATTGAAGCACGTTGACGCGCTATGTCTACTCACAAATGGTTTCGAGGTTAGGACATGGTGAATGATCAGCGCATGATCGTGGGCATCTCCGGAGCATCCGGAATTGTCTACGGCATAAGGGCTCTCGAGGCGCTCAGGGAGCTCGGGATCGAGACCCATATGGTCGCCTCGAAGGCGGCCGAGATGACGCTGGGCTACGAGACCGATCTGCGTATCGCCGAGCTCCGCGACCTCGCTGACCATGTCTACAAGATGGGCGATGTCGGTGCCTCGATCGCGTCCGGATCCTTCCGAACCCGGGGCATGCTGATCGCGCCCTGTTCGGTGCGCACGATGTCTGAAATCGCCAGTGGAGTAACGTCCAGCCTGCTGACACGGGCCGCGGACGTGGTGCTCAAGGAGCGCCGTCCGCTGGTCCTGATGCTGCGCGAAACGCCGTTTCATATCGGTCATATAAGAACGATGGCGACGCTGACGGAGATGGGTGCGGTGATTTGTCCGCCTCTGCCGGCCTTCTACGCCAAGCCGAAGACGATCGAGGACCTGGTGGACCAGTCCGTTGGCCGGGCGCTCGACCTGTTCGACCTGGAATGGTCACCCACCAGGCGCTGGGGCGAGGATCTCGAGGGCGGCCGCCGCTAGCTTGCCGAAGCCGGTTATAAACTATCCGGATCGTGGTTTTTGGATTGCCCTTCGAATTGCGTTAGAATATGTGCCTCAACGCCGCGCGTCCCCGCGCCGGCGACGCACCCGTCGACCCGAACTGGAATCGGGATGACCGGGCAGCGATCAGGCTGACAAGACTAGAAGCGAGATCTCACCGGAATGGACGGAAATTCCCTGGATCAGCAGGAAATCGTCGCGCGCATTGCCGAGCTGCGCACCGAACACGAAGCCCTGAACGCCGAAGTCGATGCTCTCACCGAGAATGGCGTCGTCGATCAGCTCAAATACGCGCGCCTGAAAAAGGAAAAGCTGAAACTGAAGGACGAGATCAGCGTCCTGGAAGACCAGCTGACTCCTGACATCATCGCCTGAAGTCGGGCCTGGATTATCCAATAACTTCTCAGACGTATTCCTAGCCGCGCTTGCGGTCGCCTGGCTTGCCGGCCTTTTCCTCGCGGGATTTCTGCGCCTGTTTGCGCACATACATCGCCGCATCGGCCTCCGCCATCGCCTCGTCGGCCTTGCGGCCGGCGATCAGCGGGTGCGAACCCCAGGCCGCCCCGACGGTCAGCTTGTGTCCGTCGAACTCGAACGGGGTCGTTTCCAGCATTTCGGCCAATTCCTCGGCCTTGGCTTCTGCACCGTCCGGCCCGGTCAGGGTGAGGACAATGCCGAATTCATCACCGCCCAGGCGGCCGACAGCGTCGGTTTCGCGGATATGGGCGGTCAATTGCTGGGCCACATGGTGCAGGGCCGCATCTCCGGCCGCATGCCCGTACGTGTCGTTGATGTCCTTGAACCCGTTGAGATCCAGATAGACCAGGGCTGACGGCGCATTGTGACGCTCGGCCAGGGCAAGGGCACGGCTGACCTCGCGCAGGAAGGCGCGCCGGTTCAGAACGGGCAGCATGACATCATGATCGGCCAGTGATTCCAGTTCGCGGACCCGGCCGCGCAGCGCTTCGGTTTCCCGGCGCAATTGGTCCACCTCGCCCATCAGGGAAAGCAGTGCACGCTGGACATTCGGGGTCAGTTCGGCTTCCGGCACGCCCATGATCGAGGCCGTGTCGCGGGCTGCAGAGGCCGACGCCGTCGATGATGATCCCGATGCCTTGGCGGTGCCGGATTTCTTGCCGGTAGCCGAGACATTGCGAGGCGTATTCGTGGATCCGATGCGCATCAGGCGCTCCAACCGATTCTATTTCTTCGATTTCAGCCTTGCTGCTCGTGGTTAAGAAACTCTCAAGCCGGGCTCGAAACGCCTTGCATTGCAGGCAAAACTTGACCTTCAGGGCCCGGTGGTTATGGTCCCGCGCTTCCTTTTCCTGCGCAGGAAGCGTCATGAGCGAACTCTCCCGCAATCCGTCAGCCGAGAATCCCGCCGAAGTCTCCATCATCATGGGGTCGCGGTCGGACTGGCCGACCATGCAGAAAGCCGCCGAAATCCTCGGCCTGCTCGGTGTCAGCTACGAGACCCGCGTGGTGTCCGCCCACCGCACGCCGGACCGTATGGTCGAATTCGCCAAGAACGCGCGGTCGCAGGGCATCAAGGTGATCATCGCCGGAGCCGGCGGTGCGGCGCACCTGCCGGGCATGGTGGCCTCGATGACTTCGCTGCCTGTGCTCGGCGTGCCGGTGAAGTCCAAGGCGCTGAGCGGCAAGGACAGTCTTCTCTCCATCGTGCAGATGCCGGGCGGTGTGCCTGTCGGCACGCTGGCGATCGGCGAGGCGGGCGCCAAGAATGCCGGCCTCCTGGCCGCCTCCATCCTGTCGATCTCGGATCCGGCCCTGGCCGATCGTCTCGGAAGCTGGCGCGATGCCCAGACCGAGAGTGTCGCCGAGACGGTCGAGGACTGAACACAGATGACGCAAGGCCCGCTCGCTCCCGGTTCGGTTATCGGTATCCTCGGCGGCGGACAGCTGGGCCGCATGCTGGCCGTGGCCGGCGCCGAGCTCGGTTTCGACGTCCACATCTATGATCCCGAACCCGACTGCCCCGCTTCCCGCGTGGCCGCCCGTTCCTTTGCGGCGCCCTGGGATGACGAGGGCGCGGTACACGCTTTTGCCGACCGCTGCGACGCCATCACCTTCGAGTTCGAGAATGTGCCCGTCGAGACGGTCTCGATCGCCTCTCGGGTATCGGAATTACGCCCGGGCGCCCGGTCGCTGGAACTGACCCAGGACCGTGTCGTCGAGAAGACTTTCATCAACGAGGCCGGTGTGCCGACCGTCGCCTTTGCCGAGGTCGATGATATCGCCTCCCTGCATGCCGCCATCGAGGTGACGGGATTGCCAGCCCTGCTGAAAACCCGCCGGTTCGGTTATGACGGCAAGGGCCAGGCCTGGATCCGCTCCGCGGAAGAGGCGGAGAGCGCCTGGAAGAAGATCGGCAACCAGCCCGCGATCCTGGAAGGTGCCGCGCATTTCGTTCGCGAGCTCTCCGTGGTGGCCGCCCGGTCACTGGACGGTGATGTCCTGGCCTACGCCCTGGCCGAGAACGAGCATGGCGACGGCATACTGCGCACCACGACCGCGCCGGCGCCGCGAGTCGACGCCGCCACCCAGGCCCGCGCACTCGAGATCGCCAATGCGATCGGCCATGGCCTCAATCATATCGGTGTCTTCGCCGTCGAACTGTTCGAGATGGAGAACGGCGAGCTGCTCGTGAACGAGATCGCGCCGCGCGTCCACAATACCGGTCACTGGACCAGCGATGCCTGTCCCTGCGGCCAGTTCGAACAGCATATGCGAGCTGTGGCCGGCTGGCCGCTCGGCGATGTGACCCCGCATTCGCGGGCCGTGATGCACAATCTCATCGGTGAGGATGTCGAGCACTGGCAGACCCTGATCGGCGAGCCGCATTCGCGCCTGCATCTTTACGGCAAGCGCGCCACCCGCGCCGGCCGCAAGATGGGCCATGTAACGCGGCTGGAGCCGCTGGGGTGAGTAGCGCTCTGATAGCGCTATGATCACGCCATGACCATCGATTCCCTCAATCCCCGGGCACACCAGGATGATGCGGGGCCGTTCGACCTGATCGGCGACGTGCATGGTTGTGCGGGCGAGCTGGAGGCGCTGTTGCGCAAGCTGGGCTACCGGGTCGCGTCGGACGGGCCGCCGGGCTACCGGGATTACAGGGTCTCGCACCCGGAGAACCGACGCGTGGTCTTTCTCGGAGATCTCGTGGATCGCGGTCCGCGGGCACCGGACGTGCTGCGTCTGGTCATGGGCATGGTCGGGGCCGGGCGCGCCTATTGCGTGGCCGGTAATCATGACGACAAGTGGCGGCGCTATCTGGAGGGCCGGGACGTCCGGATCAGCCACGGCATCCAGGACACGATTGCGCAATTCCAGACCCAGCCGCCGGAATTCCAGGTCCAGGTGCATGATTTCCTGGAGAGCCTGCCCTTCCACCTCATGCTCGATGGCGGGCGGCTCGTGGTCGCCCATGCCGGTCTGCGCGAGGACCTGCATGGCCAGACCGGCGGCGCGGCGCGGTCCTTCGCCCTGTTCGGCGATGTCGCCAAGGGGCGGGACAAGCACGACCTGCCGATCCGGCGGAACTGGGCGGCGAATTATTACGGCCACGCCACCGTGGTGCACGGACATGTCGCTAAGCCTGATGTGCGCGAGGAAAACAACGTCATCTGTGTCGATACGGGCTGTGTCTTTGGCGGACATCTGACGGCGCTCAAATGGCCCGAGCGTGAACTCGTCCAGGTGCCGGCCGAGCGGGTCTGGTTCGAGTCGCCGCAATGGCCGGGTGGCATATCCCGCGTCGTCTGACCGCACCGGATTGATTTGCGCGCCCTGCGTTTGACTGCCACTCTTGCTGTACAGACTTGATTGAGACCGGTGAGGGGGAAGCCATGCGCTCGGGACTGACAAGTGTGTTTGCGTCATTGGGACTGGCAGCTGCGCTGCCTGCCGCCGCCGAGGCCGCCTGTACCTGGCGGCTCGACGGCCAGATTGTGCGGACTGATACGGTCCAGCTGGTGAATGGGCCGCTCAGCACGCCCGGCATGCCGCTGCAGGTGATGGCCATGGTGCGCTGGAGCGCCGGCTGTCCCGGCGGAAACTGTGTCTGGAATACCAGCAACTGGCTGCCCGGTTTCACGGATACCGACGGCAATTTCTCGATCTTCTCTGGCCCGATCCCCGACCCGTCCTGCCAGGCGCCGCGGGATGTCATCATCCTCTATCGGGGCGACACGCTGGATGTGGAGCACTGGCAGACCGTAGACATGGTTTCCAATCGGCCCGGTCCGAACCAGCCGAGCGGTCCGACGCCGATGTCGACCTTTGTGCACACCGCCAATCTCGGTCAGCTCAAGGCCGATGATCTCGGCCTGCCGCCTTGGGCGCAATTGCCCGAGGAAGAGGAGGATGACCCGACCCATGGCGCGACGACGGGCAATGCCCCGCGTCCCGGCGACAGCCGGCCGCCTTCGGGCGTGATGACGCCGGCGCCCACACCGGGCGGCGGATCGGGTCTGCCCACCGGCACAGCCGAACCGGGCCCGGGACCGGCTCCGGCACCGGGTTCCAACGGCGGTGGCAATGCTCCGACGACCACCGGCACCGCGGGTGTGGATCCGTGCGGTTTCCTGCGCAATCCGGGTGTCGGTCAGCCCGACTTCACCTTCGCTGAACATCCCATGGCCGGCGGCCAGGGTGTTTCGCCGGGCGGCGAGGTTCGCATCGCCCAGCGCCAGAATGCCGCCGGGCAACGCATGTCTCGCCGCGTCAACGCGACTTTCCAGGTCAACAATGCCGGTAATCGCGACCATGGCGGGTCGACAGATAACTGTCCGGTGACGGCGACGGTTCGTTTCAACGAGGGTCCGGGCGTCTACAATGATCCGAACAACTGGCACAGCTATACCGAGACCCTGCCGACAATTCCGATGAATTTCCCGCGTCTCGTCACCGTGCAGGGCACGCTGCGCGGGACCGGCAATGACACCGCGTCGGACTGGAATGAGAGCTATACGCTGGTCGCCATCGAGGTTGAGCTGGACGACGGCGCCATGGTCGCCGAGGCCAATGAGGGCGACAACACGACGGGCATTCTCTGCTACGACGCCGTCGCCAATGATTTTGTTGCGCCGCAGACCTGTTCCAACGCCATCCTCGAGAACGCCGGAAACTGAGCCCTAGGCGGCTTTCGCCTGCGGCCGCCGGGTGAGGGCATCGGCGAACGCGTGATTGGCGTCGCGATGTCCGGCCTCATCGGCCCGGACCGCGATCACGACATCTCGCAGCGTGGCGGTCCGGGGCAGTCCCCAGTATTCGATCGCGATGTCGGGAGCGGGCACATTGGGATGACGCCCGGCTTCGATCTCGGCCAGGTATTGCGTGTAGCTGGTCACCGCCTCTTCCTCGAAATAGCCCACGACACGGTGCGCCGTGCGCGGGGCGAAGAGATAGAGGAAGAAATAGCAATTATAGAAAATCGCCTGCGTGACCATGATGATGATGCGTTCGAGCAGGCTGGGCTTGGCAATCTCGATGAAGGTCATCAAGTGCATGCGCTCATTCTCCGCCTCGTCCAGCAGGGTGCGGATCCAGCCTTCATCATCGCGGATATGGCGCAGCGCCTTGAGATGCTGCAACAGCCCGCCGACCATGCCGGGCACGGCGGCCACGGTCTCGAGCACGACGGCGCGGTGGCCGTAGCGCTTGGCGAAAAACGTGTCGGCGAAGAAGCGCAGCAGTTTCACGAAGCCGTACGCGATACGATCTCCGATGCCTTCCGGCTTGCGATGCGGTTCCAGGGCAATGAGCTGGCGGGTCATGAGCTTGTCTCCCGGTTCTCTTGACGGGTCATGAGCTCAATCTGGCGTGCCGGCGGGCGAAATGTAATCTGACCAAAGGCCGCGCGGCGGCTAAGCGCACACTATCAGTGCGGGTATTTCTGGCGTCATTCGCGGGTGATCAGCTGTTCGGGCCGGCGCCGTGGCGCATCTTGCCGAGAAGGCTCGCCACGTCGGGCATTTTGGCGGTGAGTTCGCGCCATTTCCACTTGGTCTTCTCGTACTGCATGATGTTCTCGATCCGGTCATCGAGAAACTGCTTGGCGCGCGACTTGTCGGCGCTGTCATCCTGCAGCCACATGCTCAGCGTGCCGGTATAGACGCCTGAGAGAATGGCGCGCTTGGTGTAGAAGTTGAAATCGGTCGAGTGATCGCCGATCGCCCGCCATACCGTGTCACAACTGCGCCAGACCAGTTGCGGGCCTTCAGAGGCCGCATCCGGCAGCAGCAGCCGCGCACGGGCCCGGCGGGCGGCTTCCTCGTGCTCTCCGATCGCTTCCAGGCGGGCCGTCAGGCAGAAGGCGACCCGCTCGCGAACCCGCATCTTGGCGATGTCCGTGTCGCGAATCGCGCGGGCGGCCTGTTCGTCCATCTGGTGTGACCAGAAGACAACAAGATCGAGCTCGCGGCGTGGACAGGCCAGGAGCGCATTGTCGGCGCCGATTCCGGCTTCGCGGGCGGCGGCGTCGAAGGTCGTGCGGGACCAGCCGTCGAAGGCCGCAAGCGGCAGCGCAGCGTCCAGCAGGGCCTCGCGAATAGCGCGGCGTTCGGATCGGCTCTGGTGCGGCGTGTCGGTTGAAGCGTCGGTCATGCTATACTGTTTAGTGCAGTCGACGTGGCTCGTCACCACATTCGCCTGCAGGGATGGTGTGGACACAGCGTCGCAGGCCTGCTATTGCCCGCGCCTCTGGCGAACCAGCGATGTGGGGACGGTCCTCGCATCCAGATAATGGAGAGAGAGCCATCGTACAGATCGTTGTGCGCGACAATAACGTGGAGCAAGCGCTCCGCGCGCTGAAAAAGAAAATGCAGCGGGAAGGTACTTTCCGCGAGATGAAGCGTCGGAACCATTACGAAAAGCCGTCGGAGAAAAAGGCTCGCCAAAAGGCTGAAGCCATCCGTCGTGCTCGCAAGCTGGCCCGTAAGCGGGCGCAGCGCGAAGGTCTCGTCGCAAAGCGCGGTGGTCGTCGCTAGGCTCGCCAGAACCTACGAGTTTCTACGGAAGCGCCGTTCCCGAATGGGAGCGGCGTTTTCTTTTTGGGGCGCGGGCTCATTCGATCATCATTGGCGAGGAGCGCCGAGGTCACGCCTCATCCTGAAGAAAGTCAGGACCCATGGCGATGATTGCGCCCTGGGTCCCAAATCAAGTTTGGGATGAGGGGGAAAGGGTTGGAAGGTCGGCACCAGCCCGCAAAACCCCATAGATCGCTTGCCAGCCAGCGCGCCGTATTGAAATCGAGCGGTCAAGGGCGCGTCGCGCCGCGTGGCGGTTTCACCCTTGACCGCTCGATTTCAATACGGCCTCGTCCCGGCATGAGATGTAAGGGGTAGTGGGGAGCAGGCGCCCCCCGGCGCGCACAGACAACAGGGCACGGCATCCGATCAGGTTATAGGCGAAGCTGAGCTGTGCAGCGATCCAGCCCTACCCCAGCCGCTCAGCCACTTCCCACATCGTGTCCTTGCCGAAGAAGAGCTCGTCTCCGATGAAGAAGCTGGGAATGCCGAAGACGTCGCGGTCCACGGCGGCCTGAGTGGCGTCCATGAGCTGTTTCTTGATCTCGGGCCGCTGGCCGCCTTCCAGCAGGCGCTGGCCGTCCAGGCCGGCATCATTGAACGCCGCGACGAAAACCTCTGGGTCGTCCATTTTCGAGCCCGCCTCCCACATGTGGTGGAAACCGGCGGCCAGGTAGGCGTCGAGATTGCCGTCCTCGATGGCGACGTAACAGCCGCGCATCAGCATCAGCGTGTTGACCGGGAAGTTCGGATTGAACTGGAACTCGGTAATGCCATGACGCTTCTGGAAACGTTCGATCTCGGTGCCGAGATATTTCATCTTCGCCGGCACACCGCCGAAGGCCAGCATGGGCGGAGTATTGCCGGTGGACTTGAAAATACCGCCCAGCAAGACCGGTGTGGTCGCCACGTCGGCTTTCTTGAATTCGGGCATGACCTGCATGGCCTTCCAGGCCAGATAGGCGTTGGGGCTGCCGAAATCGAACAGGAATTCTACATCAGCCATTACCAGCTCTCTCCATAGGGTCGGATATCCATTTCAAACGTCCAGCCGTCACGGGTCTGCTGGTGCAGCGCCCAATAGGCATTGGCGATGGATTGCGGGTCCATCAGCGCGTCTTCCGGCATTTTCTCGAGTGCATCGGCGCCATAGGCGTCGGCGATGCGTTCGCGGACGAAGGCCGTGTCCACGCCGGCATCGATGACCAGATGCGCGACATGGATATTCTTGGGGCCAAGTTCACGGGCCATGGCCTGGGCCATGTTACGCAGGCCGCCCTTGGCGCTGGCAAAGGCCGCATAGCCCTTGCCGCCGCGCATGCTGGCCGTGGCGCCCGTGAAGAAGATCGAGCCCCGGCCATGTTCCAGCATGATGCGAGCGGCCTCGCGACCGGTCAGGAAGCCGGCCTTGCAGGCCATTTCCCAGACCTTGAAGAAGACCCGTTCGGTGGTGTCCAGCAGCGGGAAGTTCACATTGGCCCCCGCATTGGAGATCACGACTTCCAGCGGTGCCTCGGCATTGGCGGCTTCGAGGAATTCCGTGACGCTGTCTTCCCGCCGGGCGTCCATGGAGACGGGGACGAGCTTGCCGCCGGCAGCCTCGATCTCGGCCTTCAGCCCGTCGAGTTTCTCGGCCGAGCGTCGTCCTGCGAAGACCGTATAGCCTTCAGCCGCGAATTTGCGGGCGATCGCCGAGCCGATGAAATCGCCGGCACCCACGATGGCGCATGTCGCATTCCTGTCTGCCACTTACCCCTCCATCTCAATTTAAGACCATCTAAGTCTTGAAATGAGACTAAGTCAATGCGAAGCTGGGGCATGCGCTGGAATGAACTCTCCGAGGAACCTTGCTCACTGGCCCGCTCGCTGGCCGTGATCGGCGATCGCTGGACCATGCTGGTCCTGCGGGAGAGTTTCCTGGGTGTCAAACGGTTCGAGGATTTCAGGTCGAATCTGGGCATCGCCCGGCGTGTGCTGACCGAACGTCTTGCCCATCTCGTGGAGGAGGGCGTGCTCGACAAGCGGCCCTACCAGGACCGTCCGGTCCGGCATGAATACCGGCTCACCGAGAAAGGTCTCGGCCTCTATCCGGCGATCATCGCACTCGTACACTGGGGCGATCAGCATTATGCCGGCGAGGACGGTCCGCCCGTCCTGCACCGGCATAAAACCTGTGGCCATGATTTCCGCGGCATCACGACCTGTTCGGAATGCGGCGAGGCCGTGGATCCCAGACAGGTCGAGGTGCGTGCGGCCGGGGCCTAGTCCTTCGCGGCCCCGAAGCTGAACCAGCGTTTCACCGTATCCTGGTTGGCCTGGTTCAGGGCGCCCATGCGGAACAGCACTCCGGACCCCCAGATCACCACGATCGAGGTGAAGATCATCAGGCCGGATGTGGCGAAGATCGCCATCGTCGGCGGATCATGCGGAAGGCGCGCCAGCATGATGAAGGGCGTCCAGACCGGAACCCAGCTGGTGATCGAGACGATCGGCGAGTCCGGTGATTCCGCGGCCATCATGATGATGATCAACGGTGCCATCATCACCAGCATCATCGGGCTCATCAGGGTCTGGGCGTCCTGCAGCGTCTCGCAGAGCGAGCCGATGGCCAGGAAGATCGCGCCATACATGAGATAGCCGATGATGAAATAGGCGAAGGCCGGCAGCAGCAGGCCCGGATCGAGCACCGCGCCGAGAATGTCGGCCAGCGGGATGTCGGCCGAGGATGCGAACTGCTGCAGAAGCACCGTCATGCCCATGCCAAGCCCACCCCAGAACACCAGCAAGGTGGCCGAGACGGCTGCGACACCCAGCAGCTTTCCGACCAGGATCTCGTGATGGCGCGACGAGGCCAGCATCATCTCGAGCACTTTGTTGCCCTTCTCCTCGATCATCGCGGTCAGCAGCATGTTCACGACCGAGAAAATGATGATCCAGAGACCGAAGGAGACAGCGATGCCGACAATGATCGGGATGCGATCCGCAAAGGTGACCTCGGCAGCGCCATCCGAGCGTTCCGGGTTGAGCTCGCGAACTGTCGGATTAAGCGCATCTGCGGCTGCCAGGGCGTCGATCGAGATGCCTTCTGCCAACAGGCGCGTATTGCGCATATGGGTCGACAGGCCACGCTCGATCAGATTGCGCAGATTATTGTCGGTGAGATTGGTGCTCCAGTATTCGATCTCGATCCCGGATTCGGCGGATCCGCGCAGGAAAACGGCTGCGAAGAGCGGCTGGGGGCCTTCTTCGGTGTCGATTGTCTGTTCGCCGATAAGGAAGGGACGCAAGCTGTCGATATTGCTTCCTGGTGATGCGACGCGGATATAGCCGTCATCGGAGAAGACCCGTGCCAGGCTGGCATCCATGGCCGCCTGGATCTGCGGATTATTGCCCGCGATGGCCTCGATCTGTTCGCGAGCCTCCTCGCGGACCGCTTCAGATTCAGCTTCGATACTGGAATAGAACGCATTCTCCAGCGCACCGCCGCTCTCGTCGATGAGGGCGTAATAGCGGGTCGGCTGGGAGTTCTCGATCAGGGCGGGCAGGCCGAAGCCCAGCGCCATGAACATCGGGACAGAGGCCAGGGAGAGCCAGAAGCCCCAGGTGGCCACGTAGGAGAGGAATTCACGTCGGGCGATCAGGTAAATGGCGCGCATCAGACCAGCTCCTCGTCCGGCTGGACCCGGTTCTCGACCAGGTGAACAAACACATCATGCAAATGGGCGCGGACCGGTTCGAACCGGGCGAGCTGGACCTTGTTGTCGACACAGGTCTTCAACACGTCCTGGGCGTCGGCTCCGGCAGCCAGGTCGACATGCCAGCGGCGGATCGTTCCCTCGACCTCGCCATCCATCACCACCTCGCCCTGCTGGCTCAGCAGGGTGGAGAGATCCGTCTCGCAGCTCGCTTCCACGATCACGCGGCGCGGTACGTTGGACAGGGCTTCATTGACGGTACCGCCGAAGACTTTCTTGCCCTGGGCAACCAGCAGGATCTGGTCGCACAGGCGTTCGGCATGTTCCATGACATGGGTCGAGAACAGCACGGTGCGCCCGGCCTCGGCTTGTCTGCGAACAACCTGTTCCAGCGCGATCTGGTTGACCGGGTCGAGACCCGAGAAGGGCTCGTCGAGAATGATGAATTCCGGTTCGTGCACGAGGGTCGAGATGATCTGGACCTTCTGTGCCATGCCCTTGGAGAGGGTTTTCACCTTCTGCTCGGCAACGCTGGCGAGGCCGAATTCCTCGAGCATGGCCAGGCCGCGTTCCCGCGCTACCGCAGGGCTTACACCCTTGAGGCGGGCAAAGAAGACGATGACGTCGATCACCTTCATCTTGCGATAGATGCCGCGCTCCTCGGGCAGGAAACCGACCCGGTCCAGTGACCTGGAGCCCGGCGTCTTGCCGAACAGGCGGACCTTGCCGCTGTCGGGCGTCAGAATGCCCAGCGCCATGCGCAGCGATGTAGTCTTACCGGCACCGTTTGGTCCGAGAAAACCGGTGATCTGTCCGCGGGAGACCTGGAAGTCCAGGCCGCGGACGGCAGGCTTGCCGGAAAACGCCTTCGAGACGTTCGCCAGCTCAAGGATCGTGTCAGACATTGAGCCCCCATTGGAACAACAGCGGATGACGGTATCACCGACGGGCGTGGCAGCCAGCGGAATTGTGCAGGTCCCCAATCCCCCCCGTCAGCCGCGCGGCGAAACGAGACGGATCTAGAGCAGATCGAGCACGAAATAGGGCAGGTCGAGCGGCGGCGGTTCGTCCATCCCCAATTGCTTGAGCATGTGATGCGCCTGGCCGCGATGATGTGTGGCGTGGTTGAAGAGATGGGTCAGGATCACACGGCGCGGCAGGCTGCGATCCGTGCCGGACATGTCCTTGTAGTCGAACATCTCCGCGATCTCCTCATCGCTCAGCCCCGCGATGAAATCATGCGTGCGCGCATCCTGCACCTCGCGGGCGGCGCGAAGCGTCTCGAAATCGGGCCAGGGCCGGGCGTCGAGGGCGTCATGCGGCGGGGCCTCGCCGTGCAGTCGGGCCATCCAAAGCTGGTCGGCCACCAGGATGTGGGCCAGCGTGTCATGCAGACTGCCGAAATAGGCGCCGATATCGCGATGACGGGCATCATCACCCAGCGTGCCGGCCGCGTCATAGATGCGCTGATTGGCCCAGCGGGCATGCTCGGCCAGTTGCAGGAAATGCTCTCTCATTACGGAACTCCCTTGCCGGTTACCCATGGAGATGGACCGCCTGCAGCGCGGATGCAAGAGACAGGGTGGGGGCATTTCGCCCGCCGCCCGGAAATGATAGACCGGCGGCATGAGCGAGATCGATTTTACCCCCATCCCCGGCCGGGAACAGCCCCGTTTCGCGGCCATCAAGACCTTCTTCCGCCTGCCGCATGTCCCGGTGGATGCCGGTTACGACGTGGCTCTGGCCGGCCTGCCCTATGACGGCGCGCTGAGCTACCGCCCGGGCGCCCGCTTTGCGCCGACGAAAGTGCGCGAACTGTCCTCGATGGGGCGCGGCTATCACATGACCCGCGAGGTCAATTTCGTCGAGAAGCTCAAGGTTGGCGATGTGGGCGATTGCCCGACTGTGCCGATCGACATGGCCCAGACCGGCGAGCGGGTGGAGGCTTTCTTCGGAGACATCCTGTCCCGCGGCAAGAAATTCATCGCGGTCGGTGGCGATCACTCCAACACACTGCCGCTTCTGCGTGCCGTGCACAAAAAATATGGTCCGGTGAATTTCATCCATTTCGATGCCCACCTGGACACGTATCCGGCGGCCTGGGGCTGTGAGTATCACCACGGTGCCTTCCTGCGTCACGCGCTGGAGGAGGGCCTGGTGAAGCCGCAGAACACCTGGCAGTTCGGCATTCGCGGCCCGCTGGCTTCGGGTGATGACACGGATGTGGTCGAGAAGTTCGGCGTCAATGTCACGACGGTCGATGATGTGCGCATCAACGGTCTGGAGGCCTTCCTGAAGACGCTGCCGAAATTCGAGGGGCCGACCTATATGTCCTTCGACATCGACGCGCTGGATCCGGCCTACGCCCCGGGAACGGGCACGCCGGTGCCCGGTGGCCTGACCACCTATGAGGCCCAGCGTATCCTGCGGGCCTTCGAGATCGACAATCTCGTCGCGGCCGACATCATGGAAGTCTCGCCGCCCTATGACCCGGCCGAGATCACCGCCCTGGCAGCCGTCGACGTGATGTTCGAACAGCTCTGCCTGATGGCCGGCAAGTGATCGATCCCGCCAGGGCACGCAAGGCCTTGCTGGACCTCAGGGCCGAATTGCTCGCGCTCAGCGAAGCCGCGGACGAGGATCGCAAACCGGTCGAGCTCGACCAGCAATCGGTCGGCCGGCTCTCGCGCATGGACAGTCTCCAGGTCCAGGCCATGGCCAAGGCTGCCGATGCCCGCCGGGCCATGGAGCTTCGGCGTATTGATGCCGCGCTCGAACGCCTGGAAGAGGGCGATTACGGTTTTTGCGTGGAATGCGGAGAGGAGATCGAGGCCAAGCGCCTCGAGGTCGATCCGGCTGCACCGCGTTGTGCGGGCTGTGCCTGATCAGGCAGGCGGCTTAAGCCAGGCATCCAGATATTGCTGCAGCCGCGTCTCCAGCGGGACGACCTGGTTGAGCGCGCAGTAATTCAGCGCCATGGCCTGGATCGCGAACGCCTGCACCCCCTCGGCCAGGAGTTCCGGCGCGACATCCTTGCGGAACGGTCCCTGCGCCAGCCAGGCGGCGAGGACACGGACCTGTCGCTCAAACGTCTGGGCGATCGGGCCGATCTCCTCGACGGCGGCTGCTCCGGACAGGCGAAGGATGACGTCGAACACATAGCGTTCGCAGGTCATGAAGCGCAGGAGCGGCATGAGAACCGCGATCATGCCGGCCACATCTTCTGGCGGCGGAGCCGTCTCGATCCGGTCGAGATGATCGGCGATGCGCGCACCGATGAGCTGGTCCATCAGCGCATCCTTGTCGCGGAAATGCGCGAACACCGTGCCCTTGGCGACACCGGCCCCGATCGCGACTTCCTCCATGCGCAGGGCCTCGAATCCATCGCGGGTGACAATCTCGCCAGCGGTAGCGAGCAGGCGGGCCCGGGTCTCGAGCGTGCGTTTCTGGACAGGCTTTCCCATGACCCCGGAATGACACGGAAAATGACCCGGGTCAAATTTATTATTGACCGCGGTCAATTTTTGGCGATAAGAAAATGACCAAGGTCAATTTTGGAGGATTTCATGCCCGCTCGCCGTATCACGATCCTGAATGGTCACCCCGCCGACGCCTCGCTGTCGCGCCAGTTCGCAGACACCTATGCCCGAGCCGCCCGGGATGCCGGGCACGAGGTGCGCATCATTCATTTGCCGGAACTCGAATTCGACATGGACTACGGATACGCCGGCTATTCCCGCACCAAACCGCTCGAACCCGCTCTCGAGGCCTTCCTGGCGGATCTCGAATGGGCCGAGCATTTCGTCCTCACCACGCCGATGTGGTGGGGCGGCTTGCCGGGCAAGCTGAAAGGCCTGATCGATCGCAGCTTCCTGCCCGGCCGCGTCTTCGATACCCGGGTGCAGCCGGGCACAATGCCCAAACCCATGCTAGCCGGGCGCACGGCACGCGTTTTCCTGACTTCGGATACGCCGGGCTGGTTCTTCCGCCTGTTCTACAAGAACGCCCTGCTTTGGCAGCTGCGCGGTCAGATCCTTGGCTTCGTCGGCTTCAAACCCGCACGCATCACGCAGTTTTCCGGCGCCAGTCACGCCCCGGAAAAGACGATCCGGAAATGGTTCTCGAAAGTATCGGAGTTGGGACGCAAGGGCGCCTAGCGAAGCGCGTAGCCGGCGCCGCGTAGTAGGCATTTCAGTGCGTCGTCCGACGGCGAGGCCAGTTTCAGCACCTCGATGAAGGGATCACCGCCCAGGCCGAGGACTTCGGCGAAGGCCGGTTCGGTCTTGAGACCACCGGCCTTGGCGATGCGGACATCCTCGCGCAGGCGATCCTCGGCCAGTTCCAGCAGACGGTGTTCGGCCAGCCAGTGGACATAGCTCTCATGCGTTTCGACGGGCCGGTTGCGGCCGTAGATCTCGACGGGAAGGTTGCCGAGCGAAAACTTGGCGATGATCGAGGCTTCCCCGGCATGCTGGTTTGGGGACACGCTGGCGTCGGCCAGATCTCCGAATTCTGATCTCAGAAAGGCCTCGAATCCGTCGAGATCACCCTTGGCCGAACAGCAGATATCGGCATCGGCACCGGGCCCGTGAATATCCAGCGGGATTGATCCGACCCAGCGCGGATCGAACGCCTCGAGACGCTCGAAGATGCGCGCTTCATCGAGAATGGCGCGGACGGCTTCGGTGGAAAGTCGCTCGGAGGTCATGCCCGAGCCATCAACCGGGCTGCTTGCAGTGTCAAGCGGGATGACGTTACCGTTTCGCATCAAGGGAGGGCGATATGCGTTTTCTGACCGCCTGTCTGTCAGGTCTTTTACTCTCATCCACCGCGATGGCCGACGACCATGCCGACTTCCGGGCCCTGGCCTGGCTAGAAGGCTGCTGGGCCGGTGAAGGCCTGGGCGGTGAAGTCAGTGAATGCTGGATGTCCTCGCCCGACGGCCGCATGACAGGGGTTTTCCAGATCGTCTCCGACGGCGAGCTTCAATTCACCGAAATCCTGATGCTCGGCGAGGTGGACGGAGTGTCCGGCTATCACGTCAAGCATTTCGACGCCGATTTCACGGGCTGGGAAGAGCGCGATGAAGAGGTGAGTTTCGCCTTCATCTCGGCACGAGGAACCCGGGCCGAGTTTGAGGGCCTGACCTATGAGCTCGGATCGGACGGTGTTCTTCTCGTGACATTGATGATCGGCCAGGCAGACGGATCGACCGCCCGAGCGGAATTCCGTCTGCGCCGCATTTCCTAGGGCAGGCCAGGAAAACTCTCGACAAAACGAATCTTGATGTCCGGGAAACTGTCGACGAATTCGATGGTGAAATCCGGAAAGCTCTCGACGAATTCCCATTCGCCGCAATCATCGGCGAAACTCTCCACCGTGCGGACTTTCAGATCGGGGAAGCTCTCGACGACCTGGACCCTGATATCGGCGAAACTCTCCACGACCTCGACCTCGCCATGCAGGTTGATGCCCTCGAAAGAGCAGTCCTCGGCGATGGGGTCGGTGGCGATGAGAATCAGAGCGGCCAGCATGCGGAACATGCTGGCCGACCGAAACTGAACCGGCGATGAAGCGCGAACGCTAGCCGATCGCCTTGTTGATCTCTTCCGTCATTTTCTTGGCGTCGCCGAGCAGCATCATCGTGTTGTCCCGGAAGAAGAGCGGGTTCTCGACACCGGCATAACCCGAGCCCAGCGAGCGCTTGATGAAGAAGACGGTGCGCGCCTTCCAGACCTGCAGGACCGGCATGCCATAGATCGGCGAGGAAGGATCATCCTCGGCCGCCGGATTGGTGACGTCATTGGCACCGATCACGAAGGCCACGTCGGCATTGGAGAAGTCGGAATTGATGTCTTCCAGCTCGAAGACCTCGTCATAGGGAACCTGGGCCTCGGCGAGCAGGACATTCATGTGACCCGGCATGCGTCCGGCGACCGGGTGGATGGCATAGGCCACGTCCACGCCCTCGGCCTTCAGCAGGTCGGCCATTTCCTTCAGTGCGTGCTGGGCCTGGGCCACGGCCATGCCATAACCCGGCACGATGATGACCTTGCCGGCATTCTTCATCACGAAGGCGGCGTCCTCGGCGGAACCCAGTTTGGCATTGCCCTGCGGTCCGGCATCGGCTGCGGCTGCGCCGTCCTCGCCGAACCCGCCCAGGATCACCGAGATGAAGGAGCGGTTCATGCCCTTGCACATGATGTAGGACAGGATCGCACCGGACGAACCCACCAGGGCGCCGGTGACCAGGAGTGCGGTATTCTCGAGGGTGAAGCCCAGTGCGGCCGCGGCCCAGCCCGAATAGGAGTTGAGCATCGACACCACCACCGGCATGTCGGCGCCGCCGATGGGAATGATCAGGGTCACACCCAGGATGAAGGCGGCGATCGTGATCATCCAGAAGGCGGTCTTCGCATCACCGCCGGAGGCCATCAGGAAGGCGATCATCACCGCGATGAAGACACCTATGGCGATATTGATCAGATGCCGGGCCGGCAGGAGGATCGGGGCGCCGGACATGTTGCCGTTCAGCTTGGCGAAGGCGATCACCGAACCGGAGAAGGTGATGGCACCAATCGCCGTACCCAGCGAGAGTTCGAACAGGCTGAGCTGTTTCAGATTGCCCACGCTGTCGGCGATGCCGAAGGCTTCCGGCGCGTAAAGGGCCGCGGCAGCCACGAGAACGGCGGCCATGCCCACCAGCGAGTGGAAGGCGGCGACCAGTTGCGGCATCGCCGTCATCGGGATGCGCTGGGCAATGACGGCACCGATACCGCCGCCCACGAGCACACCTCCGACGATCATGGCGATCGATCCGGCGTCCAGATTGACCAGGAAGAGCGTGGTGACAATGGCGATGGCCATGCCGGCCATGCCGAAGAAATTGCCCTGGCGGGCCGTTTCCGGGCTCGACAGGCCCCGCAGGGCGAGGATGAAGAGAATGCCGGAGGCGAGGTAGAGAAGAGCGGCGAGATTGGCTGACATGCTCTAGCGCTCCTTCTTCTTGTACATCGCCAGCATGCGCTGGGTGACCATGAAGCCGCCGAATATGTTCACGCTCGCCAGCACGATCGCGATCGTGCCCATCAGGCCGGAGAAACCGGTCCCGGCATCACCCGTATCGCTTCCCGCTCCCGCAGTGGCGGCAAGCAGGGCTCCAACGATGATGACCGAAGAGATGGCATTGGTGACAGCCATGAGCGGCGTGTGCAGCGCCGGCGTGACCGACCAGACAACGTAATAGCCCACAAAGACCGCCAGCACGAAAATCGCGAGGCGATAGATTGTCGGATCAACGGCTTCCATGAGCTGCTCCATTGATATTTCGAATGCGGGGAATGGCCCAGACCGCAATCAGGACCTGGGGAATGCCGAAGAACACGGCCGTTCCGATACCCGCATTGCGATTGTTCGGCAGCCCCATTTCGCTGAGATATTGATAGAGGTCGTATTTCAGCGGCGGTAGGAAATCGTAGACACCATAGAACACGCCGATGGATAGATTGATCATCCCGAGCAAGAGAACAAGAACGGCTGAACCAAGCAGGATCGAATTCATCAGGCATCCTCTTTCACAAGGCTCGGATGCACCACGGCACCGTCCTTGGTCAGGGCCATGCCCTGGATGATTTCATCGTCCCAGTGCGGGCCCAGGGCACCGTCCTCGCTGACCAGCAGAGGCAGGAGATTGGCGAGATTCTTGGCGTAGAGCGCCGAGGAATCCGCGGCCAGCCGTCCCGGAAGATTGCTGAACCCGATGATTTTCACGCCGCCATGATCGACGACCTCGTCGGCCTTGGTGAGTTCGCAATTGCCGCCGGTCGGGGCGGCGAGGTCCACGATGACTGAACCAGGACGCATGCTCTCCACCATGGCCTTGGTCACCAGGGTCGGCGCCGGGCGGCCCGGAATAAGGGCGGTAGTCACGACCACATCCTGTTTCGCGATGTGGCTGGCGACGAGCTCGGCCTGTTTGGCCTGGTATTCCGCCGACATCTGCTTGGCGTAGCCGCCCGCCGTCTCGGCCTGTTTGAATTCCTCGTCTTCCACCGCAACAAATTTCGCGCCGAGTGAGGCGACCTGTTCCTTGGCGGCCGGGCGCACATCGGTGGCGGACACCACCGCGCCGAGGCGGCGGGCCGTCGCGATGGCCTGCAATCCGGCCACGCCGGCACCCATTATGAAGGCCTTGGCGGGCGCGACAGTACCGGCTGCGGTCATCATCATCGGAAAGGCGCGACCATAGAGCTGGGCGCCCTCAATGACGGCGCGATAGCCGGCGAGATTGGATTGCGAGGAAAGGGCGTCCATGGCCTGGGCACGCGTGATACGCGGCACGAATTCCATGGCGAGGGCATTGATTCCGGCCTTGGCGAAGGCCTCGGCCTGGGCCGCCGCGCCATGCGGTTCGAGATGGGCCACCAGCAGCGTGCCGGATTTGAGCTTGCCCAGCGTTGCCTCGTCCGGGCAGCGCACGCCGAAGACCGCATCCGCGCCCTTCAGTGTCGCGGCGAGCGTGCCGATCTCGGCACCGGCCGCCTCGAATTCGCTGTCAGGAATGCTGGCGGTGTCGCCGGCCCCTTTTTCGACCGCGATGACATGACCGGCCTTGGTGAATTTCTTGATGGTTTCAGGAGTGGCCGCCACGCGGGTCTCACCCGCATGTCGTTCTTTCAGAATGGCAATTCGCATCGTGTCCCGCCGCTTAGGCTTGTCTGACGATACGATGCGCGAATTCTCCCGACAGGGGAAGTCCCGCCGGCCAAGAAATCAAAAAAAGCAGAATTCGATCTGGGCTCAGCCGCCGAGGAACATGCCGAAGAGGGCGACGATACCGCCGGTCGCCAGCGTCAGCACGAACATGAGTGCCACCGTCATGTACCAGGAGGTTTTCATGCCCAGGGCCATGCCTGCCACAATGCTGAGTACGGTCACGCCGAGCAGCGAACCCATCCAGTCGAGGCCGACGGCAAAGACGAGCGTGAGATAAAGCACGCAGATGCCGGTGATCAGCGAGCCCCAGACGGTAACCGACATGAAGCCGTCGAAAGTTGCCTTCTGATCGGCAATATCCATTTCGCCGCGCACGTAATCAGACGCCATTGTGCTCGCCCTCTTTCAGAGTCAATCGATGGCGAGCGGATATCACGCGTCGCGCCCGCCGCCAAGATGCAGAGCTGTCGCAGGTATGAGATGCGGCAGTGACAGGTGTCATCTTACATCGGTGACGCCTGTTTCTGACGGCGGGCGAGGCAACCGGGCATGGTCGGGTCAGATCAACTCACCCGATCATGTCACAAGGATGTCTGCCATGAGCAATCTCAATCAGGCCGTTCTCGAGGAACGCAAACGCTACAGCGCCGCCGCCGGTGGCGGTGTCTCCCTGCCGGTCGCCGGCGCCGTCTACTGGGCGGTGATCGGCGTGCTGGGATTCTATCTCGATCCGGGGGAGTGGGCTTACGCCGCGGCCGCTGGGTCCGGCCTCATCTTCCCGCTGGGCCTGCTCCTGCAGGGTCCGCTGCGTTCGCCCTTCATGAAGGCCAAATCGCCGCTGAGCGGAATCACCATGGCGGCGATCATCGCCATCAACCTGCTCTGGCCGGTGCATGTCGTGTTGATCTCGGTCTATCCCGATGCGGCACCTCTGAGCCTTGCCATCGGAATGACGCTGCACTGGCCGCTGATCGGCTGGGCCTATGCCAGCCGGGTCTGCATGGCGCACGCGATCATCCGCACCGCGGTGGTCACGCTGATCTGGTTCGGCCTGCCCGAATTGCGGTTCACCGGAATTCCCTTCGCTGTTTCGGCGCTTTATGTTTTCGCCGCGATGGGATTGTCCTGGGAATCGGGCCGTTTCCGCGCCCAGCTCGCACCGGCAGTCTGAACCGCGCGACCGAGCCCGATCCGATGAGAAGGAGCCAGGACATGTTCAAGCCCGCCCGCGACATTCTCTCGCCGGATCGGCCCTGGCTCTACCTCCTCTATCTCGGCTTTTTCTATTTCCGGTGGATCTACCAGCCACCGGGCCTGGTCGAGGCACTCGTCTCGATCGTGGCCATGGCGGGTTTCATCGTCCTCTACGTGATCGCGCACCGGCGCATGGACTGGACCCTGCCGCTCGTCGCCATTTTGGCCACGGTACTGGGTTTCACCTTCATCCCGACCAATATGGGCGGCGCCGTCTATATCGCCTTCGCCGGCGCGATGCTGGCCCGCTGGCCGGACATGCGCTGGCGTCTCGGCATGCTGGCGGCACTGGCGGTCGCCGTTATCGGCGTTGGCCTCGCGATGAGCATGCCGCTCTATTTCATCGCGGCCGTCCTTCTCTTCAGCGGACTGGCCGCCGGCGGTGCCGCCATGGCGGCGCGCAGGGAGAGGCAGGATGCGGCGTCGGAAGAACAACAGGCCCAGGCGGCCCTGATGGGCGCGGAGGCCGAACGGCGGCGGATCGCGCGGGATCTGCATGACCTGCTCGGCCACACATTGTCGGTGGTGGCCCTCAAGGCCGATCTCGCCAATCGCCTCTACGACAGTGATCCCGAACGGGCCCGCACAGAATTGTCCGAGATCCAGAGCATTTCCCGTGAAGCGCTGGCCGAGGTCCGCGAGGCGGTGACCGGTCTGAAGGGCCGCGATCTCGCCCAGGCTGTCGCCGAGGCCCGGGCCAGGCTGGAGGCAGCCGGCCTGTCGGTGGTGACGGACCTGCCGGATGACCTGCCGCTGGAACCGGCCGCTGCGGCGACCCTGGCCATGGTGGTGCGTGAAGGCGCAACCAATATCCTGCGCCATGCCGGGGCCGGCCGGGCGGAAATCCGTGTCGCGCTGGACGCTGGCAGTCTCGAGCTTCTCATAGAGGATAATGGCCGCGGCGGTGCCGACCCGGATGGCGGCGGCCTGTCCGGTCTGGCAACTCGACTGGCGGAAGCGGGTGGAGACTTGTCGCTGGATCACACAGGGCCGGGGACCAGACTGACCGCACGCCTGCCGTTGACGGAGGCTGGTCATGCTTAGAATCGTCCTTGCCGAAGATCAGACCCTGTTGCGCGACGCGCTGAGCACGCTGCTCAATTTGGAAAGCGACATGGAGGTGGTTGCGACGGCGGCCGATGGCCGTGAGGCGCACCGTCTGGTCCGGCAGCACACGCCGGACATCTTGGTCACCGACATCGAAATGCCCGACATGACCGGGCTGGAACTGGCGGATCTTGTCCGCCGTGGCGAGACGGCGACGCGTGTCCTGATCGTCACGACGTTCGACAGGCCGGGTTATCTGCGCCGCGCCATGGAGGCGGATGTGATGGGTTTCGTGCTCAAGGACGGCCCCTCCGACGAACTGGCCCAGGCCGTGCGCAAGGTGGCGGCCGGCGAACGTGTCATCGCTCCGGAACTGGCGGCCCGCGCCTGGGGGGAGAGCGATCCGCTCACGGATGCGGAGCGACGCCTCCTGCGCCTCGCAGAAGCGGGACTCGACAGTCCGGCGATGGCAGAGGCGTCAGGCCTGGCACGCGGAACCGTGCGCAATTACCTGCACAGCGCCATATCCAAACTGGGTGCCGGAAATCGTGTGGAAGCCGCTCGCCTGGCTCGCGAAAAGGGTTGGTTGTAGCCCCCGGCCTGCTCTAACATCCCTTGTATTCATCCTGGGAGCTGTCCCCATGCGCGTACCGTTTGCTATCTGGTCCGGATTCCTGGCGCTTCTCGTCTATGGCGGATTTGTCGGGATGGAATTCATGAATTTCGGCGAGCTCAACCTCATGCCGGGCCTGGCCCTGCGCGTGGGCGGCGTCTGGCTCGTCCTGGTGATCCTGATGGCCGTGATCGGCATGGTCCGCAATGCCGCGACCTCGCGCCCGGCCCATGTCCCCGATGACGTGGCCCGCGAGATCAGCCGGCACCCGGAAGACTGAATCCCGTAAGGATCAGCCCCAGCCGGGCCCCGTCAGCGTCTCGATCGCCGCCGCAACCGCGATCGGCTGGTCCAGGATCAGATGGTGCTGAGCGTTGGGGATCGAGATCATCGACGTGTTCTCGCCGAACGTGTCGCGCATGAATTGCCAGATCTCGTCGGTGACCAGCACGGAATCCCCGCCCCGGAACAGCGCCACACGGCATTTGATCTGCGCGGCCAGTTCTTCCGGCGGCAGGCGATCATATTGCAGCTTGGCCCACAGATTGACATCGAACTTCCAGGTCCAGCCCGGTGTGCCGTCGACCCGCACGACCTCTTTCAGCGAGGCGCGGGCGATATGGTCCAGCAGGAAGGCGTTCTCGCAGGGCTGTTCGGGCAAGAGCCTGAAACGCTGCAGTGCCATCTCGAAACTGGGATAGGAATTGCCGCCGCGGCTGGGCGGTGTATTGCGCCGCTGTTTGTCTAGCGGACGGATCGGGCTGTCCAGGACGGCGACGCCTGCCAGTTCATCACCGACACTCACACCGGTCGCCAGAGAGACGAAACCGCCGAAGGAATGACCCACTACGAAGGGTTTGCCCGCGTCGAAGGCGCCGCCTTCACGGCCGGCGGCCATGACTTCGCGCGTATAGATCTCCATCCGGTAGGCTTCGCGATGATCGCTATCGCCCATGCCGGACAGGTCCAGCGCCACGACGCGCCGCGTCTCGGCGAGGAAGGGTGCGATACTGTCCCACCAGTCCTTGTGGGCGACACCGCCATGGACCAGAACAAGGCCGGGCTTGCCGCGCTCGCCCCAGGCTTTCCAGTGAATGGTCGCGTCATCCACGGTCACCTGGCCGCGATCGGTCGGCACGGCGAGTGCCTTTTCGAACCAGGCCGGGGCCGGAGGTTTCTGGCCGTTGAACTCTTTCAGCGGCGCGGGAGGACGTTTTTGTGCTTCTGCTGAATTACTCATGTGCCTAGCGCTAAAGCCAGTGCTGCGCCGCGTCAATCTCAGCCAGCCTGCATTCGTAGCAGTTCGGGCACTATGAATACGGCCCATGCATTATTGGCCATGTGTCCGAGCACGGGTGCGGCCACGCGTCCTGTCGCAACACGCGCCACGCCCAGCGCGATTCCCAGGAAGAATGTCGACGTCATCACCATCAATCCCTGGTGGGTGTGCACCAGTCCGAAGGCGAGGGCCGAGATCAGGATGGCGAACAGGACCGGCACGCCGCGCGCACGCAGCATGGGCAGCATCCAGCCGCGGAACAGGATTTCCTCGACGATGGGCGCAGCGATGACAGTCAGCAGCACGATGGCCCACATGTCGGCGCCGACCGCGGTGAATTCGTCGATATTGCTGACATCTTCCGTCGTCGCACCGCCGGCCAGGGTCATGCTCGTGTCGAGCATCGCGAAATCATGGAACAGACGGCTGAGATTCGAACCGATGGTCAGGACAAAGGCGAGGACGAGGAAACCGACCCAGAAATCCGAGAAACGCAAGGGAAGGATCGCGAAGGCGCGATGATGCGCATCATATTGCCGGAACCAGGCCCACATCAGGCCTGCGAGCACGGCATAGGCGATGGAGACGGCCGCGAAAACGAGATTGTTGAGCGGCAAGCCGGACTGCATCCCACCGAGAAATCCCCACATGAAACCGGCAGCCATCGCGAACAGCGTGCCCAAGAAAAGCAGGAGGATCGGCCAGACCAGCATGCCCGGCAGGCTGTGTACCAGCGGCAGGCGATGATGCTCGGCCAGCTGCGCAAACGTGTCCTTGGCCGCGAAGGGCCAGCGAACGGGACTCTTTATGTCGACTGCAGATGTGTCCGCCATGACGCCCGGATCCATCCCTTACTCAATTCATCCGAACGTTATGATTAACCGCTCGTTGCCGACGCTTAAACGTGAAATTTAGAAGACTGTCCCATAACGGTTCGCATAGACGCCCCGGCAGCGATGCCGGCGAGGTCAAAAGACCCGGCGAAATATAAGCGACCGAAAAGGCGTGGGTGATGGTGAAGACAGTTCTGATCGTCGATGACGATCCGACGCAACGCCGCCTGTTGCAGGCGGTAATCGAGAAACAAGGCTATCGGGCCGAAACGGCCGAGGGCGGTGAAGCTGCCCTGGATCGTCTGGCGACGCCCGGTGTCGACGTGATGCTGCTCGATCTGATCATGCCCGGAATGGACGGCATGGAAACGATGGAAGCGGTGAAGGCCAAGCAGCCGGATCTACCGATCATCGTCCTGACCGCCAGTGGGGGAATTGATACGGTCGTGGCGGCCATGCGTGGTGGAGCGGCGGATTTCTTCGTGAAACCCGCCAGCCCGGAACGCATCTCCGTCTCGATCCGGAATGCTCTGAAAGTCCAGAATCTCAGCGGCGAGGTACAGCGCCTCTCCAAGAAGGCGGAAGGCCGTCTGGGATTCAGCGACATGATTGCCGGTGCTCCGGCCATGCGCCAGGTCGTTCGCCTCGGCGAGCGTGCCGCGCAGTCGGACATCCCGATCCTGATCACGGGTGAGTCGGGCGTCGGCAAGGAATTGGTCGCGCAATCCATCATGGCGGCCTCGAAGCGTGCCGGTGGACCCTTCGTGGCCGTGAACTGCGGTGCGATCCCGGAAAACCTGGTGGAATCGACGCTCTTCGGTCACGAAAAGGGCGCCTTCACCGGAGCCGTGGGCAAGCATGCGGGCAAATTCCAGGAAGCCGATGGTGGCACTCTTTTCCTGGACGAGATCGGCGAGCTTCCGCTGGACATGCAGGTCAAGCTTCTGCGCGCCCTGCAGGAAGGCGAAGTCGATCCGGTCGGGTCCAAACGCCCTGTGAAGGTGAATGTCCGCATCATTTCTGCAACGAACCGCGACCTGGCTGAACAGGTGGCTGCCGGCGCCTTCCGCGAAGACCTGTTCTACCGTCTGAACGTCTTCCCGATCGAAGTGCCGTCCCTGCGTCAGCGCAAGGAAGACATTCCGGCCCTGATCCGCCATTTCATCGGCCGTTTCAATGCCCAGGAGGGCATGAACATCCAGGATGCTGCCCCGGAAACGCACGCTCTTCTGAGCGCCTTCGACTGGCCGGGCAATGTCCGCCAGCTGGAGAATTCCGTGTTCCGCGCTGTGGTCCTGGCCGAGGGCGACAATCTCAAGCCGGAGGATTTCCCGCAGATTTCCGGCATGGCTCCGGTCCTCGAGGACGCGCCGGTCCTTGCCGCCGATTTCGCGGCGGACGAGGAGGAAGCCGGTGTGGGTCCGGTCGATATCATGGACGAAGGCGGGCATTTGCGCTCGCTGGAGGATATCGAACGCGATCTCATTGAATTCGCCATCGAGAATTATGCGGGCCGGATGAGTGAAGTTGCACGGCGTCTCGGCGTCGGCCGCTCGACGCTCTACCGCAAGGTTCGCGAATACGATCTCGACGTGGATGGCGTGCGCGCCGCCAGCTAGGACGGGCTGGACTGCCTCCCCGCCACGGGAGGCATGTCATCCACCGTACGGGAGGGGAAACGGGCCGATCCGGCAGGACCGGCCCGTTATCATTTCGGCGTGGGCCAGACGAGGCGAAAGCGTTCGTAGGCGACGTCCATATGTTCGGAGAAGACGAAACCTTCGCGCTCCGCTTCCCTTTGCCAGAACTCGATATGGGCTGCCCGCCACCAGTCCAGAGTCCGTTCGCCCTCGCCTTCATCGAAGGCGAAACGGGCATCGGCTTGCGAGAGGGGTTTGACCTCGACCGAGGTGAGTTCGATCACGGCGCGGGGCTTGTCGTGGCCGTCGAGAATGAGGTTGAGATCACCGGCTTCGGGCAGGCGTTCGCCCGGCAACTGGTACCAGCGGGCGAGGGCGCAAGTGGCGGTCTTCCGTCCGATCAGGATGAGATCCAGAAGCTCGTCGGCCATGCCGGGACTGTCGCCGAAACCATAGATGTCGGCGGGTTCGGCTGCGTCCCGGCCCGTCGCATCGCGGAAGTCCTGCCAGAATTTCGCCTGTTCGGGCGTCATGATTGATCCTTGCGGTTCGGGTATGGAGCGGTGAATAGTGCGGGGATGGAAAAATCAGAATACCGCCGTCTCCTGCATGATCTACAGATCCGTCTCGTTTCCATGCAGCGACATCTGATCGATGGCGACCAGAAACTCCTCGTCATCCTGGAAGGACGCGATGCCGCCGGCAAGGACGGTGCGATCAAGCGCCTGACGGCCCATTCAAGCCCGCGGGAAACGCGCATCGTCGCCCTGGGCAAGCCGGACCGGCGCGAGACCGAAAGCTGGTATTTCCAGCGTTACACCGCTCATCTTCCCGCGGCCCGCGAATGGGTCCTGTTCAATCGCTCCTGGTACAACCGCGCCGGCGTTGAGCCGGTCATGGGTTTCTGTTCGCCCGAGGACACCGAACGCTTTTTCCAGCAGGTCATACCCTTCGAGCGCATGCTGGCGGACAGCGGCATCACCCTGCTCAAATACTATCTCGACCTGTCCCGCGACGAGCAGGCGAGGCGCCTTGAGGCTCGGGTCACCGATCCGCTCAAGGCCTGGAAGACCAGCCCGGTCGATGCCGTGGCCCTTGAAAAATATGATGATTACAGCCGCGCGCGGGATGTGATGCTGGCCCGGTCAAATCATGAGCACGGGCGCTGGCGCGTGGTGAAGGCGGATCACAAATACCAGGCCCGCATCAACATCATCCGGGATATCCTGCGCTCGGTTCCGCATCCGGATCCGCTGATGGAGGATCATGCGCCCGATCGCGACATCGTCTTTTCGATCACCGATGATCTCTTCGAAAACGGCAAGCTCGCGAGCTGATCGCTAGACCGGTACCGGGCGTCCACGCAGGCGGGACAATTCCTGGGCCTGCCAGGCCGCGGTCTGGCGTTGTTTCCAGGTCTCGTAGACGGGAACCAGTGTGGCCTCGCGGCGGAATCGGATGCTGATCTGGCGGGCGAGCCTCTGCAGCGACTGGGCGAGCCTGTCTGGACTGGCGCGCCCGGACAAGAGGGCGACGTCGAGATGCGTGCGCAGAATGTCGATCCGGCTGGTCAGGCCCAGTAACTGGGCATCCAGCCGGCTGACATAATCGCGTGTCATGATGTCGGCCGCGAGAGGGCCGTAGACCTGGTCGGCCTTCAATTCGCAGAAGCGGTCGAAACGCTCCATGGCGAGCTTGTAGGCCGCTTCCCCGTCACGTGTGTCGAACCCGCATTCCAGGGCGAGTTCCAGTCCTTCCAGGACTTCATCCTGCATGGCGTCCAGCCGTCTCATATCCTGATACATGATCCCGTTTCCATTGGCGTCAGGATCAGACTAGCGCGCACACGGGTGTCCGGCGCGGCAGGAATGGACTCAGTTTTAATGAAGTCCTAATGGCTCGCGTCGGAGGTGAAACCGGCGCGAGCTTTTCGGGTCGCCGGTGATCAGTCGGAGGATACGCCCAGCTGTTCCTCGATGAATTCGGCCTGGCGGCGATAGTAAAACAGCCGGTTCGACAGTTTGCGCCAGCCATGCCCCTCGTCCGGAATGCGAATGTAGGGCGCGTCGATCCCGTTCTCACGCAGCGTGCGGACCATGACTTCGGTCTCCGCGATATCGATGCGCGGATCCATCATGCCGTGGCTGTAGAGCACCGGCACGGTGATCCGGTCGGCCTGCCGGATCGGCGAGTTCTCGGTGTAGTAGTCTCGCCAGTAATCCTCGGTGATGTCGCCATATTCGATCCGGTCGGCGGCCTTGAGCGCGGGCGAGGCGACCTCCAACGCAGTCACCCAGTCGGCCACGCCGTAGCGCGAAATGCCCGCCTGGAAATGTCCCGGGAAATTGGCCAGCACAGCATTGACGGCATAACCGCCATAGGACCCGCCTGAGACCGCTGCGCGATCGACATCCACCCGGCCGTCATCGCGGAGGAAGGCCAGCATATCGACGAGATCGCGCACGCTGTGCAGGCGGTTCTCGCGATCATCCAGCGTCACATAGGTGCGGCCGAAACCAGTCGAGCCGCGCACATTCGGTTCCAGCACCGCCACGCCGCGATCGACATGGTATTGCACGATCGCATCCCAGCTTGCGATCGACTGGGCCGTCGGTCCGCCATGGACCTCGACCAGCAGCGGCGGGAGATCATCCGAATTCCGGCTGTCCGCGTCGGGCAGATAGAGCAGGCCCTGGAGCTCGACACCGTCGCGGGCGGGCATGCGCACGCTGATCGGACGTACAATGCGATCCGGGTCGAGGCCCGCCAGATTGGACTGGAAGACCCGGTTCACATCACCGCTGGCCATGTCCCACACGAAGATATCGCCCGGCGTGCGCCAGCCATTGACGTTGATGGCCATGCGGCTGGTCTCGCCACCGCAGCTGAGGCCGTAGACGCCTTCGGGCAGATCGGGTGCTGCGATGTCTTCGCCGGACTGGAGGTCGCGCGCGTGGATGCGGAAGAAACCGTCATGATTGGTGGTCCAGGCCAGATAGCGATCATCCTCGCCGCAGAGCCTGACACGGCTGGCATCGGCGTCTTCCGACGCAATGGTCGTCCAGTCGCCCGAGGCGATCTCGTAGCGGGTCAGGGCGGCAAATTCATGCTCGCGATTGCTGGCGAAATAGAAGGCGGAACTGTCATCGGTCCAGGCGAAGCCGCCATCGCCGTGATTGGCGCGCGGATCGGGCTGGGAGAGTGTCTGCATCTCGCCATCCTCGAGATCGAGCAGGTAGAGATTGTCGGAATCCTCGCCTACCGTCTCGACCACGATTGCATAGCGCCCGTCAGGCGATACCGCCCGCGCAAAGAAGCCGAACACGCCGTCGAAGATGCGCTGGGGCTCGGCACCGTCGATCTCGGCGAGATAAATGTCGAAATCCAGTCCATTGCGTTCGGTCGAGGCGTAGACGATGCGATTGGCGTCACCGGCGAAGTCGCCGAAGCTCCGGAAACCGTTCTCGGCCGCCGCCAGGACCAGTGCCTCGCGGGTGCCGTCGGCGGACACGTAGTAATACGCCGGGCGCTCATTCCCGTCATTGTCCGCGGAATAGATCAGCCCGCTGGAATCCGGTGCCCAGCGATAGAAGCCAATGCCGTTTCCGAAGGTCAGCCGGCGCGGCTGACCGCCCTCCGCATCGACAATCCACAACTGGGTGTCGCCCGTAATGCGCAGCGAGAAGGCGATATGGCTGCCATCCGGCGACAGGGCGCCGCCGATGGCACCGCTGGCCAGAAGATAGCGGGCGATATCGGCCGGGTCCTGGCCGGCGAGGCCGACGCTGACAGCTTCGTTTTCGGGGGTGATCGCTTCCAGCGACATGTCGGCTCCCGCGGAGCCGCCGGCGACATTGGTGGTTTGGGCGAGGCCGGGAGTGGCGGCGAGCAGGCCGGAAGCCATCGCCAGCGCGGTGAAGGCGGAAAGTCGAGTACGCGTCATGGATCTCTCCCCTCGGTCTGTTGCCGATGAGTTTAGGCGGGCCCGGGAACAGGGCAAGCGGGCTCAGTCCGGCTTGCCGCCGTCGATAATCCGGAAGGCGGGCGGTTTGCCCTTGTTCGGGGCCGGTTCGGCCGGAGGTTCTGGCACTTCGTCGACGACGGACGGTTCACCGGATTCCACGGGCTGGATGACATCGTCATTGATGTCCCGGCTGCGGCTCTTGAAGCCGGGCGATTTGCGCTTGAACCCAGAGCCGCGCTTCATCGGCTTGCGGGCCTTGCCCTTGGCCTTCTTCTCGATCTCGCGGAGCTTCAACGCCTGGCGGCTGGAGAGGGGTTCGTCGAGCGAGCCCTTGTCCGGGTCCGCGAAGGCCGATCCGAAGGTCTCAAGCCGTTCTTCCAGGGAGTCGAGGAAATCATCCTCCCACTCGGACAAGGCGTCGTGATCCTCTTTCGTGGTCTCCGCGCGCGTCTCCGCCTCGCGCCGGGCCCGGGCCAGGCGGCGCAGCGTGCGTTTGGTTTTCTTGTCGTCGACCTTGCGACTCACGGCGGGCTCCGGATCTGCGGGTCAGATTAACCGCGCTCGCCCGAGCCACAAAGAGGTCTCTTCCAAAAAGAGTGAACACTGTTTACCGTGACGGAATGGACGGTCAGACAATCAATGAAAAACACGAAGCCAAGGCCCTGATGCCCGCTGTGGCCTGGCCCACACTGGTCTATGGCGTTGCCATCGCGGCACTGCACTGGAGCCTCGTCTGGGCGGGCCTGTCCGGGCGGATCGACCTGGTCTGGCTGGTCATCCCGCTCGGCCTGACGACCTACGCGCACTACACGCTCGTCCATGAGAGCGTGCACAAGAACATCGTCGCCGGATATCGCTCGCTCGACTGGGTGCATCACGCGATCGGCTGGTATGGCTCGCTGGTGCTGTTCTCCTCCTGGCCGCTGCTAGAGCGCACCCACAAGAACCATCACTCCCACGTCAATACGGACAAGGATCCGGACATCTATGTGAAGCGCTCACTGCCGAGCCTGGTCGTGCGCAATATTCTCAGCTGGATGCTGCAGATCTTCCCGATCCAGCTTCTGCGCCTCGTCTTCACGGACCGGTCGCTGGCCAAGGGCTATATCAACGCCGCGGACCTGATGACCGACAGCGAGCGCGTCCAGCACTATGCGACCAACTGGACCCTGCTGGCCCTCATGTGGGGAGCGGTCTTCTCGGGCTTCGGCTGGCAGGTCCTGGCGCTGTATTACGGGCCGGTCTTCATCGGCCTGCAGCTGCTGACCATCCTGTTCCAGTGGCTGCCCCACCACCCGTTCGAGGAGACCGGTCGCTATGAGGCGACGCGCAATACCGGGCGTACGGGATGGAATCTGCCCTTCATCTGGCAGAACTGGCACCTGATGCACCATCTCTGGCCGTCAGTGCCCTTCTACAATTACGAACGCCTCTATCGGCGCATCAAGCCGGTGCTCGAAGCGAAGGGTGCGCGTCATCATGAAGGTGTCCGGCCCGCCATGGGGCCGGTGAAAAACCCGGTGGACGGACCGGCTCAGGCCTCGACGGCACCTAGATAGAGTTCCAGCAGGGCTTCGGCTTCCTGGCGTTCATGGCGGTCGATCTTGCGCAGCGAGATCACCTTGCGGAGCGTCTTGGTGTCATAACCGTTCGACTTGGCTTCCGCGTAGACTTCCTTGATGTCGGCCATCACGGTCGCCTTGTCCTCTTCCAGGCGTTCGATCCGGGCGACGATGGCCTTGAGCTGGTCGCGGGCGACACTGCCGATTGCATCGGACTGGTCGGTGGTCGTGTCGGACATTGGGGCGCTGTCGGTGAAAGCCATCTCGAATACCTCGCTGGAACGGAGGCCGGGAGACTAGGGTTCGCGTGCCCCGGCTTCAACCGGCCGGGCCAGTGATTTCCACCAGATTCGGCAGTTTCGACGCGCGCTGCCTGACATCGCGGACTGCGTCGAGAACGCGATCGGGGTGATGATGGTGCAGATTGTGGCCCGCTCCCTTGATCAGGCGAAGCTCGCCTTGCGGCATGCGGCGCGATACGACCCCGGAATGCCGGTCGGTCCAGAGGACGGTATCGCCGCGCCCGGCCAGGAAGATCGCCGGCTTGTCGATCTGCGCATAGCGTTTTTCCTGCTCCTCCAGATGCCGGTTCACATCGCGCATGTCGGCGGCATTGGCGAGCCAGTTTTCCGGACGCAGCAAAAGCGGCAGGCTGCTGCGCGTACTGTAATCCTCCGGCACGACCTCCGGGTGGAAGGCGTTGACCGCGCCGCTGCGCAATTGCGCCTCGCCCGTCAGCGGCACGACGAGCCGGGTGATAATCGGCCCGAGGACGGGCCAGTAGGACGCTGCATTGAACCAGGCTGCGCGGCCGATCCAGGCACTGAGGGCGGGGGCCACCAGGACGAGGCCGTCCACACGGTCGGGATGATCCATGGCCAGGCGCATGGAGATCGCCCCGCCCCAGGAATGGCCCAGAACAACCGTTTCGGAAATGTCGATCGTTTCGAGAAAGGCCGCGATCAGCTCTGCCTCGCGCTGGGGTGACCAGCTGCCTTCGGGACGTTCGCTCCACCCCAGGCCAGGCCGGTCGAGCCAGACAACATGCTCATCGCCGAAAGTCTCGGATAAGGCGAAATGCGGTTCCTCGAGATTGGAGGCCGCACCGTGGAGGACGAGCAGGGCCGGTTTTGCCGGATCACCCGTGCGTCGATAGTGGAGACGCGTACCGTCGATATCGACAAATTCAGCTTCGGGCGGATGTGTCTTTGAAAACTGGCGGGACTTCCAGTGTCCGGCTGCAAGACCGGCTCCGCCGAGACCGGCCGCGGTCAGCAGGCTGGTGATCAGCATGGCTCAGAGCGAGCGGCCGGCGAGGGCCGCTTCCAGGCGTTCCTTGGCCTCGGCTGCCGGGGCATAAGCCGGGTAGATTCGGAAAGCCTGGGTGTAGGCATCGAGCGCGGCTTCCCACTCCTCGGCGCGCTCCAGCACCCGGCCCAGCGTTACATAGGCGTCGTAGCGCCGGGGCTCGAGGGTCAGCGCGGTGTTCAGGGTTTCCAGCGCGTAGGCCCAGTCCTCGAAACCGGCGGCAACACGACCAGCGGACAGCCAGCCCTCCGCAAAATCCGGGTCGAGCCGTGTGACATGGTCATACATGCGCGCCGCGATATCGGCATTGCCGGCAGCCTCGGCAGCGCGTCCCCGGTCCATCAGTAAGGAAATCGTGTCGCTGCCCGAATGGTTCCAGAGCGCGTGGATCTCGTCGATCAGCGGCAGGGCGTCCCGCTCATCCGCAGAGGCGAGGGCATCGAGCCGGTCGGACAGGCGCTCTTCCGGCGTCTCGAACGGTGTGGCCGTCTCGATCTGCACCGTGGGTTCGTCCTGCACGGATGCGGTGAGGAGAACGGACATGAGAAGCGCGTGGATCATGCGGGCAAGGATAACCCGGAACGACCGGGCGTCCAGACGTTCAGTCCAGAAGCTTGCGATCTTTTAAGACTGCCAGCGCGGCCGGCGCATCGGTGAAGACCTCGGCATCAAAGCCGAACTCGCGAGCCGCGATCACATTCTCCTCGCGGTCGTCGAAGAAGATGACGTCGGCGGGCGCATGCGGCAGGCGTTCGGCCGTGATCTCGTAGATTCGGCGATCCGGTTTCACGACGCCCTCATGAGCCGAGACGATGACATCCTGCATCAACGCCATGGACGGAAAGAGTTCGTGCACCGGGCGCACCCATTCCGAGGGCAGATTCGTCAGCGCGTATTGCGGGACATTGCTGCCGGCCAGGGCATCCATGATGGCCGGCGTCCCGTCGACCGGACCGTCGAGCATTTCGGGAAACCGGTTTTCCCAGGCGGTGATCGCCTCTTCATGATGGGGATGGGCGGCAATCAGCTCGACCCGGTTCAGCGACATCGGCACGCCGCGATCATGTTCGCGGTGCCAGTCCATCGTGCAGACCGTGGCCAGGAAGTCCTGCACCTCGGCCTCAGTGTCGAAGAATTTCCGGTAGAGCAGGGCGGGTGACCAGTCGAGCAGGACATTGCCGAGATCCCAGAGGACTGCCTTCGTCGCCATTCCCGCTCTCCAGATTTGCCAGTCTCGCGACATGCCTGGCTCCAGACATGCCAAACCCGCGCACCGTTGAGTACGCGGGTTGATCCGTGGCGACCGGTGCGGTCGCCCGTTAAGGCCTCAATGGCCTAGCCGGCGCGCGCCTTGAAGCGCGGGTCGGTCTTGTTGATCACATAGACGCGGCCACGGCGCTTGACGACCTGGCAATCGCGGTGGCGGTTTTTCAGCGATTTGATCGAGCTGCGGACTTTCATCGTTCGGCCTTCATGTGTTCACGCAAATTCCAAGGAGCGCGGGAACTACAGGACGCTCGTAGGCGTGTCAATGCAGGATCTGCGCTGATCTGTACGCACCTTGCTGTACTGGCGCTAGAGTGCTGCGAAACGGGAGGCCGGGACATGGATGTCGTTGATCATAACCGCAAGGCGTGGGACGCCGAATCGTCCAGCGGGGAAAGCGATTGGAGCCGACCGGTCGACAGCGAGACGATCGCTCGTGCGCGTGAGGGGGATTTCAGCGTCATCCTGACCCCGAATGCACCGGTTCCGGATGCCTGGCTGGGTGATGTCCGCGGCACGCGCATTCTCGGTCTCGCCTCGGGTGGCGGCCAGCAAGTGCCCGTGCTGGCGGCTGCCGGCGCGGAGATGACCAGTTTCGACAATTCGCCCGAGCAATTGGCGCGCGACCGCGAAGTCGCCGAGCGGGACGGCCTGGTTCTCAGGCTCGAACAGGGGGACATGGCCGATCTCTCCCGTTTCGACCCGGCCAGTTTCGATGTCGTCTTCAACCCGGTCTCGACGGTTTTCGTGCCGGATGTCGAGGCCGTCTGGCGCGAATGCGCCCGTGTATTGGCGCCCGGCGGGGTATTGATGACGGGCTGCATGAATCCCGCCTTCTACATGTTCGACCACGACCTCGTAGATGCCGGCGGACCGCTGGAAGTGCGTCATCGTCTTCCCTATTCGGACCTGACGCATCTGTCCGAGGACTCGCTGGCCAGCCGGATGAAGAAGGACTGGCCGCTGGAATTCAGCCATTCTCTGGATGCGATTCTGGGCGGCATGCTTCGTTCCGGCCTGGTGATCGAGGCCTTCTACGAGGACAGCTGGAGTGATGAGGCGACACGGCTGAATCCGTATTTCCCGGTCAATTTCGCTGTCCTGGCTCGCCGGCCGGCCTAGGCTGCGTCTTACAATATCGTCAGTTGCCCTATCGGCGGCACGGCCCTAGTTTGCGCCCATGACACATTCTGGGCTTGGGATTCTGGCCGCTTTCGCGGCCATATTTGCGTTTGGACACAGCGCGCAGGCGAGTGACATCGAGGTCGATGTCGAGCTCGTCCTGGCCGTGGACATCTCCTATTCGGTGGACGAGGAAGAGGCGCGCCGCCAGCGCGAGGGTTATGTCGCCGCGCTCGCATCGGAGGACGTGATCCGCTCGATCCAGGGCGGCCCGCTGGGGCGCATCGCCGTGACCTATGTCGAATGGGCGGATTCCGGTTTCCAGCGTGCGGCCGCTGAATGGACAGTGATCTCGTCGGAAGAGGAGGCGCTGGAATTCGCGTCGCGCGTGGCCGCTGCGCCCTTCGAGCGCGGGCATTACACCGCCATCGGATCGGCCATCGCCGACGGTGTGGAGCGTATCGAGAACAATGCCTATACCGCGCCGCGCCTGATCATCGATATTTCCGGTGACGGTCCGCAGAACCAGGGCGTGCCGCTGGAAACTGCGCGGGCACGCGCTGATGCCGCCGGCGTGGTCATCAATGGCCTGCCGGTGATAACGGAACGGACGGGCCGCTGGGTACGCCCGGTCGAGGTCAATCTCGACGAGTATTTCGAGGAAAACGTCACGACCGGCCCCGGTGCCTTCGTGCTGCCGGCCCGGACCGAACAGGAATTCCGCGACGCGATCCTGCGCAAGCTGGTGATCGAGATCGCCGGTGCCGCTCCGGCTCCCGTCGAGCTGGGCCGGGCCCCGTGACGCCCGTCCTCGCAGGACTGGCCATGCTCCTGACCATGGCCGGTGGACCGGAAGTCGAACCGCGCGCGGTCGAATACGCGCTGGACGGACGGGAACGGGTCGATCTGGAACTCGTCCTTGCCGTGGACGTGTCGTCCTCCATCGACGAGACGGAAGCGCGCCGGCAGCGCGAGGGCCATGTTGCCGCCCTCGCCGACCCTGACGTGATCTCGGCGATCCAGGGCGGTGGGTATGGCCGTATCGCCGTGATGTATCTGGAATGGGCGGATGCCGATTTCCAGCGCGTCGTGGCCCCCTGGACCGTGATCGAGTCGGAAGAAGACGCCCGCGCCTTCGCAGCGACGCTGGCCACCGCACCCTTCATTTCAGGTCGCAGAACGGCCATCGGAGCCGCGATTGACAATTCGGTCACCCTGATCGAGGGCAATCGTTTTGACGGCGTCCGGCTGGTCATCGACCTGTCAGGTGACGGGCCGCAGAATTCCGGACCCAGCCTGTCCGAAGCCCGCCAGCGCGCCGAATCCGGAATGATCACCGTCAATGGCCTGCCGATCGAAACCGCGCGCCAGAACCCGTTTCGACCCTCGGTCAGCATCGATATCGCGGCTTATTTCGAAAATGAGGTGATCGCCGGGCCCGGCGCCTTCATTTCGCCCAGTAAAGAGCATGATGATTTCGTGGACGCTCTGCGTCGGAAGCTTATTATCGAGATTGCCGGGATCGACCCGGCCCTGCTCCTGGGGAATGGATGACCCGATACCTGTTCGCGTTTTTCGCCGCTTTCACCCTGTCTGCCTCCGCAATTGCCCAGCCGGAGGATGAGAGTTTTGCCGAATGGCTCGCCGGTTTCCGTGACCGGCTGACCGCCTCCGGCGCCGAAACCGAGACCGTCGCGTCCATGCTGGATGGTCTCGAACCGGACATGCGCATCATCGATCGTGATCGCAGCCAGCCGGAATTCGTGCGGCCGATCTGGTCCTATCTCGAGATTGCCGCCTCGGATCTGCGGATCTCCAACGGGTCGTCTGCCTATGCGGAACGGCGTGCGACGATCGATGAAATCGGCGAGCGTTTCGGTATCCGGCCGGAAATCCTGATCGCGATCTGGGGGCTGGAGAGTTCCTATGGCGAGATCACGGGCAATAATGACGTCGTCCGCTCCCTCGCGACCCTGGCCTGGGAAGGCCGCCGTCGCGGCTGGGCCGAAAGCCAGCTGATCGCCGCCGCCCAGATGATCGATCTGGGCTACGCCACGCGCGAACAGCTTACCGGCTCCTGGGCCGGCGCGATGGGGCAGACGCAATTCATCCCGACCACGTATCTGGAACGCGCCCATGACTGGGACGGGGATGGTCGCCGGAATATCTGGACGGACGAGTATGATGCGCTCGCCTCGGCGGCGAACCTGCTGGGTCGGGAAGGCTGGCGGACGGGCGCTCCCGCCGTCATCGAAGTGGCCGTGCCCGAGGAATTCGATCTCGCCGACTGGGATCCGACCCGAAGCCGGCTGGTCAGCGAGTGGGCCATGCGCGGGCTGAGCCCGGCCGGGGAGGCCAGCTGGCATGCCGACAATCTGATGCGCGCGGCCCGGCTCGAACTGCCTGCCGGCCGCAATGGCCCGGGTTTCCTGACCTTCCATAATTTCCGCGTCATCAAGCGCTACAACAATTCCACCTCCTACGCGCTTGGCGTTGCCCATCTGGCAGACCGTATTGCGGGTGGTGAGCCCTTCGTGGGGCCGTGGCCGGAGGGTGATGTGCCGCTGACCCGCAGTCAGACCCGTGAACTCCAGGCCGGTCTCAACGCACTGGGTTTCGATTCCGGTCGGCCCGACGGTCTGGCTGGCCCCAATACCCGCCGGGCCCTGCGGGCTTTCCAGCGCGCCCACGGGCATGAGCCTGATGGCTATGTCGGTACGAATGCGTTCGAGGCTGTTCAGGCAGCCATCGCGGCCGGCGAGTAATCAGCCGGTCTTGCGCTCGGCCTGGTAGACATCGGGCCGGGTCAGCCGCGCCAGTTCACGGACCAGTTCTTCGCGAACCACCGGTTTGGTGACGCTGCCATCCATTCCGGCGGCGCGATAGCTCGCGGTCTGTTCGGGCAGGGCGTTTGCCGTGGCCGCGATGATCGGCGTCGGCTGCAGGCCGAGCTCGGATTCCATCCGGCGGATGGCCCGGGTCGCGTCGGGCCCGTTCATGCCCGGCATGCGGATGTCCATGAGGATGGCATTGAAACTCTCGGACCGGCAGATCTCGATCGCCTCGGCGCCGCTCTCTACAAGGACCGCCTCGACTTCCATGGATTTCAGAATCGAGAACAGGACCAGGCGATTGGTCGCGATATCGTCCACCACCAGGATGCGCTGGCCGGCGAGCGAGGCCTCATAAGCATCCAGCGCCGAAGTGTCGGCGTCGCGGACCGGCGCGTCCGTGCGCGTCAGCGGCAGTTCGACGGTGAAGGTCGTTCCTGTCCCGATCTCGGATTCGACACGGATCGTGCCCCCCATCATCTCGATCAGGCGTTTGGAGATCGACAGGCCCAGGCCCGTGCCGCCATGGGTACGGGTTGTTGAAACATCAGCCTGGACGAAGGGATCGAAAATGGCGGCCAGGCGTTCCTGCGGGATGCCGACACCCGTATCACTGACAGCGATCTCGATCTGGTCGGTCGCGGCTTCATGCCTGACGGTGAGGGCGACCTGGCCGCTCTCTGTGAACTTGATTGCGTTGGACAGGAGATTGGCGAGAACCTGGCGCAGGCGGGTCGGGTCGCCCAGGAAACGATCATCAGCCGCCGGATCCAGATCGACCCGCAGCATCAGATCCTTGTCGTCGCTCGGCTTGACGAAACTGTCTTCCGCCCATTGCGCCAGCGTCGCCATTTCGAACGGTATCGTCTCCAGTTTGACATGCCCGCTGTCGATCTTGGTCAGATCGAGAATGTCATTGACGACGGCCAGAAGCAGATCGCCCGATCCCTGGATGGTGCGGATCTTCTCGCGCTGGTCATTGTCCAGCTCGGTGAAGGTCAGCGCTTCGGCCATGCCCAGCACGCCGTTGAGCGGTGTCCGGATTTCATGACTCATATTCGCAAGGAAGGTCGTCTTTGCCCGCGCACCTGCCTCGGCATCCTCGCGCGCCCGATTGAGGCGCGTGATGTAACGCCCGAGCGAACGGGCCGCCGGGCGGAAGATGAAAAAGGCTTCCAGGCATAGAACGAAGAGCGTGATGAAAAAGGCCGACCATTCCAGGCGCTCGGTGAATTGCGCCCTGCGGTTGGAGGCCTGTTCGAACGCGTTCGTCGCCTCGTCCAGCCGCGGCAGGATGATCTCTGCATCCAGTGCGAGACGGCGGATCCGGGTGTCGCTGCCACCATTGTCGAGGATATCGCGGGCATCGGCGACGAAGGCCTGGGACAGCACGTCCAGCGACATGCCGCCCTGGTGATAAATGTCGGCAATCTCCGGATGACGGTCGGCCGCCATGGCGAGCTCGTCATGGGATTGCAGGAAAAGATCGATCGCGCCTTCCAGCCGCTCCCGCACAGCATCATGCGAACCGGCGAGGGCGGGATTGGTGTATTCGAAGCTCAACAGGGAGATGCGCTGACTCAGCATGCGCTGCCGGCCGGCCTTGTTGATCAGGTTCGCGTCGGACGCTGCCTGGTGTGTCGAGGTCAGGGACAGGCCCAGAATGATACTGGCCATCAAGGCGACAATGCCAAGTGCCAGAATATACCGCTTTGTCAGATCTCGAGCCGTCATCCGGCACTCCATCAAGCCAGTGCCGGTTTCTAGTCGGGTTATGGTTTTTAGGAGCTTAACAGAACCACCTAAAGTAACCCCAATCTGTCTGGGCGTTCTTCTAGATCGGCGGTTTGGGTTCCGGTTTCACCTTCACGGCACCGGTTGCCTTCGCGATCGCCGGGTGGAACCAGGCGATGAGGAAAGCGAAAACGCTCAGGATCGCCATGGCGGCATAGGGGCTGAACGGTCCGAGCTGGTTATAGAGCATAAGCCCTCCCACCGGGCCGATGATGAAGCCTAGCCCCGCGGTCGCTGTCGTCAGTCCGGCCGCGCGACCCTGTTCTTCTGGCGAGACGGCGAGCGAGGCGCCGCCAACGAAACCGGACCGGGCCAGGCCGAAGGCAAAACTGATCATCAGATAACCGAAGACGATACCGCCATAATTCGGCGCGACGAACATGAAGAGGGCGCCGAAAATGGTGATGGCGGCCCCCTGGGCCATCAACAGACGAGGCGTGGCCTTGAGGGCCGGAATGACCACCAGCTGGGCGATGATAAGGGCGCCGGCACCCGCTGCCAGGGCGATCGAGGACATTTGCAGTCCCTCATCCTCGTTGAGCTGCAGCCGGTCCATCACGAAAAAGGCCAGGGTCGACAGGCTCAGCGACTGCACGATCCAGGTCAGGCAGCCATAGATCATGAAGGCGAAGAGGCGCGGATCCGCCGCAAAGGCGAATTGCTTGAACGGGTTGATCGGGCGCGATTGAACCTTCGGCGGGGTCTGTTCAGGAAGCCGCAGCCAGACGGCGACCCCGCCGGCCGCGACGATCACCGAGATGATGACCATGAAAAGAGCCACCCCGACCCAGCCAACCAGCGTGGCGGCAAGGGTCGGTCCAATGACGGCGCCAAGTCCGAAGGCCGCTGTCAGTCCGGCGAGGGCTTCGGTCCGTTCCTCCGGCGAAGTCCGGTCGGCGACATAGGCCTGTGCGGAGGGATTGGTGGCTGAGCCCAGAGATCCAAAAAGCGTACGCGCGACCGCCATGGCGAAAATGGCCACCAGCGGCGGTGCCCAGCCGCTTTCGCCTGCCCAGGCCGCGACAGCGAAGACGAGCGTGGACGCTGCAAACGCGAACAGGCCGAAGATAATAAAGGGTTTTCTGCCACGACGATCGGACAGGGCGCCCCAGATCGGTGTCATCGTCATGAAAAGCACGGCTGACACCGTATAGATGGCGCCGACCCAGTATTCCGCGACCTGAAGCTCGCGCGCGAGCGGCGGCAGGATCGCAAACAGCATGTTGTTGCCGATGCCGGTCGCGACCAGGCACAGGAAGAGCAGACGAAATGCCTTGGTTCTTTCCTGTTCGGATGACGGTTTGTCGGGATCATAGGGCGGCGGCATGCACCCACCCTTAAGCCGCACCGTGTTACATCGCAATTGGTCGGCGGAATAAACCTCCCGCTAACCCTTATTCAACCGGACATTAAGCTTACCGCGTCATAGTGCCTTACTAACCGGGCACAAAAACGAGCCCGAATTTAGCGTGGTGGACGGGTATATGTTCCAGATTATCGGCATTGTGGTCGTGTTTATCATGGTGTTCGGCGGGTTTTCCCTCGCCGGGGGCCATTTTGACGTGATCCTGAAGGCCTTGCCGTTCGAGATGATGATGATCGGCGGCGCTGCTGTCGGCGCCTTCCTCATCGGCAACAAGCCAAAAACGGTGATGAAAACCCTTGGCGATTTCGCCAAGATCTTCGCGGGACCCAAATGGAAGGGGCAGGATTATACAGACCTGCTCAGTTTGCTATTCCTGCTAACAAAAACAATGAAGACAAAGGGCGTTATCGCCCTGGAATCGCATATCGAGAATCCGAAGGACAGCGCCATTTTCTCGCGCTATCCGAAGATCATGAAGGACCACTTCGCGATCGATTTCATCTGCGACACCCTGCGGATGATGACGATGAATCTCGAAGATCCTCACCAGGTCGAGGATGCGATGGAGAAACAGCTGGAGAAGCACCATCACGAGGCTGCTGACCCGGCCCACGCCATGCAGACGCTGGCCGACGGCCTGCCCGCCCTGGGTATCGTCGCCGCCGTGCTGGGCGTGATCAAGACGATGGGCGCGATCGAAAGCCCGCCGGCCGTGCTCGGTGGCTATATCGGCGGCGCCCTGGTGGGTACCTTCCTGGGCGTGTTCCTGGCCTATGGTTTCGTGGGTCCGTTCGCGGCCTATCTGAACGCGATCTATGATGAGGAACACCAGTTCTACAAGATTATCCAGGACGTGCTCGTGGCCCATCTTCACGGTAATGCCGCCCAGATCTCCGTCGAGATCGGCCGCGGCGGTATTCCGACCAAGATGCAGCCGAGCTTCGCCGAGATGGAAACCGCACTGGACGAAATTCCATCAGAGGTCGGCTAGACCCAGCCATATCCGTTCACGAAACGCCGGACCGCGAGGTCCGGCGTTTTGCGTTTGGGGGCTGGCCTTGGCGCGGTTTGGCGTTAGAAGGGCGGCATGAAAATCAAGGACGCCGACATCATCATGGTTCCCGGTCTCGGGAATGCCTCGCCGTTTCACTGGCAGAGCCGCTGGCAGGAACGCATGTCGACGGCACGCCGGGTCGAGCAGGACGACTGGGACATGCCCCGTCGCGATGCCTGGGTCGCGCGCCTGGTCGAGGCGGTCGAGGAGGCGAAGAAGCCCGTCATCCTGATCGGCCATTCGGTCGGCGTGCTGACGATCGTGCATGCCGCGCCCCGGCTGGACGCGAAACGTATCGCCGGCGCCTTTCTCGTCGGTGCCTCCGACTGGGAGCGCGACGGCATGGCCGAGAAATTCGGCGATCACGGATTTGCGCCGGTACCGCGCGTACCGCTGGGTTTCCCGGCACTCATGCTGGCCAGTTCCAACGACCCGACGTGTTCCGTCGAGAAGGCCGAGCACTGGGCCCGCGACTGGGGTGTACGCTTCGGCAATGCCGGCGAGGCCGGACATTTCGAGCCGGAAAGCGGTCACGGACCCTGGCCCGAGGGCCTTATGGCCTTCGCCAAATTCGCCCAATCCATCGGCTAGGACAGGCTCGTGACCCAGACGGAATTGCGCTGCCGGACTGCCAGGCTGGACTGGAGCCAGCCCGGCGGACCGCGCGCGGCCGATTTCGGGGATGTCTATTACTCGGTCGAGGACGGGCTGGAGGAAACCCGCGCGGTTTTCCTGGAGGCCTGTGACCTGCCTGCCGCCTGGCAGGGCCGCCGCAGCTATGTCGTCGGCGAGCTGGGTTTCGGAACCGGGCTGAATGCGCTGGCGCTCTGGCAGTTATGGCGCGAGCATGGCCCGGCCGATGGCTGGCTGCATTTCCTGTCCGTCGAGAAACACCCGCTGACCCGGGAAGACGCCGCGCGGGCGCTGGCGGACTGGCCGCAATTGCAGCCGCTGACCGACCACTTGCTGGCGCAATGGCCGTCCGCTCTCAAGGGTGCGCATCGTCTGGTCTTTGCCGGGGATCGCTTCAGCATCACGATTTTTCACGGCGAGGCCGAGACCGCACTCGAGGAGATCGAGGGCAAGGTGGATTGCTGGTTCCTGGACGGGTTCGCGCCGGCCAAGAATGACGCGATGTGGTCCCAGGCCGTACTTGATCGCATCGGCCGGCTGTCAGCCCCGGGTGCAAGGATAGGCACATTCACGGTCGCCGGTGCGGTCCGGCGGGGCCTGCAGGCAGCGGGTTTCGAGGTCGAGAAACGTCCAGGCTTCGGTCGGAAGCGGGAAAGGCTCCAGGCCATCTATGCCGGCCGGGCTCGGCAGGACGAGGTCTCGCCTTTCGCTCGAGCGGACCGGGTCGACGGGCGTGTCGCGGTGATTGGTGCCGGTATCGCGGGTGCGAGCCTGGCGCATGCGCTCCGGATCCGCGGACGCGACGTGGTTCTGGTCGATCCTCTGGGCCTGGCGGGCGGGGCGTCCGGTGCGCCAGCCGGCCTGCTGACACCTCGTCTGGAACGCGCCGACCGGCCCCACGTCCGGGCGACGCTTGCCGCCTGGGAATTCGCACGGCGTCTCTACGGGGGATGCGAGGCCTTCCATTCAAGCGGCGTCGTGCGCTCCGCGAAAGACGCGGCTGAGGCGAAACGCCTGTCCGAGCTTGCCGATCTGATGGGCGAGGGTTTCGAGCTCGGAGAGCAGGGCGTGCTGATGCATGACGCTGGCTGGTTCGACCCGGCAGGACTGGTCAGAGACCTCGCCGGTGAAACGCCGGTCGTCCGGCGGGAAGTGGCGCGGATAGATGAGACCCCGGACGGGCTGACACTGCACAGCGCGGCCGGTCAGCCGATCCTGGAAACAGATGCTGTCATCCATGCCAGCGGTCACGGAGCGGGAAGTGTCCGGCCCGAAATCACGCCGAGCGCTGGATTGCTGGCGGTCATCGACGGCACTCCGCCGGAACGCCCGCTGGTCTGGGGTGGTTATGCGGTGCCTTCGCCGGGCGGTGGGGTGGTGCTTGGAGCGACCCACAGGAAAGGGCTGGACGCCGGTCCCGCCGATGAGGCAGTCGCCGGTTTCCGCGAGGCCCTGGTCGCGCAGGACAAGATGCTGGCCGACGCCCTGGAACCGCAGACCCGGTCCGTCTGGACCGGTGTCCGCGCCTCCACGCCTGACCGCCTGCCGGTCTGCGGCAATCTGCCGGGCGAGGGGTTCGACGAAACCTGGTCGGACATGGCGCGTGGCCGCACTGCCCCCCGGCCGGGCCCTGGCGTGCCGGCCCGGCAATTCATCCTGTCCGGACTGGGTTCGCGCGGCTTCGCGCACGCGCCATTGCTGGCGGAAGAACTGGTCTCGCAATTATGTGGAGAGCCCGGAGCCCTGGAACGTTCCGCGCGCCAGAGTCTGCATCCGGCGCGTTTTGCCTGGCGCCGTCTCAAACGTTCATGACAGGGCGACCGGCCTAGAATCCGATCGTGTACATCTCGTTTTGCGGTTCACCCACCCGGATCTCGAAAACCGGGCATTCATTGACCAGACAATCGCCGATCAATCCGAGATCAAAGACAACATCACGCTGATAGTGAATCTCGAACGGTCCTGCCGACAGGACAACGCGTTCACCGGCAGCCATAGGTATGGAAACCGGCGCGCTGGCGACTGCGCCGATCAGTGCGGCTAGCGCTACACCCTTGCTGATCATGATCGACCTCTCTTCCCACCCACACGAGCTAGATGCCGCCAAGGTCGCATTTGGATGCAGACCGGTTCAATTTTCGGTGCGTGTTTTGCAGAAACCACCGAGAAAACCTCGCTTGTGACGCGAAACAGGACACTAATGCATGACCGACATGCCTGCACACCGGGATTTTGAGGAGCGCCGTTCCGGTTCGCGACATATCTGGTTCCTGAATTCTGCCTTCGACAAGATCGGCATGGCGACTGCGCTCGACCGGATCACAATGCGTGATCCGTCCAAGCCGTTCGCCTTCGTGGTCACGCCGAATGTCGACCATCTCGTGCGTCTCGAAACCGATACCGTGCTCGCGACGCTCTACGCCCAGGCGTGGCTGACCGTATGCGACAGCCGCGTTCTCGAGCTCATCGGACGGATATCGGGCCAGAAGATCGAGGTCACGCCAGGTTCCGACCTGACGGCCAATCTCTTCGAAAAAGCTATCGACCCCGCCGAACCGATCACGGTGATCGGGGGCGATGAGGATGTGATCCGAAATGTGACTGAACGTTTCGGCCTGCAGGATGTGCGTTGGCACAATCCGCCGATGGGATTGCGCCAGAACCCGGAGGCGGTTGCGGAATGCGCGCGTTTTGTGGCCGAGAACCCGGCGCGTTATGTCTTCATCTGCGTTGGGTCTCCGCAGCAGGAAATGATTGCCGAAGCCTGCTTGGACCGCGGTGATTGCACCGGTCTGGGCCTGTGCGTCGGCGCATCCCTGGATTTTCTCGGCGGCAAGGCCGAACGGGCACCGGCGTGGATGCAGCAATCCCGGCTGGAATGGCTCCATCGTCTTCTGCTGGAGCCGAAGCGCATGTGGCGCCGCTATCTGGTGGAAGGGCCGAAAGTCTTCCTCCTGTGGCGTCGCTGGCAACAGGCCCAGAAAAGTCTGCGTAGGCTGGAACGCGACCTGTCGCGGCCCGAGAAAGCGCGCGAGCGGCAATTGCACCAGCGCCTAAGATCGCTGGAAGACCAGTTGTCCGCGCTCAACTCGGCCGACCAGGCAAACGCCAGCCAGTCCTGACGAATCCGGTCTCTTCACGCTCCTTCATTCACGGCCCGGGCACGCTTGCCTTCCGCGCGTCGGGGCAATAGCTTCCGGCGCCGTGATGGTTCCCTCACGGGATTAATCGGGAAGCCGGTGCGGTGGTGACACCCAGTCCGGCGCTGTCCCCGCAGCCGTAATCGGCGAGCGATTGCACATAATGCCACTGGGCTCCGGCCCGGGAAGGCGTGCAGATCGCGTCGAGCCGTAAGCCGGAAGACCTGCCATCACCGTCGTCTGTCCGCTCGTGCGGGAGTTCACGAGACTGGCGCGGTGATCACCGTTTTTGACGACTCCTTGCCACCGCCGGGCTTGCGCCCGGCCCCTACGCCATGGAGACGTTATGCGTACCTGTTATCTCTCGCGATCGATGATCGCATCCAGCCTGGTCCTGCTGAGCGCGCCAGCGTTCAGCCAGACCGATGAAACCATCTATGTCACGGCCGCTCGGACACCGCTCCCTGCGGAGGATGCCACCGCCAGTATCACGCTTCTCCGCGAGGCGGAGATCGAGGCCCGCGGCGGCGTGTTTGTCGCCGACATTCTGCGGGCCGTACCGGGTCTCGCGGTTTCACGATCAGGGCCTGCCGGTTCGCTGACCCAGATCCGCGCCCGCGGATCCGAGGCCAATCATGTTGTCCTGTTGATCGACGGAATTGAAGCCAACAATCCTTTCACCGGAGAGGCGGACTTCTCCAATCTGGCCTTCGACGATATCGGTTCGATCGAGGTTAGCCGGGGTGAACAATCCGCCCTGTGGGGTGCGGATGCGATTGGCGGGGTGATCCGGCTCAATTCGCGACTGCCCGAAGCGGGCAGGGAGGTTTCGGCTCGTTTCGAGGCCGGGTCGTTTGACACCTATCGCGCCTCTGCTCGACTTGCCGCCCGCAAGGATGCCGGCTGGGCCAGTCTGAGCCTGTCCAGCTTTGTCACCGACGGAATCGATGTCTCCGGCCGGGGCGGAGAAGCCGACGGGTATGAGAACACGACGGTCGCGCTCGCCGGCGGTTACGCCCTGTCGCCGACGCTCGATCTTGATGCCAGCCTGCGCTGGATCGATGCCGCCAGCGAATTCGATGCGGACACGGATTTCGACGGCCGGCTCGACGATGTCGATCGCGATCTGGACAGCGAGCGCTGGCTGGCCCGAACCGCGCTGACGGCAAGCCAGGAATGGGCCGGGGCCGAGCTGACGCACGAATTCGCTGTTCAGCTGACGGAAGACCTCTCCGTCCGCCGCTCTCCGGGGGCTGCGGACGGCCGCTCGCTGGGGCAGAGGCTGCAGGGGCATTATCTGCTCGGTGCCCAATGGAGCCAGGGTGAAGCGCGTCACCGCATCAGCCTCCTGGTCGAGCGGGAGCAGGATCGACTGAAGAGTTTCTCGGGACCGGCTGCCGGGTCCAATCAGACCCGCACGATCGAGACGGACGGGATTGCGCTGGATTATGGTCTCGGTGTCGACGCCTTCGACCTTAACCTCTCGGTTCGCCGCGACAGCAATTCGCTCTTCGAGGACGCGACCACCTGGCGCGCCGGCGCCGGCTGGACGTTTCCCGAGCTGGATGGCCGGGTGCATATTGCTGCCGGCGAGGGCGTAAAAAATCCGGGAATTTTCGAGCTGTTCGGTTTCTTCCCGGCCTTCTGGCAGGGCAATCCGGACCTACAGCCGGAACGCTCCCGCGGCTGGGAGATCGGCTGGACACAAACGCTCTCCGATGGTCGTGGCCACTGGTCTGCGACCTGGTTCTCATCCGAGCTTGAAAACGAGATCTTCTCCGATTTCGGCGTTTTCCCGGCCACGGCGCGGAATGCTGCTCAGACGTCGGAACGCACCGGTCTGGAACTGCAAGCAGGCTGGGACATCAATCCGGATTGGAGCCTGTTCGGATCGGCCAGCCTTCTGGACAGCGAGCAGAATGGTGTTGCCGAGATCCGGCGGCCGGAACGCCTGGCCTCGCTGACCCTCGACTGGCGCCCGTCCGGGTCGGATCTGTCCGGTTCGCTGACCGTCGATCACACCGGCGACCAGCTCGACACGGATTTCGGCACATTCCAGTCCGTCACTCTCGATGCCTACACTCTGGTTGGCGGTCAGCTTCGCTGGCAGGCGACCGAAGGGGTCGAAATCTATGCGCGCGGGGAAAACCTGCTGGATGAGGATTATCAGGATGTCTTCGGCTTCTTTACGCAGGGCCGTGGTCTGTATCTGGGCCTTCGCCTGCAGCCTCGTTGAGGCGCAGCCGGCGGACGCCCAGGTCGGGGCACAGCAAGCGGCACGCCCGGTAGGACGCGTCGCTTCGGCCTCTCTCTGCGCAGACGCCTATGTCCTGGCCCTGGCCGAGCCGGACCAGCTGCTCGCCCTGTCCTGGCAGGTCGACCAGCCGGTCTCGGCCGCGCCGGACTGGGCGCGGTTGCTACCGCGGGCCTGGCCGGATGCGGAACGCTTGTTACGCCTGGATCCGGACCTGACTGTCTTCGCCGCCGGTGAGGCCGGTCGGGTGGGTATGATGCTCGACCGCGCCGGCATGAATTGGGTGGAACTGGCTTGGGCCAGTGATTTCGACGGCGTGCGCGCCAATCTGCAGTCCGTCGGGCCGAGGCTGGACCGCGGCGATGCTGCCGAACGCGTGCTCGAGTCGATGGATCGGCGGCTGGCGGCGCTGCAGGACCGAGCGAGCCGACGCTCCGGTCAGCCGCGCATTCTCTATCTGAGCTCTTCCGGAGGATCCGCCGGCAGCGGCACCTACGTCGATGCCGCGATCCGCGCGGCCGGCGGCATCAATGTCGCGGCCGAACAGGGCGGTATCGGCTGGACCCGCTCCGATCCGGAGTTCGCTCTGACCATGGATGCAGACATCCTGCTGACGAGTTTTTTCCGTGACGGTTATGCGAGCACGTTCAACCGGGCGGTCCATCATTCGGCCTACCGGCATCTGCTGGAAATCTGGCCCCGGGTTGATATTCCGAGCGGGGACTGGCCTTGCGCCGGGCCGCGCCTGGTCGACGCCGCAGAACGCATCGCCAACGCGATAGACGTCTGGGAGGCGTCGCAATGAAACAGTTTGATCTTGCTCTCAATGGCGGTCTTGCGCTTGCGCTCTTGGCGGCCGTTTTGCTGTCGGTTTTCGCCGGCTGGTCCGGGGGGCTTGCGGCATTGTCTGGTGCCCTGAACGGCTCGGACGCGCTGGCCTCTCAGATCCTCCGCGAGCTCCGTCTGCCCCGGACCCTTCTGGGTGTCCTGATCGGGCTCGGACTCGGCGCGTCTGGGGCAGTCCTGCAAGGCTATTTCAGGAATCCCCTCGCGGATCCAGGTGTGGTGGGCGTATCGGCGAGTGCCGGTTTCGGGGCTGTTCTGGCGCTCTATTTCGGCCTGTCAGCGACATTCGCCTTCGCGGTCCCGCTCGCGGCTGTCGCCGGAGCGATTACGGGCGTCACCGCTCTCCTGCTACTGGCCGGCAATCGCGCCAGCGCGACCACGCTCATTCTGGCGGGTGTCGCGGTCGGTGCTATCGCAACCGCCTTTACCGCCCTGCTGATGAATCTCGCACCCAATCCCTGGGCGCTCGCAGAAATCGCCTACTGGCTCATGGGTTCACTGAAGGATGCCAGCTGGAATGAACTCGGCTTCGCAGCCCCGCTCATCCTGCTCGGCCTGGTCGCGCTCGCTTTCACGCCCGGAGCGCTGGACCGTCTGGCGCTGGGCGAGGAGACGGCCATCAGTCTCGGTGTAGATCCGGGGCGCTTGCGCCTGCTGGTGATCGCGGGCACGGCCCTGGCGGTCGGCGGGGGCGTGGCGGTTGCCGGCGCGATCGGTTTCGTCGGCCTGGTCGTGCCGCACCTGTTGAGGCCGCTGGTGGGTTTCCAGCCCGGGCGCCTGATCCTGCCGTCGGCGTTTGGCGGCGCCATCCTGATCGTGCTTGCGGATCTGGCCACGCGCCTGCTTTCGGGGCCGGGAATGCCGCTCTATCTCGGCGTACTGACAGCCCTTTTGGGCACACCCTTCTTCCTGTGGCTGGTGCGGACAACGCAAAGGAGCGCGCCATGACCGGGCTTCATCTCCAGCAGGCGCAGTGCCGCTATGACCAGGCCGTTGCGCTTCATCCTGTCGACCTGGCGTTCGAACCGGGTCAGCTGACGGCGCTCGTGGGGCCCAATGGCGCAGGTAAGTCGAGCCTGTTGCGGATTTGCGCAGGGCTGGCTGATCCAGCACCGGGCCAGGTGACGCTCAACGGGGTGGATATTTCGGCGATGGCGCCCGCCCTGCGGGCCCGCCATGTCGGCTTCCTGCCCGCAGACGGTCGCTCGGCCTGGCCCATGACGGTGCGGCGGATTATCGGTCTCGGGCGGGCGCCGCATCTCAAACCCCTGCGTAGTTTCACGCCGGCGGATGAGGCCGCTATCGACGTCGCCATGCACGACACGGAGACGGAACACCTCGCCGAGCGTCGTTTCGATACGCTGTCCTCGGGCGAGCGAGCCCGTGTGCTTCTGGCCCGGGTCCTGGCGACGCAGGCCGACATCCTGGTGCTGGACGAACCGACTGCGGCGCTGGATCCGAAACATCAGCTGGCCGTTATGGAAATTGCGAATAGCGCGGCCCGGTCGGGCCGGATCGTGCTCGTGGCGGCGCATGCGTTGGACCTCGTTGCGCACTATGCCGATCGGGTCCTGCTAATGTCGCGGGGTCGCGTCATGGCCGACGGTCCACCGGTGCAGAGTCTGGACGAGAATCGTATCCGCGAAGTGTTCGGTGTGGAGGCTCCCGGCGGTATCGAACCGACCGGATTGAGACTGCCCGGCTAGTCGAAGATGATTTCCGGTGCCGGTTTGGCGCTGGCTTCGGCCGCTTCAAGTGCGGCCTGCGCCGCCTTGAGAAAGGCCTGGCCTACTGGACCGTCATCCAGGGCCGCCGGCACGCCTTCGTCAGACTTGCTCCGCAATTCCGGATGAAGCGGGATTTCGCCGAGGAAATCCACGCCGAGCCGTTCGGCTTCGGCGCGTGCACCGCCATGACCGAAGACATGGCTGGCTTCGCCGCAATGCGGGCACAGGAAGACGCTCATATTCTCGACAATGCCGAGAATGGGAATATGGGTCTGGTCGAACAGCGCCATCGCCTTGCGCGCATCATCCAGCGCCAGATCCTGCGGGGTGGAGACAATGACAGCCCCGTCGACCGGCAGATCCTGCGCGAGGGCGAGCTGGGCGTCGCCGGTGCCGGGCGGCATGTCGATGATCAGCGTGTCCAGATCGCCCCATTCAGTTTCCGTCATGAACTGTCGAATGGCGCCCTGAACCATCGGGCCACGCCAGACGACCGGGGCGCCCGGCTTCACCACGAATCCCATCGAGATCAGCTTGACGCCATGGGCTTCCAACGGCTGCGCACCTGCATCTGTCTTGCGCAGGCCCGGCACATCGGTCAGGCCGAACAGGCGCGGCGCAGAGGGGCCGTAGATGTCGGCGTCCAGAAGACCCACGGACTGGCCGGCCTTGGCAAGCGCCGCAGCGAGATTTGCCGCCACGGTTGACTTGCCCACGCCGCCCTTGCCGGATGCGACGGCGATCACGCGTCGCGCCGGACGGGCCGCCGGCGGAGCGGCTTGGGCGGTCTGGCGGCGCGGTGCAGCCTGCGGCTGGGCGGGGGCTTCGCGGTGAGCCGTCATGATAACCCGGACGCGGGCGACACCACCGAGTGCCGAGAGCGCGCCTTCGATTTCCGGCTGCAGACTGTCGAGATCCGGTTTGCCGGCGACAGGAGGTGTCAGGACGACCGTAACGGTTTCACCAGCAATTTCAGCGGACTGTACCCGCCCGGCATCGATGATACTGCGTCCGGATTGGCGTTCGACAATGGCACCCAGGGCGTCTTGGAAGGCTTGCTGCATCGGTCATCCTCGAGATTTGCGAGAACACTTAGTGCCTTCAGCGCTCGACGGGAAGCTCAGCGCTGCACGCGAGCAGGACGGTCCGGTGTCTGTCGGGCTGGGAAGTGGATGGTGGGCGATACTGGGATTGAACCAGTGACCCCTTCGATGTCAACGAAGTGCTCTCCCGCTGAGCTAATCGCCCATCCGTATGCGAGGAGACGGGGTTCTAGCCTCCAAAAGCATCGTGCGCAAGCGTCCGATGCGCACGGATTTCAGTTGGCCGGTGAGGGGCGGGGATTCTCGCCCGAAACGCGAAAACTGCGACAAATTTTTCGTGATTTCCCCTGTCTGTGCTGATTATCCCGCAGTTCGTCGCATATCGTATGTCTTTTTTGCAACAATCCCCACCGAATGTCGCCGTAAACGCCAGTGCCGACTGTTCTTTCGGGCCCCGCATGGTCATAGTGCGCAATGGTAGTGGGATCACCCGCACCATGTGTCAGTGCCTTTTGTTTCGCGAAGCGGGGGGGAAGGCGATGGCGCTACGTAAAACCAAAGGGGTAAAATCGTGAGCAATATTTGGGATCGGGAACGCCTTCTGCGTTCCACCGTTCTTGCCGGTTTTGCTGCTGCCGGTCTGGCGATCTCGCCGGCCTACGCGCAAGACAATGACGACGAGGACGCGCAAGAAGAGGATCGGATCGTCGTTACGGGTTCGCGCATTCAGCGCGCCGGTATCGATACGGTCTATCCGGCAATCTCCGTCGACGCGCAGGTCCTGGAAGACCGCGCTTTCACCAACCTGGCCGACGCGCTGAACGAGGTGCCGACCTTCGGTAACCCGGACGCCACGCCGCAGGGTGCCCAGAACACCTTCTCGGTTGGTCAGAACTTCGTCGACTTCCTGGGTCTGGGTTCGCAGCGTACGCTGACCGTCGTGAACGGTCGCCGCTTCGTGTCCTCCAACACTCCGGTGATCTTCGGTGAGACCGGTGGTCTGCAGGTTGACTTCAACGTTCTGCCGATCGCCCTCATCGACCGTATCGAGACGATCTCGGTCGGTGGTGCACCGATCTACGGTTCCGACGCCATCGCCGGTACCATCAACGTCATCACGCGCGACGACTACGAAGGCTTCGAAATCGGTGGCCAGTACGGCGTCACCGCTGAAGGCGACGCTGAAGAGAGCCAGTTCACGGTTGTGGCTGGTGCCAACTTCGACGGCGGCCGCGGTAACGTTGCCCTGTCCATGGAATTCTTCAATCAGAAAGAACTCCTGCGCTTCGCTCGTCCGTGGCGCACCGAGAACAACCCGGGCATGGTCAACGTGTCCACGGGTCTGCTGCCTCCGGGCCAGAATGCGAACTTCATCGCGCGCAATCAGCGCCTGAACTTGTTCACCAATGGCGGCCTGATTGCGCCGAGTAACTTTACGATTCCGTCCTTCGGTATTGGTACAATCGGTGGCAATTTCTGGCAGTTTGATAACTCCGGCGAGTTGGTGCTTTATGCGCCGGGTACCCACCTTGGTGGCTCTGCGTTCTTCACGTATGGCGGTGACGGTCCTGACTTCTTCGACCAGGTCTCGCAGATCCAGTCCCCGCTCGAGCGCTTCGTGCTCTCCGGTCAGGCTCACTACGACATCACCAACAACATCCGTTTCTCGACGGACTTCCAGTTCGCCAACACGTCTGCTGACGAACTGGTGAACCAGGGTGGTTTCCAGACCTGGCCGTTCGGTGGCACGTCTTCGGGCCTGCAGATCCAGGCTGACAACCCGCTGCTGACCGCTCAGGCACAAGGTGTGCTGTCTAGTTTGGGTGTCGGTTCCTTCTACATCCACCGCTTCAACAACGACATCATCGACTCGATGAACTCCAACGAAGTCCATCTGTGGCGTGCCACGGCTGGTCTCCAGGGTGACTTCGAGATGGGTGGTCGTCCGTTCGGCTGGGATGTCTCCGTGGTCCACGGTGAATCCGACGCTGAATCCCGTCGCGAGATGATCATCGACGGTCGTTTCATCAACGCCATCGATGCCATCCAGCTGACCGCCGCCGACCTGGCTGCGATCGACCCGGATGCGACGGCTGCCGAAAACGCGATCCTCGCGGTTTCCGGTACGACGTCCGCCGGCGTGGGTGACGTTGTCTGTCGTTCCGCTTACCAGCAGGCTGCTGGTACGCTGCCGGCTGGCCCGTCCAGCCCGCCGTCCGGTTCTGGCGTGACGGATACCGACTTGATCTTCGTTACGGGCTGTATTCCGCTCGACATCTTCGGTGAGAACCGTGCAAGCCAGGAAGCTCTCGACTGGGTGACCGGCCTCGCTTTCGGTGTCACGGACATCGAGCAGACGATCTACACCGCCAACTTCAATGGCGAGCTGTTTGATCTTCCGGCAGGTCCGTTCTCGTTCAACATCGGTTACGAAGCTCGTGAAGAGCGCGCCAACTTCCTCGTTGACGCGGCTTCTCAGGTTGCTCTCGGCCGTAGCTCGCCGATCCCGTCCACGGGTGGCCGCTACACGACGTCTGAACAGTATGTCGAACTCCTGATCCCGGTGGTCAGCGAAGACATGGACATTCCGTTCCTGCAGTTCGCTGAGATCCAGGCTGCTTATCGTGACATCGACAACTCGCAGGCTGGCCCGGGTGAAACCTGGACTGTCGGTGGTCGTTTCTCGATCATCCCGGACGTCATGTTCCGTGCGAACTACACCGAGTCGCTGCGTGCACCGTCCCTCGTGGAACTGTTCACGCCGATCACGCAGACCTTCTCGTTTGCAAGCGACCCTTGTGACTTCCGTTTCGCGGCTGGTGGTAACAACCCGGCTGTCCGACAGGCTAACTGTGCTGCGGATATCGGTGCTGGCTACGATCCGACGACCTTTACGTCCAACATCGTCAACGCGACGGGACGTGGTCGTACGGGTGGTAACCCGAACCTCACGAATGAGACGTCGGAAGCCTATGCTGTTGGTATGACGATCGAGCCGGAGCGTTTCATCGAAAACCTCCTCATCTCTGTCGACTACACCAATCTCGAGCTGTCCAATGCAATTGGTTCGATCTCTCTGACGAACCTCCTGCAGGCCTGTTACGACTCGGCATCGTTCCCGAACAATGCTGCTTGTGCCGCGTTCACGCGTGATGCAACTGGCCAGATCGTCGACTTCCAGACGGGTCAGGGTAACTTTGACTCGCTGGACTACGAAGGTCTCGACCTGCTCGTGAACTACAACTTCGACGTTGCCAACGCTCTTGGTCGACTGCCGTTCGGTCTGGTGAACTCCGAAAGCGATCTCGGTGGCCTCGAAATCACGGCCCGTCTGAACAAGCGTATCAATCGCGGTACGGTTCTCGCAGGTGCGCCGCAGGGCAACACGATCGGTGGCTTCAGCGATCCGGAATATGCTGGTACGTTCGACTTCGCATGGACGAAGGACAACACCCGCGTCTTCTGGCGTACAGTTTGGCAGGACGAGTCCCTCGTCACAGCTGACCCGGGTAGCACGCAGCAGTACTTCGATCTCGATGCTACCGTTGCACGGGCTGGTGGTTATACGCTGGCCGACCTGAATGCAGCTCGCATCAACACGACCGAAGCACGCTTCATTCACAACATGTCGGTGTCGCACATCTTCACCGATGCGTTCCCGGGTCTGGGTACGGATACGTTTGTTCAGTTCAACATCAACAACGTGTTCGACCACCGTCCGGGCGTGATCCAGCAGTCGCTTGGCCACTTCGGCTTCGACGAACTGCTTGGTCGTCGCTACACGATCCGTCTGCGCACGGTCTACTAAGACCGCGCCGTTCGAACGGCTCACATGGAAAGGCCCGCTCATCCGAGCGGGCCTTTTCTTTTGTCCGGTGTCCGGCCGATGAAGCGCCGACGCCCAGGATCCGCAGAATACGTCTCGCTTGATCTGCCTGGAGAGCAGGCATGAAAAAACCGCCGATCAGGGATCGGCGGTTTTTCTCGACAGCGGGCTGGTCAGCCAGATCAGGCGGCCATGACGCGGGCCACTTCGTCCACCAGTTCACGCAGGTGGAACGGCTTGGACAGGACTTTCGCATTCGTCGGTGCCCCGGAGCCCGGGTTCAACGCTACGGCTGCAAAGCCGGTGATGAACATGATCTTCAGTGCAGGATCGATTTCAGCGGCGCGACGCGCCAGTTCGATCCCGTCGACACCGGGCATGACGATATCCGTCAGCAACAGGTCGAATTTGGCAGCATCTTCGCCGATTTCATCCATGCCGGCCTCGCCATCGGAGCACACGGTCACGTCATGCCCGGCGCGCTTGAGCGCCTTGGCAAGGAAGTCGCGCATCGAATCGTCGTCTTCAGCCAGAAGTATCTTCGCCATGGTCAGGTCCCACCCTCACGAAATTCAAGTCGGCGACATCTTGGCACCGTAAGGTAAAAACGGACTGAACGCGCTGCAATGCTTGACCCGAATGCGAGTGCCGCCCACTCTTTAGGACATGCGCGCAACGTCCCAATCATCGCTCGACTTGGCCACATCCGCAAATCCGGCTGCCTCGGGCGAGGCGGTACAGGTCAATCGTCCGGCCGCGGGACAGACCTCGCCCATCCTCTTTTCCTCACCGCATTCGGGCCGGGAATATGACGCTTCCATGCGCGATCGCACGGTATTGTCCCTGGAGCAATTGCGTCGATCGGAAGACGCCTATGTTGATGATCTGATTGATTTTGTGCCGGAATTGGGGTCGATCTCGATGGCCGCCTTGTGCCCGCGCGTCTTCGTGGACGTCAATCGCGGCGCGTGGGAGCTGGATCCGCGCATGTTCGCTGATCGATTGCCGTCCTGGGTCGATACGCATTCCCGCCGCGCCGTGTCCGGTCTGGGTGTCGTGCCGCGCCTGGGTGCGGACGGGCGCAGCCTCTATCGCCGGCGCTTCCGCTTTGCCGAGGCGCGCGACCGGATCGAAAGATTCTACGAGCCCTATCACGATCAATTGTCGGCCCTCCTGTCCGAAACGCGCGAGCGATTCGGCGTCGCAATTCTTCTCGATATGCATTCCATGCCCGCACACAGCTCTCGCGGTGCCGATTTTGTGCTGGGTGACAGGTTCGGAACATCGTGTGACGAACGCCTGGTCCGGGCGGTTGAAGCCGGTCTTCAGCGCCTCGGATTCGTCACGCAACGGAACACTCCTTACGCGGGAGGGTTTACGACGGAACACTACGGAGAGCCGAAATCCGGGGTCCATGTGCTCCAAATCGAGATAAATCGCGCTCTGTATCTCGATGAAAACCGGGTCCGCAAGAGCCCTGAATTCGATTCCTTCCGAGCGGATTTACGTTTGTTTGTCATAGACTTGCTAAAAAAATCCTGGGAAGCGGAACTCTCGTCATAATCATGCCCATTTAAGGGGAAGACTGGTCATAGCCTTCGCCCGGCACGTGCTTTGCTCTCCTGTCAGGAGTGCGTCCCACAGCGACGCAGTTTGACACGCGAAGATTAGGCGGCGAGTAGTTATGACGAATGATATTGATCTCCATGTAGGCAAGCGGCTCCGCCGCCGGCGTCGTTTGCTGGGTCTGACCCAGCAGCAGCTGGCGGAGTCTGTCGGCATCCGTTTCCAGCAGATCCAGAAGTATGAGTGTGGCGCCAACCGCGTCAGCGCCAGCCGGTTGTTTGAACTGGCAGAGTCGCTGGATGTGCCGGTGCAGTATTTCTATGAGGGCCTGTCGCGGCGCGACCAGGCGGCCAATGAGCCAACCCTTGCGGCCGACGTGCTTTCCCAGAAAGAAACCGTCGATCTGATCCGCGCCTATTACCGTCTGGGCGAGCGCCCGCGCAAGCGTCTGCTTGAGCTGGCCAAGTCGCTCGAGCCGGATGAAGCCGCAAACGACGCGGCCTGATTTCCGAACAGTCAGGGGAGGAGGGTGATAACCCTCCGCGGGGCGATGAATGCGTCTGGCGCGGTGCCGACCGCCGTGCTAGGCGCATTTTCATGTCTGAAGACAATTTCGCCTCCGATCTCGCCATTGCGTCCGCGATGGCCGATGCCGCCCGCGAGGCGGCGCTTCCGCATTTCCGATCCCTCGACGACGTCGAGAACAAGCTCGACGACGGGTTTGATCCAGTCACAATTGCCGACAAGGCGTCGGAACGCGCCATGCGAGCCGTCCTTGCCGAGCATTGTCCGCAGGACGGCATTCTGGGTGAGGAATATGGCAGCCAGACAGGAACGAGCGGACGAAGCTGGACCCTCGACCCGGTCGACGGCACCCGAGCCTTCATCTCCGGCGTGCCGACCTGGACCGTTTTGATCGCCCTGTGCGTTGATGAAACACCGGTCGCAGGCGTGATCGACCAGCCCTATCTCGGTGAGCGTTTCCTCGGCAGTCCGGCGGGCACCCGGTTTGAAAAGGATGGGGTGTCACAAAACGTCGTTACGCGATCCCAGGTGCGTCTCGACACGGCAATCTTGTCGACCACGGATCCGCATCTCTTCAACCCGGCGGAGCTGGCGGCGTTCGACGCGGTCCGGACCGGCGTGCGCCTGTGCCGTTTCGGCTATGACGCCTACGCCTATGCGATGCTGGCCATGGGGCAGATGGACATGGTGATCGAAAGCGGTCTTCAGCCTTATGACGTCCAGGCTCTGATCCCGGTCGTGCGGGGTGCTGGCGGCGTGATCACGGATTGGCGGGGTGGTGACGCATCCGCCGGCGGGCAGGTTGTCGCCTCGGCCAATCAGGCGCTGCACGACGAGGCGCTGGAACGCCTCGGTCCGGCCGCATCCTGACCGGGCAGATACCTGAAAGAAAAAGGCCCCGTTTAAACGGGGCCTTGATTTCATTGATATTTCTCAGACTTACTCGGCAGCTTCCGGCTTGCGGAAGAGCAGGGTCATGCGGTCGCTCTCGCCGATCTCGTCATAACGCGTGCGGTCCCAGTCAGCGGCCGGTTCCTCACCGCGAGCCGCATTGCGGCGTACCGGCGGAAGCGTCCAGACACCGAAGGGGTGGTCTGCCGTATCGGCCGGGTTGGCATTGATCTCCGAGGCGCCGACAAATTCGAAACCGGCTTCCTCGGCAAGGGCGATGACATAGGCCTCCTGGACGTAACCGGATCCGGCTTGCGGGTCCTGTTCGCGCGTGGAGGGCAGGCGGTGTTCCACCACACCCAGCACGCCACCGGGGCGCAGGGCGGCGTGGAAATCGGCGAACGCCTTTTCCGCGAAACCATTCATCATCCAGTTATGAACATTTCGGAAGGTCAGGACGGCATCAGCCGAGCCCGGCTCTACGATGGCGTCGGTGGTGTCGTCAAAACCGGCGATCTGAACGGAACCGAACACGCTCTCGTCGGCATAACGTTCCGCGAAGGCCGCGCGGGAACGCTGGCGGTATTCGCTGGGCGTGGTTTCCGGGAAATGCGCCGCGACGAAGGTGCCGCCATTGGCGCTCACCCACGGTGCCAGGATGTCGGCATACCAGCCGCCGCCCGGCCAGATTTCGATGATCGTGCCGCTCGGATCGATTTGGAAGAATTCCAACGTCTCTGCCGGGTTGCGGGCCGAGTCACGCGCGCCGCGATCGCCGCGCCATTCGCCGGCCATGACAATATTGAGATCGGAATAATCCGGTGCGGCCTCAACCGGTGCTTCCACATTATTTTCAACCGTTTCAACGGCTTCGGCTTCCGGTGCGGCCGTGTCGGCTGCGTCCGGAGCAGGATTGCTGCAGGCCGCCAGGGCCAGAACGGATGCGCCCGTGGTCAGGGCAATCAGAAAACGCGACATGTATAGGCTCCCCAGTAGTCGTGACTGTCCTATCTGCCGATCCCACGTAAGGCAATCTCACTTTCTGTCCAGCAGGGTCTTGTACGGGCTGATCCGGCTTCCCATGTCTGTTTTGCGGGTCGCCGAAACGGGGCCTGCGATCCGGCCGGGGCTGAAAGCGCGGCCAGGATCGACCGAAGCCTGGCAAGTGGTTTGTCGGGCGGTCTTGTCGCTCAATTGAGGATGAGAATTCATGCGTACAGTAGATTTTACCCCGCTCTATCGCTCGATCGTCGGTTTTGACCGGCTTGCGGACCTGATGGACTCTGCCACCAAGGCGGAGACCCAGGGATATCCGCCTTACAATATCGAGCACGTAGCCGATGACGAATACCTGATCGAACTGGCCGTGGCCGGATTCGGTGATGATGATCTGAGTGTCGAGGTCCAGCAGAACGTGCTGACCGTGACCGGCCGGATCGGTGAGAAGTCCGACGGGGAGCAGCGCCGCTTCCTGCATCGCGGCATCGCCGAGCGCGCTTTCGAGCGCCGCTTCCATTTGGCAGATCATGTTGAGGTTTCGGGCGCCGAATTGAAGAACGGCCTGTTGTCCATCCAGCTGATTCGCGAAATCCCGGAGGCGGCCAAGCCGCGCCAGATCGCGATTTCCGGCGGCAAGGCCGCAAAGAAAGCGACCCTGATCGAAGGCGGCAAGACCGAAGCTGCCTGACCGATCCCTCTACACGATGACGATTTTCCCTCTTTGCGGCGAGCTTCGGCTCGCCGCTTTTTTTATGCGGCGTCGAGATCCACCGCACCGTCCAGGGCTTCGACATTCTCCTGGAAATCGCTGCTGACGGTCGTGCCCGTAAAACAGGATCCGCTGAAACGCGCCTTGCGAACATCCGCGCCGTCGAGCCGTGAATAGGAGAAGTCGGCCCCCGTACCCTTCATCTGGCGAAGATCCGCTCCGCGCATGTCGACATAGCGTGCCTTGGCGCCGGCCAGGGAGGCTGGCAGGATCCGGTTACCTTCCAGGACGAGCGGTCCCAGGCGGCAATCGCGCAGGTCGGCATTGGAAAGATTCGCCCCGGTCAGGTCGGCGCCGCGCAAATCCGCACCTCGCAGGCAGACCATGCGAAGGTCGGCTCTTTCGAGACGGGCGCCCTGCAATTGCGCACCTTCCAGGTCCAGCCCGTAGAGCGTGGCACCGCGGGCGTGGAAAGCTGTCAGCGTCTTGCCGGCGAGAGATTGCAGGCTGCGCAGATCGGTATCGTCGAACAGGGAGGGCTTGCCCTCTCTGCCATCGGTGTCGCACCACAAGACGTGTGCCGCGATTTGTTCCTGGACCGAATGCTCCAGCTCGCCGGGATCCTTGCCGACGGTCTCGCTGGTCAGTGCACCCTCGGTTTTCATCCCCTCGGTTTTGCACAAGGCGGTCTTCACGCCGATCATGACGCTGTCTGTGAAATCGGTCTCGGTGAGATCGGCGCCGGACATGTCGGCGCCCTCCAGATTTGCACCCTGGAAGGTCGAGCCGCGCAGATTTGCCCGGATCATCCGCGATCCCAGCAGCATCGCGTCGGTGAAGTCCGCGCTGGCTGCCGTGATGCCGGCGAGTTTCGACTTGGACAGGTTGGCCCCGGTGAAATTGGCCATGTCGGAATCATTGCCCTGGACCTTGTGGGTCAGCACGGCCAGACCCTTTTCCCGGTCGACCTCGGCGATCGCGCCTTCGCGCAAATCCGCTTCGGTCAGGTCGGCGCCTGTAAGATTTGCGCCACGCAGGACTGCACCACGCAGATCAGCCCGGCGCAGTGATGCGCCCTCCAGGCTCGCCCGACGCAGATCGGCCGCGAAAAAAATGCTGCTATTGAGGGTCGCGCCGCTGAAATCGGCGCCCGTCAGGATCGCGCCACTGAAATCGGCGTCAGACAGGTCCCGATTGGCGAGGCAGAGATCTTCCAGCACCGTATAGGCGAAACTCGCACGCGCTCCGCCCGATTTGCCGGACCACAATCGTTCATGACGCTCGCACATGGCGTCTACCTGGGTCTGGTCAAGTCGCGTGTATTCGATCTTCCGGCCGGCCATCCGTTACCTTGTCGGGAAATTGGAAATCAAGGCGTTCAGATTAGGTTGAAAGTCTTAACGCGGTCTTGTTTCCGGAGAGGGCCAGAAGCGTCAGCTCTGCAGGTTCCGCAGGGCCTGTGCAGCCTCGCTGCCCGGTACTAGCGCGACGCGGTTTGCGCCCGCCTCGGCGAGCGTCCGGGCATGCTCTTCCAGTGAGCGTCCTGACAGCCTGTCGAGATGAGCGTCAAACAGATGCGTGCGGGCATCGATGCGCAAGTCTGGCAGACCCGTTTCAAGGCGTTTGAAGAAGCCGACATAGAGGTCCGCGGCATCGCTCTCGCGAAGCCCGCTCTCGACCACGCATCCAGCCTCTCGAAGCATGTCGGCGCCCCGGCCGGCGACTTTCGGATGTCGGTCCTCGCAGGCGATGACGACGCGCGCGACGCGCGCGCTGATCAGCGCGTCGGCACAAGGCGGTGTCTGGCCATGGAAAGCGCAGGGTTCAAGCGTCACGAAGACATCGGCACCCGCGGCATCATCGCCGGCCATGGCGAGGGCCTGCGGTTCGGCATGCGGACGGCCATCGTTCGCCGTTGCGCCTCTGCCGATGATCCTGCCCTGCCTGACGATGACGCAGCCGACTGACGGGTTCGGCGCGGTCCGGCCGAGCTGGGAGCGCGCCATCGCGATGGCGCAATCCATGTAGAGCTGATCCGATCGGCTGAACTGCGTCATGCGGGGATGGGCGGCAGCGTCTTGGCGCGGTCTTCATCGAGATAACGCGCGGCCAGCGGGGTGACGCCGTCATCGGCGAGGTCGATGAGCAGCGGATTGCCCGTGGGCACCTCGATCTCGATGATCTCCTGGTCGCCGACATTGAAGAGCAGTTTCACAAGGGCCCGCAGACTGTTGCCGTGTGCCGCGATGACGATGTCGTCGCCCTGTTGGAGGCGGGGCAGGATTTCCTCGCGCCAATAGGGTTCAACCCGGTCGAGCGTTGATTTCAGGGATTCCGACGCTGGCAGGAATTCGCGCGGAACCCCGGCGTAACGCTCATCATTGAGCGGGTGGTATTCGTGGTCTTCGGCGAGGGGCGGCGGCGGCGTGTCGAAGGAGCGGCGCCAGATCTTGACCTGGGCCTCGCCGTGCTCGGCGCGCATCTCGTCCTTGTTCAGACCGGCGAGGGCACCGTAATGGCGCTCATTGAGCCGCCAGGACTTGGTCACCGGGATCCAGAGACGGTCCAGGTTTTCAAGCGTGAAATTCAGCGTCCGGATGGCCCGCTTCAGCACGGACACATAGGCCTGGCTCGGTTTGAACCCAGTCGCCGCCAGGAGTTCACCCGACTTGCGCGCCTGGGCCTCGCCTTCCGCGGTCAGGTCAACATCGACCCAGCCCGTGAAGCGGTTTTGCAGATTCCATTCACTCTGGCCGTGTCGGATGAGGGCGAGTTGCGGCATGCGACGATCTCCCGGGTTCAAGCGTCGGGCCTGCGATAGCCTGCACGCCGGTGCGGGGCAAGATCGGTATTGCTGGGGTGCAGCACAAAGCCGCGCCCGCGAGCCCAGCAGTGATGCTCTCTTTCCTGCCCCCGGGCGCATCTGGTAAGGGAGTTCCGGATCTGCCGCGGATTGCGGCTGCCGCCCGGTTGGCGGCGAGACAAGGAATGCCCATGCCCTCTTTCGACGCGCTTGAATCCGCCCGGCGGGTCATCACGATCGAGCGTGATGCCCTGAATGCCCTGGCCGATTGCCTGGACGAGAATTTCACTGCCTGTGTCGATTTATCAGCGGGCCTGCGCGGTCGCTTGATCTGCGCCGGTGTTGGAAAGTCCGGTCATGTCGCGCGCAAGATCGCGGCGACGCTGGCTTCGACGGGCACGCCCTCCTATTACGTGCATCCCACAGAAGCCAGCCATGGCGATCTGGGCATGATCACCCCGGATGACGCGATCCTGGCCCTGTCCAAATCCGGTGAAACCCGCGAACTGGGTGACCTGATTGCCTATTGCCGGCGCTTCTCCGTCCCTCTTATCGGCATGACCGCCAATGAGGACAGTGCGCTCGGGCGTGCGGCGGATTACAAGCTGATCGTGCCGGACGCACCGGAAGCCTGCGGCGAGACTCGGGCACCGACGACCTCGACCACGCTGATGATGGCGATGGGAGATTCGCTCGCGGTGGCGCTTCTGGAGTCGCGCGGATTTACCGCGGGCGATTTCAAGACCTTCCACCCGGGCGGAGCCCTAGGTGCTGCGCTCGCGAGCGTTGCCGACATCATGCATCGTGGCGACGCCATGCCGATCATCGAAGCCGGTTCGGGCATGAGCGATGTCCTGATCGAGATGTCGGCCAAGAGTTTCGGCTGTGTCGGCCTGGTCGATGGAGACGGTGTACTGGCCGGTATCATCACGGATGGCGATCTGCGTCGTCACATGGGCGAGGATCTGGTGAACCGGACGGCGAGAGATGTGATGACAGCCGGCCCCAAGACCGGCCGTGCCGACATGCTGGCGGCCGACGCATTGCGGGAAATGACCGCCGGAGAGCTGAAAATCATGCAATTATTCATCGTGGATGAGGCGGGCCGTCCGAACGGAATTGTGCATCTTCACGATCTATTGCGCATCGGACTGAAATAACGCGCTAAACTGGCATCGGACTTGCCCGGAAGGCGGGCATCCTCCAAGAATGAGACTGGATGGGGCCGAAAGCCCGGTCAGTGTACAGGGAGTATCGATGAAACAGCCGCTGACGCTGCAGGTTCGTAACCGGATCCGGCCGTATCTGGCCGTGGCGATGGCGTTCACCCTCGCGGTGAACATGCTGCTGCTCGTCTCCCCGCTGTACATGCTGCAGGTCTATGACCGCGTGTTGAGCTCCGGCTCCACCGATACGCTGATCTGGCTGACAGCGCTCGCCGTGTTTCTCCTGGCCGTCTATGGCGCTGCCGAAGCTGGTCGCCGTCGTGTCACCTCGTTGGCCGGAGCGGAACTGGAAGCGCTGCTCGTTCCGCGGATTTTTGCCCGTTTCGAGAACGAGGCCGGCGAGACGCCGCGGCTCTCCCATGACCTCGCGCAGATCAACCGGATCCAGGGCGTGCTGCAATCGGGCGGCGTTCTGCCCTTCATCGACCTGCCCTTCGCACCGCTCTTCTTCGTGGTCCTGTTCCTGGTCCACCCCGTGCTCGGCCTGATCGGCCTGGGTGGCGGTGTCCTGGTCTTCGCAGTGGCCATCCTCGCCGAGATGAGTACGCGCCAGGACAGCCAGTTCTCCCAGGCTGCACTCAGTGGCGCCTCGGATCTCGCGTCCGGCTTGCAGCGGCAGCGTTCGGCCATGGTCGCGATGGGCCTGATGCCGGCCGCGTTCGCCAAATGGCAGGCGACGAAATCGATCGGCCAGGGTTTCGCGCTCAATGCGGCGCGCGATGACAGCAAGTTCACGGCGATCTCGCGGTCGAGCCGCCAGATCCTCCAGATCTTCATCCTCGGTGGCGGTGCCGCGCTTGCGCTGGCCCAGGAAATCTCCCCGGGTGCGATCGTGGCATCGTCCATCATCATGGCCCGCGCGCTGGGTCCGATCGACCAGATCGTTGGCGGATGGCGCTCTTCGATCCAGGCCTGGAAGGCGTGGAAGGAATTGGGCGAGCGCCTGGAATCGGCTGAGCCCGCCGAAGCGTTCACTCCGATGCCACGGCCCAAGCCGGAACTCGATCTTGATCGCCTGGGCGTCATGGTGCCCGGTGCTGAGGAACCGCTGATCCGTCCGTTCAGCTTCCGTGTCGAGGCCTGCCAGATCGTGGCGCTTGCCGGCGGTAATGGATCGGGCAAGACCACGCTGCTTCAGACCATGTCGGGTGCCTGGCCGGCGGCCTCCGGCACGGTGCGCCTCGGCGGCCGCATCCTGCACGAATGGCCCAGTGCCGATCGCGGGCAATATATCGGCTATGTGCCGCAGGAGGTCGAACTCCTGCCGGCAACGGTCACGGAAAACATCTGTCGTCTCGGCGAGGCCAATCCGGAAGCGGTATTCGCCGCCGCCCGCCAGGCCGGCGCGCACGACATGATCGCAGCCCTGCCGGAAGGCTATGACACCCGGATCGGACCGGGTGGCACGCATCTCTCGGCAGGCCAGAAACAGATGATCGGCCTGGCCCGGGCGCTCTATGGCGAGCCGGTGCTGATCCTGCTCGACGAGCCTACCGCCAATCTCGACGCCGCTGCAGCACCTGCCCTGGTCAGCGCGCTCGAGGCCGCCGCGTCTCGCGGTGCGATGATCATCGCGTCGACCCATGACCGCCGGCTGATCGAGAAAGCCCAGACCGTGCTGCTGGTCCGCAATGGCGCGGTCATGCAGGCACCCGCCGAAGACTATCTCAAGCTCGCCACCATGCCCGGCACCAAACCGGGCGGATCGGGAGCGATCGGATGAGCCAGGCTGAGCAGAAACGCGGACCCATGGCCGACGGATTTGTCCGTCGCTGTGCAATCCTGTGCCTGGTCGGACTTGGTGGTTTCATCGCCTGGTCCGGTTTTGCACCGCTTGAAGAGGGTGTGCCGGCCGCCGGCCAGATCGTGGTCGAGAGCAATCGACAGGTCGTCCAGCATCTTGAGGGCGGCATTATCCGCGAACTTCTCGTGCGCGATGGCGACCAGGTCCAGGCCGGTGATCCGCTTCTGACGCTGGAAGAGACCGCCTCGCTCGCCGTGCGCGACGAGATCCTGCAGGAAATGGCGTCCCTGACGGCCTCGCTCCAACGGCTTGATGCGCTGGGCGACGGGCTGGATGAGCCGGACTTCTCCGTGCTCGAAACATTTGAGCTGGGCGATACCGAACGCGCGGAAGTCCTCGACCGCCAGCGTGATCTGTTCGAACAGCAGAAACAGGCCTTCGACGCAGACATCGCGGTGCTGACCGCGCGTCGCGACGGTGCCCGCACTGCGCGCAGCCTGCATGCCCAGCAGATCACGGTGACCGAACGGGCACTGGCCGCCGCCCGCGATCAGCTGGAACTGGTTGAAGACCGGGTGTCTCGCCAGATGGCCAGGCTCGACGAGCAACGTGCGCTGGAACGGGATGTTGCTTCGCTTGAGGCCGAAATCAGCCGTCTGCGCACGCAGGCCCAGGAAGCCGAGACACTGGAACAGGACCTGGCCGGCCAGATCGCGCAGACCGAGGCGGCTTTCTCGCGTCAGATTTCCGTCGACCTTCTCGAGGCCCGCAATCTGCTGCAGGCCGCCGAGGAGCGGCTGGGCGCGGCCCAGGACGTGCTGAACCGGTCGGTGATCACAGCGCCCCAGTCCGGTGAAGTGCTCAATCTGCGCTTCTCCACGCGCGGCGGTGTCGTCCGTCCGGGCGAGGCCATTCTCGAAATCGTTCCGGATGTCGGCGATATCACGGCGTCCGTGCGGATCCGCCCGACCGATCGCGCCGCGGTCTATGAGGGTCAGACTGTTCGCGCCCGCATGACGGCGTTCAAGAGCTGGATGACGCCCCGTCTCGACGGCGAAGTCATTTCGGTCAGCGCCGACTTGAAGACCGATCCCAATTCCGGCGTGTCCTATTACGAGGTCCGGGTCACGATCCCGCCGGAGGAAATGACCAAGCTGGGCGAATTGGCGGTCATTCCGGGCATGCCAGTCGAGGTGTTCATCTTCTCCGGGAACAGCCGGACGACACTGGAATATATTTTCGAGCCGATCAGCGAGTCGCTGTTTCGCGGTTCGCGGACGGGGTGAGGCTGATCATGTCGGGTATGCGTAGTCTTGCGGCGATAACCGGAGCCGTGCTTCTGGCCGGTGCACAGGCATCGAGCGTGCTTGCGCAGGACCAGTGCCTGGCGCTCGTCGACAGTCTTCAGCTGGCCGCTGACCAGGCGCCCGAAGTGGCCGCCGCGATGGCCCGGCTCGACGAGGCGGAAGCGGATTACCGCGAAGCCCGTTCGCTGCAGCGCCCGCAAGTCTCCACCTTCGGCCGCAGCGCGGTTGGTGATAATGGCCTGACCAGCAATCAGCTCGAGAACCAGGTCGGCGTGCGCGTGTCCCAGCGTGTCTGGGATTTCGGTGATGCCCGGCTGGCCCGTGATGCTGCCCGCGGCCGTGTCGAGGCCCGCGAATTTGACGTCACTGATCAGCGGCAGCAGGCGGCCGCCCTGGTCGCCGAGGCCTATCTATCCAAGCTTGAAGCCCTGGCGATGATCAATGTCATCTCCGAGCGGCGCGATTATTTCAGCCGCCAGCAGCAAGCGGTCGACACGCTTCTCGCGCGCGGTGGCGCGACCCGGGCTGAGAGCGCCCAGATCGCGGCCCAGCTGGCCGAGGCCGAAGCGGACGTACTGGAATTGCGTTTCCTGGCCGATCGCGCGTCCACCCGGATCAATGAATACACCGGTCTCGGCACGGATCTCTGTGGTGCCGACCAGGCAGATTACGCGCTGGATCACTATCTGCAGGGGGTCGACACTGTCGATACGGCTGTCAGTGCGGCCCTGAATGGTCATCCCGCGATCATTGCGCGCCGCGGATCGGTGCGCAGTCTCGAGGCCCAGTCGGCCCGCGAGCGCCGGGCGCGGCTTCCGATCGTCGATCTCGTGGGCATCGTCTCCTACGTCTATGACGATACGCGCGAGGACTGGGAGGCCCGCGACCGTCTCGGCGTGGATGTCTCCGTTCCGCTTTATTCCGGCGACGCCATCGGAGCACGCCAGGACCGGGCTGCAGCCCGGCTCAGCCAGGAAGAAAACGGGTTGAGGGCTTTGCAGCGCAGTGTCCGCGAAGACGCCGAGATTGCCTTCCGCCGCCTGCTGTCCCTGCAGGCTCAACTGGTCCGGCGCGAGGCTGTAGCGGACAGCCAGCAGGCCTATTTCGAGGCCATTGCCGGTGAGTTCGAATTCGGCCTCGGCACTCTGCCCGACCTCGTCGATGCCCGTCTGGGATACGAGCAGGCCCTGCTCGATGTCGTGGGTACCCGGCACGCCCTTCTGCGCCAGAAGCTGGAACTGATGAGACTGACGGCTCGCCTGCCGGTTGCAGTGACCGATTGACGGGTCAACTCGCACGCGATCACGCGCGTTCACAAAGGGCATACCATATGCGAATCATGCGCGGTTTTTGCTGGACCTGAGACTTCCCCGCGGTCTAGCGTGACGTCTGGACTGCTGTGCGTGGCCAGCGACCTTCGGCGACAGATCGAGGGGTTCGGCCCGAAGTTTCGGCAGACTTGCACCCGGAGGATCTGATCCGGGCGAGTGCCGCGTTCCGGAAGGACCGTGTGAGTGAGTAGGAGGGGGCGTACATCATGGGGCGTCGGAGCTTGATGCGACCGCGTGAACTGACGCGGGCGGACCGGTTTCCGAACACTATGCCGCATGAGCAGACAATCGCGAGCGCGAAGGCTTGTGCGGCCCCGAGACCGGCCGGCCCCTTCGATATCGCGGGTCCAGCCAGACAAAACACAACGACAATCGCGCAACCGATCTGCGCGGCGGGAGATTGATATGACCCAGTTTGACAACAATTCATCCGCCGGTACGGACCGGGATGCCGCGCAAGATCATGCTTTCGAGGGGGAAGGAATGAGCGATACCACAAAACGCAATCGTGAAGACGCTCGCCGCAAGGCGATGACCGCGACAGCCATCGCTCTTGGCGGTGTGGCCGCACTCGGCGCAGGCGCCGAAGCCCAGACGGCCCCGCAGGGTTACCAGGTTGCCGGATCCGTCGATCACGTCACGAATGTCCATCTCAATGCCGACGGTTCGGTCGAACTGACCCTGAACAACGGCAATGTTGTCACTTTCGCCGCCGATGACGTCCTCGTTCAGGACGGCGTCGTCTACATCTCCGAAACCGCCATAAATGCTGCCTCGCTCACCACGACGGGTGCAGCCGCCGCTGCTGCCGGCGGCGGCGGTGGTGCAGCGATCGGCGCGCTCGCAGGCCTCGGCCTGCTCGGCGCTGCTGCCGGTGGTGGTGGAGGAGGAGGCGGAGGTGACTCTACCCCGCCGCCGCCCCCGCCGCCGACGAATACCAATCCGCCCTCCTTTACCTCGGGCACGACGGCATCCTTTGACGAGAATGGCACCGGCGCCGCGTACACGGCGACGGCAACGGACGCCGACGGTAATTCCATCAGCTTCTCGATCGCCGGTGGCGCGGATGCGGCGCTGTTCAGCATCAACGCCTCGACCGGTGAATTGACCTTCAACGCGTCTCCCGACTTCGAAAATCCGAGCGATAGCGACAGCAATAACGAGTACGAGGTCACGATCCGTGCGTCTGATGGAACGAACACGACCGACCAGACCGTGACGATCACCGTCAATGACGTGAACGAAGATCCGGCCTTCACCTCGGCCGCTGCCTTCAATGCCGCCGAGAACCAGACTGCTGCCTTCACGGCGGCCGCGACGGATCCGGAAGGCGTGGCGCTCACCTACACCCTGTCCGGCGCCGATGCCGCCCTGTTCAATATCGACGCCAATACCGGTGTCGTGACGTTCAAGACGGCTCCGGATTTCGAGGCCCCGGCCGACGCCAACAGCGACAATGTCTACGAAGTCACTGTTACCGCCTCGGACGGCACGAACAGCGTCGATCAGAACGTAACCGTGACCGTGACCGACGAGAACGAGTTTTCGCCGGTTTTCACATCTGGCGCGACTGCTAGCGTTGCGGAGAACCAATCCGCTGCGTACGACGCTGACGCTACGGACGCCGATGCGGGTGCAGTCATCAGCTACTATGTCTCCGGCACGGATGCTGCCCTGTTCAATATCGACTCGGCTACCGGCGTTATTACTTTCAAAAACCCGCCTGATTTCGAAGCGCCCGCTGATGCGAACAGTGACAATGTCTACGACATTGTCGTCACAGCCACCGACGGAACGAACTCCACAGACCAGGCTGTCGCGATCACCGTGACCTCCGTGGACGAGGCTCCGACCTTCACCTCCGGCACGGCCTTCAACGCCGCCGAGAACCAGACCGCTGCCTTCACCGCTGCGGCAACGGACCCGGAAGGCGGGGCGGTGACATACAGCCTGTCCGGCACGGATGCGGCCCTGTTCAATATCGACGCCAATACCGGCGTGGTGACGTTCAAGGTCGCTCCGGACGCGGAAACCCCTGGCGATGCCAATGCCGATAATATCTACGAAGTCATCGTCACGGCGACGGACGGCACCAATCCGGTGAACCAGAACGTCACCATCACGGTGACCGATGTGAACGAATCCGCTCCGGTCTTCACGTCCGGAACATCGGCGAGTGTGCCGGAAAACCAGACCTCGGCCTATGATGCCGACGCGACGGACGCCGACCGCGACGCCACGATCACCTATTCACTGTCCGGTACCGATGCGGCGCTGTTCGATATCAATTCGACCACGGGTGTCGTGACCTTCAAGGCAGCTCCCGACTTCGAGAACCCGTCCGACGCGGGTGCGAACAATGTCTATGACATCATCGTGACCGCCTCTGACGGTACGAATTCGACCAATCAGAATGTCGCCATCACGGTGACGGATGCCGCCGAAAGCGCGGGCCCGACGGTGACTTCGCCGGCAGCTCAGACAGTGTCGGAGAACCAGACCTCGGCCTATGTCGCCACCGCGACGCCGAGCTCGCCGGGCAATACCGTAACCTACGCAATCTCCGGTGCCGACGCGGCCCTGTTCAATATCGATGCGACGACCGGCGAGATCAGCTTCAAGACGGCGCCTGATTTCGAGGCTCCGGGTGATGCGGGTGCCGACAATGTCTATGACGTCACGGTCTCTGCGACCGATGCAGGCGGTACCACCGACCAGGCCATCACCATCACGGTGGCGAATGCCCAGGACGGCGGCGATCTGCCGGCAGACTCGTCGACCACGATCCAGATGGTCTCGGGTGGATCCTTCACGGGTGTGCTTGAAGCCAATCTCGACCGCGACTGGGTGGCGGTCGAGCTGACGGCCGGCCAGACCTATGTCTTCACGGCAGAGGGCTCGGGCACATCTCCTCTGACCGATACTTATCTTCGCCTCTACGACGGTACCGCAAACCTCATCAAGGAGAATGATGACGTCGCGACGGGTATCGATACCAGTTCCACCATGTATTTCACGCCGACCACGTCGGGCACGTATTACGTCTCGATCGGTGCATGGGAAGACCAGGGCGGCTCGACCGGCCAGTACACGATGAACGTCGGTATCGACGACGCCGTGTGGACGTTCGACGAGATCGCGGCCTATCTCGATCTCAATGGTTTCAACAGCGCCAAGTGGAATGTCTCCACCGGCGGTTCGCTGACGGTTAACATCACCGCCCTGACGGCTGACGGCCAGACCCTTGCTCGCGCGGCGCTCGAATTGTGGTCCGACATTACCGGGATCACATTCACCGAGACCAATGGCACGGCCCAGATCACCTTCGATGATGACGAGGATGGCGCCTTCGCCAGTGTCACGCAGGCCGGTGGTTTCATCACCTCGGTCGACGTCAACGTCTCGACGCAATGGCTGGCGGACAATGGTACCGGCATCGATACCTATTCCTTCCAGACCTATATCCACGAGATCGGCCACGCCCTCGGCCTCGGTCATGGCGGTCCGTACAACACCACGGCCAGCTACGCGACGGATTCGATCTACAAGAACGATTCCTGGCAGACGACGGTCATGTCGTATTTCGACCAGACCGAGAACACGTATACGAGTGCCAATCTCGCCTTCGTTCTGAGCCCGCAGATCGCCGATGTGCTTGCCATGCAGAACATGTACGGCCTGTCCACGACGACGCGTGTGGGTGACACGGTCTACGGCTTCAATTCGACAGCCGGCAATGTGATCTACGACGCCACGTCCTTCACGAATGTGACGTCCTACACGATCTTCGATTCCGGCGGTACGGACACGATGGATTACTCCGGTTCCAATGCGAACCAGATCCTCAACCTGAACCCGGAAACCTTCTCGAGCCTGCAGGGCGGCACCGGCAATGTCGGTATCGCGCGCGGCACGATCATCGAGAACGCCATTGGCGGTAACGGCAATGACACGCTGATCGGTAACAACGCGGACAATGTGCTGACCGGCAATAATGGCGATGACATCTTCTATGCCAGCGCCGGTACCGACCGTTTTGTCGGCGGCACCGGTACCGACACCGCTCATTTCTCCGGCGCAGCCAGCGATTACACGGAGACGGTGGATGGATCGGGCAATCGTGTGTTCACGGATAACCGCGCCGGCTCGCCGGATGGTGTGACCACGCTGGTTGATGTCGAGAATGTTGTCTTCAACTCGACCTATGTCGCTCCGGCGAACTTCAATCCGGGCGTGGATCTCGGTCAGTCCTCGCGGGCCTATTTCGACTGGTCCTACTACATCGGCAATCTCAGCGATGTCGATAAGGATGCGACCGGCGTCCAGTATTACGGCGATCTCGACTTCGTGACGATCGGCCGTGCGGGGATCGAATTCGCCTTCGCACAGCACGAGGGCGGATGCGCCTGCGTCGGCTGTCACAGCAAGGATGGTCACGACCATGGCGGTCATAATCATTCCTATCCCACGTTCGATCCGGCCAAGCTGGCTGATCTGACGCCGATCGATGGCGGCAATAACGGAGAGAAGGGCGGCGCGGCAGTCATGGAGCCTGGCACGGCCCTCGATGCGGCCAGCGCTCCGGAATTGCAGCTTGTCAGTGCGGACGATGTCATGCGGCCCCTGCCGGCCCGTATCGAGCTGACCGGGCTCTCGAACGAGATCCCGGATGAGGGTTTCGACCTTCTGACCGACCAGCCCGTCGCAGAGTCGATCGGACCGGTGGAATTGACCGATATCACGGCGGAGGAGGCCGGGAGCTGGGATCTCACCCCGGTCGTGGGCAATGAGGCCAGCTTTACTGTGCTCGGTGATGTCTCCGATGATGTGCCGGCCATGAAACCGCTTCCGGCTCAGATCGATTTGCCGGTGGCTGATGATACGGACCTGGCAGCGGAGGCCGGCGAATACGTGCCGGTCGATACGCCGGAAGGCTGGTAGGTCAGTTTCCGAATGCACGACGGGCGCGAGACATTGTCTCGCGCCCGTGGTCGTTTCTGGAATTGCCAGGAAGCCGGGATGACGCTTGGTGGCGTCACTTGCGCCGGATCAGTCGCGATCCAGGCTCGGTCGCAGTTTCTCGATTTCCCGTGCGTAGAATCTGAACAATTCAATGCCGGCGACCGATAATCCGAAGATCACGAAGCCGGAAAAAACGAACAGCAATCCCCAAGTGATCAGCTGTGACAAAAAAGCCGGCACAACATCCCCCAAAACGCTACTTTCTATTATTAGATAGGATAATAGACTGAGTAATAGAAAATGCAATCGAAAGCTGAGTAGAAAGGTATACACAATCTAACTGGGCGGGGCAGTTTTATCCCAAACCAAGACGACGAGCGGGTTGTAGATTACGAGCGAAATTCCGGCTATGGGCATTATTTGCGTCAACTCGTGCCGTGGGCGCGAACGGACAAGAGACGATTGCGGCGGCCGCCGCGATTGCCAAGGGGAAGAATGTGACCGTATTCGTCACCGGTGCCGCAGGATTTGTCGGCTTTCACGCCTGCAAGGCCCTGCTTGAAAGCGGGGAGACGGTTGTCGGCATCGACAACCTGAATCCCTACTACGATCCGGCGCTCAAACAGGCGCGCCTGGCCGAGCTGGCCTCCTACGAGCATTTCCGCTTCGAGACCTGCGATATCAGCGACAGCGATACGGTGATCGCGCTTGTTAAATCGGTCGCGCCCGATCGCATCCTTCATGTCGCGGCGCAGGCCGGTGTCCGCTATTCCATCGAAAATCCGTTTGCCTATGCCGCGTCGAATCTCACAGGGCATCTCACCATGTTGGAGGCGGCGAGGGCGCTGGGGGACGGGCTGAAACACCTGGTCTATGCCTCGTCGAGCTCGGTCTATGGCGAGCGGGCCGAAGTGCCGTTCCGTGAGGACGACGCCGCGAATTCGCCGGCCTCGCTCTACGCGGCGACCAAACGATCCGACGAATTGCTGTCCGCATCCTATGCGTCGCTCTACAACGTGCCCGCGACCGGATTGCGCTTCTTTACCGTCTACGGACCCTGGGGGCGGCCCGACATGGCCTACTGGCTCTTTGCCGATGCCATGATGGAGGGACGTCCCATCAAGGTCTTCAACAATGGCGAGATGAAACGCGACTTCACCTATATCGACGACATCGTCAGCTCGCTTCTGCGCGTGCTTCGTGATGATCCGGCCCGCGGCCGGCACGAGGTCTACAATATCGGCGGCGCGTCGCCCGTCCGTCTGATGGACATGATCAGCACGCTCGAGGGTGCGCTGGGACTGACCGCCGAGAAGATCATGCTGCCGATGCAGGCTGGCGATGTGACCCAGACCTATGCCGATGTCAGCAAGCTGAAACGGGATTACGGCTACGAGCCCACGGTCGATATCGCGACCGGGATGGCCCGGTTCGCCGACTGGTTCCGTGAGTGGAAGTCGCGCGACGCCTGATCAGCCGTCAGCGAGCATGCCGGTAGCGAGTTCCCGCGCCGCCTGGCCGAGATCCGGATGATTGAGGGCGAACGCAAGCGTGGCTTCGAGATAACCGATCTTGTCACCGCAATCATAACTGCGGCCTTCAAACTCCAGTGCGTGGAAATCCTGGTCTTCCATCAGGCGTGCCATGGCGTCTGTCAGCTGAATTTCCCCACCCGCGCCGGCGGCCTGATTGGCCAGATAGTCGAAGATCGTGCCCTGCAGGATATAGCGTCCGGTGATGCGGAGATTGGTAGGCGCCTCGTGTGACGGCGGTTTCTCGACCATGCCGCGCATGCGCATCTTGCGTCCATCACGTTCGGTCGCGTCAATCACACCGTATTTATGAGTCTCTTCCTGCGGGATCTGGTCGACGGCAATCACATTGCCTCCGGCCTCGTTGTAGATGTCCATCATCTGGGCGAGACAGCTGCGCTCGCCGTGAACCAGCACGTCGGGCAGGAGGATCGCGAAGGGTTCGTCACCGATGACATCGCGCGCGCACCAGATCGCGTGACCGAGGCCGAGAGGCGCCTGCTGGCGCACGAAGCTCATCGAGCCGGGTTGGGGCAGGGTGGAGGCCAGTTCGTCGAGAATGGTCTGCTTGCCCTTGCCCGACAGCGTCGCTTCCAGCTCGTAGGCCCGGTCGAAGTAATCCTCGATCGCACCCTTGTTCCGGCCCGTGACGAACACGAAATGCTCGATACCGGCTTCGCGCGCCTCGTCGACGACATACTGGATTGCGGGACGGTCGAAGACCGGCAGCATTTCCTTCGGAATGGATTTCGTGGCCGGGAGGACACGGGTGCCGAGACCGGCGACGGGAAGTACGGCTTTGCGAACTTTCATGTTGGATTTTATCCTTGTTCGATATCATAACTCCTAGGAGCGATTGCCTGGAAGGTCCATACCACGGGTTCACATCGCGTAAGCTTTCGACGCATACATATGAGTGCTAACTCCACGGAAGAATGCATCCATGAGCAAGAAATACTTCGGAACAGACGGCGTCCGCGGTTTGACGAACAGCTTTCCGATGACGGCTGAGACAGCTCTGCGGCTTGGCATGGCGGCCGGTAAGCACTTCGTTCGCCACGCCGGGCGGCATTCAGTCGTGATCGGCAAAGACACACGCTTGTCGGGCTACATGATTGAGTCTGCTCTAGTCGCTGGCTTTACGTCTGTCGGAATGGACGTATTCCAGTTCGGGCCTTTGCCGACGCCTGCTGTGTCACAGATGACGCGCTCTCTGCGAGCAGATCTGGGCGTGATGATCACTGCGTCGCACAATCCCTATCATGACAATGGAATCAAGCTTTTCGGCCCGGATGGCAAGAAGCTCGACGATGCTTCGGAAGTGCGCATCGAAGCCTTGATGGAAAGTGGGCTGACCGAGGAATTGGCTGCGCCGGCGGATCTGGGGCGTGCGAAGCGTATCGATGATGCCCAGGCGCGTTATGTCGAGATTGTGAAGTCGACCTTCCCCAAATCCCTCAGTCTGGCCGGTTTGAGACTGGTGGTGGATTGCGCCAATGGAGCAGGCTACAAGGTCGCGCCTACCTCCCTGTGGGAGCTGGGCGCAGACGTGATCCCTATCGGTGTCGAGCCCAATGGTTTCAACGTCAACGAGGAATGCGGTTCCACGGCTCCGCAACGTTTGGCGGAAGAGGTTAAGACCTTTCGCGCCGATTTGGGTATTGCGCTGGACGGTGACGGTGATCGCGTTGTGTTGTGTGACAACGAGGGCCGGGTGGTGGATGGCGACCAGATACTGGCCGTACTCGCTAGCAGCTGGCAGGAATCAGGCCGGCTTGCGCAACCGGCAATAGCGGCAACCGTCATGTCGAATCTCGGCCTGGAACGCTATCTGGCAGAGCTCGGCATCGATCTGGAGCGGACCAAGGTTGGGGATCGCTACGTGACGGCCCGCATGCTGGAGAAGAGAATAAATCTTGGTGGTGAGGCATCCGGTCACATCGTCATGCCGGATTTGAGTCCGACTGGGGATGGTCTGATTGCTGCGCTGCAAGTCCTTAAAATCATGGTAGAGCGCGCTATCAGTTCCAGCGCCCTGCTAAACGCGTTCAAACCGGCCCCGCAAATCTTGGAGAATGTTCGAGTGAAGAACGGCCAGAATCCGCTCGAGCTCAAATCAGTCAAATCTCGTATCGCCGAGATCGAAGGCGATCTGGGAGACGCCGGGCGAATCGTTGTGCGGGCGTCTGGCACCGAACCGGTAATTCGCGTGATGGCTGAGGGCGAGCAGCAATCTATTCGCCGCGTCGTCGACGATGTTAAGTCTGCGATTGCAAGCGGTCTGGGCTGAAGACTTGTCCACGCGTTAGTCTGTCAGCTAACAGTGCTGGCTGACAATCAATTCTTGCGCGTTGTGGGTGTCTAGGCGATACCCAGCGTGCAAAGACTGGAGTGGCTCGCATGCGCGTGGCAATGATCGGAACTGGATATGTTGGCTTGGTGTCTGGCGCGTGTTTCGCGGATTTCGGCCATGAAGTCATCTGCGTCGATAAGGATGCGAGAAAGGTCGAGACGCTCAATTCGGGCGGTATTCCGATCTATGAACCCGGTTTGGACCTACTTGTTCAGCGAAGCGTACGTGAGGGTCGGCTGAAGTTCACCCTCGATCTGAAAGAGGCTGTTCGTGGTGCCGACGCTGTCTTTATCGCAGTCGGTACACCATCTAGGCGCGGCGACGGATTTGCCGACCTAAGCTATGTCTATGCCGCCGCCCAGGAGATCGCGGAGACGATCGAGGATTACACAGTTGTCGTTACAAAATCGACCGTGCCGGTAGGAACGGGTGATGAGGTCGAGCGCATCATTCGCGACACGCGGCCGGACGCAGATTTCGCCGTTGTATCAAACCCGGAATTCTTGCGCGAGGGCGCGGCTATCGATGATTTCAAGCGCCCGGATCGAGTTGTGGTTGGAACGGATGAAGATAGGGCTCGGGCGGTTATGCATGAGCTTTATCGCCCGCTCTTTCTAAATGAAACGCCGCTTGTCTTTACCTCGCGACGCACATCGGAATTGATCAAGTATGCGGCTAACGCGTTCTTGGCGATGAAAATTACCTTCATTAATGAGATCGCCGATTTGTGCGAAAAGGTCGGTGCTAACGTTCAGGAGGTCGCGCGCGGGGTTGGATTGGATAACCGTATTGGCGGCAAGTTCCTGAATGCTGGGCCCGGTTACGGCGGTTCATGCTTTCCGAAGGATACGCTAGCAATCACGCGCACCGCTCAAGATGCTGGCGCCCCGCTTCGTTTGATAGAGACCGTCGTAGACGTGAATGATGCCCGCAAACGGGCGATGGCACACAAAGTGATCGAAGCCTGCGAGGGGGATGTAACGGGCAAGCGCATTGCTATTCTCGGTTTGACCTTCAAGCCCAATACTGACGATATGCGAGAGGCGCCAAGTTTGGAGATTGTTCCGGCTTTGCAAAAGGCCGGGGCTCAAATTTCGGCCTTCGACCCTGCCGGCACGATCGAGGCGGAATCGATGTTTTCGGATGTTAATTTCGTCTCCGGCCCGTATTTGTGTGCTGAGAAAGCCGATGCCTTGGTCATCATCACGGAATGGAACGAATTCCGGGCACTTGATTTCGAGCGGTTGAAGCAAGCGATGGCCTCGCCGCTATTGGTTGATCTTCGAAATATCTACAATCCCGACGACGCGCAGGCTGCCGGGTTCAAATATGTGAGTATTGGACGGCCAAGCGACGATTGATCCGGATCATTTGCGCCTCACCACGAGCGACACATAGTGGTTGTTCTTGGCATTATGTGTAAGACCTTCGATTGAGCCAATGTTCAGGCTTGCGTGGCGCATGCGTTGCAATATGACTTTGACCTGAGCAAAGATTGGGTAGCACGAATGTCTGACACACCAAGCGCTGATCTTCTTCCCAACACGTGGGAATTCGAAAATGAACCGCTGATCAAGCCGACAGGCTTTCGCGAGTATGACGCGCGTTGGTGGTTTGGGCATCCGGCGTCGGACAAGATGCCGGACATCAATCTCAATGGTATACAGGCGCTTGGAAAGGGCCTGGGAACGCTGATACACGAACTGGGTGTCGCACCAAAAATCGTGACGGCTCACGATTTCCGCAGCTACTCGCTCAGTGTCAAACAGGCGCTGCAAGTCGGGCTAATGGACGCGGGTATCGAGGTGCATGATATTGGTCTCGCTCTCTCGCCGACCGCCTATTTTGCCCAGTTCGATCTGGACATTCCATGTGTCGCGATGGTCACGGCAAGCCACAATTCGAATGGCTGGACCGGTGTCAAAATGGGAGCGGAGCGACCGCTGACATTTGGACCGGATGAAATGAGCCGCCTCAAGGAGATAGTCCTAGGGGGGCGCGCGCAGTCACGCGCAGGCGGTGGTTATGTGCGAGAAGCGGGCGTCTCCAAACGCTATATCGAGGACGTCGCCGATGCCGTGCAGCTCACCCGTCCATTGCGTGTTGTTGCCGCCTGCGGGAACGGTACGGCAGGCGCTTTTGCGCCCGCAACGCTTCGGGCCATGGGTGCCGAGGTCATCGAGATGGATTGCGAGCTGGATCACACTTTCCCTCGCTATAATCCGAACCCGGAAGACATGGAGATGCTGCACGCGCTGCGTGATGCGGTGCTGGAGCATAAGGCCGACGTAGGTCTTGGGTTCGATGGCGATGGCGATCGTTGCGGGGTGGTGGACAATGAGGGTGAAGAGATCTTCGCCGACAAGATCGGCTTGATGCTCGCCCGGGATCTGTCGCCGCTCTATCCAGGGTCTACATTTGTTGTCGATGTGAAGTCGACGGGCCTGTTTTCCATCGATCCGGTCCTGGCGAAGCATGGGGCCAAGACAGATTACTTCAAGACGGGGCACTCCTATATTAAACGTCGTTCAAAGGAGTTGTCCGCGCTTGCAGGTTTTGAAAAGTCGGGCCACTTCTTTCTGCAGCCACCTGTCGGCCGCGGTTATGATGACGGGCTGGTTGCGGCTCGCGCTGTCCTGCAGATGCTAGACCGTAATCCAGAGAAATCGATGGCTGATCTGCGTCGGGCGCTGCCCCTCAGTCATGGTTCGCCGACCATGTCGCCGGCCTGTGCTGATGAGGTCAAATATGACGTCGTTGACAGGATCGTTTCAGCCTTCGAAGACCGCCAAAAGGCGGGGAAGCTCGTCGCTGGTCGCAAGATAGTCAGTGTTAACACCGTAAATGGTGTGAGATTTACGCTCGAGGGTGGCGCTTGGGGATTGGTTCGCGCTTCATCCAACACGCCAAATTTGGTGGTGGTGGTTGAAAGTCCAAATTCGGCGGATGATGTGAAAGCGGTGTTCCGCGAGATCGAGTCTGAACTGTCTAACCATTCGGAAGTTGGTGGGTTTGACCAAAAGATCTAGCAAGCGTGTCGATGGCGGGTTATTGGCTCATTCGGTAGCAAACGCTTGGCAATCGGTTTTGGTGCTGCGGGGATTTTACGGCGGGAGTGGAAATGGAAATCACGAACCTTGATCTGCCGGGCGCGATGGTCCTCACGCCTCGCCGGTTCGGAGATGATCGTGGGTACTTCTCTGAGGTCTACAACAAGAAGACTCTGGAAAGTTTGGGAATCCTGCACGACTTCGTCCAGGATAATCACTCCAAGTCCGCGCTTGTCGGTACTGTTCGAGGGCTGCACTACCAGTCGCCGCCCAGCGCTCAGACCAAACTGGTGCGTGTAATCGCTGGAGCAATTCGCGATGTCATCGTTGATGTCCGAAATGGGTCACCCAGCTTTGGCGAGTGGTGTGCGATTGAGTTGGACGCGGAAGATGGAAGGCAATTGCTCGTTCCGCAAGGGTTCCTTCACGGGTTCATAACGCTGAAACCAAACACCGAGGTGATCTATAAGGTGGATGACTATTACTCCGCCGAATGCGATGGATCGGTGCTGTGGAATGACGCTGATCTTGGTATTGATTGGGGACGCTTTGCCAATTCTGCCAAGCTGTCAGAGAAAGACAAAAAAGGTCAACCATTTGCTGAATTTGACTCGCCTTTTCAGTTCGAAAAGTGAGGATGGCGGGGCTTTTAGGGGGTCCGAATGCAGTTACTTGTTACTGGTGGAGCCGGGTTTATCGGTTCGGCGGTAATCCGCCGCGCAATCGTTGAGCATGGCCATAATGTCGTAAACGTCGATGCGCTGACATACGCAGCCAATCTTGACAATTTGAAACCTGTCGAGGACAGCGATCAATATACGTTCGTTCATGCGGACATTGCCGATGAAGAGCAAATGGCCATGCTGTTCAAAGAGCATGCGCCTGACGCCGTCATGCATCTTGCCGCCGAAAGCCATGTGGACCGATCAATCGACGGACCGGGCGACTTCATTCGCACAAATATCAACGGGACATTTTCGTTGCTTCAGGCCGCACGCAGCTATCTGGAGTCTAGGCCGGAGCAACGTGATCGATTCCGGTTCCACCACGTGTCGACAGACGAGGTTTACGGGTCTTTGGGCGAAGAAGGGGAATTCGTCGAAAGCACACCGTATGATCCGAGGTCGCCCTATTCCGCGAGCAAAGCCGCTTCGGACATGCTGGTGCGTGCATGGGGTGAGACTTTCAATCTCCCTATAGTGATTACCAATTGCTCGAACAATTACGGCCCATATCAATTTCCCGAGAAGCTCATCCCGGTGGTGATCCTGAACGCGCTCGCGGGACGAGCAATACCGGTCTACGGGGACGGTAGGAATATTCGTGATTGGCTCTACGTTGACGATCACGCAGATGCGCTTCTAGCCGTTCTGAATAGGGGGCGGATTGGAGAGACCTACAATATTGGCGGCGACAATGAGATGATGAACATCGATTTGGTTCGCGAGATCTGTGCAATTATGGACCGTCGTTTTCCGGAAGCGGGGCCGCATGCGAAACTGATTGAGTTCGTCAAGGATCGTCCGGGACACGATTTTCGCTACGCAATCGACGCCAGTAAGATCAAGTCGGAGTTGGGCTGGTCTCCGAAAATCAAGGGCTTTGACGGCCTTGAAGCAACAGTTGACTGGTATCTCGAAAACCGTTGGTGGTGGAAAGCTATTTTGGACCGCGGTCACAAGGCGGAACGTATCGGTTTGATGGATAAGGTCTAGCATGACCAAGCCCACAATTGTCCAGTTTGGGGCGACCGGTCAGGTCGCCCGCTCATTGCAGCGTGCGGCCGTCGAAAGCGGGTTCGAGATCGTCTCGCTCGGACGCGATGAAGTTGATGTAAGGAATGCGGATCAAATAACGGACGCGATAGCTAGGGCGCCGGAGGGAACAGTAGCGATTGTTAATTCCACGGCCTATACCGCGGTTGATGCGGCGGAAGCTAACAAGGAAACAGCCTTGAAGGTCAATCGAGACGGTCCCGTCGCCATGGCCAATGCGTGTCGCGAACAAAACTTCCCATTCATTCATATCTCAACGGATTATGTCTTCGACGGAACGAAAACCGGCGCTTACACTGAGGCGGATACAGTATGCCCGCTGGGCGTTTACGGAAAAACCAAGCAAGCCGGCGAGGCTGCAGTATTGGACATTCTTCCAAAAGCGATCGTGCTTCGAACGGCGTGGGTGTTTTCTCCGTTCGGGAGTAATTTTGTGAAGACAATGATCCGGCTTTCCGCGGATAGAGACAGCCTAAATATTGTTGATGACCAAACGGGCTGTCCAACGCCGGCGATAAGCATCGCGCGCGCTATCGTGGCTATCGTAAGAGTGATTGTGGGAAATACGAAAGCGTCCGGTGGAATCTATCATTTCGCGGGAGATAAGCCGGTTTCCTGGAAAGAGTTCGCGGAGGCTATTTTTGTTCGCATGACCGACCTGGGCAAAAAAGTGCCGACTGTCTCAGGCATTTCAACCGAAGAGTATCCGACGCCGGCGAAGCGGCCTGCGAACTCCGTTCTGGCGTGCGATAAGGTTTTTGCGGAGTTTGGCATTCCGGCTGCCGATTGGCGAATGGAGCTTTCGAATTGCGTCGACGAGCTCCTGGCCGAAAATGAGGGGAATTCGTCCGATGGAACGTAAAGGCATAATCTTGGCAGGTGGTAGCGGCACGCGTTTGTATCCGATGACACGCGCCGTCTCGAAACAGCTCATGCCTGTCTACGACAAGCCGATGATCTATTATCCGATCTGGTCGCTTATGGCCGCGGGCATTCGCGAAATTCTGATAATCACAACTCCCGAGCACAACGCACTATTCCGCGCTCAATTGGGTGATGGTCAGCAATGGGGCATGCGCTTGGAATATGCGGTCCAGGAAAAGCCTGAGGGGCTAGCGCAAGCTCTACTTATCGCCGAAGAATTCTTGGCGGGCGCGCCGAGCGTTCTGATCCTTGGCGATAACATATTCTATGGAGAGGGGTTCCGCGAGCTCTGTCGGCGCGCCGCATCCATTGACGTCGGCGCCACCGTATTCGCTTATGAGGTTGAAGATCCGAAACGCTATGGCGTGGTGGAGTTCGACCAAAATTTCAACGCTCTATCTCTCGAGGAAAAACCTTCCAATCCGAAATCCAATTATGCTGTGACCGGGCTGTATTTCTATGACGGAAAAGCCAGTGAGTTGGCAAAACAGGTCAAGCCATCTGATCGAGGCGAGCTCGAGATTACTGATCTAAATCGTATGTATCTCGACGCAGGCGAGCTCCATGTTCAGAGAATGAGCCGAGGATATGCTTGGCTAGATACCGGAACAGTCGAAAGCCTTCTAGAGGCGGCTGAATTCGTTCGGATCATTGAACATCGACAGGGCCTGAAAGTAAGCTGCCCTGAAGAAGAGGCATTCAAGGCCGGGTGGATCAATTCTGAAGAATTGGAGCGGGTCGCGAATTCGTACGGCAAGTCTGCCTACGGGCGGTACTTAAAGCGCTTGTCGGAAATTACACATAGTTAACGCAAGCCGTCCGCTCAATTTCTCGCGCGAAGATTTACGTCTGTGGAACAACCAATGGCCCGAACTGCAACACCGAAAGAACCGAAAATTCGTCAACAGAAGAAAGGTCGCTCGAACCCTAAGGGAAAAGCGAAGAGTTCCTCTGCTACTGCCTCCAAACCTCGCGGCCAGAGGGTAGCCTCGAATGGCGGCGAGATGACCCTCTCGCCTCCATCAGGCGTCGACGTGCACGATATGAAGGGCGAACGATTTGTACCTGGTTCTGGAATGTCGCCGGAGGTTATGCTCGAGCATCTGCATCGGTACGTTCTCGCCGCAGAGATCGTGCGCGGGAAAAAAGTTCTCGATATTGCGACCGGTGTAGGATACGGCGCATTCTTGCTTTCTCAGACGGCTTCATCTGTGATCGGCGTCGATATCGACCCTGACGCCATTGCAGCCGCCGAACGTCATTTTTCTTCCCCGAAAACGAGCTTCATTGAAGGCAGCGCAACCAAAATACCTGTCGGCGACAGCGACGTAGACGTCGTTGTTAGTTTTGAGACGATCGAACACTTCCGAGAGCAGGAAAAGTTTCTCCGTGAAATTAAGAGGGTGTTGAAACCAGGCGGAGTCGCCATTATCAGCACGCCAGACAAGCGCGTTTACAACGCTGGGCTGTCTGAGCCAAACCCATTTCATGTCAAAGAGTTAAGCAAGGTTCAATTCCGGAACCTGTTGAAAAGGCACTTTAAGAACGTTGAGTTCGCACGCCAACGCGTCGCGGTTTCATCAATCGTGGACGTAGAGAGTCCAGCATCCGCCGGATTGAAGTACGGACACCAGAAACCGGAAAACGGCGAGATCGAGGTGTCCGAAAGACTGTCTCATAGCCCTTACATAATAGCCGTCTGTTCGGATCGAAAGGTTCCGTCAATCAGCTCTGGAATTTTCGAAGGGACGGTTCAGGCGAACCCGATTTCCTCACTTTTGGGCGGAATAAAAGAGCGAGATGCCAAGGTTTCCTCGCTACTGCAAAAAATTGAGCAACTTGATAACGAAAAGCAGAACCTGGGGGTTCGGCTCAACGAAGCGATTGGAAGCAGTGAGGAAAAGATAAGTGAACTGGAGCAGCAATCTCAAGAACTAGCTGCGTTGCGCGAACGGTTGGAGGAAGAGCGAACTCGCGGTGAAATCCAGCGTCAGAAAGATATTGATGAAATTACTACTCGGCGCCAACAAGCCGATAAAGACTTCGACAGGAAGTCAAAAACGATTGCCGAGACAGAGCGCCTATTGAAGCAAGACCGCGAGGTATTGAATCAACGGGAAAAGCTTTTAGAGGAAGCTTACCAATCTAAGTCACTAGAAGTTGAAAGAGAAATTAGCCGGCTTCGACAGTCCTTGGGTATTGTGGAGGGTGAGGCGGCACAGCTCAATGAGCAAAAGTTGAAGCTGTCTGTGCAACTAGCTCAGGCCGAATCCGCCAATAAATATTCTAGCGAAATCATTGATGATCTTAGAAGCCAGCTGGCATCGCTCCGTGAGTCTCTCGAAGACCTTGGGAGGTCAGAAAAGGCTGCGCTGGAAAAAATTTCAGAGCTCGAAAAGGCAAATTTAACGGCAGACTTTCGTCTCGAGCAAGTAACATCCGAACTGCGCGGGTCATTGGACAGTGTTTCCGTGTTTGAAAGCCGGCTGACCGACGCGCAGCGAGATCTTGATGATCACAAGCGTGTCGCAGCGGATCTTGAAGATCAGCTCGCGGCTGCGAACGCCGACCTCATTTCCATCAGGTCCGAGCTCGATGAATCTCGCGCCGATGTCGACGAATTAATCGCTTCAAAAAACACCATGGCGGAGGCTTTGAAGCTCGCTAATGAGGATAAATCCAGCCTGCGTGACAAGCTTCGTGAGGCGGAGGTTGATGCGGAGGATGCACGCGATCGTGCAGCGTCTGAACTCGAAGCATCCGAACGAATTCGAACTCAACTAGCGCAAGAGCTGCGCGATGCTAAAGCTGAGCTGCACGAGCTGGATCAGTCTAGGGCGGGGCTCGACAGGCGTCTCGAAGAGAAAAACAAGATCATTGAAGATCAAAATAGGGATTTGGAGCGCGCGATGGCGCGTTTCAGGGCAGATTTGGCCGAAGCCGAGCAACAGCTTTCCGCGAAGGATGCTGATGTCGCGCGCTTGCAAGAGCAGCTGTCACATCAAGAAGAAAATTCAATCGCCCAACTCGCCCGCGCAGAGGAGCTGGAAGCTGAGTTAATGCTCGTTGAGGGCACACTCGATCAAGAGCGAAAAAGCTTCGCTAACGCGACAAAGGAATTTGGTGAGCGTGCGGATAAATCAAAACAAGATAACGCGGCACTGCTCTCACAAGTGCTGGATCAAAGCGCGGAATTATCCACGTTACGCAATTCGTTGTCAGAGCTCGACAGTCTCAAGAATGAAGTTTCAGCTTCTCGAGCCGAAGCAGCTCGCCGTCGACCGATGCGTCGAATTAGTAGGGCTATCGCCAGGCGAGGTAATTTGGGCCGAACCCTTGCGGCGGTATCGGGATTGTACGCGCCCCAACTTCTGACAAACCCCCGAAAGCTGTTCGAAGTTGCTCGCCAGGCCAGCGTGATCGCAAGAAGCGGTGAATTCGATGAGGCATTGTATCGCGAGCGCTATCCGGATGTCGCAGCACGAGGGGATGACCCCATTCTTCACTACGTCTTACTGGGAGCAGAAGAAGGCCGAGACCCATCCGCCACGTTTTCATCAAACTACTATGTCGAACGAAATCCGGATGTGAAGCAATCAGGAGTAAACCCCCTATATCACTATATTCGCTTTGGACTGAAAGAGGGACGTTCATCGGAACCCGTAGCGCTGGCACCAGCAGCAATACTTGAACCGACTGACCAGGAATCCGGCGCATCATCACCAGAGTTCTCCTATGACTTTCGGCCGGACGATGTAATTTGGGATGAAATCAAGGCCGGTGCGGCGTTTCTCGACGACTTTAAGCTTTTGGATGCTGATGCACGATTTGGCGTGGCGACAGGGGCGATAACCGAGACCTTACCCGGTTCAAATATCGGCAATCATGATGACCCCGTAATTTCAATTATTATCCCGGTGTACGGGCAGCTTCCATATACTCTCAACTGCTTGGATTCGCTTCACAAACACACTACTCGTTACAAGGCAGAGGTTATCGTGGTCGACGATTGTTCGATTGACCCGACACCTGAATATGTTTCGCGATTGCCCTGGGTGAAGTACGTGCGGCAACCGGTGAATGGCGGATTCATCGCATCGTGTAATTCGGGAGCTGAGGTCGCTCGTGGTCGTATTTTGGTGTTCTTAAACAATGATACCCGAGTTGCGCCCGGTTGGTTGGACGAACTGGCTGAAATGTTCGAGACGAAGCCCAACGCAGGACTAGTCGGCTCCAAATTATTCTATCCCGATGGATCGCTGCAGGAGGCCGGTGGTATTGTTTGGCAGGATGGTTCGGCGTGGAATTTTGGTCGCAACGATGATCCGGCCAAATCTGAATACTGCTATGCACGTCAAGTCGATTATTGTTCCGGCGCTTCGATTGCGATCCCGCGGGAGTTGTGGGACCAAGTCGGCGGATTTGATGGACAGTATTATGAGCGCTCATATTGCGAAGACACAGACTTGGCATTCGCTGTACGGGCGGCTGGGCGCGAGGTGTGGATACAGCCCCTTTCGAGAGTTGTGCATTATGAAGGAAAGACCTCGGGTACCGATACGGCCGGCGGAGAAAAAGCGTACCAAATCTCGAACCAAAAAAAGTTCTATGAGCGATGGAAGGAGGTGCTGGCCTCCCATCGACCTAATGCGGAGGCGCCGGAGCTCGAGGCAGATCGTACCCGCCAGAAATGGGCTCTCGTGATTGACGCCTCCCCACCGACCCCCGACGCTGACGCGGGGTCTGTGACCGTTGTTAATACCTTGGAGCTGTATCAGCGATTGGGCTACCGGGTTTTCTTCGCGCCAGCGGATAATATGCTCTATTGGCGGCGCTATGCGGATCCGCTGATGAGGAAGGGCATTCAATATCTCTATGCGCCGCTTGTTCTTACGGTTGTGGATTTCCTAAAAACATACGGACACCGTCTCGAGGTCATTCAAGTGTACCGATATGGTGTGTTGAAAAACTTAATTGAGCCAATCCGAGAGTATGCTCCCGAGGCCAAGCTGCTTTTTCACGTTAGTGACTTGCATTACCTACGCGAGGAAAGAGAAGCTGAATTGAATGCCGACCGCGCTTTGAAAAAAAGAGCCGCTACGACGAAGCTCGATGAGTTATCCATCATAAATCAATCCGACCTTACAATCGTTCACACGGAGGTAGAGAAAGAGCTTCTCGCGTCCGAGGCTCCGAGCGCTAGGACCGGGGTGTTTACCTATATGGTGGAAGCGCCGCCGCGGGCTTTGCCGAACTTCTCATCACGCGATTCGATAGTTTTTCTTGGCGGGTACAACCACAGACCAAATCCGGATGCGGTGACATATTTTGCGGAAGAGGTCATGCCCCTTCTCCGCCGAACTAAGGTGGAAGCGACATTTTGGATTGTTGGCGCATCACCGCCCCCGTCCTTGTTCGCTCTCGGATGTGACGACGTTATAGTCACAGGAAAAGTACCAACCTACGAACCTTATTTTGATAAGGCGAAGGTATTTGTTGCCCCCCTAAGATTTGGGGCTGGTCTCAAAGGAAAAATTGCGACGGCGCTTGTGAATGGATTGCCTGTAATAGCAAGTGATACAGCGCTGGAAGGAATGGACCTAGACGGGTGTAGCTGCGTTATCCGGGCAAATACGCCCGAGGAATATGCAGCTGCAATTAAAAGCATCTGGTACGATGAACAAAGATGGAGTGAAATGTCCGAAGAGGCGATGGTGATCGGGGAGAAGCGCTATTCTTTAGCCGCGGGCGCGAGCACCCTCCAGCAATTGATTTCTGCGGCTCAGTCGGAAGGGCGCCCTTAACCGTATCTGGTTAGAGGAGTGGTCACCCAAACAGGAATGAGTTCGATGATTCCGGAGAGCACACTCCGTGATTTAGCTTTGACGTTCGCCCTCGCGCAGCGGGATTTCTCTGCGAGATATAGATCCGCAAGCTTTGGTCTCGCATGGATAATTTTGTTACCGGCTGGCATGCTCGCGATGTATGCGTTTGTATTTGGCTCTATCTTTGGGGCTCGATGGCCTGGGGTTGAGACTGGCTCGAACGTTAATTTTGCAATCGTGCTTTTCGCAGGGCTGACACTGCATGGTTTCATCGCTGATGTTTTGGCGCGTGCATCCCAATTGATAGCTAACTCCGCCACCTTGTTGCGGCAGCCCAGAATAGCCCCTGAGATGTTGCCGCTTGCCTCTGCGGTCAGCGCGAGTGTGCAGTTTGTCGTCACCCTGGCGGTATTCTATGCGGCTCATGCGTTCCTGTACGACTTTAGTATAGTCTCGGTTGTTTTAAGTATCGCTTCAGCAATTCCGCTACTTTTTTATGGTGTAGCCTTCTCATATATTGTCTCTGCTGTGTGCGTTTATTTTAAAGATATTGTCTTTCTAGTGCAACCTGCGACTATGGCGCTATTGTTTATATGTCCAATATTTTACGATCTGGCTGCTGTCCCAGCTTCGTTGCGGGAGTATGTCTACTTCAATCCCCTCACTGTGAGCGTATTGAATTTTCGACATTTTATGTTCGGAGGCGACTCAGCGGGACTTTATGTGACCTTGGCGCATGCTGCGACAGGTGTGGTCGCATTGGCGATTAGCGTTGCCGTATTTAAGCGACTGAAGCGGGGCTTCGATGTCAGAATTTGAATCTAAACTGATTAGTGCTCAGGGTTTGAAGAAAAGCTATCGCTTGGGGGGGGAGGCTCACAATCCTTTAGGCCTGTTTAAGCGAATGCTTCAAGGGCGAGAAAATTACGCTCCCGAAAAGCTTTTTTGGGCGCTGAAAGGTGTTGATTTTGAAGTCGAGCGCGGCGAGGCGGTCGCCATTATCGGCCGGAATGGCGCTGGCAAATCAACGCTGTTACGTTTGATCGCAGGCGTTGCGCACCCTGATGGGGGCGAGATCTCCGTTCGAGGCAAAGTGGCTGCTTTGCTGGATTTAGGAGTTGGGTTGGACGGTGAGCTAACAGGTCGGGAAAACATTGATCTTTCCGCGTCGATTCTAGGAATGGAATCCGAGGACATTGATTCGGAACGGAACTCGATCATCGACTTTGCGGAATTGGGCGAGTTTATAGAGCGGCCGGTCAAAACCTATTCCAGCGGTATGCGCGCACGACTAGGATTTTCGATCGCTGCTCATGTGAACGCCGATATTCTCATTGTCGATGAAGTTCTAGCGGTCGGTGATGCCGCATTTCAACAAAAGTGCATGCGGTTCATTCGACAATTCACGAAGAAAGGCGCACTTCTTTTCGTGTCTCACGACATAGCGAGCGTTACGAGCTTGTGTACCCGGGCGCTTTGGCTCGAGGCGGGCGAAGTAAAGATGTATGGATCCGCTGCTGATGTTTGCCACGCATATCAAGTTGATTTGGCGGGAAAGATGGCTGGTGAAGCATTTGTCGCTGCGGGGGGGCGCCGCGTTGCCTTGCTCGACAATGCAGATTTTAGCCCGGATTTTCGGGCGCAGGCTATTTCGAATTCACCGGTAAAAAATAGCATCTCACTTTTCGAGTTCGATCCAGACAGCGTGCAGTTTGGGGCGCGGAATGCACTAATTAACCGCGCGCAGATTACCTTGCCCGGTGGTGAGTTAGCTTCCAAGTTGGAAGGAGGCGAGGAAGTTACTTTAACTATCGCTTGCGAAGCTGTGGCAGCGCTAGAAGAGGTGATTGTCGGGTTCTATTTTAAAAATCACCTCGGACAGAACCTCTTCGGCGACAATACGCTCAACGCAACCTGGCAAAAGCCTATTGGTGTTGACCCGGGCGCCAAGTTTTACGGAGTTTTTGAGTTCCGATTGCCCTATTTGCCGCCTGGCGACTATGCAGTGGCCGTCGCTGTTGCGACTGGCAATCAAGACGATCATGTTATCCAGCACTGGTTAGACGAAGCGCTGTTTTTGAGAATCGCCACATCTCATATCCGTCATTCTGTCGTTGGCTTGCCGATGAAGAGAATATCGTTGGAGCTGGCTGGCAAAGACGCGCATGAAGAGGGGGGGGCGTAGCGCGTTATTGGTTCCCCGATCGCGAACGGTGTTTCGTGGACTTCTTGATTGGTTTGCTTCCTTGGCAGCTAGGATAGGGCCGGTGAATGGTGTATCAAGTAGCGCTTTGATACTATTAATTCGCTTGATGATTTTCTAACATAAACAGTGAAGATTATTGGAATTAACGGGGTGGATTGAGGGGCCATGAGAATTAGATCTAGAGCGCCATTGCGATTGGGCATTGGCGGGGGGGGCACAGACGTAGCGCCGTACTGCGATGAATTTGGCGGACTTGTTCTCAATGCAGCCATCAATCGATTTTGTCACGTAACTCTAACGCCCCGCCGCGATGGGCATCTATCGCTTGATGCTCCAGATATTGAAGCTAGTTGGACCGGCGTGGCGGAGAGTGTCTTGGAGCCGAGCACCGGAGCTCCAAGTTTAATGCGGGGCGTCTACAATCGTATTGTTAAGGACTTTAATGCCGGCGAACCGATCTCGGTAGATATTACAAGCTATGCCGACGCACCCGCGGGCTCCGGTCTCGGCACATCATCTTCAATGGTTGTCGCCTTGTTGGCTGCGTTCCTAGATCTGATAGATGTACCGCTTGATAATTATGCTCTAGCGCAATTAGCATTCGACATCGAGCGAAAGGATCTCGGCTTCGCTGGTGGTCGGCAAGATCAGTACGCTGCTGCCTTCGGTGGCATCAACTTTATGGAGTTTGGCTCAAACGAGCAGACCCTCGTGAATCAACTCCGGATCGACCGTCATGTGGAACTGGAACTCGAAAGTTCCCTAATCATATATTTCACAGGTCAATCAAGAGATTCCGCCACTATAATTGAGCAGCAGAAAGAAAGTGTAAGGCCTCAACAGAGTGAACGCGCACGTGCGATGCACAGTCTCAAAGACTCAGCAAGACAGATGAAAGAAGCGCTGCAGCGCGGAAGAATGCACGATTTGGCTCGACAGCTCGACGAAAGCTGGAAATTTAAGAAACGAACGTCCGACAAGATTTCGACCGCGGAGATTGATGCTGTCTACAATGCGGCGCTTGCGAATGGTGCTTACGGAGGCAAGGTGTCTGGGGCCGGCGGCGGCGGCTTTATGATGTTTATTGTTGACCCGACACAACGAGAAAAGCTTCTGAAAGTTTTGCGTAATTTCGGCGGCAACCCACAAACTTGCGGTATCTGGCATTCCGGAGCAGAAACATGGCGAGTATGACTAGCGCAAACTTCTTTCCAAAGGAGGCGGTTATTCTTGCTGGGGGCAAAGGAAGCCGGCTTCGGTCTGAAGTAGATGATGTACCCAAACCAATGGCCAGTGTCGATGGCAAGCCATTTCTAGAGTATTTACTCCGAAAACTAAAGTTCTCTGGAGTTGAAAGCGTTGTAATTTCCGTTGGTTACATGCGCGAAAAAATAATGAGCCACTTTAATGCTGAATGGGAAGGCCTACAGGTTCACTACTGTGTAGAGGAAACGCCGCTGGGAACAGGCGGAGGACTGGCTGCCGCATTGAAGTGTACATCTGTGGACCATGTAATAGTTCTGAATGGTGACAGCTATGTCGCGGACGATTTTCGTCAATTGGTTTCGAAGTGTGTGTCGGCGAAATCTGATTTTGGAGTTTTAGTACGGAAAATTTCTGACACAGGTCGGTATGGAGTTTGCCAACTGCAAGCCGACAAATTGATCGGTTTCGAAAGGGGCCGGGAAGGTCAGCCGGGTTTCATCAATGCTGGCGTCTATTATGCGTCGCGAGATCTCCTTACCGCCTATTCGGAGGCTTTTGTGAAGTATAGTCTCGAAGACGATTTTCTTCCTCTCTATGTGCGCAATAACAATGTGATAGCGGTAGAAACAACATCTGAATTCATAGATATCGGAGTGCCAGAATCATATCGGCGTGCGCAAATTGAATTGCCGCGATTTGTTGGAGCGGAAAATGACCATTGATCGCCAAATTGCTGATTTCGAAAGGAATATTGACAGGGCCACTTCATGGCTCAGAGACAAAGCCCTACCTCGGTGGATTTCAACTGGATATGATGAAAACGCTGGCGTGTTCCGGGAGCGGTTAGGCTTGAATCTTGGCGTTGATGATCCAAGTTTTAGGCGCACCAGGGTGCTGGCTAGGCAAATTTTCGTCTATGCTCATTCGTGCAAGAGCGGAGTAAGCTCGATCGGTCGCGAGCATGCCGTTGAAGCCACAAACTACATGATTGATAATGCGTGGTTGGGTCCTGATCGGGGGTGGGCGCGACGTTTGTCGGCGGGCGGCGCGGTCATAGATGAGACCCCAGATTTATACGATCTGTCGTTCGTGATTTTTGCTCTTAGTTGGATGATGTCTGCAGGCTTGGCGGACGACCGTATGGCCAGCGTATTCAATGATACGTTGACCTTTTTGGATTCGCGCATGCGCCACCCGGACGGAACCGGGTATGTTGAGGCGTATGATTGGCCGCTAACAGTTCGCCAGCAAAATCCGCATATGCACCTTGTTGAGGCTTTTATTGCGGCAGGCGATGCCACTGGGAACAGAAATCATTTTTCGACTGCATCTGAAATCATCGAAACGGTCTTTGATCGGAGTTTTAATAGCGAAAGCGGCGCGCTTCGGGAGTTTTCTGGGCAGCGTTGGTGTGCGATGAAGAATGAGCAGGGACGCCTTACCGAGCCGGGGCACCAAATGGAATGGGCGTGGATTTTAAAAAGGTTAGACAGTTCCTCAGGGTCTGACAATCGGCGAAGAATAGAGCAGCTTTATGCATTCGCTGATCGCTATGGCATCAACTCGGCGACACAGTTGGTCTTCGATGCGGTGGATGTTGATGGCCGGGTCGTCAAAACTTCTCATCGATCCTGGCCGCAAACGGAAACAATCAAAGCTGAGCTCGCGATGTATGAAATCGGTCGGGCGCCCAATTTGCTGAGGATAAATAAGATAATAGACAACCTGCGAGACTATTATCTCGCTAGCGAGCCTGAAGGTGGATGGATCGATCAGTTTAATGAGGATATGGAGCCGCAAAGCCTATTTACTCCTGCCAGCACTCTCTACCATGTTTACCTCGCTTTAGCAGAACTGCTTCGTGTAGGCCCGATCATCGCGAGGTCTCACGCTAGCCAGGTCCTTCCCCTTGTGTAGTTTGCGTGCGATTTTGTTCGACAGAGATGGCGTTCTAAACGTCGACGATGGTTATACTCATCGCGAAAGCGACTTAAAGTGGATGCCGGGCGCTATCGAGGCGTTGGTGTTGATTGCAAACCACAAAATCGACGCGATCGTTGTCACCAATCAATCTGGAATTGGGCGCGGTTACTATTCCGAAGATGAAATGCATCGTTTTCACCAGCGTATGAATGCCGAGTTAGCGAAGGCCGGCGCGGCTATAGCGCGCTTTTACTTTTGTCCCTATCATCGCGACGCGAGCATTGGGCAGTTCAAAGTTAATTCTCACCCTGACCGGAAGCCAAACCCTGGTATGTTGTTGTCAGCAATGAAGGATTTCGAACTCAAACCTCGTGACTGCGTCATGATCGGGGACAAAGATTCGGATTTAGTAGCAGCCAAGAGGGCTGGCATTCGTGGATTTCTTTACCGGGACGGCCGGCTTGATACGCTGGTTGAAAATATTATTCAGCATGCTTGACGAAGGCTATGGTTGGGCTGCCGCTAAGCCTATTTGAATCGCACCGCGCGGGGTGCGGGCCACCCAAATCTCCTGGTCGTGAGACTATTCTATCGAATTTCGCCGTTTCGAATGCGAGAACCGCGACCGTGCAGGTAGCAAGACTCGCAATCAGCATCGCAATGTAAGCCGTGAGACACGAAAAATGGACCAACACAACAAATTCATCGTGGTCGGGGCGAGTGGGTATATTGGCCGGCAATTGTATGATCGTTGCTCGCGGCTAGGACGCTGTGAGGGGACTTCGACGACAGGACGAACGCCGCTCCTAGCGCTTGATCTTTCGGATCCAGAGAATTTCGATTTTTCAATGATCGAACCGAACGATACGGTCATGTTAACGGCCGCCATTTCCGCGCCAGATGTATGCGCGCTTGAGCATGACCGAGCGTGGGCAACGAATGTCTCCGGGACGGCTGTGTTTATCGAGCGTGCCATGGCCAGAGGAGCGCGAGTTATTTTCTTCTCGAGTGACGCTGTCTACGGCGAGCGGGAAAACGAATTTGATGAGAGCGCATCGACATCCCCATCCGGTGAATACGCGAATATGAAACACGCAATTGAGCTTAAATTTGGCGATCAAGCTCTGTTCAAATCGATTCGATTGTCCTATGTCTTTTCGCGGGAAGATAAGTTCACTAAATACTTGGTTGGATGCGATGAACGTCAAGAACGAGCATCGCTGTTTCACCCGTTCAGAAGGGCGGTTATTCACCGCGACGACGTAATTGACGGGGCTTTGGCCCTGGCCGTTAAGTGGGATTCGGTGTCCGAAAACGTGATCAATTTTGGAGGGCCTGAAATTGTCTCTCGGATAGAGTTTGCCGAGGCTATTCGCGACAATCACTTAGGTGGCCTACGATATGAGGTCACTGAGCCAGATCCTAGCTTTTTCGAAAACCGTCCTCGCGTAATCGCGATGAAGTCGCCAGTGCTGTTAAAACTTCTCGGCCGGCCGGCGAGGGATTTGGCTGACGCGGTGCGGGAAGAGTTTTGAACGTTCAGCATCCATTGTTTTTAGTTTGACCGACAAAGAAGACGTTATGACCAAAAAGATCTTGATTACTGGCATTACAGGCCAAGTTGGGTCGCAGCTCGCCGATTATGTGCTCAAAGAAACGTCGTATGAAGTTGTTGGGATGATGCGGTGGCAGGAGCCGCTAGATAACCTGTACCACCTGACCAACAGGATCAATAATCGTGATCGAATTAGTCTGGTCTATGCAGATTTGAACGACTATGCGTCGATTGCTCGCATAATACGAGAGACACGGCCGGATTATGTTTCTCATTTGGCCGCTCAATCATATCCAAAAACCTCATTCGAGATTCCGACGGAAACACTTCAGACTAATATAGTGGGCACCGCAAATTTGCTTGAAGTTATACGTCAGCAAAGTGAGCTGGAAAATTATCATCCGGTGGTACACGTATGCTCTTCGAGCGAAGTTTATGGACGTGCTAAGGTTGGGGTCGCACTGGACGAAGACACTCCCTTCCATGGGGCGAGTCCGTATAGCATCAGCAAAATCGGCACGGATTATCTTGGACGTTTCTATGGGGAAGCGTACAATCTTAGAACATTTATCACTCGTATGGGTACCCACTCTGGTCCACGACGGAGTGATGTGTTCTTTGAAAGTACGGTTGCCAAACAAATCGCTCTTATCGAGGCCGGGTATCAATCACCAGTCATTCGAGTCGGTAACTTGGCCAGCACAAGAACATTTCAAGATGCCCGCGATGCTGTAAGGGCATATTTTCTTCTCATGGAGGCTAGTGCAGACGGGGCCATTAAATGCGGCGAATACTTTAATATCGCTGGCGAGGAAGCGTTTCAACTACCCGAAGTAATTGATATACTTTTGGGTTTTAGTTCGTTGGACAATATTGAAGTTGAAACCGATCAAGATCGGCTGCGACCAATTGATGCGGATTATCAGATGTTTGATAACACAAAAATCCGCGCAGCTATCGATTGGAAGCCTGAAATTTCTGCCCGTCAGATGTTCGAAGATCTCCTAAACCATTGGAGAGAAGAAATTTCCACAGGCCGCATTCCGCTCAATCGATGACAGCTTGAGCCATTAGAGCGCTAATCGAAGCGTAAGAATTGTGATTGTGGAGATCGCCGATCCGCGTCAACGACCGGGCCTTGCAGGATGTGAGCGTGGGCCTCCGACCATCCGGCGCTAGCCAGGATTGATCGAAATCTTGGCGAGGAACCGACTCTGGAATGTTTGCAGGCTTCCGCCAGTCGGTGGAGCCTGCTGTCGTTATGGCATCAAACAAACAACCGAGACCTCTGGTAATCGAGAGAGCGGGTCTCCTAGCTTTCAGGCGAAATCCTCAGGGCGAACGCAAAACTGCGGAGAGAGATTCCCTAAATATTTTGGCTTCACGTTAGGGTCGGGCGTCATGGCGGCGACGATCTGTGTCGGCTTGATGATTCCTTCCTGCAGCAACACCGAGTTAGTGATTTCGACCTCATCAATGAAGCGGACATCTTCAGGGTTGGCTGGGTCGAAATTATGCCCATATCCCCGGTCAATGAACGGCTCAATTATCCCTCCCCGAGCGACCAAGCTTCGAAAGTTAAAATTCTTAACAAGCAGAGGCATGATGTCTTCTGCCCGGATGCCCTCGAAACCTTCGGTCGAGCAATCATGATCAACGAACTGTGGATGATCCAGTCGCTTTAGCGAATGGTTGTACTTGTATTTGGGCGCCAGTCGCGCCCAAAACTTGTCTAAGTATCGTCGAGCTTCGGGCCAGCGTTGGTGCCCGTTTCGTCCTATGACATCACTTGTGATAAATAGGCCCTCATTTTCCAAGTTTTCTTTGATGTTGTCGAAAATCAGTTCTAACTCAACAAAATGATGTAGCGATTGATTTGCCATATATGCTGCGACCCGATGCGAGGGGCGCCAAATGTTGATGTCGGCGTTAACCAGCTCAATGTATTCTTCGACACCATTATCTTTCGCTGACGATCTTGCGCGATCGGTCAGGTGTTCCGATAGCTCGATGCAAGTTATCTTAAAGTCTGTAACGCCTCGCTTCCGTAGGCGAGAGGCTAATTCAATTTCGAAGTAGCAATCACCGGCACCAAGCGACACAACTGAATTGTCGGTACAGCGCGCAAAGGCAGCCGATATTTCATTAGCAAATATTTCGAATAAGTCGCTCTCGCCGAACACAGTTTCGAGCATCGAAACCAAATATCGATTGCTCCAATAGTGAAAAATCTCAGGCAGTTCATGAATATTAAGATCAATGTATTGATCTATTTGTTCTTGAACTTTTCGCTCGTAATCAGTTTCGGCCATTTTGAACTTTCGAGATTATATTGTTGAGGGTTCTGTCTATGTTTTTGGGTTCGAGGGTTGCTAGATCAGCTCTTATGAGCAAAATCTAGCGTAGCCTGGATCGTTCATACATTAGCAGTGTTTCCATGAGACGGCCCGTTTTATACATCTTTCACAGCGAACCGGCGTCGTGGTTCGTTCTTGAGAATTTCGGATATCGTTGCTGGCGTTAATTGCAGCTTAGATTCCGCAAATATAAGATAGAATCCAGCGTTGGATATGGTTCGTCGGGCACTCATTCTGGTCTGATCGCACCTCTGACGCCATTTATGGCGCTGTTCATCAGCAAGCTGGTGATGTTGAGAAATATTGATGACCAAAGTTGAGCATATCAGTGACGACAAGTGCAAGGGATTTGCTAAGCGATTTGTCGAAAGTGGGTACGTCGTTATTCGGAATGCATTCAGCCACGCCGAAGTAGAAATTCTGAAGCGGTGTGTAGATACTTGCGACGTCATGCAAGATCGATTTCGCGATGTTCAACAAAAATTCGAGGCCGGTGAATATCCGTCGTTCGAGACTATATTTGTGTGGAACGATACGTCAGGATTTGACGTTTTTTCGTATTTCTCTAGGCGGGCGGTCATCTTCAACACAATAAAGTATGCGTTTGATGACGAACCTTATGTTTACCATAACAAAGTTGCGCTTAAGTACCCAAAAATGCCGGGATTTTCCTACCACCAAGACTATTATTATTGGTATGGAATGGGGTGCTTATATCCGGATATGGCTACCTGCTTCATCGCCGCGGAAAGATCGGAACTGTCCAACGGCTGTTTGCGAGTGCTAGATAAGTCTCATCGTTTAGGGCGGGTTGAGCACGAATCGTTTGGTCCGGCGGATAGCGGTGTTGAGCGAGATCGGTTGACTGAAATCATGAAGCGCCATCCGGAAGTTGCGATTGAATTGGATCCAGGTGATTGCGTCATCTTTCACGCAAACACCATTCACGGCTCTTATCCGAATAAGTCTGCACTATCACGAATTGGATTGCTTGCGTGCTATAATACCAAGCGAAATGACCCCTATATAACGGACCATGAGCACCCGAACTATATTCCGCAGATTCCATTAGATGATCGGGTGACGGCAGACATGGCGCATCGTCTGCCCGATTTCCAAGCGCAGTACTACGATGCTGTTTCCAAGAGCCTAAAGCCTAGATGGGCGGATCCGGTTTAGACGTCGCTGAAAATTCGGTGTCCAACCATCACCATTATTTGTTGTGGCTCGATCATTAACGCCAACTTCCTTGCTCCATTCCTATCAACGCTAATTGTAATTGCCGTTGATTTCCAAATCGACCGAAGGAGCGCCGGAAGATGCTATGAGTGTTTTTGTAAATTGAGATTTAAACGTTGGGATCTGGAGGCAAGGCCGGATGTGCGGAATTGTCGGAGTAGTAGGTCGCGCTGACGCGCGCGATGTGCTGATTGAAGGCCTGAGGCGGCTTGAATATCGCGGGTATGATTCTGCCGGGATCGCGCTTCACTGTGAAGACGGTGTGGTTCGCCGGGCGCGCGCATCAGGCAAGGTCGCGGCGTTAGAGGTGGAGATCGCCAATGCGCATGTCGGTTCAACGGGCATCGCTCATACGCGATGGGCGACCCACGGTGCACCCACGCAATCGAATGCCCACCCCCACCGAGCCGGACGTGTCTGCCTGGTTCACAATGGCATAATCGAAAATTTCAAGGCCTTGCGCGATGAACTCTCCACCCGTGGTCGCCAATTCAGCAGCGACACGGACACCGAAGTCGTCGCTCACTTGCTGGATAGCGCGCTCGAGGACGGGCTCCCGCCTCAGGAGGCCTGGCTGTCCATCCTGTCGCGACTAGAGGGTGCATTTGCTCTAGGGGCGATTGTCGAGGGGCATCCGGACCTTGTGCTTGGCGCGCGGCGCGGCGCGCCCTTGATCGCTGCGCTCGGCGACGGAACGGGCTTTCTTGCATCCGATATCATGGCGATTACCGGCGAGGCTCGCACGGTCATGTATCTGGAGGAAGGCGATGCCGTCATTGTCCGCGCCGATGGCATTCTGGTGTTCGATTCCGAAGGCCGGCCTGCAGCACGCGCAGTCTCACCGGCCTTGATGTCTGCGGTATTGGCGGAGAAAGGCAATCACCGCCACTTCATGCAGAAGGAAATCTACGAGCAGCCGGAAGTCGTGGGGCGCACTTTCGCCGCCTATCTCAATGCTGTTGATGGTCAGGCCAAGCCTATCGAAGGGCTAGACTTTGCCGACCTTTCCCGACTGCTCATTATCGGCTGCGGCACCGCATCTTATGCAGGCCAGGTGGCGGAGTATTGGTTTGAGAGCTTGGCCGGGCTTCCTGTTGAGGTCGATATTGCATCCGAGTTTCGCTATCGAAATCCGGCTTTTCTGGACAATGATGCCGCCTTGTTCATCTCGCAGTCTGGCGAGACCGCGGACACGCTGGAAGCGCTACGTCTTTGTAAATTGGCCGGCATTCGCACGATTGCGCTTGTGAATACGCCGCATTCCACGATGGCACGCGAAGCTGATATCGTTGTGCCAACGCTGGCGGGACCCGAAATTGGGGTGGCTTCGACCAAGGCCTTCACTTGCCAGCTTGCGGCGCTTGCCTCGATGGCGGTATTGGCAGCAGTGGAGCGCCGCAGAATCGATCAGAACGCGCAAGCAGTTCACGTCAATTCACTCATGAGCATACCCGGCCTGATGAACTCGGCATTGCAAATTGAGGATGAAGTCAATTCTCTGGCCAGTGATCTGTCTAATTCGCCGATTGTCCTCTATTTGGGTCGGAACGCATTCTTTCCTCTTGCGCTGGAGGGCGCGCTCAAACTCAAGGAAATCAGCTATATACACGCCGAGGGCTATGCGGCGGGCGAGCTCAAGCATGGCCCCATCGCGCTCATTGAGGATGACGTTGCGATTGTCGTGATCGCTCCGCATGATGAACTGTTCACCAAGACCTTGTCTTCAATCCAAGAAGTTAGGGCACGCGGCGCGCGGGTTATCGCGATCACCGATGCGGTCGGCGCGGAGGAGTTGAAGGGCGAGGTGAGTTCGATAGTCACATTGCCCGACGGTGACGGGCTGACCGCTCCGATAGTGTCGGCAATAGCAGTTCAGCTCCTAGCCTATTACGTCGCCGTCCATAAAGGCACGGATGTCGACCAGCCTCGAAACCTCGCCAAATCTGTTACGGTCGAATAAAGAAACCTTTCGTGATTTCCTAGAACTTCGTCCTCTCTCTATGACGCGGCCAACTAAAGGGCTAAACAGCACCTTGATCGGTGCGTATTTCGGAATCTGAATATGTCTGACATGATCCCGTTCATTGATCTCGGCGCGCAGCGCGCCCGGCTAAAAGAGCAAATGGATAGCGCCATTGCTAAGGTGCTGGATGAGGGGCGATATATTCTGGGCCCTGAAGTCGCCGAGCTGGAAACAAAGCTCGCTCAGTTTGCCGGTATTGGTCGGGCGCTCACCTGCGCCAATGGCACAGACGCCATCCTGATCCCGCTCATGGCGTGGGGGATCGGACCGGGCGATGCGGTTTTTGTTCCCAGTTTCACGTTCGCGGCGACAGCTGAGGTCGTGGTTCTTGCCGGCGCGACCCCTGTCTTCGTCGATATCGACCCGGACACCTACAACATGGACCCGGAGAGTCTTCGCGCTGCCATTGAAATGATTGCAGTCGAGGGGAAGTTGAAGCCTCGTGTGGTCATCGCGGTAGACCTTTTTGGCCAGCCCGCAGAGTACGAAAAGATCTCCGCAGTGACGGACACCCATGGCCTCAAACTAATCGCTGACAGTGCGCAGGGATTTGGCTGTACACTTGATGGTAAGTCGCCGCTGCATTGGGCTGATGCTTTGTCGGTCAGCTTCTATCCGGCCAAACCTCTCGGCTGTTACGGCGACGGCGGTGCCGTGCTCTGTCGTGATGAAGAGCTTTACGCTGTCATGAAGTCCGTACGCGTCCATGGCGAGGGACGCGAGCGCTACGAATATGCGCGGATAGGTCTAAATTCCCGCCTAGATACAATCCAGGCTGCAATTCTGCTCTCAAAACTCTCGGTATTTGACAGCGAGATTGAGATGCGACAGCGCGTAGCCGATGCTTACAGTTCGCGGCTGGGCAATGCCGTAAAGGTCCCCAGGGTCATCGCAGGCGGGCGGTCGACTTGGGCGCAATATACTATTGAAGTCGCGGATCGAGATCGATTGCGGGCGCATTTGTCGGGTGCCGGAGTGCCTACGGCGATCTATTATCCGATTCCGCTTCACAAACATGATCCTTACGCCTCGTATCCTGTCGCTCCTGCTGGCCTGCCGGCCACGGAACGTGCTGCAGAGACGGTTGTTTCGCTGCCGATGTATCCAGACATGCCGGTAGATCATCTTGAACGGGTTTGCGATGCAATTCTGGAGTTTGCGCGCGCAGCGCCCCAGCAAGCCTAGTCGGGTCGGGTCCGACTGCTTTTTATTTCCGTGGAGATCTTTCGAAAACGATCAAAATGTACCAAGTGTGATCGACGCCACAGAATTGGCACGCCCGGTCGGCTACGGGCTTCAGTTTGATAAAAACGCGCAATGAGTTTAGGGCACTTGGAGCGCAGGACCGAAGAGTAGCCAGATCGTGATCGGGGATATCCAGTCGTCAGTGCAAGCCTATGCCGCGCGGTTCAAGCATCGCGCGGAGCGCACACGTCCGCTCAGTGCCCATTTGCGGGCGCTTGAGGCGGAAAGTATTCACATCATGCGAGAGGTCGTCGCCGAGTTCGAGCGGCCGGTCATGCTGTATTCGATCGGCAAGGATTCCGCCGTCATGTTGCATCTCGCGCTCAAGGCCTTCTACCCGGCCGGACTGCCCTTTCCGCTGCAGCATATCGATACCGGCTGGAAATTCGGCCAGATGATCGAATTCCGCGACGCGATCGCCTCCGCGCTCGGGCTGGAAATGCGCGTGCACACGAACCAGGAAGGCGTGGAACGGGGTATCAATCCGTTCGACAGCGGTTCAAACCAGCACACGCAGGTGATGAAGACCGAAGCCCTGCGCCAGGCTCTCGACCAGCACGGCTATGATGCGGCTTTCGGCGGAGCGCGGCGGGACGAGGAAAAGGCCCGCGCCAAGGAGCGCGTCTTCTCATTCCGCGATGCCAATCATGGCTGGGAACCGCGAAATCAGCGCCCCGAGCTCTGGAATCTGTACAATACGCGCATCGCGGACACCGAGAGTATCCGCGTCTTCCCGCTCTCCAACTGGACCGAGCTGGACATCTGGCAATACATCCTCGAGGAAAACATCCCTATCGTGCCGCTGTATTTCGCTGCGGAACGTCCGGTCGTCGAGCGGGATGACACGTTGATCATGCGTGATGACGAGCGCATGAAACTGCTGGCCGACGAGGTCGAGGACCAGCGCATGGTGCGGTTCCGCACTCTGGGCTGTTATCCGCTGACGGGAGCCATCCCCTCTACCGCATCAACGCTCGAGGACATCGTCCTGGAAATGCTGACCGCGCGCACGTCCGAACGGGCCGGGCGCCTGATCGATCACGATGAGGCCGGTTCGATGGAGAAGAAGAAACGCGAGGGGTATTTCTGATGGATACCCGTACGGCTTCCAATGAAGTGATCGACCGGCTGACCCATTCGGGCCAGCGTGGTGTGCTGCGCTTCATCACCTGCGGATCGGTGGACGACGGCAAATCGACCCTGATCGGCCGTCTGCTCTACGATGCCAAGCTTCTGTTCGACGACCAGGTGCGCAATCTAGAAAGCGAGAGCCGCAAGCACGGCACGACCGGTGAGGACATGGATTTCGCGCTCCTGCTGGACGGGCTGGAGGCGGAACGCGAACAGGGCATCACGATCGACGTCGCCTATCGCTATTTCGCAACCGAGATTCGCAAATTCGTGGTCGCCGATACGCCAGGGCACGAGCAATACACCCGCAATATGGCTACCGGCGCGTCGACGGCGGATGTCGCTGTGATCCTGGTGGACAGCCGAAAGGGCGTTCTCACGCAGACACTTCGACACACCTATATCGCGCGGATGATGGGCATTCGCCATGTCGTCCTGGCGGTCAACAAGATGGATCTGGTCGAGCATTCCTGCGCCCGTTTCCATGCACTCGTCGCCGACTACATGAAGGCCGCGGAACCGCTGGGCTTCTCAAGCATCACGCCGATCCCGATGTCGGCGCGTTACGGCGAGAATGTCAGCGCCCGCAGCGAGGCCATGAGCTGGTATGCCGGTCCGACCCTGATCGAGTTTCTCGAGGGCATCGACCTCGACGCCGAACGGTCCGACCAGGCGTTCCGCTTTCCGGTCCAATGGATCAACCGGCCGGACCTGAATTTCCGCGGTTATGCCGGCACTGTCGTGGCCGGCGAGGTCAGCGTCGGAGATGCTGTCGCGGTGGCGCATTCCGGTGCAACGGCCGCGATTGCGCGTATCGTGACGGCGGATGGTGACCTAAAGACTGCGCGCCGCGGCGATGCGGTTACGCTCGTGCTCGATGCCGAGATCGATATCGCGCGCGGCGACGTGCTCTCGCTCGCCCAGTCGCGGCCTGAAGTGTCGGACCAGTTCGCGGCGGAAGTCCTCTGGATGCATGAGGACGAGATGCTGCCGGGCCGGTCCTATCTGTTGAAGACCGGCGCCCAAACCGTTCCGGCCACCGTGACGGCGCTCAAGCACCGGATCGATATCAACACGTACGAGCAGAAACCCAGCCGGACCCTGGAGCTCAACGGGATCGGGGTCTGCAATCTCGCGACAGCCCGACCTATCGCCTTCGATTCCTATCGAGATGTCCGCCAGATGGGCGCCTTCATCTTGATCGACCGCTTCACCAACCAGACGGTGGGTGCGGGCATGATCGAGTTCGGCCTGCGGCGGGCGTCCAACGTGCACCGGCACGCGATGGATGTGACGAAGACGGCGCGTTCGAAGATCAAGGGTCAGAAACCCACGCTCCTCTGGTTCACCGGACTGTCGGGTGCCGGGAAGTCCACGATCGCCAATCTTGTGGAGCAAAAACTCGCGGTCGGCGGCCTGCACACCTATTCGCTGGATGGCGACAATGTGCGACATGGTCTCAATCGCGATCTCGGCTTCACGGATCGTGACCGCGTCGAGAATATCCGGCGCATCGGTGAGGTCGGTAAACTCTTCGTGGATGCAGGCCTGATTGTGACCTGTTCCTTCATCTCGCCCTTCCAGTCAGAACGGCAAATGGTGCGCGAACTGGTAGATGAGGGCGAATTTGTCGAAGTCTTCGTGGATGCGCCCCTGGCTGTCTGCATCGACCGGGACCCGAAAGGGCTTTACGCGAAGGCCCAGGCGGGCAAGATCAAGAACTTCACCGGTTTCGACAGTCCGTATGAATCACCGGAAGCACCGGAATTGCGGCTGGATACCTCTTCTATAAGCGCGGAGGACGCCGCAGATCTTGTAATCGAGTATCTGCGTGAAATCGGGCGCTTGGGCTAGGGTTCTAGGATCATGATCGATATTGAGGATCGCGATGCGGTAGCGCTCTGCTTTGCGCAGATCTGTTGTGACGCGGCGGTCGAAGTCATGGAAGTCTACGATTCCGACTTCGAAGTTCGGTTGAAAGATGATTACTCGCCAGTCTGCGACGCCGATGAGCGAGCGGAACTGGCTATCCTGTGTGCACTTAAGACCGCATTTCCGGGCATTACGGTAGTCGCAGAGGAATCTTTCAACGACCAGGATGTGTCTGCGATCGACAACATATTTATACTCGTCGATCCGGTGGACGGGTCGAAGGAGTTCGTGAATCGCAATGGCGAATTCACCGTTAATATTGGGCTTGTCGAGAATGGCCACCCGGTGGCTGGGTGTGTGTATGCGCCGGCTCTCAACAAGATCTATCTTGGTGGCGAGCGGGCGTTGCGCGGCGAGATACGCCCTGGTGACAAAGTACGAGCTGACAAGCTGTCAGCCATCATGACTCGCACGCCCGCCCCAAACGGCCTCACTTCCATCATAAGCCGCTCTCACCCCGATGAGAAAGCGCTAGCCTTCGCCGAAAAGGCTGGGGCTCGGCAAGTGATCAGTGCAGGTTCTTCGCTCAAATTCTGTCGGCTTGCAGAGGGAGCGGCGGATATCTACCCGCGTTTCGGACCGACTATGGAGTGGGATATCGCGGCGGGGCATGCGGTGCTTCGAGCTGCGGGTGGCGATGTGCTCAAGCCGTCGGGTGAGGCATTCCGATATGGCAAGATCAGCTCCGGCTTTCAGAATGGGAGCTTCATAGCCTGGGGTTTCAAGCCCGACGAGGCGGAATAACTTGTATCTCGGATCAAGCGCGCTTAGTGACAACGCAGTTTGCAATCGAAGCGGTAAGCGTTAATCATTGAAACCTGTAGCCGACATTTCCGTATTGATCGTTGCCTATCGCAGTCGAGACACGATTTCGCGTTGTCTGTCGGCGTTGGCGCGTCAAACTCTGGCACCTAAGGAAGTTTTCGTTCTGGAGAACGGGTCACCCGAAGGTGATCGCGTCGACGAATCACAAATGTCCTCCGGTGCCGTCTTGGTTGAGAATGATGAAAATCGAGGATTTGCTGGTGGCAATAATCAGTTGGCCCGTCTTGCGACATCTCGCTGGGTGGCATTTTTAAATCCTGATGCATATCCCCATGCCGACTGGGTCGAGAAGCTCATGCAGGCCACAGAGGTTTATCCAAGAATTCGGTTCTTTGGGTCCACGCAGTATTTGGCTGACCAACCAGGATTCTTGGATGGTTGCGGTGATGTTTATCACGCTGCAGGACTTGCGTATCGAGGAGCCTACCAGCTTTCGGTTCGATTGTTGCCACCCGAAGGCGAGGTGTTCGCGCCGTGTGCGGCGGCGTCGATGATTGATGCTAAATTATTCGAAGAACTTGGGGGGTATGACGAAGACTTCTTTTGCTACAATGAGGATGTCGATCTAGCGTTCAGGGCGCGGCTGATAGGCGAAAAAGTCGTTCAATTGCGACACGCGGCCGTTGATCATGCTGGGTACTCATCGTCTGGTCGCAGGTCTGAATTCGCAACTTATTACGGTGTGCGCAATCGGATCTGGGTGTTCATAAAGAACATGCCTGGCTATCTCCTTCCGGCGCTAATGCCATTTCACTTACTTGCCAACGTATTGTTGTGGTTTTCGTCGTTCCGCTTTGGACAGGGCATGCTTTTCGCCCGTGCCGTCTGGGCCGCGGTACGAGCGCTGCCGGTTGTATTGAAGAAGCGGAAGGAGATTCAAAATCAGCGAACCGCATCCACGAGGGAGATAGCGAGAATATTATGTTGGGATTCTAGAACCTTGCTTTCGAGAACGCCAAATGTGCGACCGTTGGATCGCGGTGATCGCTAACAATCGGCTTTCTCTCTCGCCCGCACTTCGATCGCGCGAAGGTCAATAGTGGATGCTTGGAGGTCCCAATCGGGCCATACGCCAACATATCCATAACCCCATTCGCAAACTGGCGGTGTTACAACGATTTGAAATTCTTCAAAGTCGTTTGATACTTCAATGCGTTGCCAGCTATTCTGGCCTATGCCAACGGTAAACAAATTGAGCCGTGTGCCTATTGCGCCGGCGTCAGCGGCGCGTCTTGCCCAGTACCGAACCTCGATCGTATGACCCTGTAAGGCTTCAATTTCTTGCGGCGAAAGCGTGAAGAAGGCACCCGCGGATTGCGGCCCGTCCAGAGGCCCGCGCGAAGCTGATATGCGCACGATAGGCGTTATCCCTTCGATCAGAAATGTTGCCTCGAGCCCATTTCCCGTTGTGATGGCCTGGAGAGCTGCACCTTCCCAGCGCACACCTTCCGCGATGATCTGTTCGGACGAGCGATAACCGCTGTCACCCAGCGACAGCGCACCGGCGATCATTCCGGCGATCACGGCACCGGCGAGGGGGAAGAATGCCCAGTCGGGCAGGCTGAACATGGGTCGTTTCCGGCTTGGTCAGAACTGCGCCCTGTTTGGCGTGTATCCGGCCCGCGGTCAATTCCATCTGCGCCTTACTCCTGCCGATATCCGCGGTCAGATTGATGAACGAAGTGGAGCGCCGGGTATTGAGTCACGGAGTCAATGCAGCGGCGGACAATCTTCATGAACTACTTGAACTTTGGGCCGACACACCTGATTCTATGCGTATGAACGTGCGAACCGATGCATCGGAGGATCCAGTCACGCTTGCTGCGGGCCGACTGAACGACGCCATGTCGCGGATCGAGGGTGTGACCTCTCGATTGCGGGCTCGGGCAGAAGCTGCGGAGGCGACGGCGAGCGACGCGCGGAATGCGGATGATGATCGTGCGCGCCTGGCCGAGGCCCTGGATGTCGCGCGGAGTCGCGAAGCGGAATTGCAGATAGCGGCCCAGCAGGCGTCCGAAGCGCTGGACCGGGCGATTGATGATTTGCGTGTGATGCTGGACGAGGAGTAGGTGGTCGATGTCCAAGGTATCAGTCACATTGAACGGGCGGGCCTTTACCATCGGGTGCGAGGAAGGCCAGGAAGCCTATCTGCGTGACCTCGCAGCCTTTCTTGATCAGCGGGTCAGTGCCATGTCCTCGCAGGTCGGGCAGATCGGCGATCTGCGTCTCCTGCTCATGGCCTCGCTCACCGTCGTGGACGAGTTGAAAGACGCCGAGCGCCGTATTGAATCCCTTGAAGCTCATGTCGATCGCCTGCGTTCGGAAAGTGCCAATCAGTCCGATCAGCAGGCCGTGGAGCGCGAGGATCTTGCCGCTCACATCGTTGCCGCTGCCGAGCGTCTGGAAATGCTGGCGAAGGCACTAGAGAGTGCAGAGCCGGACGGTGAGGGCGGCGCCGGAACTGCACCGAATGCACTGCTTGCAGAGGCCGGTGCTTGAGCTCAAGGCCCTGACGCGCCACATATGGGCGCGGCGGTTTCTGCAGCGTGCGACTGGGCGTTCATCCTACCGACCGTACATCACCACGAGGGAACTGCCTCTGTTCGGGACCGTGGTCCCTTATACGCGGTGCCCACCTGACTTGTCGGGTCAGTGGGGATACACACGCCCAGCCGGCGCAGGCGGAGCCGCCACATGAGCCTCCTGAAAGACAAACAGGTAATGCGCGCGAAGGCCAAGGCCCTCAGGGCCCGTGCCGCTGCCGCGATGCCGGATGCCGGCGAAAGGCTGGCACAGCGTGCGGGCCTGCTCGACCGGTCCTGGGGAGGGCTGGTCGTCGCCGGTTACGCGCCAATCGGATCAGAGATCGATCCCTGGCCCTGGATGCAGGTTCTCGCAGACGCCGGAGCCGTCACAGCCTTGCCGGTCATGAGAGAGGAATTGGAACCCCTCATCTTCCGGCGCTGGACTGAAGGCGACCCACTTCAAACCGGGCGCTACGAGGTGCGCGAGCCCATGGATAGCGCCCCTGTCGTCCGGCCCGACGTCATGCTGGTGCCGCTCCTGGCCTATGATCGGCGCGGGCACAGGCTGGGCTATGGCGCCGGTTATTATGACCGGACGATATCGGACCTGCTGGCCTCCGGTCGCCTGTGGACGATCGGCCTGGCCTATGCAGCTCAGGAAGTCGACCGGGTTCCCGTCGACGGATTCGACCAGGCACTGGACCTGATAGTGACGGAGATCGGTCCTAGCCGGCTTGCCTGACCTGGTCGAGAAATGTCTCGATTGTCTTGTTCAGTCGGTCCGCATTGCCAGAGACAGCGTGTGCGACATCAAGCATTTCCCGGGAGGCCTCCGCGGCGTTCGAGGCTGTAGCCGAGATGGAGCCGACATTGTCGGACACTTCCCGCGCACTGGTGGCTGCTTTGGACACCGAGCTGGAGATCTCGCGCGTCGAGGCGCCCTGTTCTTCTGCTGCCGAGGCGATGGCCGCAGCGGCGCGGCTGATTTCGGCTACGGCATCGGTCACGTCGGCGATGGAAGTCGAAGAGGATGCGGCAGCATCCTGGATCGCCTGGATTTGGTCACGGATCTCACCAGTTGCTTCCGCGGTCTGGGAGGCCAGCGATTTGACTTCCGCGGCCACGACCGCGAAGCCCTTGCCAGCTTCACCCGCCCGGGCTGCCTCGATCGTGGCGTTCAGGGCGAGGAGATTTGTCTGTTCGGAAATGTCATTGATCAATTCGATCACATGACCGATCTGTTGGGCCGCATCACCCAGGTTTTTGACGACGGCCTGTACGGATTGCGAGCGCTCGTCAGCGCGGGTGGCCATATCGGACGAGCCCTGGATCTGTTGCACAACCTCCTGGATCGAGGCGGTCAATTCCTCGGCGGCCGCGGCTACGGATTCGACGCTTTGCGAGGCCGCTGAGGCCGCGTGGTCGAGGGCTCCGCTCTGCTGGGAGCCTTCAGTCGCTGCCTGCATGAACCGTTCTGACATCTCGGTCATGGATGTACACGAGCCAGAGACGTCCTGGACCAGTGCCATCACTTCAGCGTCGAAATTGCGCGCGAGTTCATCGAGCTGGCGCGCCCGTTCCTCGTCGGCCGCGGCCTTCTCGCGCTGTTCCTTCTCGAGCTCATCGGCATGAAGGGCGTTGTCGCGGAATTTGCGCAGGCTATCGACAACAGCGCCGAGCTCGTCCTTGCGTTCCAGCGATTTGATATCGAGGCTGTAATCGCCATTCGCGAGGGTTTCGGTGGCGTGCGCAATACGCGATACCGAATTGGCGGTGCGTCGGCCATAGAGGATCGAGACGCCGCCCAGGGCAATGCCGACAATCACGGTGAGGCCGACAAACATCATGATGGAGGCGCGGGCAGCACCGCGAGCCTCGATTGTATCCTGAGTAGCCAGTTCAGCGGCATGATTGGCAATGCCGGCCAGTTCAGTATTCAATTCGTTGAACACGGTGTCGAAGCGTTTGAGAAACTCAACGGAACCGGCGAAGTCCAGCTCCAGCATCTGGCCGACAAAATCCAGCGCGTCCTTGTACAGGGTCAGTTGTTCCACGATGCCGTCCAGCGTCGTCTCGCGACCCGTGAGTACCGGGGAGCCACGCAAGATCGCAATCTCGGCAGCCACCGCATCCACCCGTGCAGAGACCGCCTCGAATTCAGCCATGACGTCCACACTCTCGCCGGCAGCCTGTTGAACGACCACTTGCAACACGTCCGCGTTTATCGTTTCGAGTTGGGCCTGAAGCTGTGTGAGGGTGACACCCGTCTCCATCTCGCTGACAACGCGCTCCTGGCTGTCTGAGCCTTTCATCAGCGACCAGGTTCCAAGTCCGGCAACCGCGATCAATGCGATTATCGCCACGACGGGCGCGACGGCGAACGACTGCGCGATCGTCAGATTGAAAAGCGAGGGCCGGTTGGACATGGTTTTCTCCGCGTTTGGAGGCTGTATTCGTCTTGCAACAGAATGAAATGTGCCGCTGAAAGCGTGGTTAACGCCCCGGCCTCTGCTTAGGCCGGGGCGTTTTCCATTAGCGGCTGATCGTTAGCCCGAACCAGAAGCGGCTTTCGTTCTGGTGCTGGGTATTGGTGATTTCGCCATCTCCGAAATTGGCGTTGTGCGCTGTTGCCGAGACTGCGACATGGTCGTTGATCTCGAAACCGCCGCGCAGGGAAAGCGCGAGATAGGCGTCGACCGGTACGCTGAAGACCGGGCCGAAGAAGGGCTGCATCGGCATGTCGACGCTCGACACATAATTGACGTAGCCGTCTGCCGTGAAGCGACCGCCCGTCCAGCCGAGATGGCCGTTGGCGATATGCGTCGGGGTGGCGCCCTCGAAGTCGAGCGGCGTGGTCAGACCGAACGGGGTCAGATCGTCATTCACCTGTTTGTAGGTGTAATTGGCATCCCAGTTCCAGGCCGTCCCGATGTCACCATCGAGCGAGACTTCGACACCAAACGTTTCGGTGTCGCCACGATTGTCGAACAGATAGGTCGGCATCGTGACGGTCGGCGGCAGCAGGTCGGGGACCATGCCGAACGCACCTTTCACATCTTCGGTCTGTTCGGCGAAGATCGACGTGCGCAGTCCGACACCGTTTGAGAATTCACGGTCGTACGCGATTTCGTAGCTGGTCACGATTGCCGGCTGGATGTTCGGATTGCCGGAGAGCACCACGCCGGAAGTCGGCAAGGTGAAGCCGATATCGAACATGGTCGGCGCCTGAATACCGCGTCCCGCCATTAAGCGCACTGCGCCACCCGATTGCGGGCGCCAGACGAGTGCTGCGTTGTAGGAAAATTCCTCGAACGTCACTGCGTGATCCGCTGCCGAGAACGGGAAGATGAACGGGTTCGGATCGGAGTCGCGGCTCCAGTCGACGCTGTCGTGGCGGCCGGCCAGAGTCAGGTCCACGGCATTCGAGAACTTGTGGTTCCACATCGCCGAGAAGGCCGTCGTCTCATATCCGAAATCGCCATTGCCCGGCATCGGGAAGGACACGGTGGATCCTTCGCGGTATTCCGCCGAGATCCGGATTGTATCGCTGGTGCCGATCTTGAAGAGATCCTGGATGCGATAGGCCGTGACCTGCGCGTCCAGCTGACCGAAGGACGGACCGACCGTGATGTCGTTGCGATAGCCGGAGAAGGTCAGGAAACCCCAATCGGTATCCGCTTCCACGTCGATCTTTTGCGAGGCCACCTCATAGACCGAGCTGGTAGCGAAATAGACTGCCGTATTCTCCGCCCAGAAACCTTCCGTGCGGGTCGCTTCGGCAGACACATTGACATTGTCGCTCACGCGCAGGCGTGCCTGCAGGGATGCGGCTTCGCGGGAAAAGTCCGTTCCCTCCAGCGAGATCGCGTTCGTATTGGCAGCATAGCTGTCGAATTCCTCGGCATCCGTGCGAGCCAGCGAGAAGCGAACCGAGAACCGGTCATTGAAGGCATGACCGCCGACCAGTGATGCCTCCGTGTAGGCGTCACCGCCGTAATTCACGCGAGCCGTCAGATAATTTCCCTGATCCGGATTGCGCGTGATGATGTTTACGACGCCGCCGACAGCGTTGAAGCCATACAGCGCGGTTTGCGGGCCCTTGACGACTTCGATCTGCTGGATCTCGTCAAACTGCACGGGCAGGGCGGACCAGGCGGTATAGCCATAGGTGTCGATATAGACCTCGCGGCCGTTCACCAGCACCAGGAGCCGCGGCGTATTGCCAGCGGCATGGCCGCGAATGTTCACCTGGCCGTCGCCGAACGCATAGCGCGTGACGTCCATGCCGGCGAAGTGGCGCAGAACGCCCGGAATGTCGTACTCCGGAAAGCGCTGGATGTCTTCGCGGGTGATGATGATCATGGTGGCTGGAACATCGGACGCACGCTGCGGTGCGCCGGTTGCCCCGGCAGTAACGGGTTCGCCGAACAGGCCGCTCATGGCGTCATAGTCGAGCGTCTGGGCGAAAGCTTGCGATCCCAGCGCCGCAGTCGCGGCCAGAGCAGAGATCGAGGTCAGGAGAATGCGAGTTTTCATGATAAGTACCTGATAATCCTGTATTTCGATCAAATTTCTTCGATCATCATGGCGAAAGCGGCCGTGAAGGAGACCGAAGAGGACGAGGCGGAGTCGCGATTGACGACGATGCGCACCGACGGTGCGCTCTGAACGCCCATCACGCACTGGCCGCTCTCAACGCAGCTCATGTCCGTGGAGACGGTCATGACGCCCTGGCTGCTCGCCTGGCCGAATACGCCGGCATCGCCGGCAGCTGCACCGATCAGAACAGCGGCGTCGGCACCGGCAAGACCACTGAGGTCGGAGGCCGGAACAAGCCGACCGTTCAAGGTCACCCGGCCGGCGGTGAGGCCACCGGACATGGCGGAAGCAAGCGATTGAGCTTCGGCTTCGCTGCCCGGATCGTATACGATGGCGACGACGCGGTCGGAACCGCTGGCGCCTTCAACAAAACCGAGTGCGCGGCCGATGACTTCAAGATCGCGTTGGGTGGTCTCCGCCATCGCCGCAGGCGCGACGAGAGCTGCCGCAAGGGCGGCTGAGAGTAAAAAGCGCATCAAGAATCCCCGAAATGAAGTCCAAAGGACAAGAAAAGGAAGAGGTTTCTTGAGGCTATAAATTGTTAGGGTTAACTATGCTCTTAGATGAAGTAATGTCATATTACTGCTTCAGTAATATCGTATGAGCATACAAGTAATACGGTATGACTATATTACCAATACTCGTTACATCTTGATTTGAAACCAGAAATTGCACACGAGCGGATGAGTCAATCCCCGCCCGATATTCCGCGCGCTTCCGCCAATTCCTTGCCGAGGAAAAAGCTGATGGCGGTGCGGATGGCCACGAGTGCGGCCACGAAGATCAGATCGTCCAGCTCCCGGCTGAGAACCGTGTGCACGATGTCCGAGGCGATCATGAATTCGATGCCCAGCAGGATGTAGGTGCCGAGTTTCAGCCGGATCGACTGGCAGGCCAGGATCGACTCGCCCGTGCCGAACCGCCGGATCTCGCCGGCGATGAAACCGATCAGCGAAATCACGAACCCGTAGAGAATGATGGCCACGCCGATCAGGTCGATCAGGACGGCGATATTCTCCAGCAGGTGGACGATGGGCGCCATCCAGCCGCCCATCTCGGTCATCGGCAGGGTCTCAGCGTGGCCGGTCATCACACCAGCTCCGCATCGGTGAGGATCTCGACGAGGGCCGGCCCCTTGTGAGCCAGCGCTTCGCGGACAGCATCGTCCAGCTCGTCACGGGTCTTCACCAACCGACCAAAACCGCCGCAGGCTCGCGCGAAGCCGGCGAAGGGCGGATTGACCAGGCTGGTCTGCCAGACCGGCCATTCGCCGGCCCGCTGCTCCTTGGTGATCTTGCCGAGCTGGGCGTTGTTCAGGAGGATATGGGTGATATCCATGTTGTATTTGACGGCGGTCGTGAACTCCATCGCGTATTGGCCGAAACCGCCATCACCGGAAATCGAGACGACCTGGCGATGCGCATGGTCCTCGAAATCACGCGTGGCCGCCCATGCGCCCATCGCAGCCGGGAAGGCAAAACCGATCGAGCCGAGATAGCCCGACATCATCACGCGCTGGCCGCAGGGTTCGAAATAGCGGCCGAAGGAATAGGTATTGTTGCCGACATCCACCGCGATCGCGGCGCTCTCGGGGATCAGGCGGGTCAGGCTGTCGAAGACTGCGGCGGCGGCGATGCCTTCGCCCCGGTCCTCGCCGACGCGGCGGGTTTTCTCTTCGCGCCAGATCTTCCAGCGCTCGGCCAATTCCTTGCGCTGGTCGATGGCGGCCAAATCCTCGCCCTGCATCATGTGGCGCAGAATGCCGATGGTGCGGCGGACCTCGCCCCAGACCGGCACGTCCACCGGATGGAATTTGCCGAGCTGCATGCGTTCGTAATCGACCTGGATGATCGGTTTTTTCGGCTCGATGCCGGTGTGGTTGGAGAAGGATGCGCCCAGCGCGATGATCAGGTCGCACTCATTCATGAACCAGCTGGCGATCGGCGTGCCCGACCGGCCGAGCACGCCCGCGGCAAGCGGATCCGTGTCCGGGATCTGGCCCTTGGCCTTGAAGGTCGTGACGACCGGCGCGTTGAGCGCGCGGGCAAAGGACTGGATCTGGTCCATCGCGCCGCGGGCGCCATAACCCACGATGATCAGCGGCCGCCTGGCGGTCTTGATGCGGTTCATGGCCGCCTTGAGCGCGTCTTCGGGCGGCGCGATCTCGTCGCCCGAGACGCGGCCGGCCGGCGTGGCCGCCTTCTCGTCCGAGGGCAGGGTCTGGACATTGTCAGGGAAGATCAGATGCGCGACATCGCGCTGCACGATCGCGTTCTTGCAGGCCAGCGACATCAGTTCGGCATGGCGTGAGGTCTGCAGCACGGTCTGGCTGAAGGCCGCGACCGGTTTGAAGGCGGAGGCCAGGTCGATGTCCTGGAAGGCACCGGGACCGAAGACCTGTACCTGGACCTGTCCGGTCAGAGCGAGCACGGGAGCCCGGTCGGCCTTGGCGTCCCAGAGTCCGGTCAGGAGGTTGGTCGCGCCGGGCCCGGCGATCGCAAGGCAGGCCGCGGGCTTGCCAGAGAGTTTGGCATAACCGGAACAGGCAAAGGACGCCGCACCCTCATGGCGGATGCCGAAATAGCTGAGTTCGCCGTCCGCCTCGCGCAGGCGGAGGGCGTCGGCGAGACCGAGATTGGAGTGGCCGACCATGCCGAAGACCGATTTCACGCCCCAATTGACCATGGTCTCGGCCATCACATCGGTGATGGTGCGTTCGTGGTCCGCATCGGCTTCAACACCGACATAGATGCCGTCCTCGCGAACCTCGACCTCGAATGTCTGCTGGCCGGCATCCTCGTGTCCGCCCGGCGGGGCGCCGGTCAGCGGATCGAAGTCCCAGCCATGCCAGGGGCAGCGCAGCCAGCACTTGTCGTCGACACCCTTCTCGATCGAGCCTTCGCCCAGCGGGCCGCCCTGGTGCGGGCAGTGATTGTCCATGGCCGCGTACTGGCCGTCGAAATGCACGAGTGCGATCGAGTTTGTACCGGCGGTTGCGGATTTGACCCGGCCCTCGGCCAGTTCATCGGGTTCGGCAACCTTGAACCAATTCAATTGCTTGCTGTTGTCCGTCACGCCTGCCTCCCTCGCCGGTCATGTCATCGGGCCGGGCCGCCTTATACACGCTGGCCCCGGCCGGCCGCATCAAATCTGGCTCTCATTCCTGTGACGATGCGCGAGATGATCGTTGGATGCGGCGCCGGGCGATCACGTCTATCCCGAAGCCCAGCTTGACGGTCTGCGCGCCGTCGCCGGATAGTATTGTCACAGCCTGGGGGTAGGACAATCATGAAGAAGGTCTCGATTGCGAAGTGGTCTGATCTGGAGGACCGCGTACCGGCCCATGCGCTGGTCGCCAATGTCGATCTCGTCATCATTCGCTACGACAAGGAAGTCTCCGTTCTCTATGGCCGCTGCCTGCATCGCGGCGCGCTGATGTCGGATGGTCATGTCGACGGGGAAAACCTGATCTGCGGACTGCACAATTGGGATTATCGCTACGACACGGGCGTCTCGAGTTACGACAATGCCGAACGGCTCGAGAAATTCACGGCCTGGATCAAGGGCGGCAAGGTCTGGGTCGACGAGGACGAGATCGCGGCCTGGCACGACAAATATCCCCAGCCCTTCGACCGGGATGGCTATCTCGGCAATTTCCAGGACACGCATCCCGATCCGGCCGAACCCTATAATCGCCTGATCCAGGGTTATGCGAATGACGGGCTCAGCAAGACCGGTCATCACGGCGTTGTGGACGCGATGGGTGTGCCGCGTACCGAGCTTCCGGACTGGGATGATATCCAGCTGCTGACGGCGCAATTGCACAAAATGCCCCTCCTCGACGAGGACCCGGTTGATACCGAGACGGTGATCGGTCCGAACGCGCAGAAGCCCTTGCGGCTCGCCATTCCGCTTTTCGTGTCCGACATGAGTTTCGGAGCGCTGTCCGAGCCGGCCAAGCTGTCCCTGGCGCGCGGTGCTGAACTGGCCGGGACGGGCATCTGTTCGGGTGAGGGCGGCATGCTTGAAGAGGAAAGGGCCGAGAATTCCCGCTATTTCTACGAGCTGGCGTCCGGCCGTTTCGGTTTTTCCTGGGACAAGCTGGACAAGGTCCAGGCCTTCCATTTCAAGGGCGGTCAGGGTGCCAAGACGGGTACAGGCGGCCACCTTCCGGGCCATAAAGTCGTCGGCAAGATCGCCACGACACGGGGCCTCGAGGAAGGCGAATCCGCAATTTCACCGCCGCGTTTTCCCGACTGGACGGAAGTCTCCCAGGTCCGGGAATTCGCCGATGAGGTGCGGAACCGCACCGGCGGCATCCCGATCGGATACAAGCTTTCCGCCCAGCATATCGAGGCCGATATCGATGCCGCGCTGGAAGTCGGTGTCGACTACATCATTCTCGATGGCCGCGGCGGCGGAACCGGTGCGGCTCCCATCATCTTCCGCGACAATATCTCTGTGCCCACCATTCCGGCGCTTGCCCGGGCCCGGCGTCACCTGCAGCGGTCGCGCCGCGAGGATGTGTCCCTGGTAATCACCGGCGGTCTGCGCAAACCGGCCGACTTCATCAAGGCCATGGCGCTGGGGGCGGACGCAATCGCGGTCTCCAATGCGGCCATGCAGGCGGTCGGCTGTATCGCCATGCGGGCCTGTCACACCAATAACTGCCCCGTCGGGATCGCGACCCAGAAACCCCATCTGACCAATCGTCTCGTGGTCGAGAAATCCGCCCACAAGCTGAAGAATTTCTTCGAGGCCTCGACCGAGCTGATGAAGGTGATGGCGCGGGCCTGCGGGCACTCGCGGCTGGCCGATTTCAATATCCAGGACCTTACGACCTGGAAGCGCGAGATGGCCGATCTCACTGGCGTCGAATATGGCGGCATTCACGGACGGGAGGGCTGAGTGATGGACGCTGTTCTTGCACAATCCCTGCTGACCGGCGCGGGTCTCTACCTGCTGGCTGGACTGGCCTTCGGCCTCGTCTTCGTGACGGTCCTGGTCAAGCGGTTCGACGCCAATGCCGGCGAAGCCGCCCCGATCCAGTTCCGCTTGCTGATCCTGCCCGGTGTGATCGCGCTCTGGCCGCTGCTGGCGCTGCTGATGCTCAAGCGCACCGTGATGGGAGGTGGATCATGAGACGCGGACATCGCACCGGCCATTTCCTGATCTGGCTTCTGCTGGTCCCGGCCATCGTGGCGGTGGCCTTCATCGCCCTGCATCACATGCCGCGGGCGGCAGACAATGAAAGTCTGCCCGCTGCGATCACCGAGGAGGCTGGCTGATGGCTGTCGGATATCGCGCCGTTATCTGGAACGGTTTCAAGAAATCCTATGTGCTGGGCCTCTGGCTGGCGATCGCGGTTTTCATCGCGAGTTTTATCCTGGTCACGGGACTGGGACAGCCCGCGGGCGAGAGCTTCCATCCGGTGCAGCTGGTGATGCGAGCCTTCGGTTTTGCCGCCTTCAGCCTGCTCACCTTCATCCTGGTGATCGGGCCGATGGCGCGACTGACGCCGCGCTTCAAACCCCTGCTCTACAATCGCCGGCACATGGGCGTGTCGGCCTTCGCGCTCATGTTCATCCACGCGGCGCTGGCTGTCGTCTGGTATCACGGGTTTTCCGAGACCAATCCCTTCCTGTCCCTGCTCACGACCAACACGAATTACGATCGTGTCGGCGGTTTCCCCTTCGAGAGCCTGGGCCTGGCTGCCTTCATCATCCTCTTCCTTATGGCAGCCACCAGCCATGATTTCTGGCTGGCCAATCTGGGGGCGCCGTTCTGGAAAGCCCTGCACATGGGCGTCTATCTCGCCTTTGCGCTCCTGGTCGGCCACATCCTGCTCGGTCTAGTCCAGCATGAGCGGTCGGACGTCTTCACGATCTGGGTCCTGGCAAGTGCGGCACTCGTCGCCGGCCTGCATCTCTACACCGGGGCGCGTGAATTCCTGCGTGACCGGCGAAGCGGGTTCCGGGCGTCGAAAGGCTGGGTCGAGGTCGGTCCGGCGATGGATATCCCCGAGGAACGTGCCGTGATCATTCCGGGCCAGGGCCGCGAGCGCATCGCTGTCTTCCGTTATGATGGCCAGGTCTCGGCGATCTCCAATGCCTGCAAACACCAGAACGGCCCGCTGGGCGAGGGCCGGATCGTCAATGGTTGCGTTGTCTGCCCCTGGCACGGCTACGAATACCATCCGCGCAATGGCCGGGCGCCGGAACCCTTCACCGAGAAGATCGCGACCTACAAGGTCGGTGTGCGCGACGGCATTGTCTTCGTGAATGTGAAAGCCCTGCCGGCCGGTACGGATGTGGAACCGGCCCTGATCGACGAGGAGGCCAGCGCATGAGCCGCAAACTCCTGAAGGATGACGACCAGGGCGAATATTTCGTCGGTTATCTCGACACGCCGTCGGTCGACCGGAGATATCTGCTCAGTCTGACCGTTCTCGGTCTTGCGGCGGCGGGCGGCGGCGCGGCCGGCTTGGCCTTCAGCCAGCGTGGCGCCGGTGGCGGTTCCTGGGATATGGCCACTCAGTACACGCTGACGGGTCATCTCCTGATGGAGCCCTATCCGATTCTGGTGACCGAGGATCTGGGCGGAGGGCCGCGCACGGTTCTCCTCGCCTGCGATACCAAGTGCGGTGCCCAGAGCAAGCTCGAGGATGTGGCCCTCGACAGTGATCGTGTCAGCGTTCGCGGATCCCTGCTTCAGCGGGGCCGCGACACGATGATGGCGGTGTCCAATGACGGCGACTGGATCCAGCCGGCGGATCTGCCGGACCTGGATGCGGCGATCCTTGCGCCGGAAGCGCTGGGTCCGGCCTCTCTGCGGGGAGAGATCCTCGATTCCAAATGCTGGTTCGGGGCAATGCGCCCCAATGAAGGTCCGGCCCACAAGGCCTGCGCCATGCTGTGTATCGCCGGTGGTATCGCACCCTATTTCTACGCGCGAGACCAGTTGGGCCGGCAGCGGGCGATGATGATCACGGACGCGAATGGCGGCCCGTTGATCCAGCCGATCCTGCGTTATGTCGCCGACCCGGTCGCTGCCAATGGCGAGCTCGTCCGGGTGAACGACATCGTGCAATTCCGCTTCAGCCCGGACCAGTTGCGCTGGGTCTAACGACGAGGTCCTGCAACGAAAAAGCCCCGGCAGTCTGCCGGGGCTTTTCTGTATCTGGCTGGAGCGCTGTCCTAGTAGCGGTAGTGCTCGGCCTTGAACGGGCCCTGTTGCGGCACGTCAATGTATTCCGCCTGGTCCTCAGAGAGCACGGTCAGCTTGGCACCCAGCTTGGGCAGGTGCAGAGCGGCGACCTTCTCGTCGAGATGCTTGGGCAGGATGTAGACGTCGTTCTGATACTCGTCGCCCTTCGTCCAGAGCTCGATCTGGGCCAGCGTCTGGTTGGTGAAGCTGGCGGACATCACGAAGCTCGGATGGCCCGTGGCATTGCCCAGATTCACCAGGCGGCCTTCGGACAGGAGAATGATGCGGTGACCTTCCGGGAAGTTGATCAGGTCGACCTGCGGCTTGACGTTCGTCCACTGGAAATTCTTCAGGCTCTCGACCTGAATTTCATTATCGAAGTGACCGATATTGCAGACGATGGCCATGTCCTTCATCGAGCGCATGTGGTCGACGGTCAGCACGTCCTTGTTGCCGGTCGCGGTCACGAAGATGTCGATGTCGTTGACGACATCAGCCACGGTAACAACCGTGAAACCGTCCATGCAGGCCTGCAGCGCGCAGATCGGGTCGACTTCCGTCACGAAGACGCGGGCGCCGGCGCCGCGCAGGGATTCTGCCGAACCCTTGCCGACATCGCCGTAACCCATGACGAGCGCGGTCTTGCCGGCCATCATGACGTCGGTACCGCGGCGGATGGCGTCCACCAGGCTTTCACGGCAGCCATAGCGGTTGTCGAATTTCGACTTGGTGACACTGTCGTTCACATTGATGGCCGGGAAGGGCAGCTCGCCGCGCTTCTGCATCTGGTAGAGACGCATGACGCCCGTCGTGGTTTCCTCGGACACGCCCTGGATGGCAGCGCGTGCCTTGGCGAACCAGCCCGGCGTGGCTGCGATACGCTTCTTGATCTGGGCGTAGAGCGCGGTCTCTTCCTCGGACTTGGGATGGTCGAGAATGGACGGGTCCGCCTCGGCCTTCTCGCCCAGGATGAGATAGAGCGTCGCGTCGCCGCCATCATCCAGGATCATGTTCGCGGTTTCGCCATCAGCCCAATGGAAAATCGCGTCCGCATAATCCCAGTATTCTTGCAGCGTCTCGCCCTTGGTTGCGAAGACCGGAACGCCGGTTTCGGCGATAGCTGCGGCAGCGTGGTCCTGGGTCGAGAAGATGTTGCATGAGGCCCAGCGGACATCGGCGCCGAGAGCGGTCAGCGTCTCGATCAGCACGGCGGTCTGCACCGTCATGTGCAGGGAGCCAGCGATGCGGGCACCCTTCAGCGGCTGGCTGTCCTTGTACTCCGCGCGCAGCGCCATCAGGCCCGGCATCTCGATCTCGGCCATATCGAGTTCGGTGCGGCCCCAGCCGGCCAGGGAAATGTCCTTGACGACATACGGCTCATTGGCCGCGAATTTGGTCATGACCTCGGTCATATTGATCATCCTTGCTTGGATAAGAGCGAGGCCGAGTTCTTGCTCGGCCTCGATTTGTTGTCGGTTATGCGAGCCCGCGAAGCTGGTCCACAAGATTGATTTGTTCCCACGAAAACCCGCCGTCGGCGTCCGGCGTGCGGCCGAAATGTCCGTACGCGGCGGTGCGGGCGTAGATCGGGCGGTTCAGGCCGAGGGCCTTGCGAATGCCTGCCGGGGAGAGATCTGCGATTTCCATCAGCGCGTTTTCCAGCTTGGCTTCGTCGATTTCGCCGGTGCCATGCAGGTCGACATAGAGCGACAGCGGCTTGGCGACACCAATAGCGTAGGACACCTGGATCGTGCATCGCTTCGACAGACCTGCTGCCACGACGTTTTTCGCGAGCCAACGGCTTGCGTAAGCTGCAGACCGGTCCACTTTCGTCGGGTCCTTGCCCGAGAATGCACCGCCGCCGTGGGGTGCGGCACCGCCATAGGTGTCGACGATGATCTTGCGACCGGTAAGACCCGCATCACCATCCGGGCCACCAATCACGAAATTGCCGGTCGGGTTAACGTAGAACTCGTCTTCCGGAGGGAACCAACCGTCCGGCAGAATCTCCGTTACGATCGGGCGTACCAATTCACGTATATCTTCTGGCGTTGAGCCAGCCTTGTGCTGGGTAGAAACAACGACCGAGGTCACACCTGCCGGACGGCCGTTCTCATAGCGCAAGGTCACCTGCGACTTGGCATCGGGCTCGAATTCCGGACGTTCGCCAGACTTCCGAACCTCTGCCATGCGTTTCAGGATCTGATGGGAGTACACGATCGGAGCCGGCATGAGTTCCGGCGTTTCGTCCGTCGCGTAGCCGAACATAATGCCCTGATCGCCCGCGCCCTCTTCCTTGAATGTACCCGTTCCGGCATCAACGCCTGCGGCGATATCAGTCGATTGTTCGTGCAGGAAGTTCTGGAAATTCGAATTTTTCCAGTGGAAGCCGTCCTGCTCGTAGCCAATGTCGCGGACGGCGTCACGAGCGGCGGCTTCGATCTCGTCGTGCGAGACCTCCTGGGCACAACGGACCTCGCCCGCCAGCACAATCTGATTTGTCGTGGTCAAGGTTTCACAGGCAACGCGCGCTTGCGGGTCCTTGCCCAAGTACAGATCGACGATCGCGTCCGATACGCGGTCGCAAACTTTGTCCGGGTGTCCTTCAGAAACACTTTCGGACGTAAAAATGTATGACGAGCGGCTCACTGACACATCCTCATATAAAGATCGCTTTATATGATGGGCATAGATCAGAAGTGGGGCCGCTTAGCAAGCCCCTTCTTCGAGCTCGTCGGAAAACAGTCGCTAGATGGCCGATTCTACGACGAAAATATTTCACATAAAGATATCTTTATGTTTAGATGAAACGTGGTAGAACGAAATTTAGAACGCCAAAATTCGGCTATGCGAGTGGGGATCTGATATGAGTGCTGCGGTTGGTGCGGAAACGAAACCGGAAAATTTGTCTATCTCGTTCGAGTTCTTTCCGCCGAAATCAGAGGCCATGGAGGACACCCTCTGGGAGTCGATATCTCGGCTGAGCGCGCTGAATCCGCACTTCGTGTCTGTGACTTATGGAGCGGGAGGATCCACGCGCGATCGTACTCACCGCACAGTTCACCGCATTGTTGAAGAGACGGATATCAAGCCCGCCGCTCACCTGACCTGTGTGAGTGCTTCACGCGAAGAAGTCGACAGCGTTATTCGAGATTATTGGGACAGCGGCGTTCGTCATATCGTGGCGCTGAGAGGCGATCCGCCCGAGGGGATTGGTGAAGAGTACATTCCTTTCCCCGATGGGTATGTGAATGCCGCTGATCTGGCCGCAGGAATTCGACGCATCGGAGATTTTGAAATCTCGGTGGGCTGTTATCCCGAAAAGCATCCTGAAAGTGAGAGCTTCGATCACGATCTAGATCTGCTCAAACGTAAAATCGATAATGGCGCGACCCGCGCGATCACCCAGTTTTTCTTCGATCCAGATATTTTCTTTGAATATCGCGATAGGGCAACGGCGGCCGGGATCGAAGTGCCCATCGTGCCGGGCATCATGCTCCAGCCCAATTTCGTTGGTCTGAAAAGGATCGCAGGCCTGTGCGGGGCCAGCTTGCCGGAATGGTTGCACGACATCTACGACGGACTCGAAGACGATGTCGGCACGAGACAGCTCGTCACGGCTCATGTGGCTGCAAAACTTTGCGACCAATTGAGAGCTGGCGGCGTGACGGATTTTCACTTCTATACGCTGAACCGCGCGGAGCTCGCCTTATCGACCTGCCGCCTGCTCGGCGTCAAACCGGCCGCGCAAGTGGCGGAGGATGTTTGAGATGAATCGACACGAAAGACTGGCGGCGATCGAAGCCCGTGCCATTGAGCATATCCTCGTATTGGATGGCGCGATGGGTACACAAATCCAGGACCTGAAACTGGACGAAGACGGGTATCGTGGTAGCCGGTTCGCTGATTGGCCGTCTCCGATCAAGGGCAATAACGACATTCTCAATCTCACAGCACCGGAGAGTGTGAAGGCTATTCACGCCCGATACTTCCAGGCCGGGGCAGATGTCGTTGAGACGAATACGTTTTCTGCCACTACGATTGCGCAAGCCGACTATGGGATGGAGGCGCTTGCCGCGGAAATCGCTGCCGAAGGCGCTCGCCTCGCTCGGGCAGCCGCGGATGAATTCGAAGCCAGCACGGGCTCGCCAAAAGCCGTCGCTGGTGCGATTGGGCCAACGAACAAGACTTTGTCGATTTCGCCGGACGTGAACGATCCGGGTTACCGAGATACGGATTTCGACAACATCCGCGCGGCGTATTATGAGCAAGCCGAGGCCATGTCGGATTATGTGGATTTCTTTCTTGTCGAGACGATTTTCGACACGTTGAACGCCAAAGCCGCGATCAAGGCATTGCTTGATCTGCGCGCCGACACCGGTGTCGAGATTCCGATCATGATTTCCGGCACGATCACGGACCGCTCCGGACGGACGCTGTCAGGTCAGACGACAGAAGCATTCTGGTATTCGGTACGACACGCAAAACCCTGGGCGATTGGATTGAATTGTGCGTTGGGCGCTGACGAATTGCGCCGTTACGTCGCTGAACTCGCGCGTGTCGCGGACACGCGTGTGCTCGCCTACCCCAATGCAGGTCTGCCGAACGATATGGGTGAATACGATGAAACGCCCGAGCAAACTGCCAGCCATTTGCGCGAATGGGCGGAGTCTGGTCTCGTGAATATGGTCGGTGGCTGTTGCGGTACGACGCCGGCTCACATCAATGCGGTCGCAGAAGCTGTTTCAGCCGCCCAGCCACGAGTTGCAGAGCGAAGATCGCGTGCGATGCGATTGTCAGGTCTGGAGCCGTTTGAGCTCTCCGCATAAACCCTCCGTCGAAAAAGATTGTTTTCGCGTTCGGATGTCGACAAACAAGGCCGCGCGAATGCCGCCCGACATCCCAATTAGGTAGATCATGAGATGACTGCTTCTGTTTCTGTTTTCGTCAATGTGGGCGAGCGGACCAATGTTACCGGATCCGCGAAGTTTCGCCGTCTGATCACGGAAGGTGATTACGCAGAGGCTATCTCCGTCGCTCGGCAACAGGTCGAGAATGGTGCGCAGGTCATCGACATCAACATGGATGAAGGCTTGCTCGACAGCGTCGAGGCCATGACGACCTTCTTGCGGCTCATCGCGGGCGAGCCTGATGTCGCTCGAGTTCCGATAATGATCGACAGTTCCAAGTGGGAGGTGATCGAAGCCGGATTGAAGAACGTCCAGGGTAAGGCGATCGTCAATTCCATCTCGCTCAAGGAGGGCGAGGCACCGTTCCTCGAGCAGGCCCGGAAGTGTCTCGCCTACGGCGCGGCGGTAGTTGTGATGGCGTTCGACGAGACGGGCCAGGCGGAAACAGCAGACCGAAAATTCGAAATCTGTGAACGTGCCTACAACATTCTGGTGAATGAGGTGGGATTCCCGCCCGAAGATATCATTTTCGACCCCAATATTTTTGCGGTCGCGACGGGCATTGAGGAACACAATGACTACGCCGTAGCCTTCATTGAAGCGACCCGTCGCATCCGGACAGGGCTGCCTGGTTGCCATGTGTCCGGCGGACTCTCCAACATCTCATTCTCATTTCGCGGTAATGAACCTGTCCGCCGGGCGATGCATTCGGTCTTTCTCTATCATGCCATCAAAGCGGGCATGGATATGGGCATCGTTAATGCTGGGCAGCTCGACATCTATGACGACATCGACCCGGAGCTTCGCGAACTCGTTGAAGATGTGATCCTGAACCGCCGCGAGGATTCCACAGACAGATTGTTGGAAGCCGCGGAGAAGTATCGCGGTCAGGGCGCAAACCAATCGAAAACCAAGGATATGTCCTGGCGCGAAGCGTCAGTGAATGAACGGCTGACCCACGCCTTGGTTCATGGGATCAACGAGTTCATTGTCGAGGATACCGAAGAAGCCCGGCAGACTTGCGAGCGACCGCTCCACGTCATTGAAGGGCCTTTGATGGATGGCATGAATGTCGTCGGCGACTTGTTTGGCGACGGCAAGATGTTCCTGCCACAGGTCGTCAAATCCGCGAGGGTTATGAAACAGGCCGTCGCGCACCTCATTCCGTTCATGGAAGAGGAAAAGGCTGCGATGGGCGGGGCCGCGTCATCGGCCGGTAAAGTCGTTCTGGCGACGGTCAAAGGTGATGTGCACGATATCGGCAAGAATATCGTCGGTGTCGTGTTGCAGTGTAATGGATACGAGGTCGTAGACCTCGGTGTCATGGTGCCTTGCGAAACAATCCTCGAGACGGCGCAACAGGAACACGCCGATATCATCGGCCTCTCCGGTCTCATCACCCCATCCCTGGATGAAATGGTGTTTGTGGCGTCGGAAATGGAACGTCAAAAAATCACGACACCCTTGCTGATCGGTGGAGCGACGACCAGTCCTGCTCATACAGCCGTCAAGATTGATCCGGTGATTGACGTCGCGCCGGTCGTTCATGTGCTGGATGCCAGTCGCGCGGTCGGTGTGGTTTCCAAACTGCTTTCGACCGATCGCGCCGGGTATGCCCTTGAAGTCAAGAATGACCTGGCGAAAATCCGCGAGCGGCGTCTCGCCGCGCGGTCGGCGAAATCACGACTGCCGCTACAAAAGGCTCGAGACAAGGCCTGGGATTGTGACTGGTCAACGTATCAACCGCCTCGACCCACATTCACCGGCACGAAGAGCCTGACTCCGGATGTTTCCGAGCTAGTAAACTACATCGACTGGACCCCATTCTTCTTCACATGGGAATTGAAGGGCAGCTACCCGGCCATTTTGGACGATCCACGCCGAGGCGAGGCGGCTCGCAGCCTGTTCGCCGACGCTCAGGCCATGCTGGCCCGGATCGTCGACGAAAACCTGCTGGCACCGCGTGCGGTGCTCGGTTTCTGGCCGGCCAACCGGCGCGGAGATGACGCGGTCCTGTTTGAGGACGACACGCGCGAGCGGGTTAGAGACACATTCTTCGGCCTTCGCCAGCAGGCGGCCAAGGACAATGACCGGCCCCATCTCAGCCAGTTTGATTTCCTCGCTCCGGAAGGGGTCGAGGATTGGGTGGGTGGATTCGCCGTGACTGCAGGTGACAACCCGGAACTCGTCGCCCAGTTCGACGCAGAAAAGGACGATTACTCCTCGATCATGTTCAAGGCGCTTGCCGATAGGCTCGCTGAAGCTTGCGCCGAATGGCTGCACGAACAGGTCCGCCGCGAGCACTGGGGTTATTCTCCTGACGAGGCGTTTTCGAACACCGAGCTGGTCGCCGAGGCGTATGACGGCATCCGGCCCGCGCCAGGTTATCCGTCGCAACCCGACCATACCGAAAAGGCTACTCTGTTCCGCCTGCTCGATGCGGAGGCCCAGGCTGGTATCGGGCTGACCAATTCCTTTGCTATGACGCCTGCCTCATCGGTCTCGGGTCTCTATCTCTCGCATCCGGACAGTCACTACTTTGCCGTCGGTCGAATCCTGAAAGACCAGGCCGAAGACTATGCTCAGCGCAAGGGCTGGACGCTGGAGGCGTCGGAACGAGCGCTGGCTCCGATCCTGGACTATGTGCCGGGCGTGTCCTCGGCGGCCTGATTGCCGCTGGCCAGAGTGAGGCAGGCGGTGGTCGTGATATGGAACACGGTCCACAGGACAAAGCCGTAGAATTTCAGCGCATCCTCGATGATGACGGCCGCATCCGACCGGCTTTCAACCACGAGATCAAGACCGATACTTGCGGCCATGCTGGCCCCGGCCGCCAGCAGAATCGGCCATTCTGCGTGTCGGATCAGCATTCTGTTGAGCCAGAGATAGACGAGCGCCGCGACGGCATAGGCTAGCTGGATCAGCACTTGCGGCACGCCGAAACCGGGCAGGATGCTTTCGTGCAGGAGATAGGTGTCGTCCAGCACCAGCCAGCCGGTGAGCAGGCCCGCGTACAACAGCAGGGCCTGGTGCCCGGCCGGTGCGGCCTGAACCCGCAGGACAAGCGCGCCGAACAGCGCGATCGCCGATGTTGCGCTCCACAGCAGCAGGCCGGCTTGCGACATCATCCCATAGGTAGCGTGACAGCATTCGGAGGTTTCGCGCGCGGCGGTCAGCACGTCCATGAACATCCAGCGCGCCTCGTACCAGGGCTGCAGGATCACCACGCCCAGAACGAGCGCCGGCAGCAGGAAGGCGGCCAGATAGGCGGCAGGGCGCAGACGGGCGGGGAATTGCAGAAAACCCGGATTGCCGTGTTGTGCAGTCATGCGAAGCGCTTCCGTCGATTGGTCTGCCCGCCTGATCGCATGAAACATCCTTCCATTTGCTTTCCGCAGGCGAATAGCCCATATCCACCGGCCTGAATTCAGCCGGAGCCCTTGTGCCATGCGTTTCGCGTTTTTTGGAGACATTGTCGGCAAGACCGGACGTCGTGCGGTGGAATCCTATCTGCCCGGGCTGCGCGAGGAATTGGCACTCGATTTCGTCGTGATCAACGCCGAGAACGCAGCCGCGGGTTTCGGGATTACCGAGAAGATCGCCAACCAGCTCTATGATTTCGGCGTGGACGTGCTGACGCTCGGCAATCATGCCTGGGACCAGCGCGAGGCGCTGACCTTTATTGATCGCGAACCGCGCCTGATCCGTCCGGCCAACTACCCGGTCGGAGCTGCGCCGGGCAAGGGCGCCAACCTGTTCGAGGCCGCCAACGGCGCCCGTGTCCTGGTTATCAATGTGATGGGCAATCTCTTCATGGAGACGCTCGACGATGCCTTCGCCACGGTCGAGCGCGAGCTGAGTGCTGCGCCGCTGGGCGAGGTGGCCGATGCGGTCATCGTCGACATCCATGCCGAGGCGACCAGCGAGAAGGGTGCGATGGGCGTGTTCTGCGACGGCCGCGCCAGCCTGGTCGTCGGTACCCATACCCATGTGCCGACTGCCGATACGCGCATCCTGCCGGGCGGTACCGCCTACCAGACTGACGCCGGCATGTGCGGCGATTATGACAGCGTCATCGGCATGGACAAGGAAGAGCCGGTACGCCGCTTCACGACGCGCATGCGATCGGCACGCTTCGAACCGGCCACCGGTGAGGCAACACTGTGCGGTGTGTTCGTAGAAACGGATGACGCCACCGGACTGGCCAAGCGCTGTGAACCGATCCGTCTGGGCGGACACCTGTCCGAGATCCGGCCGGTGCTCTAGTCGCTGGCGGAGCGGTCGGGCACGTATCGCGCGACATAATCCTCGGTCAGCGATCCGAACCAGAGTGAGCCGTCCTCGGCCGGCACGACATTGGCGATCATCCCGTATTCCGGTCCCGGCGCGTGATAGCTGGCGAGGTATTCGCCCTCTTCAGTCATCTCCAGGATGTAGGGACGTGGCGGACCGCTGCGGGCCCAGACACTCTGGGGAAGTTTCGTGAGCATTTCCGTGATCAGCGGATTGGCGTGCAGGAAGCGGACGAGCGGCAGGCGGTGGGTGTCCATCGCGATGAAGAGCCGTCCGGTCCCGTCGCCCAGCAGGCCGTCGGGAATGCCGGGCAGGTTGTCATCGATGATTTCCCATTCCCCGGCCTGCGGGCCCTCCAGCCAGTAGCGGGAGAGGCGGTAGCGGAAGGTCTCCAGCACGAAGACGGACCGATTGTCCGCCGACATGGCGACACCGTTGGCGAAATAGAGACCGTCGACAAGGACCTCGGTTGCGCCCGAGTCCGGATAATAGGCGATCAGCTCGCCATAGGGCCGATTCTCGGCCATGTCCCAGACCGAAGAAGCCAGCCCGTGTTCATTGGGCCATTTCCAGCTTGCCTCGGAAAAATAGATCGTGCCGTCCGGCCCGATATCGAGATCATCCGCGAAGGCGAGGGGGCGTCCATTGATCTCCGTAACGAGTGTCTCGACCTCGCCGGTCTCGACATCGACCGCGTAGAGGCCGTCGGAGGCCGCCACCACGAGGCGTCCCTCAAGATCCCATTGCAGTCCGAGAGCGGGTTTTTCCGACACCTGGGCAATAGTCTCGACCTGCCAGCCATCGTCTGTCTCGAACAGGCGGACCACCGTGCCGGCATGTTGGCTCACATAGATGCTGCCATCCTCGCCGAGTGCGAGATCCTCGGCACTGTCCAACAGGCCGCGTCCGATCATCATCGCGTCGGCGAGCTCGTCGCCCGGTTCCAGCACGCCGGTCATCGGCTGCGGCTCGGGCTCCTGCCAATAGGCCGGATCGATCCGGGACGGCCAGATCATCCACAAGGCCAGCAGAGCCAGAACGACTCCCAGACTGATCGACAAAATCCGCATGATGCTTACCCCCTGCCATCACATTAGGGCGTTTCGTCACGCGACAACAGTCTGGTCCTGGCCAGTTCGCGAGCTGCTCGGCTGTCGCCTTGGCCGGGAATCAATTGTACGGTTCGCGAGCCAGAAAGACGGGGGCGCAGAGCGTGCAGGAAATCATTCCAGTCATCATGTCGGGCGGGTCCGGAACCCGGCTATGGCCGATCTCCAGGACAGCGCATCCCAAGCAATTGCACGCCCTCGTCTCGGAAATGACGATGGTCCAGGAGACGGTCAATCGCGTCTCCGGTCGCGAAGAGGGGATTGCCTTTGCCGACCCTGTCATCGTGCTCAACGAGATCCAGCACGAGCTCGCGGAAACCCAGTTGCGGGCGATGGGCATTTCCGGGGCACGTTTCGTGATCGAACCGGTCGGGCGCAATACGGCACCGGTCGCGGCGGTCGCTGCCGATCTTGTGACTGCATCTCATGGCGCCGACGCGTTGATCCTGCTTCTGCCGGCTGATCACCACATCAAGGATCGCGGCGCCTTTCTGGCAGCGATCCGGGCCGCGGCGGGTCTCGCGAATGACGGCCGTATCGTCACTTTCGGGATCGAGCCGGACGGGCCAGAGACCGGTTATGGCTATATCCATCGCGGTGCAGCGTCCGGAGCCGGTTTCGATGTGGAGGCGTTCACGGAAAAGCCCGACCGGGCCACGGCCCACGGTTTCCTGGCGTCCGGCGAGTACTACTGGAATGCCGGCATCTTCATGTTCCGGGCAGATGCCCTGCGCGAGGAAATGCGCAATCACTGCCCGGACGTGCTCGACGGCGCCGCAGCTGCGCTCGGGCGTGCCGACACGGATGCGGGGCATGTCGTACTGGACCGGACGGCCTTCGAGACCTGCCCGTCCATCTCCTTCGACTACGCGCTGATGGAACGCACCGGAAGCGCCGCGGTCGTGCCGGTCAGCATGGGCTGGTCGGATGTCGGCTCCTGGGCGGCGTTGTGGGGACTCGCCGAAAAGGACGAGGCCGGCAATGCCGTGCGCGGCGACGTAACCATCATCGACGGGCAGGGCAATTACGTTGTGGGCGGAGATCACAAGGTGGCGCTGATCGGCGTCAGTGACCTGATTGTGGTGACGACGGGAGATGCTGTCCTGGTGTCACGGCGCGACGATTCCCAGGAGGTCAAACGCGTCGTCGACGAGCTCAAGACCCGGGGGCGGCTCGACCTGCTCTAGCCCCTCACTCCCAGCGAACCGGTGATCAAGCCGGTGGAAATCAGACCGCACCGGAGGTAACACAGGCGTTTCTATCTTTTAAGCCAGAGAGATCCATCATGGCCGGACATTCCAAATGGGCGAACATCCAGCACCGCAAGGGGCGCCAGGACGCGGTGCGTTCCAAACTGTTTTCCCGTCTGTCGAAAGAAATCGCCATCGCCGCCAAGCTGGGCGGTCCGGATCCGGATGCCAATCCCCGTCTGCGTCTCGCCGTCGCCAACGCCAAGGGCCAGTCGATGCCCAAGGACAATATCCAGCGCGCGATCGACAAGGCGGCCGGCGGTGACGCCGACACGTATGAAGACATCCGCTATGAGGGCTTCGGCCCGGCCGGCGTCGGCGTGATCGTCGAGGTCTCCACCGACAACCGCAATCGCGCGGCCGCGGAAGTCCGTACGGCCTTCGCCAAGAATGGCGGCAATATGGGCGAGACCGGTTCGGTCGCCTTCATGTTCGATAATGTCGGTGAGGTCCGCTATCCGCTGTCCAAGGCCGATGAAGACACGATGATGGAAGCCGCTATCGAGGCCGGTGCCGAAGACGTGTCCTCCGAGCCCGGCGACGAGGATGAAGAGGGCGAACACGTCATCTACACGGCCCGCGAGGACCTGATGGATGTGGTATCTTCGCTGGCCGAGCAATTCGAGGACCCGACCTCGGCAAAACTAATCTGGAAACCGCAAAACCTCATCGAGGTGCCGGGCGACAAGGTCCCGACGCTGATGAAGATGATGGAAGCGCTCGAGGAGAGCGATGACGTCCAGAACGTCTACGCAAATTTCGACATTTCAGATGAAGATATTGCAAGCCTGGATTGATATTCTTCCGACTGCAAGGGAGTGGCCATGACGCAGGCGCGTGAACTCGTTCAGTGGGGCAAGGACGTTGTCTTCCCTTTCTGGTCCGAGCGCGCCTGGGACGGGCAGAATCTCAATTTCTACGAGGCCCTGGATCTCAAGGGCGACCCGATCACGGATATGCGTCGCCGGGTGCGAGTCCAGGCCCGCCAAGTCTATGTCTTCGCGCGCATCCATCATGAAGGCTGGATGCAGACCCTGCCAATCGCCGAGCGCGGCATGGCGCGTCTGAAGGAGATCGCCTGGGAAGCCGACGGGGCGCCCGGCTGGAGCCATCTCATCCACCCGGACGGGTCGATCGCCTCGCCGGTACGCGATCTCTATGACCACGCCTTCCTGATGCTGGCCCTGGCCGGCATGATCACTGCGACGGACGAACAGCAATACCGCGACCTCGCGCGGCAGACACTCGACGTCATCGACGGCCGGATGCGCTCCGAACATGGCGGCTTTGTCGAGTCCATCGGCGGTTTGCAATCGCCGCGGCGCCAGAACCCGCACATGCACCTGTTCGAAAGCTTCCTGGCCCTGTTCGAGGCCACGGGTGACCAGATCTATCTTGACCGGGCCAACGAGATGCGATCCCTGTTCGACCGTTTCTTCTTCGATCCGGAAACCGGCGTGCTGTGCGAGTACTTCGGTGAGGATCTTTCGCCTGCAACAGGAGAGCACGCGCGAATCGCCGAGCCCGGTCATCTTGCCGAATGGGTCTGGCTGCTCAGTGAACATGCGCGCCTGACCGGCGGTGAATTGCCGCGCGAGGCGGATCTTCTCTACGAGCGGGTGAACAGTATCGGCATCGCGCCGCGGACGGACGCGCTGGCGGCCCGGATTTCGGCTGATGGTGAGATGCTGGACGAGGGGTCGCGCTGCTGGATGCAGACCGAGTGGATCCGCGCCGCCTGTGTTAAATTGCGTCACGGTTTCAGCGATGCGACCCGCCCGGTCAATTTCGCCTGTTCCGCCCTGCTCAATCATCACCTCCGTCCGAGCATTGCCGGCGGCTGGGTCGATGCCATCGATGCGCGCGGAAACCAGGTTTCAAAGGATATTCCGGCCAGTACGCTGTATCATTTCGTGGGGGCCGTGGCCGAGATGGACCGCGTGTCCAAGGATATCGACATCATCTTCTAACGAATGCCCGGCAGCTCTGGTTTTGCTGCCGTGTTTACGCTAACAACTTCTCGCACCCCGGGTGCCAGTCAGAGGAGTCTCCCCGTGCCGTCCAAGCAATTATCCGCGGAAGCTGAACGCCTGCGCAGTGCTGATCTGCGATCGCTTGCCGACGCCGCCGGCGAGGCCGCAATCCTGCGCGAGGGCGGTATCGAACTGGACATGTCCAAACAGCGCCTCGATCCGGCCGCCTGGGCATCTCTGGTGGCCCATGCCCGCGATGCCGGGCTGGAAAGCCAGCGCGAGCAATTGCTGAGCGGTGCCGTTGTGAACGCCACGGAAGGTCGCCCGGCGCTGCACATGGCCTATCGGGAAGGCGCCGATATCGCGGGTTCCGCCGAGGCCGATCTGGTCCGGCGCACACAGGCCGAGACCCGAGTCTTTGCCGAACAGGTGCGGTCCGGAGACTACCGCCCGAGCGGCAAGCGTATCGAGCGCGTCGTCAATATCGGGATCGGCGGGTCCGATCTCGGTCCGCGCCTCATCGCCGACGCCCTGAGCGAATTCATCGATGGCGGCCCGGAAATGCGTTTCGTGGCCAGTCTCGACCCGTCGGATCTGAAACAGGCAGTCGCCGGTGCTGATCCCGAAGCGGTTCTTTTCATCGTGGCATCCAAATCCTTCTCGACCCAGGAAACCCTGATGTCGGGCGAGGCGGCTCGTGACTGGTTGGCCGGTCACATCGGTGCCGATCGCGCCGGTGAGCATTTCGCTGCCGCATCCGCCGCGCCGGACAAGGCCGCGGCATTCGGCATCGATGCATCGCGAGTCTTTGATTTTCCGGAGTGGGTCGGTGGCCGCTACTCGGTGTGGAGCGCTGTGGGGCTGAGCCTGGAGATTGGCCTGGGTCCGGATGTCTTCGCAAGTTTCCGCCAAGGCGCGCAGGAGATGGACCGGCATTTCGCGACCGCGCCGGTTGAGCGGAACCTGCCCGTTGCCAAGGGGCTGATCGATTTCTGGAACCGCGCTGTTCTGGGTTATCCGAGCCGCTGCGTCGCAGCGTATTCCGCGCGTCTGGGCAAGCTGGCCGACTATTTTCAGCAGCTCGAAATGGAATCGCTGGGCAAGTCCGTGACGCGTGAGGGCGCATCGGGACAGACTCCGGGCGGCGCGCTCGTCTGGGGCGGCTGCGGCACCGAGATCCAGCACTCCTTCTTCCAGTGGCTGCACCAGGGCAAGGATGTCGTCCCGGTCGACTTCATCGGCATCGGAAGGCATTTCGCCAGCGATGATCCGCGCGAAAGGGCGCTGGCCGCCAATATGGCAGCCCAGGGCGCCGCGCTTTTGGATGGCCGCCGCGTCGACCCCGCGGCTGAGCCGGAACTGGCCAGCCACAAATCCATGCCTGGCGGACGCGTGTCCTCGACACTTCTTCTCGACGATCTCACGCCGCAGACCCTGGGCGGGCTAATCGCCCTGCACGAACACAAGGTTTTTGTTGAGGGCGTGCTATACGATATCAATCCATTCGACCAATGGGGCGTTGAATTGGGAAAAGTACTGACAAAGGGCATTCTGGACGGCGAGATATCGGATTATGACGCGTCGACACGAGCGCTGCTCGGTCGAACGGGATTTTCCGTAAGTTAGCAAGAGTCATCTGCGGTTATCCGCAGCAACTCTGACTTACGTCCGCGTGGAGCTAAGAGGCTGGTATGAACGCATCCAATGGAACTTCACTCGCACAGATGGCGAACGCCATCCGTGCACTGTCGATGGACGCTGTGCAGGCGGCCAATTCCGGTCACCCGGGCATGCCGATGGGCATGGCCGATGTCGCGACTGTCCTGTGGTCGCGGCACATGAAATTCGACCCGGCGGCACCGGCCTGGGCAGATCGCGACCGTTTCGTCCTGTCGGCCGGACACGGTTCCATGCTGATCTATTCCCTCCTCCACCTCACCGGGTTCGAGGATGTGACGCTCGACCAGTTGAAGGATTTCCGCCAGCTCGGATCCATCACCGCGGGTCATCCTGAATACGGCCACACGCCCGGTGTCGAGGCGACGACGGGTCCGCTGGGGCAGGGGATTTCCATGTCGGTGGGCATGGCTCTCGCCGAGCGCATGATGAATGCCCGCTATGGCGATGATCTCGTCGATCACCGTACCTGGGTCATCGCCTCGGACGGGGATCTCCAGGAAGGCATCAGTCACGAGGCAATCTCGCTGGCCGGTCATCTCAAGCTCAATCGCCTGGTCGTTCTGTGGGACGACAATGAGATTTCCATCGATGGCCCGACTAGCCTCGCGGAATCCACGGACGTGTTGAAGCGTTTTGAGGCCGCCGGGTGGACCACGGATCGCGTGGACGGTCATGACTATGACGCCATCGACGCGGCGATCGAGCGCGCGAAAAGCTCCGACAAGCCGGTCCTGATTTCCTGCCGGACCACGATCGGGTACGGCGCACCGAACAAGGCCGGCACGGCCGGCAGTCATGGTGCACCGCTGGGCGATGACGAGATCGCCGGTACCCGCGAGGCCCTGGGCTGGTCCTACGCGCCGTTCGAAATCCCGGAAGATGTCTACGCAGCCTGGCGCGAGGCCGGTGATGCTGATGCCCATGCCGACTGGCAGGAACGCCTCGCCGACTCTGACCTCGCGGAGGCATTCGTCTCGCAGATTTCCGGCGAGCCCGGCGAGTCTGAACTGGCGGCGCTGCGCGACTGGCGCCTGAAGGTCGCCGCCGACCGTCCGGATCTGGCCAGCCGTGCCTCTTCGGGCAAGACGCTGGAAGCGATCATCGGCGCCTGGCCGAGCCTGGCCGGCGGTTCTGCCGACCTGTCCGGCTCAAACCTGACCAAGACGCCGGATGTCGGCGTTGTCCAGGCGGGCGATTATTCGGGCCAGTACATCCATTTCGGCGTGCGCGAACACGGCATGGCCGCCTGCGCCAACGGTATGTCGCTGCATGGCGGTTTCCGGCCTCACGTGGCGACTTTCCTGGTGTTTGCCGACTACTGTCGCCCGTCCATGCGATTGTCTTCGCTGATGGAACAGCCCGTCACCTATGTGATGACGCACGACTCCATCGGCCTGGGTGAAGACGGTCCGACCCACCAGCCGGTCGAGACCCTGGCCTCGCTGCGCGCCATTCCCAACATGCATGTCTTCCGTCCGGCCGATGCGCTGGAAACGGCCGAGGCCTGGGAACTGGCACTGACACGTCTGACCGGTCCGGCGACGCTGGCCCTGTCGCGCCAGAAACTTCCCTTCCTGCGCCAGGATGATGGCAGCGAAAACCGTTCGGCACGCGGTGCCTACACGCTGGTCGACACGGACGGATCTCCGGACGTGGTGCTGATCGCGACCGGCTCCGAGGTGTCACTGGCCGTAGACGCCGCCAAGGCTCTGGCAGGCGAGGGAATCAAGGCCCGCGTCGTCTCGGCGCCGTGCCTGGAACTCTTCGCCGAACAGGATGCGTCCTATCATGACGAGATCCTGCCGCGCCGCGTGCCGCGCATCGCCTGCGAGGCAGCGCTGCGTTACGGCTGGGATGCGATCATCGGCATCAGTGGCGGGTTTGTCGGCATGGAAGGCTTCGGCGCGAGTGCTCCGGCCGGGGCGCTCTATGAGCATTTCGGCATCACGTCTGACCGTATCGCCGAGACAGCGCGGGCCTATCTCGCTGAACGGGCCCAGCCGGCCGAATAGGCTAGCGGGATTGTTCGCTGTCCGCGATTGCTGCGCGGTGCTGGAGATCGAGCCGGGCCGCGTAGGCGCCGTAGGTCGAGCCGAACCATAATTGGCCATCCGGATCGAGGGCGACGCTGGACACATAGTTCAGCGCGCCGTCGCCATCATGATACGTGTCCAGGACGGCGCGGGTTTCCACATCCATGACCAGGACGAAGCCCGTCGTGCGTCCACCGTCGGGGCGCAGCCAGTCGGGCAGTTTCACGATCAGCTTGGTCCAGGCCGGTTGTGCGCGGACTGCCCGCAGCAGGCCGGAGCGCTGACCGAGCATGGCGATGTAGAGCCGGCCGTCCGCATCGAGCTGCATCCCGTCGGGCATGCCGGGCAGGTTGTCGGCAAAGACCTCGATTTCCCCGCGACGGGGACCGTTGATCCAGACGCGTTGGATGGCATAGCGGAAGGTCTCGCTGACCAGGACGGACTGCCCGTCCGGCATCACCACGATCCCGTTGGGATAATAGAGCCGGTCGACGACAACCTCGGTCTGGCGTGTCACGGGGTTCCAGGCGTAGAGCATGCCGTGGGGCCGGTTTTCCAGCATGTCGTAGAGATAGCCCGGACTGTCCGAACTATGACCCCACCGGGTCGAGGAGTCCGTGAAATAGACGGTATTGTCGGGCGCGGTCGCGAGATCATTGACGAAGCCGAAAGGGCGGACCGGCGAACCCGTGCTCAGCGAGGTCACGTCGAGACTGCGCGTATCCAGCGCCATCAGTCCGGCATTTGCGGCCAGACCCAGCGTGTGCTCGTCAATCCATTGCAGGCCCATGATCGGCGTGTCGGCGATCTGGGCGATATCCTCGATCAGCCAGTCATCATGTTGCTCGCCCGGCACCAGGCGTCCGACCCGGCCGTCGCGCGTGCCGAAATAGACGCGCCCCTCGTCATCGACGGCCAGACCCTCGCCGGCACCATGGGCGCCGAGCATGACCGTCTGCGCATCGGCGAGCGCATTATTCTCGCGCAGCGCGCCGGTCAGTTCGGGAGGTTCCGGCTCGATCCAGGTCGCGGGCTCGAAGGGTGCCGGCCACATCAACCAGAATGTGGTCGCGCCAAGAAGGCTTCCCGCGATGGAGGCAAACACGCGCATGACGGCTCCGAGACATCGAAATCACGGAGTCGGCCCGAGCGCCGTTTTCCGCAGCGGCGTGCATATGGCTCATCGGGCAGGTCCGGCAAGGGACCTGCTCAGTATTGAATTATGACCCGGGCATGACGCTATCCACAGGCCGGACTGGTTTGTCCGGCGTCAGACGGGAACGGCAAGGCCGTAGGCGTAGAGCCTGCGAATGGCGTTGTCGCGTTCGGTCTCGTCCAGTGCCTCGAAACTGGCCGCGGTAATCTCGCCGCCATCGAGCAGGGTGTGGAGGGCCGGTTCCGCCGCTTCGGGGAAACGTAGCTCGCCGCCCGAGGTGATGATGACCACTTCCTCGCCATCACCGGCGAGGCGCCAGGGCGCAAGCGGGCGAAGCCGGTAGCGCTGGTCACTGTTCTCAGGGGTCTGGAAACCGACAATCGTGCCGGTGGCGTTGGGCGGCCGCGAGCGGATGAAATTATCGGTGAAGAGATCGAGCGAGGAATCGAGATCCGCCTTGCTCGCGATAGCCTTGATCAGGCCTTCGAACTCGCTCCGGACTGTCTCGCGATCGAAGTCCGGGCTGGCGAAACCCGGCGGCAGGGATTTGCGGAAACCAGGTTCCTCCAAAGCAACTTCCGACACGACTTCCAGCATGAGATCGGCCCAGGTTTTCACGATCAGGCCGACCGTGATGTGCAGGGACGCCTCGTCGCCATGGGTCAGCGCGTCATGCATCAGGCCGCGCGGAACGTAGGCGCACTCACCCGCTTCGAGCACGAATTCCTCGACCGGTTCGCCGGCCTCATGCACGCCCGGCTGGAAGTTTTCACCGCGATAGGGGTTCTCGACCGGCGTGTTGTAGAGGCGCCAGGATTTCGAACCGGATACCTGCAGCACGAACACGTCGTGATCGTCGTAATGCGTCTTGAAACCCTGTGCGTCCGGCGGGGTCAGATAGATATTCGTCTGCACATGGCAGGAGAACAGCGCTTCCAGCGAGCGGCAGAATTCGGCGAGCGTCGCGTCCATCGTGTGCAATTGCGGCAGGATGATCGTGGCGCGGTCTTGGAAATTGCGGGCAATCGCTCCGCGGTCGACCATGCCGTTGGAGAAGGTGTAGTCCTCGCGATGGATCGGCGGATCCGCGCGGGTCATGTCCAGCGAGCCGGCCTGGAATTCCATGCTCGAGATCAATTCATCGATGCGCGCCAGGGAGAGCAACGGCGTATACCGGTCGGCGTCCTTGCGCTTCGCAACGAAGGCCTTCTTCTCGTGATAGTCCCTGAGAAATGTGTCGTGATCGATCGGATCCAGCAGATAGGCGATGACATCCTGCATCCAGGGACGGTCGGACATGATGGAATTTCCCCCTGATTTCTTTTGCTTAGTTTGAAGCCTGGCGCGCGCTGCGGCACAGCGTCATTTCGTCGCGACAGGCGAACGGGCGAAGCCACCGGCTCCGCCCGTCTGAAAGGTTTTGGTTTGATTAGCCCCCGCGGCCCCGGCCAACCGGGTCTGCATAGGAGCCGGTATCACTGTCGGTGATACCGCTTCCGCGTCCCCGGCCTCGCCCCACAGGGTCGGCATAGGAACCGCTGTCATTGTCGGTGATACCGCCGCCGCGTCCACGACCGGCCGGGTCGGCATAGGCCCCGGAATCACTGTCGGTGACGCCGGTGCTGCCACGTCCGCGGCCAGGCGGATCGGCGTAACGGCCGCCATCGCTGTCAGTGACACCGCGAGAGCCGCCGCGACCACGGCCTGCCGGGTCGGCATAGGCACCGCTGTCACTGTCGGTAATTCCGGAGGATCCCCGGCCACGGCCAACGGGATCGGCATAGGAGCCGCTGTCACTGTCGGTCACGCCGCCACCGCGTCCGCGGCCGACGGGGTCGGCATAACTGCCGGTATCGCTGTCGGTGATGCCGCCGCCGCGACCGGCGCCGGCCGGGTCGGCATAACGTCCCGAGTCCGAATCGGTCACGCCGGTTCCGCCGCCGCGCCTGCGGCCGCGTCCCGGCGGGTCGGCATAGGCCCCTGCATCGGAGTCCGTATAGCCGCCGGCACCGTATGGTCCGCGCCCGGCTCCGGCCGGGTCAAACGGATCGGCGTCCGTATAGCCGGTCGTCGCGCAACCGGTCACGGCGCCCGCCGCTCCGGTCATCAAGCTCGCGCCTGCGACCCTTGTGAGAAAGGATCGCCGGCTCAACTTTCCGCGTTTTGCCATGCCAATCTCCCCTGTCTGCTTCACTCTCGACACGCCCGGTCAAACCCGGGCTAAAACGAAATCGGGGCGAGCTGATTTCCAGCCCGCCCCGAAATCACGCAAGCTGCGTCATTCTCAGTAGCCTCGGCGACCGCGTCCCGCCGGGTCTGCACAGGAACCGGAATCGCTGTCCGTACCGCCGCGAACCGGACCACGTCCGCGTCCGCCTGGGTCGGCGCAACCGCCGCTGTCGCTGTCGGTGTAACCGGTATTGCCGCGACCATTGCCGACCGGATCATTCGGATCGCTGTCGGTGATGCCCGTCGAGCCGCGTCCGCGGCCTGCCGGGTCGGCATAACTGCCGGTATCGCTGTCGGTCACGCCGGTACGACCACCGCGTCCGCGGCCCGCCGGGTCAGCATAGCTGCCGGTGTCGCTGTCGGTGATGCCCGTATTGCCGCGTCCGCGGCCTGCCGGGTCGGCATAGGAGCCGGTATCGCTGTCGGTGTATCCGGAACTGCCGCGGCCATAGCCGACGCGGTCCGCGGACGAGCCGCCATCACTGTCGGTGAGACCCGTGCGGCCATAACCCGCGCGGTCAGCATTCGAACCGCCATCGCTGTCGGTCCGGCCGGTATAGCGCTGGGCTTCGGCTCCGCCGGTTACAGCGCCTGCTGCACCCGTTGCGAGCGCTGCACCAGCGACGCGCGTCATGAAGGAACGACGACTGAGTTTGCCCTTTTTGGCCATTTCATACTCCTTGGAGTACCGCCGCCATTCCCTGTGGCCGCGGAAGAAACCCTCGCGAAAACGAAAAAGAGCATCGGCTTGTCACCGATGCTCTCTAAGCCGTTAGACCTTAGCGGCTCGGACCGCGTCCGCGGCCGCCCGGATCGGCGCAGGATCCGCCATCGCTGTCGGTCATGCCGGTATTGCCGCGGCCGTAACCTGCGCTGTCGGCGCAAGCACCGCCATCGCTGTCGGTCAGACCCGTACGGCCGGTACCATGATAAGCCATGTCATTCGGGTCGGAATCGGTGATTCCGGTTCGTGCGACACCATCCGACGGATCAGCATCAGCGTAACGCTGCATGATTGCAGCGGTCGCCGCAGTGCCGACACCGGCCGCAACGACCGTACCGCCTGCAACGCGTGTCATGAATGAGCGACGGCTCATCTTGCCTTTTTTGGCCATGGAAACTCTCCCCAGTGCTTGGCCAGACTGCGATGCTCGTCACCGCAGATCTGTGCGCCTCCCTGCCCGCAACTCTACTCGTAAGAAGCGAGTGTGGTCAAACAAAACCCATCATAATAATTTTGTTTGAAAACAATGATCTGGAGCATTGTTTGCGAGTCGATCTCAAGAGCTGTGAGACCGATAATCATTCGCAATTTGTTCACTAAGTCCCGCTGCGGTTGAGTTCTTCAATTTTTCGTTCACGTCTTGTTCCCAAACTGGCGACAATGCTATTTCGCTGGGGCAGAGTGGATTCATGATGGCAACGATTCGAATTCTCGGGATTGATCCGGGCTTGCGCCGGACAGGGTGGGGCGTCATTGACGTGACCGGCACGCGCCTGAGCGCTGTCGCGTTCGGCACGATCGCGGCTCCGACCAACCAGGCCCTATCGCACCGGCTCAATCATATCTTCGATGCGGTCCAGGAATTGGTCGCCGAGCATCGGCCTCACGAGGCGGCGATCGAGGAGACCTTCATGGCGAGCAACGCGTCTTCGGCGCTCAAGCTGGGCCATGCCCGGGCGGCCGCATTGCTGGCTCCGGCCCAGGCCGGACTTCCAGTTGCCGAATATGCCGCCCGGCTGATCAAGAAATCCGTGGTGGGTACAGGCGCGGCCGACAAGGACCAGATCGCGGCCATGATTGGTGTTTTGCTGCCGGGAACGAAGGCGAAAGCCGATGCCGCGGACGCGCTCGCGATCGCCATCTGCCACGCCCATCATCGCAACATGCATAATATCGGGAGCGCCGCATGATCGGCATGTTGAAAGGCGTGGTCGAGGCCGTCGGCGGAGACGAGCTGGTGCTGGATGTGAATGGAGTGGGCTATCTCGTCGGAGCCGGGTCGCACACCCTGTCCCGGCTGGAACCGGGCGCCTCGACGCGTCTGCATATCGAGACCTATGTCCGCGAGGACCAATTCCGGCTGTTCGGTTTTCTCGAGGAGATCGAGCGCGCCTGGTTTGTTCACCTGCAGAGCGTCCAGGGCGTTGGGGCCAAGGCCGCTTTCGCCATCCTCGACGCCGTGCCGGTCAGCGAGATCGCCAATGCCGCCGCGCTCGGGGACAAGTCGACCTTCGCCCGGGCCAAGGGCGTCGGTCCCAAACTGGCCACGCGCATCGCCAGCGAGCTGAAGGACAAGACGCCGCCGTCGGGACGGAGTTTCTCGATCGGACTGCCGGCGCACGAAGCCGGTGAACCCGCCGCGACATCGGCTCCGGACGAGACGCCGGCCGCGGCGGATATCAATTCTCGGGAGGATGCCGTCTCGGCGTTGCTCAATCTCGGCTATCCGGAAAATCTCGCGCGACAGGCCGTGGCGACGACATTGCGCGAGACGGGCGCGGACGCCGAACTGGGCGATGTCATTCGCCTCTCATTGAAGGAATTGATGCCGTGACGCGGCCCGATGGACCCCGCGCCGCGGATCAGGCTAGACCCGGACTCGCATGACGGATCTCGGCGATACATATGACGACAGGCTGGTAGACCAGGCGGCCCAGGCTGGGGACGGCAAGGACAAGGCTCTGCGTCCCTTGTCCTTCTCCGACTTTGTCGGCCAGAAGGCGGCCATCGCGAACCTGAAAGTTTTCGTGGAGGCGGCGCGACGCCGCGAGGAAGCGCTGGACCATGTCCTGCTGTCCGGCCCGCCGGGCCTCGGCAAGACGACGCTGGCGCAGATCGTGGCGCGTGAGCTTGGTGTCGGATTCCGGGCAACGTCCGGCCCGGTGATCGCAAAGGCCGGCGATCTCGCCGCCATCCTCACCAATCTGGAACCGCGCGATGTTCTCTTCATCGACGAGATCCACCGGTTGGCGCCCGCCGTTGAGGAAATCCTCTACCCGGCGATGGAGGATTACTGCCTGGACCTGGTGATCGGTGAGGGCCCCGCGGCCCGGACCGTGCGGATCGACCTGCCGCCCTTCACTCTCGTCGGCGCGACAACACGCGCCGGCCTGCTGGCGACGCCGCTGCGCGACCGTTTCGGGGTTCCGGTACGTCTGGAATTCTACGAGGAAGACGAGCTCGGTTCGATCGTTGCGCGCAATGCGGCCAAGTTCGGCATCAATGCCACCGCCGACGGAGCCCGCGAGATTGCCCGGCGCGCCCGGGGAACACCGCGGGTGGCTGGCCGTCTCCTTCGCCGCGTCCGGGATTTTGCCGAGGCCGAAAACGCGTCGGAGATTTCTGCGCCCGTTGCTGATCGCGCCCTGAAAAGGTTGGAAGTCGACGCAATCGGCCTGGACAGTCTCGACCGGCGATATCTGCGGGCCCTTACGGAAAGCTTCGCCGGTGGACCTGTGGGTGTCGAGACCCTGGCGGCCGCGCTCGCCGAGGCGCGGGACGCGCTCGAGGACGTGGTCGAGCCCTTCCTGATCCAGCAGGGTTTCATCCAGCGGACGCCGCGAGGCCGTCTGGCGGCGCCACGGGCCTGGGAACATCTCGGCCTGGCTCCGCCGCGGAGCGGAGAGGGGCAGAACGGCCTGTTCGGGAAATAGGGCTGTTCGGGAAATAGGGCTGCGCAATCGCGTCTTGCGATGCTAGGACTTCGCGCCTGTCTGCCAGAATGTTCCACGCCAGAATTGTCCACGAAGATGACATGACAAAAATCTCCACCGATAACGGCGAACTGCTCCCGACCTCCGGCGTTTTCGGCACCGATGGTGTGCACCGCCTGCCGGTCAGGATCTATTACGAGGACACGGATTTTTCCGGCGTCGTCTACCATGCGCGCTATCTGCATTTCTTCGAACGCGGCCGGACGGACAGCCTGCGCTGCTTGGGCATCCATCATTCCGAGCTCGCCGAGCAGGACGACCCGATCGCGTTTGCCGTGCGGCGCATGAATATCGAGTTTGTGCTGGCGGCCCGGGTCGACGACGCCCTGGTGGTGGAGACGCACTACCGGCCGCAAAAAGGCGCCCGCCTGATGCTCGACCAGTATCTCTATCGTGGTGAGGACCTCATCGCGTCCGCCGAAGTCCAGGCGGTCTGCATCGACGGACAGGGTCGTGCCAAGCGCCCGCCGGTCTGGATGCGCGAGGCCTGGGCCCGGCATATCCAGGCGCGCGAAGAGGCCGGCGGATAAATTTCCGGCTGCGCGACGGAAACACGCCGCTCCATCCGTACAAGCAGGTCTGCCGCGGTTGTGCCGCGGTAGCCAGGGGGTGCTGCGCGACCCTGAGGTTGCGCGTGCTGGAGGGGAGTTCAAAACTGAGCTAGGGTTCAGGATTGAGCGTTGGTACGGACAAATAGACGTGAAGTTAGATCGCGTAGATCCAGGCGGGACGAGACCGCTGAACTTCGAGATTATCCGCTGTTTCCAGGACGGGGCGGATACGTTCGTGCAATCCGTGCAGATGGCACAACCTCACGAGAATACCTTCGTCACGGTCAGCCTGATCCGCAATGAGCCGGACGGCGGCGGCCGTGTCATCCGGCAGATCACATCACCCCTGCGGACGTCGGTGCAATGTGCCCGTACGATCGCCACCGGGCCGCGCAATTCGGTCCAGCATGAACTCACAGAACGCAATCGCGCACGGGCGATGGACTTTCACCGCACGGTGTTGATCGAGGGCCGGCTCGACCGGATCGATGACCATATCCCGTGGGGTGAGTTCACCTCTCACCATCCGGAGGCCGGATTTGGTCGCGACGGGTTTGAACGCCTGCTGGAAGGCCGGTTCAACCATCCCGATCCGCTGCGCTTCCATGGCCAGGTCCTGCCGGTCGCAAACGGCAATTTCGTCGCGATCTTCTCGCAGAACAGTTTCGCGGGTCGCAGCTACCGGATCTGCAACATCTTCCGCATGGCCTACGGCAATATCGTCGAGCACTGGGATGCGGTGCAGGAAGTCGATCGCTACGAGCTCGCGGATAATGACTGCTGAGCGCAGTCGACCGGAATTCTAGATCAGATGGGAATCATCCTGGGCGCCATCATCGGCGGCGTCGCCCCGCTGTGCAGCGCTGTCCGGCGTTGCGGCCGGTGCGTCCGTTTCGGGCTTGCGCCGGTCGGGGAAGGGGAGTTTGGCGACGGTCTGGCGTCGCCGGTCCGGACCGGAATAGCGCTCTGACGTGATCCATTTCCGGCTGCCGCTCACGGCGCGGCCGAGAATAGTGGTCAAATTGTCCCGCGAGGCCGGCAAGGCGAGGAATTCGTGCGCGCCGGCGGCTATGCAGGCCTTCACCTGTTTCGGTGATGGCGCATTGGACGTGATGACGATCGGCAGATGCGGATTGATCCGACCCACGCCGCCCTTGGCGCGACGGACCGCGCGCATGAGTTCCAGCGCGGGTTTCCCATTAAAGACGAAGCTGATCATCAACACGTCGGGCTGATGCGTTTCGCAGGCGACCAATGCAGCATCGATGCTCTCGGTCAGCATCGGCACTTTCATGTTGCAGCCGACCAGGGCCTCTCTCAGGGTCTCGCCCATGGCGTTCCGGTCGACGGCGATGACGGCGGTCAGTCCGCGGAGATCCTGCATCGGGTGAATCACCTGCCTTTCGGGCTCATTTTCTCGCCAACTAGGTGAGCAAAGGCTTAAACTTCTCGTCTTCTGCGATAGGGGTCTGCATGTGCCGGCTCCGGATGTGCTATCACCTCCCGAAATTTGCCGTAATCCGCCGTCATAGCGAGGGTGGATCGGTGTGCGATTGGGGATCGGGCACACGGCATGATTTGTGAAAGACGCGTCTGGTGCTCCGTCCGACAGGGCGGCCGGCTGCAGCGAAGGGTGTGAGTTATGGAATCAACGTTCGTAGAGCTGTTCTTGCGTGCGGACTGGGTTGTGAAGGCAGTGATGATCCTGCTGGCCTTCATGTCGATCTGGTCGTGGGCAGTGGCAATCGACAAGGCGATTCAATTCCGCGGATTGCATAGCAAGGCCAAGGGATTTGAACGCGAATTCTGGTCCGGACGCTCACTGGAAGCGCTCGCCGAGCAATTCGCGAAGAACCCCCGCGAACCATTCAGCCGGACCTTCGCGGCCGGTCTGCGCGAGTGGAAAGGCAATAATCCCGGACCCCGTGTTGCCATGGCGGCTGGCGCCGAAGCCGGGCGCGAAATGATCCGCTGCGAGAAGGGTCTGGGCGTGCTCGCCACCATCGCCTCGTCGGCGCCGTTCGTGGGTCTTTTCGGGACGGTCTGGGGCATCATCAACGCCTTCATCGCCATTGAAGCCCAGGGCAATGCCACGCTGGTCGTGGTGGCGCCGGGCATCGCCGAAGCCCTGTTTGCTACGGCACTCGGCCTGTTCGCGGCCATTCCGGCAGTCGTCTTCTTCAACATGCTGTCCGCCAATCTCGCCACCTACGGCGCCAAGCTGGACGGTTATGTCGACGAGATCTCGGCCCTGGCGGCACGCGAGGGAGGCTGATCATGGCGGTCAGTCTCGACACGGCCAGCACCAAGCGCGGCCGCGCCCGTCGCTTCCATCCCAAGGCGGAAATCAATGTCACGCCCTTCGTGGACGTGATGCTGGTCCTGCTCATCGTCTTCATGGTGACCGCACCACTGCTGACTGTCGGTATCGAGGTCGACCTGCCGGAGACCGAGGCGCAAAATCTGTCCGCCGCCGAGGAGCCGCTGACGATCACCATCACCGGCGGCGGCGAGATCTTCATCCAGGAGACGTCGGTCGAGCTGGAACAGCTGGGACCGCGTCTGACGGCGATTGCCGATACGGGCTACGAAACCCGCATCTATATCCGAGCCGACGGCCAGGCAGCCTATGGCGATGTTGCGCGTGTCATGGCGCACATCGAGTCTGCCGGTTTCCGCAATCTGGGTCTCGTGACGGATCCGCTGGAACAATAGGCCGTCCAAGTGCGTGGTCTCGCCCTATCCCTGATCATCCATGTCGGCATTATTGCCGCTGGCGCAGTGTATCTGCCCAGTGCCGTGCGGGAGTTCGAGGCCTCTCCCGTTGTGCCGGTCGAGCTTGTGACCCTGTCGGATGTGACCAATGTCCGCGCGGCAGCGCCCGAGCCGGAACCGGAACCCGAGATCGAGGAAGACCCGGTCGAGGAAGTTCCCGAGGAAGAGCCGACGATCGATGACGCGATCGCCGAGCCGGTCCCTGCCGTTGAGCCGGAGCCGGCCGCGCCGGAATCCGAGCCGGAACTGATCGATATCACGCCGACCGAACCGGAACCCGATCCCGAACCGGTTACGCCCGAACCCGAGCCCGAGCCGGAGGACGAGGTCGTCGTTACTGGTTCGCGCATCACACGCGACGAAGTGCCCGCGACCGACTCGCTCGCCGACCTGCTGGGTGATCTGGAGCGCGAAGTTGCCGAGGCCCGCGAAGAGCGTGCTGAGGACACCGCGGAGACCCGTCGCCGGTCGGCCGGAGCCGGTACGGAGATGACCGCGACTCTGACAGATCTGCTGAATTCGCATATCCGGCAATCGCGTTGCTGGCGGATTTCGCTCGACGCGCCCTATCCCGAGCAACGCGTGGTCACGGTCACCATGAATCTCAACCGCGACGGCACGATTTCCGGCTCGCCCCGTATCGACGAGGCCCGCAGCCGCGACTTGAATGACCGCTTCCGGTCGGTTGTCCGGGAACGGGCCTTGCGCGCCGCCGTACAATGCGCACCCTATCCACTTCCGCCGGCCCAATACGACCAATGGCGCCTTATTCGCGTCAATTTCGGACCCGATAACTCGACGCCCTGACGACAAGGACGGACCAGCTCATGACCCGTGTGTTCAACTTTATCGCGGCTTTCGCCCTTCTCATCATCGTGCCGGTTCACGCCGCCGCGCAGGAACCGCTCGAGGTCAATGTGACCCAGGGCCATCTGGACCCGCTGCCGATTGCCCTGCCGGATTTCATCGGCACGTCGGACAGTGCGGCCGAGCGCGGTGCGGATATCACGCGGGTCGTGACGAATGACCTGGCGAGCTCGGGTCTCTTCGCACCGATCGACCAGGCGGCCTACATCGAGGACATCGACAATATCGATCTGCGCCCGCGCTTCGCCGACTGGCGTGTGATCAATTCCGACGCGCTGCTTGTGGGCCGCGTGACCGAGCAGAGCGACGGCCGTCTCCTGGTCGCCTTCCGCCTCTGGGACACGCGTCTGGAAGACCAGATGCTGGGCCTGCAATTCGTGACCGCGCCAGAGAACTGGCGCCGCGTTGCGCACAAGGTGGCCGACGCCGTCTATCAGCGCCTGACCGGTGAGGCTGGGTATTTCGATACACGCATCGTCTATGTGTCCGAGGGCCGCGACGGCAATGGCGACACGCTGCGTCAGCTCGCGATCATGGACCAGGACGGCGCCAACCCGTCCTTCCTGACGGACCGGTCCTATATGGCGCTGCTGCCCAACTACTCGCCGAGCGCCCAGGAGATCACCTATGTGTCCTTCCTGGACGGTCAGGCCACGACCTATCTCTATGATCTCGAAACGGGCCGCCAGGAAGCCCTGTTCGCCTCCGGCGGACGCGGTGTCGCCAGCCAGATCGACCCGGACGGGCAGAGCCTGTCCGCACGTTTCACGCCGGACGGGCGCCGTCTGGCCGTGTCGGTCGAGACGCGCAACGGCCATGACATCCACCTGTTCGACCTGCAATCGCGCTCGCTTGATCGCCTGACGCAACACCCGGCCGATGACGTCGAACCGTCTTTCTCGCCGGACGGTGAACAAATTGTGTTCTCGTCCAGCCGCGGTGGCGGTTCCCAGCTCTACACGATGAATGCCGACGGATCGGACGTTCAGCGCGTCACCTTCGGTGAGGGTCGTTACACGACGCCGGTCTGGTCTCCGCGCGGCGATCTGATCGCTTTCACCAAACAGTCGGGCGGCATGTTTTCGCTTGGTGTGGTTAGGGCGGACGGCTCGGGAATTGAGCGCATTTTGTTCGAAGGCTATTATGTCGACACGCCGGCCTGGTCGCCGAACGGACGCGTTCTGCTGTTCACGCGAGGCGAGCCGCGCACCAATGGCACGCGCTACGAAATCTGGAGTATCGACCTTGCCGGCTTCAATCTGCGGCGGTTGGCAACCGGCGGAATGGCGTCGGATCCGGCGTGGTCACCCTTGATTGATTAGGCTGTTTCTGTCTAACGTTTCGACTGAAACACGGTGCCATTGGGGGGGCCGTAGTTAGTGTTGGTTCGCATTGCGCGACCGGGGAGTGTGCCGGGATCACAGAAATCCTGGTTGGATGAGGGTGTACTTATCATGAAAATCAAACTGTTAGCCATTGCCGCGCTGGGTGCGTTTGCGACCGCTTGCGCGTCGACCCCGCCGGCCCAGGATACGCAGCCGGTCGAGGCTCCGCGTGAACAGCCGCGCGCACAGCCACAGGCTCCGGCTGGTCCGGCCCACGGAACGGCCGCACATTTCCGGCAGACCGCCGGCGATCGTGTGTTCTTCGGCTATGACCGCCACGATCTGAGCAATGAGGCCCGTGCGGTCCTGCGCAGCCAGGCTGCCTGGCTCAACACGTATCGCGATGCCCGCATCATGATTGCAGGCAATTGCGACGAGCGCGGTACCCGCGAATACAACCTGGCCCTCGGCGCCCGTCGCGCCAATGCGGCCCGCGACTACCTGATCAGCCAGGGTGTTGATCCGTCGCGCATCACCACGACGTCCTACGGCAAGGAACGTCCGGCCTGCCGCCAGTCCAGCGAGAGCTGCTGGGCGGTGAACCGGAACGCCACGACCGTGCTGACCGGCGGCTACACGAACTAGCCTTTGGTGAGCTGAATCAGGAAAACGCCCGCGATTCGTGTTTCGCGGGCGTTTTTCGTTACAGAGCTATAATTTTATGCGCCGCATTTTTGCCGCGCTGTTCGACTAGATGCGCCTCATGATCAGAACTCTCTGTCTTACCGCCATGGCCGTCGCGATTGCCGCGACCGCTCCGGCTCAATCCCAGTCCCGCCGCGAACTTGCCGAGCGCATCGATGCGACCGAAGTGCGTATCGGGGAATTGGAAGCCCAGTTCATGGCCGGTGACCCCGTTGCCGAACGCCTGCTCCAGCGCATGGACGCGCTGGATTACCAGATCCGTGAACTGACGTCGGAAACCGAACGCCTCTCCTTCGAGAACCGCCGTCTGCGTGACCAGGTTGAGGCGCTCGAGGCCGAGCTGGAGGCCGCCCGGGCACCGGCAATCGACCCGGAAGCCGCCGACTGGATGAATGAAGGCGTCGAGGGTGGCGGTTTCGTTGCGGCCGAGAACGCGGATGGCGAGAGAGTCGCGATCGTCGATCCGGATGACCCCTTCGCCGAGGCCCGCGCCGCGGCGACAGGCACGCTGGGTGGTGATGCGACGCCGCTGGCTCCGCCGCAGGCTGATCCGGCAGAGCTCTACCAGGACGCACGCGGCCGCATGCTCGACGGTGATTTCGCCGGGGCCCAGAGCGGTTTCGAGAGTTTCCTCGCCGACAATCCCGGCCACCCGCAGGCCGGTGAGGCGCAGTACTGGCTCGGCGAGACGTTCTTCGTGCAGGGCAGTTTCGACGAATCTGCCTCGGCTTATATCGCCTCGCTACGGGCGCAGCCGAACGGCCCCAAGGCGCCGGACGCGCTCGTGCGCCTCGCTGCGTCGTTGCACGGCCTGGGACGCACGCAGGATGCCTGTGACACGCTGGCCCGCTTCGGCCGGCAATTCCCGAACGCACCGGCGGAATCCCGCGAGCGCGCGGCCCGCGAATCCGTTCGCGCCAACTGCCGCTAGCGGTGGGCGCCGGGCTCGAGACACGCGTCTTCGATTGGCTTGACCGGAACGGCCCCGCTTCGGGGCCGTTTGCGTTGGCCTATTCCGGCGGGGGCGATTCCCACGCGCTCCTCTGCCTGGCCTCGGACTGGGCCCGCGTGCAAAAACGCACCCTCCATGCCTTCATCGTCGATCACGCGCTCAGGTCCGGCAGTGATGCCGACGCCCGGCAGGCGCTGGACTCTGCGCAGAGGCTGGGCGCCAGAGCGCAAATTCTCACCTGGCAGGGCGACAAGCCTGCACGCGGTATCCAGGCCGCCGCGCGCGCGGCCCGTCACAGCCTGATCGCCGCGGCGGCGCGAAAGGCCGGTATCGCAGCCATCCTCCTGGCCCATAGCCGCGATGACCAAAACGAAACAGTGTGGATGCGTCTCGAGGCGGGAGGAGGATGGCGAGGCTGTGCCGGAATGGAGCCGATCTCACCGTCACCGGTCTGGCCGGAGGGTCGGGGACTGCGACTGTATCGCCCGGTGCTGCACGAATCACGGGCGGACCTTAGGGCCTATCTGCGTTATCGCGGCGAGGACTGGATCGAGGATCCGTCCAACGAAAATCCGCAATTCGAACGGATTGCCATCCGGAGCAGACTGGCCGCGCTGGCCGAGGCGGGTGGCGAGGTTCACCGCCTGGGTCAGATGGCAGACGAGTTTCGTGATGTCCTCAGGCACGAGCGCCTGGCTGTGGCGAGGCTGGCTGTTCGAGGCGTCTCCCTCGCGAGCTGGGGCGGTGCGCGACTGGATCAAGCGGCAATCGCCGCATCACCATCCGTGGTGCGCACACAGCTTCTGACAGCGCTGAGCCAGGCCGTATCCGGCCGGGAAGCGACGCCGAGACGTGAGGCGGTTCAACGGCTTGCCGAGGGGCTGGCGACCGGCCGGCGTGTAACCGGCGCGGGCGTCATGCTGCTGCCCGCCCGGGGAACGAGCTGGATGATCCGGGATCCCGGCGGTGTCGGCGGCCGGGTGGACCGGCCGGTCTCCTCGACCGGTCGGCTGGGTTCCGGCGATAATATGGTGTGGGACGGGCGGTACGAGATCCTGACCAGCGCGGCGCTGGATATCGGACCGCTGGGGCCGGATTATTCCGGTCTGGCTGACCGAGAATGCCTGGAAGATGTCCCTGGCGCGGCTAGGCCCGGCCTGCTCGCATTTCGCCGCGAAGAGCGTGTTATCGGCCTGGCCGGCCTCATTCATCCCACCGAAGTGCAGATCCGGCCCCTTTTTGGCGAACGTTTTGCATCGCGCCTCTTTCCCGACGCCCCGCCGGCGTGGTTTCATGGGGCAATTGCCGTGGCTGATGCGACTCGCTGCGTGCCCGACTCGAATTTGACGGTCTGAGACCCCATATGGAGTCCAACAGACCGACCGACTGAACGGAATGACCGCATGCAAATGAGAAATATCCTGATCTGGGCCGTGGTCTTCGTCTTGATCCTCGCCCTGTTCCGCCTGATGGAGCCGCAGAATTCTGCTGCGCCTGTGCAGAGCGAAGTCTCCTATTCCGAATTCCTCGATCAGATCGAGAGCGGGAATATTGCCAGTGCGACGATCCAGGGCGACCAGATCACCGCGATCACGCGCGGCGATACACGCATCCAGGTCACGCTGCCGCCGGAAGACACATTTACGGTCGCCCAGCTGCGCGATGCCGGCGTGAATATCCGCGTCGAGGAAGAGAACACTGAAGGCAATTTCCTGCTCAACATCCTGATGAGCTGGTTCCCCTTCCTGCTGCTCATCGGGGTGTGGATCTTCTTCATGCGCCAGATGCAGGGCGGTGGCCGCGGTGGAGCCATGGGTTTCGGCAAGTCCAAGGCCCGTCTCCTGACCGAGCATCACGGCCGCAAGACGTTTGACGACGTGGCGGGCGTTGATGAGGCCAAGGAAGAACTCCAGGAAGTGGTCGAATTCCTGAAGGACCCGACCAAATTCCAGCGCCTCGGCGGCAAGATCCCGAAGGGTGCGCTGCTGGTGGGTCCTCCGGGTACCGGTAAGACGCTCCTGGCCCGTGCCGTGGCCGGTGAGGCCAATGTGCCCTTCTTCACGATCTCCGGTTCCGACTTCGTGGAAATGTTCGTCGGCGTGGGTGCATCCCGTGTCCGCGACATGTTCGAACAGGCCAAGAAAAACGCCCCGTGCATCATCTTCATCGACGAGATCGATGCGGTCGGCCGCTCGCGCGGTGCGGGCCTGGGTGGCGGTAATGACGAGCGCGAACAGACGCTCAATCAGCTCCTCGTGGAGATGGATGGTTTCGAGGCGAATGAAGGCATCATCCTGATCGCTGCGACCAACCGTCCGGACGTTCTGGACCCGGCCCTGCTGCGTCCCGGCCGTTTCGACCGCCAGGTCGTGGTGCCCAATCCGGACATCATCGGCCGCGAGAAGATCCTGAAAGTCCACATGCGCGAAGTGCCGCTGGCCTCCGATGTCGACCCCAAGGTGATCGCACGCGGTACGCCCGGCTTCTCCGGCGCCGATCTCGCAAACCTCGTCAACGAGGCTGCCCTTCTTGCTGCACGTCGCAACAAGCGCCTGGTCTCCATGCAGGAGTTCGAGGACGCCAAGGACAAGGTCATGATGGGCCCGGAGCGCCGCTCCATGGTCATGTCCGAGAAGGAAAAGGAACTGACGGCCTATCACGAGGCCGGACACGCGATCGTGGCCATGAACATGCCGGCCTCCGATCCGGTCCACAAGGCGACGATCATTCCGCGCGGACGTGCGCTCGGCATGGTCATGCAGCTGCCGGAATCCGACAAGCTGTCCATGACCCGAGAGGAAATGACCTCCCGTCTCGCCGTGATGATGGGTGGCCGCATTGCCGAGGAAATGAAATTCGGTCGCGAGAAGGTCACCTCCGGTGCCGCCTCCGACATCCAGCAGGCTACGCGCCTGGCTCGTGCCATGGTCACCAGCTGGGGTCTTTCCGACGAGCTCGGTACCATCGATTATGCCGATAATCAGGGCGAGGTTTTCCTCGGCCAGCAATTGGTCCAGTCGCGCTCGATCTCGGGTGACACCGCCAAGAAGATCGAGGAAGAGGTAAAGAAACTGGTTGATGGCGGACTGGAAGATGCCCGCCGGGTGCTCACCGAGAAAAACAAGGACTGGGAGACGCTGTCCCAGGGTCTGCTCGAATACGAGACCCTGACCGGTGAGGAGATCACCGATCTGATCAATGGCAAGCCGCCCTCGCGTCCCGAGGATGAGCCGGACAAGCCGACCCAGCCGCCCACCGGCGCCGTGCCGACCACGGACGAGGGTCCGGAACCGGACGGCGAACCGCAAGGCGCCTAGAACACGAAAACCCCGGCGTCTTGCCGGGGTTTTTTGTGCGACACATAATCTGATGTTTGACCTGAGGTTGTTCGTGGATTTCACTAATCTCCAGCTGATGTGAAGGCGCTCTTCACCAATCAGCATGGGGGGAAATCATGATCAGGTTTTTTGCGGCTATCGTCGGCTCGCTACTCATTCTCGCACCCGGCGTCAGTGCACAAACACAACGTGCGACAACTTTGCGTACCGCGACGCAGAGCAATGCCTTAGATAGCCTGGCCGAAGCCAGTCGCGAGTTTATGGTTTGTGGAATTTCGCGACGGCCCTCGAGCCGAGACCGATGCGTGTCCCTGCGAGCCTTGAGCCGTGCAAATGAAGCCAGTGCGCTCGACATCGCGCAAGAGGTGCGAGATCTCGTCGGGAATGACCCGAACCGTCTCGAACGCTTGCTGGACGATGTGCAGAGGGGCGGACGCGATATGGGCTGTTCAATTCCGGGGGCCAGATCATCGAGCGAGGATGTGCTGGCGGTCCTGACCAGTTTCAACGCCGCAGCGGATGTACTCAATTCAGACTGGTCGTCGAGTTTTGAGAATTGTCGCGCTTCAGGGCGAAGAGGCGGCGGAAACAGCCCGCGACCTTCAATTCTCGCTGATGTGATGACGGATGTGCTCAACCGAGCTGGGCCGCAGTCCATCTTCGAAGAGAGTTTTGCCGCGGCCATGGGGCAATGCATGGACGAAGCGCTCGGACCGGATTGGCGCTCGCAGACTGGCCCCGGATCCATGATGGACGGCGCCACTGGAGCCAGCCAAAACGCAGACAATGAGATCACGCTGACATTCCGTGATGGCACGTCGCGCACCTATAGAGTCGGGGAAGAAGTTGACGGGCAGATACCGCTGACGGATGTGGAGACGGGGCAGGTGTCCTACGCCTGCTCCGACTGCGCCGATCGGGACTCGGCTCCAGACCTGCTGGTCCAATTGGTCGCGGCTCTTACCCCGAGTTCAAGTGGCGGCGATCAGCCGGATGAGAGATATGTCCCGGGCCCCGTGCCGGCGATTGATACCTTTCGGCCAATGGAGACAGCGACCGAATATAGCGGGCGTCCGCGGCGGGGATTGCATGTTACTCTCGGTCAATTGTGGGCGCGGGTAACGAATAAATTTGGTGGCGGCAGTCCTCTCGACCAGGAAGGCAATGCTGTGACCGGCGGTCGCGGCGATTGCCTTGACCCCGACACGTGTGCGACGGCTGCGACTTGTCGCGGGGAGGCACAGGCTGAAGCGCTGAGGCAGATGTTTCGCGATGCGGATTATGATGGCTGCGGCGCCGAAGCCATGCCTACACCTGATGGGCATTACGCTTGTCCGCGGAGCCGTCGAGACAGGATGAGTCCGGAATTGCACGCCGCTATGGCCGCGCACGTTTGCGCTCAATTCGAGAAGGTGGCGAGTGGCACTGCGCGCGAGGGGTTTCGGTGTATGGATGCTTCGTCAATCCGACGACCAGACCAAGCCTCCAACATTTGTGATAACCCGGCCGCCTATTGCTCTGACGAACAGGATATCGCTTTCACAGTTGAGCGAAACGGTAGTCACATTGGCACCGGGGGAATTGGACCTTTGCCGATGGGAATGGGGCCGACAGGTCGATGATGGATTGAGGCAGTGTTGTCGGCCCATTAGGGCTTTGATGGGCGATCAGTTGGGCATATATGTCCATGACTTGAAGCGTTTTCCGGATCGACAATGCGCGCTCTCAAACCCAGACTGAAATCCGACATTCCCTTCGTCATGGGCGTTCTCAACGTCACACCGGACAGTTTTTCCGATGGCGGGGATTTCGTGGACCTCCAGGCCGCGGTCGCCCGTGGTCTCGACATGCTGCGCAACGGCGCGGACATCGTTGATGTCGGTGGCGAATCCACCCGGCCCGGCGCCGCACCGGTCCCGGTCGAGGAAGAGCTCCGGCGCGTCATCCCGGTCATCAAGACCCTGCGCGAACAGACGGCGGCGCGGATCTCGATCGATACGTTCAAGCCCGAAGTCGCACGCGCGGCCATCGAGGCCGGGGCGGATATCTGGAATGACGTCAACGCCCTGCGTGAAGAGGGCGCCGTCGCCACGGCTGCCGAACTGGGTGTGCCGGTCATCCTGATGCACATGGAAGGCTCGCCGGCCACCATGCAGGTCGATCCGCAATACCGTGATGTTGTGGGCGAGGTCTGTGAATTCCTGACCGAACGCGCCGACATTGCCATGGCGGGTGGGGTGAGCGCCGACAGTATCTGGCTCGATCCGGGCATCGGTTTCGGTAAGACGCTCGATCACAATCTCGCGCTTATGCATGATCTCGATCAGGTCATCCGCCTTGGCTATCCGGTGCTCTTCGGTGCCTCGCGCAAGCGTTTCATCGCAGCGATCGACGAAGGGGCCGAGGAGATGGAACGGCTCGGCGGCTCGCTGGCGGCGGCCATGCGCGCCGCGCAGGCGGGTGCCGCCATGGTGCGCGTGCACGATGTGCGGATGACGGTCCAGGCGCTGAAAGTCCAGGCGGCCATCAAACGGGGCAAGTCATGACCTATACCCTGTTCGGGCAGAAGGGTTTCGGTTCGACTTGTGTCGAGGCGGCGCTCGAATTGCTCGGACTGGATTATCGGCTGATGGTGGCGGACCCGCTGGGAGATGCCGTCAGCCGGCACCGGGTGGAGTCGATCAATCCGGTGGGCCAGGTCCCGGCGCTTATCTTGCCGAACGATGACGTGATGACCGAGAGCGCGGCCATCCTGATCTATCTGGGTGATCTGCACGCGGACACCGGTCTCGCTCCGGCTGCGCGGGCTCCGGAACGGGCGGAGTATCTGCGCTGGCTGCTCTTCCTGTCGTCCAACCTCTATCCCACCTTCACGATCTCGGACGGCCCGCACCGCTTTTCCAGTGATCCCGACCAGCATGATGATCTGCTGAAACACGCGAACGCGCGTCGCAAGGAACTCTGGCAGATCATGGACGAGGCCTTCGAGGGCCCGCCGGGCCCCTATCTGCTGGGCGAGAAGATGAGCCTGCTGGACGTCTATGTGGCGATGATGAGCTATTGGTCTCCGCGACGGGACTGGTTCATGGAGAATTGTCCCAATCTCTCCGGTGCGGTCCGCGCGACCGAGAAACACCCGGTGATCCGCAAGGTCTGGGCTCGCAATTTCGACCTGGAGTTCAGCGCGTGAACATCGTTGGTCCCTGGACATTGCTGGTCATCGGCGGCGTGCTGGAAATGGTCTGGGCGCTGGGCTTCAAATACGTGAAGGGCGATGCACCCTGGTGGCAGCATGCGGGCGTCCTGCTCGCGCTTGTCGGCTCCATGGTGCTCCTGATCGCTGCCATGCGGCACCTGCCTGCCGGCACGTCCTACGCGGTCTGGACCGGGATCGGCACGATCGGCGTGGCCGTGATCGGCATTCTCGTCTTCAAGGAACCGGTGACCATCGCGCGGATCTTCTTCCTCGCGCTGATCGTGCTGGGCATTCTCGGATTGCGGCTCACCGCCACCACGAGCTGAGGCCTAGCCCTCGTTGAGCGGGAAATTCTCGCCCCCGGCAGGCGGCCAGGGATAACCGGCTTCTTCAATGCGCCGGGCGAAATTCGGCGTTTGCGCAATATCCCACGGAGCGCCGCAGCGGCAATCCATGACCGTTGTCATCAGGATCTGGTTGCCGCGCGCCATGCCATCGAGTTGCGTCGCCAGGGCCGTCGCCGCCTCGTGTTGGCCGATCATGGCATGCAGGATGATCTTGAGTGGCGCTAGACCTAAGTCGTCGGGAAACAACATCTGCGCGTGGAGAGCTTCCGCCGTTTCGCGATCGCCGGCACGAGCCGCCATCATGAATTCCATGAGGAAGCGTGTGAATTGGTCGATCTGCATGAGGTCCATGTATTGGCGGATCTCCTCATTCCGGCCGGCCTGCATCAGCGCGTTCGCAGCTATCATGGCCGCCGCGTCCTGGTCGCTGTCGAGCACCATGGCCTGTGAGGCGGCCCGGAAGGCACGATCAAAATCACCGGCGTCGTAAGCGATGCCCGCGAGCGCGCGCCAATTCGCGAAATTGAGCGGATCACACCGGGCTCTCTGCTCGGCGTAGGGAATGAATTCTGCAGCGCGTCCGGACAGGGCCACCAATTCCCGCACCCAGAAGGATTCCACACAACCTTCTACCTTGGTCGCGGCATCAACAATTTCAGCCGCGCCCGCCCAGCTCTCGCTCATATAGACCCGGTCGATGGAGATCATGGCGCGACGGTTCGGATCTGCCGTGGACATCCAGGCGTCATTGATCAGGGCGAAGTATTGTTCGCTCGCTTCGCGGTAGGCCTCCTGGGCCTGTTCGCCTGGCAGTCCGGCCGATCGCTGCATCAAATGAGCGTAATAATCGGCCTGACCCATATAGGCATCGGTGAAACCCGGAGCGAGTTCGGTAGCCCGGATGAAATACTCCATCGCCGGTTCCAGCGCCTCGATCAGGTCGGGCGCTTCGAAATGGGCGTACTGGAAGATCTCATTGCCGCGCTGATAGGCGATATAGGCATCGACATTCTGCAAGCCGCGGGCACGCATGCGTTCGAGCTCTTCGGCGTCCAGCACGATGTCCAGCACCGCGGTGATATTCTGGGCGATATCGTCCTGGACCGCGAAAGCATCCTCCATCGTGCGGTCATAGGTCTGCGACCAGAGATGCGTGTCGTCTTCCGCGCGGATCAGCTGGGCGGTGATGCGCACGCGATCGCCGGCCCGGCGTACCGTGCCCTCGACGATATGGGCCACGCCGAGCTGGCGGGCGATCTCCGGCACGGACGGCAGGTCGTCACCGCGATACTGGAAGGCGGAAGTGCGCGAGGTGACAAGCAGCTCGGGCACGGCGGCGAGATAATTGAGGATCTCCTCGGTCAACCCGTCGGCGAAGTAACGATCCTCATCGTCCGAGGACAGAGCCAGGAAGGGCAGAACGGCCACCGATTGTCCGGACGGGCGTTCGACCGCTGCCGGGCTTGCGGGGGCTTCGTCTGTGGCCTGTTCCACTGCCGGCTCGCCGGCGTCGGCGACAACTTCTTCCGAAGCAACGGGATCCGCCGGATCGCCCGCATCACGCGGCCAGAGCCAGGTGCCGAGCATCAGGACGGCGACGACGGCGAGACCGCCGATGATCGCCAGATCCAGCTTCGACCCGGTCGCGGCCGTCTGGCTTTCCTCCTCGGACACGCTGACCGTGGGCTTGAGCCCGTCCGGCGTGAGTTCGAAGGCCCAGGCGATGAAGAGCACGACCGGAAGGCCGGCAATCAGGAGAATGAGCGCCAGGCTGTCCGCCCAGTCCGGCATGCCGGCAGCGTCGGAGATCACGGCGATGACCTGCATGACCAGCCAGGCAGCAACCAGATAGGCAGCCGCGACCCGGAATACATTGCGCCGGCGAAGTTCGCTCAGAAGGCGATTCATGTGTGATTTCCTCCCCCTGCGGAAGATTTATCACAGCGGGATAAGGATGGCGAATTAGGGGGCGCTAGTCTTCAGCGCACTCGGCGAGGCCGAGGATCTGCCGATAATCAGAGATGATGAGACCGGCGGAGGTTTCGAGCGCGAGCAGGCCGGAGCCGACACGACCGAGTTGAAGAACATGCCCCGGCACCGCCCCGATGTTCAGCGTCCTCCACTCACCCTCATGAACATGCCTTAGCAGTATGATCTCGGAACTGCGATCGAATGCTCGAAAACCGAGTTTCACGACCAGCAAGGTTTGGTGATCAATCGCGGTGGCGTTCAGGAACCCAGCCAGGAGGCGGCGTTCCTCACCAGTTTCGTTATTGCTCCAGTAAAGGCCCATGACATCAACGCGATCAGTTCGAAGCGATGCGCTCCACGGCCCTCTCTCGAGAACGAAGGCTTCTCGTCGGCTGATCGCTTGATTGTCCTCGCGCGAGATGAGCTGGTTCTGCCATTGCCAAGGGCCGGCCGGACACCGGGCGTCGAACTCGTCGAGATTTCCGTGCAGCTGAAACTCGTCGGGTGGGCCGCCCAGATCGCCGACCGCTGGAGGAAGCCGGCGATAGGGAGGAGAGGACAGGGCAAGTCGGCTCTCCCGGGCTTCCTCTCTTACGTCCGGGTACCAATGCTCGGTCTCGACCTCTTCGAGTGCGTCCAGCCTGTCGGAGAGGCCAAGCTCACCAGCAGCGACGGAGGCTGACCAAACAACGCGCCAGTCCGGATCGGAGAGGGCAGTTATCACATCATCCTCAAACTCGGTCGCACCGACCAGGCCGATGAAACGAATTGCGGTTGCGCGAACATAGCCGGACGGAAATCCTGTCATCTCCACGAAATGCCGTGCCGAAGATTGCGCCATTACGCCGTATCGGGAGAGCGTGGCGAGACACCAGGAATAGGCAAGGTCCGAGACGAATTGTTCCGGTTCGGCGATCAGGACATCGCGCCGCTCGATGCAGAGGTCGACGAGGTCATCAAGCACGTCGGGGACGCGATACTTGGCTGCAAAGCTGAAGGCGGTCCACCGGGTGTCGGCCTCCAGATTGGCGGCCACCAGATCGTCCATACGCGTCCGGAAGGCGTCGAGCTGGTCCTGCAAGCGGATCAGGATCGTGAGAGCGTTCTGGCGGTCTGGCATGGAGGAAGTCGCATCTGACGCGATGTCGAACCAATAGGCCGCCGCCAAGCGGCGGGCCTCTCCGCGAAGAACGGAATACACGCCGGCATGTGTCATGGAGTTGCCTGTGTGATCGGCGACGGCGTGCATGACGGAGTTCAATTCGGGCAGGATTGACTCCCCGAATTCGCCGATTGCCGGCCCGATCGAGCCCGTCGCCCCGTATTCCTCGAACGCCTCAAGAATGCGGCGGCGAACGTGGGCTTCATCGAAGCGGGCCAGGACAAGTGCAAGCGGAGACAGGGGCGCGTGCTCGTAGGCATCGAGCACGAGGAGCAAGTCGTCATTGGTGAGATCCGGCCAATACTGCAGGGCGTGTGAGGCCTTCATTTGGACATTTGCTTCCTCGCTGAAGGCGAGTTGCAGGATCTCATCCTTCAGGTGCGGGAACCGGTTCTGGATGTCACCCACGATGCCGGCCCAACTATCGGCCGGCATCATGATCTGCGGGTCGCGCAATAAGTCCATCAGGCAAGACGCATCTTGCGCGCATTCTTCGAGATCGATGTCGATATTCGCTCGGCGATTAGCCGCGAAATGCCGGCGCAGACATTCACCGTCCGTACCGCATACCTCCATGATTTCCGAGATGTCCAGGGCGGGTGTCGTCCCCTGTAAAACGAGGCTGAAGGCGAGGGCGGCGAGCATGCAATCATGGGTAGCGCCGCAATCGCCTAGCGTAAAGCGAGAACGCCAACCGGCGGCGGGTTACCCCGCCGCCAGTTTTGCCAGGCGCGCATAGACGCCATCGCCGCGGGCGGACAATTCGTCATGCGTGCCCTGTTCCACGATCCGGCCCTGGTCGAAGACCAGGATGCGGTCGGCATCGCGGATCGTCGAAAGACGGTGGGCGATCAGGATCGTCGTGCGACCCCGCATCACCGCCTCCATGGCCAGCTGCACATCGCGTTCCGTCTCATTGTCGAGGCTGGATGTGGCCTCGTCGAGGATCAGGATGGGCGCATCCGCCAGGATGGCCCGCGCGATGGCGACACGCTGCCGCTCGCCGCCTGAGAGTTTCACCCCGCGCTCACCCACCAGGGTGCGATACCCTTTGGGCAGGCGCTGGATGAAGTCATGCGCATGGGCGGCCTTGGCCGCGGCGATTACCTGTTCCGGCGTCGCGTCGGGCCGACCGTAGGCGATGTTCTCCGCGATCGAGCGGTGGAACAGCGCCGGGTCCTGCGGCACCAGGGCAATCTGCCGGCGTAGCGAGGCCTGGGTGACATCGCGCACATCCTGCCCGTCGATACGCACACCGCCGCCCGAGACATCGTAGAGACGCTGGACGAGCTTCACGAAGGTCGACTTGCCCGATCCGGTGGGACCGACCAGGGCGACTTTCTCGCCGGGCGAGATGCCCAGGGAGAAATCCGTGTAGAGCGGACGGTCCTGGCCCTTGTAGGTGAAGTCCACCTCGTGGAAGAGGATCTCACCCTTTCCGGGCCGGAACTCGGCCGCACCCTCGGCGTCATTCACTTCGGGTTCCAGCGTGTCGTAGATCGCCAGGTCTTGCAGTTCGTCCAGCGAGCGCTGCACGTGCTGCACTTCCTCGCCGAACCGGCGCATATAGCTCGACATCAGCAGGACGGCCGTGACCGCATAGACCACATCGCCGGGGCTGGCCTGGCCCTGTGTCCACAACCAGACCAGGGCACCGACCAGTCCGGCCTGCATCGTCAGGATGATCACGGTCTGGATCAGCCACATGTTGACGAAGCGCAGCCAGGTCTTGCGGGTCTCCACGCGCCAGCGTTCCGACAGGCCTGCAAAGCGCTGGTCCTCGGTGGTTTCAGCACCGAAACTCTTCACCGTCGCGATACCGGTGACGGCATCGGCGATGGCACCGGACAGTTTCGAGTCAACTGCGTTGGAGCGCATGTTCTGCGGGTGCACATACATCCGCGCCAGCAGGATCGAGGCGATGATCGAGATCGTCGCCATCAGCAGGCTGAAGGCGCCCACGGCCGGCCACACGGTCATCATGTAGACCGACTGGCCGAACAGGACCGCGATCGTCGGGATCAGGCTGAACCAGCTGATCGCCGTGATCGTGTCGTAGGCCCACATGCCACGCGTGATCTTCCGCACTACCGAACCGGCGAAGGTGTTGGCGTGCCAGTCCAGGGACAGGCGCTGGACCTTGCCGAAGGTCTCGCTCACCAGGTCGGCCATGTTGGCCGAGGAGAAGCGGACCTCGAAACGCACGGCGATCTGGCGCAGGCCGTGGAAACCGATCGCGAAGGCCATGAAGACCAGGTATGCGGACCAGTGTACCCCACCTTCTCCCGGCGTGCCGGAGAGGGCGTCGATCATCGCGCCGGCCGCGACCGGCAGGAAGACATCCAGCACGGTCGAGATGGCGGTGAAGCCGGACAGGCCGGCAAACAGCCAGGGGCGACGACGCCACTGGCGGATCAAATAGCCGAACACCTTGCCCATGGAGAGCGCTTCGATGCGCTCTTCCGCGTCTTCATCCTTGAAGATGTCGGGATCATTGGCGGGGTCGGACCGCAATTCACCAATATCCGGCAGGCTGTCCTGCGGATTGTGGTCTTCGGTCAGCTCGCGCTCGGGATTTTGGATTTGCTCACGGATTTCGAGAGTCTCGGACATAGCAGCAGCGGACCCAATGGTCCGTCCTCATGATAGCAGTCATCTAACGTCGGGCGAACTGGACGAAACGATTCACACCGTCCGGCCCTGGGCTGCAGGGGCGGGGTCTGGTGCGCGAAGGAGGTCGTCCGACCACCCTCGAGCGTTAGATGGACTCAGTCATGGATCTGCTCTCACTTGTGCCGATTGATCCGGGAGGCGGGTGTTACACCCGTTGCGCGGATCGAGGCAAGGCCGCCGGGGCAAATTTGTTTCCCGCACGCCACGCCTGTGGCGGGAAAGGCACAGCCGCTACTCGCCCGGATGCTCCGACGCCGTTTCGATCACCGTGTAGAAAAACAGCGACATGCGGCCGAGATCGGCGACGGCGATCCGCTCGTCATCACCATGGATCGACCGGGTCTGGGCCATGTCGGCCTGGACCGGGGCGTAGCGGTAGAGATTGTCTGCCGTGTTTGCGAAATGGCGCACATCGGTGGCGCCGGTGACCATGTAGGGCACGATCGGTGCATCGTCCGGAACCATACCTGCCGCGGCTCCGGCGATCAGCGACCAGGCCTCGCCTTCGGTCTCGGCAACGGGTGGCGCATTATTGCCGCCGGCAACCGCATCCACCGACACGCCGTCGAGATGCGCCACCGAACGGCGCAGGTGTTCGAGCGCGCTGTCCATCGTGTCGCGGGGGTGGAGACGCAGATTGATCAGGGCGGAGGCTTCCTGGGGCAGGACATTGTCCTTCACTCCGCCCTCGACAACGGTCGGAGCGATCGTCGTACCGATCATCGCCCGGGCGGAGTCATCATCCATCAGCGAGCCCTTGATGAGGGGTCCGAAGAGCCCGTTATTGGCTGCCGCCCAGCCGGCGAAGCCCTGCATGTCGATCGAGATCGCGCGCAGCATGTCGCGGGTCGGACCGCCGTCCAGACTGTGTTCGAACGGGTTTTCCTCGATGGCCGTGATCGCACGGGCGAGCTGGCTGACTGCCGTTGCGCGCGGCGGAAAAGAAGAATGGCCGCCACGGGCGCGGGCGGTGATCTCGACGGTCATATAGCCTTTTTCACCGACACCGATCATCGCCGCCGGACGGCCCGTCGTGGGATTGTCCATAATGGTCAGCCCGCCCTCGTCGAGCGCGAACCAGGCCTGCTGGCCACGCTCGGCGAGCAGGGTGGAGGTGCGCTGTGCACCCTGTCCTCCGACCTCCTCATCGGGGCCGAGCGAGATGTAGATCGTGCGGGCCGGTTCCAGACCCTCCTCGAGATGACGCTCGACGGCATGCATGAGCGTGATGAGATGGCCCTTCATGTCCAGGGCTCCGCGACCCCAGACATAACCGTCGGCGATCACACCGTCGAAGGGCGGATGGGTCCACTGGTCCTCCGTGCCCGGCTCGACCGGAACCACATCCTGGTGCGCGAGCAGCACGATCGGCTGGAGGTCAGGATCGCTGCCCGTCCAGGTGAAGAGCAATTGTCCGTCCCCGAGATCGACCGGGTTCAGCTCCGAATGTGCGAGGGGAAAACGTTCGGCGAGGAAGGCCCTGAAACCCTCGAATTCTGCCCAGTTCGCGCGCGGATCCAGCGGGTGGGAAATCGTCTCGAACTGCAGCGCCTGGGAAAGGTCGGAAGCAAGGCGGGTGTCGCTGAATTCGGCCGTGTCACCCACAAGTGGCGTGATGTCCTGGGCGGACGGTCCAGAACAGGCGGCCAGGGTGAGGGCGAGAAGGGCAGGTATCAGTCGGCGCACGGAAGTCTCCTCAGGCTGTCAGTCCCGGCTTGATAGCCGCGTCGAGGCGGGCCCGGATATCGTCCGGCGCCTCGATGAGCTTGCGCTCGTCCAGGTCCATGGGTGCCGCGACACCCTCCATCGTCCACCAGGGCAGGCCGGTCGCCGGGTCGAGGACCCAGTGCACGAGATTGCGGATTTTCGGCCCGTAAGAATTCAGACCCGAGCGGATGACGTAGCCATCGCCGGCGCGCGGCCAGCGGCGCGGCAGGATGCGGCATTCCAGCAGCGCCGATCCGATCCGGGCCTCGGTCTCGCCCTGGTGGAAATCCCATTCCTCCGGGAATGCGCCGATGAAATTGATCACCGAGTCCGAGACCCGGCCGAGCAGGAATTCGGATCGCATGCGCCCGAACACATCCATGTTGGGCACGGTGAAACGGCCCATGCCGATCTGTTCGAGCTGCATGTCCTCGGCATCGCTGAGCGAGGGGCTGGCCAGCGGCGCGCTTTCATCAATACCGCGGGGAAGTGCGATGTCCGGCGTCTCGACCTGCAGCGCAGGTGCGGCGTCGAGAAAACGCCGGGGCCAGTCGAAGGCGCGCGCCTCATCAGGTGAGGCATGAGCCATCTCGAACCGGAAACTCGCTGCGATCCGGTCGGAACCGGCATGCAGCATAAGCAGGATGAATTCGGCCTGGCTGTCCCCGAGCTTGCCCAGACCGCCGCGAATGTAGAGCGGTGCGCCGGGACGGGCCTCGGCGAGAAACTTGATGTGGATCGCCTGGGGGATCAGCGTCGCGGTCGCGTCGTGCAGGTAGACGCCATTCAGCCCCGCCTTGTCCGCCAGATTGCCGACCGCCTCCATCGCCTTGGCGAGGTAGAAGCGGACATTCATGTGGCCCAGCTCGTCGCATTCCCACGCGTTCGCGTTTCCGCGCCAGAGCTCGATCATCGGGACAGGTCCTTGCGTGTTGTCAGCGCGCTGAATCTACCGCGCCCGGGAGGATAGGCAATCGGTGGTCTACTGGCAGCTGGCGCAGAGGCCGAAATGCTCGACCACCGAGCGCTGGATCCGGAAGCCCTCGGGAGCATGCGTGTCGAGCGTCTTGCCGTGACGTTCCTCGACCGTGCCGCACTCGGAACAGATGAAGAGTTCCGCGCCGCCATCATCATGGCAGTGCGTGCAGCCGACGAAGGCGTTCAGTGCCTCGACCTTGTGCACGAGGCCCAGCCCCATGAGGAAATCCAGCGCGCGATAAACCGTTGGCGGTTTGGCTGCGCCCGGGCCGGGCTTAAGTGCCTCCAGCAGGTCGTAGGCCTTCACCGGCTTGTCCGATGTCAGGACCAGTTCAAGCACGCGCTTGCGCACGGGGGTCAGACGCTCGCCCTTGTCAGCGCATAGCGTTTCGGCGGCCGCGAGGGCCCGGTTTGCGGAATCAGCACTCATCTTGCCGATATTTAATCGCTCTTTCCTGCGATTCACACCCTTGTGAGCTTGCCGCAGACGAAATGTTATAATATCACGTCACTCAAATATTGGGTGGTATGCGGCTTTCGCGCCGGAATTCAGGGTTCAAATCAATGCGTGATTTTTTGAAGGCTTCAGTCTCGCTGGGCGTGCTCGCCGCTTTTGCAGCGCCGGCCATGGCTCAGGATGATCCGAGCGACGTCATCACGGTGACCTCCTCGCCGATCGGTGTTGCCACAGACGAAGTTGTCAGCTCGGTGGAAGTTGTTGGCCGCGAGCACATCGAAGATCGGCTCGCCGGCTCCATCGCCGACACGATCGCACATGAGCCCGGTGTGTCGTCGACCTATTTCGGACCGGCTTCGAGCCGTCCGGTGATCCGTGGCCTCGGTGCCGACCGTGTCCGCGTGCTCGTGAATGGCACCGGCCTCATCGATGCCTCCGCCGCCAGCCCCGACCACGCGATGTCGTCCGAGGCCCTGGAAGCCGAGAGCATTGAAATCCTGCGCGGCCCGGCAGCCATCGCTTATGGCGGCGGTGCTATCGGTGGCGTTGTGAACGTAATCGATGGCCGTGTGCCCGAGGCGCCGGCAGAAGACGGTTTCGAAGGCCGTTTCTACGCCGGTATGACCACGGTTGATGAAGGCGAGACGGCTGCCGGCCGGGTTCGCTTCAACGCTGGCGGGTTTGTGTTCCAGTTCGAGGCCATGACGCGCAACTCCCAGGACTTCGACATCCCGGGTTTCGCCGAGTCCGAGATCTTCCGCCTCACGGAAGAGGCCGAGGAACACGATGACGATCATGACGACGACGATCACGACGATGATGATCACGAGGAGGAAGAGGAAGCTTTCGGCACGGTCGAGAATTCCAGCCTCCAGTTCGATACGATTTCCGGCGGCGTCTCCTATGTCGGCGATTGGGGTTTCATCGGTGTCGCCGTGAAGAGCACGGAAGCCCTCTACGGCATTCCGGGTGGTCATCACCACCACGAGGAAGAACACGAAGACGACGACCACGATGCCGAGAATTTCGGCCGCCTCGGCATGGAAGATGATGATCACGACCATGAAGAGGAAGAAGAGGGCGACGTCCGCATCGACCTGATCCAGACGCGCTACGACGTCCGCGGTCAGTTCAACAATATCGGCGACACCTTCTCCTCGCTGCGTTTCTCCTTTGGTGCCGCCAACTACAAGCACACCGAGCTTGAAGGCGATGAAATCGGCACGGTCTTCAACAATGAGGGTTATGAAGGTCGCGTCGAGCTGCGCCAGAACACGATGTCGCTCGGCAGCGGAACGCTCGAAGGCGCCATCGGTCTGGAGAGCCTGGACCGCGATTTCAGCGCCATTGGCGCTGAAGCCTTTGTGCCGCCGTCCCAGACGAGCGAGTGGGGCCTGTTCATCGTCGAGCGCTGGGAAGGTGCCAATTTCGGCGTCGAGGGCGGTTTCCGGATCGAGAACCGCGACATCTCCACGGCCACGGCCAGCCGCAGCTTCGACACGACGAGCTTCTCCGGCTCGCTGTTCACGCGTCCGAATGATGACAGCTTCCTCGCACTGACGCTGTCGTCCACGGAACGCGCACCGACCGATGTCGAGCTCTTCGCCGACGGTCCGCACATCGCGACACAGGCCTATGAGATCGGCGACGCTTCGATGGGCGCCGAAACGGCCCTGTCCGCAGAAGTCACCGCGCGTACGAATTGGGGCGGCTGGTCGTTTGAAGGCTCCGTGTATCGCGCCGATTTCGATGGTTTCATCGGCCTGTTCCCGACGGGCGCTGAAGAAGACGAACTGCCGGTCTTCCAGTTCCGCCAGGTCGACGCCGTTGTTTCGGGTTTTGAAACCCGTGCCGAGGGTCCGATTGCGGATCTGGGTCCGTGGGCTCTCTCTGGTGAGCTGATCACCGAATTCGTCAATGGCGAGATCGATGGTGGAGGCAATCTGCCGCAAATTCCGCCGCTCTCCGTGACGGGTGGTCTGACGGCCGAGAAGGGCATGCACGAGTTCAATGCCGAACTGGTCTGGGCCGACGTGCAGGACGATATCGCTGCTTTCGAGCTGAAGACCGGTGGCTATCTCCTCACCAATCTTCGCTACTCGCTTGAGCCGTTCGAAGGGCGTGATCTGCGCCTGATCCTCGAAGCCCGCAACGTCACCGACGAAGAGGCCCGCCTGCACACATCCGTCCTGAAGGACACGGTACCCCTGCCGGGCCGCAACTACCGCGCTGCCCTGGTGATGTCCTTCTGATCGCGGACAAAATCGTCGCTGCGTCAGCCTGCCGCGCGGCAGGCTGACGCGCGGCGAAACGCGCAATCCCACCCCAAACAGGAAGTGTCCATAAAGACCCCAGAGTTTCTGGGGACGAAAGGATATTTCCGATGAAGAAGTTTCTGCTTTGCGCTGCCGCACTGACCATGGTGACGGCGGCTCCGGCCATGGCGGATGCCGGCGACTGGCTGGTCCGTGGCCGCGTAATCAATGTGACACCGGACGAGAGTGCGACCATCACGCCGATCGGCGGCGATGTCAGTATCGACACGAGCATCGTGCCGGAATTGGACATCACCTATTTCGTGGCGGACCAGTGGGCGTTCGAACTGATCCTGGGCGTCACGCCGCATGATGTCCGCGCTGTGGGTACTGCTGCCGGCGATATCGATCTGGGTGATGTCACCCTCCTGCCGCCGACGCTGACCCTGCAATACCATTTCAACCGGGACGGCGATGTGCGGCCCTATGTCGGAGCGGGTCTCAACTACACCTATTTCTTCAACGAGGACCTGCCGACCGGCGGGATCGCGACGAGCATCGATTATGACGCCTCGTTTGGTTATGCGCTGCAGGCCGGCGCGGATTTCCAGGTCAGCGATGACTGGTTCCTCAATGTCGATGTCAAATGGGTCGACATCGACACGGACGTCACGATCAACGGCGCGATCGCGGCCGATGTGGAGATCGATCCGGTCATCTTCGGGGTGGGTTTCGGACGCCGTTTCTGAACCATCCTCGCAGTTAACTGTAATTGGTGCCGGAGCCTGGATAGGGTCCGGCACTTTTTTTGCGTATGACGTATGTCCAAACGCCTGCGCGGCTTGATTGCCGGGCATGGGGATTTCCGGTATGCAACCGCGCAACGACAATATGGGGTTTTATGACTATGGCTGACGCGCCGACCAATGAAGCGGGCCTCTCTGGCACGGTTCCGCTCTACCGCAATGTAGAGCCGCTTAATCGCGAACGGCACAAGACGTTTGGTGTAAACGTCATCGAAAAGCCGTTCACCTTCCTTCAGGACTGGCATTTCGTGCCGGCCGTCGCGACCGAATTCGCGACCGCCTGTGGCAGCTATCCGATCGTCTTCCTGGGCGAGAAGAAAATGCCCGTGATCGTGATGGGCCTGCGTCAGGGATCGAACCTGTTCGTCAAGGAAGACGGCAATTTCGACGATGACCACTATGTCCCGGCCTATGTGCGCCGCTATCCGTTCGTGAGCGCTGCGAACCCGGACGATCAGCCGTCCACGGTCTGCATCGACGTCGCTGCCGAATTCGTCGTTTCCGAGAACGCGGAACGCCCGTTTTTCGACGAAGCCGGTGAGCCGACGCAGTACACGCAGCAGGCTGTCGACTATGTCTCCGCCTTCGAGCGTGACGCCAAGACGACCGAAGCTTTCGTGGAGCGCATGGTCGCCCTCGACCTGTTCGAGAAGAAAGAGGTCAAGGTCGCCAATCCGCAGGATCCGGAAAACCCGGCCACGGTTGCCGAGTACTGGGGCGTCTCCGAAGAGAAGTTCGCCAACCTGCCGGCCGAGAAGCTGGTGGAACTGCGCGAGAGCGGTGATCTGGTTGCGGTGATTTCCCACCTGATCTCGCTGCAGCGCTGGGAACGCATCCTGCGCCGCACGTCTGCTGCTGCAGCTGCTGCGTCCTGACCGGACCGCACACACTGAATTAGGCGAACGGCCGCACCCCGGGGTGCGGCCGTTTGTGTATTTGCACTTCACCTTTGCGCGAGCGAGGTTCGACCTGCGGCAAAACCCTTCTATATGGCTTCAGCGAAGTCGCGCTGGGCGACATGTCGGGAAAACTGGAATGATCTCTGTCACACGCCTCCTGGCGCTGGTTCTCGCCGTCCTGAGTCTCGGGACGGGCAGCCGCGCAATCGCTCAGAACTGGGCCGCCGGTGATCCGATCATCGAGGCACGCCTGCTGTCCGACCAAGCGCAATTGGCGCGCGGCGAGACGGCCTGGCTGGGCATCCACCAGATCATGCCCGAGGGCTGGCACACCTATTGGCGCAATCCCGGCGATAACGGCCTGCCGATCGAGATCACCTGGGATGTCCCGTCCGGCGTGATGATCGGCGAGATTTCCTGGCCTGCCCCGGTCGAGCTGCCGCTCGCCGGACTGATCATGGATTACGGCTACAAGGATGAAGTCACCCTGCCGATGCCGATCAGCGTGCCGGCCGATTTCGACGGTGACCGGCTGGATATCCGGGCCCAGGCGACCTGGCTTGTCTGCGAGAATGTCTGCATCCCGGAAGACCGCGAGCTGAGCTTTTCCATCCCGGTCGGCGACACGGCGATCGAGCACCCGGACGACGTCTGGTATATCCGCGCGGCTCTGGATGCCGTGCCGCAGCTGGACGAGCGCATCAACGCCGAGATCAGCCTGACCCGCACCGGCCTCGTTCTCGCCTTCGAGGGCGGAGATTTCGCCGACGAGAACGTCGACTGGCGCGATCTGAAATTCTTTCCCTTCGACAAGGACCTGATCGAGCATTCCGCCGAACAGCGACTGGACACGTCCGAGACGGGTCTCACCCTTGGCCTGACGCCGGGCTTTGGCCTGGATGGCGGCGTGACCGTGGGGCGTGGCGGGCTGCTGAGCTATGAGGTCAATGAAGGTGGCGCGTGGGAAGCCCGCGCTGTCGAGATCTGGGCCGAGGCCGGCGAGAATTACCAGGGCCCGATTGTCGGCGCGGCCGGTGCTGCCGGCGCCGGGGGTGGCAGCGAGGAGATGCCGTCCTTCTGGGTCCTGCTCGCCCTCGCCTTCGGCGGTGGACTGATCCTCAATCTCATGCCCTGCGTCTTCCCGATCCTGTCGATCAAGGTCCTCAATTTCGTTGAAGTCGCGCACGAACATCCGGCGCGTATCCGTCGCCACGGCCTGTATTTCATGGCCGGTGTGGTGCTGAGCTTCATTGCTCTGGCCGGTCTGCTTCTCATCCTGCGTGAAGTCGGCCTGCCGGTCGGCTGGGGATTCCAGCTGCAGACCCCGATCGTAGTCGCGATCCTGTCGCTCTTGTTCTTCGCCATCGGTCTCAACCTGCTGGGCGTCTACGAGCTGGGCACCAATCTGCAGAATGTCGGCAGCAATCTCGTCGACAAGCCGGGCGGTCGCGCGGCCTTCTTCACCGGTGTTCTGGCGGTCGTCGTGGCAGCGCCCTGCGTTGGCCCGCTGGCGGCTGCTGCGCTGGGGCTGGCCCTGACCCAGCCGGCGATCGTGATGCTGCTGATCGCGGCCTTCCTCGGTCTCGGCCTAGCGGCGCCCTTCGTCCTGTTCAGCTTCCTGCCTGGCCTGCTGCGCTACCTGCCGCGCCCGGGACCGTGGATGCTGACCTTCAAGGAATTCCTGTCCTTCCCGATGTTCGCCTCGGCCCTGTGGCTGGCCTGGGTCCTGGTCCAGCAATCGGGCGCCAATGGTCTTCTCTTCCTGGGTATCGGCGCTCTGAGCCTCTATTTCGCGATCTGGGCGGCGAAGAAGCCGGCCAAGCGCTGGAAGACGGTGGGTCTCCTGGCCGCGCTGCTCGTCGTCTTCTCGACGATCTGGGTCGCACGCCTGCCTGTCGCGTCAAGCACGTCGCATCTCGCGGCCGGCCAGCAGGAATGGTCGCGCGAGCTTGTTGCGGATCTGCAGGGGGAAGGCCGGGCGGTCTTCGTTGATGTGACGGCCGCCTGGTGCGTGACCTGCCAGATCAACAAGATCCGGGTGCTCGATTCCGCTGACGTACAGGCGGCCTTCAATCAGTATGGCGTGGCGCAATTGCGGGCCGACTGGACCAATCGCAATGAAGAGATCGCCGAGCTGATCACGGAACACGGGCAGGCGGGTGTGCCGCTCTACCTGCTCTATCCGGCCGATGGCGGTCCGGCACTGGTCCTGCCGACCGTGCTCACCCAGTCGGGTTTCATCGAAACGCTGTCAGAGGTTGGCGCGAACTGATCAGCCGCGACTGGCGGAACAACCGGCCGGAGGAGCAAAACCCTCGGGCAGGGCCTCCTCGTTGTCGACGGCGGGTGCGATATTCACCGCATCCTGCATCAAGGCCGCGATGGCGCGGTAGACCCGGGCCTGGTCGGCCGCCGTCTCCGAGCTGTTGAGCGCATCCAGCCGCTGGCCGGCATCCGCCGACATGCCGCGGAAGATACAGCGCAGATCCGCGGGCCCGCCCGCAGAGTCGATTGCCCGGCTGAGCCGGAGGGCGTCGACCGAGAATTGTTCCAGCTCGAAATAGAATGGGTCTTCAATGTCGATGGGAGAGGCCGGCGCGGCCGGATTGGCAGCGGCCTGGCGGGCACGGCGTTCGGCCTGGCCCTGGATCGTTCCGGCAAACTCGGCCAGGTCCTCACCCGGTCCGACCAGCGCGAAACCCGCAGAGGCAGGTCCGGCCAGCACTCCGGCGGCGATACAGGCAGTCACGAAAAGACGCACAACACACTCCACAACACACGGTCCCGAAGGCGGGACCTTGAAGCATCATATACCGAAGTCTTTGATTCCGGGTGAATCTGTTGCCATTCCCTGTGTGACATGGTCAAAGCACTGGTTTTCCGGCCTGTCTCGGCTATTCAGACCGGCCTGCCCCTGACGCCGCAAGAGCGGCAAGAATGATCCGGAGTATCCGATGAGCGCGAAGAAACCCTTCCGTCCCAAGGCACGCAGACCCCGCGGTTTCGAGGACCGTGCCGGTCATGTCCTGCGGGCGGAACGGCATCTGATCGACGCCGCAAGCCGGGTCTATGATGATTGGGGTTTCGAACCGCTGCAGACCCCGGCTTTCGAATTCGCGGACGCGCTGGGCAAATTCCTGCCGGACGAGGAACGTCCCAATGAGGGCGTGTTCGCGCTCGAGGATGATGACGGCCAGTGGCTGTCCCTGCGCTATGACCACACGGCGCCGCTGGCGCGTTTCGTCGCCGAGAACTACCAGGATCTCAACAAACCCTATCGCCGCTACCAGGCGGGCGATGTCTGGCGCAATGAGAAGCCGGGTCCGGGCCGTTTCCGCCAATTCGTGCAGTGCGATGCCGACACGGTCGGTTCCGCCAGCCCGGCCGCCGATGCCGAGATGATCGCCCTGGCCGCCGAGGTCATGCGCGCTGCTGGCCTGAGCGATGGCGAATACGTCATCCGGGTCAATGACCGGCGCATTCTCGACGGTGTCCTGGAAGGCATCGGTGCGTCCGATCCGGAACGCCGCATGCGCGTGCTCCGCGCGGCCGACAAGCTCGACCGGCTGGGCCGTGACGGCGTTGCGCTTCTGCTGGGCGAGGGCCGCAAGGACGAGTCCGGAGATTACACCGAGGGCGCCAAGCTGGACGCAGCGGGTATCGACACGATCCTTTCCTTCCTCGATGCCACCGGTGGCAGTCGCGGTGATGTCATCGCCCGCCTCGAACCGCTGATCGGCACGTCGGACACGGGCCGTGCGGGACTCGACGCGCTGATCCAGATCGACAGCGTCCTGTCCGCGATCGGCATTGGTGATGAGCGTGCCGCTTTCGATCCGTCCGTCGTACGCGGCCTGGGCTATTACACCGGCCCGGTCTACGAGGCGGAATTGCTCGCAACGGCCCATTATGATGACGGCAAGCCGATGCAGTTCGGCTCGGTCGGTGGCGGCGGTCGTTATGACGACCTTGTCTCCCGTTTTACCGGCCAGGCTGTTCCGGCGACCGGCTTCTCCTTCGGTGTGAGCCGTTTTGCTGCGGCTCTCACGGCTCTGGGCCGGGGCGACACGGCCTCGCAGCGCCCGCTCGTGATCATTGTCGCGGCGGAAAAGGACCAGTCGGCGGCCTATCTCAAAATGGCCGCGGAATTGCGTGCGCGCGGCGTGCGGGCCGAGGCCTTCGTCGGCGGCGGGAATATGGGCAAACAGCTCAAATACGCCGACCGCCGCCAGGCAATGGCTGCGGTGATTGTCGGCTCCAATGAACGCGAAGCCGGCGAGGTCACGATCAAGGATCTGGCGCTCGGTGCCGAGCTGGCCAAGGGAATCACCGACAACAAGCAATGGCGCGAGGACCAACCCGCCCAGCTGACGGTTTCCAGGGTTTCCTGGGTCGATTCCGTGATGGATGTTTTGGCACGCCACCAGTAGGCACACTCCGTGTGAGATAATCACAATATGTCGCTGAATCCGCGACGAATGGGGTTGACGTAACCGAGTCGCTACGTCAACGTCGCGATCGGACAGGGCCTGACCGTCCAGTCCTTTGGCGTTTCGGGGAGGAGACGCCCTTTATCGACCAACCGTAAATTTAAGGGGCTGGCATTCGCCAGCCCCTCTTTTTATCTGCAATCGGCAGTTCGCGACCGGCCCCGGGGACCGGCCGCGGCCGGATTGTCTAGTCTTCGTCGCGCTCGACATGCTCGCGGACGACCATGACGCGGCGGGTCTCGACCTCGACTTCGCCATCCTCGCCATCATGGCGTTCGATGCGGACGACGCGGCGGCCGCCCTGGCTGGTCTCATTGCCGCCGGCGAGACGTTCGCTCTCGATGCGGTTGAGCCAGTCGATCAGGTCATCACCCGTCTGTTCCTCGTCATTGACCCAGACGCGACGGCGGCCGTCTTCATCCTGTTCGACACGGACCTGTTCGCGGCGCATCTCGGCATGGCGTTCACCGGCGTGCTCGGCATCGTGACCGCGGTAGTTCTCGCCATGCATGCGGCGGATATGGACCTCGTGGTCACCGTCATGCATGCCGTCGAGCACGAAGACATTCTCGTCATCCATGTCGACTTCCTCGCCATTGATGATGACGCGGCGATTGCCGTCCTCGTCCTCGAAGACGCGGACCTCGACGTTCTCGTCCATCTCGCCGGCACTGTGCCAGCGCATGACGCGGGCGTGCTGCTCGGCATCACCATCGCCGCGGAACATGAAGACGTTCTCGCCGTCCATGTCGACTTCCTCGCCATTGATGATGACACGACGTTCGCCGTCCTCGCCCTCGATGACCTCGATCTCGGCATTTTCGCCGATCTCGCCGGCACTGTGCCAGCGCATCACACGGGCGTGGCGTTCGCCGTCATGATCGCCGTCGAACATGAAGACGTTGTCGCCGTCCATGTCGACTTCCTCGCCATTGATGATGACGCGACGTTCGCCGTCCTCACCTTCGATGACACGGACATCGACATTCTCGTCCATGCCGTTCTCGCTGTGCCAGCGCATGACGCGAGCCTGGCGTTCGGCATGACGGGCGCCTCGTTCCGCGTGGCGTGCTTCGCGCTCGGCACGGCGGACGGCACGGCGAACATCACGCTCTGCGTGTCGGACTGCACGCTCGGCGTGGCGGGCTTCACGCATGGCATGGCGGCGTTCGCGCTCGGCATCACGCAATTCGCGGTCAGCCTCGGTCATTTCCTCTTCCGCGCGGCGCATCTCGATGCGCATTTCACGCATGGATTCGCGGATCTCCTCGCGGGCTTCTTCAAGCTCCTCGCGGATTTCCTCGCGCTCTTCCTCGGAAAGGTCGTCCCAGTTGCGGGCACCGTCGAGATCAATGACGATCTCGCCGGAGAATTCGCCTTCCTCGAGACCGGCCAGGGCCAGTTCCATCGAGCGCATGGCTTCCGCCTGGATGCCCTCGATGTCGATTTCCTCGTGGATGCGGGCCATGTCGACATGAAGCCGGGCCATGTCCTCGGCCCGTTCGGCCCAGTGCATGGCAAAACCCGGTCCGAAATCGGCACCGAATTCGCCGTCGACCACGCGGACCTCATCGCCCTCGATGATGACGACACTGCCGTCACCCGCCTCGATCTCCTGTCCGTCGACGATCACGGTATCGCCGCGCACTTCGACGACCTGTCCGTTGACCCGCAGCGTGCTTTCGCCCTCATCGCGGGTGACGTGCACGGTGCGCTCGCCATCCTCGCCGCGGATCTCGATCACGGTACCGCCTTCGGCCAGCATGACATGGCTGCCGACCGCGGCCCGGATACGGGTTTCGTGGTGATCATCATTGATGGCCGAGGCAGCCGTCGCGCACAGGGCGACAGCCGTGGCGGCCAAAAGAAACTTTTTCATCTCGCGTCCCTCGCAGTGTGAATGCGGGCATTTATTGCGTTCATTGCCTTACCGGGGATGTTCTATTGCCTAAATTTTTCTTTAGAACGTATAGGGATATGCATTTCTTGCACAGCACCGCCTCAAGGCGAATATTTCAATCGGGTGGGGAACAAGACGCGCGGCGGCAGGCCGGACCGGGGGATCATGTGCCGGGAGGCAGACGCCGCCGCGCAGTAGGGGCCGCTTGATCGTGAGCTAAGCGGTGGGGACATATTTGCGGTCCCAATCTGTCGGCGCCTTGTCGGTGAGGTGACTTTTTCGACAGGGCACCGCCATCTTCGCGCAACAGGCGCGCCCGCTTGTCATCAAAGCGCCGCATCGGCATGAATACTCACCGGGGATCCAGCTGGAGCGAGTGCGTGACCAATTTCAATCGACGCCATGTCCTGCAATTGAGTGCCGCCGGCCTGGGCGCCGGCCTGTCGAGTGGTCTGGCCATGGCCGAGGACGAAGCCGCCGTTCCGGCGCTCGAGGAACGCATCGGCCAGATGCTGCTGATGGGTTTCATCGGGCGTGATGCCGACAGCGACGGCGCCGGCGTGGTTGCCGACCATCTCGAGAACCGGCGCATCGGCGGCGTGCTTTTCCTGCGCCACAATGTGCGTTCCCGGGAGGGCGCGGAAGGGTCTGCCCGCCGCTTCGCCGAGGCCGATCCGGCGGCCTGGATGGCGATCGACCAGGAGGGCGGTCTCGTCCAGCGCCTGTCACGGGATCTGGGATATGCCTGGATGCCGCGGGCCATGCAGATCGTCGAGGAGCGCGGCCTGGGCGGCGCCCGCGAGATCTACGCTCTGGGTGCTGCCGAATTCAAGGCCGCAGGCTTCAACATGAACCTCGCCCCGGTCGCCGACCTGCATGATCCTGAAAACGCCGTCATCGGCCGCTACGGACGCTCCTATGGCACGGATGGCGAGACCATCGCCGCCTATGCCTCGACCTTTATCGAGGCCTTCAATCGCCATGGCACCGTCTGCGCGATCAAGCATTTCCCTGGGCACGGTCTGTCGCGCGGTGACAGCCATGACGGTTTCGTGGACATTTCGGAGACCTGGCAGCGAGCCGAGCTCGATCCCTTCCGCCGGCTCATCGAGGCCGGGCGCGCAAATCTCATCATGGGCGGGCATCTCACCCATCGCGGGCTTGATGCCAGCGGACTGCCGGTGACCTTCTCGAAACCGGTGCTCGATGATCTTCTGCGCGGCGAGCTGGGTTTCACCGGCTGTGTGATGACGGATGATCTGGACATGGCCGCCATCCGCGAGAATTACGACCAGCGCGAGGCTGTGCTGCGATCGATCGAAGCCGGCAATGACATCATCATGATGTCCAATTCCGCAGCGCCCGACCCGGAATTGCCGCAGCGCTTCGTCGGTTGGGTCATGGAAGCGATGGCCGAGGGCCGTTTCGACGAAACCCGCATCAACCAGTCCTTCGCCCGCATCGAAGTCCTCAAGCGGCGCGGCGGGTTGATCTAGGCTTACAAGCCAAGAACGCCGCCCCGGACCAGCCTCTGCCGGTCCGGGACAAGGCGTGGTCGTGTTTACTCCGAGGCCTCTTCTTCGGCCGTGCCTTCAAGCGCTTCGCCCTTCAGATACTGGTCGAGGAAGCTCAGATAGGCTTCGGAGGCCGTGATGCGGTTCTCGCGGCGGCGGAAGCCGTGGCCTTCATCGGGGAAGAGAACGTATTCGACCGGCACGTCATTGGCACGGACGGCGGCGACGAGTTCATCGCTTTCCACCTGCAGCACGCGCGGGTCATTCGCACCCTGCACGACGAGCATCGGACGGATCACGTTTTCCGCGTGGAAGAGCGGCGAGATCGCACGATGGCGCTCGGCATCGGTGGCCGGATCGCCCATCTCGTCATAGAGGGCTTCGCGGAAGCTCTCCCACCAGGGCGGGATGGATTCCAGCGTGCGCACCCAGTTGGTCACACCGAAGATATTGATACCGACCTCGAAGGCTTCCGGGTGGAAGGTGAGGGCGGCAGCGGTGATGTAACCGCCATAGGATCCGCCGATCACACCGACCTGGTCGTCGGCGACCCAGTCGAGCGAACGCAGATAATCACCGGCGGCCACAATATCGCGCAGGTCTTCCTCGCCATGGCGACGATCATCCATGTGGAAGAAGGTCTTGCCGTAGCCCGAGGAGCCACGATTGTTCGCGGCGTAGACGGCATAGCCGTGATTGACGAGGTGCTGGATGGTGGCCGAATAGCCGATCCGGCTCTGGCCGCCCGGTCCGCCATGGACCCAGACGAGTGCCGGTACCGGATTGTCGGCGCTGGCACCGTGCGGGCGATACATGATGCCCGGGATTTCCAGACCGTCGAAGCTTTCAAAACGCACCACGGTGGCGTCGACCATTTCCTCTTCGGTGACAGCCGGGTTGAGGGCATTGGTCAGCTGGGCGTGGTCCTGCGTTCCCAGATCGACGATGTGCAGATTGGACGGTGAGGTCGCCGCATTGATCAGGAAGGCGATCTGGCTCTCGTCGCGGGAATAGCGGACGCTGCGCAGCTCGCCGGCCGGCAGTTCGGGCAGGGCGACCGGTTCATTCGTCTCGAGATCGAGAATGGTCACCTCGGTCGTGGCGTCGGCATTGACGCCGGAGACGCGATAGCGGCCCGACGGCGAGAAGCCCACGAAGGACACGTCCCAGTCCGCCGTCACGAGCGGAGCGCGCTCGCCGGTGGAGAGGTCATGCGTCCAGGCCTCATTGTACTCGCCATGTTCGTTCGTGGCGTAGACGAGCGCCTGGCTGTCCGGCGTGAAAGTGTAGACGCCGTAGGCGATATTGCCCTCATGCTCGGTGATGAGTTCCGGCTCGGCATCCTTGTCCGACAGATCGAGCAACAGAATGTCGCTGTCGGCGGAAGTGCGGTTGCGCACCAGGGCCAGCCAGCGGCCGTCCGGGCTGACATCACCGATCTGCAGCGAGTCGTCATTCTGGAAGACGACACCGCTCTCATAGCTCAGCGTGTCATAGGCGTAGATGTCCATGGCGGCGGCATCGCGCTCATTCGTCATCACCCACATGTCGCGGCCGTCCGGGGACCAGCCGAGGAATTGCGCGCGGACTTCATCGCCCGGCGTGATGTCGTTCAGGCGGCCATCGAGCTCTCGGACGTAGATGTGATTGCGCTCATTGCCGCCGATATCGGCGGTGACGACCACGCGGTCATCTTCCGGGAACCAGGACAGGGCGAACATGGCGTTCGTGTCGGAATCGGTGAGCGCCTCGCGGTCGCCGCTTTCCGGATCGACGGCGTAGGCGTTGAACACACCCGTCTCGTCGGAACTGATCAGGATGCGGCCGGTCTCCGCCGAAAAGGCGTGTCCGCCCGACGATGCCATGCCGAAACTGGTTGTCTGGTGGAAAGTGGCGGCATCGTAGGTGGCGCGCTCGGCCGACGCAGTCTCGCCGGCATCACCGCCTGAATACGAGGCTTGCTCGCAGGCGGCGAGGGCGAAAAGGCTGGTGGCAGCCGCGAAAGCGGTCAGGTGTTTCATGGTCTGGATCCTCCCCCGGATTGTGGCAGGAGCTAAGCCCTCCCGAGCCGGGAAGGCAAGTTAAACCGGGACAAGGTTCGCGGACGGCTTTGGCGTCGGGCAACGAGGCGGGGGGCGCGTACGGGGCGGGCAAGGCGCTGAATATTCCCGGATCTTCCCGGATAGTCCCCGATATTCACCTGTCATTCCCGTCAGGACTTTCAAAGACTGTGACCTGTCCCGGTTTTCGGGATATGGAAAAACAATGAGTTCGGAACCCAAGATGACTTTCGGTGATTATCTCAGACGCCTGCGTGAAGCGCATGGCTGGACCCAGCCCGAAGCGGCCGCCAAGGCGGATATCGAGCAATCCTATCTCTCCAAGCTGGAAACCGGCCGGTCCTACCCGTCCGAGGATGTCTATTCCCGCCTGGCCAGGCTCTACAGTATCGACAATGAGGAATTGGCAGGCGCCGTCGCCGCGACCGAGATCGAAAGCCTGCGCGAGATCAAGCAGGTGCGCGACGCGGTACTGGCCCAGGAGGGCCGTTCCCTGTCCATCGCCCGCGGCTGGATGATCGCCGGGCTCGCCTTCCTGATGCTGGGCGGTGGTTGCCTGGGGCTTTCCCTGGCGGCCGAGGACAATGAATACGTGCTCTATCACTACCGGTCCGACGGTGTGCTGCGGGTGGATGAGAGCCTCGATGCCTACGAGATCGTCCGCGAGACCCTGCCATTGGACGAGGCCGAATTGCGGTCGATCCAGAGCACCATGGTGGCCCGGCTCGACGAGGAGCTGCGCGTGGGGCGTGATTTCTCAGGCCGGTCCTATGTCGAGGATGTCCAGGGCGGCCGCCGCTTTTACCAGCTGATCGATGACCGGCTCGTCTCGGAACGTTCGCCGCTGCGCTGGTTCTCGGTGCCGGGCCTGATGCTCCTGCTGGGCAGTGTGGGAGCCTTCTTCATCAGCTTCCGCTGGAAACGCTGAGCGCAAGAAGCCGCAGGGCGTCAGCAAAAGAAAAGGCCCGCTCGTTTGAGCGGGCCTTCGCATTCGTCAGTCAGGTGACTGGCATGATTACATCATGCCGCCCATGCCACCCATTCCGCCCATGTCCGGCATTGCCGGGGCAGCGCCTTCTTCCTTCGGTGCGTCGGCGACGGCAGCTTCCGTCGTGATCAGCAGCGAGGAAACCGAGGCGGCGTCCTGGAGAGCCGTGCGGACAACCTTGGCCGGGTCGATCACACCGAAGTCGAGCATGTCGCCATACTCTTCGGTCTGAGCGTTGAAGCCGAAGGTGTCGCTGTCATTTTCGAGGATCTTGCCAACGACAATGGAACCTTCCACGCCGGCATTTTCCACGATCTGACGGATCGGAGCCTGGAGCGCGCGGGCGATGATGGCGATGCCCTGGGTCTGGTCGGCGTTTTCACCTTCCAGGCCTTCCAGCTTACGCGAAGCGCGCAGCAGGGCCGTACCGCCGCCCGTGACGATGCCTTCTTCCACGGCAGCGCGCGTGGCGTTCAGGGCGTCGTCGACGCGGTCTTTCTTCTCTTTCACTTCGATCTCGGTGGCACCCCCGACCTTGATCACGGCAACACCGCCGGCCAGCTTGGCCAGGCGTTCCTGCAGCTTCTCACGGTCGTAATCGGAGGAGGTTTCCTCGATCTGGCGGCGGATCTGGCCGACGCGGGCTTCGATGCCCTCTTTTTCGCCAGCGCCGTCGACGATCGTCGTGTCATCCTTGGTGATGTTAACGCGCTTGGCCGTGCCGAGCATGTCGAGCGTCACCGTTTCCAGCTTGATGCCGAGGTCTTCAGAGATAACCTGGCCGCCGGTCAGGATGGCGATGTCTTCCAGCATGGCCTTGCGGCGATCGCCGAAGCCCGGTGCCTTCACGGCAGCGATCTTCAGACCACCACGCAGCTTGTTGACGACGAGCGTGGCCAGGGCCTCGCCTTCGACGTCTTCAGCGATGATCAGCAGCGGACGGCCGGACTGAACAACCGATTCCAGGATCGGCAGCATCGGCTGGAGCGAGGTCAGCTTCTTCTCGTGCAGGAGAATGAAGGGCTCTTCCATGTCGGCCTGCATCTTGTCGGCGTCCGTGATGAAGTACGGCGACAGGTAGCCGCGGTCGAACTGCATGCCTTCAACGACGTCGAGCTCGGTTTCCAGCGACTTGGCTTCTTCAACCGTGATCACGCCTTCATTGCCGACTTTTTCCATCGCGTGGGCGATGTCCTTGCCGATCTGCTCGTCGCCATTGGCCGAGATCGTGCCGACCTGTGCAACTTCGTCCGAGCCCTTGATCGGCTTGGAGGAGGACTTGATCTCTTCGACGATGATGGCGGTTGCCTTGTCGATGCCGCGCTTGAGATCCATCGGGTTCATGCCGGCAGCAACCGACTTCATGCCTTCGCGCACGATGGCCTGGGCCAGGACCGTTGCCGTCGTGGTGCCGTCACCGGCGACGTCATTGGTCTTGGAGGCGACTTCGCGCAGCATCTGGGCGCCCATGTTCTCGAACTTGTCAGCCAGTTCGATTTCCTTGGCGACGGAGACGCCGTCCTTCGTGGTGCGCGGAGCACCGAAGGACTTTTCGATCACGACATTGCGGCCCTTCGGACCGAGCGTGACCTTCACAGCGTTGGCGAGGATGTCGACGCCGCGCATCATGCGATCGCGGGCATCGGAGGAGAAATATACGTCTTTGGCAGCCATGTTATGTGCTTCCTATATGTGACCGGTGCCGGTCGCTTAGCCGATAATGCCGAGGATGTCGGACTCTTTCATGATCAGGAGTTCCTGACCTTCGAGCGTCACTTCCGTGCCGGACCACTTGCCGAACAGGATGCGGTCGCCGGCATTCACGTCCAGCGGACGGACGGAGCCATCTTCCTTGATCGCGCCGCCGCCAACGGCGACGACTTCGCCTTCCTGCGGCTTTTCCTTGGCCGTGTCCGGGATGATGATCCCGCCGGCGGATTTGGACTCTTCTTCGACGCGCTTCACCAGAACGCGGTCGTGCAGAGGACGAAAGGTCATCTTTGTCAGTCTCCAAACGAGGACAGTTGAATTTTCGGGCCGGGAGGAGGGCTTAGCACTCACCCCTCTCGACTGCTAACAGGCGCCAGATAAGGAGGAGTCACCTGGCCGTCAAGGTCTGGCCGGATGAATCTTCTCCAAATCTTCATGCGCAAAAACCGCCGAAGCGTGTTTCCAGTCACTCGCCGTTCATTTGCGCTTCGATATCCCGGTGGTCATTATGCCCGGGTATCTGGGCCATCCCCTCGCGAGGGGCGTATTGAGAGGAAATTGCGATGAAGTTTCGTGTAGCAGCAATGATGTCCGCAGCGCTCGTTATGACCGCCTGCACGACCACCGATCCCTATACGGGCGAGACCCGTAACAACAATACCGCCCGCGGCGCCCTGATCGGCGCGGCAGCCGGAGCCCTGCTCGGCTACATGACGAACACGTCCGATTCCGAGGAAGGCCGCACCAATGCTCTCATCGGCGCGGGTATCGGCGCGCTGGCCGGTGCCGGTATCGGCAATTACATGGATCGCCAGGAAGCCGCCATGCGCGAGGCGCTGAGCGATAGCGGCGTCGGTGTGCGTCGCCAGGGCAATGATCTGCTCCTGATCATGCCGGGTGACATCACGTTCGACGTCAATTCCGCCAGCATCAATTCGGGCTTCTACCAGATCCTCAATGATGTCGGAGACGTGCTGAACCGCTATCCGGCGACCTATGTGGATGTTGTCGGCCATGCCGATTCCACGGGTCCAGCCGACTATAACCAGACCCTGTCCGAACAACGCGCGTCTGCGGTCGGCGGCTATCTGATCGCCCAGGGCGTGATGCGCGACCGTTTCTATATCGCCGGCATGGGCGAGCGGGCCCCGATCGCGTCGAATGACACGGTTTATGGCCGCGAACAGAATCGCCGCGTCGAGATCCTGATCCGCCCGCACACCGTGTCCTAGAGGCTGGCGACGCGCAGATTCTTAATAGCTGCATTTTCGAAAACGGCGTCTATCCATCTGGATTGACGCCGTTTTTTCGTTTTCGCTCATAAAAATTGACGATTTACGAATATTAACCAAACGACAACCCGGCGCGCATCAGATTAACGATTGAAATCATATTGGATTCGTTTGCCCTGGAGGGCGGCATGCCCCGCGCCACCGATATCTTGATCCTTCTGACCTATGTCATGGTCGCCGTTGTTGCCTCGCTCGGTTTCGAACGCCTGGGCATGGCCTCGCTGTCCGCCTGGATGATGGGGGCGATCGTCTTCATCGTGGCTGGTATGGCCCATTCCGCTGCTGCCCGCCGCCAGGAGCGCCGCGACCTCGAGTCAGAGATCGACAATCTCAAGGCCGCCAATCTGGCGCTGACCGAGGAATTCCAGGCCGCCCAGCAGCGGCTCGACGAGATTGCCGACGAGATCCGGACCGAAGCTGTCGAACGCGACAATGCGCTGGTCCATGAGGTGAAAGTGCTCGAGGACCTCGTCCGCCGTGTCGGCGAGGCGGCACCATCGGCCCAGGACATGGCCGTGGAATCGCATGCGTCCAGCGTCAATATCGACACCATCCGTGAAGCGCTCGAGGCCAATCGCCTCGACTTGCACCTCCAGCCGGTCGTCACCCTGCCGCAGCGCCGGGTTACCTTCTATGAGAGCTTCACCCGTCTTCGCGATGCCACCGGCCGCCTCCTGGCGCCGGGCATGTTCATGCACACGGCCGAACAGGCCGGCCTGATGACGGAAGTGGACAATCTCCTGCTCTTCCGCTGCGTCCAGCTGGTCCGCAAGCTGACCGAGCAGGAACGCAAGTCCGCGATTTTCTGCAATATCTCGCTGAACTCGCTGGCCGACGAGACCTTTTTCCCGGCCTTCCTGGATTTCATGCGCCAGAATTCCGACCTGACGGGCTCGCTGATTTTCGAGGTCTCGCAGGTCGCCTTCATGGAGCGCGACGCCATCGCCGCACGCAATATGGCGCGCATGGTCGATTTCGGCTTCCGATTCTCGATCGACCAGGTCCAGGACGTGGATGTCGATCTGGAAGAGCTCCAGCGCGCCGGTGTTCGCTTCATCAAGATCGGCGGTTCCCGCCTGGTCGAGGCGATCGAGAATTTCGAACGCATCGGTGGTCTGGAACCCGGCTCCATCGCTCGCGAGGATATTGCCGGCCTGTTTGCCCGCTACGGCGTCGACCTGATCGCCGACAAGATCGAGGACGAGGCCACGGTCGTGGAAATACTCGATCTCGACATTGCCTATGGCCAGGGCCATCTCTTCGGCGCGCCCAAGGCGGTGAAGGATAATCTCATCGATCCCGACCAGTCCGGCCTGCGCCTCGCCGGCTAGGCCGCATTCGGTCATTGACCGCCGGGCAGGGGGCTGCTTCAAGCGCCCCCATGAGCTTTGCCGTTCTTTCCGATCTGCGTGCTGATTACGACGCGCTTTTCTGTGATGTCTGGGGCGTGTTGCGCGATGGCCGTGCACTTCTCCCCGACGCCGTGGAGGCCCTGAGCCGGTATCGCGAGACCGGCGGCGCCGTCTGCCTCGTCTCCAATTCCCCGCGCCGCGGTTATGACCTGACCGAGCGCCTGCGCGAAATGGGTTTTCCCGATGATGCCTGGGACGCGGTCGTGACGTCCGGTGACGCCACGCACGCGGAGCTCCTGTCCCGCTCGCCGGGCAAGGCGCTGCGCATCGGGACTGATTTCGATGTCAGCCTCTATGAGGGGCTCGACCTGGAATTCACGTCGGTGGAGGAGGCGGATTTCATCTCCTGCACGGGACCGGATGATTACTGGAACGGCAAGCCGGAGGATTATCGCGAGACGCTTGAGATTGCACTGGAACGCGAGCTCGTCATGGTCTGCGCCAATCCGGACATCGTGGTCCAGGCTGGCGACCAGCTGATCTATTGCGCGGGTGCGATTGCCCGGCTCTACCGGGAGATGGGCGGCACGAGCGTGGTCTCGGGCAAACCCCATCGTCCGATCTACGCCCTGGCGCGATCAGCCCTTGCGGAGATCGGCCGAGCCGTACCGGACAGTCGTATCCTGATGGTCGGGGATGGTCCGGAAACGGACCTGGAAGGCGCAAAGCGCGCCGGGATCGACGCGCTTTTCATTGCCGATGGCATTCTGTCCGGTGACTTGGACGCCGGATCCTTCGATCCGGAGGCCGTCACCGAGGTCCTGGCCAGATACGGAGCGAGTGCCAAGCATCTCGCTCCGCGTCTTGTCTGGCAAACCCCGGCGGGGCAGGCGGACTAGTCGAACAGGGAGTCGATCGAGCCCTGGTCCAGATCGGGTGCGGCACCGTCGCCATCCATCTCGGCGAACATCGCATCGATGTCGTCCTGGCTGGTTTCGGGGCCTCCGATGGCCGGACCGTTCAGCAGCTGTTCGCGGTTCCGCTTTTCTTCAGCGGTTTCCTCGTGCTGATGATCGGCATCCCGTACGCCCATGACTTCGGCGAAGCGGGAAACCCGGCTTTCCACATGACGCAGGCTGGTGACCACTTTGGAGACACGCTGGCCGGCGAGATCCTGGAAGCTGCAAGCTTCGATGATCGTCATCATGCGGGCTTCGACATTGGCGCGATACTGGTCGTAATCGGCCTCTTCATCGCAGAGCACAGCCTCGGCTTCGCTCATGATCGTCTCGGTCGCACGTTCCGTGTCTCCGACAACTGCCTCGAGTTCCTGACCGGCGGTCGGGATGCGTTCGGACTTGATATCGTTCGGACGCAGGGCAGAGATCTCGTCGCGAGTGCGGGCGATATAGTCTGCGATGTAATTGAATTCGCTACAGATCGACTGATCCAGGGAGCTGAAGAACAGCTTCATGGTGTCGGTCAGTTGATGCGCCAGTTTCAGGACTTCCATGATCTGGGCATCTTCCAGGTCACTGGCTTTCAACGTAGCTAGTGACGTACGGACCTGCGCGGCGACATTGGCGGCGGGCATGGGGCCCTCCTTCCTTTGCAAACTCGTCAAGCGTTGAGCGTCAGGGGCTGACTTAGAAGTCACCCAGGACAGCAGACATTTTCGCTTTCAGCGTTCCAGCATTGAACGGCTTAACGATGTAATTGTTCACACCAGCACGTTTTGCTGCGACCACGTTCTCGGTCTTGGATTCGGCCGTGACCATGATGAACGGCGTCGTCTTCATGCTTTCGTCCGCACGGACTTTCTGCAGAAGCTCGTAACCCGTCATCGGTTCCATGTTCCAATCCGAGATGACCAGACCATACTTGTTCTGCTTCATCTTCTCATACGCTTCCTGACCGTCAGCAGCATCATCGACATTTTCAAAGCCGATCTGCTTCAGCAGGTTGCGAATGATACGGATCATGGTTTTGTAGTCGTCAACGACCAAAATCGGCATCGTCATTTCGACAGCCATGTGTAGTCTCCATCCACTCGGCGTGTATCCACAAGGACAGCTTGTTCCGCTGTCTTCACCGAGGACCCTAGACAATCGCGGATAAAAATCGGTTAAAGCGGACAGAAATACGGAGAAGCACATGTCCGAACTACGCGGAATCCCCTTGGAAGAAATGGAAATCGGGCGCTCGGCCGAGACAGTTCGAGTCGTCGAAGAGGCAGATCTCGACCTCTTCGCGAAGGTTTCAGGCGACTATAATCCGGTCCACATGGACGAAAGTTTCGCCCGCGCGACCCCGTTCCGCGGACGTATTGCACATGGTGCCCTGATCGCCTCCTTCATCTCCGGCGTTCTCGGCAACCAACTGCCCGGACCGGGAGCGATCTTCCTCGGCCTGAACATGCGGTTCCACCTGCCGGTCCGTATCGGTGACGAGGTGACGACCCGCGTGACCGTGAAATCCGTCGATCTGAAATCGCGCAAGGCGGTGATGGATTGCGTCTGCCTGGTCAATGACAAGGTGACGATGCAGGCCGATGCCGAAGTCATGGTGCGCAAACAGCGCAAGAAGAAGCCGGACTGACCGCGTGCGGGTGCTGAACGGTCATAACGCCTTGCCCGAGGATTGTCGTGGTGCCGTAATCGCGCTGGGCAATTTTGACGGCGTGCATCTGGGACACCGGTCGGTGCTGGCCACGGCGCGCGACCTGGCGACGTCCCTCGACGCCCCGCTGGGGGTTGCACTGTTCCAGCCCCATCCGCGCCGTTTCTTCGCGCCGGACGCCCGGGCCTTCCGCCTGATGGGTGTCGGGCGCCGCAATGCGATCCTCGAGGAGCTCGGCGTCAGCCAGCTGCACGTCCTGCCGTTCGACGCGGCCATGGCACGGATGACGCCCGAGCAATTCGTTGAGGACGTGTTGCACCAGGGCCTCGGCCTGAAGGGCATCATCACCGGCGCGGATTTCCGTTTCGGTGCGGGCCGGGCCGGTTCGACGGTCGAGCTGGAGGCGCTGTGCGCCGAGCGCGGCATTGCCACGCGGTTCGCCGAACTGACCGGAAACGGTGCCGACAAGATCTCCTCGACGCGGATCCGCAAGGCGATCCATGACGGCGACATGTCGGCGGCGGCCGAATTGCTGGGCGGTGCCTGGACGATTGACGGCCGGGTTCGCAAGGGCGATCAGCGCGGCCGGACGATCGGTTTCCCGACGGCGAATATCACGCTCGATGATTTCGTGCGCCCGGCCTATGGCGTCTACGCCGTGCGCGTGGGCGTGAGCGGTGACAAGCCGCGCCTGCCCGGCGTCGCCAATGTCGGCATGCGGCCCACGGTCGATGGGGCGACGGAATTGCTGGAAGTGCATCTCTTCGATTTTGACGGTGATCTCTACGACCAGCCGGTCGCGGTCGAATTTCACAGCCATCTCCGGGCTGAGCAGAAATTCGACGGTCTCGATGCGCTCAAGGCGCAGATCGCCATCGATGCACAGCGCGCCCGCGAAACGCTGGGCGTGTGACTGGACCCTCCAGACGGGCTCTGTTACACGCGGAGCATGGTCCGAACCTCAGAGTTCATACGCGACGGCATGCCGGTCTGCCCGGCATCCATCGGGCGAATTACCAGCCCGGACCGCTTGGGTTGAGCCAGGCGGGTCCGGGAGTATTGCCTGACGCCGAACCGTAAGCCTACCAACCGCAAGGACCCGATCCGATGACGGACACGACCGCCGAGAATGGCGCTGAGAACACCGCGGACGCCAAAGCCGGCCGCGACTACAAAGACACGCTCTTCCTTCCCAAGACCGATTTCCCCATGCGCGCCGGCCTGCCCAAGCAGGAACCGATCTGGCTCGAGCGCTGGGACAAGCTGGATGTCTACGGCAAGCTGCGCGAGATGAGTGCTGACCGCGAGCGCTGGGTGCTGCATGACGGCCCGCCCTACGCCAATGGTCACATCCATATCGGTACCGGTCAGAACAAGATCCTCAAGGATATCGTCGTCCGCTCGCACCAGATGATGGGCTATGACGCGCCCTATCGCCCGGGCTGGGACTGCCACGGACTGCCGATCGAATGGAAGGTCGAGCAGAACTACCGCTCCAAGGGCAAGCGCAAGGACGACGTTCCGAAGAAGGAATTCCGCGCCGCCTGCCGCGAATATGCCGAGGAATGGGTCAATATCCAGCGCGACGAGTTCAAGCGCCTGGGTGTGTTCGGCGAATGGGATGATCCCTACACGACGATGGCCTTCACCGCGGAAGCCGCGATCGTGCGCGAATTCCTGAAATTTGTCGAACAGGGCCTCGTCTTCTCCGGGTCGGCGCCGGTGATGTGGTCGCCGGTCGAACAGACCGCCCTGGCCGAGGCCGAGGTCGAGTATCACGACAAGGTCTCGTCCACGATCTATGTGAAATTCCCTGTTCGCGGCGTACGCAAGGACGGCACGGCGATTCCCAAGGATTGTGTCGGCGCCAACATCGTCATCTGGACGACCACGCCCTGGACCATCCCGGGCAACAAGGCGATCTGTTTCTCCAAGGAGGTCCGGTACGGTCTCTACAAGGTCACCGCGATGAAGGAGACGGAGTTCGCGCCCTGGTCCATGCCGGGCGATCTCCTGATCGTCGCCGATGCCCTGTGGGAAGAGACGGCCGCAGCCTCCTTCATCGAATCCGCTCATCGCGTCTGCGATGTCGATCCGGATGGTCTGGTCTGCTCGCACCCGTTCGCGGAAGCCGACCGGTTCTGGAATTATCCGGTTCCGCTGCTCGCCGGTGATCACGTCACCGACGAGGCCGGTACCGGTTTCGTGCACACGGCGCCCAGCCATGGTGCGGAAGACTATGTCGCCTGGATGGAAAACCCGGAATGGCATGACAAGCAGCAGCCTGTCCCCCACATGGTCGGCGAGGACGGCTCCTACTACGAGCACGTGCCGCTGTTCGCGGGCCTGCACATCATCCGCCTGGACGGCAAGAAACAGGGCCAGGACGGACCGGCCAACAAGGCCGTGATGGATCAGCTGATCGAGCAGGGCAAACTTCTCGCCCGCGGCCGGTTGGAACATTCCTATCCGCACTCCTGGCGCTCCAAGGCGCCGGTGATCTTCCGCAATACGCAGCAATGGTTCATCGCCATCGACCGTCCGATGAAGTCGGGCGGAACCCTGCGCGATACCGCGCTCAAGGCGATCAGCGATACGCGATGGACGCCGCCGCAGGCCGAGAACCGCATCCGTTCGATGGTCGAGGGACGGCCCGACTGGCTCGTCTCGCGCCAGCGCGCCTGGGGTGTGCCGCTGACCATGTTCGTCGAGAAAGGCACGGGCCGCGTGCTCAATGACCACAAGGTCCATGAACGCATCATCCGCGCTGTCGAGGCTGATGGCGCCGATGCCTGGTTCGAACGCCCGGCCGAGGAATTCCTGGGCGATGACTACAATGCCAATGACTGGGACAAGGTGACCGACATTCTCGATGTCTGGTTCGACTCCGGTTCCACGCACGCCTTTTCGCTCGAGGACCGGTCCAGCCAGAAATGGCCGGCGGATCTCTATCTCGAGGGTTCCGACCAGCACCGCGGCTGGTTCCAGTCCTCGCTGCTTGAGAGCTGCGGAACGCGGGGCCGCGCGCCCTATGACGGCGTGTTGACCCATGGTTTCGTGATGGACGGCCAGGGCCGCAAAATGTCGAAATCGCTCGGCAATACGCTCGCGCCCAACGAGATCGGCAAGAAATACGGTATCGAGATCATGCGTCTCTGGGTCGCTGCCCAGGATTTCACGGATGATCTGCGCATCTCCGAGGAGATCCTGCAGACCAGTGTCGATGCCTACCGCAAGCTCCGGAACACGCTGCGCTATCTGCTCGGTGCCCTGCACGGTTTCGAGGAGACCGAACGTCTGCCGGTTGACCGCATGCCCTCGCTCGAACGCTGGGTCCTGCACCGCCTTCACGAGCTCGACCATGTCGTCCAGGACGGCTATCGCGCCTATGACTTCAAGAAAGTCTATTCGGCCCTGTTCAATTTCTGCGTCGTCGACCTGTCCGCCTTCTATCTGGATGTGCGCAAGGACAGTCTCTATTGCGACCGACCGGACAGTGATCGCCGCCGCGCCGCGCGCACGGTGATGCACGAGATCTTCATGCGACTGACCGCCTGGCTGGCGCCGATCATGCCCTTCACGATGGAAGAGGCCTGGCTCTCGCGCTTCCCGTCCGACACCGACAGCGTACACTTCCGGACCTATCCGGACACGCCGTCGGACTGGCATGATGGTGGCCGCGCCGAGCGCTGGCAGATCATCCGCCGCCTGCGCCGCGTGGTGACGGGTGCCCTGGAGATCGAACGCCGCGAGAAGCGGATCGGTTCGAGCCTCGAGGCCGCGCCGACCGTCTTCGTGACCGATCCAGCCTACCGCAAGGCGCTGGAAGCCGAGGCGGAAGGCGATCTGAATGATTTCCTCGCCGACATGGTGATCACCAGCCAGGCCAGCCTGGTCGAGAATGCCGATATTCCGGAAGGCGCCTTCATCTTGGAAGATGTCGCCGACATCGCCGTGGTGCCCGGCAAGGCCGAGGGCGCGAAATGTGCCCGTTCGTGGAAGTATTCACCGCAGATCGGCAGCGATCCGCGCTTCCCCGACCTGTCGCCGCGCGACGCCGATGCCGTGGCCTATTGGGACAAGCTGAATGGCTGAGATTCCCCTGTTGGGCGGTTCGTTCAGACTGACCAGGCCCGGTGTAGCCGGCCTGGTGACGGCCGTATTGGTCATCATCGCTGACCAGATCAGCAAGATCTGGATCCTGCGCGGACTGAACCTGTCGCCCGAGGGCTGTCTCGAATTCGTGCTCGCCTCCCGCGAAGAGCGGGCCTTCCTGGTCAATACCTGCCGCCATATCGAGATTTCCGGTGTCTTCGACCTGACCATGGTGTGGAATCGCGGTGTCAGTTTCGGCCTGCTCGGGGCCGACAATGATCTGGGACGCTGGCTGCTGGTCGTGTTCTCGGTCGTCGTCGGCTGTCTGCTCCTGCTGGGTCTGGCCGGCATCGGCCCGCTGCGAATTCGCGAAGACGGGGGCGTGCAGGCGCGCAAGACGCCGCTGGGCAATCTGCGCTTCGACCCGGTCCTGCTGCAGGCGATCGCATTCGGCTTCATCGCCGGCGGTGCCATCGGAAACGCCATCGATCGCAGCCTCTACGGCGCGGTTGTCGACTTCTTGAACTTCTCCGGACTGTATTTCCCGTGGGTGTTCAATATCGCCGATGTCGGCGTGAATCTCGGGGTCGGCCTGATCCTGCTGGGTCTGCTTCTCGGCGATGGTTCTGAAACCCGTTCCGAGAGTTAATGGTGTCCGGGGTGGAGATGAATGAGACTCTCCGCTACAACATGCGCAATTGAAATTTGGAGCATGCTCATGCGTACGCGTTCCGCTCTTATTGTCGCCTCCGTCGCGGCAGTCGCACTGACGGGCTGCAACAGCCTGTCCAGCGCCATCGGCGCCAACAAGATCACCCCGGACGAGTTCCGGACCGTGACCATTGCACCGCTGACCGTGCCGCCGGAATACAATCTGCGTCCGCCGCGTCCGGGTGAGCCGCGTCCGGAGGAGATCTATCCGGACCAACAGGCCCGCACCGCCCTCCTGGGCGCCCAGTCCAACTGGTCGGGCAGTGATGCCGAAGCGCTCCTGGTGGCGCGCGCCGGTGGTGGTTCCGCCGATCCCTTCATCCGCTCGATCATCGACGGCGAGACGGCCGGCGTTGTGCGCAAGTCGCGCAGTTTCGCAGACCAGGTTCTCTTCTGGCGTGATGGATCTTACCAGCCGCCGGTCGACGCCACGCCGCTCGACGCCACGCTGGAAGCCGAGCGCCAGGAACGCGCCCGCGACGTGACCGGTGACGGCGAAGTCGAGATCGAACGCGATCGCCGCCTGCTTCCGAAACTGCCGGGCCTCTAGGCCGGCAGCGCATTGCAGGACTTGACCGACTCAGGGCCAGCCGAAAGGCTGGCCCTATGTCTTTGACCATGAACCAGCCGATCATCCGCCGCCTTCCGCCGGAGACCGTCAACCGCATTGCGGCGGGCGAGGTCGTCGAACGTCCGGCTTCGGTGATCAAAGAATTGGTCGAGAATTCGCTGGATGCCGGCGCGACCCGGATCGACATTACCGCCGAGGGCGGCGGTCTGGTTCGTCTGATCGTCGAGGATGACGGCAAGGGGATGAGCGCCGAGGAATTGGCGCTGTGCATCGAGCGCCATGCCACGTCCAAGCTTCCCGTGGGCGCTGACGGCGAGGACGATCTCCTGAATATCGACACGATGGGTTTCCGCGGTGAGGCGCTGCCGTCCATCGGCTCCATCGCCCGCCTGTCGATCACCACGCAGGCCCGCGGCGAGGGTGATGCCTGGACGATCCAGGTCGAGGGCGGCCAGACCCATGGTGTTGCCCCGGCTGCACCGCTGGGGCGCGGCGGAACCCGTATCGAGGTGCGCGATCTTTTCTATGCGACACCCGCCCGTCTGAAATTCCTCAAATCCGAGCGCGCCGAGAACACCGGCATGACCGACATCGTCAAACGCCTGGCAATGGCACGGCCGGATGTCGGCTTCTTCCTGACGCTGGACGGTCGCAAACGCCTGGCTTTCGCCGCCGAGCGGGACGCCGGCAGCCCCGGCCGCAAGGCCCGAATGTCGGCGGTCCTGGGCATCGAGTTCGGCGAGAATGCGCTGGAAATCGACCAGGAACGCGAGGATGTGCGCGTCAGCGGTTTTGCGAGCCTGCCCACCTATTCGCGGGGCAATGCCCAGCATCAATTCATGTTCGTCAATGGCCGGCCGGTGCGCGACAAGCTGCTGGGCGGCGCGGTGCGTGGTGCCTATCAGGACTTCCTGGCCCGGGACCGTCACCCGGTCGTCGCCCTCAATATCGAATTGCCGACCGACCAGGTCGACGTAAATGTCCACCCGGCCAAGGCCGAAGTGCGTTTCCGCGATGCCGGACTGGTGCGTGGCCTGATCGTCGGCGCGCTGCGCCACGCGCTGGCTGCGGCAGGTCACCGGGCCTCGACGACGGTCGCCGGTTTTGCACTCGGCGCGGCCCGGCCGGAAGGCTATCGCCCGGCATCGCCCGGCCAGTACCAGAGCGCGGCTCACAATGTCGCCGCCTGGGGACAACCCGTATCACCCGGCTTGTCGGAGCCCGCCCAGCCGGACGCCTTCCAGACCGGGATGTCGGCCCGCGTCGAACCGGATTTCCAGCAGGCCGATGCCCCGCCGCCCGAGGCAGAGCCGGACTGGCCGCTGGGCGTTGCCCGCGCGCAATTGCACGAGACCTATGTGATCGCCCAGACCGGTGATGGCATTGTCATTGTCGACCAGCACGCGGCACATGAGCGTCTGGTCTATGAGCGCATGAAGGCGATGATCGCCGAGACCGGTGTCCAGCGTCAGCAACTCCTGGTGCCCGAGATCGTCGATCTCGACGAGGCCGAAGCAAGACGTGTGCTGGACCGAACGGAGGAATTGGCCGAGCTGGGCCTGGTTGTCGAGGCCTTCGGCCCGGGTGCCGTGGCCGTGCGCGAGACGCCGGCCCTGCTCAAGAAGCTCGATGTCCAGGGCCTGATCCGCGATCTCGCCGATGATTTCTCGGAATACGACCAGGCCCTGTCCCTGCGGGAAAAACTTGAGGACGTGGTCGGCACGATGGCCTGTCACGGTTCCGTCCGCTCGGGACGCCGGCTGACGGGCGAGGAAATGAATGCGCTCCTTCGGGAAATGGAAGCGACGCCGCATTCAGGCCAGTGCAATCATGGCCGTCCGACCTATGTCGAACTCAAGCTGAGCGATATCGAACGCCTGTTCGGCCGCCGCTAGCTGTCGACGAAATGCGTGGAGATTTCCATGCAGGACGCGAATTCACGGAACAGATCGTAGGCATCATCCACCGGGATGCGTTTCGGTGCGCCTGGCGGGAAGCGGTATTTCCAGAATGAGGTGATGTGGTTCACCGCCGCGAGGTGCTCGCCGGTCTCGATGAACATGTGCGGCGCCATCATCAGGAATTTCCGGAAGGCATTGGGTTTCTGATCCGCGACCAGCTTGTTGAAGGCGCGGTCATAGGAGGCCAGCGCGGCTTCGATGTCCTGTACGCGCAAGCTGAATTGGTCGACGATTTCTCGGCGCACCTTGTCGAGGAAGGCGGTGTCTTCCGGGTGCGCATCGAGAATGCGCAAAGTCAGGATCTGTTCGGCGACCGGTTTGAAGGTCGAGCGCTGCGTGCCGACGAGCCATTTGTAATAGAGAAAACCCTTCCAGCTGAACATTCCGGCCGCGTGTTGCTCCGGTGTCAGATGCAGGGTCTCGCGCAGCGGTGTCAGCGCTTCATCGGTCTCGTCCGTGAGAAGCATGCGAGCGAGTTTTTCAGAAAGCGCGTTCGCCGTCGGCTCTCCCTCGCCATAGGCCAGCGTGATCAGGCGCTTGATGTCGAGCGCGACGACCGCTTCGAGCTTTTTCACATCAGCTTCAGAAATATCGAAATAGCACGTGCCCACCCTGTAGCCGAGCCGGTTGAAACGCTCGCGCATCAGATAGGGATCCAGCGACGGAAGGCGCGCCAATTCGCGCAGAACTTCCAGGTCGCGCGACAACTTGCTCTTGTTGGCCTCCGCACCCAATAGCTGGATCAGGGCAGGTTCGAAATCTTCCTGCTCGACGAAAGCGCTGTAGCCGCCCAGTTTCAGATCCGCGGTCGAGAATGGCAGCACGATCTTGGTCGCGCTTGCGCGTTCTATCTTCAGCGTCTCCTGTTCGGAGCGGCGGAGCGTGTGCTTGATGATGATCGCTTCGTTCAGGCGAGCCGTCTCGAAAAACGGGTATTTCGCGTACTCCGGATCATCGCCGCGTTTCTGCTTGATCCAGTGAAGGTTCAGCACCCGCGCGGTGGAAGCGCTCGATTTGAGAAGCGATAGATTGCGTGTTGTGCTCGACATCAGGCGGGATCAGCTTGGTGTGATTAAGCCACCACTAATCACGATGAGGCTTAATAAACTGATACGGGTCAGCATCTTGGCGCATGACACAGAACTTCGACGCAAGGTCGGGGCGGCTCAGTCCCGGCGCAGAAACAGCACTTTCGCCGCGCCGTAATCCTTCTGAACTTCCACCTGCCAGCCAGTGACGACCGGGTCTTCATCCGAACCAACCTCGAGAACGGCAATCGCATCGTCAGCCATCCAGCCCCCCTCGACCAGTTTCTGAAGCGACGCCTCGCCCAGCCCCTTGCCGTAGGGCGGGTCCAGGAAAGCGATGTCGAATGGCTCGCCCAGATTGCTCGGCTTGTCGCCCAGATGCGTCGCATCGCGGCGGTGGAGGCGGGTGTGTCCGAACAGCTGAAGTAAATCGATATTGTCGCGAATGGCGCCCCGGGCCGAGGCTTCCGTTTCCACGAACAGGCAGAAGGCCGCGCCGCGGGACATGGCTTCCAGGCCCAGCGCACCGGATCCGGCGAAGAGGTCGATCACTCGGGCGCCGTCCAGCTCGGGCGCCCACTCGGCGTGGGCGAGCACGTTGAACATGGCTTCCCGCGCCCGGTCGGAAGTCGGACGGGTATTGCGGCCCTTCGGTGCAGACAGGGGGCGGCCCTTGTGCTTGCCGCCGACAATTCTCATCGGCGCGGCCCGCGCTTGGGTGCCGGTCGATTGCCGGTGGGCCGCTGCCCGGACCGGGCACCCGGCTTGCCGCCGGATTGCCCGGATGGTTTGCGGCCGCGCGGCCCTGCCGGCGGTTTCTTGCGCGTCGGCTTCGCGGCCTTGGCCCGGCCGGTATCGTCATGCTTGATTGCATCATCCGGCAGGAGATGGCCCGCCTGATCCTTGAGAATGCGCGACGGTACAGCCTTGACCTCGCCGCTGGCCAGGTCGCCCAGCTGAAAGGGTCCGTAGGCGACACGGATTAGCCGGTTCACCTTCAGACCCACAGCGTCCAGCGCCTTGCGCACTTCCCGGTTCTTGCCTTCCTTCAGGCCGACGATCAGCCAGACATTCGAGCCGGTCTCGCGCTCGATCTCGACTTCCATCGAACCATAGCGAACACCTTCAACGGTGATGCCGTCCTTGAGTTTCTTGATCGCGGCCTCGTCGACCTTGCCGAAGGCGCGGGCGCGATAGCGGCGTGTCCAGGCGGTCGAAGGCAGTTCCAGGGCGCGGGCCAGGCCGCCATCATTGGTCAGCAGAAGCAGGCCTTCGGAGGTCAGGTCCAGCCGGCCGACAGAAATCACGCGGCCCAGATCCCTGGGAAGCTTGTCGAAGACGGTTTCGCGGCCCTCTGGATCGCTGTGGGTGGTAACCAGGCCCGACGGTTTGTGATAGCGCCACAGCTTCGTTTCGGCAGGCGGGTCAACGCGCTTGCCATCGACCTCGATGCGCTCCTTGCCGGTCACCTTGAAGGCCGGTGTGTCCAGGCGTTTTCCATCCACTTTCACACGGCCGGCCTCGATCATGCGTTCGACCTCGCGGCGCGAGGCGACACCGGCCCGGGCAAGGTATTTGGCGATGCGTTCGTCTGTCGGGGAAGTCTCGGTCAAGCTTGACCCTTTCTGATGCGCGCTCTACGCCCGCCTGTATGGAATTTGATGCGCGTGATACCCGCTTTATGCAGGCGGCGCTAGAACTGGCGCAAGCGGCCGCTGACATGGGCGAGGCGCCGGTGGGTGCCGTTGTGGTCGATCCGGAGCGCGACGAGATCCTCGCCGGCGCGCATAATCAGCCGATCAGTCTCAATGATCCCAGCGCCCATGCGGAAATTCTCGCCATGCGGCGGGCGGCCGAGAAACTGGGCAATTACCGGCTGACCGGTCTCGATCTCTACGTGACGCTGGAACCCTGCGCGATGTGTGCCGGGGCGATCAGCCATGCGCGGATCCGCAAGGTCGTGTTCGGAGCGCCGGATGCCAAGGGTGGCGCGATCGAACATGGGCCGCGTTTCTTCGAACAGAAAACCTGTCACTGGCGGCCGGACGTGGCCTCGGGCATTCTTGCCGAGGAAAGCGCCGACATGCTGCGAAGCTTTTTCCGTGCGCGCCGCAAGGGGAAGACCGATGCCGCATGATCCCGATCTCGCCGAGCGTATGGAAGCCGCGTTGCGCCAGCTGGGCGCCGACCCGGTGCCTAGGAAAATGTTCGGCGGTGTCGCTTTCATGGTCGGCGGCAATATGAGTTTCGGCACCTCCAATGATGAAATGCATGTCCGGGTCGGACCCGATGCCTACGAGGCCGCCCTGGCGCGAGAGGGTGCGCGAGAAATGGATTTCACAGGACGTCCGATGAAGGGCTGGGTCACTGTGGATGGTCCGTCCGATCTGGATAGTTCGGAAATCCTCGAATGGGCTCGCCTGACCTATGCTTTCGTCTCCACCCTGCCGGTGAAATAGCAGGCGGACAGGTTTGGAAATGTGTGACGGTTACGTGAAAATCCGTAGCAGTCACAAAAGCTTGGCTTGAAGTCGATCGGTATGCGGAAGACTAACCGGGTCTTGTTGGACGGGACCCGTGATGATTTTGCGACTGAACACATTGATGGCCGCTGCCTGCCTCGCGGGAATGTCTGCAATGCCGGCGCTGGCGACCGGAACTGGTATGACCGTGTGCGAGGCGGAGGCCTTGCTGGTCCGCAATGCGGTGATCGTTGACGCGTCGGGCCGCTGGGATGACCAGGACATTCTGATCGAACGCGGCGAGATTTCCGCGATCGGTCCGGACATCGAATATCAAAGCAATATGCCGGTCACCGAGTTCGATGCGGCGGGTGGGATTGTCCGGCCGCGCATGGACAGCACGATCCGCCTGTTCATCCGCACCTCGACCACACAACAGCGCGAGAGCGCGGAGGCTGCCTATATCATGCCCGGCATGCCGGCCGATTTCACCGTGTTCGACGGCGATCAAGGCGACAGCAAGATTCGCATGCGGATCGAACAGGGACGCGTCTCGATGGCGGATGCCGCCTGCATTCAGGGCTGATCAGAGCCGCGCGTCCAGCCCGTCGCGCACGGCGGGCCATTCATCCTTTAGCACCGAGAAATAGACCGTGTCGCGGAAGTCGCCGCGCCAGGTCTTCATATGCCGCCGATAGGTGCCTTCGTATTGCGCGCCCATTTTTTTCATGGCGGCCTGCGAGCGCAGGTTCTTGCCGTGCGTGCGCAATTCCACCCGGCCGGCGCCCATGTCGAAGGCATTGCCCAGCAGGAGGCGTTTGCAGGCGGGATTGATCTTCGAGCCACGTGCATCGGCGACATACCAGGTCCAGCCGATCTCCAGGCGTTCATTGGTCTCTGAAATGGTCAGATAGGCGGAGTGGCCGACCACTGTATTGTCGGACTTGCGGAAGACGACATGGGAAATCGTGTGACCCTCGGCGCGGGCTTTCAGGAGCTGGTCGAACCACTGGTCGAAATCAGCGCCATCGCCGCGAATGGTCGTCCACTCCCAGAGCTCGGGCTCGTCGGCCGGCCCGCGCAGAAGCTCGCGGTGACGCTCTTCCATGGGTTCGAGACGGACGATCTCATTCTCCAGAACACGCGCTTCGACTTTCATCACTCAACTCCCGGACAGCAGCAGACCGAGACCGCGTATCACGTAGATCGCGCCGATGCCTGTCACGATCCATTTCGTCCAATTGCGGAACTGCACGTCGCTCATGCGTTCCAGCACGCGCGTCCCCAGCGTCGTGCCCAGAATGGAGAGCGGTGCCGCGATCAGCAGCCAATGGGTCTGGGGCAGGGCGCCCGCCGCGATGGCCGGCAGGAGGTAATAGCCCACCTTCACGATGTGGGAGACAACCTGGGTCGCAGCCTTGGTGGCAACGACGGTGCGCCGGTCGCGATCGGTCTCGGCAAAGAAAACGTCGAGCAGCGGGCCGGAGACGCCGGCGACCACGTTCAACCCGGTCACGGCGAAGCCGCAGATCACGGCATGCACAGGTTTTTCGGCATCGAGATGGAGCAGGGATTTCGGCACCCAGACCACCGCGGGAACCAGTCCCAGCACGATGAAGAGCCAGGCCTTGTCGAGTTCGAATGTGAGCCAGACCAACAGGGCCACGGCGGCGGCCGAGCCAAAGAGATAGATGCCCAGAATACGCCAGGCGATCCATTTGCGCAGGATCACGGCGCGCCAGCCATTGGATACGCTCTGCACCACGCCATGCACGACCATGGCCGAGGAGACCGGCAGGATCAGCGCCAGCACGCCCATCAGGATCAACCCGCCCGCCATGCCGAAAATGCCGGAAATCGTGGCCGTTACAAAGACGGCGGCGAGCAGGATGAAAATGGTCATGGGCGCGTCCCCTTATCGTTGGGAACACGCCTTAAGCTGTTTTGCCGGGAGTGAGAAATGCGTGAGCCCTAGGCCCCCGCATTCTTCGCGAAGCTCCATGCGCCCTGGGCGAGGGGTTTGATGGCCTTGCCCATTTCCATCGCCTTGGCGTTCGACGCATTGCCCTGGAGGGCGCGGGCGTAGACGCCCTGCACGATCGAGGCGAGGCGGAAGATGTTGTAGGCGAAGTAGAAATCGAGCTCGGGAATGCCGTCGCGACCGGTGCGGTGGCAGTAGGAGGCGACATAGCTCTGCATGGACGGGATGCCGTGCGCGTCCAGATCGACGCCCAGGAAACCGCCGCGCACTTCCGGCGGCATCACCCATCCCATCAGCTGGTAGGTGAAATCGGCCAGAGGATCGCCCAGCGTCGAGAGCTCCCAGTCGAGCACGGCGATGACGCGCGGCTCGGTCGGGTGGAAGATCATGTTGTCGAGGCGGTAATCACCGTGCACGACCGAGGTGCGCTCCTGTTCGGGCGCGGCCTCGGGCAGCCATTCGATCAACCGGTCCATCTCGTCGACCGTGCCGGTCTCAGCGGCGCGGTATTGCTTGGACCAGCGGCCAATCTGGCGCTCGAAATAATTGCCCGGCTTGCCGTAGTCACCGAGGCCGGCAGCCTCGAAATCGATCGAGTGCAGCTGGGCGAGGGTGGCGTTCGACGCGTCATAGATCGCTGCCCGCTCTTCCTTGGGCACATCGGGCAGCAGCCCGTCCCAGAAAATGCGGCCTTCCACGAAATCCATCACGTAGAATTCCGTGCCGATCACCTCGCGATCCATGCACAGGCCGTGCATGACCGGCGCAGGGAAACCCTGTTCACCCAGCGCTTTCATCACCCGGTGTTCGCGGTCTACGGCGTGAGCGGAAGGCAGCAGCTTGCCCGGCGGCTTGCGCCGCAGGACATAGGATTTGCCGGGCGTGTCCAGCTTGTAGGTCGGGTTGGATTGTCCGCCCTTGAACTGGGACACGGTCAGCGGGCCCTCGAACCCGCCGACATTCTCGCCCATCCAGGCCGCCAGCGCGCCTTCATCAAAGCTCAGCGCGTCGGCAACATCCTTGGTGCCGGAGAAACTATCGTCGAGATCGCTCATTCGTGCAGATGTACCGTGCCGCCCTGCATGACAAAATCGATGTCGCGCAGTTCGGAAATGTTTTCCAGGGGATTGCCGTCGACGGCCACGATGTCGGCGAACTTTCCGGCTTCCAGCGTGCCGATATCGTCTTCCATCTGGAGATGGGTGGAGGCGTTGATGGTCGCCGTCACGATGGCTTCCATCGGCGTCATGCCGGCCTGGACATAGAGTTCGAACTCGCGGGCATTGTCGCCATGGCGGGACACGCCGCTGTCGGTGCCGAAGGCGATCATCACGCCGCCCTCATGGGCCATGCGGACCATGTCGAGCATTTGCGGACCGACCTCCAGGGATTTGCGGCGCTGGTTGGGCGTCATGAAGTCCGTGGTCTCGGCCAGTTCAGCGACGGTGACACCGGCCAGGACCGTTGGCACGAGATAGGCGCCATTGCGGCGGAAGAGCCGGATGGATTCACGGTCCAGATATGTGCCGTGCTCGATGCTGTCGCCGCCGGCTTCCAGGAAGGCATTGATGCCGGTCACGCCATGGGCGTGCGCCGTCACGCGGCGACCCATCATGTGCGCGGCCTCGACGATCGATTCCAGCTCGTCGGTGAAGAATTGGCGCTCCACGCCGGCTGCGGTGTCGGACAGTACACCGCCGGTTGCGGTGATCTTGATGACATCGGCTCCGCCGCGGATCAGCGTCCGCACGGATTCGCGGCATTCCGCAGCGCCGTCACAGGCGCTGGTGCTGGCGAATTGGTGCATCACGTCGAGAGCGAAGCCATTCACATCGCCATGACCACCGGTCGGCGTGACCGACGTGCCGGCAATACGCAGGCGCGGTCCAACGACATCGCCATCGCGAATGGCATCGCGAAGCGCCTTGATCGCCTCGAAATTGCCGCCGACATCCTGGGCCGCCGTGAAACCGGCCATAAGCGTGCGACGGGCGTGGACCGAGCCATCAAAGGCCATGTCGGCACTGGTATGGGTGAAGGTGTTGAAACGGCGTCCCGGGCCGAGTTCCGAGAGCAGGTGGACATGGCTGTCGATGAAGCCCGGCATCACGAAATCATCGGACAGGTCGATGATCTCGGCGCCTTCAGGCGTCACGTAACCGTCCTGGATCGACTCGATCCGGTCGCCTCGGATCAGGATGGATTGTTCCGTGGCCGGATCCTCCCCGGGCACAGCCAGCAGGGTTCCCGCGTGAATGACGGTGAGGGCGGCGTCGTCCTGCGCAAAGGCTAGGCCGCCGACTGCGGCCATGGCGGCCGCAGCAATGGCTGATCGGATCATGATAGTCTCCCCAAGAATTCTCTGTTTCCAAACATGCCGTGCCCGGTCGGGATGTCAAACATCCCGACGGGTTATATTGATCACGGACGCGTTGGAATCAGTGCGTTTTCAGGGCCCGCCAGGCGATGTCGCGGCGGCAGAAGCCTTGCGGCCAGTCAATCTCGTCGATCGCGGCATAGGCGCGGTCAGCGGCGTAGTGCAGGGTTTCCCCCGACGCTGTGACGTTCAGCACGCGGCCGCCGGCGGCCGTGCGTTCGCCCTCGGCATTGCGCCCGGTGCCCGCTTCGAACACGTGAACGCCCTGCATCTCATTGGCCTCGTCAACACCCTTGATGACCGAGCCTTTTTCATAACTGCCCGGATAGCCCTGCGTGGCCATGACAACGGTGATGACCGGATCGTCATGCCAGTCCGGTTCGGGCAGGTCCGCCAGCGTGCCGCGGGCCGAGGCGTCGAGATAGGGCAGGATGTCCGAGGCGAGGCGTTTCATGATGACCTGGCATTCCGGATCGCCGAAACGGATATTGAACTCGACCGTCTTGGGGCCCTCATCCGTGATCATGAGACCGGCGAACAGCACGCCCTGGAAGGGAGAGCCCTCGGCGGCGAGGCCGCGCGCAACCGGTTCGACAATGGTCTTCATGGCGGCGTCGATCACATCAGGCGTTCCGACAGGGGCGGGCGAGTAGGCACCCATTCCGCCGGTATTCAGCCCGGTATCGCCTTCGCCGACGCGTTTATGGTCCTGCGCGGCGCCGAGAAAACGCACCGTCTCTCCGTCGCAAAGCGCGAAGATCGACAATTCCTCGCCCTGCATGAATTCCTCGATGACGAGGGTGCGTGACGCGTCGCCGAACTTGCCGGACAGGAAATCATCGATCTCCGCTTCGGCTTCCGCCCGGTCCTCGACGATGACCACCCCCTTGCCTGCGGCCAGGCCGTCGGCCTTGAGCACGTAGGGCGGCTGAAATCCGTTGAGGAAGGTCTTCGCCTCCGTCGCGTCGGTGAAGATCCCGTAGCGGGCGGTGGGTACGTTGTGTCGGGCGTAGAAATCCTTGGCGAAGGCCTTGGAGCCTTCCAGGCGCGCGGCGAGCTCGGACGGTCCGAACACGGCGATCCCCGCCTGGCGCAGCTGGTCGGCGAGACCATTGCACAACGGGTCTTCCGGACCGACGACGACGAGGTCGACCGATTCGCGCTTCGCGAGCTCGACCAGGCCTTCCAGATCGCTGACCGGCAGGGCATGACAGGTCGCCATCCGGGCAATCGCGGGACTGCCGGGCGCGGCGAGGATCTCGCTAACATCAGGACTTTGCGAAATCTTCCAGACCAGCGCGTGTTCGCGACCGCCGGATCCGACAACCAGAACCTTCATGTGAGCCTCATGCCTTGTCCGCGTCCTAGCTAACCCAATCCGGCTGCTATCGCGAGTCTCTCGCGCCGTTGCGGAGCCGGGCATTCCACCTTACCAAGAGTCGCATGAATTCGCCTTCCGGGAACATCCATGAATTCACGGTTTCCGAACTCGCCGGTTCGGTAAAGCGCACCGTCGAGGACGCGTTCGGACATGTGCGCGTGCGCGGCGAGCTGGGCCGGGTCGTGGTGGCCAAGTCGGGCCATGTCTATTTCGACATCAAGGATGATCGCGCCGTCATCAATTCCATCGCCTGGAAGGGCACGGCCGCGCGTTTCCGTTTCAAGCCGGAAGAGGGCCTGGAAGTCATCATCGAGGGCCGGATGTCCACCTATCCGGGCCGCTCGCAATACCAGTTGATCGTCGAGACCATGGAGCCGGCCGGCGCCGGGGCTCTGATGGCCCTGCTGGACGAGCGCAAGAAGAAGCTCGCCGCCGAGGGCCTGTTCGAGACCTCGCGCAAAAAGCCCATTCCCTTCCTGCCGCGCACGATCGGCGTGGTGACCTCGCCGACCGGTGCGGTCATCCGCGACATCCTCCATCGCCTGGAAGACCGTTTCCCGCGCCATGTCATCCTGTGGCCGGTCCTCGTGCAGGGCGATGGCGCGGCTGAACAGGTCGCGGCGGCTATCCGCGGTTTTAACGCGCTGCCCACCGATGGTTCCGTGCCGCGTCCCGACGTGCTGATCGTCGCGCGCGGAGGTGGTTCGATCGAGGACCTCTGGGGGTTCAACGAGGAAGTCGTGGTCCGGGCTGCGGCCGAGTCGGAGATCCCGCTGATCTCAGCGGTTGGCCACGAGACCGACACGACGCTGATCGACTATGCCTCCGACCGGCGCGCACCCACGCCGACAGGCGCAGCGGAAATGGCGGTGCCGGTTCGCGCCGAGTTGAAAGCACGCACGGACACGCTGGGTGGACGGCTGGTTGCTGCACTCTCGCGCCTCATCGAGCGGCGCCGTACCGAGCTGCGTGCGGCCGCCGGAGCCTTGCCGCGGCCGGCGTCCCTGCTCGAGCTGAAACGCCAGCGCTTCGACATGATCGCCGACCGGCTGGGCCCGGCGCTGTTGAACGTGACAGCCGAAAAGCGGGCACGCCTCCTTGTGCTGGAAGCCGGGCTCAAACCCGGAGCGCTCACCCGTGACATCGCGCAGCGCGCCGACCGGCTGAATGATCGCGGGGCCCGTCTCGCGCCTGCCATGCAGCGCATCGTCCGCGACCAGCGACGCTCGCTCGACAGCTGGATCGCCCGCCTGTCCTCGCTGAGCCATCAATCCGTTCTCAAGCGCGGCTTCGCCCTCGTCTATGACGGAGAGGGCCGTATCGTGCGCGATGGCGGTTCGCTTGCTCCGGGAGATGCCGTGGATCTCGAATTTGCCGATGCGCGCCGTACCGCCCGTATCGAGGGTGGCGACATGCCGGCCCGAAAGGTCGAGAAGGAAAAACAGGCCAAGGCGAAAACAGCGCGCAAGCGCAAGCCGAAAGCCTCGCCGGAAGACCAGGGAACGCTCTTCTGACACCCGCATCCGGCGCGCGGCCACGTCTGTTCGACGCAAGACATGTTTCGTTATGGTTACTTTAAGAAACCAGACGGCAGCATGGTGTGAATCGGACGAAGGACCGCTCATGCAGACCGCGTCATTGCCGAAGAGAGGCTCGCTGGAGCTGTATGATTATCCGCTGACCTGTGCCCTGTTCAGCGTCGGCGTGATGTATTCGCTCTTCTGGGTCGGTATTGATGCGATGGTGTCGCTGGGACTCTGGCCCGCCGGCACGCAGTTTGACGCCGGCGCCTTCGTCAACAGTCTCAGCCTGGTCAACCACATCGCCTTCTACGGGCTGAATGTCGCCAATCTCGCGGCGGCCATCGCGCTGGTGCGCCGGAGCCGTTGGGCGCTGCCGCTGTTCGCGACCTCGCTGGCACTGGGCCTGGTCGACTGGATCTTTCTGAGTTTCAACCCGCATTTCGACGGGCATATCCAGGGCCACATCATTTTCAGCCTGGAAGCCTATGTCGTCTGGCGTCTCTACCGTCACACCGTCCAGGGACGCCTACGCTGAGCTGAACCGCCAGACCTTGGCGTGGCGCACTTCGCGATCCTCCAGGTCCCGCGTCACTGGAACCGTGTATTCCGCCAGTTTCTCCAGCCGCTCCCGGGGCAGGAAGGACCGCCCGGGATCCCCGATCAACACGGTACGTCCCTTGTCCGCGAGCGCCTGCAGCCAGCCACCGATAACCCGGGCAGGCTCGTCCTCGTAGAAGACGTCGCCGGCCAGGATCACATCCCAGCCATCATCGCGGCCGACCAGATCGCCCAATTCCGTTTCGAGCGAGACACCGTTCGCAGCGGCATTGGCGTCGCAGGCGGCGATAGCGAACGGGTCGAGTTCGCAGGCAACAACACTGGATGCGCCCGCCTTAACGGCGGCGATCCCGGAAACGGCCCCGCCGGCAGCAAAATCGAGGACCCGTTTGCCCGCCACGATCGATGGATCGTCCAGGCAATAGCGCGCCAGGGCCTGGCCTCCCGCCCAGGCGAAGGCCCAGAAGGGGGGCGGAAGTCCCATCTCGCCGAGCGCTTCTTCCGTCTGCTGCCAGATCTCGACGGTCTCGACGGCCAGGTGGAGTTCCACTTCCGGGACGAGCGGCGGCGCCATCAGCTCGGTGTGCTGACGGATGAAGGCCTGGGCCTGGTCATGTGAAATCGGGCCGGACACGGCATGTCTCTCCTGGCAGTCCGATGGGCGGATACTGCCCCGGGGCGTGCTCGGCAAGCCATGGCGGCAGAACGCCGATCCAAGAAAGCCCCAGAAACGCAAACGGCCGGGCTCCGGGGCCCGGCCGTTCACGGAAAGTCGGAGCCGACTATTCGGCGTCCGGCATAATCACACGGACACCGTCGAGTTCCGGCAAGGCCATCACGTCGTCGCGGATGGTGTCGAGATCACCGACGAGTACCAGGGTCATCTGGTCGAGCGGAAGGAAATCGCTCGCGACCCGTGAAATATCCTCATCGCTGACGGCGAGGAGGCCGGGCACATAGGCCTGCAGATAATCCTCGGGCAGGCCGAAGAGATCCCGCGTGGCCAGCTGGCTGATGACACCGCTGGTCGACGCGTTCTGCAGGATGAAAATGCCAGACAGCCATGTCCGCATACCGTCCGCTTCCTCGCGGCCCGGCACTTCGTCCTGCATGCGGCGGATTTCACCGAATGTCTCGCGCAGGGCGTCGGCCGTGTTCTCGGCCGTCACATCTGCATTGAAGGTCCAGTAGCCGCCCGCCATCGTGTAGCTGACACCGGAGCCGGGCGAATAGGTCCAGCCCTTGTCCTCGCGCAGATTGCGGGTGAGGCGGGAGGTGAAGGAGCCGCCCAGCATGGCGTTCATGACAGTCAGTGCCGACGCGTCGGGATGTTCCCGGCCACCGACGGGGAAGCCGAGGCGCAGCGTGGTCTGCGGCGCACCGGGCCGGTCGATGAACTGGACCACCGGTCCAGCATTGGCCGCGATACCGGCGGGCATGGCATCATCGCCGGCTTCCCAATCACCGAATGCCTCGCGAATGGCCGCTTCCATGGCGCTCTCATCGAAACGTCCGGCCACGTAGATCCGCGTCCGCGCAGCGCTGAAATTGGCCTCGTAGAAGGCCAGGACATCTTCCATGGAATAGCTGCGGAGCTGTTCCTCGGACGGCAGGGAATTGCCATAGGGATGATCATTGCCGAACAGGAGGCTGGTATAGGCCTCGCTGGCAATCGAGCCGGCCTGGGCCCGCTGGACATCGACATCGCGCACCATGTTCTGGCGCACGCGGTCGAACTCGGACGCGTCGAAATTCGGTGACCGGGCCACGTCGGCCAGGAGGTCCAGCGCGTCAGTGGCGTAATTGGACAGGACATTGGCATTGATGCTGGTGGCATGGCGTCCGACACCGATACCGATCTCGCCGCCCATGGACGCGATGGCGGTCGCCATCTCGGCCGCACTGCGGCCGCCGGCACCTTCTTCCATCATGGCGCCGGTGAGGTCGGCGAGCCAGGTCTGGTCGCCGTCATCGATATTGCCGGCACGCACCTGCAGGGAGATGCGCGTGGTCGGTGCCAGGCCGAACTGGATGAAGGTGACATCCAGACCATTGTCCATGGTGAAACTGCGCGTTTCCGGCAGTTCGAACGGTCGGGGTTCGCCGATCGGCGGCTGTTCATTGACCTGGGCCAGGGCACTGGCCGGCAGGACGCTGAGGGCGGCGGCTGTCAGGGCCGCGCGGAGCAGGGTGATTTTCATGACTGTCTCTCCTGTGCGGTCCGGATCATTCCGTGGCGCCGTCAGTGCCGTCGGCAAGACGGACTTCCAGCACGGTGCGATTGGTCGGGCGGAGGTATTCCTGCGCCGTGGCCCGGATCAGTTCCGGCGTGACCTGTTCGAACCCGTCGGTGATGCGGTTGATCCGGCTCGGATCGTCATCGAACAGGGCGAAGGAGGCGAGCAGATCCACCAGGCCGAACCGGGTCGAGGTGTCCACCGTGCCGTAGAAATCCGCGAGGATCTTCGTACGGGCACGTTCGACATCGGCATCGGTCACCAGATCGGTGCGCAATGTCTCGACGGTGGCGTCCAGCGTGCCCATCACTTCGGAGACGGTGAATTCGCTGTCGTGGATCAGGCCCACGGTCCACAGCATCGGGCCGTTGTAGTTGAAGGCATTGCCCAGCAGGTTGATGCCGCCGAACACGCCGGATGAATAGCCTTCCTCATTGACCAGCGAGGCGGTCAGCAGGCTGTCATCGCCCTGCACCAGGAGCTGGTCGATGATCGTCATCGCGTAATATTCCGGCGTGCCGCGCTCGGGCATGTGATAGCCCACGGCGAGGGCCGGCTGATTGGCCAATGCATCAGTCTGGGAGGCGAATTTCTCCTCCTCCTGACGCGGTTCCGACGTGTCGATTTCCGGCAGCGGAGCGCCGGCCGGGATGTGCGAGAAGAGGCGTTCGATCTCGGCGAGCGTGGCCTCCTTGTCGATATCGCCGGCCACGACCAGAACTGCGTTATTGGGCGCGTAATACTGGTCGAAAAAGGCCTGGGCATCTTCCAGGCTGGCAGCGTCAAGATCGGTCAGGTCGCCGTAGAAATTATGGGCGTTGTGCCAGTTCTCGTTCGCGGCCATCGGCAGGTCGATCCAGATCCAGCCGCCATAGGGCTGGTTGATCACGTTCACGAAGACCTCGTTGCGCACGACCTCGCGCTGATTGTTCAGCTGTTCCTCGTCGAGATTGGGAAAGGCCATGCGGTCGGCCTCGGCCCAGAGCACGGCGTTGAGCGCGTTGGACGGCACGACCTCGAAATAATTGGTGAAGTCGTAGCGGGTAGAGCCATTATTCACCCCGCCATTGCCGTAGATCAGCGAGTCGAAGGCGCCGTGCGGCAGATTGCGCGAACCCTGGAACATGAGGTGTTCGAACAGGTGGGCGAAACCGGTGCGACCGCGCGGTTCATTGCGGAAGCCGACACCGTAATAGACGGCGACCGTGGCGGTGGGGACGGAATGATCCTCGGACAGGACGATGCGCAGGCCATTCTCGAGAGAATGGTAGCTCACATCCACCTCGAACCCTGACGGGACGGATGATGTGCTGGCTGTCTCCGGGGCCTGCGACGAGCCGGCGGACGTGTTCTCCGCGGGCTGGCAGGCAGCGAGTATCAGCGCGCCGAGTCCGGCGGCCAGGCCTTTGTATACGGACATGTTCTCCCCACTGTCTGATGCGATCTGCAAGTGGGGGATCAAAGCCCCGCTCGCGGTCGCGGTCAAACCCGCATGGAGAACATTTAATCTGGTGCGCCGGCTTCCGTGCGGACGAAACGGGCGCCCTGCAGCTGGGGTATGGCCCGGATCGAGTCCTCGATGCGGGCCATGTCGCCGACGATGACGAGCACCATTCGGTCATGCCGCAGATAGGCGCGCACGGCAGCGCTGACCTGTTGCGGCGTGACATCCATCAATTCGTCGACATAGGTCTCGAGATGATCCTGCGGCAGACCGTAACCATCGCGATGCATGAGCTGGCCGATCAGGCCACCGGTCGAACCGGTCTCCATCACATAGGTGCTGGCCAGCCAGTTCTGCGTGCCGGAAATGTCCCAGCTCTCCGCCCGCAGCCAGTCGATGATGGCCAGGCTCTGCATCAGCGCCTCGCCGGTATGGGGCGTGTCGATGGCGTCGAAATAATTCCAGTAGCCGCCGCCGCGGGTCCAGCGCAGGAAACTGCCCGGCGAGTAGGAATAGCCGAGATCGCGGATCACCGCGGCGATCGTTCCGCCGAGCGTCGCGTCCATGATCGAGACCGCCGGGGCCGATTTCGCGTCGATCGAGGAGACCGGGTAGACCAGGCGTACAGTCGATTGCGGCGCTCCCGGACGATTGATCAGGTGCACGACCGGTCCCGGGCTGGGAATGGTGTTGATCGCATTGTCTTCAGGCCCGGCTTCCCAATCCCCGAAATGACGGCGGACAGCATTCTCCATGGCCCGTTCGTCGAAACGGCCGGCGATGTAGATATGCGTGCGCGCCGCGCCGAAATGGGCGCGGTGGAAGCGCCGCAGGTCTTCCAGGCTGTGTCCGCGCAATTGCTGTGCGGTCGGCAGGTAGCGGTAATAGGGGTGATCAATGTCAAACAGGTGCTGCATCAGCGCGCTGTCCGCGATGCTGTCCGGCATCGCGGCAACCAGTTCGACATCACGGATCATGTTGGCCCGGACCCGGCGCAGGGCAGCTGGCGGAAAGTCCGGCTGGCGCACGGCCTCAGCCAGGAGTTCCACGGCGCGCGGACCATGTTCAGACAGGACGAAAGTGCCGAAGGTGGAATGCGTCGCGACGACGGCAGCGCTCAGGCTTCCGCCCATCTCGGCGAACAGGTCCGAGATCTCTTCCTTGTCGCGACCGGCAAAACCCTCGGCCATCATGTCGACCGTGAGATCGGACAGCCAGGTCTCGCGGCCCTCATCAATATTGCCGGCGCGCACCGAGACGACGACGTCCACGGTGGGTGTCATGCCCCAGGGCACGAACGTGATGGTCAGGCCATTGTCCAGCGTGATGGTGCGCGTTTCCGGCAGGTCCAGCGGCGCGCGTTCGCCGACCGGCGGCGGCAGGAGGCTCTGGGCCGAGGCCGGTACCAGGCCGGTGATCAGAAGCAGGAGTACGGGCAGGATCAGGCTCAGTTGTCTCATGGCCGGCTCCCCGCATTGCGCGCACTAGTCGCCGGAGATTGGGCCGTCCGGGCCGGTCCCGGCCGGACTTCCAGCACGGTACGATTGCTCGAGCGCAGATACTCCCGCGCGGTGCGCTGGATCAGTTCCGGCGTGACCTCGTCGAACCCGGCCTGGATATTGTTGATCCGCCAGGGATCATCATCGAACAGGGTGAAGCTGGCGAGCAGATCCACCAGGCCGAACCGGGTCGAGTTTTCCAGCCCGGCGTAGAAATCGGTCATCAGCTTGGCGCGGGCGCGGCGCAATTCAGCCGGCGTCACCAGCTCGGTACGCAGGCGTTCCATCTCCAGGTCGAGATCGGCGAGGATCTGGTCGCGGCTGAACTCGCCACCATGGATCAGCGAGGCCGTCCACAGCATCGGGCCGTTATAGTTGAATGCGTTGCCCAGCAGGTTGATCCCGCCGCCGATTTCCGAGGAATAGCCGCGCTGGTCGACCAGGCGCTGGCGCAGGCGGGCATCGCCGCCATGCAGCAGGATCTGGTCGATGATCGCCATGGCGTAATATTCCGGCGTGCCGCGCTCGGGCATGTGATAGCCCACGGCCAGGGCCGGCTGTGTCGCCAGCGGATCATCGCGAACAGCGAATTTCTCCTGCGTCTGACGCGGCTCGCTCGTATCGATCGGAGCCGGGGCGCGGCGGTTCGGGATATGGCCGAATTCCGCCTCGATCCAGCCCATCGTCTCGGCCGGGTCGAAATCGCCGGCAATCACGAGAACCGCGTTGCTGGGCCGGTAATAATCCCGGAAAAACGCCTGGGCCTCGGTCACGGTCGCGGCCTCGATATCGCTCAGATCGCCGTAGAAATTATGCGCGTTGTGCCAGTTCTCGTTCGCCGCCATAGGCAGGTCGATCCAGGTCCAGCCGCCATAGGCCTGGTCCTCGACATTCATGTAGATCTCGTTGCGCACCACATTGCGCTGGTTTTCCAGCTCGGCCGGATCGAGGGCCGGCGAGGCCATCCGGGCCGCTTCCGCCCACAGCATCGCCTGCAGTGCGTTGGACGGCACCACGGCGAAGTAATTGGTGAAGTCGAGCCGGGTCGAGGCGTTGGCGATCCCGCCCATGTTCGAGACATAGCCGTAGAAATTCTCGCCCGGCATGCGGTTCGAACCCATGAAGAAGAGATGTTCGAACAGGTGGGCGAAACCGGTGCGGTTGCGCGGTTCATTGCGGAAGCCGACACCGAAATACACGGCGACCGTGGTGGTCGGTACGGAATGATCCTCGGCCAGGACGATGCGCAGGCCATTGTCCAGGCGGTGGTATTCGATCGGCAGGTCGAGGCCGCTGGACGTGGTTTCCAGCAGGCCGGTATGAGCCAGATCATGTTCGAATGAACCCGCCTGCGCCGGCGCGGACATCGATACTCCCGCCAGGCACAGCAGGGCTGTCAGGGCCCTGAACCCGTTACGCATACACACCCTCCCAATCCCCCGTTCGCTGAACGGAGTGAACCCGTATCAAGACAGGTCGGACGGGCAGCGTCAAACGATTGCGCCGATGAGGAGTGTCGCGCAGAGAAGGAGACCGGTGATCCGGTTGGACTTGAAAAGGGCGAGGCAGGCCGCACCGTCGGTTATGTCGAGGCGGCGGATCTGGTCGAACAGATGCGCGGCGTAGAGCGCGAACCCGATGACGATCCAGGGCGAGGCCTGTTGCAGCACGATTGCCACGCCCGCGAGGCTGGCGGACAGGCCGTAGAAGCCGGCGATCCACCATTGCGAATGTTCGCCGAAGAGCCGCGCGGTCGAGCGGACGCCGATCATGGCGTCATCATCCACATCCTGGTGCGCGTAGATCGTGTCATAACCCAGCGTCCAGAACACGGCGGCGGCGTAGAGCGCAATCATCGTGGCGTCGATGGAGCCGGCCGCTGCCGTGTAGGCGACCGGGATGCCCCAGTTGAACGTCAGGCCCAGCCAGGCCTGCGGCCACCAGGTGATGCGTTTCATGAAGGGATAGGCCGCCACGAGAAGCAGCGAGGCCAGTCCGACGAAGACTGCCAGCCAGGGCAGTTGCAGCAGAACCAGCAGACCCACACCTGTCTGTGCGGCCAGGAAGATCCAGGCGGATTTCAGCGAGATCGTACCGGCCGCGAGCGGACGGTCAGCCGTGCGCGCGACCTGGCGGTCGAGATCGCGGTCGATGATGTCATTATAGGTACAGCCCGCCCCGCGCATGGCGATGGCGCCGACGGCGAACAGGATTGCGTACCAGAGATCGATCAGGCCCAGCCCCTCGCCGACGCGGGCCAGCAGCAATCCCATCCAGCAGGGCAGGGCCAGCAGCCAGAAACCGATCGGCCGGTCATAGCGCGCCAGACGCAGATACGGCCGCAGCCTTTCCGGCGCGGTATCGACCCAGGTTTTCGGAATGGAGTCGGCGACTCGGCGATCAAAGTTCAGGAGCATGCCCCCCTTTCGCAAAGCGAAGGGGCGAGATCAAGGCAGGTTGACGTCGCAGGGGCGTGCGGGGCAAAGCGGACATATGAGCAATGATCCGCGCCTTTTCCTCGATCTGCCCCTGGGTGATGGCCAGGCCGTGCCGCTGTCCCGGGAAGACAGCCACTATCTGATCAATGTCATGCGACGCAGTGAGGGTGATGGGATTCGCCTGTTCAACGGACGCGATGGCGAATGGCAGGCCGTTGTGGCGCAGGCCCATAAGAAGGCTGCGATCCTCGCCTGCCAGACGCAGAACCGCCCGCAGACGGGCGTGCCGGACCTCTGGCTGCTCTTCGCGCCTGTGAAGCGCCAGAAGAATGAATTGATTGTGGAAAAGGCAACCGAACTCGGCGTGGCGGAGATCCGTCCTGTGATCACGGCGCGCACGCAGTCCGAACGTCTGCGTCTCGACCGTTTCGAAGCCATCGCCAAGGAAGCCGCCGAACAGACCGAACGCCTCGACCTGCCGGCCATCCACGACGCCGACCGGCTCGAAGCTGTCCTGGACGGCTGGGACGAGGCCCGCACGCTGATCTATTGCGACGAGGCCGGGGATGATGGCGAACGCCCCTGGGGCGGCGAGACCGGCCGTGGCGCGCCCATGCTGGACGTGCTCCGCGAGATGCCGGACGGCCCGGCGGCCATCCTGATCGGTCCGGAAGGCGGGTTCTCGGTCGAGGAAAGAGACCGCCTGCGCGCCTTGCCCTATGTCCGCGCTGTCACGCTGGGGCCGCGCATCCTGCGCGCGGAAACCGCCGCGATCGCCGCACTGACGCTCTGGCAGGCCGGGCGCGGGGATTGGGGTTAGAACCGGGCCGTATACCAAGCGCCGAGCACTATCTCCTCACGTTCGTCTCGCGGGCGATCTGAACCCGGTGTGTATCGGATCTGAAGATAGCCAAGCTCCACCTCATCGGCTGGAATGTGGATGATGGGCCAACCTGTTTCATCGAGACGATAGGCGTTGACCTCGCGGATGGCGTCGCCATCCTCGCTGCTTGCATAGGTGACGCGGACGCGGGCATCGAGGGCCACACGGTCGGTGAAGAAGACAGCGTAGGCGCCGTCTGCAGATTCTGCGGACCCGGGGTCGATCGCGGCAGCGGTGATCTCGCCAAGAAGACTGACACTTTGAGCGTAGCTGCTGGCCCTCGGCCGAGACGGTGAGAGCGTGTTTCGTGGAATGATGCGGGCCTGAAACTCTGGCGACTCCGGCGATGTCCAGAAGAATTCAACCGTAGTCACGTGGATCAGCTTTGGATTGGGCGTGTAGCGAGCCTCTACGAACGCCAAGAGGCGACGCCCGGTTTCCTCCGGGAATGACAGACCAAATATGATTGTATGATCGCCATTGGCTTCCTCGACCGAGGATATCGGTGCAATCTCGCCGCTCTCGAAGCGAGGCCGCGAGAGGTCGAGGCTGCGGAGATAGGCCTGAACGCCATCCGAGAATTGAACCGCGTCGCCCTCTGGTGCTGGATCATCCAGGATGCGCGCAGATATGGCCATCGCAACAAGACCATCCGGAGATGGGTCTTGTGCCTTTGCCGCGTGCGGCACGACCAGCAGAAGCGCAAGCGTGAGAAGCAAAGACCTCAATTCACGAGCCCTCCACCGATGTTGGTGCCGGCGATTATTCCGCCTCTGCGGATCATGCCCGATGTGTTGATCCTGAAGTTGCCACTTGGCGTTATTCCCTGAGAACGGAGTCGCGCACGGATGATCTGCTCGAACACGGCGGGGTTGGACATGAGCGACCGGCTGTCGAGATGATACCAGTGTTCCGGGTCATCCAGGCGAACGGGCCCTTCCGGTTCCACTGTCCAATCAAGTCGACCATGGCGCTTCACGATTATGTGGATGCGCAAGGCGTGAATATCGTCACGGATGTGGTCCCGGATCTCGTCGAGCCCGTGTGAGTTTCCCAGAATTGTAGTCTCGCTTGCTCCTGCGGACCCTGTTTGAACAAGGCTGGGCTCGACACGAGGCGGTTTGGTTTCGGCGAACTCGACAGGATTCAGGATTGAGTCGGGTGCTGGAGGCGGCGGCCGCGTCGGTTCCGCCAAGATGATTTCGGGGCCGCGTTCATGACCCCAAGGGTCAGCCCCAAGGGGTAGGTCGGGAAGTGGTTCCGAGCCCGAAACAACCAGGGCATAGACGACATCATTTTCCGGTCCTCCGCCATGGTAGCGTTCGACAGCATTCGCGAGGCGGATATAGCGTCCCTGTTCGGAGATCTGTGCGAGGCGTTCGGCGAGCTGGCGTCCGGGAATTTCCAAAACGAGGGTCTGTCCGGCACCGCCACGACCGTCCCAAGCGTTGTACCAGGTATGCCCCGCTCCGTCATAAGCCAGTCCAGAGTAACGCACCGGCCCGCCGCGCAAGCCCGGTGTCATGTCAAAGTGGTGCACAGGCATGTTTTGAGCGAGCGATTGTTCATGCCACGTCTCAAACCTTGGCGCGGTCATCTCCCATTGCGGGTTTTGCCTGAAATTGGTGTCGAAGTATCGCCCGGGATTGATGAGCGCAGAAAACTCCACCTCTCCCCGCGGCGTAACGGCTGAAGACGTGCTGTACGGATGGTCACCGGAGCGTATGACCGACTGAATACTCTGCGCCCATTGTGGATTGAGCAGGCCTACAAGTTCGTTTTGCCGGTAGGAGGTGTCATCGCGGTGCTCATTGCGCCGGTGCATCACTACGACATAACGAACGCCCTGGGGCGTGTAGTAGGAGTCCATCCGAATCCTGAAGTTCTGGCGATAGTGGAAGCGGTCGATGTACTCGTAAAGGTTTGCTCGCGTCAGATCGGCGTAGACGTACCAAGCGTACCAGTTGGGATTATCGACAAGGCCAAGCCTGCGGGGGGGCGGTTGGTCGACAACCCGGGCGACAAACCGCGTGCCCGCGCCAGTGACGTGATATCCCGCGACGGTCGCGACCCGATTATTCTCTTCGGAGGCTGTCTGCACGAGATCAGTCAGCTCCTGACCGTCAAGATTGAAGTACCAGCCCTGTTCGTAAAATTCGACCGAGTCGCCGATACGGTACTCATCCGGCTGCGCGTGGACAGCGACGGAAACGACCAATGCGGCGAATACTCCGGACCAGAAATGCATCAGTTCCCCTCCGCCGACACACCTTCCATAACTGCGATCTTAACGGGAAATGGGGTTAAAGTCAGGGGCGCGGTCCAAGCGGCTCAAAAGGTTGTGATTGTCAGCGGCCCCCCCTTGTTCCTGCGCGAACACCCCCATATCTGTTGAGGACATTGAACCGGCAGGGGTGCAGGCATGAGCGGGACGTATAACCAGGGCGGCGAAGGCGCTCCGATCGAGCATATCGGTCAGCTGGCAGAGTATCTCGCGGCCGGCAGCAAGCCCGTCGAGGATTTCCGCATCGGTACGGAGCACGAGAAATTCGGCTTCGCGCTGGGCGATCACACCCCGCTTCCCTACACGTCAGACGGTCCGAGCGTCGAGAAAATGCTCACGGGCCTGCAGCGTTTCGACTGGCAGCCCATCGAGGAAGCCGGTGTCGTTGTGGCGCTCAAGCGCAATGGTGCATCCATCACGCTGGAACCGGGCGGACAGTTCGAACTCTCCGGCGCGCCGCTGGACAATGTCCACGAGACCTGCGCCGAGGTGAACAAGCATTTGCGTGAAGTGCGCGAGGTCGCCGACGAGATCGGCGCCGGTTTCCTGGGCCTCGGCTTCTCGCCGAAATGGTCGCTGGAAGACACGCCGATGATGCCCAAGGCGCGCTATGAGGTCATGAAGGCCTACATGCCCAAGGTGGGCACGCTGGGGCATCAGATGATGTTCCGTTCCTGCACCGTGCAGACAAATCTCGATTTCTCCGACGAAGCCGACATGGTGAAAAAGCTGCGCGTCTCGCTCGCCCTGCAGCCGCTCGCCACGGCCCTGTTTGCCAATTCGCCCTTCGCCGATGGCGGCCTGAACGGCTATCTCTCCTATCGCGCCCACATCTGGACCGACACCGACAACAACCGGACCGGCATGCTGCCCTTCGCCTTCGAGGACGGCATGGGCTTTGAGCGTTATGTCGAGTGGGCGCTGGACGTGCCGATGTATTTCGTCAAGCGCGAGGGGCGTTACAACGACGCCACCGGCATGAGCTTCCGCGATTTCCTGGACGGGCGCCTGCCGCTCCTGCCGGGCGAGAAACCCGTGATGAGCGATTGGGAAGACCATCTCTCCACCCTATTCCCGGAAGTGCGCCTGAAGACCTTCCTGGAAATGCGCGGTGCCGACAGTGGACCCTGGAACACGCTGTGCGCACTGCCCGCCTTCTGGGTTGGCCTGCTGTACGATGGCACGGCGCTCGATGCCGCCTGGGATCTGGTGAAGGACTGGACCGCCGATGAGCGCGAGGGCTTGCGTCTCGCTGCGGCCCGACACGGATTGCGGGCCGGTTTCCGCGATGGTTCCCTGCAGGATGTCGCCAAGGAGGTCCTGGCGATCTCCCGCGAGGGTCTCAACCAGCGCCGCCGTCTGAACGGCTATGGCGAGAATGAAGGCCATTTCCTGGATGATCTCGACGAGATCGTCGCCACGGGCCGCACCCGCGCGGAATGCCTGATCGAGACGTTCGAGACGGAATGGAACGGTTCGATAGAGCCGGTTTTCACCCAGAGCGCCTACTAGGTCCGGTCTCGCCACTGCCCGTTCCATTCTCCGCATGCGGACAGGCGATCGGCCCGAATTTGTAACCTAGATGAACGTTTGAAGCGGTGCCGGAGGCTTGAGCCTGCGGCGCTCGCATGATCAAGTGCGCCCCGAGAAAAAGGTCCGCGGGGTAGGCGGGCATGGGGAGACCATATTGACGGACGCTACGGCAAATCCGGACGTGAACCAGAACAAGGACACGTCGTTTTTCGGCCATCCGAAAGGACTGGCCATTCTGTTTTTCACCGAGATGTGGGAGCGCTTTTCCTATTACGGGATGCGCGGCCTGCTGATCATTTACCTGACGCAGCATTTCCTGTTCTCGGATTCGCAGTCCACGCTGATCTACGGTGCCTACACGGCGCTGGTCTATGTGATGACCATCATCGGCGGAACGCTGGCCGACCGTTATCTGGGACAGCGAAAAGCCGTGACATTCGGCGCCATACTCCTGGTGGCCGGACACGGCATGATGGCGTTCGAAGGCGCCGGGTCGAAACAGATCCTGACCTTCGAGGGTGCGGAATACGAGATCACGCTGGACGGCCGCGGCAGCGGTGAAAACGTCAACCAGCTCATTATTTCCGAGACCGGACAGTCGATCATGACCTTCGCGGAAGGCGGGACACAGATCGTGGTGTCCGATCCGGCCGCGGTTGGTCTGCCGGCGACCATTCCCTTCTCTACGGAGATGACACGGGTCGAGCAGGAGGAGCTGTACGTCAACATCCTCTACCTGGCCCTGGCGCTGATCATCGCGGGTGTGGGCTTCCTGAAGGCCAATATCTCGACGATTGTCGGCACGCTCTACGGCTATGGGGATGCGAGGCGGGATTCCGGTTTCACCATCTTCTACATGGGTATCAATATCGGTGCCTTCCTGGCCTCTATCATCATCGGCTATATCGGCATCGCCTATGGCTGGAAGTACGGGTTCGGCCTGGCGGGTATCGGCATGGTCGCAGGTCTTCTGACCTTCCTCTTCTTCCAGGGCTGGCTGGAAGGCCGCGCCGAGCCGCCTGACCCGGAGAAGCTGAAGCAGAAAGTCTTCGGACCGATCAATGTCGAGTGGGCGTGTTACCTCGCCGGTCTGGGCATTGTCGCCATCGCCATGACGGCGGTGATGAACCCGGAATACATGGGCAGTATCCTGGCTCCGCTGGGTATTCTGATGCTCGTCTTCCTGGTCGGTTATGCGATCTTCAAGACGAAGGGCAGTGAACGCGGCCAGATGCTGGCAGCGATCTATTTCGTGCTCGCGCAGATCCCGTTCTGGGCCCTGTTCGAACAGGCGGGTTCCTCGCTGAACCTGTTCACGGACCGTCTCGTTGACCGGACGATGTTCGGCTGGGAAGTCCCGGCTCCGATCTTCCAGTCGCTGAATGCGGGCTTCATCTTCATCTTCGCGCCGATCATTGCGTGGATGTGGATCGCCCTGGCCAAGCGCGGACGCAATCCGTCCACGCCTGTCAAGTTCGCCCTGGGCGTCTTCATGGCCGGTCTGGGCTTCTACGCCCTCGTCGCGGGCATGGGCCTGTCGGGCGAAGCCGGCATGACGGCCGTGTACTTCGTCTTCCTGATCTACTGGATCCACACCATGGGCGAGCTGATGCTCTCCCCGGTGGGCCTGTCGGCCGTGACGAAACTGGCTCCGGCCCGCGTTGTCGGCATGACGATGGGCGCCTGGTTCCTGTATTCCGGCCTCTCAAACTTCCTGGCGGGCATCATTGCCTCGTCCACGGGCGCCGAGACGATCGGCGGCCAGCTGACGGACGTGGCCGCTGCGAAGGCGACCTATACGGACGTCTATTCGCAGGTCGGCATGATCGCCATGGCGATCGCCGTCGGCATGCTGCTGATCTCGCCGATCATCAAGAAGCTGATGGGCGATGCGGACGGTCAGATGACGCCGCATCCGACCGAGACGGAAGCGGGCGGTGCCTCGATGGACAAGTCTTCGGACGCGCCCTAGGCCTCGCAGGCATTCTGCAAAGGACAAGGCCGCGGAGCGCAAGCTCCGCGGCCTTTCTTCTGGGCCTTGGTCATGTGGCCCAAATCCCCCCGGGGGGCGGGGGAAATCTATCCCAGCGTGATCTCCGGCAATTCCTCCAGCTGCGTACGATCATCGCAGCCGTCCGAGGGCGTCTGGGCAGAGAGTTCGAAATGGCCGGTCGTCTGGTCGACGGTGAGCTGGGTGGAGTTGAGGATATCCATGCCCACCACCATGGCCGGGCGGTCGCTCCAGCCGAGTGCGCTGAAAATGTCGAGTTCCGAATAGAGCACGTCGACGCGGCTCATGCAGAGACCACCCATGTTGAGGCGGCGGATGCGGATCGGTGTGCCGTCGGTCGTGTCCTTGTTGTCGACACCGGCGATCCGGTAGGTCAGCGAGAAGGTGCGATGCGGCAGGTAACGCCGCAGGGCCGTATTCACGAAACTGCGCGGCGTGCCCGTATCGATCATCACGGCGATCTCTACACTTCGGGCACCCAGCCGCGCCCGGCCGAAGAGCAGGCCGAGCTCGGAATGCAGGATACCGTCACGATGCGCCAGGGCCGGCGCATCGAGATCCAGCTCGCCGGTCTCGAAATTCACGCTGTAGCGATCAACATTGATATCGCCCGGTGCGAGGAAACCGACGACGGGGAGGGGTCCGTCATCGGCCGGGAGGACCACGCTGGAAAAACTGCGCGCCGGCGTGCTGCCGACACGGACATTCTGCAGGGTGAAGAGCTCGGCCTCGAACAATGTCGTCAGGGCCTGGACCTCGTCGGAGGCCGCGATCGTGCCGTCGAAGCCGAGATCGCGTGCCACAGGCAACGCGATCGCGCTGTGGCTGGCCCCGGTATCGAAGACAAAGGTGAAGGGACCCGAATCATCGATCGAGAGATCGATCGTCGGGTGACCGGCCATGGTCCGGCCCAGCTGAACGGGATCCGCAAGAGCGGGCCCGATCATCAGGCAGGATGCCAGGATGGCGAGGGCTGCCGTGCCGGCATTCCGGACATGTGACCGCGACTCGCTCGCGGCCCGGCCGTGAGTTTCGTAGGTATTTTCTCGCGTATTTTGCATATGAGTATTCTACCCCAAATGCGGCGTTATGCGAATGCAAAGTGTCCAAAAACCGGTTCGCCGGGACGAAACTTGGACAAAATCGCGTGAACGCGGTCAGGATTGCTCCGCCGCGTCCACGCTTTCCGGCGTCAGACATTCCGGACAGGCAGCGGGTGCGCCCGTCTAGAACGTCCCCCGCAATTGCAGATACCAGGTCGGGCCCATGGAGGCGTTCTGGTATTCGATGGCCCGGACATTCCCGAGGGCTCGGGAGCCATTATAGAAGATCCGTTCCCGGTCATCGCCATTATTGATGACACCGTCCACGCCAAGCCGGGTCGTCATGTCGAACCAGCGCGTGGTCTCGACATAGATATCCAGATCGCCGTCGGTGAAACCCTGGACCCGGTATTCCTGGGCCCGGAAGATCTCCCCATCCGAGAGCCAGAAATAGTCCCAGCCCCAGGCCAGCTGATGCTCCGGGAATGTCTGGCGGTAATCCAGGCGCAATTCCCATTCGCGATAGCCGGACCAGTGGCGGTCCATGCCGGTCAGCGGATCCGTGACATTGGTATTGTACCACTCCAGGAAGACATCGATGACGGCATTGGACAGGCCCAGCCGGTCCAGCGGCGTCGTCATATTGCCGGTGACGCGGAAATTCGTGCCATCGCCGATATTGCCCGGCGCGTCGAACACGCCGGTCGGCGTCGTGATCGGCACCCAGCCGTCGAGATCCTGGATCCAGTCATGGCCGATCTTGAGCGAGACCGAGCCGTCATCTCCGAAACGGCGCTCCCATTCGGCTTCCAGCGTGACCGTGCGCTGGGGCACATAGTCCGGATTGCCGAGCGTGGAATTATTGTCCGCCACATCGACCGAGCTGGCGAACTTGCCGAAACTCAGCTGCGCGACATCGCGGCGAGCGGTGAAGCGGATGCGATTACGGTCGTCGCGGCGCCAGTTCAGCGTGAAGCTGGGCTTGGCATAGTTGAACGTCCGCGTCTGGTTGGCATCGCCGGTCTGGGTGATCTCCGACATCTCGTAGCGCAGCCCGCTTTCCAGGCTGAACCGGTCATTGATCGTCCAGGAATGGGTGGCGAAGAGTTCCGAACGCACTTCCTCCACGCGGGTGTCGGCGACCGGAAGATTGATCGGCGTTACCGTCGTGCCGTTGTCGAATTCCAGACGCAGGCTGGTATCGCGGGCGTTGAGCGCAGTCTCCGCACCCACTTCAACGGCGTGGCGGTCATTGGGATCCCAGGACAGGGTCTGGCGGAAGGCCGTCTCCTCGTACTCGCCATTGGCATTGACGATCGTCGCCCCGGAAAACCCGGCTACGGCGTCGAAATTGGCGAAGGCTTCCGGACCGTCATCCCAGCGCTCGCGGCTGACCAGGGCGATGGTCTGGATGCTGATATTGTCGGTGAGCTCGCGCTCGTAGTCGGCGTTGACGGACCAGGACGAGCCGTGATTTTCGGTGGAATTGGTCTCCACGCGCAGCGGTGCAAAGCCTGCCCCCACGGGCTGTTGCACATCCGACCACTGGGTCCGGCGCCATTCCCAGGCATAGACCCGCGTGTCGAGACGCAAGGTGGATTTGTCGTCGATCGGCCAGTTCACGGAAATCGTCGGGACGGCTTCCTGGTAGTGACGCTGGTCGTGGTCGAAACGGCGCTCGACCAGGGTCGTGCCGAGATCCCACAATTCCTCGCGGCGGCGGACACGATTGCCCATCCAGCCGGTATCGAGGCCGAGGGTGACTTCCGCATCGCCGAGGCGGGTCGTGTAGGACACGATGCCGCGCGGTCCGAGGCGCTGGGCATCGGAGAGGCTCAGCCGGGCCTGCCAGGAGCCCGAATTGCCCGCACCTTCGCGCAGGATCACATTGACCAGGCGCGGATGGCCGCGCATGTCGAATTGCGGCAGCGCCTCCTGGACGAGTTCGATGCGTTCGACATCCTCCGCCCGGATCCGCTGCAATACGGTCTGCAGTGACAGCGACTTGTTCGACGGCCGAGCACCGTTGATCAGGAGATTGCCGAAACTGTCGCCCAGACCGCGTCGATTGGTGTCACCATTCGACAGGCTGAACCCCGGAATGCGCTGAACCATGTCGAGCGCGGTTACCGGTACAAACGCCGTAAAAAAAGTTGGTGAATAGGTGGCGATGCCTGCACTGACCTGAACATTGTCGGTGGTCGGTGAGGTGTCGGCATCCTGTGCCATGGTTGGAGTGATCCCGGCAGCAATGCCGAAGATCGCGGTTCCCACAACCGCTCGTGTCCAATTCCCTCGCATGTCGTCCCTAGAGTCTGCGCCTGCCCAGCCGCGAGATCAGGGATAAGACCGCTCTGTAAAAGACGCTACGTAAGGATCAGTTAGAAACGTCACCGTTCCGTGAGCTTTGCTACGGTCCTGCAAGGTTCGCCGGAAATTTCCTGTGAAATCAGGCGGCTGCGCCGCCGACCGTCAGGCCGGTGATCTTCAGGCTCGGCTGGCCGACACCGACCGGCACACCCTGTCCGGCCTTGCCGCACATGCCGACACCCGGATCCATCTCGAAATCATCACCGATCATCGAGATCTGGGTCAGAGAGGTCGGGCCGTCACCGATCAGCGTCGCGCCCTTTACCGGCGCGTCGATCTTGCCGTTGATGACGCGATAGGCCTCGGTGCACTGGAAGACGAATTTGCCCGACGTGATGTCGACCTGGCCGCCGCCGAAATTCACGGCATAAATCCCGTCCTTCAGGCTCTCCACCATTTCCTCGCGCTTGTGCTGGCCGGCCAGCATGTAGGTATTGGTCATGCGCGGCAGGGGCGGGTGGGCGTAGGACTGGCGCCGGCCATTGCCCGTGGGCTTCTGGCCCATCAGACGCGCATTCATCCGGTCCTGCATGTAGCCGACCAGGATACCGTCCTCGATCAGCACCGTGCGTTCGGTCGGCGTGCCTTCATCATCAATGGTCAGCGAACCGCGGCGCTCCGGCATCGTGCCGTCATCGATGACGGTCACGCCCGGTGCGGCAACACGCTCGCCCATCTTGCCCGCGAAGGCCGAGGAGCCCTTGCGGTTGAAATCACCTTCCAGGCCGTGACCGACCGCTTCGTGCAGCAGTACGGCCGGCCAGCCCGCGCCCAGCACGACATCCATCACGCCGGCCGGTGCGTCGACGGCGTCGAGATTGACCTTGGCGATCCGGATTGCTTCATCGGCGAGGGATTTCCATGCGGACGGCTCGATCCACTGGTCAAACATCGCGCGACCACCGGCGCCGGCAGAGCCGGTCTCACGGCGACCGTCCTTCTCCATCGTCACCGACACATTGAGACGGACCAGCGGACGGATATCCGTTTTCATGTCGCCATCGGCCCGGATGATCGAGACGGCACGTCGGGAGGCCGCGATCGAGGCGCTGACCTGGACCACGCCGCTTTCCTGTCCGCGGCAATAGGCGTCGATCTCCTGGAGGAGTGCCGACTTCACCTCGAAGACCGGTTCCGACACCGGATCGACGGGCGCGTAAAGCTGGCGATTGGTACCGGCCGGGCCGGTATCCGTAACGCCGCTATGTCCGCGCTTGGCGGCCGATGCCGTTTCTGCCGCGCGTTTGACCGCGTCCAGCGAGGCGTCGGAGGAGTGGGCATAACCGAAGGCCTCGCCTGCCACGCAGCGCAGGCCGAAACCGCGGCCCGCATCGAAATTGGCCGATTTCAGCCGGCCGTCATCGAAGACCAGGGATTCGGAAACAGAGGTTTCCAGGAAGAGTTCGCCATCATCGGCGCCGCCAACCACGTCCGAGAGGATCGGGCGGATATCATCGGCGTCGAAATCGAAATTCTCGATGGGCGAATCTGACATGGTCGGGGTCCGTGAGTTGGCGAATACCTAGTCCAAGACATAGTCGAGCCGCCCGTCCGAGGAAACCGCGGGCCTGCGATGCAGCCGGACGCGTTGCGGTCAGCTCGAGCCGTCGACGCTGAAACGGGCCAGCTCGCGCGCCGGTGCCGGCCAGCCAGGGCGTAGTGCCTGGGCTTCCCGATAGGCATGGTAGGCGCCGGTCAGATCGTCGAGTTCCTCGAGGGCGACCGCCCGGTTGAACCAGGCGTCGGCGCGATGCGGCCCGGTTTCGGCGAGAGCGATATCAGTCTGTTCCAGTGCCGCCGATACGAAGCCCTGGCGCAGGAGAACGGCCGAGCGGTTTACGGCGATGGCTCCGCGCAGCCTGCCGTCGCGATCAAGCTCGGAGGCGCGGCCAAAATCGGCCGCCGCCCGGTCAAGCTGATTGCGCCGGAGATGGATGATGCCGCGATTGACGTGGGTGGCGGCCCGGTCGCGCGGCGCGAGCACGTCGCGTTCGAGCGCAGTCGTGCAGTGTTCCAGTGTTTGCAAGGCGGCGCGATTGCGCTCGACGCCGCGGAAACAGGACGAGGCTGCCGAATCGCCAATAACCTGCACTTGGGCCGCAGCCGGCGCGCTGATCGCGAGTGTCATAAGGGCGAATAATGTGACGATTGGACGCATAAATTGGACCTCCAAGACCGGCGAAACCACTCTACCATATCTAGACGCGCGGACGGCTCTGACCATCGTGGGTGTTTTCCCCACGTGTAACCAGTTGATCTAAAGCGTAAAACAGGGTCCAAACGTACGGGTCTGCGACTCGTACTACAAAAAATGCCATTGACGGCCTGACAGGGCAGTCGACCGGCACTATATTCCGCCGCCATCGGCGAGGGTCCCCTCGCCATCACGCCTGACTTGTATGGGGAAGCCATGCGTTTCTTGACCGCAATCCTGCTCACCTGGATGACCGCCGCGACCGCTGCGTTCGCTACGCCGGGTCAACCGACGGACGGAGGCCTGGGTTTCCAGCCGGCCGTCACACCGATCATGGAGCGAGCCGTCTGGTTCCACGACTGGCTGCTCCTGCCGATCATCACGGTGATCACTCTGTTCGTGATGGGCCTGCTCATCTGGATCATCATCCGGTACAACCGGAAGGCCAATCCGGAGCCGGCGAAATTCTCGCACAACACCTTCCTGGAAGTGGTCTGGACGGCGATCCCGGTCCTTATCCTGGTCGTTATCTCGGTCTTCTCCTTCCCGCTCCTGTATTTCCAAGACGAGATCCCGGAAGCCGACTTCACCATCAAGACCACCGGTTACCAGTGGTATTGGGGTTATGAGTATGTCGATCATGGCGGCGGCGAATACTTCTCCAACATGATCCCGGACGAGGACATCGGTCCGGGCCAGTTGCGCAATCTGTCGGTTGATTACCCGGTCGTCGTTCCGGTTGGTGCCACCGTGCGCCTCCAGGTCGCGGCTGCCGACGTGATCCACAACTGGGCGATGCCGGCCTTCGGCACGAAGATGGACGCCATCCCGGGCCGCCTCAACGAGGCCTGGTTCCGCGTCGATCAGGAAGGCGTCTACTACGGTCAATGCTCGGAACTCTGTGGCCTGCGCCACGCTTTCATGCCGATCGAAGTTCATGCGGTTTCGCAGGAAGCTTTCGATGCCTGGATCGAGGCCGGACCAGGTTCGGATGAGGGCAATGCCATCATCGCTGAATACAATGCCGCGCGGCAAACGCGCCTGGCGCAATTGGACTAGGACGGGCTGAACCATGTCTGCTGAAGCTGCAACGCACGACGATCACACCCCCAGCCTCTGGGATTGGAAGCGCTGGGTGTATTCCACCAACCACAAGGACATCGGCACGATGTACCTGATCTTCGCGATCTTCGCGGGGATTATCGGCGGTGCCATGTCCGGCCTCATCCGCTGGGAGCTCGCCGAACCGGGTCTCCAGGTCTTCAACGGCGGTTTCTGGGGCAATGAGCACAACTACAATGTGATCACCACGATGCACGGTCTGATCATGATCTTCTTCATGGTCATGCCGGCGCTGATCGGTGGTTTCGGGAACTGGTTCGTACCGCTGATGATCGGCGCGCCGGACATGGCATTCCCGCGCATGAACAACATCTCCTTCTGGCTGCTGCCCGCAGCCTTCGGCCTGGCCTTCCTGTCCATGTTTGTCCCGGGTACGGGCCAGAATATGGGCTTCGGCGGCGGCTGGGTGCTCTACCCGCCCTTGTCGACAATGGGCCATGACGGTCCGGCGATGGATCTGCTGATCCTGTCGCTGCACATTGCCGGTGTGAGCTCCATCCTGGGCGCGATCAACTTCATCACCACGATCTTCAACATGCGCGCTCCGGGCATGACGATCCACAAGATGCCGTTGTTCGTCTGGTCCATGCTGGTCACGGTCTTCCTGCTGCTGCTCTCGCTTCCGGTTCTCGCCGGCGCGCTGACCATGCTGCTCACCGACCGCAATTTCGGCACGGCCTTCTTCGATCCGGCCGGCGGTGGTGATCCGGTGATGTTCCAGCACCTGTTCTGGTTCTTCGGACACCCGGAAGTCTACATCCTGATCCTGCCGGGCTTCGGCATCATCTCGCACATCGTGTCGACCTTCTCCCGCAAGCCGGTCTTCGGCTATCTGGGCATGGCCTACGCCATGGTCGCCATCGGCTTCATCGGCTTCATCGTGTGGGCACACCACATGTACACGGTCGGCATGCCGGTGGATCTGAAGGCCTATTTCGTGGCGGCCACCATGGTCATCGCGGTGCCGACAGGCATCAAGGTGTTCTCGTGGATCGCGACGATGTGGGGCGGTTCCATCGAATTCCGCACCCCGATGATGTGGGCGATCGGCTTCATCTTCCTGTTCACCGTCGGTGGTGTGACGGGCGTGGTGCTGGCCAATGCCGGTATCGACCAGCCGCTGCACGACACCTATTACGTCGTGGCGCACTTCCACTATGTGCTGTCGCTCGGTGCCGTCTTCGCGATCTTCGCGGGCTGGTACTACTGGTACGAGAAGATCTGGGGCGTGAAGTACAATTCCATGCTCGCACGTCTGCAGTTCCTGTTCTTCTTCGTGGGCGCGAACGTGATCTTCTTCCCGCAGCACTTCCTGGGCCTGCAGGGCATGCCGCGTCGCTATGTCGACTATCCGGATGCCTTCTCGCAGTGGAATGAAGTCTCCTCGTGGGGCTATGTGATCATGCTCGTGGGTATGGTGCTCTTCTTCCTGGTGCTGATCGAATCCATGATTCGCCGCCGGAAGGCCGACGCCAATCCTTGGGGTGAAGGGGCAACGACGCTCGAGTGGACCCTGTCCTCTCCGCCGCCCTTCCACCAGTTCAGCGAGCTGCCGCGTATCAAGTAAGGCACGCTCTTGGACACCACTTCGAACCCCAGCGTTCATCGCAAAGAGGGCGGGGCCGTTTCGACGGCCTCGCCCCGCGACTATTTTGACCTGATGAAGCCGCGTGTGATGACACTTGTCGTCTTCACCGCCTTTGCCGGTCTGGTCGCCGCTCCGGTCGCCTTCGACTGGGGGCTCGCGATGATCTCGATCCTCTGCATCGCTGTCGGCGCAGGCGCCGCCGGCGCGCTGAACATGGCCTATGACGCCGATATCGACGCTACGATGAACCGGACGCGCAAGCGGCCGATCCCGCGCGGTGCCGTCTCGGTCTCCAATGCCTATGGTTTCGGCATGGTCGCCTCGATCCTGGCGGTCCTGCTGATGGCCCTGGCGTCCAACTATCTGGCTGCCGGCCTGCTGGCCTTTTCGATCTTCTTCTACGCCGTCATCTACACGATGCTGCTCAAGCGCTCGACGCCGCAGAATATCGTGATCGGCGGTGCCGCCGGCGCCTTCCCGCCGATGATCGGCTGGATTGCCGCCACGGGCGAGATCTCCCTGGATGCCGTCATCCTCTTCATGATCATTTTCCTGTGGACGCCGCCCCATTCCTGGGCCCTGGCGCTCTACAAGTCGGGCGACTACGCCGCCGCGAACGTGCCGATGATGCCGGTCGCCAAGGGCGCCAAGTCCACCCGTCTCCAGATCCTGCTCTATTCCATCGTCATGGTGGTGTTTGCCGGCGCGCCCGTCCTCACCGGGCTGGGCGGTATCGGCTATGCACTGACCTCGATTGGCGGCGGCGCACTCTTCATGCTCCTGGCCTGGCGGATCTTCCGCTCGCGGGCCGGCGAAGCGGGATCGGCAGCCGAGGGCGAGCTCTACGCCGTGCGTGCGGGCGACAAGGCCGCGCGTGATCTCTTCGCCTATTCGATCGGTTATCTGGCGGCGTTGTTTGCCGCCCTGATCGCCGAACACGGTCTGGGCATGTACTGGGCTGTCCCGGGCGTGGGAGGCTGAGCATGAGCGACACCTCCGACAAACAGCCGGAAGAAACACCCGCCGTACCTGACCGCAAGGACAGTTCCGGCGCGGATGCCTCCGGCAATTTCGGCTTCTTCCACCGCGAGGGCCAGGCGTCGGGCGAACACGTCCAGCTGTCCGAAGAGGAAGAAGCGGCCCGCAAGAAGCGCAATATCGCGATCGCCTGGTCGCTGGTCGCCTTCATGGTCCTGGTCTTCGCCATCACCGTGATGAGGTTGAGCCAGAACATCGCCGGCGGCGGGGCGGGATAAGGCGGCATCCAGACTGCCAGCCTGCGGCAATTTAGGCCGGGGCGGCGATCTTGAACGGACGCGCAATACGGGTAGTTATGGCTTTGTGAGACATGGCCCGGTTCGATATCTGATACGTGAGTGAAATGATCCGACTTCCGATCGACAAAAACATCCGCATCGCGCTGACCGCTGCCATCGGTTCGGTGACCATGGTCGGCGCTGCGTTCGCGGCTGTGCCGCTCTACGACCTGTTCTGCCGTGTCACCGGTTATGGCGGCACGACCCAGGTCGCAACGGGCGAGGCCGGTGTCATCCTGGACCGCACCGTGACCGTCTATTTCGACGCCAATACCAGCCGTCGCCTCGACTGGGCCTTCGAGCCGCTGCAGCGCTCGATCGACATCCGGGTCGGCGAGAGCGGGCTGGCTTACTATCGCGCCACCAACACGTCCGACCGCCCGATCACGGGCATAGCCAGCTACAATGTCGCGCCGTTCAAGGCCGCGCCGTATTTTTCCAAGATCGAGTGTTTCTGCTTTACCGAGCAGACGCTGCAGCCGGGCGAGAGCATCGACATGCCGGTGCTTTTCTTCGTCGATCCGCTGATCGATGACGAGCGCCGGATGGACGACATCACCTCGATTACCCTTTCCTACACCTTCTTCGAGGCAGAAGACGGTGCGGCGAACAGCAGCAGCGCCGCGCCTTAGCATTGAACCTTTGCCCGGACCCGGCTACACCGGCGCTTCAGGGCTGATTTGAGATCGCAGGAGATTCGCGATGGCTGGGCATGCCGCAAAGCACGACTACCATCTGGTGGACCCGTCCCCGTGGCCGTTTGTCGGTTCGGTGGGCGCCTTTTTGCTGGCCGTAGGTGCGGTCGGCCTCATGAAAGGCCTGGTCCCGGCGGACAGTGCGCTGGCACCCTTCCTGGCTGAAGGCAATTGGGGCCTCTTCCTGATCGGCCTCGGCATCGTCGCCCTGACGATGATCGGCTGGTGGGGCGATGTCATCAAGGAATCCCGCGCCGGCGATCACACGCCTGTCGTCGATATCGGCCTGCGCTACGGCATGATCATGTTCATCGCTTCGGAAGTGATGTTCTTCGTGGCCTGGTTCTGGGCCTTCTTCGAAGGGGCGATCTTCCACGATGTCCGCCTGCTGGACGGCTGGGAAAGCTGGCCGCCGCCGGGTGTCGAGACTTTCGACCCGTGGCACCTGCCGCTGATGAACACGCTGATCCTGCTGCTGTCGGGCACGACGGTGACCTGGGCGCACCACGCGTTGCAGCACGGTGACCGCAAGGGCGCCAAGCTGGGCCTGCTGATCACCGTGATCCTGGGCCTCTGCTTCACCTCGCTGCAGGTCTATGAATACCAGCACGCGCACTTCGAATTCTCGGGCAATCTCTACGGCGCCACCTTCTTCATGGCGACCGGCTTCCACGGTGCCCACGTCGTCATCGGTACGATCTTCCTGGCCGTCTGCCTGCTACGCTTGATGGCCGGACAGATGACGCCGCAGAAGCATTTCGGCTTCGAAGCGGCGGCCTGGTACTGGCACTTCGTTGATGTCGTCTGGCTCTTCCTGTTCGCCTTCGTCTACGTGGTCTACCAGTAGACAGGCATATGGACAGACCCTCCCCGTTCGAGACCGGTCTTTCCGGCCGGTGTCCGAAATGCGGGGAGGGGGCCATGTTCGATGGTCTTCTGAAGATAGCGCCGCGGTGTGATGCCTGCGGCGCTTCGTTTGAGAGCGCGGATGTCGGCGACGGCGCCGCGGTGTTCGCCCTCTTCATTGTCGGCGCCCTGGCGATGGTGTCCTTCCTCCTGGTCGAGGTCGCTTTCCGCCCGCCCGCCTGGGTGCACTTCATCTACCAGCCGCCCCTCGTCGTATTGTTTTCCATTCTGTGCCTGCGTCCGCTCAAGGGCCTCTTGTTCGCCCTTCAGTTCGAGCATGACGCGCAGGAGGCACGCCTGGACGAATAGGTCTCGCAATGCAGTTCCGCCCGCTTCCGGTTCTGACACTCTTCACGGTCATCAGCCTGGCGATCCTGTGTTCGCTCGGGACGTGGCAATTGCAGCGCATGGCGTGGAAGTCTGATTTGATCGAGCAGTATGAAGCCCGCGGTTCGGCGGGGTCGCTGCGCGAGGCCCTGTGCGCGGGGCGTGAAGGCATGTTCGGCCCCGGTTTCAGCGGTCCTGCACCCCTGATGGGCGCACAGGTACGTTACTACGCCCTGCGCGGCGAGGCGGGCTGGGTGCGCGTCGGACTGATGCCGGTGGATGATTGCGATGAGGGTGGCGCGTCGCGCTTCATCTTCATGGAATCCGGTTTCGAGAGTTTCGTGACGGGCGATATCACCCGCACGAGAAGCTGGCGGATCGACCCGCTGCCCGAGGCGGGAAATTTCACCGGCCGCAACGATCCGGATACCAATCAGTGGTATAGGTTTGACCGTACGGCCATGGCCCGGGCGCTGGATATCGATCCGGACCTGGTGCTGGATGTCTGGGCGCGATCGGATGAGGGCATGCCACAAAGCCTCACCCTGACGCCGCCTGCCAAGCATGCCGGCTACGCGTTGACCTGGTTCGGTCTCGCTGCCGCTCTGCTGGCCGTCTATTTCGCGCTCCATATCGGGCGCGGACGCCTGCGCTGGCGCTAGACCGGCCGTATCGGGCACAATGACAACAACAAGGCGAATTGATTCGCCGGACAGGAGTGACAGCGTGGCACTTTGGCGGGACGCATCCCTCGACGAAATCCTGATTGGTGAAGGCATCCGGCTTCGCCCGCCTGCGATCGAGGACTATGACGCCTGGGCCAAGCTGCGCGGAGCCAGCCGCAATCATACCGAGCCGTGGGAACCGGCCTGGGCCCCCGACGAGCTGACAAAGAGCGCTTTCCGCCGGCGCCTGACCCGCTATCAGTCCGACCGGCAGTCCGGTGCGGGCTTTCCCTTCTTCGTGGTCCGGGCGTCCGACGGCGTGCTGATGGGGGCCTGCAATCTCAACAATGTCCGTCGCGGGGTACTGCAGAGCGCGGATATCGGCTACTGGATCGGCGCGCCCTATGTGCGCCAGGGCCATGCCCGGGCTGCGGTGAAACGCGTCCTGTCCTTTGCCTTCGACGAGCTGGGCCTGCACCGTGTCGAGGCAGCCTGCCGCCCGGAGAACAAGGCTTCGCGCACCCTGCTGGAAGGTGTCGGTTTCCAGTATGAGGGCCTGTCCCGTGCCTTCCTCAACATTGCCGGCGAGTGGCGCGACCATGACCGTTTCGCCCTGCTGAACACCGATCCGCGATCATGACATCGGCCGACTACGAAGCCGGCGCCCGGGCTGCGGGTGCCCTGGCCTTCACGGTGGACCAGGCCCACAATCTCATTGCCTTTTCCGGCGAGACCGGCCTGTTCGGCCTGTCGTCCGGCCAGATGAGCTGGGCCGATTTTCTCGCCCGGCTCGGACCGGCGGACCAGGTCTATCTGGAACAGGCCTTCGAGGGTGATCACATCGATCTGCGAGTGCGCGTGATCGGCGATGACGGGGAGGTGGCCTATGCCCGCCTGCTCGGGCGCCGGGTCGCGAGCTGGCGGTTCGAGGGCCTGATGACCCCCGCCGGGCGAACCGGTGACGGTGCCGTGCGCATCCGCGAGGAACACGCCCTGGCCAATGGTGTCGAGGCCGGCGAGGTGCTGGCCTATTACCAGCCGATCATCGAGCTTGCCTCCGGGCGCCTGGCCGGGTTCGAAGCCCTGGCGCGCTGGGAGCGTCCCGGACTGGGTGTGCTGGCGCCTGACGATTTCCTCGACATGGCCGACGAACTCGACCTGCTCGACCGGATCAGCGAGCGCGTCCGTGCGTCGGCGGCGGAGGATCTTTCATCCTGGCGGGCGGCTTATGAGAATGCCCGGCGCCTCTTCGTGGCAGCCAATGCGACGGTGAGTGAACTCGTCTCGCCGGATTTTGCCAGTGAGCTCCTGACCCTCGTGAACCGTGCGCAATTGCCGCCGGGTGCCTTCAAGCTCGAGATCGCCGAGACCGAGATCATGCGTGATCCCGAAAGCGCGGCTCGGGCAATGGCGGTGCTGGCTGATGGCGGTATCTCCCTGTCGCTGGACGATTTCGGCACGGGATATTCCTCGCTGGCGCGCCTGGAAATGCTGCCCTTCAACGTGGTGAAGATCGACCGCTATTTCGTGCGCGCAATGGCCGCCAATGAGAGCTCGACGACAGTTGTGCAATCGGTGGTGCAGCTGGCGCGCCATTTCGACATGGCGGTGGTGGCCGAGGGCGTGGAGACGCGCGAGAGCGCCGACCAGTTGCGCGAGATGGGCTGCGAATTCGCCCAGGGTTTCCGGTTTGCGGGTGCCCTGTCTCCCGTGGCGGCGGTCCGGGCGATCCAGGAGGGTGTGGAGGGACGTTTCCTCGCACCGATCTGATACGGGGGCTCTAACGGGGTTCAGGCGTGGCCTGCGGCCATTGAGAGATGCTCCGGCGTGACACCCAGGATCTCCAGCGCGCGTTCCCATTTCTCTTCGCTGATATCGCTGAAGATCAGGTCCTCGTCTGCATCGACGACAAGCCAGGCATTGGCGGTCAGCTCGTCCTCGAGCTGGCCAGCGCCCCAGCCGGCATAACCCAGGGCCAGGATGGAGCGGCGCGGCGGTTCCCGCGAGGCGATCGCCTCGAGAACATCCTTGGTGGCGGTCAGGCCGATCGTCTTGCTGACGGGCAGGGTCGAGCCCTCGGCCTCGAAATCCGGCGTGTGCAGGACAAAGCCGCGATCCCGGTCGACGGGACCTCCGAGCAGGACCGGACGGTCGGGCGTCTCGTCCTCGGCTTCCACGCCCAGTTGCTCGAACAATTCCGGCATGCGAAGGCCTTCGACAGGCTTGTTCACGACAATGCCCATCGCATGCTCTTCGCTGTGATCACACATGAAGATGACCGTACGGTCGAAACGCGGATCGCCAATGCTCGGAGTCGCTATCAATAGCTTGCCGCCGAGGAATCTGTCAGACACGTCATTCGAGTCGTCGCGGGTCATATCTGCATGTTCCTCCTAAAAGGGGGATGCGTCCAGCAGGGTTCCCGCTATCCTTGCGTGCGCACAAGCGCCTAGTCTTACTTACAGGAGAATTAGACATGACCATTTCGGTCGGAGATCGCCTGCCTGAAACGACATTCATGACCATGACCGCGGACGGTCCCAACCCGCTCAGCTCCGCGGATGTATTCTCCGGCAAGACGGTGGCCCTGTTTGCGCTGCCGGGTGCCTTCACGCCGACCTGCTCGGCCAAGCATCTGCCGGGCTTCATCGAGAAGGCTGCCGAGATCAAGGGACGCGGTGTCGATACGATCGCCTGCCTGTCCGTCAATGACGTCTTCGTCATGGGCGCCTGGGGCGAGCAGCAGGGTGCCGGCGATGACGTGATGATGCTGGCGGACGGCAATGGCGAATTCGCCAAGGCGGTCGGCCTGGAAATGGACGGTACGGGTTTCGGCATGGGCATTCGCGCCCAGCGTTTCTCCATGTTGGTGAAGGACGGCGTCGTGGCCGAGCTCAATGTCGAGGCTCCGGGCGAATTCAACGTCTCGTCCGCCGAACACATTCTCGGTCAGCTCGAACCGGCTTCGGTCTGATCCAAGGTTTAACGAACAGGGAGGGTTCGCATGGATTTCGGTATTATTGGCCTCGTGGTCTTCTTGCTGCTGGTGCTGGTGATCGTTGTCTCGATCGTCAAGACAGTGCCCCAGGGCAAGGAATTCACCGTTGAACGCTTCGGGCGTTTCACGCGAACCCTCAAACCCGGACTCCATTTCATCGTGCCGTTCATGGATACGGTCGGCTACAAGATGAACATGCGCGAGCGCGTCCTGGACGTGCCCAACCAGGACGTGATCACCAAGGACAACGCGACCGTCTCAGTTGATGCCGTGGTCTTCATCCAGGTGATGGACGCGCCGCGCGCGGCCTATGAGGTCGACAATCTCGACTTCGCCATCATAAACCTCGCCCTGACCAATGTGCGTACCGTGGTCGGCTCGATGGATCTCGATGAAACGCTGTCCAAGCGTGACGAGATCAATGCCCGCCTCCTGTCGGTCATCGATGCAGCCACCAATCCCTGGGGCGTGAAAGTCACCCGGATCGAGATCCGCGACCTCTCGCCGCCCATGGATATCACCGAGGCCATGGCCCGCCAGATGAAGGCCGAGCGTCTCAAACGTGCCGAGATCCTGGAAGCCGAGGGTGCCAAGCAGTCGCAGATCCTGCGCGCCGAAGGCGAGAAGGAAGCCGCGATCCGCGAGGCCGAGGGCCGCAAGGAAAGTGCCTTCCTCGACGCCGAGGCCCGCGAACGCGAAGCCCAGGCCGAAGCCAAGGCGACCCAGATGGTGTCCGACGCCATCGCGAAGGGTGATGTCTCGGCGATCAACTACTTCCTCGGCCAGAAATACGTGGAAGCTTTCGGACAGCTGGCCGTCAGCGATCAGCAGAAGACGGTGATCATCCCGGCCGAATTCTCCAACATCATCGGCACGATCACGGGTGTCGGCGAGCTGGGCAAGGCGGCGCACGACGCCGTCAGCGAAGCCACGCGCAAACCCTCGAGCTAAGCGATAATCACCGGACAGGGAGGCCTGAGCATGGATTTCTTCATTTCAATTCTCGAACGCCTGAACCTCTGGGCGTGGTGGGCCATTGCCGGCGTGATCCTGATCGCCGAAATGCTGACGGGCACATCCTACCTGTTGTGGCCTGCGGCCGCGGCCTTCCTGACCGGTTTCTTCGCCATCGAATATCTCAATCTGCCCTGGCATATCGAGATGGGCATTTTCGCGGTCCTGTCGATCATCCTGCTCTGGGCTGGCGATCGCTGGGTCCGTCCGATGCTGCGCCAGGAAACCGGCAGCGGTCTGAATGATCGCTCGACGCGGATGATCGGCCAGCGCGTGGTGACGGTTGCCGACTTCCAGTCCGGTCGCGGACGGGTGAGTTTCGGCGATACCGAATGGGCGGCCGAGACCGCCGACGGCTCTGATCCGGGAGCGGACGAAACCTGGACCGTCCAGGACGTGAAAGGCGTGATTCTGGTTATCTCGAAGGCCTGAAACGGCTGAATCCCGGCTTTTTGCAGCTGGCGCATATCATATGAGCTGATCCACTAAAGTTTTAGGAAAGCCGGAAAGGAGACGGCAAGAAGGCGCGCCTAGATGAGCGCTTCCTTTTCAAAGCAACGCACGAGAACGTGTCATGAAAAAACTCCTTCCTGCCTTCCTCGCCCTGTCCGTCATCGCAACGCCCCTGGCCGTCACCGCACCGGCCATGGCGAATGCCGCCAGCCGTGCAATGGTTGACGCCACGGCCCCCGAATACCCGCGTGGCGCCGAGCGTCGCGGCATTGAGGGCAGTGTCACGATCAGCTTCGCCGTCGAGGCGGACGGCAGTGTCGCCGACGCCCAGGTCGTGGCCTCGACGCCGGAAGGCGTCTTCGATCGCGCTGCCCTGGCCGCCGTTGAACAATGGCGTTTCGAGCCGGGCGACAGCCGGACCGAAGGCCACAGCCGGTCGCTGGATTTCCGCCTCGCGGACTAGTGGTTGAAAGCCTGTGATGTGGTGCAGGAGCCGCTCCCGGACGGGGGCGGCTCTTTACCTTTTCCACATAGCTTGGAAGTCTGATGCTACTTCTGGATTCGAGTTATTCGTTCGAAAGCACCCGATATGGATCAGGAAACCGAGCAGCGCCGCCTGGCAGCCCTCAAGGCACTGGGCCTTCTCGACACCGACCCGGAAGCTGAATACGACGCGATCACCGATCTCGTGACCGCCGTAACGGGGTCAAAAATGGCCGCTGTCTCGCTGGTCGATGCTGACCGGCAATGGTTCAAGTCGGCGATCAATCTACCGGCCCGCGAAACACCCCGTGACGTCGCCTTTTGTCATCACGCGATCCAGCAGGACGAGATCCACGAGATCCCGGATGCCTGCAAGGACGCTCTCTTTGCCGACAATCCGCTGGTCACCGGCGAACCGCATATCCGCGGTTATGCCGGCGTCCCACTGCGTCTGAGTACGGGCGAGAAGATCGGCACGCTATGCGCCATTCATGACGAGCCGCTGATGCTCGATGATGTGACCCGCAAGCGCCTGCGCGCACTCGCCCACACTGTCGAAAATCTCATCCACGAACGCTCCGTAGCCCGCGAACAATACCGACTCGCCATGGTCGCCCGGCACACCAGCAACGCCGTCATCATTACGGATCGCGCTGGACGCGTGACCTGGGTGAACCCCGCGTTCGAGAAAATTTCCGGTTATACGTTCGACGAGGCCGTTGGAGAGAAGCCCGGCGATCTCCTGCAATGCGACGCATCTCAGCCGGAGGCCATCGCCGCCATGGCCGAGGCGGTTCGTACCGCAGGCGCCTGCGAAGTCGAGATCGTCAACCGGTCCAAGACCGGCGAGGAATACACGGTCTATATCGAGCTGATGCCGATCCGCGAAGATGGCGGGGAATGCACCGGTTTCATGGCGTTGGAGACCGATATCTCCGAACGCCTCGCGACCCAGGAACGCCTGAGCTCCTCCTTGCAGGAGACGCAGGACCTGATGGGCGCGATCCGAGAGAACGCGATTTTCAGCCAGACTGATCGCCAGGGCGTCATCCTCGACGTCAACGAAGCCTTCTGCGAGATCAGCGGTTATACGTCAGACGAGCTGGTCGGCCTGACCCACGCCGTCGTGAATTCCGACACGCATGACGCGGCCTTCTGGTCCAGCATGTGGCAGACGATCAGCAGCGGCCGGGCTTGGCGCGGCGAAATCTGCAACCGCAAAAAATCCGGCGAGCTCTATTGGGTGGACAGCATTATCGCCCCTTTGCTGGATGCGCGCGGCGAGATCGAGAAATTCATTTCCATCCGTTTCGATATCACCGAGCGCAAGCAGGCAGATGCCGAATTGCGCAAGAGTGAGATGGGCCGCAAGCGTGTCTATGACCGCCTGGCCGCGGTGACCGAGCTCGGCGGTATCGGCAGTTGGGAAGTCGATCTGGTCGAACAGACCCTGTTCTGGGATCCGATCACAAAACGCATTCACGAGGTCGATCCCGATTTTGAGCCGGATCTGGAAACCGCGATTAATTTCTATGCGCCGGAAGCGCGCGAAGCCGTCCAGAACTATGTCCAGGCAGGCATCGATAATGGCGAGGCCTGGGATTTCGAACTTCCGCTGATCACGGCGAAGCAGAACCGGGTCTGGGTGCGCGGTGTGGGCCGCGCCATGTACGAGAACGGCGAGGTGGTGAAACTCCTCGGTTCCTTCCAGGACATTTCCGAGCGCCGCAAGCGCCAGGACGAGCTGACCATGCTGTCCGCACGCCTTGGCGAGGCTCTGGACGCGTCGGGTATTGGCGTGTGGGAGAACCAGCCCGGCACGGATGAACAGGTCTGGGACGACAATACTTTCGCTATGTTCGGATTTGACAAGAACGCGGGTGCTCCCGGGCTCGACGACTGGTTCGACCACATCCATCCCGAAGACAGGGAGCGTCTGCAGGACACGGTCCGCGACGCCCATGCAGGCCGTGAGCGGTATTCTTGCGAATACCGCTTTGTGCGCCCCGATGGACAGGTGCGTCATGTCCGGTCCCACGGCGTCTTTCGCAAACGTCTGGACGGACTTCCGATCATCACGGGCGTAAACATCGATGTTACCCAGGATGTGCGCCGGGCCGAGGAGCTGGAGAACCAGCGCGCCGAAGCCGATCGCGCCAATGAGGCCAAATCGCAATTCATCGCCAATATGAGCCACGAGATCCGCACGCCGCTGAACGGCGTGATGGGCATGGCTCAATTGCTGATGCGCACCCAGCTGGACGAAACCCAGACCCGGCATGTGGGAACGCTGAAAACCTCCGGCCAGGCCCTGCTCGATCTGATCGAGGACATCCTGGACATCTCCAAGATCGAAGCCGGCATGGTGGATGTCGATCGCGAGGATTTCGACGTCACGCAGATGGTCACCAGTGTGTCGGACATGGTGTCGTCGCTGGCGCGCGGCAAAGGTCTCGACGTCACGACCGCGATCGATCCGGAAGTGATCACCTGGGTCAGCGGAGACAAGAAGGCGATCCGCCAGGTCCTCATCAACATGGTGGGCAATGCGGTCAAGTTCACCGAGGAAGGTTCGGTCTCCATCGCGGTCCGGCCGTTCGACGGCGACCAGGTGGAGTTTGCCGTGACCGACACAGGTCCGGGCATTCCGGCCGACCAGCTGGACCGGATCTTCGACCGGTTCGCCCAGGTCGATGACAGCAAGACGCGCAAGCATGGCGGTACCGGGCTCGGCCTGGCGATCTGTCGTGAGCTCATCCAGCTCAATGGCGGTGAGCTCGGAGTTGACAGTGAGTACGGCCAGGGCACGACATTCTGGTTCCGTCTGCCGCTGCCCGCCGCAAAATCCCAGCGCGCCGAGGACGAGACGCCGGTTGTCGAGCAGGACAAGGACGTCACCCGCACGGGCCGTATCCTCGTCGTCGACGACATCCAGACCAACCAGATCGTGGCGGCTGCCCTCGTGCGCAATGCCGGCCATGCGGTGGAGCTGGCAGGCAATGGCGAAGAGGCCATCGAGGCACTCGAGCATGACAGTTTCGACCTGGTGCTGATGGACATCCAGATGCCGGTCATGTCGGGTGATGAGGCGATCCGCCGGATCCGGGCGTCGGGCAAATCCTATGCGGATATCCCGATCTTCGCCCTGACGGCCGATGCGTCGAAGGGCGCGGAGGAGACCTATCTCGCTCTCGGCGCCAATGGTTATATGAGCAAGCCGCTGGATCTGGATCGCGTCACGCGAGCCATCGAGAAGGCGTTCGAGGAAAGCCGTCCGAAAGACAACGCGGCCTAGAGGGTGGGCGGCCTAGAGGGTGGGCTGCCTAGAGGCGGGCTTCGGCCAGGCCTTCCCGGGCCAGTTCATCGGCGCGTTCATTGCCGGGATCTCCGGCATGCCCCTTCACCCAGCGCCAGTCGATTTCGTGCTGCTGCACCAATTCGTCGAGCGTCTGCCAGAGATCGACATTCTTGACCGGCTTTTTGTCGGCAGTCTTCCAGCCGCGCTTCTTCCAGCCGTGGATCCATTTGGTGATGCCGTCGCGCAGATAGACGCTGTCGGTGATCAGGATCACATCGCGGCCGGATTTCTTGAGCGCGCGCAAGGCCTCGATCGCGGCCAGCATTTCCATGCGGTTATTGGTGGTCTCGGGCTCGCCGCCCTTGATCTCCTTGCGGTGACCATTCCATTCCAGGATCGCGCCCCAGCCTCCCGGTCCGGGATTGCCGGAACAGGCGCCGTCAGTGTGAATGATGATCTGGCTCACAACGGGTATTTCTTCGCCATGTCATCGAGACCGGCCTGGATCAGTTCCTCGAGAACCTCCAGGTCCACATCCGCCAGCTTGTTGATGTAGAGGCAGGACTTGCCCTTCTTGTGCTTGCCCAGACGGTCGAGAATGGGATCGAAATCGGTGTAGCCGGGCATGATGTAGACCACCATGTTCTGCTTGCGCGGCGAGAAGCCGGTGCGCATGAAATCGCCTTCGCGGCCGCTCTCATACTTGTAGTGATACTCGCCGAAACCGATGATGGCCGGACCCCACATTTTCGGCTCCCAGCCCGTCACCTTGCTCATGAGGGCAAGCAGGGCCTCCGCGTCGGAGCGGCGGGTCGGATGCTCCACTGTGGCGATGAAATCCGCCGGTGCGATCTCGGTCGGCTTGGTCTTGTTCTCGCTCATGTCCGTCTCCCCGGATGACGTGCCTGACCCTCAGGCGACGGCCTTGGGCAATTTGAATACCACATCCTCGTCGGTGACGCGGACATCTTCGCGGCTCACATCGAACCGGGTCTCGAACGCCGTGATCAATTCCTCGACCAGGACTTCCGGAGCGGAGGCGCCGGCTGTGATGCCGACATTGCGGATGTCACCCAGCGCGTCCCAGTCGACATCGGCGGCACAGGACACCAGCCGGGCGGCCTTGGCGCCGGCGGTGATCGCGACCTCGACCAGGCGGACAGAGTTCGACGAATTGGGTGCGCCGATGACCAGGACGAGATCGCATTTTGGTGCGAGTGCCTTCACGGCGGCCTGGCGATTGGTGGTGGCGTAGCAGATGTCTTCCTTGTGCGGCGCGCTGATCTCCGGGAAGCGGCGCTGAAGCGTGGCGACGATCTCGGCCGTGTCGTCGACCGACAGGGTCGTCTGCGTCACGAAGGCGAGGCGGGACGGGTCGGCGGGTTCGAAATGCTCGGCGTCCTCGACGGTCTCGATCAGCGTGATCTGGCCCTCGGGTAGCTGGCCCATCGTGCCGATAACCTCAGGGTGGCCGGCATGGCCGATCAGAACGATGTCCTCGCCGCGATCATGATGCCGCTGGGCCTCGACATGGACTTTCGAGACCAGCGGGCAGGTCGCGTCGACGAAGATCATGTCGCGCCGCTGGGCTTCGGCCGGCACGCTCTTGGGTACGCCATGGGCAGAGAAGACAACCGGCCGGTCATCGGGACACTGATCCAGCTCCTCGACGAAAATCGCGCCCAGGGTTTCGAGGCGTTCCACGACGTGGCGATTGTGCACGATCTCGTGGCGCACATAGACCGGCGCGCCAAAACGCTCCAGGGCGCGTTCCACGATCTGGATAGCGCGGTCCACACCGGCGCAAAAGCCGCGCGGGGCGGCGAGATAAAGGGTAAGCGGACGCGGCTCGTCTGCCATCAGAGCATTCTCCTTCAGCGATGCCGTTGCGGATGAGGCGCGCGCATCGTATGACCGTCCTAACAAAGTGCCCGGTCGCTATCCAGAGGCTAGGCGCGGTTCATAGTCAGGACCTGCACAATGCGTTCAATTGCCGTTCTCGCCGCGTCTTCCGCGCTCTTCATCTCAGGTTGTCAGTCGATGGGCAGCCCGTTCGAGACCCCGGAGCAGAATATCGGCCCGTGCCCGTCGGCACTTTCGCTGTACGACGCCCACCGCATTGTCCAGATCCATGGCGATGAGGTCGTCTACGACAATGTCGGTTTCACCGGTGAAATCCTCGCAGTCCGCTCGCTCTGCAGCTATTACGACGAACGCCCGATCCTGGCCAATCTCGAACTGGACATGGGTTTCGGCCGCGGTCCGGCCGCGCAGGGCAGCTCGAACACGTATGAATACTTCATCGCCATCACCCGGCGCGACACCGCGGTGATCCACCGCGAGACCTTCCCGATCCAGGTGCGTTTCGCCGAGGGTGAGGACCGGGTCTACATGACCGAGACGATCGACGCGATTTCCATCCCGCGTGCGCAGCCGGACACGTCCGGTGCGAATTTCGAGATTCTGGTCGGTTTCGAACTGACCGAAGAAGAGCTCGCCTTCAACCGGACCGGTCAGCGTTTCCGGGTTGCGGCCGGCCAGGACTGACACCATGCCTTCAATTGCCGATCAGCTCAGCGATCTGCTGGGCGACGCGTTTGTCTCGCTTGAGCTTCCGCGGGAACTTGGCCGTGTCACCCCGTCCAAGAAAAACCCGGAACTGGCACCCTATCAGTGCAATGGCGCCATGCCGGCGGCCAAACAGGCCGGAAAGCCGCCGCGCGACATCGCCCAGGCCGTACTTGAACAGATCTCCGGCAGCGACCTCCTGGCCAAGGCCGAGATTGCCGGTCCCGGTTTCATCAACCTGACCCCGGCCGCCCCGGCCTATGACGCACGCGCGGCCGAGATCGCCGCCGATGAGCGCGCCGGAGCACCGACAGTGGAAGCCCCGAAAACGGTGATGATCGATTTCGGCGGTCCGAATGTGGCGAAGCCGATGCATGTCGGCCATTTGCGCTCCTCGGTTCTGGGCGACAGTCTCCAGCGCATTTTCCGCTTCCGCGGCGACACGGTCGTGTCGGACATCCATCTGGGCGATTGGGGCCTGCAGATGGGTCATTTGATCACCGAGCTGCAGGAAGAACAGCCGGACCTCGTCTATTACGACGCGGATTTCGACGGCGATTATCCGTCTGAACCGCCGGTCGATATCGAGGACCTGGCCCGGCTCTACCCGCAGGCGTCGGGCAAGGCCAAAGCAGACCCGGCCCGTCTCGAAGTCTCGCGTGCCGCCACGGCCGAACTCCAGGCCGGCCGCGAGGGTTATCGCGCTCTGCTGCGCCATTTCATCAATGTCTCGATCGCAGCGCTGAAAAAGGATTTCGGCGATCTCGGTGTGCATTTCGATCTCTGGAAAGGGGAGAGCGATGTCGATCCGCTGATCCCGGGCCTGGTGCAGGACTTCAAGGATCGCGGTGTTGCCGAGGAGAGCGATGGGGCCTGGGTTGTTCGTGTTGCCCGCGACGGCGACAAGAAGGAGCTGGCGCCGCTAATCCTGGTGACGTCCGGGGGAGCCTCGCTCTACGGAACGACCGATCTCGCCACCATTCTCGACCGCAAGGAGAGCGTCGGTCCCGACCTGACGCTCTACGTGGTCGACCTGGCCCAGTCGGACCATTTCGAACAGGTCTTCCGCGCCGCCGAGAAAGCCGGCCTGGCCGCGGAGGGTGCCCTTGAGCACGTGAAGTTCGGCACGGTGAACGGCAAGGACGGCAAACGCCTGCGCACGCGCGATGGCGGTACATTCCGTCTGGCCGATCTGATCGCCAGTGCGATCGAGCGCGCCGACCAGCGCCTGCAGGAAGCCGGTCTGGCGGCCGATGTCGGTGCCGAGGAACATGCTCGCGTGGCCCGCATGGTGGGCCTGGCCGCGATCAAGTTTGCTGATCTGCAGAATTACCGCACCACGAATTACGTCTTTGACCTCGATCGTTTCACCAGTTTCGAAGGCAAGACCGGGCCCTATCTGCTGTATGCAGCCGTGCGGGTGAAATCCCTGATGCGCAAGGCGGACCGCGAAGGGGTCGCACCGGGTGCGATCTCGGTCGAGGCTGACGAGGAACGCGATCTCGTCCTGGCTCTGGACGCTTTCGGTGCCGCGGTCGACCAGGCCGCCGAGAACCGCGCGCCCAATGCCATCTGCGACCATGCCTTCACGCTCGCCCAGGCCTTCTCCAAATTCTATGCGGCCTGTCCGATCCTCGGCGCAGACGACGCGGCGACCAAGGCCTCGCGCCTGGCCCTGGCACAGGCGACGCTCAAACAGCTCGACCTCTGCCTGGGCCTGCTGGGTCTTGAAGCGCCGGAAAAGATGTAGCGCTTGTATCGCCGGGCGCGGCCGCTAGGGTTTCCGCCATGATGCAGAAGACTGAACCGCTTCCGGTCCCGCCTGGAAAACTGATCGCCTACGCTATCCCCGGCGCGCAGATCGATGTCGATGCCTGCTTGCGCCCATGCAAGCCGCGTCGCGACTGGATGGACGCCGTCCCGCAGAAATATGTCTATCGCTGCGTGCCGCTTGTTGCCGCGAATACGCAGGGCTGGGAGATCCTCAATCCGGTGGACGCGGAGATTGTCTGGAAGGGCGGTGACACCAATCTGGATCTGCAGGTCCGGTCGGCCCAGCATCCTTTCATGCCGCAATCGCATTTCGGCTGTGGGATCGTGACCTGGTATCTGCCCTTTCTCTTCCGCACCCCGCCGGAAATGGGTCTCGTCGTGACAGGGCCGGCCAACCAGGACCGCGGTGACGCCCTGGCGCTGGACGCATTCGTGCGCACCGACTGGTTGCCTTTCCCCTTCACGATGAACTGGCGCCTGACCAAGCCTAACGAGCCGGTGCGCTTCAAGGCCGGCGAGTCGATCTGCCGGGTCTTTCCCTTCCCGCTGGCCCTGCTCAATGAGACGGAGCTGGAAGTCCGCGACCTGGCCGAGGATCCCGGTTTCATGGCTGAGGTTGAAGCGTGGAACGCCCGCCGCCAGCAGAATGTTGCCCAGGCATCGCAGGCAGTGACGGAATGGCTGGAGAGCGGCGAGAAACCGACCGGTGAGGGCGCCTGGAACTCTGCCTATGTCCGCGAACGGGTTGAAGGCGAGGCCGGTTACGAACCTCTGCAGACCATTTTCAAATGCGAACCGCCGAAAGACCGGCGTGGCTAGCAGAATTAGGGTGCAATCGCCTGCCTGCGCGATTGACATCACCGCATTGCGACATATTGTTCGCGCCGTCGGCCGGTGATGTGATCCGGTTGGCAATTTCTCGCGGGAGAGACCGGCGAACAGGCCGGCGCCGAAGGCGCAACCGCCCCGGAAACGCTCAGGCTAACGGACCGCGAGAAACGTAAACGCTGGAAAGCGGGCGCTGTGTGTTGTGCAGGGCGCCCCACCGACGGAGCAAGCCTGTCCCGACGATAGCCGGGATCCAAAGGGCGGAATCTCTCAGGTAATCGGGACAGCGGGGGCAACGGCTTGCGGGTCTTTTCCAGGCTTGCAGGAAACAGTTGCTTGCAAGGACCCGATACGATGGCCGACACCGATACCCTTCTGAAAACACCGCTGCACGCGCTCCATGTCGAGCTCGGCGGCAAGATGGTGCCCTTCGCCGGCTATGACATGCCGGTCCAGTATCCGCTGGGCATCATGGGCGAGCACAAGCATTGCCGCGCCCGTGCCGGACTCTTCGACGTCTCGCACATGGGCCAGGCCCGCTATGAGGGCGATGCGACGGCTCTGGAAGCCCTGATCACGGCGGATCTCGAAGCCCTGGACGCCGGCGAGCAGAAATACACGCTTCTCCTGAATGAGCAGGGCGGTATCCGCGACGACCTGATGGTTTCCCGCCCGGGTGGTTCGATCGTCGGCGATGCACTCTTCCTGGTGGTCAATGCCGCCATGAAGAACGAGGACTTCGCCCATATCGAGGCCAACACGGCCGGCAAGGGCACGCTGACCCGCATGGAAGACCGCGCGCTGCTGGCGCTGCAGGGCCCGGCGGCGAAAGACGTGATGGCCCGGCTCTGCCCCGCGTCCTGCGAGATGATCTTCATGCAATGCGGCGAGTTCGACCTGGACGGCGTGTCCGTGCTGATCTCGCGCTCGGGTTATACCGGCGAGGACGGGTTCGAGATCTCGATCCCGCAAGCTGACGCCGAACGCATTGCCCGCCTCCTGCTGGACCAGGACGAGGTGGAGCCGATCGGCCTGGGTGCCCGCGACAGCCTGCGCCTGGAAGCCGGTCTCTGTCTTTATGGCCACGACATGGACACCAATCGCACGCCGGTTGAGGCCTCGCTGATCTGGGCCATGGCCCGCTCGCGCCGCGATCGCGGCGATTTCCCGGGTGCGGACGTGGTCGCCCGGCAGATCGAAGAGAAAACCTGCCAGAAACGCATCGGTCTGCGCCTTGAGGGCGCGCCGGCCCGCGAGGGCGCCGAGATCGCCGACAAGGACGGCAATATCGTCGGCATGGTGACGTCCGGCGGATTCGGACCCACGGTCGAGGGACCTGTAGCCATGGGCTATGTCGACCGTGCCTTCATGCAGCCGGGTACGGAGCTGGACATTCTCGTCCGCGGCCGTGCACGCCCGGCCGTCGTGACCAAAATGCCGTTTGTACCGGCGAATTTCTATCGGGGATGATCCGGCAATAGCTGGCCTGAAACTGGGGAAGGGATACCCAAATGACGACTTACTACACCGACGAACACGAATGGATCACCGTCGATGGCGACAACGCCACGGTGGGCATCACGGCTCACGCTGCCGAACAGCTGGGCGATATCGTCTTCGTGGAACTGCCGGAAACGGGCAAGACCGTGTCCAAGGGCGATGACATGGCCGTTGTCGAGTCGGTGAAGGCCGCTTCCGACGTGTTCGCACCGGTCGATGGCGAAGTCACCGCCATCAATGACGACCTGGAAGGCGAGCCGGCCAAGGTCAATGACGCGCCGATGGGCGATGGCTGGTTCGTGAAACTGAAACTCTCCGACAAGTCCCAGCTGGAAGGCCTGATGGACGAAGCCGGATACAACGAATTCATCGCGTAAGGCTGGACGTGTTGTGGTCGACCATTATGCGAATTGGCTTCAATGCAGCGCTGGTGGCGCTGATTGTGGCTGGCTTGCGAACGCTGTCGACCGCAAGTTTGACCGCTCACGTGGTGCATGGATGCTGGATTTGCCTCTCAACCGTCAGCCTGTTCGCAAATTTCAATGCGATCTGGCTGCGGCGAAGGGCAAATCGCAACCACTGGCGAACAGTCGAGTGCTGGTCCACCGTGGGGTTTCTCGCGCTGGTGCTCGCTCACTCCATCTTACTGGTCGGAGCTTTGGCCCGGTCCGGATTCGGCAACTGGAACGACGTGACGACATTGGGTGCGGCCCTCATTTGGACTGCCATCGTCGTCGTATTCAGTGCCGGTAGAGATGGCGTGGTGTCAAGGACAATGAAATCAACATCTAAGGTGAACTAATGCGTTACCTCCCCCATACAGAGGCAGACCGCAAGGCGATGCTCGACACGATCGGTGTCGCCTCGGTTGATGACCTCTTTGCCGACGTGCCCGAGGCGGGCCGTCTGGATGGTCTGATCGACCTGCCGAAAAAGCAGGGCGAGCTTCAGGTGGAACGGGCCATGTCGGCCATGGCGGCGAAGAATATCTCCGCCGGCCAGGCACCGTTCTTCGTGGGGGCAGGGGCGTACAAGCACCACATCCCATCAACGGTGGATCACCTGATCCAGCGCTCGGAATTCCTGACGGCCTACACGCCGTACCAGCCGGAAATCTCGCAGGGCACGCTGCAGACCCTGTTCGAATTCCAGACCCAGGTCGCGCTCCTGACCGGCATGGATGTGGCCAATGCCTCCATGTATGACGGCTCCACGGCCTGTGCCGAGGCCGTGATGATGGCGGCCCGTGTGACCAAGCGTTTCAAGGCCGTCATGGCCGGCACGGTCCACCCGCACTACATCGAGGCCACCAAGACGCTGGCCAAGTATTCCGACGTCGAGATCGAGGCGACGGACAGCGGCCTGGTCGATCTCTCCGAGACGATCAATGCGATCGATGACAGCACGGCCTGTGTCGTGGTGCAGACGCCGGACATTTTCGGCCAGCTGCACGATCTGCGTGCCATCTCCGAAGCCGCCCACGCCAAGGGCGCTCTGGTCATCGCGGTCTTCACGGAAGCCGTCTCCCTGGGCCTGGTGGAAGCACCGGGCGCGATGGGCGCCGACATTGCCGTCGGTGAAGGCCAGTCAATCGGTGTCGGCCTGAATTTCGGCGGACCTTATGTGGGCCTCTTCGCCTGCAAGGATGATCGCCGTTTCATCCGACAGATGCCGGGCCGTCTGGCCGGCGAGACGGTAGATGCCGATGGCCGCCGCGGCTACGTGCTGACGCTTTCCACGCGTGAACAGCATATCCGCCGCGACAAGGCGACCTCGAATATCTGCACCAATTCCGGCCTGTGCGCCCTGGCCTGGACGATCCACATGACGCTGCTGGGCGAGACCGGCCTGCGCCAGATGGCCCGTCTCAGCCACGAGACAGCCTGCGAGCTCGCTGACCGCCTCGGCGGTATCGAGGGCGTTGAAGTGCTCAATGACAGCTTCTTCAACGAATTCACCGTGCGTGTCCCGGGCAATGCCAACGAGATCTGCAACAAGCTCGCTGAAATGGGTGTGCTGGGCGGTGTTCCGGCCAGCCGGCTCTATCCCGGCCAGTTCGAGGATCTGCTGATCGTCGCGGCCACTGAAACCAATACCGAAGACGATCTCGGCGCCTTCGAAAAAGCTCTGCGGGGTGTTCTCTAATGGGTATGAATTCGCAAGGACGTCCGACCCGTATCGCGGACAATATCTCCACCGGCGGTTATGCCGAGACCTTCTCCGGCTCCAAGGGGCTGGACCAGGCCGAGCCGCTGATCTTCGAACGCCGTGCCGGCGACAATACGGGTGTCGATCTGCCCGAGCCGAAAGGCACGCCCAGCCGCTTGGGCGGTCTGGAGCGTACGGACGAGATTGGCCTGCCCGGTCTCTCCGAGCCGGAAACCATGCGCCATTATGTGCGCCTGAGCCGCAAGAATTACGCGATCGATCTGGGCTTCTACCCGCTCGGTTCGTGCACGATGAAGCACAATCCGCGTCTCAACGAGAAAATGGCCCGCCTGCCGGGCTTCGCCGATGTGCACCCGATGCAGCCGGCCTCGACGGTACAGGGTGCCTATGAGGTGATCGGTGAGCTGGCCCACTGGTTGATGACGCTCACCGGCATGCCGGCCGTGGCGATGTCGCCGAAAGCTGGTGCCCATGGCGAGTTCTGCGGCATGATGGCGATCCGCGCCAAGCTGGATGCAGACGGACAGACCCAACGCCGCCGCGTCCTGGTGCCGGAATCGGCCCACGGCACGAACCCGGCCACGGCCGTACAGTGCGGCTTCACCTGTGACGAGATCCCGGCCGACGAGACCGGGCGCGTCGACATGGAGGCTCTCAAGGCCAAGCTCGGCGATGATGTCGCCGGCATTATGCTGACCAATCCGAATACGTGCGGCCTGTTCGAGCGCGACATCAAGGAAATCGCTGATCTCATCCACGAGGCCGGCGGCTATTTCTACTGCGATGGCGCCAATTTCAACGCCATTGTCGGCCGGGTCCGCCCGGGCGATCTCGGTGTCGACGCTATGCACATCAACCTGCACAAGACCTTCTCCACGCCGCATGGCGGGGGTGGTCCCGGTGCCGGTCCGACCGTGCTTTCCGATGCCCTGGCGCCCTTCGCGCCGGTGCCGTTCGTGAAAAAGGATGGCGAGACCTGGAAACTGGTCGAGCACGAGCATGAAGCCGAGGGTGATCCCTTTGGCCGCATGGTCGCCTTTCACGGCCAGATGGGCATGTTCACGCGCGCGCTCACCTACATGATGAGCCACGGCACGGATGGTCTGAAACAGGTGGCCGAGGATTCCGTCCTCAATGCCAATTACATCCTGGCCCGCCTGAAACATGTCATGACCCCGGCCTTTGACGGGATCTGCATGCACGAAGCCCTGTTCGACGATCGTTTCCTCAAGGATACGGGCGTGACCACGCTCGATTTCGCCAAGGCAATGATCGATGAGGGTTATCACCCGATGACGATGTATTTCCCGCTCGTCGTCCACGGCGCCATGCTGATCGAGCCGACCGAGACCGAGTCCAAGGCGACGCTCGACCGCTTCGCCGACGTGATGGAAGCGCTCTCCCTGGCCGCCAAGGCCGGCGAGACGGAACGTTTCCAGGCAGCACCGGTCTTCGCACCGACCAAGCGCCTCGACGAGACCAAGGCCGCGCGCCAGCCGATCCTGCGCTGGACCCCGGCCGAGGACCCGGAACTGGAAGCCGCGGAGTAATCGCGCTTCGGATCTGATGAAGAGGGCGGGCCCAACGGTCCGCCCTTTTTCTTTGGCTCAACCGGCGGAAGCTTGGGTTACATCATCGTCGAGAACATCAGGAAGACGACTGCCCAAGAGGCAAACACGGCGGCAATGATCCGAAAAAGTGTCCAGCTGAACGACATAACGGCCCCGAAAACAGATCCTGGCTCTGCCGTAACCGTCAGATGCCGAGCGGCGAGTGCTGCAGCAATGCACGTTCCGACAATCGTTATGACGATGTAGTTCATCGCGCCAACATTCACGAAATTCTCTGGTGGGGGCAGAGGCATTGGCTCGTCGCAGGTCCCGCCCGGCCTCGCGATTACTCAAATTTGTTTCCAACTTCCGTCAAAGATTTAATCCAGCGCCTGCGGGTGGCGTGGTTTCATGCCGGGATTGAGCCTCAGCCCCCGGAGTGCCCATGCTGTTTCGTTCCCGCCGCTTTTCCTTCCGTCGCCGGTCCCGGCGCGGTCCGGTCCTGGTCCTGGCCGTTCTGGTCGTCATCCTTGGTGGATCCGCCTGGTTGTTGCGGGATCATGTTTCCCTGGGTGACGAACCTGCTGCCTCAACTGCAGCTGCTTTTGCGCTTTCGGCTGACAGGGAGGCCGGTCACGAGTAATTTATGAGGCGTGGACGGTTTTCGCAGTCCGCAGGGTTAACGAGGGGACCGGTTAGGTCCATATCCCTCTACCAATACTGGGTGTTCATGGTTAACCGTCTTGGCGGTGCGTGAAAGCCACAGCGATGGCACCAAAGCTGGCGGGCGCCCGAATTTGGGCGTTTTTGTCTCGCATTGGGGTCAAGTTTACGAATTAAGTGTTGCCTGTCTGGCCCCGCGCACCATGTTTTCCGGTGCGCCACACGGCGAGGCGAGGAGAGGATGGTCGCAGAGATGAATGAGCACCTGAACGGTCTGGCGCAGAAGAATGCGTTCGGTGCCGCCATTGTGCTGGTCATCCGGACCATTATCGTTGCGCTTGGCCTGGCTCTGATGGCCATTGCCGTGCCGATCGGTCTTCTGACACCCATCCTGCCCATCGGGGCGGCGATCGGCTTTATCGGCCTGATCATGGTGGCTGCAGCCTCCAAGACCCTGCACCGCATCATCACCCGTACGATCAAGCGCTTCCCCTGGCTGTGGAAGCGGGTCCGCTGGGCCTTCGGCGAGAAGGAAACCGACCCGGCCAATTGATCTGGTTGTCCGGCGACAAACAAAAAGGCCCGCAGCGAGTGCTGCGGGCCTTTTGTTTGCTCGGTATTCCGAGGATCAGTTCAGGCGATCGCCAACCGTCTTGATGTCAGCATCGACGAGCTTGTTCAGATCCGTCTTCTTCAGCTTGGACTTGATCAGCTCCTCGGCAGCAGCGGCAGCCAGTTCGGCGGCAGCAGCCTTCACCTCGGCAGCGGCAGCAGCCTCGGCCTGGGCAATACGCTGCTCGGCCATGGCCGTGCGGCGTTCCAGACGGTCGCTGAGCTCCTTGCGGGCTTCGTCCTTGAGGATCTTGGCCTCAGCCTTTGCCTGGTCGACGATGGCGTCGGCCTCGGCTTCAGCTTCACGCTGGCGACGCTGGTAGGAGGCCAGCATTTCCTGCGCTTCCTCGCGCAGTCGCTTGGCTTCGCCCAGCTCGTCGCGGATTGCGTCGGCACGGTCGTCCAGGGCCTTGGCGATCGTCTTGTGCACGCCCAGCCAGCCGAGCAGCACGAAGAAGGCGATCAGGGCCAGGAAGGCGTAGAAGGACGGATCGCCGATCATGTAGGCAAACAGGCCGCCGGATTCAGCGCCGTATTCGCTCGCTTCATCAGCCAGTCTCATCTCAGGCCTCCTTCGCGTCGATCAGGTCGCCGACAGCCTTGTCGGCATCCGTCTCGGCGATCTCAACACCGGACAGGGCCTCGACAGCCGCTGCGGTCGCGGAGGCTGCAATGCCCCGGACTTCAGCCTGTGCCTTGGACTTGGCCGTGCGGATGGCTTTTTCAGCCGCTTCCTGCTTGGCCGCCAGTTCGGCTTCAACCTCGGCAGACTCGGCAGCGAGTTCCGCGTCGAGAGCCTTGCGGGTCTCGGCGGCGATACCGTGTGCCTTGGACCGGGCTTCCGCCAGGGACTGCTCGTAGGCTTCGCCGGCCGCTTCCGCGTCCGCCTTGGCCTGGGCCGCAGCATCCAGATCGTCGGCGATACGGTCCTTGCGATCCTCGATCGTCGTCTTGATCTTCGGCAGGATGAAGCGATCCAACGCGATGTAGAGCGCGATGAAGCTGATCGCCAGCCAGAAGAGCTGCGACGGGAAATAGGTCGGGTCGAAGGGCGGGAAGACGCCGGATGCGTGATCCGCTGCGTATTCTGCCGCTTCAGTATGCGGTGCCTGCGTCATCGAACGCGTGCTCCTTCACCTGGAGGAAAGGAGAATCCGCGGCCACGCCAGGTAGGTGTGGCCGCAGCGCTTATTAGACGGCGAAGAGCAGGAGCAGAGCAATGAGCAGCGAGAAGATGCCCAGAGCTTCGGTCACGGCGAAGCCGAAGATCAGGTTACCGAACTGCTGTTGTGCAGCAGACGGATTGCGCATGGCGCCCTGAAGGAAGGAACCGAAGATATTGCCCACGCCGACGGCGGCTCCGAGCATGCCGAGGCAAGCCAGACCGGCACCGATGTATTTAGCTGCTTCCGCTTCCATGATGGTACTCCTTAGGAAGATCGAATGATCAAATGAAAGTTGATGGTTGATACTGAACTAGTGTCCCGGGTGAAGCGCGTCTGACAGGTAGATACAGGTCAGAACCGCAAACACATAGGCCTGAAGGAAGGCCACCAGGAATTCGAGAGCCGTCAGACCCAGGGTCATGGCGAAGGGTGCGATACCGAGGAGGTAACCGCCGGCGCCCATGGCGCCGCCCAGCATGACGATGAAGCCTGCGAAAACCTTGAGAAGAATGTGTCCGGCCAGCATGTTGGCGAACAGACGGACCGAGTGGCTGATCGGACGGGAGATGAAGGAGATCACCTCGATCAGCGTCACGAAGGGCAGGATATAGCCCGGCACACCGCTCGGTACGAAGAGTTTCAGGAATTTGAAGCCGTTCTTGTAGACGCCGTAGATGATCACGGTCAGCCAGACCAGCATGGCCAGGGCGACGGTGACGATCAGATGGCTCGTAACGGTAAAGGAATGCCAGCCCGGTGCCGGGAAATAGGGGAACATGCCGAGCATGTTGGCGACCAGGATGAAGATGAAGAGCGTGAAGACCAGCGGGAAGAAGCGCAGTGCGTCCGGACCCGCGGTCGATCGCACTATGTCCGCCACGAAGCCGTATATGATCTCCGCCACCGACTGACCGCGGCTCGGGATCATCGCCCGGCTCGACATCGCGAGCGAGAAGAGGGTGATCGTCAACACCGTCGTCAGCACCATGAAGAAGCTGGAATTGGTGAAGGACAAGTCATAGCCGAAGAGCTCGAAGCTGTAGACTTCGTGGATCTCGAACTGCTTGATCGGGTCTGTGTCTGCCACGCCCGGCCTCTCTCAATCTTGCGGCGATGCCGCTATTCACCCGTCGAAGACCCGCCGTCACCGGCCTCGGCCTCCGCATTAAGTTCACGCGCTGCCCGGATGCAATTAAGCGTTCCGGACGCAAATCCAAACAGTGTTCCGACAATCAGGCCCCAGGGCGAGGTCGGCGCCACGAGATCGAGCATGAAGCCGAGCCCGCCGCCGACCAGCACGCCGCCGAAAAACTCTGACCCGTAGCGCATGCCCACCGACCAGGCCGATGGAGGTGCGTCTTTCACCTTGCTCTGCTGCGCCTCGCGCTGCGCATCGATGCGCCGCTGCAAGTCGTCCAGATCGGTGTCAGAAGGGTCGCGCGTGCTTTCGTCTTTGCGTGACATGATTGATCGGTCCACCCGCGGAGAAAAAGCCCCCCGCAAGCGCGCGCACACTATCCATGGGGATTGCCCAAGTCAAGCAAGCTCGCATGTGCGGTAAATGACTGAAAATAAAGTAGAAAAACCTTATTCCGCAGCGATGAGCTGTTCCGCGCCCACCAAGTCCACCGAGACAAGCTGGGAAACACCGCGTTCCGCCATGGTCACGCCGTACAGGCGGTCCATGCGCGACATGGTCAGCGCGTTGTGCGTGATGACGAGGAATCGGGTCTCGGTCAGGCGGCGCATTTCGTCGAGCATGCGGCAATAACGGTCGACATTGGCGTCATCGAGCGGGGCGTCGACCTCGTCCAGCACGCAGACCGGTGCCGGATTGGACAGGAAGACCGCGAAAATCAGGGCCGAGGCCGTCAGGGCCTGCTCACCGCCGGACATCAGCGACATCGTGTCCAGCTTCTTGCCTGGCGGGCAGGCGAAGATCTCCAGGCCGGCTTCCAGCGGGTCGTCGTTTTCTGTCAGGCGCAATTCCGCATGGCCACCCTCGAACAGCGTGGCGAAGAGATTGCGGAAATGCCCGTCGACGATCTCGAAGGCTTCGAGCAGGCGGGCGCGACCCTCGCGCGACAATTGGTCCACGGCCTTGCGGAGCTTGTCGATCGCCTCGACGAGATCATCGCGCTCGCGACTCATCTCCGCGACCTTCTCGGCCAATTCCTCGGCCTCCTGGTCGGCGCGCAGATTGACTGCGCCCAGGCGTTCCCGGGAATTGCGGGCATCGTCCAGCCGGCGTTCCAGCTCCTGCGGGGTGAGCTCGGCGATATCCTCGTCCTCGACCCGTTTCGACAGGGCACCCGGTGCGCAACCTGTGGCGTCCTGGAGGCGTTCCGTGGTCTCGGCCAGGCGTTCCTTGGCTGCCGTCAGCTTGGCCTCGGTGGCGGCACGGGCCTCGCGGGCTGCCGATGCAGCTGATTCCGCGGAGCGGGCATCGCTGTCGGCAGATTTCACTTCATTCTCGGTCGACGCTGCAGCCTCGCGCGCTTCGGACGCGGCCTTCTCGGCGATCTCGAGCTGATCGGTCAGGGCGTGCAATTCTTCCTGCAGCTTTTCCGGGCGGGTCCGGGCCTGTTCCAGTTTCTCGCTTGAGTCCTCGGCCTGGCGGGCCAGGTCTTCAATGCGCGACTGGGCCGTCTCGCACCGGGTCTGCCAGGCGTCATGATCGCGCTGGACCGCGGCCCGCCGCTCATCGCGCATTTCCGCTTCGCGGCGCACGCTTTCGAGGGCGGCACGCGAATCGGCAGCGGCAAGTCGAGCGGTCTCCGCCTCGTCCTGGGCGGTCTGGAGCGCGGTCTCGCGATGCTTGTCGGCATCGGTGTCGGCGAGGGTGGTTTCGGCGCGCGTCCGGGCCTCGGCCGTCTCTCCCAGCTCGACTTCGAGCTTGGCCAGGATCTCGTCCAGCGAGGCGGTGCGGGCCGCATCGGTCGCGGCTGTTTCGCGCAGGCGCGCGGCGGACTGCAGGGCGTCACGCAGGGCCCGATCCGCCGGATCGACCGCGCTGCGGGCAGCCGTGAAGGCCTGCTGAGTCGTCTCGCGGGTCTCGCTGGCGATATTCCGCTTTCCGCGGCAGGTGTCCAGTTCGGCAGAGCCGGTCTCAATCGCGCCGCGAATCTCTTCGAGGCGATTGCGCTGTTCCAGACGGGCGGCGGCGGGTGAGGGCGCATCAGCGCGCGATACCAGACCGTCCCAGCGCCACAGATCACCCTCGACCGTCACCAGGCGCTGGCCGGGCTTGAGTCGGGCCGCGGCGGATTCGGCCTTTTCACGTTTCACAATGCCGACCGATTCCAGGCGGGCCTTGAGTGCGGGCGGAGCCTGGACATGGTCGGAGAGCGGGATGCAGCCGCCGGGCAATTCGCCGGCGCGGCAGTCCGCCTCACGCCAGTGGCGCGGCGTTTCGGAATTCAGCGAGGCGTCGAGATCATCGCCCATCGCGGCAGCAAGGGCGTGTTCGTAACCCGAGCGCGCACGCACGGCCTCAAGAGCCGATTCTTCATCATCCTGGATCGAGGAGGCCAGCATGCGCTCGAGCGCCGCGGCTTCGCGTTCCAGCGCCGTCTGTTCCGACTGGCGTTCCAGATAGGCGGCCTCGGCCTCCTTGAAGGCCGTCTCGGCGGCATCGCGCTGGCTCTCGGCCTCGTCAGCGGCATTCTTGGCGGCCTTCAGTTCGGCCTCTGCGGCGGTGACAGCGCTCTCCGCCGCCGCGACGTCCTGGACGGCGGTGGAGGCGCTCAGCGCATCGCGCTCGGTGCGGGCGCGCAGGATTTCCGACTCGATCTGTTCATGCCGGTTGGTCAGCGTCTGCACGTCACGGCGGGCAGCATCGACTGCAGCGCGGTAGTCGGCGAGCTCGCGGGACTTCGCGTCCAGGACAGCGTCCTTGGACTTGCGGCGTTCCTCGGCGTCCTGCGCGGCGGCCTGGGCACCGGCCAGAGCGTCTTTGTCCTTGGCCGCGGTCTTCTCGAGACTCTCAAGCTCCGCAGCCGCTTCATCACGATGCACGACGGCGTCTTCGGAGATGTGGGTCTCGCGCTCGGAGGCAGCGGCCAGTTCGGTCAGCCGATTCTCCAGCCCCTCGATCATGCGATGGGTTTCGGCGATATCCCGTTCCAGCCGATCACGTTCACGCTCCAGTCGCCGCAACGCGGCGGAGGCTTCCAGCTCGGCCTGGCGGGCGGGTTCGCGTGCGGCGGCCATGACTTCGGCCTTGGTACGCGCCTCGCCGGCAGCCCGGGTCGCGGTCTCGGCATTGTCACGGCGATCATTGAGTTCGGCTTCGGCGGCCTCGACGGCGCTCGCCGCCTCGCGCCAGCGATTGAGCCAGACGGCGGCTTCAAGCGTGCGGATGCTGGCGGAGAGCTTGCGATAGCGCGAGGCCTGGCGGGCCTGGCGTTGCAGGGCGCTGTGCCGCGAACCGGTCTCGTCGATGACTTCCTGCAGCCGGTCGAGATTGGTCTCGGCACCTTTCAGCCGCAGCTCGGCCTCGTGTTTGCGGGCGCGCAGGCCCGAGACGCCGGCGGCTTCCTCGAGCACGCGGCGGCGATTTTCCGGCTTGGCGGCGATCAGTTCTGAAATCTGTCCCTGGCGGACGAGGGCCGGGGAATTGGCGCCTGTACCCGCGTCGGCGAACAGGAGTTGGACATCCTTGGCCCGGACCTCCTCGCCATTGATCTTGTAGGCCGAACCGGCTCCGCGCGTGATCCGCCGCGAGACCTCAAGCGAGGCCGCCTCGTTGAAACGGGAGGGCGCGAGTTTCTCGGCATTGTCGACGGTGAGAACGACTTCGGCGTGGTTGCGGGCCGGGCGGGCATCCGTGCCCGAGAAGATCACATCTTCCATACCGCCGCCGCGCAGGGATTTGGCGGAGGTGGCACCCATCACCCAGCGCAGGGCTTCGAGCAGGTTTGATTTGCCACAACCATTCGGTCCGATGACTCCTGTGAGCCCCGGATCGATCCGCATGTCCGTGGGATCGACAAAGGATTTGAAGCCGGCAAGCCGAAGCTGCGTAAACTTCACCGAATCTCCTCTTCACCCCAAACTGTGGTGTGACGCGAGCACCATACCACAAAATCTAGCATGAGTGGCGCCCGGGACTATTCGTCCGAATCGGACGCGCCCAGAAAGTGAAGGATGATTCGGCGGAAGGAGTCTTCGTTCAATCGACCGGTCACGCGCTCGCCGTCGATCAGCAGGGTTTCACCGCCCCAGGCAAAGTAATTTCCGTCGGCTTGCTGCTCGACGGTCAATTGCTGTCCGGCGATGAAGAAATTCGGCGTCGAACGCACGCCGTCGCGCTGGGCCTGTTCGGCCAGATAGGTCACCCGCTCATTCAGTTGCGGATCGGCGACACAGGCCAGGATGTCGTCCTGCGACAGGCCCACGGCCGCTCCGATCTGGTAGTAGATCGCGGCGACATCACCGCCGGCCTGGGCCGTGCGGAAGATATTCTCCTGCTCGATGAAGAGCAGGTCGGTCACGGTGAAATAACGTTCGTCGGCAGCGCACTCGCCCAGGACGATGCCGAGGGCGGCGATCTGCGGCGGTGCCGTCAGCATCGGCCGCACGATATAGCGGACCTGGCCGGTCTCGACGAAGTCACGCTCGATCATCGGCCAGACATCACGCTGGAAATTGGCGCAGTGCGGGCAGGCGAAGGACGCGTACTCGATGATGGTCAGCGGCGCGTCCAGCGCGCCGGTCGCGTGGTCATCCGCGCGCTCGAGTCCGGGATCTCCGGCCGTGTTGGCGACCGATTGCTGGGTCGCTGATTGCGGGCCCGACGATTGCGGGATGGTCGATTGCTGGGCAGCGGCCGGAGCGAGCATGAGCATGCTCGCCAGGCCTGCCAGGGCAAGGTTGCGGACCCAGTTCATCGGACGGAGGGCGGACAGCGCGGTCACTCCGCCGCCGTCTGGGCGAGGAGATGGTCGATGATCGCGCGGAAGGTCGGCTCGTCGACGAGGCCCGGCACGGGTTCGCCGTCGATCAGCAATTGCTGGCCGCCGATGAAATAGGTGTACTCGCTCGAACCGGCAGCGCGGCGGGCTTCAAGCAGCTCGCCGTTGAAGAGAAAGCGCGGCGTGGTGTCGATACCGTCCGAGAGCGCCTGTTCGTGATTTGCGATGATCTGGGCGTTGATGTCCTGGTCGGTCAGGCAGGCGTTGAACTGGTCTTCACTGAGGCCCATCGAGCGACCGATCGCCAGGTATTGCTCGCGGGCTCCGCCCGGCGTGCGGGCTGCGTTGAAGATCGCACGCTGTTGCTGGAACAGGATGTCGATCATGTCGAAATAACGCTCTTCCGGCACGCAATGCGCCAGCGCGAAACCGGCGATCGCGAACTGCGGCGATCCCGTGATCATCTCGCGGAAGACGAAGCGGACCTGGCCGGACTCGATGTAGTCTTCCTCAAGCATCGGCCAGACTTCCTCGTGGAAGGCCGCACAGTGCGGGCAGGCCACCGAGGCGTATTCGGTCAGGGTCAGCGGAGCGTCGCCGCTGCCGATGCCGCGATCCGCACCGCGTTCGAAACGCGTCTGGCCTTCACCGGCCGGTGCATCTCCTCCGCCACAGGCGGCCACGGCCAGGGTGGCGGTCAGTGCGAGGGCGGAAAATACTCGTCGGGTCAGGCTCATTCTTCGGATCCCTTTACAATCTCACTTGCCGGAACGGGAATTGACGCTTTTGGCGAACCGGTCAAGCGCGGACTGTAACCGGGTCTCGGGCGTTTGCTCCACCCTCTCGCTCACTTGTGATGATGATGGCGTGTCTGTCATTTCCGGCTTTGCGGTGGCCTCGGCCACAGCGGCACTGCCCTGGCGGACGCGCAGTCGTGTCGGCGCGAGCTTGCCGGCATACTGGCGCACCCGTTCGAGAATCTGCCGTGACTGTGCCTGGAGCACCGCACCGGCCGGACCTCGCGCGCGGATCACCAGTGTCTGGCTGCCGCCCTGGCGCTGGATGGCTTCCGGCTCGCTCCACTTGGCCAGGCGTTCACCCACGATCTCAGGCCAGCGGGCCTGCAATTGCTCGACCCCCAGTCCGAACCGCTTGGCCAGGGGAGCAAGCACGCACGACGCCGCCTTGCCCGCGGACGGGGCAGGGCGAATGGCACGGCGGCCGCGGCGCGCTTCCAGGAAGCGCGCGGCCTGTCCTTCCAGTGTTGACGAGACGGGCTTGCGCATCATGCTTGTACTGTCGCGCCGAAGCGGTCGGCGGGCAAGCAGGGCGATACATGTTCTCCGACACGCAGATCTCCGACATGCGGCACGCGCTGCTCGACTGGTATGACCATGAGGGCCGCAGCCTGCCCTGGCGGGTGCGTCCAGAGGACCGGGCGAGGGGCGTTTGCGCGGATCCCTACGCGGTCTGGCTGTCGGAAATCATGCTGCAGCAGACCACTGTTCCGCATGCCACGCCCTACTGGTTCCGCTTTCTCGATCTGTGGCCGCGGGTCGAGGATCTGGCCGCTGCACCGCGCGACGACGTGCTGAAGGAATGGGCGGGTCTGGGATATTACGCCCGGGCGCGCAATCTCCACGCCTGTGCACAGGTGGTCGCAACGGATCTGGGCGGACAGTTTCCCGATACATTGAAAGGCCTGCTCGCCCTGCCGGGGATCGGCGATTACACGGCCAATGCCATTCTTGCCGCTGCCTTCGACCGGCCCGCGAGCGTCGTCGACGGCAATGTCGAACGGGTGATCAGCCGGGTCTACCGGCTGCAGACCCCGCTTCCCAAGGCAAAGCCCGAGATCAAGCGCATCGCCGCCCGGCATGCCGATCCCGGACGGTCCGGCGATTATGCCCAGGCCATCATGGATCTCGGCGCCACGATCTGTTCGCCGCGCGCGCCGATGTGCGAACGCTGTCCGTGGGCCGCAGGCTGCGCCGGTCGCGCCGCGGGCGATCAGGCGCGCTATCCGCTCAAGGAAAAGAAGAAGGCCAGGCCGGTGCGGCGCGGCACGGCGTGGCTGGTCAATCGCGATGGCCGGATCTGGCTGCGCAAGCGTCCCGACCAGGTCCTGCTGGGCGGGATGACGGAGGTTCCGTCAAGCGAGTGGGCCGAAAGCCCGCCGGAGATCACGCCGCCCTTCAAGGCCGACTGGCAGGATCGCGGCGAGATCCGGCATGTCTTCACGCATTTCGAATTGCGGCTGGACGTGCGCGAGGCCGAAGCACAGGCGGGCTGGGAGCCCGGCAGCGGCTATTGGCAGGAGACACATCAGCTGGGCGATGAAGCCCTGCCGACCGTCATGCGCAAGATTCTGGCGCGTCGGGGAAACTAGTGTTCCAGCGTCGCCCGGACCTCGGCCCGCAGCACGTCGATCGGGGCGAGACCCGCCTTGGTGCGGACATGCCAGTACGTCCAGCCATTGCAGGACGGTGCGCTCTGGATCTGAGCGCCGACCTGGTGGATCGAGCCTGAACGGTCACCCGCAATCACCGAACCATCCGCGCGTACCCGGGCCGTATGGCGTCCCTTGGGGCAGTAGAGCGTATCACCCGGCTTCACCATGCCGCGTTCGACCAGGGCGCCGAAAGGAATGCGCGGCTGGGCGCGCTTGGACTGGGTGACGCTGAGAGCTTCGCGGGAGGCCGGCTGGATGGCTTCCAGACGTTCGCGAGCCACCTCGGCATAGGCCGGGTCACGTTCGATACCGATGAAATTGCGGCCGAGACGCTTGGCGGCGGCACCGGTCGTGCCCGTGCCAAAGAAGGGGTCGAGCACGATATCGCCCGGATTGGTCGTCGACAGCAGGACGCGGTGCAGCAGCGCTTCCGGCTTCTGTGTCGGATGGGCCTTCTTGCCGTCGGCATCCTTCAGGCGCTCTCCGCCGGAACAGATCGGCAGGGTCCAGTCGGACCGCATCTGCACGCCGTCATTCAAGGCCTTCATGGCGGCATAGTTGAAGGTCGGCTTGGTGTCCTTGGTCTTGGCGGCCCAGATCAAGGTCTCGTGCGCATTGGTGAAACGCGTGCCCTTGAAATTCGGCATCGGGTTGGACTTGCGCCAGATGATGTCGTTGAGCACCCAGAAGCCGGCATCCTGGAGAATGCCGCCAACGCGGAAAATGTTGTGATAACTGCCGATCACCCAGATGGCGCCGTTCGGCTTGAGCACGCGGCGCGCCTGTTCCAGCCAGCCCCAGGTGAAGAGATCATAATCGTCGAACCCGCCGATCTGGTCCCAGTCATTGTCGACAGCATCGACCTTGGAATTGTCGGGACGGTGCAGGTCGCCGCCGAGCTGGAGATTGTAGGGCGGATCGGCAAATACCAGATCGACGCTCTCGTCCGGCAGCGTTTTCATGACCTCGACGCATTCGCCCTCGAGGATCTGATCGATCTTGGAATCCACCATCGCACGCAACTCCACACATTCTACAGAAGGGAAGTTTGTCGGCCTTTAGGGCTAACGATGCGTTAAGCATGAATCAAGTTATCCACAATGATTCGCATTGCGGAATCGACGTGATTCGCCTGCGAGGCGAACCGGCTCATAACTCTGGCGATGAATGGGGCAGGGTCCCAGCGACTGCAAGGCCTCGCGATGGGCGGGGCTCGGATAGCCCTTGTGCCCGTCCAGCCCATAGCCCGGAAAACGCCGTGCAGCAGTCTCCATGAGCGCGTCGCGCACGGTCTTGGCGATGATCGAGGCCGCACCGATCGCGGCCTCCTTGGCATCCCCCTTCACAATCGTCTCGCCCGGGCAGGGCAGGCCGTCGGGCAGGCGATTGCCATCGATCAGGGCGAGTTCCGGCACGAGCGGAAGACGCAGCACCGCGCGCCGCATGGCGGTCATCGTGGCGTGAAGGATGTTCAGCCGGTCGATCTCCTCGGGCTCGGCAATACCCACGCCGACTAGGGCGTGTTCGCGGATCAGCGGCGCCAGTCTCGCCCGCCCGGCCGCACTGATTTTCTTGGAATCGCCGAGACCCTCGATCGGCCGGTCCGGATGGAGGATGACGGCCGCAGCAACGACGGGTCCGGCGAGAGGTCCTCGCCCTGCCTCGTCTACGCCGGCGACAAGAATATTCGGGTTTTTGCTCATCTTGTTAAATGAATCTGCGGGAATTTGCGTCAAAGTCTCGGGAAGTCAGAATATTTCGGGGCTTTTGAGTGTATCAGGTCTTTTACTGCCTGACGGTCGAGCATGACCTCCGGCTGGTCGCCTTGGCGTTCGTGCTGTGCACGATCGCAGCCTTCTCGGCAGTTGCGACCGTCCGGCGTGCCTATGCCATGAGCGGTTATCGCCGGGCGATGTGGCTCGCCGTCTCCGGCCTCGTAACCGGAGTCGGGATCTGGGGCACGCATTTCGTGTCCATGCTCGCCTACAAGACCCCCGCCGGCGTCAGCTACAGCATGCCGGTTACGATCGCCTCCCTGATCATCGCCATCGTTTTCGGTCTCGCCGGCTGGGCGATTGTCTGCCGGGTCCGCAACATGGCCGGCGCAGCCCTGGGCGGCGGCACGGTCGGTGGCGGCATTGCCGCCATGCATTTCATGGGTATCGACGCCATGGATGCCGGTTTTACGATCGGCTGGGATGCGGGCTTCGTCATCGCTTCGCTGGTGTTTGGTGTTGTTGGCGCCGCGGTATCGGCCATGGCGCTCGCCGGTGGAACCCGGCGCGCGAACCTGATCACCTCCGGCCTCGCCCTGATCGCCTCTGTCGCCCTGATGCACTACACGGCCATGGCGGCGATGCAATTGCAGCCGGGCCTGGCGCCTGCCGCAGCCCTGACCGGTGATGCTGCGACCCTGATCGCGATCACCGTCTCCCTGGCGGCGCTGGTGGTTGTCGGTTTCGGCCTGATGGCTGCGGTGTTCGATTATCATCTCGGCGAGAACAAGCGCGAGGAGGCCCGCCGCATCCGCCTGCTGGCGGATTCCACGTTCGAGGGCCTGGTCATTGTGCGCAATGGTCTCGTGCGCGACATGAACATGCGGTTCTGCGAGATGCTGAGCCTCTCGCGTCGCGACCTCGTGGACATGCCGCTGCGCAAGATCGCCTACGACCATATGGCCCTGGCGGCCCTGGAAGCGGCCGACGACAAGACACCGCAGACCGCGCAGCTGCGCTGCCGCCACGGCTCGGCTATCACGGTTCAGGTCCTTCTGCGCGACATGGATATCGGCGGCGAGAGCTCGACGATCTACGCCTTGCGCGACGTGTCTGCCGAAGAGCGCGCCAAGGCCAAGATCATGCATCTGGCCCATCACGACCCGCTGACCGGCCTGCCCAATCGCCTGCGTTTCCGCGAATGCCTGGAAGACGAGCTGGAGCGCGCCTGGGACAATGATACCGAGGTCGCGGTCATGTGTTTCGACCTCGACCGGTTCAAGGAAGTCAATGATGTGCACGGCCACGCGACGGGCGACGCCCTTCTGGTCGCTGTCGCCGAGCGCATGCAGGACTGCCTGCCCAAACACGCCATTCCCGCGCGCCTGAGCGGTGATGAATTCGCTGTCATCCTGCCGCGCTGCGACAGCCGCCTGGAGGCTGCCACCGTAGCCCAGCGTGTGGTCAATCATGTCGGGTCTTCGCTGACCCTCGGCAGTGTCCAGCTCAACGTGTCGGCTTCGGGCGGCGTGACGGTTTTCCCGCTGGATGGCGAGGATCCGGAGCGTTTGATGAACCAGGCCGATCTCGCGCTCTACCGGGCCAAGGGGCAGGGCCGCAATTGTGTCTGTGAGTTCGACCCGCAGCTGGGCTTGCTCATGCAGGAGCGCCGCATGCTGGAGGCCGATCTGTCGATTGCGCTCGAGGATGAATTGCTGGACCTGCATTTCCAGCCGCAGGCCTGTCTGGGCGATGGCGAACTGGTCGGATTCGAGGCGCTGGTACGCTGGGAAAATGATCGCCGCGGCTATGTTCCGCCGTCGGAATTCGTGCAGCTGGCCGAGGAGACCGGCCAGATCCTGAAACTGGGTCAGTGGGTGCTGGAACATGCATGCCGCGAGGCGATGCGCTGGCCGGATGACCGCCGGGTCTCCGTGAATGTGAGCCCGGCCCAGTTCAAGCAGGGCAATCTCGTTCGCACCGTCGAACGCGCGCTGAAACAGTCGGGCCTGTCGCCGGACCGGCTCGAGATCGAGATCACCGAAGGTGTACTGATCGATGACGAGGCGCGGGCCCTGAAAGTGCTGCGCCGGCTGAAGGATCTCGGCGTGGGCCTCGCGATTGATGATTTCGGTACCGGTTATGCCTCGCTGGGTTATCTGCGGGCCTTCCCGTTCGACAAGATCAAGATCGACCGGGCCTTCATCACTGGCATCCAGAACGATCCCGAAGCCCAGATCATCGTGCGCGCCACCATCGATCTCGCGCGTCAGCTGGGCATGGGCGTGGTCGTGGAAGGGGTCGAGGATTTCGACGAACTCGCCGCGCTGGGCAACCAGACTGATCTCCTCCTGCAGGGCTATCTTCTCTCGCCGCCGATCACGCGCGGTCAGATCGCCGGTTTCGACGAGATTTCCGCCGACCTGCGCGCGCAGATCTCCGGCATCGTCACCGGTCAGCGCTCCCATCGCGACGTCGCCTGACGCCACTCCGCGTCCGGGATGGATCCGGCCCCTGTAGAGTCCGGCCCCTGGAGAGCTTGCGCCGCACGAACGATCCCGAGGGTCCGAACTCGCTCCTCGCCAACGGTGTCTGACCCGCGATCTCGACGAGGATCTCTTCAGTTGAAACCTAGAACAGGCCCGGCTGACTGGCATCGCCCAGCGGGCGTTCGAATTTCGAATAATCCATATCGACGGACCCGGCGTTCAGCCCGTACCGTTTCATCGCCGCCCGGAAGCGTTTGGCGATGAGATTGGCGTAGACGCCGGTGCCCCGGCCGCGCCGGCCCCAGGCCGTGTCGTAATCGCGGCCATTGCGCATCTCCCGCAGGATCGACATGACATGGGCGGCCGCATCGGGGCGTTTCTCGGCCAGCCATTCACGGAACAGGTCCTTGATCTCCAGGGGCAGGCGGAGAAGCACATAGCCGGCACCGCGTGCGCCCGCACCGGCGGCCTGTTCCAGCACCACCTCGATCTCGCGATCATTCAGCGCCGGGATGACGGGCGCCATCATCACCGTGACGGGCAGGCCGGCTGCGGTGAGGCCCTCGATCGCCTTGAGGCGTCGATGGGGTGCCGCGGCCCGCGGTTCCATGTCGCGCGCCAGGGATTTGTCGAGCGTGGTGAGAGATATCGCGCCCTTGGCCAGGCCCTGTTCGGCCATCGGTCCGAGAATGTCGAGATCGCGCAGGACAAGTGCCGACTTGGTGATGAAGCTGACGGGATGACGATAGCGCGCGAAGACCTTGAGGATGTCCCGGGTGAGTTCGAGACGTTTCTCGACCGGCTGCCAGGCGTCGGTATTGGCACCGATGACGATTTGTTTGGGCCGGTAGGTCGGCCGGTTGAAGAATTGCTCGAGCAGGCGGGCACCGTCGGGCTTGGAGAAGATCACGCTCTCGAAATCCAGCCCCGGCGAATACCCCCAATAGGCATGGCTGGGACGAGCATAACAATACACGCAGCCATGCTCGCAGCCGCGATACGGATTGATCGACTGGTCGAACGCGATGTCCGGCGATTGATTGGTCGCCACGATGGATCGCGAGGCATCTTTCAGCACCACGGTTGCCAGTTTCGGCGGGCCGTCTTCACCCTCATCCTGCCAGCCATCATCGAAGGCTTCGCGGACATAGGATTCGAACCGCCCGGTCCGGTTAGACCGAGCGCCCCGACCCCGGGGCGATGGGGTTTCCTGATGGGCGTTCAGGGCGAAACCGCCGGGGCGCTCGGTCATGCAGCAAGTATGACTCACGAACGGAACAAAGCAAGAACAAATTGAAGAAAAACCGGCCCCAGAATCAGAGGATGCCGGGGCGATCGGTCAGACGGTGGATCAGCCGGTGCGGCGCAGATCCTCGAGGAATTCGGTTATGTCCCCGCGAAGCTTCATCAATTGCTGTTCGCGTTCGACCAGGGATTCCGAGGAGTCCACCAGATCGGTCGCGGTTACCTGCGTGCGGCCGGTTGCGGCCTGGACGACCGAGATCGAGCGGGACACGTCCGCCGTGCCGGTCGCGGCCTCCTCAACGCTGCGGGCAATCTCGCCGGTCGCTGCGCTCTGTTCGGTCACCGCGGTGGCGATGGCATTGCACGTTGCGTGAATGTCCTCGATGGCCGAGCTGATCTCGGAATTGGCGTCGACGGCCGACCCGGTGCGGGCCTGCAATTCCCCGATCTGTTCCCGGATGGAGTCCGTCGCCGAGGCGGTCTGGCCCGCCAGCGTCTTGACCTCCTGGGCCACGATGGCGAAGCCCTTGCCGGCCTCACCCGCCCGGGCCGCCTCGATGGTGGCGTTGAGCGCGAGCAGATTGGTCTGTTCGGCGATCTCGTTGATCAGTTTCACCACTTCCGTGATCTTGCTGCTCGCCCCGGAGAGGGAGGTGATCGTCTCGTTCATCGCGGCGGCACGATCGACGGCCTGGGTGGCAATGTCGGCGGAGTTGATGACCTGGCGGTCGATCTCGCTGATCGAACTGGTCAATTCCTCGGCCGAGGCCGCGACGGCCTGCATGTTCGCCGAGGCCTCTTCAGCGCCTGCGGCGACCGTGGAGCACTGTGAGTTGGCCGCTTCGGAATTCAGGTTCACATCACGCGCATGTTCACGCAGCGAGGCGACCGTGTCGCTGACACTCGCCATGACGTCGGTGAGCTGTTCCTCAAGCTGGGTCGCCAGTTCCAGGAAGCCCTCATGGCGCACCTTGATGGCCCAGAGCGTAGTGTTGACCCCGCGGGCGGCGCTGCGAAAGGCACCGACCATTCCGGTCTCGGCGATCAGCCGGAAATGCTTGTTCTGGCGGACATAGTCGAAACTGGCCTGGGACTCGCGGATATAGGCATCGGTGCGGTCGATCAGCAGGTTGATGGCATTTTCCATCTCGGCGATCTCGGGATCGTCGGAAATGCCGATAATGCGTTTTTCAAAATCACCATTGGCGACGGCTCGGGCGATCTCGCCGGCGCGAAGAATGGCTTCCCTGTGCTTGGATTTAAGCATGATCCTCTCCCTCTCTCCGGGCCGCTCAGCGATAGCCGCGACGGTGTTGCTGTCCGAGCGTGCAGACGAATTCGTCGTACGCCATGCCGAGATCCTGAAGCGTGGCCTCGAACAGGCCCATCGATGCATCCAGCCCCGCCTTCGGGCTGTCATGCGCCGCCTCGGCCTCGAGCAGTTTCGCGTAGAAGGGCTTGATCTCGTCCTTGATGATGCGCTGGTCCGGTTCCCGGCGATTGGAGTGGTAGCCGATGATGTCACCGCCCTCGTTGAAACTCGGCGTGACATGCGCATAGACCCAGTAGTGATCGCCATTCATCGCGCGATTGAGCACGTAGGCGAAAATCTCCTTGCCGCCCTGCAGCGTGTCCCAGAGCAGTTTGAATACGCAGCGCGGCATGTCGGGATGCCGGATGATATTGTGCGGTGCGCCCAGTGCATCGCGCTCCGAGATCTCCGATGCCCGGCGGAATATGTCATTGGCATAGGTGATCTTCCCCTTCAGGTCGGTCTTGGTGACGATGACCTGGTCGGAATCGAAAAAGCGTTCGACGCCGGTCAGTGAGAGGTCGCGTTGCATATCGTTATCCAATCCTGAGTTGTATTCTCGTCAGTGGCGCGTTTGTCGGCCGTGGAGGGCGCGGGCTCGGACCTGGCATGTGGCTTGACGGGTAACGAGGCGCGAATATGCGCACCTCTTCAGGTGTTCTTATGAAACAAGGATGTGCGGCGCAAAGTTAACGAAGCCTTGCCAGGAAGGCGGCGTGAACAACTTTTCATGCATAGAATATTACCGCGCCCACCAGGGGTTGATCGCGGCTCAGCCGAGCGCGGCCTGCAGGGTCAGCAGGTCTGCCCAGGCGAGGCGTTTTTCGGCCGGCCGGCGCAGGAGATAGGACGGGTGGAAGAGCGGCATGGCTTTCACTTCAGCGCCGGTCACTTCGCCGGCAGCATCCTTCAACGCATACGCGTGCCACTGCCCACGGACCCGGGTGATCCCGGACGCGACGCGCAACAGGGATTGCGCCGACACGCCGCCGGTGAGGATGAGGATTTCCGGAGCCTTCAATGCGATATGCCGCTCGATCAGCGGCAGGCAGATGGCGATCTCTTCCTGGGTTGGATTGCGATTGCCCGGCGGGCGCCAGTTCACGATGTTGGAGATATAGACATCGTCGGGCCCCAGACCGATCGACTGGAACATGCGGTCCAGCAATTGTCCTGACCGGCCGACGAAGGGCAGGCCCTGTTCATCCTCGTCGCGTCCGGGCGCTTCCCCGACAATCATGATCTTCGCCGCGTCATTGCCGCGCGCGAACACGGTATTGCGCGCCGTGCGCTTGAGAGCGCAACCCTCGAAACCCTCGATCGCGGTGCGCAGCTCCTCGAGACTGGAACAGCCGGCGGCGACCTCGCGGGAAGAAGGGCCCTCCGCCGCCCGGTCACCGAAACCCGCAGCCTTCGCGGCAGCCGGCGTGGCCGCGCGCACCGGCGCTGTGCGCGGTGATACCGGCCGGACCGGATCGTCGAAAGGCTGGCTCGCCGTTTCCGTCACGGCCCGGCGCGGTGCCGGCGCCTTGCGCGGCCGTATGACCGGTTCGTCGAGCTGCAGGCCCGCATCCTCCCACCAGGCGATCAACGCCTTGAGAGCCTTGTCTTCGGACGGGGTGAGGGCGGTGCGGGTCAAGTTAAGCCTGACGTGAACGTCAACGTAAATTCTTTGATCTCTGGCGCGGGACGCGCTAGATGAGTGATCAATCCTAAGCTAAGAGCACTGGCCTGCAAGCCGGGCCTGTGCTGTTTCTGAGACTGGTGCGCTGATTCTGGGAAAAGGGGTGGCCGATCAATGACCGAAGCCGCAATTGAACGCGAGTCCATGGAGTATGACGTTGTTATCGTGGGTGGCGGTCCGTCCGGCCTGTCCGCTGCGATCCGCCTGAAGCAGCTCGCTGCCGAGGCCGGTACCGATATCTCCATCGCGCTCCTGGAAAAGGGTGCCGAGGTCGGCGCGCACATTCTTTCCGGCGCCGTTATTGATCCCAAGGCGCTCGACGAACTCTTCCCGGACTGGCAGGAGCGCGGTGCGCCGCTGGAAGACCCGGTCACGTCCGACATTTTCCAGGTTCTCGGACCGGCCGGTTCGGCCAGCCTGCCGACCTTCCTTTTCCCGCCCCTGATGAGCAATCACGGCTGTTACATCGTCTCGCTGGCCAATGTCTGCCGCTGGCTGGGTGAACAGGCCGAGGCGATGGGTGTCGAGATCTATCCCGGTTTCCCGGCCGCCGACGTGATCGAGGAAGACGGTGTCATCAAGGGTGTCGTGACCGGTGATTTCGGTGTGGCCCGCGACGGCAGCGCCAAGGACGGCCATCAGCCGGGCATGGAATTGCGCGGCAAGTACACGCTGATCGGTGAGGGCGCCCGCGGCTCGCTGGCCAAGAAACTGATCGACCGTTTCAATCTCGACGAGGGCAAGGAGCCGGCGAAATTCGGCATCGGCCTCAAGGAATTGTGGCGCGTGAAGCCGGAGAACCATCGCAAGGGCATGGTGCGTCACACGATGGGCTGGCCGCTCGACAACTCAACCGGCGGCGGTTCCTTCCAGTATCATTTCGGCGACAACCTCGTCTCGATCGGTTTTGTCGTCCATCTCAACTACAAGAATCCCTACATCTCGCCCTTCGAGGAATTCCAGCGCATGAAGACGCACCCGGCCGTGGCCGAGGTGCTGGAAGGCGGCGAACGCCTGTCCTACGGCGCGCGCGCCATCACCGAGGGCGGTTACCAGTCCGTACCGGATCTGGCCTTCCCGGGTGGCGCTCTGATCGGCTGTTCCGCCGGTTTCGTGAACGTTCCGCGCATCAAGGGCAGCCACAACGCGATGAAGACCGGCATGCTGGCCGCCGAGAGCGCCTTTGCCGCCATGCAGTCTGATCGTCAGCACGATACGCTGGAGGACTATCAGTCCGCCTACGAGAATTCCTGGGTCGCCAAGGATCTCAAGCGCGTGCGCAACGCCAAGCCGCTTTGGTCGAAATTCGGCACGGTCATCGGTATCGCCCTCGGTGGTATCGACATGTGGATGACGACCCTGTTCGGCAATTTCTCGCCCTTCGGTACGATGAAACATGGCAAGAGCGACGCCGAGAGCCTGCAGCCGGCCAGCAAGTTCAAGCCGATCGACTATCCCAAGCCGGACGGTGTGCTGACCTTTGATCGTCTCTCCTCGGTTTTCATCTCGAACACCAATCACGAGGAAGACCAGCCGATTCACCTCCAGCTGAGCGATGAAGCGCTGCAGAAGGTCTCCGAGCTCGGTGAATTCGCCGGCCCGTCGACGCGCTATTGCCCGGCCGGTGTCTATGAGTGGATCGAGGACGAGGACAGCGGCGAACAGCGCTTCCAGATCAATGCGCAGAACTGCGTGCACTGCAAAACCTGCGACATCAAGGATCCGAACCAGAACATCAACTGGACCACGCCGGAAGGCGGTGGCGGTCCGATGTACGCCAACATGTAACCAGCGCAGCGCCGGGCCCTTGCGTCCGGCGCGCGGTAGGGCGAGCATGGCGGGATGAAGCGTTACCTGCGTATCCCCGCCGTCCTGGCGCTCAGCACGGGTCTGGTCTCGTGCGTCTCCACCCAGTCGGAGCCGCCGCCATCTGCCTATGGCGCCTTCCTCGCTGCGCGCTATGCCGGTGTGAATCGGGATGCCCAGGGCGCTGCGGATTTCTACGCCGAGGCGCTGGCCCGTTCGCCGGGCGACACGGTGCTGGCCGATCGCGCCTTCATCACCGCCCTGCTGGCCGGCGAAATGGATCGCGCGGCCGACTATGCCCGCCAGAGCATGGTGGATGGTGGTGTAGCACCGCTGGCCATTCTCTATCTCGCCGCGGATCACATGCATCACGGCCGCTATGCCCGCGCCTATCAATTGCTCGACGAGAATTCCAGCCGACGCTTTGACCGTTATGTGCACGACATCCTGATGCACTGGGCGCTGCTCGGTGCCCGCCGCACCGACGAGGCGCTGTCCGAGGCCGAGTCGATGCTTGTGCCGACGGACTACATTCCCTTCACCGGCCTGCACCAGGCGATGCTTTTCGCTGCTGGTGGCCGCGACGAACAGGCCCGCCAGGCCTATCGCTCGGCAATTTTCACCGCCTTCAGCACGCGCATGGTCACCGAGAATTTCGGTGTCTTCCTGGAACAGCGCGGCGAGACGGATGAGGCACGCGGCCTCTATCAGGGATATCTCTCGGCGACGCCGGCCGAACGTAGCATCTCTGCGGCCCTCGCCCGCCTCGATGCCGGTGGCGCGCCGCCGCGTCCGCTAACGGCCGCCCAGTCCGCCGCACGCGCTGCGCTGGGGCCGATCAATAACGAGATCGCGCGCGGTACCGGCGATCTGAGCGTGCTCTATCTGCGCATTATCCAGCGCCTCGACCCTGACTTCGCGCCGGCGCGCATCCAGCTCGGTGAAATGCTGCAGCGGATCGGCCTGCCCAATGCCGCGCTCAACGAATATGCCGCGGTGCAGACCGGACCCTTTGCCCTCGCCGCCCAGGTTGACCGGATCTGGCTGATGGCCCGTCTCGACCAGATGGAAGCGGCGACCCTCATGGCGCGCGAGCTGGTCGCCGAGTCCAACGAGATCGAGGCCCGGCTGATCCTGGCCGATCTCCTGCGCGTGCAGTCGCAATGCGCCGAGGCCGCCGACATCTATGGCGGCGTGATCGAACAGCGTTCGGCCGAGGGCGATCCGGCGGACTGGCGCTATCATTATTTCCGCGCGGCCTGCCTCGACACCATCGATCGCTGGGATCTCGCGGAGCCTGAATTCCAGACCGCGCTGGAACTCTCGCCCGACGAGGCGGAAGTGCTCAATTATCTCGGCTATATCTGGGTCGATCGCGGTGAGCGCCTCGACGAGGCGATGGACATGATCCGCCGCGCCGCCGAACTGTCCCCGGATTCCGCTCACATCATCGACAGCCTGGGCTGGGCCTATTACCGCCTCGGCGATTACGACAATGCGGTCACGGAACTGGAGCGCGCTGCGGAACTCGACCCGGGCAGCGCCACGTCGAACTTCCATCTCGGTGACGCCTATTGGCGGGTCGGCCGCATGCTGGAAGCCGGCTTCCAGTGGCGCCGAGCGCTGGATCTCGAACCCGATGAGGATGAGCGCGTCGCACTGGAAGAGCGCCTGCGTTCGGGCTTGCCTGCGCGCGAAGAAACTGCGATGGCGCGGCAAGAGGCGAATGCAGCCGAGGCCCAGGATCAGTGACGACAGACAGCATTACCGAATTCGCACCCGCCAAGGTGAATCTCTCCCTGCGAGTAGGACAGGCGCGCGAGGACGGCTATCACCCGCTGGACAGCCTGGTTACTTTCGCTGACTGGGGCGACAGCATCACGGTGCGCGAGGAAGTCGCGCTGATGATGTCCATGTCCGGACCGGCCGCCGAGGATCTGGTCGAGGAAGAGAATAATCTCGTTCTTCGCGCTGCGCGGCTGCTGCAGGACAAGGCCGGTCTCGATCGCGGTGCGGTGATCCATCTCAATAAGGAAATCCCGATCGCCTCCGGTCTCGGCGGCGGTTCCGCTGACGCTGCAGCGACCTTGCGCGCGCTCAACCAGCTCTGGGATTTGGGTATGGATCTCGACGAGCTCGCCACGTTGGCGCTGGACCTAGGCGCTGACGTTCCGGCGTGTGTGTACTCCCGCCCGCTGCGCATGCGCGGTATCGGTGAATGGATCGAACTCCTGCCGCGCTTCCCCGCCTTCAGCGCGGCCCTGGTCAATCCGGGCGTCGCTGTCTCGACCGCAGACGTGTTTGCGCGTTTTGATCGCGGTGAACCCGGCCCGCTGATCGAGGCCAAACCGGTCACCCAGGACACGCTGGACTGGCTGGCCCGCGAACCCAATCATCTGGAAGCACCCGCCCGCCAGATCGAAAAATCCATCGGCAAGACGCTGAAATGGCTCAAGGAGCAGCGCGGCGTCGAACTGGCGCGCATGTCCGGTTCGGGTGCGAGCTGTTTCGCCATTTTCGAAAACGGGGAACTGGCCGAGATCGCTGCCGATGCGTATGACGGGTTCGGAATCGAAGTCGGGCTCGCCGGTTTCGACCATGGTGAACTCGTCTGGACGGAATGATGGCGCTGGCCTGGATCCTGCCGATCAGTTTTGTTGTCGCGCTCGCGACGGCCGGCCTGGTCATGCGTTTGCGCATCCTCGACCATCCCAACAGCCGGTCCAGCCATACCGTGCCGACACCACGCGGCGGCGGGCTGGGCATTCTGGTGGCCACGCTGATGGCGATGTTGCTTCTACCGGCCGGCACCCCGTTCGAATTGGCCGCGCGGAATGCGATCATGATCTTTGCCGGTCTGGCAGCGCTCCTGGGTCTTCTGGATGATCTGGCGACCCTCACCGAACGCTTCAAATTTCTCGTCCTGACCGGGATCAGCTTGGGCCTGGCCGCCAGTATCGGCCCGGTGACGGATCTCGGCATCAGCCTGCCCTGGATCATCGGTCTGCTCGGTACGGCACTCTGGGTTTTCACTACGGCCAATGCGGTCAATTTCATGGACGGGTCCGACGGCATCATGGCGGCCAGCCTGATCCCGGCCTGTCTCGCGCTGGGTTTCATGGCGGACGGTATGGTGGCTGGGACAAGCCTGGCCCTGGCAGCTGCGCTGGCCGGTTTCTCGGTGCTCAACGCGCCGATCCTGGCCGAGCGCGGACGTCTGTTTGCCGGCGATGTCGGTTCGCTGGGCGCCTCGGTGCTTTTCGCGGGCCTGGTCCTGTTCTGGGTCACGCAGTCGGAAAGCGGCACCGTCTGGCTCGCGCCGCTCCTGATCATGCCGCTCCTGGGTGATGTCCTGCTGACGATGGCGGCCCGGGCGCGCGCGGGTCGACGCCTCTTCTCCGCACACCGCGCGCATGCCTACCAGCTGCTGCTGCGCACGGGGAAATCGCATCGCGCAGTCGCCCTGCACTGGGGTGCGTTGAGCCTGGCCTGCGCGGTGCTCGCCCTGGCGGGACATTACGGTCCCTGCGCCCTGAAACTGGGCGTTTTCATCGTGGGTACGGCCGGGTTCACGATGATCCATCGCACGATCCGGCGCCGCGCCCGCGAGGCCGGCGAGGATGTCACCCTCTGACGGTTTGAGATTTGTGGACTAGTAGGCCCGGTCGACCACGAAGTCGGCGAGGTCTTCCAGCGCTTCGCGCCATTCATTGGCGGGGAAGATTTCCAGCGCCCGGCGGGACCGGTCGGCATGGGTGCGGGCTGCGTTGATGGTCGCGTCGATGGAGCCGTGCTCTTCCATGCAGGCGAGAGCTTTCTCGAAATCGCCGTCGCGCTGGTCCTTGTCCGCGATGACACGTTTCCAGAAGCCGGCTTCGGCCTCGTCAGCGTGCCGCAGGCAGAGCGCGACCGGCAGGGTGACCTTGCCCTCGCGGAAATCATCGCCCACAGACTTGCCGAGCTTGGCTTCGCGGCCGCCATAATCGAGCGCGTCATCGACCAGCTGGAAGGCCAGGCCAAGTTCGCGGCCATAGGTATTCAGTGCTGCGATCTCGGTATCGGACCGGCCGGCGACGATGCCGGAGACTTCCGAAGCTGCTGCGAACAGCGCCGCGGTCTTGGCCTCGATGATGTCCATATAGGTCTCGACCGAGACGCCGATATCCCGGACGGCCGACAATTGCCGGACTTCGCCCTCGGCGATCGTGGAGGCAGCGTTCGACAACACGCCCAGGGCGCGCATGGAGCCTGCCTCGACCATCAGCGAGAAGGAGCGCGCGAACAGGAAATCGCCCACCAGCACGCTGGAGGCATTGCCCCAGATGAGATTCGCGGCGGTCTTGCCGCGCCGCATGCCGCTCTCGTCCACGACATCATCATGGAGCAGGGTGGCGGTGTGAATAAACTCAACGGCGGCGGCCAGTTTGATCGGGGAGTCCTCGCGATAGCCGAGCATGTTTGCCGCGGCGATCGTGATCATCGGGCGCACGCGCTTGCCGCCAGCCTCGATGAGATAACGGGACAATTCCGGAATCAGCGGCACATGGCTCTGCATGCGATCCAGGATGATCGCATCAATGCGGCGCATGTCCGCATAGGCTAGAGTGGCGAGCCGTTCAGCAGCATTCGCCTCGGCGCGTTCCGGCGCGATGGCCTTCGTCGGCGCGCTCACCATGCTGTCCACTCTGGAGACCTCTTGAAGCCTGTAGAAACAGCGTGACAATAGAAATCCGAACCCGCCCCCGCAAGCCGCGAGGGCGGTGGCATAACAGCGCAGGAGCACACACTGTCGTGAAAGAAGTACTGCGGACGAATAATCCGGTCCGGCTTTCCTATGCCGAAAGCCTGCTCTCCAGCGCCGGAATCACGGCCGTCACGCTCGATGACGGCATGGCGGGTCTGCATGGCGGTGCCGTGCCTTTTATCCAGCGCCGCATCATGGTGCCGGACGAGGATGTCGATGCGGCCAAGCGCCTGCTCGACGAGAATCTCCAGGACGACGAATAGGCGTGTCTGCGCCGGACAAATTCCTCGATGGCCGTATCGCCCTCGTGCAGAGCGAGGACGGGTATCGTGCAGGCATGGACGCCGTTCTCCTGGCCGCGAGCCTGGCGGCGGAGCCGGGCCAGCACCTCGTCGAGTTCGGTTGCGGTCCCGGTGCGGCATTACTCTGTGCCGCCAGCCGGCTGGAGACCTGCCGCTTCACCGGTGTCGAGATCGACCCGGCTGCTGCGGCCCTCGCCGTGGGCAATGCTGCGCGTAATGACCTGCAGGACCAGGTGGAGATCCGCGAGGCGGATATTGCCGCACCGGGTGATGATCTCGAAGCTCACCAGGTCTTCTTCAATCCGCCCTTCTTCGATGATCCCTCGGCCCTGCGCACCCCCAAGGCCGGCAAACAGCGCGCCTGGCTGTCCGGTGACACGCCCCTGGCCAGCTGGATTTCCTCCGCCGCGAAATGCCTCCGCGCCAAGGGCCGGCTGACTCTCATCCATCGCGCCGACAAACTCGCCGACATTGTAGCGGCGCTCGCACCATCCTTTGGCTCGATCGCGATCAAACCCGTGCTGCCGCACGCAGGCCGCGATGCCAAACGGGTTCTGGTCACGGCCCGGCTGGGCGGCAGGGCCCCGCTGCGCCTGCTCGCGCCCCTGGTCCTGCACGATGACGGCCCGGACCCGCACACACCCGAAGCCGATGCGATCCTGCGCGGCCGCGCGGTGATCGATCTCGGGTAGCAAATACTCGAAATCACTTTTCCCGGCTGAGCGCGGACGTGTTCCGCGCGAAGGCCGGGGCTCACCAGCGCTTGCCTGCCTTATCCTCCCGGTAAGCCCCGGATATCGGCCGGAACAGGTCCGGCCTCTTCCGGGAAAAGCGGCGCGATGAATCACGCGATTGTGCCCCATCTGCTGCAGTGCAAAATCGAGCGCATCGGTCCGCTTGAATAAAGGGGCGCAGACGCCTAGTGTCCGCGCGAAACTCCATCCCTTCCGCCCGGTCCGGATCGCAAGCCATGTCGACTGAAAACGCCCCGTCCTTCCAGGAATTGATCCTCCGTCTGCAGACGTATTGGGCGAGCAAGGGTTGCGCGATCCTGCAGCCCTATGATGTCGAGGTTGGTGCCGGCACGCTTCACCCGGCCACGACGCTGCGTTCGCTGGGGCCGCGCCCGTGGCGCGCTGCCTATGTCCAGCCCTCGCGCCGCCCGGCAGACGGCCGCTATGGCGAGAACCCGAACCGGCTGCAGCATTACTACCAGTTCCAGGTCCTCCTGAAGCCGTGCCCGGCGGATATCCAGGACCTTTATCTCGGCTCGCTCGACGCCATCGGCATCGACCGCAATCTGCATGATGTGCGTTTCGTCGAGGATGACTGGGAGAACCCGACTGTGGGCGCCTGGGGTCTGGGCTGGGAAGTCTGGTGTGACGGAATGGAAGTCAGCCAGTTTACCTATTTCCAGCAGGTGGGCGGTCTGGATGTCGACCTCGTCTCCGGTGAGCTGACCTACGGTCTGGAACGCCTGGCGATGTATGTGCAGGGCGTCGAGAATGTCTACGACCTCAACTTCAACGGAGCCAAGGGAGACCAGGCCCTGAAATACGGCGACGTCTTCCAGGAAGCCGAGCGCCAGTATTCCGAATACAATTTCGAACATGCCCAGGTCGATACGCTGACCCGCTGGTTCGAAGAGGCCGCCGAACAGTGCAAGGCTTTGCTGGCGCTGGACAAGCCGTTGCCACTGCCGGCCTATGATTACTGCCTGAAAGCCTCCCACCTGTTCAATCTGGTGGATGCCCGCGGCGCCATTTCCGTGGCCGAGCGCGCCAGCTGGATCGCCCGCGTGCGCGAACTGGCCAAGGGCTGCGCGGAGGCTTGGGTCGCCAGCGAGCGCGCAGCACTGGAGGCCGCGGAATGAAACTCCCCCTCCGAGGTGGCTGCCAGTGCGGCAATGTCCGCTACGAGATCACCGAACGACCGCTGACGCTCTATTGCTGCCATTGCACGAATTGCCAGGCGCAGAGCTCGTCGGCCTTCGGCATGTCCATGCTGGTGCCGCGCGAGGGTTTCCGCTTTCTCAAGGGCGGACCGAGTGCTTTCGAGATCAAGAAGGAAAGCACCAACAAGAAACCCAAGGTCGGCCTCTTTTGCGACAAGTGCGGCACGCGGATCGCCAATGACACCAAGGGCAATCCCTCGCTGTCCGTGAAGGCTGGTACGCTGGATGATCGCGAACACCTGCAGCCGGTCGGCCATATCTGGGTGAAGTCCGCCCATGACTGGATGGTCTTCCACGAGGATGACCTGATCTATGCCGAGGCGCCCGATGACGGCTATTTCGCCCTGATGGAACGCTGGACCTCCCAGGAACACGCATAAAGACAAGAACACATGTCCGAACTCCTGCTCGAAATCTTCTGCGAAGAAATCCCCGCCCGCATGCAGCCGCGTGCCGAGGCGGACCTGGAACGCCTCCTGTCCGAAAAGCTCAAGGCAGCGGGCCTGGCCTGGTCCTCGCTGACGACCTTTGCCGGTCCGCGCCGTCTGGGCCTGGTCATTGATGGCCTGCCGGAAAAGACCGCCGATGTGCGCGACGAGCGCAAGGGACCGCGCGTGGGTGCGCCGGAACAGGCAGTTGCCGGTTTCCTGCGCGGAGCGGGCCTGGAAAGCCTCGACCAGTGCGAGACGCGCGAGGACAAGAAGGGCGCGTTCTACGTCGCCATCATCGAGAAGCCGGGCCGCTCGACCGCCGAGGTCGTTTCCGAGGCCGTGCCCGAGGTGATGAAAGCCTTCCCCTGGCCGAAATCGATGAAGTTCGGCGAGGACGACAAGGCCCAGCGCTGGGTGCGTCCGCTGCAGCGCGTCTTGTGCCTGTTCGATGGTGCTGTTGTGCCCTTCGAGGTGTTCGGCATTGCCTCGGGCAATGAGACCGAAGGCCATCGTGTGCATGGCCGCGGTCCTTTCGTGATCGAGAATTTCGCCCACTACACCCGCGTCCTGGCGGATGAGGGCAAGGTCATCCAGCAGCGCGCCGATCGCGAGGCGGTGATCCTGGAAGGCGCGCGCAAGGTCTGTCTCGATGCCGGTCTGGAACTGGTCGAGGACCAGGGCCTGCTGACCGAAGTGGCCGGCCTGGTGGAACATCCGGTGCCGCTGCTCGGCGAAATGGATCCGGACTTCCTGGACCTGCCGCCGGAAGTCATCACGCTGACGATGAAGACGCACCAGAAATACTTCGCGGTGCGCGACCCCAAGAAGGGCGAGCTGGCACCGCGTTTTGTCGTCGTGGCCAACCAGACCGCGCCGGATGGTGGTTTGGCGATCGCGGCCGGCAATGCCCGCGTCCTGTCTGCGCGTCTCTCCGATGCGCGCCATTTCTGGGATAATGACCGCAAGAAACCGCTGACCGACATGGCGGCGGAACTCTCCAAGATCACCTTCCACGAAAAGCTGGGCACGGTGGCCGACAAGGTCGACCGCGTTGCGGCCCTGGCGCGCGAGCTCGCGCCGGTCGTGGATGCCGACGAGGATTTCGCCCAGAAGGCCGCTCGCCTGGCCAAGGCCGATCTCGTTTCCGAGATGGTCTATGAATTCCCGGAACTCCAGGGCGCGATGGGGCGGTATTACGCCCAGCAGCAGGGCGAGCCGGGTGCCGTCGCCGATGCCATCAAGGAGCACTACAAGCCGCAGGGCCCGACCGACCAGGTCCCGGTCATGCCGGTCTCTGCCGCCGTGGCGCTGGCCGACAAGCTCGACACGCTGGTGGGTTTCTGGGCGATCGATGAAAAGCCGACCGGTTCGAAAGACCCGTTCGCGCTGCGCCGCGCGGCGCTGGGCGTGATCCGGATCCTGCTGGAGGGCGAGCGTCGTCTGCCTCTGGCGGGAATTGATGGTGTCACGCCTGATCTCCTCGCCTTCTTCGCCGACCGTCTCAAGGTCCACCTGCGCGATGAAGGTATCCGCCACGACGTGATCGATGCCGTTTTCGCGCTGGGCGATGACGACATTGTTCGCGTGACGGCCCGCTCCCGGGCATTGCAGGCCTTTCTCGACACCGAGGACGGTGCGGCGCTGCTGGCGGGTTACAAGCGTGCCTCGAACATTCTCAACAAGACCGATGACATGCCCGAGGGTCATCATGATGCCGCTGCGGCGGTCGAGCCGGCCGAGACAAGCCTTGTCGAGGCGCTCGCCAAGGCCGGACCTGCCGCACAGGGCGCGCTGGCCGACGAGGACTTTACCGCCGCCATGGCGGCACTGGCTTCGCTGCGCGCGCCTATCGATACCTTCTTTGACGATGTGACCGTGAATGCCGACGACGCGGCCCTGCGCCGTAATCGACTTCTTCTCCTCTCCGATATCCGTGACGCGATTTGCGCCGTGGCGGATTTCAACCGGATCGAGGGTTAGCTGGGGAATACCTGACCATGAGCACGAAATGGGTCTACGCCTTTGGTGGCGGTGATAGTGAGGGTGAAGCCGGCATGCGCGAGCTGCTGGGCGGCAAGGGCGCCAATCTCGCCGAGATGGCCAATCTCGGCCTGCCCGTCCCGCCGGGTTTCACGATCACGACGGCCGTCTGTGTTTCCTATTACGAGAATGAGCGCCAATACCCGGCCGAGCTGAACGACCAGGTCGAGAGCGCGCTGGCCCAGCTGGAAAGCGCGGTTGGCAAGAAGTTCGGCGACCCGTCCAACCCGCTCCTGGTTTCGGTCCGCTCCGGCGCCCGCGCCTCCATGCCGGGCATGATGGATACGGTTCTGAACCTGGGCCTCAATGACGAAACAGCCGCCGGCCTGGCCGAACTCTCGGGTGACAAGCGTTTTGCCTATGACAGTTATCGCCGCTTCATCCAGATGTATTCCGACGTGGTGCTGGGCCTCGACCATGCCGTGTTCGAGGACATTCTCGACACGTTCAAGGACGAGAATGACTATTCCCTCGACACCGATCTGAGCGCGGATGACTGGGTCATCATCGTCGACGAGTACAAGGCCGCCGCTGCCAGCGAGCTGGGCCGTGACTTCCCGTCCGACCCGCGCGAACAGCTCTGGGGCGCCATCGGAGCCGTTTTCGGCTCCTGGATGACCGATCGCGCCAAGACCTATCGCCGCCTGCACGACATCCCGGAAAGCTGGGGCACGGCCGTGAACATCCAGGCCATGGTGTTCGGCAATATGGGCGAGACCTCCGCGACGGGCGTGGCCTTCACGCGCGATCCGTCCACGGGTGATACCGGCTATTACGGCGAATTCCTGATCAATGCCCAGGGCGAGGACGTGGTGGCCGGCATCCGCACGCCGCAATGCCTCACCGAGGCCATGCGCGAGAAGATGGGTGACCCGGCCCAGTCCATGGAAATGGCGATGCCGGAGAGCTATGCCGAACTGGCCGCTGTCTTCGACAAGCTGGAACGCCACTATCGCGACATGCAGGACATCGAGTTCACGGTCGAGCGCGGCCGTCTCTGGATGCTGCAGACCCGCAATGGCAAGCGTACCGCCAAGGCCGCGCTGAAGATCGCCACTGATATGGCGAGCGAAGGCCTGATCGGCCAGGAAGAGGCCGTGATGCGCGTGGATCCGGCCCAGCTCGACCAGTTGCTGCACCCGACGCTCGATCCGGAAGCGTCCCGCGATGTGCTGACGACCGGCCTGCCGGCCTCTCCGGGCGCGGCCTGCGGTGCAGTGGTCTTCGACAGCGACGAGGCCGAGGCCCGTGCCAAACAGGGTGAGAAAGTCATCCTGGTGCGCATCGAGACCTCGCCGGAAGACATTCACGGCATGCACGCTGCCGAAGGCATCGTCACCGCGCGCGGCGGCATGACCTCGCACGCGGCCGTGGTTGCCCGCGGCATGGGTCGTCCCTGTGTTTCCGGTGCCGGTGAAATCAAGATCGACTACGCGACCAAGCAGTTCACCGTGGGCATGCGCGTCATCAAGGACGGCGAAGTCCTGACCATTGACGGTGCCTCGGGCCAGGTTCTGTTCGGCGAAGCCAAGATGATCCAGCCGGAACTGACCGGCGATTTCGCCAAGCTGATGGAATGGGCCGATGGTGCGCGCCGCATGAAAGTACGCACCAATGCCGAGACGCCGGTCGATTGCCAGACGGCGGTCGATTTTGGTGCCGAGGGTATCGGGCTCTGCCGCACCGAACACATGTTCTTCGAGGCCGACCGGATTGCCGCCGTGCGCGAGATGATCCTGTCCGACGGCCAGGACGGCCGCGTGACGGCGCTCGACAAGATCCTTCCGATGCAGCGCGAGGACTTCAAGCAGATCTTCCGCATCATGGGCGAGCGCCCGTGCACGATCCGCCTGCTCGATCCGCCGCTGCACGAATTCCTGCCGCATGCCGAGGAAGATGTTCGCGACGTCGCCGAGGCGACGGGTCTGCCGGCCGAAGAGCTGATGAGCCGTGCCGGTGATCTCGCCGAGAGCAATCCGATGCTGGGTCATCGCGGTTGCCGTCTGGGCATCACCTTCCCGGAAATCTATGAAATGCAGGCCCGCGCCATTTTCGAGGCCCAGGTGGCCGTCGAGGCGGAGACCGGAACCAAGCCGGTCGCCGAGGTGATGATCCCGCTGGTCGCGACCGCGGCCGAGCTCGCCATTCTCAAGGCGCGCGTCGCCGGTGTGGCCGCTGCCGTGGCCGAGGAGACGGGCGGTCAGCCGCAATATCTGATCGGCACGATGATCGAACTGCCGCGCGCCGCGCTGCGGGCCGGGGACATCGCGCAGGACGCGGAATTCTTCTCCTTCGGCACCAATGACCTGACGCAGACCACGTTCGGCCTGTCGCGCGATGATGCCGGCAAATTCCTGGGCGATTACCTGGAAGCCGGGATTTTCGAGAAGGATCCGTTCGTTTCCCTCGATCGTGACGGTGTCGGCGATCTCGTGAAAATCGCTGCCGAGCGTGGCCGAGCGACCCGCGATGGCCTCAAACTGGGCATTTGCGGCGAACATGGCGGCGACCCGGCATCCATCGATTTTTGCGAGGAAACGGGGCTGGATTATGTGTCCTGTTCGCCATATCGCGTGCCGATCGCGCGCCTTGCGGCGGCCCAGGCGCGCCTGAAGCGAAACTCGTAAATAATTGTTTGAATACGTGGAATGAGCGCTTTTCCCCTGCTGGAAGAGCGCTCATTTCTTATTTGTAATACCCCGCCCGTATTGACCCCTACTATATGCTCCCATAGAGAGGCGCGCTGATTTCATGAAGGATTCACCTGAGTCCACTCATGATACGCTCGTCATCGGGACGACGCGATTCGGAATACGGATGAACGCAGAGCGGATGAATATCGATGTAGCCCGCAGCCAGCAAAAGCAGGTTGCCGCAGTATTTCAGGTACTGACGGCCCTGTTCCTGTGCGTGCTGACCATCGGTTCGCTCTACCTCGCCGCCGAACGTGCGCGCCAGCAGGACGAGACGCTGGTCTTCCAGGCCCAGGTCCTGAGCATGACGAAAATGGCCGAGGATCCGGATTTCTGGAGCCCCGACGCCGATATGAATTTCGCGGCGCTCCAGCTTCGCGTGGACCGGATTGCCGGCGCCCGTCTGGAAGCGCGCTCGCTCAACGACATCCGCACTTTTGACTCGGCCTTTTTCGATACAGCGAGCGATGTGAATGCCCAGCTCGATTGCCTGGCCGAGGCGATCTATTACGAGGCCCGCAGCGAACCCTTCCGTGGTCAGCTGGCCGTGGCCCAGGTCGTCATGAACCGGACGCGGCACTCCGCCTATCCGGACACGATCTGCGGTGTCGTCTATGAGGGTTCCGAGCGCTATACGGGCTGCCAGTTCTCCTTCACCTGCGACGGATCCATGGATCGTGAGCCGCGTGGACGTGCCTGGCAGCGTTCCAACCAGATCGCGCTGCACGCCTATCTCGGCTTCGGTGCTGACGTGACCCGCCGGGCCACGCACTACCACACGGTGGCTGTCGATCCGCACTGGAATGATTCCCTGATGCCGACCCGCCGCATCGGGACGCATATCTTCTATCGCTTCCCGACGCGCCGCGAGCGCGCCGCCGGCGTGGTTCGCCAGCGCGACGCCTGATCCGGCGATACAGAACAAGCAAAGCCGCCCCGACCTGGTCGAGGCGGCTTTTTTTGTGCCCGGTCATCCTGTTCAGCAATGCCGGGCGGCTCCACCGGATCGGCATCTCGCGGTGAAGCGCTGGGGAGGGGTCAGGCCTCGGCCATGGCCGGGGGCATGGCCTTGGCAAAGCCCGGCAGGGCCATGACGCGCTTGATCCAGGCCTGGATATTGGGCGTCTGCGGCTGGGCACCGGCGAGGTCGAGATGGGTGATATTCGTGCCCAGTGCGAGGTCGGCAATGGTGGGATGATCACCGCCTGCGATCCAGTCGCGGCCTTCCAGTGACGCCTCGAGGATCTCGCTCAGCTCGCGCATGGATTTGCGGCCCTGTTCGATCGCTGCCGCGTCGGCGTGTCCTCCGGCAAAGACCGTGTTGAACACGATCTGGACGACCGGTGTCTGCAGACGCGATTGCGTCCATTCCAGCCATTGCTCGACCTGGGCGCGTTCGCTGAGCTGGTCGGGATACCAGTCGGCGAGATCATGTTTCGTGCACAACCAGCGCAGGATCGCTCCGGATTCGTGCAGGCGGATATCACCGTCAACGAGGGTGGGAACCTGGTGATTGGGGTTGATGGCCAGATAGTGAGGCGACAGATGTTCCGCCGCGGCGAGGTCGACGAATTTCGCCTCATAGGCCAGGCCGGTCGACTCGAGCAGAGCCACGACCCGGCGCGAATGCTGGGAGAAGGGGTGGGTGTAAAGCGTGTACATGGGCGTCCTCGGTTACGGTCGTCCGCACCGTGCGGCCGCCGTTCACCGAACGTTCTATCGCAGGCCTGCTGACAGCCTTGTGGCAGGAGATTCGGGCCACCGGCGGATAGCTGTCATTGCTGCCCCGCTTGGTAAACAGCGCACAGTTATTGTTAATCTCCTATGGCGATACTGAAGGCTGAAAACCGGCCTTCTGCCGGTATCAGGAGTCATCATGCCTTCTACCCTGGACGGTGCTGATCGGATCTGGCTCGCCATGAGCGACAGCAATCGCACGCGCATCCTGTCGCGGGCGTTGGCCAAGGGCATGGACATGACGGTCTATCTGGGCCGCGGCATGGATCCTGACGGACCGCTGGGCATCGTCATCGCTGATGACGCCCATGCCGATTGCATCGCCAAAGCCGCCGGCAATGCGGCGCCCTGTCAGAAATCCATCCTGGTGACGGCTGGTGGACGGCAGACTGCCAATGCCGACATCATTCTCGCGCATGATGTTGATGCCGGCACGCTGGCTAACGCCATCGAGGGCGTGCGGGGCTGGCGTGGATATGAAATGGCAAGGGCCGCTGGCGCTGCGCACGGTACGGCGTTGATGTCGGCCATGAACGAGGCGGATTTCATGATCCGCACGCTGGACGAGGCCCGCGACGCCGCGGTCTGCCTGGCGCTCGGACTGCCGCGCACCGAGACTGTTTCGGTCGGTCTCTATGTTCTCCTCGCGGCGGCCATCGAACACGGCAATCTGGAATTCTCGGCTCGCGACAAGGCTGAAGCCCTCGCGGCGGGCAAATGGGCCAGCCGGGTTCGCCAGCGCATGGCCGAACCGGGTTATGCCAGCCGGCATGTGCGGTTGGGCATCCAGCGCGGCGGTCGTATCATCTCGCTTCTCGTGCAGGATGACGGGCCGGGTTTCGACGCGGATACCGCCGAGATGGCCAATCCATCACGTGCGGGATATCGCGGCCGCCTGATCAAGTTCGCCGAGTCGCTCGGCTTCTCCCAGATCAGCTTCCTGGGCATCGGCAATACGATGGAAGCCTCCATCATTCTGCCGGCCGAAGACATGGAAATGCCGCGCGCCGCCGCGGCCAGATGAGCAAATCCTCATTCATGTGAACGGAGATCCCGAGTCGGATCTGCCAGTCCGGGCTGACAATCCGCCCGGCCGTGCAAGCCTGCGTTCATTCACGTGAATAACCACATTCATCTAGCTGATTTTGTTGTGAATAATCGCCTCAGAATTTGCTCATCCACGACGCGCTAACTCCAAGTCAGCTTCGGCACATCGGGTGTCGGACGGATCAACGGAGTAACGTCATGAACGTTCGTTTTGTTCTCGCCAGCACGCTGGCAGCTCTCTCGGTTCTCGGTACCGTCGGTGCGGCTGAAGCTCAGTCGCGCAATCGCGTGAGCGTCAATCAATCCGGTTACGGCAATGAGATCGCCGGCCGCCAGGGCGGATACCGCCAGCGCATGGTGATCGACCAGCGCGGTGACCGCCAGTATGTGACCGTCATCCAGGATGGTGCCCGCAATGGCACGACGGTCGGACAGCGCGGCCGCTGGAACCAGGCCCATGTCGACCAGTATGGCCGCAATAATGACGCGGTAATCGGCCAGCAGGGCAGCAATAATTACGGCCGCAGCGTCCAGACGGGCCGCCGGAATATCGCCGGTATCTCCCAGATGGGTCGCAACAACATCGCCACCACGGACCAGTACGGCAACAATAACGGTGTCGGCGTGATCCAGGTCGGCAACGGCAATGACGCCCATGTCAGCCAGTCTGGCAACGGCAATGTGACCCTGGTCATCCAGGGCGATCACTAGGAGGTCGGACCGCTCGGGAAGGGCGCAACGTCCTTCCCGCCCGGCTCCTCCAAGACAAGGAGTCCATCATGTTGAAATCCAGTATCGCTTTCATCGCTGCCGTGGCCGGAAGTGCCGGCCTGATCAGCAATACGGCGGAAAACGCCGCGATCGATCCCGATCTTCCCCTGTCCTGTTACATCGATGTCGCCGAGACCGATGACGGTCTCCAGCTCACGGCCTGGGGCCTCGGCCTCGACAATGCCAGCTATCGCATGGTGGTGACCCAGCGAATGGGCGGTGGCGGTTTCGACATTGTCCAGGAGGGCGAGATCCCCGCGCCCGAGCTCGAAACCGCGGAAGACGCCTTCATCCTGTCCGACATGCTGATCGCGACGGATGCGGAATTCTCCGCCGAGCTGATGACGTGGAATACCCAGGGCGACCAGATCTGCCGCTGGGGCGAGCGGGTCTAGATCTGGTCTTTGAGGGGGGCCTGCGCCGCCGGGTCTTCAAAGGGGTAGGGGACCGGGTAGGGCGGCGCAGGTTTGCGAGACGAGGGTGTATCGTCACGCTCACAAGATGCGCATTCTCCCGCCGCACTTAAAGGGGGATTGGAAATGCTCCCGTCCACCGTCTTTCCAACCCGCAGTCCTGTCGCCCGCCCGCAAGGGATTAAATTAAAACCCCGACGCGACTGCAGCAGGGCTTGGACAGGCCACGGGGCAGGCCTACATCTGGGTCATGACCGCAGCCACACTTCTTCCGGCCGAACTTCCGCTCTTCCCGCTCAAGGGCGCCATTCTCCTCCCCGGTGAATACCTGCCGCTCAACGTGTTCGAGCCGCGATATCTCAACATGGTCGATGATGCGCGGCGCGAAGGCGGGCATATCGGCATCATCCAGAGCCGGGCCGGCCGGCCCGACCTGCCCGAGCTGGAACTGGTTGGCTGTGCCGGCCGGATCGAGGAATTCAGCGAGACCGATGACGGCCGCTATCTCATCAATCTCAAGGGCGTGGCCCGTTTCACTCTCGTGCGCGAGATCGCCAGTGCCACGCCCTATCGCGTGGCCCGGGCGCATTACGGCCGGTTCGAAGCCGATCTCCAGCCGCGCTCCGAGCTGAGTGAGGATCGCGATCGCCTGACCTATCTCCTGCAGGCCTGGTTTCACGCCGAGGATCTGACGGCTGACTGGAAGAGCCTGTCTGCGGCTCCGCTGGGCAGCCTGGTTGACCGGCTGGCCATGATCGCGCCCTTCGAGCCCGAGGAAAAACAGCGCCTGCTCGAGGCCTTTGATGTGCGTCAGCGCCTGTCTGTGATGGAAGATATCATCGCCGCACGTCTTGCCGACAATGCAGGCGGTCCGGCTCACTAAGCCACCGATATTCAATGGCATTCAAGCAGGGGGACCCTGCCGGTCACATTCCCTGGCGCAGCGTCCGGACCGGGCTGGTATGGTCGGGTCATGACTGGATTAGATACGAAAATGCAGGCGCGGCTGGACCGCTTCGTTCAGCTGACCGAGGCGCTGCGCGCCGGAAAACCGAAACCGGAATACCAGACCGCAGGCTTTTGCGCCTCGGCCCTTGTGAATGAGGACATTCCCGTTCCCGAAGCGGTCGCCCGCGTGCGCGAGAATCACGCTGCGCTGGGAGAAGCCCTGGGCTGGACCCGCGCGCCGAGCGGCGCCATGCGCTGGCTCTATGCGTCGACGTTTGCCTCGCGCGATGTGCCGGCCAGCCATTTTCTCGGCCTTTATGCCCGCGTCCAGGAACAGGCGAAGGCCGGTCGTTATGGCTCGCTCTATCATCGCGGCAGCCGGGCTGCCCTGATCCTCGCGATGGACCCGTCCAGCGGTGATCGAGAAGTCGCGCGTTTCCTCGAGCTCAAGAAGGCCCTCTCTCCGCCCTGGTGGCGGGCGAATGCGGCCGTCACCGAATCCTTCGCCGCGGCCCACGCCCTGTCGGGCGACATGACTGCCGACCAGATCGCCCAGGCGCGTGATCGCGCCATTTCCGTCTTTGCGACGGATCGCCGGGCGCGCAGCTGGAAGCGCGACGGCGCCCGTCTCACCGTATTGCGGGGCGACTCCCCGGAAGCGGTCCTTGGCCGGTTCAACGCGATCGAGGATGCCCGCCGCGAGGATCGTTTCCTGCGCCATCGCTCATCCCGGCAATTGTCGATGGAATGGGCCGCCGCGGGCCGTAACGGCTCCGATGTGGCCCTGATCAGCGGACTGACCCAGGCCATGCCGCGCCGCCTCAGTGCGTCTGGATATGCCCGGGCGCGCCTGGCTCACATGATCGGGTTCGGAACCGAAGGCGGAGATCCGGCAGAGAGCGCCACGGCCCTGGCTGCGGTGATTGCCGCCCAGGCTGCGGCGATGGCGGCAATTGTCGCTGCATCAACGGCTGCCACGACGTCGGCGGCAAGCAGCTGATCATTCGCCTGAACGTCGTTTCAGACAGGCGCAATGCGCCAGCTCCGCCTGGCTCAACCGGTCGAGATAATCATTCAAGGCTCTCGCGATGAGCTGTTGGTGCGACAGGTCCAGGGCCGCCGCAGCTGCCCGCAGGCGGCGTTTCTCGGCGGGGGTGAGACGAACACTGGAACACTGCCGCACCGCGCCCGTCTCGTGCGGGCTTTCCTCGAACGGCTCGCCTGTGCATTGGCGCAGGTCCGGCCGGGCAGGCGGAGGCGGCACTTCTGAGATCGCGGCCGGTCCGGCCTCGCCCTTGCGGGCCAGCAAGCCGGGATGAAGTCGGGCATAGGATGCGGGCATCAATCAGTCCTGGTCAGGCGGTGAAACGGCGGCCGAACGTCTGCCGGCGCCGGTCGGGCGTGCCGGCCGGCGGACCGAGATCCGCCTTGCGGCGTTCAACCCCGTCCCAATTGGTGTTCGACGCGGCAGGCAGTTCTGTGGGTGGACCCAGCCCGGACCCGAAACGCGGCACGGGTGCCGCGTCGGCCGGTTCGCCGCTCTCCTCTCCTGCCATCTCGTCGAGATTGAGAGCGCCGGGCGTGAGGATGTCGGTCTCGACCGTCGCACTGGGCCGCTCGAGCAGGTCGCGGCCGCCGGCGCCCTGGCGGAAGAGACGATTGGACAGATAGGTCCACAACGCCGTGACTTCCTCGGCCGAACGACTGGCCGGATTGACCTCGCCCACCGAACGGCCATCGATCATGGAGGCGGCGAAATCCACGCGATGGTGCAGGGTCACCGGTGCCACGGTACCGTGTTGTGACAGGGCCACTGCGGTCTCGCCGGTGATACGCGCCCGGGCCGTCGCGGAATTGACGACGAAGACGAGCGGTTTGGCCTGCATCTCCACGATATCCACCGTCGGCCCGACGGCGCGCAGATCGTGCGGGCTTGGCCGGGTGGGCAGGACGACAAGATCGGCATGGGTAATGACTTCCGCGATCGTCGAGGTCACGGCGGGCGGTGTATCGATGATCGCCAGCCGGTAGCCATGCTGGGCCAGTACGGCGAGATCTCGCTCCAGCGTCGTGACGCTGACCTGCGCGAAGGCCGGGGTTTCGCCTTCGCGGGCATTCCACCATTTTGCCATCGAACCCTGCGGGTCGGTATCGATGATCACGACCGGTCCATCGCCGGCCTTCTCTGCCTCGATTGCCATATGGGCCGAGACGGTGGTCTTGCCGGAACCGCCCTTCTGGGAGGCGAAGACGATCACTTTCAAGTCTGCCGGAGGCAAATCTGCCTGGCTCGGGTCCAGGTGTTGGGAATCCTCGGTCATGCGGGCCTCGGTAAAACACGGTCTGACCGACAGGAAAGCGCAGACATCTTGCCGCCGGGAAAATGCCCGGTCGACAAATTGATCCGTGTTTTCAGTGCATTTGCATCAATCTCGAGCGAGGTCCGGCCGATCCCGCCTCACTCTCCGAGATATTCGATATCCGAGAGTTTGATCGTGTAGCGCGTCTCGAAGGCTTCGCCCTCGCTCTCGAGATGCAGGATGTGATCGATCCGGGTCATGACGGGTGCGTCCAGTCCCTCGATCTCCGAGAGGGTGATGTCGAGACGCAGCCTCTCGAGGGTCAGCGCGTGTTCGAGCCGCACGCCGACCGGGACATCCAGGCTGTAGCCCGACAGGACTTCGGCATCCCGTTCCAGGCGAAGTTGACCGGCGACATCGCCCAGGCGGTGGGCCGGATCATGCGGCGTGAAGTCATAGACGACGAGACCGTCGACCTCGCCACGCAGACGGATCGACCCGGGTTCGAATTCCAGGTCGTGCACAAACAGCCGGCCATCATCGACCCAGTTCTGCTGCACGCTGTTCCAGATGTCGTGCAATTGCCCGCTGACGGCAAAGATCGGCGCCCGCAGGAAGACGCGTTCGCGGCGCGCGCGGCTGCCGTCATAGCGCGCCGACACGGCGCCGTCGGAATGCTCGATCGTCAGATTGTACTGCCACTCATCGGGGTCGGACGGGCGCAGCGTGTTGCTGATGGCATGCATCACCCGCTGGATACCGGGCAGACGGGTCGGCAGATCATCGAACGCCACGACGGGAGGCGCGGTGAGAACACTAAAGGTGGAGAGGACAGACAGCATCATCGAGACAGGGTCAGCTTTCACGCGAAAGCTAACATGGAAACCGGCCCTGTTGGGTAAAGCGATTTACACAGCGTATGGGCTGTCACGGAAAATCACTCGATCGTCGTGTATTCCGTGAAATCGAGCCGGCCATCTTCATCCAGGTCGATGGCGCGGATGGCGCTGCTCGCCCGTTGCAGCCGGGTCTGGTTGAGATGCCGTTCGTCGAGACCGATACCCCCCATCACCCGCGCCAGTTCGCGGCTCTCGATATAACCGTCATCATCGCGGTCGATCGCGTTGAAACTGGTCTCCATGCGCCAGATATAGCGGCTGGAAAACTCGGCATGGGTCAGGCTGTCATCCTGATTACGGTCATAGCGCGCGAACTCGCTGTGCATGGCGCCAAGGATTTCACTCTCGCTGGCCGCACGTTCGCGGGCATCGACCGGCGCGTCCGGCGTCATGAAAAACCCGTCGCGCTCGAGATGCGCCCGGAACTCCGTGAAGCTGACCTGGCCGTCACGGTCGCGATCGATCAGGTCGAACGCGGCCTGGGTGTCGATGGTCGCCGCTGACGGAGCGGCTGCGAGTGCAGCGAGCGCTCCGGCGCTGCCGAGCAGGGCGGCGATCAGGGCGCGGGGGCGTTGGTTGAAGAAGGCAGGCATGGGCAATGTCCTTTCCGGTTCGAGGTTGGACCGGGATGCCGATGACTGTTCGATCTGACTGCTGATGAGTTCACGCAGGCGCGCACTGACCGCGACATCATCCTTGTCGCAAAGCGCCTTGAAGGCCTGTTTTTCCGACCAGCTGAGCCGGAATTCCAGGGTTTCGCTCTTCTTCTCGCCGCGCTTGCCATAGGGGCGTTTGCTCATGATCAGATCCTCAATCTCCCGCCGCGCTTCCGTCCCGTGACAATCGGGATGGATCGCGGCCAGTCCGGCATCGCCAGTGAGACTCAGACTTGCCGGATCGTGGCGAGAATACAGGAAAAGCCTGTGGGACGGCGAGGGGATTCCTGTCCCCACAATTCCTTCTCTCTGAAATCATGGGGAGTTTTCTTCAGGCGGCCAGCGGTGCCCGGCGCTCGTACAGGGCTGCGGGGCGGAAGGCCCAGCCGCGCTCGCGTTCGCCGGTTTTCCGGATCAGACCGCGATTGAGCATTTTGCGGCGGAAGGCCGGTTTCGCCAGCCGGGTTCCCAGCAGGGTTTCGTGGATCGCGTGCAGGTCGCGCAGGGTGAAGCGCGCCGGCAGGAGTTCCAGCCCGATCGCCGTATAGTCCAGCTTGCCGCGCAGGCGGGCGATGGCGGCACCGACGATGCGGGCATGATCGAAGGCCATGCACATTGCCTTGCCGCGCTCATCCCGCGGGCAGGCGAGCGGGCCGTCCGCATCCATGCCGAGATATTGCACCGTGACATCGCGCAGGGCGCCGTCGCGCCGGATGGCGCGGTCGAAGATTTCCGGCGGTGTCAGGGCGTAATAGGCCACCGTCACGACCCGGCCGCGCGGATCGCGTTCCACCGCGCCGAAGGTCTGCAATTGCTCGACGAAGGCGTCGCCCAGCCCGGCCTTTTCGGTGAGTACGCGGTGGGCGGCCTGTTCCAGGGTCTCGTCGATCCGCAGGATCGTGCCGGGCAGGGCCCAGTCGCCGCGGACCCGTCCGGCGTCGCGGCGGCGCTGTACCATCAGGCGGACTTCGCGATCCTTCACGGTCAGGAGAACAAGATCGACGGCGAGGGCGGGCTGGTCATGCCGGCGGAGGTCTCGTGCTGTCGCGGTCATCATCTTGTCCTTTCTCAATTATGCTCTCAGTGAGCAAAAGATATGTTCAAAATGAGTATAAGTCAATTCCCGATCCATGAATGCCGGGATAGGCCGGTTTTCAGCGCAGGAAATTGCGGGCGTTCAGGCGGATGAGGGCGTAGATCGACAACACTTCGCCGATGATGATGAAAAAGCCGGGTCCACCGCCATACCAGCCCGAGGCGGTGATCCAGATCCAGGCGATCATGTGGAAACCCGCGGCCAGGCAGAGCATCCAGATCGCCAGTTTCCGCCGCATCAGGACCAGGACAAGGCCGGCAAATTGCGCGGCCAGCATCAGCCGCGTGAGCCAGCGGAACAGGCCTGCCATCTCGGCGAGATAACCGGCTTCATTCCGCAGGGGCAGGGGCCAGTGCGGCAGGCCGAGCTGGGCCAGGGTCGATCCGATCTGCCAGTAACCGAACCACAGCACGACCGCCGCCAGGAATGCGATGACGAGTCTATGGGCCAGGACCGGCCAGCGATCACCGTGTTGTGCCAAACCATCTCTCCCCAACGAGATTCGGGCGCCGTATGCGTCGAACCAGTCTAGCGCATTTCGGCCGGGGCGGGGACAGGTGGCGGGTTACCCGCTCTCGCGGTCAGTCCAGCCAGGTCGCCAGAAGGCGGCGCATCTCGTCCATCAGGGCCGTGCGTTTGGCAGCGTCCAATGCGTCCGGATGGGCCGGGGCGAAGCGTTTGGCGTCATTGTCGTAATACTGACCCGACCGCTTCTCGAACTCATCACTCAGAGCTGCCCGCACGAGAATATCCGCGCCGATGCGAATATCACCGCCGGCAATGCCATAGGCGTCCTTGACCATCTTGCTCCCGAGGAGCGAGGCCGGATTGACCGCAATGATGGACGGGCCCCCGGATGCCAGCGCCGCTGCCAGCTCTGCCGTCCACATCGTGATCGCCAGCTTGCTCTGGGCGTAGGCCTCATTGTCGGACAAGGGCCGTTTGCCGGCCATCGCCTCGAGATCGACCGGCGCCTGGGCCGCCGACGAGACATTGATCACCCGGCTGTCCGCATCCAGGCGTGACATCAGGCGGTGGGCGAGAATGAAGGGCGCAAACGTGTTCACCGCGAAGCGGATATCGAAGCCGTCGCCGGTGGGTGGAGCATCCGTGCGGAACACACCGGCATTATTGACCAGGGCGTCGATACGGTCGAACCGCCCGGCAATCTCGTCGGCCATACGCGCGGTCGACGCCATGTCGGAGAGATCGGCCTGCACGCTGTCCACCTTGCCGGAACCCGGCAGGTCCGCGATCTCCGCCCGGACTGCCTCCAGCTTGGCGGCATTGCGTCCGTGCAGGATGAGATCGACGGGATGATCGCGCAGCATGCGCGCGGTCTCGAGCCCGATCCCGTCGGTCGCGCCGGTGAGGAGAACAGTCTTGCTCATGCGGGGTCATCCTTGTGGAAACTGGGCGGATCCGCCCTGGAGGGTCTCCATCTAGTGTCCCGGCAGGCCGCGTACAATGGTCAGGAATTCAAGTTTCGTCGCCCCGCGCCGGTGTTCGGACAGCGCCTGGTAATCCGGGTCGTTGTAAAACGCCCGCGCCGCCGCCTCGGACGGAAACCGCCCGATAATCATCCGCCCTTCACGCGGCGCCTCGCCCTCCAGCGTGTCCGGCGCATCATCGAAGGTCAGATACTCCCCGCCATGGCGTTTGAAGAGCGGAAAAAACCCCTTCTCGTATTCGCGATATCCGTCCGGATCCTCGATCTTGAGATTGGCGACAAGAAAGGCAGGCGGGCTCGGCGGTGTGTCGGTCATGTCGGGTCCTGGATTGGGGAGGGTGAGGGAGATGATAGCCGCGACGATGTGGGAGCGGATAGGCGCAATCAGACCGGGCGACGCTTGCATTCATTTAATAAACGCGCACAAATTGATGGATGGTGACCTTTGGGGGAAGGCATGGGGGACATTGCGCAATCCATTATGGAGAGCGAGCTGGTTGGACAGCTCACGACCGCGGCGATGCAGCGCGTGTACGCATTCGCATTGGCTGTATTGGTAACAGGTTTGGCTGTTCGAATTGCCTATCCGCTCCTGCGCTTTCTTCACAACCAGACGCGCTACGACGAACTGGTCCGCCGCATGCGAATACCCGGTCCTGAACCGACTCGCGCCGCCACAATCGCGGCACAACGAGCGCGTAAACTGAACACAGCCCGTAGCTATTCGGCCAAGACAATAGGCACGATTATTCTCGTTTTCTTGCTTGGCGTCGGCGTGCCCTTTGCCTCAGTGATGACTGTGACCTGGTATGGAGATTGGCTCTTCCCGGGCATGCCGGTCCTGATCGATGCTGTAAGCCGCGAGCCGGTTGAAGCGCCAAATCTGACTCAGCTCGCGGGCTTTGCGGCGGACCTGTTTGTGAAGGGTGGTCTGAACGACCTTTTCGAGGTCTTCGAATGGGAAATCGGCCAGCTGCGACACGCATCTGATAATTGGGGCTATTCTAGCTTCATTCTGCTCTTTCGGGTCGTCGCCGATGTTTTCGTCTTAAGTCTGGTTTTCTACGCAGGACGCACACTCTGGCACTGGAGACGTGCATCCATTCATGTGATGCGACACGCACGGTCGCAATCGAATTGATGACTCTGGCCGTGGTCAGACCGTCACGACAATCTTGCCGCCGGCGCGGTTCTCTTCCATGCAGCGATGAGCTTCGACAATGTCGTCCAGCGTGAAGACCGGACCGGTTCGGATGCGGATCTCTCCGGCTTCCACGCCCTCGACCAGGTCTTGAAGGGGAGTGCGCAGAAAGTCCTCGCTACCGCCTGAATAGGTGGTCAGGGCAACGCCGCTTGCGATGGCTTCCATGGGTGCGAATTCGGACAGGGCCCAGGCATTGCCGACCATGCCTGTCATGCAGACCCGGCCTGGCGCCTTGGCGCATGCGAGTGAGTCGAGCAGTGTCGTCGTGCCGACCAGTTCGAGTACGCGATCGACCCCGCCACCCGTCATCTCGCGCACGGCCGCAGCGATCGCGCCATCATCGATCACGAACTCATCTGCGCCTTGCTCACGCACCATCTGTTCGCGATCAGCGCGGCGGGAGGTCGAGATCACGCGCAGGCCCTGGCGCTTGGCCAATTGCGTGGTCGCCAGTCCGACCGAGGTGGTGCCGCCGCGTATAAGCAGAGTATCGCCCGGTTGGGCCCGTAGCGCAGTGTTCAGCGACCCCCAGGCCGTCTGAAGCATTTCGGGTAGGGCGGCGAGTTCGGCAAAACCCAGCGAGGACTTGATCGCGCGCACCTGGCCTGCCGGAACGAGTGTGTACTCGGCATAACTCCCGTCGAAGGCCCGGCCCAGACCGCCCATTGCGGTCACGACCGTTTCGCCGGCCTCGAACTCGCCGCCGGGCGCAGCCTCGACAATGCCAACAGCTTCAATGCCCAGCACGCGTGGCAATTTGACGTTCGGCGAATGACCCTGCCGGGTGAAGAGTTCCGACCGGTTGAGCCCGAAGGCTTTCACCCGGATGAGAACCTTGCCCGCTTCTGGGTTCGGCTTGGGCCAGTCCAAGACCTGCAGGGCGTCGGGCCCGCCGGGCGAATGCAGGACAGCGGCTTTCATCGTGGTACGGGCAGTCTTGCTCATCACAGGGCTCCGTATGATTCACACGGCATGTTAGCGCGCAGGACCGGAATGTCTGCTCTGGCACTTTTCGAGCGTGAACGGGCCTATGTCGTGGCAAGCGATTGGCAGAATGGGTGACATCAATCCCCCCGCAGCTTCAAAACCTCATCCCGCAGCCGCGCCGCCTCTTCAAACTCCAGATCCGCAGCAGCCTCCCGCATCCGTTTCTCCAGGTCCGCGATCACCGCAGCGATATTCTCTCCGCCCTCATAGACAGCGGCGCTTTCCGCGACGCCCGCCGGCTTGCCGCTGGCGCGTTTGCCGCGGCCCTTGGCGGCGACATTGCGGCCCTTGGCGGTGGCTTCCATGACCTCTTCGAGGATGTCGCTGACGCCGCGGGTCACCGTCTTGGGGGTGATGCCGTGTTCTTCATTGTGGGCGATCTGCTTGGTGCGGCGGCGGGTGGTTTCGTCCATCGCGCGCTGCATCGAGCCGGTGACCGTGTCGGCATAGAGAATGACTTTGGACTCGGCGTTCCGGGCGGCGCGTCCGATCGTCTGGACGAGACTGGTTTCCGAACGAAGGAAGCCTTCCTTGTCGGCGTCGAGAATGGCGACGAGGCCGCATTCCGGGATGTCGAGGCCTTCGCGTAGCAGGTTGATGCCGACCAGGATGTCATAGGCGCCCAGGCGCAAATCTCGAATGAGTTCGATCCGCTCGACCGTGTCGACGTCGGAATGCATGTAGCGGACCTTGAGACCCTGTTCGTGCATGTATTCCGTGAGGTCCTCGGCCATGCGCTTGGTGAGCGTGGTGACCAGGGTGCGGAAGCCTTTCGCGGCGGTTTCGCGCGCCTCGGCGATGACGTCATCGACCTGGCTGGCGCCGTCCTTGGCGACCGGGCGCACCTCGACGGGCGGGTCGATCAGCCCGGTCGGGCGGATGACTTGTTCGGTGAACACGCCGCCGGTCTGGTTGAGCTCCCAGTTTCCGGGCGTGGCCGAGACGCAGATCGTCTGCGGGCGCATGGCGTCCCATTCCTCGAATTTGAGGGGGCGGTTATCCAGGCAGCTCGGCAGGCGGAAGCCATGGTCCGCCAGGGTTTTCTTGCGGTTGTAGTCGCCCTTGTACATCGCCCCGAGCTGGGGGATGGAGACATGGCTTTCATCGGCGAAGACCAGCGCGTTTTCCGGCAGGTATTCGAACATGGTGGGCGGGGGTTCGCCCGGCTTGCGGCCGGTAAGATATCTTGAATAGTTCTCGATACCCGCGCAGGAGCCCGTGGCCTCGAGCATTTCCAGGTCGAATTCCGTGCGCTGCTGCAGGCGCTGGGCCTCCAGGAGCTGGCCCTGCTGTTCCATCCATTCCAGGCGGAGCTTGAGCTCTTCCTTGATGGAGACGATGGCCTGGTTCAGCGTCGGGCGCGGCGTGACATAGTGGGAATTGGCGTAGAATTTCACGCTCTTGAGGTCGGAGAAGGCCTTGCCGGTGAGCGGGTCGAACTCGGTGATCGCCTCGATCTCGTCGCCGAAGAAACTGACGCGCCAGGCGCGGTCGTCATAGTGGGCCGGGAAGACTTCCAGACTGTCGCCGCGAACGCGGAATGTGCCGCGCACGAAGGCGGCGTCATTGCGCGTGTATTGCAGGTCGACGAGCCGGCGCATGATGGCGCGGATATCGTGTTCCTCGCCGGGCTTCAGCTCGAAGGTCATGGCGGTATAGGTCTCGACCGAACCGATGCCGTAAATGCACGAGACCGAGGCGACGATGATGCAGTCATCGCGCTCCAGGATGGCCCGCGTGGCGGCGTGGCGCATGCGGTCGATGGCCTCGTTGATCGAGCTTTCCTTCTCGATATAGGTATCCGTGCGCGGCACATAGGCCTCGGGCATGTAGTAGTCGTAGTACGAGACGAAATACTCTACCGCATTGTTCGGAAAGAAGGATTTGAACTCGCCATAGAGCTGGGCGGCGAGGGTCTTGTTGGGGGCGAGGATCAGGGCGGGGCGCTGTACCGCCTCGATGATCTTGGCCATGGTGAAGGTCTTGCCGGTACCCGTGGCGCCGAGCAGGACCTGGTCGCGCTCATGGTTTTCGGTGAGACCCTCGACGAGTTCCTTGATGGCCTCGGGCTGGTCGCCCATCGGGGTGAATTCCGACACGCAGTCGAACACGACCCCGCCCTCGGATTTCTCCGGGCGTTCGGGGCGGTGCGGGGTCCACTCATCGGGCTTGGCGACCGGCAATTGGTCCAGTACGAAATCTTCCGGAGCGGTGAGGGTGTCGTCGACAGTGATCCTGGCCATGACCGAGATATAAGCCGCCACCGGTCCGGGAGGAAGTGAGGTCGCTGACAGCGTTGTGTCAGGAGTGGTGACGGGGCTGGCCATGGTGGCGCGAGGGAGAGTCTTGGTTTTTCAGTCTGTGCCTTCCCACGCCCCCTCCCAACCACGACTCTTAGTTAGCGAATTTTGTGCCGACCCCCGCCCCCGGCCCAACCACCCGTACAGGATACCCTCATGGGTGGTTGGGCCGGGGGCGGGGGTCGGCAAAGACTTGTGAGCTAAAATTTGCAACGCGTATGGATGGCACCACCCCCGCAGAACACCTCCCCGCCGCCACCCGCGCCATCCCCGGCGACCTCGCGCCCACCCTCATATCCCATTAACCACGGGTAGCCGGATGTTAAGTCTCTCATGGCAGACTGTGTCCAATCGGATGGAGGCATGCATGAGCGATATCGATCTGGGCCAGGTGAGCATTTTGCTGATCGATGACAGCAAGCCGGTGCGGACCGTTGTCAAAACCCTGCTCAAGGGGCTTGGTGCCGACCGGATCTTCGAGGGCGCGGACGGGGATGAAGCCCTGGTCCTGGCGCGTGCCGGCCGGATAGACATAGCCATCATCGACAAGGATCTGGGCCATGCCTGCGGTCTCGATGTCGTGCGTGAATTCCGCCAGAGCCCGCTCAGCCCCGACAAGGACGTGCCGATCATCCTGATGGACCCGATCGGTGCCGACCATGTCGCCCGCGAGGCCGAGCTCGCCGGTGCCGATATCGTGGTGTCCAAACCGGTCAGCGCAAAAACGCTGGGCGCCCACATCACCGCCCTGGTCAGCGGCGAGGCCTTCGCCGTCCGCGATCGCGCCCAGGCCTAGGGTTCGGGGCGTTTGTCGCCTCAGCGTCAGTAATCACCCCAATTGCGATCAATCGCGATAGCGAACGCCATTGTGACGGCGAGCGACATGTAAACCTGGGCCGGCATCATCAGCGACGGGCCGAACCAGGCATCGACGAACATGGCGAGCACAAGCAGGCCGAAACAAGCGATCGAGACAATTCGCGCCATCCGGGCGAACTTCGCCATCACTCCATCATCCCCAAAGCCTGATCCATGCTCCGAACAGATCAGAAGCGAGAGGCGAGGTCAGCGGGGATCCACCCCTACGCAGTCCCCATCATCTCCAGGATCGCCTTGCTCTGTGCATCGGCCGGGAAGAAAAGTTCCAGGCGCAGATCGGTGAGGGTGATGTCGTAGGGCGAGGAGATCTGGGCCACGGTCGAGAACATCGACAGGACGGCGCCGTCGAGATCGAATTGTACGGCGAGGAAGGGCGAGGCGGACACGTCCGGGATCTCGCCCGGCGGGAGTTCGGCCTCGACCCGGTCGGCCAGCGCGTCGAGCCTTACATCACCGCCGGCATGGCGGCTCTCGGCGCGCAGGCGCGTCACCATGGCATGGCCGATCTCGTTCCAGTTGAGGATGCGCGCCCGCATGGCCGGGTCGTCCAGCATGAGTTCGACGAGATTGGCCTTGCCGCCCTCGATCGCTCCGCCGAGCAGGGCCTTGCCCGCGGGATTGGCGTCCAGCGCGGTCCAGTCGGCATCGAAGATCAGGGCCGGATAAGGCGTATGGGCATGCATCATCTGGCGCATGGCATCGAGCGCCGGGGCCAGGCTCGCATCATCCAGCGGGGCGTGCGTGTAGCGCGGCGCGAAACCGGCGGAGGAGAGCAGGGCATTGCGCTCGACCAGCGGCATGTCGAGACCGTCGGCGAGACGTTCCACCATGACGCGGCTGGGGCGGGAACGTCCGCTTTCCAGGAAGCTGATATGGCGTGCCGAGACATCGGCATCGAGACCGAGGGCGAGCTGGCTGAGACGGCGGCGCTGGCGCCAGGATTTCAGCAGGGGGCCGAAATCACCGGATGAGGCGGGTGCGGCAGGGGCGAGGCTGGAGGTCGACATCGCGCCAGACTGCCACAGCGAGGTAAGCGCCGCCATTACCTCCCGGGTAATTGAGCGGCGGAACCGTTAGGGGTTTGCTGCGGCCAGAACACGGGTCCGAGCGACCCTGATCCAAGCTACGAGGAGAGCATCATGGATCCCAAACGCCTTTACCTGCCCGCCTGGGCATTGATCGGTTTCGGCCTGCTGACGGCCGCTTCCAGCATTCCGCCCCTGACCTCTGTCCTGTCATTTTTCGTCGATGCGGCCTTCTTTCCCCTGGACGGCCAGCAGAGCGGTGAAGCCGCACCAACCCGCTTCATCGCGGCGGTCGGGGGCGGGATCACGACCGGCTGGGGTGTCACCCTGCTTGTCCTCGCCCGTGGCGGAGATCTGCGTCAGGCGGTGTTGTGGGGAGCCTTCGGCTGGTTCATCCCGGACTCGATCGGCTCGGTCTTGGTCGGCGCTCCGATGAATGCCGTCTACAATCTGGCCTTCCTGGCGATCTTTCTGGTCGCCGCCTGGCCCAAACGTGCGCCGGAGGCGGCTTCATCCTAGAGAGAGAAATCTGGGCTCGAGCCGAAGCTGGCGGCGTCAGGCGCGCACCATCCGCGTCGCCAGCAATCCACCCGCCAGGGCCATGCTCAGCGAGAAGGCGAAGTGTGGGCTCATGAAACTGGTATCTCCCGCCATCGCGACGCCGGCGATGATGTCGATCGCGACGTAACACACCCAGGTCGACAGGGTGAGGAGGATGGCGCCGCGGCCCGGATTGCGGGGAATACGGAAGAGGCCGGTCAGGAAGAAAAGCGCGGCGCCGGCGATCGGCGCGCTCCACAGCGCGATGCGCGGAGCGGCGGCCTCGTAGAAGGCATTGTCATGGCCGGGCTCGATGAAGGTGCCGTAGACGAACATGACCAGGACCAGCACCAGTATATTGGCTGCCAGGATGAGAAAGGCCGCCACGGCGTCCTTGATGATGTCGAGCATGCGCATGCTGCAATCGTATGGGCCCTGGCGAAGCGCTGCAAGTTCAGGCCTTTCAGGCCGGCTCGGTGGAGGTGCTGCCCTGGATGATATTGTATTGCAGGGCAGGGCATTCGGGCTAAACCGTATAAAACAATCACGAAGCCGTGCGCCGATCTTAAGAGACTATTCAGCCCGTTTTGTTAGCGTACTCAAGTTTCGCGTTAAGGGTCTTGAGGTGCGTGATGCTCAAGGGACTGAAAATTCTGGTTGTTGAGGATGTGGACGCGATCCGCACCCTTGTCGCCCGCTTGCTGAAAAGCCTCGGTTGCGAGGAGATTTTCGAGGCGGCTGATATCGACAGTGCCTGGGAAATGGTCAGCCAGCAGGAGCTCGATTGCATCCTGCTCGATTACGAGCTGAAGGGATCGAATGGTCTCTCGCTAGCCAAACGCCTGCGCAAGCAGGAAGACGCCATCAATCAACAAGTCCCGATCGTCGTACTGACCGGTCACGCCGAAGCTCATGTGGTGCAGAACGCGGTCCAGGCCGGCACGGATGCCTATCTGGTCAAGCCGGTCATGCCGGAACGCCTGGGCGAGCGGATCCTGCAGGTCCTGTCATCCCGCCAGGGTGACAATACGGGTCAGCGCGCGACCGAGGTCGCGTGGAAATCCGCAGGCGGCGAAGTCTAGATCCCGCCGGCGGGTCAGGCCCGCGCAGCGATCATTTCAGGCATCATCATAGACGTCGGCCTCGATGACCGCGTCCAATCCGATTTCCAGGTAATCGCCCATCAGCGGAGCGCCCAGCAGATAGTCTGCCGTGGGCGTTGTCCGCCGTCCGCGCGCCTCGCGCACGGCTGCGGGGAAGTCCCGTCCCTCGAAATCACCGCGACCGATCCAGTAGAGCGCGACGAGTTCTGCCAGGGCTTCCTCGTCGAGGCCGCCCAGCCAGTTCTCGATCTCGTCACGGATCGGATCCTTGTCACCGGTCTGCAAGCTTTCCACGGCATCTGTCTCCGCGGTATCCGGATCAGGCTCGAAATCGTCGATCTGTTCCTTGCTGTCATAGGCCCGCGCCCTGAGGATCAGACTGCGCACCGATTGCTCTGCGATATTCATGGCTCAGCCTTTCTTCATCGCCGAAACCCAAATGACGCAACCAGATTAGCCTAGCACAGATGCCCCGCACTGTGACCTCTGGCCGCGTGACGGCCTGTCGCAGCGGGGGTCGTGGGGGAGCTTTCCCCGCCTCGATCTCCGCCCGCGAACCGGTCTGTGCTATCAATAGGCGGCACAGGGGAGGACGACATGAAGACCTGGATCTTGCTTGCGGCAGCCGGTTTTGCCGGAGCCAGCCTCGCGGCTGAGGCCGAGGCGGCTTGTGACATCACGGTTCGGTTTCACAATGACGGCGCGGAGAACCTGACACTCCTGCCGGAATGGGCGCGCACGCGCACGCGGCTGGGAACCTGGCGGCGCATGTGGCGCGATGCCGATCCGGTCGAGATCGGCCCCGGTGAGCGCTATGAGCGTGTTTTCCGGGCCCGGCAATGCGCCTGGACGGTGATGCGGCGCTTCGAATTCCATATCGAACGCGAGCCCTGCCTGCCGGAGCGGACCGAGACGGTCACGCACTACACGCTGGGTGGCCGCCCGTCCCGCCAGCGCGATCGCAATGAACCGCCCTCGGCCACGGTGATTACATTCGGGCAACCGAATGACGGTTTCCTGCGCACGGATTCGCTCAATCCGGATGATCCCGACAATGCAGGACGCGAGGGATTTGAAGGGGATGGACTGCAACTCCTCGTGCGCGACCTGGGGCGGGTCTGCGAAGCGGCGCGTAATCCGGGCTGATTGCCTCGTGAAACCGTGTGCAGACAGACCGGGCCGATCAAGACTTGGTTAAGACCAGATGCGTCAGAATTGGGTTCGAATCTGAGTCACGACGCCTCCTGTGAGACCCCATGTCCGGTAGTTTCGAGCGTATCCGAGTTCTGATCGTCGAGGACAATGCCCACATGTCCACCATCCTGCGGACCATTCTGCAGGGTTTTGGCGTGCGCACGATTGTCGAGGTGAAGGACGCTGCCGACGCTTTCGAGACGATGCGGGACGTCAATCCGGATTTCGCCCTGGTCGACTACATGCTGGGCGATCTGAACGGGCTGGAATTCACCCGCCTTGTCCGCACCGCGTCGGACAGTTCCAACAAATACCTGCCGATCGTGATGGTCACGGGCCATACCGATCGCTCGAAAGTCTTCGAGGCGATCAATGCCGGCGTGAATGAATATCTCGCCAAGCCGGTGCGTCCGGTGGATCTCTTCCACCGCATCACGGCACTAATCGAGCGTCCGCGCCGTTTCGTGAAGGCGACCACCTATTTCGGTCCGGACCGTCGCCGCCGCCAGGATCCGCGTTATCGCGGCCCGTGGCGCCGGTCCACGGATGAAGAAGCCGAAGCCTGCTGATCAGCCGGCCTCGCGCAGCTCGATCTCCCTGTAGACCCTGAACATGATGACCGCGTGCTCGGCCTGTACGGCCTTGCGCTTGCGGATGATCGCGGCGAAATCGGCATTGTTCACCAGCAGGTCCGGCCCGATCCGGATCAACTGGTCGCGCCGGATCAGTGCCGTGTCGCAGCTGAGCGGTGCGCCGCACCCGCTTTCACAGGCAATCGCGTCAGCCTGATCGAACAGGCCGCCGAGCGCGGCCGCGCTCGCACGATCGGTCAGAACAACCCGTCCGAACGGGTCGAAATCGACCCGGTCGAGCCGGAAGGTCACGGCACATCCCTGGGGCATTGGCAGACTCCATGCTCGTTTAAAGTGTGAACGGTTTGTTCTGCTCGCGCAAGTGGGGGTTGATGTCAGCCGGCGTGCGCTGAAGCGGCGTCCGCAAGGGCCTGGATCTCGGCCTCTTCGGTGCACCAGCTGGCGACGAAACGGGCGGACCCGTCCGGCCATTGATAAAATCCGGCCCCGGCATCGCGCAGACCCTGTGCCACACCGTCTGGAATGCGGGCGAAGACTTCATTGCCGTCGACCGGGTGCAGGACTTCGGCGCCCGGAATGGCGGAGAGGACCGCTGCCAGTTCGGTGGCGCGGCTGTTCGCGGTCCGGGCGAGGTCGAGCCAGAGATCATCGTCCAGCCAGGCGTCAAACTGTGCCGCCAGGTAGCGCATCTTGGGCGCCATGTGACCGCCGCGCTTCTGGCGCGCCTGCAACTCCTCGAACCGGTCCATCACGGACGGGAAGAGGATGATGGCCTCGGCCCCCAGGGCACCATTCTTCGTCGCGCCGAAACACAGCGCGTCGACACCGGCCTTCCAGGTCAGTTCCGCCGGCGTGCAGCCCAGCGTGACAAGGGCGTTGGCGAAACGCGCGCCGTCCATGTGCAGGAAGGCGGGCCGGTCCTTAAGGCGTTGCGACCGCTCGGCGACCTCGGCCGGTGTGTAGGCCGTGCCGCTCTCGCTGAGATTGGACAGGGACAGGACACGGACGGGGCCCGTGTGCACGAAACCCTCCGGGATCTCGTTCAGCACACGATCGAGGGCGGTCATCGAGATCTTGGCATGATCGCCCAGCAAGGGGATCAGCTTGCCGCCACCGGTGTAGAATTCGGGCGCACCGCGTTCATCGCGGTGAATATGTGCCTCGTCATGGCAGAGAATGGCGCTGTGAGGCGGGCAGAGGACGGACAGGGCCAGGGCATTCGACGCCGTTCCGGAAACCGCGAACAGAAGCTTGAGATCCGTTTCGAAAATCTCCTTCAACCGGTCTTCAACGCGCTGGCTTATCGCGTCGGCACCATAGCTGGGCGCAAAATCGCGGTTCGCCGCGGCGATGGCGTCGATCAGTTTCGGGTGAGCGGGTGCGGTCGTGTCGGAGAGGAAATTCATGACAGCGAATTCAACCCGGCCCGCCGCCGAGGTCAATCTCCAAAGGCGGGATCGGGATGCCGGGGCGGCAGCGTGTCCCGCATCTCGTCCGAGGAGGAGGTGGGGCGTTCGCTGCCATCGGCCAGGGTCGGCTGACCGGCCAGATCCGCCAGTCCCAGTGCTGGACCTTCGCCGAACAGGGCCCGGATCTCGTCCGCCGAGCCCAGATTGAAGGCCGCCCGGGCGCGCGCGAGATTTTCCGGAGAGGCGTATTGCAGCATGGGCAGCCCGTCCTCGTCGGTGCCCGGAGGGCAGGCCGCGGCCCGGCGCGTCGCTTCGGACGTCGCCATGCAGAGCACGTCGTGCACCGTATTGCCGGAAGGATTGTAGGGCAGGGCCTGGACGCCGTAGCGATCGAGATCGGCAAGCGAGGGCCGGGTTGGGGCGAAACCGCCGGCGCTGGGCTGATTGCCCTCGTCCTCTTCCTCGTCCGGGAGGGCGGTCAGGGCTTCGCTGGGGGGGGCGGCCTCGATCGGGATCTCAGCCTCGACCGGGAACTCGGCTTCGGGCTCGGTTTCGATTTCGGTTTCCGGCTCCGGTTCGATCTCCGGAACAGAGTCGGGTTCCGGGTCGAGCTGGATTTCCGGTTCGGGCGGTGGTGGAGGCGCAAGCTCGACAAAGACGATGTCGACGCTCTCTCGCTCGATGTCGGGTGGTTCAGGCCGAGGCAGGATCGCCAACAGGACGATCAGTGTCGCATTGATGGCAAGCGCAAGCGCGCCGGCAAGAATGCGGCGGCGCAGGCGTGCGGATAGGGGCGTCGACAACAATACGCCCAAGCAACCCTCCCGGTCGGCCCCCGCCGTCTGACCCGACATGCTTAGCCGAGTATGTGCGGGTCTGCCAGTAGGGCGGCGCGGTCAGCTGCTGTCCGGATTGGTCAAGAGGCCGTGATCGACACACTTGATCAGCTGATACCGGGTCAGAGGCTCTCTTGGGGTGCACCCGTTTCCAGATTTGCCCAGACGACGTAACGCAGGGGGCCGGGCGTGATCGAACCGAACGGCCAGCATGTTACCAGGGCGAGCATGCTCGATCCGGTATCCGGATTGATGCCCGAGCGGTCGGCGTCAACGATCTCTGTTCCCGTAACGACATAGCGCAAGGGCGGACCGTCGGTGCGCTCCACGATGATCGTCTCACCGACCTCTACGTGTTCCAGGAAGCTGAAATGTGTATCGCGATGGGCCGCGTAGATGGTCGTGCCCGGTTCGCCGGCCTCCGGCGAGACGGCGAGATGGGCCGGACCGAAGGCGAGGGCCTCGCCACCGGCCTCGGCCAGCACGATGGCGTTCTCCCCGAGAGCGGGGACGGAGAGACGCGCCACGGGCCAGGTATCGGCCCAGGGCCATGGTGTCGGCGCGTTCTCCCCGTCGATCGCCCGGCTCCAGGCTCTCGCGAGCAGGACCTGGGCGACTTCTGCCTTGGCGGTCAGGTAGAAGCCCTGACCGAAAATTGTCAGTCCCGTCAGGAAAACGGCGATGGCGGTGGGCAGGGCCCACCAGCTCGCCCGCTTCGTGGGGGTGTTTGTGACGGGTGCGCCTACCACAGCCGGCGCTCCCGGTTCATGACCATCCAGACCAGGGCGGCCAGCATCAGCAGGGCACCGATCAGCATCATCAGCTCGCGAGGTGTCGCCGTGGCGGGCAGCGGCACGCCATTCTCATCGACCGCTTGCTGCGCCGGGTCATTGCCGGCTTGCAAGCGTCCGATCAGGCCCGGGTCCACGGAGGCGTGCTGGACCGGCTGCGTGTTCTCGGTGACGGCGCGGAAATCCCAGCCGTCCGGGATCATGGTCGGCACGTCGCGGTCGACCAGGTCCTCGCCCGTGGGCCGTGCCGGGGTAACATCGACGGCGACCAGGCTGGTCAGCCGCGAGACCAGGTGGAAATCGAGCGCAGTCTGCAACACGGCAGCGTCGATGGCCGTGCGGGAGGCGCCCTGAAAACGGGTTTCTTCAAGGCCGCGGATCCGGTTGCGGGCCCACAGCGTGACCACGCCGCTCGCCTCTTCGGTATGGGCGAGGGACAGCTGTTCGCGCCAGGTCGAGCCGGCCAGTTCACCCTCGATCAGCATCACACCGCCGGGCTGGTCGAGACGGGCGGTCAGCACGACCGGTTCGCCGTAATAGAGATCCGGCAGCGGAGCCGGCCAGATCTCGGCCAGCGCGCCTTCCGGGAAGAGCGCGTCCAGATTGGTCATGACCGGGCGTTCCAGCGCGGTGAAGAGCTTCTCCATCTCCTCGGCCACGTCCGTGACCTGGCCGATATGGGTGAAGGTGCCGCGGCCGAGGCGGGCCGCGCGGCTCATGAAATACATGTTCGGGGCCGAGCCGATACCGACCGGGAAGAGGCGCGAACGGCCCAGGCCGGCATCGATGGCGGAGAAGAGCTCGCTCTCATTGCCGATGGCGCCGTCGGTCAGGAAAACGACCTGGCGAACCCGGCTGTCATCCTCCGGCGTGGCATCGACCAGCGCGGCGCGCAGGGCCGGCAGCATTTCGGTCCCGCCATTGGCATCGAGACCGCGGGCGAAGGCCAGGGCCGTGGCGCGATTGGCCTCGGTGGCGTCGACGGCCTGCGGGAAGACCATCTCCATGGTGTTGTCGAACCTGATGACGTTGAACCGGTCACCGGCTTCCAGGCGCTGCAGGGCGAAGATCAGGGCCTCGCGGGCCTGGCGCATGGATTCCCCGGCCATGGAGCCGGAATTGTCGATCACGAAGATCGTCTCGCGCGGGCGGCGCGGAATATCGGCACCGAGTTCCATGGGCGGCAGGATCTGGGCCAGCAGATAGGTCTGGCCTTCCCATTCCTGGGTGAAGAGGGCTGCGCTGGGCACCGTCTCATCTGCCGGACCCCACCGCAGGACGAAGTCCCGGTTGGCAGGGATAGGACCGTCGGCGAGATCGATTTGGGCTCTGCCCGGCTCGGAACGCGTCACCAGCGTTGCATGATGCAGGCTGCCGACCGGTCCGAGTGGATAACCGGGTTCGAGATCGACCGAGATGGTAACCGGCAGGCGCAGACCCTCTTCTGGCTCCCCCTCGGGCGCCATCAGCGGAGGCGTGATGCGGTGGGCGTCGGCGACACGGGGACGCGGCGGCACACCGGCTGCTGCCAGGATGAAATCACTGCCCTGCGGGATGTAGCGCGGCGTGATTGCCAGCGGCACACGCAGTTCGAACTGGCCGTCGCGCAGGCGGGCGACGTCCTGGTATTCGATCTGGACGATGATCGTCTCACCGGGGCCGATATTGGCCACCGATGTTGTGAACATGTTGGGGCGTTCCTGCTCAAGCAGGCTGGCCCGCTGACCGGCGGCACGCGCCTGCTCATAGATGCGGCGGGCCTGCTGGCGCTCGTGGATCTCACCCTCGATGAAACGGTCGCCGATCTGCATGCGCAGGCGGTCGACACCGGAATCCTCGGGTAGAGGGAAGACATAGGTTCCCTCTACCCAGGCCTCGGAGGGGTTCTCGAAACGCTGGGTAACGGTGGCGCGCACGATCGGACCGGATACGTCCAGTGTCACGTCCGTGGCGACCAGGGGAGCGGGAACGTAGACTCCTGCGTCGACGGTCTTCAGCAACAGCGCGCCTTCATTAATCTCGCTCAAACGAACAAGCCCGCCCTCGGCCGAGAGGTCGGCAGGAGAGGGCGGGCTTTCCGGGGTGTCTGCGCGGGCGTCCGACCAGAGGAATATGCTGGCGGCGAATGCGGCGGTTGCGATGATCAATCCGAACCAGGCCTGTGAACCAGCCTGTCTGTGAGCGCGTGCTGAAGCCATCGGCTTAGCTCCCCTTCCTGTACCGATCCGAGCTGGACCGGCTCCCTGTCCGTGAAAAAATCTGCGCCCGGATCAGGGACGGTGAAGGGCGGGTTTGCGGCGATTGCGGGGAGAATTTGGGCAATCTGGTGGCGACGGCTTGCGGAAAGTCGCGTCAATAATGCCCTCGTAAGTTACTGAAAATATACGTGATAAACTGAGCCTACCGGTTTCCTACTAAAATGTTAGTTGATGGAGGCGCTGTTCGGTCGCAGGGTGGAATCGAACAACTAAGGAATTCGTAGATGGCGCGCTCCGCATCCAGCCAGCTCACCGAGGCCGAACAGAGAATTATGGACCAGCTCTGGGCGATGGGAGAGGCCAGCGTACGCCAGCTCACCGACGCGCTGGAGCCGAAATACGGTCTCGCCTACACGACCGTACTGACCACGATCCGCATCATGGCCGACAAGGGCCATGTAGATTTCCGCAAGGAGGGCCGGGCCCATATCTTCCGCCCGGTACTGAGCCGCGAGGGTGCCCAGCGCAATGCCGTCGGTTCGATCATGCAATCCCTGTTTGGCGGATCACCGCAACGCCTGGCCCAGCACCTGGTCAGCGAGGAGCAATTGTCTCTCGATGATATCGAGGCCCTGCGCGCGGAGCTCATGCGCAAGGACGAGGGAGAGACAAAATGATGATGACTGTCCTGCTTGCTGCGGCGATTTCATGTGCCGCCCTCGGACTCCTCGCGGGCGCGGCCCTGCTTTTCGATCGCTTCGCACCGGCCCGGTTTGTCAGCGAACGCCATGACCTGGCACTGGCCGGCTTCATTATCCTGCCGCTCGTATTCATCCTGGCCCTGCAACCGCGTCCGGTTGAACCGGAGGCGCCCGTCCAGCTGACCTCACCGATTATCCAGGACGAGCCGGGCGATGTGGCGCTGGAAGCGCTAGCAGCGCGGCAGGTGGCGACCCAGCGCGCGGCACGTCCCGTCAGCTCACTGGAGCGGGCGGGCCGCATGTGGCGCGCCATACCCTGGCAAAGCATGTTGGTGACGGTCTGGCTGACCGGTAGCGCGATCAGTCTCCTGCGCCTGGTCCTCGATCTGATTGGCCTGGCAGTCCTGCGCCTGAACAGCCGGCGGATCGGCCTGCCTGACGAGATCAATCTGTCGCGCAGGATCGAGCTGCGCCTGTCGCAACATACGATGACGCCTTTGCTCTCGGGCTATCTGCGCCCGGTCATCATCCTGCCGGCCGATTTCCGCTTCGACGCGCGTGCCGAGCCTGTGCTCGAGCATGAATTGGCACACCTCAAACGCGGCGATGCCTGGACAGTCCTGGCCACGCGTCTGCTCATGGTCGTCTTCTGGTGGGTGCTGCCGCTCTATCCGCTGGACCGGATGATCAGCCGCAATCGCGAAACCCTGTGTGACCAGCAGGCCGCGATCATCACCCAATCACCGATCCAGCTGGCTCATGCGCTTCTGGATGCGGCGTCGAAATCCAAACGATCGCCGGCCCTGGCGCTCGCCGCTACGCCGCGCAAGGCGGCCCTGGCCAGCCGGATCCGCCATCTCTCATCCCCCCAAGCCACGCGAAGAAGGACAACACACATGCGTCTTGCTCTCATCCTCCCCCTCCTGGCATCCGCTGCCGTGATTGCCACGCCGCAAGTCGGTGCTGTGTCCCACCCGCATGATCGCGACCACTATGATCGTGACGAGGCCGATCTGCCGCTCTATCGCGCCGCATCCAATGGCCGGATCGAACGGGTCCGCGATCTGCTGGACGGTGGTGCCGATGTGAATGCCATCTCCGATGGCGACGGCACGGCCCTCATGGCGGCGATCTATAGCGGTCACGATGATATCGCGCGTGAACTTGTGGCGCGGGGCGCCGATCCGGACATCATTGCCCTGGGCGATGGTACGGCGCTGATCGCCGCGGCCCATGAAGGCGAGGACGGTGTTGTCAATCTCCTGCTGGAAGCCGGTGCCGACCCCAATCTGGGCGCACCGGGCGACGGTACGCCCCTGATCGCTGCGGCCCGTTTCGGCAATCCGCGCACCGTCAATCTCCTGCTGGAGGCGGGTGCCGATGTGAATGCATCCCTCGCCGGTGACGGCAATCCCCTGATCGGCGCGGCTCAGATGGGCCAGGTCGAGATTGCCCGCATGCTCATAGATGCCGGGGCCGATGTGAATGGATATGTCTATCACGACGAAACTCCGCTGATTAACGCGGCCCAGCAAGGTGAAATCGAGGTCGCCGAATTGCTTGTTGCCAATGGTGCGAATCTCTCCCTGACGGTTCGAGCGAGCGATCGTTATGGCAATGAGATCTGGCGCTCGCCGCTGAGCGAGGCCCAGCGCCTCAATCGCCGCGACATGGTGCGCTGGCTGGAAGCGCGCGGCGCCACGCACAATCCGCCGACCGAATAACCCAAAAACAAAAGAGAAAACGATGAGACATTCGATCCAGACCGGCCTCTTCCTGGGGGCCGGAACCCTCCTCCTCAACCTGGATTCAGCCCAGGCCCAGTCCGCTGATCCCGCCGATTTCGCGGACAATCTCCGCCCGCGCTACTGGGTGGGCGATGAGGAAACCCGTTTCACGCTGCAAGACCGGATGGCCGAACTCGGTGTCGCCGGTGTCGGGGTCGCGATCATCGATGATGGCGAAATCGTCTGGTCGGGCGGACAGGGTGTCCTGCAGGCGGGCGGTGGTGAGGCGGTGAACGACGAGACGGTGTTTTCTGCGGGTTCGGTCAGCAAGGTCGCGACGGCCAGCCTGATCCTGCGCCTGCAGGCCGAGGGCATGCTGGACATCGATACTCCGGTCACGCAGCAAGTCACCAGCTGGACCCTGCCGGAGGATCCGGAGTTCTCGACCGAGCGTGTGACCCTGCGCATGATCCTGTCGCACACGGCCGGGTTCAATCTGCACGGTTTTGGCGATTTCCCGCCGAATGTCACAAACCTGCCGACCGTCTACGACACGCTCAATGGTGTGCAGCCTGCCAATCATGTGGGGCTTGCCCTGACCTCCGAGCCGGGCACGGCCTATCGCTATTCCGGCGGTGGTTACACGCTTGCCCAGCTGATCGTATCCGACGTGACGGGAATGAGTTTCGAGGAGGCGGCGGAGACCTATCTCTTTGCTCCGGCCGGCATGTCACGCTCGAGCTTCGCGAATCCGCTACCGGAAGATCATGGCAATATCGCCCGCGCGCATGGTCGCACAGGAACGCCCATTCATCTGCCGCGCGGATATGAATCCATGCCGGAGATGGCGGCGTCTGGCTTGTGGACGAGTGCGGATGATCTGGGCGGTCTCGTTGTCGCGCTTCTGGACAGCTATCGCGGCGAGGGGGATCTCCTGGCCCAGTCCGATGCGGTCGACATGATGACGCGCATCGCGCCCAGCCAGCACGGCCTGGGACCGCGCATCGAGGGGCGCGGCGAGCATTTCTTCTTCCATCATGCCGGGACCAATAATTCCTACCATGCCTGGATGGAGGGGCATCCGGCGACCGGTGATGGCCTGGTGGTCCTGATCAATGGAGCGGGCGGCGGCGATCTGCATCGCGAGATCCGCAATGCCGTTTCCGATGTCATGGGTTGGGAGATCAATCGTCCCGTACGCGTTCCCGAGATCGCCCTGGACGCGGAGCACCTGGAAAGCTTCGTCGGCGTTTATGCGACCGACGCGGCCTATCCGGGCGCACATCGCCAGCAGATGGTGCGCAGTTTTTTTGACCAGGATCTCGATATCCGGGTCGAGGATGGCGCGCTGACCGGCGGTGTGGTCGGGCGCGACTTCCGGCTGCCCCTGCTGGCTCTGACGCCGAACCGCTTCCTTTTGACAGGTCTGGAAATGCGGGAAGGCATTCCGGAGATCGAATTCCATCGAAATGCCGAGGGTGTGACGGAAGGGGTCACATTCCGGTTGGCGAATGCCAGTTCGTATTATCAGCGGAGATAACCGCTCGAACGCGTTCGCAAGTACGGCGGGCCGGTTCTCCGGTCCGCCGTTTCCGCATATCTGCAAATGTGACGATTGATCCGGGCATTCCTGCATGGCTGGACGCTTGTTGTGGCTGGGAGCGCGGACTAGGCTTCGCGCTCCACTCCGCCTGATTCAGGAATGACCCGATGACGTTCAAAGCCTCTGCCGCGCTGTCGCGCGTGAAACCCTCTGCCACGCTCGCCGTCACCCAGAAGGCCCGCGATCTGAAAGCCAAGGGCGTGGACGTGATTTCGCTGGGGGCGGGCGAGCCGGATTTCGACACGCCGGATCACATCAAGGACGCCGCCATCGAGGCGATCCGCCGGGGCGAGACGAAATATACGGCCGTCGATGGTATGCCCGAGCTCAAGGACGCCATCATCAAGAAATTCCGCCGCGACAATGAGCTCGAGTACAAGGCCGACCAGATCCATGTCGCCCCAGGCGGCAAGCCCGTCATCTTCAACGCTTTCGCGGCGACGCTGGATGCCGGCGACGAGGTGATCATCCCGGCGCCTTACTGGGTGACCTATCCGGAAGTCGTGCGCCTGCAGGGCGGCACGCCCGTCGAGGTCAAGACGAAGATCGAGAACGGGTTCAAGATCACGGCCGACGAGCTGGCGGCTGCAATCACACCGAAGACGCGCTGGGTGATCCTGAACTCGCCCTCCAACCCGACCGGCATGGGTTACACCGCCGAGGAATTGCGCGCGCTCGCCGATGTCCTGCTGCGGCATCCGCAGGTCTGGATCATGACAGACGACATGTATGAGCACATTGTCTACGAGGGTTTCGAATTCGCGACGATCGCCCAGGTCGAACCGCGCCTCTATGACCGCACGCTGACCATGAATGGTGTCTCCAAAGCCTATTCCATGACGGGCTGGCGCATCGGATACGCCGGCGGTCCTGCCGCGCTGATCGCAGGCATGCGCAAGGTGATCTCGCAGACCACGTCCAACCCGTGTTCGATCAGCCAATGGGCGGCTGTTGCTGCGCTCAATGGCGATCACGGCTTCCTCAAGGCCCGCAATGACGCCTTCCTGCGCCGGCGTGACCTCGTGCTCGACGCCGTCAACGCCGCCGAAGGCCTGGTCGCGCCCAAGCCGGAAGGGGCGTTCTACGTCTTCGCCGACTGCGCCGGAGCCATCGGCAAGACCGCGCCCGACGGTACGCAGATCAATTCGGATACGGATTTCTGTGCCGCGCTGCTGGGTGCCGAAGCCGTGGCCGCCGTGCCGGGTATCGCCTTCGGCCTGGAGCCGGGTTTCCGCATCTCTTACGCCACCGATGACGAGACCCTGGTCGACGCCGGCAAGCGTATCCAGCGCTTCTGCGCCTCGCTGAGCTAGCTACGCGCAAGAACTATCGTCAAAATCTATTGATGTCAGAATAAATCCTCATTGGATTTATACATCAGCTTCGCCGATAAGGATCTCACACACGGTTTCGACCGGGACGAGGAGATCGAAAATGAACATCAATATGGGACTCGACGGAAAGCAGCGCGAAGTCATGGCTCAGGCCGTCACGGCCGTGCTCGCCGACACCTATGCGCTGTATTTCAAGACGCATGTCTATCACTGGAATGTCACCGGACCGCGTTTCCACGACCTGCATGCCCTCTTCGAGGCGCAATACAATGAATTGTGGACGGCCACCGACGAGATCGCCGAACGTATCCGCGCCCTGGGCGTGGTGGCACCGAATTCCTACGGCGCCATGACCGATGCCGGGTCGATCAAGCCGGAAGCCGCTGCGGAGAAGGCCGACGAGATGCTGGCCGACCTTCTGCTGGGCCATGAGAGCGTCGTTGCCACCCTGCGCCGCGCCCTCGAACTGGCCGGCGAGCATGGCGACGAGGCCACGGCCGACGTCCTTACGCCGCGCCTGACGGTGCACGAGAAATTCGCGTGGATGCTGCGTTCCACGCTGGGCTGATTACCCCTCCCGGCTCACACGGCAGAACGGGCGGTCCCTCGGGACCGCCTTTTTTGTTTGCGCCGATCCTGTTCGCGGAAAAGAAAAAGCCCCGGCCAGAAGGCCGGGGCTAGAAGTGTGATCGGGCGGGGAAGCCCGGAGATGAGGGCGCCGGATCCAGGGGAGGATGGGACCCGGCGCGCTACGCATGTCTGAGGGGAGGGATAGACATGCGAAACTTGGGGACGTGGGCGAGATCGCCGCTGCGTCTGGGGGGATATATGAGATATGCTGCGCCGCAGCACCAGAGCTATTGCGTCATGGTAGTTATGCAAAAAAGCTGGATTGCCACATTTTTGCCATGCGCTGAGCGAATGGCTGGCAGCATAGAGGCTTCGGTCAGCTTTCCCAGCGGCGGGATTGTTCGATCAGGAAATCCCGGAAGGCCGTGATCCGTCGTGATCCGCGTAATTCGCTCGGATAGACGAAGAAGACCTCGAAATCCGGTCCGTCCATGTCCGGCAGGACGCGTTCCAGCAGCGGGTTTTCACGGGCGACATAATCGGGCAGGGCGGCAATACCCATTCCCGCCTGAACGGCTTTCATGACGCCGTAGATCGTGTTGACCTCGATGACCGCGGGGCGAGGTTTTTCGCCTTCATCGCGCCCCACTTTCGCAGCCCAGTCCATGCCGGGGATCGGTGCCATCTGCGGCGGGCCGTAGTGAATGATCGGGTGATTGTCGAGATCACGCGCATCCTTCGGCGAGCCGCGCCGTTCCAGATAGTCATGGCTCGCATAGAGGTGCTGGCGAACGCTGAGCAGTTTGCGCTGCACGAGATCGTTCTGGGTGGAGGGCCACGGGCGGATACCCACTTCGGCTTCCAGACCGGCCAGGTCGAGCTCGTGATCGTCCAGCATCAGCCGAATGTGGATGTGCGGGAAACGATCGTGGAATTCCGCCAGACGCGGCGCCAGCCAGATCGCGCCGAGCGCGGTGGGTGCCGTGACTTTCAATTCGCCGGAGGGTTCGTCCCGGGTGTCATGGACGCGGGCCTCGGCGATGGCCACCTTGGCGGCGATCTCGTGCGAGGCCTCGTAGAGCAAGCTGCCCGGTTCTGTCGGGATCAGGCCGCGGGCATGGCGGTGGAAGAGCGTGACTCCCAGATCGTCTTCCAGGGCGGCGATCTGGCGGCTGACGGCGGATTGCGACAGGCCGAGCATTTCCGCGGCCTTGGTCAGAGATCCTGCCTGGGCGGCTGCGTGAAAGGTTTTCAGCTTGTCCCAGTCCATGCGCGCCGATCCTCCCCAGATGAGTCGCTGGCACGCAGTCTAGCCACCCGCGCAAAAAACGCGAGTGGCCAGAACGGTTTGCGCTGGAAGCGATTACTGGGTCGGAGTGATGTCGCGGGTCGTCACGTCACCCGTCGCCATTTCGGCATAGGCTTCGCGACGCATGGCGACCGAGTCGAAGAAGTCACGCACGACTTCGGAGTCGGCACCGCAATCCGTACCGGAGGAGGCGAGGCCTTCCTGGTTGGGACGGCTGACACTGCCGCCGAACAGCGAGGAGTCCGTGCACGGGCCTGCGCCATTGGTCAGATCGGCCAGGGCATCGTCATAGCTCAGGAAACTCGGCGCCCCACCGACGGCCAGGCGTTCGCGGACCATGTTGCCGGCGTGGATTTCCAGGTGGTCATAGAGATCCTGCGGCCAGTTCGGGAAAAAGTTGGCGCGATGTTCGCGATAGAGCGGCGAGACCCGGACGCTTCGCTGGCTGTCTTCGACACCGCGCAGGGAGTTGACGAACTCCTCGGCATTGGCATCCAGTTCGGACCAGACATTGGCGCCGGTATAGGCTGTGCGCCGCAATTGCGGGGAGCCGACTTCGCCGGTGTGGAAACCGTACATCACGCGCGGGTCATTCCAGTTGGCGTAGACAATGTTCTCGCGGATATCGCGCAGGCTGATCAGCGTGCCGCCGACATTGATGATCCGGGCGTCGTGCAGCGTCTCGTTCTCGGCGCCGGCACGGATGCGGGAAACCGAGGAGGTCGGATAGGCTTTCGCCGCCTCGTCCAGCAGCACGATATTGTGGAGATTGATCCAGAAAGCGAGCTGTTCATCGCGGGTCAGGGCGCCGAAATCGACCTGGGAGGCGATATTCTCCATGCCCTCGCGATAGGAGGTGATGATGGCGCGATTGTCCGCATTGAGGACGTGCAGCATCATGCGATTGCCTTCATAGCGGTAGCGCGATGCGCTCTGCCGCGTCAGGCGGGTTCCGGTGCGCTCGACTCGGGCCCGATTGACCTGGCGGGTCGACGGGCCGACCTCGTAGACGACATTTCGCAGAATGACATCCAGGGCGGCATAATCAATCGCCGGACCGGCCTCGGCATGACGCGCGGCGACCGTGTCGAAAAAACTCGAATTTTCCTGGGCGAAGCTGGCCATCGGGGCGCAAAGAATCATCACGCTGGCGACGGCCGGTACAAGGCGGCGCAGTTTCATAGATACAACTCCTTACGCCCCCCGGCGTTGGCCATAACCTAGGCTTGGGCGGGCATAAGTCGACTTAAATAGGTGCAATATTTCAGACGCGCGCCGTTAATGTTGCACCCCGCGGTGTGAACCGACCCCGAAAGGGGCCGGTTCGTCCCGGATTTCTAGGCGTTGATGCTGGCCATCTGCTCTTCGGCGTAACGCTCGCCACGCACCGCTTCGGCAAGTTTTCCCAGCCGGGCGAGCGCATCGGCGTCCAGCTGGACGTCGGCAGATCCCAGATTGCTCTCCAGATTCTTCAGCTTGGTCGTGCCCGGAATGGTCAGGATCTCGTCACCCTGGGCGAGCACCCAGGCGAGGGCGACCTGGCCGGCCGAGACGCCGAGCGCGCCGGCGATGTCCTTCACCTCCTCGACAAGGGCGAGATTGGCCTCGAACGCACCGTCGGCGAAACGCGGCTGGTAGGCGCCGGAGCGGAAATCCGTTTCCGAGGGTTTGTTATCCTTGTCGAAACGCCCGGTCAGCATGCCGCGACCCAACGGTGAATACGCCACAAGCGAAGCTCCGATCTCGCGCACGGCCTTCAGCGGGCCATCCTCGATATCACGGCTGAAGAGGGAGTATTCCGACTGCAGCGCACTGATTGCGTGTTCGGCATTGGCGCGGCGCAACGTATCCGCCGAGGCTTCGGACAGGCCGAGCGCACGGACCTTGCCCTCCTCGACCAGTTTGGCCATCGCACCGACCGTCTCCTCGATCGGACGGGTCTGGTCCATGCGGTGCATGTAGTAGAGGTCGATATGGTCGGTATTGAGCAGGCGCAGGGATTGTTCCACGGCACGGCGCATATTGGCCTCGGACCCGTCGATACCGGTGAAGGCTCCGGTTTCCGGATCCCGGGTCGGGCCCCATTTGGTGGCGATCACCACCTCGTCGCGTCGACCCGCAAAGGCCTTGCCGAGCAGTTTCTCATTGGCACCCATGCCGTACATTTCGGCCGTGTCGAAGTGATTGACGCCCGCGGCGATCGCGTCCTGCAGGAGTTTGACTGCGTCCGCCTCGTCGGTTGCGGGACCGTAGAATTCTGACAGGCCCATACAGCCCAGCCCGATTGCATTCACGAAGATTCCAGAATGTCCGATTTCACGCGTGATCATCTCGCATGCCTTTCCGGCGCTTGGCGCCTCGTCTTGCCGCATCCGGCGGCAGTATAACCCATGATGCGCTCCGCTGTGAGCGCTCACTCACATATTGTGAGCGTTTGCTCACTTTGCAAGGGGCAGAGCGGAAAAATCCGATGTGGAGTGGATTACGCCGCCCAGGCCTGCCAGGTCGCGTCGATGGCGGCGTCGATCTGGGCCTGTGACCAGGTCTTGCCCTGCACGCCCTGTTTCAGCATCGAGACGAGGGGCGGGAAGAAAAAGGCGATCAGCACGTCGCGCGGCATGGTCTTGATACTGCCGGCAGCCTGGCCGTCGGCGATGAGCGCACCGATATGGCCCATGATGCGTTCATGCGCGGTACCGCCCTCCTGCTGCGACAGCGCGCTTTCGCCGAAACGCTGGCCGAATGTGAAGGCCGCAAGATCGTTGGAATAGGTCTCCCACATGCCCAGCCACATGGCGCGGGCACGATCGCGCGCATCCGCTCCGGCGGGCGTGCCGGAGGACATGCGTTCGAAAACGTCATCCTTGAGCTGGCGATAGGCCGCGATCAAGAGATCATCCTTGCTCTTGAAATGACGGTAGAGCGTGCCCTCGGCCAGGCCGGTCCGTTCGGCGATCGCCGCGGTCGTGGCCGCCCCGAAACCGTCCGCCGCCACGATATCCATCGCGGCGCGCATCAGTTTCTCGCGCGTATTGGAGGGCTGAGTGAGCATGGACTCACATATAGGAGGTTTCCGGGCCGGCTGCCAAACCGGCCCGCGGGTTTATCCCGGCTGATCGTGTGGATCAGTCCTCGAGCGAGGCGAGATAGCGTTCCGCGTCGAGGGCGGCCTGGCAGCCCATTCCGGCAGCCGTCACGGCCTGGCGATAGATGTCGTCGGTGACGTCACCGGCGGCATAGACGCCCGGGATGGAGGTTTTCGGCGTGCCTGCCTCGGTGACCAGGTATCCGCCATCCTTGGTTTCCAGCTGGTCGATGAAGAGCTCGGTCGCCGGCGCGTGGCCGATGGCGATGAAAACACCATGGGTCGGCCGTTCGGTGATCTCGCCCGTCTTGACGTTTTTCAGGCGCACGCCCGTGACCGCCGGGAAGGGTTCGGTCTCGCCGGTGATTTCTTCCAGCACCGTGTCCCAAAGAACCTCGATCTTCGGATTCTTCATCAGCCGGTCCTGCATGACCTTTTCGGCCCGCAGCGAGTCGCGGCGGTGAACCAGGGTCACCTTCGAGGCGATATTGGCCAGGTAGAGCGCTTCCTCGACGGCGGTATTGCCGCCGCCGACCACGAAGACTTCCTTCTCGCGATAGAAGAAACCGTCACAGGTCGCACAGGCCGACACACCGCCGGTGGCGAAGGTCTTCTCGCTCTCCAGGCCCAGCCACTTGGCCTGGGCACCGGTCGCGATGATGACGCTGTCGGCCGTGAAGACCTTGCCGCTGTCACAGGTCAGCGTGAAGGGGCGGGAGGAGAGGTCTGCCTTGACCACGAGGTCATTGACCATTTCCGTGCCGACCTTTTCGGCCTGTTCGCGCATCTGCTCCATCAGCCAGGGGCCCTGAACCACGTCGGCGAAGCCGGGATAATTCTCGACATCCGTGGTGATTGTGAGCTGGCCGCCCGGCTGCAGGCCGGAGATCAGGACCGGGTTTAGCATGGCACGCGCCGCGTAGATGGCGGCCGTGTAACCGGCCGCACCCGAACCGATGATGATAAGGCGCGAATGACGCGTCTCGGACATGGTATTTCCTCAATGCAAGCGGAGGCGGAGCCGGTCGGCTCCGATTCGAACTGGCCTCTATATAAGCAGTCTTTTCGCGATTGCCTGCCCCGCACGGACAGTAGATCGCGGGCTTATTCCGGCGTGAGCGCGCGCGCCATGTTCATGTCGCGGCCGCCGGGCCATTCGATCGCGTCGAAGGGCTCGCTCATCTCCGGATCCTGGCTCATCAGGTGGGCGCTGTAGAGATGCGCCGAGCGCGTGCCGCTGCGGCAGTGCATGACGACAGGACCGTCCGCGTTTTCCAGCAGGCTGGCCAGGGCGGTCGTATGCGCCGGATTGGCGCCGTGGGCACCGCCGATGGGCATTTCGACGTATTGCATGCCGCGCGCCTCGACTTCAGCCGCGAGGTCGAAGGGCAGACCGGCGGTTTCCTCCGGCGTGCGCGAATTGACCACGACCCTGGCGCCCGCTGCGGCCCAGGCGTCGAGATCATCGAGGCCCGGCTGTTCGGCAATCCAGACATTGTCGTGACGCGTAACGATGGAATCTTGCATGTCCTGGCTCATGGCTACTCCCAAGGAAAACAGAATGGCGATCAGGGTCGACTTCATGCGATCTCTCCGGTTTGGGCCGGGCGCTCGGTTTGCCCCAGCCAGGTCTGGATGAGAATTCCCGCCATGCGGTCGGTCTCGTTGAGGGGGATATAATCCCAGCGCTCCAGCTGTCCAAGATAGGGGCGGACGATGCCCGCGCCCTCGAGGCTCGCATGCAGGTGCGCGAACTTGCCCGGCTTGCCCTCCAGCGGCAGGGCGTAGACCTGGCGTCCAGTCGATCCGGCCTCGACGAGCATATTGGTCGATTCCTCGGTCACGAAGATCCAGTCGGCGAGGGCAAGGAAGGCGAAATACGGGTTCTCGCCCTCATCATCGTAGAACCAGACCCGATCGTCCTCGCCGAAACGGTCCAGAAGCCGTTTGCGGATCGCATCCGGCGTGCGGCGGGACACGGTGATCATCAGGCCCAGCCCCTGGTCGAGCAGGCCGTCGATCCGGGTTTCCAGATAGTCCGCAATCTTCGGGGTGAGGCGATAGCGTTTGGAATCGCCGCCGATCAGCAGGCTGGCGCGCGGTGAGGGCAGGGCGTTCGCCCTCGCTCTCATCTCGTCGGGAATATCGGCCAGCTGCGCCGCAGTGACGCGATTGGGCGACCCCAGCATGGCGACCGCATTAGGGCGTTTCAGACGGTCATGTTCCGGCGCGATGATCAGGTCGAACTCGTCATGCTGTTCGCGCGGATCCTGCACATAGACAAAGAAACAGTCCGGGAAGATGCGCCGGTGCTTGCGCACGACCGGAATGGCGGTGCGTCCGCAGCCGATCCACAGATCGGGCGCCGCGCTATCCGGCAGGGTGACGTAATGGTCCTTGCGGGCCACGACGCGTTCGATCCGGACGGAGCGGCCCTGCATTTCCAGCCGCGCCTTCACGGCTTCGGCCAGGCCCAGCGGCTGGTTCTCGATCCCGCGACGGCCATCACTGACCACCCAGATCATCAGGCTCTTCTCGGATTCCGGGCGCGTTTCGGACATGACAGCGTTAGAGAACCTGGCTCGCCTGCGGTCAAGGCATGAAGACGCTTGACGTGGACGTGCTACATGTGTCACATGATGTTACGTTTGTAGTATCGCGCAGGCTCGCCATGTCCAAAACTGCTCCCTCCCAGGCCGAACTGGCCGTGCTGAAACATCTCTGGTCCGCCGGGGATCAGAGCGCCCGCGAAGTCCACAAGGCCGTGGAAGACGAGACTGGCTGGTCCTATTCCACGACCCGCACCTTGCTGACCCGCATGGTGGAGAAGGAATTGGTCGCCAAGACCGAGGTCCACGGGCTGGGTGTCTATCAGGCCAGTGTCGACAAGGTCGCCCTGATGGGACGGCTGATCAGCAATTTCACCTCGAACATTCTTGAGATGGACCAGCCCCTGCCGGCCACCAGTTTTGCCAATAGCCGCCTCTTCACCGAGGAAGAGGCTGAAGCGCTGACACGTCTCCTGGAAGAGGAGGGCAAGGCATGACCGGTCTTCTCAACGCCATCCTCCTCGGCGCCGGACTGTCCGTCCTGGCCGCCGCGCTGATCTGGCTGCTGGCCCGCCGTTTCGACACCGCTCTGGCTGGACATGAGCTGGGCGTGTGGCGCGCGGCACGATACGTCGCCTTGCTGCCGGTCCTGCTGGCCCCTGTCATCTACGCCATCCCGCAATACGAGCCGGTGGTCGCAGGCGTCGAGGGCGGTCTGTTTGCCGATATTCCCGTGGCGGCGACAACGCTGCCGCCGGTTGAGGCGAGCGATGCCGGTTTCACCTCCATCGCGCTTTCGGCCAGCCAGATGGCGGTTCTCGTCTATCTCTTGGGCCTGGTCCTGGCGCTGGGTCTCGCCGTCTATCGGCATGCCTGGCGTGCACGCATTCTGCGGGAGAGCCGCGAGCCGAACATCACGGAACGCGCCGTGATGGATCGTTACGCCGGCACGCTGGGTGTCCGCGCTCCGGAAATGCGGATCAGCGAGCATGTCGTCTCTCCCTTCATCACTGGCTGGCGCAGCGTGGTCGTCGTTCCGGCCAGCCTGTTCGAGGACCCGAAAGCCTTGCGCTTCGCACTGGTCCATGAACTGACCCATATGCGCCGCGGTGATGAGCGCGACCGCCTGATCGGCGCTGCACTGATGGCGGTATTCTGGTTCAACTGGCCGCTGCGCTGGATCGAACACAATCTCGGCCAGGCGCGCGAACTCGCCTGTGACGCCGAATGTCTGGATGCCCTGGGGCGGGCGGAGCGCAAGTCCTATGCGGCGGCGCTCATCGACATGATGCGGAGTGCGGCCCAGCCGGTCTCCGCCTTTGGACCCGATGACAGGAGACATCGCGAAATGCGTATCAAAGCCATTCTTTCCGGCCAGCGGAAAACCGGATCCTCCCTGGCCCGCCTCGGCCTCATCGCCGGTGCTGCCATCATGCCCGTGGCCTGTGCCCAGGCCGCGCTGACCGAGCGCACCAGCATCGCCCAGCCTGTCGAGGCGGTGGCCTTTTTCGGCGAGGCCGATCCGCGCCGGAACAATCGCGAAGTGCGCTTCGGACCGGATGTGCGCGAGGGCAATCTCGCCTTCGGTCCGGGGGTTGTGACCGACCCGCAGACCAATATGCGCTTTGGCCCCGAACCCTCCGCCGAAGTCCCGCTGGCCCAGCCGGTGGAACCCGTCCTGGAGGGTCTTGCCGAGCCGCGTGTCGCACCCGCGGTCGAGCCGACTCCGGCGGTTGCCCCGCAAGCTGTTGCAGCTCCGCATCCGCATGCCGAACCACGTCCGGCCGTGGCCGTGGCGCCTGACGTCTCCCCGGACATTGATGTGCGCGTTGCCGCTGCGACCGCCGTTGCTCCGGCCGTCAATGTCTCCCTGGACACCCATGTCGACCATCATGTCGCGCCGGATGTTGCGACGACAGTTCCCGATTTCAGCCACCGCGTGACGGATGGCCGGGTGACCAGTCATTTCGGTCACCGCCCGAGCCGCCCGGCCGGATCGCCGGTCCATCACCGCGGCACGGATATCGCCGCTCCCACGGGCACGCCGATCTGGGCGCCGTCCGGTGGAACGATCGTGCATGCCCAGATGGGCTATAACGGCTCCGATCGCTGGGGGAATACCGTGGTGATTGATCACGGCAATGGCTGGCAGACCGCCTATGCCCACATGCACCGGATCGATGTGGAAGTCGGCGACACGGTCGCGGCCGGCGCGCAGCTCGGCCAGATCGGCTCGACGGGCGCGTCCACCGGCCCGCATGTCCATGTCGAGCTGCGCCATGGCGGCGAGGTCATCGACCCCGCCAATCACCTGCCCGGATTACGCTGATCTGACGCCTGAAGCGTCGCCAGGATTGCGTTCCGGCCAGTTTGTTTAGCCCGCCCCGGCCCTTGGACCGGAATGCAAGGCGACCGGCGATCGAGTGATCGTCGGTCGTTGGCGTGGGAGGGTGTCGGTGGATCAGCGCACAAAACGAAAAAGGCCGGCGCGAAACGCCGGCCTTTTCTTCAATCTCTCACGCCAGGCCCTAGAGCCATTTGACGTCGATGATCTCGTAGGATTTCAGGCCGCCCGGGGCGTTGACCTCGACGACGTCGCCGACTTCCTTGTTGATCATGGCGCGCGCAATCGGCGAGGAGATCGAGATCTTGCCCGATTTCACGTCCGACTCGTCATCGCCGACGACCTGGTAGGTGGACTCTTCTTCCGTGTCCTCGTCGAGCACGGTGACGGTGGCGCCGAATTTCACGGAGTCTCCGCCGAGATTCGCGACGTCGATGACCTCGGCACGGGCGAGCTTGTCTTCCAGCTCGGCCAGGCGGCCCTCGATATAGCCCTGGCGTTCCTTGGCAGCGTGATACTCGGCGTTTTCAGACAGATCGCCGTGTTCGCGCGCCTCCGCGATCGCCGCGATCACTGCCGGGCGTTCCTCGGTTTTGAGACGTTTCATTTCTTCGTCGAGAGCCTGATGGCCCGTGACGGTCATAGGGATCTTGTTCATTAGACCACTTAATCTTCGGGAATTCGCTCAGGCTAGCGCCCAAGCAGAAGGGCATCAAGAGTAGGTCTGCAGAGCCTGGGGTTCAAGGGCACCCTCATCAATCCGGCGCAGCGAGGCGATGGCGGAGCGTGCCGCGGAGGCCGTCGTGTAACACGGGATTTTCTGATCGAGCGCCGTCCGGCGGATGGAATAACTGTCGAGATGCGACTGCCGGCCTTCCGTCGTGTTGAAGATCAGCTGGACCTCGCCGTTTTTCATCAGGTCGACGATATGCGGCCGGCCTTCGAACACCTTGTTGACGCGGGTCACCGGCACGCCGGCTTCCTCGAACGTCGTCGCGGTGCCGCCAGTCGCGAGGATCGTGAAGCCGAGCATCACCAGGATGCGGGCCGGGTCGATCATCGAGGCCTTGTCACCCTCCTTGAGGGAGATGAAGACATTGCCCGAGCGCGGCAGGGCGATGCCGGCGCCCAGTTCGGCCTTGGCGAAAGCGCCTTCGAACAGGCTGTCGATACCCATGACTTCGCCGGTCGAGCGCATTTCCGGGCCCAGGACCGGATCGACGCCGGGGAAACGGGCAAACGGCATCACGGCTTCCTTGACCGAGACATGTTTCGGGGCCGGGTCTTCCAGGTTGAAATCGGCAAGCTTGGCGCCGGCCATCACCTTGGCGGCGATCTTGGCGACGGGCTGGCCGATCGCCTTGGCCACGAAGGGCACGGTGCGCGAGGCGCGCGGATTGACTTCCAGCACGAAGATCTGGCCGTCCTTGACCGCGAACTGGACATTCATCAGGCCACGCACGCCGATGGCCTTGGCCATCTGGGCGGCTTCGCGCTTGAGCTCGGCGATCAGCTCGTCGGAGAGGTCGTAGGGCGGCAGGGAACAGGCACTGTCGCCCGAGTGCACGCCGGCTTCCTCGATGTGCTGCATGACGCCCGCGATCCAGACATCCTCGCCATCGCAGATGGCGTCGACATCGATCTCGTCGGCATCGGTCAGATAGCGGTCGAGCAGGAGCGGGGAATTGCCCGAGACATTCACAGCCTCGCGCAGATAGCGTTCGAAACTGTCGGTCTCGCGCACGATCTCCATGGCGCGGCCGCCCAGCACGTAGGAGGGGCGCAGCACCAGCGGGAAGCCGAGTTTCTCGGCGGCCTCGCGGGCCTCATCCTCGGAGCGCACGATGGCGTTGGGAGGCTGGCGCAGTTCCAGACGGTCGAGCAGGTCCTTGAACCGGTCACGGTCCTCGGCCAGGTCGATGGCGTCTGGCGCCGTGCCGAGGATCGGCACACCGGCGGCTTCCAGCTCGCCGGCCAGTTTCAGCGGCGTCTGGCCGCCATACTGGACAACCACACCCAGCAGCTCGCCATTCTCGCGTTCCTTGTCGATCAGTTCGAGCGTGTCCTCGATCGTCAGCGGTTCGAAATAGAGCCGGTCAGCCGTGTCGTAATCCGTTGAAACCGTTTCCGGATTACAGTTGACCATGATGGATTCGATCTCCATCTCGCCGAATGCGAAGGCGGCGTGGCAGCAGCAATAGTCGAACTCGATACCCTGGCCGATCCGGTTCGGACCGCCGCCCAGGATGATCGCCTTCTTGCGATCCGTGGGATCGCTCTCGCAATCGGCGACGCCGTCGAAACCCGGGGTCTCGTAGCAGGAATACATGTAGGGCGTGGCAGCGAAGAATTCGGCGGCGCAGGTGTCGACGCGCTTGAAGACCGGGCGCACACCGAGATCGCGGCGGGCCTGGCGGGCATCGGCCTCGCTGACGCCGGCCAGCTTGGCGAGACGGGCGTCGGCGAAACCCATCTGCTTGAGCGTCAGGAAACGGTCGGCCTTGTCCGGCAGGCCGAAAGTGGAGACCTCTTCCTCGGCATGCACGATGGCCGCGATCTGGCGCAGGAACCAGGGCTCGTAGAGCGAGGCGCGGTGAACCTCATCCACGCTGAGACCTTCGCGGAAGGCCTGGGCGATGACACGCAGACGGTCCGGCGTCGGCACTGACAGGGCGGCCTTCACGGCTTCCTTGCGGGCGGCCTCGTCGGAGGCTTCATCCGTACCGGCGATCTCGACCTCGTCGAAACCGGACAGGCCGGTCTCCATCGAGCGCAGGGCTTTCTGCATGCTTTCCTGGAAGGTCCGGCCGATGGCCATCACTTCGCCGACCGATTTCATCGAGGTCGACAGGGTCGGTTCGGCACCCGGATATTTCTCGAAGGCGAAACGCGGGATCTTGGTGACGACATAGTCGATCGTCGGTTCGAAACTGGCCGGCGTGGCGCCGTCGGTGATGTCGTTGGCGATCTCGTCCAGCGTGTAGCCGACGGCCAGTTTCGCGGCGACCTTGGCGATCGGGAAACCGGTGGCTTTCGAAGCCAGTGCAGAGGAGCGCGAAACGCGCGGATTCATCTCGATCACGATCAGGCGGCCATCATCGGGATTGACGGCGAACTGCACGTTCGACCCGCCGGTCTCGACGCCGATCTCGCGCAGGACCTCGAGAGAGGCCGTCCGCATGATCTGGTATTCCTTGTCGGTCAGGGTGAGGGCCGGAGCGACGGTAATGGAGTCGCCGGTGTGCACGCCCATCGGATCCACATTCTCGATCGAGCAGACGATGATGCAATTGTCCGCCTTGTCGCGGACCACTTCCATCTCGAATTCCTTCCAGCCGACGATGGATTCCTCGACCAGGATCTCGGTCACCGGCGAGGCTTCCAGGCCGTATTCGCAGATCTGGCGGTATTCCTCGACATTGTAGGCGATGCCGCCGCCCGTACCGCCCAGCGTGAAGGAGGGGCGGATGATGGCCGGCAGGCCGATTTCCGCCATCGCGGCCTCGGCCTCGGCCATGGTCTGCACGACGCGGGAGCGGGCGCTTTCCAGGCCCAGCTTGTCCATGGCGGCGCGGAAGCGTTCGCGGTTCTCGGCCTTGTCGATGACATCAGCCTTGGCGCCGATCATCTCGACACCGAACAGGTCCAGCACGCCGCGCTTGTCGAGCTCGAGGGCGCAGTTCAGCGCCGTCTGGCCACCCATGGTCGGCAAGAGTGCGTCCGGGCGTTCCTTCTCGATCACTTTCGCGACGATTTCCGGCGTGATCGGCTCGATATAGGTCGCATCGGCCAGTTCCGGATCGGTCATGATCGTGGCCGGGTTGGAATTGACCAGGATGACCCGGTAACCCTCTTCCTTCAGCGCTTTCACCGCCTGAACGCCGGAATAGTCGAATTCACAGGCCTGGCCGATGACAATCGGTCCGGCGCCAATGATCAGGATGGAGTTCAGGTCAGTACGTCTGGGCATGGGCGTTCCGGCTCGTATGCGCGCGCTTCCGCCGCGGCGCCAGCCGCTCGAAAGAGCCTTGGCGTCGTGCGTATCGCTTGGATTTGGTGCTGAGCGGGGTTCCTATCCCGGATTCGGGGCTTTGGCGAGAGGGAAGTTCGGGAATTTCAGCGCTGGCTGCTTTCCGTACGAGCGGCGGCCAGGAATTCCTCAACATCCCGGGGTGAACGCAGGTGATACACGTCATGTGTCTGCCTGGCCCGTTCGGTGAAATCCCGGGCAATCTTCCGGGATCCGCGCAGCACGTAACACCCGGTCCACCAGAAGAAGAATTCCGCGTCGAAACGCTCCGGACAATCGGGCGGCATGTCGGGCCGTGTACGTCCGTGATAGCGCAAGGTCCGGCGCGTGATGCGCCACAAGCGGCGCCAGGTGGGAAGGTCCAGAAAGACGACCGTGTCGGCCCGGGCGAGGCGGTCATCCAGCGTGTCGCTGCTGTTTCCGTCAAACACCCAGCGATCTGCCGTGATCGCCTCGCGGATCATCGCGTAGACGTCCGGCCTCGGCCGAGGGACCCAGCCAGGCAGCCAATACATCGGATCGATATGCACCACGGGCAGGCCGGTCGCAGCACCCAGGTCACGGGCGAGAGTGGATTTGCCCGAGCCGGGCCCGCCGATAATCATGACGCGTTGCATGGGCATACTCAGCTGCCTCTCAGACCCAGATTGCGCCAGAGCTGCGGCTGGACGTCTTCGCGCGTGCCGGTGACCCGCGGGCCGACCAGCCAGTGCGCGCGCTCATGCACCAGGGGCACGATGGCGATGTCGTCCAGCAGGCGCGCCTCGGCCTCGCGATAGGCGATCCCGCGGCTGGCCGGATCGCTCTCGCGGCGGGCGATATTCATCAGATTGGCGAATTCCTCGTCTTCCCAGTTGAAGTTCGAGGCGAACCCGTCCGGCTCGAACGGGTCGAGCATGAAGAAGGGATCCGATTTCAGACCGCGATTGAAGCTCGCGACGGCGACGTCGAAATCACCCGCATCGACAGCCTGGTAGAGATCGGTGGGATAGGTGATCAGGAGTTCGCTCTCCACGCCGACCCGCCGCCAGTCCTCGGCGATGGCCACGGCGATGCGTTCGCCGATGCCGCTGGTCGAGCGGATTTCCAGCGGGCGTTCCAGGCGCGGCCCGGTGTCGACGAATAGAGGCGTTCGTCGGCGATGGGGGCCGGGTTCAATGACGCTCTGCGTGGCACTGGCCGTACCGCTGTACAATTCCCCGGCTAAAAAATCGCGATCGATGGAATCATTGAGACGCGCCCGGGTATTGCGGACGGCCAGTTCCGGCCGCGCATGATTGAGCTTGAGATAGCGCAGGATCGGCGCGTCGAAGGAGCGGAATTGCTCGCCCAGCTCGGCCTGGAGGAAATCGATCTGGTTGGCCGGCGGGCGATCGGCGAGATCGTATTCGCCGGCGCGGAAGAGACGGACCCGCGTGGCGTCCTCGCGCACGGCATCCATCTGGATAGTCTCGATCGTGACGCTCGCCGCGCCGTGATAGTTCGGATTGCGCTTGAGCGTGAGGCCCTGCTGGCTCTCGGCGCTGACGGTGAAGGCACCGGCGGTGACCATCCGGTCCGGCCGCGTCCAGTCGCTGCCCTGTTGCTCGATGACGTGGCGCGGGAAGGGGTAGAATTCGCGCATCAGGATCGGGAACAGGCCCAGCGGCGAGGTCAGCCGGAATTCCACCGTGCGCTCATCCAGAGCGACCACGCCGAGCGCGTCCGGTGGCTGTTCGCCATCCAGCACGGCGCGCGCATTCTCGACTGCGAAGAAATCTCCCAGATCAGCGAAACTCTCGCGCGGATTGACCAGGCGTTGTGCCGACCAGACCACGTCCCCGGCCGTCAGGGGATGTCCGTCCGACCAGCGCAGGCCTTCGCGCAGGGTGAAGGTCCAGCGCAGACCGTCCGGAGAGACCAGCCAGCGCTCGGCAAGACCCGGCCCCAGTGAGCCATCGGGCGCGTAATCGGTGAGCCCCGCATGGATCTGCTTGTAGGCCAGGGCCGCCGCCGCGAACTGTCCCATCGCCGGATCGAGACTGTCGGGTCGATTATTCGTGGCCACACGCAACGTGGAGGGCGGCAGACCGCCGCGTCCGCAGGCGGACAGCGTGGTGGCAAGACCGGTCGAGACCGAGGCGGACAGGAGGGTGCGGCGCGAGATCATGCTCGCACTATGCCGCGATTTGCCGGGCCCGTAAGCCCTGCCGTAGGCCCTGGCGAAAACCTAGGCGTTCGCCTTGGCGAGCGAGTCCACATAGCGCTGGAAGACGCCGAAACTGTCCTGCGGACCCGGGCTGGCTTCCGGGTGGTGCTGGACGGACTGGACCGGCTTGTCGGCCAGTTTGAAACCGCAATTGGTGCCGTCGAAGAGCGAGACATGTGTCTCGACCGCGCCCTCGGGCAGTGTGGAGCCGTCGACGGCGAAACCGTGATTCATCGACACGATCTCGACTTGGCCGGTCTCGTGGTTTTTGACCGGGTGGTTCGCGCCGTGATGGCCCTGGGCCATTTTCACGGTCTTGGCACCTACGGCGAGGGCCAGCATCTGGTGGCCCAGGCAGATGCCCAGGATCGGGATGTTGGCGTCGATTAGGGCGCGCAGGGTCGGCAGGGCATATTCGCCCGTCGCTGCGGGATCGCCCGGACCGTTCGACACCACGACACCGTCCGGAGACATCTTCATCACGTCATCCGCCGAGGCATTGCCGGGCAGGACCGCAACGCGGGCACCGGCGCTGACCAGCAGGCGCAGGATATTGGCCTTCACACCGTAATCGAGCACGACCACGCGCGGACCGTCCTTGCCGCCCTCGGCATAACCGTCTTCCCAGGTCCAGGCGGCCTGGTCCCAGTCACCGGCTTCGGCGCGCGTGACGTCGGCGGCCAGTTCCCGGCCTTCCATCGAGACGGCTTCGGCAGCGACGGTCTTGAGGGCCTCGATATCGAGATTGCCGTTCGGATCATGGGCGATGGCGCACATCGGCATGCCGCTCTCGCGGATGCGGCGGGTGAGGGCGCGCGTGTCGACACCGGTCAGCGAGACGATGCCGCGGGCGCGCATCCATTCGTCGAAGGGCTGTTCAGCTCGGTAATTCGCCGGCGGCGTGATCGCGGCGCGGCTGACCATGCCGACGGCGGCCTTGCGGGCCGGGGCGCTGGCCGCTTCCTCGTCTTCCGGATTGGCGCCGACATTGCCGACATGCGGGAAGGTGAAGCACACAACCTGCCCGGCGTAGGACGGGTCGGCCAGGATTTCCTGGTGCCCGGTCATGGCCGTGTTGAAGCAGAGTTCGCCGGTCGCGATGCCGGTTGCGCCGGTCCCTTGTCCGAGGAAGACACTGCCGTCTGCGAGCACCAGGGCGCCGGTGGGTTGCGAGGTCGTCGTGTCAGCCATATCGCCTGCTCCTGAAGCACGGTGTGCGCCGGTGCGGAGAATCGCCGTCGGCAAGCTCCGCGTAAACGGCCGCGTTCCTAGTCAGTCCGCCTGCCCGGGTCAATGCCCATCAACGCGGGCGCGACAGCTATGCAGGGCGAAAATAGCCCCGTTTGGGCCTGTGCATAGCGGCTCTGATCGAATGCAGGGTTGATTCTTTATCCTCAAAAGAATATTTCCGCGCCCTTCGTTTCGGGCTAAAACCGTCCGATGATCTGGTCGCAGAATCACTGCGACGAAGGAAACGGATATTCCGGCGCTCTTGAAATGCGCCGCATGAACACCTTTCTCTATATGGCGGGGCCGAGACGCTCATCGCGCGACACTGCGCCAGCAATGGATTGCTTTTCCCATGAAGCTTCGTGATCGAATCACAACTGACCTCAAGGCCGCGATGAAGTCCGGCGACAAGGCGCGCCTCTCGACGCTGCGCCTCGTGTCTGCCGCCATCAAGGACCGCGATATCGCGGCTCGCGCCGAGGATCGCTGCAAGGGCTGCGAGGAGGGTGAGATCATGTCCATCCTCCAGAAACTGGTGAAACAGCGCGAGGAAAGCGCCGACACTTATGAAAAGGCGGGTCGCCTGGATCTCGCCGAAGCGGAACGCACCGAAGCCGAGATCGTGCGCGAATACCTGCCCAAGCCGATGGATGAGGGCGAGATCGCCCACGCCGCCGCTGCCGTGGTCGCAGAGCTGGGTGCCTCCGGTCTGAAGGACATGGGCAAGGTAATGGGCGAGCTGAAGGCCCGTCACGCCGGCCGCATGGATTTCGGCAAGGCCGGAGCCAAGGTCAAGGACCTGCTCGCCGGCGCTGCCTGAGCGATCAAACAGCATTCTTGAGATGACCTCGGGACGATTCCGTCGCAACATGGCGGATTGAAACGGGGGCCGAATTCCACATGCGTCTGAGCGAGGACTTCATCGACGAGATCAAGGCAAGGGTGAAGCCCTCGGACCTGATCGGCCGCTCGGTGCAGCTCAAACGCCAGGGCCGGGAATTCGTCGGGCTGTCGCCCTTCAAGAAGGAGCGGACTCCCTCCTTCTTCGTCAATGACGACAAGCGCTTCTATCACTGCTTCGCCTCGGGCAAGCATGGCGACATCTTCACCTGGCTGGAGGAGATGGAGGGCCTGTCCTTCATGGAGGCGGCGGAGCGCCTGGCCGGCGAGGCCGGGCTGAGCCTGCCGGCGCCGGATCCGGAAGCCGCGCAGAAGACGCAGCATCGCAAATCCCTGGTGGAATGGATGGAGGTCGCCCAGGCCTTCTATCTGCGCGCTCTGCGCTCGCCCCAGGCCGAGCATGCGCGCGATTATCTCAAGAGCCGGGGCCTGACCGGCCAGGATTGCGTCACGCACGGCATCGGTTACGCGCCGGACAGCCGTACGGCGCTCAAGGACGAGCTTGTCACCGCGGGTGCACCCGTTGCCGATCTCATCGAGGCGGGCATGCTGATCGAGCCGGATTCCGGTTCGCCCTATGACCGTTTCCGCGACCGCATCATGTTTCCGATCCGGGATCCGCGGAACCGGCTGGTCGCCTTCGGCGGCCGCGCCCTCTCCAAGGAGGCACGGGCGAAATATCTCAACTCGCCGGAGACGCCGATCTTCCACAAGGGATCGATGCTCTACCATTATCCCGAAGCCCGGAAAGCGGCCTCGGATCCAAAGCAATCGATCAAGGGCCTGATCGTCGCCGAGGGTTATCTCGACGTGATCGCGCTGGCCCGGGCCGGGCTCGACCAGGGCGTGGCTCCACTGGGCACGGCGATCACCGAGGACCAGCTGCAATTGCTCTGGCGCGCCGGACCGGAACCGGTAATGTGCCTTGATGGTGATGCTGCCGGTCGTGCCGCAGCCCACAAGGCCGCCGATCGGGCACTGCCCCTGTTGCAGCCGGGGCGCACGCTGCGCTTTGTCTTCCTGCCCGACGGCAAGGATCCCGATGATCTCCTGCGCGAGGAAGGGGCGAACGCCCTGCGCGGCGTCTTCGACGAAACGCGCTCGCTGGCCGATCTGATCTGGGAGCGGGAAGTCCAGCAGGAACCGCTCAACGACCCGGACCGACGGGCCGGTTTCCGCCGCCGTATCCGCTCGCTGCTCTCGCAGATCTCCGACGGGGATACCCGCGAGGAATACAAGCGCGAATTCGACCAGCGCATGGACGCCCTGTTCGGCGCGGCGCCACAGCGCGGCCGGTATCAGCGCGGCGGTGGTCGCGGGCGTTATGCCGTGAAGCTCGGCGCATCGAACGAATTGAAGCGCCGGGTCGCAGCCCGCGCGAATGCCGGGGCAGGGGATCGGGCTAGCATCAATCCGATCGGCCAGGAACTGGTCCTGGCCCTCATCGAATGGCCGCATCTGGTCGAGGAAATGATCGAAGAAATCGCAATGATTCCCTTCGGTGACCTTGACTCATTGCGGGACACCGTTCTAGAGGCGTGCTCTCTTAGACCGGCTGTGTCTTCAAGCGAGCTTCGGGCAGAGTTACTGTCGCGCGGACATGCGCAAGATTTGAGACGCTTGGAAGGCATTCGGGGGCCCATGCGGGCGACAATGGGTGGAACGGACTCTTCGGCCTCAACACGCGTTGAGGCTTGGAGACGTGTTGCGTCCGCCTATATGAAGCAGAAGGGCAACCTGGAGCAGCGCCGTGAAATGCGTGCGCTGACCGAGCAGAAGATCAGTGAGGATGATTCCGAAAGCCTGCGTCAGCTTGTAGAGGCCTACAAGCGAGAGACGTCGAAATCGGAATCTTCCTGATGGGACGAAACCAAGTTGCGCACCCCGGTGCGCTACCAAGGGCGAATACATGAGCAAGACGGCCGAAGCGAACGACACGCCGGAAAACCAGGATGGTCCGCTTCTCGACCTGACGGATCAGTCGGTCAAAAACTTCATCAAGTCCGCCAAGAAGCGTGGCTATGTCACGCATGACGAGCTGAACGCGGTTCTGCCCAGCGAGGAATTTTCCTCCGAGCAGATCGAGGACGTGCTCGCCCAGCTGTCCGAGATGGGCATCAATGTCATCGACAAGGAAGATGACGCCGAAGAGGAAAAGGATGACGGTGCCGCCGCGTCTGCCTCCGAGGGTGAAGCCAGCGACAGCAAGGCCGTGGCGACGGCCGCCAAGACCCAGGTTGTCGGCCAGAACACGCCGTCCTCCGCCGACCGTACCGATGACCCGGTGCGGATGTATCTGCGCGAGATGGGTTCGGTGGAACTTCTCTCCCGTGAGGGCGAGATCGCCATCGCCAAGCGCATCGAGGCCGGCCGCAATGCGATGATCCGCGGCCTCTGCGAAAGCCCGCTGACGTTTGAAGCCATCATGGTCTGGCGCGACGAGCTGCAGGAGGGCCAGGTCCTCCTGCGCGACATCATCGATCTCGACGCGACCTATGGCGGCCAGAACGCCTCCGAGGAAGAGGGCGAGGATGGTGAAGGCGAAGGTGGCGAGGACGAGGAAGGTGTCGTTCCGACGCCGACCGGCGCTGCCGCTGCTGCCACCGAGGATGATGAGTCCGACGACGACACGGAATCCTCCTCCGAAGACGGAGAAGAGGGCGAAGGCGAGGGCGAGAATTCCGACGATGATGACGATGACGATGAGGGTGCTGCCCTGTCGCTGTCGGCCATGGAAGCCGAACTGCGCGATGGCGTCATGGAAACCCTAGACGGTATCGCCAGCGATTTTGCCGCTTTCCGCAAGCTCCAGGACAAGCTGGTCTCGGCCCGTATCTCGGGCAAGGACCTGACCAAGGGCGATCGCGAGAAGTATGACGGTTTCGCCACCTCGATCGTCACCAGCCTCAACACGATGCACCTCAACAATGCGCGTATCGAGGCCCTGGTCGAACAGCTCTATGCGATCAACAAGGAACGCATGGCGCTGGAGGGTAAACTGCTTCGCATGGCCGACGCCCATGGCGTGCCGCGCGCGCAGTTCATGGACAGCTATTTCGGCAATGAGCTCAGCCCTGACTGGCCGGGCACGATGGCCGGCACGTCCAAGGCCTGGGATCGTTTCATCGAGCGCGAGGCCGACGACGCCGCGAAGATCCGCGACGATATCGCCGAACTGACCCAGCGCGCCGGTGTGCCGATCGAGGATCTGCGCCGCATCGTACGGACCGTGCAGAAGGGCGAGCGCGAGGCCCGCGTGGCCAAGAAGGAAATGGTCGAAGCCAATCTGCGTCTCGTCATCTCCATCGCCAAGAAATACACCAATCGCGGCCTGCAATTCCTGGATCTCATCCAGGAGGGCAATATCGGCCTGATGAAGGCCGTCGATAAATTCGAATACCGCCGCGGCTATAAATTCTCGACGTACGCCACCTGGTGGATCCGCCAGGCCATCACCCGCTCCATCGCGGACCAGGCCCGCACGATCCGCATCCCGGTGCACATGATCGAGACGATCAACAAGATCGTCCGCACCTCGCGCCAGATGCTGCACGAGATCGGCCGCGAGCCGACCCCGGAAGAACTGGCCGAAAAGCTCGCCATGCCGCTGGAAAAAGTGCGCAAGGTGATGAAGATCGCCAAGGAGCCGATCTCCCTCGAAACGCCGATCGGCGATGAGGAAGACAGCCATCTGGGTGATTTCATCGAGGACAAGAACGCGATCCTGCCGATCGATGCGGCGATCCAGTCCAACCTCCGTGAAACCACGACCCGCGTCCTGGCCTCGCTGACCCCGCGTGAGGAACGCGTGCTGCGTATGCGGTTCGGCATCGGCATGAATACCGACCACACGCTGGAAGAAGTCGGCCAGCAATTCTCGGTGACCCGCGAACGTATCCGCCAGATCGAGGCCAAGGCCCTGCGCAAGCTCAAGCACCCGAGCCGCTCGCGCAAGCTGCGGAGTTTCCTGGACAACTGATCGCCAGGCGCGAAGCGCCAGCGATCATCCCGGACTTGATCCGGGATCCTGACCAGACACAAAAAAGGCCGGGCGTTCAGCGCCCGGCCTTTTTCATTTCGATTGCGCCGGCTCGTAAGGTGAGATTGTGAAACCTGACACGGGTTCAGTCTCAACATATCCGGGGTGATACATGTCCATGAACACTGTGGTCGAGCTATCCGAAGACCCGGGCAGGTGACTTCGTAGCCATCGATCATGCGGCCATAGATGCCGACTCCGTAACTGCCCAGGCGGTGGAACTCCGGTCTCTGGCCATCGGTGCAGCGCAACCGGGACAGGTATGCGCGCTGGCCGGTCGGTCCCACAGCGCGCACGGGATTTGCCATGGTGCCGAGCGGGAGCGCAGCGACCGATGTGGCGATCTGTTCGACCTGGTCCGGTGACGGAGACGCTGGAAGTCCCTGCTCCGCCCGCATTGCATTCAATGTCGTCAGCAGATTTGCCATGCGCGCGCTCTCAATTACCGCGGGATCGTTCGACACAACATATTGCCGAATGTCTGGGGTGCGAGCCGACGGCGTTGATGCTTGCACAGAGGTGTCGGTCGTCGATGCACAGGCCGAGACGGCGAGGCAGGTTAAGGCTCCGAGCAATAGTGCGCGTGATGACATGATATTTCCCTCTCATTCGGTCCCCGGGGAAAGTCTATCGCACAAGTTGTCGACAACAAGGCGCTGCCGGAATGATTGTATTCAGTCCGCTCTCAGCCAGCGGAAACACATCGCATAGCCCAGCGTCACGACCAGATAACCCGGTACGATGAGATCGCGTCCCGTGGCGCCCAGGAAGATCGCGCCGAATACGACCAGTCCGGTGCCGATGCGCGAGACATTCCAGTAGGACAGGGCGGGCAGCGAGATCGCCACGCCGAACACCCAGCCGGGGCCGATCGCTATGAAGACCTGCCAGATCGACGGCTCTGCCGAGACATGCTGGTAGAACTCGCGGGAGAGGTCGCCGGGCGGCAGGCTCCAGAAGATGAAGTCCAGGACACACATGCCGATAATGGCGGTGATACCGGCCAGCATCATCGGGATGGAGATGAGGTGGATATTCCGCCGCGGCAGGCGGCCGACGAAGGGCAGGAACAGCACCACCCCGATCAGGAGACACCAGTGGGCGAAATCGACGGGCTGCTGGGCAGCGACCCAGTCGCGACCCAGATTGAGCAGGACCTGTCCCAGCGTGTAGATCAGAAAGCCGAGTACAAACAGGGCTTTGTCGATCCGTTGCGGGAAATCGGCGGTGTTGGATTGAAGGATCATGGGTGGACGCACTCCGCAGATCGGCGGCCGTGGAAGAGGGGGTAACGCAAGCTGGTCTCCTGAAATCTGACGCTTCGATTTGAAGCCGGGATCCTGTCGAGGCGAAACCGGTTTGACGTGAATGGTGGCCTGCGCGTCGCCAATTGCATCAGCCCGGCGCTGACGTATCGTGGCCCGCATGTTGAGCGATATCTCGCGCATTCCCTTCCTCGCCCGCCTGGGCGCCGGCGTGCTTGTCCTGGGCACGCTGATGGCGTTCTGGAGCCCGTATGGCACCGGCTATATGGGCTGGCCGGGCGTCTGGCTCTACTGGACCGGATTGATGGCTCTGGGATGGTCTGTCGGACTGGGCATGGAGGCGTGGCTGGAACGTCATTCCCCGCCGTTGAAGCGGGTCTGGCTCTATGGCGCCGTGACACTGGCGGTCAGTCTGGCCCTGTCCGCCGCAACGCTCGTCTTTCACGCCGTACGCGGTTTGAAACTGACGGCGCAATTGCTCCTGGATGTAGCGCTGGAAGTCACCGTGCTGACCGCGGTGATCGTGGCGATCTATGCTGTCCTGCGTCACCGGGGGGCAGGCGCGGGGGCGGCGGCGGAAACGCGCGCGGATGCGGCCCTGCTCGACCGGATGCCGCCGAAACACCAGCGCGCGCGCATTCTCGCGATCATGGCCGAGGATCATTACCTGCGGGTCCATACCGAGGCCGGCGATTGCCTGATCCGCATGCGCCTCGCCGATGCGGTCAAGGCCGTCGCCACGCTCGACGGTGCGCAGGTCCACCGGTCCTGGTGGGTGGCCCGCGAGGCCGTGGACCTCGTTGAGCGTAAATCGGGCCGGGTCGAGCTGGTGTTGAGCAATGGCGTTCGCGCCCCCGTCAGCCGGTCACAGGGCGCACACTTGCGTGAGGCCGGTTGGTTTTGATCACGCGGGCTGCTTAGCTTCGCGTCCGGAGGAATTGTCATGCTGTTATTCATCGCCGCACTCCTGGTCCAGGACCCCGCCGCTGCCCCTGTCGTCACGGAGTTCGAGGTGCGTGGATATCGCTCCACGCAGACGATCGAGATCGCGGCACCGCGCGAGGCCGTCTGGGACGCCGCGACCGGTGATGTCTCGATGTGGTGGGACCACACCTTCAAGGCAGACCGGGTGGAGCTGGTGATCGAGCCGGAATTCGGTGGCCGTTTCTACGAGCGTTTCCGCGACGGCGAGGACAGCGGCGCTCTGCATGCCGACATCATCTATGTCGACGCCCCGTCCGTCTTGCGCATGAATGGCCCGCTGGGCCTGCAGGGTCGGTCCTACGACTTGGTCATCACCTGGACGCTGGAAGAGAGGGATGCCGACAACACGGCCTTCACGGTTGATCTCTCGATGCATGGCGAGATCGACGCGGGACTCGCCGGCATCGTGCATGGCGTGTGGACACATTTCATCGGAACGCGGCTCAAGACCTACATGGAGAGCGGGTGTTATCTCGAACCCGAGACGCCCTGCGCGGCCTTCGAGACACCGTCCGAGTAAGATGAACCCAGCCCGTTCAAGGGCTTAAAGCTTTGTAATCAAACGCGTAAAATCTGGAACCCCGACCGGTGCTCGGGCATGGTCCTCGCTGAACCAGCAGGACCGGGCCGATGATCCAGACCCCAGACCAGTCTTTCTCGCGCGCCGCCTTCACCATGCCGGCGAGGGCCCGCTATTGCGGCCATGCCCACGAAAACTGGCATCTCCTGTGGGTGCGCAGCGGTGATTTCGAGGAAGCGGATGGTGATCATGGCTTCTCAGCGCGGGCCGGCCAGTTCCGCCTGTCCCGCGGCGGTGTCGCCCATACGCTGACGGTCGGGTCCGGCCAATCAGACGTGATCAATTTCCATGTCCGCGATCCGCGACTGGCGGCCCGTCTGGGCCGGAGTTTTACGCGCGATCACTCCCTGTTCGATTGCTTGCCGGAGGATGAGGGTCTCGCCGGCCTCGAGGGCCTGGAACTCGAGGAGACCCTGTTCGCGCTCCTGCCCCGGCTGGAACGACAGGCACGCGATGAGGACCCTCTGGCGGAGGACTGGTTGCGCGAGGCGCGGATGCGACTGGCGCGGTCAGGCGATCCCGTCAGCGTCATCGCCCGGGATTTCGGTCTCAGCCGTGAGCATTTCTCCCGCGCCTATGCACGGGCGTTCGGTGTCGGCCCGCGGCAGACCCGCAAATACGCCACGCTGCGCCATGCACTTCACCTGATCGAGACCACGGATGTTCCGCTCAGCGATGTCGCGCTGGAAGCCGGTTTCTATGACCAGGGTCATATGAGCAATGCGGTGCGCGCCAAGCTCGGCCGCACCCCGCTGCAGCTGCGCCGAGCGGCCTGATCACATTCTTCCAATCCTCCCGCGCGTGCGAGTGCTTCTCTCCGGTCATGGTCATGACAAGGAGATGAGCCATGAAAAGACTTCTGAAAACGGCGGCCTGTCTGGCCGCGATGCTGACATCACCGGCCTGGTCCCAGGCGGCGGCGCCGCTGGTGTTCGACGAGGAGGGCCGTCCGTCGGCGCAGGTGCGTGTGAACGACCGGGCCGATTTCCTTTTCGCCATCGATACCGCGGCCCAGAGGACCGGCATCGGGGCGCCGATCATCGATGCGCTGGAACTCGTGCCGGACCCGGATCAGGTCGGCCGCATGCACGGCGTTTCCGGCGTGGTCGATGTCGACATGTATTATCTCGACATGCTGCAGCTGGGCGAGCGCCGCGTCGAGAACAGCCTGGTCGTCTCGCTGACCGGCGGACATGATCTGGGCGGGCATTCGCACGAGGGTATTCTCGGCCAGGACGTGTTCGCATCGCGCCGCCTCGAACTGGATTTCGAGGGCCGGGAGGCCCGGCTCGATCCCGCCATGCCTGCCGAGGCCAGCGCCTCACTGCCGGCGCAGTTCCAGCTGGGCGGATTTGCGCTGGTGGAGATCCGCATCGGTGATGTGGACGTGGTCGCACTCATCGATACGGGCGCTGCGACGAGTTTCGGCAATATCGCCCTGCTGCACGAACTGACATCGCCGGCCGACCGCATCACCGTGCGCGAGGAGGTCCGGGGCACATCCCAGGACGCGATCGAGATCTATGCCGGTCTTTCGGCCGCGGTCGTTTTCGATGCGGTCACGGTGGAGGACCAGGCGCTGGAATTCATCGACTCGCCGGTGTTCAACACCTTCCGGATCAATGACCGGCCCGCGATCGTACTTGGCATGGACGTGCTGGGGGACCTGCCGGGCATCGCGGTCGATTACGAGGCCGAGACCGTGTCGATCCTCTAGCGGTCAGGGCTGGAGATTGTCCTGCAGGAATTCGATGAAGGCGTTGAGTTTCGCGGGTTTCTGGGCGCGGTGCGGATAGAGGGCCCACAAGGGTATCGGATCGCGCTCGAAATCCTCCAGCACCACTTCCAGCCGGCCGTCATCAATTGCCGGGCGGCAGACGAAGTCGGGCAGGCGCGACATCGCCAGGCCCTGCAGCACGACCTGCAGCTCGGTCTCGGCGCTGTTACTGAGCACGCGGACGGGGACCGTCACATCGATGGCCTTGCCGTCCGGGCCGGGAAAGCTCCAGCGGTCCGGGTGGCGGAGATTGGAGTAGCAGGCGGCCATGTGTCCGGCGAGATCCGACGGATGGGCGGGCCGACCATGGCGGTCCCAATACTGCGGGGTCGCCACGACCACGCCGCGATACTCGGCCAGTTTTTTCGCGATCAGACTGCTGTCCGGCAGGTCGCCGACACGCAGGGCCATGTCGAAGCCCTCAGCGACCACATCGACCCGGCGGTCATTGAGGTCGATGTCCAGAGTGATGTCCGGATAGGTCTCGAGGAATTTCGGCAGGAGAGCGTTCAGCGAGCTCAGGGCGAGGCTCATCGGGGCGGCGACCCGCAGACGACCCTTGGGTGTCTCGCCATGGCCGGCGATCTGCTCGGTCGCATCGCGGGCAAGGTCTACAATACTTTCCGCACTGGCATAGAAATCGCGCCCGTCCTCGGTCAGCGCGACCGAACGCGTCGTGCGCTGAAGCAGGCGCACGCCCAGACGTTCCTCCAGCCGGGTCACTTCCTTGGACATGTGGGATGCGGACCGGCCCAGGCGTTCCGCGGCGGCCGAGAACCCGTTCCGGCGCACGACTTCGACGAAGACCACCAATCCGTCGAGAACATCATCTTTGTGCTGCATATGGAAACAAACCTGTTCGAAACGTCTGGATTATCGTCGATCAGTGTTCAGTCCATCCTGTTTTGCAAGACAGATCAATGAGGCAGACATGCTGAATATCGAAAAAGTGGACCACATAGGAATCCGGATCTCAGAGAAGGAAAGGTCCATCAGCTTCTACGAGAGTATCGGATTCAAACTCCTGTCCGATGCCGGGTTCGAGGCGGGTCATCCGCTGATCCTGCGACACCCGTCGGGCGTGGTGATCAATCTCCTGGGCCCGAGCACGGCGGAGGCCGGCGTCAATATTCTCATGGATGTTGACGTCAAGCACACAGGCATGACCCACGTCTCCTACAAGGTCTCCGACATGGACATCGCGAAGGCCGCGCTGGCCGAGCTGGGCATACCGCTGACCGGCGAGATGAGCTTCAAGGGCATGCACGCGATCTTCTTCCGTGACCCGGACCGCAATGTGATCGAGCTGGATGCCTATGCCGGCCGCGAACCGGGACCGCGCGAGAGCTATGACGCGCACCCGTAAGTGATGACGCCGGCGGGGCGGCGAGACATACTCCGCCCATGCCGGCTGACATCCTCACCATCGATACACAGGGCCCGGGCCTCTATGATTTCACGCAGGAGGCCGCGGGCTTCCTGCGTGGTCATGACATGGCTGGGAGCGGACTTCTGACGGTCTTCGTGCGTCACACCTCCTGTTCGCTGGTGATCCAGGAGAATGCGGACCCGGATGTGCAGACCGACCTGGACGCGTTCTTCCGCCGCCTCGTTCCCGACGCCGATGATCCCTCCATGCGCTGGCTTCGGCATGTGACCGAGGGGCCCGACGACATGCCGGCCCATATCAAGGCTGCGCTGACGCAGACCTCGATCGGAATTCCGGTGCTGGACGGGCGTCTGGCCCTGGGAACCTGGCAGGGTCTCTACCTGTTCGAACACAGGCATGCGCCCCATCGCCGGCAGGTCGTATTGCAGTTGTCGGGATAGATCAGGCGGATTTGCGCGAGGAGCGAACGATGCGGCGCCGGCGCAGCAGGCGTTGCATGGTCTGGCTCAGCGTATCCGGATTAAGCGGTTTTTCGACATGGGCATCGAAGCCGATGCGCGAGTAATGCTTCACCTGGTGCAGCATGGCATTGGCGGTGAGCGCGATGACCGGGGTCGGCGTGCGGCGGCTGTCCATCTCGATCTTGCGGATCTGTTTCAGCGCATCCTCGCCGTTGAGAACCGGCATCTGGATGTCCATCAGCACGATGTCGAATTCCTGGTTGCGGTATTCCTCGACCACTTCGCGGCCATTGCCCACCAGCGTCAGGTCGACATCCAGATTGTCCAGATAGGCCTTCAGCACGATCTGGTTGGTCAGATTGTCCTCGGCCGCCAGGATGCGGATATTTGCGAGGTCGGCATGCACGGCTTCGGGATCGCGGCTGGGGGCTTCCACAGGTGCGGTCTCGCTGTCCTCGACAGCGGGCAGGGGAAGGCGAACCTCGAACACCGTGCCCTTGTCGGGCTCGCTCGTCACATTGATGGCGCCGCCCATGCGCGCGGTCAGGCCGTGACAGATGGCGAGGCCGAGCCCGCTTCCGCCGAATTTGCGCGTGGTCGACGTGTCGGCCTGGACGAATTTCTCGAACACGGAGCGAGTCTGCTCCTCGGTCATGCCGATGCCGGTATCGCGGACACGGATCAGCACGGTCTCGCCCTCGGAATCCTTCTCGCAGCGACCGATCTCCGCCACGACTTCACCGGCATGGGTGAATTTCAGCGCGTTCGAGACCAGATTGTTCAGGATCTGGCTGATGCGCAGCGGATCACCGAGGCGTTTCGGGTCTTCCGGATCCGTCACCGTGACCGAGAAAGCGAGCGATTTGCGCTCGGCCGGTGCCTTGTAGATGGCACGGGCCCGGTCGGCGACCTGGCTGAGATGGAAGGGGGTCTGTTCGAGCTCAATCTGCTCGGCCTCGATCTTGGAGAGGTCGAGAATGTCGTCGAGCAGGTGCATCAACGTGTCGCCGGACTTCACGATGATGTCGAGACGTTCGGCATCCTGCGGGCTCAGATCCTCGCGCGAGAGGATCCGCGCCATGCCCAGGACACCATTCATCGGCGTCCGGATCTCGTGGCTCATATTGGCGAGGAAGTCGGATTTGGCGCGATTGGCCATTTCCGCTCTTTCCTTGGCCTCGACAAGTTCGGTCACATCGCTCAGCGAGCCCGCCATCCGTACGGCCTTGCCATCCGTCCGCACAGCGAGGCCGCGGGCGCGGAACCAGCGGAACTCGCCGGACTTGCAGCGCAGGCGATACTGAACGTCATAGGTGTCGCCGCCATTGATGTGCTTGTCGATGGCTTCCATCGTCGCGTCGTAGTCTGACGGATGAAGGGCGTTGGCGAAGGACTCAAACGTGTTGGGGAATTCGGACTTGCGATAGCCCAGCAATTCCTTCAGGCGAGGCGCGTAATAGACTTCATTGGTCTGGATATTCCAGTCCCAGATCCCGTCGTTTGACCCGCGTACGGCGAGGGAGAAACGCTCCTCGCTCACCTCGAGATCGGCCAGGGCTTCCTCGCGCTGTTCGGCCAAATCGCGTTCGCGGCGACGGAAGGCCAGCAGGCGTTCGGCGCCGATCGTCAGCGTGGCCGAGATCACGATGCCCAGAAGCAGGATGATGAAAGCGTCGAGCGTATAGGTCTCGGCATGCAGTTCGCGTGTCGGCCGGATGGTGATCGTCCACGCAGAGCCTCGCAGTTCGAGCCCGCGTTCCACCACTGTCGAGCCAGTCGGTTCATTGGCGTCGGCATAGATGGTCTCGCCGACCTCGCGGACCTCGATATACATCGAGCGCTCGAGTTCCGGCGGCTTGATCGTCTGGATGATGCTCGCGATGTCGAACAGCGCGACCAGGCGTCCGGCATAGGCGTCGTCGACATAGATCGGGAACACCGCGAAGAAATGCGCGCCGCTGGCCTGTTCAACCGCGTGTGAGACGAAGCTGGCACGATTGCGCACGGCCTCTTCCACCGCAATGACGTCGGCGCTCTGCAGGATGAAATCCGTGCTGGCGGCGTTCTCGGCGATGGACATCGGCTCGACCCAGCGATTGCTGCGATAGGGCGCGATCCACTGCAGGGTGGAGAGTTCCGGCCGGTCGGTGATCAGGGCCTGGGCGTCGGCGCGCCAGAGCGTTTCATCGGTCCCGCCCGCGACTTCCCACCGTGCGACCATGCGTTCGATCGAGGCGAGACCATGCTCGACCCGGTCGGACAGCGCCTGGTTCATGTGTTCGGCGGCTTCTTCCAGATGCGCCCGCGTCGTGGCGTCCTGGTGGCCACGCACGTAAAGCGCCAATCCGAGAAAGACGGAGAAGCAGAACACACCGACACAGACTGGCACAAGCAACCGGCGATGGTTCATGTTGCCTCCTAACCCGGGAGGCAGCTAACCACGCGATGGTTAATCCAAGCTTGCCATCCGGTTTTGCCAGGCGGGCAAATGTCAGCTCTCCTCGCCGTCCAGAAGACGTTCATAACTGTCGACGAGGGCGAGATAGGGCGGCACCGGCGTGTTCTGGATTCCGGCCCCGGTATCGACGGCCATCTTGATCTCGAAATGCAGGTGGATCGTGGTGGGCGTTCCGTTGAATTCGTTCGAGACAAAGCCGATGCGTTCGCCGCGTTCGACACGGTCCCCGGCCTCGACCAGCAGGCTGGACTTCTCGAGGTGGAGATAGGTGTAGCGCACACCCTCATCCGTCATCAGGCGAACCGAGTAATTACCGATCGAGGTGATGGTACCGGCCTCCGACGCCACGGCCCAGTGCACGGCGTCCTGGCAGGTCGCGGGACGTATGTCCTGGCCCTGGTGTCCGGTGCCGGCAGGGCACATCGGAGTGCCATAACCACGCGTCTCGCAGAAATTATCGCGCCAGGCATAGGCATAGTTGTTTTCGTTGCACTGCCCTCCGCCCGGTCCGAGATAACCGCCATGGCCATAGACCTGGCTGTTCGAATAAGCCTGGCCGGCTTCCATCGGGAAACGCATGCCCGGGGCATAATTGATCTGAACCGTCTGGCCCGTTCCCGAATCCTCGACCAGGTCGCCGGGCGGCAGGTAGGAGAAGATCTCACCCGCTTCATCATGCGGCCCGTGATCGTGTTCCGGTTCCGGCTCGGGCTCAGGTTCGGGTTCAGGCTCAGGTTCCGGTTCAGGCTCCGGCTCGGGAAGGGGTTCCGGCTCCGGAGCGGGTTCCTCGGCTTCCACCGGTTCGGCGGGTGCCGGCTCGGCGGGTTCCTCCAGCGGCCACCAGATCATGGCGGCGATGCCGGCAGCGGCAACAACGGCAGCAGAGGTGAGTTCGGCAGAACGTGACATGATCAACCTCCCTGTTCCGGCGAGCCGGCGGCGATCACCAGCGCGTCAGCCAGATTGCGGGCGTAGGCCGCATCTGTGCAGCGAGCGTCCAGGTCCGGGCGGTCGCATTCGATCGTGATCGAGTAGGCGGCGCCATAGCGATTGAAGTGGACTTCCTGGCCGTATTCGGTCGGGGCGATGCGATAACCGCCCGACGAGCCGGCGGCGAAATTGCGGGCGGCGCGGGCATCGGGTGCCCGGGCATGGGCAAGGCGGGTGCCGAAGATCTCGACGAGCAGACGGTCGCCGGTGATCGAGGCATTGTAGAAATTCTCGTGCGGGAAGAGCAGGACCTCGGCATCGCCGTTGATCTGGAGAGATTGCGGCGAGGGCAGGAGGACCGGCAGGCGCGTATCGCGCACCGCGGCGGCCTGCTCATTGTCCGGGCGCACGACCTGGTTGGCGAAATTCACCGCCGTTGCCGTGCTGAATTCGGAGGCCTGGGCCCGCTGGCGGCGCGCATCGATCTGCGCCGCGTTCCAGTCGACCGGCACGACAACCGGCGCGTCGGGCTGCGGGTCGCGTCGCTGCGCCGTGGCGAGATCCTGGAGACGGGCGAAGGAGCGGAAGCTGGCCGGCTGGGCCTGCAATCCACTCATCACGCTGTCGGAAACCGCCAGGGCGCGCTCCTGCGTGTCCTCGGAGGCGAGGCGGGTGGCGTAGGCCGGCGCTGGCGTGGTGGCGGCGCGATCTCGCGGGACTTCCTGTGCGGTGCTGGCCGTGCTCATCAGGGCGGCGGCCAGGAGTGGCGGAATGAACTTCTTCGACGATGTCATGACAGCCTCCCCAGACTGTTTTCCTGTCGATCAGTTAGGGCCGATCAATGAGGGGAGATTAGGCCGGCGTCCATGAACCCGGACTGAGACCGCCAGTCAGCTGGCGTTTATGTTCGCGGCGATCCAGTGAACTTGAATTCGAGGCATGCGTCTTTCTGCGTTGAAATCGAGCCCAAGCATAAGTATGTGCAGTGCAGCAAGTGCGTAATGGAGATCCACGCGATGCGTCTCACCATGATGAAATGCAAACTCCACCGGGCCACGGTGACCCAGGCGGACCTGCATTACGAAGGCTCGATCTCCATCGATCGCGATTATCTCGATGCAGCCGGCATCCTGCCCTACGAGCAGGTCGATGTGCTGAACATCAATAATGGCGAGCGTTTCACCACCTATGCCATCGAGGCCCCGCGCGGCAGCCGCATCTTCGGCATCAATGGCGCGGCCGCGCGCCTGGCCCAGGTCGGCGACCGCATCATCGTGGTGGCCTATGCCGAGATGGAAGCCGCCGAGGCCGAACAATACGACCCGACCGTCGTCCTGCTGGACGAGCACAACCAGGTGGTGACCAAGCCGGCCGCGGCGTAGCGAACAGTTTTACTGCCAGCTGAGTCCGGCCACTTGCCGCCCGATTGCGTTGTCCAGAATCGGGCCCGCCCTGCGGGAAACCCGGGCATTGCTCTCTTGTCAGCCAGTGCGCCGCATTGATCCAGCGCGGTCAAGGGCGCCTTGCGCCGCTGCGCGGTTTTACCCTTGACCGCGCTGGATCAATACGGCTTCGTCTCGGCAAGAGAGCAATGGCTGGTCTTGGGCGATCGCTCCCTTTGATCCGTCCTATTCGATACAGAAAGTCGCGTTGACCGTGGCCCGCAGCGTCAGCTCGCCGGCCGCGATGGGTGCGTCAGCGCTCATGCCCTCTCGCGCCATGCGGGAACCTGTCACCACGACATTGGCCATCGGCGCCATTGCGCGCGGATAGGCAGTCTGTTCATTCATGGTGCGGATGCCGCAGAGCTCGACGCCAGCGGCATCGGCGAAGAGTTCGGCCTTCTCGATCAGCCGGGCCACGGCCTGGCGGCGGGCCTCGTCCATCTGGTCGGCGGTATCATCGGCGCCGAATGTGATGCTGTTGATATTGTTCGCGCCGGCCCGGACCATCGCGTCGACGACTCCGCCGAAGGAATCGGTATCGCGCACGCGCGCGGCGACGGTATTGGTGGCGGAATAGCCTCGCAGGACACGCGTGCGATTGTCCGAGATCCACTCATAGACGGGCTGGACGTTGAGATTGGCGGTCTGCAGATCCTCGTCTTCCAGACCGGCCCGACGAAGGGCCGTGAACACGCGCTGCATCATCTGCGAATTCTCTTCCAGCGCCGCGGCGGCGGTGTCGGCACGTGTCTCCACACCGGCATTGATCATGACGAATTGCGGTTCCATCTGGATCTCCGCCGTCGCGGACAAGGCCAGCGTGCTCACATCGGATGGCGCTGGCATGGTCTGGGCCTGGATCGGCTGAGCGAACTGGGCGGCGGCGATACCGCCGGCGAGGATAAGGGCGATGGCTGGGAGGGCAGTCTTGAGCATGGCGAACTCCTGCGAGATGAAATCGGGCCTCGAATACACTCTAGCCGATTGGCCAAACCAAGGCGCGCTTATTCAGAATTCGCTCATCTGCGTGAAAATCATGACATGTTTCCAGTGGCTTGCCGGAACTGTCATCGGCCTGAACACGCTTGCCCCGAAATTGTCTCCTTTGACCAGAAATGGGCACATTGACTCCCCGCTTTCGTCTCAAGCCTTGGCAAAATTAAGCATGAACAAGCTGGGGAGCGCCGCATTCGCGGGCGAAAGACCACATGATCATCCGGACGATGATCCTTCTGACAGCCATCTGGGGCGCGGTGATCTACCCGCTGCACGGACTGTTGAGCGCCGAGGACGGTCTCGTCCTGGCCGAACGCCCCAGTGTGCTCGTTCTCTATCCCGATGAAGGCCAGTACGCGTCGATGGGCGAGCTGCATGCCGTCAACATCGCCAATCTTGCCGGCCGCCATGCCGAAGCCTCGCTGGCCGCGATCTCGACCTACCAGGCCGCGGACCGCAATGCCCATGACGCCCTGATTGTCGTCAATGCCAGCTATACCCAGACCGTGCCCGACGCGCTGGTGCGCGATGTGCTGGAGAGCGGCCAGGATACGATGTGGATCCAGTATGGCGCCGACCGGATCGACGCCACGCCGGCCGTCGAAGTCGAACGCCCCGTTGAACCGGAGCCGGAGATCACCTCATCGGTGACGGCTTCGCTGACCGCCCAGGTCGGCTGGCTGGCCGAACAGGTCACGACCGAGAATTTCGGCGAAGTTGTGTATCGCGGTGAAGCATTCGAGCGCGAGGCCGAGAGCACGACCTCGCTGTCCCAGATCCGCATCACCGATCCCGACCGCGTGGAGGTTCTGGCCGAGCTGCGCAATGCAGACGGCGAGACCATTCCGTGGGCCGTGCGCCAGGACAATCTGATCTACGTCACTGAAAGCCCCATGCCGTTCGCCAGCGAAGATGACCGTTATCTCGTCTTCGCCGACATTCTCTCGCGCATGCTGGTGCCGGACCTGCCTGAGACCCGCCATGCCCTCCTGCGTATCGAGGATATCGGTCCGGAGGCCGATCCCGTGACGCTGAGGCAGCTGACGGCGGCGCTGGAGGCGATGGAGATCCCGTTCTCGGCGACCGTCTACGACACTTTCCGTGATCCCAACGGGCATTTCTCCAACGGGCATGCCCGCGAATTCGGCCTGATCGACCGGCCCCACCTGACGCGGGCGCTGCGCGAAATGGTCCGGGCCCAGGGCACGCTGATCATGCACGGCCATACCCACCAGCACGGTTCGATGGCCAATCCGCATTACGGAACAAGCGGCGGTGATTACGAATTCTTCCATGCCGGGCTCGATGAGGTCGGGCATTTCCGCCTGATAGGGCCCCTGGAGAATGATGCGCCGGAGGACTGGGATGCGCGGCTGCAGACAGCGCTGACCAATTGGCAGGACGCCGGATTGCCGCGCCCCTGGGCGCATACCGTGCCGCACTATGCCGCCACCGTTTCGGCCTATGACGCGCTGGGAACGCATTTCCCGGTCCGTTTCGAACGCGTGCTCTATTTCACCGGCGAGGCTCAAGGCGAACCGGATTATTCCAGTCGCTACACCGACCAGTTCTTCCCCTATCCGGTGCGGGATATCCGCGGTGACGTGATCCTGCCGGAGACGCTGGGCAATTGGGCCACGCCGGGCAGTATCCATGGCCGCACGGCCGAGGATATGCTGGGAAGCGCACGCCGTAATCTCGTCCTGCGCGAGGCCTGGGCCGGTTTCTTCTATCACTGGTATCTGCCGCCCGATCAGCTGGAAGTCCTGGTCACCGGGCTCGAGGAGATGGGCTATGTCTTCGTCGGCCCCGAGACGGCTGCGGCCGTGATCCCGGCCGAGGGCGCCCTGCCGGGCAGGCCCCGCCATGACGAGGCCCTGCAGACCTATCGCGACGAGATCGATGGGATCGAATTCTGGTTCCGGGACCAGACCGAGCTGATCATCCTCGGACTGATCATCCTCGCCCACCTGATCGTCTTCCGCATCGGCCCGCGCCGCCGCAAGGTCGCCCGCAGCTGACATCCCCTGCCACCACCGTCTTGGCCTGCGCCCGCGCAGCGAGTAACGATGTCGCCGTAACCGATCGGGCGGGCCTGTAGCTCAATTGGTTAGAGCCGGCGGCTCATAACCGCTTGGTTGGGGGTTCGAGTCCCTCCGGGCCCACCAATCTTCTCGCGTCGCGCGACGAGTGTCTTGCCACCTGTAGCGGGAGTTCTTGCGAAACAATTGCGCGAAGGCGGGCGGTTAGCGGTCGTCCAATCCCCGCATCCCACCCCGCCATCGACCTGAACGCATTCCCCGCCTAAACTCCTGCCCAGCTTGGAACCCGCTGGGGAGCGGGGGTGAGGGGGACAGTTTGATGAGACGTGTATTTGCGAGTGCCCTGGCCGGGATCGTGTCGCTGGGTGCGGCGTCCTGGGCGCAGGATGAGGTCGTGACGGATGAGGTCGAGGCCGTCGAGGCTCCGGCTGTCGAGGCCGCTGCAGAGGACATGCCGGCGGCGATCGACTGGCCCGTCCCGGCGGTGGAACCCGTCGTGTGCCCCTTCGATTTCGAATACGAGACCGGCGAGATGAGCTGCGGCTTCATCGCGGTGCCGGAAAATCGCGATGATCCCGACAGCCGGATCATCCGCCTGAATTTCGTGAAGATCGAGGCCACGGCCGAGGATGAGAGCGAGGTCCGCGAGGACCCGGTTATCTATTTGACCGGCGGTCCGGGCGTGGTGCTGGAAGGCTATGCCGACCGCTTGCGCGAGCACGACATCCTGCAGCAGCGCGATCTCTACATCCTGGAACAGCGCGGCATCGCCAATTCCGGCGATTTCTGCCCGTATTATGATGATGTCCGCCGTGATCTCGCCTGGGCGGACTCGCCCCTGGACGGCGCCCGCAATGGTGCCGAACGCATGCGCGAATGCTTCCGCATGGCGCGCGAGGCCGGCGTGGACCTGACCGGTTACAACACGGTCGAGAATGCCCGCGATGTGCGCGCATTGCGCCAGGCCCTGGGTTTCGAGACCTGGAATGTATGGGGCATTTCCTACGGCTCCGTGCTGGGCCAGATGGTGCTCCAGGAGGATCCCGAAGGCACGCGTGCCATGGTGATCGATGCCATCGTGCCCAATGACCTGGTCGACCTCATGCGGATCGGCCGCTGGGTCAATCGCATTTTCGACAATCTCTACTCCACCTGTACCGACGCCGCCGTCTGCGAGGACCTGGAAGCAAGGGTCAACGCCGCGGTCGAGCGCATGAAAGCCGAGCCGGTCGTGGTCGAGGTCGACAATACCGAGATCAATCCGGAAGGCCGGGTGAGCATCGGCGCCGAGATCGTGCTCTTCGCGCCCTTCATGATGATGTATGAGCAGGACGAACACCCAGCCATTCCCGGCGTGATGGACCGGATTTTGACCGCCATCGAGACCGATGACGAAGCCATGTTCGACCTCCTGGCCAATGGCAATGTTGGCGGCGGGGGCGGATCATCGCAGGGCATGTCCAGTGCCATACGGTGCAATGACGGCTACTACGCCGAAAGCGCCCGTGTCGCCGAGGAAGACATGGCGGAAAGCCCGATGCTGGCCGGTCTCGGTTTTGCCGAGGGAGCAGCCTACCAGGCGCAGGTCTGTGTCGAGGAAGGCCTCGTGCCGCGTCGCCATGCCGACAGTTACGGCCTGGTGGAAACCGATATCCCGGTCCTCGTCGTCAACGGTGCCTGGGACCCGGTGACGCCGCCGCCGCTCGCGGCGCGCTTCATGCCGGGCCTCTCCAACAGCCGTTACGTGGAAGTGCCCTTCGCCGGCCACGGCCCGACGCGCTCCATGCCGGAATGTTCCGGCCCAGTGCTCAACGCCTTTTTCGACAATCCCGATCCGGCGGCACTCGATGCGAGCTGCCTGGAAGAGGGTGTCGGACAGCCGGATTATCGCGACTTCTTCACCACGGCGGCCATTGTGCGCGGTGCGTCACTCGCCGTGGATGATCCGAAAAACCTGGCGCCGGCCGGGCTCTGGTTCGGCCTGCCGCTGATCCTGCTGGTCCTGTCGGCCTTCATCTATCCGCTGGGCTGGCTGGCCCGCCGGATCAGCCTCAACTCCGCCGAGACCTTGTCGGCCGATACGGGTGGTGCCCGCTGGCTGGCCTGGTTCGCCTCGCTGACCGGTATCGCCTTCCCGGTGATGGTCGGACTGGGCGCCTACGAGGCCAGCGAGATCTCGCAATTCGCCATCATGGCCGGCATGACGGAAACGGCTGCGACCGGTACGTGGATGGCGATGGCCACCGGTGTTCTCGGCCTGCTGGCCCTGTTCCAGCTCTGGCGCGCCCGCGCCGGCGGATCGGTCCGCATCGGATCGCTGATGGGCATCACGATTACTGGCCTGTCGGCGGTCGCGCTCGCAGCGTTTGCCGTGGCCTGGGATCTGACGCCGTTCTAGGGGGTGGCCCCGCGGGGCATTCCGCTCGCCCCTCATCCTGACGGAAGTCAGGACCCATGGCGATGATAACGCTATGGGTCCCAAATCAAGTTTGGGATGAGGGGAGTGGCGGTTTTCAGAGGCCTCACCGCAAGCCGGAGAGGAACAGGATCAGCGCCAGGTTCAGAAAAAACCCGACGACCACGATGATGCGTGTGATGCGCTTGTCCCGCTGGGTCATGGCGTCTCCGTGAGTCTTCCCAAGGATACGCATGGATGCGGTGAAACAATGGCACGGGATTTCGGTTTTCAATACGGCTTCATCCCGGCATGAGATGTAAGGGGAAAACCGGCTCGCTGACCGTCCTCTACTCCACCGCCGCTGCCTCCACCGCGCGCATCACGCGCAGCACGTTCAGGCCCCAGATCTTGGCGATGTCCTCTTCGGAATAACCCCGGCGCAGGAGTTCTGCCGTGACGGCCGGGGTCGTGGTCGCATCGTCCCAGCCGCCGACGCCGCCGCCGCCATCAAAGTCCGAGGCGATGCCGACATGGTCGATACCGGCCACTTGCACGGCGTGATCGATATGGTCGACGAAATCCGAGATCGTCACGTCGGGATAGGTCTCGCGCAGTTCGGCCATGCGGGCCCGGGCTGTCGCAAAGGTTTCCTGCGTAGCCGCGGCGCGGCCCTCACGGGTGTGGAGATTGAGCTCGACCATCATCGCATTGCTGGCGTCCTGCAGGCCCTCATCAACCGCCGCCACATAGCGCCGGAAAGCCACCATCTGGGCCACACCGCCATTGTCGCGGATGGCCAGTAATTGCTCGTCGTCGAAATTGCGCGGGTGTTCATAGACGCCCATCACACCGGAATGCGAGCCGATGACCGGCGCACGGGAGAGACGCATGGCTTCCAGCCCGGTCTCCTTACCGACATGCGAGATGTCGACCATGATGCCGTGATCATTCAGCGAGGCCACGAGCTCGCGTCCGAGATCGGTCAGGCCGCGATCCACCGGGTCGTCACCGATGGCGAGATTGGGGTTGGACGAGGTGCCGAACTGGTTATTGCCGAAATGCGTGATCGACATGTAGCGCACGCCGCGCTCGGCCCACATGGGTACGTCCTCGATGGACGGTCCCAGCGGGTAGGAATTCTCCATGCCGATCAGCGCGACACGGCGGCCGGTCTCGGCAATCGCCTCAACCTCGTCCGCGGTGACGGCAAGGGAGACCTGGTCGGGGTGGGTGTCGAGCATCAGGCGGATGCCGGAATAGGCCGTCTCGGCGGCCTCGCTGGCGGCGGCATAACCCTCTTCGGTGAGATCACCCTGGCCGACATAGACGATGAAGAACGCGGCATCGAGACCGCCTTCGCGCATTTTCGGCAGATCGACCTGGGCATTGGTCGGACCGCCCGGATCGAGGGCCGGCGTGCCGAAACCGCGACCGATATCGACATGCGTGTCGAGGGTGAGGATGCGGTCATGGATCTCTGCGGCGCGGGCCAGGAATTCGGCCTCGGTCTCCGTTGCCGGCGCGACGACCGCGCTGTCTTCCGTCTCGCCGGTCTCCGGCGAACCGCACGCTGCCAGTAACGCGGCGGCGGCCGCGGTGATCATGAATGCACGCATATCTGTGTCCCCCGAGGAATTGCGATCAGCAGACTAGGAAGCTGTGCGGATCTGGCAAGTGCCCGGCGCGGCGCTTGTGTCGGTCAGACCTGAAGGCCGACCGCCTCGCAGATGGTCTCACCGGTATTGATCGCCCGGTAGAAGGGGCGCGGCGGGCGGTGATCAATATCGACCGATCGCTCGATCCAGCGGCAAGCGTTGAGGGAGTGCAGAGATTGGGAGAGCGCCCGGTCAGTGATCGGGCTGAGATTGCGCTTGATCACAGAGAAGGGGCGCGCCTGGCCGGTGACCGCAAGGAGGGGAATGGTCCACATCTTCCGGACGAGACCCTGGTCCTTGTTGCCGCTGATCGCGGCCTCGATCCGGTGTGCGATGGGGGCGATCTCTGCGCCTTTTGCCGTCAGCCGGAATTCGGGCCGCAGCGGATGGCCATGGCCCGGATTGCGCTCGACCAGCCCCAGTTCCACCAGGTGGTTGAGCGAGTTCACGAAGCTTGTCCGGCTGGCCCCGGAGGCGGCGAGCAAGGGCGCCTGGCGCCCGGGCACGCCTTCGTGCATCAGCGCCAGGGCCTTCATCGACCAGGCCCTCGCAGTCAGCTTGACAAGAATATCAACGTCCATAAAGTATAGTATATAAATAAATGGATGAAAGGGAAGTCCGATGTCCGTGGTCAAGCTGGTACCGACAATCACGCTTTCGCTCTCGGTGAGCGACCGCAAGGCGAGCGCGCAATGGTATGAGGACATGCTGGGCTTCAAGGTTGCCTATCATGCCGACGAGATCGGCTGGAGCGAGATGACCACCGCCACCGAGGGCGTCACGCTGGGCCTGGGTGAGCAGATGGAGGTGAAGCCGGGCAATTGCGTACCGGTCTTCGGCGTCACGGACCTGGCAGAGGCCCGCGCGGGTCTCGAGGCGAGGGGCGTGCGCTTCGACGGTCCGACCGAGACCATCGACGGCATGGTCAGCCTCGCCACGCTCTACGATCCGGATGGCAATGCCCTGATGCTGGCCCAGGACCTGACCCAGCAGGGTTGATCAGGCGGCCAGGACGTTGCGGATCAAGTCCCGCAAGGCATCCTGGCGGGCCGTAGCCAGCCCGGTCTCCGCCGCGGCGCCGTACATGTGCTGCAGCGTGTCCTGTGAAATCTCGAAATAGCTGACCGCGCCGATGATCTGGTAGATCGCCGCAAGCGCCTGCATCTCGCTGCGCGTCTCGAAACCGGGAATGGCGCGATAGAGCGCGATCATGCGGTCGAGATAGGGTTTGAGATACCAGGTGTCGGCGTCCGGCAGGCGGGCGCGATTATCCAGGAGTTCGCGGATCACCAGGCGCTGGGCATCTACGTCGAAGGTCGAACTGCCGGCGAGGCCGAGCAGGACCTGTTCCAGCCTCTCCGCAGGGCTGCTGGACGGGTCGGTGTCGGTCGCTTCGATGAGGTGCGTGCCGAGCGATTCCAGCACGTCGCGATAGATGCGTTCCTTGGATCCGAAATGGTGCAGCAGGGCCTGTTTGGTCAGGCCCAGCTCGTCGGCAATCGCGGCGATCGATACGCCGTAAAACCCTCTTTCTGCAAAGAGTTTTGTCGCTGCTGCGATGAAGCTGGCCTTGGTCGTGTCGGACATGATCGCGATTCCTTCCGGACGCCAGCTTGACATCTTACCGCTCGGTAAGCTACCCACTTACCGACCGGTAAGTCGAGCGGCAAAGGAGAGACCCATGTCCGAGCAACACGTGCTGTACAAGGTGGATGGAGCGATCGCGACCATCACGCTGAACCGTCCCGAGAAATACAACACGCTGCGGCCCTCCCTGCTGAATGATCTCGACGCCGCTCTGCGCGAGGCCAATACCGACAATTCGGTGAAAGTGATCATCCTGGAAGGAGCGGGGGATGCGTTCTGTGCGGGTTTCGATTTCTCCGACGGGCTCGAGCATTTCGAGGACATCACTGAAGACGATTACGATCCCGGTATGGATGTCGATCTCGTGATCAATCCCTACAAGACCTACATGACCCAGTTCATGGGGCTGTGGCGCGGTCTGAAACCGACCATCGCCAAGGTCCATGGCTATTGCATGGGTGGTGGGTCCGAGATGGCGCTCTGCGCCGATCTGGTGATTGCCTCCGATGATGCCCGCATCGGCACGCCCTATTCGCGCGTCTGGGGCTGTCACCTGTCGGGCATGTGGGTCTATCGCCTGGGTCTGGCCAAGGCGAAATACTATGCCCTGACCGGCGAATGGGTGAGTGGCAAGGAAGCTGCCAAGATCGAGCTGATCAATGAATCCGTGCCGCTGGAAGACCTGGACCAAACCGTCCAGGCCCTGGCCGAGAAACTCGCCGGAATTCCGCTGACCCAGTTGATGGCCATGAAGCTGGTCGTGAACCAGGCTTATGACAATATGGGTTTGCAAAGCACGCAGACGCTGGGTCCGATCCTCGATGGGATCATGCGCAACACGCCCGAGGGCCGCGGCTTCGTCCGTGTCGCCCAGGAGGAGGGCGTGAAGGCGGCGGTGACCATGCGTGACAAACCGTTCAACGACTACAGCCAAGGACCGCGCGAGGAACAGCCGCGTCTGCGCAGCCGAATATCTGAACCGGCGGAATAGCGACGCTTGAAGCCATCCGGTGAATGCCATTCACGGGGCGCAGCCGAGTGAAACCCAATGTGACCGCGCCGGGCGCGGAGAAGGCTTCTGCCCGGCGTTGGTCCGTGATTGTCTGGCAGGGTGAGTGTGTCGAAGCCGTCCGGAGTGCCCGTCTTGTCACGTCGTCTGCCTCTCCTGTTCTGCCTGCTTGCGGGTCTGGCCTTGTCGGCCTGCGCTACCGCCGTGCGCGGTCCCAATGTCGATTTCGTGGTCGCGACCGAACCGTCCGGCGCCATCGTCTCGACCGATCTCCTGACCCGCGAGTCGCGCCTGGAGAGGCGGCGACTGGAGGATGAGGCTCTCGGCCGCCGGCGGGTGCAGGGGCGCAACATGAACGCGCCGGATCTGCCGGTCAGCCAGGAGGCGGCTGATCTGAGCGCTGTGTTCGAACCGGAGTTTCGCGGCTGCCGGCCCACGCCCTGCCAGTTCGAAGTGTCGCGCCGTTCCGAATTCACGGTGACGGTGACCAAGCCCGGCTACCACCCCGCGACGATCGAGATCACCAGCGGTTTCGGCCGCGGTGGATCCGGCGCTGCTGCAGCGGGCAGCGCGGCATCGGCCAGCGGTGCCTATCTCGTCGCCTATAGCGGTGTGACCATGATGGAGGCCATCGTGGGCGCTTTTTTCGGCGGGGCGTCCGTATCATCCTCCGCGGCCTCGACGGCAACCGTGGCGGCGGCATCTGCCGGTGCGGCCTTCCTTCTGGTGGATGTCGCCTCGGGCGCGATGCTCGACGTGCGGCCCAACCCCCTTGTGCTGGTGATGGTGCCGGACGACCAGCCGCTTCCGGACAGCGCCAATCTCCTGATCGAGACGGAGGAGGAATTGAACGCCGTGCTCGACCGGGCCGGGGGCGGCCCGGACTGATGGCGATCCAGTTGCTGTTTGCACCTGGATGTACCCGGCGTTAACCCTGTTTGTGCTAGCGGTTCACCCCGGGAGGAGAGCTGTTCATGATCTGGGCACGTATTGATGCGTTGACGGGGGTGGATCCGCTGGTCGATTTCGACCGCGCCATCCAGGCCCGTGTTGCCGCGGCCTTCGCACTCATCCTCTCATTCCTGGCCCTGATCAATTCGGCCATCATCGGCTTCAGCGGCGTGGCCCGTCCGGGCATGGTGCCGCTGGCGATCTTCTCCGGATTTCTCTTCCTGGCCATCGGTGCCGCAGGCATGCGCTGGCGCCGTCCCAATCTCTCGATTGGGGTGATCGTCGTTGTCGTCCTGATCAATATCGCGCTGGCGACCTGGGCGAACCGGGGCTCATTCCCGCCGGCCATGGTCTACATGCCGGCCATCATGCTGGGCGTGCTGATGGCCTGGGGCGCGCGTTTCGCGACCCTCCTGATGCTGCCGATCATCGCCAGTTGCGTCTCCATGCTCTGGCTGGGACGTGTCTATGCCGATACCAGCTTGGCGCTCGATCCGCAGGCCCTTCTGTTGACCCTCGTCATGGCGACATCATTCAGCTGTGTGTGGGTGATCATTCTAGGCTCGGCCTATCGCACGGCCACAGCCAGCGCGAACGCCGAACTGGCGCGCAAGAATGACGAACTGGCCGAGACGCTGGAAGCGGCCAAGATGGCCAGCCGCGCGAAGTCGGAATTCCTCGCCAATATGGGTCACGAGATCCGCACTCCTCTCAATGGCGTGCTGGGCATGGCGAACGTGTTGCTGCACGAGGGTGACCTGAAACCGGAACAGGTGGAACGCCTCAAACTGATCAATGAGTCCGGCGAGGCGCTGCTCGACCTGCTCAACGATCTGCTGGACCTGTCCAAGATGGAAGCCGGCCGGTTGCAGCTGGAAGATGTCGATTACGATATCGGCGATCTCGCCAATTCCGTCTTCCGGACCTGGGAACCGCTGGCCGAGGCCAAGGGGCTGAAACTGGCTTTCGAAGCTTCGGATCTGAGCTGCCGTGTCCTGCGTGGCGATCCCGTGCGGATCCGGCAGGTGCTCAACAATCTGCTCGGCAATGCGATCAAGTTCACCCGCAAGGGGACCGTCCGCCTGGTGCTCGAGCAGGGCAAGATGAATCCGGAATTGCTCTATCCGGTGAAACTCTCGGTGGTCGATACCGGTATCGGTATCCCGCCGGAAAAACAGGCTTCGGTGTTCGAGGCCTTCAGCCAGGTCGACACGTCCACCACCCGCAAGTATGGCGGCACTGGCCTCGGTCTGGCTATCTGCGCGCGCCTGGCGAGCGAGATGGGTGGCGAGATGAGCCTGGACAGCCAGATGGGAACGGGCTCGACCTTCACGCTGAACCTGGCTGCCCGCGCCGGAGACCAGGCAGCGCATGAGAGCGAGGCGCAGGTCACCGAACCCGTGCAGGTATCCGAGGATGTCCGTCTCCTGGTCGTCGATGACGTGGCCACGAACCAGGTGGTCGTCTCGGCCCTGGTCAAACAGTCCATCATCGGTGCCGACGTCGAGATCGACGTCGCCTCAAGCGGTCGCGAGGCGATCAACAAGGCCTCGGCCCGGTCTTATGACGCGATCCTGATGGATGTGCAGATGCCGGAAATGGACGGAATGACCGCGATGCGCTGTATCCGCGAGACCCGGCGCGGCCGCGATGCCAGTATCGTTGCGGTCACTGCGATGGCCTCGCCGGAGAGCGAAAACAAGCTGCGCAATTCCGGCTTCACCGACTATCTCGCCAAACCGGTCGAGGTCGGTGCCCTCCGGCGGGTGCTCGGTCGGCTGTTCGCCCCGGCGACCGATTGCGACGCGGCCTGAGCTCAGATTTCCGCCACGATCAATTGCGGTCCGCCCGCCTTCAGTGCCTTGACCAATGCGGCGTCAAACTCGCCCGCGGTCCGTGCACGCTGGGCCGGCACGCCGAACCCCTCCGACAATTTCACCCAGTCCATTTTCGGCTCGTCCAGTGACAGCATCTGCTGTGCGGCCGGTCCGGGCTCCCCGGCGCCGACCTTGGCGAGTTCGAAATTCAGGATGAGATAGGAGTGATTGGCGAAGACGATGTTGATCACATTCTGCTTCTCGCGCGCCTGGCTCCACAGGGCCTGCAGCGTATAGGCCGCGGCACCATCGCCGCACAGGGCGAAGACCTGGCGATCCGGGCAGGCGAGGGCCGCGCCGACCGCTTGCGGCATGCCTGAGCCGATAGATCCGCCGGTCAGGCAGAGCCAGTCATGTTTCGCGGCGTTCTCCGTCCAGGGAAAGACACCCATGCCCGACGTGGTCGAGTCGTCGCAGATGATGGAATCCTCGGGCATGTGGCGCGCCAGCGAGAGACCGACAAAACCCGGATTGAGCGGCTGGTCGGCATCCACGTCCGGCGGTTCGAAGCGCGGTGCCCGCTCGGTGACCTCGGGTGCATCGAGATGGGCCGCAAGGGCTTCCAGGCCCTGGATGACATCGTCCGACGCGCCGCCGAGCGTTTCGGTTGCTGCGCTCTCCGGGGTGAACTCGCCCGGCTCGCCCGGATAGGCGAAAAAGGCGACCGGTGCTTTCGAGCCGGCGATCACCAGAAGGTCGCAACCGTCCAGTTCGGCGCGTGCCTGTTCGCCCAGATAGCCAAGGCGTTTGGGCGACAGCCGGCCTTCGCCTCGGGAAATCCGGGCACAGAACGTATCCATGAAAACTTCGGCCCCGGTCGCGGCGGCTACGCGGCCCGCGGCCTCGATGCCGGCATCCAGCGTGGCGGAATTGCCCAGCAGGATGATGGGTTTCTCGGCGGTCTTCAGCGCCGAGGCGATACGGTCAATCGTGTCGGCGGGCACAGGATTGAGGCCCGGCGGCTGGATCGGTTCGAGGACTCGCGGCTCCTCGTCCGACCAGGCGCAATCGGCCGGCAGGATCATGCTGGCGACCCCGCGTTCCGGCCCGTAGGACTGGCGCACGGCTTCAACCGCCATCGCCGAGACATCGGCTGCACGCTCGACCGTGCCGACCCAGCGTGACATCGGCTCGCACACGCCGGCGCAGTCACTGGTCAGGGGAGCATCAAGCGGGCCGTGATCAACGGCATGATCGCCGACGATATTGACCACCGGCACATGGGCGCGGCGGGCATTGTGCAGATTGGCCAGTCCATTGCCGGCGCCCGGTCCCAGGTGAAGCAGGGTGCAGGCCGGCTTGCCGCTCATGCGGGCATAGCCGTCGGCGGCCCCGGTCGCGACACCCTCGAACAGGCACAGCACCGACTGCATGCCCTCGACCCGGTCGAGGGCGGCGACCATGTGCATTTCGGACGTGCCGGGATTGGTGAAACAGACCTCGACACCCTGATTGATCAGGGTGCGGACCAGGCTTTCAGCTGCGAACATCGGGTTTTCCCCTCCAATCGACCGTATCGGTTTTTATTGTCCGGGCCGGCGTACGAAATCCGGCGAGAGATCACTCAGTCTGGCAGCGCCCGTCAGCGCCATGTCGCGTTCCAGGCCCGAGATCAGGAGGTCGAGGGCTCGCGTCACACCGGCCTCCCCGCCGGCTGCCAGTCCGTAGAGATAGGGCCGTCCGACCGCCACGGCACGGGCGCCCAGTGCGATGGCCTTGATGATGTCGGTGCCCCGGCGCACGCCGCCATCGAGAATGACCTCGGCATTCTTGCCCACGGCGGCGACGATATCAGGCAGGGTGTCGATCGTGGCGGGCGCCGTGTCGAGCTGTCGGCCGCCATGATTGGAGACCCAGACCGCATCGGCCCCGGCATCGACGCAGCGAATGGCATCGTCGGTGCGGCAAATCCCCTTGATCGCGAACGGACCGCCCCAGACCTCCTTCATCCAGCGCGCATCCTCCCAGGTCACCGTCCGGTCGAACTGCGAATTGAGGAATTGGATAATGCCCATCCCGCCCGTGTCCATGTCCGCCCAGTTCGCGGCCGCGATTTCGGGCGTGGTGGCCATGTCGTAGAGATAACCCGGCCGGGCCAGGACCTGGCTGACGGTCTTGGCATTGATCTTCGGCGGGATCGTGAAGGCGTTGACGTGATCACGCTCGCGATTGCCCGCGACCGGCACATCAACCGTCAGGATCACACCGGTGAAGCCGGCGTCCCGGGCACGTTCCAGTGCCTGTTCGACGATCGCCCGGTCCTTCCAGACATAGACCTGGAACCATTTCGGTCCGTCAGTGAGTTCGGCGGTCTTCTCGATCGTGGTCGAGCCCAGCGTGGAGAGGCAATAGATCAGGCCGGCCTTGCACGCGGCCCGCGCCACGGCGGCCTCGCCCTCGCGCGGATGGAAGAGGCGCTGGGCCGCGGTCGGTGTGACAATCACCGGTGCATTGGTCTCGGCGCCCATGACCGTTGTCGACAGGTCGATCGACGACACGTCGACGAGTGTCTTGAAGAGGATTTCGTAGTCGGCAAACCGCCGGTCATTGCGCCCGAGCGTGATCTCATCATCCGCTGCGCCGTCGATATAGTCGAAAACCATGCGTGGCAGGCGTTTCCGGGCGAGCTCGCGCAGGTCGCTGATATTATTGGCGGATGAGAGAGCAGACATGGGCGCGACGTTGGCGCGCCCATGCCCTTCGGTCAAGCGTTCGCGGTTTCAGACTGAGCATCGGCCGGCGCGTTGGCGCGGATGCCGAAATAGAGCGCGTAGAGAACCGGGACTGCGATCATGGTCAGGATGCTGGCGAAGGTCAGGCCACCGATAATCGTGACGGCCATGCCCTGGAAGAAGGCATCGAACAGCAGCGGCGTCATGCCCAGCACCGTCGTGCTGGCCGCCAGCAGGACCGGTCGCAGCCTGCTCACCGAACCATCGCGGACCGCGTCGAAGGCGGGTGCTCCATCGCGGATGCGCAGATCGATCTCGTCGACCAGCACGATCGCGTTCTTGATCAGCATGCCCGACAGCGAGAGCAGGCCCAGCAGGGCGGTGAAGCTGAAGGCGACATTGGTCAGCAGCAATCCGATCACCACACCGTTCACCGACATCGGCACGATGGCCCAGATGATCAGCGGCTGGCGCAGTTTGGCGAAGAGCAGGAATGAGATCGTCAGCATGACCACCAGGGTGAAGGGCAATTGGCTGCCGAGCGCCGCATTGGCATCGCCCGCACTCTCATATTCGCCGCCCCATTCCATGGAATAGCCCAGCGGGAGTTCGATCTGTTCGATCAGAGGCCGGAAGCGGGCGAAACCCTCCGACGCGGTCTCTCCGGGCAGGGGATTGGCCTGGACGGAGATCGTGCGGACCCGGTCGCGGCGCTGGATCAGGGCTTCCTCGGCGGCGATCTCGAAATGCGAGACGACCTGGCCGATCGGCACATAGGTGCGCTGTGTGGGGCTCCAGACAAGGCGGTCGGAGAGATCGGCCGTACCCTCGCGTTCGGACGCGGGTGCCCGGGCGATGATCGGGATCAGGTCCTCACCCTCACGGAATACGCCGACCTGCGAACCTTCTGTCGCGAAGAGCAGGGCGGTGGCGATATTCTCGCGCGTGACGCCGATTGTCTGGGCGCGCTCATCGATGAAGACAGGCCGGATCACGGGCGTCTGGTTGCGCCAGTTTGTGCGCAGGTCCAGCACATTGCCTTCGGCGGCCAGCAGGGCAGTCGCGCGGTCGGCGAGATCTCGCAGGACGCGGGTATCGGGTCCGGAGAAACGAGCTTCCAGCTTGGCGCCGGTCGCCGGTCCGAAGACGATACGTTCCACGCGCACATCCATATCCGGATAATTGGCCTGGACATGGTCCAGGATGCGTTGTCCCAGGGGATCGATATCCGCGGTGGATGCGGTGCGCACGATCAGCTGGGCGTAGGAGGAGCTGGGCTGTTCGGACGTGTAGGTCAGCATGAACCGCGTCGCGCCGGCACCGACGAAAGTATTGAACTGGACGGTTTCCGGCTGTTCGGCCACGAATTCACCGACCTCGCGGACCGCTGCATCGACAGTCAGGATGTCCGTGCCTTCGGGCTGTTGCAGATTGACGTAGAAGAGCGGCGTATTGGTTTCCGGGAAGAAGGACTGCCGGACCTGGCCGAACCCGGCATAACAGGCGATCGTCACCAGGATCAGCCCGCCCAGGACCATCCAGCGCCGTTTCAGTGCCGTGACCAGCATGCCGCGATAGGCGCCATACATGCCGCCCGAATAGAGCGCCGCCTCGTCGAGTTCGGCAGCATCGGCCGTTTCGGCCTGTTTGCGCTGGGCTGCGAACAGGGCGTACCCGATCATCGGCACGACCGTGACGGCGAGTACCCAGCTCAGCAGGAGCGAGATCGCGATCACCGCGAAGAGCGAGAACAGGAACTCACCGGTCGCATCCGGCGACAGGCCGATACCGGCAAAGGCCATGATGCCGATCACAGTGGCGCCCAGGAGTGGCCATTGCGTGCTCTTCACGGCGTTCTCGGCAGCTTCGAGCCGTTTCTGGCCGCGCATCACGCCGGTCAGCATGCCCTCGGTGACCACGATCGCATTGTCGACGAGCATGCCCATGGCGATGATCAGCGCGCCCAGCGAGATGCGTTCCATCTCGATGGCGAACATGTTCATGAAGAAGACCGTGCCCGAGACCGTGAGGAAGAGAACGGATCCGACCGTCAGGCCGGCTCGCCAGCCCATGAACAGACACAACACGGTGATCACGATGCCGACCGACATGGCCAGATTGACCAGGAAGTCATTGATCGCGGCGTCCACCACCACGTGCTGCTGGTAGATCGGATGGAGTTCCACCCCGAGCGGGATATTGGGCGCCAATTCCTCGAGCTTCGCCTCCACGGCACGGCCGACATCGACGATATTGGCCGTCGACTGTCCGGCGATGGCCAGTGTGAAGGCGGGGACATTGTCGTGATAGATGATCTCGCGCGGCCGTTCGACCTCGCCGCGCCTGACCGTGGCGATGTCGGAGAGGCGGATCGTCTCGCCGCCCGTGGCCGGCACGATCAGGAGATTGCGGATCGAGTCGACGCCACTGAGGGTCTGGGGAATGTCGAGGCGGACAAAACGCCCGCCCATCGGGGTCTGGCCGGCGGTCACCACGGTGTTTTCGCGGCCCAACGCCTGCAGGACTTCCTGGTAGGACAGGCCGATGCGCGACAGCTCGTCCTGGGGGATCTCGATATAGATGCGTTCTTCGGGCTCGCCCTCGACCGCGACCCTTGCGACGCCGTCGACCATCAGGAGTTCGCGGCGCAGGAAACGGGCCGTGTCGCGGATCCGGTCATTGGCGTATTCGGGCGCCGTGATCGCGTAGAAAATCCCGAACGTATCGCCGAAATCATCCAGCACGACGGGATTGCCGACACCGGGCGGCAGGCTGTTCAGCGTGTCGCGGACGCGGGCGCGGACCTTGGTCCAGATGTCGGGCAATTCATCGCCGTCGAACGTGTCCTCGATGACCACGTGGATCTCGGAGACGCCGGGCGAGCTTTCCGAACGGATCTCGCGCACCTCGGCCAGTTGCTGAAGGGCAATTTCCAGCGGTTCGGTGACCTCTTCCTCCACCTCGAACGCCGTCGCGCCAGGATAGGGCGTGAAGATGATCGCTTCCTTGATCGTGAAGGCCGGGTCTTCCAGACGGCCGACATTCATGAAGCCCTGGAATCCGCCCAGCAGGCAGAACAGGATGATGATCCAGGTGAGGACCGGTTTCTCGACCGAGAGGCGTGCGATGGACACGCCGGCTGTGCTGGCCTGGCTCATGGCGGGCCTCAGTTCGCGAGACTGTCGCCGAGCGGACGGACTTCCATGCCGTCCTGCAGGGCGGAAACACCGGCCGTGACGATCAGCTCGCCGGTGCCCAGACCAGCGGCCACCTCCACCCGGTCGCCATCGATCTCGCCCGTGGAGATCACACGTCGTGCCACGCGGCGGCTCGCCGTGTCGTAGACATAGACGGTCGGCGTACCGTCGGGGCCGTAATTGATGGCATTGACCGGAATGCGGATCGAGGAACCGCCCACGGCGTCATCGGTGAATTCGGCCCAGACCGTGGCCGTCATGCCCGGCAGGATATTGGCCGGGATGTCGCTCGGCAGGGCGAGAATGCCGCGATAGGTCTGCGAGGCCGCGTCCGGTTCACTGACGAGTTCGCGCGGTTCCAGGGCGAAACGCTGTCCCGGCAGGAAGGCGAAACCGGCCTCGATCGAAACGAGGTCCTCTTCGTCGAAGGTCGCGACCATATCTTCGGGGATCGGGATGGAGACGCGCAGCTCACTCAGATCCTGGATGCGGACGACCGCCTGACCGGGCGCAACGATGGCGTAATTATCGACGAGGCGACGGCTGACCAGACCGTCAAAGGGCGCGCTCAGGGTCGCGTATTCCAGATTGCGCTGGGCGTTTTCCAGGGCCACAGCACGCAGGTCGTATTGGGTCTGGGCATTGTCGCGTGCGGCTTCCGACGCGATGCCGCGTTCGAACAGGGTGAGCTGGCGGTCGAGGTCCGTTCGGGCCTGTTGCAACTGGACCCGGGCCTCGCGCTGGGCACGTTCGAAATCTTCCTGGTCGAGCCGGGCCACGAGTTCGCCCTCGGCGATCGGCGAGCCTTCGGAGACCGGCAGATCCGCCAGCTGGCCGCCGACCTGGAAAGCCATGTCGACACTCAGACGCGCTTCCACGCGACCGACGAATTCATGTCGGCTCTGCGGGCCGCTATCGGTCACGGCCTCGACCTGGACGAGCCGGGGCGGGCGTGTGCTGTCGACGGCTTCGGAACCGCAGGCGGTGAGAAAGAGTGCGGCGGCGAGGGCGGGCAGGAGGGGGCGGGTCATGAGTGGATGTCCTCGGCGAGGCGGGTCAGCCTGTGATGGATCTGGTCACGTTGCGCGGGGTCGAGCGCACCAAAATCTAGCAGGTCGTGGAAACTCAGCCCGTCGATGGCGAGCATGATGATCGCGGCCATGACGGGGTCGGGGGCATTGTCGACAACCTTGTGCCAGATGCCGCGATTGAACTCGCGGGCGGGGTCGAGCAATTCGGGTTGTTCGGCAGAGGCGGCCAGCAGCGCAAAGGGCACGCCGCTGTCCAGATGCGGTTTGTGACACAGCGCGTCCACGAGATGGGGCATCACGGGTGCGCCGGTCTTCTCGGCCTCGTCCTGAGCGGTCTGGATATTCTCGGCCACGCCCGAGAGCAGGCGTCCGACCATGGCTTCCAGCAGGGCCGTCTTGTTGGGGAAGTGATAGAGCACGCCGCCCTTGGAGAAACCGCTGCGCACCACGACGGCGTCGATGGTCAGGCGGCCGGCACCGTCCTCGCTCACCACGGCTTCGGCGGCGTCGAGAATGGCTTCACGGGTATTGGACTTGGCGCTGGCAGTAGAACGAGGGGGCATGCAGGACTCCGATGTTGCGCTGCGCATAAACCGTCCAGACGGTACAGTCAATACCGTCCAGACGGTACAGTTCATGACTTGCCTGTCAGAAACTGCGCTGTCCCAGACACAGGCGGGACAGAGAAAATCCTCTATTGCGACCGAGGGTTGGTGGCGGAGGCAAGTGCCCGCCTGGCTTAGTAGAGGCCCCTGGACCCCTGACCTAGATACGACGCCGGTAGCGGCGATCGGCGTCGCGCGAATCCGGGATCATGGCCATGTTCAGCCTGCGCGCTTTCCTCTCAGCCAGTTTTGCCGCCGCCGCCCTCAGCGCTTCGCCGGTCGGTACGGCTCCGGCCGAGGCCTGGGGCCGGGACGGGCATCGCATCGTGTGTGACCTCGCCTATCGCTATCTCACCGAGACCGCGCGCACCGAGATCGATCGGCTTGTTGCGCTGGACGGCGAGTTCGAGCATTTCCGCGACATCTGCTCCTGGGCCGACCGGGTGCGCTCGACGACCCATGCCTCGACCGGTCCCTGGCACTACATCAACCAGGAGCGCGATGATCCGGTGATCGATCCGGAGGATTGTTCGGGCCTGGGCTGCATCACCTCGGCGATCGACCTGCATGCCGGCATTCTTTCCGACACCTCAAAAAGCGATGAGGAACGCCTGGAGGCGCTGAAATTCCTCGCCCACTGGCTGGGTGACATCCACCAGCCCCTGCATGTCTCGATCAATGGCGATCGCGGTGGCAGTGATATACCGGTGATCTGGCGCGGTGAGCGTCACACCAATTTCCACCGCGTCTGGGACAGCGAAATGCTACTCGATCACATGAGCGAGGAATGGGCCTTCTCGCCGGAAGGTGAGCGCTGGTCCTACATGGCCGACAGCCTGGCCGCTGAAATCCCCCTCAACGGTATCGAGGTCTATACCGAGCTCGACTCCATCGCCTGGGCCCAGGAAAGCCATGACATCGTGCGCTCCCGCGACTTCGCCTATTTCTGGGCCCGTCCGGAGAACACGCTGGAATTCGGCGATGCCTATTACGAACGCGGCCTGCGCATCAGCCGCCAGCAGCTGAAACAGGGCGGTGTCCGCCTGGCCGGCCTGTTGAACCGGATCGTTGCAGACGCGGTCCTGGCCCAGGTGGAGCCGGAGACCGGTGAGGGTGCTGTCGATTAGTCGACGGTGAAAATGGCGCAAACCCGCGCTTCGAGCGTTTCCGGTCCATAGTCAGCAGCGAGCGTGAAAAACGCCGCATTGTCTATGATGGTCTGAGCCGTGATCTCTAACTCATTTTCGATTTCAGCAAGCCTGTCTGCGGAGATGGAAATCGGAGCATAGACTTCGTCTCCACTCCGCTGAATGCGCGACCCGGTGACGACGATTTGATCGTCTGTACTTCGTCCGGGGGCGCCGTAGGCCTGGCCGAGGCAGGTGGCCGACCCTTCGCGCAGGAGCAGGAGGCCGCCGAGCGACTGTCCACTGGCGTCCGCGACGATGCGGGCCCGGGCCGTGGCATCCTCGACCGCTGCCGCGAAGGCCTGTCTCTGCACTTCCGCAGTCGCGTCCAACCAGAATTCGATATTTTCGATCGATGTTGGCCCGGCTGCCATGGCTGCGCCCCGCACAAGTTCCAGGCTCTCGAAATCCTCGACGACCACGTCCAGCCGTCCCCGTGCCCTGTAACCGAGAAGTGAATCCGGATGCACATTCTCGCGGAGCTGTTCGCGATGCTCGGCGACCTGGATCCGGACTTGCTCGTAGTAGGGGGAAACATCCATGTCGGAGGTGAGACGGACACTGTCGCCTGCGATCTCCCGGATCGCTTCGGTCGCGAGATTCAGGCGGCGCGACGCGATAAAGGACGCCTGTGTCTGATCAGGATCGACCTCCTCATAGAAAACCGTGAAGCTCGCTCGATCCGGCGGAAACTCGACATAGGCGCGGCCGAGGGCCTCGATCGTTTCCTCGCGCGCCCAGATCGGCGAGTCGCCGGCAGGGGGTGTCAGGGCATCACACGCTGACAGGCTGATTGCGCCTGCTGCAATGGCAAGCGGTGCAAGTGATTTACGCATTTTGTCCCCCTGATGGCATTCCGGACACAGTTTACAGCTCAAACGTGTCCCGACCACCCCTTACCGCCTTGTCGCCTGCAGGGTGTAATGGTTAACATCCGCCCCGCCTGGGGGGATGGTTCGCTCGCAGGCTCAGGGGGTGAATGTGTTTGAAGGCGTGGACAATGACGTCCTGATCATGGCGGCCGGTGGTGTCGTCATCCTGATCATGCTGACCATCATCATGTCGATGATGATGAACCGTCAGCAGCACGCGTCTGACGAACAACAGGTCGCCCGCCTGCGCAAGAAACGCCTGGCCGATTACGAAGAGGCCAAGAAGGAATACGAGCGCTGCCGCAAGAAGATCGAGGGCTGGTACGGCAATAATACCGTGCTGATCGATCTCATCCACGATCTTGGTGATGATTTCGTGGGCCGGGATTCCGCGCCCCAGCAGATCGCCTTCGACGAGGCCTTCTCCGCCGTCGCCCAGATCAGGCAAGCCAATCCGCGCGCCAAGATCGTCTGTGTCCTGCACACGCTGGGCGGTTATGCGCGGCCAGCCCACATGATGGCCACGGCGCTGAAACAGCATCTGAAAAAGTCCAAACGCAAGCGCGGCGAGCGCACGGTTGTCTACGTGCCTTACGTGGCCATGTCCGGCGGCACGATGATCGCCCTGGCGTCCGACAAGGTGGTGATGGGCGCGGCGGCCTCGCTGGGACCGATCGACACGATCTACGGCGGTTTCCCGAATGACGCCTACCAGGCCCTGCTGGAACAGAAGGGACCGTTGGCCACCCAGGACGTGCTGGTCCTGCTGGCCCACGAGGCCGACAAGTATGATCGCTATGCCCGCGAGGTTTCCCGCGAGATCGTCAATGATCTGCACAAGTCCGATGACCGGGATGCGAACTACCTGGCCGACCATCTCTCGGCCGGCCGCATGTCACACAGCCAGGCGATCACGCCCGGTGACGCCAAATCGCTCGGCATGAATGTCTCCACCGAGATCCCGCGCATCATCTACGACTTCGTCGATGCCCGGATCCGCATGATCAATACGCGTCTTGAATTCGAGGAGCGCCGTCTCCAGGGCGAGGACAGCGGTGATGGCGAGGACTCAGACGGCGACGGCCCGGCCGAGAAAGCGGAACGCCAGATGGAAAAGGCGATCCGCAAATCCCTGCGGCACGGGCCGAAGATCTGATCGCGCGATTGTGTGCGCTTCCCGCTTGAATCTCCCGCCGCCGACGCCAAATTCACGGTCCTGCCAAGGAGAGCGTGAATGACCAGCAAGGCCGAGCAATACGAAGACGTGCGCAAGCAGATTGCGGCCGTCGTGACGGGCGAGACGAGCGTGACCGCGCGTTACGCCACGGCATCCTGCCTGCTGCGGGACATGTTCGGTGACCGCTATTTCTGGACCGGTTTCTACGTGGTCGACCCGGACAAGCCGCGCGAACTCGTGGTCGGGCCCTATCAGGGCACGATGGGCTGCCTGCGCATTCCCTTCGGCAAAGGTGTCTGTGGCGCTGCCGCCGAGACCGGTGAGACGCAGCTGGTGGAAGACGTGCACGCCTTCCCCGGCCATATCGCTTGTGACAGCCGCTCCAATTCGGAAATCGTTGTCCCGGTGCGCGATGCCGACGGTAATCTCGCGGCCGTGCTTGACGTCGACTCCACCGAATTCGGCGCCTTCGACGAGACCGATAAGGCCGGTCTCGAAGCCATCTGCCGGGACTTGCTGACGGTCTAGGCGATTAATCGGGCGTCTCGAACCTTACCCCGAACCGGTAGAACTGGCCCTCCGAAAAGATAGAATCGTCCGTGACGTCACCGATCTCGCCGAATAGCCATGTTCCGTCGCGGACTTCCTGTTCATAGCCGAAGCTGAAACGCCAAAAGCTTTGATCCGAAACCAACGGATCTTCGAACTCGCGGTCGACGAACGATGAGCCAATGCGAATTCGGCGATTGTCCTCGTTACGTTCAAGCGCAAGCGCGAACAAATCTGTCTCCGCGCTCGCCTTAGTGCTCGCAGAGAGCGGGACACTCTCATCCGCAATGCGTCGATAGGAGAGATTCAGGTTCCCGACTGGGGCGATGTACTCGGTCCCGTCCTTGCGTCGCGCGGTGCGGCGTCCGAACGGTAGGCGATATCCGACCCAGGCAGACACGCCGGCCGGGTCCAAATTGTCCAGATCGGTATCTTCCGCGCGCCACGCAGCCCCGACGCCGAATATGAATTCATCCTGGAGTGCATAGCGCTCGCGGGCACGGCTCGCGCATGTCGTGCGCGCACTCACTAGGGCCGCACGTGAAGTCTGTTGGACTGCCTGAGTGACACCAGCATTTCCTGCGACACCCATCACCGCATCAGCGAGCCGCGGAATGTCGGCTTCACTCATCTCTCGAGCCGGGTCTTGACCGATCTGTACTTCCGCGCCCGCGCGCTGAATCTGGTTCAAATATGTTTCGATCTCGACGAGTAAATTGTCAGCAGGTTCGCGGTAGCTGAATTGCCACTGAACGCCCCAAGACAACAATAGAGCTCGCATCCAAGAATCGGACAATTCGCGACCTACCGTCTCGTGCGTATCCTGCCCGACGAGCGCAGCGCGTATCTCATTGATTGTTGACTCTGGTGTCGCGGGTGCGTGTCGCCTCACATACCGGACGACCGCCGAAGTCAGTTGCTGTGCGGACCAGTTTGCCGACGCGTATGTGGGCGAGTCTACTCCCTGGACCGTGAGAAAGGCATTGATGAATCCTGCACTCGTCGGATCTGTTCGAGTTCTCGGCCCAGCGGGGAGTGCCGCCACGTGGCGGGCTCGACGTTGAAAGGCGGCTACCAGTGCCGCAACTTCTAAGCTCGCCGCGTCTGATCTCGAGTTGAGATAACTTGTCAGGTTTCGAGCCGCAGTATCGAGGTCAGGGCTAGCTGCGCGAGCGAATCCCGGATTGCTGATTCCTTGGTTACGCAATATGGCATTTATTGCCGCATCGTTCGGCAGGAATCGAGTTTGGAGCCGGGTGACGTGCGTATCGTATTCCAGGAGGATAGCCGATTGTCGGTCTCGACTCAGTTCCAGCCCTTCAAGGACCGCGACGAGTTGTGCGCGGATTCTTTGAGGTGTCTTGCCGAAACGTCTGAACGCGGGATCCTTCAAGCCGGCTTCCGTCAATATCTCATTGATCTGCGCGACTGTTAACGACCGCATGCCCGCAGCTGTTTGCGTTCGGGCGACTGCCACTTGGGTCTGCAGGGCGTTAGAAATACAAGTTCGAAACGCGCTATCGGTTCGAGGATTGGTCGAGGAAAAAGGGTAAAACACAAATCCCGCGCCGGCTGACGCCGCCTGATTGGAACCAATCTTTCGCTCTGTTAGACCGATGCTGAATTGCGTTTGTCTGAGCCATGCCCAGTCACCATCAAGATCGGGCGGGTCTTCGTTCGGGCCGCGCGCGCGATCCTGTGCCGGTCGAATAATGGCCCAATAGGGGCGTAGCGAAACACCAAATTCCGGCGTGCCGGATTCACTTACGCCAAAATCATAAGACAGGTCAGAGCCGAGATTGTGATCGATTCCGTCGAAGGTGGATGCGCCGGCGAGCGTGAGACCGGGCGCGGTCGGGATGGCCATGTCTATCGTGTGATTGGTGGCATTTTCGTAGTCCTGAGCGCCCAGGACGATCGTCTCGGCGGAGTCCTGGACAGCGGCGGCCGGTACGGTCCCTCCCACGAACAGTCCGGCGAGCATTCCGACCGCGAGGCGCGGTTGCGAAGTGTGAGAAAACATCATGATTACACCTAGACGACTAGTCGGATGAAGCGGGCGAAAGTGCGGTCCTCGGCGGGTTTCGCGAACAGCGGTAACCGTTCGGGGTTGGCGCTTCCCTGCAGGGGTTCGAGTAGGTGTTCGCCTTGGGACAAACGCATGAACGCATAAAGCGTTGTGCTACCTCCGGCGCCGCTTTGCAGCACTCCGGTCAAGTGTAGATGAATCGTAGCGGGGTTGCCGGGTGACCGGCGCACTGGAACCAGAAGGCCGTTTTGTGCCCGGAATTTGGAGCCATCATCAACGGGTACCTGCCAGCCGTACTGATCTTCAGGAATCGTCTTGTAGGGTTTTACGCCGTGCGCGTTGTGCTTGATGAGCCCGACGACGAAATCACCCTCGCTGGGTTGAAGCAGAATCGTAACCGGGTCGGTGTGGTTTCTTAGTTTGAAATAGCGTGTTGGTGTAGCCACTCAATCCCCCATTACCCAACAATTTTGAATTGTTCGACAATGGTAGATTCGCTTTTCACGTGTAGCAAGAAACTCCGTATGACTCTGTTTTCCCTCGCCCTAGCGCACCACGATCTCGACGCGGCGATTGGTCTGGCGGCCGATATCGCTGGCATTGGTTGCTTCCGGTGACAGCGGACCGACGCCCTGTGCATCCAGGCGCGCGGCGGCGATGTCGTAATCCTCGACGAGGGCTGCGACGACCGAGGCGGCACGGCGCTGGGACAGGCCGATATTATAGCTCAGCGATCCCGACATGTCGGTGTGACCGACCACGTAGAGCGACAGGTCCGGACGGTCATTGAGCAAGTCGGCGAGGGCCTGCAGCGCCTCGGCGCTTTCCGGCAACAGATCCGCCTCGTCATGGGCGAAGAGCAGCCCGTCCACCCGGACATGACCTTCGGCATCCAGCCCGGCAGCCAGCGCTTCGGCGGAGATCGTGACCATGTCGCGATCCATCTCGCTGGTCTCGATGATGTCGATCGACGTGCCGTGCCGTCCGACACCGAAGGCGACGTAGGCGACGCGGTCCTCGAAGATCAGCCGGCCGGCCGAATAGCGGGAATTGCCGCCATTCATGGCGGCGAAACCGTTGTGATTGCGGAAGGAATTCCGGGTCGAGCCGGTGAAGCATTCACCATCTCCGGCGCAGGACCAGATCGCTTCATAACCGGCGGCCTCGAAGGCCTCGCGGTAATTCTCGAAGATCTCGAATTCGGACCGGTCGTCCGGATTGTCGTGATAGAGCCGCGTGATCCGGCCGGCGATCGGTGTGCTGGTCGCTTCGCGAGCATCGAAATCGAACCCCGTGATCAGGCGGTATTCGTCGAAGTCGAAATACTCGCCGCGTCCGAATTCAGCGCCTTCATAGGGCGTGACCAGCGGGTGGGAGCGGACATCTTCCTGCGCGTGCGCCGTGGCGGCGCCGGCAGAGAGGACGAGGGCAGTCGCGATGAGTCTCAGCATGTCGGATCCTATGGGCTGGCCTGGCAATTGGACATCGGGACGAAGACGTTCTCCGGCGCGTGATAACAATGCTGGATCACATTATCCCCCTCGGCAGTCTCCATGATCATGCGGGTCGCATCCAGCACAATCTCGACGAGGACGTATTCGTAATGGTCCGGATCGTCGGCGCCGCCGGGCCATTGTTCCTCCCAATCACCAGCAAACCAGTCGCCGGTTCCCAGGAAGTTGGCGGTAATGCTGACGGGTGCGAGCGCATTGACCGCGACGCTGGGCATTTTCTCGCTGTAGACCAGCCAGGCATCATCGCCCTCGCCGCGTCGGCCGGGTCCTTCATTGATCCGGAAATGCACCATGGAGGGGCAGCGGCTGTCGCGAACGTAATTGCGGGATCCGGCATTCTCGACCCAGGCATGGGCCTCGATACGGTTGAGCGCATCCGGCGTGTTGCCGGCTGGTCGGAGCGTGATCGACATGGCCTGGTCGGGACTGAGGGGTGAGGGCGCTGCGGTCATCTGACCGAAGCGGAACTCCACACCCGCCGCAAACGGGCTGCGCAAGTGCGCGCATGGGGCGTCCGTTGCGACGGGTGTGCGTCCGCCCCCCGGCGTATTGGGGTGAGTGGAGCCAGGGGTGGGATCGTCTTCAATGACGGGTTCATCGGGCGGTGTGGCCCATTCGATCGGCGGTTCGCCGAAATTCTCGACATAGATGATGCCGTTCTCGCTTTCATTTCCCCCTCCGAGAACGAGCAGTCCTACGCGTCGGCTATGCGTCGGGATGGGATTGAGCAGGCCGATCATGCCGCCGGGGCCTGCGACCGACTGGGTGTGGACCGTGCGCCAGTTATTGCCGGTCTGGTAGCCGCGGATCTGGACGCGCACGACCCGGTCGCGCTGGCAGTCCGGATCCGGGAAGGCTACGGCCGAACGGACCGACCAGGCGCCATTGGCGCCGGTGCGGGTGGCCGGCCAGTTCGGACCGTTCCATGTCCCGCCGCTGGACCAGCGGACCTGGACACGCATTTCGACGTTTTCGAGGGGCCAGGTGCGTCCCGAAGAAATCGCGGATGGTGGTCGGTATCCTTCAAGCCGTCCCGACAAATCCCAGAAACAATTGGCGTGAGCCCCTCCGGTCAGAATCAGGGTCAATATCAGGATGATCACCGCGAACAGGATGCGCATCACTTTCCCTCCAGCTTCTTTCTCCCTCGTGGCAATCAGTGTATGTTCGCTGAATGAACCTTCAATGAATATATATTCAACGAATTTGGTTTAGACAAGCATCCAGATGAAGTGACGGGTGCAAAGGAGCGAAATCGCGTGGCCAAGTCGCGGTCGGAACAGAAGGAAGAAACCCGCCTGAAACTGATCCAGGCGGGTGCGACCGTGTTCGCGGAAAAGGGTCTTGAGGGCACGCGCATCGGCGATATCGCGCGCCAGGCGGGCGTGGCGATGGGTACGCTCTACACGCATTTCCCCGACAAGGACGCGCTCTTCACTGAAGTCATGCGTGCGGGCAAGGAGATCGTCCTCGCAGGCCTGGAAGCCGCGCGCGAGGCCCCCACCCGCGAGGCGCGCGACAAGGCAGCGATGGAGGGCGTGGTGGCCTTCGCGCAGGTTTATGGATCGCTCTTCCGCCTCCTGCTCAGCCGCGGCGCCAGCGATGATCCGATGCAGCGTGAGGTCGTCGATGCGATCACGGATCTGCGCACTGAAGAATTGAAGATCGGCCAGGAAGAGGGCTGGGCCCGCAAGGACCTTGTCCCCCACGCGGCGGCCCGCTGCGAGGTCGGATCGGTCTTCCACCTGCTCGACTGGTGGCTCGACAATCCCGGTGAGATGACCGCCGAGGAATTGGTTGAACAGCTCAGCACGATACGCCGGTTCGGCGTGGAAGGACTGACGCCGGGCTAGGCAGGGGCGCTTTCGGGCATGACCAGCTCGAAGGGGGTCGCGCCGAAACCCTGTCCATTGACCTGGATCTCCACGGCCTGCTCACCGCCATAATAGCGCCGCGTCGTGATTGGCCGGATCGCATGCCGCCGGGTCAGGGTGACGCGTTCGCCGGGCTCGAGTGTAAAGGTTTTCAGCTTGAAGACTTTCGGCGCGGTCTTGCCATTCGACTTGCGCAGGTGAAGCGCGTAATCGACGACCAGTTGCTGCGGTTTCTGACCGGTCGAGACCAGGCTCACCTCGAATTCCAGAGCTTGACCGAATTCAACAACGGGCGTCGTCACACGCACCGGCGAAACGTCCACCTCTGGCGGGCCATATCCCAACGCCTCCAGGGCCCCTACGTGACCGGCCTTCACCAGGCTGCGGCAGGCATGGCGGACCAGGCGTTCACGCTGTCGGTCCGCGCCCTTCATCCAGTCCGCTGCGATCTGAGCGGCGAGATCGGGATGATCCTTCGAGATGTCGTTGAGATTGTTCGCCACCGAGCGGCGCACATATTCGCTTTCATCATCCTTGAGCGCCTCCAGCACCGGCAGGATGGGCGCGGGGTCAGCGATGAACATCGGCAATTGCATGGCCCAGGGCAGGCGGGGACGAATGCCTTCCGTGGCCAGCCGGCGCACATGATAGTTCCGGTCCGCCGTCCAGCCGCCGATCGTCGCCATGGCGCGTTCGGCGTCTTCCAGGATGGAATAGCGGATGCCGAACTCCGAGCTGAACCGCCCGGTCATCTGGCGCTGGGCTTCCAGGGCGAGGTCGAAATCCTCGGCGCAGCGCAGACCGACCAGCTCGCTCATCGGCATCACGGCCCAGCCGCGAATGCCGCGCTCATCCATGCTCAACTCGTTCAGCGCGACATCATCCTCGGGATGAAGACCGGCCAGCATCACCTCGACCGCTGCGGCGAAGTCCGTTGGCAGGTGCTCGTTCAGAGCATCGCAGATCTGCCGCGCCCGCTCCTTCAACTCCAGCTGATCAAGATCGCGGCACGCCTGCCTCGCGAAACCCGGCGCATCAAACGGCGGGTGCACGCGGTGCAGATGCTCCGCCATCTGGCGGATGAGGTCGTGCGAATAGAGATTCTTGAGCGGTTCGGGCATGGGCGTGCGGGTCTTGCTTGCGGTGAGGTCACAGCCAAGCCACCATCCCGGCAAAGAATCCGCAACCCGCTTCTTGCGCCATCCCTGACAGCGTTATGTCACCAGAGACGATAGAGCTATCCGGCCAGCGCGTGGACTACACGCTCAAGCGCAGCCGCCGCCGCACGATCGGTTTCACCATCAGCCATGACGGGCTGGTGGTGACCGCGCCGATGCGCGTCTCGCGGCGGGAGATCGATGCGGCGCTGGCCGAGAAATCGCGCTGGATCCTCGCCAAGCTCGCCAAATGGGCCGAGCGTCCCAAACCGCGCGAACTCGCCTTCGAGAGCGGCGAGCGTGTGCCCTGGCTGGGCGGCGAGCTGGACCTGGTGATCGAGGAACGCGGCGTGCGAACCCGTATCCGCGAAGGCGAGGGCGCGCTCATCGTCTCGGTCGATCCGGAACTGTCTGGTGAGCTGCGGACGCGGACCATCCGCTCGGCCCTGATCCGTCATTACAAGCGTGCGGGCGAGGCCTTGATGACGCCGAAGATCCGCGCCTATGCCGGTGAGCTGGACCGGGATGTGCGCAAGGTCATCGTGCGTGACCAGAAACGCCGCTGGGGCTCGTGCGCGCCCGACGGCACGATCCGCATGAACTGGCGCCTGATGGGTTTCCCGGTCGAGCTGATCGACTATGTCTGCGCCCACGAAGCCGCCCATTTGGTTGAGGCCAATCACTCCCCCGCCTATTGGCGCGTGGTGGAAAGCCTGATGCCCGACTGGAAACCCCGCCGCCAGCGCATGCGCGACGAGGCTGATCGCTGGGTGGCGTTTTAGGGGCGACTTCGCCAAGCGATGGCGTAGATCAATGATCCCAGTCCGATGACTGCCAATTGCCACAGCCAGATGAATAGAGCGGTACTGCCGTAGGCCGACCCTTTCCGGTCGCAATCATGCCAGCCTTCCAGCGCGAAACCCTGCACGATGAGGGGCAGGATTGCGACGCCCGCTATCAGGATCAGCGCGGTCGGGGACACTCGCCGCGGAACACCCGCATATATCGCGGCCGGTGCCACGGCTAGCGCGCCCCAGCCGAGATAGTTGAGCCAGTGCCAGCCTGTGAACGGAAAGGCCAGATGTCGGGCCAGAGACCATTGACCGGGGCGGTCTGACTCCGGCGCGATTGGGCCGCTGGCATCATATTGCGAGATGCAGATGGCCCAGTCCTCATGGGACAGCATCCAGCCATGCACATAGGCCCAACCCGCCATCCAGCAGAGCAGGGCGAGCACGATATGGACGCGGTAATTCATCTGGCTGGGCCTGTCCCGTCTGGCCGTTCGTACCTGTCCTCTTTCCTACGCAGAATTAAGGCGAATGTATGCTTGGCGATGAGGGGTGGATCTCATTCTGGAGGGGATGCGGGTGCGAGCCTGCGTCCAGCCGGGTCGTCCGGCTGCATTCTCCCGGTCCTGCGTGATATTCCGCGCCGGACACCGCGGGGTCCGGGTGTGCCCCCCAAGTCGCCCGGATCCCGTTTGGGAAGGCACTCAAATTTGTCATCCCTGACGGATAGCCGGACCTGGTCCGGCTGGAGATAAGGGACCCAGCTCTTCCACTCCGGGTCCCGGTTCTGCGCCCCGGTCAAGCCGGGGCATTCGACCGGGATGACAAGTTACGAGTCGTCAGCAAGCAGCAAATCGTAGAAGCCCAACCAGTCTTGCGGCTCCGGATTGGCCTCGCGATAAGACGTCCGCCGATCAGTGCCAAGCTGTCGATACCAACCGGCGAAGGCGATCAGGTACTCCTCGCCTGGCCCCATTCTCCATCCGGCTGACCGCCGATCCAGATCAGGAAATTCTAGCCACGGGGGCTGCATCGGGTCCGGGAAGGAGGGTTGAGGATTGGCGGTCAGCCAATCCGCGAGCTCCGACAGAATCTCGTCGGTCAGGCCCGCGCGGTCATCCTTGCCCATCCTGCGATCCCTACTCGACCTCGTCTTTCAGTTTCCGGTCGAAGAAATCGATGATCGCCGTCCACAAATGCACGGACCGGTCCTCGCCGCGGACGCCGTGGCGCTGGCCGGGATAGGTCATCATTTCGAATTGATACCGGCGTTCCTGCATCTCGTTATAGAGGCGCACGGAATTGGCGAAGATGACATTGTCGTCGGCCATGCCGTGGATCAGGAAGAGCGGGGTTTCATAGTCTTCCAGGTGCGCGAAGACCGAGCTCTGGCGATAGCCTTCGAAATTCGCGTCCGGGTGATCCATATAGCGTTCGGTATAGGCGGTGTCGTAGAGCGCCCAGTCGGTGACCGGAGCGCCGGAGACGCCGGCGGCATAGGCGCCGGGGGCCTGCAGCGTGGTCATCAGCGTCATGTAGCCGCCATAGGACCAGCCCCACATGCCGACACGGTCGGCGTCGACATAGTCGAGGCTCTTGAGGAAATCGAGACCGACCAGCTGGTCCTCCACCTCGACCGAACCCATGCGGCGCTGCAGATGCGCCTCGAATTCACGGCCGCGATTCCAGGCGCCACGATTATCGATCGAGAAATAGACATAGCCGCGCTGGGCGAAGAGCTGGGCGCGCAGGCTCTGCCAGCCGCGATGCACGACCTGGGCATGCGGTCCGCCATAGACGTACTGGATGGCCGGATAGGTGCGGTTCGGATCGAAATCCGCCGGCAGGTGAAGCTGGTAGTGAAGGATCGTGCCGTCGGCGGCTTCCAGCGTGCCGTATTGCGGCACGATGTGGTCTTCCGCGAACTCGTAATAAGGGTGGCCTTCCACGAGAGCGTTTTCTTCGATCCAGCGGATACGCTCGCCGGAATTGGCGTAGAGACCAGTCTGCGGCGGCGTGGCGACGTCATTGTACGAGCCGATGAAAGCCGTCGCATCGCCGTTGAAATTTCCGGTCCAGCGACCATTGCCCTCGGTGATGCGGGCCGGTTCGGCAGAACCGTCCATCGGCACGGAGAAGAGGTGCCGCTCGAGCGGCGTCTCCATCCAGCCGGTGAAATAGATGAGCCCGTTATCCTCGTCGACGGCGCTGATATTGTTGACCACCCATTCGCCCGCGGTGATCTGCGTGATCAGGCTGCCATCGGCGGCGCGATGCTGGATATGACGGAAACCGCCGGGCGTGTCCTCGCTGGTCCAGATCACGGTCCCATCGGACAGGGCGCGGAAATCATTGGTCAGATTGATCCAGACATCCGTGCTTTCCTCAAGCCAGGTCTGGCTGTCACCGGTCGCGGATGCGACGGCGCGGATATCGAGATTGTTCTGGACGCGATTAAGCACCTGGACATAGGCCGTCTCGCTGTCGCGCGACCAGTTTACGCGGGCCAGATAGATATCGTCGGTATCCGCCATCTCGACCGGGCGCATGTCGCCGGTCTCGCGATCGAAGATGAAGAGCTCCACCACGGCGTTGTCGGTGCCGGCGCGCGGATAGCGCTGATCGACCACGCGGGCCGAACCGTCACCGGCGATCTCCAGGCGTTCGATATTGTCGACGCGTTCCTCGTCGACCCGGGCGATGGCGATGAAACGCTCGTCCGGCGACCACCAATAGCCTGTGCGGCGCGAGAGTTCTTCCTGGGCGACGAATTCCGCCATGCCCCAGGAGATCAGACCGCCGCCCTCGGTGGTGATGGCGGTTTCCGCGCCGGTTTCCAGATCGGTGACGTAGAGATTTTGTTCGCGGATATAGGAGACGAAATTGCCCTGCGGGGAGATGCGGGCGTCGGTCTCGAATTCCGGCGTCGTCATCAGGCGGCGCGCGGCGGCGTCCTCGACATCGACGTAGAAGACATCACCGTCGAGCGGCACGAGAATGGCCTCGCCCTGGCTGTCCCACTGGTAGCGCACAATGCCCGAGGAGGAGATGCGGGCGCGTTCGCGCAACTGGCGCTCGGCCTCGGAGAGTTCGCGTTCCTCTTCCACCAGGACCCGGCTGTCGACGAGCATGTAGGGCTCACCGCCCTCCACATCCATCGCCCAGAGATCCAGCACGGTGCGGTCCTCCTCCTTGGCGCGCAGGAAGGTCACGCGCGTGCCGTCCGGCGAGAAGGTGAGCGAACGCGGGCTCGGTCCGGTCAGGGAGGGGCTGGCATAGGCCCGCTCGATCGACAGGGCCGGTTCGGGCGTCTCCACGGCGGCGGACCCGCCGGATGTGGCGGCCTGCTGGTTACAGGCGGCGAGGGCGGTCGTGGCGATCAGGGCCACGGCGAGCGAACGAAGCGTCATGTCTGGAACTCCCCATGCACAGACTGGTTGCAGGGAGTCTTAGAGCCATGCGGGCAAGGAGGCTAGGGCGGTGCTGTCACACCGCCCTGATGGTCTCGTCACGTCACGAGATGTGGGGCGCCCAGAGGATCATGTAGGCGGCGAAGGACCCCGCGGCTGTCACCAGCGCACCCAGCAGGACGATCGCGGCCATGATCAGTTTGAACACGGCCGACCGGCTGTCCTGGGCGCGCATGTAGAGTTCCAGTATCGCCAGGGGCAGAAGGAAGCTGGCATAGGCAATGAAATAGTCGAAGGGGCCGTCCAGATTGGGCGTGCTGCCGACCGGGGCCTGGTGCAGCATGATCCAGCCCATGAAACCGATCCGGTAGAACCAGACACCATTGGCGACGATGAAGGTGCGCATGGCCCAGCGGCGATGGATGTCGATCTTGCGGCGCGCAGCGTTGAACCAGGCCAGGCTGGCGCAGACGATGATGAAAATCGCATTCAGGCTGACACCCATGGCAGGTCCATCGGCCAGCCGGCTGCCGCGGCCCCAGACCATCCAGAGACCGCCGATCGCCAGGAAGAGCGCGGTGACAATAAACACCTTGCCGGTCAGGCGGTGAAAACTGATGGCCCGGGCCCGGATCTGCGGCACGAGCTGAAGCGTGCCGCCCACCGTCATCACCATGGCCAGCAGGACGTGGCCGGCAAACATGAGATTGCCGAAACCGTCACCCTCGACATGACCGGTGATGGGATTGGTGTCGTTCCAGGCGGCGAAATCGCCGGTCAGGGTCGTCACGCCATAGGCGACGGCCAGGTAAAAGACGAAGGCCCACTGACCGGCCACGGCCGTCAGGAACCAGATAATGCCGGCACTCTTCAGCGCTGTGCGGGGCAGGCGTCCGGCCTGCGGCGGTGCGGCGATTGCAGTATCACTCATCACGAACTCCCAGAGCATTCAATTACCGTTGCTGTCCTCTTTTCGGGGACGGTCGAAGCCTGAATGACGGAGTTTCGAAGCCGGATCTCGCCGATTTGGGAATCGGCCATTACGTGTTCGTAATCCGCTCGGTGAGGTCAGGAGCAGATCGGATTTTCGGTCCCGAATTCAGCGCTACCGGGGAGCGGTTCGCTTCCAATCCCGCTAGGCGACTGAAATTGCATGCCTATGCTGGCGCAAATCTCGGGAAGTCCTGATCGAAGGAAGATGGCCGATTTCCAAATCGGCGAGAAAACCCCTTCGAAAATCGGGATGTTCATTGTCAGAGATCTCAATTCCTGCGCAATTGGCACCGGAATTGAACGCGCGGGAAACAGGACGGGACAGGCGCGCAAAACGCGCGAACGGACATCGCCATGACTATGCTCACACTCGCAAACTCACTGCAGATCACCGTCGCCGTCCTGGCGATGGCGGGCTTTTTCGCTTTCGCCTTCCGCGCTCGCAAGACGACGCTGAGCGTCGTGTGGATGCTGTTCTGCCTGTCGATCTCCATGAGCATGACGCGTCACGCCTTCGACGGTCAGCTGGGCGCGCTGGATTATGTCTTGGCGATCGGTTCCGGCGGGACTTGTTCCATCTTCTACCTGGTCTCGCGCTCGCTCTTCCGGCCCAACGCCACGATCGGCTGGCCGCAATTGCTGATCGTCAGCCTCATCGTGCTGCCGGGCATTGCCGCACCCTGGCTGGAACTGGGCGTGGAGCAGGGCGGGCCAAATGCCGCGACCTGGGCCGCGATCGATCATTCGATGACGAACATGCAGCTCATGTTCTCCTCCACCATTCTGGTCCTGGCCTTCTGGGAAGGCATTCGCGGCTGGTCCGACAGCCTGCCCACGAATGAGCGCCGTCTGCGCATGATGTATCTGTCGGTCTACGGCATGTGTGTCTCGGTCTGCACGATCTGGCAGGCCCAGCCGGAATCGAGCGCCTTCTTCGACCAGCTGGAAGTCTTGCTGCAATCGATCGCCGCCAACGCCATCGTCATCACGAGCTGGATCGCCGTCCAGTATCGCTGGACCCATCCGCTGACCCGCCCGGAACGCGTGGTGGAGACCGGCGATGAGGACCAGCAGATCGCCCGCGCGGTGGAGCGCCATATGAGGGATGAACAGGCCTATCTGATCCCGGATCTGAAAGTCGCGACGCTGGCCAGGCGTCTGCGGGAACCGGACTACAAGATCAGCCGGGCCATCACGCAGGTTCTCGGCGCGCGAAATTTCAATCAATACGTCAATGCGCTGCGCATCGAACATGCCAAGGCAATGCTGGCGGGTGAGGCCGGGCGTACCCGCTCGATCCTGACCGTGGCCCTGGATAGCGGTTTCGCCTCGATCGGCCCGTTCAACCGGGCCTTCAAGGCCAGCGAAGCCATGACCCCGCGCGAATTCCGCACCGCCGCCCAGGCTGGACGCCTGGACCTCGGCGGGCTGAGTGACGTGCCGGCGGAGTAGGGGTCAGGGCACGACCGCCAGCTCCAGCGTCTCACCCACCTCCTCCAGCATCAGCGCGAACGGGGTCGTCATGACCGGATCCTCGCCCGGTCGTGTCGTGTGCAGGATCAGCACGGCGCCATTCTGCCGGAGCTCGTCCGGCGGCAGGTCAAACGTGATCGCGATCTCGTTCGCGCCGTGGCTGGCACCGGAAAATCCGAGCTGTCGCCACAGGCCTGTCGCCTCGCCATCCTCGCCCACCGAGAATAGGCCCGTCTCCGACCAGCCGCCGCTTTCCTGGCTGGTCTGGCGACCATTCATGTAGGTCGTGCGCGTCCACGACACGGTCAGGCGCCATTCACCGTAGAGATCGCAGATCCGGACATCGCTGGGCTGCATGACCCGGCCATACTGGTCCTGCAGGACCGCAGCCTGGAATGTGCCGGAATCCGGGGCGTCGTTGATATTCGCGAATATGGTGACTTCATCGCGATCCCGGCGTCCCAGGAGGTCCAGTCGCGTATCACCATTGGCATTGGCAAACTCGGTCATGTCGCGATCGCGGACCCGGCACCGGGACACGCGCGGACCGTCATCGCGGCCGCGACGGGAGCCACTACCAAGACCCAGCGCATTGCGCAGGACGCCTTCCGCGGCACCGGCAACCTGTCCGCGGCGGCGGGCACTCGTGCCCACATCATCATTGCTGCCGACCTCGACCGGTTCGCGAAGCCTGGACCAGTTCTGAAGACGGTCCCATTCTTCCGGATCAGGCGGCACCGCCGGGTCCCAGTCCGGGCCGGGCACATAACCGCCGCGCCAGTCATCCACGACATAGCCGGGCGGAGGGCCGGCCGGCCGCGGAGGCGGGGCTGCGGGCGCGTCGGGATTTGCGGCCCTGAATTCCTGGCGCAGGCGTTCCGCCTCGGCAGCTCGGGCGCCGTTGAAACGATGTTCCTCACCGGATAATTCGGCGCCTGCGCCGGACGCGCCGACCGGGTTCTCGATCAGCCTCCAGAGTTCGGCGCCTTCGCCGATGATCCACCAGCGATCGAGGCCTTCCTCGATATAGTCCTGCTCATTCGTGGCATCGCGATATTCGTCCGGATGCCAGCGGATATAGTCCTCATGAGCCTGGCGCGTGCCGTCCATGTCGTCTTCCGCACCCTTGTTGATATCGACGGGTTCACCGGCATCGTCGGGCGGTTCGAACAGGGTCTGGACCGGACGCTGGGGCTCGTCGGGCAGGGGCAGGGCGCGCCGCATGCGCAGGCCGCAATCCACCTCCAGCTGGCGCAGGCGGATCAACCCGTCGAGCGTCAGTTTCTGTTCGCCATCAGGATGGGCCATTTTCCACCAGATAACCGCACGGCACCACGCATTCTCGATCTCGGCTTCGGTGGGCACGCGACCCTGGGCGGCGATCCGGTCGAGGAATTCCAGCCGTTTCGCCTCGATATAGGCGTCCATGGCGGCGGTGAAGTCAGGATCAGGGGGAACGGCCTCGGCCGGCTGGGCAGTCAGGAGAACCGCCGAGAACAGGACAGGGGTGAACGCCGGGACCAACATACGTCGCAACATCGCCATCACCTCCCCGATGATAGATATGAGCGATCAGTCTAGCACAAATGCGCGGGTGACGGCCGCGAGACGTGTTCGCGCATTGCCGGGGCGCGCAAGACTCGCTAAAGCGTGCGCTCTCGAGTTTCCCCGTACAGCAAAGAGCCCGACGACCATGTCCAGCTATCAATACGTCTATCACATGGACAAGCTGTCCAAGACCTATCCCGGTGCCGCCAAGCCGGTGTTCGACGGCATTTCCCTGCACTTCCTGCCCGACGCCAAGATCGGTGTCGTCGGCGTGAACGGTGCGGGTAAGTCCACTCTGCTGAAAATCATGGCGGGCATGGATACCGAGTTCAACGGCGAGGCCTGGGCCGAGAAGGGCGTGAAGGTTGGTTATCTGCCGCAGGAACCGCAGCTGGATGAAAGCAAGACGGTCTGGGAAAACGTCATTGAAGGCTCCGAGCTGAAGAAGCTCGTCGACGACTTCAATGCCGTCTCCATGAAGCTCGCCGAGGACTATACCGACGAGCTGATGGCCGAGATGACCGAGCTCCAGGAAAAGATCGACGCTTCGGATGCCTGGGATATCGACAGCAAGATCGAGATGGCGATGGACGCCCTGCGCTGTCCGCCGGCCGAATGGGGCGTGACCGACCTGTCTGGTGGTGAACGCCGCCGCGTGGCCCTGTGCCAGCTCCTGCTGTCCGAACCGCACATCCTCCTGCTCGACGAACCGACCAACCACCTGGACGCCGAGAGCGTGCAGTGGCTCCAGCACTATCTGGAAGAGTTCAAGGGCGCCGTCCTGGTGGTGACCCACGACCGCTACTTCCTCGACACGATCACCACCTGGACGCTGGAACTCGACCGCGGCAAGGGCATTCCCTATGAGGGCAATTACTCGTCCTGGATCGAGCAGAAGCAGAAACGCCTGGCCCAGGAAGGCCGCGAGAAAGGCGCCCGCGATCGCGCGCTGGCCCGCGAGCTGGAATGGATCCGCTCCTCGCCCAAGGCCCGCCAGGCCAAGTCGAAAGCCCGTATCAAGTCCTATGAGGAGCTGCGGGACCAGGCCGAGCGCCAGGAAATTTCCACGGCCCAGATCACCATTCCGCCGGGCCCGCGCCTGGGCGGTGTCGTGGTCGAGGTCGAGGGCCTCAAGAAGGGGTTCGAGGAGAAGCTGCTGATCGACGGTCTGGAGTTCAAACTCCCGCCGGGCGGTATTGTCGGCGTGATCGGACCGAACGGTGCGGGCAAGTCCACCCTGTTCAAGATGATCACCGGCCAGGAAACCCCGGATGCGGGCACGATCCGCATCGGCGACACGGTGAAACTGGGTTATGTCGACCAGTCGCGCGACGCGCTCGACGACAAGAAGACCGTCTGGGAAGAGATCTCCGGCGGCAATGACATGATCGAGCTGGGCGGCAAGGAAGTTCCTTCGCGCGCCTATGTCGGCACCTTCAACTTCAAGGGCGGCGACCAGCAGAAGAAGGTCGGCCTGCTCTCGGGTGGTGAGCGCAATCGCGTCCACCTCGCCAAGATGCTGCAGACCGGTGGCAATCTTCTCCTGCTCGATGAACCGACCAATGATCTCGACGTGGAAACGCTCGCAGCCCTGGAACAGGCGCTGGAGAACTACCCCGGCTGTGCCGTGGTGATCTCGCACGACCGTTTCTTCCTCGACCGCCTGGCCACCCACATCCTCGCCTTCGAGGGCGACAGCCATGTGGAATGGTTCGAGGGCAATTTCGAGGACTATATCGAGGACAAGAAGCGCCGCCTGGGCCCGGATGCGGACCAGCCGAAGCGTATCAAGTTCCAGAAATTCGCTCGCTGATCCCGGTCAGTCGCGAAACAGGAATGGGCCGCTCGTCGAGCGGCCCTTTTTCTTTGCCGGCTCTTTGCCCGTTCTTCGCTGGTACGTCGCGGTCTTTGCGGATCCGGAGATGAATGCCACCGGCAGCGCCGTCGAACTGCTTTTTCTAGTCTACAGGGCGAGTCTTTGTTTCGGTATTCTGCCGCGAGTTGTTACCCTGCAAGCACAACACGCTGAGATCAGTCATTTAATATGAAAATGACCTGAAACCGGCTGATATCGGGGAAGTCTTGTTTTCGCGTCGTCGCAAAAGTGTTACAAGCGCATCGGCTGAAAGTTTTAGACATAAAGCTTTTGGATTTGGGGCATTCTGAAGTCGAGTTGATCATGTATAATCTCGAGCAATTTCGGACAGATAGCGGGTATGATTGGGCTGGTCTGCTGCGTGCGTATCGTGTCGCAACTCGTTGCAAACAGTCGACGCTCGCCGAAGATCTCGGCGTCGCCCAGCCGCAGATCTCGCGCTGGGAAAACGGCTATAGCCGCCCGAGCAAGCGCCATCAGGGCGTGATCCTCGAAATGGCTTCCGAAGTGGAATGCGTGGCGCCGTCTCCGAGCTGGATGGATCGCATTACCCGCACCGCCGCCGTCGCGATGTGCACTGACAGCGATGGCGTGATCGCGTCGATGTCAGAGGGCATGCTGGAAGTGGCGGGCCTCGACCGGATCGACGTGGTCGGCCACAAGCTGGGCAAGATTTTCGAAGGCGATATTCCGGCCCTGTTTAACGCGCTGAAATCGGCCGGCTTTTTCGAGGGCAATGTGCCCGAGGCGCTGAGCGCCGACGCGATCGACTTCACCAAGGCATCCGGTGGCAAGGGCTTCAAGATGCGCGCCAATCACTGGATGAGGACCGATAGCCGGGGCGATAATTTCTGGGTCTGGGTCGGCGCATCGATCAGCGATGACTGGTTCAAGCGTTCGCGCGCCGAATTTGGCGGTCAGTGGATCGAGGTCGAGGCCAGCGCGCCGTAAGCACCTGGCTTTCTTGCAGCATTGTCAGAAGCGATCGGCCGCGAAGGGTTGCGGATCGATCGCTGTCGGCTGTCCGGACATCAACTGCGTGAGCAGCGCGCCCGAGCCCATGGCCTGGGTCCAGCCGAGATGGCCATGCCCGGTCGAGAGCCACAGGCCCTGCGCCCGTGTATGGCCGATGAAGGGCCGGCCATCCGCGCTCATCGGGCGCAGTCCCGCCCATGCTGTTTCCTGTGCACCCGCCAGCTGTTCGGCCAGGCCGGGATAGAGTGCGCCCAGCAATGCCCGCAGATTGTCGATACGCTCCGAGCGCAGTTTCGTATCCTCGCCGGCGATCTCCGCCGTACCGGCCACGCGCAAGCGATCGCCCATTGGCGTGATGATGGCGTGCAGTTTCTCGTCCACGACGGGCACGTTGGGACGGTTGTTCTGGCCATCGAGCTCGAGCGTCAGCGAATAACCCTTCACGGGGCGGACGGGCAGGTGAAGGCCGAGCGGTTTGAGCAGTTTCCAGCTCGCCTGACCCGACGCGATGACGGTATTCTCGACCTCGAACACTTCCTCTTCCGTGCGCAGGCCGATGATCCGGCCGGCACGGTCGACGAGATCGATGACTCGCGTGTTCCAGAGAAATTCCACACCGGCCTGTTCCGCAGCCTCGGCCAGGGCCGTGGTGAACATGCGCGCATCGCCGGATTCATCGTCCGGATAGTGAACCGCGCCCGCGATCTCGTCCCGGATTTCGGCCAGGCTCGGTTCCAGCTCGACTGTCTCCTGCGGATCCAGCGCGCGATAGTTCAGCCCCATCGGGACGAGTTTTTCCGCGGCGGCAATCGTCGCATCAAGGCCCGCCTGGTCACGGCAGAGTTTCAGCGTGCCCGAATGCAGATTATCGAACCGGATATCCAGAGCATCGCGAACCCGGCGGGTTTCCTCGAGACTGTAGCGGGAGAGCGCGAAATTCGCCCGGCTCGCAGCGTCGAACCGGCGACGGGTCGAATTGCGCAGGAAACGCAGACCCCATCCCACCAGGCCGGGCAGGGCGGCCGGGCGCAGTTTCATGGCGGCGTGCGGATCACCGAGCGATCGCAGGAGTTCCCAGTGTACGCCGGGCGCATTCCACGGTTCAGGCTCCGACGGGGTCAGCGCGCCGGCATTGGCAAAACTGGTCTCCATGGCCGGGCCGTCGCAGGCATCGATCACGGTAACCTCGAACCCGGATTGCCGCAGACACCAGGCCGCGGAGATCCCGGCCAGGCCAGCGCCAATGATCACGGCTTCCTTTTGCGACACGCCTCGCTCCCGCGCTCTCTACAAGGTCGGCTTTGAACTTCTGCGCGATGCAGATAAAAGCAAGTGATATTCCGCATTTGTAGACAAGAATTACATGGATGCACTGGTTACACAGCTGAAGGCGCTTGCCGAGCCGACCCGATTGCGGGTCGTGGCCCTGCTGGCGCGTGGCGAATTGACGGTGTCGGAACTGGTCCAGATCCTCGGACAGAGCCAGCCCCGTGTGAGCCGGCATCTCAAACTCCTGACCGATGCGGGCCTGGCGGAACGCCTGCCGGAAGGCGCCTATGTCTTCTACCGGCTGACGGATCATGGCGGCGGTCGCAAACTGGCCGAGATCGTACGCGACATGGTCCCGGAGAACGACGCCGTCCTGTCGCGGGATGTGTCGCGTCTCGTGGCGATCAAGGAAGCGCGTGCCGTCGCGGCGCAGGCCTATTTCGAGAGCGTGGCGCTGGACTGGGACAAGATCCGCGAGCTGCACCTCTCCGACCAGGAGGTCGAGGCGGCGATGCGCCAGTTCGCCGGCGATGGTCCGTTCGAGTTGATGGTCGATGTCGGCGTCGGCACCGGCCGCATGCTGGAAGTCTTCTCGGACCGGATCGAGCGCGGCATCGGCGTGGATATCAACCATTCCATGCTCAATGTCGCCCGCCTGAACCTGGAAAAGGCCGGCCTGCAGCACTGCTCGGTCCGCCATGCGGATGTCGGTGCGCTGCCGTTTGATAATGGCGTCGCCGATCTCGTGACGGTCCACCAGGTGCTGCACTATCTCGATGATCCGGCCCTGGCCGTGACCGAGTGCGCGCGCGTTCTCAAACCGGCCGGCAGCCTGATGATCGTCGATTTCGCCCCGCACCAGCTCGAGGAGCTGCGCGAGGAATATTACCACCGCCGGCTGGGCTTTTCCGACGAGGAAATGGCCGAGCTCATCGAGCGGGCCGGTCTGAGTCTGCAGCACCACGCGGCGCTGCATCCGGACGGCAAGCGCGGTCAGCTGACGATGAAGATCTGGGTCGCGAGCCGCGTCCCCGTGAATGCCTAGTTGATAATACGAGCCGCGTATTGTGCGGCCCGTCATGAGTGTGGGGAGAGCAGGCATGGACGATCAATTCGTTCTCGGCTGGGAAGAGTGGGCGCAATTTCCCACGCTCGGCCTGCCGGCGATCAAGGCCAAGGTGGATACCGGGGCCCGGACTTCGGCTCTGCATGCCGTCTCGGTCGAACCCTTCGGTCCGCTGGAAACGCCGCAGGTCCGCTTCATCCTGCATCCCATTCCGGAAAAGCCCGAGATCGAGGTGATCTGTTCGGCTCCGGCGGTCGACCGGCGGGAAGTGACCTCGTCCAACGGCGAGCGCGAACTACGCTGGGTGATCGAGACGCCGGTCCAGATAGGCGACCGGACCTGGCCTGTCGAGCTGACCCTGACCAATCGCGAGAGCATGGCCTATCGCATGCTGCTGGGCCGCCAGGCGATCCTGCCCGACATGGTGGTCAATCCGGCGACCTCCTACGCGCAGGGCGAACTGTCCTACCAGGCCTACAAGGATTTCCCGCGCCGCCGGCCCGTCAAACGCCCGCTGCGCATTGCCATCCTGACCCGCGAACCGAAGAATTACTCCTCGCAACGCCTGAAGGACGCCGCCGAGGCGCGCGGCCATGTGGTGGAAATGGTCAATACGGCGCGTTGCACGCTGGCAATCGATGCCTCGGATCCCAAGGTCTATTACGACGGCAAACCCCTGCCGGCCTATGACGCCATCATCCCGCGCATCGGCGCGTCGATGACGTCCTACGGCATGGCCGTGCTGCGGCAATTCTCGATGATGGGGGCCTATTGTCTCAATGTCGCCGAGGCGATAGGCGCGTCGCGCGACAAGCTCTACGCCCACCAGATCCTGGCCCGCGCGGGCATCAACATGCCCGTGACGGCCTTTGCCCATTCACCCAAGGACACACGCAACATCATCTCGCATGTCGGCTCCGCGCCCCTGGTGGTGAAATTGCTGGAAAGCACGCAGGGCAAGGGTGTCGTACTGGCGGAGACGCGCAAGGCGGCCGAATCCGTGATCGATGCCTTCCGCGGTCTGGAAGCCAATTTCATCGTGCAGGAATTCGTCAAGGAAGCGGACGGCGCGGATATCCGCTGTTTCGTGGTCGGCGGCCGGGTCGTGGCGACCATGATGCGCCAGGCGGAGGAGGGGGAGTTCCGCTCCAACCTGCACCGCGGCGGGTCCGCGAAGAAGGTCCGGATCACCAAGCAGGAAAGATCGGCTGCGGTGCGGGCATCGAAAGCGCTGGGCCTGTCGGTTGCCGGGGTGGATCTGCTGCGATCTGCGGCAGGGCCGAAAATCCTGGAGGTCAATTCCTCGCCGGGCCTGGAGGGCGTCGAGCGGATCTCGGGCAAGGATGTGGCGGGGCTGATCGTCGAATATATCGAGACCCATGCCCGGGCGATCGCCCGGCGCCGTGTTCCGAGGGGTTGAAACAGCGCCGGGGGATCAGTGCCAGGGATCGGGTGCGGAGCCCGAGGGAAAGGCTCCGCTCTGATCCTTAGCTGGACGGGATGATCACGCGGTCGACGACGTGAATGATGCCGTTGGACGTGCGGATGTCGGCCTGGACGACCTGGGCATTGCCGACGCGGACACCATCGGTGGCGTCGATCAGCACATTGGAACCTTCAACCGTCTCGACCGAGAGAATGCGACCGGCCAGCTGGTCCGAGGTGACAGCACCCGGCACGACGTGGAAGGTCAGGATGTCGACGAGCTCGTGGCGGTTCTGCGGCTCGAGCAGGCGGGCGACTTCACCTTCCGGCAGACCGGCGAAGGCCGTATCCAGCGGGGCGAAGACGGTGAACGGGCCATCGCCCTTCAGCGTGTCGACAAGACCGGCAGCCTGGACAGCGGCAACCAGCGTGTTGAACTGACCGGCGCCAACGGCGGTGTCGACAATGTCGGCGGCCTGCATCTGGGACCCGTGATGACCATGATGGTCGGACATTTTCTTCACTTGCGAATTATCGCCTGCGAAGGCCGGGGCGGAGAAGAGGGCTGCCGTCAGGGCAAGCGTGGAGATGAGACGCATTGTGCGCTCCTTTTAATCGGGGCTTGGGGGTGACCGGCGGCGAGGCCGCCGGCCCGTGACAAGGCTGTCTCATGCATGTGACGTGGGGACTTACGAGCCGGATTCCGATCCGGATCGGAAGATTGCAAAGGTTTAATCCTTAGCGTTTCCGGCACCATGGCCGCCGCCGCCCGGCGTGCATACTTCCACGGCATCCCCGGGCGATACGTCGATCCGGAACAGGCCGTCCAGATCCTGCGTGCTGCCATCGACCCGGATCACGCGCTGTTGGCCGGGCTTGCCGTCGCCGCCGCCATCCAGGCCGAACGGGGTTTCCGCCCGCCGCGAGGAGAGCAGGGCGACCTCCATCGCTTCCCGGAAAAGAAGTTTTCTAACGCTACCGTCCCCGCCGGGAAATTTCCCTGTGCCGCCGGAGCCTGTGCGGCGTTCGTGATGTATCACTTGAACAGGAAAACGCCGTTCCAGCACTTCCGGGTCCGTCATACGGCTGTTTGTCATGTGGGTGTGGATAGCCGATTTGCCGGCAAAACCCTGGCCGTCTGCCAGCAGTCCTGCACCGGCTCCGCCACAGATCGTCTCGTAATACTGGTGGCGATCATTGCCGAAGGTGAGATTGTTCATCGTGCCCTGGCAGGCGGCCAGCCGTCCGGTCGCTCCGAACAGGGCGTCGACGACCAGCTGGCTGGTCTCGACATTGCCCGCCACGACAGCGGCGGGCGGGCGTGGATTGAGCAGGCAGCCTTCCGGAATGATCAGTTCGATCGGTTTGAGACAGCCTTCATTGAGCGGGATGGCATCACCGACCAGGCAGCGGAAGACATAGAGCACGGCCGCGCGGGCAACCGAGGCCGGCGCGTTGAAATTGCTGGTCCGTTGCGCAGACGTGCCCGTGAAATCCACCACCGCCGTGCGGGCCGACTGGTCGACCTTGATGGCGACCCGGATTTCCGCCCCATCGTCCAGGCGGACGCTGTGCTGCCCGTCCGTCAGCGCGCCAAGCACACGGCGGACAGCCCTTTCAGCATTGTCCTGGACGTGACCCATATAGGCTTTCACCACATCCAGCCCGTTGTCGGCGACCAGGCGGTGCAATTCCTCGGCACCGCGGGCACAGGCCGCGAGCTGGGCCTTGAGATCGGCGATATTCTGGTCCGGATTGCGTGCAGGATAGCGCCCCGAGGCAAGAACGTCGCGGGTGATGTCATCGAGAAACTTACCGCCCGCCATGATCTTCACATTGCGGAATTGCACGCCTTCCTCGTCGATATCGGTCGAGAAGGGCGGCATGGACCCAGGCGCGATACCCCCGACATCGGCATGGTGTCCACGCGAGGCCACGTAGAACAGACGTTCCCCCGTCTCCGTGTCGTGCACCGGCGTGACAATGGTGATGTCGGGAAGATGCGTGCCGCCGTCATAGGGCGCGTTTACCGCCACGGCATCGCCAGGACCTAGATCGGGATGGGCCTCCGCAGCTGAGCGCACACTGGCCGACATCGACCCGAGATGGACCGGCATGTGGGGCGCGTTTGCGACCAGCCCGCCATCGGCATCGAACACCGCGCAGCTGAAATCCAGCCGCTCCTTGATGTTCACGGAGTGCGCGGTCCTTTCCAGAGCGACGCCCATCTGTTCCGCGACACTCATGAAGCGTTGGTTGAAGAGCTCCAGGCGGATCGGGTCCAGCTCGACACCGGCGCGGGCCATGGTGAGACTGGTCGCGCGGGTCAGTTCCAGCATGCCGTCGGGCAGACGTCGCGCGGTCCAACCGTCATCGAGCACGATGGTGGAATTGGGTTCCATGATCAGGGCCGGGCCCGCCGCCTCGGATCCCGCACCGAAATCAGCCAGGGCATAGACCGGCACGTCCTGCCATTCGCCGGACGCATAGACCGGGGCGCTCGCCACGGGTGTCACCTCGCCCCCGGTGTCCGCCAAGTCCACGCGCCAGTCCCGCGATCCGGGCGGGTCGGCTTCGGCGTCGACAGACACACTCTCGACCACGTAGTCCGCGTCAGGCCGGAAACCGAACAGGCGGGCGTGCTGGTGTTCGAACGCGTCCTGCATGCTCGCGCTGTCAGCCTCGCTGACCGCGATGGAGGTATCCGATCCGGCGACACGCAGACGCCATTCACTTCGTGTACGAATTAAATCTGGGTCGAAACCCTGCTCGATCAGGCTCCGGCGAGCGGCTTCCCGTAGGTCTCGCGCCGTTTCGGCGGCGATGCGGTTCTCGGTATCGAAGGCCTGTTCCACGGCCGCACTGCGCGTTTCGCGGATTTCGGCGAGCCCTATTCCCAGCGCCGACAGGAGTCCGGCATAGGGGTGGATCAGGACTGTTTCCATGCCCAGCGCATCTGCGACCTTGCAGGCATGTTGCGCACCGGCGCCCCCGAAGGCGGAGAGGGCGTAATGGGCGGGATTGACGCCCTGGGCGATGGAGATCTGCTTGATCGCCTGGGCCATGCTCTCGATGGCGACCGCCAGGAAGCCTTCGGCGGCGTCCTCGGCGCTGTCGAGCCCCATCAGGTCCGCCAGGTCAGACAAGGCCTTGCGGCTGGCCTCGACATCAAGGGCTTCATCGCCATTCTGTCCGAAGACTTTCGGGAACCAGTCAGCTTGCACACGTCCCAGCACGATATTGGCATCGGTCACCGCCGCCGGTCCCCCGCGGCCATAACCGGCGGGGCCGGGCATGGCGCCGGCGCTTTCCGGTCCGACCCGGGCGCGCTCGCCGTCAAAGGTCAGCAGCGATCCGCCGCCTGCTGCCACGGTGTGTACGGCCATCATCGGTGCGCGCAGGCGCTGTCCCGCAACCCGGGTCTCCTGCACACGCTCGTAATGCTCGCCATCAAAACGCGAAACGTCGGTCGAGGTTCCGCCCATGTCGAAACCGATCACCTTGGGATGGCCGGCCGCCATCGCCGTGCGGGCCATGCCGACCACACCCCCTGCCGGTCCCGACAGGACAGCATCGCGTGCGTGGAAGCCGGCGGCCGGAGCGAGCCCGCCGGAGGATTGCATGAAATAGAGCGGGATCCCGTCGAGGCCTTCATCCACCCGTCCGACATAATCGCGCAGGACCGGGGTGAGGTAGGCGTCCAGTACGGTCGTCGAGGCGCGCGGCACGATCTTCACCAGCGGGCTGGCCTCGCTCGACCGGATCACCGTCGCAAAACCGGCCTCCAGGGCCATGCGTTCCAGTCGGCGCTCGTGCGCGTCATTGCCGTAGGAATGCATGAGCGCGATCGCGACGGCCTCGAACCCGTCGCGCTTGGCGGCCTCGAGAGCGGTTCTGACCGCGTCCTCGTCGAGTTCCTCCTGGATCTCGCCATCGGCATCGAGACGTTCATCGATCTCGATGACCCGGTCGTGCAGGGGATCCGGGCGCTGGATGTCCAGCGCAAAAATGTCCGGCCGGGTCTGATCACCGATCACAAGAAGGTCTGAGAATCCGCGTGTGACCAGAAAGACAGTCGGCGCACCCTTGCGTTCAAGCAGGGCATTGGTCGCGACGGTCGTGCCCATCTTCACCGCCCCGACCGGCTTGCTGCCGGACAGGCGGCGCACGCCTTCGGTTGCGGCATCGGCATAGTCCGGGCTTTCCGAGAGCAGTTTCAGCGCATGCAGCTGGCCATCGGGCGAGCGGCCGATCACGTCGGTGAACGTGCCACCGCGATCGATCCAGAATTCCCACTCGAGCCTGGGCGTGTCGGCCATGTTGCAACTCCTGCCGGATGTGGCAGCGGAGGTTAATCATGGCCTCGACGGGTGCAACCGGATTACGCTGCTGGGCGGAGGCGGAATTTCGCATTCTCCCCCTCGCGGGGGCAGGGCGGGCTTCCTACATGGCCTCCAGGAGAGGACACAGGCGAATGGGATTCTGGCGCAAACTTGCCAGCCGGCTGCAGGGCCGGGATTGCTTTCTCGAATGCGATGGCTGCGACAATGGTCCTGACCGTCGTGTCGAGGATGCCGATTTCGCCATGGCCCTGATCGGTCTGGGTGCCAAACTGGCCAAGGCCGACGGTGTCGTCTCCCGCAGCGAGCGACGCGCCTTCTACGAAGTCTTCCGGCCGCCGCCCGAAGGCCAGGCCGCGCTGGACCGCGCCTTCGAGCTTGCCACGCAGACAACGCTCGGTTTCGACGGTTATGCCCGGCGACTGGCGCGGCGTTTCCGCGCCAATTCCGCCATCCTGGAAGACATTCTCGACGGGCTCTTTCATATCGCCAAGGCAGACGGCGCCGTGACGTCCAGCGAAATGAACTTCCTGGAATCGGTCTCCGAGATCTTCGGCTTTTCCTCGCTGGAATTCCGCCGTATCCGGACAGCGCACATGGGCGCGTCCGACGACGATCCCTACGTCATTCTCGGCATCGACGCCGATATTTCCGATTCCGACCTCAAGCGCGCCTATCGCCGCATTGCCTCGCAGAATCACCCCGACCGCATGATCGCGAGGGGTGCGCCGCCGGCTGCACAGCGCCTCGCCGACGAAAAAATGGCCGTCATCAATACTGCCTACGCACGAATTCTGCAGGAAAGAGGGCTCGCGGCGGGCGTAGCCAATTGACCTTCGGCCCTCGCATGCCAACATAGAGAAGAAGGGGGGCAAAGGCGAAAGGACATGACTCGTGACTAATCAGACCTCGTCAGACCTCTTCTCGCGTGGCGCGGGACGCATCATGCGCGATCTGCTCGCAGCATTGATTGCCGTGGCCTTCATTGGTCTGGTCATCTTCCTTGCCGCTGTCATGACCGCTGCCTTCTTCGTGCTCGCCGGTATCGGCCTGCTTGCCGGCGCCGCCTTCTGGCTCTGGCGCAAGGTCCGCGGCCGCAAGAACAGCGACGGCCCGGAAATCCTCGTTGCAACGCGCGGCCCCAAGGGCTGGACCGTCGACGGCATGGGCTCGTCCGACCACTAGGCGGGTCTCTCGGACAGAGCGCTCCGGTAAATCATCACCACACACACCAATGTGAATTGGGCCGGCAGGCTGAACTGCTAGCCTGATTATTCCTGTCCGCTATCCGGGATCCGCTGATGCGCAAGGCCATTCTGATCGCGTTGATTATCATCCTGCCGCTCATGCTGGTGGGCTGTGTGTCCATGGCATTGCCGCGTGTGCCCGATCGCATGGCCAGCGATGTCGCGACGCCGCCCGTCCTCGCCGATGGCGATGCGACGGCCGAGCAATGGGAAGCCGGGCAGGCGCAATTGCGCGCGACCTTCGAGGCCGAGATCTATGGCCGCTGGCCCGAAGACCGGCCGGCTCGTCTGCTTGAGACACGCATCGTCGACGAGGCCGGCTATGGCGGCCTGGCCACGATCGAGGAAAGTCGTATCGAGATGGCCGGTATCGAGACCCATCTCGTCACCGTCCGCCCGAATGCCGGTGAGGGCCCACACCCGGTCATCATCATGCAGATGTTCTGCGGTAATCGCGCCGCGCTGGGTGATCGCGAGGATATCTCCGCGCCGCTCAGCCCCTATGCGCCCGATTGCAGCGACAGCTGGCAGATGATCCCGATCCGCATGATCTTCGGCGAGAACATCGCCGAACCGCCGATGGAGCTCATCCTGGAGCGTGGTTATGCCGTCGCCTTCGTCTATCCCGGCGATATTGTTCCCGACCAGGCCGAGGCCGGCACCGAAGCGCTGGCGCGTCTCGTGCCCGGCGAAACCAGCGGTGCGATCATCGCCTGGGCCTGGATCTATTCGCGTGTCATCGACCTGCTGGATGCCGATGCGCGCTTTGACAATGAACGCACGGCCGTCTGGGGGCATTCGCGCAATGGCAAGTCCGCGCTGCTGGCAGCCGCATTCGACGAGCGGGTCGATCTGGTGATCGCCCACCAGGCGGGCACCGGCGGTACGACGCTGACCCGCAGCCATGCCGGTGAATCCGTCGAACAGATCACCGGCGGATATCCGCACTGGTTCGCCCCGTCCTATGCCGCCTATGCCGATCGCGAGGACAGTCTGCCGGTCGACCAGCATCAATTGATCGCGCTGATGGCGCCGCGCCCGATCCTGATCGGCGCCGCCTGGCGGGATCAATGGTCCGACCCGCAAGGCAGTTTCCGTGCAGCCGAAGGTGCTAATCCTGTCTACCAGCTCTACGGCTCTGACGGCCTGCGCCAGCCGAACCTCGCCAGCTATGATCCGACAGCCGATATCGCGCTCTTCATGCGACCGGGTCTGCACGGTGTGAACGGCCGGGACTGGGCGAATTTCCTCGCCTTTCTCGACGCGCATTTCATGGCGCAATAGATCGACGCGCGAATTCCGGGTCTGCGATTTCGCTGCTTGTGCCCCGGCGCGGACCGGTCCATGACTTGCCCATGCGATTGCGCGACTTCCTGGCTCTTGCCTCCGTCTGCCTGGTCTGGGGGCTGAATTTCGTCATTGCGAAATTCTCCGTCACCGGTGCGCCGGGCTGGGTGCCGGATTTCGAGGGTTCACCGCCTTTCTTCTTTGCCTTTCTGAGATTCGCCCTTCTCTTTGCATTCCTGGCGCCCTGGCTCGGAAAACGCCCGACCGACATGCGCACCCTGATCGGTGTGGCCATGGGGATGGGCGCGTTGCAATACGCCCTGATCTTCTTCGGTCTCCAATGGGCGACGCCGTCCGCGATGGCGATCGCGCTGCAGATGGGCGTGCCCTTTGCGACCATCCTCTCCGTGCTCTGGCTGAAAGAGACGGTCGGGCTGCCGCGTATCGCCGGTATCCTCATCGCCTTCGCCGGCATCATCCTGGTCGTCGCCAATCCGGCCGATCTGGATGTCTCGATCGGATTGCTGATCGGGGTGGCAGCCGCATTTGTCGGCGCGGTGGGCATGATCCTCGTCAAGCGCATGCCGCTGGATGCGATCCGGATGCAGGCCTGGATCGGCTTGATCTCCTGGCCCCCGCTCCTGCTGTTATCCCTGGTCTTCGAGCGCGACCAGATCGCGTCCACGCTCGCCGGTGGCTGGCCATTCCTGGCGGCCTTGCTGTTCACCGTCGTGATCGTGAACATCTACGGGCATGGCGTCTTCTACAGCCTGCTGCAGCGCTATGACGCCACGCTGATCGCTCCGCTCACACTGATGGCGCCCCTCGTGGGCGTATTTGCCGGCATCATGCTGACCGGGGATGATTTCGGCCTGCGTCTTGTCATCGGCTCGGTCCTGACCCTCGGGGGTGTGGCCATCATCGCGCTCCGACAGAATCGCAAACTACCGACCGCCGGCCTGGCGCGGGAGAAATCCCTGTGATGATCATCGAGACGCCATCGCCCAATTTCAACGACCGCAAGTCGCCGATCCGCTATGTCGTGCTGCACTATACGGGCATGGAGACGGGCCCGGCCGCGCTTGAGCGGATGTGTGATGCCGAGGCCCAGGTCTCGGCCCATTACATGGTCGAGGAGGACGGGCGTGTCTTCCGCCTGGTCGCCGAGGAAAAACGCGCCTGGCATGCGGGGGTGTCCAGCTGGTGCGGTGAGACCGACCTGAACTCGGCCTCTATCGGTATCGAGATCGTCAATGGCGGGCATGATTACGGCCTGCCGGCCTATCCGGACGTCCAGCTTGCCCGTGTCGTTGAACTCGTGCGCGACCTCTTGGATCGCCACGGCCTCGGTCCCGAGGCCGTCGTTGGACATTCCGATATCGCGCCGGGTCGCAAACAGGATCCGGGCGAGCATTTCCCCTGGGCATTGTTCGTGGAAGCCGGCTGCGCGGTCGGACCGTGTGAGGCGGGTGGCGAGGATGAGATCGCCGCCGACCTGACCCGGATCGGCTATGGACCGGCCGAGGATCTCCACCCAGTGATCGAGGCCTTCCAGCGCCGTTTCCGGCCGACATCGATCACGGGCATGGCCGACGCGGAGACCTGTGCGCTCGCGCGCGGCGTCGCGGCCGAGATGAGCCGGTTGCGGGCAAAAAAGTAGGGCGGTGGCAAGGCCACCGCCCAAGAAGAGGGATGAGAATCGCGAACTGCGATCAATGTGTCCCAAATCAGCTCGAAGCGGACCAAGCGGGGGCCTGGCATGCCGTCGGTATCGCGATCAGCCCGGTTCGGTCAGCTCGTCCCGGGAATTTCGGCTAGGCCGGATCGCGTATCTCGGCGGCTCCGTCTGCGTTGAAGACGATTAAATCTAGGTCATGTTTTCGCCTGTGACAAGAAAGAAACAGGCCGAAACCAAGCCGCAAACCGCTGGATAAACGCGATAAACTGTCAAAAACCCAAGGCGAATGCGGGTTTTTCTGCGACTCGTCGCAAAAGCGAACTTTCTGTCGGCCACAATTTGCGCGGCAGGATTGCGATGGCTGCCGAGCGGCTTGACCTTCGGCCGGGTTTTCCCGACATAGAGCGCGATCAGGTGGCCGGGCGATCGCGGCAGCAGGCTGGAAACGGCGCTGTCGAGGAAAGTCCGGGCTCCATGGAGACAAGGTGCCGGGTAGCGCCCGGCGGGGGTGACCCCAGGGAAAGCGCAGCAGAGAGCAGACCGCCATCCGCCGCCTCGTGCGACGAGTGGTAAGGGTGAAAGGGTGCGGTAAGAGCGCACCGCCCCGACCGCAAGGAAGGGGGCACGGCAAGCCCCACCTGGAGCAAGACCGAATAGGGATGAGCGCGGTCTCGTACCGCACGTGTGTCTCCACATGTCATCCGGGTAGGTCGCTTCAGGCGCGTCGCGAGGCGCGTCGCAGATGAATGATCGCCCCGGCTGCTTTCGGGCGTGCCGGAACAGAACCCGGCTTATCGGCCGCCTGATCCTTATTCCGGCCCGCCTCCAGTCCCCGCTCGCGGGACCAAATCCATGAAGCTGTGGATATTAACTTCGCGTTCCGGATCCGTTCCGGATTGGCGTCGCTTTTTTGCAACGGTGAGGCCCGTGGAGCCATGCAAATCCATGGTTTCGAGATTGTTTCCCATCCTGTCCCATGTTATCCCATGGTTAACCATCAAGGGGCCGACAGGGACGGCCGGGGAGCTTGTAGGGCGTGTTTCTGTCCACCACCATCAATGGCGTTGATGCCAAGGGGCGTGTTTCGGTGCCGGCGGATTTCCGCTCGGTGGTCCGGGGCGGTCCCTTCGACGGCATCATCGTCTGGCCGTCCTTCGACGGTCCCTTCCTGGAAGGTGGCGGCCAGGCCCTGCTCGAGCGCTACCAGACCCTCATCGAGGACATGGACCCCTATGACGACGCCCGTATCGCCTTCGAGCGGGCGATATTCGGCGCCGCCAAACCGCTCTCCTTCGATGCCAATGGCCGCGTGACCCTGCCAAAAGAGCTCAGCGATCATGCCGGTCTCGACGGCAAGGCGACCTTCGTCGGCCTCGGTTCGCGCTTCGAGATCTGGAATCCGGACCGTTATGCCGAGCATCAGTCCACCGCCCGTGATTTCGCCCGCGAGAACAAGCGCGCCCTGCGCCCCGGCGGCAAACCGGGAGGTGCGTCATGAGCCATATCCCGGTGATGCTGGATGAGGTCCTGACCGCGCTCGAGCCGCGCGATGGTGCCGTGTATATCGACGGTACGTTCGGCGCAGGCGGCTATTCGCACGCCATTCTTTCGGCTGCCGATTGCAAGCTGATCGGGATCGATCGCGATCCCAGCGTCCAGCCGGTCGTCGAGGAAATGGTGCGAGCCGCGCCGGAGCGGTTCATGTTCGCCGAGGCGCCGTTCTCGGCCATGGAAGAGGCCGCCGGCGCCTTCGGGTTCAAACAGGTCGACGGCATCGTCCTGGATATCGGCGTGTCGTCCATGCAGATCGACCAAGGCGAGCGGGGGTTCTCCTTTGCCAAGCCCGGTCCGCTGGACATGCGCATGAGCGGCGACGGGCCCAGCGCCGCCGACGCCGTGAACCGGCTCAAGCAGGAAGAGCTGGCGAACATTTTTTATGCATACGGCGAGGAGCGTCGCTCCCGCCGCGTCGCGCAGTTCATCATTCGTGCGCGCGAAGAGGCGCCGATCACGCGAACGGAAGAGCTCGCCGAGATCGTCAATCGCGCAATTGGCGGAAAACATTCGAAAATTCACCCTGCAACGCGGGTGTTCCAGGCGTTGCGAATTTTCATCAATGACGAGTTGGGGGAACTCGCCATGGCTTTGGCTGCTGCAGAACGCATGCTCGCGCCGTTGGGTCGGCTCGTTGTGGTTACCTTCCATTCACTGGAGGACCGCATGGTTAAGGCATTCCTGCGGGCCCGGTCCGGGCTGGCAGGAGGCGGCGGCTCGCGCCACGCGCCAACAGTGAGTTCAGGACCGGCTCCGTCCTTCCGTCTTCTGACGCGCAAGGCCGTGGCCGCAAGCGAGGGTGAAGCGGAGGAAAATCCGCGGGCTCGTTCGGCAAAACTGCGTGCTGCCATTCGTAACGAAGCGCCGGCCTGGTCACAGGCAGACGCGCTTCACCAGGAAGTCGTGCCGCTCTCGCGTCTGGAGGCCGTGTTATGATCCGCTTGCTCAACGCAATCGCCTTCGTGGTTGCCGCTGTGCTCGCGGTTGCCCTCTACATCGCCAAGACCGAAGCGCAGGATTCCCAGGACCGTCTCGCCGATCTCCAGGCCCAGCTGGCCGAGGAGCGCCGTCAGACCAATGTGCTCAATGTCGAGATCGCCCACCTGGAAGACCCCGAGCGACTGCGCGCACTGGCGCGCCGCTATCTCGGATTCGAACCGCTGGATACTTCGCGCGAAGTTGCGCTGAGCGATCTTCCCGTCCTGATCGACGAAGGCGAGGCCGATGACGAGCCGCGCCGCGATCGCGACATGCTTCTGGTCAATCGCAGCGATGACACGACCCTGGCCCTGGCCGAGGGAGACGATCCGCGGTGAAGCGTTTCTGGCCCTTCCGGCGCCGTGTTTCCTCCGAGGCGCGCAATCTGGGACCACCCCCGGTCCTGGAAGCTGCGCCGGCGGACATGTCCCGCCTGTTGCGGATCGAGAGCGATGAGACGCGCGCCCTGGACGGGGCGCGTTCGCGCTTGCGGGTCCTCGGCATGGTGATGGCGGTGGGTTTTGCCATTCTCGGTGTCCGCGCGGTCGAACTGGCCGTCACCTCGCCGGCAAGCGCAAGCAATGACGGCGCCCTGACGGCCGAAGCCACGGTGCGCGGTGATTTGTTCGACCGCACGGGCCAGGTCCTGGCAACGACGCTGGAAACCCATTCTCTCTACGCCGACCCGACCCTCGTCTGGGACCCGGTCGAGACCGCCGAGAATCTCGCGACCGTGCTGCCGGACATCGACGTCGAACGCGTGGTGCGCGACCTGTCCTCGCGCCGGCGTTTCGTGTGGATCCAGCGCAATCTGACCCCGCGTCAGCGCCAGGCCGTGTTTTCGCTGGGCCTGCCGGGCCTGGGTTTCCGGATCGAGCCGCGCCGTGTCTATCCGCGCGGACGTCTTGCCTCGCACATTGTCGGATATGCCGATCGTGACCTGAACGGGCTGGCCGGTGCCGAGCGCGCTTTCAATTCCGCCCTGACCTCCGGCGATGGCCGGCCGGTGGCCTTGTCCATCGACATGGGCGTGCAATTCCATATCGATGAAGTCCTGCGCGCGACGATGGCCGAATTCCAGGCCGACGCGGCGACGGGCATCGTGATGAATGTTCGTACCGGCGAGATCGTCGGCATGGTCTCGCTGCCTGACTACGATCCCAACCGGCCCAATTCGGCCAGCAATTCGGAACGTCTCAACCGGGCGGCCCAGTCGGTCTACGAGATGGGCTCGACCTTCAAGGCCTTCACCGTCGCCCTGGCGCTCGAAGAGGGGATCGCCGATCTCGATACGGCGTTCGATGCCAGCGAGCCGCTGCGTATCGGAGGGCATACGATCAACGACTATCATGCCGAGGATCGCTGGCTGACCCTGGCCGAAGTCTTTACCCACTCCTCCAATATCGGGTCGGCACGCATCGCTGAGGCAGCCGGCTACGAGGCCCAGCGCGGCCTGCTCTCCAGCCTGCGCCTGCTCGAGCGGGCCCCGATCGAACTGGCCGAGAGCGCGGATCCGCTTCTGCCGCGCCAATGGGGCCCGACCGAAATGGCGACAATTTCCTACGGTCACGGCATCGCCGTGTCGCCGATCGCCACGATCGCGGCCTTTGCGGCCATCGCCAATGACGGTGTCTATGTGCCGCCGACCCTGCTTCCCGTCGCAGCGAATGAACAGATTGTCGGCGAGCGGGTGATGGCGCAGGAAACCGCCCGGGACGTGATGCGACTGATGCGCGAGAATGTCACCGACGGTACCGGCGGCAATGCCGAGGCGCCCGGTTTCCGCGTGGCCGGCAAGACCGGGACGGCCGAGAAGCCTTCCCGCGGCGGATATGATCGCGACCGCCTTATTTCCTCCTTCTCGGCGGTCTTTCCTTACGATGATCCGCAATACGCCGTGCTGGTGATCCTGGACGAGCCGCAGGGCAATGAATCGACCTATGGATATGCAACGGGGGGGTGGACGGCTGCCCCTGCCGCGGGCGAAATCATTGCGCGCATCGGACCCATTCTGGGCGTGGCGCGGCTGGATGATGATTCTGACGAGCGGGCCGCCATGGTTCGCGCTGCGCTGATGCCGGAGACAATCCCTTGAAACTCGCCGAACTCTTCGATCCGCCAGCATGCACCGCGGACATTGCGGAGATCGATATCGGGGGAATGACGCTGGACAGCCGGGCTGTGAAACCCGGCTTCCTGTTTGCCGCCCTGCCGGGTGTGACCGTGCATGGCCGTGAATTCATCGACCAGGCTGTGGCCAATGGTGCCGTTGCTGTTCTGACCGATGAGCCAGTTGACCGCGATGATGTTGCGGTGATCACCCATCCCGATCCGGCGGCGGAACTGGCGCGAATTGCCGCGATTTTCCATCCGGGGCAGCCGGAGCATGTCGTTGCGGTGACCGGTACGAATGGCAAGAGTTCGACGGTCGACTTCCTGCGCCAGATCTGGGTGCGCGCCGGTATCGATGGCGCCAGCCTGGGCACGCTGGGCGTAGCCCGCGGCGACAGTCTGGAAACGACCGGTTACACCACGCCCGACGCCGTGGCCCTGCATCGCGCGCTCGATGCTCTGGCCGCAGATGGTGTGACCCATCTCGCAATGGAAGCCTCGAGCCATGGTCTGAAGCAGCGCCGGATGGATGGCGTCCGCCTGAGCGTGGCGGGTTTCACGAATCTCACCCAGGACCACCTGGATTACCATCCCGATTTTGCCGATTACTTCGCGTCCAAACAAAAGCTCTTCACTGAACGCATGCCGGCGGACGGAGCGGCCGTGATCAATACGGATTCCGAGTGGGGGTCCAAGATGGCCGACGCAGCGGCCCGGCGCGGTCTCGAGGTTTTCACGGTGGGCTGGCGCGGCGAGCATTTGCAGATCCGCGAAGTCACGCCGCGTCCCGCCAGCCAGGATGTGGTCTTTACCTGGCAGGGCGAGGAATACGAGCTTTCGCTGCCCCTGGTGGGCGAATTCCAGGTCCTCAACGCACTGGGTGCGGCGGCTCTCGCGATTACCGGTGGCATGACGATCGGGGATGTTCTGCCGGCACTCGGCCAGCTGCAGGGCGTTCCGGGGCGGCTCGAGAAAGTCGGCGAGACTGCCGACCAGGCTCCGGTGCTTGTCGACTATGCCCACACGCCGGACGGTCTGGACAAATTGCTCCGGGCTGCGCGTCCGCACACGCGGGGACGCGTCATCGTCGTCTTCGGGTGCGGCGGTGATCGCGACGCGTCGAAACGCTCGAAAATGGGTGTCATTGCCGCAAACCAGGCGGATCTGGTTATCGTGACCGACGATAATCCCCGTTCTGAAGACCCCGCGGCAATCCGGGCGGCGGTGATGAAGGGCTGTCCCCGGGCGCGCGAGATCGCGAACCGGGCGGACGCTATCCGTTTTGCCGTGGACCTGCTGGAGCCGGGTGATTGCCTGCTCATCGCGGGCAAGGGGCATGAGACCGGCCAGACCATCGGGGGTGTCGTGCATCCGTTTGATGATCGCGAGGAGGGCCGCAAGGCGCTCGCGGCACGGGAGGCGGCCGATGCCTGACCCGAACGCTGGCAGTTCCAACTCACCACTCTGGACGGCCCGCGAGGCCGGAGAGGCCATCGGTGCCGATCTGCTGCGCGGGGATGATTGGCAGGCCAATGGCGTGTCGATCGATACGCGCAGCATTATGCCGGGTGATCTATTCGTGGCCCTGAAGGATATCCGTGACGGCCATGACTTCGTCGGCGACGCCATGGCGCGCGGGGCTGCGGCCTCGCTGGTGAGCCGGCCCGATGCCGGTCCCGGACCAGCTGTACTGGCCGATGATGTGCTCGACGCCCTGCGCAAGCTGGGCATCGCCGCCCGCGAGCGCTGCGACGCCGTTCGCATCGCCGTGACGGGCAGTGTCGGCAAGACCTCCGTCAAGGAAGCCCTGGCCGCGGTCATGCGCCAGATGGGCCGAGCCCACTGGAGCGTGAAATCCTACAATAATCACTGGGGCGTGCCGCTGACGCTGGCACGCATGCCGCGTGATACCGAGCGCGCCGTGTTCGAGATGGGCATGAATCATGCCGGCGAGATCCGCGAATTATCGGCCCTGGTCCGACCGCATGTGGGTCTGATCACACGCATCGGCCCTGCCCACCTGGAACAGCTGGGCTCGATCGAGGCAATCGCCGATGCCAAGTCGGAGATTTTCGAGGGTCTGATCGAGGATGGCGTGGCCATCTACCCGGCAGATGACCCGCTTGGCGAGCGCATCGCTTCGCACGCGAAGAAATCATGCGCGGCCTTCCTGCTCGATTTCGGTATCGAGAACGCAGCCGCCATCCGGGTGACCGAATTCGAGACCGGGATCGATGGTTCGCGCGGCGAGGTCGATGTCATGGGTGTGCGTACCCGGTTCGCGATGAAGGCCAGCGGTGATCACTGGGCCTGGAATGTCGGAGCGATCTTTGCGGCCTGCGCGGCGTCCGGCCTGGATGCCCGCGATGTCGCCGGGGCGCTCGGCGAAATTGACGCCGAACGCGGTCGCGGCCAGGCCGTGCGGATCGAGCTGCCGGGCGGCGGGGCCTTCACCCTGCTGGATGACGCCTACAACGCCAATCCGCTTTCCATGCGCGCCGCGATCTCATCGCTGGCGTCTGCGCAACCGGAAGCGGGCGGTCGCCGGATCGCCATTCTCGGCGACATGCTGGAACTGGGACCGGAGACAGAACGGCTGCACGCGGAGCTGGCGGATGTCCTGGCCGAGGCCGGGATCGATGCGGTCTACACGTGCGGAACGCTGATGCGCAGCCTGCATGACGCCTTGCCCGCGCACCTCCAAGCGGGGTATGCGCAGAATGCGGGCGAGGGGATCAGGCAGATCGGGGCAGACGTGAAACCGGGCGACGTGGTTATGGTCAAGGGATCAAACGCGTCCGGTCTCCACAAGATTGCCGCATCTCTGGCCGATGGCTCCGCATTCGACTTCACGGAGGCCTGACGGCACATGTTGTATCTACTGTTCGCGCCTCTGGCGGATGACTTCCAGATCGCCAATCTCTTCCGCTACATCACTTTCCGTACCGGCGGCGCCGTGATGACGGCGATGCTGATCGCCTTCATCTTCGGCCAGCCGCTGATCGGCTGGCTGCGCCGCAAACAGGGCAAGGGACAGCCGATCCGCGAAGAGGGGATCGAACGCCATGTCGTCGAGAAGGCCGGCACGCCGACGATGGGCGGTTTCCTGATCCTGCTCGGGGTCATGATCGGTACGCTCCTGTGGGCCGACCTGACCAATCAATACGTCTGGATCGTCATCTTCGTGACCGCCGGTTTCGGCCTGATCGGTTTCGTCGACGATTATCTCAAGGTGACGCAGCAAAGCACGGCCGGTTTCAGCGGCCGGTTCAAACTCCTGTTCGAATTCATCATCGCTTTCGTGGCGGTGTTCTGGGCCACGGCCCTGGCTCGGACGACGGGTATGGAAGCCGGCCTGGAAACCTCGATCGCCTTCCCCTTCTTCAAGGACCTCCTGATCAATATCGGCCCACTCTTCTACGTGTTCGGCTGTATCGTGATCGTGGGTGCCGGCAATGCCGTGAACATGACCGACGGGCTGGACGGGCTGGCCATCGTGCCTGTGATGATCGCCGCGGCGACATTCGGCGCGATCGCCTATCTCGTCGGTAATGTGAATTTCGCCGAATACCTGCAGGTCCACTACACGCCGGGCACGGGTGAACTCCTGGTCTTCTGCGGCGCGCTGCTGGGCGCCGGTCTCGGCTTCCTGTGGTGGAATGCGCCGCCGGCCATGGTCTTCATGGGCGATACCGGTTCCCTGTCCCTGGGCGGTGCCCTGGGCGCCATTGCCGTGGCCGTGAAACACGAGATCGTGCTGGCCATCGTGGGCGGTCTCTTCGTGCTGGAACTCGTCTCGGTCATGGTGCAGGTCGCCAGTTTCAAACTGACCGGCAAACGCGTCTTCCGCATGGCGCCGATCCACCACCATTTCGAGAAGATGGGCTGGGCCGAGCCGACCATCGTGATCCGCTTCTGGATTATCGCGGTCGTGCTCGCATTAATTGGACTCGCCACGCTCAAATTGAGGTAGACTTGCGGCTTCATGATCCCGATCCATGCATATGAAGGCCGACGTGTGGCCGTCTTCGGATTGGGGCGTACAGGCATAGCCACAGCCCAGGCCCTGATCGCCGGCGGCAGCCAGGTCTCCTGCTGGGATGACTCGGCCGCTTCGCGCGAACAGGCAGAAGCCGCAGGGCTTGAACTCGATGACCTCAACCGGCGTGACTGGGGAGACATCGCGGCTCTGGTCCTGTCGCCCGGCATCCCGCTTACCCATCCGCAGCCCCACCATGTCGTCGAGCTTGCCCGTGCGGTCGACGCGCCGGTCATCGGCGATATCGAACTGTTTGCCATGGCGGTGAATGCGCTGCCGGAGAAGCGGCGCCCGAAAATCATCGGCATCACGGGTACCAATGGCAAATCCACCACGACGGCGCTGATCGGCCATATCCTGAAGGCGACCGGGCGCAATGTGCGCGTCGGCGGCAATATCGGCGATGCCGTCCTGTCGCTGGAACCGCCGCGGCCGGGATCCGTCTACGTGCTGGAATTGTCCTCCTACCAGATCGACCTGACCCATTCGCTCGCCTGCGATGTTGCGGTCCTGCTCAATATATCGCCGGACCATCTGGACCGGCATGGCGGGTTTGACGGTTATTTCCGCGCCAAGCAGCGCCTGTTCAAGATGCAGGCGCCGGACGGCACGGCAGTGATCGGTATCGATGACGAGGAGACCTCGGCACTCTATTCGCGCCTGCGTGCCCAGCGCCGCGATGACCAGGTCATCCCGATCGCCGCAGGCCGGGTATTCGCGCGCGGTGTCTATGCCTTGGGTGACCGGCTCTACGATGCGCTGGACGGTGCCTCGCGGCCTGTCGCCGAGCTTTCCCAGGCCCGCGCCCTGCCGGGCCGCCACAATGCCCAGAACGCCGCTGCGGCCCTGGCGGCCGTGCGCGCACTGGGTGTCAGCGGACGGGCAGCCGGCGAGGCCATGCTCAGCTTTCCTGGCCTGGCGCACCGGCAGGAAGAGGTCGGAACGATCGACGGCATACGATTTGTCAATGACAGCAAGGCCACAAATGCCGAAGCGGCAATGCAGGCCCTGTCGAGTTATCGCAATGTCTTCTGGATTGCGGGCGGCCGGGCCAAGGACGAGGATATCGGCGTGCTGGCGAGGCTGAAAGACCGGGTGAGCCGGGCCTATTTCATCGGAGAGGCGCAGTCGGATTTCGACGCGGTTCTGCGCGGTCATATCCCGACGGAGCTCTGCGGTGACATGAAAACCGCCATCACGGCCGCCCTGCGCGATGCGCGCGCATCGGACGAGCCCGACCCGGTCGTGCTCCTGTCTCCGGCCGCGGCATCCTTCGACCAGTTCACCAGTTTCGAGGATCGCGGCGATCATTTCCGCGAGCTCGTGCGCGAGGCGGGGTCCTCACGTCCGGCTGACAGCAGCGATGTGGAGAGCGTGGCGTGAACGAGTTTGCCCCGCGTGCCGTTACGGCCTGGTGGCGCGGTATCGACCGGACCCTGCTCTTTGTTGTCCTCGCGCTGATGGCGACGGGGCTGATGCTGTCTCTCGCATCCAGCCCGCCGGCGGCCGAACGCCATTCCATCGACGACCCGTTCTATTTCCTCTACCGCCAATCGGCCTTTGCCGGCGTGAGCCTGGCCGTGCTGATCGGCCTGTCCGCGCTCAGTCCCAAGGGGGCAAGGCGCCTGGCCGGGCTCGCCCTGGTCGGCTCGCTGGTGCTGATGGTGGCCATTCTGTTCATCGGCCACGAGGTGAAGGGCGCGACGCGCTGGATCCGGATCGGTTCCTTCGGCCTGCAGCCGTCCGAATTCCTCAAACCCGCCCTGATCGTCACGGCGGCCTGGCTGTTTGCCGAGGAAAAGAAGGGTGCGCCCATCCCCGGACGCCTGGTGGCGCTGGGTCTGTTCGCGATCTCGATCGCCCTCCTGATGGCCCAGCCAGATTTCGGCCAGTCCATCCTGCTCGCCCTGTGTTTCGGCGGCGTGCTGTTTGCTGCGGGCCTGTCCTGGCTGTGGATCAGCGTGATGGGTGCGGTTGCTGTCGGTGGCTCGGCGCTGGCCTATCTGACCTTTCCGCATATCGCCAGCCGGGTGCAGCGTTTCCTCGACCCGGCCAGTGGTGACACATACCAGATCGACCGGGCGACCGAGGCGATCTCGCGCGGCGGGATTGCCGGTGTCGGACCGGGGGAGGGCGAGGTGAAGGCCGTCCTGCCGGACGCGCATACGGATTTTATCTTCTCGGTCGCCGCCGAGGAATTCGGTCTCCTGGCCTCGCTCTCGATCATCGGATTGTTCGCGATCCTGGTCTCGCGGGCCTGGACCCAGGCCATGCGGCTGAATGATCATTTCGCCCAGCTCGCCGTGGCCGGCCTGTCCCTGCAGCTGGGTCTGCAGGCCCTGGTCAACATCGCCGTGAACTTGAACCTGATCCCGCCAAAGGGCATGACTCTGCCCTTCATCTCCTATGGCGGATCCTCCATGCTCGCCCTTGCCTTCGGAGCCGGCCTCATGCTGGCTTTCACCCGGCGCCGCCCGGGTGCCTACTCGACCAGTATCCAAGCATGACACCCAGACGCTGCCTGATTGCTGCCGGCGGGACCGGCGGACACATGTTTCCTGCGCGCGCCGCCGCCGAGGCGCTGATCGCGCGCGGCTGGCAGATCCGGCTCGTGACCGATGCGCGCGGACTGAAACACGCAGTCGATTTCCCGGCGGTCGCGATCGACGAGATCCATGCCGCCAGCCCGTCGACGAAAAACCCGGTCAAACTGGCGAAGGCGGCGCTGGAGCTGAGCCGCGGCCTCGCGGAAGCCCGCGCCATCGTCAAGCAGTGGAAGCCGGACGTGGTGGCCGGGTTTGGCGGTTATCCGGCCTTTCCGGCCCTGGCCGCGGCGATGATGGCGGGCATTCCCTCGGCCATTCACGAACAGAATGCCGTCCTGGGGCGCGTCAATCGCCTCTTCGCCGACCGGGCCGGTTTCGTGGCTTCGGGTTTCGAACGTCTCGACCGCCTGCCCAAGGGCGCACGCCGTCGCCACATCCTGGTGGGCAATCCGCTGCGCGCGCCGATCCTGGACGCACGCAAGGCTGGCTATCCAGCGCTCGGACCGGAGGGCCGGATCAATCTCCTCATCCTCGGTGGCAGTCTCGGCGCGCGCCTCCTGTCCGAGACCGTGCCGGAAGCGGTGTCAAAACTCACACAATCGCTGCGTTCCCGCCTTGATGTCGTCCAACAGACCCGGGAGGAATCCCTCCCCATGGCAAGGGACATGTATCAAGCCTGCGGTGTGAATGCCCGGTGCGAGCCATTCTTCGAGGATGTGGGTTCGCTCTACGCGGCTGCGCATCTCGTGATTGGCCGGGCCGGCGCCTCCACGGTGTCGGAAATCGCCGGCGTCGGGCGTCCTGCCATTTTCTGCCCGCTGGGCATCGCGGCGGATGATCACCAGACCGCCAATGTCGAGGGCCTGGTCAAGGCGATTGCCGCTGACAGCCTGCCTGAATCCGAATTTACCGCCGATCGTCTCGCGGACTTGCTGGAAACCCGTCTTTCGGATCCGAAGGATCTGGCCGAACGGGCCGCAGCCGCGCGCACGCTGGGCCGGCCCGATGCGGCCGACGCACTCGCCAAGGCCGTCGAGGGCCTGGTGCAAGGAGCTCTCTCATGAAATCTGCCGCCCTGCCTTTCCCGGTCGGCCCGGTTCACTTCGTCGGTATCGGCGGTATCGGCATGAGTGGCATCGCCGAGGTGATGCTCAATCTGGGCTATGAGGTCCAGGGATCCGACATCAAGGCCAATCCCAATGTCGAGCGCCTGCGCGGCAAGGGTGCCAAGGTGGCGATCGGTCATGCCGGCGAGAATGTCGAAGGCGCCGGCGCGATCGTGGTCTCTTCGGCGATCAGACCGGATAATCCTGAACTGGTCGCCGCCCGCGCCGCCAAGATCCCCGTTGTGCGCCGCGCGGAAATGCTGGCCGAGCTGATGCGCCTGAAATTCGCGGTCGCCGTCGGCGGTACGCACGGCAAGACCACCACGACCTCGCTCGTCTCGGTCCTGATGGATGCGGCCGGCGTCGATCCGACAGTGATCAATGGCGGCATCATTTCTGCCTATGGCTCCAACGCCAAAGTCGGTCTGGGCGACTGGATGGCGGTCGAGGCGGATGAGAGCGACGGCTCCTTCCTGAAATTGCGCTCGACGGTCGCCATCGTGACGAATATCGATCCGGAACACATGGAGCATTACGGCGATTTCGATACGCTGCGCGACGCCTTCTACCGCTTCGTGGAAAACCTGCCCTTCTACGGTTTCGCCGTCCTGTGCACGGACCATCCGGAAGTCCAGTCGCTGGCCAGCCGGATCGAGGATCGCCGCGTCATCACCTATGGCTTCAACCCGCAGGCCGATGTGCGCATCGACAATCTGCGCGCCGAGCCGGCCGGCACCACGTTCGACCTGCATTTCCGCCTGCGCGGCCAGGATGAGGAATGCTGGAGCGATATCTTCCTGCCCATGGTCGGCGAGCACAATGTGCTCAATACGGCCGCAGCGATCGCCACGGCCCGCGAACTGGGTCTGACGGTCGAGGCAGCGCGCGAGGCGTTGGGCGCATTTGGCGGCGTGAAACGGCGTTTCACGAAGACCGGCGAGTGGAACGGGGCCAGCATTATCGATGATTACGGCCACCACCCGGTCGAGATCGCGGCCGTGCTGAAAGCGGCCCGCCAGGCCGCGACCAGCAAGGTGATCGCGATCAAGCAGCCGCATCGCTATTCGCGCCTCGCTGATCTGTTCGAGGATTTCTGCACCTGTTTCAACGATGCCGACACCGTGCTGGTCACCGATGTCTTCGAGGCCGGCGAGACACCCATTGAAGGTTTTGACCAGGCCCATCTGGTCGAGGGCCTGCGCGCCCACGGCCATCGCGACGCCCACCCGGTCGACCGCGCCTCGGTCACGGCCGAGATCGCGAGCCGGGCCGGCGAGGGCGATGTCGTCATCTTCCTCGGCGCCGGCGACATCACCCAGTGGGCCTACGCCGTTCCGGGCGAGCTGGAGGCGCTGGGGTGAGTTTACTGGCGCGAATCCTTCCTCCCCCGTTCACGGGGGAGGTCCCGAGCTGGCGAGGGGGAGGGGGTAACTTGCCCCCATCGACCTCCCTTCGGTCGGCCACTTCCCCCATGAATGGGGGAAAAAAGTTGTGACAAAGCTTATTTCGAAACTCCCGTCCGTTCGCGGCAAATATATCGAGGCTGCACCCCTGAAGGATGTGACCTGGCTGCGAGTCGGTGGTCCGGCGGAGGTGATGTATCTGCCGGCGGATGAATCCGACCTGGCGCGGTTTCTCGCCGAGACGCCCGACGAGATCCCTGTGCATGTCCTCGGTGCCGGATCCAACACGCTGGTCCGCGATGGCGGCGTGCCCGGCGTGGTGATCCGGCTGGCCGGCGCGTTTGCCAAAACCGAGGCGCTGGACGGTCATCGGCTTCGCGCCGGGGCAGGGGCGCTGGACAAGATGGTTGCCAAGGCGGCCGCGAAGGCGGGGATCGCCGGACTGGAATACCTGGTCGGCGTGCCGGGCACGATCGGCGGCGCGCTGCGCATGAATGCCGGTTGTTACGACCAGGAGACGTCGGACGTGATCGTCGAGGCCATCGCACTCGACCGGGCCGGCCGCCGCATCATCGCGACACCGGAGGAGCTGGCCTACAGCTATCGCCATTGCGAAGCGCCGGAAAACTGGATTTTCACCGAGGCTGTCTTCCAGGGCACACCGGACGAGAGCGATGCGATCACCGAACGCATGAACGCCATTACCGCGCGGCGGGAGAGCACGCAGCCGATCCGCGAGAAAACATCAGGCTCGACTTTCGCCAATCCGGATCCGCCCGGAACACCCGACCAGCGCAAGTCCTGGCAATTGATCGACAGTGTCGGCGGGCGCGGGCAGCGAGTGGGTGGCGCGACCTTCTCGGAACAGCACTGTAATTTCCTGATCAATGATGGCACGGCCAGTGCTGCCGATCTGGAAGATCTCGGCGAGGATGTGCGCGCGAAGGTCCGGCAGAAGACGGGCATCGATCTGCGCTGGGAAGTGCGCCGGATCGGCAAGCGGCCATCATGAAGAAGGCCCTGTTCCTGTGTTCGGCGAACAAGCTGAGAAGTCCGACCGCGGAACATGTATTCTCCCAATGGCCGGACGTGGAGGCGGATTCCGCCGGGATCAGCAATGACGCGACGGTCGTTGTGTCCCGAGAACAGATAGACTGGGCCGACATCATCTTTGTGATGGAAAGGGCTCATCAATCACGAATTCGAAAGAAGTTTCGGGATGATGTGAGCGGCAAACGCCTGATCTGTCTGGGCATTCCGGACGATTACGAATTCATGGATCCCGATCTGATCCGGCTGCTCGAGGCCAAGGCCGGACCGTTCTTGAGGTAGGAAAATGAGCAAACGCATCGCAGTCTTGCTGGGCGGTCTCTCGCCGGAACGGGATGTCTCGCTGGTCTCCGGCCGGGCCTGTGCCGAAGGTTTGCGCGCCAAGGGTTATGACGTCGTCGAGATCGATGCCTCCCGCGAGCTGGGCCAGCAATTGGCCGAGGCGAAGCCCGACATCGTCTTCAATGCGCTGCATGGCGAGTGGGGCGAGGACGGCAAGGTGCAGGGCGTGCTCGAGCATTACGGCAAGCCCTACACGCATTCAGGTGTCCTGGCCTCGGCCCTGGCGATGGACAAGCAGCGTGCCAAGGCAACGCTGGAGGCTGCGGGCATTCCCTGTCCGGAAGGCTTCATCGCCAACCGGTTCGAGGCGGCCAAGGCGCATCCGATGAAACCGCCCTACGTGGCCAAGCCGAATTCGCAGGGCTCGTCCGTGGGCGTGCACATCGTGCTGGAAGGCGCCAACCGTCCGCCGTCAGAGCTGGGGTCCACGGCCTGGGCGCTGGGAGACGAAGTCCTGATCGAGCGTTTCATTCCCGGCCGCGAGCTGACGGTGGCGGTGATGGAAGACAAGCCGCTGGCCGTGACCGAGATCGTGCCGAAGACGACCTTCTACGATTACGAGGCGAAATACGCGGACGGCGGATCCGATCACATTTTGCCTGCGCCTGTGCCGGAAAATATCGCTGAAATGGCCATGGATCTGGCGCTAAAGGCCCATAAAGCCTTGGGATGTCGCGGTTTGACCCGCTCCGACTTCCGCTACGACGAATCAGCAGATCAGCCTTTATGGTTACTCGAAATTAACACCCAGCCGGGCATGACTCCTACATCATTGGCGCCAGAACAGGCGCAATTCACCGGGATCGCGTTCAATGATCTCGTGGAATGGATGGCGGAGAATGCGTCGTGTCCAAGGTAAAGCGTAGCGGGAAGCCGAAGGCCTCCCGTCGTCGAACCAGTCGGTCCGCCGCGGTGCCCGCACCGCGGCGTTTGCGTAACTGGGCGGAAGCCCAGGTCAGAGGTGCGCGTTATCGCGTGGCCAATGCCGCACGTCTGGGCGGTCTCGCAGCGGCCTGCCTGCTCGCCCTGATGATCGGCGGACTGGCCCTTTTCGGACAATTGGATGATGTCGCCGACCTGGCCCTCGACAAGGTCGAGATGCGCCTGGCCCGCGCCGGATTTGCTGTCGACAGCGTGGACGTGACCGGCGCGCGCGGACAGGCCGCCCACAGCATCGTTGTCGCCACCGGTGTCACCGCCGGACAATCCATCTTCTCGGTCGACCCGGAGAGCGTGCGCGAACGCGTCGAGGCCCTGCCCATCGTGCGCGAGGCAAGCGTGGCCCGGCTCTGGCCCAACCGTATTGCCGTCGTCGTGGAAACCCGCGAGGCCTTCGCGCTCTGGCAGGTCGAGGGCGCGCTGAACGTGATCGACCGCGATGGCGTAGTCATGGCGCGTGCCGATGTGATGGATCCGCCCGAGCTGCCGCTCGTAGTTTCCGCCGGCGCGAACGAGGCCGTGGTGGAAATCGTCGAGGCGCTGGACCGTTATCCCGTGATCCGTGACCGCGTGGTCGGAGCGATCCGGGTCGGCGAGCGCCGCTGGAATCTGCGCCTGGAAAACGGCGCCGACGTGAAATTGCCCGAGGGCGACGTGATCTCCTCCGTCGCCATTCTGGCCAGGCTGCAGGCAGAGCGTGGTGTGCTCCACCTGGCAGCAGAGAGTTTCGATCTTCGTGGTGAGGGTGATCTCATTGTGCGGGCGTCGCCGGAAAGAGCGGCCGCTGCAGGGATGCGGGAGCGTGAAGCGTGAGTGTGTTTGATTTCCTCCGATCATCGGCGCCGGGCAGCGCCGGCAAGGGCAAGTCGCCCGGCGTGTGTGCGGCGCTGGATGTGGGCTCGTCCAAGATCGCGGCCTTCATTGCCAAGACCGATGAGACGATTGCCGGTCCGCGGCCGCGCGTCATCGGTGTGGGCCATCAGTCGAGCCACGGCGTGCGCTCCGGTGCCGTGGTCGATATGGACATCGCCGCCGAGGCCATCCGCTCGGCCGTGGAACAGGCCGAACGCATGGCCGGCCAGGCCGTCAATTCGGTCAGCGTGACCCTGTCGGCGGGTCAGCCGACCTCCACGCGTATCGCCGCCGAGATCGACCTGCCGCAGCGCGAGGTCGGCGAGCGTGATCTGCGCAAACTTCTCGACGGCGCGCTGTCGCAATTCAGCGTCCAGGACCGGGTTGTCCTGCACGCCATCCCGCTCGCCTGGTCGGTTGATGATCATCGTGGTGTGCGCGATCCGCGCGGCATGTTCGGCCAGACCCTCGGCGTCGAGGTGCATGTCATTACCGCCGCCATCGGTCCGCTGCGCAATCTCCTGACCTGTGTCGAGCGCTGCCATCTCAGCCTGCGCGGCGTGGTGGCGACGCCCTATGCCTCCGGCCTCTCGGCCCTGGGCGATGACGAGGTGAAGCTCGGCGCGACGCTGATCGACATGGGCGCCGGCGCGACGACCGCAGCCGTGTTCGCTGAAGGCGCACTCCTGCATATCGATGCCGTGCCGGTCGGCGGTACGCATGTCACGTCGGACGTGGCACGTGGTCTCTCGACCCCAATCGCCGCAGCCGAGCGCCTGAAGACCCTCTACGGATCTGCATTGGACAGTCCGGAAGACGATCAGCAGATGATCGAGGTGCCGCCCGTGGCCGGCGATGCCGGCGGTCGCTACGGCACTGCGCCGCGTTCGCTGCTGAACTCCATCATCCGTCCGCGCCTGGAAGAGACATTTGAACTGATCCGCGACCGCCTCGATGCCTCGGGTGTCGGCAAGGCTTCCGGCCGCCGCCTGGTTCTGACCGGCGGTGCCTCGCAATTGCCGGGTGCCGGCGAACTTGCGGCCCGTGTCTTCGGCAAACAGGTTCGCGTCGCCGGACCGTGCGGTGTGACCGGGCTGGGTGATGCCGTCAGCGGACCCGCCTTCAGCGCCGTGGCCGGTGTCGTGCGCCGTGAGACGCGCGGTGCGGCCGAGGCCATCGCCGGACCGCCGCGCCTCAATGGGTTTGCGGCACCGATTGTCCGCAGCAGCGGCCCGTCCGAGAGCCGCGGCGCGGCCTCGATGTGGCGCTGGTTTGCGGAAAGTTTCTGACCTTCACAGCCGGCCGGGCGACCGCTTCGCTTCGCCGGCGAATAATCAGTCATAAACAATTACGGGCTGAGCAGGCGACAGGCGAGGGCGGCTTCTCCTATAGCTGGTGCTTCGCGAAGCTGGGACAGGGCCATGTCTTTCAATCGAGTCGTGACACATGAGGCGGACGCCTACGTCCAGGCCGTTATCGACGGCCATGAGGACTGGCAGTCTGCGCTCCAGGTCATCGAAGAGATGACCGATGCCGCCGAGGCTCATGATCTCAGCCGTATCATGCTGGATTTCTCCACGGTCGACATGCGCGTCGCCGTGACGGAAACCGCGGACATTGCGCGAATTTTCGACTCCTTTGCCCATCGACCGATGGACCTGGCCATCATTCCGCCGCTGGAAAGCAAGGGACGCGACACCGTGGAGGCCTTTGCCGCCCACATCGGGGAGATGGGTCACACGGTCACCGTGCTCATCACCAACCAGGCCCGCGCCGACTGGATCGGCGTACACAAGGCCAGCAAGGCCGTCTAGGTCCTTGCGGCAGACAGGTCCGGGAAGGACCTGAACGGGGGGCGCAGCAGCGTCCGGAACATATGAAGTTTTCCTTGCCGTTTTACCCGGCTGCTTAACCTTGGCTTAAGTGTCTTGGGAGGAAACTGCTCGTTGAATCATCGTTAACCATATCGTTCCGTATACGGGGTCTCCCATGACGCTGAATCTCTCCCTTCCCGAAACGACCGAATTGCGGCCCCGTATCGTGGTGTTTGGTGTAGGCGGCGCCGGCGGAAACGCGGTGAACAACATGATCGAGTCCTCGCTGGAGGGTGTCGATTTCGTGGTTGCCAATACCGATGCTCAGGCCCTGTCGCGGTCGAGCGCGGAGAGCCGGGTCCAGATGGGCGCAGCGATCACCGAGGGACTGGGCGCAGGCGCCCGCCCGGAAGTCGGCGAACAATCGGCCGAGGATTCCATCGACGAGATCCGCGAACACCTGGCCGGTGCCCACATGGTCTTCATCACTGCCGGCATGGGCGGCGGTACGGGAACAGGCGCAGCACCCGTGGTGGCGCGCGCAGCCCGTGAAATGGGAATCCTGACCGTCGGTGTCGTGACCAAGCCCTTCCACTTCGAAGGGTCGCGCCGCATGAAGCTCGCCGACAGCGGCATCGAGCAGCTGCAGGATCATGTCGACACGCTGATCGTGATCCCGAACCAGAATCTCTTCCGCATCGCCACCGAGAAGACGACCTTCGCCGAGGCCTTCTCCATGGCCGACCAGGTCCTGCACTCCGGCGTGCGCGGCATTACCGACCTGATGGTCATGCCGGGACTGATCAATCTCGACTTTGCCGACGTCCGTGCCGTGATGAATGAAATGGGCAAGGCGATGATGGGTACGGGCGAGGCCAGTGGCGAGAAGCGTGCCGTCGACGCCGCCCAGGCTGCGATCTCCAACCCGCTGCTGGACGATGTGTCCATGAAGGGCGCCACGGGCGTTCTCATCAACATCACCGGCGGTCTCGACATGACGCTCTACGAGGTCGACGAAGCGGCCAACGAGATCCGCGCCGAAGTCGATCCGGACGCGAACATCATTGTCGGCTCCACGTTCGACGAAAGCATGGACGGATCCATGCGCGTCTCCGTCGTTGCGACGGGTATCGAGGCCGAGACCCAGATTTCCGCCGATCCGCGCTCGCGCATTCGCCAGCAGCCGCTGACGCCGAATGCCGCGCAGCAGCCGGCCGGCCAGAATGACGCCATCCTGCCGTGGAAGCGCACCGGTTCCGATCGTCCGGGCCGCACGACTGCCGAAACACGCCAGGAACCGCTTGTCCGCCGCGCCAGCGATCCGGTCGAGCCGACCGAGCCCGAAAGCCAGCAGGTTCCGCTGCAGCAGGCTGTCGGCGCCGAGGACCTGCATGTGACCGGCCGCGATCCCTACCAGGATCCCGCAGCCGACAACCCGATCTCGGAAGTCCAGCCCGACCAGCACGTGTCGGCCGAGGCTCCGCAAGTCGTCGCCGACCAGGCCCGTCTGGCCCAGGAAGCGGCAACGCTGAACGCCCGCTACGAGGCCCGCCGGGCCACGGAAGGCCAGGCGCCGGCATCTGCCCCGGAAGCCAAGCCGGAAGAGCCCAAGCGCGGCTTCTCCCTCTTCGGCCGCCGCCGCAAGCCGGTCGAACCGGCGAAAACGGCTCCGGCACCCACAGCCGCACCGGTTGATCCGACCCCCAGCCAGGCCCCTCGCGCGGCCTCCGGCGACCTGTTCGGCGACAGCCTGGACGAGGGTGATCTGGAGATCCCGGCATTCCTGCGCAGGCAGGCTAACTAGGCCTGCCGCACCAGGCCGCCGTCTGCCGGCCCGGAAACGTAACAAACTGCAACAATGCTTTTATTGAATGCTGGCCAGGCCTGTTGTCTTGTGCACGGGAAGGGGCGGCTCAGATCGCCATTGGGGTAATAAGAACAGAACGGCGTTTTAGTGATGTACCGGCAGACATTGGCGGCACCTGCGGTTTGCGCAGGAATTGGACTTCATACCGGCGAACGGGTTCGACTGGCCCTGCAACCGGCCACTGCCGGCTCCGGCATCGTTTTCGTCCGGTCCGATATTACCGATACCGATAATCGAATTGTTGTCAGCCCGGCTGCCGTCACGGCCGTTCGCCTGGGCACGACGATCAGCAATGATTCCGGCGTCTCCGTTTCCACCGTTGAACACCTGATGGCGGCCCTGGCCGGCCTGGGTGTCGATGATGTGATCATCGAGCTCGACGGTCCCGAACTTCCGGTCATGGACGGCTCCTCCCAGCCCTTCGTGGAACTGATCGAACAGGTTGGCCTGGTCGAGCACGCAGTTCCGCGTCGGGCGATCCAGGTCCTCAAGCCGATCGTCATCGAGGACGAGGACCGCCGCGCCAGCTTCCTGCCGGCCGTCAAGCCGATCATCGAGGTCGACATCCAGTTCGAACACGCCGCGGTTGGTCGCCAGTCCTGCATGTTCGAAGTCGAGCCGGCGATTTTCTCCGACGATATTGCCGCCGCCCGCACTTTCGGTTTCCGCAAGGATTACGAGGCCCTGCTGGAAGCCGGCCTGGCTCGCGGCGGGTCGATGGACAATGCCGTCGTGCTTAATGATGCCGGCATCGAGAATCCGGACGGTCTGCGCTTCGACGATGAATTCGTGCGCCACAAGGCCCTCGACGCTCTGGGCGATCTCTACCTGGCCGGCGCACCGATCATCGGCCGCTATTACGCCAATCGCCCGGGTCACGGAATCAACAACCAGGCCCTGCGTGCCCTGATGGATGATCCGACGGCCTGGAAATGGGTTCAGATGCGCCCGGTCGAGACTAGCGAACGCGCCATGGCGCACTCCTGATCGCACCTTGCACTGCCATTGAAACACGGCCATTCCGCAAGGGATGGCCGTTTTCCTTTCCGCCTTGTGCGGCAAATACCTGACGCGGGACTTTTGCACCTCGCATTGATCCGCTACAAAGCTACCGGATCCGCGGTTTGATGACCGCAAACGCTATTGAGCCGAGTTCACATGTCCCTGTCTCCGCGTCTTCTTGTACCTCTTGCTGCTGCTGCCGTTCTGGCGGCCTGTCAGTCCGGCCCGGACGCGTCCGTGGCCTATGTCGAACGTCCGGCAGAGTCGATCTATGGCGAGGCCTTCCGGTCGCTGGACCAGGGCGACTACACCATCGCGGCTGCCCAGTTCGACGAGGTGGAACGCCAGCACCCGTATTCCGAATGGGCGCGTCGCTCGATGATGATGGCGGCGTTCGCGAACTACCAGGCGAACAATTACGAGGAAGCGATCTCGGACTCCCAGCGTTTCATCTCGCTGCACCCGGGCAATCGCAACACTGCCTACGCCTATTATCTGATCGCCATCTGCTATTTCGAGCAGATCATGGATGTCGGCCGGGACCAGCAGGTCACCCAGCAGGCGCTCGACGCGCTTGAGCAGGTGGTGCGCCGCTTCCCCGACAGCCGCTATGCCACGGATGCGCGTCTGAAGATCGACATGACGCACGACCATCTGGCCGGCAAGGAAATGGAGATCGGCCGCTGGTATCTGCGCCGCAATTTCCATCTCGCCGCGATCAATCGTTTCCAGAACGTGCTGCGCGATTACGGCACGACATCGCACGTGCCCGAAGCCCTGCACCGCCTGGTCGAAGCCAATGTCGCGCTGGGTATCGATGGCGAAGCCCGCCAGGTCGCTGCCGTCCTGGGTCACAACTTCCCGGGCAGCGAATGGTATGAGGACAGCTATGCGCTCCTGACCCGCGAGGGTATCGCGATCGAGGATGCTGTCGAACAGGACGATCCGTCCTACATCCAGCGGGCCATGCGCCGCATCTTCGGCTAGGTGGAGGTCGTTCCGCCGGGACATGCTGCAATCTCTTTCGATCCGCAATGTGGTCCTGATTGACGCGCTCGACGCGTCCTTTGATGGCGGTCTGTGCGCCCTGACCGGTGAAACCGGTGCCGGCAAATCCATTCTTCTCGGAGCCCTCGGACTGGCTGCAGGCCATCGTGCCGAGCGCGGGCTTGTGCGCAGTGGAGCCGACGAGGCCCGTGCGATCGCCGAATTCGACCTGTCCGACAGCCATGCCGTGCGGTCCGTGCTCGACGAGGCGGAGATCGAGGTGGAACCCGGCGAGCCGGTGATCCTGCGTCGCCGGATGAGTGTTGATGGCCGCAGCCGGGCCCATGTGAATGACCAGCCCGCCAGTGTCGGCCTGTTGCGCCAGCTGGGTGATGCGCTGGTTGAAGTGCACGGCCAGCATGACGGTCGCGGCCTGATGGATCCGCGCACCCATCGCGGTTATCTGGACGCCTATGCCGACCATGCCGGCCTGTTGAAGGCGGTGAAATCGGCCTGGAGCGAGCTCAGCGAGGCGCGCGACCGGCTCGACACGCTCGTCGCGGCGAACAATGCCTCTGAGGCCGAGCAGGACTTCCTGCGCCATGCGCTCGAGGAGCTGGAAAAACTCGCCCCGCAACGCCTTGAGGAAGCCGAACTGGCCGAGGAACGGCAATTCCTGATGGGCGCCGAGAAGGCGCTGGGCGATCTGCGTGAGGCGCAGGATGCGTTGGCGGGCGATGGCGCCAGCGATGGCGGTGGTATGGAGAACCGGCTGAACGCCGCCCTGCGCGGCCTGGAACGCGTGCAAGACAGTATCGGTTCAGGCGGTGCGGCCGGTGAGGCCCTTGAGCGAGCGGCCCAGGCGATCGACCGCGCCCTGATCGAGTTCGGTGAGGCGGGCGAGGCCCTGGCTGAAGCCGGGCACGCCTTCGATGTCGAGCCCGGCCGTCTCGAAGCCGTCGAGGAACGTCTCTTCGCGCTGCGCGGACTGGCCCGCAAACACCATGTCGAGGTCGAGGAATTACCGGACCTGCTGGGCCGTTTCACCGATCAGCTCGACGCGATCGACAATGCCGGCGAGCGGATCGAGGAAGCCCGCAAATCTGTCCAGGCCGCCGAGGCCCGTTATGCCGATGCGGCCGATGCCGTCTCGAAATCCCGTCATGCCGCGGGCGATGCGCTGGCCAAATCCGTCGCTGCCGAACTGCCGCCGCTGAAAATGGAACGCGCCCGATTCCGGGTGGCCATCGAGACCGATCGCGAGAAGCCCGGCCCGTTCGGCTGGGACCTGATCGCCTTCGAGATCGCCACCAATCCGGGCACGCCCTTCGGTCCGCTCGACAAGATCGCCTCCGGCGGTGAACTCTCCCGTTTCGGACTGGCCCTGAAGGTCTCGCTGGCCGGCGAGGATGACGGCAAGGTCCTCGTCTTCGACGAGGTCGACCAGGGTGTGGGCGGTGCTGTCGCCGACGCCGTGGGACGCAGGCTCAAACGCCTGGCGCGCAAGGGTCAGACCCTCGTCGTCACGCACAGCCCGCAAGTGGCCGCTGTCGCCGATCATCACTGGAAGATCGAGAAGAGCGATGACGGCAAGGGCGGGATGCGCACCACGCTCGTCCGGCTGGAGGGCGAAGCTCGCCGCGAGGAAATCGCCCGCATGCTCTCCGGCGCCGAGGTCACCGACGCCGCCCGCGCCCAGGCGGATGCCCTGATGGCGGTGGATGCGTGAGCTGACGGCTCGACCTCGTCGCAGAAACGACCAAAATACAGCCGGACAGAATCGATCTGCGGGTGAGAGATGAGCGCGCTCAAGAATGTCGAAGACCTGACCGAGGCGGAGGCCCGTGATGAACATGCGCGGCTCGCGAAGGAAATGGCCAAACACGACAAGGCCTATTACCAGAATGACGCGCCGCTTATCTCGGATGCGGCCTATGACGGTCTGCGCCAGCGCCTGGAGGGTATCGAGGCGCGTTTTCCGCAGCTGGTGGACCTCTTCAGCCCGTCGCAGAAGGTTGGCGCTGCGCCGTCCGGAAAGTTTGGCGAGATCAACCATGCCGTGCCGATGCTGTCGCTGGGCAATGCCTTCAATGACGAGGACGTGGCGGAATTTGTCGGACGGGTCCGGCGTTTCCTCGGTCTCTCCGAGGACGAGACCGTCGCGATCACCGCCGAGCCCAAGATTGACGGTCTGTCCGCCAGCCTGCGCTATGAAAAGGGCCGCCTGGTGTCGGGCGCCACGCGTGGGGACGGCGCGACCGGCGAGGATGTCACACGCAATCTCCTGACGCTGGACGATATCCCCGAAACCCTGCCGGACGGCGACTGGCCGGACATCGTGGAGGTGCGCGGCGAGGTCTATATGAGCCATGCCGATTTCGCGGCACTGAATGAACGCCAGGAGGCGGCCGGCAAACCGCTCTACAAGAATCCGCGCAATGCGGCGGCGGGCTCGCTGCGTCAGATCGATCCGGCGATGACAGCCCAGCGCCCGCTGCGTTTCTTCGCCTATGCCTGGGGCGAGATCTCGGCCCCTCTGGGCGAGACCCAGATGCAGGCGGTCGAGACCTTCGGGCGCATGGGATTCCCGATCAATCCGTTGATGAAGACCTGCACCTCCGTCGAGGCAGTTCTGGATGTCTATCGCGATATCGAGGCGCGCCGTGCGGCGCTTGGCTATGACATTGACGGCGTGGTCTACAAGGTGGACCGGCTGGACTGGCAGGAGCGCATGGGTTTCGACTCGCGCAAGCCACGCTGGGCCGTCGCGCACAAATTCCCGGCCGAACAGGCCACGACCGTGCTGGAGGATATCGACATCCAGGTGGGCCGGACCGGCAAGCTGACTCCGGTCGCGCGCCTGACCCCGGTCACGGTCGGCGGTGTCGTCGTGTCCAATGCCACCCTGCACAATCAGGATGAGCTGGAGCGCAAGGATATCCGCATCGGCGACACGGTCGTGATCCAGCGCGCCGGTGATGTCATCCCGCAGATCGTGCGCGTGGTCGATCCGGACCGCGAGGGACGGGCGGATCCCTATGATTTTCCGACGGAATGCCCGGTCTGCGGCAGTGCGGCCGTGCGCGAGCATGACGAGAAGACCGGCAAGCTGGACGCTGACCGGCGTTGTACCGGCGGACTGATCTGCGACGCGCAACTGGTCGAGCGTCTCAAGCATTTCGTGGCGCGCAAATCCTTCGATATCGAGGGCCTGGGAACCAAGCAGATCGAGGCTTTCCACGCCGAGGGCCTGGTGCGTGAACCGGCCGACATCTTCACCCTGCGCCGCCGCAATGAGGCGGGCGAGATCGCGCCGCCCCTGCAAGAGCGAGAGGGATTTGGCGAGACGAGTATCGCCAATCTGTTCGGGTCGATCGACGGACGGCGTGCGATCGCCCTCGGTCGGTTGATCAATGCCCTGGGCATCCGCCATGTCGGCGAGAACACGGCTGCGCTCCTGGCGCGCACCTATGTGAGCTGGACGGCATTCGAGACCGCAGCCCGCAATCTCGGCGACATGGCCGTGCGAGCAGACATGCTGGCCATCGACGGTATCGGCGAGGCGGCGGTGGAAGCGCTCGACCAGTATTTTTCCGAAGCCCACAATACCGACCTGCTCGACCGCCTCGTGGCCGAGCTGGACGTGCAGGATGCCGAGGCGGTGGCCAGTGATACGCCGGTGGCCGGCAAGACGGTTGTCTTCACCGGCACGCTGGAGCGCATGACCCGCGATGAAGCCAAGGCCAAGGCCCAGAGCCTGGGCGCGAAAGTCTCGGGCTCGGTCTCGAAGAAGACGGATTATCTCGTCGCCGGGCCAGGCGCCGGATCAAAGGCCAAGAAGGCCGCCGATCTCGGTGTGGAGACACTGACCGAGGATGAATGGTTCAAGCTGATCGGCGAATAGTCGCCAGCTCTCAGCCTGCGGGAAGAAGAACTACGTCGGGCCGTAAGTCGCCGTCTCGGTCGTCGATGTAGAATTCCATCCCCTCGCGCAATTGCTCCCAGCTGGTGAAGCGGCAATTGGCGCCGTCGAGATCGAAACCGAGCGCGTCCAGGGAGTCGGCCGACAGGTGCCCGCATGTGGGCAGGTGCAGGCCCACACCGCCGTCGGGATAGGTCCAGACAAGAAGGTAGAGATAGCTGTCCTCCTCGGAGGCATCCATCACGGCGTAGAAATTGTCGTAGAGATGACGGAACACGCCGTGTTCCAGCGGGGCGTCCGGTGTGGCCGACCAGATGCGACCATCGCGATAGGCTAACTCGCCGTTCCAGGAGAACAGGTCTTCCTCGACATCACCGAGCTGAAGGGCGGTGTAACGCCCCGCGGCGACTGGGAAGTCCTCGCCGTCCCGCGAGATGAGCGGGTCGTCGGAGGTGAAACAGCCCGTCAGGAACAGGGCCAGGCACGCGTACAAGAAAGCTTTGAGCCAGGTCATGATAATCCTCCCCCTCGTCGGGGCAGGAGTGTAACCCGGATTGTGATGAAAGTGCGGTCTAGCCGCGTTCCCAGATATCCGTGTAGCCGTCATTGCGGATATGGGCGGCCACCACGGGCGCGATTGACCGGTCTTTCGCGATCCAGACCGTCCACGGATTGTCGGCCGTCAGCTCGACCTTCCAGCAATCGATGACACCGTCATGCTCGGTGTGGACTTTCTCGCTGCCCGTCACCACGAAGGCGATGCGGATCAGCGGCGAGGTCGCATTGACCTGGACGTGATGCGCCAGGAAACGGCATGCGAAACCGGGCTGCAGATCGAAGGCCGCAAGGGTGAGTTCCCAGAGCTGCCATTCGAAGATCGGTTCGGGCGGGGTCAGCACCATGTCGACGGTGACCGGGCCGCCCGTCGGATCGCCTTCGGGCCACATGCGTCGCGTCGTGTGGATCACATGCCCCTCGTGCAGAACGCGATTGTGCAGGCGTTCGCCGGAATGGATGATCACGCTCATCGGTGCCAGCGTATCGGCGCAGACGCGGATTTCCTGGTGCCAGCTCTCCTGTTCGAAACAGTCTGCCGACTGGGTCCGGAAGAGGGTGGAACGGCCGGCGTGGTGTTCGAACCGGACTTCGTCATTCCACACGCCGATATCCTCGCGGCGACCATCATGATGGCGGCGCGTCTGGACCAGCGTGTTCTGGTATTCGGGAATGCGACGACCATCCGCCAGGCCATTGCCGGGGCGGGCGATCTGATAATTGTCCTGGAAAGCGGACGCCGAGGCGGCGGGCATGGGCAGAACCCGATCTTGTTGTTCCTTGGAACCAGATCTATCGCCGAAGTATTTTATATTCCGCTAGCGAACATGGTTAGCGACTGCTTAATCCGCGAGCCGCCGGTAGACGCCGTCGATGGGCAGGTTTCCGTCCATCGCGCCCAGATAGGTCAGCAATACGCCGTGCAGCCGATCCCAGTCGTCCACGCGGCAGAAACCGGGTTCTTCCGCGTGTTCCTCGACGTCATAGCGGGAGAGGTCGGCAGCCTCCAATTCATCACAACGCGGCTGGTGATAGGTGACGACGCCGTCGGGATAGACGGTGACCAGGCCGTAGAGGAAAAACTCCTCGTCCGGCTTCATGGCCGCGTAGAGACCCGGTGACAGCTCGCGCAGGCGTACGCCTTCATGCGGGAAATTGGCTACTTCGGAGGCATAGGCCCGGCCGCTGCGGCGGATCTCGCCCTGCCAGGTCGGCCGGTCGAACGGACGTCCGTCCGGATGATAGGGGGTATGCGAATACGTGCCGCGCTCGATCGGGAAATCCGCCTGGCGCCAGGAAATCAGCGCTTCCTCGGAATAGAAGCAGCCGCCCAGGAGAGCGGCTGCTGCCAGAACCAGAACACGGTCTATCACGCGGCCGGTGATCACGGCGTGGCGCCGGCCAGCGGTTCGGTGGCTTTCAGCAGCCAGTCCGCCACATCGCCCTCGTGCAGCGGCAGGAGGCGTTTGCGGACCTCGGCGTGATAGGCGTCCATCCAGCCCAGTTCGGCCGGTGTCAGCATGTGCACATCGATCAGCTTGCGATGGATCGGCGCCATGGTCAGCGTTTCAAAACCCAGCATCGGCCGATCACCACCCGGCAGATCGCTGGCCTCGGTGACGACCTGGAGATTCTCCACGCGGATGCCATAGGCGTCCTCGCGGTAATAGCCCGGCTCGTTCGAGACGATCATGCCCGGCTCCATAGCCACGACATTGGGCGCGAGGCCCGGAGACTTGGCGATGCGCTGCGGGCCTTCGTGCACGCCCAGGAAGGCGCCGACACCGTGGCCGGTGCCGTGATCATAGTCGAAACCGGCTTCCCACAGCGGCAGGCGCGCCAGGATGTCCAGCTGCGTACCGGTCGTGCCCTTGGGGAAACGCACCATGGAGAGGGCGATATGCCCGCGCAGCACTCGTGTGAACTGGGTGCGCATATCGGCCGTGGGTTCGCCGATCGGCACGGTCCGGGTGATGTCCGTCGTGCCGTCCAGGAATTGCCCGCCACTGTCGACCAGGTAGAGCGAACCCGGCACCAGTTTGAGATTGCTCTCCTCGGACACGCGATAGTGCGCGAACGCAGCATTACCCTGGGCGCCGGAAATCGTGTCGAAGGAGAGGTCCTTCAATTCCGGCAGGTCCTTGCGGAAGGCTTCCAGCTTCTGCGCCGCCTGGATTTCGTCGACCTCGCCCGACTGGCCCTCGGTGTCCAGCCAGTGCAGGAAACGCGTCACGGCGACGCCGTCGCGGATATGGGCCTGGCGGGCGCCTTCGATCTCGGCGGAATTCTTGGCCGCCTTGGGACGCACGACCGGGTCTTCCAGGCGCTGCACCTTGGCGCCGCCGGATTTGAGCTGTTCGAACACCCAGGCCGAGGCCGTCGCCGGATCGACGCGCACCGTCTTGCCGGCCAGCTCGGACAGGCCGGCGGCGAACTCGCCTTCCGGCCGGATGGCGATTTCATTGCCCAGATGGCTGCGCGTCTCGTCGGTCAGCTTCTCGGCCTCGACGAAGAAGGTAGCGCTGCCATCCTTGTGGATCAGCGCCGCCGACAAGGGCAGGGGCGAGCGGGAGACATCCCCGCCGCGCACATTGAACAGCCAGGCGATCGAGGGCGGGGCCGTGATGACCGCGGCATCTGCGCCGCCGCGTTCAATCGCGATACCGATGCGCTGACGTTTGGAGGCATGCTCCTCACCGGAATATTCGATCGGCTGCGGATTGATCTTCGCCATCGGTGCCGGCGGACGATCGGTCCAGGCAGCGTCCAGCGGATTTGCGTCGACCGAGACCAGTTCAACGCCGGCGCGCTTGGCGGCAATCATCAGGCGGTCGAGGCTGTCGGGCGAGTGCAGGCGGGCGTCGTAACCAATCTTCTCGCCGGACTTCGCCTCGGCCTCGATCCAGCCTGCCATGCCCTGTTCGACCAGGTCGCAATAGGCGAAGATCTCGCCGTCAGCCTGCTGGCGGACCTGCAGCGTGTAGCGCCCGTCCACGAAGACCGCGGCGCGGTCCTTCATGATGATCGCAGCGCCGGCAGAACCGGAGAAACCGGTCACCCAGAGAAGGCGTTCATTGCAGTCGGGCAGGTATTCATTGTCATACTCGTCCTCGTGCGGGACGAGGAAGCCGTCCAGGCCCAGCCTGGCGAGTTCGGCGCGGAGTTTGGGGACGTTTTCGCGGCCGTAATGCGGTCCGCCTTTCACGTCGAAAGTCTGGTCGATCATGGTGCTCATGAGGCGGACGTTAGGCGGCGCCCGATTGTGTTGCAATGACAATCATCCGTGCCATGCAAACGGGCAAAACCGGAATGCATCCGCGCCACTCCTCATTTTGCTGGAATGACCGCAAGGGGAGGCGCAATACGAGCCGTCCCCGTGTCCGGAGTTGTCCCATGTCCCGTTTTGATGATTTCTTCCGCCTCTATTCCGGCGATATCCAGGTCCACGAACGCGCCCGCGGTTATGGCCGCTCCGGCGTCCGCCTGCTGCCGCGCACAACCGATGTAAACGCCTTCCTGGCGTCCTGCGGCATCAAGGGGCGTCGTCGCTAGGCTTTCGTCGCGACCAGGGTTTCCCAGCCTTCGATCGGCGTCTGGCGAGTGACCGTCAGGCCCGTGGCATCATAGGCCTCGCGGACCCAGGCTTCCTGTTCGGTCAGAAGGCCGGACAGGATGACCTTGCCGCCCGGCACCAGCAGGTCGGCGATGCCTGGCGCCAGTTCGATCAAAGGTCCCGCGAGGATATTGGCGAAGACCAGATCGAATTGCCGGTCGGCCAGCTTGGCGTGATCGAGACCTTCGGCCACGAAACAATCGATCTTCCGCGTGCCGTTCTTGGCGCAATTGGCGAGGCTTTCCTCGATCGCTTCCGGGTCAATGTCGGAGGCCAGGATCGCGGCCTCGGGCAGGCATTTCGCTGCCGCGATAGCCAGGGCGGCCGTGCCGCAGCCCAGATCGAAGATCCGCGCCGGTGTCTCACCGGCTGACAGCATGGCGTCGAAGGCAATCAGACAGCCGCGCGTGGTGCCGTGATGGCCCGTGCCGAAAGCCGGACCCGCCTCGATCTCCAGCCCGATCTGGCCGTCGCGCACCTGGTCGCGATCATGCTCGCCATGCAGGGTGAAACGCCCGGCCTCAACGGCCTGCAGGCCCTCCAGGGACAGACGCACCCAGTCCTCGTCCGGCAGGGCCTCGATCTCCGGGGCAGCGTCCAGCGACAGCGCATCGGCCAGGCCCGCCACATCCGGCTTGTGCTCGAAATAGAGATCCAGCCGCGCCGGCTCGCGGTCATCAAACAAAGACCAGGATGAGGCCAACCCGGTCGCGTCCAGCAATTCGGTCGTGGAGGCAAGCTCGGCAAACGTGCCGAACAGGGTAGCGCGCCAGATCTTGGTCATGCGGGGGCTCCGGTCTTGATCGAGCGCTGTCATAGGCGGGTGAGTGCCGAAAAGCTATGGCGATGTCAGGAAGATTCACCTCTCGCGCTCGCTTATCCCTCGTCATCCCGACGTAAGTCGGGACCCAGTTTCAACATCGATCTGGGTTCCGGCTTTCGCCGGAATGACGGAGTTGTCGGATCAAGAAGGAGAGCGCTTTATCCCCGCCTGGACCCTCGATCGCTGCGGGTCCGGGGAGCGTAGGTAGGGATTCAAGATGTTCAGCCCTGCCGCTCCGACCAGCTGACCTCATAGCCATCCGCCGTCTCGCGGAAATTGGCGTTGATGCGGCTGGAGCCTTCGCGTTCCAGTTTCAGCTTGTCGGCCAGATCGCCGGAGAGCTTTGTGGCCGCTTCCCAGCCATCGGCGGTCTCGAGATCCTGCAGGGCGAGGGTGAAGAGTTCCAGGCCGACACGGCGGATCCAGAAACCGTCACCGTCCGGGTCGCGATGGAAGACATGTGGCTCGGACCCGAAATTCGCGATGCCCTGATGGGGGGCGTCGTGAAAATCGAAGATCGCGTGGACTTTTTCCCAATTGCTCATGCTTGTCTCGCCTAGGGCAGTTCCCTCAGGAAATTCTCGACGACCTTTTTCATGCCGGCCTTGTCGAAGGCGACCGTGAATTTGGCGCCGTCGGCCTTTTTCACCGTGCCGTAGCCGAACTTGTCGTGGAAGACGCGGTCGCCGATCTTCCACTTGCCCAGCTTGTCGCTGCCACCGGTCTCGATGAGATTGGCCTTGGCATTGATGGTGGGCGGATCGCTGCGGCGGCCTTTCTGGCTGGCGGCCTGATAGCGTTTCCAGCCGGGGCTGGAATAGCTGGACGCCATCGGATCAGCGGTCTGTTTGACGCTTTCGAAACCCGGTCCGGCGCTTTCGTAATATCCGGTCTCGGAGCGTGCATCGACGTGTTCGATCGGCAATTCATCGATGAAACGGCTGGGCAGGACGGATTGCCAGCGGCCATAGATCATGCGGTTGGCCGTGAAGGTGATGATCGCCTGCTCACGTGCCCGGGTGATGCCGACATAGGCGAGGCGGCGTTCCTCCTCGAGCGAGCGCGTACCGCCTTCGTCCAGCGAGCGCTGGGAGGGGAAGACCGTCTCTTCCCAGCCGGGGAGGAAGACGAGCGGGAATTCCAGGCCCTTGGCGCCGTGCAGCGTCATCAGGGAGACTTCTTCCTCGTCCGAGGCGCGATCGGCATCGGTGACCAGGGCAACGTGTTCCAGATAGGATTCCAGCGTGTCCCACTCGCCCATCGCCCGGACGAGTTCCTTGAGGTTTTCCAGCCGGCCGGCGGCCTGGGGCGTCTTGTCCTCGCGCCACATCGCCGTGTAGCCGCTCTCGTCGAGAATGATTTCGGCCAGCTCGTCCAGCCGGCTCTGCTCGGCCTGTTCGCGCCAGCGATCCATGTCGCGCAGGAAGACCTGCAGCGCGGTGCGGGCCTTGCCGCGGATCTCGTCCGTGCCGACCATCACCCGGGCGGCCTCGGTCATGGGCACGCCCATCTGGCGCGCCGTCACCGCGATCTTCTGCACCGAGGTGTCGCCGATCCCGCGCTTGGGCGTGTTGACGATGCGCTCGAAGGCGAGGTCATCCTCGGGCGAGCGGACCAGGCGCAGATAGGCGTGGGCGTCGCGGATCTCGGCGCGTTCGAAGAAGCGCGGTCCGCCGATCACCTTGTAGGGCAGGCCCAGCATGATGAAACGGTCTTCGAAGGCGCGCATCTGCCAGGCGGCTCGCACCAGGACCGCCACGTCGGAATATTGCCGGCCGTGGGAGATGGCGTTCTCGATTTCCTCGGCGATATTGCGGGCCTCGGCCTCGCCGTCCCAGAGCCCGCGGACCTGGACTTTCTCGCCGCCGCTTTCATCGGTCCACAATGTCTTGCCGAGGCGGGATTTATTGGCCCGGATCAGGCCTGAGGCCGCCCCCAGGATATGTTCCGTAGAGCGGTAATTGCGCTCCAGCCGGATGACTTCGGCCCCCGGGAAATCCTTTTCAAAACGCAGGATGTTGTCGACCTCGGCGCCGCGCCAGCCATAGATCGACTGGTCGTCATCGCCCACACAGCACAGATTGTTCGAGCCCTGCGCGAGAAGGCGCAGCCACATGTACTGGGCCACGTTGGTGTCCTGGTACTCGTCGACCAGGAGATAGCGGAATTTCCGGTGGTATTCGGCCAGGACGTCGGGATTGTCCTTGAAGATGTGCAGCGTGTGCAGGAGGAGATCGCCGAAATCGCAGCAATTGAGCGTTTTCAGGCGCTCCTGGTAGATCGTGTAGAGACCCTGGCCGCGGCCTTCGGCAAAGCTCCACTTGTCCTCCTCGCCCAGCTGGTCGGGCAGGAGACCGCGGTTTTTCCAGCCATCGATCAGGCTGGCAAGATGGCGCGGGGTCCAGCGCTTCTCGTCGATATTCTCGGCCTGGATGATCTGTTTGAGCAGGCGCAGCTGGTCGTCCGTGTCCAGGATGGTGAAGCTGGATTTGAGATCCACCAATTCGGCATGGCGGCGCAGGATCTGGGCGGAAATGGAGTGGAAAGTTCCCAGCCAGGGCACGCCTTCCACCGCTTCGCCGATGATCCGGCCCACCCGGTCCTTCATCTCCCGCGCGGCCTTGTTGGTGAAGGTCACCGCCAGGATCTGCCAGGGCTGGGCCCGGCCGGTCGCCAGGATATGGGCGAGGCGGGTGGTCAGGACGCGTGTCTTGCCCGTGCCTGCACCGGCGAGCACCAGGACGGGACCGTCCAGCGCCTCGACAGCCTGGCGCTGTTCGGGATTGAGGCCGTCGAGATAGGCCGCGGGCGGCGCCGGGCGCGCCATGTCGGAAATGGAAAGATTGGACATTGCAATCCGAACGGGAAACGAGTCAGCTAACCTCCGATACTGGACCGAAAACCCCTGTTTCCCAAGGGATGACGCTGTGATTGTTCGATTTTTGTTCGCATTCGGGGGCTGATCGGACGCGGACCTTGGGGAGGCGCCCCTCAGCCCGCCTTGCGCACACCCAGATCCTGCGGCACCGCTGCGCCGCCATACTTCATGTCGACGCCCTTCATGTGGCCTTGCAGCCAGAGCATCATGAACATCAGGAAGGCGTGCGAGATGCGGCCATTGTTTTCCTCGGTCTCGTCGCAGAAATAGCTGAGCTTGCGGGCGAGTTCCTCGTGCGCCAGGCGGTGCGAGGAGAGGCCGTCATAATCGATCGAGGCCATGTAGGCCTCTTCATCATTGAAATGTTCGAGGGTGATGCGTTCGAGGTCTTCGGTGAGTTCGATCATGGGCTCGCCGTCAAGGCCGGCTTCGCTCTCATCCCGGATCCGGTTCATCAGATCCACGATATGCTTGTGCTCGTCATTCATCGCCTCGACTCCGACGTCGAGGGACTGATCCCAACGCATCAACGGCATGACCCTACTCCACGCATTCTCCTCGAGAGTTGTTTGGAAAAACCGTAGGGCGGCGGGGATAAGATGTGGTTAAGACGCGTTCACCATAAGGCTGGAGCGGTCAGGCAGCCGGGCGCAGGATCGAGATCGGCCCCCGGTTGAGGAAGTCGAAGAAGTGCGCGTCCAGCTCACCATTATTGAGACGGATCTGTTCGGCGTAGTCGGCCAGGGATGCCAGGAAATTGCTGTGCAGGAGCCGCACCGGGTCGAGTCGCTTGTCCGATTGCGCGTCGAGTTCGTCCTCGCGCGCATCGAATAATTCCTCGCAGGCAAAGGAGAGTTCGTTGATCAGATCGAGCACATGCGGTCCGTCGGGCATGCTGTGCTGGGCAAGGCGCAATTCATCGATCAGGCCGACAATGGTGCGCGATTGTTCGATCGCCCTGCTGTGGCTGGAGGCAATATCAACGGCGGTTTCGGACATGGACCGGGCTCCCGGGGTCAGCATGAATGCACGTTTGAATTGCATCAAGCACTGATTTGCCCGAATTCCGAAGTCATAACGTATGAAATTCTGGAGAGAGTTTAGTCAAACAGGGCGTCGATATCGGCCTGCGCATTGTCCTCGACGTAGTCGACCTCGCCTTCAACCTCTCCGTGAATTGCGGAAGAGGCGGCAGCGATCAGCGGCTTGATGTCGTTCGTCGCCGTGCCGGCGACGCGGGCGCAAGCCTCGACCGAACCGTCGGCCCGCAACACATCCTGCGCGGCGACGACCTCGTGATCGATCTGCATGATCAGGGTTTCCAGGTGGGCGCGAACGGATTGCGGCGCGGCGGCATAGGCCAGGACCGCCAATTCCTTGTCGGCAAAGCTCGATTTCTCGAAATGCGTCGGATAGTCCGCCGGGGCCCAGTCGAGCACGTCTTCAACGCAGTCCGGCATGTCGGGCAGCATTTCCATCAGCATGACGACTTCGTTGAAATGGTTCAGATAGTCCGTCGCCAACCCGGTGTCCGGATTGATGTTGGCAGCCAGCAAGGCCTGACGGTTCAGATCGCCCTCGCCGAGGACGCCGCCCATGCCTGCCGGTTCGTGTGCACTACCCAAAGCCATGAGGCCGCACACTAGGGCAACATTCTTTCCATCCGGATAATGTGCTGCTGAATTCCAGCTGGTTCATGTATTCGCCAAGTCTTGTTGGTGCGGGGACTTGTTCCGACCAGGGGGTGGCGGGGGCGAGCTCAGTGATGCTCTTCCTCGCTCATCTCGGCGAGCGCGCGGGCATAGGCGGCCTGGGCATCGGCCTTGGTGATCCAGCCGATCACCTCCTGCTCGCCGATCCGCGACCGCACCGGTGCGCCTTCCAATTCCTCGGCGTCCAGCACGCCCATGGCGCGGCCCAGCGTGTCATCCTCGTAGACGCAGGCCGTGGTGATCATTTCCGAGGATCCCCAATCGTCCAGCGGCATCATGAAATCGCGCACGCGCACCATTTGCAGGATCAGCCGGCTGGATCCGCCGGAAATATCGTAGCCGCGGCGCATGACCTGGAGCTGGAACAGGGATCCGCCCTGGGCAGACTGGGCCAGCACGGTCGCCAGAGAGACGGCGACAAGCACAGCCACGGAAGCCTCGTAGCTGGCGGTCAGTTCGAACACGATCAGCGTGGTGGAGAGCGGCGCGCCCAGCACGGCTCCGGCGACTGCGCCCATGCCGATCACCGCGAAGAAACCCACGCCGGCGGTCTGGTCGCCCAGAATGGCCGTCACGATCAGTCCGAAGGCCGAACCCAGCATGGCGCCCAGATACATGGAGGGAGAGAACACCCCGCCGGCAAAGCGGAAGCCCAGCGTGATGACCGTGGCGATCACCTTCATAACGATCAGCAGGATCAGGAAGCGGAAGGTGTAGATATCGCCCTGCAGCGCGTTGGACGTGGCCTCATAGCCCACGCCCAGGATTTCCGGCACGAAGAGCGCCATGATGCCGATGATCAGCCCGCCCGGGATGGGCAGGCTCCAGAGCGGGATTTTCCGTCGCTCGGCGATCTCGGCCATTTTCATGGGCAGTTCCAGCACGCCGCGATTGAAAATCACGGCCAGCCCGGCAGCCAGCACGCCCAGTACGGCGGCAGCCGGGAAATCCCACAGGCTGACGGCGAGGATTTCCGTGACCCCAAAGACAGGGTCGGGGCCTAGGTGCACACGCACGATCAGCGCGCCGATCACGCTGGATACAGCCACTGGCGCGATGGATCGCAGGGCGTAGTGACCCAGCACGACCTCGAAGGCGAAGAGCGCGCCGGCGACCGGCGCGTTGAAACTGGCAGAGACTGCCGCCGCCGCACCGCAGGCCAGAAGGATCCGGCTGCCGCGCGCCGACATGCCGGCCATCGCGGCCAGGGTCGAGCCGATGGTTCCACCCAGATGTACGGCAGGCCCTTCGCGGCCGGCACTGGCGCCGCCGCCCAGCGAGATCGCGGCCAGTACGGCCGAGAACAGGCCCGAGCCCAGGCCAACACGTCCGCCATTGACCGCGCGCGCTTCCAGCAGGTCGGCCACGGACCGGCTGCGATGATCCGGCGCCAGGCCCAGCCGGTGTCCGAGCCAGAGCAGGCCTGCAACCACACAGCCTGTCGAGAAGGGGATGAGAATGACCCACCAGGCCGGCAGGTTAGCCGCGGTACTGGCAATCTGTTCTTCCGTAACGCCGAAGGCGGTGCGTTCCACGAAACTGATGCCCAGGCGCAGGCCCAGCGTGCCATAGCCGGCGATCAGTCCGACCAGGATGCCCATCGCCCACAGCGCGCCGCCCCGGCCTTCGCGGAAGGAGTCGAGCAGCGACTGCCCGAAAGAAGATTGCCCCGGTGATTCACTCACATGGACAGGTTTGACGCGGGAGGGGGCGCAGGGTCAAGCGCGCGGCTTGACATGAAACCATTCGGTGACATATAAAGCGAAACCATAAGGTTTCACAAACCGAAGAAGCGAGGAGGCTTCGCAATGGATGCGACGAGTGCGGTTTTCCGGGCCCTGTCCGACCCGACGCGGCGGCAGATCCTGGTCCTGCTGGCCGGGCAGGAAATGAGCGTTGGCGATGTCGCCGAGCGTTTCGACATGACCCGGCCGGCCATTGCCAAGCATTTGCGCATCCTGGGCGAGGGCGAACTGATCCGCGTGGAGACCCGCGGCCGGTCGCGCATCAACCAGCTCAATCCGGAACCCCTGCGCGCTGTCCATGATTGGCTCGAGGTCTTCGACCGGTTCTGGGACGACAAGCTGAGCAGACTGATCGAGGAAGTGGAGACAGAGACATGACGACGACAACCGACACCGCCATCCGCAAACGCATCATCCTTCGCGCCCCGATCGAACGGGTGTGGGATTTCCTGACCCGGCCGGATTGCCTGCAGCGCTGGTTCCACCCGGCCGACCGCGTGCTCGACTCCACCGGCCCGTATCAATTCTACAAATCGGCCGAGGACAAGACGCCCAATTACTGCTGGGGCGATGTGCTCGAAGCCTCGGCGCCCAACCGCCTCGTCTACACCTTTGCCCACAAATGGCTGGGCGATCATGCGACCCGGGTCAGCTGGAGCCTGACGGCGATCGAGAACGGGACCCTGCTCGATCTCGTGCACGACCAGTTCGAGGGCGCACCCGTGGACGTGTTCGACGCCCTGGCCGATCACGACAAGGGCTGGGACGAGCATTTCGTCACCCTGCGCGAGAGTGTGCTGCAAACCGAGACGGCGGACGCGTGAGCGTCCGCAGCGGTTTCAAATTGGCGGCTGACCCGGCGGGCAATCCCGGCTAGCGTCTTCTCATCGACATCCGGAGAGACGCCCATGATGATCCGCAACGCCCTTATCCTTGCCAGCCTGGCCGGCCTGACCGCCGTCCCGGCAAGCGCCCAGACACCCGCCGACAGCCGTTATAGCCGCCTGTTCGAGGAGTGTGTGGAACGGGCGAGCGAGGACGAGCCGGTCATCTACTCGACCTGTCCGGGCGAAAAGGACTGGCCGGTCAATCTCGTGCTCGGCGAACACGGCGCGGCTGTTGCCTTCTCCGACTGGGGCGTGGAGCAGCAATGGTCGCAGAATCCGCCGCGCGACGGCTCCTTCCTGGGCCTGGGTCCGGTGCTGGAATGGCGGATCGATACCCGCACCGACGAGGCGTTCGCCACCATTCTGCGCTGGTCCTGGGAACGCTGGAACGAGACCGGCGACGGTACCGAGCCGGCCGCTCAATATCTCGTCGTCAGCGCCCTGCGGCCTGAAGGCGAGACCGGTGCCTGCCATGTCGCCTATGTCGAGGCGCGCATCCAGCCGGGCGCAAACCAGATCGCCCGCGATGCCGCGGACTATCTCGCGCCGGGTTGGCAGTGCGGTGTGGATACGCCCGTCATTTTCGACCTGGACAGCGAGTATGACGTGATCACCATCTACGCCCAGCGGCGTCCGGGCCACTGAAACCGGGACCCGGTTTGCCCATCCGGATCTGAATTCGCCTTATTCGCGCGCGCAGCTTGATAATGCACGCATAACGTGTATGCTTCATTGCAGCGGCGATCGCGACCTGCCTCAGAAGGTCTTCTCCCCGCTTTGTACCGCTGGCGCGGCTTCCGGCGACCCCAAACGTCGGGAGTCGCGCTTGCGGGATCGCGAGGTATGCGCGAGCGATTTCAGCGGATTGGGGCGTGGTTGAGGTCGATCGCGTGGGTGGTGTTCCGGTGCGACGCCGGCGCCTGACCTGCGCTAGTCGGATGCACGGCCAGCAGACTGGATATTGCGAATGGCCCAGACGCGGACGGATGAGGCGAGGGGTTCCAGGCCGCGCATTTCATCGATCTGCCCGATCAGTCCGGCGAGGGAGACACCGCTCTGCTCGACATGCGCGTCGACAATGGCCCAGAATTCCGGTTCCAGCGAAAGGCTGGTCCGGTGGCCGGACAAGGAGAGGGAGCGTTTTTCAAGCGGCATGGCCCGACACTCTTCCACGCTGCCGGAAAACACAAGCATGGTGCCGTTTCGAGAAGCGTGAGCCGGGAGGAGCTCCGGCAATGGTCCGGGAACGAGCCGGGGAAAGAGACGGGAATTGAGCCGGGGAAAGAGTATTGAAGAAAGCGGGCTGATCGCCACATGCTGGGGATGGAAAGCCCGACGGGCGTTCTGACGGGCAGCAGCCGAAACAGGACAGAGGCATGCGCACATTCGATGAAATCCGGGACCTGGCGCTCGGCCATCATCCCGATCTCGAAAACCGGCTGGGCGAGCATTCCCACGCCCGTCCGCGCGAGGATATCCGCGCCATTCCGGATGATCGCTGGCTGTCGCAGATGACTCGCTGCGTCTTCCAGGCCGGTTTTGTCTGGAAAGTGATCGAGGCCAAGTGGGACGGGTTCGAGGCCGCGTTCGACGGATTTGACCCGTCACGGGTCGGTTTCTTCTCCGACGATGATGTCGCGAGACTGGTCAGCGATGAGCGTATTGTCCGCAATGGCCAGAAAATCATGGCGACCGTCGAGAATGCTCAATTCGTCGGCGATATCGCCGGCGAACATGGCTCTTTCGGTGCCTTCATGGCCGACTGGCCCATGACCGACCAGGTCGGCCTGCTGGACGTGCTGAAAAAACGCGGTTCCCGGCTCGGCGGGGCCACGGCGCAATACTTCCTGCGGTTTTCCGGCTGGGGCGGGTGGATCCTGTCGAATGATGTCGGTGCGGCGCTCGTCCGCGAGGGCGTGTGGGAGAAGCCGGGGAGCAGCAAGAAGGCGATGATGGCCGCCCAGGACGCGTTCAATGCCTGGGCCGACCAGTCTGGCCGGGACACTGCAGAAATCTCGCGCACGCTGGCGCTTTCTGTCGGCTAGATGGGGCGGCGGGCGCTCCATACTGCAATCGGGCTGTATTTTTCCGTTTAAAAACAGCTATCTGGCGCGTTAAAACAATAGTTACCGCAGTCTCAACAAGACGATGCAGATTTGACTCGAATTTTGTAGCTTGGGGGCCTGAGGACAGAATATGCGCCGTTGGCACCGCCCCATACCCATGTCCCAGCTGCATGAGACCAAGGTTCCGGATCATTCCGGCGTCTACGTGCTTCTGGAGGACGAACGCGATGTGAGCTCGATCATCAAGATCGCCCCCGCGCGCTCCTTGTTGCGCAGTTTCCGCCGCGAAATGCACCCGACCGACGGCTATCAGCCAGCCATGCCCAAGGCGATGATGTATTTCGAGACGGTCTACGAGGCCGAGGAAGCCCAGAAATTCCTCGACGAGTTCCGCCGCATGCGCGGTCGTCGGCCGGTTCTGAACTCGGGATATTGATCGTCGGATCGCCGGAAAATCGCCTGAGGAGGGAAAATATTCATTTTTCCCTTATCTGATAGGCAATTATGCGACATTGGCACCGCCCCATACCCCTGACGGGGATCATAGAGGCCGACCTGCCCGACGGGCCGGGCGTCTATGTCCTCCTGGAAAGCGAAAGCGATCCGTCCAGCGTGGTGAAGATCGCTGCGGCCCAGTCTCTGCTTCTGGCTTTCCAGCTGGAATTCGAGGCCCATCGCGATACGAGCGGCTCGAAGGGTTTCACCTTTTTCGAGACGCCTGACGCAGCCAGCGAGGCGGCCGGTTTCCTGTCGGAATTCGAGACCTCGCGCGGTTTCACGCCGGCCCTGAATGCCGGCGAGGCCTAGTTTCCGGCTCCGGGTTCCGCATCATCCGCTTCCGTACCGGACCCCGGCTCCAGCCGCTTGCCTTCGACATCCCGCAAGAGTTTTTCCCGCCGCGCCTTTTCAAGCTCGGTGAGGGATTTCGGCGTGCCGTGCAGGACGCGGTTGGTCTCGGCCTGCCTGGCCTTCTCCTCGCGCGCCTTGCGCTTGCGGAACTGTCTGAGATTGACGGGTTTGGAGGTCAATCTGCCTACGCCTTCGGACCGATCATCTTTTCCGGGCGTACGATCTCGTCGAACTGTTCTTCGGTGACAAAGCCCAGTTTCACGGCCTCCTCGCGCAGCGTGGTTCCGTTCTTGTGGGCCGTCTTGGCCACGATGGTGGCATTGTCATAGCCGATCGTGGAGTTGAGCGCCGTGACCAGCATCAGCGAGCGTTCCATCAGGGCCTTGATATTGTCCTCGCGGGCCTGGATGCCCACCACGCATTTCTCGGTGAAGGTGCGCGAGGCGTCGGCCAGGATTCGGATCGACTGCAGGACATTGTAGATGATGACGGGCTTGAACACGTTCAGTTCGAAATGGCCCTGGCTGCCGGCAAAGGAGACGGCGGCATTGTTTCCCATCACCTGGGCGCAGACCATGGTCATGGCCTCGCACTGGGTCGGATTGACCTTGCCCGGCATGATCGAGGAGCCCGGCTCGTTTTCCGGCAGGGCGATCTCGCCCAGGCCCGAACGCGGTCCGGAACCCAGCAGGCGGATATCATTGGCGATCTTGAACAGGGAGACCGCCGTTGCGTTCAGCATGCCGTGCGCCTCGACGAGAGCGTCCTTGGTGGCCAGCGCCTCGAACTTGTTCGGCGCGGTGACAAATTTCATCTGCGTGAAGCTGGCGACTTCCTCGGCGAAGGCCTCGGCATAACCCGGCTTCGTGTTGAGGCCCGTACCGACGGCCGTACCGCCCATGGCCAGTTCCAGCAGGGCGGGCAGCGTGCTCTCCACCCGGCGGATCGCATTGGCGACCATCGCCGTATAGCCGGAGAATTCCTGACCCAGCGTCAGCGGCGTCGCGTCCTGTAGGTGGGTCCGGCCAATCTTGATGATGTCCTTGAAGGCCTGCGTCTTGTCGTTGAGCGCATTGTGCAGCGTCTGCAGGGCCGGCAGGAGATTGTGGGTGATCTCCTCGGCTGCTGCGATATGCATGGCCGTCGGGAAAGTATCGTTCGAGCTCTGCGAGCGGTTCACATGATCATTGGGGTGAACCGGGTCCTTGGAACCGATCGTGCCGCCCAGCATCTCGATCGCGCGGTTCGAGACGACTTCATTCGTATTCATGTTCGACTGCGTGCCCGAACCCGTCTGCCAGACAGAGAGCGGGAAATGATCGTTCAGCTTGCCCTCGGCGACCTCGGTCGCGGCGGCCGCGATCTTGTCGGCCAGCTCGGCTTCCAGATTGTCCAGGCGCTTGTTGGCCAGGGCGGCCGAGCGCTTGACGATGCCCAGTGCGCGGATGAGCGGCACGGGCATGGTTTCGGTGCCGATCGGGAAATTGATCAGCGACCGGGCGGTCTGGGCGCCGAAGAGTTTTTCGGCCGGGACTTCGAGAGGTCCGAAGCTGTCGGTTTCTGTCCGCATCTCGCTCATGAGGGGAGGCTCCTTGCAGCGCGTCGATTGCGCGTCGAAGATAGAGAAATTCGATTCGGACGTGTATCACTCAGGCATGACGGATCAAGACGATGATGCGCATCGCCGGGGGGGCTCCGCGCAAAATTGGGTCGGAAGAGGAAAGGTTCAGGCCGTGATGACCGGTGATGAACTCAATTTGCGCGTGGACGCTGTCACCACGCAGACGCGGCGTTTCAAGTCGCTGATCGGGGATTTTTTCCGCCTCGAATTCAAGCGCGCGCGCCCGAAATACGGCCCGTATGAAGTCGTCATCCGCATCGAACGCTCGCCGACCAGCCCGGTGCACGACGTCGACAATGTCGCCAAGGCCGTGCTCGACGCCCTGACCGGCATCGTCTTCCACGATGACAGCCAGGTCGAACGCCTGGAAGTCACCAAGGTTGAAGGCGAACGCCCGCGCGTCACGGTCATGGCCCGGCCGATGGCATCGCACCGCGTAAGCGAAGGGGTTTAGGGGGCGATCCTGCTCCGGCCTCCCCCGTGGACGGGGGAGGTGTCCCGCAGGGACGGAGGGGGGAGGTTCAGGAGGAACCTCGCCCGGCGACACCCCCCGTCAGTCATCGACCCATTCAGGTTCGCTGACAGCTCCCCCGCCCGGGGGGGAACCCCGATGAGTGCATAACTTCGCCACTATCCCTGTCGCCTCCAAAAAACTTCCCCAACCCCGCCAACACCTTCCGCCAATCCGGCTGCAAACAATCCGACCGATCCAGCGTCGGGGTATGATCAGGCATGTTCAGAAAAACCGATCGAACCAAGCGCGACGCCCTGGCGTGGACGCGTTTGGAAATGCTGCATCTTGCCGGGAAGAGTGTCGACGAGATCGCGGCAGGGGAAGGGCTCACGCCCGGCTGGGTCAGGCGCAAACTGCGCCGCCTGGCACGCGAGCCGGAAAGTCTTCGACAACGCCGTTTCGACGCGGTGAGGCGTGCCGAGGCGGCGCGTGTCGACGCCCTCATCATCGAAGGGGATTACGTGAAGGCGGGCCAGCTGGCCCGCACGCTGACAGCACACAACACGCTGCTGGCGAGGGAGGCCAGGATGAATGGGACGGGCAAGCAGGAGCAGGGCGAGGCAGATGACGGGAATCTCGATGACAGTCCTGAACGGATTGCAGAACGCCGTGTCGAACTATGCCGCAAGCTCGTCCGCGCCGCCGAAGCTCGCGGAGATGTTGAACGGGGCACTTGGGAAAGAATCTCAGCCTCTGCGACGGGAGGAAGTCCGGTTTGATGGTCTGCGCTCGGCCGCCCAGACCCCGCCGCCGGGCGACTGGTTGATCTGGCTCTTCCTGGGCGGGCGGGGCGCCGGCAAGACGCGGGCAGGGGCGGAATGGGTGCGCGAACAGGCACAAGACCCGGAGGCCCGGATCGCGCTCGTCGCGCCCACCTTCAATGATGTGCGCGAGGTGATGATCGAGGGCGTGTCGGGCCTGCGCCGGATCGGCCTGCCGGACGAATGTCCGCGGTATGAGGCCAGCCGGCACCGCCTGGTCTGGCCCAATGGCGCGATCGCCTATGGCTTTTCTGCAGAGGACCCGGATGGTCTGCGCGGTCCTCAATTCTCAGCAGGCTGGGGCGACGAATATGCCAGCTGGGCGGAGCCGCAGCGGGCGCTTGATACGCTGCGCATGGGCCTGCGGGTTGGGGATAGACCGAAACTCTTGCTGACCACCACACCGCGTCCGATCGCGGCGCTCAAACGGCTTGTGAAACAGGCGGGCGTGTCGGTCACCCACCAGCCGACCTCGGCCAATGCGCACAATCTCGCCGATGGTTTCGTGGCCGCGATGCAGGCGAGTTACGGTGCCTCGGCGCTGGGGCGGCAGGAGCTGGAAGGCCTGTTGATCGATGATCCACCGGGCGCCCTCTGGCAACGCGCCCAGGTCGAGGCCTGCGACGTGGATGAGATCCCGGATCTGGGACGCATCATCGTGGCCGTCGATCCGCCGGTCACGGCGGGGGCCACATCGGACGAGTGCGGCATCATCATCGCCGGACGTGAGGCGGACAATCCGGACCGTGCCGTGGTGTTGGCCGACATGAGTTTCGGCCCCGCACGGCCCGCCGACTGGGCGCAGCGCGTGGCGGAGGGTTTCGCGCTTCACCAGGCCGATGCGGTCATCGCCGAGGCCAATCAGGGCGGCGACATGGTGCGCAGCGTGTTGCGGGCCGCGGATCCCGGCCTGCCGGTGAAACTCGTGCGGGCCAGCCGCGGCAAGCATGTGCGTGCCGAACCCGTCGCTGCGCTCTACAGCGCCGGCCGGGTGCGTCATGCCGGACGTTTCCCGGCCCTGGAAGACCAGATGTGTGCCTTTGGCGCGCCCGACGGTCCGCGTGCCAGTCCGGACCGGGTCGACGCCCTGGTCTGGGCCATCACCGACCTGCTGCTGGGCAGTCGCGCCGAACCGCGCGTCCGGCGGTTCTAGAACCACCGGCCTCCCCCGTGGACGGGGGAGGTGACCCGAAGGGACGGAGGGGGGAAGTGCATCAGGAGTCTCATCCGGCGATACCCCCCTCAGTCATCGACCCCTCCGGGCTCGCTGACAGCTCCCCCGCCCGCGGGGGAGCCCGTTTGACATTCAAGAAAGGAGGGCGCCATGCCCAGCTTGCTCGACCGGTTGTTGGGCCGGGAGGAGAAGACGATGCCGCGTGTCTGGCGGGCGCTGGACCTGCCGCGAAATGCGTCCTGGACGACGCGTGATATCCCGGCGCTCAGCCGGGCCGGTTATGAGCGCAATGCGATCGCCAATCGCTGTGTCCGCCTCATCGCCGAGGCGGCTGCTTCCGTCCCGCTCGCAGCCTCCGACTCGGAGGTGCAGGCGCTGCTCGACCGGCCCAATCCCGATCAGTCCGGACCGGAAATGCTGGAGAACTTCCACGCCTTTCTACAGGTGGCAGGAAATGCCTATGCCGAGCTTTCCTGCCTCGCCGGCAAGGCCCGGGAAATCTATGTTTTGCGGCCGGATCGCATGCGTGTGCTTCCAGGTCCGCGCGGCTGGCCGGAGGGCTGGGAATATGCCCTGACCGGGCGGAAGATTCGCCTCATGCGCGAACGCGTGTCCGGGCGCTCTCCGGTTTTCCACATGAAGCTCTTCCACCCGTCCGATGATCATTACGGCCTGTCGCCGCTGCAGGCCGGGGCCAGCGCCCTGGATCTGCACACTGCGGGAAGCCGCTGGGCCAAGGCCCTGCTCGACAATGCCGCACGTCCGTCCGGGGCGCTGGTCTTCAACGGGCCGGACGGCCACCTCACCGAGGACCAGTTCGAGCGCCTGCGCAGCGAATTGATCGAGGGTCACAGCGGTCCGGACAATGCGGGGCGTCCCCTCTTGTTGGAGGGCGGGCTCGACTGGAAACCCATGGCGATGAGCCCGGCCGACATGGACTTCACCGGGGCCCGGCGCGAGGCCGCCCGCGAGATCGCGCTGGCCTTTGGCGTGCCGCCGCTCCTGCTCGGCCTGCCCGGTGACAATACCTACGCCAATTACCGCGAGGCCAATCTCGCCTTCTGGCGCCAGACCGTCTCACCGCTGGTCAACAAGACCGCCCGGGCGCTCACCGTCTGGCTGCGGCCCTGGTTCGGCGCGGATCTGCGCATCACGGCGCAGGAGAGCGAAGTGTCCGCGCTGAAGGAGCTGAGCCAATGACGACGATCAAGGACTGGTCCCTGCAGAAACAGGTCACGCTGGGCGTGGTGCTGGCCATCGCATTGCAGACCTCCGGCGCGCTGATCTGGACCGGTCGGGTCGGGGAACGTCTCGACATGCTCGAACGCGAGACCGATCGCCGTCAGCCTGTCGCCGAACGCCTGGCGGCGCTGGAGGCGGAAATGCGCTCCGCCCGTGCCTCGCTCGACCGTATCGAGCGACGCCTGGATGACTAATTCACCGGCCTCCCCCGTGGACGGGGGAGGTGGGCGGCGAAGCCGGTCGGAGGGGGGAGGCGCAGAACGAGACTCGTCCGGTGACACCCCCCTCAGTCATCGACCCCATCGGGCTCGCTGACAGCTCCCCCGCCCGGGGGGGAGCCCGATAATAATTCCAACCCGGGAAAACCTGATGAACCCAACCCTTCTGATTGAAGGCTATGCCAGCCTGTTCGACCTGCAGGATCTGGGTGGTGATGTCGTGCGCCCCGGCGCGTTCTCGGCCTCGCTGCGCGATCATGCCGGCTTCCCCATGCTGTTTCAGCATGATCCCGGCGAGCCGGTTGGCGTCTGGCGGGAGATCCGCGAGGATCGGCGCGGCCTGTTCGTGCGCGGCGAGATCGCGCCCTCCGGCCCGCGTGGTCGCACGGCGCTGGACCTCGTGCGCCGGGGTGCCGTGACCGGCCTGTCGATCGGTTTCCGGACCCGCTCGGCCCGGACGCGTCGCCCACGCGGCCGTGACCTCATCGATATCGATCTCTGGGAAATCTCCCTGGTCACCTTTCCCATGCTGCCGCAGGCCCGCCTGCGCATCCTGCCCGACCCTGTCCGCCTGCCGGCGGCGGCCTGACCGAAAAGGACATTCCATGCTCTCCAAGGAAACCAAGATGAACTCTGTGACTACCGAAACCCGGACCGCGCTCGGCGAGGTCCTGACCGCGTTCGAGGCCTTCAAGGACGCCAATGACCGCCGTCTCGACGAGATCGAGGCCAAGCGCTCGGCCGACTGTCTGCTGGAGGACAAGCTGGCGCGGATCGACGCCGATCTCGTGCAGCAGAAATCCGCACTCGACCGTCTCCTGCTGGATCAGTCACGTCCCGGCCTGGGCGAGACGCCGGCGGATACGGCCGGCTGGGCCGCCTATATGCGGCGCGGCGATATGGCGGCACTCAATGAGGCCAAGTCCGCCAGCTCCGGTGTCGCGGCCGAGGGCGGTTATGTCGTGCCAGAGGAGACCGAGCGGCGCATCGACCGCATGCTCGCCGCAGCCTCGCCGATCCGCGCCATTGCTTCGGTCCGCCAGAGCCATGCCCCGGTCTTCCGCAAACCCATCTCGCGCGGCGGCGCAATGTCGGGCTGGGTGACGGAGACTGCCGCACGGCCCGAGACCGACACGCCGAGCCTTGACCTGATCGATTTCCCGGTCGCCGAACTCTACGCCATGCCCGCCGCCACGCAGCAGCTGCTCGATGATGCCATGGTCGATATCGATCAATGGCTGGCCGAGGAGGTGCGCGATGTCTTTGCCGAACAGGAAAGCGCGGCCTTTGTCTCGGGCGATGGCGTCAACAAGCCGAAGGGTTTCCTGGACTATCCGGTCAATGTCGAGGGCAGCCAGGCCTGGGGCGAGCTGGGTTATGTGGCGACCGGTGTGAACGGCGGTTTCGCCGCGACGGATCCGGCGGACGCCCTGATCGATCTCGTCTACGCACCACGCTCGGCCTATCGCGCCGGTTCGCGTTTCGTCATGAACCGCGCCACGGTCTCGGCTGTGCGACGTTTCAAGGATGCAGACGGCAATTATCTCTGGCAGCCCTCGCTGAGCGAGGCGGGAAGCTCGACTCTGCTGGGCTATCCCGTCACCGAAGCCGAGGACATGCCGGATATCGGCGCCGGCAGCCTGGCCATTGCGTTCGGTGATTTTGGTCGCGGCTATCTCATCGTCGATCGCCAGGGCGTGGAAGTCCTGCGCGACCCCTTCAGCGCCAAACCCTATGTGCTCTTCTACACGACCAAGCGCGTGGGCGGCGGCGTCCAGGATTTCGAGGCGATCAAAGTGCTGAAATTCAGCGAGGCCTAGCGGCGACGGGGCGCGGCTCAGTCGCGCCCCAATTCCTCGCGCAGCCTTTGCTCCAGAGCGTCCTGGGCTGCGTCGGACACGTCGCTGAGATTCGGCGCCTCCGGTGGTGGTGCGACGCGATCCAGCAGCATCTGGACGATCGTGAACAGGCCGTAGGCGATTGCGACCGGCAGGGGAGCTGCAAACACAATAAGGGCAATCAGACGCAGCCAACCCGGCAGGACATCCGGCATGAAGTAGTCAAAGGCAAGAGTCGCTGCGCTGATGGCGAAGAGTATGACCAGGGAGAGAAAGACTTCCCGGATCAGGTGCCAGAGCGATCTGAAGGCCTTGCGGGCTGCATCTGCCAGGGTCAACGCTTCAACTCGTCCCTCAACCGGTCTTCCAGCGCTTGTTCGGCAGCGTCGGCAAGCGGGTCGTCTACGCCGTCCTGCGTGCTCAGACAGTGTTCGTCCTGGACGCGGGGAAGCTTGTAGATCGCGCGCAGCCAGTTCTCGAGCGGGCGCATCAGGAAGGCGACCGCGATGAGGCCGGCGACAAGACCGGGAATGGCATAGGTGGCGGCCTGCAGGCGATCGGTCATCGGACCGATCTGCATTTCAACCAGTGTCCAGCCGAGGAAAAAGGCCGGCACGGCACACATGCCGAAGGCCAGCCAGCGCAAATAGCGTTTCAGCCAGGTCTGATGTTCAGGGGCGGCCGTCATTTGCCGCCGCCGCCGTCAAAACCGCCGCCACTGAAACCGCCGCCATCGGAGCTGTCACTGTCCTTGCTGTTTTCAGTCCGGTTGTCCGCCTTTGACGGGCGTTCACCGTCGGAGATCGGTCCGCCATCGGCATGGGCATCGCGCTTGTTGGCAACGGACCGAGTCAGGAAACCGCCGGCGACCAGCACGAAGGTCAGCGCGAACAAGGGTGTCGAGGGCTCGCCGGAGCGCAGGAAGCTCGCCACCGTCAGGAGTGCGGCCACCACCGCGCCGTAACCCAGATATCTCGAAAGCGTGCCCATGGCGCGTTGTCCTTTCCCGGGCCGGCAAGGCCCTGATGTCCGTCACAGACCGGAGACCCTCATGTCCCTGACCCTGATTGATCCGCCGGCCATCGAGCCGGTGAGCGTGGCTGATCTGGCTGCCCGCCTGCGCCTGGCGCCGGGCGATGAACCGGATCACTTGTCCCAACTGATACGCAGCGCCCGGGAACGTGTCGAGCGGGAAACCGGGCGCGCGCTTCTCTCCCAGACCTGGCTGGAACGACGCGACAACTGGGATGGAGATGGGCGTCTGCTGGCCTTCGGCACGCAATTCCGCCTTCTCCGGCCGCCCCTGATCGCCCTCGAGGCGATCACCATCTACGCACAGGACGGAACGCCGTCGGACCAGGATCCGGCGGCGTTTTTCGTGGACACACAGGCCGATCCCGGACGCATCGCGCTCAAGCCCGACAGCGTCTTCCCGGTGCCGGGGCGTGAACAGGCCGGGATCGAGATCCGCTTTCGCTGCGGCTACGGCGATGAGGTCGCCGACATCCCCGCGCCGCTGGTCGAGGCGGTGACGCAATTGGCGATGCATCTGCATGAACCTGACCGGGAATTGAACCGGGAGGCGGGCCTGCCGCTGACCGTCCAGTCCCTGATCGCGCCCTGGCGGAGGCGATCCCTATGAGTGTGAGTTCTGTCGAAACCGGCCTGCAGCAGGCGGTCACCACGGCACTCGCCGCCGATCCCGCGGTGATGGCGATCCTGGGCGAGCCCGCCCGCATTTTCTCACAACGCCCGCGCACCGTGGCCTATCCCTTCGCCAGCTGGGGACGCGTGGAAAGTCTTGCCCGCGATGCCGAGCACGCGAACCTGACCGAAATGCGCCTGACGCTGGAGGTGTGGTGCCGCGACAGCGATCCGTCCGCCGTGCTGGGCGTGCTGCGCCAGGCCCTGCGCCGCGCCGATATCAACCTGCCCGAACCCGTGCGCCTGATCAGCCTGGTGCCGGCCTATTCGGACATTTTCTCAACCCGCAATGCCCGCCTGCGCCGGGGGATTATTCGTCTACGTGCGCTGGTGGGGCTTGCCGATACAGCGGAGGCCTCATGACCATCCAAGCCGGAAAAGACATATTGCTCAAGCTCTCCGACGGCGGGGATCCGCCGGATTTCGTTGCGGTCGCGGGGCTGCGCATGAAGACGATTTCGCTCAATGCGAAACCCGTGGACATCACCCATGCCGACAGTCCGGAGGGCTGGCGCGAATGCCTGGCCGGAGCCGGGTTGAAGACCTGCACGATTTCCGGGGCGGGCGTGTTTCTCGACGGCGAGGCCGATGCCCGCATCCGGCGTGCTTTCTTTGAGCAATCCATACCGGACTGGCAGATTTTCATCCCGGATTTCGGCCGCATCGACGGCGCGTTTCTCGTGGCGGCGCTGGATTATTCCGGCCGGTTTGATGGCGAGGCCGCCTGGTCGATGACGCTGAGCTCGGCCGGTCAACTCACCTTCGAGGCGCTGTAATGGCCAATCCGCAACGCGGCGAGGTGGAGATCGAGATCGATGGCCGGCCCCAGCGGCTCTGCCTGACCCTGGGTGGGCTGGCGGAAATCGAGGCTCTGATGGCCGCGGGCAAACCTCTGGATGCCCGCCGGCTGATCGCCGTGCTTGCGGTTCTGCTGCGCGGAGGGGGGACCGATATCCCGGCTGAGGCCCTGGCCCGGTCCGATCTCAATGTTCAACGCGCGGTCGAGGCCGTGACCCGCTGCATCGAGGCGGCCGCATGACCGCGCCGTCGATCGACTGGCCGTCTGCGCTGCGCCGGGGGCTGCAGCTTGGCCTGCCGCCGCGCGAATTCTGGTCGCTCAGCCTCGCTGAATGGCGTGCCCTGACGACCGCTTCCGCCGAAATCCCGGCGCGGGAGGCGATCGACCGTCTCCGGTGCGCCTATCCCGACACGAGGCCCGAGAACAGGAGAGCCGACATTCATGACCCGCACAGAGGATGATATCGACGCGGCCGGCCGCAGCTTGCAGGACCTCGCCGAGGGTCCGGCGCAGGAGGCCGCCGATGCGATCGCCCAGGCCTTCGAACGTGCCGGATCGCGCATCGAGACCTCGCTGGCGTCATCCGCACGTGCGGGCGCGGCCAGTTTTTCCGGCCTCGCGGACAGCATATTGCGCGACATGGCCCGGCTGGCCGCGGAGACGCTGATCGAGGCCCCGCTGCGCGGCGCGCTGCAATCGACACTGTCCGGCCTGCCGTTTTTTGGCGCCCGCGCGGAGGGCGGTCCCGTCACACCGGGCGGGGCGTATCTGGTGGGCGAGCGGGGACCGGAGATCTTCACTCCGGGCGTGGCCGGCCACGTCGGGGAACAGGCTCTGCCGGTCTCGATCAATCTCACCCTGCCTCACGGCGATACGGCCGGCTCCCGCCTGCCCAGCGAGGTCCAGATCGGTCGTGCCGTCCACCGGGCCATTCTGAAGGGAAGGCGCTATTCATGACCGTTTTCCACGAGGTGGATTTTCCTGTCCCGATCGCGCTGGGGGCACGCGGCGGCCCGCAGCGCCGGACCGAGATCGTCACGCTCCGCTCTGGGCGCGAGGAACGCAATACGCCCTGGGCCGACAGCCGGCGGCGCTGGGATGTTGGCGGCGCCATCCGCTCGCTCGACGCCATGCAGGCGCTGATCGCCTTTTTCGAGGCGCGCCGCGGACCGCTGCACGGTTTCCGGTTCCGCGACCCGTTCGACCACAAATCCTGTCTGCCCTCGGAAGAACCCGGCCCGTTCGACCAGGTCATCGGTACCGGGGATGGCGCAAGGACCGTCTTCCCGCTGGTGAAGACCTATGGCGACGGACCGGATGCCTGGCAGCGCGTGATCCGAAAACCTGTCGAGGCTTCGATCCAGGTTGCGGTCGATGGCTCAGAAGTACCGGTCCAGCTGGATGCAGCGACGGGCGAAATCGAGCTCGTTACTGCCCCGCCGGCCGGACAGGCCGTGACAGCGGGTTTCCGCTTCGATTGCCCGGCGCGCTTCGAACAGGACCATCTCGATCTCACGCTCGCGCATCTCGGCGCGGCAGACGCGGTCTCCATTCCGCTGATCGAACTCCGCCTCGACTGAGGCGGATCCAGTCACATCCATTACGATTCACCCCAAACCCGGGAGGGCGTCATGCTCGATCTTCCGGACGGCCTGCAGGCACGCCTGTCTGCGGGCGTCACCACGCTGTGCTGGTGCTGGCGTGTCACGCGTCTCGACGGCGCGGTCTTCGGTTTCACTGATCATGATCGTGACCTGGAATTCGACGGCGTGTTTCACGAGGCCGCAGCCGGGTTCGGTGCGCTTGATGCCGAACAATCCACTTCGCTCTCGCCGGGCCATGCTCGCCTGCTGGGCGGACTGGATTCCGCGCGTATCCGGAAGGCGGATGTCGAGGCCGGATTGTGGTCGCAGGCGAGGGTCGAGACCTGGCGTGTGGACTGGCAGGACCCGGCTCTACGCGTCCGGGTCCGGCAGGGCGAGATCGGGGAGATCCGGCTGGAAGAGGGCGTGATCCAGGCCGAGCTTCGCGGCCTCTCGCACCGGCTCGACAATGTCGTGGGACGGGTTTTCTCCCGGCGCTGCGATGCGGACCTGGGCGATGCGCGCTGCAGTGTCGCGCCGGGGCACGCGGCGTTCGGATCAGGTTGTGACAAACGCCTTGCGACTTGCCGCGAGCGTTTCGCCAATACGGTCAATTTCCGCGGCTTTGCCCATATGGTCGGCAATGATGTTCTGCAGGCCGGACCGGCCGGCGAGGCCCGCCATGACGGCGGATCGCGGGGGCTGGCCTGATGCCGCGCTCCGTCCGGGCCGCGGCCCTCGCCGAGGCGCGCCGCTGGATTGGCACGCCCTATCATCATCGTGCCAGCACGCCGGGCGTGGGTTGCGATTGTCTTGGCCTTGTCTGCGGTATCTGGCGCAAGCTCTACGGCGAAAATGTCTGCGATCTGCCGGCCTATACGCCTGACTGGAGCGGGCCCGAGGCAGCAGAGGACCTGCTGGCCGGTTTGCGCCGTTACCTGGTCGAGCTGTCGCCCGGCGAGGCCCGCCCAGGCGACATCCTTCTCTTCCGGCCCGCGCGCAATGAGCCGGGCCGGCATTGCGGCATTCTCAGCGATCACGGCTGTTTCATTCACGCCTATTGGCGCCGGACGGTGTGCGAGAGCCGGCTCACGTCCTGGTGGCGCAGGCGCTGTGTGGCCGCGTTCCGTTTTCCCGTATCCGAAAAGCTTCGCGACAGGACCGATTGATGGCCCAGATGCTCATGACAGCGGCGAGCCATCTCGCCCAGCAGGCTCCGGCCTTCCTCGCCGCGACAGCGGCTGATTACGCGCTGAACATGGCCTTTTCCCGGACACAGCACGGCGCACGGCTGGCCGATCTCCAGGTGCAGACCTCCAGCGAGGGCGCGCCCATGTCGCGAGTCTGGGGACGGGCCCGGTTGGCGGGGCAGGTGATCTGGGCTTCGCGCTTCCGCGAGGAGGAACGCAAGACCCGCCCCGGCGGCAAGAGCGGGCCCAGCCGTATCGACTATGCCTATTCGGTAAGTTTCGCCGTCGGCCTGTGCGAGGGCGAGATCGCCGGTATCGGCCGGATCTGGGCCAATGGCGCCCCTCTTGATCTGGAAGCCTATTCCTGGCGGCTGCACCGGGGCACGCCGGACCAGATGCCTGACAATGTCATTGCCGCGATCGAGGGCGAGGATACGCCGGGCTTCCGCAACACGGCCTATCTGGTCTTCGAGGACATGCCGCTGGAGACGTTCGGCAATCGCATTCCCAATCTCAGCGTTGAAGTCTTCCGGCCCTCATCCTCGGCCCGGCTCGAACGCTTGGTCCGCGGCGTCAATCTGATCCCGGGGTCAGGCGAATTCGCCTACCAGACCGAAACCGTGATGCATGAACTGGGTCCTGGGCGTGAGCGGGCCGAGAACCGCAATTCCGGCCGCGGCGTGCCGGACCTGGTCGCTTCGCTGGACGATCTGGAGCGCGATCTGCCCGTCTGCCGCTCTGTCCAGCTGGTTATCTGCTGGTTCGGCGATGATCTGCGCTGTGGTCAATGCCGGATCCGGCCCGGCGTGGAAACGCGTCTCAAACCGACCCGGCCCGCACAATGGCGCGTGGCGGGTCTGGATCGCGAACAGGCATTCCTCGTCAGCCAGACCGACGGCCGGCCCGTCTATGGCGGCTCGCCGGATGATGCCAGCGTGATCGCCGCGATCCGGGAACTGAAATCGCGCGGCTATCGGGTCACGCTCTATCCCTTCATCCTGATGGATATCCCGGCCGGCAATGTCCTGCCCGACCCCGATGGTGCGACGGGCCAGCCGGCCAATCCCTGGCGGGGCCGGATCCGCTCCAGCAGCGGCGCGGGCGATCCCTCCGCCGATACCCAGGTGTTGAATTTCTTCGGCGTGGCCGGCGCAAGCAATTTTAGCCAGGCCGGCGAGCAGATCGTGTATTCGGGTGTGGAGGATTGGGGTCTGCGCCGTTTCATCCTGCATTGCGCAGCGCTCGGCCGTGCGGCGGGCGGTGTGGACGGTTTCCTGATCGGATCGGAACTCGTCGGTCTCACCACCAGCCGCAATACGAGTGGCGAATTCCCAGCGGTCGGCCAGTTATGCGATCTCGCGCAGGAAGCCCGCACGATACTGGGCCCGGCCTGCCGCATCTCATACGCGGCGGACTGGACGGAATTTTCCGGCTGGCAGGACGGGCAGGGGGAGAAGATCTTCCATCTCGATCCGCTCTGGTCGCACGACGCGATCGATGCCGTCGCGATCGACTGGTATGTGCCCCTGTCGGACTGGCGTGACGGATCCGATCATCTTGATGCCGATGATGCCGCGTCGGCCCATGATCCGGACTATCTCGCCAGCCGCGTTGCGGGCGGGGAGGGCCATGACTGGTTCTATCCCGACGAGACCGCCCGGCAGGCCCAGGACCGCCATCCCATTGTCGATAGCGAGCACGGCGAGGTCTGGATCTGGCGCTGCAAGGATCTGCTCAGCTGGTGGAGCCATGCTCATCACGACCGGCCGGGCGGAGTGCGCGTGTCTGATCCGACGGGCTGGCAGCCGCGATCCAAGCCGATCTGGCTGACCGAAGTGGGCTGTCCAGCCGTCGACAAGGGCGCCAACCAGCCCAACGTCTTCATCGATCCCAAGAGCTCGGAAAGCCGGCCGCCCTGGTTCTCGACCGGTCGCCGCGATGATCTTGTCCAGCGGCGTTACCTGGAGGCCGTGCTGGCCCACTGGGACAGTCCGGACACGAATCCGGTCTCGCCGATCTATGGCGGTCCGATGATCGAGGCGGACTGGACTCACATCTGGGCCTGGGATGCTCGTCCGTGGCCCGATTTTCCGGCACGGGACCATGTCTGGAGCGACGGGGCGAACTGGCGCTCGGGCCACTGGCTCAACGGCCGGGCCGGGCAGGTCCTGCTCGCCGATATCGTGACGGAACTGGCAGGGGAGGCCGGGCTGACGGGGATCGATGTGACGGATCTGCCTCATATCCTCTCGGGCTATCTGGTCAGCGGCGGCCAATCAGCCCGGTCGGCGCTGGAGCCGCTGGTTGAACTCTTCGATTTGCTGGTGGTCGAAAGCGCCTCCGCCGTGCGGGTCAGCGCGGCCGAGGGAGGCTTGCCGGTCCGGAGCCCATTGATCGGCGACCTCATTGCGGATCCGGTCGCCGTCTCACGACTGGCGGCCGCTGACCGCCCCGGCGATCTGCGCCTGTCCTTTTTCGATGACACGGCCAACTACAATCCCGGCGAGGTGCGGGCCCGCCAGAGCGGTGATGCCGACCGCGGGGCGATGCTCGCAGTCCCTGTCCTTGCCGATCCAGGCCTGGCGGAGGACTGGGTCGCGGCGAAGCTGGAAAGACTGGAGAGCCGGGACACCGGGTGGTCGGTTTTCCTGCCGCCCTCGATGCTGGCCTGCGAACCCGGCGATGTGCTCACGCTGGACGGAAGGGACGTTCGTATCACCGCCGGGCGTGGCGATGCGGCGCGCGAGGTTGAATGCGAAGGAGTGATGAAGGGCGACGGGGTGTTCGCGGGGAGTCAGGCCGGGCCCAGCACCGGGGCCGATCTGCCGCCGGCCCGGGCCGTGGTCCGGCTCCTGGATATCCCCTCCCTTCCCGAAGATGGTGCAGATCGCGGCGGACCGCTGGTGCTCGCCTTCGCCGATCCCTGGCATGGTCCGCGGACGATCGTGACCCGGGCCGGATCTGGCAATTGGGCCGTGCGGCAGACACTCGCCCGGCCGGGAGGGTTGGGAGAATTGACGCGCGACCTGCCCGAAGGGCGGGTCGGCCGGTGGGACCGGGCATCGATCTGCGAGGTGCGCCTGTACGATGGCGCGCTGGAAACGAGATCGGCACTCGACGTGTTGAATGGGGCCAACCGGATCGCGATTGCCGGACCGGACGGTGAGTGGGAGATTTTGCAATTTCGCGATGCCGAACTGGTCGCGCCGCGGACCTATCGCCTGTCCGGCCTGTTGCGCGGACTGTTCGGCAGCCGGGTCATGGCGAGCCTGGCCGGTTCGGAAGTCGCCCTGCTCGACGGCCGCCAGGCGGTTCTTGCATTGGCGGAGCATGAAGCGAATGTGCCGCTGGACATCCGGGCCCTGGCCCGGGACGAGGCCTTTCCCTCTGGCCGTGACCCCCAGGCGGGCTTTGCCGCGCGTCAGCGCCATTTGCGTCCCCTTAGCCCGGTCCATCCACGTCTTCGAAGGCGGGACGGATATTGGCGGCTGGGCTGGATCCGGCGATCGCGGATCGGCGGCGATGGCTGGGCCGGGCTGGATGTTCCGCTCGGCCAAAATCGCGAACTCTACCGGGTCCGGCTGTGGCGGTCCGGCGAGGACGAGCTGCTGCTGGAGGCCCAGACGACAACGGCCTGGCTCGATATCGACGCGGCCCTGCTGTCCGGTCCTGGCAATGGTCTTCCCGAGGCAATCGAGGTGGAGATCGCCCAGCTCTCGGACCGGCTGGGTGCCGGCGAGCCCGTGCGCGCGCGGCTGGTTCTGTGAGCGGTCTTTGCGCAAAGCGGCGAAGACGCTTACATGCTGATGCCTGACACGCTGCCGCATGAGCCCTGGTGAATGGAAGACCCGTACAAGACACTCGGCGTTTCGAAGACTGCCTCGGATGACGAGATCCGGAAGGCCTATCGCCGTCTTGCCAAACAGCTTCACCCGGACGCCAATCCCGGCGACAAGGCCGCCGAGGAGCGGTTCAAACGCGTCTCGCAGGCTTTCAGCATCCTGTCCGATCCGGCCAAGCGTTCGGAATATGACGCGGCGCGACGTGCGGGGTTCCCGCCGGGTGCCGGCATGGGCGGCGGCGGTCCGGGTGGCGGGCCGTTCAATTTCCGCCAGAGCCGGCGTGGCGGCCGGCCGGACGAGTTCGGCGACATCTTCTCCGACCTGTTCGCCGATTTCGGTGCCCAGCAGAAACGCGCTCCCATGAAAGGGGAATCAGTGCGGCAGGTCCTGGTGCTCGATTTCATGGACGCGGCCGGCGGCGGCAAGCATCGCGTGGTCCTGCCCGGAGGCCGGTCGATCGATGTCGGTGTTCCGCCTGGTGCAACAGATGGCCAGGTCCTGCGGCTGCGCGGCCAGGGGCATCCCTCGCCCAGCGGCGGCGAGCAAGGCGATGCGCTGATCGAGCTGAAGATCTCCGAGCACAAGTATTTCTCGCGCGAGGGCGACAATGTCCGGCTGGAGCTTCCGGTCAGCCTGCAGGAGGCGGCGCTGGGAGCGAAGGTCCGCGTGCCAACGATTGACGGCGCGGTGGAATTGCAGATCCCGGCCGGCTCGACGAGCGGCGCTCTGCTGCGACTGCGCGGCAAGGGATTTGCAGGTGCCAAGGGCAAGCGCGGCGATCAATTGGTGCGCCTGATGATTGCCCTGCCGTCCAGTGACGATGCCCTGCGCGAGTTTCTGGAGACGTGGAGCCCACCCGCAGGCTATGATCCGCGCAAGGGCATGAAGTCCTGAATTGATGTAATCTTAGCAAATCGTTCAGGCCGGGTTCAGGGGGCGGCCGTAAAAGTGAGTGCCATGTTGAGAACACTGATCATAACCACTGCCGCCAGCCTGGCTTTCGCACTATCGGCCGCCGCCGATGCGCAACAGCCCGTGCTCGAACGGCAGGGACTGGTGACCGCCCAGGACCGCTTCACCGCGGACCAGGCGCGTGACCAGCGCGAGCGCGGAGAAATCGTTCCGGCCCTGCGAGTGATCAGTGCCGTGCGCCGGCAATATCCGGGAGCGGAAGTGCTTGATGCCGAACTGGAGCGGGGCGCCTCGCCGCGTTACATCATCAAGATACTGACCGCGGATGGTCGGCGCGTGGATGTTGTCGCCGATGCCCGGACCGGGCAAATTCTGTACGAACGCTAGAGGTAATCATGCGCGCTCTTATCGTTGAAGACGATCCTGATCTGAACCGCCAGCTCTGCCGGGCCCTCGAGGATTCCGGATATGCCGTCGACACGGCGCTGGACGGCGAAGACGGACATTTTCTCGGCGATACCGAACCCTATGACATCGTCGTCCTCGATCTCGGCCTGCCGAAACTGGACGGCGTGACGGTGCTGGAGCGCTGGCGTACGGATGGACGGGATTTCCCGGTTCTCATCCTGACGGCGCGCGATCGCTGGTCGGAAAAAGTGGCCGGTTTCGATGCCGGGGCCGATGACTATCTGACCAAGCCCTTCCACACCGAGGAATTGCTCGCCCGCCTGCGCGCGTTGACCCGCCGTGCGGCCGGTCATACCAGCTCGACGATCGAATGCGGCGGCCTGTCCATCGATACGCGCGGTGCCCGGGTGTTCATCGATGGTGCACCCGTGAAGGTGACCTCGCATGAATTCCGCATGCTGAGCTATCTCGCCCACCATCAGGACCGCGTGATTTCCCGAACCGAACTGGTCGAGCACATCTACGATCAGGATTTCGACCGCGACAGCAACACGATCGAGGTGTTCGTCGGTCGCCTGCGCAAGAAGATCGGGTCTGACCGGATCGAGACCGTGCGCGGGCTCGGCTACCGGCTCGTGGCACCCGAGGTCCGACCGGTTTCGTGACGACGCGCAGCTCTCTCGCATTCCGCCTCTTTGCGGGAGCTGCTGCCTGGGCCTTCGTCCTGCTCCTGGTCGGCGCCATCGCGCTGACCACGCTCTTCCAGAGATCCATCATCGGCACGCTGGACACGCGGCTTGAAAGCGTGTCCGGCGCGCTCATTGCTGCGGCCGAAACCCGCCAGGACGGCACGCTCGCTCTGGCGCGCGAGCCCTCGGATCCGGCCTATGGCCGGGTGTTCTCCGGGCGGTACTGGCAGATCCTGGATGCCCCGGATGAAGGCGAGACCAGCATCCTGCTCGCCTCGCGCTCGCTGTGGGACGAGAATCTCTACCCCGAGGACCGTCTGATCGCGGCCAGCCTGGCCGAGCCAGGCCAGGTCCGTTTCGCCACCATGAAAGGCCCCGACGGCGAGACGCTTCGCCTCGTGGCGCAGAGTATTCGCCTGCCCAACCGGCCCGGCATGGTGGTCATGCTGGCCGCCGAGGATCGTGGTCCGGCCGACCGGCAAGTGCGCAATTTCGCAATCATCGCCGCCTTGATGTTTGTCGGTTTCGCGGCGGCGATCGCTGCCGGCGTGTTCTTCCAGGTCCGGATCGGTCTGGCGCCCGTCCTGCGCATGCGCGACAGCGTGGCCGATGTCCGCGAGGGCATGGAAGAGCGCGTGGAGGGCGATTTCCCGGTCGAGCTCCAGCCTCTGGCCAACGAGCTCAACGCAATGCTGGATCACTCCCGCGAACTGGTGGAGCGCTCGCGCACCCATGTCGGCAATCTGGCCCATGCGCTGAAAACGCCGATCGCGGTCCTAACCAATGAAAGCCACAGCCAGGGCGGGGAACTGGCGGAGCTGGTCAAGCGCCAGACCGGTGTCATGGCCAAACAGGTCGACCACCATCTACGCCGGGCTCGTGCTGCCGCCCACGCCAAGGCGGTCGGTGCCCGCACGCCGGTACACCCGGTGGTCGATGATCTCGCCCGGACCCTGACCAAGATCTACAGCGAGCGCGGCATCCGCATCGAGACCGACGTGCCGGAGAGCATGAATTTTCGCGGCGAACGCCAGGACCTCGAGGAGATGGCCGGCAATCTCATGGACAATGCGTGCAAATGGGCGACCTCCAACCTGCGTGTTTCGGCACGGCCGGGCGGGGAGGGACAGTTCGAACTCCTGATCGAGGATGACGGTCCGGGCCTGGACGAAGAGGGGTGCGAGACGGCGCTTCAACGCGGTGTACGCCTCGACGAGCAGGCGCCTGGAACAGGGCTCGGCCTCGCTATCGTTGCCGACCTCGCCAAGGCCTATGAAGGCGAGGTGGAGCTGGCCCGTTCCGAGCTTGGCGGATTGCGCGTGTGCGTAAGCCTTCCGCTATCCCCGCGCTAAAGCCGCGTTAACCGTATTTGCTGAATACTGTCTCCAGAATCTGGAGAAGTATGTCCGCGATGGCTCAGCTTTCGCCAAATCAACGTGCGAAATTGGAGACGCTCTGGAAGAGCATGCCCGATCACATGCGGGCAGCTCTTCACGAGTCTGCACGCATGGCTGCGGACAGTGATCCGGCCTCCCAGAGGTTGGTCGATGTCTTCACGGAACTCGAAGAAAGCTTCAGCGAACCGGCCGGCGACAAGGCGCGGCCCTATCTCTTCGCTCCGCTGCGTCCGCTGACGGCCGAGCCCGGCACGACCATGCCCTCGCAGGCGCGTTTCACGCCGGAAGAGATCAGCAAGATGTGGGGCTGGATGGGCCGCCGTCTCTGCCGCGATGTGCTGGAAACGGCCCGCAAATGCCGCAAGCCGGAAACCGATGCGGTCTGGCATGAATTCCGGCGCTCTGCTGCCGAGAAGCTCGAGGAAGCGCTTCACAATGCGGACCGCGTGCCCAAGGACATGACCGCATTGGTCAAGCGTTTCGGTGCCGAAGGCCGGGATATGCTGAGCGATGCCGTCATCCTGCTGAAGAGTTCGGAGGAACTCGACAATGCCATGCGCCAGATCCCGCCGCGTCTCGACGAGCTGGACGAGGAGATGGCGCACAAGATCAAGAAGATCCACGAACAACTGGTCGAGACCGTACCTGAAGCGGCGGTCTGGCTGCTGATCATGACGATGGGGCGCCTGAACCAGCCCTGGCAGATCTTCCGCGTGATCGCGAAGATCGGCCGTCGAGAGGATGATCTTGTTGTGTCCAAGACTGAGCTGGCGGCTGTCGGCGATGCCTTCCTGTCCGATACGGGCAGCCTCGCCTCCAGCCTGGCCAATCCGCCTGCTGATCTGGCCGAGGCCAAGCAGATGTGGGACGTCTTCGACAAGTATGTGGCCTATTCCACCGGCATCACGGCCGAGTTTGGAATTCGCAAGGATGGCCGCTGGGGACAATCCCTGTTCGGTCTGCGCGCCGAAGCTTCAACCAACGTCGAGAAAATCCTCCAGAAGGTGCCGCTGGCCCTGGATAGTGGCCTGCCGGAACCGCGGCGCGGCCGCAGCGGGCGCATCATCCCGGCGCAGCTACCCAATGATGCCGCCATTGACCGGGCGGAGGGTCTGTTATTCTTCCTGCAGGCCTCGCGTGAGCACGCCAATGCGGCTGCCATTACCAGCACGCAGAAACGCATCATGGAAGAGATGACCTCGCGCATGCAGGATGCCGGCGAAATGCTGGTCGACCTGGTCGCCGACAGCGAGGGTCAGAACCGCGAAACCGCACGCTCGGGGCTCGAGATCACGGCCCGCCTTATGGACGCGGCCGGCCTCACCGAAGAATCCGCCACGCTGCGCCGTCGCGGCGCCGCAGCCGCGGCATAGCGTCCCGTTTCCAGCCGGCCTCTTGCTGCAATCATCCTGGCAGATTATCTCCCCGGCATGACTGGTCCGGACGACAAGCCCGTGGCGCTCGAAGCGCGCGAGATCGTTGGCGAGAAACTCTATTCTCCCAGCACGGCGCGCAATCTTGCCCCGATTACCGACATACTCGCCGAGCTCCTGCTGCACCAGGCCCGCGTGCTCGAAATCGGTTCGGGCACCGGAGAGCACGGCGAAGAGCTCTGCCAGCGCCGTGGCGATGTGATCTGGCAGTACAGCGATCCAAATCCGGCCTCCCGCGCCAGTCAGGCAATCCGGGCTCAGGAAATGAGCGGCGGTCTGCTGACGCCGAAGGATCTCGATCTCACGCAGCCGGACTGGGCCGACGGGCTGGATGGGTTTGATGCGCTTGTCTGCATCAATGTGATCCATATCTCGCCCTGGGCTGTCACACAGGCTCTCGCGGCCTATGCCGGGCAGCATCTGCCAGAGCGCGGCGTGGTCTATCTCTACGGTCCCTACAAGGAGGGCGACGCAACCGCGCCCTCGAATCTGGGCTTCGACGAATCCCTGCGCTCGCGGGATCCGGAATGGGGTGTCCGGGATCTCGACCGGGTCATCGCCGAATTCGAAACCGCCGGATTGCGCCACGACTCGCGTATCAGCATGCCGGCCAATAATCTGTCCCTGGTTTTCCGGAGGTCTTCCTGATGCGGCATCGCAATCGTCGCCTTACCACAATCGCTGCCGCAGGTGCGGTCCTTGTGGCAGCCATCGCGCTGGGCCTGTTCGCCTTCCGCGACGCCGTGGTGTTCTTCTACAGCCCGAGCGAGGTCGCGGCGGAACAGCCGCCGGCCGGCGAACGCGTCCGCGTAGGCGGGCTGGTGCTGGAAGGCTCGGTCGTCAATCGCGAGGGCGGGGTCGTTTCCTTCGGCATCACCGACCGCGTTGAGACCGTGAATGTTGTCTATGCGGGCCTGCTGCCGGACCTCTTCCGTGAGGGTCAGGGCGTCGTCACCGAGGGACGTTTCGGCACGGATGGCTATTTCCATGCCGAACAGGTCCTGGCCAAGCACGACGAAACCTACATGCCGCCCGAAGTCGCCGAGGCCCTGCAGGAGGCCGGTGTCTGGCAGGGCGAGGAGACCGAATAGGCGCTGACATTATCGTCATCGGCTTTGTCTTGTAGCCGGGCCGGGCGCACACTAGCTCTGCCCTGACAGCAAGGGAGAGCGATATGGCACGAGCTGAACGCGTCGAGTTCGAAGGCGCCCTGGGAGACCGGCTGGCTGCGCGGTTGGAACTGCCCGCAACACGGCCGGTGGCCTACGCGATTTTCGCGCACTGTTTTTCCTGTTCGAAGGACATCTTCGCTGCGACCCGGATCTCCCGGCGCCTGGCCCAGCTGGGACTGGCGGTTCTGCGGTTTGATTTCACCGGACTCGGTCAGTCCGACGGTGATTTCGCCAACACGAATTTCTCCTCGAACATCCAGGACCTGATCGCGGCTGGCAGATTCCTCGAAGACGAATACGAGGCGCCCGCGCTTCTGGTCGGGCACAGCCTCGGCGGCGCGGCGGTTATTGCCGCGGCGCTCGACATGCCCTCAGTGAAGGCGGTCGCGACCATCGGTGCGCCGGCGGATGCGGAACATGTGCAATGCCAGTTCAGCGGTGATGTCGAGACGATTGAACGCGAGGGTGAGGCCGAGGTCTCGCTCGCCGGGCGGCCCTTCACCATCAAGAAGCAATTCCTCGACGATATCCGCGGCCGTACGCTGGAGGATGCCGTCGCGGCGCTGCGCCGTCCGCTCCTGATCGCGCATTCGCCGGTCGACGAGACGGTCAGCGTGGAAAATGCCTCCCGGCTTTTCCTGGCCGCCAAACATCCCAAGAGTTTCGTCAGCCTGGACGATGCCGATCACCTGTTGCGCGGTGATGTGCCGGCCCGCCACGCCGCTGACATGATCGCCGCCTGGGCGGCGCGTTATGTCGTGGATGGCGCGTCCGCCGACCTGCCGGACCCGGTCGCGGACAGTGTCGTTGTCCGTGAGACGGGGCAGGGCAAGTTCCAGAATCACGTCGTGGTCGGCGAACATGTCATGCTGGCTGATGAGCCTCGCCGGGTGGGTGGGGATGAAACCGGGCCGACGCCTTATCAGTTTCTCAATGCCGCCCTGGGTACATGTTCCTCGATGACCATGCGCATGTATGCCGAACGCAAGGGCTGGCCCCTGGAACGGGCCACCGTCACGCTCCACCACGACAAGGGACACGCCGAGGATTGCGAGGCCTGTGCCGAGGGCGAGGAGCGTCACGTCGATATCATCGAACGCCGGATCCGGCTCGAGGGCCCGCTTGATGACGAGCAGAGAGCCCGTTTGATCGAGATTGCCGACAAATGCCCGGTTCACCGGACGTTGAACCGCCCGGTCGTCATCCGCACGCAGGCCGAAGACGCTGAAAATCCCGCGTAATCCCTTGTCTGCAGCTATATGTCCAACAGGTTACCGTTTGTAATGTTATTGTAATGTAGATGTCACGCCACGGATAAGTGCCGCGCGGCAATCCTGTCGTCAGACTAGTTTTGAAAGGTTCGTCCTACCCATGATCTCGGTCGATCGCATGCGCCGCCTGGGCGGTGTCTCGCTTCTCGTTCTCTCCGCCATCGGTGCCGGTGCTCTCATCGAGCGCGCCAGCACGCCCGCTTACGCCCTGCAGGAAACGCAGCCGCTCTACGGCGCGCCCGGCTCGGCTCCCATGTCCTTTGCCGACCTGATCGAGAGCGTCAGCCCTTCGGTGGTGACGATCCAGGCGAGCACGGATCCGGAAGACATCCAGATGCCGGACGCCCAGAACATCCCGCCGGAAATGCGGGACCAGTTCCGCGAATGGCTGGAGCGTCAGTTCGGTGGTCGCGGCCAGGACATTCCGCAACAGCCGCGTCAATCGCTCGGCTCGGGTTTCTTCATCTCGGCTGACGGTCACATCGTCACCAACAACCACGTGGTGGCCGGCGCCTCGGAAATCACGATCGGCACGGCGGACGGCGAGTCCTATCCGGCCCGCATTATCGGCCTGGACCCGCAGACGGATCTGGCCCTCTTGAAGGTGGACGAGGAAATCTCCTTCCCCTTCGTGACGCTGGACCGGAGCCCGGAATACCGCGTCGGTGACTGGGTGGTTGCCGTGGGCAATCCCTTCGGTCTCGGCGGTACGGCCACGGCCGGTATCATCTCGGCTACGGGCCGTGAGATCGGCAATTCCACTTATAACGACTTCATGCAGATCGACGCCCCGATCAATCGCGGCAATTCCGGCGGTCCGACCTTCGACCTCAACGGCAATGTCGTCGGCGTGAACTCCCAGATCTTCTCCCCGACAGGCGGCAATGTCGGTATCGGTTTCGCCATTCCCTCCGATGTCGCGGCGCGCATCGTCGATCAATTGCTGAACGACGGTCGCGTGTCCCGCGGCTGGCTGGGCGTGAGCATCCAGAACGTCACCGACGATATCGCCGAAGCCCTGGGTCTCGACGAGCCGACGGGCGCCATTGTCAGCTCCATCGTCTCGGGCGGCCCCGCCGACGAGGCCGGTTTCGAGCGCGAGGACGTGGTGATCGAGATTGATGGTGATGCGATCGAGAGCTCGCGCGACCTGACCCGCCGGGTCGGTGCCATTGATGCCGGCGAGACGGCGCGTTTCCGGATCATCCGCGACGGTCGCCAGATGACGCTGCGCGTCCAGCTGGGTGACCGTCCGACCGATGAGGATCTGGCCGGACTTCCCAGCACCGAGGAGGCACCTGCCGAGGTCAGCTATTTCGGAATGACCCTGGTACCGCTCGAAGATGCCGACCGCGAGGTCCGCGATCTTCCGTCCGATGCGACCGGCCTTGTGGTCGATACGGTCGAGGCGGGCAGTGAAGCCCAGCGCAAGGGCCTGGCCACCGGTGATGTGATCCTGGAAGCCAGCGGCAATTCCGTCGAGAGCGCCGAGGCCTTCGGCGAAGTCGTGGCGGATGCGCGCAGCGACGGCCGTTCGGCCATCCTTCTCCTGGTCGAGGGCCGTGGCGGCCAGCGCTATGTCGCGCTGCAACTCGACGAAGACGAATAAACAACGACGTACTGGAGGACTGATCCGTGCGAATTCTGATTGTTGAAGACGACCGCGAGGCGGCCAGCTATATCCGCAAGGGATTGCGGGAATCCGGCCATGTCGCGGACCACGCGGCAGATGGTGAAGAAGGCCTGGAAATGGCCCGGGCTGCCGAATACGACGTGCTTGTCGTCGACCGCATGATGCCCCGCATGGACGGCCTCGTCATGGTCGAGACCCTGCGCGGCGAGGAAGACCGGACTCCGGTCCTCATTCTCTCCGCCCTGGGCGAGGTTGATGATCGTGTCGAAGGTCTCAAGGCGGGCGGCGATGACTATCTCGTCAAACCCTATGCCTTCGCGGAATTGCTGGCCCGGGTGGAAGCCCTGGCCCGTCGCCGGGATCCCGAAGCGGTTCGCACGAAACTGGTCGTCGGCGATCTGGAAATGGATCTCCTGGCTCGCACTGTCCTGCGCGACGGCGAGGAAATCCTGCTTCAGCCGCGCGAATTCCGGCTGCTGGAATTCCTGATGAAGCATTCCGGCCAGGTCGTGACCCGGACGATGCTGCTCGAAAAAGTCTGGGATTATCATTTCGACCCCCAGACCAATGTCATCGACGTGCACGTCTCGCGCCTGCGCTCGAAGATCGACAAACCCTTCACCCGTCCGCTCCTGCACACGGTGCGCGGCGCAGGTTACCGGCTGCAGGCCTGATCCGGCGTGGAGCGTCGCGGGGCCGCTTTTCTCAGGACAACAGCGTTCCGGCAGACCCTGCTGTCTGCCGCGCTGTTTGCCCTGTCCAGCTTCGTCATTCTCGGCTTCATCTATGCCGACAGCGTCCGCATGATGAATTCGCGCGCGGAAGCGGCGATCAATGACGAGATGGAAGCCCTGCAGGCACGTTTCGACGCCGGCGGCATCCGGGCGGTGAATACCTACATTCTCCAGCGCACTGTCGGCGGCGGGTCGGACTATCTCTACCTGCTCGCACACCCGACCGGGCGCAGCGTCTCCGCCAATATTTCCGGCCTGCCCTCGGTCCAGCCGGACCGGGATGGCTGGCTGCAATTCACTTATCGACGTCCACCGGCCGGCGGGGCCGAGGAGACCGAGAAGGATGACCGCGCGGCGCGTGGCCGGATCGTGCAACTGCCCAGCGGATATCGTCTTTTTGTCGGCGTTGACGTGGATGAGGAGGACCGGCTCGTCGGCCGCATGTTCTCCACCATCCTGGCTGCCTCCGCCCTCGCTCTGGCGCTGGGTGTGGCGGCCGGTATTTTCGTGAGCCGGCGTTTTGTCCGCCGCCTCGACGGGATCAACCGCGTGGCGCGCAATGTCCGCGCCGGTGATCTGAAACGCCGTGCGGCCCGCAATTACACCGGCGACGAGCTCGACGAACTTTCCGAGAATTTCAACAACATGCTCGATCGCGTCGAGGCGTTGATGCATCGCATGCGTCACACCGGCGACAGTATCGCCCACGACCTGCGCACGCCGCTGACGCGCATGCGCAACCGGCTCGACGAGGCGCTGCGCGAGGACGGCGATCTGGAATCTCGCGAACAGACGCTGGAACGTGCTGTTGCCGACACCGACGAAATCCTCGGTATCTTCAATTCCATCCTCTCCCTTTCACGTCTCGAGGCGGGCGAGAGCCGGGCCTCGATCGTCAGGCTCGACCCGGCGGATGTCGGCGAGGATCTCGCCGAGCTCTACGAGCCTGTTTGCGAGGATGAGGGCCTGGAATTCGATTCCGAGATCGAACGGGGCATGACGATCGTGGGCGATCGCGGCCTGCTCTCCCAGGCGCTGGCGAATCTGCTCGACAATGCGGTCAAATACACACCGTCGGGCGGGGCCGTGGTGCTGCGCCTGCGCAAGAATGGCGAGGGCCGTGCGGAGTTTTCGGTCACCGATACCGGACCGGGCGTGCCCGTCGAGGATCGTGATCGCGTGACGCAGAGATTTGTCCGTCTCGACAATTCGCGCAGCCTGCCGGGCTCGGGCCTCGGGCTTTCCCTCGTGAAGGCGATCGCCGACATCCACAATGGCCGTTTCGAGCTGGATGAAGGCCCCGGCTATGTCGCGGACGGCAAGGGCCCGGGATTGCGGGCCTCTCTGTGTTATCCGATGGCACCGCCGGAAACCGCCGAATAGGGCGGTTCGGACTTTCCTCACCAGCCGGATCACGCCAGTTTGACGGCATGGCCCCGGACATCCCGCTTCTCCATCCAGACCTGGAACCCTTGCCCGGACCGGCAACGCAATGGCCGGCGCCGGTTTTCGCCGAACTTTCCGACACCGACCGGGACACACTCCGTCCTGCCACGCCCTTCCTGGAGAGCGTGTTCGAGACCGCGCCCTATCTGGCCCGTCTGGCCCTCAATTGCGCCGACGAGCTGGCGAGCTGGACCGTTCTGTCCGGCGAGCAGGCGCTGAAAGACGTGCTGGAGCGCGTGAGCGAGGCCGGGCAGACAGCGGAGAGTATCGAGGCGCTGGACCGGTCCCTGCGCCAGGCCAAGGCCCGCATGCACCTCATCGTTGCGCTGGCCGACCTGTCGGGACAGTGGCCGGTCGAACACGTGACCGGTGCTGTCACCCGTTTCGCCGATGCCAGCGTGAAGGCCTGCCTGCTGGCTCATGTGCGTTTCGGCGCGGATCGCGGCCAGCTGCCTGCCCCAGCCGCGCCGGACAATCCGCTACCAGGCGTGGTTTTCCTGGCGCTTGGCAAGATGGGCACCGGCGAGCTCAATTATTCCTCGGATATCGACCTCGTAGCCGTCTATGACGGGGAGGTGCTCGACCTGCCGGATGGCCAGGAGCCCCGCAAACGCCTGCCGCGCCTGGTCCAGGCGATCGTCAAATCCCTGCAGGACGTCACCGCCGATGGGTATGTCTTCCGCGTCGACCTGCGCCTGCGGCCCGATCCCGGTGCCAGCCCGGTCATCATGTCCACCGATGCCGCGCTGAATTACTACGAGGCGCTGGGCCAGACCTGGGAACGCGCAGCCTGGATCAAGGCGCGCTGTTGTGCCGGCGATGCGGAGGCCGGTGCCCGCTATATCGGCTTCATGCAGCCCTTCATCTGGCGCCGCACACTGGACTATGCCGCCGTGGACGATATCCGCGGCCTGGCCCGCCAGATCCAGACCGTCGGCGATCGTGCGGTCATCCGCTTGCCAGGCCATGACCTGAAACTGGGCCGCGGCGGTATCCGCGAGATCGAATTCTACGCCCAGGTGCCGCAATTGGTGTTCGGCGGACGCGATGAAAGCGTGCGCCGGCCCGGAACCCTGCCTGCGCTCTCAGCGCTGGCGGAACGCGATGTCATCGACAGCGAGACCGTCACGGCGCTCAGCGAGGATTATCGCCGGCTCCGCCAGTGGGAACACCGGATCCAGATGCGCCAGGACGAGGCCAGCCAGACCCTGCCGCAGCGTGATGAGGACCGTCATGCGATCGCGCGCATGGCGGGTTTTGCCGATCTGTCGGAATTCGACGCCGAGGTTGAGGCCGTGCTGCGCCGGGTGCATGGGCATTTCTCAGACCAGTTCCAGGATGACCGGTCGCTGTCCTCGGAATGCGGTACGCTGATCCTCACCGGGGTGGAGCCCACACCGGATACGCTTGAGACCCTGTCGCGACTGGGGTTCGAAGCGCCGGAACAGGTCTGGAAACGGCTCAATGGCTGGGCCGCCGGCCGGGCGCGGGCCGTGCGCAATGCGCGGGCGCGTTCGCTCTTCATGCAGATCGCACCGCGCCTCGTCGACATCATGGCCGGCACAGGCGAGCCGGACGCCGCCCTGACGCGCTTCGCGGCCTTTTTCGAGAGCCTGCCGATCGGTGTGCAGCCGCTGTCGCTCCTGACCAATGAGCCGGCTCTTGCGGCCGATCTGATCGCCATCCTCACAATGGCGCCCCGTATGGCCAGCGAGCTGGCCCGCCGCCCGAACCTGCTGGACGTCATGCTGGACAAGCGTTTCTCGGTGCCGCTGGCCAAGGATCCGCCTGACAATTTCCACACCCGCCTGACCGGGGAATGCGGACAGTGCGACTCTTATGAAGCCGCGCTCAACACGGCCCGCCGTCTGGTACGCGAAGAGCGTTTCCGGGTGGGCGCCCAGATCCTGCGCGGTGCGGCGGATGCCCAGACTGCGGGTGCCGCCTTCGCCGCAATCGCGGATGCTGCCGTCGAGAGCATGGCGCGGGCCGCGGAAATAGAGACCTGCCGCCGCCAGGGCGAGATGCCGGGACGCTATGTCGTGCTGGGCATGGGCAAGCTGGGCGGGCGCGAATTGTCCGCCGATTCCGATATCGACCTGATGATCGTCTATGACGGCGAGAGCGATGCCGCGCATTGGTTCACGCGTTTCGCACAACGCCTGATCAGCTCCCTGTCGGTGCCGACGGAGGAGGGTGGTCTCTACGAGGTGGACATGCAATTGCGCCCCTCCGGAAAATCCGGACCGGTCGCTGTGCAGTTCAGCCGTTTCGAGGCCTATTACGCGAGCGAAGCCTGGACCTGGGAGATGATGGCCCTGACCCGGGCCCGCATTGTGGCTGGCGATCCGGACCTCGGCGACAGAGTGATGGCGGCGTCGGAGGCAGCGCTGGCCGTACCGCGGGACCGGGACACTGTCCTGTCTGATGCGCGCGATATGCGACGGCGCCTGGAAGAGGCCAAACCGCCGCGCAATGACTGGGATCTCAAGGCCCGGCCCGGTGGTCTCCAGGACATTGAATTTATCGCCCAGGCCCTGCAGGTCTGTGCAGCGCCGGAAGCCGATGTGGTCCGGGATTCGACCGTCTCGGCCATCTCGGCCCTGGTACGAGCAGGCGCTGTCGAACAGGAGGATGCCGTTCACCTGATTGACAGCGTGCACATGATCCTGGGCATGGCCCAGCTGCTGCGTTCAGCGTACGGCTCGGGGTTCGACCCGTCCGGAGCAAGTGCAGGTTTCGCCAAAGCCCTGTCCAGCCTCGGTGGAGCCAGCGATCTGGATGCGCTCCAGGACCTCGTCTCGTCGCGTTTCGAGGTCGTTCGCGGCCTCTATGTGAAGTATCTTGAGATCTAGCAGCCCCGTCCGCGACGGAATGCCCGGCCCCGCGCGTTACAGGTACGGGCGAGGCAGAAACATAACGGAATGACTTTGATGAAGACGACCCAACTTCTCACCGTGCTGACGACGTCGGCAATCATTATCGCAGGCTCCGTGGCCCACGCACAGCCGGGCCGAGGGCCAGGCGGTGATCGCGGTTCCCGCGGCGGCCAGGTCCTGATGACGCTGCGCGCGGCTGACGCGAATGGCGACAATTCGATCACCCGCGCCGAAATGGAAACCCTGCAGAGCGAGATGTTCGCCTGGATGGACCGGACCGGCGATGGTTTCCTGGACGAGGCTGATCAATCCCCGGTGCGCCAGCGCCTACGGGCCCTGCGTGAAGCACGCATGGCGGAAGAGGGCCGGGATCGTCCGCGCCGTCGTCCGCGGGGCGGACGCGGTGGACCCGGCGGTGAATTGCACCGCGCGGATACCAATGATGATCGCCGCGTCTCCGAGGCAGAATTCATGGCGGAAGCCATGCGCGGTTTCGAACGCCTGGACGCGGATGATGACAATGTCGTCACCCCGGACGAGCTGGACGCCGTCGTGGAACGCCGCCAAAATCGCGGATTGTGGTGGCGTGACTGACAATATCGTCGTGTTACAGGCGCGCAGGGAGGCCCATGAAAGCTCGACCGGAAAGTCGGACGAAGGCCGCCGGCGCGCCTTGAACGCGCTCAGCGAACATGATGATGAAGCCCTGATGGCGATGATCGCCCGGGGCGATCGCGCCGCCGCGCGGGAATTGATGCAAAGGCGTCTGCCGCGCGTCCTGGGCATGGCCCAGCGCATGCTGAACGATGCGATGGAAGCCGAAGATATCGCGCAGGAAACCTTCCTGCGGGTCTGGAAGGCGGCGGATCGCTGGGAATCCGGACGGGCCCAGGTTTCGACCTGGATCGGGCGGATTGCGATCAATCTGTGTTATGACCGGCTGCGAAAGCGCCGCGAAATCCTCAGCGATGACCCGCCGGACCGTCCTGATACGACTCCGGACCAGGAAGTCATGCTGACCCGCAACGAGACCGGCAATCGTGTTGCCGACGCCGTTGCACAACTGCCCGAGCGCCAGCGTCGGGCGCTGGAATTGGTGCACTTCCAGGAGCTGAGCAATATCCTCGCAGCCGAGATCATGGAAGTCAGCGTCGATGCCTTGGAATCGCTGCTCGCACGCGGGCGGCGCAAGTTGAAATCCATCCTGCTTGAGGAGGCGGGAGAATTGATGTCCAGCTATGCCAGCGTGGCATCGAATGAAAGTCTAGACCGATGACCCAAGAGCGTTTTCTGGAAATCCTTGAAGCGTACGGCGCCGACCCGGCGCGCTGGCCTGAGGCCGAGCGCGAGGCGGCACAGGCCTATGCGGACGCCCACCCGGGCCTCGTCGCACAGGCGATCGAGACCGAACGCCAGCTTGATGCCTTGCTCGGCCCGGCGGAGGCCGAGGTCAGCCCGCTGCTGGAAGCCCGCATCCTGCGGCATGCCCCCCAGCCCAAACCCGCCGTTTTCGAACACTGGCGCCTGACAGGCGCGGTCGCCGCGGCTGTCCTCGTTGCCGTCACGATCGGTTTCGGTTCGAACCTGATCGGGTCGGAGCCGGCGGACGAGGATTATTATTACGATGATTTTGCCGGGCTTGAGGACGACTGGACCGACTGGCTGGGCGAGGAAGACGCGTAGATTTACTCGCCGGCGACCATCTGGGCCGGGCTTTCGCCATCCATGAATTCATCATCCGCGTCGAGGAATTCATCCCCGGCGAGATCGAAGTCCGGCCGTGAGGCATCGTCCAGCGGCTGATCCTGGCTGATCGGGATCACGAAATTGATCGTCGTGCCTTCACCCAGCGTCGAGTCGATCGCCAGCGAACCGCCATGCAGTTCGATCAGGGATTTCGACAGGGCAAGGCCCAGTCCCGATCCCTGATAGCTCTTGGAATGCTGGCTTTCGATCTGTTCGAACGGACGGCCAAGGCGCGGCAGGTCCTCCTTGGAGATGCCGATACCCGTATCCTGCACCTGGAAGGCCACACCGAGGCCTGACAGGAAGCCGCGAATGGTGACGCGTCCGCCTTCCGGCGTGAACTTCACCGCGTTCGAGACCAGATTGATCATCACCTGTTTGAACGCCCGCGGATCGACCTCGATCTCGGGCAGGTCGGTGACATCGGCGCGCAGGACGAGATTCTTCTCTTCAGCACGGCCCCGGACAATGCGCAGGCATTGCTCGACAAGGTCGGCGGCATCCACCGGCTCGGTCTGAAGCTGCATCTTGCCGGCCTCGATCTTGGACATGTCGAGAATGTCGTTGATCAGTTCCAGCAAGTGCTGGCCCGAGGACAGGATGTCCTTCATGTAGCCGACATAACGCTCGTCCCCGAGCGGTCCGAACATCTCGCGCAGCATAATTTCCGAGAAACCGTTGATCGCGTTCAGCGGCGTACGCAATTCATGGCTCATATTGGCCAGGAATTCGGACTTGGACCGGTTGGCCTCCTCGGCGCGGATCTTTTCTTCCTCGTATTTCTTGGCGAGGTCGGCGATGCGCGTCTGGCTGCGCTGGACGTCCTCGACGGTCTTGCGCAGCTGGCTGTCATTTTCCTTGAGCGCGTTTTCCTGGCGCTTGAGATCGGTGATATCGGCGCCGACGCTGACCAGGCCGCCATCGGCCGTGGCGCGCTCGTTGTAGTGCAGCCAGCGACCATCGGCGAGCTCGATCTCGTAGGCTTCGGTGCTTTGCGGCTCGCCCTCGACGGCCTTGATGGCGCGCGCGGCCGAACGCTCGACCTCGGCATAGCTCATGCCGGGTTTCAGCATGCCCTCGGAGAAATCGAACAGGTCGCGGAATTTCCGGTTCCACAGGACAAGACGGTGTTTGCTGTCCCACAGGACAAAGGATTCCGACATGGATTCCAGGGCGGCTCTCAGCCGGGATTCCGCTGCGGCGACTCGGGCCTGTGCGCCCTTGCGTTCTGTAACGTCGATGGCGACGCCCACGATGCGCTGACCGGCCGTATCGCCTGAGAGCGGACGGCCGCGCATCTGTAGCCAGACAGGCGCCAGAGACGCCATCACTTCCAGGTCGAGCTCACCGCCATTCGGCGCGCCCCGCAGGGCGGCCCGCAGACGTTCGCGATCCTGGCGGCTGAAGAGTTGCAGGAATTCCTTGCCCGTACAGCGGATGGCGCCGCCCAGGCCCAGCATGCGGGCAAGGGAATCCGTGACGAGAACGCGGTCGGAATCCGGATCCCAGTCCCAGACGCCGCAGCGAGCGCCCTCGATGGCGAAACGGAAGCGTTCCTCATTGTCCACAAGCTGTTTCTGGGTGGAATGAAGCCGGCCCATCTGCATCAGGAGCAGGGCGCTCAGGCCCAGTGCCACGAAGATCGAGGCGACGAACATCAGGCCGAAGAAGATGAGTTCGCGGTTCAATGCCGCCTGGTCGATGCGGGTTTCGCCCAGCGCATAGACATTCAGTGCGGTGCCGCTGACGGGGGCGACGGCAAAGGTCACGCGCTCCTCGCCGAGACGGGCATCGGACGTGGCACCGCCACCGCCGGCAGCCAGTGCGGAGATCACCGGTTGGTCTAGGCCGAAACGTTGTGCGATGGGCAGTCCCGGGGCGGCGCCGGGCATGGCCGGAAGCAGGGCGAGCATCGCGCCATTTCCGTCGGCCAGGGCGACCACGCGATTATCGCCCCAGGCCTCCAGCACGCGTTCGGCCGGTATGCGGGCCACGAAGGCACCGACTGTGCCGTCGCTCAGCGCGACCGGTTCGGCCAGGACGATATAGGCGCGGCCGTCCGCGGTAATCTCGGCTGTCAGGCCGGATTCCGATTCCAGTGCGCTGCCGGCGATATCGCGCCAGGCATCACTTTCAGTTCCTGCTGTGAACGTCCGTCCGTCGGGCAGCATCAGGATCAATTGCTCGATCAGGGTCGAGCGGGCCGTGACCTCGTCGACGCGCGCTTGCGCGCTGGCACCGATCGCGGGGACAGGGAGATTGGAGAGATCACCGCCGGCGAAGAGCAGGGGATAACGGGCCTCGGCGAGTCCGGCCTCGACACGTTCGGCGAGATAGCCCGCTGCATTGGCCTGCGAGCGTTCTGCTTCACCGACAAAGGCGTCGCGTTCCTGGTTGACCTTGAAGAGGATGAGGCCGCCATAGGCGATGGCGAACAAAAGCGTCATGAAGACGATCCAGCCGCGTCCCCAGCCATTCTTCGAGCTGCGCGCAGCCTGTCCGCGATCCGAAGACGCAGAGCGTGCGGCCCTGTCCTTGGACGGGCGCGAGCTGGACGCTTTCTGATTCATCTCGTCAAACTAGAGCGCGTCGCTTGCCGCTGTCGACCTCACACGCGCGTATTCGCGGTCAGGCGGCAGTAGCATCACCGTTGGATTCCGCGTTTTCCTCATCTTTTTCGGCCAGTTCCTCGGCCTTCTTCATCGCCTTGCGGCGTTCCTTACCCTTGTAGGTCGAGGAATCCGGGTCCATGCGGCGCCGGTCAGGACCGAAATAGGATTTGTTGCGGATGAAGGGGCGCGGTTCATTGATGACCGACGCGATCTTTGCGAACATTTCCTTGGCCGTCATCGGCTTGCAGCAGAACTCGGTCACGCCCGCATCACGTGCGGCCTCGACACGCGAGCGTTCCGAATAGGCGCTCAACATGATGATCGGGACCAGGGGGTTGGGGCTGTCATCGGCCGTGCGTACCAGGCGCACGAAATCCAGACCGTCCAGGATTTCCATTTGGTAGTCGGTGATGATGATGTCGATGGAATCGGACCGGACGAGGTCGAACGCGTCTGCCGGATCCCGGGATTCATGGATCTGCTTGATGCCGAAACCGTGCAGGATCGTCCGCAGAATGGTCAGCATGTAACCATTGTCGTCGACGATCAGCACTCGCACGCGGCTAAAATCTGCAGCCATCTCGCATTACCTCTCCGGTCAGGCAGCCCGATTCGCGTTGTTTCTCGGGTCTTTCAGCGTTTCTAGCGGAACAGGCTTACCGAAATAGTAACCCTGGCCGTACGTCACACCCATCGCCTTGACGGTTGCAGCGCTGCCCTTGGATTCGATGAATTCGGCGACGACTTCCGTGCCGAGATTCTTGCACAATTCGACCATGCCCCGAAGGATCGCGGTATCGCGCTCCGACCGGGTGGCGTGTTTGATGTAGGCGCCGTCGATCTTGACGATGTCGGCGGGGAAATCGCGCAGATAGTGGAAGCCGGCAAATCCGGCGCCGAAATCATCCAGGCAGACCTTGTGCCCGCGCTCGCGCAGTTTCTGGATCACCGAATTCGCGGCCTTGATATTCTTCACGTTCGCCGTCTCGGTCAGTTCAAAGCTCAACCGGCTGCGGTCGATCTTGAGGTCCGAGATCAGCTTAAGGAATTTGCGGCCCCAATTGGGATTGGCCAGCGACTTGCCGGACAGGTTCACGGCGAGGGCCGGGCGGTCGAAATCATCGCGCAGGAAATTGGCCGCGATCTCTGTCATTGCGAAATCGATCTCGAAGATCAGGCCGGTGCTCTCCGCGAAACCGACATTCTCCTGGACGGGAGCGCCGCCGGGCAGGCGCAGCAGCAATTCATAGTGATGAACCTCACCGGTGTTCAGATCCATGATCGGCTGGGCATAGGGTTCGATGACACGGCCGGCGATCGTGGTGCGCAGCTCGTTCATACGGCGCTGCGTGTCCGCCATCATTTCCTGGGCGACTTCCTGGAGACTGCTGACATCCAGGACTTCATCACTGTCTGCCGCCTGGTTCACGGCGTGCAGGAAGGCGTTGACCGCGATCTCCGGTTCAAGGTCGAGCGCGTCGGGCACGGTCTCGATCTTGGCTTCCGTATCGTCCAGCCTGAAGTCTTCCAGAATACCGTCGACTTCCTTCTTCAGACCGTCGAGATCGGCCTTGCCGGGGTGGATCAGGGCAAACCGATTTTCGGCGACCTGTCGGGCAATGCCTTCATCACCCACGGCGTTGAGGGCGGCGGCGGTGACTGATTCCTGCAGGATGCGCGCCTGGTCCGGACCGATCAGGCGTTCGAGATCTTCCACGCCGTCGAGACGCAGGACGGACATGCCCATGGGTTCGCCTGACGCGCGCGCTGCGGCGATCGCCTCGCCGGCGCTGCGTTCGAAGGCCTGCGGGTCGAGTTCCTCGGGCGCATCCGCGGCCTCGAAGGAGAGGGCCCAGCGGATCATGTCGGCCTCGCCCAGCTGCCAGCCGGACAGGCGGGCAGGACGCCCGCCGATCGTGATGCGGGCCGGGCCGGCCCGGCGGCCGGGTCTCAGACCCCGGCTGAGGGCGCGCAGGATGGGCCGCGACGTGCGGTCGAGACGGGCGGCGAACTCGCCCTCGTACTGCTCGATGGACGGTTCGCCGAAAACGGCAGTCGCACCGGCCGCGTAGGAAACGCGGCCTTCGAGGTCGGTCTCGATGAGAATGTCTGCGGATGCAAATGCAAAGGAAAGAAATCGATTGCGTTGTTCAACGAGCGACATGCCAGGCCCAGGTAAACTAGTCAGTTTCCCAAGTTTTCGGCCGAAATCGTTAGGAGGGCCTTAAATCCTGCGCGAAATCCGCTAGGCGGCGCGCGAGGACTCGCTGCCGGATTCGCAGGCCGGCTTGCTGTTGATTTCCCGGAGCACATCCTTCGATTGCTTCACCAGGTCGGCAAACTCCTCGGGCAATTCGTCATACTCGGCGCTGAGCTTCGCGAAATGCTCTGTCAGGGCAAGCAGTTGCGGGCAATGGGACAGGAGCCGCGCCTGGGCCTCGATGCGCGCCGGGTCGCGGTCATACTCGGCCGCCGGAACGCGCCAGCCGCCCCAGTCCATGCTCTCGGTCACCACGACGGGAAAAGTCCCGGGGAAGGGGTGGCGCGCGCAATCCTCCATGGATTGCCACTTGTTTTTCGCGCGCAGGATGCGCCACTGGCCGGTCTCAACCGTGTCGACCTGTTCGGCGGCGAGTTCCTCGGTCGCGAAATCCCGGCCGAGGCCGCAATCATAGAAGACCCGGACCGGTTCCTCGACATCCTTCACCCATTGCGGCTTCACGTGTTCGATGATCGCCCACGTCCCCACCGGTCGCACGAAAACACGCTGATGCTTGTGAAAGATTGCCTTGGCCATGATCCACCTCCCGTCGCGTGCATGGGATCACAGGAGGATTGAAATGCCTTGAAGGATTTGTCGCGCATTTGAACAATTCTGCCCCGTCGAGGCAGTGCGAGGATTGGAGAGAGGCGCGCAAGGCGCTATGTGGCGGGGATGAGTGAAGCGAAACGCCTCGATCGACGCCTGAGCGTCGCGCCGATGATGGACTGGACGGACCGGCATTGCCGCGCCTTCCACCGTGTCCTGACGCGGCGGGCCCTGCTGTACACCGAAATGGCGGTGGACAAGGCGGTCATCCATGGCGATCGCAAACGCCTGATCGGCTTCGCCGCCAGCGAACATCCCGTGGCCCTGCAGCTGGGCGGGTCGGATCGCGATGATCTCGCGGCGGCCGCGGAGATCGGCGCAAGTTTCGGCTATGACGAGATCAATCTCAATGTCGGCTGCCCGTCCGACCGCGTGCAGTCCGGCCGGTTCGGTGCGGTCCTGATGCGCGAGCCCAACCTTGTGGCCGACTGCGTCAAGGCGATGCAGGACAAGGTCGATATCCCCGTGACGGTGAAATGCCGGATCGGTGTCGACGACCAGGATCCGGAGGTCGCGCTCTTCGACTTCGTGGAGACCGTGGCAGCCGCCGGGATCACCAGCTTCACCGTGCATGCCCGCAAGGCCTGGCTGAAAGGCCTTTCGCCCAAGGAAAATCGCACCATTCCGCCGCTCGATTACGAGCTCGTACGACGGCTCAAGCGCGAGCGCCCGGAGCTGGAAATCATCCTCAATGGTGGTCTGGAAGACGTGCGGCACGGGATTGCCGAAACCGGCGAACTTGATGGTTTCATGCTGGGCCGTGCGGCCTATCACACGCCCTGGTGCCTGGCCGTGGCGGACAGCCTGGTGTTCGGCGACACGGACCCGGTTGCGACCCGCAAGGCTGCCGTTGAGGCCTGCAAACCCTATATCGAGACACATCTCGAGAACGGCGGGCAATTGCACAACATCACGCGCCACATGCTGGGTCTGTTCCAGGGTGTGCCGGGTGCGCGGGCCTGGCGCCGCGTCCTGTCGGAAAAGGCGGGACGTCACGGGGCCGATATCGCCGTGCTCGACGAGGCGCTGGCCATGATTGACCAGTATGACAGGGTGGCCTGATGAGTGAGCTCCTGATCCTCGTCATCGCGCTGGCCGCGACCGGAGCCTTCGCGGGCCTCATCGCCGGCCTGTTCGGTATCGGCGGCGGCGTGGTGATGGTTCCGGCCATGTACTACGTCTTCGGTGCGCTCGGTTATGACGGCGACCGGACCATGCATGTCGCGGTGGGCACTTCGCTCGCCGTAATCGTGGCGACCTCCCTCCGCTCGGTATCGGCCCATGCGAAAAAGGGTGCCGTCGATTTCGACGTGCTGAAAGCCTGGGCCCCCTTCATCGTGATCGGCACGCTGATCGGCACGGTCGTGGCCGACTACATCCCCAGCCGCGGACTGACGGGTCTGTTCGGCGCGATGGCGCTGCTGCTTTCGCTGCAATTCTTCTTTGGCCGTCCGAACTGGAAACTCGCCGACGACATGCCCGGCGGGCTGCCGCGGATCGCGCTGGGCAATACGATCGGCCTGCTCTCGGCCCTCATGGGGATCGGCGGCGGTGTGATGGGCGTCACCCTGATGACGCTGTGCGGCAAGACCATCCATCGGGCGGTGGCGACAGCGGCGGGTTTCGGCGTGGCGATCGGGGCACCGGGCGCCATCGGCTATATCGTCAATGGCTGGGGGTCGGATGCGGTTCCGCTCTCGCTGGGCTATGTGAACATGCCGGGATTTGTGCTCCTGGCAGGCTCGGCCTTTTTCGTGGCTCCGGTCGGCGCCCACCTGGCCCATTCATTGCCCGCGGACAATCTCAAACGCCTGTTCGCCATCGGACTGGCGATCGTGGGTGTGCTCCTGCTGCGCGAAGCAATCCTCGCCTAGCGACGCAGAACCAGCCGGTCCTGGCGGATCTCCACCGAGCTGAATTCCTCGAGCACCTGCATGCCCAGCAGTGAGCGATCGCCGCCGCGCAGGACCAGCGCTGGCACATCTGAGAACCGGTGTCCGCCGGGCAGGGTGAGTTCCGGAATGATGACGCCTGCGGCCTGGGTCGTGCCGGTCGCTGTGGACACCGTGATGTCGAAATTGAGCCGGTCGATGCGCACACCGGCCCGGCGTGCATCGGCCACCGTGATCGCGACGCCGGACGCACCGGTATCGACCAGGAATTCCGCGGTCGAGCCGTTGATGCCGACATCGATGTAGTAATGCCCGTCAAACCGGCGTTCCAGAATGATCGTGTCGCTGCGGCCATTGTCCGTTCCGGCCAGCGATCCGTCTGCGGCAGATGCGGAGACCGGTGAGGAGGCCTCGCCCCAGATCTCGCGGTATTGCCAGGCGTCATAATCGCGATCGACCATGGCGATCACGGCGAAGGACAGGACGACACTGCCCCAGCCCAGCAGATTTCGGTGGCGCGCGCCCTGTCCGGCGAAGGCCGAGCCCAGCAGGGCGAAGGCAAGCAGGATGAGGATCAGGATGTCGTACCCCAGACCCAGAACCGGATCGACATCCGACCAGAGCGGCCAGCTGACCAGGCGCAGGAGGATCAGGCCGAGAGCGCCGGCGAGAGCGGGCAGGGCGGCCAGAAGCAGAAGGCGTTTGCTGACATCCATGCCGTTCAGCTCGAACCGGTGCGGGCGGCGGTATAGCGATCACGCCGCACCGGCAATTGCGCCAGGATGTCGTCGCGCTCGGTATCGGAATAGCGCGTCCAACGGCCCAGCTCCTCCATCGTGCGGAAACAGCCCACGCACAGGCCTTCCTTCGGATCGACGAAGCAGACCTTCACACAGGGCGTCTTGATCGGTGTCTCGCTCATGCGGGCATAATTTGCGGTTGCGAGGCACGGAGGCAAGCCCTTGCCCGCAGGCTCGGGCGCGGAATAGTCTTCAGCCAGCTTGTTCCGGGGGGATTCATGGAAGACATTTCGCTGCAGATGCGCAGCTTCATCGGCCTGTTCGCCCTCGCCGGACTGGGCTGGCTGCTGGGCCCGCGCAAACGCCTTCCCATCGTCCTGCTGGGCGGTGCCATCGCGTTGCAACTAGGCCTGGCCTGGGCGCTCTACAGTTTCGATCCGTTCCGCGCCTTCCTGGAATCCCTGACCGGCGTGGTGATCGTGCTGCAGGAAGTGACCGACCAGGGCGCGCAATTCGTTTTCGGCTATCTCTCCGGCAGCGAGGCGCCGTGGCTGCCCAATCCGGATGCCCCGCCGGGCGCGGCCTATCTGTTTGCCTTCCGGGCCCTGCCGATGGTGATCGTGCTGTCGGCGATCTCGGCCCTCCTGTGGCGCTGGCGCATCCTGGAAATCCTGGTGCGCGGTTTCGCGCTGGCCTTCCAGCGCCTGCTGAACCTGTCCGGTGCCGCCAGCCTGGGCGCTGCGGCGAACATCTTCCTCGGCATGACGGAGAGCCCGGTCCTGATCCGGCCGCGCCTGCCGGAGATGAGCCGGTCCGACCTCTTCCTGATCATGACGGTGGGTTTCTCGACCGTCGCCGGTTCGGTGATGGCGCTTTATGTCGGTCTCCTGTCCGACGTGATCGACGGTGCCGCTGGCCACATCTTTACGGCTTCGCTGATCTCGGTGCCCGCCGCAGTCCTGTTGTCGCGCCTGATGATGCCGCCGCAGGCCGATGCCCCGGCGGAACCGCCGGCCGGCAAGACCGAGAAGGAAAAGATCCCGCAGACGATCTACCACTCGACCATGGACGCGCTCACGACCGGCGTTTCCGACGGTATGCGGCTCTATTTCAATATCATTTTCATGCTGCTGGTTTTCACCGCGCTGGTCGCGCTGGTGAATGTCCTGCTCGGCCTCTTCCCGGATTTCGCGGGCGCGCCGCTGTCGGTCGACCGCATCCTGGGCTGGGTGTTCGCGCCGATCGTCTGGCTGGCGGGCATTCCCTGGTCCGAGGCAACCCAGGCCGGCTCTCTGATGGGGCTCAAGACCGCGCTCAACGAGGTCTATGCCTATATCGAACTGGCCGCGATCAGCGATCAGCTGACCCCGCGCACCTCGCTGATCATGACTTATGCGCTATGCGGTTTTGCCAATTTCTCCTCCATCGGCATCCTGACCGGCGGTCTGGTCGCCATCGCGCCGACCCGGCGGGCGGAAATCCTGGAACTCGCCCCGCGCGCCCTGGTCTCCGGCACGCTGGCCACGCTGATGACCGGCGCCGCGATCGGAGCCCTGCCGATGGGGTTGTTTGCGGGCTAGTCCCCGCGCCGCGGAAACAGTTTCGAGCGTAGCCAGCCTAACGTGGAATTGCCTTTCAGGGCGTCGCGATAGGCGTTGGACATGAAGCGTTCCAGGTCCGGGCCGCCGCCCAGCAGGTCCTTGCGGGTCTTCATGGGGGCGTCCGGATCGAGGCGCTTGATAACGCGGGCCGGATTGCCGGCGACCACGGCATAGGGCTCGACGTCCTTAGTGACCACCGAGCGGGCGCCGACTACGGCGTGATCGCCGATGGTCACGCCTTTTCCGATGAAGGCGCCGTCGCCGATCCAGACATTATTGCCAAGCTTGACGGGTTTGAAGGGCGGCGCGGGATCGACGCGGTCATAGAGGGAATGCCAGTCGCAATCGGTGATCGTGACTTCACGCGCAATCAGGCAGCTGTCGCCGATTGTTATCTGGCCTGCAGCAAGCAACCGCGTGCCACCGGCCATGAATGTGTAATCACCGATATCGATGCGGCCGGACTGGTCCTGCGGCGACCAGACCGTGAACCGGATCGGATCGGGCGCGCTGGCTACCAGATGCAGATTGATCCCGGCGGAGATATTCGGTCCGAACACTTCCACATGCCAGGGGCGCACGATTTTCGGGTCCGGGCCGAGGGTTTCGAAATGCGGTTCGAGATAACGCGCGGTCCACCAGTTCTCGAAATTTTCCCAGAGCTTGTGCAGCCAGTAGGGGCGATGATCGCGGCGCATGACAGGTCCCGGATTGTCTTTGGACGGAGGGCTGGAAATGATGTCCCCCAGATTCGAGCTTGCGGCAAGGAGCAAGACATGAGCGATGCAGAGGCCGAAGACCCGATCGAGGAGGCCATCCTGCGACTGGTCGCGGCAGCACCGGACGGGCGATCCATCTCCCCGGCCGATGCGGCCAAGGACATCGATCCGGACAATCACCAGAAACGCTTCGGCCATGTACGCCAGGCGGCCGTCCGCCTCGCCAAGGCCGGCCGGGTGACGATCCTGCGCAAGGGCAAGCCCGTGGAAGATCCCGAAACCTTCAAGGGCGTGTACCGCATTGGCCGCGCCTGATCTCGACGCGCTCCTGGCCGAGATCCGGGCCTGCCGGGTCTGTGCCGAGAGCATGCCGCACGAGCCGCGGCCGGTGATCCGCGCGTCATCGGAGGCGCGTATCGCGATTGTTGGGCAGGCACCGGGCACGCGCGTGTATGCGTCCGGCAAACCCTTCACCGACCCGTCCGGCGATCGCCTGCGCGAGTGGATGGGGGTGGATGAGACGGTGTTCTACGACACCTCGAAGATTGCCATCGTGCCGATGGGGTTCTGTTTTCCCGGCCTCGATGCCAAGGGCGGCGACCTGCCGCCGCGCAAGGAATGCGCCCCGCTCTGGCAGTCACGCGTGCACGAGCATTTGCAGAAGGTCGAGCTGATCCTGCTCGTCGGCATGTATGCCCAGCGCTTCCACCTGGGTTCTCGCGCCTGCAAAACACTCACAGATACAGTTCGCTCCGCCGAGCAGTACGCGCCGGATTATATCCCGCTCCCCCATCCCTCTTGGAGGAATAATGCGTGGATCAGGCGCAATCCGTGGTTCGAGGAAAAAATTCTACCGATGCTGCAGTGCCGCATAAAAGAATTGTTATCGTAACCATTTTTCGGGGTGATTTCTCTCGCTTGCGGAGGCCCGCGCGAAAGGGTATCCCCACGCCCGATCCCGCAGCCCGTGGCTGCAGCAGAATAAGGCGTTGTCCGTATGAGTGTCTTCGAACACCCGTCTTTCGACAATCATGAACGTGTTCTCTTCGCGACCGACGAGGTCACCGGGCTGAAAGCCATCATCGGTGTGCACTCGACGGTCAGCGGCCCGGCCTGCGGTGGTTGCCGCTTCTGGACCTATCCGTCCTCCGAAGCCGCGCTGGATGATGTCCTGCGCCTGTCCCAGGGCATGAGCTACAAGAACATCATGGCCGGCCTGCCCATCGGCGGCGGCAAGAGCGTGATCATGAAGCCGGAAGGCGAGTTCGACCGGACCGCCCTGTTTGAAGCCTTCGGCCGTGCGGTCGAAAGCCTCGGCGGCCAGTACATCACTGCCGAAGATGTGGGCGTCAGCCCGGACGACATGGTTGCGGTTCGCCGTTCGACCAAACACGTTGTCGGCTTGCCGGAAGGCAAGGCTGCTTCGGGCGACCCCTCGCCGGTCACCGCCGAGGGCGTGTTCCGCGGCATGAAGGTCTGCATCGAGCGTGGCCTGGGCAAGACGGACCTCTCCGGCGTACGCGTCGCGATCCAGGGTGCTGCCGGCCATGTCGGGTCCTACCTGGCCGGCCACCTCGCCGAGGCGGGTGCCGAACTGGTCATCACCGACATCAATGAGGAAGGTCTCAAGCGCCTCGAGGCCGCCCACGGCGCCACGATTGTCGGTCTCGACGAAATCTACGACCAGGATGTCGACGTTTTCGCACCGTGTGCACTGGGCGCCGTCATCAATCCGGACACGATTGACCGTATCAAGGCGAAGATCATCGCCGGTGCGGCCAACAACCAGCTCTCCACCATCGAGATGGGCGCGGAGATCCAGAAGCGCGGCAAGCTCTACGCGCCGGACTACGTGCTCAATGCCGGCGGCATCATCAATGTGATGGGCGAGATTGCCGGTGATTTCGATCCGGCCTGGGTCCAGGGCAAGCTGCAGGGTCTGGAAAAGACGCTCGGCCAGATCCTCGACAAGTCCGAGAATGAAGGTCGTCCGTCCAACATCATCGCCGACGAAGTCGCCCGCAACCGCATCGAGGAAGCGCGCTCGGCCAAGGTCGTCGAAGTCGCCTAGCGATTGCTGGCCACGACCCGGATGAATTGCGGGTCCAGAACCACAGACACGGTGTCGCCCTCGCCAATTGGTGAGGGCGATTTCGTATAGGCGGTCCACAGGCTGCCATCGCCGGCCACCAGGCGCAGGGTGTGCTGCCCACCCACCGTGCGGCAGTGGGCGACGCTCCAGGCGCCCGCGGCGTCGGCTGACACCGTGATCGCTTCCGGGCGGATGAGGACATCGACATTGTCCCCGTCGGCATGATCACCGGCGGCAACACGGCCCAGCGGCATATCGACCTGACCGTCGGCGCAGCGTCCGTGATGGATGTTCACATCGCCGACCAACCTGGCCGCAACGGCGCTGACCGGGTTGAGCCAGACATGATCCGGCGTGCCGGTCTGCACGATATGGCCTGCATCCATCAGCGCGATCTCGTCGGCCACTGCGAAGGCCTCGTCGGCATCATGCGTGACGAGGAGGGCCGTGGTGCCCGCCTGTTTCAGACGGTCTCGCGTACGGTCGCGCAGCTCGCCGCGCAGGCGGCGGTCGAGACCCGAGAAAGGCTCGTCGAGCAGGATGATGGCCGGTTCCGGAGCCAGGGCCCGAGCCAGCGCCACACGTTGTTGTTCGCCGCCAGACAATTCGTGCGGATAGGCCTTTGACTTGTGGCCCAGTTCGGCGGCGGCCAGCTGGGCCATCGCCCGCTCGCGCTTGCCCGGACCCGTCAGGCCGAAGGCGACATTGGCGAGCGCAGTCATGTGCGGGAAGAGGGCATAATCCTGGAACACCATGCCGATCCGGCGGGCCTCGGGCGGCAGATGCGTGCCCGGACCACTCCACAGGGTCTCGCCCTGGCGGATCGTGCCGGCATCAAGCTTTTCCAGACCAGCGATCGCCCGCAGGAGCGTGGACTTGCCGCTGCCCGAGGGGCCGAGGAGGGCCAGGATACAGCCGGCCTTCAGATCGAGACCGGCATTCTCAAGCGCCGTCGCGTCGGCGGAATAGCGCCGGCGTGCGTCTCGCACTTCCAGAATGGTCTCTTGCCCGCTCATGCCTGGTCCCCGGCCGATTGCTGACTTGAGAGGTAGCGGGCCACGAAGATCATGGGAAGCAGCGCGATCAGCGAAATCAGGAGCGCGGGCAGGGCGGCCTCTCCCAGGCGTTCATCGCTGGCGAAATTGTGCGCGATGATGGCGAGCGTGTCGTAGTTGAACGGCCGCAGGATCATCGTGGCCGGCAATTCCTTGAGCACTTCCACGAAGACCAGCAGGCCGGCCGAGGTGACGCCGGACAGGATCAGGGGCCAGTGCACGCGTACGAGGCGTTGCAGCGGTGTGGCGCCCAGTGTCCGCGCCGCACCGTCCAGGCCCGGCGTGACCCGCAGGAGCGCCGTTTCCGAGGGGCCGATCGAGGCCGCGGCAAAACGCGAGAGATAGGCGAAGATCAGCGCACCGGCTCCGCCCGTCAGCAGGATCGGGAAGACCTCGCCGGTCAGGGCAGTCCAGGCCGGATCGATCAGGCGCTGGGTTCCCGACAGGATCGCGATGACTCCGACCGCTGCGACGGCACCCGGCACGGCATAACCCAGGCCGGCAGCGCGTGCAGCGATGGTCGCGATCAGACCCTTGCCGCGCAACGCGTAGGCGGTGCTCAGGCCCAGGGCCGCGGCGAGAACCGCGCTGACCAGGGCGAGGGTGAGACTGTTGAGGCTGGCACTGGCGAGACCGCCGGCCGGAGCCTCGCTGAGCGCACGCCAGCCGAGGCGGGCCATCGGGATGACCAATCCCATCAGGAAGGGGATGAGACAGGCGGCCAGCGCCGCGAATGCCGTCAGACCCTGCAGGCGGAAGCGCGGCGGCGGACGATGGCGGCCGGACGTCGCAACCGTGCGCGACCGGCGGCGCTGGGCCCGTTCGAGGCCGAAGATCAAGAGGGCCACGAAGACCAGGACGAGGGAGAGGCGGGCGGCGTCGATGAGCGAACCGGCACCGCTCCAGGCCCTGACGAGACCGATCGAGAGTGTCGGCGAGCCCAGATAGTCGACCGTGCCGTAATCGGCGAGGCTTTCCATCATCACCAGCGCAAGTCCGGCCGCGATGGCCGGACGGGCCATGGGGAGGACGGTGCGCGTGAAGGCTGTAAAAGGCGAGGCGCCCAGCGTACGCGCGGCGTCGAAGGCGTCTGCCGACTGGCCGGAGAAGGTGTTGCGGGCCAGTAGATAGACATAGGGATAGAGCACGAGTGCAAACATCAGGCTCGCACCGACACTGCCCCGGATCGTCGGGAAAAGGTCGAAGGTCCAGAGTTTCAGCAGACCGCCGGACTGGCTGAGATCGAGCCAGGCATAGGCTGCGACATAGGCCGGCATGGCCAGGGGCAGGATCAGCACCCAGCTCAGCCATTTCCGGCCGGGAAACTCGCAGCGTGCGATCAGCCAGCCCAGCCCGGTGCCGATAATGCCGGCGCCCAGGGCCGACAGTGTTGCAACGATGCCGGAATGGAGGAGATAGGTGGGCAGGCGAGTCTGCGCGAGGTGGGCGAGATAATCCCCGCTCTCATTGGACAGGGCGATCCAGCCGACAGCCAGGATCGGAGCCGCGCAGAAGAGGGCCGCCAGAACGGCCAGGGGCGTCCAGGAGGACGCCCCGTTTGCAGATCTGCGGGTTTGGCTCACTGCCAGCCGACGCGGTCGAAGATACGCTGCGCCGTTTCATTATTGTCGCCGAGTTCGGAGACATTCAGCTGGTCTTCCGCGAAGGGAAGCATCGCTGACAGGACGTCATTGTCCCACTCGGCCGAGGCAATGACCGGGATCTCGTTGGAGAGTTCGGCATACATGCGCTGGGCGTCGTCGGAGAGGAAGAAGGCGATCAGTTCGCGGGCTTCTTCCGGATGCGGTGCGTTCACGGCAATACCGGCGCCCGAGACGTTCACGTGCGAGCCGCGATCATCCTGGTTCGGGAAGACGAGCGTCGAGGCGGCAGCCGCGGCGCGGTCGGCCTCTTCACCGGAATTGGCGAGCATGGCGTAATAATAGTGATTCACGATGGCCACATCGCACTCACCCGCCGCGATGCCGCGCAGCTGGTCGCGATCGCCGCCCTGCGGGTCGCGGGCCATGTTGTCTACAATGGCGGACGCCCAGCTTTCGGCGGTGTCTTCACCGCTGGCGGCGACGACCGAGGCGAGAAGGGACTGGTTGTAGGCATTGCCGCTGCCTCGCACGCAGATCCGGTCATTCCATGCCGGGTCGGCGAGGTCCTCATAGCGCGTCACCTCGCCCGGCTGGACGCGTTCGGACGAGTAGGCGATGACACGGGCGCGCTTGGCGAAGGCAATCCAGTAATTGTCGGGATCGACCAGGTGGCCAGGCACCTCGGGCAGGAATTCGCTGAAATCGGACTGGGCGAACAGGCCGGCTTCCTCGGCACGGTGCAGGCGCGCTGCATCGACCGTGATGATGACATCGGCCGGGCTGCGCTCGCCGTCAGCCGCGACCCGTGCAATCAGCTGGTCGCCGCGGGCCGAGATCAGGTTGACGGCGATACCGGTCTGTTCGGTGAAGGCCGCGTAGACGGCGTCATCGCTGCGGTAATGGCGCGCGCTGTAGACGTTGACGACACGCTGGGCGGTTTCGGCCTCGGCGTTGTCCGGCGTGGACGCGGTCTCGTCGGTTGCCGGTGTGCAGGCGGCAAGGCCAGTTACGCTGGCGAGCAGGAGGGCTGCGAGTCTCATTTAAATCCTCAAGGTCAAAACTTGAGGGCATCGATGCCATTCTTGAGAACGTTTCGCAAGTAATACCGGCAGGCGTGATCTGCGACACGCGGTCGCGCGCACCCGATGGGGCACGGTTTGATTCGAACCAGCATGGGGTGGAATGGTGGGCGATACTGGGATTGAACCAGTGACCCCCTCGGTGTGAACGAGGTGCTCTCCCGCTGAGCTAATCGCCCGGAAACCCGGAAGGCGCTCGTATACGCAGGCCCCAAGAGGGGGTCAACCACATGTGGAAGTTGAACTGCACCTGCTATTTGTTGTTGGTGCGACAACTTGCCACACCTTCATGGTCTCGTCATATAACGCGCACCCATATATCAGCCTGCGCAAACATGGTTCGCGAGTAAGCGCGGACCGCTTTTTTCACAAGATTGGACGCAATTCCCGGCCGAGGGAATCTTCGGTTGGATGGAGGTTTTGTTCATGAGCAATGATCTGTGCACGCCGGAAGGCGCACGTCGCCTTAAATCCCGTATCGAAGCCTACTGGGCAGAGCGCGGCTATGATGTCAGCGTTGACCTGGTTGAAGCCGGTTTCATGCCGGCCATGCGCTCTGCGCGGACCGATGTGCGGTCTAACCTCGTGAACGGCATGCCGACCCGCCTGCCGGCCAACGATACCGGCCGCGAGCGTCGCACGGCGTAATCAGGTCGCGGCCCGGGCCCAGAGCTCGGCCAGCGCCCCCGGAACATCGGGAAAAGCATGAAGAACCCGGTCGGCTCCCAGCGAGCCGGCCGGGCTTTCGCTGTAGCCATAGCTCATAACCACAACAGGAATGCCGGCGGCACGCGCGGCACCCACATCCGGCGCGCTGTCACCGACCAGCGCGCGGCGCGTCGCCGCAAGGCCGGTAGAATCGTCGACATGGTCGGCAGCCGGCTTTTTCGCGCTAGTACGTTCGGGCCCGATCACACGGACAAAACGCGAGCTCAGATCCAGCTCGTCGAGCAGGAGATCGGCCAGGACCGAAGGCTTGTTGGTACAGACCGACAATTCGGCTCCTGCGGCACGCATCAAGTCCAGCGTCTCGGCCACGCCGTCAAAGGCCCGGCTCTCGGCGGCGACATCCGCCCGGTAGACCTCGATGAAACGGGCGACGAGGTCGTCGCCGCGGCCATCATCAAGCTCCCGCTGTTCGCGTTCGAAGGCGCGCTGGATGAGCGCGCGCGCGCCGCGGCCCACCATGGCGCGGACATCGGTCACCGGAACGGCGGCCAGACCCAGCGGACAGACCACTTCATTGAGTGCGCGCACCAGGTCCGGTGCGGTATCGACCAGTGTGCCATCGAGGTCGAAAGCGATGGCGCTGCCTTGAAAAATGCCGGCTTCGAAACCTGCTGACATAAAATCTCATCCGATTCCTGAAAATAACGCGGCCCGGACAGCTTACGCGGCCCTTGCCGATAGGCTATAGCGCCGACTCTAGAATTGTTGTCGACGAGATTGAACAAGGGGATTCAGATGGCGAGTGCGCGCGCAGCAATCATCCTGGCCGCCGGTCAGGGCACGCGAATGAAATCCAAGACGGTCAAGGTCCTGCATTCGGTCGGTGGACGCCCGATGCTGGACTGGACCATTGATCTCGCCAGACAGAGCGGCGCCGACAAGGTCGTCACCGTCTATGGTGCGCATTCTCCCGCCGTCGCCGATGCGGCGTCTGCCCAGGGTGCCGACATCGCGCTGCAGGATCCGCCCAAGGGTACCGGGCACGCCGTGCAATGCGCCCAGTCCGCGCTCGAAGGCTATGAAGGCCGCGCGATCATCCTCTACGCAGACACGCCCCTGATCACGGCCGAGACAGTCGCGAAAGTATTCGACGCGCTTGATGACGGAGCCTCCGTCGCCGTGCTGGGCTTCGAGCCGGAAGACCCGGCCGCCTATGGCCGCCTAATCGTTGACGCGGGCGGGGTGCTCGACCGGATCGTCGAGTACAAGGACGCCACCGAGGAAGAGCGCGCTGTCGGTTTCGTCAATTCCGGAGTGCTCGCCGCACCGGCCCCTCTGTTGTTCGAACTGCTCGGCGAAGTCACCAATGACAATGCCAATGGCGAATACTACCTGACCGACGTTGTGGGCCTGGCCCGGGCCCGCGGCCTCAAGGCCGTCGCGGTCAGCGCCGACGCAGAGGAAGTGCTGGGCGTGAATTCACGGGTCGATCTCGCCGAGGCCGAGTCTGCCTTCCAGCGCCGCAAGCGCGAGGAACTCATGGTCCAGGGCGTGACGCTGGTGGCGCCCGAGACAGTGTTCTTCGCCTGGGATACGCAGATCGAGCGCGATGTTATCGTGCACCCGCATGTCGTCTTTGGACCGGGGGTGAGTGTCGCCGAAGACGCCGAGATCCACGCCTTTTCGCATCTTGAATCCGCTCAGGTCGGCGCCGGCGCCCAGGTGGGGCCCTATGCCCGTCTGCGTCCGGGCACCGAACTGGGCGAGAAGGCCAAGATCGGCAATTTCGTCGAGGTGAAGAAATCGCAGATCGCCGACGGTGCGAAGGTCAATCACCTTTCCTATGTCGGAGATGCGAGCATCGGCCCGGCCGCGAATATCGGTGCCGGCACGATCACCTGCAATTACGACGGTTTCGACAAGCACAAGACCGTGGTCGGCGCAGGCGCCTTCATCGGCTCCAATTCCTGCCTCGTGGCCCCGGTCACGGTGGGCGAGGGAGCCTTTACCGGTTCCGGCGGCGTGATCACGGCGGATGTCCCGGCCGATGCGCTGGCGCTGGCGCGCGGCGAACAAGTCGTCAAAGAAGGCTGGGCTGCGCGGTTCCGCGTTGCCAAGGCGGCCCGCAAGGCGAAGAAGGATTGAACTGTATGACTATCTCGGACCGGCTCCAGGACGTTTCCCTTTTCCGCACCGAATCCTTCATTGATGGTGACTGGGTGAAGGGCGAGGGCGCTCTGGCCATCACCGATCCGGCAACCGACGCGACCATCGCCGAGATCGGCGATGTCGGTGCGGCCGGTGCGCGTACCGCGATTGCCGCTGCGTCGAACGCGCTGGAGACCTGGAAAAAAGTCTCGCCGTTCGAACGCGCGAAAATCCTGATGCGCTGGCATGACCTGATCCTTGCCAATGCCAATGATCTGGCGGTGCTGATTACCGCGGAAATGGGCAAGACCTTCCGCGAGGCCCAGGGCGAGGTGGTCTACGGCGCGTCCTTCATCGAATGGTCGGCCGAGGAAGCCAAGCGGATCCACGGCGAGACGATCCGCACGCCCTTCCCGGGCTCGCGCGGCTGGACCGTTCGTGCGCCGGTCGGTGTGGTGGCATGCATCACGCCGTGGAATTTCCCGAATGCGATGATCACGCGCAAATGCGCCCCGGCCCTGGCCGCGGGCTGCACGATGGTGATCAAGCCGGCACCGGAAACACCGCTCTCCGCGCTCGCCCTGGCGGAACTGGCCAAGCGCGCCGGCATTCCCGACGGCGTGTTCAACGTGGTGTGCGGCGAGGCTACCGAAATCGGACCGGTCATGACCGGCGCACCGGAAGTGCGCATGATCGGTTTCACGGGATCGACCGCGGTCGGCAAGCTCCTGATGCGCCAGGCCGCCGACGGCGTGAAACGCGTTGCGCTGGAACTGGGCGGCAATGCGCCCTTCATTGTCATGGATGATGCCGATGTCGAGGCGGCTGCCGACGGCGTGGTGGCCTCGAAATTCCGGGTCTCTGGCCAGACCTGTGTCTCGGCCAACCGGATCATTGCCCAACCCGCCATCGCCGACCGCCTGGTCGAGGCGCTGGAAGCCCGGATCAGCGCGCTGAAGACCGGCAACGGGTTCGACGAGGCCAGCGATCTCGGTCCGCTGATCCACCATGAAGCCGTCGAGCGCGTCGACGCCCTGGTCCGCAATGCCCGCGAGTCCGGTGCCCGCATCATCACGGGCGGCAAGCCGCTGACCGACGAGCTTGGCGGGTCTTTCTACGCCCCCACGCTAGTCGAGGGCGGATCTGCTGATATCGACCTGGCCTGTTTCGAGATCTTCGGACCGGTTGCCTCGATCTACCGCGCCGAAAGCGAGGAGGAGATCATCCGCCTCGCCAATGACACGCCCTACGGGCTGGCAGCCTATCTCTACACCCGTGACGTCAATCGGGTTCACCGTCTCACCGAAGCCCTGGATTACGGCATGATCGGCGTGAACGCGCCCATGGTCGGCGCTGCATCGACGCCCTTCGGCGGGGTCAAGGAATCCGGCATCGGCCGCGAAGGCGGAAAATGGGGTGTCGAGGAGTTCACCGAGCTGAAATACGTCCTGCTGGGAGGTGTGAACCAATGAGCAGCCAACGCCAGAAGGCTCTCGCTGCCGCGGCAGCCCTCGATTACGTCGAAGACGGCATGACGCTGGGGCTCGGCTCCGGTTCGACCGCCGAGGTCTTTGTTCGCCTCCTGGCCGAGCGCGTGAAGGACGGGCTCACGATCAAGGGCGTGCCCACGTCCGAACAGACCGCAGCCCTGGCCGAAGAGCTGGGCGTGCCGCTGATCGATGTCGATCACGTGGATCACATTGCGGTGACTGTCGACGGTGCCGACGAGGTCGATGGACGTTTCCAGCTGATCAAGGGCGGGGGCGGACGTCACCTGCGCGAGAAGATCATCGCTCAGGCCTCCGACCTGATGGTGGTCATCGTCGACGAAAGCAAGCTGGTGTCTTCGCTGGGGAAATTCCCCCTGCCGGTGGAAGTGGACCCGTTCGGTTTCTCCATCACCGCCAAACAGATCTATGACGCGCTGTCCGGCACGGGCGTGCAGCGTCCCGACGTCCAGCTGCGCCGCAAGGGCGATGGGCTGGATCCTTTCATTACCGATGGCAGCAATTACATACTGGACTGCCATTGCGAGATCATTCCCGACCCAAGCGCCACGGCCGAGGCCCTGAGCCGCATTCCAGGCGTGGTCGAGCATGGCCTGTTCATCAATCTCGCCCGGGTGGTGATTGTCGGTGAGGACAATGAAGCCCGCGTGATGGAGCTCTGATCGGAGTCTTCATTGACCCAATACGACTACGACCTCTTCGTCATCGGTGCCGGATCCGGCGGTGTACGTGCGGCGCGCATGGCGCGCCAACATGGTGCCGGCAAGGTCGCGATCGCCGAGGAATACCGCTATGGCGGCACGTGTGTGATCCGCGGCTGCGTGCCCAAGAAACTCCTCGTCTACGCGTCCGAGTTCGAAAAGACGTTCAAGCTCGCTGAGAGCTTCGGCTGGACGGTCGGCGAGACCGAGTTCAGCTGGGAGAAACTGATCGCGGCCAAGGACAAGGAAATCACCCGACTTGAAGGCATTTACGGCCGTATTCTCGGCAATGCCGGGGTCGAGACGATTTCCGACCGGGCCGAGCTGGAAGACGCGCACACGATCCGCCTGGTCAATTCGGGCAAGATCGTCACCGCCGACAAGATCCTGATCGCCACCGGAGGCACGCCCTTCATCCCGGACGATATCGAGGGGCATGAGCTGGGCATTACCTCCAACGAGGCCTTTCACCTGGAGAGCCTGCCCAAGGATGTCGTCATCGCCGGCGGTGGTTTTATCGCCTGTGAGTTCGCGCAGATCTTCGCGGGCATGGGTGCCAATGTGACCCAGGTCTATCGCGGCGACCCGATCCTGCGCGGTTTCGACGATGACATTCGTGATCATGTCCAGGCCGAGCTGATTGCCTCGGGCGTGACCATGGTGACCAAGAACATCTTCACACGCATCGAGGATCTCGGGAATGGCCGCAAGCGCGTCCACCTGTCCGACCATGAACCGGTCGAGGCGGATGTCGTGATGTATGCGATCGGCCGCACGCCCTATGTCGGCGGTCTTGGCCTCGACAAGGCCGGTGTCGAGCTGGACGATCGCGGCGCGGTGAAGGTCGATGCCTATTCCCAGTCGAGTGTGCCGAATATCTACGCCGTGGGTGATGTGACCAACCGGGTCAATCTGACACCTGTCGCGATCCGGGAAGGGGCGGCCTTTGCCGCCACCGTGTTCGGCGGCACGCCGATGGCCTTCGATCACACTGACATTGCCTCGGCCGTCTTCACACAGCCGCCGGTCGGCACGGTCGGTCTCACCGAGGCGGAAGCGCGCAAGAGCCATGCGCAGGTCGACATCTACAAGACCAGTTTTCGCCCGATGAAGCTCACCCTGTCGGACATCCAGAGCCGGATGATGATGAAACTCGTCGTCGATGGGGAGACACAGCGCGTTCTTGGTGTTCATATTGTCGGTCCGGATGCGCCGGAGATGATCCAGCTCGCTGGAATTGCCGTGAAAGCGGGTCTCACAAAGGACCAGTACGACGCGGCATGCGCTGTGCATCCGACCAGTGCAGAAGAATTGGTGACCATGAAGGAAAAATGGACACCGCCCGAACAAGAGGCTGCTGAGTAAGATGAGCTGGTACCCGAAGTCCTGGCGTGACAAGCCGGTCAAGCAATTGCCGTCCTATCCGGACCAGGCGGTGCTTGATCGTGTGCTCGACGAATTGTCGGCGCGGCCCGCCCTGGTCTTTGCGGGTGAGGCCCGTCGCCTGAAGCGCCAGCTGGCCGATGTGGCTGCGGGCAATGCCTTCCTGCTGCAGGGCGGCGATTGCGCGGAGAGTTTCGCGGAATTCTCCACAGAGGGTGTGCGGGACACCTTCCGGGTCCTGCTGCAGATGGCAGTCGTGCTGACCTTCGCCGCCTCCAAGCCGGTTGTGAAGCTGGGCCGTATCGCCGGCCAGTTCGCCAAGCCGCGCTCTGCCGATACCGAGACGATCGATGGTGTGACCCTGCCAAGCTATCGCGGCGACAGCGTCAATGGGTCCGAATTTACCGAAGAGGCCCGCGTGCCGGATCCGGAACGCCTGATCCGGGCCTATGACCAGTCAGCCTCGACGCTGAACCTGCTGCGCGCCTTCGCGTCGGGCGGTTATGCCGACCTGACCAATGTGCACCAGTGGACCCAGGACTTCGTCCAGGACAGCCCGGCGGCGGAACGCTATGCCGAGACGGCTGACCGGATCTCCGAGGCCCTGTCCTTCATGAAGGCCTGCGGTGTCGGCCGTGACAGCGCGCCGTCACTTGAGAGCGTCGACTTCTTCACCAGTCACGAAGCCCTTCACCTGCCCTTCGAGGAGGCCCTGACGCGCCGCGACCCGAATACGGGCAATTGGTATGCGACCTCGGCCCACATGATCTGGATCGGCGAACGCACGCGCCAGCTGGACGGTGCCCATGTGGAATACGCCAAGGGCATTTCCAACCCGATCGGCGTTAAATGCGGTCCGACGATGAAGCCGGACGACCTCCTGCCGCTGATCGACGCGCTGAACCCGGACAATGAGGCCGGCCGCCTCGTTCTGATCACCCGTATGGGTGCCAATAATGTTCGCGAGAAGCTTCCGGCCCTGGCCCGGGCCGTGACCCAGGCCGGCCGCAAAGTGGTCTGGTCGTCGGATCCGATGCACGGCAATACCGTGAAGACGGACAGCGGCTACAAGACGCGCGAGTTCGACAAAGTGCTCAACGAGCTCGAGGGCTTCATGGACGTGCTCTACGCCGAGGGGGCCTATCCCGGCGGCGTGCATTTCGAGATGACCGGCCGCAATGTTACGGAGTGTGTCGGAGGCGCGAATACCGTCACCGAGGCTGATCTGGCTGCGCGCTATCACACGCATTGCGATCCGCGCCTGAATGCCGACCAGGCGCTCGACATGGCGTTCCGGATCGCGGAGTCCCTGAAACGGGCGCGGAGCAATCTCGCCGTCAACGCCGCCTGAGCGGACGTCCGGGCCTAGGCTCAGAGGTCAGTACCGACATCAGGACAAAAGAAAACGCCGCCGGATCTCTCCGGCGGCGCTTCTGTATCAGAACCCAGGGGACTGATTAGATGTCTTTGAGAGCCGCTGCCGGGCGGAAAGCCGCCTGGGTCTTGGCCTTGGACATCATCTTTTCGCCCGTGCGCGGGTTGCGGACTTCACGAGCTTCGCGGTGCTTGGCGAAGAAGGTGCCGAAACCGGCAAGCTGAACGCTGTCGTTGGACTTCACCGAGCCGACGATGGCTTCGATTGCGGCATCCACAGCTTCACCAGCTTGAGCGCGGGACAGGCCGGTCTTGTCGGAAACGGCTTTGGCGAGATCAGACTTGTTCATAGGGTTCCCCCCGATTTGTAGCGGTCGTATCGGCGCGGTCATCGCGTCCGACCCGGGTCCGCGTGTTCGTTGACGCTCCATGAAGGCCAAGGAAAAGGGGCTATTGCAAGCAATAACAGGCGAATCGGACGGTTTTTGCTGCATTTTCTTGAGGGAAAGTGCCAAAATTCACCTCCGGCCCCTGTTTTGCGAGCCTTTTTCAGCATGTTTCAAGGTGAACCAGGACATAACAGCGAGATTCCGAATCGCCCGATTCGCATGCTACCATTCGCTTTGGCGGCCGGTTTGACCGCATATCTCATGCTATCGCTCGTCGGTGTCGATGCGACCATGACCGCGATCTTTGCGGCGATTGCGGGTGGCTGGACTCTCGGTCGTCTCTGCCGGCGGCCCGAAAACGACGGCTAGGCGGCGATCTGAACGGAGCTGATGGCGTGGGCGAGACTTAAGCCCACCGACAGCAGGCCTGCGATAAACACCAGGATCAGCATCAACACACTATAGAGTGTCGCCTTCACGACCCGGCCGGTCATGGTCCGGGCGAATATTCCCCTCGAACCCCTGAACATCGTGATCCAGTAGGCGAGCCAGATCGGCGCCAGTGCGACCATCCCCAGATCCGGCCGTTGCACGAGGAAGGGGAAGGTCGCCAGTCCGACCAGCGACCCAGCGACGGCCACTGCGAAGACGATATTGATGCGCGCCACCCAGCTCAGGCGGCGCCGGAAGAAGACGGTCAGGAAAACCATCGGTATCATCAAGGTGGCGATGAGAATGGGCTGGAGCAGGCTGAAGGCCGAGGCATAGGCATCGGTCAGCCGGGTCAGATCGCCGCCGGCTTGTTCGATCAGGCTGTTTCGCTGGGTTTCCGGCCAATTCCCAATAATGCGTTCCATCATTTCGGCATGACCGCCAAAGAAGAAGGTCAGCACGGCCAGGATGACGCTCAGCCCGAGCCACAGCCGCAGGGCCGGTGTGTAAATGCCCTGCCGCCGGCGGGTATAGGTCGCGAAGAGACGGTGCGGATCGGCGAACAGCGTGCCGATCGTCCGGAAACTGCGGAAATTGAACCCGACCACGTCCTCGGCAATGGATTCGATCGGGCCGTAATCCGGCGAGGGCGTTTCTGGAATTTCGTCGGGCATGGCCTTCGTGTTCCGTCAGAGTGGCGGCATGTTCAGTATGGCCACGATCGTGCCGATCATGCCGAGCAGAATGCCTGCCAGCAGGAGCAGCGCCATGCTGACCAGGGAAAACAGGAGACCGCGCAGCACGCGTCCCAGATGGGTTTTCGCGAGAAGGCTGCCGGAGCCGCGCAGATAGGTGATGAAATAGATCACCGCGATGCCGGGTGTGACCCAGATCATCAGGTCCGGCGCGTATTTGATGAGCGGCATGGTCAGCAGCGCGAAGGTCGAGCCGACGCTGATGATGGCAAAGGTGATGTTGAGACGTCTGACCCAGCTGAGCGGTTCCTCGACCGGCCGGATAAGGAAGAGGCTCAAGGAGACAAAGAGCCCCGCCGTAGGGGCCTGCCAGATCGAGACGAATTCCCCGTAGATCCGCGCGAATGTTTCGAGGCGGTCCCGGAAAATGGCTTCCTCGGCCCCGGCGGTACCGAGGAAGACGTCCAGCCCGCTGCGCGGTTGTTCCTCGAACGCCGCGAGCGCGATCGCCGCATGTCCGCCGGTGAAGAAGGAGGCGAAGATCTGGATCGCGATCAGGCATAGGAATACGCGGACGGCCGGTGTGTAGGTTTCCCTGTCGCCGCTGGCATAAACGGTGGAAACCTGGGCCGGATGAAGCACCAGATCCCGGATCGTGCGCAGGCTTCGAAAATTCATGCCGAAAATGTCTTCGACCAGGTCTTCGAAGTCGGTTTTGTGCGTCGATACGGGATCTGGTGAGGTCATCAGATCTTCACGAGCATCTTGCCGGTATTTCGGCCCTCGAACAGGCCCGTGAAGGCTTCCGGTGCCTTGTCGATACCCTCAAGAATGGTCTCGGCGGGATTGATCTTGCCGGCCATCATCCACTCGGTCAGGTCCTTCACGAAGGCGGGCTGCATGTCGAGATGATCGGAGACGATGAAGCCGCGGATATTCAGCGACTTGCCCACGATATAGGTGAGATTGTCGGTGATCTGGGCCTGTTCCGCGTCATTGTAGCGCTGGATCATGCCGCAGGCCGCGATCCGGCCTTTCGGCGCCAGCGTCTCGAGGGCTGCGGTGAAATGCGTGCCGCCGACATTCTCGAAATAGGCATCGACACCCTTGGGCGCGACCTCGCGGATGGCTGCGGCGAGATCATCGGTGGCCTTGTAGTCGATGGCATGGTCGGCACCGATGGATTTCACGTATTCGCACTTGTCGGCACCGCCGGCCGTGGCGATCACCGTGGCGCCCATCGCCTTGGCGAACTGGATGCCGGCCGAGCCGACCGCGCCCGCACCTGCGGACATCCAAAGCGTCTCGCCGGCCTGCAGGTCGATCATGCGCTTGAGTCCGACATAGGCAGTCATGCCCGTCAGGCCGGCAATGCCCAGATAGGCCTGCGGCGGCAGGATGGAGGTGTCGATTTTCATCAGCGCCTTGCCGGGCTTGGTATAGGCCTCGCGCCAGCCATACATCGACATCACGTGATCGCCCGGATTGAGGCCCTCGAACTGGCTGTCGACGACCTCGCCGACAGCGCCGCCTTCCATCACGGCACCGAGCTCGAACGGATCGATATAGGTGCGGATACCGCTCATCCGGCCGCGCATATAGGGATCGACCGAGATGAAGAGGTTTTTCACGCGCACCTCGCCCTCGGCGGGTTCGGGCACATCCGCCTCGACCACAGAGTAATTGTCCGGGCTTGGAGCGCCTTTCAGATAGGCGTTGAGGTGTACTTCACGGGCTTTCATCGGGAGGTTCCGTTTCGTCTGTTTGTGGTTCTGTGGGCGGTTCTGGAATTGCGGGCGCAGCGGCTTCCGCCTCGGCCGACGCCTCGTAGAGATCAAGCAGGGAGCGGTCGTAATTCCGGTAGAGGAGATAGGCGCCGGATCCGTACATGCCGGCGATCGTGATCAACAGGCTGACCGGGACCAGGAGCACGATTACGCCGATGCGCACGGTCAGTCCGAGCGCTGTCTTCGCGTAGAAGCGCGCCATCAGAATGCCGGCGATCGTGATGAAGACCAGCAGCGCAATCGGCATCGACAGTGAATAGAAGGCCGGACCGAAGGAATAGGTCGGGATCAGCAGGATCATCGTCACCGTGCTGGCATTCGTGGCGATCATGTAGACCATCAGATGCGCCCAGAATTTCAGCTTCCAGCGCAGGAATTTCAGCGCGATCAGATAGGGCAGGGAGGCGATGATCATGATCGGCCAGGTCAGCAGCGACATGATCCTTTCCATGCCGACATTCACCTCGGTGCGATTGAGATCGCCGAGCCAGGCATTGATGAGATCCTCGTCATAGCCCTGGGTCAGCAGGTCGACATTCACGATCATTGGTAGATCGACCGTCGCGCCGATGATGAATTGCATCGAGAAGAGGGCCACGAAGACGCGGACCGGCGATATGTATTGCGAGAAATCGGCCGTGAAACTGGCCATTGCGACATCGCCCGGGCGCCGGAAGCTGTGCCAGAGCGTGCGGAAGATCCGGCCGTCGACATCGAAGGTCGCGATGGAGATCGAATCCAGGGCCTCATAGGCCTCGGCATTGGATTTCCTCGCCGGTTTTTCGGGCGTGCGCTCGCTCACTGTCTCTCCCCCTGAGCGAATCCATGTTAGAGGCGCGGCGCGCTGCTTCAAGCTTTCTCGCATATCGCATACGCAGGCCTCTCCGCCGGCTGCGAATAAAATAGATCTGCAAGGAGTCTGGCCGGGGTCTTGCTCGGAAGCCTGCAATGCCGCGAAACAAGTGGTGATGGGCTAAATACTTGATTGCAGAGGCTGGGCCTGCGAAGAGCCGGGCCATTATTGGGGTAATGCATGACCGCTTCGCAAAAGATTGTTCGTGCCGGTGTCGTTGGCGCCGGAGTGTTCGGTGGATTCCACGCGTCAAAATACGCGGCCAATCCACGTGCCGAACTGGTCGGCATCTACGAGCCGAGCCTGGAGCGGGCCGAGGCGCTGGCGGAGAAGCATGGCGTTCGAGCCTATGACAATCTCGCCAGCCTGATCTCCGATATCGACGTGCTGACCGTAGCCAGCCCCGCCGTGCACCATTTCGAGGCTGCGGCCGCAGCGCTTGTATCGGGCAAGCATGTCCTAGTCGAGAAGCCGATTGCCGCCAGCGTGGACGAGGCGCGCGAGCTTGTTGCCCTGGCCGCGTCGCATGGCTGTGTGCTCCAGGTCGGTCACCAGGAACGTTTCGTGTTCGAAGCCATGGGCCTGCTGGCCGTACCCGACACGCCCAGGAAGATCACCGCCCGTCGCATGGGCCCACCGTCTGACCGCAATCTCGACGTCTCCGTCACGCTGGACCTGATGGTGCACGATCTCGACCTGGTGATCGCGCTGGCCGGGGCCGCGGTGGTGAACGTGGATGGCGAGGTCGATGAGGGACGGTTCGGATCGCCGGACGTCGCACGGGCTGTTTTGACCTTCGAGAATGGCTGCGTGGCCGAACTCGAATCCAGCCGTGTCCACCATGATCGCGATCGCAAGATGCGGGTCGAGTATGACAGTGGTGTTCTGGACATCGATTTCATCGCCAAGACCTTCGAGAATTCCACGCCCTATACGCTCAACCCGGACTTTGCCGACACGCCGATGGCCCGTGATTCCCTGGGCGCGAATGTCGACGCCTTTCTCGCATCCGTGCTCGATGGTGCGGCCGTTGCCGTACCCGGTATCGCCGGCCTGCGCGCGCTCGACGCAGCCCGCGCGGTAGACGGTGAGCGCACCTACGGAAGCTGACCTCTTGCGGAGGCGGCAGCAGAGCGCTAAGTCGCGGCTATGACCGACCGGCTCAAGATCGTCACTGCCCAGCTCAATCCCGTTGTCGGTGATGTGTCGGGCAATCTCGCCCGGGCGCGCGCTGCCCACGCCGAGGCCACGGCCCGGCGTGCCGATCTCATCATTTTCTCCGAGATGTTCCTGCTGGGCTATCCGCCCGAGGACCTGGTGCTGAAACCGTCCGCGGTCGAGGCCTGCCGCGCCGCAATGGAAGAGCTGGCGCGCGACACCCGCGACGGCCCGGCCATCATCATCGGCTTGCCCTGGCGCCAGGGTGACAAGCTGCACAATGCGGTAGCAATGCTGGCCGAAGGCAATCTCCTGGCCCTGCGCTTCAAGCGCGAACTGCCCAACTACGCCGTCTTCGACGAGAAACGCGTTTTCGACGCCGGCCCGATCCCGGAGATCGTGAAATGGCGCGGCCTGAAAATCGGCCTGCCGATCTGCGAGGACATCTGGCTGGACGACGTGCCCAACGCTCTGATCGACCAGGGCGCGGAAATCATGATCGCCATCAATGGCTCGCCCTGGCGGCGTTCGATCGAGATCGAGCGGGAAGAGGCGTTTGCGTCCTGGTTCGATCCCTGGGCCGGGCCGAAAGCCTTCATCTTCGTCAACCAGGTCGGCGGCCAGGACGAGCTCGTCTTTGACGGTGCCAGCTATGCCCTCGATACCAGCGGCGCGGAATGCCAGCGCCTGGCCGGGTTCGAGGAAGGTCTCGACACGGTCGACTGGGTTCGCACGGACTCAGGCTGGGCCTGCGCCGGAGCCAGCATAAAACCGCGCCTGACCGGCAATGAAGCCACCTGGAAAGCCATGGTCGTCGCGCTGCGCGACTATGTCGTGAAGAATAAATTCCCCGGCGTCGTGCTGGGCATGTCCGGCGGTATCGACAGTGCCATCTCGGCTGCGATCGCTACGGATGCGCTGGGGCCGGAACAGGTCTGGGCGGTGATGATGCCGTCGAAATACACGTCGGAAGAGAGCCTGGAAGACGCCAAGGCCTGCGCCGGTGCGCTGGGCGTGCGGTACGACATCATCGATGTCGAGCCGACGATCGAGAGTTTCGGCAAGATCCTCTCCCACACATTCCGCGCCACCACGCCCGATACCACCGAAGAGAATATCCAGTCCCGGGCCCGCGGCGTGGTTCTGATGGCGCTGTCCAACAAGTTCGGCCCGATGGTGCTGTCGACCGGCAACAAGTCGGAAATGGCCGTGGGTTATGCCACGCTCTATGGCGACATGAATGGCGGCTACAACGCCCTCAAGGACATCTACAAGACCGAGGTGTTCGAACTGGCGCGCTGGCGCAACGGCATCAACGCAGAGGTGGGCCTGGGTCCGTTGGGCGAGGTGATCCCGGAACGCATCATCACCAAGCCTCCGAGTGCCGAACTGCGCGAGGACCAGACCGACCAGGACAGCCTGCCCGAATACGAGCAGCTGGACGCCATCCTGTTCGCCCTGGTCGAGGAGGAGCGCTCGGTCCGGGATATCATCGCCGATGGTCACGACGAGGAGACGGTCCGCCGCATCGAGCACTTGCTCAATCTCGCGGAATACAAGCGCCGCCAGGCCCCGCCGGGCGTGAAGATCGGACCGAAAAATTTCGGTCGCGACCGCCGCTACCCGATCACCAACCGTTTCCGCGGCGGGCGCTGAGACCGGGCCGCTTTCGCGACCACCTGGAAGTCGTCCTCGTAGAGGATTTCGCCCGGATCACGCCGTTTCAGGCATTTGATCGCGACACCGCCCTCTTGCACGAGGGCGACGAGGTCCCGCGCGCGGTCGATGCACTCCGTGGCCTGCGGTTTGAACCAGCACACGCCCTGCCAGCCGACAACGCCGCGCGATTTCACGCCCAGGCGGGCGGGTTTGGGCAATTCCCGATTGAACCACTGGATATGATGATTGATGGCATCGGCCAGCCAGGCCGGAGTCTCGCCTGAATCGCGTAGGTCATACGCCGCACAGAAGAGACCATCGAAGGCGCCCGGAGCTTCCGGGCACGGAATATAGGTACAGAAGCGCAAATACATGATCGCGCCCTCCAGGATGAGTTGGAAGGTGAGGGCGCGCGGAACTGTCAGGCGGGAAATCGCGCCCGCTTAGCGGATAGACCGGGTCCCGGTCGGCGGAGAGGCGATTTCGAAAAAGAAAAACACGTCGGTGTCCTTAGATTTGCGGAAAGCGGTATAGCGCCTTCCCGTACCGCCTGCTGTAGCCTGGCGGACACAGTGCATGAGCGCTCGACCCAAGGCGTCGCATATCAGAGACGCCCGCCCGGTGAAGACAGGGCGTGTTCGGCCAGTTCCTTGGTGATGTAGGCAAATGCGTCGTCGACACTGTCCGTACGGTAGATCAGGTCGAGATCTTTCGCGCTGATCGTTCCGAATTCCACCATGGCGTCGAGATTCATCACCTTGTCCCAGTATTCCGTGCCGTAGAGCACGACGGGCAGGCGTTTTTTCATTTTCTGGGTCTGCAGGAGGGTGAGCGTCTCGAAGAGCTCGTCCATCGTGCCGAAACCGCCGGGCATCAGGACCAGCGCCTTGGCCGGGTAGAGGAACCAGAATTTCCGCGTGAAGAAGTAATGGAATTCGAAGCTCAGCCGGTCTGTAACCCAGGGATTATTGCCCTGTTCGAAGGGCAGGGAGATGCCGAGCCCCACCGTTTCCCCGCGGGCTTCCGAGGCTCCGCGATTGGCGGCTTCCATGATGCCGGGACCTGCGCCCGTGCAGACCACGAAACGACGGCCGCTCTTGTCTTCAAGACTGGCGGACCAGCTGGTCAGGCGGGAGGCGAGTTCGCGGGCGTCCTCATAATATTGCGAGAGCCGGAGCTTGGATTCGCCCGGGCCGGTATCGTCGCCGGCCTTGCGCAGGGCTTCCAGTTCTGCTTCCGCTTCCTCGCGCGAGCAGATGCGTGCCGAGCCGAAAAACAGGATCGTGTCCTGGATGTTCAGCGCCTCGAACCGCGCCTTGGGTTCCATGTATTCCGCAAGGATGCGCAGCGGGCGCGCTTCCGGACTGCGGATGAAGCCATCATCGCGATAGGCTTTCGGCGGGGTCGAATAGGACTTTTCGTTCGGCATCAAAACTCCTTTAAAAGCAACAGGAACCGGACAGGGTGCGCCCTCGGGAACCGCGATGCAAGTTCGAGTCCTGTCCTCCCCGTGCGATCCGGACATAACGATACGACTCGACTTTAAGTCAGACTTAAAATAATAAGCATGAAACTTAAAGTCGGAGATCGGATATGTCGAAGAAACATCGCTGGCATGCCCATGCGGGCCTGGCTCTCAAAATTGCCGTTGTGCTGCTGGCGTTCGGGCTGGTGGCGGATCGGGCTGACGTGTACCGCAGCGCGGCTTTCATCGAGGGCGATGCGGGAGCCAATCTCCTGATTGTCGTCGGTGTCTGGCTGGGCGCCCTGGGGCCTGGCTTTCTTCTCGTCGCGCTCTGGTTTCTCGGCGGCAGTTTTGATGCCCTGCGGCACGGAAAACCCTTCGGGGACACGATGGCGAAATGCCTGAGCCGGACCGGCGTCAATCTCCTGCTGGGCGCCGTCGCGGCCGGGGTCGTGCTGCCGGCATTCCTTCAGTTTGCGGATGTGGGCGTGGCGATCGCCGCACCTGTCGGGGTCAGCCTGTTTGCCATCGGTCTCATCGGCGGTGCGTTCATGCTCCTCGCGCGCCTCGGGCTGCAAATGCGCGGCGAACTGGAGGGGTTTGTGTGATGCCCATCCAGGTGACGATCGACGTGATGCTGGCCCGCCGGAAGAAAACCGCCCGTGATGTCGCCGCGCGGATCGGTATCAGCGAAACGCAGATGTCCCTGCTGCGCACGGGCAAGGTGAAGGGGATGCGGTTCGAGACCCTGGCCAGATTGTGCTGGGTCCTCGACTGCAAGCCGGGCGAGCTGATCGACTATGAATTCGATGACGCGGATTTGCCCGCCGGGGACTGAGCGAGCGCAGTCGCGGCTTGCCCCGGAGCGTGTGGCGGAGTAAGCCCTCGGCCTTCACTCGCAACCAGCCAGCGATCCCATGACCAAAGTCCGTTTTGCGCCCAGCCCGACCGGCAAGCTCCATGTCGGCAATGTCCGCACCGCCCTGTTCAACTTCCTGTTTGCCCGCAAGGCAAACGGCGCCTTCGTGCTGCGTATCGATGATACGGATGTGGAGCGTTCGACGCAGGCCTTCGAGGACGGTATCCGCGCGGACCTGAGCTGGCTCGGCCTGGAATGGGATGACACGTTCAAGCAGTCGGACCGTTTCGACCGTTATGCCGAGGCTGCGGAGAGCCTGAAGGCGAAAGGCCTGCTCTATCCCTGTTACGAGACGGGCGAGGAACTGGAACGCAAGCGCCGCCTGCAAATGGCAAACGGCCAGCCGCCGGTCTATGACCGCGCCGCGCTGAAACTCACCGATGCCGAGCGCGCCGCCCTGGAAGCGGAAGGCCGCACGCCGCACTGGCGGTTCAAACTCTCCGGCAAGACGGTGGAGTGGACCGATCTCGTGCGCGGCCCGGTCGCGATCGACACCTCCAGCCTGTCCGACCCGATCCTGATCCGCGGCGATGGCTCCTATCTCTATACCCTTCCGAGCGTCTGCGATGACATCGACAGCGGTATCACGCACATCATCCGCGGCGAGGACCACACGACCAATTCCGGCGCGCAGATCGAGGTGTTCGAGGCTCTGGGCGGCAAGGCACCGGCCTTCGGTCACCAGGCTCTGCTCGTCGGTCCGGACGGCAAGAAGATCTCCAAGCGCGATCTGGAAGGCCCGCTGTCGATCGAGGCCCTGCGCGAGACGGCCGGTCTCGAATCCATGACGGTGAACGCGCTCCTGGCGCGCATCGGCACGTCGGACCCGGTCGAGGTCTTCCTGCATCTCGATGATATTCTCGACAGTTTCTCGCTCGACAAACTCTCCCGCGCGCCCGCCCGGATCGATCCGGAAGAGCTCAAGCGGCTGAATGCGAAACTCCTGCACGACACGCCGTATTCGGCCGTGCGTGCCCGCCTGGACGCCATGGGCGCTGATGCGGGCATGGGTTTCTGGGATGCTGTGCGCCCCAATCTCGAAACCTTCGATGACGCAAAGGACTGGGCCGCGCTTGTGCAGGGTCCGGTGACGCCGGTCATCGACGAGGCCGACTATGCCGAAGCCGCCGCCCAATACCTGCCCGAGGGTGATCTGACCGGCGACAGCTGGTCGGCCTGGACGAGCGCCATCAAGGAGGCGACCGGTCGCAAGGGCAAACAGCTCTTCATGCCGCTGCGCCTGATGCTGACCGGACAGCAGCGCGGTCCGGAAATGGCCGTGCTCTTGCCGCTCATCGGCCGCGAGAAAGTCCTGGCCCGCCTGCGCGGCGAGAGCGCCTAGCAACAGAAAATTCCTTCACTGACGGCAATCCGGCGGGCGTTTTGCCCGCCAATTTGTCATGCCTGCAAGGCAAAATGTCATGCATGTACGTTCAAAAGTCAGGTTATGTTGACATTTGAATTCGTATTTGTCAGGCTTGCATGACATTAAGTCATCAACACCTGATTGGAGTCATCATGAGCAGCACACGGAAACAGCGGATGAGCGTCGGCGCCTGGATCGCGATCGCGGTCGGTATCGCCTCGTCCATCAGCGTGGCCATCACCGCCAATGTGCATTCGCAGGAATATTTCCAGGTCGAGCGCACCGGTTCGGACGATGCGGCCACGGTCGTCTTTATCCCGGGCCTGGCCACGCCGGGCGAGGTCTGGACCGAGACCGCCGCTGCGCTGGGTGAGGAGATCGACGGTCATGTCATCACGGCCGCCGGTTTCGGTGACATCCCGCCGGCGGGCGAGGGCGCCTTCATCGCGCCGATCGTGGACGAACTCGCCGCCTATCTGCGGGAGCAGGGCGAGGAAGACGTCACGATCGTGGGGCATTCCATGGGGGCCCAGATCGCCCTCAAGGTCGCGGCCTCTGCACCGGATCTCGTATCGGATGTCGTTGTGGTCGACAGCGCGCCTTTCTATGCCCGCCTGTTCAACCCGGCGATCACGCACGACCAGGCCGCCCAGTTCGGCCAGGGCATGGCTGCGCAGATGGCGATGATGTCGCGCGAGCAATTCCTTGCCATGAGCCGCCAGGGCCTGATGATCCAGTCGATCACGGCCGAAGGCCAGGAACAGGTCTTCGCGTGGATGGAACGCGCCGACCAGTCCGCCGTCGCCCGCGCGATGGGCGAGGTGGCCGCCGGCGATTTCCGTCCCGTCCTGGCTGATGTCGATGCCGAAGTCTCAGTCCTGGTCGCCTGGTCAGAGGGTGCGCCAGTCACCGCCGATCAATTGCAGGTGATGTATGCGGACCAGTACCAGGGTCTTGCGAGCCATAATATCGAAGTGATTGCCGACTCACGGCATTTCATCATGCTGGACCAGCCGGCCGTGTTCGTAGACCGCCTTCGCGGCGTCCTGGCCGGCGCGCAATAGGAGGGCCGCATGAAACCGCACGCAAAACGCTATTTCGTCCATTTCGGCGGCTCGATGATCGGCTACACGATCCTGCTGTTCGGATCGGTCTGGCTGCTCAACAACAACGAGTTCGGCAGCATCACCCGCGCCGTCCTGGCCCTGCTGCCAGTCATTCCGGCCCTCTACGGCCTCCACGCGGTGATTGTCTTCTACCGGGCCATGGACGAGTTCCAGCAACGCATTCTCTCGGAATCCATGCTGATCGCCGCGCTCCTGGTCGGCTTCGCCACCTTCGCCTACGGTTTCCTGGAAGGCGTTCTGGACCTGCCCACCATTCCGCTGATCTGGATCTTCCCGGCCCTGATCGGAATCCAGGGACTGACGTCCTGTGTGCTGAACTGGATCCACCGATGAAAAACCGACTGAGAGTCCTGCGCGCGGAACGTCGCTGGAGCCAGGCCGAGCTTGGCGAACGGGTCGGGGTAAGCCGGCAGGCCATCAATGCGGTGGAGACCGAGAAACACGATCCCTCGCTGACCCTGGCCTTCGCCCTGGCCGATGCTTTCGAGCTGAAGATCGAGGACGTGTTCGATCCGAAGGGCGGCGAGGACTAGGCCTCGTCCGGAATGTTCGCCAGCAGGTAATCGATCGCCGCTTCCGGATCCGCCTCGATATGAAGATGATCCGCCATGCCGCCCGGGGTGAAACCCTCGGTCACGGTGTGGCGGATCAGCTCGACCAGCTTGTCCCAGAAACCGTCGACGCTGAGGAAGACGATCGGCTTGTCGTGCAGGCCCAGTTGCTGGCGCGAGACGACATCGAAGACTTCTTCCAGCGTGCCTGTGCCGCCGGGCAGGATGATATAGGCATCGCTCTCGCGGATGAGCTGTCCCTTGCGCTCGCCCATGGTCTCCACGATGCGGATCTCGACATCGTCGAGATGGCCTTCGCGGGCGATCAGGAAACCGGGAATAATGCCTAGGACGTCACCGCCTGCCTTTGCCGCTGCACCGGCTGCCGTACCCATCAGGCCGACATCGCCGCCGCCATAGACCAGGCGCGCGCCGCGCACGGCGATCAGTTCACCGACAGCCTGCGCTGCGTCGCGATAGGCAGTCCGCTCGCCGAATTTTGATCCGCAAAAGACACCAATCGACCTTACTTTTGCCATCGAAGCATCGCCCTTGTTTGTTTTGTCGGGATAGGATGTTATTCGCCCGAGACCATTGGCACGAGGTGTGCAAACCTGCGTAACGCATTGCACCACACCGCGCCAGTCGGTGGACACAGGAGACACGCCATGGCCGCGACGCGGTCGTTTATCATTGCTGCCATTCTGGCTGTCCTCGCCATTGCCGCGATGCTCGCCTTCATCATGAGCCGGCCGGGTACGCCCGAGCCTGCCGTGTCCGAAGTGGCGGATCCGGCCGTTATGGCCGAGGAACAGATCGTCGAGGCCGAACCTGTCGGCCTCCTTGCTCCGCCTGTCTTCGATATCGTGCGCGTGGCGCCCGCCGGCACGGCGGTGATCGCCGGCCGCGGCGAGCCCGGTGCGATGATCCAGATCCTCGCCGATGATGAACCGATCAGCTTCACGCTCGAAGACCGGCTCGTGGATCGCATCCAGGTCAATGAGCGCGGCGAATGGGTGATCATTGTCGATGAACCCCTGCCGTCCGGCGCCATCCAGCTTTCCCTGCGCATGATCACTGCCGATGGCGGTGAAGTGCGCTCCGAACAGGTTGTCGTGGTCTCCATCCCCGAGGCCCGCGGACCCACGCCCCTGGTCGTGATCGGCCGTCCGGGCGAGGCGAGCCGCGTCGTGCAATGCCCGTCCTGCGGCGGTGTCGAAATGGGATCACTCGTGCTGGAGACCGTCGACTACGACGAGACCGGTGCCGTCATCTTCTCCGGCCGGGCCGAACCGGGCTCGACCGTGCGTGTGTTCGCGAATGGTGCCCTGGTGGGCGAAGTCCCGGCCGGCAGTGATGGCCGCTGGAGCCTGCAGGCCGGCGCCACCTTGGCTCCGGGTGTCTATGATCTCCAGGTCGACCAGGTCAGCCCCGATGGCCGCGTGACGGCTGTCATCGCTCTGCCCTTCGAGCGTGTCGCTCCGGAGGATGTGCAACTGGGCGGGGATACGGTCGTGGTCCAGCCGGGCAATTCGCTCTGGCGTCTCGCCCGCCGGCTCTATGGCCGCGGCGTGCAATACACTGTGATCTACGAAGCCAATCGCGACCAGATCCGCGATCCCGATCTCATCTATCCCGGCCAAATCCTCGACGCGCCGGAAGAGGATGAGCAGGGCGCAGGCTAGCTCGAGACCGCTCTCTACTCAGCAGGAACAGCCTGACCCGCTGCCGGTTTGTCAGTGCGCGGGCGTGCTTTCACCCCCAGCGTCACGACCGGCACCCAGGGCAGCCAGCGGCCGACAAATTTCGCGGCTTCATCGGCGATGATCGGCAGGACAATGCCGAAACCGACGCCCAGTCCTAGCGCGATATAGGCATTGGGCATGCCCGTCTTGTCGTAGACGAATTGCAGGCCCATCACGGCGAACAGGTGATAGAGATAGATCGAGTAGGAATACTTGCCGATCTGCTCGAGAATCCAGTTGCGGAAGCGGAAGATCACCAGGCTCGAGCTGAGGCCCAGGGCCAGGAAGAGACCCACCAGCGTGCGGCGATCCAGGGTCAGGCCCGGCTCGCGCAGCGTATCCACCGTGTGCACTGCAAGACCGATCAGCGCAACACCGGCGATCGCATAGCCGGCGAAAACCGGCAGGCGTCCACCCAGGCGATTGATCACCACACCGCCCAGGAAGAAGGGCGCGAGATAGAAGGCGCGGTCCAGCGAGAAGACCTGAACACCTTCAGCGACCGGGCTCAGGAAAGCCGCCCAGGACAGCAGGAACAGGCCGATGACGGGCCAGGGCTTGTCATTGCCGAAGACCGCATCCAGCAATCCCACGACGATGAAGAGCAGCAGTACGGACTGGATGAACCAGAACTGCGAATAGCTCAGCACATAGACCTGCCAGAAGTCCGCCAGAGGCACTGCGTAAGCCCCGCCAAGCACCGTGTGAGCACCGGCATAGGCCGTGGCAGCAAACAGGTAAGGCAGGACCAGGCGCCGGCTCTTGCCCTTGAAATAGGACCCCATGGCATCGCGGTTTGCCGGCCGGTAGGCGTAGACAAAACCCGACAGCATGGCGAAGAGCGGCATGCGCAGATGGATGAAGATCTCCGAGAACAGGGAGAGCGGGTGTTCGTATTCCACTCGCAGGCCATGCGCCGGCTGTTCGCCGATCACGTGGAAGGCCACGAGCAGGATACAGGCGATGCCGCGAACGGCATCGATACGGAAATCATAGCCAGGCTTGGCTGTGCTCACATCACGCATGAAATCACCCTGGAAGCCGCGTTTTCGCGGTCATCCTCCACCTCTTTGGGGCAAGCATGGCAGATACGGGTTAATGTCACGCTTATGCCAGATACGCCCGCAATGACTGGCGAAGCGGGTCTGCGTGACCTATCTGTGAGGCGATGAAACCCTCGCGCACCACTTCCGAAGACGAACAACAGGCACCCAAGGGCAGTCTCGGCACGGCCATGAGCCGGCTGTTCGCCCTGCTGGCCTCACCGCAGATGAAGCGCTGGCGCTTCCGCATGGCGATTGCTCTCGGTCTGACCCTGGTGGCGAAATTCCTTGCGGTCTATGCGCCGATCTATTTCGGCAATGGTATCAATCTGATCATCGAAGGTGCGGGCGAGGCGGGCAATGACGCGCTGGGCCTCGTCGCTGCACCGTTTCTAGTGGCCTTCCTGATGTATGGCGGTGCGCGCTTCCTCTCGGTCGCGGCTCCACAGGCGCGCGATGCGTTGTTCGCACGCGTCAGCCAGGACGCCCAGCGGATCATGGCGGTGCGTACATTCGGTCACGTCCAGCGCCTGTCGATCGCCTATCACCAGACCAAGCGCACCGGCGCGATGAACAAAATCATCGACCGCGGCTCCCGGGCCATCGAATTCCTGATGCGCTTCCTGATCTTCAACATCGCCCCGACCCTGGTCGAACTGGCCCTGGCGGCCAGCGTGCTGTCGGTGACCTATGGCTGGGAGTTCGCCGCGATCGCTGTGGTCACAGTCGCCATCTACATGGTGCTGACCTGGGTGTTCACGGAATGGCGGGTGAAGATCCGCCGGGCCATGGTGGATGCCGACAATGAGGTGGGCGCCCGCTCGGTCGACAGCCTGATCAATTTCGAGACCGTGAAGGCCTTCGCGGCTGAACGTCGCGAGACCGAGGCCTATGACGACGCCCTCGTGAAATACGCCGACGCCGCGACCAAGTCGCAGAGCTCGCTGGCCCTGCTCAATGGCGCCCAGGCCCTGGTGATGAATCTCGGCCTGCTGGCCATGGCGCTGACGGCGGGCTGGAAGGCCTGGACCGGCGTTCTGCAGCCCGGTGATATTGCCGCGGTGACGCTCATCCTCATGCAGCTCTACCAGCCGCTGAACATTCTTGGCTGGGCCTATCGGGAGATCAAACAGGGCGCCGTCGACATGGAACGCATGTTCGAGACGCTCGCCATCACCCCGGACATCGCCGACGCCGACAATGCTGTCCCGCTCAAGCTCAATGGCGGTGCTGTCACCCTGGAGGGTGTCAGCTTCACCCATGACGGACGCGCCCGCTCGGTCGAGGATCTGAGCCTGGATATCCCGGCGGGTAGTTTCGTCGGCGTGTGTGGTCCGTCCGGGGCGGGCAAGTCGACCCTGCTGCGGCTTCTCTTCCGTTTCTATGACCCGGAGACGGGTTCGGTGCGCCTGGATGGCCAGGACCTGCGCAGCCTGGAACAGGACACGGTCCGCGATGCGATGGGCCTGGTGCCGCAGGACGTCGTGCTGTTCAACGACACGCTTCGCGCCAATGTGGTCTACGGCAAGCCGGATGCCGATGAGGGCGAGGTCATGGCGGCGCTGGACCGCGCCAAGCTGGGCGAATTCGTCAAAAGCTTGCCGGACGGTCTCGATACGCTGGTCGGCGAACGCGGACTCAAACTCTCTGGCGGAGAGAAGCAACGCGTCGGCGTGGCCCGAGCCATTCTCAAGGATCCGGCAGTCCTGGTGCTGGACGAGGCAACGTCTGCCCTCGACAGCCAGACCGAGAAGGAAGTCCAGGCGGCCCTCAGCGAAGCCGCTCGAGGCCGGACCACGATCGCCGTGGCTCACCGCCTGTCCACCATCGCCACCGCAGACCGGATTTTCGTGCTGGAGGCAGGCAAGCTGGCCGAACAGGGCACGCACGCCGAACTCCTGGCCATGGACGGTCTCTACGCCTCGATGTGGAAACGCCAGAGTGAGGCCGGCGAGGCGGCAGGTGCGGATCTCAGCGAGGCCGGGCTCAAACTGGCCTAGGTCGCCAGATTCCCGTTCCATCTGGTTTCGATCATATACAATTACGCGTTAGATGTTGCCGCCATAGCCCGTTTAGATAGTATTAACCGTTTCGGGTGTGCGGAGGTGGAGTATGCTTGTAGCGGGAGAATTCCTGGTCTCGACGGGAACCGCGGGCGGCCGTCGGTTCGGGCGATTGATCCTCAACAGGGACGGTGGATGGATCTGGGGCCGGCTGGCTCCGATGGTCGATCATTTTGCCATGCCGGAATATCTGCGCGGCCGTGACCGGCATCAGCGCGATTTCGTGCTCAAGCGCAAGACGGTTCGCAGCCAGTCGCGGATTGCCGAAGCCTATCGTTTCCGCATCGAGGATGAAGACGACCAGACCATGCTGCTGACCGGCCGGGCGGATCCGGATTCGGCCAGCTGGGGGTTCGACACCGCGCCCGACCTTGTGGCCGAATACCGGCGCAATCTGCATGTCCGGCCCAGCCGGCTGCACGGGCTAGGTGTGCTGACCAGGGCCCCGATCCGGGAGGGGGAGATCATTATCCCGTTGCGCGGCGATATCTCGCCGCAGCAATCACGCTGGTCGGTGCGGCTGGACGACAACCGTCACCTGGAACCCAGCGGCTATCTGCGCTTCGTCAATCATTCCTGCGAGGCCAATGGCGTGGTCGACCTGTCTGACCCGGACCGGCCCGTCCTGCGCGCCAGTCGAACGATCGGTATGGGCGAGGAGGTGACGTTCGATTATCTGGAGAGCGAGGGCGAGATCGTCGGTGCCTTTGCCTGTGGCTGTGGAGCGGAAACGCATCGTTTCTGAGCGCCAATCGAGTTCGCTCAGGACTGTTTTCGGTCAAGCTCGAACGGGTTAGCCTTGGTCCTATCTGGACCGGGACAGGCCTTGCAGTATGCCCCATTGGGTTCCGTCCATGTAATTGGGACGTTGAGGAGAGGCGAGAATGCTCGTGATCAATTCACGCGAAATTCGAGTGTCGAAGCTCGTCGGCGGTGTCAGGATTCCGTGGTCCTCGGTCGCCTCCGTCACACTCGAGTCTCGCCCCACACTCGTCTATGACGTCGCTCAACTGGTGATCTCGGACGGAGACCGGTCAATCTGGGTGGCGGAACACGCTCCGGAGCTCGACAAGTTATTGCCCATGCTGCGCGAAAAGCTTGGCGTGGAAACTGAGGGCTTGAAAACGAAGATGGGCGGTCTGGATTCCTCAGAATCCGAAGTGCTGTACGCGGTCTAGCTCGCGCGCAATAAAACTGGGCCGGAAACGCCCTGTGCCTGTAGCGAAGCCGCATATCTGTATCAGGACTCTCGCGATCCCCTGCCAGTTCAATCCAGCCAGCCCGGCATGCCCGGCGCCGTTCCCGTCCGTGCAGCCTCCGCGCAATCCGCCAGGCTGGCAAACCGCATCTCGCAGCCGGTCAGGGCAGGGCCGTAATGCGCGTATTTGCCTGAATTGGTCAGGATGGTGCGGGCGTTTTTCGGGAAGAGCGGTTTCGAGATCGAGCACCAGCACACATCGGGATAGACCTGCGCCCCCGACGCCTCGAGCCGGTCGAGGGTGCCATCGGCTTGGAGCTCGGCTTTCACCTGTCGCCCGATGGTCAGCACCAGGCTGACGCCACCACACACCCGGCTCTCTGCCATCAGGTCTGCAAAGGCCCGGCATTCCGCGGCCGACATGTGTGGGCTGCCCAGTGCGATCAGATCGACAGTGGCAGGACCGGCATTAAAAGCCCGCCAGGCCTCTCGCAATTGTGCCTTGCCGATGGTCTGGCGCGGCAGCTCCGGATCCACCGGTCCGCCAGCCTCGGGCGTCACACCTGCAATGTGAAGCATGGGCATGCCGGACGTGGTCCCGAACGCCGCGCAGAGCGCTTTCAGGGCGTCGGCATCGGGATCATGCCCGGCCAGCCCGCGCAGCAGCGGGATGCGGTCGGGCGCGGCCCGGCCGGCCAGCCAGCCCAGGAGCGGCCAGACGCTCTCATCGCTGCCTTCAGGCAGGTCCACGTCGAGGACAAGCTGCGCCTGTCTGTCCGCGTCTAGATAGACGCCCGATTCCGGTGCCCGACCGGTGATCGCGATCATCAGGTCGAGGAAGTCAGGGTGCTTGCTCGAGCGTGCACCCAGAACGCTGTTGGCGTAGATCACCGCATTGGACTCGGCCCAGCCGATCACCTCGCCCTTCGCGGGCGGATCCTCGAGCAGATAGGGCGCACAGGTGAAGCTCGGCCGGGCACCCATGGCGAGATAGGCCTCGGCGAGCGCCGCGGCCGGTTCCCCGAAGGACGTGTCGACGGATTGGCTTCGCCAGTTCTCCAGGTCCACAGAAATGGCATTCATCGTGGTCGGAACGCTCACCTGTGCGTCCAGGGCTTTCATCGCCTCGGCGAAGCTCAGATTGGCGGGGCTGGCATAGATACAGCCATCGATATGCACGCGTGAGACCGGCACAAGCCGTGTCGCACCCTGTAGGGCCGCGATCGTGCGCAGCGTCTCCATGGACAGGCGTGCCGCCTCGCCTGCTTCGCCGGCCAGCAAACGCGTTTCGTCGGCCGCCAGATCAACGCCGGAAAGGTCCAGCCGCTCGAGCGCTAACTCCAGCGACCCGGCCTGCAGGCGCGACCCGGTCAGGCTCGCCCGGTCGTGTTCGGTCAGGTCGGCATAACTTTGCGCGGAGAGGCGCAGCACGGCGATCGGCTCGTCGAACATGGTGTGGGCGATCAGGGCTCCCAGGGTCAGCACGTCCTCAGCCTCCCTGAAAACCAGACCCGCAGGAGCCTGTCCGGCAAGGGCGAGGCCGAGCAGGACGGCACTTCCGGTACAGGAACCGCGCGAGCTGGGCATCATCACGAGCTTGCCGGCCAGCGACTGACCGAACTGGGGATGGTGGGCGTCGACAATCTCGCCCGTGGCCGGGTCGACCCCGCCCCATACGCTCAGCGCTTCGGAACAGACGAGGATATCCGCCGAACAATCGGCAGGCTGGATCAGCAGGTCTGCAGGCGTGGTCTCGCCCATCCCGGTCCCCTCGTCACGCGGTGCGCGACGAGTTTAGGAAAACCGGGCGAATGCGCCAGAGCACCGGGTGAACTATTCCGCAGCCACTTCCACGCCGTCATCGCCAACCGCGCGCGCCTCGGCTTCCAGCTTGTTGCGCATCCAGTTGGGCGTCTTCGTGAAACGGCCCAGCACACCATAGGCAACCGGGACAACGAAGAGGGTGAAGATTGTCGCCACTGCGACGCCGGCGAAAATCACCACGCCGATCGTGATCCGGCTTTCCGAACCCGGTCCCGTTGCAAAGACCAGCGGAGCAGCCCCGATGGCCGTCGACAGGCCTGTCATCAGGATCGGGCGGAAACGCGTGGTCGCGGCATTCAGCGTGGCGGTGGCCAGCTCCTGGCCGTCCTCGCGCAATTGATTGGCGAATTCGACGATCAGGATGCCGTTCTTGGCCGCCAGTCCGATCAATATGACCAGTCCGATCTGGGAATAGATGTTCAGGCTTGATCCGATCATTTCCAGGCCGAACAGACCGCCGGCGATCGCCAGGGGCACGGTCAGCATGATGATAAACGGCTGGATCAGGCTCTCGAACTGGGCGGCCAGCACCAGGAAGACGATCAGCAATGCCATGCCGAAGGCAAACAGCAGGGCCTGGTTGGCTTCGAGGAATTCCTTCGCGCCGCCGAGATAAGTCGTGCCCATGTCCGGTGCCAATTCCTCGGCGGCCCAGTTGTCGAGCCAGGTCACGGCCTCGCCCAGCGTGTAGCCGTCGGCAATAGTCGCGGAGACGGTGATTGCACGCTGGCGATCCACGCGATTGCGCGAGGAGGCTTCGCCGACTTCGCGGACAGTTACGAGATTGGACAGCGGGATGAGCCGGTTTTCGCGTCCGGACACGTAGAGGGATTCCAGGTCCTGCGCGCTGGCGCGCTCTTCCCGGCGATTCTCCATGATGACGTTGTAGGCCTCGCCCCGTTCGATGAACTGGCCAACCCGGCGCGATCCCAGATGGGTCTGCAGCGTGGTGCCGATGTCCGCCACCGACACGCCCAGTGCGGCTGCGCGTTCGCGATCGATATCGACGACGAGGCGGGGGCTTGTGGGTTCGTAGTTTTTCCGGGCCCGCAACAGGTTGGGATTGTCCTGCCGGATGGCCGCGATCAGGCGTTCCGCCTCGGCATCGATCGCCGTGTAGTCCGGCCCCAGGATGACGAATTGCACGTCATCACCATTGCCGCCGCCCCGGATCGAGGAGCGCATTGACGCGAAGGCCCGGACACCGGTCAGCTGGGAGAAACGTCCATTGATCTCGCCGACAATCGCTTGGCCCGGACGGCGTTCGTCCCAGTCCACCATGGTGCCGATGACGATGCCGGAATTGAAACCGGATCCGCCCCAGCCCGGCGAAACCACCAGGACGCGGCGCAGTTCGCCGCGCTCGATATAGTCGAGCATGATGTTCTCGATCTCGTCGGCCTGTTCGGACATGTAGTCGAAGCTGGCGCCCTGGGGGCCGGAGAAGAAGCCGAAGAAACCACCGCGATCCTCCGGCGGGGTGAGCTCGCCCGGCAGGCGGTTGAGCAGGGTCGCCGAACCACCGATCGAAACCACGATCAGCGGCAGGATAATCCACGGGGTCTTCAGCGCGATCTCGAGACTGTTGCGATAGCTGGCGCGCAAGCGGCGCACGAGTCCGTCCACCCATTTGGCCGGGCCGCGGGCTTCCCGCGACGGACGCAGGAGTTTGGACGCCATCATCGGCGACAGGGTCAGGGCCACGAAGCTGGAAATGATCACGGCCGCGGCGATGGTCAGCGACAGCTCGGTGAAGAGCTGGCCGATAAAGCCCGGCAGGAAGACCAGTGGCACGAAGACTGCGACGAGGACGGCCGTCGTGGCGATGACGGCGAAGAAAACCTGGCGACCGCCGCGCAGCGAGGCGAGGGCCGGGCCTTCGCCCATGTCCACGCGCCGCTGGATGTTTTCCAGCACCACGATGGAATCATCAACGACGAGGCCGATCGCCAGCACAAGGGCGAGCAGCGTCAGGATATTGATCGAGAAGCCTGCCGCGGCCAGCGCTGCGAACACGCCGATCAGGCAGACCGGAACCACGGCAGCCGGGATGATGGCGGCACGGAACGAGCCCAGGAAGAGGTAGATCACGAAGACCACCAGGGTCGCGGCCACCAGCAGCGTGCGCCAGACCTCCTTGATGGATTCCTCGATGAAAACGGTGTCGTCAGAGGCCACGATGAGGCTCATGCCCTCGGGCAGCGTATTGCGCAGACGCTCGGCCTCGCCCGCGATCCGGTCGGCGACCTCAACCGAATTGGCCTGGCTCTGCCGGACAAAACCCAGCCCGATCATGTTATTGCCATTGCCACGGAAGAGTGTGCGGGACTGTTCGGCCTCGCGGGAGACTTCCGCGATCTCGCCGAGACGGATGATGTGACCGTCCTCACCGCGACCGACAGGCAGGCGGGCGAAGCTTTCCGGGTCCTCGAAAATGCGCTCGACACGCACGACGATCTGCGTGTCCGGGGTCTCCACGGAGCCCCCCGGCACTTCCACATTCTGGGTGCGCAGCGCCTGTTCGATATCGCTGACGGTGATGCCCCGGGCCGCCATAGCGCGCGGATCCAGCCAGATCCGGATCGCGTATCGCCGCTCACCGCCGATGCGGACCTGGGCGATGCCGTCGATCACGCTGAACCGGTCGATCATGGTGCGCGCGGCGTAGTCGGAGAGCTCCTCCGACGTCATGCGGTCGGACATCAGCGAGTACCACATGAAGGGACGGGCATCGCCGTCCTGCTTGCGCACCTCGATCGTCTCGACATCCTGCGGCAGACGGTCGACGGCCCGTGAAACCGCGTCGCGTACATCATTGGCAGCGGCCTCGATATCGCGCTCGAGGGTGAAGGTGATGGACACGCTGGCATTGCCGTCGCGGGAAGAGGACGTGATCGTGTCGATCCCATCAATGCCGGACAACTGGTCCTCGATGACCTGGGTGACGCGGTTCTCGACGACTTCGGCATTGGCGCCAGGGTAGGCGGCCGACACCGAGACAATCGGCTGGTCGACATCCGGCAGTTCACGCAGCGGCAGGTCGCGCAGGCCCAGTACGCCGAAGACGACGATCAGGGCGCTGGCAACGAAGGCGAGAACGGGGCGGCGGACGGCAATATCGGAGAGGGTCATTGCGCGTTCACCGTGCCTGCGCCCAGCGGAGCGGCGACGCCGGCAGTCGGGTCGGTCCGCTCGGTAATGGAGACGCTCATCCGGTCGCGTACGCGATGCACGCCATCGCGCACGATCAGCTCTCCATCGCTGAGGCCCTCCGTGATCTCCACCAGACCGCCGTCGCGGCGACCCAGTACGACGCGCCGGCGTTCGACCTGGGCGGTGCCGTCCGCTTCGGTCAGGACAAAGACGAAACTGTCATCGAGATAGCGCGTAATGGCGGAACCGGGCACGGCGGGGGAGTTGCGACGGTCACGTTCGATCTCCACGGCCATGAGCTGGCCGGGCAGAAGACGTCCATCGCTGTTGTCGATCTCGGCGCGAACCGTGACTGCGCGGGTCACCGGATCAATCCGGCTGTCGACCTGGGCGATCTCGCCGGCGAACACCTCTCCGGGATAGGCCGAGGTGACGGCCTCGACCGGCAGTCCCGGGCGCAGGGAGGCCAGAAAGCGTTCCGGCACTGTGAAGTCGAGCTTGATCACGGAGGTGTCGTCGAGACTGGTGATCGCATCACCGGGCCGCACGAGGCCGCCGACGCTGACCTCGCGCAGGCCGACGACGCCGGAGAAGGGCGCGCGGACGATGCGGTCGGCCAGCTGGGCCTCGATGGAGCGCACACGGGCCTGGGCCCGGGCGACACCTGCCTCCACCTCGTCCAGGCGGTTACGCGGCGCGACACCGCGCTCGATCAGACCGGAGACGCGTTCGAATTCCTGCCGGGCTTCACGCAGCGTGGCCCGAGCCTCCGCCAGGCTGGCGGCTTCCTCGGTATCGGTGAGTTCGACGAGAATGTCGCCGGCCTCGACCCGCTGGCCACTGTCGAAATTGAGCACCGAGATCGTGTCGGACACGCGCGCCGTGATGGTCACTGTCTCGTCGGCCCGAGCCGTGCCCAGCGCTTCGACTATGTCGGCGAATTCCGTGTCGCGAACCGTATGGGCCGCAACCGGGATGGACCGGCCACCCCAGCCACCTCCGCGCTCCGGCTCGGGCGCAAGCACGCGCAGGGCGACAAGAACGGTCATTGCGGCGAACGCAATGAGGACAATGATCAAAAAGGCTGCACGGCGCATCGATGGTCTCCTTCGCGCCGGAAGATGTGCCGAAAAGCCCTGAATTCAATAGGATTTAATATGCCACTCCTCACGAATGCGTGAGGGGGCGGGCAGGTATGCGTAGACAGCGGGATCGCGGTCGCGGGAACCGGTCCTCGCAAACGGCGTCACGTCTTCTGTTCGGGAGTTTCTTGAGAATGGCTCCCCGGGACGGGCTCGAACCGCCGACAAGCTGATTAACAGTCAGCTGCTCTACCAACTGAGCTACCGGGGAAAACGCTCTCTCAAGCGAGATCGGGCGTATACCAGAGCGTGGATCAAACACGCAAGACCCGAATTGCCGCTTGGGTGCGATTATGCTGCAAAAACTGCTGTGGTCCGCGCGCAAAAAAAATCGGGAGCCGCAGAGGCTCCCGAAAAGGCATTGGGTGGATGGTGGGGTGTCTTCACGGGAAGACATGCGTAAACTCGACCGCGAACCCTTAAGGACTGGTTAATTCGGGCGGGCCAATTACGCATTTGGTTTAGTGTCCTTGCCGATTTCCTAATGGAATCATGGAAATGTTCGTGAAAGTTTTAGCTCTCTCTTTTCCATGTTTCCGCCGGTCGACGCGCCGGATTCCGGCGTTCCGTGCTGACATGCTACAGATTTGACCTACACTTCGGGGTGACCAGCGAATCGGGGAGCGTATCGTGCGTGAATATCAGACCTTCGAGGCCTTCTGGCCGTACTATCTCCAGGAACACAGCCGTCCGGCGACGCGGAACTGGCATTTCGTTGGCTCCACCCTGGCGCCGCTGGTCTTGCTCTATGCCCTGTTCACGCAGACCTGGTGGCTGCTGCTGGGAGTGCCGGTCGCGGGTTATTTCTTTGCCTGGGTCAGCCACGCCTTTGTCGAGCGCAACAAGCCGGCGACCTTCACCTATCCGCTCTGGTCGCTGATCAGCGATTACAAGATGTTTGCCTGTTTCCTGACCGGCAAGCTGGATGCCGAGCTGGAAAAGGCCGGTGTCGCGACCGGCGAAAAGGTCAGCGAGACCGCCTAGACCGCCGTCTGTCCCGAGCTATCTGCTCGGGAGATGACGTCTGCACCTGTCCAAATCCTCTGGTTCAAGCGCGATCTGCGGCTGGCGGATCACGCAGCGCTGGTCCATGCGGCTGCGGCGGGGCCGGTTGCGCCGGTTTTCATCATCGAGCCAGACTACTGGAAACTGCCGGACACGTCGGCCCGGCAATATGCCTTCCTGCGCGAATGTCTGGTGGAATTGTCCGAGAGCTGCGCCGCCGCCGGCATACCCCTACGGATCCTGGTGGGCGACGCGATCGAGATGCTGGACCGCGTCAGGGCCGAGACAGGTGCCGCACAGCTCTGGTCCCACCAAGAGACCGGCAATGCCTGGACGTTTGACCGCGACAAGCGGGTTGCGGCATGGGCGCGGTCGGCCGGGGTGAGCTGGAAGGAGCTGCCGCAATCGGCGGTCATCCGCGGTTTGCGCAAGCGGACCAGATGGTCCGCGCACTGGGCCCGTCGCATGCGCACTGCACTTCAGGACATACCCGCCGTGACCGCGCCCAAGGGCTGGACCGGCGGCGGTGAAGTGCCCGAACCGGAGGCGATCGGCCTGGCACCCGATCCCTGTCCGGAGCGGCAGCCGGGCGGCCGGGCGCACGGTCTGCGCGCTCTCGCGCGTTTTCTCAACGAGACCGGCGAACCCTATCGCAAGGCCATGTCCTCGCCGCTGGCCGGAGCCGAGCATTGTTCAAGGCTCTCGCCCTATCTCGCCTGGGGCTGTCTCTCGCTGCGAGAAGCCGCACAGGCCGGTTGGCGCCGCCAGGCCGGGATAGCCGCGGAGGGGCTTGGTGGTGGCTGGCCGGGTTCGATGCGCAGTTTCATGAGCCGCCTGGCCTGGCGCGATCATTTCATCCAGAAACTGGAAAGCGAGCCGGAACTGGAATTCCGGGCGATGAATGCACGGCTCGATGATCTGCGCTCCGGCGAGACCGACGCCGGATTGCTGGCCGCCTGGCAGCGCGGCGAGACCGGCTTCCCCTTCGTGGATGCCTGTCTGCGCGCACTCGACCGGACCGGCTGGATGAATTTCCGGATGCGGGCCATGCTTGCCGCCTTCGCAAGTTATCAGCTCTGGCAGCCCTGGCAGGTCAGCGGTCTGCATCTCGCGCGGCAATTCACCGATTTCGAACCGGGCATCCACTGGCCGCAAATGCAGATGCAATCCGGCGTGACCGGGATCAATGCAGTCCGCATCTACAACCCGGTGAAACAGGGGCATGACCAAGACCCGGACGGGGCGTTCATGCGTCACTGGCTACCAGAACTCGCGGATGTACCGGATCGTTTCCTGCACGAGCCCTGGAAATGGGAAGAGGCCGGCCGCCTGCTCGGCAAGGCCTATCCGGAACCCGTGATCGAGCTCGCCACGGCAACCCGTGAGGCGCGGGACCGGATATTCCAGGCCCGCCGGCAGAGCGAGGTGCGCGCCCGGACGGCGGACATACTGGAACGCCATGCCAGCCGTCGTCCGGCTCGTAGACGATCGGCTCGGAACACCAGAGCGCCGAGCCCGCAAATGCGACTGGATCTGTGATCATGGCCCATCGTTCGTGCAAGAATCCCAAACCGAGCAAGACCTGCATCACCTGCGGCCGTCCGTTCGAATGGCGCCGCAAATGGGCGGATGTCTGGGATGAGGTGAAGTATTGCTCGCAGCGCTGCCGTCAGAGCCGGTCGAGATCGGCCAATACGTCGGAGGCGCGGTCGCGATAGGCGGCCTGTTTCTCGTCATTCATACGATCCCAGGTGCGATAGACGGGGCCGAGACGCGGATTGCCTCTCAGGGTGTCGGCATTGCGGTCCAGGAAGTCCCAGTAGAGAGAATTGAAGGGGCAGCTGCCCGGACCGGTCTTGTCCTTCACCGAATAGCGGCACGAGCCGCAATAATCGGACATGCGGTCGATATAGGCGCCGCTGGCGGCATAGGGTTTGGATGCAACCACGCCGCCATCGGCGAATTGCGACATGCCGATCACATTGGGTGCCTCGACCCATTCGAAGGCATCGATATAGACGCCGAGATACCATTCATGGACCTGGTGCGGGTCGACGCCCGCCAGCATGGCGAAGGTGCCGGTGACCATCAGGCGCTGGATATGGTGGGCATAGGCATGGTCGCGCGTCTGACCGATGGCGGCGGCCAGACAGGCCATATCGGTCTCGCCTGACCAGTAGAAGTCTGGCAGGTCACGCGTGGCGCCCAGCGCGTTCTCGCGCACATAGTCCGGGCCCTGCAGCCAGTAGATGCCGCGGATGTATTCGCGCCAGCCCAGGATTTGCCGGATGAAGCCCTCGACTGCGTTCAACGGTGCCCGTCCGGCGGCGAATTCCGCTTCGGCGGCCTGGCAGACCGCCATCGGGTCCAGCAGGCCGACATTGATGTAGCCCGACAGGATGGAGTGATAGAGGAAGGGCGATCCGCTGAGCATCGCATCCTGATAGTCGCCGAAGGATGGCAGGGCGTGGCGCATGAAATGGTCGCAGGCTGATTGCGCGCCTGATCGCGTCACCGCGAACGCAAAACTGTCCAGCGTGCCGAATGCGTCCGGACACAGGCGTTCGACCATGGCGAGCACATCCTGCGTGATCGTATCCGGCTCGGCCCGGAAGGGCGCTGGCATGAACATGTCGGGCGCGGCCGGTTTGCGGTTCTCGGCGTCATAATTCCACTTGCCGCCGGCCGGCTGGTCGCCGTCCATCAGCAAGCCGCTGCGCCGGCGCATCTCGCGGTAGAAATACTCCATCCGCAATTGCTTGCGTCCCTCGGCCCAGCCCTCGAAATCATCGTGCGAGGCGAGGAAGCGGTCATCAGCAGCGATGATCACATCGATACCCAGGCGCTCGCTCCACCTGCGCGCTTCCTCAAGCAGGCGCCACTCGCCGGGTTCGGTCAGCACCAGGCGGCGATATTCGCCGCGCGCCAGCTGGTCCCGCACAGCCTCGAACAGGGATTGCGCGGGTGTGTCCTCGTCCAACCGGCGATAATGCACCGTCCACCCGTCGGCCTCGATCTCCCGGGCGAAATGGCGCATGGCCGAGAAGATGAAGGCCAGCTTCTGCTTGTGGTGCGGGGCATAGCGCGCCTCGTCCCAGACCTCGGCCATCAGGATCTCGGCCGCGCCGGGCTCGCTGGCGGACAGGCTGGAAAGGGCAGGCGAGAGCTGGTCGCCGAGGATCAGCACGAGATTGGTCATGACGGGTCAATCCATTTCTTGACCGGATACGTATTCCAAGCACGGCCGGACCAGTTGGAGAGTGAAATCATGCCCGCGCGAAATCTCGTCATCGGCGCCTCAGGCGGGATCGGGGCTGCTCTGGCCAACGCTCTCGATCAACGCGAGCCCGGCGCGGAAACGCTGCGCTGGTCGCGCCGCGACATCCCCGGTTTCGATTTGCTGGACGAAGGCTCGATCGAGGTGCTGGCCGCTGAGCTGGCCGACGAACTCGCGGGTGCCGAGCTGGGCGTGGTGATCGACGCGACCGGATTCCTGCACGGCGAAGGCTTCATGCCGGAAAAGAGCTGGCGCGAACTCGATGCGGCTCACCTCGCCCATGCCTATGCGGTCAACACGATCGGTCCGGCCCTGTTGATGAAACACATCCTGCCGCGCCTGCCGCGCAAATCCCGCAGCGTGTTCGCGACCTTATCGGCGCGCGTCGGCTCGATCAGCGATAACCGCCTGGGTGGATGGCATGCCTATCGCGCCGCCAAGGCCGCGCTGAATCAGCTGGTCCGCTGCAACGCCATCGAACTTGCACGCCGCGCGCCGGAGGCGATTTGTGTGGCGCTGCACCCGGGCACAGTCTCGACGCGCCTGTCCGATCCGTTCGCGAAGTCAGGGCTGGATGTGCGGGACCCGGAGATTGCTGCGGCGCAGATTCTCGACGTGATCGACGGTCTGGGAAGCGCGGATTCAGGCGGGTTTTTCGATCACAAGGGCGAGGCGATTCCCTTTTGATCTGCTACCGGCAGGAAGTTGGAGGCTCCGCCTGGAGTTGAACCAGGGTGTGCGGATTTGCAATCCGCCGCGTCGCCGCTCCGCCACAGAGCCCTCACACGCAGTAGGGATATACGAGAAGGCTTTCGCAAGCGTAAAAACTGCAATCAATTTGACTGCAACTTCACTGCAAATGTCGGGGAGGTTGGAGGCACCGCCCGGAATCGAACCGGGGTACACGGATTTGCAATCCGCTGCGTAGCCACTCCGCCACGGTGCCGTCCTGCGAGATCGAAGCTTTTAGGGCGTGGGGTTTTCGGGCGCAAGCAATCTTTCATTTCCGGTGGCCGGTCCATTTCATGCCATATTATATGCGTTCGCGACGCGCGTGTTCGACGCACGCCGCGTACAGGGACAAAGCTTCGCAGGGACCGAGGCACAGGCGCCGGGACAGATAGAGCGACGGGATAGGGCAGGCTGTCAGGATGGATCGACGGATCATCGATTATGCCGTTTACGGCATCGCACTTCTGCTGGTCGTGGGAGGTCTCGCCCTCTACACGATGGCGATCGTGCCCGAGACGCTCTATCGGCTGGGTCTGCAACCCGTTACCAGTCTTCCACCGGGCCTCGTCGACGTCATCAACGACCTGTCGCCCTTCCAGAACTTCGCTTTCTATGCGGGTTATGTCGTGGGCGTGGCCGGACTGGTCGCGCTGATCCTGCGCAAGGCCATCGCCCTCTACCTGGTGCTCGCGGGTGCCGGACTGCAATTGCTGGACTGGGCGCTGCTTCCCCTGGCCGGCCAGGTCGCGATCGAGGGATCGGGGCTGATCGATCTCGGTGTGCCGCTCCTGGTGGCGCTCGCGCTGATCTATCTGCGCCATGACGGTTTCCTGAAATAGAGGCGCCGCTGCGCTTTATCGACGCGCACGCAGTGGAACGCTTGCCGGGCAGGCGCGAGGCGCGATATACAGCCGCCACTCCGCGGCGAGCGGTTCCAGGGCAGGGAGAGATTCGTGAGCGAATTCGATCAGGCACGACAGCACATGGTGGATTGCCAGATCCGGCCGGCCGATGTGACCGACCGGCGTATTCTCGGCGCTTTCCTGAAGACGCCCCGGCATATCTTCACGCCGCGCGCCAAGCTTGCCTCCGCCTATGCGGATGATGAAGTGGCGACGAATGATGTGCGCTCGATGATGCGTCCGCGCGATCTCGCCAAGCTGATCCAGGCTGCCGACATCCAGTCCGACGATATCGTCCTGGTGATCGCGCCGGGCCGCGGTTATTCCTCCGCTGTCCTGGCCAATCTCGCCGAGACGGTCGTGGGTCTCGAGGATGACGAGGATTCCCTTGATCGTTCGACGGCCATCCTGACCGAGGCCGGCGCCGATAACGCAGTTGTCATCAAGGGCGATCTCAAGGCCGGCGTTCCCGATCAGGGCCCGTTCGACGTGATTTTCGTCAATGGCGCCGTCGAAGAGGTCTCTCCGGCCTGGTTTGACCAGCTTGCTGATGGTGGCCGTCTGGTCGTGGTTTTGCGCGACGGTCCGGTCGGCAAGGCGACCGTATTCACCAAGTCTGATGCGGGAATCGGTGATCGCTGCGTGTTCGACGCACAGGCGCGCCTGATCCCGGGTTTCGAGCGTCCGCGCGCCTTCTCGCTCTAGAAAACAGCATTCAGCACTTTTCCTCCGACGGAAATGAACGAGTTTCCGCGTATGCGCCACTGTATGGGGTGCATTACCGAAACGTCAGGGTGAACACTGTTCACTTTTAATGTGGCTGTGCCTATATCCCATCCATGGTATTGCCGCTGACGTCGTGGTTAATGAACGCTATGATGGCATCGGGGACGGACGCCGCGAGGGCTCCCGACGGAGAGAGGTTAGGGTATGAAGGTTCTTTCACGCATGGCTGTTGCCCTTGCGGGTAGTGTGTCGCTGCTGGCGCTTGCCGCGACCGCGCACGCGCAGTCGCTCGAGGACACGCTGACCACGGCGTACAATTCCAACCCTACGCTCCAGGCCGAGCGCGCCCGCCTGCGCACCACCGAGGAAGGCGAGGTCCAAGCCCGGTCCGCGCGCCTGCCCAGCGTGGCCGCCGATGCCTCGATCAGCCGGCAGCATAGTGAAAGCACCAGTACTTTCGTGTTTGGCGGCGTTCCGCAGGTCAATTCGAGCGAAAGCGACTCCACCCCGAAGAATTATTCCCTCAGCGCCAGCCAGTCGATTTATCGCGGTGGCCGAACCGATGGCGCCATCGACCAGGCGTCCGCCCTCGTCATGGCCGGCCGCGAGGGCCTGCGCGCCGTCGAGCAGACCGTGCTCGTCGATGCCGTGACCGCCTTCATGGATGTGCGCCGCGACCAGGAAGTCGTCTCCATCCGCCGCAACAATGTCGACGTTCTCGCCCAGCAGCTCCAGGCCGCGCGTGACCGGTTCGAGGTCGGCGAGATCACCCGCACCGACGTGGCCCAGGCCGAGGCACGCCTCTCAGGCGCCCAGGCCCAGCTGTCCGCTGCCCAAGCCCAGCTCGCTGCGAGCCGTGCCGCCTATCAACGTGTCACCGGCGAGCCGCCGGCCACGCTGGAGGAGCCGCCGGCCCTGCCGCCGCTGCCGGATGCGCTGGCGGATGCTGCCGAGCTCGCCTTCAACAACAGCCCGCAATTGCTGGCTGCCCAGTACAGCGAAGAGGCCGCCCAGCACGCCATCCGCGTGGCCCGCGGTGCCCTGCGCCCGGAAGTCTCGATCCAGGCGACCGCCTCGGCGGCCCGCGATTCCAACTTCTCCGGCGATGAGCGCGACTCCACGAGCATTGTCGGCCGGGTCTCCATGCCGATCTTCACCGGCGGTCTGAACCGTTCGCGCGTGCGTGCCGCAGTCGCCCAGGAAGAACAGGCCCGTCACCAGGTCCGCGAGGCGCGTCGCCTCGTGACCGAGGGCGTGACGAATGCCTGGAGCGGGTATGTCACCTCCCTGGCCGTGATCGAATCGAGCCAGCAGGCCGTGCGCGCCAACGAAATCGCGCTGGAAGGCGTGCAGCAGGAAGCCTTTGTCGGCATCCGCACCACGCTCGACGTTCTCAACGCCGAACAGGAATTGCTTGATTCGCGACTCACCCTCGTGACGGCCGAGCGTGATTCATATGTGGCCGGTTATCGCCTGCTCCAGGCGATGGGCCTGCTCTCGGCCGAAGGGCTGGGATTGGATGTCCAGCCTTATGAATCCGACCCGGCGACGCGCGGTCCGCGCATTCCTAACTTTGACTTAACGCCCTGGGATTAGCCTTTTCAGGGAATCACAGGCTGGACAGGCCGGGAAACACCCGGTTTATTCGCCTCTTAGGAGAAGCCACGGACCTGAAGGACCCCGAGGACATGGCTGAGCAAAACGCCGAGAACGAACCGTCGATGGAGGAGATCCTCTCCTCGATCCGCCGGATCATCAATGAGGACGAGGAAGAGGGCGCACCGGAGGCGGAAGCCGAAGCTGCTGCCAAACCTGCCCCGGAAGACGAATCTGAAGACGTTGGCCAGGACGATGTCGACGCCATGTTCGACGAGGCCCCGGCCGCCGAAGAGGCCGACGACGTTCTCGAACTGACCGACATGGTCGAAGACGCTGACGAAGGTTCCGACCCGTTGTCGATGGATGATGATCTGATGATCGTCGACCGTGAAGATGACGTTGCCGATCTTGCACCGGATCTTGATCCGGAGCCGGAGATCGATTTCGACGCGATCGACAGCGGCGAGGAAGAGGGCGGCATCATGGGCGAACAGCCTGCAGCGGCTGCCATGGGTTCCTTCCATACGCTAGCTGACCAGATCCGGATTTCCGAAGAGGAAGGCCGCACCCTGGAAGGTGTCGTGCGCGCCATGCTGCGCCCGATGCTCAAGGAATGGCTCGACGCCAACCTGCCGGGCATTGTCGACGAAAAAGTACAGGCCGAGATCGATCGCGTATCGCGTCGCCGCCGCTAACTGTTTCGTCCACCTCTGAAATCATTTAAGGGCATCGACGGAACAGTCGGTGCCCTTTACTTATGCGCGGATCATGATGGAAAAGACTTTCAATCCAGCCGAAGCCGAAACGCGGATCTACAACGCCTGGGAAGCCTCCGGTGCCTTCCAGCCCAAGGATGATCCCGACGCGAAACCTTTCTGCATAGTCATCCCGCCGCCCAATGTGACGGGCCGCCTGCATATCGGCCACGCGCTCAACAACACGCTCCAGGACGTGCTCAGCCGCTACAAGCGCATGCTGGGCGACAGCGTGCTCTGGCAGCCGGGCACCGACCATGCCGGCATCGCGACCCAGATGGTCGTCGAACGTCAGCTGGCCGAGAAACAGGAACCGGGGCGCCGCGAGATGGGCCGCGAGGCCTTCGTGAACCGCGTCTGGGAGTGGAAGGAAGAAAGCGGCGGTCAGATCATGACCCAGCTGCGCCGCCTCGGTGCCAGCTGCGACTGGTCGCGCGAACGCTTCACCCTGGATGACGGCCTGTCCGAAGCTGTGCGACAAGTCTTCGTCGAGCTCTACAATCAGGGCCTGATGTATCGCGGCAAGCGTCTGGTGAACTGGGACCCGAAATTCGAGACCGCGATCTCCGACCTCGAAGTCGAGAATATCGAGGTCGACGGCCATATGTGGCACTTCAAATACCCGTTGGCCGGCGGCAAGACCTATACCTATGTCGAGAAGGATGCGGACGGGAATGTCGTGCTCACTGAAGAGCGCGACTACATCTCGATCGCTACCACACGCCCGGAAACCATGCTGGGCGATGGCGCCGTGGCCGTGCACCCGGATGATGAGCGGTACGCGCCCATCGTCGGTGAGCTGTGCGAGATCCCGGTCGGTCCGAAGGAGCATCGCCGCTTGATCCCGATCATCACCGATGAATATCCGGACATGGATTTCGGCTCCGGTGCCGTGAAGATCACCGGTGCGCACGACTTCAACGATTACGAAGTCGCCCGCCGAAACAACATCCCGCTCTATCGTCTGATGGACACCCAGGCCGCGATGCGCGCCGACGGTGCGCCCTATGCCGAGTGCGCGCAGCAGGCCATGGCGATTGCGCGAGGCGGGGATCTTCCCTCCGAGGCCGAGGTCGATGCCATCAATCTCGTGCCGGAGGATTATCGCGGTCTGGATCGCTTCGAGGCACGCGAGAAAATCATCGCCGACATCTCGGCCGAAGGCCTGGCCGTGATGATCACGCCGGACGCCAAGGAGGGCGATGAGGAACCGACCCAGCCGATCCCGCTGGTGGAAAAGAAGAAGATCCAGCAGCCTTTCGGCGACCGGTCCCACGTGGTCATCGAGCCCATGCTGACGGATCAGTGGTTCGCCAATGCCGGTGAGCTGGCCAAGGAAGCCATCGCCGCCGTCGAGGATGGCCGCACGACCTTCCATCCCAAGACCTGGGAAAAGACGTATTTCGAATGGATGCGCAATATCCAGCCCTGGTGCGTCTCACGCCAGCTCTGGTGGGGCCATCGCATTCCGGCCTGGTACTCGCCTGATGGTGATGTCTTCGTGGCAGAGAGCGAGGACGCTGCCTACGAACAGGCCCGCGCCAAGCTGGGCAATGACGTGAGGTTGGAGCGCGACCCCGACGTGCTCGACACCTGGTTCTCCTCGGCGCTGTGGCCCTTCTCCACGCTGGGCTGGCCCGAGGATACCAAGGAGCTCGAACGCTTCTATCCGACCTCCGTGCTGATCACGGCCTTCGACATCATCTTCTTCTGGGTCGCCCGCATGATGATGCAGGGTCTGCACTTCATGAAGGATGCCGACGGCAAGCCGCAAATTCCCTTCAAGGATGTCTATATTCACGCCCTCGTCCGGGACGAGAAGGGACAGAAAATGTCCAAGTCCAAGGGCAATGTGATCGACCCTCTGGAACTCGTCGACGAATACGGCGCCGACGCCGTGCGCTTCACTCTCGCAGCCCAGGCCGGCCAGGGCCGCGACATCCGCATGTCCAAGCAACGTGTTGAAGGTTATCGCAATTTCGGCACGAAACTGTGGAATGCCGCGCGCTTCTGCGAAATGAATGAGTGCGCGCCCGACGCCGGTTTCGAGCCGTCCTCGGTGACGGCGACAGTGAACAAGTGGATCCTGTCGGAAGCCCAGTCGACCATCGCGGCAGTCAACAAGGGTCTCGACGAATACCGGTTCAACGAGGCCGCTGCTGCGGCCTATCGTTTCGTCTGGAATATTTTCTGCGACTGGCATCTGGAGCTCGCCAAACCCCTGCTGCAGGGCGAGGACGAGGCCGCCAAGGCCGAGACGCGCGCGACGACGGCCTATGTGCTCGATATCGCGCTGAAGATCCTGCACCCCTTCATGCCCTTCGTGACCGAAGAGCTGTGGAACCAGACCGGGACACGCGACACCCATCTGATCGTGGCCGACTGGCCTGCGCTGGAAGGTCTTGACGATGCCGCTGCCCAGTCGGAAATGGACTGGTTGATCCAGGCCATCACGGACATCCGCCGCGTGCGCGCCGAGATGAATGTGCCGGCCGGTGCCCAGCTGGCCTCGGTCTTTGTCGGTGCGTCCGACGAGACCAAGGGCCGGATCGAGCGCAATGGCGCCCTGATCCAGCGCCTCGCCCGTCTCTCGGAGATCAGCCTGGCTGATGATGTTCCCTCGGCGTCCGCACAGACCGTGCTGGGCGAGGCGACCATCGCCCTGCCTTTGGAAGGCGTCATTGATTTCGATGCCGAGCGCGATCGCCTGGGCAAGGAGATCAAGAAACTCGACGGCGAGATCATGCGTCTGGAGAAGAAACTCGGAAACGAAAAATTCGTCGCCAATGCCCCGGCTGAAGTCGTGGCGGAACAGCGCGAAAAACTGGGCGAATACACCGCACAGAAAACCAAGACCGCCGAGGCCCTGGAACGTTTGTCATAGGGCTGTTTCGCCAGCGAGGTCTTCAGGAGGGGAGGGCATCAGTATGGACAAGCAGTTCAACGATCTCTGGCAGGATGAACTCGAACCCTGGCTGGCGAGCCTCGAGGCCGAGCGTCGCCAGACCGTGCGCAATATGTGGGTCTGGACCTTCTCGGCGCTGGGGGCCGGTCTCCTGGTCTTTCTCATCCTGGGCCTGGTTGATGACGAGCTCTTCGCCTGGATCCCGGTGGCCGGCGTCGGCGCGGTCCTGGCCCTGATCATCGGGCATTCCCGAGTCGATAAACTTCGCAAGCGAATTAAAGAAGAGCTCAACACGCGGATCGCCGGGGCGTTCGGGCTGGAATACCAGGTCAAACCCTACAACACGCCGCGTTTCCAGCGTTTCGGTGAGCTGGGCCTGGCCCCGCATCACCATCGACGCTCCTTCGAGGATTATTTCTCCGGCACGGTCCGCGGTTGCGGTTTCGAACTCTACGAGGCCAATCTTGAGGAGCGGCGCACCCGGACCGTCACCACCAATGGACGGACACGGACCGAGACCTATTACGTCACGGTGTTCCACGGCGTGCTGATCCGCATCGACTTCCCGCGCAAGGTGGAGGGCATCACCGTGATCACGCGCGATGCCGGCTGGTTCAACGCGTTGGGCGGGTTCGGTCGACGCATCAATGGCCGCAAGTTGGAACGTATCGGCCTCGTGGATCCCACCTTCGAGAAGACTTTCGAGGTCTATGGCGATGACCAGGTACTGGCGCGCTACATGCTCACGCCGGCCTTCATGGAACGTCTGCTGGAACTGGAGGCTTCGCTGAAGGGCAAGTCGGCCACGGCGGCCTTCGATGCCCATTCCGGCCAGGGCGAGCTGATGATCGCGGCCCAGACGGGCAATCTCTTCGAGGCCGGCAGCATGTACAAACCGCTCGCCGACCAGGGCCGGGTGAAATCCATCATCGACGAGATCCGCCTGATCCTCGACATCATCGACATGCTGGTCGAACCGCCTGCCGAGCGCGATGACGTGAAAGCGATGCTGGCGCGCAATCCCTCGGACGGCGCGCCAGCAAGCGATTAGGACGCGTCGATCATTTCCGCGTCCAGGAAGTTGGCGCGGACTTCGTAGACATCTTCAGCCAGGCCGTGCTCCTGCATGAATTGCGTCAGCGAGGTCCAGGTCGTGGTGCGGATAGCGCCGTTGTGGTCATCCATGCGGGCGCGGTCATCGACCGAGGGGCCGAACATGCGTTGCAGCACCGTCAGCCGGATGCTGGCCGGGCGGAAATGCGCCGCCAGATTGGCCTTCAGCTGATCCCGGTCCGTGGTCTGCCAGGCTGCGGCGGCAATCACGTCGAGCATGAATTCCGTACAGTTCTGGTAACGCGTGTCATGTGGGTTGGAGAGGATGGAATACTCGGCCTGGTGCAGGCTCTCATACCCGCCATCCTGCATCAGTTGCAGGATCCGGCGCTGCATTTCCGGGGTCGGGATGATGATGCCGGCCTCGCCCAGCGCGTCACCGCTGGTAAAGTCGAAGGGCCAGTCCTGCGCGAGATAGGAACGGGAGCGGTCCTCATCGCCGTGGTAGAGATTGTGCACGGCATAACCATGGACCATCCGTCCATCCTCGGCTTCGATCTGCGAATGCACCCAGAAAGCGCCATGCGTATAACGCACGCCGTCGGGCAGTTGATTTCGCGGTTCACCGGAGCGGAAGACGATCGCCACGCGTGCGCCGCGCGAGGCCAGTTCTCGCTCGATCTGTTTGGAGAAATCGGCAGCTTCCTCGGGAGAATAGCGGACCAGCGGCAGATTGCCGGACCCGGTATTGTCGCCGGCCACGCCGTGGGCCGGGGTGGCGAAGCTGGCCAGCAGTCCGGCCAGGCCGAGCATGAATGTCAGAAGGCGGGGCATCAGTATTGCCCCTGCTGACGGCCATCGAACGGGACGTCCGGTGCATGATCGGCGACCAGAACATCATCATCGACGGGCAGGGGGCCGAAATCAGACATCGGCGCGGCCGCGACCTTGCCGGCCAGCTCCCAGCTGTCCTCAAACACGTGTTCATCGCCGGTGAGCACGGCGGCGGCCGTTCCGGTGACGCCGATGACGGCGCCCGTAGTGACGGTAACGCCCGTCGCGGCGAGCCGGGCGGTTAGCTCAACCGAGCCACCAACGATTTCTCCCGATGCCTCGGCGGCGGCGGGGATGGAGGACTGGGCCTGGGCGGGCGATGCCATGACCAGAACCGAGCCAAGAAGGAGGGCGGGGGGAAGGATGCGCATGACTGACTCCATGTCTGTTGCGATCGCGGGAGCCTCTCAGAAACCGGTTGAATTGTAAATGAACATTGTTCGTAAATATGATTCACGTTCTGAATCCTGAGCTAAGCTATTCAAATCACGTGAAATCAGCTGGCGTCGCCGACAGCGACATAAGGAGAGGTAAGCTCGAAAACCTCCTGGTCGAGCTCGTAGGTCTCCATGAATTCGGCGATGCCGGCGAAGGTCGAGGTGGCGATCGCGCCGTTTTGGTCTTCAAGCCGGATACGCGGGTCGAACATGGGTCCGAAAACGCGCTGGAAGAAGCCCAGCTCGATTTCCGCCGGATTGAAATACTCCGCCAGATTGACCTTCAGGCGCTCCCGGTCGGCCGTCTCCCAGGCTGCGGCAGCGATCACATCGAGCATGAATTCCGTACAGTTCTGGAACCGGCCGTCAGCCGGGTTGGAGACCAGTGAATATTCCGACTGGTGCAAGGCGTCGTAATCATCCGACGCCATCACATCCAGAATCCGGCGCTGCATTTCCGGAGAGGGCACGATGACACCGACCTCGCCGACCACGTCGCCGCGCGTGAAGTCGAGCGGCCAGTCCTGGTGCAGGAAGGAGCGCCGGGTCTCCTCAGCCTCGTGATAGAGATTGTAGACCGCATAACCGTAGAGCGTATCGCCGTCGGCGGTCTCGACCGGTGTGTAGACCCAGAAGGCACCGTGTGTGTAGCGAATGCCCTCGGGCATGTTCTCGCGCGGTCTGCCGGTGCGAAAGACCAGCGCGACATAGGCGCCGCGTACGGCTAGTTCCCGTTCGATCAGTTTGGAGAAATCGGCCGCTTCCTCGAGTGTGAAGGCGTCGGCCGGCTGGCCGTTGCTGCCCGGCAGTGTCGGTGTGCAGGCGGCCAGTCCGAGGGCCAGGCATGCGCACAGGAGGGGAAACACCGTCTTGCGCATGCGGTCAGTCCGGGTCCGGTCCGGCGGACAGGACGATCTCGTCATCCACATCCAGCGGTGCGTGGGCGGGCGTGTCCTGGGCATCCGCAAAATCTGCGGTGATGTCGTCATTCGCCATCTGCCGGGCCTGGCTGAGATAATTCCGCGAACGGGCCAGTGCGTTGCCTGCCGAAATGCCTTCCTCGGCATAGGCGAGCGGGCGGGTGTCCTGCGTCGTTTCGGCGTCTGATTCAGTCCCGGATCCAGTCACGGATTCAGTGGCGCTGTCCGCAGCCGCATTGTCCTGCGCCAAGGTGGCGGCAGGCAGGGTCAGCAGGATTGATAGTCCCGCGGCGATCGACAGGAATCGCATGGCAGTCTCCCCCCGTTAGCGGGCAAAAGACTAGCACAGCCTGACGGTGAACCCAGAGGGAAATTGACCCCTAGAGCGCGAACGTGCCGACGATCGGGATATGGTCCGACGCCTTGGGTTCGCCGCGTGTCTTGCGGTGAATTTCCACACTCTCCAGCCGGTCGGCCGCCTGCGGCGAACACAGGAGATGGTCGATCCGGATACCATTGCCCTTCTGCCAGGCCCCGCCCTGATAGTCGTAGAACGTGTATTGGTGACCGCGATTGTCGACCTGTTCGAACGCCTCGGTCAGGCCCAGCCATTTCAGGGCGCGAAATGCGGCCCGGCTCTCCGGGCGTGCCAGGGCGTCATCGGCCCAGACGGCCGGATCCCAGCAATCGCTGTCACGCGGGATGACATTGTAGTCGCCGGCCAGGATCAGCGGTTCCTCATAGGTGAGGAGTTCCGCGGCATGCCGGTGCAGGCGCTGCATCCAGGCGAGCTTGTAGTCGTATTTCGGGCCGGGCGCCGGATTGCCATTGGGCAGGTAGATCGAGGCGACGCGGACCGGACCGGTCTCGGCACTGATCACGGCCTCCAGATAACGCGCCTGTTCATCTTCCTCATCACCGGGCAGGCGAGGACGGACCTCCTCGATCGGCAGGCGCGAGAGGATGGCCACGCCATTGTAGGATTTCTGGCCGTGCGTCTCGACATTATAGCCGAGATCCTCGATCTCCATGCGCGGGAAACCCTCGTCCACCGTCTTGATTTCCTGCAGGCAGACCACGTCCGGTTTCGCCTCGCGCAACCAGTCGAGCACATTGGGCAGGCGGGCCTTGACGGAATTGACGTTCCAGGAGGCAAGGGTCAGGGTCATGGCAGAATCTCGTCAGCTTGGGGCGCAGTTTAGGGTGTTTCCGGCGGGCGTGAAGCGGGGAGATGCGTCTCGGTGATGCTGAAATCGAAATGAGCGAACAACCGAAACGGCCGATGTTTTTCTGGCTGCCGCTGACCAGTGTCGTGGTCGCGGCCTTTGGCGTTGCGACCAGTTTCCTGTGGATGCCTGCGGTGATGATGTTCGACGCGCCCGGATCGATCGACGAACCCGGCGTGGTGGGCTTCGCGCTCTATTCGTCCGCCGGTCCGCTGGCGGCTTTGCTGGGCCTCGTCGTGGGCTGGGTACGGGTCTTCATGGGCAATCGCGCTTCGGGCCTGAAATGGATGATCGTGCTGCCGCTGGTCTGGCTGATCGGACTGTTCGCCTGGATCGCGGTCCTGATGACGGTCTGCGGCGACAGTTTCACCTGCACGGTCTGAGCCTGCATCCGAATTCAGTCCGGCCTGCATCACAGGTCAAAAGGCTGAAAGCGGGGAGACCATGATCAGATCCATTCTTGTTGCCGGCGCGAGCCTGGCCCTGGCCGGAACAGCTGCGGCCCAGGAGGCCCGGCTCCATTATGCCGGCGGAATGACGATTGTTCCCGAACATGCGGCGATGTCGCTGGACTGGCGCATCACCGTCCTCGAGGACGGTCTGGACGAGATCAGCTTTTTCCTGAGTGACAATTTCCCCGAAGCCGAGATCGGCGGCGTGGACGTGGTGTCAGTCGCGTCGGACAGGGTCGAAGGCTTCGCCGGCATGATGCGAACCTACACGGTCACGCTGGCCCCTTCGCTGGACGGTGCCGACCGGGTGATCGAGATGCGCTATGGCGGCGTGCTCCTGCCCGAACCGATGGACAGTCGCATCAACACGGTCGATCCGGACAAGGTCGAATTGACCGTCGACAGTTTCTGGATGCCCTTCGACCAGCGCTTTTCCAGCCTGGTGACGGCTGAACTCGACATCGCCATCGACGGTGAGTGGTCAGGCGTCGGCATCCAGCAGATGGAACGCCGGCCGGGCGGTTTCCGCCTGGTGCAGGACCGGCCGGGTCTGGATGTGGCCTTCACTCTCATGTCGGATTTCGAACGGGTCGAGACACCGGACTATGTCATCTACGACACCCGCCAGGAAACGCGCGAAGGCCTGCCGGCACTGACGGACGCGCTCGAATTCTGCACCGGTTTCCTCGACAGGCTTGCCGGCGACGCCGGACCGCTGCCGCAGGCTGCTGTGACGGTCACGGAGCGCTCCAGTGGCGGCTATTCCCGGGCCACGCTGATCGCGCTGACGGATATCTCCGAGACCGAGCCGGATGATCTGGCGCAATTCATCTGCCACGAGCTGGGCCATTACTGGTCGCGCGGCAATCCGATGACGATCGAGAACTGGATGAACGAGAGTTTCGCAGACTATGTCGCCATCATGGGCATGCGCGAAGCCCATGGCGAAGACGCATTCGAGGCGCGCCTCGAGCGCTATCGCACCCAGCTTGCCGGACATGACGGCGATCTGCCTGCGATCTGGGCACCGGGCATGACCGCGCGACCGCCCTATCTTGTCGCCTATCGCAAGGGACCGCTCGCCCTGGCCCGGCTGGAGGCACATCTCGGCCGCGAGGTCTTTGCCGATTTCATGCGCCGGTGCATGATCGAAGAGGTCGCTACGACGCCGCAAATGCTCGGCGTACTGGAAACCGTGGCAGGATCCGGCGCGCGCACCTGGTTCGAGGCTGTGCTGGCGGAGTAGGACGAAGGTGAGGCCGGCATGCAGGAAGCTGAATCAGCGGAACCGTCAAATGCCTTCCTTGGCTTGCTGACTGCAGGTCTTGCCGCGGTCACGCTGGCCACCGTCTTCGCCAGCCTCGCCGGACTGGCGATGCTGGCATCTCCGGGTGGAGAGGATAGCTTCGGCTACCTCGCAATGGCGGGTTTGCTGGTTGTCGGGCCGTTGGCTCCCGTTGGCGCCGGTCTGGTAGGTTGGTGGCTGGCTATGGAGGGCCGGCGTAATCTTGCCGTCCGTCTGATGATTGGTCTCCCGCTTGGATGGATCGGATTGATCATGATCGTCCAGATCCTGTTCTGGTAGACGCGTCGCCGAGACGGGACGTCAGAACCCCTCGAACACCGCGAAATCGTCCACACCGGCACGCTCCGAGCGCAGCGTGTTCACCGCGGCGTCGGGATCGGCATGACCCAGCGCCAGGCCACACCAGATGCGCTGGTCTTCGGGCAGGCCCAGCGTGGCGGCGATGGTCCGGTGGCGGGTCATCCAGGCTTCCTGGGCGCAGGTCGCCAGGCCTTTTTCTTCGGCGGCGAGCATGAAGGCCATGATGAACATGCCCAGATGGCCCCACTGGTTGGGATTCATCCGCGCATCGAGACTGAAGAAGACACCGACCGGAGCACCGAAGAATTCGAAATTCTGGAGCAGGTGATTGAGCCGGGCGGCCTTGTCCTCGCGCGGAATGCCCATGATCTCGTACATCTGCTCGCCCAGCTCGTAGCGCCGCGTGCGATAGGGATCCCAGAGCTTTTTCGGATAGGCGCCGAACTCGCTCTCATCCTCGAACGGCGCGGCCTCGAGGCGTTCGCGCACGGCGTCGATGACACGCTGGCGCGCTTCGCCCGCCACGACATGCACATGCCAGGGCTGGAGATTGCCGCCCGATGCCGCCCAGCGGGCAGTGTCCAGCAGGTCGCGTACCTCATCCTCGCTGACGGCGGTCGGAAGAAAGGCACGGGTGGAAATGCGGCGCTTGAGCGCGTCGGTCACGGTCTGTGTCATGGGCGTGAGCCTAGTCCGGACACGGATCAGGTAAAGACCTAGGCCGACACGACTTTCTCGAACCCGCCGAAAATCATGCGCTTGCCGTCGAAGGGCATGTCCACGCCCTCCATGTCGCGGGTCATCTCGTCCATCAACTTGGCCATGGCTTCATCGCGATGGGCCTTGGACGGCCATTCCACCCAGGAGAAAACCACCGTCTCATCCTCGCCCGCCTTCACGGCCATCGGCATCGACGTCACTTCGCCGCCCGGCACGTCATCACCCCAGCACTCGGCGACGGCAAGGGCACCGTATTTGGTGAAATAGGGCGCGCAGCGTTCGGCGAATTCCGTGTACTCCGCCCGTTTCGCCGTCGGCACGGCGAGCAGGTAACCATCGACATAGGACATGCTATCCTCCCCAAGCTGGCGCCCAGCATGCCGTATTCGGCCGCTCACATACAGTTCATTCTGGCTGCGGCAGGGTGTGCTGACCGATGACCAAGGGAGGGTTCATCATGGTGACGCGTATCCTGCACTATCTGGCATTCGCTGCGGCCTGGCTGGGCGGCGCCTATTTCACGCTTCTGGGCTGGATGTTCGGAGGTTTCGTGCTGTTTCCCGCACTCCGGGAACCCTATGCCGACGCCGGCACGGAGCAATTCTACCAAGTCTGGCTGGGGCTGCAGGACTGGCTGCTACCAGGCATCATGACGGCCGGACTGATCCTGTCGGGCTGGCTTCTGTTCAAGCGCCGCGCAATCCCGGCATTCGCGACCTTGCTGGTCGCGCCCTGGGGCGTTCTTGGTTTTCAGATCCTGGTCCAGGACTGGTTGTCCGCCCAACCCGTCGGGGCGGGCTAGTCCGTACTCAGATCGAGAAACTCGTGCCGCAGCCGCAGGCCGCCGTGGCGTTTGGATTGTGGATCTTGAAGGCCGCGCCGATGATCTCGTCGACATAATCGATCTCAGAACCTTCCAGAAAGGGCAGGGAGGTCTCGTCGATCACGACTTTTGCGCCATCGCGTTCCAGCACCAGATCGTCCTCGTTGACCGTATCGTCGAGGTCGAACGTGTAGGAAAAACCGGAGCAACCGCCTCCGACGACACCGACGCGCAGCAGGCTCGCCGCGCTCTGGGCGGCGATGATGACATTGATCTGTCTGGCCGCCGAAGCGGAAAGGCTCACATTGGTGCTCATCACATCAGGCATTCAGTTTCAAAACACTATGACGTATATGGGCCAGCACGCGCGTCGATGAAAGGTCTGACTGACATGACGATTGCGGCTACCGAGCGTTCACGCGCCGCCTATGCCTGCCATCCCTCGCATTCGCGGGGTCGCTTCCACCCGCAGAATGATAGCGCGATGCGCAACGCATTCCAGCGGGATCGCGATCGGATCATTCATTCCGCAGCCTTCCGTCGGCTCAAGGAAAAAACCCAGGTCTTTGTCGCACACGAAGGCGATCAATACCGGACCCGTCTGACGCATTCGCTGGAAGTCTCGCAGATCGCCCGCACGCTCGCCCGCGCGCTGGGGGCCGATGAAGATCTCGCGGAAGCCCTGGCTCTGGCCCATGATCTCGGTCACCCGCCCTTCGGGCATGACGGCGAGCGAATTTTATCCGAAAAAATGAAGGATTTCGGCGGTTTCGATCACAATGCCCAGACCCTGCGCGTAGTGACCAAGCTGGAAGTCCGCTATCCGGAATTCGAAGGGCTCAACCTGACCTGGGAGACCCTGGAAGGCGTGGTCAAGCACAACGGGCCACTTCTGAAGGACGGCGAGGACGGGTCGGCGCTGCCCTGGGCATTCACGGCCTATCCGCACTGGCAGGAGCTGGAATTATCGACCCATGCCGGGATCGAGGCCCAGATCGCCGCCCTGGCTGATGACATCGCCTACAATAATCACGACATCGATGACGGCCTGCGTTCTGGATTGCTGGAACTGGAACCACTGCTCGACCTGCCGGCCGTCGGCGACATTTTCCGCCGCGTACGCCGCCGCTGGCCGGATATCGACCGCAATGTCCTGATCCACGAGGCCGTGCGAGAGCTGATCGGACTCATGGTGTCCGATGTGCTTAAGGAGACGAAACAGCGCCTGAAGGACGCCAGGCCGGAAAGCGCGGACGACGTGCGCCAACTTGATCGCCCCATGGTCGCCTTCTCGGAAGGCATGGTGGAAATCCTGGCCGCGCTGCGCCGCCATCTCTTCGCCCACATGTATCGGCACTACAAGGTCAACCGCATGATGAGCCAGGCCAGCCGGGTGATGCGGGATCTGTTCGATCTGTATCTGAACGATCCCGGTGTCCTGCCGACCGCGATACAGGCCGGGATCGACGAGGCGGGAAGTGCACGGGCGGCTCGGATCGTCTGCGATCACATCGCGGGCATGACGGACCGGTTTGCCGTGGAGGAACATCGCCGCCTGTTCACAGTGCAGGGTTATTTTTAATCCCCTGCTCAATTACAGCTGTGACTTTGCTGAACGGGCCGTGACGTGAATGATATCTTGGCCCGGGCACGTACGATTCGCGCCGGGTCCGATCTAGTTAGAGACGCCGCAGACCTATGACCGACAAGGATGACGAGGCTCGCCTGGGCGCTTACGCCCCGCCAGCAGACGACTATCACATGTTCGACGCCCGTGAGGAGGAAGCCCGCCGGGGCCCGCTGCTCCTGACGGCTGCCGTCACCGTGGCGGTCCTGTTCGGTGCCGTTGTCTGGAAAGCCTATGAACAGGGTTTGCGCGAGAATGGCCGGGACGGCGTGCCGCGCATCGTGGCCGAGGAAGAACCCTATCGCGAGCGTCCGGCGGACCCAGGCGGCGTCGAGACGCCGGATACAAATCTAGACGTCTATAACCGCCTGACCGGTGACAGCGATACCGCCGACGATGTCACGCTGACGCCCGCACCGGAAGAACCGATCGACACCGGACGGCCGGCCCTGCGGGTCGAAACGGTGGACGATACGACGCCTGCAGCCACGCCGCAGGCCGAGGCGAGCGCCCCGGAAGTCACGCCTCGACCGGCACCCGAACGTCCGCGACCCGAACCAACTGCTCCGGCCCGCACCGAACCCGCACCGGCCGACCCGGCACCCGCCGCCGCCGAGACCAGCCCGCCGCCCGCCGCGCAGCTGGACGCCGTGCCCACCGCGGACGTGTCCGGCGCCTTCGTGGTCCAGATCGCCTCTTTCCGCTCGCAGGCTGATGCCGAGGCTGCCTGGCTCGCCTTCCGCACGCGCTACAGCGATATCTCCAGCGGTCTTGCGCCGGATATCGCCCAGGTCGAGATTGCCAATCGCGGGACCTATCACCGCCTGCGCATCGCCGCTTTCTCAACGCGGGATGATGCCGTCCAGTTCTGCTCGACCCTGCAATCGCGTGGTCAGGACTGCCTGGTGGCACGCCGATGAGCGCATCAGCAGCGATTTACGGCCTGGCGGGTCTCGAACTCACGCCGGACGAGAAAGCCTTTTTCCGTGATGCCGACCCCTGGGGCTTCATCGTTTTTGCGCGCAATATCGAGGGACCGCGGCAGCTTTCGCGCCTGACCAATTCCCTGCGTGACTGTGTCGGTCGCGATGCGCCGATCCTGGTCGACCAGGAGGGTGGCCGCGTGGCGCGTCTGCGCCCGCCCAGCTGGCGCAAGGCACCGCCGGCCGAAGTTTTCGCCACCATGTTTGCCCGCGAGCCCGAGGCCGCGATCGAGGCGACGCGTCTCAATCACCGTCTGCTGGCGCACGAGCTGCGGCAGGTCGGGCTGGATGTCGATTGCGCCCCGGTGCTCGATCTTCGTGTACCCGGTGCCGACGCGATCATTGGCGACCGCGCATTCGGCGATACACCCGATCCGATCATCCATCTCGGCCGGGCCGCCATGGAGGGCCTGATGGCCGGCGGCGTGGCACCGATCATCAAACATATTCCGGGACATGGCCGGGCCGATGCCGACAGTCATCTGGAATTGCCGCGCGTCGAGGAGGAGCACGGTCTCCTGTCCGAAACGGATTTCGCGCCCTTCAAGGCGCTCAACGACACGCCAATGGCGATGACGGCCCATATCGTCTACGCCGATATCGATCCGGAAAACCCGGCCACCACCTCCGCAGATCTGGTCGGGAATGTCATTCGCGGCGAAATCGGTTTTGACGGTCTGCTGATGACGGACGACCTGTCGATGAAGGCGCTGACCGGTACGTTCCGCGAGCGTGGCGAGGCCTCCATCAAGGCCGGTTGCGATCTTCTCCTGCACTGCAATGGCGATCCGGCGGAAATGCGCCCGGTTGCCGAGGCCGCACCGGAATTGACCGGAAAAGCGCTGGAACGGGCCGAAAAGGCCGAAAAAGCCCGGGAAAACCTCGAGAGTTTTGACCCGGAGGCTGGCGAATCGCGGCTGAATGCCCTGATTGCAGAAGTCACGGCGTAGGCGCGGTTTGAGCGAGGAATTCGAGGAAGACGTCAAGTTCGAGGCGGCGGAGAACGCCGACAACGACGCACTGGTCGTCGATGTCGACGGTTTCGAGGGCCCCTTGCACCTCCTGCTCGCGCTGGCCCGCAAGCGGAAGGTCGACCTCGCCAAGATTTCGATCCTGGAACTGGCCGAGCAATATCTCGGCTTCATCGAAGCGGCGCATCGCAAACGTCTCGACCTCGCTGCGGACTATCTGGTGATGGCGGCCTGGCTGGCCTTCCTGAAATCAAAACTCCTGCTGCCGAAACCGCCCAAGGATGACGAGGACATGCCGGCTGAACAGCTGGCCGCGGCCCTGGCCTTCCGCCTGCGCCGTCTCGACGCAATGCGCGCTGCCGGCGAGGCTCTCTACGCCCTGCCGCTTATGCATCGCGATGTCTTCCCGCGCGGCGAACCGGAAGGCGTGCGCTCGACTCGCTCGGTCATCTATGAGGCCGATCTGCACGATCTCCTGTCCGCCTATGCCTCGCGCCGCAGCGCCAAGGCGCAGAAGACCTATGTACCACCGTCACCCCGTGTGTACGGGCTGGAACGGGCACGCGAGCGCCTCGACGCCATGATGCCTGAGGTCAAGGAATGGTGCGAGCTGGACAGCCTCCTACCGGAGGAGCGCGATCTGGGCGATGAACCGCCGCCGCGCCGGTCGGTGCGGGCGAGTTCGGTTCTTGCGGCGCTGGAAATCACCAAGGAAGGCCATGCCCGTTTGCGGCAACGCGAAGCCTTCTCGCAGCTCTACATCAAGGGCGCAGACCATAACGAGACTCCCGATGAGTGATGATATCGACGAGCCGGAAAACGGCGAGACTGAAACAATCGAGGCCGACGAGCGCCCGGACGCGATTTCCGAGGCCATCGAGGCGCTGCGTAGCCGTGCCGCCCACCAGGGCCCGGTCAGCGATAGCGATGCCTCCAGTGCGCTGGGCCTGCATCTCGCAGTGAACACCCGCCGCGAGCATTTGCGCGTGCTCGAGGCACTCCTGTTCGCCGCTTCGGAGCCGCTGGACGAGGAAACGCTGATCTCGCGTCTGCCCGTCGAGGCCAATGTACCGGAATTGCTGGGCGAGCTGGCCGCCGAATACGCCGAACGCGGTGTGCACCTGGCCGAGGTCGGCGGTCGCTGGCGATTCCAGACTGCGCCGGACCTGGCCGGCGTGCTGGAAGAGGTCCGCCAGGAGCCCCGCAAACTTTCCCAGGCAGCTCTCGAGACTTTGTCGATCATCGCCTATCACCAGCCGGTGACGCGGGCCGAGATCGAGGAGATCCGCGGCGTCGCCGTCTCCAAGGGCACGCTCGATCTCCTGTTTGAGCTCCGCTGGGTCCGGCCGCGCGGACGCCGGCGCACGCCGGGCCGCCCGGTCACTTACGGTACCAGCCACAAATTCCTGGAATATTTCGGCCTGCAATCTATCGGTGACCTGCCGGGCCAGTCCGATCTCAAGGCGGCCGGTCTCCTGGATGCCCGCATCCCGGCCGATTTCATCGTGCCCGATCCGGGCCGGACCGAGGAATTGACCGAGGGTGAGGACCCGCTGGACGATGAGGACATGCACGCCTTCCACGTCGATTTCATGGAAACCGACGAGGGCGGGGGCAGTGAGGACGCCTGAGCGTCAATTCGCTCGGCGGTGGAAATGCCTGACGGTAGAAATGGACGTGTCCGGTCAGTTGCATTAGACGTGAGTTAAGTGTTTGGAACGGAGGGGCAGATGGCTCCGGGTATGTGGCAAATCCTGCTGGTCGTGCTTCTTGCGGTGCTGTTGTTCGGCGGCCGCGGAAAGATTGCGGCCGTGATGGGCGATTTCGCAAAGGGCATCACAAGTTTCCGCAAGGGACTGAAGGATGACGAGCAGGAAGAAGCCGAAGACGCCGGCGAAGCTCCGGCCATTGATCGCGAAACCAGCGAATCCGACAACGAAAAGAGCGGGAGCTAACCGCGATGAACCCCGGCATTGGCATGCCGGAAATGCTCGTGGTGCTGGTACTCGCGCTCGTCGTGGTCGGCCCACAGCAGCTTCCCGTCATGATGCGCAAGATCGGTCGTTTTGTCGGTCAGGCGCGCATGATGGCGCGTGATTTCCAGCGCAGTTTCGACGAGATCGGCCGCGAGACCGAATTGTCCGATCTGCGCAAGGAGATCGAGGCCCTGAAGCGGGCCAATCCGCTCGAGGAAATCAAGGGCGAGGTCGACCAGGTCGCCCTCGACGCCCAGAACGAGCAGATCCGCCAGCTGAAGATGAAAAAAGCGGACCCGGAAGACATGTATCCGGCCAAGACAATCCATCAGCCCAAACCGGTGCATCCGGATGGTGTCGAGCCGAAAGCCGTCGAGAAAAAACTCGCCGAGACGAAACCCGTCGAGAAGAAATCTGTCGAGGAAGACGACCAGGCATGAGCGGTGTCGAAGAGGATGAGGTCGAGTCCAGCCGGGCGCCGCTGATCGATCACCTGATCGAACTGCGTCAGCGTCTCCTTCTGGTAATGGCCTTCCTGGCTGCCGGTTTCATCGGCGCTTTCGTGTTTTCCAACCAGATCTATGAATGGCTGCTCTACCCCTACCAGGAAGCCGCCTCGGCGGTGCGCGGCGTGCCGATCGACGAGCTGGAACTGACCGCGAATTTCTTCGCGCCCCTGGAATTCTTCTTCGTGCGATTGAAACTGTCGCTGGTCGCCGCGATCATCGTGCTCTTCCCGGTCATCGCCTGGCAGATCTATGAATTCGTCTCGCCCGGACTCTACAAGAATGAGCGCGGTGCCTTTGCGCCCTTCCTGATCCTGTCGCCTATCCTGTTCGGTGCGGGGGTGGCCTTCGTCTATTACATCGTCCTGCCGATGGTGATGCGTTTCTCGCTCGGCCAGGAACAGGTCGGATCGGACAGCGGGCTGACAATCGAACTGCTGCTGAATGTGTCGGACTACATGAATCTGATCACCACGTTGATGCTGGTGTTCGGCGTGTCCTTCCAGATGCCCATCCTGATGATGTTGCTGGCGAAGGCGGGGATCGTTCGTTCGAAGACGATGCTCGATGGCTGGCGCTATGCAGTCGTGGGCATCGCCCTGTTTGCGGCGTTTGCCACGCCGCCGGACCCGATCAGCCAGATCTTGCTGGGCGGCGCTCTGTTGCTGCTTTATTTCCTCTCCTGCGGTGCCATGAAACTCATGGAACCGAAACAGGAAGACAGCGAAGAGGCCTGATCCGGTTTACGGCGGGGGCGGGCAGGGCTATAGGCCGGATATCGCACTTCCATCCGGACTTCTGCCATGCATGACATCAAGATCATTCGCGACGAACCGGCGGCTTTCGATGCCGGCCTCGCCAAGCGCGGTATGCGCCCGCATGCCGACCGCCTGCTCGAGCTCGACGGCAAGCGCCGCGACGCTGTGACCCGCGCCCAGGAGGCCGAGACCCAGCGCAACACGATGTCCAAGCAGATCGGCATGGCCAAGGCCAAGGGCGATGAGGACGAGTTCAACCGCCTGCGCGGCGAGGTCGAGCGCCTCAAGAAAGTCCTCGAGGAAGCCAGCGAGGAAGCCAAGCATTTCACCGAGTCGCTGAACCAGCATGTTGCGGCCCTGCCAAACCTGCCCGAGGCCGATGTGCCTGAAGGCGAGGACGAGGCGGACAATGAGGAAGTGCGCCGCTGGGGCGAACCCCGCGAGCTGGGCTTCGAGGCCCGGGATCATGTCGATCTCGGCGAAGGTCTCGGCCAGATGGATTTCGACGGTGCGGCGCGCCTTTCGGGCGCGCGCTTCGTGGCCCTGAAGGGTGGTCTGGCGCGTCTCGAGCGGGCGCTCGCTCACTTCATGCTGGACCTGCACACGGGCGAGCACGGTTATACCGAAGTCAGCCCGCCGCTGCTGGTGCGCGATGAGGCGCTGTTCGGCACGGGCCAGCTGCCCAAATTCGCCGAGGACCAGTTCCGTACCACCGATGGCTACTGGATGATCCCGACGGCGGAAGTTCCGCTGACTAATCTGGCCGGCGACACGATCCACGACGCTGCCAGCGTGCCGATGCGCATGACCGCCTATACGCCGTGTTTCCGCTCGGAAGCGGGTTCGGCCGGCCGTGATACGCGCGGCATGATCCGCCTTCACCAGTTCCAGAAAGTGGAAATGGTGGCGATCGTTGAACCGGAAGACAGCGCGGCCGAACTCGACCGCATGACCGGCTGCGCGGAAAAAGTCCTGCAATTGCTGGAACTGCCCTACCGGGTGATGCTGCTCAGCTCTGGCGATATGGGTTTCTCGGCCAAGCGGACCTATGACCTAGAAGTCTGGCTGCCGAGCCAGAACACCTATCGCGAGATCTCGTCCTGCTCGAATTGCGGGGACTTCCAGGCCCGCCGCATGAATGCGCGCTACCGCAAGGAAGGCGAGAAGAAGCCGGTCTTCCTGCACACGCTCAACGGATCGGGCGTGGCGGTCGGTCGTGCCATGCTGGCGGTGATGGAAAACCACCAGAACGAAGACGGCTCGATCAGCATTCCCAAGGCGCTGCAGCCCTATATGGGTGGTCTCGAAAAGCTCGAAGCCCAGGCGTAACCCGCGCGGCGACGCCGTCTGACGCAAATGTGTGGATGAAACCGCCGCCGTGATGGCCGTCGGGCTGGTACGGCGCGCCAGATCGTCTAGATACGTGCGCAGAAGAAAAACGTGAAAGTCGACCGGTCATGATCCCTGAAAATCCCCGCATCCTGCTGACCAATGATGACGGTATCCGCGCCCGCGGCCTGCAATCGCTCGAGAAGATTGCCCGCGAATTGTCGGATGATGTCTGGATCGTCGCGCCGGCCGAGGAACAGTCCGGGGCGGGGCGTTCGCTGACCCTGCATGATCCGCTGCGGGTGCGTCAGTGGGATGAGAAGAAATTCTCCGTTTCCGGCACGCCGACCGATTGCGTGCTGATGGGCGTGCAGGATCTGATTCCGGACCGCAGACCCGATCTCGTCCTTTCGGGTATCAATCGCGGCCAGAACATCGCCGAGGATGTGACCTTCTCGGGCACGGTCGCCGGGGCCATGCAGGGCATGCAGCTGGGCATTCCCTCCGTGGCGCTGTCCCAGGCCTATGGGTTCAAGAAGGGCGATCCGATCGAGTGGGAGACGGCAGAAACCTATGGCGCGCCGATCTTGCGCCGCCTGTTCGATCTGAAATGGCCGGACCACGTTTTGATCAATATCAATTTCCCCGACCGCAAGCCCGACGAGGTCGAGCAGGTCGAGGTCACGCGCCAGGGGCAGCGCGACCAGCACATCCTGCACGCCCAGCACCGGGTGGACCCGCGCGGCGAGGATTATTACTGGCTCGGTTTCCACGGCACGCTGTCCAATCCGCCCGAGGGCGTGGACCTGCGCGCCATCTATGAGGGCCGGATCTCGGTCACGCCCCTGCACATGGACCTGACACACGGCGAGACTCTCGGCAATCTGAAGACCATGCTGGGCGGTGTGCCGCCGCGCCATTAGGGCGCCGGCACAGGCTGCAAAGGACGATATCGATGAATGTGCCGGATCCCAGGGTGATCCAGCTCGTGATGGCGCTGCGTGGCGGCGGTATCACGGATGCGCAGGTTCTCGCGGCGATGGAACGCACGCCGCGCCATGTCTATGTGCCGGAACGTTTCGGCGACCAGTCCTATGACGACCGGGCGCTGCCCATCGATTGCGGACAGACGATTTCCCAACCCTTCATCGTCGCCTTCATGACCCAGGCCCTGCGGCTGGATGATCGCTGCAAGGTGCTGGAGATCGGGACCGGGTCCGGCTACCAGGCCGCTGTGCTGGCGCGCCTGGCAAGACGGGTCTATTCGGTTGAACGCTATCGCACCCTGTCCCGCGAGGCCGAAGAGAGGTTCGAGGCGCAACGTCTGAACAATATCGTCACCCGGGTCGGCGACGGCACCCAGGGCTGGCCCGAACAGGCGCCCTTTGATCGCATCATCCTCACCGCGTCGGCACCGGCCCGGCCCGACGCCATTCTCGAACAGCTCAAGGATGGCGGCATCGCCGTCGCTCCTGTGGATCGTGACTCCAAACAGATCCTGGTCCGGTATGACCGTACCGGCGACGAGATCACCGAAACGGATCTTCTGGAAGTGCGTTTCGTGCCGCTGGTGAAAGGCGAGGCGAGGGCGTTGTGAGCGGGATCCGCGACATCTTCCTCGATCTCGACGGTACGCTCACCGATCCGAAGCCGGGCATTACGGGCTGTATCCAGCATGCCCTCAGGGAGCTGGGTGCCGACGTGCCCCATGCCGACGAGCTTGAATGGTGTATCGGTCCGTCTCTATGGCACAGTTTCGGGCAGATGCTGGGCCAGGATGGCCCGGTCGACGAGGCCATCGCTCTCTATCGTGAACGCTATACGGATACCGGCCTGTTCGAGAACGCGGTCTATGACGGCGTGCCGGAAATGATGCAGCGCCTGGCCGCTACAGGCGCCAGGCTGCACCTCGCAACGGCCAAGCCGCACGTCTATGCCCGACGTATCACCGCGCATTTCGGTCTGGCGGATTTCATGGAATTCGAATTCGGATCCGAGCTGGACGGGACCCGGGTCGACAAGGCCGACCTTCTCGCCCATGCGCTTGAAGAGACGGGCGCCCGGCCTGAAACCTCGCTGATGATCGGTGATCGCGAACACGATGCGATCGCCGCCAAGGCCAATGGTATCAAGGCCTGGGGCGTACTCTACGGATACGGCACACGCGAGGAATTGCAGAAGGCCGGAGTCGCGGCTTTGTTTGCCGAACCGGGCCAGATTGCGCTCTGAAATCAGCCCGCGAAAGGTCTGAATCAAGTCATCGGATATTCGAAAAAACCTGCGGAGAAGCCTCATATGGATAACCGCCGGTTAAGTCTTGCGTGGCTTGATAGGCGGGAAACGACCCGACGGAGGCCCCGCCAAACCCATGCGAGCGCGTGTTCTTATCTGCCTGATTGCCGCCTTGAGCGCTGGCCTTGCTGCCTGTGCTTCTGCGCCGCGTGATCCCGCGCGGGTGGAATATCGCAATGCCGGCCGATCCTTTACGCCGGTGGCCGCGCCGAGCTCGTGTAATGGCGGATATGTTGTCCGGTCCGGAGACACGCTGTCCCAGATCGCCCAGTCCTGCGGTGTCGCGATGCGTGACCTGGCAGACGCCAATGGTCTGCGCTCGCCCTACACGCTGAGAACGGGTCAGCAATTGCGCCTGCCGAACCGTCCGGTTCACGTCGTCCAGCGCGGCGAGAATCTCTACCGGATCGGTCTGCGCTACGACATTCCGTTCCAGCAGATCGCATCGCACAACGGCATTGCGCCGCCCTACGAGCTGGAAGTGGGTCAGCAGATCCATCTGCCGGCGGGCGCCAGCGCCCCCTCAAGCCAGACCACCCGCTACACCCGTCCGGACACGTCCGCGCCGCGCAATACGCGCCGCGAACCGCCCGCCCGCGGTGCGCCCAGTTTCGACTGGCCCGTCCGGGGTGATGTCGTCTCGACTTTCGGCCGCAAGCCGGAAGGTGGCCGCAATGACGGTATCAATATCGCCGTGCGTGCAGGTACCGAGGTCCGCGCTGCTGCACCGGGACAGGTTGTCTATGCAGGCAGTGAGCTGGCGGGTTACGGTCGCCTCGTCCTGATCCGGCATGATGGCGGTTTCGTCACGGCCTATGCCCACAACAGCCGCATCCACGTCAGCGAAGGCGACCGGATCGAGCGTGGCCAGGTGATCGCCGCGGCCGGCTCCTCCGGCACGGTCGACAGTCCGCAGGTCCATTTCGAGATCCGCCGGGGCGTCAATCCGGAAGACCCGATGCGCTATCTGCGCTGATTTTTGGCGGGTTTTCTACCGCTCGCTCTTGTTGCAACCCCCGTCCGCACCGATATAGTCCCGCGCAATCGAAATTTGCGCGCGGCAGGATCTTGCTGCGCGAGCCTTCTCACCGGAGACCGAGCCCGTCATGGATCCGCAACTTCTCAATACCCTTTTCATGTTCGCCCTGATGGGTGCTGTTTTCTATTTCCTGATCATCCGTCCGCAGAACCAGCGGATGAAGGCACACCGGGAAATGATCGCCAGCCTCAAGAAGGGTGACGAAGTCGTCACGCAGGGCGGCCTGATCGGCAAGATCTCCAAGGTCACGGACGACGAAGCCACCGTCCAGCTCGCCGACGGCGTGAAGGTCCAGGTCATTAAGGCAACGATCACCGAAGTTCGCGGACGTCCCGAGCCCAAAGCGGCCAACGACACCGACAAATCCTGATCCGCCCACTCAAGGGGGTTTGACGCCATGCTGGTATTCCGCCCATGGAAAATCATTTTTGTGCTGCTGCTTGTCGTGGTCGGCGTGTTGTTCTCGGTGCCGAATTTCGTGCCCGCAGACCAGCGCTACCAGCCGGACCCGATCACCAACGAGCTTGAAGCGCAGGGAATCTGGCGTTTCATCCCCAACCGGTCGGTCAATCTGGGCCTCGACCTCCAGGGTGGTTCGCAAATCCTTTTCCAGGTCGACATGGAAGAGGTACGGGTCAGCCAGCTCAACGCCCTGCGCGAGGATGCTGTCCAGGCTATGCGTCGAGACACGCCGATCCTGACGCGCAGCGTTTCGGTGGTCGGTGATGAAGTGATCGTGCTGATCGCCCGCGCGGAAGACCGCGCCCAGGCGCTTGATCGCCTGCGCACACTGTCCCAGCCGGTACAGAGCCAGTTCGGCCAGCCGACGCTCGCGGAATCCCTCGAGGTGAATGCCGATTCCGAGGATGACCGTGCGGTACGCCTGACCATCACGGACGAACAGCTCAATGCCATCCGGACGCGGACGCTGGCCCAGTCGATCGAGGTGATCCGTAATCGTCTCGACGGTCTCGGCACTGTCGATCCGACCATCGTCCGGGAAGGCGATGAACGCATTCTCGTTCAGGTGCCGGGTGCGGATGATCCGCAGCGCATTATCGATCTCGTCGGTCAGGCCGCCGTGATGAGCTTCCACATGGTGGACAGTTCCATCGATGCCGGTCCGAACGGCGATCGCCGCGTCCCGCCGGGCCGTCAGATCCTGCCTATGTCGCCGGACAATGGCGGCGGTTTCCTGGTGCTGGAATCCCGCGCCCTGCTGACGGGTGACAATCTCACCAACGCCGCCGCGATCGTGGATGCGCGTTATGCCGCCCCGGTCGTCTCCTTCCGTTTCGACACCCAGGGCGCCATCATTTTCGGTGATGTCACGCGCAATAATGCCGGCCGCAGTTTCGCGATCGTGCTGGACAACGAGATCATCTCCGCGCCGCGCATCAACGAGCCGATCCTCGGCGGTTCCGGCATCATCCAGGGTGGTTTCACCTTCGAGACCGCCAGTGACCTGGCCATTCTGCTGAACGCCGGTTCCCTGCCGGCCTCTCTGACCCCGGTCAGCTCATTCACGATCACCGGAACGCTGGGTGCCGACCAGATCGAGGCTGGTACGATGGCCGTCATCATCGGCTTCATCGCGGTCATCATCTTCATGGTTGCCTCGTACGGCGTCTTCGGCGTGTTCTCGACGTCGGCCCTGCTGATCAATGTCGTGCTCATCCTGGGCGGTCTGTCCGGCCTCGGCATGACGCTGACCCTTCCGGGTATCGCAGGCATCATCCTGACCATCGGTATGGCGGTCGACGCCAACGTGCTGATCTTCGAACGAATACGTGAAGAGGCGAGGCTCGGACGTACGCCCGCGAATGCCATGGAGACCGGTTACAGCCGCGCGCTCGTGGCCATTCTCGACGCCAATATCACGACCTTCATCGCGGCCGGCGTGCTCTACATGCTGGGTGCCGGTCCGGTGCGCGGCTTCGCCGTGACCCTGGGTATCGGCATCATCACCTCGGTCTTCACGGCCTTTGTCTTCTCCCGCCTCCTGGCGGTGACCTGGCTGCGGGCGTTCAAGCCCAAGACGCTGCCGTTCTAGGGGGATCGAACCATGTCTTTTGCACTCGTCAAATATCTCCCGGTCGGATCGAATTTCACCTTCATCAAGCATCGCGTCATCGCGATGGCGATCTCGATCGCGGTGGTGATCGGTTCCCTGATCGCCTTCGGCGTGATGGGTATCAATTTCGGTATCGACTTCCGCGGCGGCATCCAGGCCCAGGTTGAAATGCCCGAGGGCAGCACGACCGGGGTCGAGGAATTGCGCGACTGGGCCAACGGTCTGGGACTCGGTGAAAGCCGGATCCAGGGCACGGGCCAGGAACGCCAATACCTGATCACCCTGCCGCTGCAGGAAGGTGAGGGGCTGGAGGCCGAACAGGCCCAGCAGGATGCCCGCCAGGCCCTGCAGGACCAGCTGGAGGCGACTTATCCCGGGATCAACATCCTCGGCACGTCTGTTATCGGCGGTGCCGTGTCGGGCGAGCTGGTGGTCGCCGGTGCCTCCGCCATCGGTATCGCGCTCGTCCTGATGCTGATCTACATCTGGTTCCGCTTCGAATGGCAGTATTCGGTCGGCGCAATCGTCGCGCTCGTGCACGACGTGATTGCCACGATCGGCCTGTTCTCCATCACGCAGATGCAGTTCGACCTGGCGACCGTCGCGGCCATCCTGACCATCGTCGGCTATTCCATGAACGACACCGTGGTCGTGTATGACCGCATCCGCGAGAACCTTCGCAAGTACAAGAAGGAACCGATCGAGGACGTGCTCAACCGCTCCATCAACGACACGCTGTCCCGCACCATCCTGACCTCCGTCACGACCTTGCTCGCGCTGATCGCGCTGGCGGCCTTTGGCGGTGTCACGCTGCAGGGCTTTGCGTTCGCGATGATCTGGGGCGTGCTGATCGGTACGTATTCCTCGGTCTTCGTCGCGGCCCCGGTCCTCCTGCTGACCAAGGTCAAGCGCGAGTCCGGCGAGACTGCCCAGGACTGATCCGGAAGCCCGGGCTACGGCCCGGGCTATCCTGTCACGCGAATTCCTGTAATTTCCTCCTCCAGAGCAATCGTTTGATTCCAAGGGGAGGGGCCCGATGGCTGCCATTCTGACCAATCTGCGCACAACCGTGATCGTCTCGATGGTGATCGCGCTGGTGTATTATGGTTCTTACGTCCTGTGGGGCGGAGTATCGCTGAACTACGAGGCGATCGCGCGCTGGACGCATGTTGTCGCCGGCATCATGTGGATCGGCCTGCTGTGGTATTTCAACTTCGTGCAGATCCCGAACATGCCGAACATTCCGGACGAGCAGAAGCCTGCCATTGGCAAGGTGATCGCTCCGGCGGCCCTGTTCTGGTTCCGCTGGGGTGCGGCTTTCACGGTCCTGACCGGCCTCGCTGTTGCCGGCTTCCGCGGCTACACGATGGAAGTCCTGTCCCTCGGCATCTTGGCCGAGACCTATACGCCGCAATACAGCTTCATCGGTATCGGCATGTGGATGGCCATCATCATGGCCTTCAATGTCTGGTTCGTGATCTGGCCCAATCAGAAGATCGCGCTGGGCATCGTGGAAGCCGAGGCAGAGGCCAAGCCGAAAGCCGCCCGCACGGCGATGCTGTTCTCGCGTACGAATACGCTGCTGTCCTTCCCGATGCTGGTGGCCATGGCCATGGCCCAGACGGTCTTCGGCTGACGCCGTCGGACATTGCCGCAACAAAAAAAAGGCCCGCCGGTTTCGGCGGGCCTTTCTCTTCAGGGGCAATCCGGTGGCCGTGCCAGGGGGACGGCTCGGGACTGGTTATTGAGGGAGCGTCCCGTAGGCCGATGCACGCCACCATGAGCTTGTACGGCCCTCGGGCATGTTTTCCGTCGGCAATTCCTGCGTCATCATCACAGCTACCAGGCCGGATGCCGGGCTGACGAAGAAATCCGTGTCGAAGAAACCGCCCCAGCCATAATCGCCGGGGATGCCCATCGCCGTTTCACCCTCGGCGGCGGGCAATACGATGCCGAACCCAAATCCGTATGTGAAACCGGCCATGTCGCCGGGCAATTGCTCGGGCGTGACCTGGGCGCTCGTCATGGTCGTTACGGTCTCGGCCTCGAGCAGGCGGACCTCGCCGAACGTGCCGCCATTGGCGAGCATCTGCGCGAAACGCGCATAATCATTGGCCGTCGAGATCAGTCCGCCGCCACCGGACGCCCAGCTGGGCTGGTATTCCGGGTTCTCGTCGGAATAGGCCGGATAGAGATTGCCGTCCTCGCCGTGCACGTAGAGCGAGGCGACCTCGGCCAGTTCTTCCTCGGTCACGAAGAAAGTGGTCGAATTCATGCCGAGCGGATCGAAAATCCGTGTGTCCAGAAAGTCCTGGTAGGGCATGCCGGAAGCAACTTCCACGACGGCGCCGAGAATGTCGTTGGAGTAGGAATAGAACCAGCGATCACCGGGCTGAAAGTAGAGCGGCAGGTCGGCCAGCTGATCCATTTTGGCGGCCAGATCGCCGTCGCCCGCATAGAGCGTGTTCTCGGCGTAGAGCGCGCCCAGCGCCGTCGATCCGTCGAAGATGTAGCCGACGCCGGCGGTGTGCGTCATCAGGTGACGGACCGTCATCGGGGTGGCTTGCGCTTCCGTCGGGAAGTTGCCGTCCGCATCGGGTTCGAAACTGGTCACAACGCCCACATCGCCGAAACGCGGGAGAAGATCGGCGACGGGTGTGTCGAGTGTCAGCACGCCGTCCTCGACCAGCATCATCGCGGCAACCGTGGAGATCGGCTTGCTCATCGATGCGATCCGGACCTGGGTGTCCGCAGTCATCTCGGCACCGCTCGCGATATCGCGATAGCCGGCGGTCGAGACGTGCGTCTCGCCGTCACGGATCAGGATGGCGGCATAACCGGCGCGGACACCGCGCTCGGCGCGATCATCGAGTGCGGCGTCGAAACGCTGCAGACCGGCATCGTCGAAGGCCTGGGCGTGAAGCGGAGCGGCAGCGACAAGCGCAAACGCCGCCGCGCTCAGCAAACTACGTACTGACATGGAGATTCCCCTTCGGGTGTTTATCGATCAACCGAAGGGGAATGTAGGCCGCGTTCCGCCCGGAGGCGAACCGTTTCTTGCGTTACGCCACTGTTTCTTTCGCAGCAGCAAGATTCGCCGCAGCGAAATCCCAGTTCACCAGCTTCTCGAGGAAGGTGCCGATGTAATCAGGACGGCGGTTCTGGAAGTCCAGGTAATAGGCATGCTCCCAGACATCCATGGTCAACAGCGGGGTCACGCCGTCCTCGGTCAACGGGGTTTCGGCGTTGAGTGTCTTGCGGACTTCCAGCTTGCCATTGGCGAGTACAAGCCAGGCCCAGCCGGAGCCGAACTGGCCGGCGCCTGCGCCGGCGAAGGCCTCGGCGAAGGCATCGAACGAGCCGAAGTCACGATCGATAAGCGTGGCCAGTTCGCCGGTCGGCGTGCCGCCGCCATCGGGGCGCATGGAATTCCAGTAGAAAGTGTGGTTCCAAATCTGGGCCGCGTTGTTGAACAGGCCCGACTTGGCGCTATCTCCGGCGGAAGCGTGGATGATGTCTTCCAGGCTGGCCGCGGCGAGATCCGTACCCTCGATCATGCCGTTGAGCTTTGTCACATAACCCGCATGGTGTTTTCCGTAGTGGAAATCGAGCGTCTGAGCGGAGATATGAGGCGCAAGCGCATCTTTGGCGTAGGGCAGATCAGGCAGGGAAATGGGCATGGAAACCTCGTCGCAAACTCGGGGTGTAACTGGCTTCCGGTTCGTGGAACCGGGTCTGGTCATGCATATGGTGTGCGAATCCTGCCTGTCCAGCGGAGAGCGTCATGTCGTCTGAAGATTTCAACACCCTGCTGCAGACCTCCGACCCGGACCGGCGCCTCGCGGCGTTGTTCGCACCGGACACGGTACGCGAACGGCTCTTTGCGCTCTACGCCTTCAATTTCGAGATCGCGCGTATCGCGGAAGCGACGTCGGAAAGCCTGATTGGCGAGATGAAACTGACCTGGTGGCGCGATGCAATCGCAGACCTCTATCTCGATACGCCGAAAACACGCCGTCATGACGTCACCGAAGCCCTCGCCGGGCTGACCGACCGCCTGCCGGAAGCCGATCTGATAGCGCTGATCGAGGCTCGTCAGGACGATATCGCAGCCCGGCCCCACGCCTCGTTGGACGAAGTCGTGGCCTATGTCGACGCGACCTCGGGCCGGCTGATGAAACTGGCTCTCATTCTGTGCGATGCGGAGCTGGACGCAGAGACGCTGCGCCATGCCGGGCGGGCCTGGGGGCTGACCGGGCTTGTGCGGGCGTTCGCGCATCGGGCGCGGATCGGCCGGGCTCCGGTCGGGCTGGACGATCTCGTCGCGGCCGGCGGCAACGCCGCCATGCTTGGGCAAGGGCTCGGCGAGGACAAGGCGCGCCGTGCGCTGGAACCGGTACGCGAGGCGATCATCGACGCCCTGGACGGATTGAAAGCCGCACCCCCCTTGCCCGCCGAAGCCATTCCGGCGGTGGGCTATAGCGTGCTCGCTCGATCCCATTTTCGCAAACTGGACGAAAATCCCTATGCGAGCCCGGCCGAACCGGCGCTTCTGGGCCGGCAATTGCGGCTGAGCTGGCTGTCCCTGACTGGTCGGTGACTGCCGGGGCAGGGCCCCTGTACCGGGTTTGAATTCCGCTGCCGATCGACTAAGTCTTGCTCACCAACACGGATTCCCGCCCGACATAGACTCACTGGAGACACTCATGCCCCATGCCCTCATCACCGGAGCCAATCGCGGATTGGGCCTGGAACATGTGCGTCAATTGCTCGAGCGCGGCTGGCATATCTCTGCCGCCTGCCGCAATCCCGACAGCGCGGACGCGCTCAAGGCGCTCGATCCGGGCGATGGCCGTTTGAGCCTGCACGCCTATGATGCCGGCGATCTGGCCTCGCCGGCGGAACTGGCCAAATCCGTGACCGCTCCGATCGATCTTCTCTTCGCCAATGCGGGCATGATGAATGCCAGCACGCGAGCCTTCGGCACATCGGCGAACGCGGACATGCAGACCGAATTGACGGTGAATTCTATTGCTCCGCTGGCCCTGGTCGAGGCCTTTGCCGACCAGGTCGCTGCATCGGAACTGAAAGTCATCGCCCTGCAATCGAGCCGCATGGGTTCCATTGCCGACAATGACAGCGGCGGCGCTTATGGCTATCGGGCCTCCAAGGCCGCACTCAACGCCATCGGCAAATCCCTCAGCATCGACCTGAAACCGCGCGACGTCGTCGTCCTGGTCCTGCATCCGGGCTGGGTGAAGACCGATATGGGTGGTCCCAACGGCCTGCTGACGGTCCAGGAATCCGTGTCCGGCCAGCTCGACCTCATCGCCCGGGCGTGGAAACAACCGGCCATGAGCGGCCGCTTCTTCCACGTCTCCGGTCAGGATCTGAGCTGGTAGGGGGCTAGGCCAGCCAGCCAGCCAGATCGTCGAGCGCGCGGGCGCTCATCAGGGTTTTCTTCGCCCGCCCCTTCGCCTTGCCGCGAAGCCGGTTTCCGTCGGCATCGCGCGACGGGGCATCCATGTGCGGGAAGAGGCCGAAATTGACATTCATCGGCTGGAAAGAACCCTTGCCGGCGTCGAGATGACCACCGGTCACATGGGCGATCAGTGCACCAAACGCCGTCGTCTCCGGCGGCGGTGCGATATCGTGGCCCAGGCGTTCGGCAGCGGCGAAACGGCCGGCCATCAGGCCCATGGCGGCGCTTTCCACATAACCCTCGACACCGATCAGCTGACCGGCAAAACGCAGGCGCGGCTGGGATTTCAGCCGTAACTGCTCATCGAGAAGGCGCGGGGAATTCATGAATGTATTGCGGTGAATGCCGCCCAGGCGCGCAAATTGCGCATCCTCCAGGCCCGGGATCATGCGGAAGATCTCCGTCTGGGCGCCGTATTTCATCTTGGTCTGGAAACCGACGAGATTGAACAGCGTGCCCAGCGCATTGTCCTGGCGCAGCTGTACGACGGCGTGAGCCTTGATGTCCGGCTGGTGCGGATTGGTCAGGCCGACCGGTTTCATCGGACCATGACGCAGGGTCTCCCGGCCGCGCTCCGCCATGACCTCGATCGGCAGGCAGCCGTCGAAATACGGCGTGTCTTCCCATTCCTTGAACTCGGTCTTCGGAGCGTCCAGCAGGGCATCGATGAAGGCGTTGTACTGGTCTTCATCCATCGGGCAGTTGAGATAGGCAGCCTTGTCGGCTTCAGTCTCACCCTTGTCATAGCGCGACTGGAACCAGGCCTTCTCCATGTTCACGCTGTCGCGATAGACGATGGGCGCGATGGCATCGAAAAAGGCCAGTTCGCCTTCGCCGGTCGCGTCCAGGATGGCCTTGGACAGGCTCTCCGAGGTCAGCGGACCGGTTGCGATAATCACGCTGTCCCAGTCTTCCGGTGGCAGTCCGGGGACTTCCCCGCGTTCGATCGTCACCAGCGGATGTTCGCTGAGCGTCTTCGTCACAGCCTGCGAGAACAGGTCGCGATCCACGGCGAGAGCGCCGCCGGCCGGCAGGCGATTGCGGTCGCCCTCGGCCATGATGATCGAATTGCAGCGGCGCATTTCCTCGTGCAGCAGGCCGACCGCATTGGTCTGGGCATCGTCCGACCGGAAGGAGTTGGAACACACCAGTTCCGCCAGCCCGTCGGTGGAATGGGCATCGGTCCCCTTCACACCGCGCATCTCGTGCAGGATGACGGGCACGCCGGCACTCGCCAATTGCCATGTCGCCTCGGAACCGGCCATGCCGCCGCCGATCACGTGAACGGGTTTGATCGCTGTATCAGTCATGCGCGCGTATTTAGTCCGGGGCGGCCGCGCAGGGAAGGGTGGCGTGCTGCTGGGCCTTGCCGCGCGGTCTGCAGGCGACCGGCGGCCAATCGAAAATCCGCCGCCCAACTCGAATCGTCCAACGTTGTCATGTGATCTGACTTATGCTGAAGTTTCGTTGTAGTCTTGAGTTCCGGCGTCAGGGGAGACAGGCATGCGTTGGGTAGGATTGATCGCAATTGTTTGTGTGCTGGCCGCCAGCGCGATCAGCGGGGCATCGGCCCAGAGCCTGCCGCGCAGTGTCGCCGATCCCTATCTGCGTTACCAGGCGGCCCAGGAGGCGGGCGATCTCGTGGCGGCGCAGGCCGCTGCCGGTGAAGCCTACAATGCCGCTGTCGCGGCCAGGCTGGACCGGGGAACCATCGGCGTGCTCGCCGAGATCTACGGGTTTTCCGCCAGCCAGAACGGCGATGCCGGTATCGCGTTTGATCTTTTGCGGACTGCTGCCGAGATCGCCGATGAAACCCGTGCCTCCGCGTCAGATCGCGCTTGGCGCTGGAGCCTTGCTGCGGAAGCCGCCGATGCATTCGGGCAAACGCAGCTGGCAATGGTCCACGCCGATGCCTCCCTGGCGGCCCTGGCCGAATTCCGCGTGCTCTCCGAGGCAGACCAGCCGATCGCGGCCGACATGCATTATCTGCGCATGCGCATCCTGCGGGCCCAGGGCGATATCGCCGGGGCAGGCAGTGCGGCTGCACAAGCACTGACGGCCTATCGCGCCGCGGGGCGCGAGCTGGACGGCCAGTATGGCCTGATCTTCTACAATCTCGGTGCGGCCGACTATGCCGCCGAGCGCTGGGTCGATGCGCGCACGCACTACCGGTTCGCCGTTGCGCTGCTCAATGGTGCCGGTGCATCGGAACAGGCGGTCTGGAGTGCCTGGACCTTCGCCGAATTGTCCCGATTGCTGAGTGAGGACGAGGAGGGCGGTCGCGGCGCGGCAGCCTATCCGGACATTGCGGCCGAGATGGACGCGCAGAACCAAGCCGCAGCCCGCCAGCTTGAACGTGCCGATTATCTCGAGATCGAGGGGTTCCGGGAAGCCGAGCTCGAGGACGCCGACGAGGTGTCATTCCCTGACAATGCCGGCGATCAACAGGGTTTCGTGCTCGTGCGTTTCGATGTGGACGCTCAGGGGCGAACCGAGAATGTCCGCGCCGTCTTCCAGCAACCGCGCGACGTTTTCGCCGACGCAGCTACGCAGGCGATTTCCCGCCGCGTCTACACGCCGGCCCGTATCGGCAATGACGCCGTCCGGCGCGAGGGCTTGCTGCAGCTGGTGATGTTCGCGGACGGCCGAGCCACCGCGTCCGACTATTCCTTCACCACCGAGGAAGACGGTACTTATGCGTGCACGCTGACCGGTTCGGACTGGCGCGACGGTGCCGAACTCGGCCGCGGCAATTCCCGGTCCTGCCTCGCCGGACAGGGCAGTATCTACCAGCGCGGCTATCGCGGAGAACGCGAATCCTCCCAATGCCCGAATCCGGGCCAGTGCGGCGGTCAGTAAACCGCTAGCCGGCCGCTTCCTCGGGCGCTCGCCCATTGCGTGAAAAAGCTCGCGCGACACGCTTGACGAAACCCTGCTGCTTGGCTCAACTCAATGCAAAGTTGAGGTGCCAATGAAACAGTTTTGGGTTGCTGCAATTATCTTTCTGGTGTTCGCCCTGCCCGCCAGAGGGCAGAGCGGTGAGCTTCCGGATTCAGTTATCACGGCTTATAGCGCTTATACCGAAGCGGTTCAGAACGGCGATCTCAACGCGGCTTTGGCTGCTGCCCGAGACGCCTACAGAGCCGGAGATCGAGAGAACATCGACCCACTAACACAAGCGACACTCGCGGAGAATTATGGCTTCATTTCAGGGCGTGCGGGCCAAGCTGACGTGTCCTACGCGGCTTGGCGTGATGCTGCGGAAATCGGAGAGGATGCTGAGGCCCCGGCCGTCGATTCTGCTTGGCGCTGGCACAATGCCGCGATCGCTGCGTTTGCCCGAGAGGATTATCGGGACGCGGCACGATGTGCCGGTCGCGCGACTGCCTTGCTCGATGATCTCGGCGACGAGGAACTGACCGCGTCCGTATTTGCGGGCGAGAGTTATTACCTTGAGGCCAAGTTCCATTCCGATCTCGGGCGATTGCGGCTTTCACGGGCGCCAGCCGAACGGGCCGTGGAATTGTTTGAGCTGGCGGGACGCGAACCCGATGCCTTCCTTGCCTCCGCTTATTACATCTGGGGTTTGGGGTCGGTTGTGCGGGAGCGTTGGGAGGATGCTCACTTCGCTCTGCACATGGCGCGTGACATCTATCGCGACGTCAGCCCGGACAGCGAAGCTTTTCATCGCTCCGAGGCCTTGCTGGGGTATGCGCGCCTGGCGAGCAATGAGCGTCGATCAGGGGCGGTGACGGCTCGACTCGAAGCACATCCGCTCCACATGGAACGATACCCCATAACCGAACCGGACGAGGTTGATGAGGATGATCCGGGATATGTTGATGCTGCTCCGGTTTCGCGTCGCCAGCCGCGTTATCCTCGCGACGCAGGCATGACTGCGACCGAGGGCGTGGTGATCATCCGGTTTGATGTAACGGAGACCGGTTCAACAGACATGATTGAGATTTTGGCTGAAGCCCCGACCGGTTTGTTTGGCGAGTCGGTCGAACGTGCTGCGCGAGACTGGGAGTACACGCCCGCCACGCGGGATGGAGTGCCTGTAAGGCGAGAAGGCGTGATGACACATTTCTATTTTTCAATGCGAGATTGATGAACGCGGCCTGGCCCCTTCCGCACTCGGACTGGATCAAAACCTTGCGTCACACTGACGCCCCGGCTTGCCTCGTGTGCTACGGCGCTATTTAAGACAGCGCAAAGCGAGGACGTGATGAGCCAACACCCCGTACCCATCCTGCGCAGCGTCGCGGAAGCCTATCGTTTCGCCCTTCAGAACTGGCAGCGCTGTGGTCTGGCTGCCGCGCCCTATCTGGCCGTGACGCTGGTGCACATCACCTACATGGCCGGTGGCGCCTCTGCGAACGTCTTCATCGGGCTGATCCTGATGATCGTCTACACGCTGGCGAATCTCGCCTTCATCAGCTCGGTGCTGAAACTGGCCGTGCGCGGTGACAATGGTCCCGGTTTCGGATTGCAGCTTGGCGCTGATGAGGGACGGGTCTTCATCGTCAACATCCTCGTCGCCCTGCTGACGGCCATCGTTGTGGTGCTTGCCGGTATCGCGGCTCTTGCCTTCATTTCGGCGATCTCCGCCGGTGTCATGGAGCGGGCCGGGATCGGAGAAGAGGTCGCGACCGAGAACATTTCTGTCGTGTTCGACGCCTTTGGCGCCAGCGACTGGGGAGCGGTTCTGCTGGTCGGTCTCGGTTTTGGTCTGTTGATTGCCTGGCTCTCCGCGCGCCTGGCCCTGGCCCTGCCCGCCACGATCGCGGAAGGCCGGATCCGGGTTCTGAGCATCTGGCCGCTGTCCAACGGCCAGGCCCTTCGCATCATGTCGGCCAGCCTCCTGACCAGCCTGCCGGTCTTCCTTGCCGGGATCGCGCTCTACGAGGTCTTCTGCCTGCTCATCGGCTGGCGTCCGCTGGAACTGGCGCACACGGTGGATCAGAGCGTCAATGGCTGGGAATTGATCATGCGGGCCAATGAATATGGCCGCGTGAACAGCATTGTCGCTATCCTGTCGATCCCGCTCTTTGCCGGTCTTTATGCCTATCTCTACAAGGGCTTGCGCCAGATGGCGGAAGGCGGCAACGGCTAGCAGCCGGTCGCAGGGGACCGGCCCGGACGGCTTCCCTCTATCGCTGACGTGTCGACCGGGGGCAGAATGATCAGACCTTTTGGGACAAGGGGAATGATCATGGCCTCCAAGGCATTTGATATCGGCGAAGCAATCTTCTTCTTTTTCAAGCGCTTCGGGGAGAAACCCGCAGCGGCGATGTGGATCGCCCTGTGGCATTTGCTGCTTCTCTCCGCAGCCACGGCAGGGGCGCTCTGGCTCTTCCTGCCCTTCATCAACGAGATCATCGCAATGGAATCGCAACCGGTCGGACCGAGCGATGCCGAGATATTGCGTGCGGTCGGGCGTGTGATGATGTCGGTGCCGCTGATGGTCATCGTGGGCGTCCTGGTCTCCCTGATGGTGCATGGCGCCTGGTATCGATACCTGGCACGCGACGAGGTCTCGGCTGTCATCCCGGTGCGTATCGGTGGTGACGAGATCCGTCTGGCCGGTGTCGCGATTCTCTTCTTCGGCCTGCTGGTGATTGCCGAGATCGTGGCCTCGGCGGTGTTCGCCATGGTTGGGCTGACCTCGTTCGGTTTCATGGCCATGGTCGACGGCGACACCTCTGCGGTCGTGTCCGGCGGCATTCTTCTGCTCCTTCTGGGCCTGGCCTACATGGCGGCACAGATCTTCGTGTCCGTGCGCCTGTCGCCAGCCGCCGGCCTGACCTTCGTGGATCGCAAATTCCGCTTTTTCGAAGCCTGGGACGCGTCGAACGGTCAATTCTGGAAAATGCTGCTGAGCTACGTCGTCGTGGGTATTGGCATCTATCTGATCGTGATGGTCGTCGCCGTGATCTTCGGGTTCGCCCTCCTGGGCTCGATCCTGCCGGTGATTGGCGAATTGCAGGCCATCGAGGACATGAATGCCACGCCGGCCGAGACGATGGCCGCCCTGCGTGACGTCTTCTTCCGCGCCGAGATTATGCTGCCGCTGGGTATCGCGACGGTGATCGCGGCCCTGGTGGAAATCCTGATCATGGGTATGTGGGCCGGTGTCGGCGTCTACACGGCGCGTCTCTACCGTGAGAACAATCCGGTCGAGAGCGGCGACGCACCTACGCTGACGGACGACCACCCGGCCGGTGCCTCGCCCAGCGAAGGCTGACGCCACAGATCATATGAACTCGACCCGGAGGGCTGGGTCGCGGGCGGCTCGTCGCAAGACGGGCCGCTCTTATTTTGCACAAGTGTTGTCCGGGAAGGCTCGCGGAAACGTTGTTTTTTGTCCGCACCTGGTGCCAAATCGCGTCCGGGGAAAACGGGGGGATTCAATGTCCGGCAAACCTTCTTTCATCGGCATGCTGACCTATGGCGTGCGCACGCTCTTCTGGCGGCCTGTGCAGTCGCTTGTCTACATCGCTGTCGTGAGTGTCGGATATGCGGCCTACTACATGTGGGCGGCGTCCGAAGGCGGGTCTGATTTCTTCAGCCGTTACGCGATGGCGATGACACCGGCCGGCATGTCCGACCTCGGCGGTTTCTTCGAGCAAATCGGTGTCCTGATGCTGATGAGCTTCATCCTCGGGACAATCATGTATGGCGCGGCCTTCCGGGTCATGGTTCGCGAGAATGTCCGGCCGTGGGGCGTTTTCCAGCTCGGACGAGACGAGTTGAACATGTTCGGCCTGATCCTTCTGATCGGACTGATCATGATCGGCATCACGATCATTGCGTCGATCGTGATGGGAATTCTCATCTTCATCCTCAGCCTGCTGCTGATTCCGGTTATGGCCGGAGGCGGTGACGCAGCCTCCTCCATGCAGGCCGCGACCATGTTCGGAATGCTGTCGGGCCTGCTGATCTTTATTCCGATCGCTTATTTTGCCGGCCGTTTCGGCGTCAGCCTGCCGCTGTCGATCAAGCGAAAGCGCTTCACCATGGATGGCTGGAAGGTGAGCAAGGGCGCTGGCGTCAGCATGCTTCTGGCCCACCTGGTCATATACCTCCTGATGATGGCGGTGCAGTTTGTGTTGGCGCCGGATCTCATGCAGATGAGTTTTGGCATGAGCGCGAACCAGGCCGGCGTCATCGATGTGGATGAATTCACCCGTCTGATGAGCAATCCCTATGGCGGGATGGTCTACATCGCTGTGCCCATCCAGGCACTGATGTCTCTGCTCATGCTGGGTCCGGTGTCGGCCGTGGCGGCAAAGGCGGAGTAGGCGACTAACCCGCCTCGGCCTGCCGTTCGCGGTCTCGCTCCAGCATCGGGGCGAGATAGCGGCCGGTCCAGCTGCGCTCGACCAGGGCGACATCTTCCGGTGTGCCGAAGGCGACGATCTCACCGCCGCCATCACCGCCCTCCGGGCCCAGATCGATGATCCAGTCGGCGGTCTTGATGACGTCGAGATTGTGCTCGATCACCACGACCGTATTGCCGGCATCGACAAGCTCGTGCAGCACTTCGAGCAGTTTGCGGACATCCTCGAAGTGCAGGCCCGTGGTGGGCTCGTCGAGAATGTAAAGCGTCTTGCCGGTGGCGCGCTTGGCGAGCTCCTTGGAGAGTTTCACGCGCTGGGCTTCGCCGCCCGACAATTGCGTGGCCGGCTGGCCGATATGGACATAACCCAGGCCGACGCGTTTGAGCGTTTCCAGCTTGTCGCGCACGGCGGGCACGGCCTTGAAGAAGTCGGCGCCTTCCTCGACGGTCATGTCGAGCACGTCGGCGATCGACTTGCCCTTGAACTGGATTTCCAGCGTCTCGCGGTTGAAGCGTTTGCCGTGACAGACATCGCAGGGCACGTAGACGTCCGGCAGGAAGTGCATCTCGATCTTCACCACGCCATCGCCCTGGCACGCCTCGCAGCGTCCGCCCTTCACGTTGAAGCTGAACCGGCCAGGCTTGTAGCCGCGGGTTTTTGCTTCGGGCAGTTGCGCGAACCATTCCCGGATCGGGGTGAAGGCGCCTGTATAGGTCGCCGGGTTCGAACGCGGGGTGCGGCCGATCGGCGACTGGTCGATATCGATGATCTTGTCGAGCTGGTCGAGGCCCTCGACGCGTTCATGCGTGGCCGGCACGGTCTGCGCCTTGGCGAGGCGCCGGGCCGCGGCCTTGTAGAGCGTCTCGATGGTCAGGGTCGACTTGCCGCCGCCGGACACGCCGGTGACGCAGGTGAGGACTTTCAGCGGGAATTCGGCGTCCACCGTCTTGAGATTGTTTCCGCTGGCGCCGATCACACGGACATTCTTCTTCGGATCGACCTTGCGGCGATCCCGCGGCACCTCGATCTGCCGGGTGCCAACGAGGTATTGCCCGGTCAGGCTTTTCGGATTGGCCTTGATCTCGTCCGGCGTGCCTTCCGCGACGATTTCACCGCCATGAATGCCTGCAGCGGGACCGAGATCGACGACGTAGTCGGCGGTCAGCACGGCTTCCTCGTCATGCTCGACCACGATGACGGTATTGCCCAGATCGCGCAGGCCCTGGAGGCTGTCCAGCAGGCGAGTATTGTCGCGCTGGTGCAGGCCGATGGATGGCTCGTCGAGCACGTAGAGGACACCGGTCAGGCCCGAGCCGATCTGGCTGGCCAGGCGGATACGCTGGCTCTCGCCGCCCGACAGCGTGCCGGAGGCCCGGTCGAGGGTGAGATAGTCCAGACCCACATCGACCAGGAATTTCAGCCGTTCGCGAATCTCCTTGAGAATCCGTTCCGCGATCTGGCGATCTTTCGGTGACAGCGTGTCCTCGACCGCGCCGAACCAGTCACGCGCGCCGCGGATGGAGAGCGAGGAGGTCTGGGAAATATCCTGGCCGTCGATCTTCACGCACAGGGCTTCGGGTTTGAGGCGTTTGCCGTCACAGGCCTCGCAGGGCTGGGAGGACTGGAAACGGCCGAGATCCTCGCGGACCCAGCTGCTGTCGGTCTCGCGCCAGCGCCGTTCCAGATTGGGGATCACGCCCTCGAAAGGTTTCCGGGTCTCGAATTTCCGCAGACCGTCCTCGTAGACGAAGGTCACGTCTTCCTTCGTGCCGTAGAGCACGACCTTGCGGAAGGGCTCCGGCAGGCTGTGCCAGGGCTGGAACATGTCGCCGCCGAAATGCTTGGCCAGCGCCTGCAGGGTCTGCTGGTAGAGTTTCGACGTCGCCCGGCTCCAGGGCGCGATGGCGCCGTCATTGAGCGATTTGTCGGCATCGGGCACGACCAGGCCGGCATCAAATTTCAGGGATTGGCCGAGCCCGTCACAAGTCGGGCAGGCGCCATAGGGATTGTTGAAGGAGAACAGGCGCGGCTCGACCTCGGGCAAGGTAAAGCCGGACACCGGGCAGGCGAATTTCTCGGAGAAGATGATCTGTTCGGCGGCACCCTTCTCGTCCTTGCGGTCGGCGTATTCAGCCGTGGCGAGGCCGTCGGCCAGGCGCAGGGCGGTTTCCAGACTGTCCGCGAGACGGCTTTCTAGGTCCGGCTTGATCACCACCCGGTCCACGACCACGTCGATATCGTGCTTGAACTTCTTGTCGAGCTCGGGCGCGTCCTCGATCGTGTAGAACTCGCCATCCACTTTCACGCGCTGGAAACCGGCCTTCATCCATTCGGCGAATTCCTTGCGGTACTCGCCTTTTCGGCCGCGCACGACCGGCGCCATCAGATAGAGACGCGTGCCTTCCTCGAGCGCCATCAGCCGGTCGACCATCTGGCTGACGGTCTGGCTCTCGATGGGCAATCCCGTGGCGGGGGAGTAGGGCGTGCCCACACGCGCGAACAAGAGGCGCATATAGTCGTAGATCTCGGTGACCGTGCCGACCGTTGAGCGCGGATTCTTCGAAGTCGTCTTCTGCTCGATCGAGATGGCCGGGGAGAGGCCCTCGATGGAATCCATGTCCGGCTTGGCCATGAGTTCCAGGAATTGCCGGGCATAGGCCGACAGGCTCTCGACATAGCGGCGCTGGCCCTCGGCATAGATCGTGTCGAAGGCGAGGGAGGATTTGCCGGACCCGGACAGGCCGGTAAACACGATCAGGCTGTCGCGCGGCAGGTCGACAGAGACGTTTTTCAGATTGTGTTCGCGTGCGCCCTGCACGCGGATCTTGTCGAGAGCCATAGGGTTTACAGGTCCGGTCCGGAGTCGAATACAGCGCGGAACAATAGGAGAACAATCGCTCTCCTGTCCAGCGCATGAGCGAAGGATGAGACATAAGTCCCGCATGGCCCGGCGTCCAGCGCGGCGGCTGATCTTCCTGCCACCGTGATGGCGGGAGATTTATCCACAGCGCGCTTCGCTAGACTCCTGCAGCCCCGTCCTGTCAAATCATCCGCGACTCGGTGGTTGAATTGACCACCGGAACAGAATGTGAACAAATGGCGCGGGCGAAAAGCTCGTGCAGACTATGGAGCGCAGGACGATGGCGGGTGTGAACAAGGTAATTCTGGTCGGTAATCTGGGACGTGACCCGGAGATCCGCCGTCTCAATTCGGGCGACCCGGTCTGCAATCTGCGCATCGCCACGTCCGAGCAATGGCGCGACAAGTCCTCCGGCGAGCGCCGCGAGAAGACCGAGTGGCACAATGTCGTGATCTTCAACGAGAACCTGGTCCGCGTCTGCGAGAACTATCTCAAGAAGGGTTCCAAAGTGTATGTCGAGGGCCAGCTGCAGACCCGCAAATGGACCGACCAGAACGGCCAGGACAAGTACACGACCGAAGTCGTGCTTCAGCGTTTCCGCGGCGAGCTGCAGATGCTCGACGGCCGCAATGAGGGCGGTGCCTCCAGCTTTGGCGGTGATGATCGTTCCGCGCCGCGCTCGATGGAAGCGCCCAAGGAAGATTTCCGCAACGCCGAGCTGGACGACGAGATCCCGTTCTAGGTCCGCGACCCTCAAGGTTGGCAACTGTCCGCGAGGCAGGATGGGGCTAGGAGGCGCGCAGGCTGCGGGCTAGTCTGGCCCTGCCGGCTTGTCCTGCCGGAGCGTTCACGGAGTTGGGATCATGCGCAAACTTATGACGGGCCTCGCGGCCATGGCCGTGCTGGCGATGCCGGCCCTCGCGCAGACGGAAGACCAGGCGGGGGATCCCAATCTGCGTCTGCCGCAGATCTATACGTTCGAACAGGACGGTGCCCAGGTCGAGATCGTCGTCGGGCAGGCGGCTTTCGGTGATGCCCTGACTGCGCTCGGTGCGGCCCAGGCCGCCGAGGAGGAGAACGCCTCCGTCATCAATGAATTCTGGACCCGGCGAAACGAAGTCCCGCCGATCCTGCTCTTCGAGGTCGCCCGCCGCTCGGCGGCTGACGGCAATATCGACCAGGCTTTTGACGCCTATCTGCTCGGCCGGGCCCGTACGCTCTACGATGCGTTGCGCTGTGTGGATACGTCCTCGCTGGGCGTCCTCGATCTGGCCTCCAGCTTTGCCGGACCGGAAATCACCCAGCTCATGGCTGCCGATCTTGGCCGCACGGAAGCGGCTCTGGTACGCCTGCTCGATGGCGGCGACATGTTCAGCAGCGAAGCTTCGCCCTGGTGGGCCTGTTCCTATGGTGACAGCGCCTATTACGCCGCGGTCAACAACGCCTCCATGACCGGCCCGGAATGGCTGAAGGTGGAAATGCTGTGGCCTGAAGCGCGGGAAATGGTGCAGGCGTATTTCGTCCGCGACCTGACCCTGGTCCGCGAGACGATGGCGTCACAACAAGCCGGCGGTGACTGACCGGGCCAACGAGGGGCGATATGAGCTTTTTGGAAGACGCGCATCGCGCGGCAGAAGCCCTCGACAGTTATGACCGGCACGCGCGTGCCCGCGACGGCAAGGTAATTGTCCAGCCACCCGCGCAGGATCTCCAGAAACGCATGGATCTCGACCGCCTGGCCCGCGAGGGCGGGCTGACCGGCCAAGTCCTCACCGAGTTTGTCCGGACCTATCTCGACGGCACGATCACCCTGCGCGATCCGCGCAATATGGGTCACCAGACGGCCATACCGAACACCGCTGGCGCGCTCGGCAGTTTCATCGATGGTTATGCGACCAATCCGATGGCGATCAACGAGATGGGGCCGGCCGCTTCGGCGATCGAACTCTTCTATATCGACTGGATGCTCTCGAAGATCGGCTGGGAGAGCGGCGAGAATGCCGAACCTCGCGCCGGCGGCGTGCTGACCCATGGCGGATCCCTCGCCAATCTGACAGCGCTGGCGGCCGCACGTGCAGCGATTGCGCCGGAAGCCTGGAAATCGGGCGTGCCGTCAGACCTGGTGATGATTGCGCCGCAGAGCATGCACTATTCGATCTCGCGGGCGATCGGCATTCTCGGTCTCGGGCAGGACGCGCTCATCGCCTCGCCGGTGGATGAGTATGGCCGGGCCTGCGGCGCGGCACTCGCCGACGTCATCCAGACCCAGCGAGCGGCGGGCAAACGCATCATGGCTGTGGCGGCGAGTGCCTGCCAGACCGCGGCGGGCCTGTTCGACCCCCTGCGCGAGATCGGCGAGATCTGCCAGCGCGAGGGGATCTGGTTCCATGTTGACGGTGCGCACGGTGCCGGGGCTCTGCTGAGCAAGGATCTTGCGCCGCTCATGGACGGCGTCGAGCTGGCCGACAGCCTGATCTGGGACGCACACAAAATGCTGCGCACGCCCTGTATCTGCGCCGCCGTGCTGACCCGCGATCATCGTCATCTCGATACGGCCTTCGTGCAGAGCGCCAGCTATATCTTCCACGACAAGGACAATCCGGGTTTCGATTTCATCGGCCGCACGGTCGAGTGCACCAAGGCCGCGCTGGGCCTGAAAGCCTTCATGGCCTTGGCCGAGGCCGGGGAGGCGGGGCTGGCCGCCCATATCGAGCGACAGACCGCGCTGGCCCGCGAGGCCTATAACTACATTCACGCCCTGCCGGATTTCGAATGCGCCGTGGAGCCGGAATTCAACATTCTCTGTTTTCGCCTGACCGAGGGTGACGAGACCCATGCCCTCGAGCTCCGGCGGCGTCTGCTCGCCCGCGGCAATTACTACACGACCTATGCCGCCTATCGCGACGAGCACTGGCTGCGCCTCGCCCTCATGAACCCGGAAACGGGGATGGACGATATTCGCGGTCTGGTCGAGGAAGTTCGCCGCGTCGCGGCGGAGCCGGCATGAAGATACTGGTCGCAGGCGCCTCCGGTTTCATCGGGTCTCACGCGGCCTTGCACCTGCAATCCCTCGGGCATGAGGTCATTGCGGCTGCGCGCAATCCCGGCAATGCCCGCAAACGCCTGCCGACACTCGACTGGATCGGCTGTGATTTCCGCACCGACGCGGCCGGGGACTGGGCCGCGCGCCTGCAGGGCGTCGACGCGGTCGTGAACTGCGTCGGCATTCTTCAGGACGGTTTAGGCGACAGCAGCCGGGCAGCCCATGTCGACGGCGCCGCGGCGCTGATAGCGGGTTCCGAACAGGCCGGGGTCAAGCGCCTCGTCCTGATCTCGGCGGTCGGGGGTGAGGCCGCGGCAGGATCGGTCTACGGCCGTGACAAACAGGCCGGCGAGGATCTTCTGCGCGAATGCAAGCTCGACTGGGTCATCCTGAGGCCCTCGCTGGTGCTCGCGCGGACCGTCTATGGCGGAACGGCGATGATCCGGACACTCTGCGGTGTGCCGTGGATCACGCCCGTGGTTGGCGCTGGCCAGGTCTTCCGGCCCATCGGCATGGAGGATGTGTGCGAAGCGATCGCCACCGCCGTCTCGCCCGGCGCGCCGTCCGGCAAGTCCTGGGACATCGCCGGTCCGGAGCGTGTGAGCCTGGCCAACCTGATGCGCGGTTATCGCCGTTGGCTTGGCTTCGGTGACAGCCGGATCTGGGACGTGCCGCGCTGGCTCGCCATGCCGGCCGTGTGGCTGGGCGATCTCATGGGCTGGCTCGGCGTGCGCACATCGATGCGCTCCACCTCGATCCAGCAGCTGGACTATGATGTTGAGGGCGATCCGGCCGGCTGGATCGCCGATACCGGAGCCTCTCCGCTCGGTTTCCAGGCCTATCTCGCGGCCACGCCTGCGACGGTCCAGGATCGCTGGCACGCCCGGCTGGGTTTTGCGAGACCCGTTGCCCGCGTCCTGCTGGGCCTGTTCTGGCTGGTCTCCGGCCTTATTGCGCTCGGCCCGGGCCGCGACGCGGCACTGGACCTGTTGAGGCAAGGCGGTTTCTCGACCGGCGCAGCGTACTGGGTGCTCGGACTGACCGCGCTGATGGATATAATTCTGGGTGCGGCGATGCTGCTGAAATGGCGGGTCCGCACGGTTGCGGGTCTGATGATTGCGGTGATCGCCGGTTACATGGCGGCGCTCAGCATGACCCTGCCTCAGCTCTGGCTCGACCCCCTGGGCCCCGTGGTCAAGGTCATCCCGCTGATCGGGCTGTGCCTTCTGGTCGCCGCGACCGAGGACCAGCGATGATCGATCTCTATCTGATCCTCAAACTCGCCCATATCCTGTCGGCCGCCGTCCTTTTCGGATCCGGGGCAGCGATTGCCTTCTTTATGTTCGCGGCCTGGCGTTCGGGCGATATTCCGGGCTTCGCTCTGGCATCGCGGCATACCGTCCTGGCGGACTGGATCTTCACCACGACAGCGGTGATCCTCCAGCCTTTGACAGGTGTCGCGCTGGCGCTCCATGTCGGTTATCCGGTCACGTCCGGATGGCTGCTGGCGACCTATGCGCTCTACGTCTTCATCGGTGTGTGCTGGCTGCCCGTGGTGTGGATCCAGCTCCAGGTGCGCAACATGGCGAAAGCGGCCGCTGACAACGGCGAGGCCTTGCCGGAACGGGTCCACAGGCTGATGCGGATCTGGTTTCTTCTGGGCTGGCCGGCCTTTATCGCCTTGATCGGGATCTTCATCCTGATGATCGCCCGTCCTGCCTTCTAGTCAGTCTCTCTCAGCCGGGGTCAGCGCCAGGACTTCATGTCGGGATGCGGTTTGGGCAGTCGGACCCAGATCGGCATGTGATCGGAAAAATCATGCTCGAACTTGGCGTAGAAGCGCTTGAGCTGCGTGGATGTGAGATCTTCCAGCCGGGCGTCCTCGCCATGCAATTCGTCGAGAAACAGCCTCACGAAGTCGAACATGCCGTAATCGAATCCGCCTTCTACCGTGCCGGCCTTGTCGGAGGCCTTGTGATTGGGCAGGCGACGGTCGTGGGAGAAGATCCCGATCTGGTCATAGGTCTGGTTGAGACGGGCATTGGTCCGGAACGGGCCCGGTGTGCCGGGCGCGGTCTCCCACTCGCTGCCGCGCTCGGGATGCGGATCGAAGAAGGGGAAATAGCACCGCGCCGACCGTTTTGAGCGCAGGAAGTCCTGGTCGATCTGTTTCAGCTCCGCGTCGATCCGGGCGCGATCCTCGACCGGATCGTCGAAATCCAGATTGAGATCGCCCAGCAGGATGAAGTCCTGGTGATAGGTCCGGTCGCGTTTCTTTGCCCGCGTCGTGATCCAGTCAAGCAGGGCGAAGAATTCCATCGCGCGCTCTTCCTTCTGCTTGCTGGCATCGCCGTAGAGGAGATGGGCGTTGACCGCGAGAAACTCATAGGGCTCGGCCTGGCCCAGCGGTTTGACCCGGAAGGAGCAGCAATAGGGTGAGCGGATGAAGGTCAGGAATTCCGGCAGTTTGAACGGCGGTATGTCCGGTTCCGACGGCTTGTTCTCGCGGCTTCCCGCGGCGTGTTCCGCCATGCCTGTCTCATAGGTCTCCCGTGCCTCGGCATAGGCATCGACCTCGGCCTGGCGGGCGATGAGCGCGGTGTTGAACGCGGCCCTGTGGGCCAGCAGGTTCGCCTGCACGGCTGAGCGGTCATAGGAGATGTCGGAGGCCACTTCCGTGCGCTCGATCGTGGTCCAGCGGAAGACAAAACCCAGGCGCTCGACCAGGCCCTTGCGGCCGGGAATGGCTCCGGTGACGTCCGACACCGCCATGCCGAACTGGTCCCCGGCCAGGCTCTTCAGATATCCGAGCGCCGACAGGTCGTCCTGGATTTCCTGGATGGCCAGGAGGTCGGTCTGTTGCAGAAAGCGCGCGAGCAGGCGGAAGGATCCGGCTGTCTTGCCCTTCACATTGCCCAGTTTCCGGATGTTGAAGGAGGAGAGAATGACGCTGTCGGCGCGCTGTTCGGGAAATCCGTAGCGCGCCGGATTCGCGTCCAGCCTGGCATTGATGCTGGCCCATTGCGCATCGCTGAATTTCGCCATGTCACTCTCCCGCAAAGATTGTTTTACAAACAATATTCGCTTTTACGGGGAACATCGAGTCGTATGCCCGCCGGGGCAGGCCTAGGGGTCGAGGCGTTCGATCAGATTGCTGGTGCCGACACCGCCGCGCTGGGTCGCCCCGCCGATCGCGAAGATCCGGCCATCAATCGTCAGACCACCCAGACCGTGGCGCGGCGTACGCATCGCCGGACCTTCCGACCAGGCATCGGCTTGCGGGTCATAAATCCAGACCTGCGGATACACCCCGCCGCCATCGGCAAACCATTCACCGCCGAAAGCGTAGAGTCGGCCGTTCGCGACGGCCGCCGCCAGCCCGCCCTGGGCCTGGGGCATCGGGGCCAGCACCTGCCAGCTGTCCGTGCTCGGGTCATAAGTTTCGTGATTCGCGTTGTTGCCAGCGTTGACCCGGCGTCCACCAACCACGTGAAGCCGGCCATTCAGCACCGTACCGGCGGCGGAATTGCGCGGATTGGGATTGGGCGCGGCCGTGCGCCAGCGGTCTTCCGCTGCGTCGTAGACATAATGCGCGCCCACATCGCCGTGATCATTCCAGTTGGCATTGCCATCGCCTGTGGGCTGTCGGCCGGTCGCAACATGGACCTGGCCGTTCAGACTGGCCGCGACGGTCTCGCCATACGGGGCGGGCATGGGGGCCGCCTCGGTCCAGCCGTCGGTCTCCGGGTCGTAGATCGTCGTATTGGCGATCATGTTCCAGGCGCCGCCATTGCCGGCGCGGAATCCGCCGATGGCATGGATGCGGCCGCCCTGCGCCACGAGATTGGGATGGTGCCGCGGTTCGGGAAGGGGGGCGAACTCGGTCCAGCTGCCGTCCATGTTGACCGCGTCGACGCGATCGGAAATGCCCAGCTCGCCATCCTCGAGGATCGCCAGTCCGCCGGCGACGACGATCTGCCGGTTCAGCACGGTCGGATAGATTTCCTGCGTCTGGATGGGAATTCGGGCGAATTCGCTCCAGCTGCCCGAGCGGGCGAGGGCGGGTCCGGTGCCCAGCAGGGCCACAGTTCCAGCGGTGAAGCTTCGGCGATTCAGTGTCGGCATGGCGATCTCTCCTCGACGCAAAGCTAGCGCGAGCCACCGGTTTGGCCACGCAAATTCCTGTGAGCCGCCCGGCGACTGGGCAAAAAACCTCAACCTTTCCAATGTCCGGACAAGAATTCACGTGCATCCGGACGGGGTTTGTATTTCTCTTTGGACATGAACGCCGCAGAGCTGAAGCGGTCAGGCCCATCCGGGCCGTACAGGAAAGTGAAGACATCGATGACACGTCCCGAGAAGCGCTCGGAATCGCTGGAGATCCGGCTTGGTTATTCCGCCAAGCAGGCCTTCATGGATGCCTGCCGCGAGCAGGGCGTGACCGCGAGCGAGGTCGTCCGGGCCTATGTCGAATCCTACCCTGTGCGGAAACGGAAATGGGCGCTGCCGAATGTTCAATTGCCGGAGTTCAATCCCATGCACGCTTCCCTGCTTTCAGTTTTCACCATTGCCCTCATCGCTTCCAGCGTCCCGGGGGCCACGCCCGCGATCGCCGATAGAGACTACAATTCCCCCGAAGAGGTCTGGGCCGATCTTGATGCGGACGGCAATGGTCACGCCACGCAAGGCGAATTCTTCGCCCTCGCTGGTTTCACGCCGGAAGGCCGCATGGGCCAGGACATGCGCGACGAGGTGATCGAGACGACCCGTGATGCGCTGGCCGAATACGGTCCGATCATCATCGACGGCCTGTCTGCCGACCAGTATATCGAGCGCGTTCTCGACAATGCCGAACAATCCGCCTCGGAGACGCTGGTATCGGTGTTCAGCGAGATGGATGCGGACGGTGATACCCGTGTCAGCTGGGCCGAGTTCGAACTCTTTGCGGAAGAGGGCGACCGCGAATTGCGCTAGCTGCGCGCACATTTTCTTGCCGGAAACGGGCGGGCCTGCGAGGTCCGCCCGTTTTGCGTTTGCGGCCCGCAATTCCCGGCCTGGATTACGGCCCGCTGATACCGGCTTCCGGCGGGTTTTTCCGCGGCCTGGATTAGCTGTGCAGAACCGCCTCGGATATTTGCCCTGAACCCCTGTGATTGTTAAGACTTGGTGACAGGAAAACCGCCTGATTCACGCGCCGATTCGGCGCTCCCGGATTCGGGCGGTGTTTTGCATTCGGCGGTGGTCCCTGCGAGCACCGCCAACCCGCATGAAAGAGGACCGCTTTGAGCGATCAGGACGACGATCTGAATCCGCCGAACTCCGGCGATGACAACGCTCCGCTGCCGGAAGGCGTGGGCAATATTGCCATCGAAGAGGAGATGCGGCGCTCCTATCTCGACTACGCGATGAGCGTGATCGTCAGCCGGGCTATTCCCGATTGCCGGGACGGTCTGAAACCGGTGCACCGTCGCATCCTCTACACGATGTCCGAAAACGGGCAGACGCACGAAAAACCGTACCGGAAATGTGCGACCGCTGTCGGTGACGTCATGGGTCGTTATCACCCGCATGGTGACCAGGCGGTCTACGACTCCCTGGTCCGTCTCGCCCAGCCCTGGGCGATGCGTGTTCCGCTCGTCGACGGGCAGGGCAATTTCGGCTCGATCGATGGTGATCCGCCCGCTGCCTATCGTTACACCGAAGCCCGGATGGAAAAGGTCGCGCAATCGCTGCTGGCCGATATCGACAAGGACACGGTGGATTTCGTCGACAACTATTCCGCCGAACGGCAGGAACCGGTTGTCCTCCCGGCGCGCTACCCGAACCTGCTGGTGAACGGCGCCGGCGGTATCGCCGTCGGCATGGCCACGAATATCCCGCCGCACAATCTGGGTGAGGTCATCGACGGCGCACTGGCGCTGATGGACAATCCCGATCTGACGGACGCCGAACTGCTCGAAATCATCCCGGGGCCGGACTTCCCGACCGGTGGTCTGATCCTCGGCCGCGGCGGTGCCCGCAATTCCGTGCAGACCGGCCGCGGTTCCGTCGTGATGCGTTCGAAGACCTCCATCGAGGAGGTGCGCAAGGATCGCCAGGCCATCATCGTCACCGAGATTCCCTACCAGGTGAACAAGGCCTCGATGATCGAGAAGATCGCCGAACTGGTGCGCGACAAGAAGATCGAGGGCATTGCCGACCTGCGCGACGAGAGCGATCGCGCCGGTATCCGCGTCGTCATCGAGCTCAAGCGCGATGCCAATGCCGATGTCATCCTGAACCAGCTCTATCGCTGGTCGCCCATGCAGACGAGTTTCGGCTCCAACATGCTGTCGCTGGTCGACGGCCGGCCGCAATTGCTGGGCGCACGCGACATTCTCAAGGTCTTCCTGCGCTTCCGCGAGGAAGTGGTGGCCCGCCGTGCCAAGTTCGAGCTGAACAAGGCCCGCGACCGCGCACACGTCATCATCGGTCTGGCCCTGGCCGTCGCAAATATCGACGAAGTCATTGCCCTGATCCGCAATGCACCCAATCCCGCGGAAGCCCGCGCCCAGCTGATGGCCCGCGAATGGCCGGCGGTCGACGTGGCGCCGCTGGTGGAACTGGTCGCCGACCCGCGTTCCATCCTCACCGATGACGGCAAGCTGCGCCTGACCGAGGAACAGGCCCGCGCCATCCTCGAACTGCGCCTCAACCGCCTGACCGGCCTGGGCCGCGAGGAACTCGGCAATGAGGCCAAGGCGCTGGCCGACGAGATCGCGGACCTGCTCGACATCCTGCGCTCGCGCGCCCGCGTGCTCGACATCATCCGCACCGAGATGCTGGAAGTCCGCGAGAATTACGCGACGCCGCGCCGGTCGGAATTCATCGATGGCGAATTCGAATTCGACGATGAGGACCTGATCCCGCGCGAGGAAATGGTTGTGACCGTCACGCATGGCGGATACGCCAAGCGGACGGCCTTGTCCGACTATCGGGCCCAGCGACGCGGTGGCAAAGGCCGCTCCGGCATGGCGACCAAGGACGAGGATTTCATCGCGACGCTTTTCGTCGCCTCCACCCACGCGCCGCTGCTGTTCTTCTCGAACAAGGGCATGGTCTACAAGACCAAGGCTTGGCGCCTGCCGCTGGGTGCGCCCAACACCAAGGGCAAGGCGCTGGTCAATCTCCTGCCGCTTGATCAAGGCGAGACCATCACCTCGATCATGGCCCTGCCGGAGGATGAGGACAGCTGGGGCGAGCTGAACGTGATGTTCGCGACCCAGCGCGGCACGGTTCGCCGGAACAAGCTGTCCGACTTCGTGCAGGTCAATCGCAACGGCAAGATCGCCATGAAGCTGGACGAGGAGGACCGCATCGTCGATGTGCGCCTCTGCACCGAGGAGGATGATGTCTTCCTGGTGTCCGACCAGGGGCGGGCAATCCGCTTCCCGGTCACGGATGTGCGTGTCTTCGCAGGCCGCAATTCGGTCGGTGTGCGTGGCATCAAGATGCCGGAGGGTGCACAGCTCATCTCCATGGCGATCATGCGCCATGTCGATGTCACCCCGCCGGAAGCCCGCGCCTACATGAAACACGCCACGGCCATGCGCCGCGCACTCGGCGATGAGGACGCTGCCGAACCGATCGTCGTGGAAGCCGGTGAGGATGGCGAGGAAGCTGCCCTGACGCCGGAACGCATCGCCGAACTCGGCGCTGCCGAGGAATTCCTGCTCACGGTCGCTGCTGACGGCATGGGCAAGCGGTCCTCGGCCTATGATTACCGGGTCATGGGACGCGGCAATCAGGGTGTGGCCGGCCATGACCTCTCGCGTGAAGTCATGCTGTCCGCCAGCTTCCCGGTCGAGGATGCCGACCAGATCATGGCCGTCACCGATGGTGGCCAGCTGATCCGCTTCCCGGTCGACACCGTCCGTATCGCCGGGCGTTCGACCCGCGGTGTGCGACTGATCCGCCTGAATGACGGCGAGAATGTCGTCGCCGTTGTCCGCATCCAGGATGCGGGTGATGACGATGACGCAGATGCCGAGGACATCACCGAGGGTGCCGAAGACGGTGCCGGTGAAGCTGCCGCTGACGCCTCCGGCGACGCAGGCGAGGGCGGCGACGCACCGGACACAGGTGAAGATCCGGCCCCCGAGGCATGATCGATCTTCCGGTCCCGTTCGGCTTCATCGCGGCCTCGGCCGCGCTGATCGCCGTGCCGGGACCGAATATCGCGGTGATCATGGCGACCGGCATGGCCCATGGTCATCGCGCTGCCCTGACCGTGGTCGCTGGTACGACGCTGGCCCAGGCTGCCCAGATCCTGCTGGTCGTGATGGGTTTGTCGGTGCTTCTGACGGCCTGGACCTGGGCCTTCACGGTGATCAAATGGGCGGGTATCGCCTATCTCGTCTGGCTTGGCATATCGGCCCTGCGTTCGCGCGCGACGGATGGCGAGGTCGAGCCGATGACCGGGCGGCTCTTCCTGCGCGGCGCAGCGACGGCGCTGGCCAATCCCAAGACCATGATCTTCCACGCGGCCTTCCTGCCGTTCTTTGTCGATCCCGCCCAGCCGGCCGCGCCGCAGCTGGCGATACTGGCGACGGTTTTCCTGTCGCTCGCCCTCCTGATCGATACGGTCTACGCGCTGGCCGCAGGCGGATTGTCCCGCCTGTTCACGTCGAACCGTTTCAAAACCTTGGCAAACAGGCTATCAGGCGGCGTAATGCTCGTAGCGGCGGGATGGCTCGCCTTGCGCCGGGAGGCCTGAGACACGCATGACACGTACAGCGCTCTATCCGGGCACGTTTGATCCGCTGACGAACGGACATCTCGACATTATCGGCCGGGCCGTGAAGCTGGTGGACAAGCTGGTCATCGGCGTGGCGATCAATGAGGCCAAGAAGCCTTTGTTTTCACTTGAGGAACGGGTGTCGATCGTCGAGTCCGAAGTGGACAAGTTCCGCGCCGACGCCGAGATCGAGGTTCGCCCCTTCGAAGGCCTGCTCATGCATTTCGCCGAGACGGTTGGCGCGCAATCCATCGTGCGCGGTCTTCGCGCCGTGTCGGATTTCGAGTACGAATTCCAGATGGTCGCCATGAACCAGCGGCTCAACGATGAAATCGAGACGGTTTTCCTGATGGCGGACCCGCAGCACCAGGCCATTGCCTCGCGGCTCGTCAAGGAAATCGCAGCGCTGGGGGGCGATGTCTCGGCCTTTGTTCCCGCTGCGATCGAACAGCGTTTGAAGGAGCGTTTTGCGTGATTATGCGTTTCTCCCTTTCCGCCGCCCTTATTGCGGTTCTTGCCACGTCGGCCTGCGCCCGCGAGGCCGATAGCGCCGATACCACCGCTGATGCCGCGTCCGGTTCCGGCGATGCCGGTATCGAACGCCTCGTTCAGGATGTCGCGCCCGAGGGCGGTGCTGCCGCGGCGGGTTTTGAGTTTCCCGATGATGCCTGGCGCGCCATAGATCCGGAAAATGCGCTCTACATCGAAACCGATCACGGCATGATCGTCGTCGAGATGGCGCCCGAATTCGCGCCTGCCCATGTCGACCGCATGCGGACGCTGGCTCGGCAGAATTTCTATGATTTCCTGGTCTGGCACCGGGTCATCGACGGTTTCATGGCCCAAGGCGGTGGTTCGCGCGCCAATCCGGGCCACCGCACGGATCTGCCGCCGCTGGAAGCGGAATTCACGGTGCGCCGTGGTGCCGAGCTGACCGTCTCCGAACTGCAGGACCGCGTGATCAATCCGCGCAGCGTGCCGCAGACCGCCAAGGCGGGTTTCTGGAATGGTTTCCATGTCGGCACGCAGACGATCGCCCTGGCGGGGCTGAGCGTGGACGGCCAGGTGCAGTCCTGGCTGCTGCATTGCGAAGGGGCCGCTGCGGCTGCCCGGACGAATGATCCGAACAGCGCGGCGAGCCAGTTCTACATCACGCGCGCACACGCCGATCACCTGAATTCGATCTACACCTCGTGGGGACGTGTGCGGCATGGCCAGGACGCCGTTCAGGCCATTCGTGTGGGCACGCTGAACCAGGATGTCGGCTTCTCGCCCGACGTGATCCGTTCGATCCGCGTGGGTAGCGACCTGCCGGAAGAGGAGCGGATGAATATCCAGGTGGCCGATACCGATCATGCGGCCTTCGCCGGTTATCTCGACACGCTTCGCGACGCGTCAGGCGCTCTGCCAGATGTGTGCGAGATCAACGTGCCGACCCGGGTCGTGGAGTAGATAGCGATGTCTACCGTGGTCAGCGCAGCGAAAAATGCGGTGTTGATGACGGTCTTGTTTTTCGTCGGTTTTGCCCTGATCGGGGCGATCGCCAATCTGGTCGCCGACGCATTTTTTGAGTCCCAACGACCTTGGAGCGAAATACTGCTTGGTGTTGGCACCGTAAGCCTCGTTGGCGGCACAGGATTTTTTTGTATCGGTCTGCTCGCCGGTTTCGATAAAGGAATGAATTCAAATGGCTGAAGAACAACTCGTATTCACGCTGGAAGGCGGCGACGTCACCATCAAGCTGCGCCCTGACCTGGCGCCCCAACACGTGGCTCGCATCACCGAGCTGGTGAAGGACGGTTTTTATGACGGTCTGACCTTCCACCGCGTGATCGATGGGTTCGTGGCGCAGGGCGGTTGCCCGGACGGTACCGGCATGGGCGGTTCCGGACAGAACATCCCGGCCGAGTTCAGCTCCGAACCGCATGTGCGCGGCACGATGTCGATGGCGCGCGCCCAGCATCCGGACAGCGCCTCCAGCCAGTTCTTTATCTGCCTTGATGAAGTGCCTTACCTGAACAACCAGTACACCGTCTGGGGTGAGGTCATCGACGGCATGGATCATGTGGACGCCATCCCGAAGGGTGAGCCGCCGGCCAATCCGGGCAAGATCGTGAAGGCCTCGATCATCGAGGTCTGATTGCATCAGCCCGGCTGACAGGACAAACCCTCTCGCAGCATTGCGGGAGGGTTTTTCTGTTCCGTGCTGAAACCGCAATTTTCCTTGCCCCGGCAGGCAATCCCGGTCACCGTCTGGGCCATGAGCTGGATCAGGACAATCGGGGCTGATGAGGCGGAAGGACGCCTCAAGACGCTCTATGACCGCATCGCCGGACCGGGCGGGCAGGTCGACAATATTCTCGCCGCCCATGGGCTGCGCCCGCACTCGCTCGAGGGCCATATGGCGCTCTACAAGGCGGTGCTTCACCATTTCGGCAATTCGCTGGACAAGGCCTATCTCGAGGCCATCGGCACCTATGTCAGCCTGCTCAATCGCTGCGCCTACTGCACGGAACATCATTTCACCGGCATGAAACGCCTGTTGAAGGATGAGGCCCGCTCGGCCGCGATCCGTACGGCTCTCGAGGCGAATGACCCGGAGCAGGCGTTTGACGCGCGTGAAGCTGCCGGGCTCCATTACGCCCGCAAGCTGACCGTGGACGTTGCCGGCATGACCGAGGCGGATGTCATTGCCATGCGCGATGCCGGTTTCGATGATGGCGAGATCCTGGAGATCAACCAGGTCACCGCCTATTTCGCCTACGCCAACCGCACGGTTCTCGGCCTGGGTGTCAGCCATATTGGCGAGAAATTGGGCCTGTCACCGGGCGATAATGATGATCCCGACAATTGGGGGCATGGCTGAAACGTTATTCGCTTCGCAAGCGAAGTATTGCGCGCACCGGTCGGTGGTCTGACCCGGTGTTTCCAAGGCGTGAGGCCTCCAGCAATTCCCAGTCATCGCCCGCAAAGACGTGGTCGATCCCCAATACCGGCAGGGGAATAAGGCGGATGGTTTTCTTGAAACGTCCCTCCGCCGGGAAGCTCGGCAGGCCATAGGTCAGGCGGGTCAGGCGGAAATCCCGGGCGAGGCGATCGAGTGCGAGGCTTGGGTCGGCGGCATTGAAATCGCCCATCAGGATCAGGCGGTCATTCGGGAAGCGCACAAGGTGCATGGCCAGATTGGCTCGTTCGCAATCCTGCACGCCCAGCGGGCTCGGCCAGTCCATATGAACCGATACGACGTGGAAGACCGATCCGTCGGGTCCGGCGAAACGCGCCCACGCCGCGGGCGGCAGGTCGAGTTCGCAGAGAGTGGAGTTCTGCCAGTCGGTTGTCGGTGCGTGCGTGATACAGCCGGAATCCAGCATGGGAATGCGCGAGCGGATGCGGGCGCTCTCATGGCAATCCGCGGCATGGGGATAGGCGGTCCCGAATTCCGAGGCCATCAAGCGATCAGAGTCATAGGATTCCTGGAAGGCGATGATGTCGGCATCGCTAGCCAGGAGGACGTCGCGCGCCAGATCGGTCCGATATCCGACACCCCAGAGATTGTGGGTGACCAGGGTGACGGCGAAATCCTCGTCGCCGGCCGCGGTCGAGGGGGCTGACCAGGCCCGCAGGATCGATGGTATGCCGGGCAGGATGATCAGAACGAGACTGATCGCCAGGGCCGCCAGGCGCATGGGGTCACGATGGGCTGTCATTGCGGGCAGACAGACGACAGCGCCTGCCGCGGCGAGGCCCAGGGCCGCGGGCCAGATCTGCCGGAACAGGTCGAACAGGCCGAAGAATGGGGCGAGTGTGATCATCACCGCCAGGCCGCATAGCGTGACGAGACACAATTCCGAAACGAGGTCACGCAATCGACGGATCACGGCAGGCTCCTGCGGGTCAGGCGAACCGACTTACAGGGCAAAGATTGCGAATAGGTGAGGCGGAGGCTAGACCCTGCCGCCATGCGTGTTTCCGAATTCGACTTCCATCTCCCCGAGGAGAATATCGCCCTGCGTCCGGCCCGGCCGCGCGACAGTGCCCGCCTGCTGCATGTCCGTGCCGATGGCGGGCTGGGCGATCATGGCGTGCTGGATTTGCCGGACTTGCTGCAGGCGGGCGATCTCCTGGTGTTCAACGATACCAAGGTGATCCCGGCTGCCCTGACCGGCCGTCGCCCAGCGCGCGAACATGGCGGCGGCGGCGATGTGACGCTGGAAGTCAATCTGCACAAGCGGGAAGCAGCCGACAGCTGGCGTGCCTTCATCCGCCCGGCCAAACGTCTGCGGGTAGGTGACCGCGTCGAGTTCGACGGTTTCAGCGCGGAAGTTGCGGCCAAGGCCGATGGCGGGGACATTACCCTGGTCTTTGACCGAGCGTCGGCCGAGCTGGACGAGGCGATCGCTGCTGCCGGCGCGCCGCCCTTACCGCCCTATATCGCCCGCAAACGCGATGTCGATGCGCAGGATGTCGAGGATTACCAGACATTGTTCGCACGCGAAGAAGGTTCTGTTGCGGCGCCGACCGCTGGCCTGCATTTCACGGATCGCCTGTTCGCTGCGCTCACCGAAAAGGGCGTCGAACAAGCCCATGTCACCCTGCATGTCGGCGCCGGCACTTTCCTGCCGGTGAAGGCGGATGACACCGATGATCACGACATGCATTCGGAATGGTGCACGATCTCTCCGGAGGCTGCCGAGGCGATCAATGCTGCCAAGGCGGCCGGTCGGCGGGTAATCCCGGTTGGCACGACGGCGCTGCGCACAATCGAGAGCCTGGCTGCCGCGCCGGGCCAGGTGAGGGCGGGCAGTCGCGACACGGATATCTTCATCACGCCGGGTTATGAGTTCGCCATAGCCGACGCGCTCTGGACGAATTTCCACCTGCCCAAATCCACGCTCTTCATGCTCGTCAGTGCCATGTCAGGCCTCGACACCATGCAGGCGGCCTACGCCCACGCGATCTCGTCGGGCTATCGCTTCTATTCCTACGGCGATGCCTGTCTGCTGGAGCGGCAGGCCCGCTAGCGCGAGCAGGCCGGAAGCGGGATACCGTTCTCTGCAATGAGCGATTGCCGGCCCGAAGACCGGGCATTCGGGACCGGGACGCCGGCTTCTGTTATGCCTTCAAGGGGCACCGGAACACCTGCTGTGTTTATTTGGTCTGCCGGAACAGGAGAGCCGGCAGCGTTGATTTGATCTGCCGGGATGGGCGCGCCTGATTCTGAGATCCCATCCTCGCCCGAAGAACCAATCTCCGGACGCTCCATGCCGCGTTCGCCGACAATCCCGCGTTCGCCCACGATCCCGCGCTCGCCGACGATCGACTGACTGCGGACCACGCGTTCATAGGCGAAATCCTCGCCCTCCGGGATATAGCGTTCGACGGTGCGGATGGTGCCATTGCGCGCGGTGCAATTGCCGACAGGTCGCCAGTCGACCCCGGGAAAGGCATTGCGACGGACGCGTTCGATCCGAATCTCGCGCCAGTCCACGCCGGGAAAAGCGATATTGGGCTGTCCGGCAAGCCAGTCGACGCCGGGGAAGAGGTCGATCTCTTCCGTTTGGGTCTGGACGGGTTCCATGCGTCGATGTCCGCTGGCCAGGCTGGAAGACTGTTTCAGCGCCGGCTCGGCAGCCATGAGGCTTGCTGCTGCTATCAGTAAAACGCTCATCAATACCTCCCCTATCGATAATGCGATGTTCTAGCACATAGCCGTCTCTATCTGAGAGCGAGATGAACGGGTGTCTTCCTCCGGCGCGCAGCACGGGCTAGAAGCGCGCGCATGAGTGTCTTTCCCTACGAGATCAAAGCCACGGACCGTGCGGCGCGCACCGGTGTGCTGAAAACATCGCGCGGCGAGATCCGCACGCCGGCCTTCATGCCGGTGGGCACGGCTGCGACGGTGAAGGCGCTCTACATGGATCAGGTGAAGGCGACCGGCGCCGACATCATCCTGGGCAATACCTATCACCTCATGCTACGCCCCGGTGCCGAACGCGTCCAACGCCTTGGCGGGCTGCACAAATTCTCCACCTGGTCCGGCCCGATGCTGACCGACAGTGGCGGTTTCCAGGTCTGGTCCCTGTCCAAGCTGCGCAAGATGACGGAAGAGGGCGTGAAGTTCCGCTCTCACATTGACGGCACGGAATACAATCTGACTCCGGAACGTTCGATCGAGATCCAGGCCGACCTTCTGGGTGCCGACATCTCCATGCAGCTGGACGAATGCACGCCGTTCGGTTGTTCCGAGGCTGAAGCGCGGGAGTCGATGGAACTGTCCCTGCGCTGGGGCGCCCGGTCGAAGTCTGCGTTCGGTACACGCGACACCCAGGCCCTGTTCGGCATCGTGCAAGGATCGGTGTTTGAGAATTTGCGCCGCGAGAGCGCGGAACGCTCACTGGAGACCGGCTATGACGGCTACGCCATCGGCGGCCTGGCAGTAGGCGAGGGGTTCGAGGTGATGTGCGAGGTGCTCGACTTCACAACACCGCACCTGCCGGCGGACCGGCCGCGCTATCTGATGGGCGTAGGCAAGCCGATTGACCTGGTCGAGGCCGTCGCGCGCGGTGTGGACATGTTCGATTGTGTCCTGCCGACCCGGTCCGGCCGACATGGCCAGGCCTGGTCCGATTACGGGCCCATCAATATCAAGCGTGCCGAATTCATCGAGGATGACACGCCCCTGGCACCGGAACTCGATTGCCCGGCCAGCCGCGATTACTCGAAGGCCTATCTCAACCATCTCTTCCGGTCCGGAGAATACCTCTCGGCTATGCTGCTCAGCTGGCACAATATCGCGTATTTCCAGGACCTGACGCGGCGCATGCGCGAGGCGATCGCGGCCGGCGAGTTCGACGCCTTCCGGCGCGAGTTCAATGCGAAATGGGCCGAGGGGCAGGCGCAGCGCGCGGGTGGCTGATCAGTCCTCGTCTTCCTCGTCGATCAGGCCATAGGCCTCGAAGGCCCGCCGCATCTGGGCAGGCGGGCAGCCGAAACCATCATACAGACCACGCAGATAGGCGCGCCGTCGCTGCGCAATGGATCGCTGTTCCTGGGCCTCGCGTTCAATCTGACCGGCGCGGCCGAGAAAACGCACGACCGGACGGACCGGGTTCAGGCCCACGATTGACGAGTGATAGAGGCTGCGCGCGCCATCCGCTGCAGCGCCGGGGGCTTGACGGGCGAGGCGTGCCCCCTGGCCGACCCAGGTCTCGCCGTCGCGTTCCGCCTCGCGCTCGGCACGGCGGCGTTCAACTTCCTCGATATCCGGACCCAGCACCGCGGTCAGGCGGGCGACATCGCGGGCCACGGTCGAACACCGCCGGCGCGACCCGTCACCGCCATAGGGAGTCGGGACGGTCTCATCGCCTTCATCGACCATGATCTGGCCGGGGCGTTCGCGCGGCAATCCAACCGCATCGGACACCGCACTGCCCGTTTCAGCGCGCGCAAAGCGTCCGGCTTCACCGGCGCGCTCGCGGGTGGACGAGCATGCAGATACGGCTAACGCCGTAAAAACACACGCAGATATGACAAACATTCCCCTCATGATTTCCATCTTACCGATGAATGTGACGAAATCTCATCAAAAATGCTGAAATCGACCTGCAGACCCGATTGACCCGCCGGAATCGCTTGTATAGGTTCCGCGCTCCTCTGACGGGGAGCCGATAGCTCAGCTGGTAGAGCATCTGACTTTTAATCAGACGGTCCAGGGTTCGAATCCCTGTCGGCTCACCAACCCCATTTCGGGCGTTGAAATCATTCAAGAAATCGCAGCTTTTTACAAACCGGGCTTGGGGTTTGTAAGTCGCTTGTTCTCTTCCCGTTTCGCCTGTGCGGACCTGGCGAGCCTTTTCTGCTCTGCCGCGCGCGTGTAGCGCTCCACTTCCTTTAGCGATTCATGGCCCGTGATGGCCTGGATCTCGTGCGCGCTGCATCCCGCCTCTGCCAGTGCCGTTGCTGCGGCTTTTCTAAGCCCGTGGCTAGAGCATCGCTCCGGCAATCCGGCTTCCCGGCATCTCTCCCGAAACCAGTTCCCGTAACCGTTCGACGTGAACGGCTTACCAAACGACGTGACGATGAGCGTCGGCCTGCGTTCGTGTTGGCTGATTTCCTGCCAGAGCGCCGGGGCGAGGGGGATTTCTAACCGCTTGCCAGTCTTCTCTTGCGCCAACCGGAATACATCGCTTGCGGCTTTCGGCATGGGCAGGCGCACAATATCGCCTTTGCGCTGTCCGGTGTGCAGGTGCGCCATATAGGCCAGCCGCGCCATCGTGCCGGGCTGGTGGTGCTTGATGAAGGCTGCGTGTTCGTCCGCCGTCCAGGTGTGGATCTCGCCCGCCCGGAAGTAGCGCACGCCTTCGGACGGGTCCGTTTCGATCCAGTCCAGGCGCTTGGCGAGCGCGAATAGCTGGCGCAGGCGTTTTAGGAGGTTGTTCGCTGCTCCGGGCCGGTCGGCCATTTGGCCCATAAGGGCGGAAACGACTTCAAACCGGATGGTTTTCACGGAGCGGTCGCCATACTTGCGCAGGAAGGCCCGTAGGGTTGATTTGTAGGCCCGCTGAGTGCCTTCACGCAGGCCGATGAAGTCGGGCGAAGCAAAGTAGATTTTCGCCAGCGCATCGAAGCTGTACGCGTGCGCCGGGCGCTTAGGCTCGGGCTGCGTTTCTTTCAGGGCGTCTGTGTATGCCTGATGGAAGCCGGGGTCTTCGGGGTCGGGCAAGGGGATATTCCGCCCGTCGCGCCGGAAGTACGCGCGCCGCTTGCCGTGGCGGTCGCGGAAGATATTGACGTATTTAATCCGCACGACTGCCAAGCACATCGCCCCACTCATCGGAGGCGTTATCATTAGCGAGATTGTCCAGAGCGTCCACTGTCAGGACGCGGATTGCCCCATCCGGGCGCAACTCGAACCCGCACACCGGCAAGCCAGCCTTAACGGCGGCGCGGATGCAGCGTTCAATCACAGCCTGGTTGGGCGAGCGGGGCATTATCCCTTTATCCTTCTTGCTGCTTGCATGAGGGCGTTTCGCCGGGACAAGTGGTTAGCGTTGATGGCGACGTGAACGCCGGGCTTGGCGTCGCGGCGGTAGCCTTCCGCTATGTGGACCGCTGACAGATGACGCCTGTTCTCCTCCCTAGCCATCTCCACCAGGATAGAGATGCAGCGCTGGCGTTCGGCCAACTTAGGGCCGGTGCAACCTCGCGCCCCATCAACAGCATCGCGGATGTCGGCCAGCCCCGCAATCGCGGCGTCTATCGACTTTTGCGCACGGTCGATGCTGTCCATCATGCCTGCTCCAACATTTCGCGCAGCCAGTACGCGGCGGCAGCGGGAATGTTCACGTCGCCGTGTTCGTCAGAGAAGGTCTGTGCCTCCACTTCGGCCCGGTTGTGCAAGATTGCCAGAACGTCGCGGCGTGCTTCCGTGGGGTCCGGATCTTTGTTGCTGTCGTAGTCTTCCGCGTAATCCATGATGCGCGACGTGACGCGGCGCAGCATGACATCCCGGTTTCTTTCAATAACGGTGTCCATCACTCTTCCTCCAATACAGAACGGAGCCAGCTAGTCACGTATGCCATGTCATCGCCGTCTGCTCGTGCGCCAATCTCATGCGCACGCTCTGCTTCGCATGTGGCCCGCTTAATCAGTTCCTCAAGCAGCGCTTTCCGTGCCTGCGCCTCAATCGCCATGCCGGTAGAGATAGACGAAATCTGCCCACCCATCTCAGGAGCGGCTTGGATCATGTCCGTGTAAACATCAGCGATGTAATCCGGCCATGTGTAATCCGCATGGATTTTGCATTGCAGCGCGAGCCTTACACCCGCCTCAAGCATCGCCTCCGTCGGGGTTTCAGGTACGGTGCGGGTCATGTGTTGCCTCCCCGCTGTCGATCAAAGCGCTTACGGCGCACCCGATCTCTGACGTGATGCACAAGGGCGTTCCCAAGCACGACGGCGAACATTGTCCCGATGAAGATGTAGGCAATCACTGACGCAATCGCGCTCATGTTAGCGTCGAACACATACGACAGCGGCCACGCGAGGGCGAAAGCCACGCCGCCTAGAATGGCGGCTCCAACGGCTGCGAATAACCCAAGCAATGCCGTCATCAGCGCCCACGCGCCAGCCTCACGGGCCATATCTTTCAGAGCATCGAGGTAATCAGTCATTGGTAGTCCTCTTATCGCTGTGTGATTGGGTTGCCTCGGCTTCGCCTTGGTTCGTTTCCTGCGCTCCGCTCCGGGCCGATAGGCGTCTCGCCCCGCCACATTCGGGGCAGTCTATTTGGACTTCGCGAGGCACCGCGCAGTCGCCACGGCAATAGCCCAGCTCATGCACAAGGCCGCAGCAATCGGGAGCCGTATGCAAGACAAACCCTGCCCCGCCACACGATGGGCATCGGCGAGTATCACGAGCCACCATCATCCCTCCCCCATATTAGAAAGAGCGCGGCGGGCGTGATGCGCCCACTCCTCATGAAACCTGTAGGGAGGTCCATCGCCCGGCACCGGGACGATCTCCTCGCTATCAACTGCGCCTTTATCGATTGCGTCCAGCATCCTCTCCACAGCCTTAACAAGCTCCCGCGTGCGCTCTCGCTCGTTGGCCGAACCCATCATGTAGGCCGCCGTGAGACCGTCATCATCAAGCTCGTCTGTATTACCTGTGGTACATTCAGGGGGGTTAGGGGTTACGGGTGATGCATGGTGGCTTGCTTCGCTGCGCTGCGTGTCCTCGGCCTTCGGCCTGCGAGCCGCTGAGACCGGCATGCGCGGACTATCGCAGGCGTCGCAGTCGTAGCGGGTATCATCGAACGCCAGCTCGGCAGGGTCGCCGTGGTATTTGTCCAGCTCCTTCGCCCAAACCCACCCGTGGCCACCGCACTTTTCGCAAGGCTCCGTCATGAACTCTCCTCCTGTACAGGCGGTAGGGGCAGGACCATCCAGTGGGTGGGGTTTGACCCGCACGCCGGATACCGGAACATGTCGTTAGGGGAGCGCCAACCGCCCTGAAAAATCCCCGGCCCGTCTTGCTTGTAGACGCCTTCGCCAACCCCCTCGAAGCCGCTTAGAAGCACGCAGACCCCATCCCGCTTAATCTCCTCCGGCATGTCATCGATAGACCGCCAAGGGGAGGTGGGGGCCTGCTCAAGCTCCTGGATTAGAGGCCGCAGGAACGCGACCTCCTTTCGCAGAGCCTCAGCCTTTTGCGTGGTAGGCTCGCCTGCCTCGATAGTGTCGGCGGCGCGCATAGCAGCGTTGTAGGCCCGTAGCATTGGCTCTAAATACCGGCCTGGAGCGTTAGCGGAAGCAACGGACCGCTCGTCAGAGCGGCACACTTCCTCTCCCTTGGGGGTAGAGAGTGCTTGTCGTGTTAGTGAAATGCAGGTTTGAAGCGCACCGCGTAATGCGTGTTCTGACACAGCGCCGGTTGCGGATGCTGCAAGCTCCTCTACATAGACCAGACCGGCCTCGATTTCTTCTCTCTCACTCATCCTGTGTCTCCTTGTGTGTCGTGAGCCGATTTGACTCTGTAATCGGCTCACGCATTGTTGGTGTTTTGCGGATCGATGGCGTCCATGTAGCGGGCGACCATCTCCCGAAATTCAGGACCGAGTTTCTTGATGCGGAACATCATGAGCATGTCCTCGACGGGCGCTCCGCAGCAGGGGCATTTCTGCATGTCCCGCCGAAATGATTTCTCAGTTGTCCGGGTCATTTTGTGCCTCGCTGCGCTCGGTGCGTTCCTCGCTATCGCTGCGGGCCGCTGCCATCGCCTTGAACTCTTCGGAAGGGTTGAACCATTCGTCTTTGACGATGTGGCCGATTGCATGGACCTTGCTATGCTCGTGACGGACGCGCACTGTCCGGCCCGGCAGTTGGTGCCAACCGTCAACGCCCGCCATGCGCAGGACGCGTTCGATAAAGACGCCCGCGTAATTCGGGCCTAGCTTGCTTTTGTTGTGGTGGGCGTAACCGGGGCCAAGGTGCAGCGTGTAGCCGCCGAAGCACTGGCCCGATCCGCCGTAATCCAGCTCCAACATGCAGTCGAGGAGGTCGCGGTCATTCAGGCTGATGCGAGCGTTTTTGATGACAGCGTTGCGCTCGGTTAGCTCCCGGCCCGGAGCCGAAGGCGAGGACACGGACTGAGGGTCTTGATCCGAAGCACTCATCTCACTCTCCCTTCTGTACTGTAGAGGGGAGGGGGTTGACCTGAACGTCTTTGACGGAGGGGTCAGCTCGCAGATCGTCCGCGACAGCCTCGGCAACCGCTCCGCGCGTATGACGGCTAAAGCAGGGCACCCACACGTCAGGCCCATTCAGCGCTTGCCAGTTGACCTGATGCGTCCAGCCATTGCGCTTGGCGGCTTCGGGGCAGGGAAACTTAATCATTATCATTCTCCCGGCGGCGCAGCTCTGCGCGCGCCTGCTCTAGCTCTCTGCGAAAATGGTTCTTGTGCCGTGGCATCTCCGCCAAGAGCGCGCCGTATTTGATCTCTTCGCGGATCTGATCGACCGACAGGCTTCGCAGCCACTCCTCATTGCTGGGCATAGTCCTATTCCTCATCCTCAGTTGCGAGGTCGCCATCCCCGCTGCGACCGTGAAGACGCTGCGGGCGCATATAATCGCGCTCTGTGTCTGCTCCGCACGCGTACAGGGTCGCCTGCGTGTCAGTCCGGCCTATAACGGCTTCAAGTGCTGCGCGGGCCGCATCTGCATGCAAGCGCCAATGCGGCATAGCGTCAGACAGGGGAATGACAGACAGAGGGTCGATGTCTCCGTCGGCGTCTTGGCAGATGCCACACGCCGCCCGCTCCACATTCTCATCCGACAGCATCCATTCACGGACGGCATGGGCGATGCATTCCACCTCTCCGTCATCGTAAAACCCGGATGCGCGGATAGCGTCTTCAAGCTCAAGCGTCTTGGTCATTGGATGCCTCCAAGGGTACGGGTGCCCACGCCTCGCCGCGAACAATTGTGCTGATGTGTGTCTGGTGCAGGCCGTACTCCCGGCCCAACTCGGACTGTGACGCGTCGCCCCGCGCATAGCGCTCGCGGATCTCCACGGCCTGAGCGGCGGTGATTTTTGCTGCCGGGTTCCGCTCTCCCGCCGGGTTTGTGCCGTGCGTGGCCTTATCCGCGTTGTTGTCTCGCGGGCTGGCCCAGCGCAGGTTTGACAGCATGTTGTTTTGGCTGTCGCCGTCCGCATGGCAGGCGTGGTGTCCTTCGGGTCGCGGACCCACAAATGCTTCCAAGACGGCGGCGTGAACGCTGATGCATTCCTCGCGCCCGTTGCTCTTGAGCGTGATGCGGACGTAGCGGGCCGCGTTTTTTGTGCTCATGAGGCGCGCTGGAAGCCGTCTGATACCGCCTCGCCAATGCGGGGTAGTGCGTGCCAGCGCCCGGATGCGTCCATGCGAACTGATCTCGTACAGCCCTTCCCATCCGGCAATCGGACGCCACGCCTCTAACCGCTTCTCTATTTCATTAAGACTGGTCATTGCGTTCTCCTTTGTGGCGGGGGCTGGCGACCGGGGGAGATGGCCACCAGCCCGCACCGCCTAGCGCGACGGAGGGGATGCCGCGCTATCCCATGCGCATTTCTGCGCGTTTCGTGGCCTCTTCGTCCCGGTGTTCCCAGGCTTGCGCCTCAAGGAACTTCCACTCGATCCGGGCCTTGTTGGCGCGGGTTCGGGCGCTCACCATTTTCTTGATGTAATCAGCCCAATCGGCAGAGGCTTTGACTTCCCGTTCGGCCTTGCTGACGGGCATATCTCCAAGCGCTGCCATGCGCTGGGCGAGGTAGGTGGTTTTGCCTTCCTCAAGCAGTCGCGCGGCAGCATCCAGGTCGGCCCATTCAAGGCCCTTCAGCCGGACTTGCTCGGAGTATGGGAGGTTGCTGGCCATCAAAACGGGATCGTGTCGTCAAGATCGGCGGCAGGGGCGCTGTAATCGCTCTGCACCGGGTCTTGCGCTTGCTTCGCCTTGATCGTGCACTGGTAGTACGGGTTGCCATCCCGATCCTTGCGTAGCTGGTCACTGTCGCGTTCGGTGGCCGGGTAAAGGTTCACCCATACCTGATCGCCATTGGGCAGCGTTGCTGTGCCGGTCCATGCTTCCGGGCGGTCGGCCTCGCCCTTCCAAAGCGTCCCGCGCCCTGGCTTGTGGACAAACTTTTCCTTGTGGTCGCTCATGCGGCGCTCCTGTCTAAAACCAATTGTTCCATTTTCACGTCGAAGGCTTCGCGCAAGTGGTGGCGAGCCTCATCCGCAAGGCGATAGATTTCGCCTGCGTTGTCGGTTGCAAATTCCGTCAGATCCTCTGGCGTGCCGCAGAAATCGATGCAGCCTTTCAGGGTCTTCCACAGCTCACGCGACCCAGCGGCGTTGAGGCGCTTAATCCCGTTCGGCTCGGTGATGATGTCCGTCCAGTCGAGCCGGTCTTCTTCTGGCGTCTGCGGCGTCGCACGCGTCGGGTTTTTCGGGGCATCATTGGCCGCGCCCGGCTTAAAATCGTCGGTCTCCTCCTCCGAGTAGACCAGGCCGTGCAGGCCAAGCAGCTTAAGAATTACGCGGTCCTTGGCGCGCTTCTCAGCCATCGCCCACGGGTAGCTGTTCTTGTTGTTTTCCGGGGAGGCTTCGCCGATAGACCACTCTGTTTTTGCGCCCATCCTGCCGGTCACGCAGATCGCTACACGGTTGCCAACCGACTCCAAAACTTCAGGCGCATCAAAGGCGACGCTCTGCTCTGCCGCGATGCGCTCCAGAGAGCGGTGATAGGCAACCCATGTCCCGTGGCAGTTCCACAGGTCATCAGATTTGAGGCCGAACGCCTCGCCAATCTTGCGGATGTTTTCAGGCAGCTTCGCCATTACGCGACCTCCCCGGCAGGATGCTGGACGGCAGCGGCCACGGAGAAGGCAAGCAGGGCTTCTAGCGCCTCGCTGTCCCGGCGCAATTCTTCCAGGCGCTCATCATCCAAGACGACTTTGCCAAGGCAGATGTTCAGGTGTTCGAGGCTCTTGCGCAGTTCCCGCATGTGGATGTCTACCCACTCGGTTTGCTGGCGCGTGTAGAGCGCGTCTGCGGCTTCACGGGTCATTAGAGGTACAGGCCCCCGCTGTTGGTGCTGGCGAAGGCGAAAATCAGCCCGCACCAGCCAAGAATTACGATTGCGATTGCAAGGGAGAGGTCACGGACAAGGCGCATCACATGGCCCCCGCTTTTTCGAGGTCATCGATCAGCGTCCAGAGCGTGGTGCCTTCCAAATCGTGCATGAAGTCGCGCAACTCGGTAGCGGCGTCAGGCTCAAGGCCACGCAGCTTGCTTTCCAACTGGTCAGCCAAGGCGCGCGCCTCCAGCAACTCATTGCGAGCCGCGACGATGGCGTGCTCATCCCAGCCGGTAGAGTGGCGGAATTGGTTGCCTTCGTGTTCGTGAATGTCTGCGATTGCCATCGGGCGTCTCCCTCATTCGATGAAGGAAGTATGCCAAACCGGCATAAGACAATCAAGCAAAAAATTGCCAAATCGGCATAATTCGAGCTACAGTCCCGCTATAGCAAGGCTGTTGGAGGAATCGCGGGCCATGCCCGCTATCCTTGCGTTAGGGCGATGTTGAGATTATATTCTGATGTTAAGAGCAGCCTGTGAGGTGAGAACGGCCTCCTCACACACCACGCTTCTCGCGAGAGGCGCGGTACAGTAGCCGCAAGGCGAAGAGATTCAAGGATTGGGCACCTTGGCGCAGGCAGTTCAAAGCGGGGGCTTCGGCCCCCGTTTTATTTTGTAATGTATAGCGTGCCTTTAGCGCGGCGGTTCTGGATCTTGGTTTCCGAGATTGGGTAGAACGAGCTAATGGCATATTCTCCGTTAGCGTTAGGCGTAACCTCTACCGCGACCAGCGCAGCCCCGCCCGCTGACGGCACACGGCTTACCAGTTCAATCTTGCCTGGATTTTTAAAGTCATCCCCCACGTACATCGGGTCTGCCACAATCGCCGCGATGTGAGGAAGTAGGCGAGGGTAGTCGTGAGGGTGGCGTCGGCTGGCGTGTTTTTGCGCGTTTGCAGTCAGCACCACGTCGCCATCGTCTAGCTCTAGGCCGAGCGTGCTTTCCAGCATTCGGACGGGCATCGCGCCCAGGAATAACTTTTGCGGCGCTTTCGACAAGCCTAGTCCGATATATTGATTGTGTTGCCGTCCACAGGCTTGGTGCGCCGCACTGGCGGGGCTTCCTGTTCCGGGCGGTCAGGCATCTGATGAAGGATGAAGAACATTCCGACCAGCAGGAAGCCGAAGCCTAGCTGTATATCTGTGCCGCCATTGACGCCCGTTACAATCATAAGCGCGGCCAATATGGCGATGACGATTTGTCCGAGTATGCGCATGGCTAAGTCTCCGTGGCGCTTCTAGTCGCGGTGCAGGCCCATATGAGGGCCGCTACCCAACCCAAAAACGACCAACCGAGAAAGATGGTGAGGACCCATATTGCGCCCGCGTTGTGATGATTGCGGCTGCTGGCGACGAAGCCGGGCAAGAAATATAGCCCGAGCAGGATGAGTAGCAGGAAGAGTTCCATGCTAACGCCCCTCCCAAAGTTTATCGTAGATCCGAATATACGGGGCCTGGCGCAACACGGCCCCTTCACAAAGGTAGCCGTTGCGCCGGATTGTGATTTCTATCGCGTTTTCTCCGAACGCTTCCCAGCCAGCATCGCCTTCTCGAATTCGCTTAACCTCGACAAATTCTCCGTTGTAAAGAGTGCCAACCATCAGTGGATCCGCGCCAAAACGTTCAAAGCTGGCAGGCGGGAGGCACAGCACTATCGGCAAGGGCGGGTCCAGGGGGTTGAGAAGCAAGAACACGCCCCACCACAAGGGCGCGACAATGCCGCCAAGAAAACCCAAGGTGGCACCAACAATCGCAGCGGGTTTAATCCATCCTGCCATCGGTTAGCCTTCCTCTTTGTCTTCCGTGAATGTGTCCAAGATCCGCAGCGCTTGCTCCCGCTTGTGCGGTGGTATCTTAAGCATGCGGTCCATCATGCTGATGACCTCGCCGCTACTTGCGGTCGGGTCTGTTCCCAGCAACTCGGCTGTTGTGCAGCGGTACGCTTTCGCCAGCGCTTCAAGGTGCCGCTCTTTGTATTCACGCTTATTGCTTTCCAGCCGCGTCAATACGGATTGGCTTACGCCGGACGCTTCCGATGCCTGCTCTTGTGTCAAGCCGCGATGCTCGCGCCATTCTTTCAGATAATGCCCAGCCATGCCCGGAATAATGCCCGCACGCCCGTTTCTGCGGCCACGGCCAAATTGGCATAAATTTTCACTTGAATGAAATATGCCAAACTGGCAAGATGCGGTTATGTCAGATCGCATCATCATATCTCGTGGCGCAACAGAGCTGGCCGAGGCCATGCAGGCGCGGGGCTGGACGGACTCCGACCTTGCAAGCGCATTGGCCTGTTCGCAGCCACACGCCTGCCGCATCCGAAACGGTGCCCGCGCGCCGTCAAAGGCGCTGATGTTCCGCATTGAGGATGTGTTAGGCGTCGCGCCTCGCTCCTGGCTGGAGCGTCAGCCATGATCGGTCCAGGCTTCAACGGTAATGACATTATCGGCGGGGCCGTCCAAAGCGCGCTCGATTTTGAGCTGCAACGTAAACGCCGCGTGGCGCGTAAGAACAACGCGAATGGTTTCCGACCCGCTTGGGATGTCAATTCTGATGGCGTCGCCTTCCCGCACGACATCGGACTGCTCACACACGAAATAGCTGAATTTTCCGTCCACCGGCTTTCCCCTTCTGTTTTTGGAATCGAAGGGTACGGGCAGGGGGTGTCAATTTCTGTCACGTCTGAGCTGGCGAACGGCGTCTTTTTCGAAGCCGTCCAGCGCGTCCAGAAGCTCCGCTTGCAGGAACAGGGCCGCGTGCCGGGTGAGGGCCAGTTCAATGCTGGCCTGCCCGCTTTCCAGTTGGATGATGAATGTATCACCGGCCCCGCGTTCGACGCTTGGGCGGTCTTTGATGAAGCTAACGTTGTGCAATTACATGACCTCGCTGCCCCCCTAAGCCGGGCAGGGTCTCTAAAACACGTACAGGCTAGCTGTGAAGGTCTGCGCAAGGCCCGCATATTCGTATTCATAACGCTACCGACTGCGTTCCATCAGAAGCGCTTTAACGTCCATATCGTTTGCCATTTTGCGCAACTTTGCGGCGTTCACGCGCAGCCTCGCGGCCTGCTCCAACTGGCGTCTGCGTTTTTGCCGGTCCTCCGGCTTGGGCATTTCAAGAACATTCATAAGACAGCCTCCTTGCTGGAGATATTCATATTCCTGGCTCGCGCTGTCATGGCGGAACCGAGGAGGTTTTTTCCGTGAACGCACACGAACGCGCGCGCCGCGCATCAAACGGCTTGCTTGCATTTGTTGGCACCAAACAGCGCCGTGCTGCCGAATTGATTGGCATGGATGAAAAGCGCCTTTCTGAGCGCTTGTCGCAGGGCACGCTTTTTCTGCGGGACTTCCTGACCATCGCGGAAGCGGAGGGCGGTGGGGATTACCTGCGCATGCTGGCCGACCAGATGGACGACGCCCGCCCGATTTGCCGTCCGATTGATGCGGCGATGACCACCACTGAGGCCGCTTGCACCGCGCAAGGTACAGTCAGACAGGCCCGCGCTGATGGCGCTTTCTGTCACTACGAGGTCATCCAGATTCGCAAAGCTGCTGACGAAGCGCACGCGGCAGCGGTTCACTTCAAGACGGTAGCAGAAAACCTCCAACCCGGCCCGATTGCAGGGGCGATGGAGGCCGCAGAATGACCCACCCATTCAAGCCCCGCGTGAGCATGACAAGCCGCGAAGCTGTATCGCTCGCTGTGTCCGCGCATTGCCGCGTTTTGGAGGCTGTCACCAACGGAGACTTGCTGCCGATGGATGATGCTACTCGCGCAGAGGTCAAGTGCGATTTGGCCGATCTGAGCGCAGCGCTTCAATGGCTCTGCAAGACGGTCGGCACCCGCGAGAACAGCCGGGACATTCGGGAGGTGGCGGGATGAAGCCGCGTAGCGCAAAGCAAAAGGGCACGCTGGGAGAAAACGAGATCCGCAATGACTTGCAAAAGTGCGGCGTTCCCGCCCACAGGCAACCCGGCTCTGGTGCGTTTCAGGGCTTTCCTGATGACGTGATTATCGACAGCCGAGGCTGGGATTTGCACGTGGAAGTCAAGCGCCGGGCCAAGTGCTCAGCGTATGACCGGTACGAGAAAGCGCGCGACCAGTACGACGGGGCCGTGATCGACACGACGGCAGGCCAGTTTGTCTGGCTAACGCATGATGCCTTTCTGCGCCTGATGTCGCGCTGCTACGGCGAAATCGCACCGGGTCTGGATGACCTTTCTTTCGGCCACAAGCGCATCGGCACACCGGCAAAGCAATTCGAGAACTGGCGGCAGGGCGCGCACCTGCTGGCCATCAGATTAGACCGTCAGGAATGGCGCTGGTGGATGCCCCGCGCTCGCTTTTGGGACATTTGCGCAAACGCCGCGCAGGGCAGCTTCGCGCCGCAGCCATATGACGGCCCCTATACGCTTGAGGAGGATGCAGCGTGACCGATTACACAGCGGCGCAGCAGATGGAAGACAACATCAAGCACGCAATGACAATTCAGCAGACATGGGCGGAACGTGGCGTTGATGTCGAGGTGGTTGTCACCAAGTACGGCATCCAGACTCGGACGCTTGACGGTACGTCTTTGGCGCACCGCAATCACGGAACAACCGGCAGCGGCTTGATGCTGGTGGATATCGAAAAACAGGTTGCCGAGGACTGCGGCGTTTCCCGCGAGGCCATGAAGGGCATGTCACGCAAGCGCGCGGTCGCATGGGCGCGCCATGAGGCCATGTTCCGCATGTTCACGGAGATCAAGCCTCGCCCGTCTTACAAGAAAATCGGCAACCGCTTTGGCCGTGACCATACGACCGTTATTCACGGCATCCGCTCGCATGCCCGGCGCATCGGTGTTGCCGACCCCATCGGCACGGAGGCGCGCTAGTGAGCGCCAAGACCATCATAAGCGCCATGCGGGCGGCGGGCTGTGATGCCGAAACCATCCTTGTTGCGGTGGAAGCGGCAGAAGACAAACGCTTGGAAAGGCAGCGCGCCCGGACGGCTAAGTGTCGGAAAAACAACAGGGCAGGTAACGTTACAGGCGTTACAAGCGTTACAGGTGTTACCAAAAAAGAAAGTTCCCCCCACACCCCCCTCAAAGAAAAAAGCCCCCTTAAGAAAAACCCCCCTAAAGGGGGTCAAAAAGAAAATCCCCCTGACGCCGCAAAGGAGGTTTGGGATGCCTGGCCGATCCGTGGCCGCAGGCGGTCCAGCCTCGCCAAGACCCGGACGGCATACGCCAAGTTGAACCCGGCCCATGACCCGGACGCCCACGCCGGGATTATGCGAGCTGTTGCGCTGTACGTGGCTAGCCCTGACGCGAAGAAGGACAATGGGGCGTTTGTTCCGGCGCTGGATCGTTGGCTGCGAGATGAGCGGCACACTGCATGGCTCGACGCCAGCACGCCCAAGATGATTAGCGCTGTACCGGAAACTTTATTCCTGTCTGAAAGCCGCGAGGACCGTTTCCTTGCCGAGTGCCGCGCTGATGGCGCGACAGACCAGGCGCTGCGACGGGTCCGAGAACGCTTCACGGTCGAAAAGTTTGGCGACGTGACGGCCTGTGTCACCGATGAAAGTCATTTTGAACCTACCTTCCGCGAAACCCTGCGTCGCCTTGGCGTCAGCGTCTATGCGGAATCCTACGCAGCAAAGCGGAGAACAGCATGAACGCACAGACAGACATCGAAACCGATCCCGATCTTGAGCGCATGGAAGCCCGGATTGATTTCGCAGAGCAGATCCTGACGCAGCTACGCCGGGACTACGAGAACATGCGGCAGAGCAAGATTATGAGCCGCGACATGCACGAAGACCCTCGCAGCGTGTACGGGCCGGGTAATGGCCCTGTGGACGCCTGCCGGCACGACGGAACGGAGACGATTTGATGATCCGCTTTATCGCCCGCATCACCGCCCGCTTTCAGTCCTGGCTGTTCCGTCTGGAAGACCGGCAGCGCCTCAAGAGGCTCGGCTGATGGAGTTCACAAGCTGGGCAGATTTCCACGCATGGGCGCTGGATAACGGCATTGACCGTGAGGACGCTTACGAGGCGTGGCGTCGTGCCTGGTGGTCCGCAATGACGGGCCGGAGCTGGCGCTACCGCCGCAAGGGCATCAAGGGCAAGCGCCGCCACTACACGGACGCAAGCACGGCAACGGAGGCGATAGCGACCTGATGGCACGCAGAGGCAGGAACCGCAAAGAGGGGCCGCGCACGGCGTCCGGCGCTCTCAAGCGCACGCCAGACCGGATTAAGCCGACGCCGGAGATGATGCGGCACAAGCGCTCCTGTGGTGGGGCAGAGGTAGGCGACCCGCTGGCGTTCGTCCCGCTCACCGATGCGGAGCGGGAAGCCATTGGGCGCTATTGCCAGGCGCGCCGCGCGGCAGGGTGGGGCGTTCGCAGCGTCACGGCAGCATATGACGACACGCCGAAGGGCAACGGCCTGCCCGAAGAGGTGCAAACCAAGCGGGATAGGGACGCGGAGGACAATTACGAGAAGGCGGACGCCGCGCTGATGTCAGCAGGCCCGGCAGCGCATAGGGCGATTGCGAACTATTTCAGCTTCAGGTGCGTGATGGGCGCGGCTCGGGACTTCAAGCAGGGCGCGGCAGCGCTGGCTGACTTCTTCCGCATCTACATCGAGCCAGAAGACGATGACGGCACAACATCTAGCGGTAACGATTGACATGCGCCCCAATATCGTGTATGCACGAAATGCAGACTGAATTCATTGCGCCTCCATCGCGGGGCGCTTTTTGTTTGGGGCTTGCAGCGCAAAGGGTTTTCTCCTCCTTCCCCGCACAGCGCTCGCCCCAATTCAAACGCGCGGCCCGGCCAACTCCACTGTCAGGTGTCTTGTGACCTAGGACCGTGAGCCGCGCACCCTATTGCATCGGCGGCGCTGAAAGTAGAAGCGCTAGTTTTCGGCAGTTAGGCCCTCCCGGTCGGCGGAAGTCGCGAATGAACCCGCCCGGAGCTAGGATGAGAGCGACCTGAGCAAAACGCATGGAAGGCTGGCCAGCCAGATATGCGCAGAGCAAAAAATTGGCGTAATCGAGGGAGCCGGAGTAACGCCCGGCCCGATGCAACACTATCGGAGGCCAGATGACCGACGACCCGGAAGTTATCGACATGACCGGGGAGGATACAGACCTGAGCACGTTGCTCGATAGCTTCGCGGTAAACGGGACCGAACTACTGGCAGGCCAGGAGGCCGCAAGGATAATGCAGCGCAGGGCGCAGGCTTTGCTTTATGCGCTCTCATTCCACACGGACGGGGCAAACGACCCCATGACCACGGACGCGGCCCAGGTCGCGCGCACAGCGGTTACATTCGACAAGTTTCTGGAAGACGGCATAGCGCCGGGAGAAGTCCACCTACACGAGGTCTAGCCATGTTCAAGATGCTGATGATCATTTTCGCATTAGGACAACAGGGCTGGACTATGGAAACACGCCCCATGCCGGGAGAGTATGTAACCTTCCAAGAATGCCAGCAGGCCGCGCGTGAAGTCGCGGAAGAGTACGGGCTACCCGAGAATGTCGGGCTGGCCTGTGTCCGCATGCCGGACAACGCAAGAGACGCATAACCGTAAGGCGGTAAGCGATGGCTAGGCCAAGCAAGTACGACCCCGCATATTGCGAGCAGGTCATCGAGTTAGCACAGGACGGGGCGAGCCTTCTTGAATGCGCCGTAACCATCGGCGTGGAAAAGAAAACGCTCTACAATTGGGCGGAAGACCACCCCGAGTTTTTACACGCGCTTACGCGCGCCAAGCAACTACGCCTTGTCTGGTGGGAGCGGGTACACCGCAAATGCGCTCAGTCTGGCGAGGGTAACGCGGCGTCCATCCAGTTCGGGTTGAAGAATATCGGCCCGGAGGATTACGCTGACAAGGTGGATTTGAACCACGGCGGGCAGAAGGGTAATCCGGTCACAACCGAGGTGAACGTCCGCTTTGAGTAGCGTTGACCTGGTGGTGCCGAAGGTCTTTGCGCCGCTTTGGAAGCCTGCCCGTTACAAGGGCGCGCACGGCGGGCGCGGTTCGGGGAAGTCACACAACTTCGCGTCAATGGGCGCGATAGCATCGGTCAAGCCCGGCACGCGGGGCCTGTGTATTCGTGAGGTCCAGAAAAGCCTGGACGAATCCGCGAAGTACTTAATCGAGAGCAAGATTGATGAGCTGGGGCTGCCCGGCTTTCGCGTCTTGAATACGCACATTGAAACGCCCGGTGATGGCCGCATCATCTTCAAGGGTATGCAGAACCACACAGCCGACAGCGTTAAATCGCTTGAGGGCTTCGATTGGGTATGGGTGGAGGAGGCGCAAAGCCTTAGCCAGCGCTCGCTGGACTTGCTGCGCCCGACCATCCGTAAGCCCGGTTCTGAATTGTGGTTCGGCTGGAACCCGGACCAGGCCAGCGACCCTGTAGACGTTATGCTGCGGGGTGAGGGTGGCCCGCCGCCTAATTCGGTGGTGGTGGAAGCCAACTGGCAGGACAACCCATATTTCCCCGATGTCTTGCGGGAAGAAATGGAATGGGACCGGCAACGCGACCCGGACAAGTACGCACACATTTGGGCGGGCGGGTATCGTCAGTCTTCCGAGGCGCGGGTGTTCCATAACTGGCGCGTTGAAGCATTCGACACGCCGGACGAAGCCCGGTTCTATTTCGGGGCGGATTGGGGCTTTAGTGTAGACCCGACCGTGCTGGTGCGGTGCTGGATGGATGGCCGCACGCTGTACGTGGATCAGGAAGCGTACAAAGTCGGTTGCCCGATTGATAGGACGCCGGACCTGTTCGACACGATACCCGGCGCGCGACGCTGGCCATTGATAGCGGATAGCGCCCGGCCTGAGACAATCGACTACATGCGTCGGCATGGGTACGACAACATCCGGGGCGCAAAGAAGGGCGCGGGGTCCGTTGAGGACGGCATCGAGTTCCTGAAGAACCATGACATTGTGGTTCACCCCCGCTGCACGCGCACAGCCGATGAGCTGGCCTTCTACAAGTACAAGACGGACGCCAAGACGGGCGAGGTTCTTCCCTTTCTGGAAGACAAACACAATCACGTTATCGACGCGCTGCGGTACGCCGTCGAAAGCCTGCGGCGAGGCCACCAGGCATCTACTGTCAAGGTGAACTTCGGATGAGCGATAGCGTAGACAATACCGGCCCGGACTATTCGGCCCGAGAGTCAGCCTGGGCCATGATGCGCGCGTTTGCGGCTGGCCGTGACAAGGTGCTTGCTGACGATAGCTATCTGACCCGTCTGCCGGGGCACGACGCCAGCACGTATGAGAGTTACACAAAGCGGGCCTATTTCTTCAATGGCACGGCCCGATCAATTGAGGGTTTCGAGGGCTTGCTGTTCCGCAAGGCCCCGCAAGCCGAGTACCCGCCTAGCTTTGACGATTACCGGGATGATTTGACCCGTTCGGGCGTGTCCGCTGACCAGTTTGCGCAGCGTATCGCGGGGGAAGTGCTGACCGTAGCGCGTTGCGGCGTGCTGGTGGACTACCCGACCGTTGAGGTTGAAGGCACACGGGCGCAGATGTCCGGTATGGGCGCGCGGCCCTATGCCAGCCTGTACACGACCGAAAGCATTCTTGATTGGGATGAGACGGTGATCGGCGCTGAGAAAGTGCTGTCGCAGGTCAAGCTGCAAGAAACGTATTTGGCGCAAGACCCTGATGACGAGTTCAAGAAGGAGCCGCAAGAGCGTATCCGCGTTCTGGATCTGTTTGAGGGCGCTTACCGGGTCCGCATCTATGTCAAAGACCAATCCAAGAATTGGGCCTTACAGTCCGAGTTCTTCCCGATGCGCAACAATGCGCGCATGGCCCGCATCCCGTTCCGCTTCTTCACGCCGAAAGGTTCCGCGGCGAAAGCGGGCAAGCCTCCGCTGCTGGACTTGTGCGAGGCGAACAAGGGCCATTTGAATGACAGCGGCCTTTACCAGTGGGGCCTGATGTGGACGGCCAACCCGACGCCGTGCTTTGTGGATTTGAAGCTTGAGGAAGGCGAGGCGGTATCGCTGGGCGCGTCCAAGGGCTTGATGTTCGGGGAGGGCGGAAACGCGTTCTTCCTTGAGTTCGGCGGGCAAGGGCTGGGCGCTATCCGCCAAGCGATGGAAGACAAGCGCCGTGACATGGCCGTGCTGGGCGCGCGCATGCTGATGGAAGACCGCAAAGGCGTGGAAGCTGCGGAAACAGCGGCCATTCACAAGAGCGGTGAAAACAGCGTGCTTGCCTCGATTGCCGGGGCCGTGTCCGAAGGCATGGAATGGGTGTTGGGACAGGTGGCCGAGTGGGCCGGGGTGACGGGCGAGGTCAAGTACGCCATCAACCGGGACTTCATGCCTGTGGTCATGGATGCGCAACGCCTGACCGCAATTGTCGGTTCCTGGCAGGCTGGCGCGATTACAAAGCAAGACCTGTTTGCGGCATTGCAGCGCGGCGAGATTATCGCGGAAGAAAAATCCTTCGAGGACCACGCGGACGAATTAGAGCAGGAACCGCCCGAAATTGACGTGGCCTAGTCATGGGCAAGGCTGACGACATCATTGACAATGCGGTGCGCCATCAGGTGGGCATGCTGCGGGTCACAAATGGCATGGTGCGTAACACGCTGGCCCTGCTGACGCGGGTTGAGCGTGACGTTGTGCGCAAGATCCGCTTGGCCGATCCGGGCAGCGCGCGGCGTGAACAGCTTAATGCCCTATTAGATGAGATTCGCCGGTTTTACCGGGAGGAATACGCCAGCATTACGGGCGAGCTAACCGATAGCTTGGCCGACTTCGGCGCGTATGAGGCACAATATCAAGCCCGGCATTTGGGGCAGATTTCCGGGGCATCCTTTGCGGTGCCGTCACGGGCGCAAATCCTGGCCGCAGCGAATGCGCGACCCTTCCAAGGGCGGCATTTGCGCGAATGGATGTCTGGCCTGTCAGCGGCCCACGCGCGGCGCGTGCGTGAAGCGGTACGGATGGGCTTTGCCGAGGGTGAGAGCACGTCAAGCATTGTGGCGCGCATCCGGGGAACACGGGCCGGTCGGTATCGGGACGGGATACTAGAGATTAGCCGCCGTGGTGCGGAAGCGGTGGTGAGGACGGCCACAACGCATTTCGCATCGGTGGCGAACCAGCGGCTTTATGAAAGCAATGACCACTTGGTTGAAGGCGTGCGCTGGACATCGGTGTTGGACGGTCGCACGTCGATTGTGTGCGCTGGCCGTGATGGAAAGATTTACCCGCTGGACAAGGGGCCGCGCCCGCCCGCGCATATCAATTGCCGGTCTGTGACGGTGCCTATCCTGTACGGGGAGGGCGAACCGGAGCGGGTTACGTTCCCGCAATGGCTGAGACGCCAGCCGGTGGACGTGCAAAACGAGGTATTGGGGCCGACGCGGGCGAGGGCTTGGCGAAATGGCCGGATAAAGATTGACCGCTTTGTCAATAACCGGGGCGACGTGTTGGCCTTGGATGATTTGGCACGGCGGGAAGGATTGGATACACTTTGAGCGTGGATACGCCATTGCTCAAATTGGTTAAGAGCGGCCCGCGAAAGCGCAAGAAGCTTCCGCACGGCCTGCTTGAATGTTCCGTGTGTCTAGAGGACACGGGGACAAGCGGCACGACTTGGCTAGAGGTCAAGCGCATGCCGATGGTGAATAAGTCACGCCGCCTGGTAGGCGGGCAGAAATCGCATGTCTGCGTGGACTGCCTGGCACGGGGCAAGGTGACACACATCACCGATTGAGCGCCGGTTTAAGACCGGATGAGTGAGCCGCCCGAGGGGCGGTTTTTTTATGGCGAGGCCATCCCCCATGTCTGATGACAAGACCGCTTCGGAAGAAGCGATTGCAAAAGCTATTGATGAGGCCACCACCGGTCTCAAGAACAAGAATGAAGAATTGCTGGACAAGCTGAAGAAGCGCCAAGGCGAAATGGCCGAGATGCGTGACCAGCTTGACGCCCTGACCAGCCAGGCAAAGGCGGCAGAGGCCAAAAAGGCGGAAGAAGAAAACGACTTCGGCAAGCAGCGCGAATTGCTTGAGGAGCGGCACAAGGTCGAGATCGAGAAAATCACCAAGGCGCTTGAGTCCGAGAAGGGCATCAACCGGACCCTGCTGATTGATAACGGTCTGACCGAAGCGCTCACGAAAGCGAATGTGGCGGCACCGCTTATGCCAGCCGCGCGCGCTCTGATCGAACGCACGAACAACATTGAATTGGTCGATTTGGACGGCACGCGGGCCGCACAGATTGGCGGGCAAACTCTCGGTGATTTCGTCACCGCTTGGGCCGAGAGCGAGGCCGGGTCTCACTTTGTGAAGGCCCCCAACAACTCAGGTGGCGGTGCGCAAGGCGCGGGCGACGGTAAGGCCGGAGCTAAGACGATCACGCGGGATGCTTTTAACAAGATGTCCCAACTGGATCGTGCCAACGCGGCCAAGGATGGCGTCAAAGTAGTTGACGCTTAGGCCAATTATCAACGCCATTACAAAGGGTTATTACAATGGCTAATGTTCTTACCGACCTTGCCGGTGATATTTACAAAGCGGCAGATGTGGTCGGACGCGAGCTGGTGGGTTTCATCCCGGCTTGCACCATCAACGCAGACGGCTCCGAGGAAGCCGGTCTGAATGACGTTGTGCGGTCGCACTTCACGCGTGCCGCATCGGCTAACACCATCTCCCCGGCGATGACCATCCCCGAGGGCGATGACCAGACTGTCGATAACAAGACGCTGACGCTCAACAACTCCAAGGCTGTCCAGATTCCGTGGACGGGCGAGGACATCAAGAGCGTGAACAACGGCTCCGGTTATGAGTCCATTTATGGCGATCAGATTGCGCAGGCTATGCGCGCTCTGGCCAATGAGATTGAGGCCGACCTGGCTGCGGAAGCATACCAGAACGCGTCTCAGGCTTACGGCACCGCTGGCACCACGCCGTTCGGTTCCAACTTCAATGAGGTTGCCGAGGTCCGCAAAATCCTTGCTGACAACGGTTGCCCGATGGACGGCCAGATTTCGCTGGTGGTTGACACGTCCGCTGGCGTGAATCTCCGCAACCTCGCACAGCTTCAGAAGGCTAACGAGGCAGGCGGCGATAACCTGCTGCGTCAGGGCGTTCTGCTTGACCTGCAAGGTCTCGCCCTGCGTGAGTCCGGCCAAGTCCAGTCTCACACGCAAGGCACCGGCGCAAGCTACCTGCTGAATGATGCGTCTTCGGCTGTTGGCGATACCACGATTGCCGCTGACGGCGGCTCCGGCACCATCCTTGCCGGTGATGTCGTGACCTTCGCTGGCACGTCCACGAAGTACGTTGTCAACTCGGCTCTGTCCGGTGGCTCTTTCGAAATCGGCGCTCCGGGTCTCCTGGCCGCTGAAGGCGATAACGACGCCATCACGGTTGGTGCTGACTATACCGCAAACTGCGCATTCCACCGCTCTGCTCTGGAGCTGGCCATGCGCGCACCGGCTAACCCGGTGGGTGGTGACGCTGCCGAAGATATGATGCTTGTTCAAGACCCGCATTCCGGTCTGGTCTTCGAAATCTCTGTCTACAAGGGATACAAGAAGGCCATGATTTCGGTTGGCGCGGTTTGGGGTGTGAAGGGCTGGAAGCCCAACCACATCGTCAACCTGCTTGGCTAATTCTCCTGTGGCAACTAGGGCGGGGCTTCGGCCCCGTCCGCTCTTTTTGCGGGGTGGCTTATGTCGCTTGTAACCGAGGACGGAACCGGCCTTGCAACCGCTGAAAGCTACCTGTCTGTAGCTGACGCGGACACGTATTGGTCTAACCGTGGCGATAGCACTTGGGCCGCTGGCACAACGGCGGGCAAGGAAGAAGCGCTGCGGCGGGCCACGCAATACCTCGACGCTGAATTTATCTGGATTGGCGCGATAGCCTCCACGACACAGGCGCTAGGCTGGCCCCGTGCGGGCGCGTGCGACCATGAAGGCCGCGACCTTTCCGATATGGTCCCGGTGCTGGTGGAGAATGCGTGCGCGGAATTGGCCAAGGAAGCGCTTTCTGGCGCGCTCTTGACGGTTGAAGGCCGTGACGACCGGGCCAAGCGCGTGAAGGCGGGTTCGGTTGAGGTGGAATACATGAATGGTGCCGGTTCGCAGAAGGCGTACAAGCTGGCTTCGCTCATCCTGGCCCCGGTGATTGAATATCGCCGCTCTGGCGCGTCTGTGCCGGTGAGGCTGGCCTAATGGCTGTTCTCGATGGCCTGCCCCTCATCATCTACAACGCGGCCCAAGGGCTGGGCGGTACGGCTTGGGATGTCACGCTGACCAAGGCGGGCGCTATCACCAAGACGGCCACGGGCGGCTTTACGACCGCTGAAACGGAATACACGGGGCGGGGCTTCCTTGAGGAGTACTCGGACCTTGCCCGGCAACAAGGCGGCTTCGGACTGACCGACCGCAAGATAACGCTCTTTGCTTACAGTTTTTCCGCTGACCCTGCGGTTGGCGACGTGCTGACGGTTGAAAGCACGGATTATGAAATCGTGACGGCGCAGCGCGACCCGTCCGAGTCTATTTGGATTTGTCGCGCCCGGTAATGTCAGGACATCGCTAATGGCTATCACGTCTGATTTCGCAAATCTGGCGACCGTCACCCGTGCGTCTAAGAAATGGGACCCGGATTGGGATTTCACCAGCGGCGGCACGGTCGGCACGCTGACGGAATTTGCTAACGGTGTAGCGGCGATTGGGCCAAAGGGCTTGTTGGTGGAGGAGAGTTCCACGAACGAGTTCCGCAACCCGCGCGCGGAGGGGGTGAGTTCGAGCCTACCGACGCATTGGGGCGACTGGAACCAAGCCGGGATTACGGTTGGAAGCCAAGCGTCTGGCACGGCGTCCGGGTGGCCGTATTACGAGTTCGCGTTTTCCGGTTCTGGTACAAATGCGCAGGTGTACGACTTGCAGTTTGAGGGTTCGCCCTTCGTGTCGGCAGGGGCGTCGGAGACATTCACCATAAGTTTCGGCCTCTCGCTGGTATCCGGCACCACGGCGGGCCTGTCTGGCATCAATGCGACTGTGGTGTATTACGACAGCGGCGTGGGCTACCTATCGCAAGCTGACACGGCGATTATGTCGAGCGTGGATGGCGATATTCGTCGGTTTCACGTCACGGTCACGACCCCGGCAAGCACGGCTTACATTCTCCCGATGATCCGTTTTATTTTCGACGGCACAGCGGCGGCGAACACATGGCGCATACACGCCCCGCAATGCGAAGAGAAAGCCTACCCCACCAGCCCGATCCTGCCGGTCGCTGGCTCGCCTGCGGCAAGCACGCGGAGTGGCGATTTTGTCACGTTGACGCCGGGTGCTTGGTTCAATTCAACGGCGTGGTCACTGTATGCCGAGTACAGCCCGAACACGGCGGGGCAAACGGGTAAGGTGTTGGGCGGGTTTGGTGCGACGTTTAGTGACACAATTTATATTGATGCGGCGTCAGGCTCCGGCACCACCGTTGTTGGGCAGTTTCGATCTGGTGGGGCGGCGTCCGCGACCCTCACACCGGCTGGGCAGTCCAGCTACTCGGTCGCGGACGACATCAAGGTTGCGATTGCTGCGGCGCAAGACGATTTTGTGATGAGTTTGGGAGGTGCGACGCAGGCGACAGATATGTCTGGCGCAATGCCGACCGCGAACACGCGCATGGTACTCGGCGGCGGGCCTTGGGACACGTCCGCAAACAACGTGTTGAACGGCTATATTGCGGATTTCCGCCTTTGGCCACGTCGCCTGACAAACGCCGAACTTGAAGCCTTGGTGGGGAACTAATCATGTCTGGATGCTTCTTCGCTTTCACCGGCAAAACCGCAGCCCGTAACGCCTTGCCCGAATGCTTCGCCAAGGATGACGCGGGCGTCTGGCAGGTATCAGGCGGCGCGATGCTGCGCTCTACCAAAGGCGTGTGGCTGGTCGATCCTGTCATGTCTGACCCGGACCCGGAAACGGGTGAGCAGACCGTCATCACGGAAGGCGAGCGGTCCAAGCCGTATGTCCTGCTCCTGCCGGAAGACCCCGGCAAGGCACAAAGCGCGTGCATCGTGCCTGCGGGCGATCAGGGCTTTGCTTGATGTATTCGGGACCGATGAGGTCCAGCGGAAGCTAAGGCGCATCACACGCGAGATTGAGCGCGACATCACACGCGACGCCACGATGAAAGGCGCGCTGATATTTCAGCGCAAGGTGGTTGAGGCAATCCACGGCCAGCCCGCTTCCGGCAAGTCGCGGGGTGATGGGTCTAGGGCTTCGGCACCGGGCGAGTTCCCGATGACGGACACGGGCAAGCTGGCTCAAAACATCCGCTCGGAAGCGGAAGGCCAGGACGCGCTTGTGAAGTCGTCTGTCGAGTACGCGGCGACGCTGGAATTTAAGCCCCAATCCAGGGGCGGGCGTCCGTATATGCGGCGCGGGATGGCGGAATTTGCACAGCATGTTTACCGGGCCTTTGGCCGGGAAGTCAGACGAAAGCTGCGGAGGCTGCGTATCCGATGAAAGGCACGCTTCCGCTCATCACGACAGTTATCGACGCGTTGAATAATGACGCGCTGCTCAAGGGCTATATGGGCGGGTCTGTGGACGCTTACGCGTATGAGGCCCCGCCTAACCAAGCATTCCCGTTCATCACGGTTGAAATCGTGTCTTCGGCCGATTGGTCGGCCCAAGACTTTGATGGTGATGACATTCAGTTTCAGGTCTCAGCACATTTCGAGCGCGGCAAGGCCGCAAGTTCGAACGGCATTGATGATGTCGCGAAGGCTATGGAGCAAATCCGCGAAGCTTTAAGCCATCGCAGCGGCTTTGACCTGGAAGAATCGCCAAGTGAGGGCGCAAGCCTTTCGCTTGATCCACTAACCGGCCCCGTGCGGGTCGATACGGCTACCGATAAACGCCTTGTGCTGTGTCGGTATCAAAGCGGGCAAATCATTCCTGGGCTGATTGATTCCACCGCAACCGGACAGGCTTCGCGCTTCCAGTCCATTTCTGGCGTGGTGACGTTCCGCGCGCTCATCAGCCCCTCTAACTAGGAGTGTAAATCATGGCAGCGCAAAAGGGCGTTTCCTTTCTTCTCAAGATTGGCGACGGCGGCGGAACCGAAGTGTTCACCACCGTTGCCGGTGGCCGGAACCTGCGTTTTGCGCGGTCTCGGAATGTTATCGATGTAACAAATGCGGATAGCTCGGAGCTGGCCCGTGAACTGCTCACTACGGGCGGCACGAAGTCGGCCACGGCGAGCTTTTCGGGCATCTTCACGGACGCCGCGACGGACAGCACGATTGAAACGGATTTCGAGGCTGGCACGCTTCGCAACTTCCAAATCGTGGTGCCGGGCTTCGGCACGTATGAGGGCGGCTTCGTCATCCAGTCCATCGAATTTAACGGCGCATATGACGCTGGCGTTGAGTTCTCGATGACGCTGGAAAGCGGCTCCACGGTCGATTTCACCGCTGAATAATCACTGATCCGATAGTCTAAGGGGCTATTATGACCAATCACGCTCGCGGCGAGGTCGCGGCTAACATCGGCGGACGGGCTTACACGCTTGTTGCCGACTTGAATGCGCTTGCTGAGATTGAACAGGCAAGCGGTAAAGCGTTTTCGGACATCTTCGATGGCCAGACCAAGAAAATGGAAGTGGCATTGCTGCTGACCTGCGCACGGGCGTTTGCACGCTCAGGCGGGGCCAGTGAAGACGATATTTCCGCGCTTGGCCGGGGTCAGGGAATGGACGTAATCGGGCAAATTGCGAATGCGGTTGGAGACACGATTTCCGCCGCATTCTTCCCCGAGGGCAACGCAAAAAACTAAATAGGGCCGCAGAAACAGGGCCGACCCCGTGGCGCGATTGGATGGCGCTTGGGATGGGCAAAATGGGTCTGCGGCCTAAAGACTTCTGGTCAATGTCGGTCCGCGAATGGTTTGCGGCGGTTGAGGGCTTTGCGGAGTTCCACGGCGGCGGGCAGCCGGACGTTCCGACAATGGAAGAAGTCCAAGAAATGATAGCTTGGGATGAGGCGCGCAATGGTTGAAGCTGGCGAAGTTGTAGTCCGGTTCAAGGGCGATACATCACAGCTTCACACGTCCACGAACCGCGCCTCGCGTGCGCTTCAAGGCTTCCAGCGCATTGCCGCCACGGTGGGCGTTGGCTTGCTGGCCCGTGAGTTCAACCAGGCGGCGGAAAGTGTGGCCAATCTGACGGCCCGCATTTCACTTTACACCAGCACGAACCAAGAAGCCCGCGCGGCTGTCTCGGAGCTGTTCGATACGGCCCGGCGTACTGGTGTTGCCTTTGATGCTTTGGCTGAGACGTATGCACGTCTTGCCCCGGCACAGCAGGCGCTAGGCTTTAGCGGCCAGCAATTGGCCGATGTCTCCGAAGCTGTCGCCGCATCCTTCCGCATTTCCGGTGCAACGGCCCAAGAAGCGGCCAATGCAACCAGGCAGCTTTCCCAAGCCTTCGCATCCGGCGAGCTTCGCGGCGATGAGCTGCGTTCCGTGATGGAGCAGGGCCAACGCATTATGATTGCGTTGCAGGCGCAGACAGGGCGCACCACGCGCGAATTGCGGGAGATGGCCGAGGCGGGCCAATTGACCGCTGACGTGGTGGCGAATGCCTTGTTGTCTGAGCTGCCCAAGCTGCGCGATGAGCTGGAACAACTCCCCAACACGGTCAGCGTTGCGTTTAGCAATCTGCGGGCCGCATTCACGCAGTTGGCGGGCGCGCTCAATGAAGTAACGGGCGCAACCGAAGGCGTCGCGGGCGTTCTCAATGACGTTGCCGAGGCTATGGCTGCGGTTGCGGATGCTATCGAGGACGACGCTGTACCGGCCATGACCACGGCGGAACACCACGCCGAGGCGCTGGAATCCTTCCTTGAGATGATCCAGCTTCGCCTGGACGGCATGCCGGAAAGCATCCAAGCGGGCCTGCACCCGCTGGTCACGACGCTTGAGAACGTTTCCACCGCCGCAGAGGAAGCGGCAGAGAACGTCGAGGATTTGGGGTCCACGTTCGCCACGTTCGATTTCGGCGGCATGCCTGCGCTTGAGCCGTCAGATGTGGACGAAAAAGGCCAGATCATACCGGACATGCTGTCCGACCCGAACGGCGACAAGCCCCGCAAGGTGATTGAAATCGCCGGGGCTATGTCGCAGGCCGAACGCGCCGCTGAAAACCTCCGCATTGAGATGGAGAAGCTAAAGCGGGAGATGGATGACGCCTTTGTGCTTGAGCAAGAGCAGGCCGACGCGATGGCCGAAAAGTTCAAGGATATGGCCATTGAATCCGCCGAAGCATTCGAGCGCGCCCGAGAGGAAGCGGAAAAGTTCCGCATTGATGCGCTGGAAGCCGCGCAGATGGCCACTGACGGGATTGCGGGCCTGTTTGACCGCATGGCGCGCGGGGTGCGCGTGACGTTCCGCGACCTGGCCCAAGAAATCATGGCGCTCATGGCGCGCATTGCGTTTCAGAACCTCATTGCACAGCCGCTCACGAACGCCTTCACCGGCATGTTTAACAGCAATTCGGTTGGCTCCGCTCTCGGCACCGCTGGCAAGGCAGGCGCTACGTCCGCGCAAACCGTAATCAATATTGACGCGCGCTACGCCACGGAATCCACCGCCAAGATGATCCAGACGGCATTTCAGCAGAACACGCCGGGCATTGTGCGCGCGGCAACCAATATGTCTGTGCAAGCCGTCGCGGCACGCTCTAACGCCAAGAGGGTTGGCTAATGGCTGAAAGTCTTCCGGCAACGCCGGGGCCGCGCGATATCACCATTCGGTTCGCGTCTAACTCTGTTGCGTATTCCTCGCCCATTACAGGGGCCACACAGCGCGCGCATCGCTATGGCGGGCGCTGGCAGTTGGAATACACGATGCCGCCCCTGTCACGCCATCAGGCGGGCGCGTGGATGGGTCTTCTGACCAAGTTAAACGGCCCGGCAACCACGGTGTACGCTGGGCCGTGGGCCAAGAAGACAATCGACCATTACGACGCGGACGCTCGCCTTGGTTCGCCGTATTCGCCTAGCCTCATTCTGGACTTCCAGGCGGACGAATACTGCAAGCGCTGGATCACGGCCCCGACCGTGCTGGTCAACGGGGCCAGCCAGACCGGCAGCACGCTTGCTGTAGACGGCTGGGAAACCGAAAACGGCCTGAATGCGGGCGATTACATCAGCTTTGACAACGGGACATTCCGCGAGCTTCACATTGTCACGGCGGATTGCTGGGCCAATAGCTCTGGCGAGATGACCATTCCGGTCGCGCCGAACATTCGCCGTTCGCCGTCTGATAATGCCGCTGTGACGTTTGAGAATGCCACGGGTGAATTTGTTCTCGCGGCCCCGGATGAGGCAGCGGAAGAGTTCTCCGCGTCTAACGGGCATCGGGAAATCACCGTGCGCTTCATTGAGGCTATGTCGTGACCCAAACCGCAGCGTGGAAGACCGAAAGCGAGGCGACCGAATACGCGCCATTTGCGATGGTGCGCCTGGATCTTCCTTCCGGCACAGTGCGCTTCTTCACGGGCATTGGCGAGCTGTCTTGGAACAGCCAGACATGGACGGGCGCGGGTGATTTGGGCGTCATTGGCCCGATTGAAAGCGGCACAGACCTAAAGGCGGGTAGCGTCCAAGTGGGCCTGACCGGGCTCGACGCAACTATCAAGGCGGATGCGCTCAATGAGCTAACGCGCGGCGCTGATGTCTACATCTATTTTGGCTTTTTCAACGTCAGCACGCAGGCCATTATTGTGGACCCGTGGCTTGCCTATTTCGGCAAGATTGATGGCGCTGCCGTTTCAGAAGACGCGGACGGCGTGTCCGTTGTGGTGGATGTCATTGACGGCGTGGGTGCGCGCTTGCGCCGGACGGAACACCGCCGCACGGACGCTAACCAACAAGACATCTTCGCCGGTGATGAAGTCTTTGAGTATGTCGCGGACACGGCCCCGCAGCCGTGGGGTGCGCCGCATGCCAATTCCGAGGGCGGGGCGGCTGGAAATAGCGTGGTCCGCGACCCGCCTGGGCCGGGCAATTCGCCTAATCTGCTCTTGTTTTAATGCGCAAAGACCGCGCCAAGCTAGAGGCGTATCTAGCTGAATGGGCCGGGTTCGAGGTTGATTATAACCAGTTTGATTGTGTGCGGCTCGTGGCGGGCTGGGCGCGGCGTAACGGCGCGTCTGTGACCATAGACGAATACGCAAGCAAGCGGGCCGCTTTGCGGGTTTTGCGTGAAGCGCGGCTGGCTGAATTTGTGACACGGGAATTGGGCGAGCCGATCCCGCCATTGCAGGCGTCGTGGGGCGATGTCGTGGCGATATCCGACCCGCCGATGGATTGCTTGGGCATCGTGGACGGACGGGAGGGCGTCTTCCTGTCTTTGCTTGGTGGTTATCGCCGGGTGCCGTTGCGCGCCTGCGCTTTTGCATGGGTGCTTTGAATGCCGCAGGCTATCCCTATCGTCGCGAATATTGTTGCAAACAGTATCCTTGCGATTACCGGCAGCGCGACATTTGCCGCAGCGGCGGGCAATGCCATCTTGTGGCTAGGCTCGGGAACCTTCCTTTCTAATCTGGTTCTCACGTCCGGTTTGGGCATGATTTCCAACGCGCTCGCTGGCAAGCCCGGTGCGTCTGGCGCGGCGGACCGGGGAACGCAGCTTCAGTTCGGCAAGCAGCCCAACGCTTCGCGCCTGTTCGTGTACGGCGAAACGGGCGTTGCAGGCCATATCATCAAGACGGCGGCGACGGGCGAAAACAATAAGTACATGCACATTATTTGCGCGCTGGGCGACGGCGGCGAATATGAAAGCATTGAGGAAGTCCGGCTATCAACGGAGCCGGTCACGCTGGACGGGTCCGGCAATGTCACCAGCCCCGCGAAATGGGCCAACAAGGCGCGCATCGAGACAGCGCTAGGTTCTGAAAGCCAAGCCGCGTTTTCTAATGCCGTCAGCGAGATTGCGGGCTGGACTAGCAACCATCGCGGTCGCGGCGTTTGCATGTCCTACCTGCGCTTTGAGTATGACCCGGAGGTGTGGACATCCGGCATACCGGAACCGCTTTTCGTGGTGCGTGGTCGCAAGGTCTATGACCCGCGCCTTGATACGTCGCCGGGCGCTGACCCGACCAATGCGAGCTATTGGGCGTGGACGCAAAACCCGGCCCTGTGGCTGCTGGATTACATCCGGGGAATTGAGGTCAACTCTGTCCGTTTGGCGGGCCTTGGCATCCCGGACGGCTTGATTGATTACGATACGTTTGCGGACGCTGCGGACGTGTGCGATGAAACGGTCTCAGTCCTGGCAGGCGGCACCATCCCGCGCTACACGGGCGGCGGCGGTGTTGTCGGTTCTGATGATGACCCGCTGACGGTCATGCGCACATTTCTTGCCGCGTTTGGCGGTGTCGTGACGACGCGCTCGGGCAAGCTGGCTTGTTTCGCTGCGGAGGCGCAAACGGCAACGGTAACGCTGGACGATGACGACCTTGCCGGGCCGATTAAAATCACGGCGTCCACGTCCATTCGGGACACGGCGAACGCCATCACATCCCAATATCGCGACACTGGCACTTATCAGATGACCAGCGCGCCCGCGTACCGTAATTCGACTTGGGAGACTGAAGACGACAGCGAGGTGTTGTGGTCGGATTTGCGCCTGCCGTTTACGGACGATTACCGGCGCGCGCAACGCCTGGCCAAGATTTTTGGCGGTGACAAGCGCGAACCGCGCCAGCTAGAAGCGCGCTTCAAGATCAAGGCAATGCAGGTCCAAGAAGGTGACGTGTTCACGCTGGATAGCGACAGCTTCGGTTCTGCGGCAAACGGCAAGTATCGGCTCATTCAGCGCACCATCAACCCGGACAGCACGGTTGACGTTATCGCGCGCTCTGAGACGGACGCAAAGTATAGCTGGGACCACACCACGGAAGAGGGCGCGGCACCGGAGGCGACCACCACGACGCCTAGCACGCCGACGCCTGATACGCCTAGCGGTTGGACGGCTGGTGTTACGGAAGTAGAGGGGCCGCAAGGCACGCCGCGCAGCGTGATTGATGTCACGCCGCCAACGCTGCCCGCATCGGTGCAATTCGTGGAGCTGGAATATCAGCGACAGGAAGGCTCGACGCTGGGCCTTGATTTCAAGGGCGACCAATACGGCAATGAAAGCAGCGGGGCGACGGCTGATAGCGGTTACATCCCGATTGCAACGCTGACGCGGGCGCAGGCTGAAAACGGCTACCGACTGGAAAACGTGGAGCGCGCGCGGGGCTATTCTATCCGTGTGCGCTATCGTAACGCGTTCAATATCGCGTCCAGCTACCAGACGGTCCCGGTCGAGGTTGAAAGCGCGGGTTCCGTCATCACGGCACCGACCGGCTGGACGGCGACCAGTTCGACGCAGACCAGCCCGGAGGGCTACACGCAGCCCTTTATTCGGGTTACGGCACCTAGCGCGGGCATCCCCGCTGCTGCGGCTGTGGTGGCGATTGATTTTCGCAAGCCGACCGAAAGCGAATATTCCGACCAGCTTATTCTAAGTCGGGCAGAGGCGGCGCGGGGGCGCTATATCCGCGCGGTTGCCGATCAAGATTATTTTGTGCGCGTGCGTTACGGCACGGATCTAAGCACGTGGGGGCCGGAACAAATCCTTGCGGTGTCCACGTCCGCGACGGGTTCGCTGTCGCTGTCCAGCTTCGCGCTGGCTGCTGCGGATGCGTCCTCCGGTGCCTACACCGTGCCGGGCTTTAAAGCGACATGGGACGCGCTGACGGGCGATGACTTAGCCCGCGCGAATAACATCGAGATCCAGTTCCGCAAGAATGGCGAGACGAACGCGTACACGGTTTATGCGGAAAAGGATGAGACGGAAAAGACGGTTCTAAACCTGCTGCCGTCCACGCAATACAATGTGCGGGCGCGGGTGAGCGAGGTCTACGCGGCGGGCGCTTGGACTAGCTGGACGAACGTCACCACCAATGCGAGCTGGGTCGTTGCGGAGGCGTCTAGCGTCGAATGGGAAAACGTCGCTGACGGATCGGCCACGCGGCCTGATGATAACGCCACGGTTGGCGCGACGTGGGGCAGCAACATTGGTTCTCAGCCGGATTGGTCTACTGATAACCGCGTGCCGAATGGCCTTGATAGCTCGGGTGATGTCGCGCGCAATGTGCCGAATGCGTACATTCAGGAGGCGGGTGTTACGCAGCATGAGGCGGCGCTGTCGATTGCTGGCCCGCAGGTCACTTCCGGCACGCTCCCTGATGCTCGCATCCAATCCAGCGGCGTTACGCAGCACGAAGGCGATATTGACGCGCTCAATCTGGACAACGCACCAGCAGAAGCAGGCGCGACGGCTGGCGCGACATGGGACACGGGCAGCGGCGGCAACGTCACGGGTCAGCCTGTGGATTTGGCGGCATTTGATGAAGCTGCTAACCGGCGCGGTTATGTCGGCTCCCTGCCGTTCTACACACTGCGCCTGAATTTCGAAGACGGCGCATACACCAGCAACACATCCGGTGCGCTGGCTTTCAAAGCCACGGTTGCGGCAAACGACATCGACGCAGGTGCGGTGGTAGAGGCGAAGCTGGGAACCGGCGCGGTCACGCAGACGAAAATCGGCAATGGCGCGGTGGATGATGCGCAGGTGGCGAATAACCGCGCGCTTATTGTGGAAGGCTCCGGCCCGCCTACGGCGACCAGCACGCGGCTTTACCACGATACGACAAATGACGTGGCCTATTTGGATGACGGGACAACCGTTATTCGCCTGTCCAAGCAGATCAAAACGGACTCGCTGAACAGTGATGCGACGTATGATGGCGGCTATAAAGTCGTGTGCGGCGTCGAAATCGCTAACGTCCAAGATATTGATGAGCTGGCGGCGCATGTCGTCTCCGTGACCATGCAGGGGCCGAATGCCGCGAACGGCACCGGGGCGCTTGCCGATTGGGATTTGTTCATCTCGGACACGAGCATTGCCGAGGGCAGCGCCATCACCGGGGCCACCAATTACGCAGCGTTTGGTAACGCAGCCTCGCGGATGACGTTCCACACGGTCGGTCCGTTCACCGAGGTAGACGACGATACGACCGCGCAACTCGCCACGTCATCGCGCTTTGTCGGCGCGACCTACGAAGGCACTTGTTATGTCTATCTGTGCGTTGAAGTGACCGGCTCTGGCCCGCCCGAAGTGTACGTGGACGCAGATACGTCAATTACGGTTTTGATTAGGTAGGCCATGCGACAAATCAACAAAATCATCCTGCATTGCTCGGCAACGCGGGTTAGTCAGGACGTGGGCCTGGACGATATCAACCGCTGGCACAAAGAGCGTGGCTTCAAAGACCATAACGGCGACGGCATGCATTGCGGGTATCACTTTCTGGTGCTGCGCAATGGCGACGTGGTCGAGGGCCGCCCAGCTTGGCGTGAGGGCGCGCATGCGCGCGGGCATAACAAGTACTCCATCGGCATTTGCATGATTGGCGGCTTAGACCGGAGTGGCAACCCGGAGAGCAACTACACGTACCAGCAATGGGCTGCGCTGTATGATCTGGTGGAGCGGGAAACCCGCAAACACCCGGACGCGGAGGTGTGCGGGCATAATGATTTTTCGAACAAGGCTTGCCCCTGTTTCAATGCAAGCGAGTGGTGGGGGTAGTGCCTATGTCCGTGGAGTTTAGCCAAGTGCTAGAGCGCATTGACAGCCTGCGCACAGAAATTCGAGCCGAATTGAAAGACATGCGCAAGGAGCTGAAAGACGACATGCAGCGCACCCGTCACGATTTACGCGATGAGATGGGCGGGCGTATCGGCATGACGGAACTTCGCCTAGACGAAGCCGAAAAAAAAATCGATGAGGTTCACACTAAGGTTGCAACTAACACGGGCCGCGACCGCGTTATTCTTTGGGGCGGGGCGGCTTTACTGACAGGGGCGGTTAACTGGCTTTTTAAAGCCCTTGGAGGCGGCACGCCATGACCCGAGACCAGTTTATTAGCTTCATCCGCGCCTTTCGCCGTCCGTATGCCTCTATCGTCTGTTCGTCCACGCTTGCCGGGTCTGTCGTGATTGGCGGCTTTACCGACCATTTCATCCCGGCTGCTTTGGGCTGGGTGTTGGCGGCTGTTATCGGCCTGGATGTGTCCGCGCGCATGCTTGAGAAGATCCAGAACGCGAGCGGGTCATGATTTCATTTCTCGGATTTCTGAAAGGACGGCTTGCGCTGGCCGGTCTCGCTGTTGCGCTGACCGTCATCGCGGGCCTGTACTTTTTATATTCTGGCTCACGGGCCGCACTCGAAACCACGCGCGAAAATCTCGCCGTCGCGGAAGCCGCGAACAAAACTAACGCCGCTACAATCGAGGCTCTGCAAGCGCGAGCTGATGCAGACGCCGCCCTTCTGCGAGAGCTACAGGACATTCGGGCAGAAATCGCTCGTGATGCGCAACGGCGACGCGCTCAACTGGATGAACTAGCGGAGGCGATACCCGATGTGGAAGCCATTCTTGAGCTTGCTTACCCTCGCGAGCTTGTCTGCCTGCGCAACGCCGCAAACGGTATTGCAGACCCAAACTGTGACGGTCCTGCCGAGTGAAGCGCTTCGCCAGCCTTGCAAGCCGCCCTTCCTTATCCCCGAAACATCCCCGCGCGCCTCGATGCAGAACGGCGACGCCTGGCATGATGCATTCACGGAATGCGCGGAGCAGCACTTGCGGTTGCTGACGGCCTTGGAGAGCGCGAATGTCTCAGAGCAATAAACTGACCTTGCAGACCGCAGCCATCGCCACGGCGGCGCTCTTGGCCGCTCTCGGCACGATTGGGACGGCTGTGAACTTCGGCTTCATTGTGCTGCATGAGCGCGAACACCGCGAACACACGCGCCGCGACCTGTGCGACAAAGAGCTAACGGGCGACGCTGAGAAGGATGAACCTCTGCTTGCCGCCCGCGCTGCTATGGGTGGGTGTGGTTAGGCGCTTTCTAGTGCAGCCGCGACCATAAAGCGGGAGCGAGACACGCCCGCCTTGTTTGCCGCGTTATCGATGCGGGCAAGCGCACCAGTATCGACCGACAGATTCACCCGCGTATTCACGCCGCTGGTAATGGCCGGGGCCACTAAGATTTTAAACGCGGCATCGGAAGCGTCTTCCAGAAACTCCGGGTCTGCTTGCAGTTCTTCGATAGAGCGCGGGGCAGGGGCTTGCTCGCCGTCCTGGGCATATCCTGAGAGGTGCAGGCCAAGGGCTACGGACGCTTGCGCGACCGCCTCGTCTGCCGTCTCGCCTGCGGAAATACAGCCCGGCAGATCGGGAAACGACACGCCGTAGTCTGTATCAGGGTCTTTATGGACTAACGCCAAATATCGCATCTCTTCCTCCTCGTCAGACTTAACACTACACATTAAGTGTGTATGATTCAATAACGGCATGGCGGGATTAAGGCTTCCCCCATCCCGCCAGCTTGAATATCGATTTGACCGTTTTGGGATGCAGGGTCCGCTTCGGATGCGGCACGGTAATCTTGCCGAGCTTTTCGTCATGCTTCCATTGCGTATGCGAGCCTTGCTGACCTGCCTTATACCAACCGTCTTTCTTCAGGCGCTTGATGATTTCTTTGCTCGAATAAGGCATTTCCTGTCTCCCTGTTGTGTATAAATTTACACACTGGGCCGGGCCAAGTAAGGGGGACTGTTTACCCCCGGATTCCCCCTGCCCATTCGGGCGCTTCCCCAAGGTGAAACATGGACCCGCGACTCGTGGAGTTTGCCGCCACGCCCTTACAGCGTGAGCGGCTTCAAGCATGGGTAGAGCATGGCTCGCAGAAGAAGGCCGCAGAGGCTTTGGGTTGTTCGAGCCGTCGCATCAGAGAAGCCCGTGACAGTGCAGAACGCCGCGCGGCCCGGCAAGGGTACGCGCCCAATCACGACATGACGCACACCGCCCCGCCTGGATACGCGGTGAAGGGCGTTTCAACCTGCTATAACGATGACGGGCAAATCACTCAGCAATGGGTGAAGACGAACCTAGACCGTGAACAGCAATTTGAAGCCCTGCGGCAAGCCGTGGAGGCGCTGTGCGAAGATGTCCCGCGCCTTGAGCCTATCCCGGCTCCCACGGTCGCTGATACAGCCCTGTGCAATGTCTACACGCTGACGGACTGCCATATAGGCATGATGGCGTGGCGCAAAGAGGGCGGGGATGATTGGGACACGCGGATAGCGGAAGACACGCTTATTGGCTGCTTCGGCGCGATGATTGCCGCGTCACCAGATGCGGAAGAATGCGTCATAGCGCAGCTTGGCGATTTCCTGCATTGGGATGGCCTGATCCCGGTAACACCCACCAGCGGGCATATACTGGACGCTGACGGGCGGTTCGCGAAGATGGTAGAGGTCGCCATCCGGGTTTTGCGCGCTGTCGTGGACATGGCCCTTGCCAAGCATCAGCGGGTCATCCTCCTGCTTGCGGAAGGCAATCACGACATGGCGTCCAGCGTGTGGCTTCGGAAGATGTTCCAGGCGCTGTACGAGAACGAACCCCGCGTTGAGGTCATTGACAGCGAGCTACCGTATTACGCCTACCAGCACGGTAACGTCGCCCTGTTCTGGCATCACTCGCATTTAAAGCGGTTCGAGCAGATCCCGATGATGATGGCCGCAGAGTTCCCGGTCATATGGGGCAACACCACAAAGCGGTTCGCGCACACTGGCGACAAGCACCACAAGATGGAAAAAGACGCCAACGGTTGCGATGTCATCCAGCACCCGACATTGGCCGCGCGCGATGCCTACGCTTCCCGGCACGGCTGGCATTCCCTGCGCCGAGCGATGTGCATCACGTACCACGATGAGTTCGGGGAAGTGGCGCGCAACTATGTCAGCCCTGAGATGCTGCGCTAGCTCGCGGGAGTGTCGTGTACCAACTCGACGGCGTCCAGCATTGCCGCTAACTCGCGCTCGTCACCATTCTCTAGGGCAAGCGTGTCTTCCGCCGTAATCGTGAGCGTGAACGGCGCTGAGACCGCATCTGACATCTCTAGCCGTGCCGACACGCGCCCGTTGGCGCTTTTTGCCGTGGCCTCTTGGCCGCCCGCTGAGACGGTGAAGGTTGCCGCCTTCGCTTGCTTCGGGACGGACAGGCTCACATTGATTGAGCGCACCGCCTTAACAGGCTCGATTTGGGCCGAGAGTGTCCGGCCAATCCATCCGTCACTGTAAACTTCACCACGCAACCCGGTTAGCTTCCCGTACCCGATGACGGGCAGGCGCTGGTTAGCTTTTGCGTCGCCTAAAGCGGATTTAAGCCGCTCCAATTCTCGCCCAAAAACCAACTCCCGGCGGTAGAGGTTGCGAAGCATGTGGTTTCGGCGGTCCACCAAAAACTGCACACGGTCGGCGTCCTTTTTGCTCAGCTTGTGTCCAGCGGTAATGTGGTCTGGCAGGTGCTCAGGAACATAAACCGTTCCGTGAGGCGCTAGCTCCGGGTCTTCAATGGGCGTGTAAAGATATATAGTGAAGCTCTTTCGGCTGAGGTCTGTCCGCCCACCTGGGGTCTTGATCGTCCTCACCGAATGCCAACTCGACTCGGTGGTTTCAAAGATAACGCATCGGTTGAAGGCGGGATCTACAGCGCAGACGTTCTTATTGTGCTTGTCCCATGCGTCTTCATGGAGGCATATCTGCCCGCCCCAATCGGGGTCCCAATCCTTATTGAGATAAACGATTGCGTTTAACCGTCTATGCAGGCCGGTCTTAGGGTGGATGTTAAAATCATAATGCGCGTCTAGGCCCGCGCCGTGGAAGTTTTCGTGTGTGCCTGCCCCGAAATAATAGGGGTCATATTGCAAATTCGGGATGCCCGTGACCTTGCCCATGAAGTCAAGGAAGGCGCTGCCCGAAATGTATTTGTCCAACTCGCCATAAGACGGCGGCAGGTTCTCAATGTCGGGTCTGGCAGATTTTGGGTTTGGGTCGCCAAACTCGTTCTTTAGTCGCTCCGGGTGCGCTTCGCTTGGGAAGTCCTTAAGGATCTTCTCTGCGACATCCTTTTTCAAGAAGTCATCAATGACAACGTGTTTGAATGGCGAGGCGCTGGCGAAACGTTCGTGTAAGGCCCGCGCTTGAGTTTTGAGGCTGGGGTTCAACATCGCAAATACACCCTGAACGAAAACGGCCTTTAGTGGTAACGGCGTTCAATTGCCGCCTTACGATGCACACTTATCCTAAGTGGTCAACGGAGATTGTTGCATTCTTAGAGGGTTGCGTTTCGCGACCTAAATGGGCATCTGCGGGCTGGCCATGATACACGGTTGAAAGGTTTGTAACTCAGGCCGCAACCGATTGAATCGCAGCGGCAGGGTTGTAAGTCGATTTCACGGCAACGCGCTGGAATCATTGACGCTGCTGCTCCCTGTCGGCTTGCGGCTTTCGGCATGGGCAGGCGCACAATATCGCCTTTGCGCTGTCCGGTGTGCAGGTGCGCCATATAGGCCAGCCGCGCCATCGTGCCGGGCTGGTGGTGCTTGATGAAGGCTGCGTGTTCGTCCGCCGTCCAGGTGTGGATCTCGCCCGCCCGGAAGTAGCGCACGCCTTCGGACGGGTCCGTTTCGATCCAGTCCAGGCGCTTGGCGAGCGCGAATAGCTGGCGCAGGCGTTTTAGGAGGTTGTTCGCTGCTCCGGGCCGGTCGGCCATTTGGCCCATAAGGGCGGAAACGACTTCAAACCGGATGGTTTTCACGGAGCGGTCGCCATACTTGCGCAGGAAGGCCCGTAGGGTTGATTTGTAGGCCCGCTGAGTGCCTTCACGCAGGCCGATGAAGTCGGGCGAAGCAAAGTAGATTTTCGCCAGCGCATCGAAGCTGTACGCGTGCGCCGGGCGCTTAGGCTCGGGCTGCGTTTCTTTCAGGGCGTCTGTGTATGCCTGATGGAAGCCGGGGTCTTCGGGGTCGGGCAAGGGGATATTCCGCCCGTCGCGCCGGAAGTACGCGCGCCGCTTGCCGTGGCGGTCGCGGAAGATATTGACGTATTTAATCCGCACGACTGCCAAGCACATCGCCCCACTCATCGGAGGCGTTATCATTAGCGAGATTGTCCAGAGCGTCCACTGTCAGGACGCGGATTGCCCCATCCGGGCGCAACTCGAACCCGCACACCGGCAAGCCAGCCTTAACGGCGGCGCGGATGCAGCGTTCAATCACAGCCTGGTTGGGCGAGCGGGGCATTATCCCTTTATCCTTCTTGCTGCTTGCATGAGGGCGTTTCGCCGGGACAAGTGGTTAGCGTTGATGGCGACGTGAACGCCGGGCTTGGCGTCGCGGCGGTAGCCTTCCGCTATGTGGACCGCTGACAGATGACGCCTGTTCTCCTCCCTAGCCATCTCCACCAGGATAGAGATGCAGCGCTGGCGTTCGGCCAACTTAGGGCCGGTGCAACCTCGCGCCCCATCAACAGCATCGCGGATGTCGGCCAGCCCCGCAATCGCGGCGTCTATCGACTTTTGCGCACGGTCGATGCTGTCCATCATGCCTGCTCCAACATTTCGCGCAGCCAGTACGCGGCGGCAGCGGGAATGTTCACGTCGCCGTGTTCGTCAGAGAAGGTCTGTGCCTCCACTTCGGCCCGGTTGTGCAAGATTGCCAGAACGTCGCGGCGTGCTTCCGTGGGGTCCGGATCTTTGTTGCTGTCGTAGTCTTCCGCGTAATCCATGATGCGCGACGTGACGCGGCGCAGCATGACATCCCGGTTTCTTTCAATAACGGTGTCCATCACTCTTCCTCCAATACAGAACGGAGCCAGCTAGTCACGTATGCCATGTCATCGCCGTCTGCTCGTGCGCCAATCTCATGCGCACGCTCTGCTTCGCATGTGGCCCGCTTAATCAGTTCCTCAAGCAGCGCTTTCCGTGCCTGCGCCTCAATCGCCATGCCGGTAGAGATAGACGAAATCTGCCCACCCATCTCAGGAGCGGCTTGGATCATGTCCGTGTAAACATCAGCGATGTAATCCGGCCATGTGTAATCCGCATGGATTTTGCATTGCAGCGCGAGCCTTACACCCGCCTCAAGCATCGCCTCCGTCGGGGTTTCAGGTACGGTGCGGGTCATGTGTTGCCTCCCCGCTGTCGATCAAAGCGCTTACGGCGCACCCGATCTCTGACGTGATGCACAAGGGCGTTCCCAAGCACGACGGCGAACATTGTCCCGATGAAGATGTAGGCAATCACTGACGCAATCGCGCTCATGTTAGCGTCGAACACATACGACAGCGGCCACGCGAGGGCGAAAGCCACGCCGCCTAGAATGGCGGCTCCAACGGCTGCGAATAACCCAAGCAATGCCGTCATCAGCGCCCACGCGCCAGCCTCACGGGCCATATCTTTCAGAGCATCGAGGTAATCAGTCATTGGTAGTCCTCTTATCGCTGTGTGATTGGGTTGCCTCGGCTTCGCCTTGGTTCGTTTCCTGCGCTCCGCTCCGGGCCGATAGGCGTCTCGCCCCGCCACATTCGGGGCAGTCTATTTGGACTTCGCGAGGCACCGCGCAGTCGCCACGGCAATAGCCCAGCTCATGCACAAGGCCGCAGCAATCGGGAGCCGTATGCAAGACAAACCCTGCCCCGCCACACGATGGGCATCGGCGAGTATCACGAGCCACCATCATCCCTCCCCCATATTAGAAAGAGCGCGGCGGGCGTGATGCGCCCACTCCTCATGAAACCTGTAGGGAGGTCCATCGCCCGGCACCGGGACGATCTCCTCGCTATCAACTGCGCCTTTATCGATTGCGTCCAGCATCCTCTCCACAGCCTTAACAAGCTCCCGCGTGCGCTCTCGCTCGTTGGCCGAACCCATCATGTAGGCCGCCGTGAGACCGTCATCATCAAGCTCGTCTGTATTACCTGTGGTACATTCAGGGGGGTTAGGGGTTACGGGTGATGCATGGTGGCTTGCTTCGCTGCGCTGCGTGTCCTCGGCCTTCGGCCTGCGAGCCGCTGAGACCGGCATGCGCGGACTATCGCAGGCGTCGCAGTCGTAGCGGGTATCATCGAACGCCAGCTCGGCAGGGTCGCCGTGGTATTTGTCCAGCTCCTTCGCCCAAACCCACCCGTGGCCACCGCACTTTTCGCAAGGCTCCGTCATGAACTCTCCTCCTGTACAGGCGGTAGGGGCAGGACCATCCAGTGGGTGGGGTTTGACCCGCACGCCGGATACCGGAACATGTCGTTAGGGGAGCGCCAACCGCCCTGAAAAATCCCCGGCCCGTCTTGCTTGTAGACGCCTTCGCCAACCCCCTCGAAGCCGCTTAGAAGCACGCAGACCCCATCCCGCTTAATCTCCTCCGGCATGTCATCGATAGACCGCCAAGGGGAGGTGGGGGCCTGCTCAAGCTCCTGGATTAGAGGCCGCAGGAACGCGACCTCCTTTCGCAGAGCCTCAGCCTTTTGCGTGGTAGGCTCGCCTGCCTCGATAGTGTCGGCGGCGCGCATAGCAGCGTTGTAGGCCCGTAGCATTGGCTCTAAATACCGGCCTGGAGCGTTAGCGGAAGCAACGGACCGCTCGTCAGAGCGGCACACTTCCTCTCCCTTGGGGGTAGAGAGTGCTTGTCGTGTTAGTGAAATGCAGGTTTGAAGCGCACCGCGTAATGCGTGTTCTGACACAGCGCCGGTTGCGGATGCTGCAAGCTCCTCTACATAGACCAGACCGGCCTCGATTTCTTCTCTCTCACTCATCCTGTGTCTCCTTGTGTGTCGTGAGCCGATTTGACTCTGTAATCGGCTCACGCATTGTTGGTGTTTTGCGGATCGATGGCGTCCATGTAGCGGGCGACCATCTCCCGAAATTCAGGACCGAGTTTCTTGATGCGGAACATCATGAGCATGTCCTCGACGGGCGCTCCGCAGCAGGGGCATTTCTGCATGTCCCGCCGAAATGATTTCTCAGTTGTCCGGGTCATTTTGTGCCTCGCTGCGCTCGGTGCGTTCCTCGCTATCGCTGCGGGCCGCTGCCATCGCCTTGAACTCTTCGGAAGGGTTGAACCATTCGTCTTTGACGATGTGGCCGATTGCATGGACCTTGCTATGCTCGTGACGGACGCGCACTGTCCGGCCCGGCAGTTGGTGCCAACCGTCAACGCCCGCCATGCGCAGGACGCGTTCGATAAAGACGCCCGCGTAATTCGGGCCTAGCTTGCTTTTGTTGTGGTGGGCGTAACCGGGGCCAAGGTGCAGCGTGTAGCCGCCGAAGCACTGGCCCGATCCGCCGTAATCCAGCTCCAACATGCAGTCGAGGAGGTCGCGGTCATTCAGGCTGATGCGAGCGTTTTTGATGACAGCGTTGCGCTCGGTTAGCTCCCGGCCCGGAGCCGAAGGCGAGGACACGGACTGAGGGTCTTGATCCGAAGCACTCATCTCACTCTCCCTTCTGTACTGTAGAGGGGAGGGGGTTGACCTGAACGTCTTTGACGGAGGGGTCAGCTCGCAGATCGTCCGCGACAGCCTCGGCAACCGCTCCGCGCGTATGACGGCTAAAGCAGGGCACCCACACGTCAGGCCCATTCAGCGCTTGCCAGTTGACCTGATGCGTCCAGCCATTGCGCTTGGCGGCTTCGGGGCAGGGAAACTTAATCATTATCATTCTCCCGGCGGCGCAGCTCTGCGCGCGCCTGCTCTAGCTCTCTGCGAAAATGGTTCTTGTGCCGTGGCATCTCCGCCAAGAGCGCGCCGTATTTGATCTCTTCGCGGATCTGATCGACCGACAGGCTTCGCAGCCACTCCTCATTGCTGGGCATAGTCCTATTCCTCATCCTCAGTTGCGAGGTCGCCATCCCCGCTGCGACCGTGAAGACGCTGCGGGCGCATATAATCGCGCTCTGTGTCTGCTCCGCACGCGTACAGGGTCGCCTGCGTGTCAGTCCGGCCTATAACGGCTTCAAGTGCTGCGCGGGCCGCATCTGCATGCAAGCGCCAATGCGGCATAGCGTCAGACAGGGGAATGACAGACAGAGGGTCGATGTCTCCGTCGGCGTCTTGGCAGATGCCACACGCCGCCCGCTCCACATTCTCATCCGACAGCATCCATTCACGGACGGCATGGGCGATGCATTCCACCTCTCCGTCATCGTAAAACCCGGATGCGCGGATAGCGTCTTCAAGCTCAAGCGTCTTGGTCATTGGATGCCTCCAAGGGTACGGGTGCCCACGCCTCGCCGCGAACAATTGTGCTGATGTGTGTCTGGTGCAGGCCGTACTCCCGGCCCAACTCGGACTGTGACGCGTCGCCCCGCGCATAGCGCTCGCGGATCTCCACGGCCTGAGCGGCGGTGATTTTTGCTGCCGGGTTCCGCTCTCCCGCCGGGTTTGTGCCGTGCGTGGCCTTATCCGCGTTGTTGTCTCGCGGGCTGGCCCAGCGCAGGTTTGACAGCATGTTGTTTTGGCTGTCGCCGTCCGCATGGCAGGCGTGGTGTCCTTCGGGTCGCGGACCCACAAATGCTTCCAAGACGGCGGCGTGAACGCTGATGCATTCCTCGCGCCCGTTGCTCTTGAGCGTGATGCGGACGTAGCGGGCCGCGTTTTTTGTGCTCATGAGGCGCGCTGGAAGCCGTCTGATACCGCCTCGCCAATGCGGGGTAGTGCGTGCCAGCGCCCGGATGCGTCCATGCGAACTGATCTCGTACAGCCCTTCCCATCCGGCAATCGGACGCCACGCCTCTAACCGCTTCTCTATTTCATTAAGACTGGTCATTGCGTTCTCCTTTGTGGCGGGGGCTGGCGACCGGGGGAGATGGCCACCAGCCCGCACCGCCTAGCGCGACGGAGGGGATGCCGCGCTATCCCATGCGCATTTCTGCGCGTTTCGTGGCCTCTTCGTCCCGGTGTTCCCAGGCTTGCGCCTCAAGGAACTTCCACTCGATCCGGGCCTTGTTGGCGCGGGTTCGGGCGCTCACCATTTTCTTGATGTAATCAGCCCAATCGGCAGAGGCTTTGACTTCCCGTTCGGCCTTGCTGACGGGCATATCTCCAAGCGCTGCCATGCGCTGGGCGAGGTAGGTGGTTTTGCCTTCCTCAAGCAGTCGCGCGGCAGCATCCAGGTCGGCCCATTCAAGGCCCTTCAGCCGGACTTGCTCGGAGTATGGGAGGTTGCTGGCCATCAAAACGGGATCGTGTCGTCAAGATCGGCGGCAGGGGCGCTGTAATCGCTCTGCACCGGGTCTTGCGCTTGCTTCGCCTTGATCGTGCACTGGTAGTACGGGTTGCCATCCCGATCCTTGCGTAGCTGGTCACTGTCGCGTTCGGTGGCCGGGTAAAGGTTCACCCATACCTGATCGCCATTGGGCAGCGTTGCTGTGCCGGTCCATGCTTCCGGGCGGTCGGCCTCGCCCTTCCAAAGCGTCCCGCGCCCTGGCTTGTGGACAAACTTTTCCTTGTGGTCGCTCATGCGGCGCTCCTGTCTAAAACCAATTGTTCCATTTTCACGTCGAAGGCTTCGCGCAAGTGGTGGCGAGCCTCATCCGCAAGGCGATAGATTTCGCCTGCGTTGTCGGTTGCAAATTCCGTCAGATCCTCTGGCGTGCCGCAGAAATCGATGCAGCCTTTCAGGGTCTTCCACAGCTCACGCGACCCAGCGGCGTTGAGGCGCTTAATCCCGTTCGGCTCGGTGATGATGTCCGTCCAGTCGAGCCGGTCTTCTTCTGGCGTCTGCGGCGTCGCACGCGTCGGGTTTTTCGGGGCATCATTGGCCGCGCCCGGCTTAAAATCGTCGGTCTCCTCCTCCGAGTAGACCAGGCCGTGCAGGCCAAGCAGCTTAAGAATTACGCGGTCCTTGGCGCGCTTCTCAGCCATCGCCCACGGGTAGCTGTTCTTGTTGTTTTCCGGGGAGGCTTCGCCGATAGACCACTCTGTTTTTGCGCCCATCCTGCCGGTCACGCAGATCGCTACACGGTTGCCAACCGACTCCAAAACTTCAGGCGCATCAAAGGCGACGCTCTGCTCTGCCGCGATGCGCTCCAGAGAGCGGTGATAGGCAACCCATGTCCCGTGGCAGTTCCACAGGTCATCAGATTTGAGGCCGAACGCCTCGCCAATCTTGCGGATGTTTTCAGGCAGCTTCGCCATTACGCGACCTCCCCGGCAGGATGCTGGACGGCAGCGGCCACGGAGAAGGCAAGCAGGGCTTCTAGCGCCTCGCTGTCCCGGCGCAATTCTTCCAGGCGCTCATCATCCAAGACGACTTTGCCAAGGCAGATGTTCAGGTGTTCGAGGCTCTTGCGCAGTTCCCGCATGTGGATGTCTACCCACTCGGTTTGCTGGCGCGTGTAGAGCGCGTCTGCGGCTTCACGGGTCATTAGAGGTACAGGCCCCCGCTGTTGGTGCTGGCGAAGGCGAAAATCAGCCCGCACCAGCCAAGAATTACGATTGCGATTGCAAGGGAGAGGTCACGGACAAGGCGCATCACATGGCCCCCGCTTTTTCGAGGTCATCGATCAGCGTCCAGAGCGTGGTGCCTTCCAAATCGTGCATGAAGTCGCGCAACTCGGTAGCGGCGTCAGGCTCAAGGCCACGCAGCTTGCTTTCCAACTGGTCAGCCAAGGCGCGCGCCTCCAGCAACTCATTGCGAGCCGCGACGATGGCGTGCTCATCCCAGCCGGTAGAGTGGCGGAATTGGTTGCCTTCGTGTTCGTGAATGTCTGCGATTGCCATCGGGCGTCTCCCTCATTCGATGAAGGAAGTATGCCAAACCGGCATAAGACAATCAAGCAAAAAATTGCCAAATCGGCATAATTCGAGCTACAGTCCCGCTATAGCAAGGCTGTTGGAGGAATCGCGGGCCATGCCCGCTATCCTTGCGTTAGGGCGATGTTGAGATTATATTCTGATGTTAAGAGCAGCCTGTGAGGTGAGAACGGCCTCCTCACACACCACGCTTCTCGCGAGAGGCGCGGTACAGTAGCCGCAAGGCGAAGAGATTCAAGGATTGGGCACCTTGGCGCAGGCAGTTCAAAGCGGGGGCTTCGGCCCCCGTTTTATTTTGTAATGTATAGCGTGCCTTTAGCGCGGCGGTTCTGGATCTTGGTTTCCGAGATTGGGTAGAACGAGCTAATGGCATATTCTCCGTTAGCGTTAGGCGTAACCTCTACCGCGACCAGCGCAGCCCCGCCCGCTGACGGCACACGGCTTACCAGTTCAATCTTGCCTGGATTTTTAAAGTCATCCCCCACGTACATCGGGTCTGCCACAATCGCCGCGATGTGAGGAAGTAGGCGAGGGTAGTCGTGAGGGTGGCGTCGGCTGGCGTGTTTTTGCGCGTTTGCAGTCAGCACCACGTCGCCATCGTCTAGCTCTAGGCCGAGCGTGCTTTCCAGCATTCGGACGGGCATCGCGCCCAGGAATAACTTTTGCGGCGCTTTCGACAAGCCTAGTCCGATATATTGATTGTGTTGCCGTCCACAGGCTTGGTGCGCCGCACTGGCGGGGCTTCCTGTTCCGGGCGGTCAGGCATCTGATGAAGGATGAAGAACATTCCGACCAGCAGGAAGCCGAAGCCTAGCTGTATATCTGTGCCGCCATTGACGCCCGTTACAATCATAAGCGCGGCCAATATGGCGATGACGATTTGTCCGAGTATGCGCATGGCTAAGTCTCCGTGGCGCTTCTAGTCGCGGTGCAGGCCCATATGAGGGCCGCTACCCAACCCAAAAACGACCAACCGAGAAAGATGGTGAGGACCCATATTGCGCCCGCGTTGTGATGATTGCGGCTGCTGGCGACGAAGCCGGGCAAGAAATATAGCCCGAGCAGGATGAGTAGCAGGAAGAGTTCCATGCTAACGCCCCTCCCAAAGTTTATCGTAGATCCGAATATACGGGGCCTGGCGCAACACGGCCCCTTCACAAAGGTAGCCGTTGCGCCGGATTGTGATTTCTATCGCGTTTTCTCCGAACGCTTCCCAGCCAGCATCGCCTTCTCGAATTCGCTTAACCTCGACAAATTCTCCGTTGTAAAGAGTGCCAACCATCAGTGGATCCGCGCCAAAACGTTCAAAGCTGGCAGGCGGGAGGCACAGCACTATCGGCAAGGGCGGGTCCAGGGGGTTGAGAAGCAAGAACACGCCCCACCACAAGGGCGCGACAATGCCGCCAAGAAAACCCAAGGTGGCACCAACAATCGCAGCGGGTTTAATCCATCCTGCCATCGGTTAGCCTTCCTCTTTGTCTTCCGTGAATGTGTCCAAGATCCGCAGCGCTTGCTCCCGCTTGTGCGGTGGTATCTTAAGCATGCGGTCCATCATGCTGATGACCTCGCCGCTACTTGCGGTCGGGTCTGTTCCCAGCAACTCGGCTGTTGTGCAGCGGTACGCTTTCGCCAGCGCTTCAAGGTGCCGCTCTTTGTATTCACGCTTATTGCTTTCCAGCCGCGTCAATACGGATTGGCTTACGCCGGACGCTTCCGATGCCTGCTCTTGTGTCAAGCCGCGATGCTCGCGCCATTCTTTCAGATAATGCCCAGCCATGCCCGGAATAATGCCCGCACGCCCGTTTCTGCGGCCACGGCCAAATTGGCATAAATTTTCACTTGAATGAAATATGCCAAACTGGCAAGATGCGGTTATGTCAGATCGCATCATCATATCTCGTGGCGCAACAGAGCTGGCCGAGGCCATGCAGGCGCGGGGCTGGACGGACTCCGACCTTGCAAGCGCATTGGCCTGTTCGCAGCCACACGCCTGCCGCATCCGAAACGGTGCCCGCGCGCCGTCAAAGGCGCTGATGTTCCGCATTGAGGATGTGTTAGGCGTCGCGCCTCGCTCCTGGCTGGAGCGTCAGCCATGATCGGTCCAGGCTTCAACGGTAATGACATTATCGGCGGGGCCGTCCAAAGCGCGCTCGATTTTGAGCTGCAACGTAAACGCCGCGTGGCGCGTAAGAACAACGCGAATGGTTTCCGACCCGCTTGGGATGTCAATTCTGATGGCGTCGCCTTCCCGCACGACATCGGACTGCTCACACACGAAATAGCTGAATTTTCCGTCCACCGGCTTTCCCCTTCTGTTTTTGGAATCGAAGGGTACGGGCAGGGGGTGTCAATTTCTGTCACGTCTGAGCTGGCGAACGGCGTCTTTTTCGAAGCCGTCCAGCGCGTCCAGAAGCTCCGCTTGCAGGAACAGGGCCGCGTGCCGGGTGAGGGCCAGTTCAATGCTGGCCTGCCCGCTTTCCAGTTGGATGATGAATGTATCACCGGCCCCGCGTTCGACGCTTGGGCGGTCTTTGATGAAGCTAACGTTGTGCAATTACATGACCTCGCTGCCCCCCTAAGCCGGGCAGGGTCTCTAAAACACGTACAGGCTAGCTGTGAAGGTCTGCGCAAGGCCCGCATATTCGTATTCATAACGCTACCGACTGCGTTCCATCAGAAGCGCTTTAACGTCCATATCGTTTGCCATTTTGCGCAACTTTGCGGCGTTCACGCGCAGCCTCGCGGCCTGCTCCAACTGGCGTCTGCGTTTTTGCCGGTCCTCCGGCTTGGGCATTTCAAGAACATTCATAAGACAGCCTCCTTGCTGGAGATATTCATATTCCTGGCTCGCGCTGTCATGGCGGAACCGAGGAGGTTTTTTCCGTGAACGCACACGAACGCGCGCGCCGCGCATCAAACGGCTTGCTTGCATTTGTTGGCACCAAACAGCGCCGTGCTGCCGAATTGATTGGCATGGATGAAAAGCGCCTTTCTGAGCGCTTGTCGCAGGGCACGCTTTTTCTGCGGGACTTCCTGACCATCGCGGAAGCGGAGGGCGGTGGGGATTACCTGCGCATGCTGGCCGACCAGATGGACGACGCCCGCCCGATTTGCCGTCCGATTGATGCGGCGATGACCACCACTGAGGCCGCTTGCACCGCGCAAGGTACAGTCAGACAGGCCCGCGCTGATGGCGCTTTCTGTCACTACGAGGTCATCCAGATTCGCAAAGCTGCTGACGAAGCGCACGCGGCAGCGGTTCACTTCAAGACGGTAGCAGAAAACCTCCAACCCGGCCCGATTGCAGGGGCGATGGAGGCCGCAGAATGACCCACCCATTCAAGCCCCGCGTGAGCATGACAAGCCGCGAAGCTGTATCGCTCGCTGTGTCCGCGCATTGCCGCGTTTTGGAGGCTGTCACCAACGGAGACTTGCTGCCGATGGATGATGCTACTCGCGCAGAGGTCAAGTGCGATTTGGCCGATCTGAGCGCAGCGCTTCAATGGCTCTGCAAGACGGTCGGCACCCGCGAGAACAGCC